>CAVQHY010000006.1:0-1041222 GCA_963712465.1 uncultured Actinomycetes bacterium
CCCGACCTTGGCCTCGCGGGTGTGCCGTTTGACGTAGACAACTCGCCCGAGCGCGATCAGGTAGCGGCCGTCCTCGGTCTCGAGCCCGTAGACCGGCTCGCGCCCTTCCTTCAGCGCCGCTTCGAGCCCGTCCGCCTCGGTGGCCTGGACGTTCTCCCGCTGGACCTGTCCGCCCTCGAACCCGATCTCGAGCCGGATCATGCTCTCACCCGTCAACCGTGATCACCTCCGCGAGGACGCCGTGCAGGGACTCCGGATGGACGAACGCAACCAGGTGGCCGCCGACGCCGCGCCGGGGCTCGGCGTCGATGACCGTCGCTCCGGCGACGCCAAGCTCGCGCACCGCGGCGGCGACGTCGTCGACCTCGAGCGCGATGTGGTGCATGCCGGGCCCCCGCTTCTCGAGGAATCGGCCCACGTGCGTGTCGGCCGCGAGCGGCGCGACGAGCTCCAGCCGTCCGTCGCCGATCCGGAGATAGGCCGCCTCGACGCCCTGATCCTCGTTCGCCTCGCGCAGCTCGACCTCGGCGCCGAAGAGCCGGCGGTAGGTGTCGATCGCCTCGTCGAGATCCTCGACGGCGAAGGCGACGTGATGAAGCGAGCGTACGTCCACGCCAGCGATCCTATCCACCTGAGGCTGCGTGTCGTCCGCGACCGACTAGGGGTTAGGCGCTGAGCGTCGCGGTCACGGAGAGCCAACCGACCTAGCCCGCGTCCACGCCCTCCTCGCGATGGAGCGGGACGACCCGGCCCACACGCTCGGACGAGCGCGACTCCGCCTCGATGCCGGCGAGCAGATCGTCGAGCTCTGAACGGACGAGCGTCTCCTTCTCGAGCAGCGCATCCGCGAGCATGTCGAGCGGGCCGCGATGCTTCTGCAGCATCGCGATCGCCTCCTGGTAGGCGACGTCGGTGAGGCGTGCCTGCTCGGAGTCGCGCAGGCGCTTGGTCTCCTCGGACAGCGCGTAGTTGTCGGCACGCATCGTGCGCGAGGACACCTCGTCGCCCATGCCGAACTCGAAGATCATCGAGCGGGCTAGGTCGGTGACGCGCTCGAGGTCGTTCGCCGCCCCGTTCGTCACCGCGCCGAACACGATCTGCTCGGCGGCACGACCACCGAGCAGCACCTTCATCAGGTCGAGCAGCTCCTCCTTCGTGTGCAGGTACCGGTCCTCCTGAGGCGTGTTGAGCGTGTAGCCGAGCGCCCGTCCGCGCGAGACGATCGTCACCTTCTGGACGGGCTGTGGATCGCCGACGAGGTGCGAGACGAGCGCGTGGCCGGACTCGTGATAGGCGAGGATCCGCTTCTCCTTCTCGGTCACGACGCGCCGCTGCTGCAGGCCCGCGACGACCCGCTCGATCGCCTGGTCGAAATCGGCCTGCAGGATCCGCTGCCGCTGGGCCCGGCCCGCGAAGATCGCCGCCTCGTTGGCGATGTTCGCGAGGTCGGCGCCGGTCAGGCCGGCGGTGTGACGCGCGATCTGGTTCAGGTCGACGTCGTCGCCGAGCGGCTTGCCGCGCGTGTGGACGCCGAGGATCTCTTCCCGGCCGTGCAGGTCAGGTGGAGAGACGAGAATCTGCCGGTCGAACCGGCCTGGCCGGAGCAGCGCCGGATCGAGGTCCTCGAGGCGGTTCGACGCGCCGATGATCACGACTTGGTCGCGACCGCCGAAGCCGTCGAGCTCGACGAGGAGCTGGTTGAGCGTCTGGTCGTGCTCGCGGTTGAAGCTCGACCCCGAGCGGCGCATGCCGACCGCGTCGAGCTCGTCGATGAAGACGATCGCCGGCGCGTTCTTGCGCGCGGTGTCGAAGAGCTTGCGGATTCTGGCCGCACCCAGTCCGGCGAACATCTCGACGAACGCCGACGCGCTCTGCGAGTAGAAGTTCGCGCCCGACTCGTGCGCGACCGCCTTGGCGAGCAGGGTTTTGCCCGTGCCCGGGGGACCGTAGAGGAGGATCCCCTTGGGGACGCGCGCGCCGAGCTTGGCGAACCGGCGCGGATCCTTGAGGAAGTCGACGACCTCGCGCAGCTCGTGGCCGGCCTCCTCGACACCGGCGACGTCCTGCCACTTCACGGAGGACTTCGATTCCGGCTCGACGAGGTTCGGCTTGACCCGCGGCATCATCCCCACCACGCGCCACATCAGCCAGACGAGGATTCCGAGGAAGACGACCGGGAACCAGATCAGGACGAACTCGGGAATCCCGTTCAGGAAGTTGACTAGCCCGTCCACCTTGAACCCCTATCGGCCGGAGCCCCCGGCGCCTCAAGCCTCCTGTTCGAGCCGGAGGCATTCGGCAAGCGCGACCTCCGCGACCTCCAGCTCGGCAGGCGTCGGCTCGGCCGTGACGTAGCGGCGCTGGAGCTCGTGGCCGGGTTTCGCGAGCGCCTTCGCCACCGGGTGCTCGCGGTGTCTCAGCATCCAGCCGAAGACCTCGACCGAGGCGGCGGTCGCCCCGACCAGCGCCCCGAGGCGGGCGAGCGAGCGCACCTCCTGCGGCGCCCGCGAGGCGAGCGCCCCACCGATCGCGCTCGTGACGACCAGCGGCCCGACGATGTGCGTGCCGCAGCGCTCGTTCTCGCGCGGTCTCGGCTCGTCGTGGTCGTACGTCCCGATCGCGATGTGCTCGGCGCCGTGGTAGGCGGCGAGAGACGTCCCTCGCACGGCCAGGACTGCGGGCGCCAGCGAGAGCGCTGAGGCGAGCCCTTCACGCGTGAGCGCGCCCATCCGGGTACGCCGCAGGGAGCGCGCCACCATCGCCGCGCCGAGCATCGAGGCGATCACCTTCGGGCGCTCGAAAGGCAACCTGGCCTCGGGCAGGGCACGCCGCACGGCGGGCAGGAGGGCGAAGACCTCGGCGATCCGGGCCGGGCCACGCACGAGCGGGCTCTCGAGGTCGGCGGCGCGAAGCGGCTTCAGCCCGGATGCGACGCGAAGCTCGCCGTCCTCCGAGCGGACCGCGCACGCCCAGTGCCTCGGGCCGTGGACGAGGACGCCGTTCGCGAGCGCCATTCCCCCAAGGCGAACCTTCACCCCGCCCTCCCGAACCTTCTCCGACTCGGCGTGGCTCACGTACCCAGTGTACGGGCGACGTGGAGCAGAAACCTGGTGCCCAGCTCGAGGTCGTCGACGGCGATGCGCTCGTCGGCCGAGTGCGTGAGCCGTGCAACAAGCTCGGTGTCCATCGACCGCATCGGGAAGAAGCCATAGGCGACGGTGCCGAACGCCTCGCGCAGGTAGTGGCTGTCGGTGAAGCCGGAGAGCATGACCGGCACGAGCTCGGCGCCGGGATCGATGTCTCCGACGAAGGACTCGATCGCCGACCAGAGCGGCGTGCCCGCCGCCGAGCGCGTGCCGCCGACACCCTCGAGCCAGACGAGGTCGTAGTCGCCCTCGCCGAGCGCCGCGCGCAGCACGGCCTCCGCCTCCGGCTGGGTCTGGCCCGGGAGCAGCCGGCAGTCGCAGACGATCTCGCAGACAGCCGGGATCACGTTGATCCGGTCGGACGCGCTGATTCCCGTCGGCGAGACGCTGAACGACAGCATCGGATCGAGCATCGAGGCGAGCCCGGGGTCGATCGCCCGAACCCGGTCGGTCGCGTCCTCGGGCGCTGGCACGTCACCGAGCAGAGCGGCGAGGAACGCCTCGGTTTCCGGCGGAAGGACGGGCTCCTGCTCGAGCCGCCCGAGCCGCTCGACAAGGGGCGCCGCCTTGACGAGCGCATTGTCGGCGATCGCGGGCAGCGAGCCGTGGCCGCTGCGACCGCGCACCCGGAGGACGAACGGCGAGCTCATCTTCTCCGCGGTCGCGCACAGGTAGAGGACACGGGGCCCCACCACGATCCGGTCGCCGCCCCCTTCGTTGACGCAGAAGTCGGTGCGGATCGCCTCGGGATGCTCCTCGCAGAGCCACGAGAAGCCGTAGTTGTTCCCCACCTCCTCGTCGGCGACGGCGGCGTAGACGAGATCTCCCGCCGGTCGGAAACCCTCCCGTGCGAGCGTCGCGATCGCGACGGCGGCCGCGACCGTGTGCCCCTTCATATCGAGCGCGCCGCGACCCCAGACCTCCCCGTCGCGCAGCTCGCCCGACCAGGGGTCGCTCGACCATTCCGCAGGATCGGCGATCACGGTGTCCGTATGCCCGGTGAGGAGCAGCGACGGGCCGTCTCCGCCCGGCAGCCGCGCGACGAGGTTGGCCCGATGCGGCTCGCGGGCGTAGAGCTCGCAGCGCAACCCCGCAGCTTCGAGGTAGTCGCGCAGGAGCTCGGCCGCGACCGTCTCGTTCCCGGGCGGGTTGACGGTGTTGATCCGGAGCAGACGCTGTAGGACGTCCGTGGCCTCGGCCCGGACATCGACAGTCGCCGACGGCACTAGCGACGGACTCCGCGGATGAGCAGGTACGTCATCGGCCGCCGGACGCCGCCGTCCGCGAGGTGCTCCGAGAACGAGTCGAGCATCACGCGCCTGAGCTCCTCCTGGCGGTCCGGGTCGAGCGATGCGTGCAGCGTCTTGATCGGCCCGAAGGCGACGACGAACTCCTCCCAGGCCGCCTCGGCAGACTCCGCCTCGAAGACGGAGACGTGCTCCTCGAACTGGAGCTCGAAGGAATCGCCGAGAAGCTCTTCCGCGTGCTCCTCCGTTCCCCACGCGAGCGGGTTGCCGGCCCCCTCCGGGGGCGGGGGCTGGAAGGCCGCAAGCAATCGGGACATCGCGCCGACAGATCCGTCCGGTCGCCAGGCAGTGAGGCCGAGCAGGCCGGCCGGCAGACGCGAGCGAGCTCGCGCGCTACGGCCGCGTGGTCGGGCGCGAAGATCGCGCCGACCGACGACGCGACGACGTCGAAGCTCGCATCCTCGTACGGGAGGCTCTCGGCGTCGCCCACCTCGAAGCGCACCTCGAGGCCGTCTTCGGCCGCCAGACGCTTGGCCGTCTCGATCAACGCTGGCGAGAGGTCGCTCCCGACGACGTCCGCGCCGCGGCGCGCCATCCTGACCGCGACGGCTCCGGTGCCCGTGCCGATGTCGAGCGCCCGCTCCCCCGGGCCGGGTGCGAGCGTCTCCACGAGGGTGTCGTGCATGTCGGCAATCGTCTCGGCGATCTGCTCGAACGGCCCCGCGCCCCACATCGCCGCGTGCCTTTGCTTCAGCTCCTCGAACGGCATGCATCCTCCATCGATCGACGCCAGAGCATACTTCGGGCGTGAGCGACCTCTTCTCGGAGGCAGCCGGGCAGAAGCTCGCCGACGCCGCGCCGTTGGCCGTCCGCCTGCGACCGCGCGCGCTCGAGGAGCTCGTCGGT
The DNA here is from genome assembly GCA_963712465.1 of uncultured Actinomycetes bacterium. Classification (GTDB taxonomy): domain Bacteria; phylum Actinomycetota; class Thermoleophilia; order Gaiellales; family Gaiellaceae; genus CAVQHY01. Next base: position 5,300 of record CAVQHY010000006.1, read on the forward strand.
CAGGCCCAGGTCGCTGGCCCAGGCTCCGCCCTCGGGCTCGCGATCGCCGAGGATCGTGTCCGCTCGTCGATCTTCTACGGGCCGCCGGGAAGTGGCAAGACCACGCTGGCGCGAATCGTCGCCGCCACGACCGGGGCGGCGTTCGAGGAGTACTCCGCCGTCTCCGCCTCGGTGGCCGACGTCCGGGCGGTGATCCAGCGTGCCCGCGACCGCCTCGGCGCGAACGGGCAGCGGACGATCCTCTTCCTCGACGAGATCCACCGCTTCAACAAGGCGCAGCAAGACGCGCTCCTGCCCGCCGTCGAGGACGGGCTCGTCACGCTGATCGGCGCGACGACGGAGAACCCGTACTTCGAGGTCAACTCGGCCCTGCTCTCGCGCGCGCAGATCTACGAGCTCGAGCCTCTCTCGGAGGACGACCTCGCCGTGATCGTGCGACGCGGAGCCGACGAGCTGGGGGCGGAGGTGTCCGACGACCTCGTCGCGGTGATCGCGCGACGCGCCGGCGGCGACGGACGCTCGGCGCTCAACATCCTCGAACTGGCAGTGCAGACCGCCCGCGCCGAAGGCGAGCAGGTCGCGGAGCGCCACGTGGACGACGCCGCGCGCAAGCGTCCCCTCGTCTACGACCGGGCCGGCGACGCGCACTACGACTTCACCTCGGCGTTCATCAAGTCGATGCGGGGCTCCGACCCGGACGCGACCCTCTACTACCTCGCCGCGATGCTCGAGGCGGGGGAGGATCCGCGCTTCATCGCCCGGCGCATGGTCATTCTCGCCTCGGAGGACGTCGGCAACGCCGACCCCCGCGCGCTGCTGGTCGCGGTCGCCGCCGCCCAGGCGCTCGAGCACGTGGGCCTTCCTGAGGCGCGGCTGAACCTCGCCCAGGCCGCGATCTACCTCGCCCGGGCTCCGAAGTCGAACGCAGTCATCGCCGCACTCGGCGAGGCGACGAAAGACGTGCGCGAGCACGGCGCCGTACGCCCGCCGAAGAGCCTGCGCGACGCGCACTACCGCGGCGCGCGCTCGCTAGGCCACGGCGAGGGCTATATCTACCCACACGACGATCCACGGGGCTTCGACGTCGACCACCTTCCCGAGGAGCTCGCGGGCCGCACCTACTACCGGCCGTCCGGAAACGGTGAGGAGTCGGGCTGACGCTGGGCGAAGCTGCCGGATGCAAGTCGTCCGCGCTACGACGACACGCGCCGGGAGAGCGATCGAGATCCGGCCGCCGCGACGCGCATCCCCGGGCACAGGAGGAGGTGTGCCGCCGCCGCAACGGGGTGCAGCCCCGAGGGGACCGCAATGGCAAACGGGGCGTGACCTGCCGCCGCTCCCCACGACGCGGGGATCGCAGCGAGACCTGGGGTGGTGGAGCGCTCGCGACGAGGATGCCCGTCGCGGCGAGTTCCGGAAGAGATCGCTCTCATGGCGCACACGATCGCGCCTGAGGGCGACGCGGGTCGGGGCGTCAGCCCGCGTGTTGTGCTCGTGCCTCTACGAGACTTCCGGTGGGGTAACCCGCACCCCGGACGACCCCGGCATCGTCCTACAGGATCCGGGCGCCGAAGGCGCTCGCCGCAAGCTCGACGGCGAGAGCACCGGTCTCGTTCTCGCGGTCGAGGATCGGGTTCACCTCGACGAGCTCGAGCGCATCCATGAGGCCCGACTCGGCGACCAGTTCCAGCGCCAGGTGCGCCTCACGGTACGAGAGGCCGCCGCGCACGGGCGTCCCCACCCCGGGCGCGACCTCGGGGTCGACGACGTCCATGTCGAACGACACGTGCACGAACGGCGCGCCCCGCGCGCGCTCGAGTGCCTCACGAACACACTCCTCGACGCCCCGGCGATCGACCTCGGTCATCGTGAAGACGGCGGCGCCGAGCCGTCGCAGGAGCTCCTTCTCGCCCTGGTCGAGCGAGCGAACCCCGAGCAACGAGAGCCTCGACGCATCGGCCATCGGTATCGGCCAGGCGTCACTCTCGAACGCCGGTCCACCGAGCCCCAGCGCCGCCGCGAGCGGCATGCCGTGCACGTTGCCGCTGGGAGAGGTGTCGGGCGTGTTCAGATCGCCGTGCGCGTCGAACCAGAGCACCGCCCCCGCGCCCCGAGCCGACGCGAGACCTCCGAGAGTCCCGAGCGCGACCGAGTGGTCGCCGCCGAGCACGAGCGGCGTGCGGCCCGCCTGTACGGCGCCGGCCACACGGTGCGCGATCCGCTCGCAGGCCTCCTTGATCTGCGGCAGGAACCGCGCTTGCGGATCGCCTTCGTCCGCGGCCTCGGGGATCTCCGTCTCGACGTTCCCCCAGTCGACGCAGTCGATTCCGAGCAGGCCCAGCCGAGCCTCGAGCCCCGCGTAGCGGATCGCCGACGGCCCCATGTCGACACCGCGCCGTCCGGCCCCGAGATCGAGCGCTGCCCCGATGATCGCCACTCTGCGCTCCCCCACGGCCCGCGGAAGAATACGGGTTGGGGCTACGGGCTACACTGCGCGCGTTCGGCGAGGTAGCTCAGTTGGTAGAGCACACGGCTGAAAACCGTGGTGTCGCCGGTTCGATTCCGGCCCTCGCCACTTCTCTCGCGCGACGCGGCATGCGGCCCGACGTAGGACGTGATCGCAGCCGGCGCTCACGATCCACCACGTCGTGTAAAGATCGGGCATCCCGCGATGGGCGGCCAGCCTCTCACACAAGCCACCCCAAGGGTTGGCCGGTCTTCCCGACACTTGTTGGGGCTCTGAATTCTGGTGACTGAGAGCCCGGTCGCCGCGAGCGATGCCCTCGTCCCGGACCGCGCGGCGATGTCTCCGCGAAGGTTGATCCTTCCTCTCGCGCTCGCCCAGTTCATCTGCAGTTTCGCGGGCTCGAACATGAACGTGATGATCACGGACATCAGCGATGACCTGGACACGACCGTGAAGGGCGTCCAGACCGCGATCACGCTGTTTCTGCTGGTCATGGCGATCCTGATGATCCCGTGCAGCAAGCTGACCGACCGTTGGGGCCGCAAGCGGTGCTTCCTCCTGGGGCTCACGCTGTACGGGATCGGCGCGCTCCTGAGCGCGGTCTCGCCGGGTCTCGGCGTACTGATTCTCGGGAACTCGTTGTTCGAAGGCGTCGGCACGGCCTTCTTGATCCCGCCCGTCTACATCCTCGCGACGCTGTGGTTTAGCGATCTCACCTCGCGCGCCTGGGCCTTCGGCGTCATCAGCGGGCTGGGCGGCGTCGGCGCGGCAGCGGGGCCGTTGATCGGTGGCCTGATCACGACGGGAATCAGCTGGCGGGCCGCGTTCGTTTTCCAGGCTCTGGTCGTTGCCACGATCATCTTTCTCAGCCGCCGGCTCGTCGATCCACTCCCGCCCGACCCGACACGTCCCTTCGACGCGCTCGGGGCAATCCTCTCGGCGGTCGGCATGTTGCTCGTCGTCTTCGGAATCCTGCAGGCCGGCACGCGCAACGTGCTGTTCGCCGTGTGCGTCGTGCTCGGAGTCGCATTCCTGATCGGCTTCTACCTCTACATCCGTGCTCGCGAGCGGGCCGGAAGAGAGCCGCTCCTGTCGACCGGCCTCTTCCGGAACCGTACCTCCGACCTCGCCCTCGTCACCCAGAACACCCAGTGGCTTTTGCTCATGGGCGTGTCGTTCGTCGTCTCGGTCTTCCTCCAGGAAGTTCGGGGCTACAGCGCGATCGGGACAGGTGTCGTCTTCACCGCCGCGACGATCGGCGTCCTGGTCTCGTCCTTTGCTGCGGCACGTCTCGCGAAGAGGTTCTCGCAGCGGACGCTGATCGTGGCCGGCTTCGTCGTCACCCTGGCCGGGATCGGGCTCTTGCTCGGCTTCGTCCATGCCTCGTCGAGGGTCGTCGCCTTCGTGCCAGGGCTGCTGCTCATCGGCCTTGGCTTGGGCGGGATGCTGACCCCTTCGGTAAACGTCGTGCAGTCCAGCTTCCCCGAGGAGCTGCAGGGTGAAATCTCGGGCCTCTCGCGGAGCGTGTCCAACCTCGGCTCGACCTTCGGCACGGCAATCGCCGGCACGATCCTCGTCTCGGTCGTCGCCCTGGGAACCCGGTCCTACGCGGTCGCGATGATCGTCCTCGCCGTGTTCGGACTCATCGGCCTCGGAGCAGCAGCGCTCCTCCCGGCAAGACTGAAGCCGCAAGGCAGTTGATGTTCCCGTCCTTCCTAGACGGCGTGCTCCGGGTGCACGTCGGCGACTCGACTTCGCAATAGATTGGCCGCACGCCGCAACCTATGGACCCTTGCCGTACATGCAGAGCACATGAGCGCTCGCGCCGGGCCCGCTCCAGCGAGAGGGGACTCTCCTGCGGGGTCCGTCTCCGGCAACCCTTCGCAACGGCCGCGCCTCCAGGAGGAAGGCCACTTCGCTGAAGACTAATGGTGCGCCGAGGAGCCTACGCCCTTGCGGGCTTCGCCGGCGATACGGCTCGGCGGAGCCAGATGCCGATCAGGAGCGCCGCGACCGACGGGAGGGCCAGCCAGATCGTCAGGGCGATGATCCCGGCGCGGAGGAAGTTGAAGCCCTGGTCGGCGCCGCGCTCGACGAGGCCGTCCTCGAGGGTCACGCGCAGGTTGTCGACCTCTCCGGCAAGCGTGCGCAGCTGCGCCGTCGTCTTCGTCAGCTGCTCGCTGTTCGGCTCCAGGCTGGACGCGATCCCGCCCAGGCTCACCGAGAGCGCGCCGAGATCGCTCGCGAGCGACTGCAGCGACTCCGCGGACGAGCCGAACGGAAGGCTCGGCACTCTCGTCACCGTCGTCTGCAGCCGTCCGATCACCCGTGACGCGCTCGCGAGCCCGGGCGCGGCGTCGTCCAGCGTCGCCGCGAAGCCGTCGGCCGTGTCCGCCGCGTCGACGATGCTCTGCGACGTCGCCTGAAGGGTCTGCTCGAGCTGGTCGACCTGAACGGAGAGCTCGTCGCGAGTGTCGCCGAACTGACCGTTGAGCCAGAACACGGCGACCACGGCGGCGATCGAGAGGGCCACGCCGACCGTGCCGTAGACGATCAGGCCGGTCGAGAGCCTACGGCTCTCACGAGGGGTGATCTCCGTTCCGGGCACGCGCTCGGCCACTCAGGCCGAGACTACCGCGGCCACCTGCTATCGCATCGGTAGTCTCAGGCCCCGTGGCCGAGGCGCCGCTAGCGATCCGTCTGCGAGGCGCCGTCAAGCGGTACGGACCGATCACCGCAGTCGACGGTTTCGACCTCGACGTCCCGGAGGGAGCATGCGTCGGGCTGCTCGGCCCCAACGGCGCCGGGAAGTCGACGACGATGCGGCTCTTGACCGCGCAGGCGATCGCCGACGAAGGCGAGCTCGAGGTGTTGGGCTTCCGATTGCCACAGGATTCGAAGCAGGCCCGGGCCGAATGTGGCGTCGTGCCGCAGCTGGACAACCTCGACGTGACGCTGACCGTCGAGCAGAACCTCCGCGTGTTCGCGCACCTCTACCGCGTGCCGCGCCATGACCGTCCCTCTGCGATCGACCGTGCGCTCGACATCGCGAACCTCACCGACCGGCGCGAGACGCGAGTCGACCGGCTCTCCGGCGGCATGCGCCGGCGCCTCCTGATCGTGCGGGCGCTCGTCCACCGGCCGCGTCTCGTCCTGCTCGACGAGCCGACGGTCGGCCTCGACCCCCAGGTTCGCCAGGAGCTGTGGGCGCTGATCGACGCTCTGCGGTCGGACGGCGTCTCGATCCTGATGTCGACTCACTACATCGAGGAGGCCGAGCGGCTTGCCGACACCGTCACGATCATGTCGCACGGGCGCGCAGTGGCGATCGGGCCTCCCGATGAGCTGATCGCCGAGCATGCAGGGCGTGATGCGATCGAGGTCTACGGCGGCCCTGCAAGGCTCGCCGAGGTAGAAGCCGAGGCGGCGAGAGCCGGCGTCCGCACCAGGCGCACCGGGACATCGGTGGCGCTGCTCCAGCTCGAGGGGGCGAACGGCGGCCTCCCCGACGGGGAGCGGCGACAGGCGAATCTCGAGGACGTCTTCGTCCTCCTGACCGGCGAGGAGATCGCATGAGCGCGACCGCGCAGGAAGTTGGCAGGGAGACTCCCAGGCTCGGCCGCCTCGAGCGGTCGGCGCTCGCCGGCGTCCTCGTCCGGGAGATGATCAACTTCTCGTCCTACTGGCGCTCCGCGACGTTCTCGGCGACGGTGGAGCCGACGATCTACCTGCTCGCGTTCGGCTTCGGCTTCGGCTCGCTCGTCTCGACGGTTGCCGGCCTCGACTATGTCGACTTCGTCGGGACGGGCACGGTCGCCACAGCCGTCCTGTTCGCCTCGGCGTTCCCGGCGATGTTCGGCACGTTCGTCAAGTACAAGTTCCAGAGAACCTACGACGCGATCCTCGCTGCGCCCGTCGACACCGAGGAGCTCGTCACCGCCGAGAACCTGTGGATCGCGACGCGTGCAGGCGTCTACGGCTGTACGCCGATGCTCGTCGCCATGCTCTTCGGCCTCGAGCCGAGCGTCGGGATGCTCGCGGTTCCCTTCATCGGCTTCGTGGCCGGCTTCGGCTGGGCGGGATTCGGGACCGCCGTCGCGGCCACGATGAAGTCGATCGACAACTTCAGCTACGTGATCAGCGCGGTCATAACGCCGCTCTTCCTCGTGGCCGGCACCTTCTTCCCGATCGACGACCTCCCGGAATGGGCGCAGGTACTCGCCCGTCTGAACCCGCTCTACCACTGCGTCCAGCTCGTGCGTGACGCCGTCTTCGGCTGGGCGGGCTGGATCGACCTCTTCCACGCGGCGTTCCTCGTCGTCTTCGGGCTCATCATGTGGCGCGTCGCCATCACGAGGATGACGCGCCGGCTGATCGACTAGTCGCTCCTACGCGGCCATGCTGGCGACCGCGCAGTCGCGGCCGGTGCGCTTGGCCTTGTAGAGCGCAACGTCCGCGCGGGCGATCAGCGTGTCGAGCGGCTCGATCCCGTCCCACTCGGCCACTCCGATCGAGCAGGTCTGGCCGCCGGGTGTCGCATCGCGGAGGCGGTCGGCCAGATTCATCGCGTCCTCGAGCCCACACGCCTCGAGGATCACCGCGAACTCCTCGCCGCCGTAGCGGGCGAGCGTGTCCGTAATGCGCAGCGTGTTGCGCCAGGCGGCCGCAGCTTCCTTGAGCAGCCTGTCCCCAGCCTGATGGCCGCGGTCGTCGTTGTAGTCCTTGAAGCGGTCGAGGTCGACCATTGCGAGCGAGATCAGGTGGCCGCCGAGACGTGCCCGGACGACCTGGCGACGAAACTCGTCCTCGAACGTCCGCCGGTTGGGCAGTCCGGTCAGCGCGTCGGTGCGGGCGAGCGACTCGAGCCGCGTGACGAGGTCGGCGCGCTCGAGCGCGACCGCAGCGAGGTCGGCGACGAGCGCGAGTTGCGAGGTGGAGTGCTCGCCCAGGCGCGATCTCCTGCGCGACCAGCCGACGGCGAGCACCCCGGCCGGCGTTCCCTCGCGCACGATCGACTGGTAGAAGAGCGAACGCGCTCCGTCGTCTCCCTTGCGGCGCCTCGGCGCCGACACGAAGAACGACTCCTTGTCCAGGTACGCCTGGACGGGCCCCGAGACGTCGCCCCGGGCCATGGGCAGCAGCGCCCCCTCGAGGTCAGCGCCGACCGACGCCGACGCGACGAGAGCATCCGTGTCGGGGAGCGGCTCCCAGAGCACCACGAACGAGGCATCCGAGACCTTCGCCGCCGTCTCGCAGATCGCCGTGCGCACGCGGGCGGCATCGGCCGTCGCCGCCAGCTGTCCCATCACCTGGCCGACGGTGGCGGTGTCCTCTCTGCGGCGGCGCAGATCGCGAACGAGGCGCTGAACCGCAAGCCCGATGATCGCCGCGGTCAGGACCCAGAGGAGGGTCGCGCGCCACTCGCCGAGCGGATACCTTGGCTCTCCGATCAGGAGCATCGGCTCGACGAATGTCGCTCCCGCCGCCGCGATCACGACGATCAGCTGTCCGGTCGTCCCGTAGAGCGCGATCCAGAAGATCGGCAGCATCACCAGCGGCGCGTAGCCCGACGACGCGCCTCCCTCCGCCTCGCGCAGGAGCCCGATGATCGCGAGATAGGCGAGCGCCGGGACGAGATCGAACACGATCGGCAGCCGGTGCCACGGAGCCACGAGCGCACCGAGGACGACGGCGACCGTCAGCGCGACGGCCGTGACGAACGCGTGCTCGTGCGTTCCGGCCGAGGGCAGCCCGGCGACGGCAAGCCCGGCGGCTGCGGCACCGGCAAAGGGCGCGATGCGGACGAGTAGCCCCTCGCGACGGAAGGGACGCGGCGTTGCGACCACGGCACTCACACGCATCGGCGTCGTGCCCGCCGCGCTGGTCACTCGCGGGAGGGAACCGGGCTAGCAGTGATGTGCAATGGACTCGACGAGCCCGTCGAGGTCGTGACTTCGAGCTTCGGCGACGACGCGAAGCCCCCGCCCGCGAGCCTCAGCCGAGGTGACTGGCCCGATCGAGACGCAGGCCAGGTCGAGGCCCAGCGCGGCGAAGCTGCGGGCTGCCGAGGCAGAGGCGAGGACGACCAGGTCGGCGTCGGGGAAGTCCCGGGGCTGGATCGCGACGGTCCGGTAGAGCACGACGACGTCGGCGCCGAGGGTCGAGGGGAGCAGAGTTCGGGCGCCCTCGGCGCCGGCGAAGAGAACCCTTCCGGCCGGACGAGGCAGCTTCTCCAGGAGGCCCTCCTGGGTCGAGCGCGAGGCCACGAGCGCCGGCTCGACGCCGCGATCCCTCAGCGCCTGAGCCGTGCCGGGACCGACGACGGCGACGGGCGGCAACGGCCCGTCGAGCCGGCGGAGGAGGAGATCCACCGCGATCCGGCTCGTCAGGACGATCCAGTCGTAGCCGCCGGCGACGACCTTCGGTCCTTCGATCGGCTCGACGCGAACGAGCGGGCATTCCTCGACCTCGAGCCCCGAGGCGCGCAGGCGACCGGCGAGCCGCCCCGCGCCTTCCTCCGTCCCCGTGACGACGACCCGGGTCATCGAAGGAACCCGGCCAGCTCCTCGGCGAGCGCGATCGGGTCGTCGCCGCGGCGCCGCTCGAGCCAGCTCCCGTCCTCGGCGGCGACGAGAGCCGTCAGCGCCACCCCGTCGTGGTAGGCGGCGATCGGCGCCAGGCACCCACCGCCGATCCGGCCCACGCAGGTGCGCTCGGCCTCGACCCGGACGCGCGTGGCCGGATCGTCCGCGACCGCGACAAGATCCTCCTCGCCGGAGCGCACCTGGAGCGCGACGGCGCCCTGGCCCGCCTCGGGGACGAGCTCGTCGGGATCGAAGCGAAGCCCGATCTCGGCGGCGAGGCCGAGCCGGTCGAGCCCGGCGGCGGCGAGGACGATCGCGTCGAGCCCGCGCTCGCCGCGCTTGCGCAGTCGCGTATCGACGTTGCCCCGGAGCGGCTCGATCGAGAGCGACGGCTCGAGCGCGAGCAGCTGGGACTTCCGACGCACGGACGCCGTCCCGATCCGCATGGCGGGCCGGAGGCCGGCGGCGCCGCAGAGGGCGTCACGGGGATCCTCTCTCGGAAGGTAGGCGCCGACGCCGAGCCCCTCCGTATCGGTGGACGTCATGTCCTTCGCCGAGTGAACGGCGACGTCGATGCGCCCGGCGAGGAGCGACTCCTCGATCTCCTTGACGAACACGCCGCGGGCGCCGATCTCGCCGAAAGGCTTCGACCGGTCGCGGTCGCCGGCCGTCGTGATCGGCACGAGTGCGACGTCGAGCGACGGATCCGCGGCGCGCAGAACGCCGGCGGCGAGCTCGGCCTGCGTAAGCGCGAGCCTGCTGCCGCGGCTACCGAATCGGAGCAGCACTACGGCGCGGTTCCACCGCGCCCACCGCCCCTCCCCGCCCCTCTCCGCCCTGACGGGCGCGTTCCCACCTCGGGGAGCCCGAACAGATGGCGGACGGTCTCGACGTAGGTTCCGCCTTCGGCGCCCGCAGCCGCCTGCTTCATCCGAACCGTCGGCAGGTAGAGGAGCTTCTCGACGATCCGGCTCGTCATAGCCTCGATCGCGCGGCGCTCCTGATCGGAAAGGGGGCCCAGCCGTCGCTCGGCGCGGGCAAGCTCGGTCGTGCGGATGTCCTCGGCGAGCGCGCGGAGCGATGCGATCGCCGGTACGGCGTCGAGCGAGCGCTGCCAGTCGGAGAACTCGGCCGTCTCCTCGGCGACGATCTCCTCGGCCCGCGCGGCCTCGGACAGTCGACCGGCCATGCTCTCCGAGACCACCCGCTCGAGATCGTCGATGTCGTAGAGGTAGCAACCTTCGAGCTCGTTGATCTCCACCTCGAGGTCACGCGGCACGGCGATGTCGATGAAGAAGATCGGCCGACCTCTGCGTCGCCGCATTGCCTCGGCGACGCGAGCCGCCCCGAGAACGGGTTCGCGCGACCCCGTCGAGGCAACGACGACGTCGGCCTGATCGAGCTCGGAGTCGAGCGCGTCGAGGCCGACCGCGTTTCCGCCGAAGCGTTCCGCGAGCGCCTGCGCCCGCTCGGCCGACCGGTTGGCCACCACGGGGCTGTGCGCGCCTCGCGAGACGAGGTTCAGGACGGTCAGCTCCGCCGTCTTGCCCGCTCCGAGGACGAGGACGCGCCGCCCGGCGAGCTCGCCGAACACGCTCGTCACGAGCTCGGCCGCGGCCGACGAGACCGAAGCGGGGTTCTCGCCGATCGAGGTCTCGTTGCGCACCCGCTTGCCGACGTGAAGCGCTTGCGGGAAGAGCCTGTGCGTCACTTGACCGGCCGCCCCCTCCTCGCACGCCGCTTCGTACGCGAGCCGCACCTGGCCGAGAATCTGGGCCTCGCCGGGGATCAGGGAGTCGAGCCCCGACGCGACGCGGAAAAGGTGGTGGGCGGCCTCCTCGTCGACCCTGGTGTACAGCGCGGGAGAGAGCTCGTCCTCGGACAGACCGGCGATCTCGGTCAGCGCGGTGATCGCACGTCGCTGCGCCTCCCCGGCGTCCTCGTGGACCAGATAGAGGCACGTCCGGTTACAGGTCGAGAGCGCAACCGCCTCGCCGTCGGGCTCCGCAAGCCTGGCCGCGAGCTGCGCGCCGAGACGGCCCTCGAAGCTCACGCGCTCCCGGAGCTCGACAGGGGCACGGTGGTGCGAGGTGCCGACGAGCACGAGGCGCATGGCTAGAAGTGCGCCACCGGGGGCAGGCCGATGCGGACGACGAGGACGAGCGCGAACCCGAGCAGCGCGAGATACGCGGCGCGGCGACCGTGCCAGCCCGCCTCCCAGCGCAGTACGAGGAAGGACGCGTAGACCACCCACGCGAGCAGGGTCACGACGATGATGGGGTCGAGACCTCCCCCGTCTGCGCCGAGCCGGCCGAAGCCGATCCCGATCCCGAGGGTGAGCGCGGGGAGCGCAACCGCAATCGTGCGGCCGGTCAGGCGATCCAGCGAAGCGAGCGAGGGCGCGCGAAGCCGCAGGACCCCGGGGGAGTGTCGCTTCAGCCGCCGCTCCTGCCACAGGTAGAGCGCGGCCAGCCCCGCCGCGAGCGTGAAGCCGGCGAACGCGGCGAGCACGAGCCCGACGTGGAATGCGAGAAAGACGCTGCTGAAGTCGCTCCGGCGTGCCTCTCCGGCGCCCCCCGCAGCCCAGGCGAGGACGAGCAGCCCCGCCGCGAGCGGCATGACGGCGAGCCCGAGCAGGCGGAAGGACGAGCGGCAGCCCCAGATCAGGTAGAAGCCGACGACGAGCCAGACGAAGAGATTCAGCGAGCCGGCCCAGGTCGCCCAGGGAAAGCCGCCGACCCGGACCGCCTGCGCGACCAAAAGCGCCGTCTGCGCCAGCCAGCCGAGCCGAACTCCCCAGATCGCATATCGACCGAGGCCTCCCCCCGGCCTGGCCGCGGCGCCCGCGTAGGCGACAGCCGCCTCCGCGTACCCGAGCAGCGCAGGCCAGACGAGCAGGAGCGCGGCCTCCGTCACCTACGCGGCCTTCCGGCTGCGGGCCAGATCCGCCAGCTCGGCGATCTCCCGCTCGAGCCTCTGCAGCTTGAAGGTGTAGATGACCACGTAGAGCAGGACGACTGCGAGAACGACGAGGTACGCCGCGAAGACGTACTTCTCCGACGTGCTCACGCGATCGCCTCGCGCAGGTCCCGAAGCCTCCGGTCGAGACGCTTGCCCGCGAGCTCGTTCAGATAGAGAGCGCCCGCAAGCGCGATCATGCCCACGAGGCAGACGCAGAACGTCAGGAACATGCTTCCGGACATCTGTGGCCCGTCCCGGGTGAAGACGACCGGGTGGATGAAGTTCTCGGCGAGGCGGATCGCGAGGAAGCTGATCGGGATCAGCACGACGCCGAAGAGTGCGTAGACGGCGGAGAGGTTCGCGCGCCGGGGCCCCGGCTCGGTCGAGTAGCGGAGCATGAAGTACGCCGAATAGAAGAGGAACAGGACGAGGAAGAGGACGAGCTGGCGCTCGCTCCAGCTCCACCACACGCCCCAGGAGATCTTCGCCCAGATCGACCCGGTGACCAGCGTGAGGATGCCGAAGATCGTGCCCATGTGAATCGCCGTGTAGCTCTCGAGGTCATAGCGCTCGTTCCTCGTCCAGAGCAGCCGCAGCGCCTTCCACGCGCCCCAGCCAAAGCAGGCGTACGCGGTCAGGGCGACGGGCACGTGGATGTAGAAGATGCGCTGGCTGAAGCCCTGGTCGAAGTCCTCCGGCGCCCAGAAGATCGCGAGGGCGATGCCCGAGACGAGGAGCACGAATGCGCCCGCCGCGACCGCGGGGGCGCTGCTATTCCGCCACGACGTAGTCAAAGCTCGCCCAGGCAAGTATCGCGAAAATGGCGTCGTACAGGCCCAGGAAGGCGAGGTAGCGGCCCGGATCGTCCGCCACCGTGGCCCCGACGCCGCCGACGATCACCGGAATCGCGAGCGGGAGAAAGAGGAGCGGCAGGAGCAGCTCCCGCGCGCGACTCGCGGCGGCCATCGCCGCGAGCAACGTCCCCACCGCGGCGATCCCGAGATCGGCGAGCACGATTCCGGCGACCATCCCAGCCGTCACCGGCTCGAAGAAGAGCGCGTACGCGGGGACGGCGACCACCTCGGCAAGGGCGAGGAAGACGAGGATCGAGAGCGCCTTTCCGAGCCAGATCGCGCTCCGGTCGCAGGGCGCGAGCACGAGGCCGTCCATCAGCCGCTGGTCGCGCTCGGCGACGAACGCCCGCGTCAACCCGAGCACGGCCGTGAAGACGATCGCCACCCAGAGCAGGCCGGCCGCGGCGGTATCTGACGAGTCCGACGGCAGAGCGAAGTGGAAGATGACGAGCGTCGAGAGCACGAACAGCAGCATCGCCGGCAGCGTGTCCCGGGAGCGCAGCTCGAGCAGGAGATCCTTCCTCGCGAGCGCAGCGACGTCGGTCACATAGCCGTTCACTCGTCTCCCACCACCCCACCCCACGCCCTGCCGGGCGCGGCCCCACCTTCTCCCACCACCCCACCCCACGCCCTGCCGGGCGCGGCCCCACCGAGCTTCAGCCGCTGCGTCGCGAGCCTCTCGATCCGCTCGGGCTCGTGGCTCGAGACGACGAGCGTCCGCGAGCCCGCCAGGAGCGCGAGCTCGTCGTCGACGAGCTCGGCGCCCTCAGCGTCGAGAGCCGAGTGCGGCTCGTCGAGCAGGACGAGCCTCGGCTCGTGCAGGAGCGTCCGGCAAAACGCGAGCCGCTGCTGCATCCCGCGCGAGAACGACCCAACCCGCTGGTGGCGAGCGTGCCAGAGCCCGTAGCGCTCGAGCAGCATCCCGATGCGCTCGCGGCGCTCGGGCACGCGGTACAGACGCCCGAAGAGCTCGAGGTTCTCCATCGCCGTCAGCTCGCGGTAGACGAGCGGCTCGTGCGCGAGGTAGCCGATCTGACCACGCGTGGCCGCGACGTCGATCGTCCCCCCCGTCGGCGCGAGCAACCCGGCGACGAGCTGGAGCAGCGTCGACTTGCCGGAGCCGTTCGGCCCGGTGAGCAGGAGAACGCCGCCCTCGGCGACGTCGAGATCGAGCCCCAGGATGACGCGCGCCTCGCCGAAGCGACGCTCGAGACCGCGGGCTCTGATCACGGGGCGCAACTCATACGAGCACGTCCGCGAGCACGAAGCCGAAGAACGCGAGCGAGATCACGCCGTTCATCGTGAAGAACGCGGCGTCGAGACGGCGCCAGTCGCGCGGCGACACGAGCGACTGCTCCCAGCCGAGCAGGAGCGCGACCACCGCCACGCCCGCCCAGTAGAGGCCGCCGACGGTGAGCCCGAGGCCGGTGGCGACGAGCAGGACGACCGCAACGAGATGGCACGCGCGCGAGGCGACGAAAGCCGCCGCCGTCCCGAAGCGCGCGGGGAGCGAGTGCAGGCGCTCGATGCGGTCGTGCTCGAGATCGAAGAGCGCGTAGAGGATGTCGAAGCCGGCGACCCAGAGCGCGACGGCACCCCAGAGCGTCCATGCGGGCCAGGGGAGCTCGCCGGTCACCGCCGCCCACGCTCCGAGCGGCGCCAGCCCGAGCACCGCGCCAAGCCAGAAGTGGCACAGCCAGGTCGCACGCTTCAGGTACGGGTAGACGACGAAGCCGGCGACCGGGATCGGCCAGAGCCACCGCACGAGCGGATCGAGCTGCCACACCGCCACGAGAAAGAGCGCGAGCGAGCCGAGGCAGAAGAGGACGACCTGCCAGCGCAGAAGAGCGCCGCGGGGAATCTCCCGGCCAGCCGTGCGTGGGTTGCGCGCGTCGATTCCCGCGTCGATGAGCCGGTTCAGGGCCATCGCCAGCGAGCGGGCTCCCACCATCGCGACCGTGACCCAGACGAGGTCGTGCGCGCTCGGGACGCCGTCGACCGCGAGGAAGGCGCCGACGTAGGCGAACGGCAGGGCGAAGACCGTGTGCTCGATCTTGACGAGCGACGCGAACAGCCTCGGGTAGCGGAGGAGCGCTTCGGCCACGGACGAGACCTAGCTCTGCACGTGCGCGGTCGGCTCGTCCGCAATCAGCTCGAGCGCATGGGAGAGCGCGGGCGCGAGCACGGCGAACCCGTCACGGCAGCCGCCGGGAGAGCCCGGCAGGTTGACGACGAGCGTGGCCCCGAGAACTCCTGCCACGGCGCGTGAGAGCAGCCCGTGGGGCGTCCTGGCGATCGAGTCGGCGCGAATCGCCTGTGCGATCCCAGGCGCCTCGCGCTCGATCACGTCCCGGGTCGCCTCCGGGGTGACGTCGCGCGGCGCCACGCCGGTCCCCCCGGTCGTCAGCACGAGGCGCACCTCGTAGGAGAGCTCGCGGATTGCAGCCGCGATCGTGTCCCGCTCGTCGGGAACCACCCGGCGGATCACCTCGTACCCCTCTCCGGCCAGGAGCTCAGCGAGGGCATTGCCGGAGCGGTCCTCGCGCGTCCCGTGGTGGACGCCGTCGGAGATCGTCAGGACGGCGGCTCTCAATCGACCCTCACCGCCCACCGCCGCCTTTGACCCTCACGTGGGTTCCTTGGTCTTCTCGACGAGCCGCACCTCGCCGATGACCATCTCCCCGTCGATTGCCTTGGCCATGTCGTAGACAGTAAGCGCAGCCACGGAGGCAGCGGTCAGAGCCTCCATCTCGACTCCGGTCTGCGCCGTCGTCTCGGCACTCGCCTCGATCGCGACGCCGCCGTCGGCCGGCTCGACCCGCACCTCGACAAGCGTCAGGGGGAGCGGGTGGCAGAGGGGGATCAGCTCGGCAGTACGCTTCGCCGCCATGATCCCGGCGAGCTGCGCCGTCGTCAGCGCGTCGCCCTTGGGCAGCGCGTCGATCGCGGCAACCGTCTCCGCTCGCATCGACACGAATGCGCGGGCTACCGCGCGTCGTCGCGAGAGGGGCTTCGAGCCGACGTCCACCATGCGAACGTTGCCCGAAGTGTCAACGTGGCTCAGACCTTGGTCGTCGATGCCCCAAGTGTAGAGCCGGTACGCCCTCGGGCCGCATCGAGATCGTCGAGCTGGAGCCGGATCCAGCGGGCGATGTCGTGCTCGCGCACATGGCGGCGGATCGACTCGAGCCGCCGGTGCCGCTCTTCCTCGGCCATCGTCAGCGCCTGATGGATCGCGTCCGCCTGGCCGGCGACGTCGAACGGATTGACGGTGATCGCCCACGGGCCGAGCTCCGCGTGCGCACCCGCGTTCTCGGACAGGATCAGAACGCCCCCGCGCGCGTTCACGAGCGGCGCCTCCTTCGCAACGAGATTCATGCCGTCGAAGATCGCGTTGACCAGCAGGGCGTCGTACTGCTTGTAGGCGGCGACCGACTGCAGGAAGTTGTCCTGGATCTGGAGGTCGATCGGCGACCAGCCGTCGGCCTGGAAGTGATCGTTGACGCGCCGTGCCTCGCGCTGAATCGCTCCGAGGTACTCGGCGTACTCGGGGATGTCCTGGCGCGACGGATCGAGCAGGGTCAGCATGACCACGCGGCCGTGCACCTCCGGATGCGCCTCGAGGAAGATCTCGAACGCACGGAATCCGCGAACGACGTTCTTCGACGGATCGGTCCGGTCGACGCGGAGGACGAGTAGCTCCGGGCGCTCCGCGACGATCCGCTCCTCCTCACTGCGCACGGCCTCGCTCGCGGCCAGCTCCTCGAACTCGACCGGATCGACCGAGATCGGCCGCGTGTGCACGTCGACGACCCGGCCGCCGATGCGAACCCGGCCCCCGTCGAAGTCGGCCGCGGCGCCGACGATGTCCTCGCAGCAGCGCAGGAAGTTGAGCCGCCACCGGGCGGTCTGGAAGCTGACGACGTCATTGGCCAGGATCCCTTCGTGGAGAGCCCGGCGAATCGGCTCCGGAAGCACGCGCCAGTAGTCGGGCTGGGGCCACGGGATGTGGACGAAATGCGAGAGTGTCGCGTCGGGAACCCGCTCCCGCACCAGCGCCGGCGCGATGTAGAGGTGGTAGTCGTGGAAGAAGACCGCAGCTTCGGGCTCGCGCTCGAGCTCGTCCACGACCGCGGCCGCGAACGCGCGATTGACCGCGACATAGCCCTCCGCCCAGGCGTGGTGGAGCCCGTGGTCGACGTCCGGGGCGCGGGCGAGCGCCCAGAGATAGTGCTGGGCGAACCACAGGGTGGGATTCGCGATCACGTTGTAGTACCAGTCGTATGCCTGAGGCTCGTGCCGAACGAGCCGGAGCCGGTACGGCGATCCGTCGCGGGCCGTCTCGTCGACGGGAAGCCCTCCGGATTCGACCGCGACCGCTGCGTCCTCCTCTGACATCGCGCTCGCGACCCAGGTGACGTCGTGGCCCTCGACCAGGCTCCTGAGGGCCGTCACGAGGCCGCCCCCTCCACGCCGAGCGACCCGTTCGTCGGCGACGTCGCGACCGTATGACACAGGGCCTCGGTTCGAGACGACGATCAGCTTCCGGCGCCGGCTCACCCCAGCCAGACTACCGAGGGTGGAGCGAAATCAGGCGGCGGCCCGGCCCGCGACCACGAGCGAGTCCGAGCCCGCATCGTTCCCGTTCAGACGATTGAAGAGGGCGAGCCAGTCGCGGAGGAGCCTGGGCGTGAGATAGTGCGTGCGAACGTGCTCTTTGCCACGAAGTGCCATCGCACGGGCGTGCCCGGAGTTGGCGAGCACCTCGCTGCACGCGTCGGCGCACTCGGCGACGGATTCGACGAGGAAGCCCGTCGAGCGGTCCTGGATCTGATCGACGATTCCGCCCGCACGCCCTGCCACGATCGGCCGCGCCTTCCACAGCGCCTCCGTGACCGTGAGCCCGAACCCCTCCCGGATCGACTTTTGCACGAGCACGTCGGAGTGCACCTGGAAGGCGTTCACCTCGATCGAGCCCACGTTGTTCAGATTGGAGAGGATGAAGACATCCGGATCTCCTTCGGCGGCGGCGACGGTCTGGTTGTAGTAGTCCCAGCCCTCGGGGTCGTCGTGGGCCATCGATCCGACGAGCGCGAGCTGCAGCCCGGGATGACGCTTGCGCACGAGCCGCCAGGCCTCGATCACGCCCACGGGGTCCTTCCACGGGTCGAAGCGCGAGACCTGCGTCATCAGCGGCCGCTCGACGTCGATTGCGAACTGGTCGAGGATGTAGGCGGCGTCCTCGGCGGACAGAGCCATGTTCTTGGGGGCGAGCGGGTCGATCGCCGGGGGCCAGATGTACGAAGGAGGGATCCCGGCGGCGGGCGGGACGTACTCGCGGCGGTGGTACACCATCGCGTCGTAACGAGCCATCCACGGCAACAGGAACTCGAGCACCTCGTCGTTCGGCGTCGAGAGGTCGATGTGGATGCGGCAGATCCAGTGCTGTGCGAGGCCGCGAGCGTGCTCGACGACCGCGAGCGGCTGCGGATCGTGGACGATGACGAAGTCGAACTCGTCTTCGAGCGCCGCCGCGTTGAGCGCGTTGTAGCGGCGGAAGATCTCCTGCTGGGCATCCGTCAGGCTGCGCGGGTCGCCCTGGAGCGCGTTGTGGATCGTCTTCGTGACCTCGAAGAACTCGTCCTGTCCGAAAATCACCCGCCATTCGGCGTCGAGGCCGGCGTCGCGCATCAGCGGCACGAGCGTGTAGTTGATCTCCGCGACGCCGCCGCCGTAGGCGGTGGCGGAGAGATGGAGCACCCGCTTGCCCTGGAGAGGCTCCGCCAGCGTGCGGATCTGATCTCTCAGCGCCGCGCCCGAGAGCGTCGCGTAGTCGGCGAGCGACTTGTGGGCAGGCGTGACGTGCTGGAGCTGCACCGGCTCGCAGGTTACCCGGCGCGCTGACGGGTATTCGCGCCAACACGCGCTCGAAAGCCGCGTGACTCGATCCGCTCGCTCGCCACCCGGACGGCCTCCGGGCTCTCGTCCACGAGCACGTAGCGGCGCCCGAGTCCGGCCGCGACGACACCGAGCGTTCCCGAGCCGGCGAAGCAGTCGAGACACCAGTCACCGGGGCGAGAGGAAGCCTGCACGATCCGACGGACGATTCCCTCGGGCTTCTGCGTCGGGTAGCCCGTCTTCTCGCGGCCCGTCGGCGAGACGATCGTGTGCCACCAGACGTCGGTCGGGAGCTTGCCGCGCGCGACCTGCTCGGCCGTCACGAGCCCTGGTGCCATGTAGGGCTCTCGCTCGACCGCCTCGGAATCGAAGAAGTACCGGTCGGGGTCGCGCACGTAGACGAGGATCGTGTCGTGCTTTGCTGGCCATCGCCGTTTCGGCTTCGCGCCGTAGTCGTAAGCCCAGATGATCTCGTTGAGAAAGCACTCGGGGCCGAACAGCCCGTCGAGGAGCAGCTTGCAGGTGTGAGCCTCCCGGTAGTCGAGGTGGAGGTAGAGCGTGCCCGAGTCAGCGAGAACCCGATGGATCTCGGCGAGTCGAGGCTCGAGGAAGGCGAGGTAATCATCGAAGGCGTCCGCGAAGCGGGACTCTGCGAGCAGGCGCGAGCGGTAGCGGCGGCCTGCGAACCCGATCCGATCGCCGCCCTGATCGGCACTCGTCTCGAGCGTTCGTCGCACGCGGTCGGCGCCCGTGTTGAAGGGCGGGTCGACGTACACGAGCTGGAAGCTGCCATCCGCGTAGCGTGGAAGCACGTCGAGGTTGTCTCCGAGCACGATCTCGTCGGAGACCGGCGGCCGGGGCGCCCCCTGCCCGGCCACTAGCAGTTGCTGCCGGGAGGCACGGACGGCCGCTCGCCGAGGCGCACCGGGACGTCCCTGCGATCGGCCCCCCGCACGACTGTGAGCGTCGCGGTGTCGCCGGGCAGGAGCCGCTGGCTGATCGAACGGACGACATCCTCGGACTTCCTGACCGGGCGCCCATCGATGGCGACGATCACGTCGCCGCCGGTGCGCAGAAATACGCCTTCGTACTCGGCCTCGCGGCCGCCGCCGCGCAACCCCGACTCGGCGGCGGGGCTCCCCGGTACGACCGACTGCACGACCGCGCCCCGCTCGACCTGAAAGTCCAGCGCCCGGGCGAGCGACGGGGTCAGCGTCTGCGTCGAGATGCCCATCCACGCGTAGCGGGCCCTCCCGGTCGCGAGGAGCTGCTCCAGCGAGCGGCTGGCGGTGTTGATCGGCACGGCGAAGCCGACCCCCTCGGCGTTCCCGGAGTTCGAGCGGATCTGCGCGTTGATCCCGATCACCTCGCCGCGCGCGTTGAAGAGGGGGCCGCCCGAGTTGCCCCGGTTGATCGGCGCATCGATCTGGATCGCGTCGCCGAGGTCGTAGCACGAGGTGAGCGAGGCGATCGAACGGCCCACCGCCGAGACGACGCCGACCGCGAGCGAGCTCTCGTTGCCGAACGGGCTGCCGATCGCCGCCACCGGCTCGCCGACCTTCACCCTGCCGGAGTTGCCGACCGGGAGCGGTGTCAGGACATGGTCCTCGGGGTCGACCTCGAGCGCCGCTACATCCGAATACACGTCGAACCCTGCGATCCTGGCCTCCACCCGATCGCCGTCCCGAAACTGGACGTAGACCTTCGCCGCGACCTCGGGCGGATCGCCCGGCGGGCCCTCGCCCGCCGTGGTCACCACGTGGGCGTTCGTGAGCACGATGCCGTCCTTCGAGACGACGAACCCCGAGCCCTGGGCTGCCGCTCCCTGCCCGGTCTCGGCGTGATCGCCGAAGAGGGCGTAGATCGTCACCACCCCGGGCGCGCGCGACGCGTACAGTCCCGCGGGATCGAAGCCGTTGCCCGCGAGCGGCTTGGCCGCGCCCGTGTCCCCCGCCAGACGCGCCCCGGGCGAAGGCGCGCCGTCGGCGGCCGAGATCACGACCGTCTTCGTCTCACCGCCGATCCATCCGGCCGCCGTGCCGATCCCGAGCGCCACAACGCCGCCGAGGATCGCCGAGGCGACGACGACGAGGACGGTTGTGCCCGGACGAGCCACTGTCACTGATCGTAGTCGTGGATTGCGGGATCGGGGCGCGTCTCGGCCCGGTCGTGCGTTTTCACGTCGAAAGCGTGGTCGAGAGCTCCTGTGCCCCGGCCTCGGTCGTCGGCCCGGCCAGTGGCAGCGACAGGGTGAACACCGTGGCGCCGGGCCTCGACTCGACCCGGATCGTGCCGGACATCCGTGCGGCAAGCTCGTGCGCGATCGCGAGGCCGAGCCCGCTACCCGACGCCTTGAGCCCGTCGCCCCGGTAGAAGCGGCCGAAGAGCTGCGACTGCTGCTCGTCCGGAATCCCGGGCCCGTCGTCACGGACGGCGAGCACGCCCCGAGCCTCCCAGCGCCTGACCTCCACGACCACCGACGTCCCCCGCGGCGTGTGGCGAATGGCGTTCTCGATCAGGATGCGTGCGATCTGGAGCACGCGCTGCTCGTCGCCGACCGCCCGCACGGGCCGCTCGACGGCGAGCCGCAGCTCGTACTCCCCGGCCTCGGCCACCGCGCGGAACTCGTCGACGGCGATCCTGGCGATCGCGTCCAGCTCCACGTCTGCGGTCTCGACGGCGAGCTGGCCCGCGTCGATCTTGCTCAGGTCGAGCAGGTCGGTGGCGAGCCGCGTCAGCCGATCCGTCTGGGACCGCATCTCCGCGAGGAACTCCCGGCGCGTCGCGTCGTCGAGATCGTCGTCGAGGAGCTCGAGGAAACCGCCGAGGCTGAAGAGCGGCGTGCGCAACTCGTGCGACGCGTTGGCGATGAACTCCCGGCGAGCGCGATCGAGCTGCGAGAGGCGTAGCCGCATCGTCTCCATCGCCCCCGCGAGCTGGCCGATCTCGTCGCGGTGCTCGTCGACCACCGGTTGAGCGAAATCCCCGCCTGCGATCCGCTCGGCCGCAGCCTCGAGCCGCCCGATCCGGCGTGTGATTCCGAGCGCGGCGAGGTACCCGACGAGCCAGGACACGGCCAGCGCGATCGAGCCGGCGACGATGAGGTACTTGCGGACGAGCCGTACGTTCTCGAGGGTCTCGGCGAGCGAGGCGGAGAGAAGAACGATGCGACCGGCGTCGGTCACGACGGCGGCCTCCGCGAAGTCGCGGCCATTGCGGCGGACGCGGTCGGACGCCGCCAGCATCGTCGCCGCCGCCTCGAGCGCAACCCGGTCGTCCTGGATGTCGTTCGAGAGACGACCGCTCGAGTCGGCGATCGGCGACAGGGTGTTCTCGGTCAGGCGATCGAAGACCACCGCGCGTGCGCTCGTGTTCGCCTGGTAGAGCGTGACGACGTTGGCGAGATCGAAGCTGCTGACGCGATCGGTCGTCGCCGCCACGGTCGGAGCTGCTCGCTCGAGCTCGCGGATCTTCGCGTCGACCAACCTCGATTCGAGCTGCGGAAGCACGGCTAGCCCGACGATCGCGAGAGCACAGGCAACCGTCAGAAACAGGACGAGGCCGAGCTTGACCGAGAGCCGGGTGAGTCCGGGCGACCGGTTCACGAGTCCCGGAAGCGATACCCGGCGCCGCGCACGGTGAAGATGTACTCCGGCTCGCCGGGGTCGCGCTCGATCTTCTCGCGCAGATGCCGCACGTGGACGTCGATCGTCCTGGGATCGCGGTAGTCGGAGCCACCCCAGAGCATCTCGAGCAGCAGGCGGCGGGAGTAGACGCGGCCGGGGTGGGCGGCGAGCGTCCGCAACAGCTCGAACTCGAGGTACGTGAGCTGAACGACCTCGTCGCGCACCTCCACCGTGCGCCGAGCGAGATCGATCCTCAGAGCGTCAGTCTCGATCACCTCGTCGCGCACCCCCGCAGGCGGGAGCTGAGCGCGGCGAAGGAGCGCGCGCACCCGGCTCGTGAACTCACGGATCGAGAACGGCTTGGTGATGTAGTCGTCGGCTCCGAGCTCCAGCCCGAGCACCTTGTCGACCTCGTCGTCGCGGGCCGTGAGCATGATGATCGGCACCGCGCTCTGGGCGCGCAGACGACGGCACACCTCGAGTCCGTCGAGCTTCGGCAGCATGATGTCGAGCACGACGAGGTCGATCTCCCCCGGCGCGAATCGCTCCAGCGCCTCTTCGCCATCCCGGGCCTGGACGACCGCGTAGCCCTCCCGCTCGAGCGGAAACGTCAGGAGCTTCTGCACCGACTCCTCGTCGTCGACGAGCAGGATCGTTGCGTTCTCGGCCATCCGCGTAATGGTAAGGGGCCGGCACGCGAGAACTACACTTGTCCGCGGCCATGGCTGATGAGCCTCTCTCCTCCCGGCGTCGCCCGCGGCGTGGATCGGTCGAGCGCCCGGTCTCGACGCGCCTCTACCGCGCCTCCTGGGTGACCGTCGCCGCCGCGCTCGCGATCGCGGCGTTCAGCGTCGGCCGCACCGAGGCGCTACCCCCGCCGGAGCTGCCTCCGTCCTTCGACGGCCCGTCGGCGTTCCAGCTTGCGACCGAGCTCGCCACGCTCTTTCCCGACCGCTCACCAGGTACCAAGGGTGGCCGCGAGGCGGCCCAGTGGGTAGCCGGTCGCTTCGCGGAGCAGGGCCTTCAGCCTCGAGCCGAGGTCGTGACGGCCGAGGTGCCCGAGCTCGGCAGGAAGACGTTCACGAACGTCTTCGCCGTCGTTCCCGGCGGCTCCAGACAGACGATCGTGGTCATGGCGCACCGGGACAACCTCGGCCTCTCCCCGGGAGCCGACGACAACGCGTCGGGCACGGGCGCCCTGCTCGAGATCGCCCGGAATGCCGTCCTCCCGGGCGCCCGAGGGGATACGGCGCTCGCCCACACGATCGTTCTGCTCTCGACCGATGGCGGCGCGTACGGCGGCGTCGGAGCCGATTTCTTCGCTCGCTATCCGCGGGGGATCATGCGCCACGTGGGGCCGGGAGCGTCCGTGATCGCGGTCGTCAACCTCGACGGCATCGGTGGAAAGGGCTTGCCGCGCCTGGAGTTCGGAGGCAACGCTTCGCGGTCGGCCGCGCCGGCGCTCGTCGCGACGGCGCAGTCGAGCGTCCTCGCACAAACGGGCATGGAGCCCCGGCGGCCCGGCGCGCTCGCCCAGGCCTTCGACCTGGCGTTCCCGATCAGCTTCTACGAGCAGGGAGCGCTGGTCGCGCAGGACGTATCGGCCTTGACGCTGACGACCGCAGGCAGTACGCCTCGATCGCCGATCGGAGACACGGTGGCGGGCCTGCAGCCGGCACAGCTCGCCGCAGTCGGCCGGTCCGCGCAGACCTTGATCGCGTCGCTCGACCAGGCCGCAGAGGTCGCACGAGGCACCGAGGCCTACCTCTATCTCGGGTCGCGTATCGTCCGCGGCTGGGCGATCCAGCTCGTTCTCCTCGCGCTCCTCGTACCGTTTCTCGCGTCGACCGTCGACCTCGTCGCCCGCGTTCGCGCGCGTGGGATCCCGCTCGCGCCGGCGTTTCGCAGCCTCGCGAGCCGGCTCGGGATCTGGGCCTGGTTCGGCGGCCTGTTCGCATTCTTCGCCGTGACCGGAATCTTTTCCGCGGGCCCGAGCCGGCCGGTGCCCCTGTCAACGCCGGCCGCATCCGACTGGCCGCTCGCCGCGCTGGTCGCCCTCGCCGGTCTGGCCCTCGGCGGCTGGCTCGTCGCACGGCCTCGGCTCGCGCCAACCCGGCCGGTGGAGCCATCGGAGGAGCTCGCCGGCCACGTGGTGGCGATGATCGCGCTCGGGGCCGTGGCGATCGTCGTTGCCGTGGTGAACCCGTTCGCACTGGTCTTCGTCCTCCCGTCGCTCCACACCTGGCTCTGGCTCCCGCAGACCGCGGGCCGGGGGGTGGCCCCGAGAGTCGCGCTCTTCCTTGCCGGCCTCGCCGGCCCGCTCGTGCTCGTCGGCCTCTTCGCCTTCCGCTTCGACCTCGGCGCCGACGCCGCCTGGTATCTGCTCGCGCTGGTCTCGGTGGGCTACGTCCCCCTCGCGCTCGTGCTCTCGTTCCTCGCCTGGGGTGCTGTGGCCGAGCAGGTTGGCGCGCTCGCGTTCGGCCGCTACGCGCCTTACCCGGGAACGCCCGACCGTGAGCGCGGGCCGATCCGCGAGACGATTCGGCATGGTGTTCTCGCGGCGCGCCGGCGCCGGGTGCGGCGGATCGTGTAGCCGGGCTCTAGGCGAGATGGATGTAGCGGATCTCCGCACCAGCCGGGATCTCCGCCTCGCCGGCGTCGACCGCGACGAGCGCATCGGCCCGGGCCGCCCGCACGATCATGTGCGACTCCTGGCCGGCGAGCGGATCGAGAACGGCCGTTCCGTCCTCCCACCTGATCCGCGCCCGCACGAACTCGTCCCGATGGCGATTGCGCGGGAGCCCGGAGCCGAGAGTGCCGGACCGGTAGACCGGAAGCGGATCGGGAACTCCGAGGAGCGCGTTGATCGCGGGACGCACGAACAGCTCGAACGTGACGAGCACGCTGACCGGGTTTCCCGGAAGGACGAACACCGGGTGATCTCGGCGCGTCGCGAAGCAGACCGGCTTGCCCGGCCGCATCCTCACTCCCCAGAACACCTCCTCGATGCGAAAGTCCGGAAAGGTCGAGCGCACCAGGTCGTGAGGGCCGACCGAGGCCCCGCCCGTCGTGACGAGCATGTCGAAGCCGAGCAGGGCCCGCTCCATCACCTGCTCGAGCTCGTCCCGATCGTCGGGGACGACCCCCAGCTGCGCGGGAACCGCGCCCGCCGAGGCGCACGCGGCCGCCAGCAAGAGCCCGTTCGACTCGTAGATCTCGCCCGCGCCGAGTGGCTCGCCCGGCTGTCGAAGCTCGGAGCCGGTAACGAGGATTCCCACCCTGGGCCGCTTCGCACACCGGACCTCGGAGACTCCGGCCGCCGCGAGCGCGGCGACCTGCGCAGGCCCGAGCGCGACGCCAGCCTCCAGAATAGGTCCGCCCGACACGACGTCCCCGCCTCGGGACCGCACGTTCGCACCGGACGTGACCGGCGCCGAGACGCGCAGGCCGTCCGCCGACTCCTCGACGACCTCGAGCGGAACGACGGCATCCGCTCCGTCGGGAACGACCCCGCCGGTCGAGATCGCCATCGCCTCGCCGGCACCGAGCGCGCGGCCGGCCGGGCTGCCGGCGGCAACGCGGGCGACCACCGGCAGCGTCACCGGAGCAGCCGCCGTGTCCTCCGCTCGCAGGGCGAACCCGTCCATCGCCGAGCTCGGAAACGGGGGCAGGTCGACCATTGCCACGGCCGGCTCCCCGAGCACGCGGCCCGCGGCCCGCTCGATCGGCACACGCTCCGCGTCGATTCGCCTCGTTCGCTCGAGCACGAGGCGCTGGGCCCCTGCGACGGAGATCAGCTCGGACATGTCGAGGCATAAGCTAACCGGCCATGACCGGGCGCGTCGTGAACTCGCCGGGTGTGTTGTCTGAAGCGTCAACGATGCATCGGCTGCACACGGTCGGGTCGTTCGACGGGAACGAGCCTCGCAACTTCCTCGCGCTCCGCGCGCTCGTCGACGCCGGCTTCACGCTCGTCGGCGACGCCGCGGCCGCCGACGCGATCTGGGTAGGTCACCCTCCCCTTCGGAGCCTGCCTGCGGCGCGACGGACGGCGCGGAAGCGCCCGGTTGTCGTCAACGCCGTCGACGGACTGGTCGACGAGCTCGGCATCGCCCGCCGGCAACTTCTGCGCCTCGCCGACCTCGTCGTCGCCGAGAGCGCTGCGGGCGCGGCGGCGATCGGCGAGCGAGCCGGACTGTCCGCGGGAAGGCTGGCGTCGTGTCCGACGGGCGCGGACGACCGCATCTTCGTCCCGCCCTGGAGCGCCGCGGTGCCGTTCACGTGCCTCGTCTTCGACGCCGACACGGCTCTCGTAACCCGGGCGGCGGAGGCCGTTCCGGAGGCTCGCTTCCGCATCGTGGGTAGGGCCTCGGGGGAATACGCCTCGAACGTCGAGCTCGCCGCGCCGCTCAGTCCGACGTCGCTCGGGCACGAGGTGCGGCGGGCAGGATGTGTGATCTCCACCGTCCCGGCCTCCGGGCGAGCCATGCCGCCCGGCGCCCTCGAGGCCCTTTCGTGCGGGACACCGCTCGTCACGGCTGACACGCCTGCCGCCCGGGAGCTCCTGGCAGACGGCGAGAGCGCCCTGCTCGTCAGCGCCGGGGACGACGGCGCAATCGCACGAGCGGCGTCGAGATTGAACGCCGATTTCGACCTCGCACGGCGTCTTTCGGCCGGAGGTCTCGCCACCTTCCGGGAGCAGGCGGGGCTCTCGGCACGGGCCCACCGCTGGCGCGCGCTGATCGAGTCTCAGATCGGCACTGCGTCCCGCAGGAGGTAGGCCGACAGAGCGAGCGCCAGCCACTGCGCCGGGGGATCCTCCTCGACCGCTGCCAGGGGTACCACCCACACGG
Organism: uncultured Actinomycetes bacterium; assembly: GCA_963712465.1. Classification (GTDB taxonomy): domain Bacteria; phylum Actinomycetota; class Thermoleophilia; order Gaiellales; family Gaiellaceae; genus CAVQHY01. The sequence goes on from CAVQHY010000006.1 coordinate 32,543, forward strand.
CGTACCAGGGCACGAGCCAGGGGGTCGCAACCAGCAGTAAGCCGGCGCAGAGCCCGAGCCGCGCCCGGCCGCGCCACGCCTCGCCCAGCAGCCAGAGGTAGGCGACCACAAAGAGGCTCCCGAGCAGCCAGGCCGCCGCGTGCTCGGAGATTCCGAGATCAGCCAGACGGTTCGGTATCGAGTAGTCGGCCTGCCGTGCGAGATTGCTGGCCAACGGTCCGAACGCGTCGAGCCACGCCGTCCCGTAGCGCCACGTTGCGATCGCCACGACCACGGCCGCTGTCACCGCGAAGCCGAGATGCCTGACAGGACGGCCGGTCCGGTAGGCAGCGACCGCCCGGAGCGGCAGGAAGACCAGCGCGACCCACTTCAGGGCGATCGCCGCAGCCCAGGCGCCACCCGCCAGCTCGAGCCTGCCCGCCGCCGCCAGCGCCATCGCGCCGAGAACGGCCACCATCATGAGCGCGTCGTTGTGTCCACCGCCCGCGAAGTGGAACGCGAGCAGTGGATTCCAGCCGACGAAGGCCGCGCTGAAAGCCGGGCGCGTACCGAGTCTGGCGGCGAGGAAGACCAGCGCGAGCATGGTGACCGCGCCCAGGGCCTTGTAGAGCCAGGCCGCCAGTGTTGGCGAGCTCCCGGTCACGACCGCGTGACCCTCGGAGAGAAGGGTGAAGCCCGGGCCGTAGACGGAGGTCGTATCGCGCCAGTCAGCGCCCATCCGCGAGTAGGCGGGATCCCGCGGAAACTGGAGCGGCCGATCCTCGTACGGGTTGGCTCCGTGCACCGCCGCGATCCGGCCGTAGTCCCAGTACGTGTAGACGTCGGTCGAGACGAGCACGGGCCCGGCGAGAGGGATCACCTGCACCGCCACTGCCACTGCAAGCGCGACCCGCAGGCGCACGCGCCCTGCGCGTACGAGGGCAAGCCCGACCAGATAGGCGACGAAGCCCGCGGTCGCCGCACCGAGGTAGACCCACGCCCAGCCCCCCTTCGCCGCCTCGTGCCCGGGGACGAGCGGAGAGCCCGAAGGGAGGGCTGCCGCGGCGCCGAGGCAGACGAGCCCGACGAGAGCCGCGCCCGCGGCGAGTCCGGCCCGCTCGCTAGTGAGGAACCGTCTCGACGGCGTCAGTCGGGGCTGGAGGAGGCTTGGCGCTTCCAGTGTCAGGTGGCGGCTCGGCGGCCGCCGTGTCGCCCAGCGGTGGCTCGACCACACCCGTCGTCTCGACGGGGCCCAAGCCGACGTCGGCGGGAGTCGGTGCGGTCTCGGTCCTGGCTGTCTCGGTACCGGTGGTCGAGGTCGTGGTCGTGTCGTATACCCCTTCGAGCTGATACTGACCCTTCCACGGTTGCCAGACGGGGAAATCGTCCGGCTGGGCCCAGTCGAGGGCCGGTGACCCGCCAAGAGCCGCCTGCATGAACAGGCGCCAGATCTCCGCCGGGAAGGACCCTCCGGTGACGGCGATGCCGTGAACGCTCGTCATCTCGATCTGCGCTCCGGGGTAGCCGACCCAGACCGCGGTGGAGAGGTTCGGCGTGTAGCCGCAAAACCACGCGTCGGTGTGGTTGTCGGTCGTTCCCGTCTTGCCCGCGGCCGGGCGGCCGAAGTAGGCGCCGGTGCCTGTGCCCGCGAGGACGTTCTGCTCCAGGATCTTCGTCACGACGTACGCCTCGCCCTCCGAGAGGACCCGCTTTCGCCTGGAGCGTCCCCAGCCGGCCTCCTCGTCAACGGTGCCGTCGGGAAGGACGACCCGGCGGATCGCCACCGGCTCGGAGCGCACACCTCCCGCAGCGAGCGTAGCGTAGGCGCTCGCCATCTCGAGCACGGAGACCGAATTCGAGCCGAGGCCGATCGACGCAACCGGCTGGAGCTTCGTCCTGATGCCCATCGAGCGCGCCGTCTCGGCGACGGTCTCCGGCCCGAGGTCGAGCGTGAGGCGCGCGTAGACGGAGTTGTCGGAGCGAAGCGTGGCCTGCGTGATCGTCGAGGGCCCGTAGTAGGAGTTGTCGAACGTCTTCGGCTCCCAGGGCGCGCTCTGCGGATCCGGCTGCCACACGAACGGCGCCGAGAGATAGGTGGTCGTGTTCGGGTCGATCCCGTTCTTGACCGCATCGACGAGCACGAACGTCTTGAACGACGAGCCGGCCTGGCGGCGGCCCTGGGCGGCGAGGTTGAACTGTCCACCGTTACGGCCCGGGATCACGGACACCATCGCCTTGATCGCGCCGTTGCTCGGGTTAATCGAGACGAGCGCCGACGCAGGGTCCGAGCGCTGGTTCATCGTCTCGCGGATCGCGTTCCGCGCAGAGCGCTGGAGTCTCGGGTCGATCGTCGTGTAGATCTTCAGGCCTCCCCCGCGTACCTTCTCGGCTCCGTAGACCTCGATCAGCCTGTCGCGCACGTAGCTGAAGAAGTAGGGCTCCCGGACCTTCCTGTAGATCTGGCCCGGCTCGAGGCCGAGCGGCGCCTTCGTGCCCTCGCTGTACTGAGACGCGGTGATGTCGCCCGTGCCGAGCATCGCCCTGAGGACCTCGTTACGCCGCCGGACAGCCTGGCCGGGGTTCTGGAACGGCTCGTAGTCCGACGGCGCCTGCGGCAGGCCCGCGATCAGCGCCGACTCGACCAGGTTCAGCTCCTTGGCGGGCTTGGAGAAGTACGTCTGGGCGGCCGCCTCGACCCCGTAGGCCTGGCTGCCGAAGTAGACCTGGTTCAGATAGGTCTCGAGAATCTTCTCCTTGGACCAGGCGCGGTCGAGCTTGAGCGCGAGGCACGCCTCCTTGACCTTCCGCTTGAACGACCGCTCGTTGCCGATGTAGAGGTTGCGGACGAGCTGCTGCGTGATCGTCGAGCCGCCCTCCACGATCCCACCGCTCTCCAGGTTCTTGAGCGCCGCCCGCACGATGCCCTCGTAGTCGAGCCCTCCGTGCTCGAAAAACCGCCGGTCTTCGATCGCGACCGTCGCCTTCTGCACCCAGAGCGAGGTCTGGTCGAGCGCCACGGGCTGACGGTTTCGCTCGGCCGGGATGACACCGAGCAGCGACCCGTCGGCCGCATAGACGAAGGAGTTCTCGCCGATCGTGACGGGTCTGAGCGAGTTCAGATCGCAACTGGACGTGAAGGCCGCCGCGCCGCCGAACGCGACCGCGGCTACTCCGCCCACCACCCCGATCAAGACGAGGACTGCGATCCCGGCGGCGAGCTTGCGGATCGCCGAGCGCTCACGGCGGCGGCGCTGGCGGCGGCGGCGGTTTGCCGCAGCGGTACGCACCGGCGACCCCGGGTCGCGCACGCGCCTGCTGCCGTTGCCGTTGCTATTGCCGTTGGAGGTCACGCCGGTCCCAGGATCCCGTGCTCGTGCAGGCGGCGGAACGCCGCGGTGCGAATCGCCTGACCGGCTGCGTCGGCCTGACCGTCGGTCTTCGACCACGCGTCGACCCGGACCGCGACGGCCTGCGCCTCGATCGCGGCGATCGAGGCCACCGGGGTCTTCTCCGGAAGCGTCCCGGGCGCCTTGCGCGCCTCTTCGACCAGCATCTTCATGACCCAGCCGACGTCCGTTGAGCTCGGCACCGAGAGCTGAACCCGGGCGAGGTGCTCGCGGCTCGCAAGCGTCGTGTTCTTGATGGTATCGGAGGCGAGTTTCGAGTTCGGCAGGTAGAAGCGCGAGCCGTCGACGGCGCGCACGAGCGTGTACGTGAGACCGATGTCCTCGACCGTGCCGACGGCGCCGGACGCATCGACGTGGTCACCGATGCGCAGCGGCTGCATGAATGCGATCAGGATCCCGGCAATGAAGTTCGAGAGCGTTGGCTGGGCCGCGTAGCCGACGACGAGCGCGATCACGGCGGAGGAGGCGAGGATCGCACTCGCCGCCGCCTGTACCTGCGGAATGACGAACAGTGCGCTGAGAACGCCGATCGAGACGATCGCCACGGTGATACTACGTCGGAGAACACGGTATCGGGTCAGAGCCGCCGGAGCGTCTCCGACGTGTCTGACGACGACGCGGTCGACGAGTCGCGCCACGATCAGCGCCGCTCCCACGATGAGCAGCGGAATGACCGCGTCCTGGAGCCAGTCCCAACCCATGCCCTCCGGAGTTCTCTAGAACGGGAGCGGCTTCCTGCCGGCGTACCCCTCCTCGGGCCCGTGCCAGAACTCGATCTGCCGCTCTCCGAGCTCCCAGCAGAGGAGCACCAGGTCCCCGGAGCGCGGATCGCGGGTGGGGAAGTCGAGCAGGCCGCGGTCGAGGTCCTTGACCTGAACCCCGAGCTCGGTCAGCTGCTCGAGCGCCTCGCCAACCTCCTGCGCGGCCTCCGCTGCCCGATCCTGGGCGCGCGCGGCCGCGTGCGCGTCGATGCCTCCCCCGTTGCCGGCGACGCGCTTCTGCAGGTCGCCGAGCTCGTCGCGCAGCGCCCTCAGCCTGCGATTGCCCGCGACCATCCGCTCGGCGAGGGGTCGGACCGTCGCGAGCAGCTCGTTCGCTTCCTGCGGCGTGAAGAGCCTCACTTGGCCATAGTTCGTCGTGCGCGTGGGACGCCGAACTCTATCCCTCGTCCTTGCTGCGCTCGTGGTCGCCGTCAGCGCGGCGGCGTGCGGCGAGCGCGACGAGCCGCTGGGCGAGCTGGCCGAGTCGTATCCGGTCACCGTCCGCGGCGGGGGTGATGACAGCGCAGTTCTGAAGGCGCGCCCGGAGCGCATCGTGGCGTTCGATTCCGGCTCGGCCGAGCTGGTCGAGGCGCTGGTCGGCCGGGGCCGCCTGGTCGGTGCGCCGGCAGGAACCGTGGCCGGCACGACCGAGGTCGTCGGCTCGACCGGTCGACTGCTCACCGACGAGGCCGTCCGCCTCGAGCCCGACCTCGTCGTCGCCACCGCGGGTACCGACCGCGTCGACGTTGCGAAGGCGGTGCAGAGGAGCGGAGCGACGCTGTACCTGCAGCCGGCCGCGACGATCGAGGACGTCGAGCGGGCGACGCTCGAGCTCGGCTTCGTCGTCGACGAGCCGGTGCGTGCGCGCCGCCTGCGCACCTCGATCAGCGAGAAGGCGGCCCGTGTGGACGAGGCCCTCCGCGCTGAGCGTCCCGTCACCGTCTTCATCGACACCGGCTTCCTCATCCCCGCGTCCGATCGCACGCTGCTCGGCTCGCTCGTGCGGCGCGCGAAGGGCCGGAACGTCGCCGGCTCCAAGGCCGGGCTCGGCCCCATCGACGGCGAGGAGCTCGCAAAGCTCGACCCGGACGTCTACATCGCCCTCTCCGACAGCGAGACGACCCTGGACATGCTCGAGCGCGATCCCCGCCTGCGCAACCTGACAGCCGTCAAGGAAGGACGCTTCGTCGTGCTCGACACGGCGCTCGTGACTCGGGCAGGGCCCCGTGTCGCGGACGCGTACGAAGCCGTCGCCGAGGCACTTCACCCCGATGCCGTCGGCATGTGAGCTCGACGCCGTGACGGTCGACGCCGCGGGCACCTGCCTCGAGCTCGTCGATCCAACCGAGCGACTGACGGCCGCGCTCGCGGAGCGGGGCGTAACCCGGGCGCCCGGGGAGGTCGCCGCTGCGTTCGCAGCCGAGGTCGCCTACTACGTCCCGCGATCAGAGGAAGGGAGGGACGCGGCCAGCCTCGCATCGCTTCGCCGCGAGGCGGTCGGCGTCTTCCTGGAGCACACCGGCGCAGACCTCGAGCCCGAGGCGTTCGTTCCCTCGTTCATGGGCGCGATCGAGTTCGCCGAGGCGCCGGGTGCACGCAACGCGCTCGAGAGGCTGCGCGCCGCAGGGCTCGAGCTGGCCTGTGTGGCGAACTGGGACCTGAGCCTCCGCGACCACCTCGCGCAAGCAGGGCTCGCCCATCTCTTCTCGACGGCGGTCAGCTCGGCAGAGGCGGGCGCGCCGAAGCCCAGCGCCGTTCCTTTCTCGCTCGCGCTCGAGCGACTCGGGATCCCGCCGTCGCGGGCGCTCCATATCGGAGACGACGAGGTCGACCGCGAAGGCGCGCGGGCAGCCGGACTGGCCTTCGAGCCGGCCCCGCTGTCGACCCTGCCGCGCCGCCTGGGGCTCGCGTGAGACGGCGGGGCTTCTCGACGAGGGCGATCCATCCCCCGCGACCGCCCGCGGCTCACGAGGGAACACCGGTCGTTCCACCGATCGTCCCCGCGACGACCTTCAGCTTCGACACGGCCGAGCGCTTCGGCCGCGTGATGGCCGAGGAGGAGTTCGGCTACCTCTACACGCGCCTTCGCAACCCGACGCTCGAGGCCGTCAACGCGCTGGCCGCGGACCTCGAGGGCGCCGAGGCGGCGCTGGGCTTCGGATCCGGGATGGGCGCGATTGCCGCGGCGCTGATGGTCAACCTCGGCCCGGGCGACATGCTTCTCGCGCCGTCTCAGGTCTACGGCACCACCTACACACTGATCGAGCGGCAGGTACGGCGACTCGGTGTCGATGTCGTCTACGCGGACGTCACGAAGCCCAAGGCGTGGCATCGCGAAGCACGCGTCCGCTACGTCGAGACGATCGCGAACCCGGGGTTCCCGCTCGCCGACCTCGAAGCGATCGCGGCCACGAAGGGCGAGGGGATCCTCGTGGTCGACAACACGTTCGCGTCCCCGGCGCTCTGCCGCCCACTCGAGCGCGGCGCCGACCTCGTCTGCGAGTCGGCCACCAAGCTCCTCGGCGGCCACCACGACGTGACCGCCGGCATCGTCGCCGGACGCCGGGACCTCGTCGAGCGCTGCCGGGCCTTCCAGACCGACACCGGCGCGTCACTCGACCCCTTCGCTGCCTACCTCCTCTTTCGCGGCGTGAAGACGCTCGCGCTCCGCGCCGAGCGCCAGTCCGCGAACGCTCGCGCCGTCGCGAGCATGCTGCTCGAACACCCACGGGTGCGGCTCGTCCGGTACGTGGGGCTCGCGGGCGACCCCGACCACGACCTTGCGCTTCGCCAGCTCGCCGACTCCGGTTTCATGCTCGCCTTCGAGGTCGAGGGAGGACGACCCGGCGCCGAGCGGATCATGGACGGTCTGGAGCTGTGCCTCCGGGCGACGAGCCTCGGGGGGGTCGAGACCGTCGTCTCGCATCCTGCCTCGACGAGCCACCGACAGCTCGACCCGGGGCGACTCGAGGCCGCGGGGATCTCCCAAGGACTGCTGCGCCTGTCCGTAGGCTGTGAGGACGCCGATGACATCCTCGACGACCTCCGCCGGGCCCTCGACCGAAGCTAGCGGCGAGCGCCTGTTTCCCCTGGCCGCGTGGCTGACGATCGCCGCGCTGCAGATCGCGATCTCGTTCGCCGGACAGTCCAGCGAAGCAGATACCGGCGACTCGCCCTTCTACCACTACGCCTTCACTGTCGCGAGCTTCGTCATCTACGGGATCCTGATCGCGCTGACCTTCTGGATCGGCTCCGCCTATCCGAACCCTCGGCGGGCACTCGGCCTGGTGCGCTTCGCCCCGCGCTGGCTCGGCATTTCGCTTGCTCGTCGTGATCGGTGCCTCGGTGCTCGGAGCAGTGCTCGAGCCGGTGCTTCACGCGGGCAAGGAGCAGGGGTTCGCGCCGGACGCCTGGGAGCCGGATCGTGCCGTTCCGTTCGTCGTGAACGCACTGATCGCCACGACGCTCGTGCCCTTCGCGGAGGAGCTCTTCTTCCGCGGCGCCGGAGTCACTGTGCTGCGCCGCTTCGGAGTGCCGGTCGCGCTTATCGGGACCTCGCTCGTGTTCGCGCTCGCCCACGGCATCTTCGTGGCGCTTCCCGTGCTGTTTGCGCTCGCGCTCGGCCTCGCCTGGGTGCGTGAGCGCTCGGGGAGCGTCTGGCCGAGTGTCGCCGCACACGCCGCCTACAACGGCATCGCGGTCGTCGCGCTGTACGTCTCGCTTCAGTAGCTCGCAGACAGCGCCGAGCCGGGCGCTCGTTGACAGAAACACGCTGCAAAGCTCATGATTGACCCCTCGCGCGGTCAGCGGCGACATGAGGAGTGTGAGGCGTGGTGAGTCGGAGCTTCGTGCTCAGGCAGGTGTTCCTCGTCGGATTGGTCGGACTCGCTTTCGGAGCGGCTCTCGCGACGCCTTCGTCCGGGAGCGTCGCGGTCTGTAATGCGACCTTCGCCGGCCCGAAGTACAAGCAGTCCGGTCACAGCACGACGAAGTACCAGGTGGCCGCCGCGGGCGTCAGCTGCTCGTTTGCAAAGACCTGGGCCAAGCGTCTCGTAGGAAAGCCCACCGTCAAGGGGACCGCCAGCGGTCAGGTGGTGGGCGTGGTTCCGGGCGCCCCGAGCGGTTGGCAGTGCAACGCCTACGATCCAAGGGGCGAAACGGTTGGAGGTCCCATCGCGAAGCGCGCATGGGCTGCCACTTGCGCACCCACCACGCCCGGGGAGCGCAAGAAGTTCGACTGGCACCCAGTCTAGGGTTGCTATCCGTCCAGGCAGACTGGTGTGCCCCGACCGACAGGTTCCTCGGGCCGGGCTAGACGCTCGCCCGGCATCGACTTAGAAGTCGCGGGGCGAAACCTGATGGAATGCAGCTCGTGTCCGGGACAGACATCTCAAGCGACCCCTTCGTCAAGGAGCTGCGTGACCTGATCGTGGCGAACGACCTCGCGATCCTCGCAGGCGTGAACGAGCGGCTCAGGCTCGTCGCCGAGCTCTGGCGTCACAAGGAAGCGTCCGGCTACGAGCAGGTGGATCGCGAGCGCGAGGCGGCCCTCGTCGAGCTGCTCGCGCGCGAGAACACCGGCCCGCTCTCGGACGCGGGCGTGCGCGACCTCTATTCGGCGATCGTCGAGCTGACCAAACGGGAGGTCTCGCGGTCGATGCGATCAGCGAGCGAGACGACCGGAGAGAGGCACCCGGGGGGCGCCGGCTAGGACTCCGCCGAGAAGTCCTCGGGCTTGACCTCGTCGAGGAAGCGCTTGAACTCCTCGACGACCTGCTCCTCGTTGACGTCTGCTTCGTTCTCGAACTCGATCGCGCTCTCCTCGATCACCGCGTCGGCGGCGAAGATCGGCGCGTCGGCCCGGACGGCGATCGCGATCGCGTCACTCGGACGCGAGTCGATCTCCACCTCGGAGCCGTCGACGACGACGGTGATGAGCGCGTAGAACGTGTTGTCGCGTAGTTCGGTGACGGCGATCTTGGTCACCTTGGCCTCGAGCTGGCCGAGCATCTCGGTGACGAGATCGTGGGTCATCGGCCGCGGGGTCGTCGCTCCCTGCAGCTTCATCAGAATCGCGGCAGCCTCGGGATGGCCGATCCAGATCGGGAGGAACTTGTTGCCTTCCGCGGTCTTCAACAGAACGATCGGCTGCTTGCCGACCATGTCGAAGCTCACGCCGTAGATGACCATCTGTTGCATGTCCACGAGAAGCCCCTGGTCTTGACGCATTGTACTGCCCCCTGAAAAACTGATCCCCAGCGTCGTCCGTACAGCGTCGTCCGTACAGGAGAGTGCCGAATGTCCCGCCGACTGTTCGCCTTGCTTGCGATGCTCGCTGTGGCAGCAGTCGCAGGCGGCGGGTGTGGCGGGAGCGACGACGGCGAAAGCGGCGACGCCACGCCGCCGGTCGCGGACACTGCCGTTGCCGGCGGGGGCGAAACCCCCGCCGAGCCCGGGGGCGACGCTTCCGCAGGCAAGGCGGTCTTCGCGGAGGCGGGCTGTGGGAACTGCCACACACTGGCGGACGCGGGATCCAGCGGCACCGTCGGGCCGAACCTCGACGACCTCGGCTCCTCCTTCGAGACGGTGAAGAGCCAGGTCGAAAACGGCGGCGGCGGCATGCCGGCCTTCAAGGGCGAGCTCTCCGCACAGCAGATCGCCGACGTCGCAGCCTACGTCTCGTCGGTCGCCGGCTCGTAACCGGGTGTGCCGAGGTGGGCGATCCTGGATTCGAACCAGGGACCTCCGCCTTATCAGAGCGGCGCTCTAACCGACTGAGCTAATCGCCCGCGCGGTCGAGGATTGTAGCCGCGGGAATCAATCCGGGTACGGCAGCCCGTGCCCGCGGGCAGGCGTCGCCCGGGCTCCCGTCACCGCGGCCTCGAGCGACTCGGCGATCTCCTCGAGCTCGGTGTCCGACGCAAACCGGATCTCGATCCTTCCGTTCGCGACGCGGACCCCGGCGCCCGTGAGGCGCTCGGCAGCGAGCTTCACGCGGTCGGCCAGGGCAGGGTCGTGAGTGGCGGTTCGTCTCGGCTTCGTCCGTGCGCCCGACCAGCGTGCGGCGCGCTCCGCGGCGCGCACCGAGAGCCCCTGGCGAACGATCCGGCGGGCGAGGCGACGGCGCTCCTCGTGGTCGGGGACGGAGAGGACGGCGCGGGCGTGTCCCTCGGTGAGGTCGCCGCGCTCGAGCATCGAGAGCACGTCGTCGGGTAGCTCGAGCAGGCGAAGTCGGTTCGACACGGTCGGCTTCGACCGGGCCACCCGCTCGGAAACATCGCCGAGGGAGAGGTCGAACTCGTCCATCAGCGCCGCGTACGCGCGCGCCTCCTCGATCGGGTTGAGATCCTCCCTGGCCACGTTCTCGACCAGCGCGAGCAGCAGGGTCTCGCGTTCGCCGGTCTCGCGCACGATCGCCGGCACGGTTGCGAGCCCGGCTGCCCGCGCGGCGCGCAGACGCCGCTCTCCGGCAACGAGCTCGTAACTTCCAGGGCCGGACGGGCGGACGAGCAGCGGCTGGACGACGCCTTCGACCCGAACGGACTCGGTCAGACCGGCAAGGCTGTCGGAGTCGAAATGACGTCGCGGTTGTCTTGCGTTGGCCCGGATCGACCCGATCGGAAGCTGGACGAGCTCGGCGGGCGGCGGCGCTCCTCCGAGCAGCACCTCGAGGCCCCGGCCGAGGCCGCGGCGCGACGCAGGCGCGGGTAGGTCCTGGCGAACCTCGGTGGGATCAACCGGGGTGGCGCCGGAATCAGAGACGGTCGATGAGCTCATGCGCAACCCTGTAGTAGGCGTCCGCCCCGGCCGAATGCGGGTCGTACGCGATGATCGGGAGCCCGTGGCTCGGCGCCTCGGCAAGACGCACGCTCCGCGGGACGACCGCTTCGAAGACGAGCTCGCCGAAGCTCCGTCGCACTTCGGCCGCGACATCGGCGGCGAGACGGGTCCGCCGGTCGGCCATGGTCAGGAGCATTCCGGCAACGGCGAGCCGGGTGTTGAGCCTGGTCCGGACGAGCTCGATCGAGTGCAGCAGCTGGGCGAGCCCCTCGAGCGCGTAGTACTCGCACTGAACCGGAACGAGCACGCTGTCGGCCGCCGCCAGCGCGTTGACCGTGAGCGGGCCGAGCGACGGCGGGCAGTCGACGAACACGAACGCGTACTCCTCACGCGAGCGGGCAAGGGGGGAGGTGAGGTACGCCTCGCCGTCCTCGTGACGGGCGAGCTCGACTGCCGCGCCCGCGAGCTCGGGCCGGGACGGCACGAGATCGAGGTTGGGAAAGCGGGTGCGATGGGTCAGTTCCGCGACGGGCACGCCGTCGAGCAGGTCGTACGAGGACGTTCCGTTGGCACGCTCCCCGAGCCCCGACGTCGCGTTCGCCTGCGGATCGAGGTCGACGACGAGTGTCCGCTCGCCGGCCTGCGCGATGCAGGCGGCGAGATTGACGGCGGTCGTCGTCTTGCCGACGCCGCCCTTCTGGTTCGCAACCGCGAGAATGCGCCCGGGCATGCGCCTAGGCTAGTCAGGCGAGAGGACGTTTCCTTGCGATTCCGGGCTTCCGGGGGAAGCGGGAAGGCGTCGGGTCGAGCTTCTCGGTGACGACGAGCCACCGATCGCCGGCCCCCTCGACAGGCACTGCCCGCGGTGAAGAGCCGCCGATTCGCGACGCGACGGTGTCCAGCCGCGCGAGCTCCGGCGTCCCCGTGTAGAGCACTACGCGCCCTCCGGGCGCCGCGAGCGGCAGACACCATTCGAGCGCAACCGGAGGCGGCGCGAGAGCCCGCGCGAGCACGGTTCCGTACGCATCCCGGCCCGCGGCGGCCGCGAGCTCCTCCGCTCGTGCACGCACGACGGTGACGTTCGGAAGCCCGCTGGTGATGCTCCGCAGGAAGTCGCACTTGCGACTCGCCGGCTCCACGAGGTCGACTCGCAGATTGGGTCGTGCGACGGCGAGCGGGATCCCGGGCGAGCCGCCGCCCGAGCCGACGTCCGCGACGGGGCCCGACTCGACGAGCGGAGCTCCCATGAGAGCGTCCTCGACGTGAAGGCGCCAGGCTTCCTCACGATCCTCGACCGCAGTGAGGCCGGGTGTCGAGAGGAGAGCGTCGATCCAGGCTTCGAGCCGCGGGTCCCACCCGCCCGGATCCCGGCTAGAGGCTCGAGTCACGCACGGACGGGCTCACGACGACGAAGCGGTTCGGTTCCGTGCCGTCGCTCGTCGTCTCGAGCCCGGGCCGGTCGCTGAGATGGACGTGGACGATCTTCCGCTCGACCGAGCTCATCGGTTCCAGCGCGACCGGCCGGCCTGTCGCGAGCGCTTGCTCCGCCGCCCGCTCCGCCGCCCGTTCGAGCGTTCCCTGCCGCCGAGCGCGATAGCCGGCCGCGTCCACGGTGGCCGGGCGAGTCTCCTCGGAGCGGTGGAGAACGGCGTTCGCGAGGTACTGGACGGCGTCGATCGTCTGTCCTCGCTTTCCGATCACCAGCCCGAGATCGGGCCCCGTGAGATTCGCGCTGATGCTCTGGTCGTCCTCGTCAATCGTCACGAACGCCGACACGCCGAGCGCGTTGCACACATGCTCGAGCAGCGCGCGCACCCGGGCGGCGGCCGCGCTCTCGTCGAGCGTCGCCGTGGCAGAGTCGTGCCGGGCCGGCGTGAGAGCCGCGGGGGGCGGCGCCTCCGCGAGCCTCGCCACGACCCGGGCCGGCACCTGCCCCACGCCGAGAAGCCCGCGCTCGCCCTCCGAGACGACGACCAGGTCGACGGCGTCCCGGTCGAGGCCGGGAAAGCGGCGCTCGAGCTCCCGCAAGGCAGACCATTTCGCCTCGCCGACGGTCTCCCCCGTCGCCTCGACCTCGAGCTCGCCGGTCATCGCTTCCGGCCGGCTTGCGGGCCCTTCTTCTTGCGACGCCGCACCTGGCCGGGCTGTCCGGACGAGCGGGCGGTCGCTGTCGGGCTGGGCTTGGGCGCCGGCGCCGGAGCCGTGGAGCCGTTGCCGGCATTGCCGTCGTCCTGCGGCTTGGGAGGCGTCCTGGACGACTTCTTCTCGGGCGGCTTGGGCCGCGGCGCGAACCGGCGGGTCACCAGGCCCTGCCCGACCGTCCAGAGGTTGGTCGTCGTCCAGTAGAGCATGAGACCGATCGGGAAGTTGATGATGAAGAACACGAAGACGATCGGCAGCCCCATCAGGAGGTAGCGCTGGTTTTTGTCCATCGTCGCCGACATGAAGTAGCTCGACGACACCTGGCTGACGACGTAGACGACCAGCAGGAGCCAGCCGGACCAGTGGCTCGAGATCGAGTCGGTGATGTTCGGGACGACGTTGAGCCAGCCGAGGTCCGAGTCCGGATACTTGGGAAAGACGTTCTTCTCGAAGCCCTTGAGGGTGTAGAAGAGCGAGATGAAGATCGGGATCTGGATCAGGATCGGGAGGCACGAGGCCGCCGGATTGACCTTGTTCTCCCGGTAGAACTTCATGATCTCTTCCTGCTGGCGCTGCTTGTCCCCCTTGTACTTCTGCTGAATCGCCTTCAGCTCCGGCGCGTGCGCCTGGAGCTTTTGCATCGAGCGGATCTGCTTGACGGTAAGCGGGAGGATCACGATCCGCACCATCAGCGTCAGCGCGATGATCGACCACGCCCAGGTAAGGCCAACACTCGCGTGCAGCCACTCGAGGATCGCCGTGAGCGGCTTCTCGATCGGCTCGAGGAGCGCGAGAGGGAGGAGCTCCATCAGACCGGCCCGTCCGTGGCCCGCCGGTCACGGTGGGCGAAGAGCTGCTGGTCGTGCGGGTAATCGACGCCGCCATGGCTCCACGGGTTGCACCGGGCGAGCCTCCACATCGCGAGGGTGCCGCCGCGGATGACGCCGAACTCCCGAATCGCATCGGCGGCGTAGCGCGAGCACGAGGGGTGGTACTTGCAGCGCGGCCCGAGGAGTGGGCTCACGAGCACCTGGTAGCCGCGAATGAGCAGGAGGGAAGCGGTCCTCACGCCGGCAGCCGCTCCGTTCCCACTCCGGCGACGGTCGCAGGCGCGGCTTGCCTGGACGCGAGCTCGAAGACCTCGTCTACCCGCTCGACAAGCCAGTCGAAACCGTGCCCGTCGGCAGCGTCGGCCAGCGCGGGTCGCACGATCAGGACGTAGTCCCGCTCGGCCGGAACCCTCGCCTGGAGCAGATCGAAGCAGGCGCGCAACTGCCGTTTGATCCGGTTGCGCACTGCGGCACCACCGACCTGACGCGAGACAGCGAGGCCGAGCCGTGGATCCACACCCTTTGCGTCGTCGCCGGGCCGGACGAACTCGTACAGCGTCAGATAGCGCGTCGAGACGGAGCGGCCGTTTCGGTAGACGGCCTCGAAGTCCCGCGAACGGGAGAGTCGGTTCCGCCGGTTCATGGTCGTGCGCGCGAGCGTGTCAGGCCGACAGGCGCTTGCGTCCCTTCGCCCGACGGCGTTTCAGGATCGCGCGGCCCGGCCGGGTGGACATCCTTGCCCGGAAGCCGTGGCGGCGCTTCCGCCGCCGGACGTTCGGCTGGTAGGTTCGCTTCACCTGGAGAAGACAACTGAGGTCGCCCGACGCGACGCGGCGCAGTATAGATGAGGGGTCTCGCAGGTCGCTCCGGTGGTGTCTGCCAGCCGCTTCCGGCGAGCGGATATCCACAGGCTGACGGGCCTGCCCGGAAGAGGCGGGGGCACTTTATCCACAGCCTGTGGCCACTCGTATCGAGATTAGGAAATCCCTGCAAAATAGTCCTAATTTAGCCTCCGCACCGCGTCTGGCGAAGTGTCCACACCACTCCTCGACGCTGCTATGATCGCGCCCTCTCGAGGGTCAGGCGAGGAGCGGTACAGGCAGGGTGGAGCGTCCAATCGAGTTGAGCGCAGAGAGCCTCTGGACAGAGGTGTCGGCCCGGTTGAAGGACGCACTCAACGAAACCACCTACCGGACCTGGTTCGACGATGCCGGGGGCGGCGAGCTCCACGACGACGCCTTCGCGGTCACGGTTCCGAACGACTTCACGCGCGAGTGGATCGAGGGGCATTTCCTGGGGCTGATCCAGGCAGCCGTACGCGACTCGCTCGGCCAGGATCGCGCGGTTCGCATCGTCGTGCGGGAGCTGGGGGCACCTGCCGAGGACACGCGGCACCGACCGGCTCTTCGGGCCCTGGACGGCCTCAACCCGAAGTACACGTTCGACCTCTTCGTCATCGGCTCGTCCAATCGCTTCGCCCACGCCGCGGCGCTCGCAGTGGCTGAGGCGCCTGCTCAGGCGTACAACCCGCTGTTCATCTACGGCGGCACGGGGCTCGGAAAGACGCATCTCCTGCAGGCTGTCGCGGCCTACGTCGCCGAGCACTCCCGGAACCTCTCGGCGCGGTACGTAACGAGCGAGACGTTCATGAACGACTTCATCAACTCCCTCCGCGACAAGCGAATCGAGGGCTTCAAGCAGCGGTATCGCCACTACGACGTCCTGCTCGTCGACGACATCCAGTTCCTTGAGCACAAGGAGCGGATCCAGGAGGAGTTCTTCCACACCTTCAACACGCTCTACGAGGCGGGCCGCCAGATCGTCATCTCCTCGGACCGGCCGCCCCGAGATATCGCGACGCTCGAGGCACGCCTACGGTCGCGGTTCGAGTGGGGCCTGATCACCGATATCCAGCCGCCCGACCTCGAGACGCGCATCGCGATTCTCCGCAAGAAGGTCAACACGGACGGGATCCACATCTCCGACCCCCAGGTCCTGACTACCGTGGCGAGCCGCGTGTCGACCAACATCCGCGAGCTCGAGGGTGCCCTGACCCGCGTGGTCGCGTTCTCCTCCTTGACGGGGCGGCCGCTCACGGTCGAGCTGACGGAGGAGGTGCTCAAGGACGTCTTCCCGCTCGGGGAAGCGCCTGAGATCTCGATCGAGCGGATCCAGGAGATCGTGACCGACCGCTTCGGGATCACCCTCCAGGAGCTCGTCAGCGAGCGCCGGTCGCAGTCACTCGTGTATCCGCGCCAGGTGGCGATGTACCTCTGTCGGCAACTCACCGACAGCTCGCTTCCGAAGATCGGCAAGAAGTTCGGCGGCCGAGACCACACGACGGTGATGTACGCGACCTCGAAAATCGAGAACCGCATCAAGGAGGACCGCAACGTCTACAACCTCGTCCAGGAGCTCACGGCCCGCATCAAGCAGGCCCGTTGAGAACGCCTGTGGACACGGCAGTCCCAACTGTGGGTTGTCTCCTCGAGGCCTGCGCGCTGTGAGCGACGGTCGGCTGTCCCCTCCCGTTCTCCACCGCCCAGTCGGCCTGGCCAGGCCGCTATCCGACGTCTTCCCCGATCTTCACACTGCCTATGACTACTACGAAGGATTCTCTTAATGACGTCTGTCGATACCGTTCTCGACACCTCCGTGCGAATCACGTGTGACCGCGAAGAGCTCGCTGCCAAGCTTGGCATCGTCGGCCGCGGCGTGTCGTCGCGCACCACCGTCCAGATTCTCGGCGGCATCCTCCTGCGCTCGGGCCCCGACGGGCTCGTCCTTGCCGCGACCGACATGGAGATATCGCTGCGGGTCGGGCTCGACGCGCAGGCGGAGGGGCACGGAGCGCTGGTTGTTCCAGGCCGGCTCCTCGTCGACATCGTGCGTCTGCTCCCACTGGGCGAGGTCACGATCGAGCACCGCGCCGACGAGGGCATGGTCCATGTCTCGTGCGGTTCCGTGTCGTACGCCCTCCACACTTACAACGCCGAGGACTTCCCGCGCCTCCCCGAGATCGCCCGCGAGGCCTCGTTCGGGGTCGAGCGCGACGCGTTCCTCGACACGATTACGCGGGTGAGCCGCTCCGCGTCACGTGACGAGTCGAGACCGGTTCTGACCGGGATTCTCGTCCGGTTCGAAGGCGACAAGGTCGTGATGGCGGCGACGGACTCCTATCGCCTGAGCGTCAAGGAGACCCAGCTGACGCGCGCGCCGGGACGCGAGGTGGAGGCCATCGTTCCCGCGCGAGCTCTCGCCGAGCTGCAGCGCGTGTGCCAGTCGTCGGAGGACGACACGCTCGAGATCGCCGTCCAGGACAACCAGGTCGTGTTCGGTGCTGCTGCCGAAGGCGTGTGGTTGACGGCCCGACGAATCGACGGACAGTTTCCGAACTACCGCCAGCTCCTCCCCGAGACGTTCGAGGCCGAGGTGCACCTTCCGCGCCAGGAGCTCCTCGATGTCGTCCGCCGGGCGCGGCTGATGGTGCAGCGAAACTCACCGCTGCGGATGCGCTTCGAGGAGGGCCAGCTCTCCGTCTCGGCGCAGACACAGGACGTCGGCGAGGTCAAGGAGGCGCTTCCGATCGCCTATGCGGGCGAGGTGCTCGAGATCGGCTTCAACGCAGAATTCCTTGCCGACGGCCTCGAGTCCGTGATCGACGACACGGTGCGCCTGAAGCTGATCAGCCCGCTGCGGCCGGGAATGATCCTCGGGAAAGCGGACGATTTCGTGTATCTGATCATGCCGATCCGGCTCGCCGGGTAGCGGGCCCGGGCGCGATCGGCTGCGGGGGCTGATCGTCTCGCGCCTATCGGTGACCGACTTCCGGTCGTATCCCAGACTCGAGCTCGAGCTCCGGCCCGGGCTCGTGCTCGTGGCGGGCCCGAACGGCGTCGGGAAGACCAACCTTCTCGAGGCGCTTCATGTCGGCAGCCAGGGGTTCTCCCCGCGAACCCGAAACGACGCGCAACTTGTCCGGTTCGGCGAGCCTGCCGGCCGCGTGGCGCTCGAGGGCTCGCGCCGCGGAGCGCCTGTCGAGACGGAGGTCGTCGTCCGACCACGCGAGCCGAAGCGCGTACGCCTCAACGGCGCGGTGCTCGGAAGCAGCGAGGATCTCAGAGCCGAGCTCTCGGCGCTCGTCTTCACCCCCGACCGGCTCGCCGTCGTCAAGGGTGGGCCGATCGTCCGGCGCGCGTACCTCGACCGGATGCTCGGGCGACTCGAGCCCACGCTGGCGCAGCTTCCGTCGGAGTACGGCCGGACGCTCGCTCAGAGAAATGCTGCGCTCCGGCTCGTCCGCTCCGGCCGTTCGAGCAGCGAGGCGCTGACCCCCTGGACGCAGGAGCTGGCGCGGCTCGGCGCGGAGCTCGACCACGCGCGGGCCGCCCTGGCCGGGGAGATCGCACCGGGTTTCGCGGAGCGCGCCTCCATCCTCGGGCTCCCTGCGGCGACCTTCGACTACGAGGAGCGGGGCCTGACCGTGGAGGAGCTCGAAGCGCTGCTCGAGCGCGATCTCGAGCGTGGCACGACCGGCGCGGGCCCGCACCTTCGAGACGCACGCATCGCGACCCAGGGACGAGATCTCCGAAGCTACGGCTCGCAGGGGGAGCAGCGGGCGGCGGTGCTGAGCCTCACTCTCGCCGAAGCCGAGCTCCTCGCCGATCGACGCGGCTACCCGCCGCTCCTTCTTCTCGACGACGTCCTGAGCGAGCTCGACGAGGGCCGACGACGAGCTCTTCTGGCCGCGCTGCCTGTGGGGGGGCAGACGGTGGTTACCGCGACCGCCCGCGGGGCGCTCCCCGTCGGGGCGGAAGAGCCCGCGCTCGTCGTGACGGTAAGCCCGGGCTCGGCTCGCGCCGCATGAGCTGGGGGCCCGAGCCGATCGGTACCGAGATCCGGCGGGAGCTCGCCCGCTTCGGCGCGGCCGGAGCGATGGACCAGATCGTCGCGGCCTGGCCGGCTGCTGTCGGCGAGGCGATCGCGCACAACGCCTGGCCGGCCCGCGTCGGCCGGGACGGGACGCTCCACGTCGCGGCGTCCTCGAGTGCATGGGCGTTCGAGCTGACGCAGCTTGCCCCGACCATTCTCGAGCGCCTCGCCGCCGCCCTCGAGGGAAATGCCCCGGCGGCGCTTCGCTTCGCGCCGGGCCCGCTTCCCGAGCCCGGCTCGCCCACTGTGAAAGATCCGACACGCGTCGTGCCGGAACCGTCGCGTAGCCAGCTGCGAGAGGCTGACCGTATCGCCGCGCCTATCGCGGATCCCGAGCTCCGTGCGCTGGTGACCAGGGCCGCTGCGGCCAGTCTCGCCGCCCCGGAACAGGGGCCGGCCGACCGCGCGGTCTGATACACTGAAATCCCTGCAGAAATCCCCCAGGAGCAGGGATTTTTTGTTGATGGCACAGACCGAGAACCTCGATTACAGCGCCAAGGACATCACGGTCCTGGAGGGCCTCGAGCCGGTACGCCTCCGGCCCGGGATGTACATCGGGTCAACGGGGCCGCGAGGCCTGCACCACCTCGTCTACGAGGTCGTCGACAACGCCGTCGACGAGGCGCTCGCCGGCCGCAACGACTACGTCGAGGTGCGACTCCACCCGGACGGCTCGGTCACGGTCGTCGATCGTGGCCGCGGAATCCCTGTCGACCTGATCGCAGAGCAGGGCCTGCCCGCGCTCACGGTGGTGCTCACGAAGCTCCACGCGGGCGGGAAGTTCGGAGGAGACGGATACAAGGTTTCGGGAGGCCTCCACGGCGTGGGCGTCTCCGTCGTCAATGCGCTCTCCGAGTGGCTGATCGCGGAGGTCCGGCGCGACGGAAAGATCTACCGCCAGGAGTTCTCGCGCGGGGATCC
Source organism: uncultured Actinomycetes bacterium (assembly GCA_963712465.1). Lineage (GTDB taxonomy): Bacteria > Actinomycetota > Thermoleophilia > Gaiellales > Gaiellaceae > CAVQHY01. The sequence continues at coordinate 52,295 of CAVQHY010000006.1, forward strand.
CACGACCGAGATGGAGGTCGTCGGCGAGGCGACCGAGACCGGCACGACGATCGCCTTCATGCCCGACTCGGAGATCTTCGAGGACGATGCGCTCGAGTTCTCGACGCAGACGCTCACGCAGCGGCTGCGCGAGACGGCCTTCCTCACCCGGGGGCTGCGGATCGTCCTCGTCGACGAGCGCGAGGGGGACGAGCGGCACGAGTTTCACTACGAGGGCGGCATCCGGGACTTCGTCAAGTACGTCAACGACACGAAGGACGCCGTCCACAAGCACATCGTCTACTTCGAGAGCGCCGACGAGGAAAACGACGGCACGATCGAGGTTGCGATGCAGTGGAACACGTCCTACATCGAGTCCGTCTACACGTTTGCCAACAACATCAACACACATGAGGGCGGAGCGCACCTCTCCGGCTTCCGGAGCGCGCTCACGCGCACGCTCAACGCCTACGCGCGCGGCGCGAGCCCGCCCCTGCTCAAGGACAAGGAGGCGAATCTCGAGGGCGAGGATGTCCGTGAGGGGCTGACCGCGATCGTCTCCGTGAAGCTGCGCGACCCTCAGTTCGAGGGCCAGACGAAGACCAAGCTCGGCAATCCGTGGGTCGAGGGCATGGTCCAGAAGGCGGTGAACGAGAAGCTCGCGCGCTTCCTCGAGGAGAACCCAGGTGACGCCAAGCAGATCGTCAACAAGTCGCTCGCAGCCCGAAACGCCCGCCAGGCCGCGCGCAAGGCCCGCGACATCAGCCGCAAGAACGCGCTCGGAGGCACGTCCCTCCCGGGCAAGCTCGCCGACTGCCGCAGCAGCGACCCCGAGTCAACCGAGCTGTATCTCGTCGAGGGCAACTCGGCGGGCGGATCGGCCGTCGACGCCCGCGACAACGGCTTTCAGGCGATTCTGCCGCTGCGGGGAAAGGTGATCAACTCCGAGAAGAACCGCATCAACAAGGTGCTCTCCAACACGGAGATCCAGGCAATCGTGACCGCGATCGGGACGGGCATCGGCGAGGAATTCGACCTGTCGAAGCTGCGCTATCACCGGATCATCGTCATGACCGACGCAGACGTGGACGGGTCGCACATCCGCACGCTTCTGCTCACGTTCCTCTTTCGCAACATGACGGAGCTGGTCGAGGGCGGCCACGTCTACATCGCCGTGCCGCCGCTGTACCGTGTGAAGCTCGGCAGCCAGGAGCGCTACATCGAGAAGGAGTCGCACTTCGAGGAACTGCTCGTGCGCGAGCGGTTCAAGGATGTCGACGTCTCGGACCGGGACGGGCAGTCGGTCAAGCTGACCGAGGCTCGCTGGGGTCGGTTCGCGCGTGTTCTGCACGAGTTCGAGGGCTGGTCCGCCCGGCTCAAGTCGGACTTCGGCCCGGCCGCGGCCGAGTTCGCGATCGGTCGCCGGCTGGTCGAGACCGATGCGGCCTCACCCGCGGACATCGAGCAAGAGCTCGCGGTGCTCGGAGCGGGGGCGTATGACGTCGAGGTCGTCGAGAACGCGGCGGACGCATTCCGTGTCAAGGTCGTCGAGCGCGAGACCAGCGCTGCGACTTATCTGACGGTGCCCGCGGAGCTCCTCGCCTCGCCGGTCTACGCCAACGTCCGCAAGGCGTATGCGAAGCTGCGCGACCTGGTGGGCGCGCCGCCCTTCACGCTGACGCTGCGCGCCAAGCGAGCGGAGGCGGCCACGTTCTCCGAGCTGCGGGCTCGGGCGCTCGAGCTCGCCAAGGAGGGAATGCAGGTCAGCCGCTTCAAGGGCCTCGGAGAGATGAACCCGGAGGAGCTCTGGGAGACGACGATGGATCCGGCGCGGAGGATGCTCGTGCGCGTCGACGTCGAGGACGCGGCGACCGCGGACCTGATCTTCTCGACCTTGATGGGCGACCAGGTCGAGCCGCGCCGCGAGTTCATCGAGCAGAACGCAAAGGACGTCAGGTTCCTCGATGTGTAGACGAGGCTCGCGCGCTGCTCTCGGAGGGCAAGACCCCTGTCTGACCTAGACATCGGCGCCCTGGGAGGCCCCGGCCGCATCGAGCCGCGCGAGCTCGAGCAGGAGATGCGCTCGAGCTTCCTCGACTACGCCATGAGCGTGATCGTGTCGCGTGCGCTTCCGGACGTGCGGGACGGTCTCAAGCCGGTGCACCGCCGGATCCTCTACGCGATGCACGAGGCCGGCCTGCAGCCCAATCGCCCGCGCCAGAAGTGCGCGCGTGTCGTCGGAGACGTGATGGGCTCCTTCCACCCCCACGGCGACCAGGCGATCTACGACACGCTCGTGCGGCTGGCGCAGCCGTTCGCGCTGCGCTATCCGCTCGTCGACGGACAGGGGAACTTCGGCAACGTCGACGGTTACCCGGCCGCGGCGATGCGCTATACGGAGTGCCGGCTCGCGCGCATGGCAACCGAGATGCTGCGCGACATCGACGCCGACACGGTCGACTTCGTCCCGAATTACGACGAGTCGCGCCGAGAGCCCGCGGTTCTCCCGGCCCGATTTCCGAACCTGATCGTCAACGGGTCGGCCGGAATCGCCGTCGGGATGGCGACGAACATGCCACCGCACCGGCTTTCCGAGACCGTCGACGCGGTCGTGGCGGCGATCGACAACCCCGAGATCGACGTCGAGCGCCTGTCTCGCCACCTGCAGGGCCCGGACTTTCCGACGGGTGGGATCATTCTCGGTCGCGAGGGGATCCGAGAGGCGTACCGCTCGGGCCGCGGGCGCATCGTCGTTCGCGGTCGCGCGCACGTCGAGGAGCTGCGCGGCGGCAAGAGCGCGATCGTCGTCACCGAGCTGCCCTACGGCGTCAAGAAGGGCGGTGACGAGGGCGTGATCACGAAGATCGCCGACCTCGTCAAGGAGGGCGTGCTGTCCGAGATCTCGGGTCTCGACGATCACTCCGACAAGTCCGGGATGCGGATCGAGATCGAGCTGAAGCGCGAGGCCATCCCGCAGGTCGCGCTCAACAAGCTCTTCAAGCACACGCCGCTGCAGACGACCTTCGGCTACAACGCGGTCGCGCTGGTCGACGGCGTGCCGAAGACGCTCTCGCTGCTCGAGCTGATCCACCACTATCTCGACTACCAGCGCGAGGTCGTCGTTCGCCGCTCGAAGCACGAGCTGCGCAACGCGCTGAGGCGGGCGCACGTCCTCGAGGGGTACCTGATCGCTCTCGACTCGATCGACGCGATCATCGAGCTGATCCGCGCCGCCGCGGACACCGACGAGGCGCGCGAGGGTCTGATCCAGCGCTTCTCGCTCTCCGAGATCCAGGCTCAGGCGATCCTCGACATGCGCCTCGCCCGCCTGACCGGCCTCGCCCGCCGGGAAGTGGAGCAGGAGTACGCCGATCTCCAGGAACAGATCGCCGAGCTTCGCCAGATCCTCGGCGACCCGGCCCGCGTGGACGGCGTGGTGAAGGAGGAGCTCCTCGAGCTGAAGGAGATCTATGGGAAGGCCGACGACCGTCGGACCGAGATCGTCGCCGCGGAGGGCGAGCTCGAGCTCGAGGATCTGATCGCCGAGGAGGACATGGTGATCGCGATCACGCGCTCCGGATACATCAAGCGGCTACCCGTGACCGCCTACCGCGAGCAGCGCCGTGGCGGGATCGGCGTGATGGGCATGGAGCTGAAGGACGACGACTACATCGAGCACCTCTTCGTTGCCTCGACCCACGACTACATCCTCTTTTTCACCTCCGTCGGCAAGGTGTACCGGCTCAAGGTGCACGAGCTGCCGCTCGGGTCGCGGCAGGCGAAAGGCCGGGCGATCGTCAACCTGCTGCCGTTCCGCCAGGACGAGCAGGTGCGGGCTGTGATCGCGACACGTGACTTCCAGGAGGCCAAGTACCTCGTCTTCGCGACGAGAAACGGCGTGGTGAAGAAGACCGCGTTCGTGGACTACAACACACCGCTCAAGGCTGATGGGATCATCGCGATCAAGCTTCGCGAGGACGACGAGCTCGTCGGCGTGCGTCTCTCGGACGGGAGCGACGATCTGCTGATGGTCTCCCGGTCGGGTCAGGCCATTCGCTTCCACGAGAAGGACGTGCGGCCGATGGGGCGCCCCGCTTCAGGCGTCCAGGGGATGCGTCTCCGTGCGGGCGACGACGTGATCGAGGTCGACATCGCGAAGGACGACACCGATCTCCTCGTCGTCACCGAGAACGGCTACGGCAAGCGAACGCGCGTCTCCGAGTATCCGGTCAAGGGCCGCGGTGGTCTCGGCGTCAAGACGGTGCAGCTCGTCGAGGAGAAGGGCAAGCTGGCCGGCGCCCGGGTGGTGCGGGAGGGTTACCAGGTGATGCTCATCTCCGACGGCGGGACGGTGATCAAGATCCCGGTGAACGACGTCCGCAGGATGGGCCGCGCGACCCAGGGCGTCATCGTCATGCGCCTGAGAGGTGACGAGCGGGTATCGAGCCTGGCTCCGGTCGTCGAGTCTTCCGACGAGGTCGACCTCGTCGCAGACGAAGTCGCCGGCGAGAACACCGACGAACAAGCGTAGGGGCCTTCACAAGGCCGCTGGGGCGTGGTACGTTCGCGCCCCAGAAAGACCGCGACCCGGTGGCCCCTTGCCTCCTCGCACGAACGCCGATCTGCTCGAACCGGTCGATCTCGCCGACCATATCGGCAAGCTCGAGCTCTACCTCGGGCAGGTCTGCCGGATCGCGGGCATCTCCAAGATGCAGCTCGACTACTGGACGACGAAGGCCCAGATTCCGACGAAGGGCCGCAAGCAGCGCATCTACGACATGGACGCCGTCGAGACGGTGATGCTGATCAAGCAGGCCAAGGACAAGGGCCTGAACCTGGGCGCGGCGATCGAGGCGGCACGTCAGTTCAAGCAACGCCCCGCGCGCAGCAGGGGCTATGCCTCGCGCAGGATCCCGGCCGCCGATTCGGGCGCCATCGTGTTGACGAAGTAGGCGGCGCCCAGCTCGAGCCCTGCGAAGACCGAGAGCCGGGGGACGAGCTCGAGCCGCCAGTGCGGGCCGGGCTTGATCCAGGCGTTGAAGGGCGCTGTCCCCTCCGCCGACTGCAGCCGGCGCACCCCGTCGCTCGCGAGCCGGAGCGCGTCGGCGAGGCGTGAGCTCAAGAACGCATCGGGCTCGCAGGTCCGCGGGGCGATGAGCAGCTCGTACGGAGCGCGGCCGGCGTACGAGCAGAGGAGCACGACGCCGTCTCGCTCGGTAACCACGCGCACCCTCCGAGCGGTCTCCTCCGCGAGGAGGTCGCAGAGAACACAACCGCGCCCGGCCTGTGCGCGCCGCTCGTCCGCCTGGGCGGGCGGCTCCCCCGGCAAGCAGAACAGCTGCGAGTGGCTGTGCGCGAGACTCGCCCCCGCGGCACGCCCCTCGTTGACAATCACCTGGGCGAAGGGGAGCCCACGGCTTCGTCCGAAGGCAACCCGCTCTTTCCAGGCGGAGATCACGTCGACGAGCTCGCGGTCGCTGAGGTCTGCCAGGGAGACCACGTGACGCGGCGAGTGGACGACGACCTCCTGGCTGCCGATCGCGGTGCGTCGCGTGAAGAGCCCATCGCGCTCGGGTTCGGGCTCCCACGGACCGAACGCCGGAAACTTGTTCGGCACGACCCGGACGCGCCAGCCCGGCGCGTCCGCCGGTCGGCCCGGTGGGCCCAGCGCGAACGTCTCGGGCGGTGTGGCAGCCTCGCGTCCCTCGCAGAACGGGCAGCCCGCCGGATCGGACTCGAGCTCGACCGGACTGGGAGCGACGCCGGGCCGGCGCGACCGCGCGGCGGCGATGACGACCCACCGCCCGGTGAGCGGATCCCGGCGAAGCTCGGGCCTCGGGCTCTCGCCGATCAGCTCTCGCCGGTCTCCTGCGACGGCTTCGAGTCCCGGTTGAGGAAGGGTGTCAGAAGCTCGAGCGGGAGCGGCAAGATCACCATCGAGCTCCGCTCGGAGCTCATCTCGATCAGGGTCTGCAGGTAGCGGAGCTGAAGCGCCGTGGGGTTGACGCTGATGACGTTGGCCGCGTCCTTGAGCCGCTCGGAAGCCTGGAATTCCCCCTCGGCCGCAATCACCTTCGCGCGGCGTTCCCGCTCGGCCTCGGCCTGGCGAGCCATCGCTCGTTGCATGCCGGTCGGGATCTCGACGTCCTTGACCTCGACGACGGACACCTTGATTCCCCACGGCGACGTCGCCTCGTCGATGATCTGCTGGAGGATGGCGTTGATCTTGTCCCGCTCGGCAAGCAGCTCGTCGAGCTGGTGCTGGCCGAGGACGCTCCGGAGCGTGGTCTGGGCGATCTGCGAGGTCGCGACCATGAAGTTCTCGACCTGCACGATCGCTCGTTCGGGGTCGATGATCCGGAAGTAGGCGACCGCATTCACGCGCACCGGGACGTTGTCCTTGGTAATCACCTCCTGCGGCGGGACGTTCAGCGTCACTGTCCGCAGGTCGACCCTGACCATCTTGTCGACGGCCGGGATGAGCAGGAAGAGGCCAGGCCCCTTGGGCGGTGACCGCAGCCGGCCGAGCCGGAAGATGACGCCGCGCTCGTACTCGCGCGCGATCCGGACGGACGCCGCGATCAGGACGATGACGATAACCGCGACGACGGCTGCGGCAATGAGCCCGGTGGTCATGGAGCTCCCTTCCGGAGGTGAGATTTCATCCTATGTGAGCGCGCATTCGGCACCGATCGGCGGTTGCGGGCCCGCGACGCCGCGGGCACGATTGGAGCCCACCCGGGTGGGAGAGGAGGAGTGGTGGTCGGGAGTCAGACGCTCGCCTCCACCCTGTCCTCGGTCTCGGCAGGGCTCACGTCGAGCGCCAGCTCCTCGTCCACGGCGCGGATGCGCACCCGTTCGCCGCTCGCGATCGCGCTGCTCTCGGCCGTCCGCGCCTTCCAGATCTCGCCGTGCACGAAGACCGTTCCGTCGGGGTCGAGCGAGCGCCTGACGACTCCCACCTCGCCGATCAGCTCCGCGGTACCGGTCCGGGGCGGCTGTCGCCGCACCTGGTGAACCTTGAAAGCCGCGAGCCCGAGGAGGGCGGCCAGCGTCCCGGCGATGGCGATCGCAACCCAGGCGGAGACCTGGTACGCCTCTCCAGCCGGGTCGAAGAGGAGAAGCGCCCCGATCACGAAGCAGACTGCGCCGGCGAGGGCGAGCGCGCCGTGACTGACCACGAACGCCTCCGCGGCGAAGAAGCCGAAGGAGAGCGCCAGCAGCAGGACGCCGGCCCAGCTCACCGGAAGCACCTGGAGCCCGAACAGAGCGATGATCAGCGAGACCGCGCCGAACGTCGCGGGAAAGACCAGCCCGGGATGCCAGAGCTCGACGACGATCCCGAGGACGCCTAGCGAGAGGAACAGGGCAATCAGGTTGGGGTCGACGATCGTGTCCAGGACCCGCTGCCAGAGTGACATCTCGACCGCGTCGACACGTGCCCCCGCGGTGTTCATGACGATGCCCTTGGGCACGGTGCGGTAGCCGTCGATCTCGTCCAGGAGCGCCGTGAGATCGGGTGCCAGGAAGTCGACGACGCCCAGCTCGAGAGCCTCGCGCGCCGGGACGTTCGCGGCCTGTCGGACGGCCCGCTCGGCCCATTCGCCGTTGCGACCGTGCTCGTCGGCGAGGCTACGGATGTACGCGGCGGCGTCGTTGACGACCTTTTTGCGCAGGTCCTTCGGGATGTCCTCGCCGCCCGTGGACACGGGCGTGGACGAGCCGATGTTCGTCTGCGGCGCCATCGCCGCCACGTCGGCCGCCATCGTGATGAACGCTCCGGCGGAGGCGGCTCGCGCCCCCTGCGGAGAGACGTACACGACGACCGGCGTCTTCGATGCGATCATCGCCTGGATGATCTCGCGCATCGAGGAGTCGAGGCCTCCCGGCGTGTCGAGCTCGACGACGACGGCGTCGTAGCCCCCGCTGTTCGCCCGCTCGATCTGGTCGGTGAGGTAGCCCGCGGTGACTGGGTTGACGTCGTTGGCAAACTCGACCGCGAGGACGGCCGGCCGCTCCGGCTCCTGCGCGCCCGCGCCCCCGGCGAGCGCGAGAGCCGCGAAAGCCACCCCGACAAACGCGCAAAAGACCCGCAAATGATCGACTAACAGCGTCCAGGAACTCTAGCAGCGGGCGTAGTCGATCTCGCCGCTCTCGATCGCACGGCTGCCGGTCGGGAACTCGATCACGAGACGTCCGGCGCGGTCGATTCCCGCGCCGACCCCGATCTCGCCTGCCACGACCACTCGCGTCCCACGGAGGGCGTCGCGGGCGACGAGGCGTTCGTGCAGCGGGTCGAGACCGCTCCGACGCCACAGGTCGTAGGCGGCCTCCAGGCGAGCGAGCAGATCCGCGAGCAACTCCGCCCGTCTGATCTCGACGTCGCCCGCGAGCGATCCCGCCGGCACCTTCGTGTCGTGCGGGAGCTCCGAGTCCACCTGATGCACGTTGATCCCGATCCCGAGGACGACGGCTTCGCCGGACGCTTCGGCGAGCACGCCGACGATCTTGCGGCCCCCGACGAGCACGTCGTTCGGCCACTTGATCGTCGCCCGCTCTGCGGCCACCCCCTCGACGGCCTCGGCGCCGGCGAGCCCGCCGACGAGAGAGAGCTGGCTGATTCTCCGCCCGGCCGGGGGCCTGAGGAGTACCGAGCACAGGATCGCCGTGCCGCGCGGCGCCTCCCACGGTCGTCCCGATCGGCCGCGCCCGGCCGTCTGGACGTCACAGACCGCAACGGCTCCCTCGGGATGATCGGAGGCGAGTAGTCGCTGGGTCGACTCGCAGGTGTCGCGGTACACGTACGGCCTCCCGAACCGGCCGCGCAGAAGAGGCTCGACGTCCTCCGGAGCGAGCGAGTCCGGCATGTGGCGGACTAGACTATCGCTCGCTGTGCAACCCGCCGCCGCCGCCCCGCGCCTGATGGCCGAGAGACGCTCCCTGTACCGTGCCATGAGCGATCTCGACCTCGTCCGCAAGGCGAACGGAGGCGACCCGGACGCGCTCGACGCGCTCGTCGAGAGACACGAGCCGCGTGTGCAGAAGCTCGCCGCGCACCTCGTCTTCGACCTCGACGACGCGCGGGACGCCGCCCAGGAATCGCTCGTCAAGCTGTGTACCCGGCTGCGGCAGTATCGTGGCGAGGCCCAGTTCGCTACCTGGCTCCACCGCCTGGTCGTGAATACATGCCGTGATCTCGCGGCGCACCAGCGTCTACGCCGACCCGCGGCCATCGAAGCGGACGAGTGCGCTGCGGGCGACGAGTCCGACCCGTGGCGGCTCGCGGCGATCTCCGAGGTACGGCGGGAGCTGGTGGAGGCGCTCGGCCGCCTGTCGGCGGACCAGCGCGCAGTCGTCGTGCTCCGCGATGCGGTCGGGCTCTCCTACGAGGAGATCGCCCGGGTGGTGCGCATGCCCGTCGGGACGGTGAAGAGCTACGTCCACCGGGGGCGCGAACGGCTGCGGGGGATGCTCGAGGAAGATCGGGCGCGTACGTGACCGCCCCGCTCGGCCGGCGGGAGATCGAGGCGATCATCCCGCACCGCGAGCCCTTCCTGCTTCTCGACGAGGTGCTCGAGCTCGTTCCCGGTGAGCGCATCGTCGCCCGGAAGCACGTCCGCGAGGACGAGCCGTTTCTCGAGGGTCACTTTCCCGGCAATCCGATCATGCCGGGCGTCCTGATGGTGGAGGCTCTCGCCCAGGCGGGCGCGGTCGCGGTGCTGTCCGAGGCGGAGAATCGGGGCAAGCTTGTTCTCTTCGGCGGCATCGACGACCTCCGCTTCAAGCGGATCGTCCGGCCGGGCGACACGCTCGAGCTCACCTGCGTCCTCGAGAAGGTACGCGGTCCGGTAGGCAAGGGAAGGGCGACTGCCAGGGTCGGCGCGGAGCTGGCCGTTCGCGGGACTTTGACCTTCGCCGTTGCCGAGGCTGCGTCCTGATCGCACAGGTTTCGAACGGCGTCACCCCGGTGGGAATCACGGGCATCGGCGCCTGCGTGCCGGAGCGTGTGCTGACCAACGCCGAGCTCGCCGAGCTCGTCGAGACGTCGGACGAGTGGATCGTCGAGCGGACCGGCATCCGTGAGCGGCGGATCGCCGAGCCCAGCCAGGCGCCGAGCGATCTGGCGGTTCCGGCTGCGCGCGAAGCTCTGTCGCGGGCGGGCGTGAACGCCGAAGACCTCGATCTGATCATCGTCGGCACGGCGTTGCCGGACATGTTCTTCCCGGCAACTGCCTCGCTCGTCGGCGAGCAGCTCGGCGCCGCCAACGCAGCCGCCTACGACTTGCAGGCAGGCTGCACGGGCTTCGTCTACGCGCTCTCCCAGGCGTACGGCGCGATCGCCTCCGGCCTCGCCGGCCGGGCGCTCGTCGTCGGCGCCGAGACGCTGTCGCGGGCGATGAACTGGAAGGACCGCACGACGTGCATCCTCTTCGGCGACGGAGCTGCCGCGGTCGTGCTGGAGCGCACAGCGGGCAAGGGCTTTCTCGGCTTCGAGCTCGGCTCGGACGGCTCCGGCGGATCCGATCTGAGCATTCCGGCGGGCGGCGCCCGCGCACCGGCTACGCCCGAGACGGTCGCGCAGGATCTCCACACGCTCCAGATGAACGGCAAAGAGATCTACCGGTTCGCCACGAGAATCATGATCACGTCGGCCAACCGACTCCTGGCCGAGTGCGGACTCGCCGTCGCGGACGTCGACGTGTACGCGCCTCATCAGGCCAACCTCCGGATCATCGAGCACGCGACCCGACACCTCGACATCCCGCCGGAGAAGGTGCTGCTCAACGTCGATCGCTACGGCAACACGTCGTCGGCCTCGATTCCGCTCGCCCTCCACGAGGCGGTGCAGGCCGGGACCCTTCGCACGGGAATGACGGTGCTGATGACCGGTGTGGGTGCCGGGCTCACCTGGGGATCGTGTCTCGTCGTCTGGGGAAACGGAAAGTGAGGATCGGATGAAGGTCGCGTTTTGCTTCCCCGGACAGGGGTCGCAGCAAGTCGGAATGGGGAAGGCGATGGCCGATCGCTTCGCCGAGGCGCGGGACGTCTACGAGCAGGCGTCGGAGGCGGCGGGCTTCGACGTGGCGAGAGTGTGCTTCGAGGGCTCGCTCGAGGAGCTGACCGACACCGAGGTGCAGCAGCCGGCCCTCGTCGCCACGTCGATCGCCTGCCTGCGTGCAGTCGAGACCGCCGGCCTTCGCCCCGACTACGTGATCGGGCACTCGGTCGGTGAGTACTCGGCGCTGGCCGCCTGCGGCGCGGTCTCGGATCGCGACGCCGTCGCGCTCGTAAGCGAGCGCGGGCGTGCGATGGCGGAGGCCGCACGTGAGCATCCGGGGGCAATGGCCGCCGTGCTCGGCCTCGACGATCACGTCGTCGAGAGCCTCTGCTCGAACATCGACAACGTGTGGCCTGCGAACTACAACTGCCCCGGGCAGATCGTGGTCTCGGGCGAGAACGACGCCGTCGACGCACTGATCGAGCAGGCCACGGAGGCCGGTGCACGCCGCGCGATCAAGCTGCGGGTCAGCGGCGCGTTCCACAGCCCGCTGGTCGTGCGCGCCGCAGAACGGCTTCGGCCGGCGCTCGAACGGGTCGCCTGGAGCGACCCGGCGCCGCCTTTCATGTCGACCGTGACGGCCAGGATCGAGTCCGCGCGCGGCCTGGCCGGCATCCTCGTCGAGCAGCTCACAGGACCGGTGAGGTTCACCCAGGCCGTCCGCGGTCTCGTCAAGGAGGGCGCCGACACGTTTGTCGAGATCGGGCCCGGCCAGGTGCTGTCCGGGATCCTGCGGCGCTGCGACCGGTCGTTACGGGCCGTGTCGGTCGGAACGCCCGAGGCGCTCGAGAAGCTCGGGGAGGAGCTCGCGCTTGGCAGGTGAGACGTTCTGCTCGCTCGACGGCCGAGTCGCCCTGGTGACGGGCGGCTCGCGCGGCATCGGCGCTGCGATCTCGCGCGAACTGGCGAGCGCCGGGGCCAGGGTCGCGGTCAACTACCGGGCGGAAGCCTCGACGGCCGAGGCGCTCGCCGAAGAGCTCGACTGCATCGCTCTGCGAGGCGACGTCGGCGACCCGGACGCGGTCACCTCCCTGGTCGGGGAGGTCGAGTCGAGACTGGGCGAGATCGACATCCTCGTCAACAATGCGGGAATCACTCGCGACACGCTTATCGCCCGGATGAGCGACGACGACTGGCAGACGGTGATCGATACGAACCTGACGAGCATGTTCCTCACCTGCCGTGCCGTCTCGCGGAAGATGATGAAGCGCCGTTCCGGCTCGATTGTCAACCTGTCGAGCGTCGTCGGCCTCCACGGCAATCCAGGCCAGGCCAACTACGCGGCGTCGAAGGCGGGCATCATCGGGCTCACGAAGGCGCTCGCCCGCGAGCTGGGCTCGCGCGGGGTCCGTGTCAACGCGATCGCACCGGGGTACGTCGCGACCGAGCTCACCGACGCGCTCCCGGACGAGGCGCGCGAGGCGATCCTCGGCGCCACGCCTCTCGGTCGGCTCGGCGAGCCCGCCGATGTCGCCGGCGCGGCTCGGTTTCTCTGTTCCGACGAGGCCGCCTTCGTGACGGGAGCCGTGCTCCTGGTGGACGGCGGCCTGGGAATGTAGGCGCCGGTGCCCACGCCGGGTGGGAGGCGGCGTGTCGTCGTCACCGGGGTCGGGGCCCTGACGCCGCTTGGAAACGACGCCGAGACCTTCTGGACACAGCTGGTAGCGGGGCGCGACGGCGCCGGGCCGATCACGCGCTTCGACTCGAGCCCGTTCGAAGTCCACATGGCCTGCGAGGTCAAGGAGTTCGACGCGTCGCGCTGGCTCGACCGCCGCTCGGCCCGGCGCATGGACAGGTTCTCCCAGATGGTGGTCGCAGCCGCGCGGATGGCGGAGCAGGACTCGGGGATCGACATCGCCGCTGAGCCGGAGAGGGTCGGCGCCATGGTGGCGACCGGGATCGGGGGCATCGAGACGCTCCAGGGCAACTACGACACGCTTCGGGTGCGTGGCCCGGATCGAGTCAATCCGTTCTCGATCCCGATGATGCTGCCGAACATGGGAGCAGCGTCGGTGTCGATGGAGCTGGGCACGAACGGTCCGCTCGGCTCCCAGTGCACCGCCTGCGCTGCGTCGAACATGTCGATCGGCGACGGGATCGACGCCATCCGTCTCGACCGTGCGGACGTGATGCTCTGCGGCGGCACGGAGGCGGCGATCACACCCGTCGCAGTCGGAGGGTTCTACGCCATGCGAGCGCTCTCGCGCCGCAACGAGCAGACGGCGTCGAGGCCGTTCGACGCCACCCGGGACGGGTTCGTGATGGGCGAGGCCGCGGCCATCCTCGTTCTCGAGGATCTGGGGCATGCGATCGACCGAGGCGCACGAATCTACGCGGAGCTCGCAGGCTACGGCGTGACCTCGGACGCCCACCACATCACCGATCCCGAGCCGACCGGAGGCCAGCAGGCGCGGGCGATCAGGATGGCGCTCGACGACGCAGGCGTCGTCCCCGCCGACATCGACTACGTCAACGCGCACGGCACCGCGACGCCGATCGGGGACGCGAGCGAGACACGGGTGCTCAAGGCCGCGCTCGGTGAGGAGAAGGCCCGCTCGACGCCGATCTCCTCGACGAAGGGCGCCACCGGCCACTGCCTCGGTGCCTCCGGGGCGGTCGAGGCGATCGTGTCCGTGTTCGCAGCGCAGCGGAACGTCGTGCCTCCGACGGTTCACTACGAGATTCCCGATCCGGAATGCGACCTCGACTACGTCCCGAACGAGGCCCGGACCGTCGAGGTGCAGTACGCCCTTTCGAACAGCTTCGGCTTCGGGGGCCACAACGCCTGCCTCGTCGTCAGGAAGTTCGCCGACGGCTGACCCCGCCGGTTGCAGGGGACGTTCTCGAGAAGCGCTCCGGTACGCTGAGCCGCGATGTCGCGGCTGCGCGCGAAGTGCCCGGACTGCCGCACCCTGACCGCGGTCGCGCTGGACGGCGAGTACGAGTGCCACTCGTGCGGACGCGGATTCGCGGCAGGTGTCGTGCGGGTCCCGCGTGCGTGGGGCACCGACGGCGAGGAGATGGCCGAGGCGGCGTTCCTGCCAATGCCCTACCCCGAGACCGGGGTCGTCGACGAGGAGAGCCTCGCCGAGCAAACGCTCGCGCTCGCGGTCGAGCTTCCGGGCCGCCCGCTCGTGCTCGGCGGATGCTGTTGCGCTCACGTCGGTGCGGTCGAGGGGCTGACCGCGCGGACCGACCGGCTGGCGATGGTCTGGCTCGACGCCCACGGAGACCTGAACACGCCGGAGACGTCGCCGAGCGGGAACTCCTGGGGGATGCCGCTGCGGATGCTGCTCGACGACGGAGCCGTGCGGGTCGACGACGCCATCCTGCTCGGCACCCGCAACCTCGATCCTCCGGAGGAGGCGTACATCGCCGCCTGCGGTCTGGCCACTGCCCTCGAACAGCTGCCTCGTGTGCTGGCCGGAGCCGACGCGGTCTACGTCGCCCTCGACGCCGACGTGCTGGAGCCCGGAGCGGGGACGGCGATGTTCATGCCCGAGCCCGGAGGGCTGAGCCTCGTCGAGACCGAGGCGATCCTCGGGCAGATAGCCGCTCTGGCGCCCATCGCCGGCGTCGGGTTCACCGGGCTCACGGCCGCCCCCGAGAACACGGCCACGCTCACGCGCCTCGCGCACGCTCTCGGCCTCTGAAACCTCCCCGGCCGTAAGATAGGCCGTCATGGCGAGCCGGATCGACGTGTCGATCGAGCACCGGGGCCCGCCCGACTCGACCGCCGAGAAGAAGCATCCCAACACCTGTCCCAGGTGTGGATCTCATTACCGCGACGACGAGCTCCAGCTCACCCTGCGGGTGTGTCCGCAGTGCGGGCATCACTTCCCGGTCGGCGCCCACGAGCGGATCGAGCAGCTCGCCGACGCGGGGACGTTCACGGAGCAGGATGCCGATCTACGCTCAGCCGATCCACTCGGCTTCTTCGACCTGCGCTCGTACACGGAGCGGATCGCGGAGGCCGAGGTGTCGACCGGGCTCGGCGATGCCATGCTCACCGGAAGCGGGACGATCGAGCGCCGGCCCTGCGAGCTCGCCGTGATGGACTTCGCATTCATGGGGGGCTCGATGGGGAGCGCGGTCGGCGAGAAGCTCGCCAGGTCCTGCGAGCGTGCAGCCGGCCGCGTCGTTCCACTCGTCTGCGTCACCGCCTCGGGAGGCGCGCGCATGCAGGAGGGGATCCTCTCGCTCATGCAGCTCCCCAAGACCGTGTGCGCGGTCGACGCGATGCGGGACTCGCGCGCGGCCTTCATCTCGATCCTCGCCCATCCGACTACGGGAGGCGTTCTCGCGAGCTTCGCAAGCCTGGGGGACGTCGTGATCGCAGAGCCGGGCGCGCTGATGTCGTTCGCAGGCCCGCGCGTCGTTCAGCAGGTCACCCGCGAGAAGCTGCCGGACGACTTCGGGCTCGCCGAGCCGAACCTGCGCCACGGCCACCTCGACGCGATCGTGCCGCGGGGCGAGCTCCGGCCGTTCGTCGGCCGCCTGCTCGCCCTCTTCACCAATGGCAACTGAGATGAGCTCCGGACGCAAGACCGGTCAGGAGGAACAGCTTCGTCTGCGAGATCGCCTGACGCGACTGCAGGACCTGCCGCTGCTTCGGGGCGTCGGCGTGTCAGGGGAGATGGCCAGACTCAAGCGCCAGATCGGCCGCATTGCCGAGGAGCCGACCGAGGACGAGGTCTGGCACTCGGTCGAGCTGGCCAGGCACCAGGACCGGCCGTACACGCTCGACTACGTCGACCGGGTGTTCGACGACTTCATCGAGCTCCACGGCGACCGTGCGCTGGGGGACGACCCGGCGATCGTGGCCGGGCTCGGCCGCTTCGGCGGCCGCACGATCGCGCTCGTCGGCCATCAGAAGGGCCGGGACATCCGCGAGCGCACGCACCGCAACTTCGGCATGCCGTACCCGGAGGGCTATCGCAAGGCGATCCGCGTGATGGAGCTGGCGAGCCGCCACGAGTTTCCCGTGGTGACGCTCGTGGACACCCCGGGCGCGTACCCTGGCGTTGCGGCCGAGCAGCACGGTCAGGGTGGCTGGATCGCGCGGTGCCAGCTCGCCATGGTTCGCCTGGCCGTGCCGACGGTTGCCTGCGTGATCGGCGAAGGCGGATCGGGCGGCGCCGTGGCGATCGCGCTCGCCGATCGGGTGCTGATGCAGGAGAACGCGATCTATTCGGTGATCTCGCCCGAGGGATGCGCCTCGATCCTGTGGCGAGACGCTGGGGAGGCGAAGAAGGCGGCCGCCGCGTTTCGGCCCAACGCCTCGTTCTGCCTCGAGCTCGGCGTCGTCGACGAGATCGTTCCGGAGCCGGCGGGAGGGGCGCACGTCGACCACGACGAGGCGGCGAGGCTCCTCGCCGCGTCGATCGAGGGGGCCCTCGGCGAGGCTCGCAGCGGTTCGCCGAACGCGAGACGACTCGCGCGACGCGAGAAGTTCCGCCGCATGGGCGTAGTCGCGGCGTAGCCCGCTATCCACAGGTTCCACAGAGTTTTCCCCCATACGGGGGAGGCGAACCTCCCCTGAAAGGGGTACGGACGCCTCCCCCCAGATGGGGAGAAGCGGGTAAACATGCGCTGATGGCGGGCCTTTCCGACTACGAGCGCAAGCGCAATCGTGGCCGCACGCCCGAGCCGTTCGGGCCCGGGCGCTCGGGCGGGAACCCGATCTTCGTCGTCCAGCGCCATCAGGCACGGCGGCTTCACTACGACCTCCGACTCGAACGGGATGGCGCTCTCGCGAGCTGGGCAGTCCCGAAAGGCGTTCCGCTCGAGCCCGGAACCCAGCATCTCGCGGTGCACGTCGAGGATCATCCGCTCGCGTATGCCGAGTTCGAGGGCGAGATTCCGGCCGGCGAGTACGGAGCGGGAACTGTCGAGATCTGGGATCGTGGCACGTACGAGCTCGTCGAGGAGAAGCGCGACGGGGGGCTCACGGTGCGGCTCCACGGGAAGCGGCTCGTGGGCACGTGGGCGCTCGTGCCCGCGAAGCTGTCCGGCGACCCGAAGAACTGGCTCGTCGTCAGGAAGCGCGAGGGCGGGGCCGTGCCCGGCCGCACGGAGTACGCGCCGATGCTGGCGACTCCGGCTGCGGACCCCCCGGCGGGGGCCGGCTGGACGTTCGAGGTCAAGTTCGACGGGTACCGTGCGATCGCGGCCGTCCGTGGGGGCGAGGTCACCCTGACGAGCCGGGCGGGCAACGACCTGACGGAGCGCTTCCCGTCAGTGGCTCGAGCGCTCCCCGGCGCGCTGCGCACGCCGGACGCGGTTGTCGACGGCGAGGTGTGCGCGATCGACGACGAGGGCCGCGCGACGTTCTCGGCGATGCAGCAGGGATCCTCCCAGCACGTCTACTACGTCTTCGATCTGCTGGAGGCCGACGGTGCTCCTCTCATCGACCGACCGCTGACGGAACGTCGGTGCAGGCTCGAGGAGCTTCTCGAGCCGCGGGAGGACGTGATCCGATTCTCCGAGACCTTCTCCGACGGCCCCGGGCTTCTCCGCGCGGCGAGGAAGCAGAGACTCGAGGGGATCGTCGCCAAGCGCGCAGACTCCCGCTACCAGCCAGGGAGGCGCAGCCGCGATTGGCTGAAGGTGAAGCCGCGAAACCGCCAGGAGCTCGTCATCGCCGGCTACACGAAGGGGAAGGGCCGGAGGGCTGCGTCCCTCGGCGCTCTCGTACTCGCCGTGCGCGAGCGGGGAGAGCTGCGCTGGGCCGGCAACTGCGGCACGGGCTTCGACGAGGCGGAGATCGACCGGCTGCTCGACCGGCTCCGACCGCTCACGCGGCCGATCTCCCCGTTTCCAGATCCGCCGAAGATGCCCCGCGTTCGTCGCGACGACGTCGTGTGGGTCGAGCCAGAGCTCGTATGCGAGGTCGAGTTCGTCGAGTGGACACATTCCGGGCGTCTCCGCGCGCCGTCCTACCTGGGCCTGCGAGACGACAAGCCGGCCGGCGACGTCGTGCGCGAGACTCCTCCCGAGACGACGGTCAAGCGTGGGAGGCGCGTGCTCGAGCTCACCAACCTCGACAAGGTCTTCTGGCCGGAAGAGGGGATCACGAAGGGCGATCTCGTCGACTACTACCGCGACGTTGCCCCCTCGCTCGTCCCCCACCTGGCGAACCGGCCGTTCACGATGAAGCGCTATCCGGACGGCTGCGAGGGCAAGCACTTCTTCCAGAAGGACGCTCCGACGCACATGCCCGCCTGGATCCGGCGCTGGCCGTACGAGACGGTGTCGCGCGGAAGCCGCGAGCGGCGCACGATCGCGGCACCCCTCGTCAACGACGAGCTCGCGCTCCTGTGGATGGCGAACATGGGCTGCATCGACATGAACGCCTGGTACTCGCGCGTCGATCGCCCCCACCGGCCCGACTGGGTGCTGTTCGACCTCGACCCGCCCGACGGCGCGCCGTTCGCGGACTGCGTTCAGGTCGCGCTGCTCGTCCGCGAGATGCTCGAGGCCCTCGAGCTCGCGAGCTTCGTCAAGACGAGCGGCGCCGACGGCATGCACGTACTCGTTCCGATCTCGCGCCGGCACACGTGGGACGAGACGCAGACGTTCGCCCGGGTGGTGGCGGGCGCGCTCGCGCGCGCGTATCCCGGGCTCGTCACGACGGAGTTTCGCAAGGCGAAGCGCGTGGGCGTCCTCATCGACGCGAATCAGAACGGGGAAGGGAAGACGATCGCGTCCGTCTACTCCGTTCGGCCGCGCAGCGGCGCTCCGGTCTCGACACCACTTCGTTGGGACGAGGTCAGGCCCGACCTGAACCCGGCCGCGTTCACGATGGCCGCCGTGCTCGAGCGGATCGAGCGGCTCGGGGACCTGTTCGCCCCCGTGCTCGAGCTGGATCAGTCCCTGAAGGCGGCTCTACGAACGTTGTGAGGCGCGACAGCCTCGTCGGTCAGCGCCCGTGCTCGAAGCACCAGCGGCGAAAGGCGAGCAGGTTCTGAGCGCGCTCGGTGGTGAGATACTCGGCGACGTCCCGCTCGAGATGCTCGAGCTCCTTGCGCGCCGAGAGCGCCTGGTGGGCGATGATGCTGTCGGGATTGCAGTCGTGGGTTCCACCCGCAAGCTGGGCGGCCGGGACGCTGAGACCGCAGTCCGGACAGCGTGTATAGCCGTACACGGGGCCGGGCATCTTCGTTCCTTCTGGTACGTCTATCGGCCGCTCCCGCGCCGGGTTGATCCCTAGGATCGGGCACGGCTTGCGACAGCCGCCCGCCGGCCGGGCGGTGCGATCATCCGGCGCAGCAACGTGAGCGCGCCGTCCTTGTCGAGGTACTCGTTCAGATTCCCGCATTTCGGCGACTGGACGCACGACGGACAGCCGTCCTTGCACCCACAGCCGGCGAGCAGGCGCATCGTGTCGGCGACCCACCCCTCGAGCTCGCGGTAGCCGCGCTCGGCAATCCCGACGCCGCCCGCATGGCCGTCGTAGACGAAGATCGTCGGACGGCCGGTCTGGAAGTGGACGTTCGTCGAGAGCCCTCCGATATCCCAGCGGTCGCACATCGCCCAGAGGGGCAGGAGCGCGATCAGTGCGTGCTCGGCCGCATGAAGCGTGCCGAGCAACCGCGGCATCTCGATCAGATCCTCGAGCTGCTCCCGTTCGGGGAGTAGCCAGACCGCCTCGGTCTCGAACGTCGTCTCGGGCAGGTCGAGTGCCACGGTATCGAGCGTCGCGCCGTCGCGCAGCGCTCGCTTGCGGTAAGCGACGACCTGCTCGGTGACGCTCACACCGCCGAAGGAGGCCTCCAGCCCGACTCTGGTCTCGGCGACGTCGACGCGCTCGATCGCGAGGCTCGTCTCCTTCTTCGCCTGGGTGTAGTAGTCGCCCACGAAGGGCTCGACGAGCGCCGCGCGCGCGTCGAGGTCGAGCCGGAGCACGCGGTAGGAGTCGCCCAGATGGAGATAGACCGCCCCGTCGTGCACCGTCGAGTATGCGCGTTCGAGCTCGACGAGCCCGAGCACGGTGCCGCTGCCGCTCTCCACGACGGCGATCGACTCTGCGCTGGTCGACCGTAGCGGCACGCGGCCGGCGGGGTAGTCGCGGCCGGCGTAGACGTAGCCCGCCTTGGTCTCCTTGAGCTCTCCCGCCGCCGCCAGGGCTGCGGCACGCCCGAGCGCCGCGGGACCCAGCTCCTCTTCGTCCCGCGTGTCGAGCGGCGCTTCGAAGGCGGCTGCCCGCACGTGCCCGTCGAGAATGCGGGGGTTCGTGTGATCGGTGATCGCCGCCTCGACTCGGCGGCGCAGGAGCAGCTCGGGCTCGCGCATGAAGAACTGGTCGAGGGCGTCCTCGGACGCGACGAGGACGGCGAGCCCGTGTCCGCGCCTGCCGGCACGGCCCCACTGCTGGCGGAGGCTCGCGACCGTCCCGGGAAAACCGACCGAGACGGCCGCGTCGAGCAGGCCGATGTCGATGCCGAGCTCGAGCGCGTCGGTGGCGGTCACGCCGAGCAGCTCTCCCTCGACGAGTCGCCGCTCGATCTCGCGGCGCTGCGAGGGGGTGTAGCCGGCGCGGTAGGGCGAGAGCCTGTCGGCGAGCCCGGGCACGCGGTCGCAGGTGAAGCGATGGACGAGCTCGGCCGCCTTGCGACTCTTCGTGAAGCAGATCGTGCGCAGATCGCGCGAGACGAGCGCGGAGAGGATCCTGGAGGCGTCGCCGAGCGCGCTCGCGCGAACTCCGAGCTCGTCGTCGAGAAGCGGTGGGTTCCAGAATGCGACGGTCCGCTCTGCGCGCGGCGCGCCGTCGTCGCTCACGACTGTCACGTCGAGGCCGAGCAGCGAGCGTGCGTGATCGCCGGGGTTCGCGATCGTCGCCGAGGCAAGCAGAAACTGCGGCCTCGCGCCGTAGATCGCGGCCGCGCGCCGCAGTCTTCTGAGCACGTTGCCGACATGCGAGCCGAAGACGCCGCGGTAGACGTGAGCCTCGTCGATGACGACGTAACGGAGGTTTCCGAGCACGTCCCCCCAGCGGTCGTGGTGCGGGAGTGCGCCCACGTGGAGCATGTCCGGGTTCGTGAGGATTACGTTCGCCCATTTGCGGATCTGCCAGCGGCGCTCCGACGGCGTGTCGCCGTCGTAGATCGACGCCCGCAGTCGCGGCAGGTTGTAGGCGGCGAGCGTGCGCGCCTGATCCTGCGCGAGCGCCTTCGTCGGGTAGAGGTAGAGGGCGCGCAGCTTCGGGTCGGCGGCCAGAGCGTTCAGGACCGGGAGGTTGAAGGCGAGCGTCTTGCCGCTCGCGGTTCCCGTCGCCGTGATCACGTGCTCGCCGCGCTCGGCCGCCGCGAATGCCTCAGCCTGATGCGAGTACAGCGCCGTGATTCCCAGCGCCGCGAGCGACGAGACGACCCGGGGATCGAGGGAGTCCGGGAGGGGCACCGGCCGCGCGGCGCGCGACGGCACATCGGTCAGATAGGCGACCTCCTCGCCCCCGAGCAGATCGTCGAGAGCGAGAGTCGCCACCATCGACCGATGGTAGCCTCCGCGCCCAATGGTGCCGCGCTGCCTGACGATCGCCACCTCCGACTCCGGCGGCGGCGCGGGCATCCAGGCCGATCTGAAGGCGTTCGCGGCGGCGGGCTGCCACGGGATGAGCGCCGTCGTCGCCCTGACGGCGCAGAACACGGTTGCGGTGACCGCGATCCACGAGCTCCCACCGGAGTTCGTCCGCGCCCAGCTCGATGCCGTCTACGACGACATCGGCGTCGACGCGGCGAAGACCGGGATGCTCTTCTCCGCGACGCTGATCGAGACTGTCGCGAGCTTCCTCGAGTCTCGTCCCATCCCGCTCGTCGTCGATCCGGTGATGGTGGCGGCGTCCGGCGCTCGGCTACTCGAGGAAGGCGCGGTGGACGTGCTGATCGAGCGGCTCTTTCCGCTCGCGACCGTGGTCACGCCGAACCTGCACGAGGCGTGCGTGCTGACCGGCGCTCCGTACCGGGACACGGTCGACCGCCGCGATCTCGCGGAGGCGACGGTCGCGCTCGGCGCACGAGCGGTAATCGTCACGGGGGGACACGGTGCGGACGCGATCGACTGGCTCTTCGACGGGGAGACGCATGTACCGATCCCTGTCGAGCGCTATGGCGTGGAGGCGACCCACGGGGCCGGGTGTACGCACTCGGCCACGCTGTGCGCGCTGCTCGCGCGCGGGCTCGGTCTCGAGGATGCGGCCCGGGGGGCGGCGCGGATCGCGAGCGAGGCCGTACGGAACGGTCTGGACGAGATCGGCGCCGGCTCGGGACCCGTGGACGCCGTCGGCCTTGAGGCTCGAGCAACTCGGTGAGCTCGGGCTCCTGCGGGAGCTCGAGGCGCGGGGCCTCGCCGGTCCGCTCGGTGACGACACCGCAATCCTCGCCGGGGGGCTCGTCGTCACCCAGGACGCGCTCGTCGAGGGCGTCCACTTCAGGCTCGGCTGGACGTCGTGGCGGGATCTCGGGTTCAAGGCGGCCGCGGTCAACCTGAGCGATCTCGCCGCGGCGGGAGCCGTTCCCGAGGCGCTGCTCGTCTCACTGGGGCTCCCGCCGCGGACAGCTCTGGACGACGTGCTCGAGCTCTACGTCGGGCTGAACGAGGCGGGCGTGGCCGTGCGGGGGGGCGATACGTCGACGGCGGACCGCGTCTACCTGAGCGTCACGGCGATCGGTCGCAGCGAGCGTGTGCCCGGCCGGGGAGGCGCTCGCCCAGGCGATCTGCTCGTGGTCACGGGACCGCTCGGCGGCGCGGCGGCCGGGCTCCGGGTGCTCGAGCGGGGGCTAGCCGGCCATGGCGATCTGATCTCGATGCACAACCGGCCGCCACTTCGTCTGGAGGAAGGACGGCGCCTCGCGCAGGTCGCGCACGCGCAGATCGATCTCTCGGACGGCCTCGTGGTGGACGCGCGCCATCTCGTCGAGCGGTCAGGGTTCGGCATCGAGATCGAGGTCGAGCGTCTGCCGGTCGCGCCGGGCATCGACGCGATCGGCGACGAGCCGTTCTGGACGATGGGCGAGGACTACGAGCTCCTGGCGGCGCTCGCGCCCGCCGACGCCGAGGCGTGCGGTTTCCCCGTTGTCGGGCGAGTCGTCGAGGAGGATGGGCTGCGCATCACGCGCGGCGGAGAGCCGCTCGAGCTCGCCGGCTGGGAGCACTTCGCGTCCCGGCCGACATCCGACCACAGCTGAGCGATCCAGGCCGGCCCGGCACCGGTCTCGGCGCTCCCTCGAACGAGCGGTCGAGCAGCGGCGATCGGGCGTCGATTCCAAGACCCGTGTCGGCTGCAATCGCACCCGAGCTCTACATCAGCGGCGGGCCGCTGGATCTCTCGATCGAGGGCCCCGGCTTCTTCGCGTTGCGCAGGCCCGACGGCTCGCGCGCCCTGACCCGGGCGGGAGCCTTCACGGTCGATCGCGCCGGCCTCGTCGTTACTCCCTACGGCGACCGTCTCGACCCACCGGTCGTGCTGCCGTTTCGGACCCGTCCGGAGGACGTCACGGTCGAGCTCGACGGCGCGGTCTCGGTCGCGGGCCGGACCCTCGGCCGCATCTGCCCGGTCGCCGTACCCGCGCCCGAGGCGCTGGCCCTGGTGGGGCCGAGGCTCTACGTGCCGACCCGTTCCAGCGGCATGCCGCTCGCGGTCGCGGCGCGGATTCTCCAGGGAACGCTCGAGCTCTAGCTCTCTAGGCCGCGGTCTCGAGCCAGGGGGCCCAGGCGTTCTCGAAGTGCGACTTCGAGCGGGCGCCGATCACGGTCTCCTGCGGCTCACCGTCGGCGTACAGGATCACCGTCGGGATCGAGAGCACGCCGTAGCGTACGGCCGTCTCCTGATTCTCGTCGACGTTGAGCTTGACGAAGCGCACACGGTCACCGTGCTGGGACGCGAGATCCTCGAGGATCGGCCCGATCACGCGGCAGGGGCCACACCAGGGTGCCCAGAAATCGACCACTACCGGGCGCTCTGCCTTGAGGACCTCGGTTTCGAAATCGGCGTCGGTGACGTCGGCGAGCTCGGACATCGCGCGCACTATAGCCGCCGTCAGAGACGGTGCCGCACCGCGTCCCACCGCAGCTCGGGGACGCGCCTGATCGCCTCGATCACGATCCCACGGCTCATCTTGGAGCCCCCGACCTCACGATCGGCGAAGACGATCGGCACCTCGACGACGCGAAAGCCCGCCCTGAGCGCTCGGTAGGTGACCTCGATCTGGAACGCATAGCCCTTGGCGGAGACGCGCTCGAGCGGGATCGTCTCGAGCACGCGGCGGTGAAAGCACTTGAACCCTCCCGTGAGGTCCCGGATCCCCACGCCGAGGAGTGCCTGGGCGTACAGGCAGCCGCCTCTGCTCACCGCCCGGCGAGCAAGCCCCCAGTTGCGCGTTCCGCCGCCGGGCGCGTAACGAGAGCCGAGCACCAGATCGGCGTGCTCTGCCGCGGCGACGAGCCGCGGCACGTCGGCCGGATCGTGGGAGAAGTCGCAGTCCATCTCGATGATCAGCTCCGCCGTGTCGCCGAGGGCGTTGCGAAAGCCGGCGATGTAGGCCGGGCCGAGACCCTCCTTCGTCGGGCGATGCAGGACGTCCACGAAGCCGAGCTCGCCGGCGAGCGCGTCCGCGAGCTCGCCCGTGCCGTCGGGCGAGCCGTCGTCGATCACCAGCACACGGGCATCGATGTCGTTTGCGGAGAACACGCCCCCGAGCGCGCGCAGCATCGGCTCGATGTTCTCGCGCTCGTTGTACGTCGGCACGCAGACGACCGCTCGTGGCACCGACGTATCATCGCCGCGTGGACCGGGCGTTGCCTCGAAACGACGAGCTCGCCGAGCGCTTCGAGCAGCTCGCGGACCTGCTCGAGCTCGACGGCTCGGATGCGTTTCGCCTGCAGGCGTACCGTCGAGCTGCGGCCCGGATCCGCGAGTCCGCGGTGCCGGTGGCGCAGCTCGCGCTCGAGGGCAATGCGACGAGGCTCTCGGGAATCGGCTCGACGATCCAGGGGAAGATCGCCGAGTACGCGACCACCGGGGATCTGGCCGCGCTCGCCAAGCTACGGGAACGCGTTCCGGAAGGGCTCGTGGGCGTCATGCACGTTCCGGGGCTCGGACCGAAGACCGCGCGCGTTCTCTGGCAGGACCTCGGTGTGACGAGCATCGACGAGCTGAGGGAGGCCGCCGAGCAGGAGCGGCTACGCGCCGTGCCAGGGCTTGGCCCGAAGACCGAGGAGAAGGTGCTCGCGTACCTTTCCCGGCCGGTCGAGAAGGCAGCGACACGGCGCGCGCTTCTGGGCAAGGTGCTTCCCTTCGTCCAGTCAGTCGTCGAGGAGCTCCGGGCGCATCCGGCGAGTGTCGAGGTCTCGGAAGCCGGAAGCGTCCGGCGGCGCGCCGAGACGGTCAAGGATCTCGACGTGATCGCCACCGCGACCGACGCCGAGGCGCTGATCGGCCACTTCTGCGCGCTGCCCTGGGTGGCTGCGGTGACCGCCCGCGGCGGCACGAAGGCGACGGTCGTCTCCCAGGACGGCCTTGCGTTCGACCTCCGGGTCGTGCCGCCGGAGTGCTACGGGAATCTGCTCCAGCACTTCACCGGGTCGAAGGATCACAACGTTGCACTCCGCCAGGAGGCGGTCGCGCGGGGGCTTTCCGTCTCCGAGTACGGGGTCGAGGACACGGACGCGGCCGGGACGGTGACCCACGCGACAGAGCAGGAGCTCTACGACTTCCTCGGCTATGCGTGGATTCCGCCCGAGCTGCGTGAGAACCGGGGCGAGCTCGAGGCGGCGCGGGTCGGAGCGCTCCCGCAGCTCGTCGAGCTCGATGACCTGCGCGGCGATCTCCACATGCACACCGACGTGTCGGACGGACGCGGTACGCTCGAGGAGATGGCTGCCGCAGCGGTCGCGGCAGGCCACTCGTACATCGCGATCTGCGACCATGCCCGACGCCTTCGCGACGGACGGTTGGACGCCCAGGTCGAGGCGATCGCGGAGCTCTCGCGGCGCCTCGACGGGATCGAGATCCTCTCGGGAGTCGAAGTGGACATCCGCGCTGACGGGTCTCTCGATCTATCCGACGACGAGCTTTCGGGGCGCGACTGGGTGATGGCGTCGATCCACTCGGGCTTCGACGGTGGCCGAGACCGGCTGACGAAGCGGCTGCTCGCGGCAATCGAAAGCCCGCACGTCGACTGCATCGGGCATCCGACCGGCCGGAAGATCGGCCGGCGCGCGCCCTACGAGATCGATGCGGAGGCAGTGTTCGGAGCATGCTCGCGCACGGGGACGTTCCTCGAGCTCAACTGTCAGCCGGATCGACTCGACCTCACGGACACGATGGCGCGGGCGGCGTCCGCGGCAGGTGTCGGTATCGTCGTCTCGACAGACGCTCACCGGACGGGAGAGCTTGCGAACCTCCAGCTCGGCGTGTCGCAGGCCAGGCGCGCTTGGCTGACGCGCGAGGCGATCGTCAACACGCGCCCCTGGGCCGAGATCAAAAGGATGCTGAAGTCGTGAGCGCCATTCCTGAAGGGTTCGACTTCCGCCGTGACGGTGCCGCCGCCCTCGAGTGGGCGGCGAGCTATCTGGAGCGCGTCGGCGAGCTCCCCGTGCTCGCGCAGGTCGAGCCGGGCGAGATCCGCGCACAGCTCCCCGCGGCGCCGCCCGAGCGAAGCGAGCCCTTCGCCGACGTTCTCCGCGACCTCGACACGATTCTGCTCCCGGGCCTGACCAACTGGCAGCACCCGCGCTTCTTCTCGTACTTCTCGGTGACCGCCTCCGAGCCGGGGATCGTCGCCGAGCTCCTCTCGGCGACGCTCAACCAGGTCGCGTTCATCTGGCGCTCGTCACCCACCGCCACGGAGCTCGAGTTTCACGTCATGGACTGGCTCGCACAGCTCCTCGGTCTCCCTTCGTGCTGGCACGGACACATCGAGGACACGGCGTCCACGTCGACGCTGGCGGCGCTCGTCGCGGCGCGTCACCTCACCGGCAAGTCGGCCGTCGTCTTCTCCGAGCACGCCCACTCGTCGGTGGAGAAGGCGGCACGCCTGATCGGGCTCGAGCCGCGCAAGCTCGGCGCCGATGCGGAGTTTCGTCTGCGCCCCGAGGACGTCGCACGGGAGCTTGCCCGCGGCGACGTTGCCGCGGTGGTCGCGACGGTCGGGACGACCTCTGTGACGTCGGTCGATCCCGTCCCGACGATCGCCGACGTGTGCGCGGAGGGCGGCGCCTGGCTCCACGTGGATGCGGCGTACGCGGGCGCCTCGTGGGTGTGCCCGGAATTCGCCTGGTCGCGCGAGGGCGTCGAGCGGGCCGACTCGCTCGTCGTCAATCCCCACAAGTGGATCCTGACCCCGATGGACTGCTCGGCGCTCTGGACGAGCCGGCCGGAGGTCTTCCGCGAGGCCTTTACGCTCGTGCCGGAGTACCTGCGCACGTCGGACGAGGCCCAGAGCCTCTCGGACTACGGCCCGGCGCTCGGCCGCCGCTTCCGGGCGCTGAAGCTGTGGACGGTAATCCGCTGCTTCGGCCGCGAGGGCCTGCAGCAGCACGTCCGCGAGGGCGTTCGGCTCGCCGAGCTCTTCGAGGGCTGGGTACGCGACGAGCCCGGCTGGGAGCTCGTCGCCCCGCGGCTCTTCTCACTCGTCTGCTTTCGCCGAGAGGGATCCGACGACGCCAACATGGCGATCCTCGAGCGGGCGAACGCGAGCGGAGAGATCTTCATCACCCATACGAAGCTCGACGGCCGCGTCGCGCTGCGTCTCGCTGTGGGCAACGCGCGAACGACCGACGCCGACGTCCGCCTTGCCTGGGACGTGCTCAGATCGACCTGATCGCGTCGGCCGCCGTGTCGTGGAGCGCAACCCGGTAGCGCCACAGGGCGCGGCCGGTCGCGAGCAGCCTTTCGCGGATCGGGCCCTGGAGCTCGGCGAGCGTGCCCCAGCGGGCGGCCGAGATCTCCTCGGTGTCCTCGGGCTCGAGCTCGGTGGCGTCCGTGCCCGCCTCGAACACGTGAGTCTCCCAGTGGATCCGCTCGCCGTCGTGGGTGAAGGTCGCCGACGTCCGCACGAGGTAGCGGCCGAGCCTGATCGAGATGCCGAGCTCCTCCCGCGCCTCTCGCGCAACGCCCGCCTCGAACGGCTCACCCTCGCGGAGGCCCCCGCCGGGCGGTCGCCAGAGCCCCGGCGTGTAGTGGGGCTTCTGGATCAAAGCCAGCCGCTCGCCGGCGAAGACGAACAGCGTCACGTCGTGGTGGCGGCGTCGCTCTACTCCGCTCGCGACGACCAGATCGCGTTCGGCCCGCGAGAGCTCGAGCTCGATCGGGAGCAGGCGAGGCTCGCCGTAACGAGCCCTGACCGGTGCGAGCACGCTGTCGTCGAGCCACACCGCTACAGCTCTCGCAGGATCTGCGCGACTTCGCCGGGGCCGTCGACCACGAGATCCGCCGCGTCGGCGAGCCCGGTTGGCTGCTCGAGGGAGGCGACCGCGATCGCGACGGCGTGATCGAGCCCGGCGGCGTGCAGCCCTGCGAACGCGTCGAGGTCGGTCGTGTCGTCGCCGGCGTACAGGGCCATCGAGACCTCTGACTCGGCGAGCAGCGCGCGTACCGCCGTACCCTTGTCGGCGTCGATCGGCGGCCGGATCTCGAGCACCTTGCGGCCCCAGCGCGGGACGAGCCCGGCGGACCGAGCACGCTGGGCTACCCGCTCGAGGTCGGCCTCGGCGGGCTGGTCGTCGCCCGCCTCGCGGTAGTGGTAAGCGAGTGAGAGCTCCTTGTCTTCGACGGGAAGGCCGATCTCGTCGCGGAACGCGGCGATCGCTCCGGCGAGCTCGCGGGCACGCGGATCGAGCTCCAGGCCGTGGTTTCCGACGACGCGGACACTGCCGATCCCGACGAGACGTCGCGCGTCGTCGCCGGCGCGCCCCGACAGGCACGCGACGAGCCGGTAGCAGCCGGCGAGACGCCGGAGGTCGCCCTTCACGGGGTCGGGCACCACCGCCAGCTCAGGTCGTGAGACGATCGGCGCGAGCACGCCGTCGACGTCGAGGAGGATCGCGCTCCGTCTCGGCGCCTCGGCGAGGGGGACGAGGAGACCCGGGAGCACCCTCCTACAATACGGCCGTGCCAGTGTGGGGACGCGCCCGTCAGGGCGGGGGCGGGGTGGTGGGGCAAGTGTGGGGACGCGCCCGTCAGGGCGGGGGCGGGTGGTCTGAGAGATGCGGGGTGGAGTGATCGAGGCGGCGGCGCGGTTGCCGTGGCTCCTGGTCGCGATCGGGGTCGCGGCGGGGTTCTTCAGCGCGCTCTTCGGAGTCGGCGGAGGAATTTTGGTCGTTCCGCTGCTCATCCTCCTCGCCGGCTTCGGCGCCCGCGAGGCCACCGGCACCTCGCTCGGCGTGATCGGCCTGACCGCGCTGTTCGGCGTCGTCGCGTTCGCGACGCTCGGCGAGATCGACTGGGGTCACGCAGCGATGGTGGGACTCCCGGCGCTCGCGGGAACGCTCGTCGGCACCGGCCTCCAGCAGCGGATCTCGTCCCGCCTCCTCGTCAACCTGTTCGCGGCGTTCCTCGTCGCCGTCGCCGTGGTGCTCTTTCTCGAATGAGGGGACTCAGGGCGGGGGTGGGGTGGTGGGAGAGTTGAGGGGACGTGCCCGGGTGGGTCTGGGAGGGGAAGAGGTGGGCGGAGGGAAGAGGTGGGCCTGGGAGGGGAAGAGATGGGCGGGGGCGGGTTGTGACGGCGGTCCTGATCGCCGTCGCGCTCGGCTTTGCGGCCGGGGTCCTGTCGGGGATGTTCGGCGTCGGCGGCGGCATCCTGTTCGTTCCGACGCTCGTGCTCGTGCTCGACCAGACGCAGCTCTCGGCCCAGGCGACGTCGCTGGCGGCCATGATCCCGGTCGTCGCCGTCGGCGCCTGGAGGCAGAGTCGCTTCGGGAACGTCCGCTGGCGCACCGTGCTGGTCGTCGGCGTCGCTTCGGCGGTCGGAGTGGCAGGGGGCGCGGCGCTCGCCGATTCGCTGTCGGACGATGCCCTCCGGAATCTGTTCGCCTCGCTCCTGTTGCTCGTGGCGGCCCAGCTCGTGTGGTCACGGGGGCGCCGCCTCCGGGCTCATTCCTAGGTCCTGTCGAGAGCCAGGTCGGCTTTCCGCTTGAGGTCGTCGACGATTGCCGGGTCGCGCAAGGTCGTCGTGTCGCCGAGCTCGTGCCCCTCCGCGATGTTCTTCAGCAGCCGGCGCATGATCTTGCCCGAGCGGGTCTTCGGTAGATCGTCGCCGAAGAGCACGGCGGCAGGCCTGGCGATCTTGCCGATCTTTTCGGCGACGAAGTCCCGCAGCTCGTCGGAGAGCTCCTGCGAGGGCTCGACTCCGGTCTTCAGGAGCACGAAGCACACGATCCGTTGTCCCCGGTCGGGATCGACGGCGCCGGTGGCGGCCGCCTCCGCGACGGCAGGGTGCTCGACCAGCGTCGACTCGATCTCGGTGGTCGAGAGTCGATGGCCGGCGACGTTGATGACGTCGTCGATTCTGCCCATCAGCCAGAAGTAGCCGTCCTCGTCCTGCCGGGCCCCGTCGCCCGTGACGTAGACGTCTGGTCCGAACCTGGAGAAGTACGTCTCGACGTAGCGGTCGTCGTCGCCCCAGAGCGTCCGGAACATCCCCGGCCAGGGTCGCGTGAGCACGAGAAAGCCCCCCTGCCCGCGCGGCACGGGTTTCCCGCTCTCGTCGACGATCTCCGGCCTGATCCCAGGGAACGGAATCGTCGCGGAGCCGGGCTTCGTGGCCACGACGCCTGGCAGTGGCGTGATCAGGATCCCCCCGGTCTCGGTCTGCCACCACGTGTCGACGATCGGACAGCGCTCGCCGCCGACCACGCGGTGGTACCAGAGCCACGCCTCGGGGTTGATCGGCTCGCCGACGGTGCCGAGAACGCGCAGCGATGACAGGTCGTGCCGTCGCGGGTACCCCTCGCCCATCTTCACGAAGGCACGGATCAGGGTCGGAGCCGTGTAGTAGGACGTGACGCCGTAGCGCGCGACGATCCCCCAGTGGCGGTCCCAGTCCGGATATGCGGGATCTCCCTCGTACATGACCCCGGTCGTCCCGTTCGCGAGCGGCCCGTAGACGATGTACGAGTGGCCCGTCACCCAGCCGACGTCCGCCGCGCACCACCAGACGGAATCGTCGTGGATGTCGAAGATCCACCGGTGCGTGACCGAGGCGTGAAGGAGATAGCCGGCCGTGGTGTGCAGAGCCCCCTTGGGCTTCGCGGTCGAGCCGGAGGTGTGGAGGAGGAAGAGCGTGTCCTCTGCGTTCATCGGCTCCGGCTCGCACGTCTCCGGCTCCTCGGCCACGAGCTCGTGCCACCACACGTCCCGGCGCTCGTCCCATGCCACCGCGCCGCCCGTTCGGCGCAGGACGACGAGCCTCTCGATCGAGGGTGCGAGGGCGGCCGCCTGGTCGGCGTTCGCCTTCAGCGGCACCCTGGCCCCCTTCCGCCAGCCCTCGTCCTGCGTGATCAGCGCGCGTGCGCCCGAGTCGCGCAGCCGCTCGGCCAGCGACTCTGCCGAGAAGCCGCCGAAGACGACGATGTGGGGCGCGCCGATCCGGGCGCAGGCGAGCATCGCGACGGCGATCTCCGGCACCATTCCCAGGTAGATCCCGACCCGGTCGCCCTTGCCCACGCCGAGACGTCTGAGGCCGTTCGCAAGCCGTGACACCTCGGCCAGGAGCTCTCTATAGGTGACGTCGCGCTCCTCACCCGGCGGCTCGCCCACCCAGTGGTAGGCGACCCTGTCTGCGCGGCCCGCGTCCACGTGCCGGTCGAGGCAGTTGACGGAGACGTTGAGCTCTCCGTCGGCGAACCACGTGCAGTGGGGCGGGCTCCACTCGAGGCCCTTGGTCGGCTCGCGAGACCAGGTGAGCATCTCCTTCGCCAGCTCGATCCAGAAGCCCTCGAAGTCGTCGTCGGCCTTCCGGTAGACCTCGTCGTCCCGAATCACGGCGGAGGAACGGAACGAGTCGGGCGGTGGATAGCTCCCACGTTCCGACCGTAGGGCCTCGATCGAGCCGCGAGCGCTCTCGGAGTCCATCGCGCGCAAGTATTCACAACCTCGCCACACCGTCGCGCCGCAATGGGCGCTAGTCTCCCCGACTGATGTCCGCTCTCCGGCTGATCGCGGCCATCGTGACGCTCGGGGCACTGGCCGCGATGACTGCGGTCGGGTCGGCGCGCTCCGAAGGGGGGCCGGCCGACGCGAAGGCGGCGGCGTACGGCGTCCAGGTGATCGTCCCCGGCGCGGACGGCACTGTCGTGGCCGGCGTCGTGGGCCCGCCGGATGCAGCGGCGTCGCTACCGGACTTTGCCTACGGCGACACGGCGGTCACGACCGGTGCGGTCTCGACCACGGCGACCACCACCGCCGACCAGCGGGCGGATGCCGTCTCCACGGCCGCGGTCGACGGGGTCTCCCTCTTCGGCGGAGAGATCACGATCGAGCACGTCGAGGTCAAGGCGAGCGGCGGCGCGTCGCCCGACGGCGCGGATGGAAGCGTCGGCTCATCGTCCGTCTCGGGCCTCGTCGTCCTCGGACAGGCTGTCGACGCCGCCACTCTCTCTCGCGCCGAGCTCGCCGACTGGGGCTACCTCGTCGTTCTCGAGCAGGCCGTGAGCCGGGAGGACGCGGACGCGTTCGGATTCAGTGGCTCGGTGGCCGGAGTTCGCATCCATCTGACGGCCGACCACGGTGGGCTTCCGGCCGAGACCGAGATCGTGATCGGCCATGCCGAGGCGAGCGTGCGCGCGTCGAAGCCGTTGCCGGCCGAGGTCGAAAGCCACATCGCCCCTCCTGATGGGCCCGGGGCGGTCGCAGCGGCGCCGAAAGAGCCCGGCAAGGCGACGCCGAGCGGCGCGCCGCCCGCGATCGTCAGGAACCCGCCTGCGAACATCAAGCCGAAGCTGACGAAGAAGGGCTACGTGTTCCCGGTGTACGGCCCGGCCGTGCCTTTCACGAACGACTTCGGAGCGCCTCGCGCGGACACGATCTGGCACCACGGCAACGACATCTTCGCGCCGGAGGGGACGCCGATCCTCGCGGTCGCCGACGGCGAGCTGTTCCTGGTCGGGTGGAACGATCTCGGCGGCCAGCGCTTCTGGCTCCGCGACGGGCAGGGCAACGAGTTCTACTACGCCCACCTGTCCGCGTTCTCGCCGCTGGCGATCGACGGGGCGAAGGTGAAGGCGGGCGACGTGATCGGCTTCGTCGGCAATACCGGCGATGCCGAGGGCACCCCGTACCATCTCCATTTCGAGGTGCACCCGAGGCAGCTGATCGACCTCGGCTACGACGGTGTGGTCAATCCCTACGAGTACCTGCTGGCCTGGAAGCGCGTGCAGGACATCCGCGTCGATCCTGCCACCTCCTGGGTGACGGATCGGGGCGAGGCCCCACCCTCTCCTGCGGTGCTCCTCGACGTGGAGGACATCTCGGCGACGAGCGGTCTGGAGCCCGAGGCGCTCCAGCGCGTGCTCGAGATGCCCGATCTCTTCGCCGAGAGCGCCGACGCGGTTCGCTAACCGGCGAGGAACTCGGCGAGCGCCGCCTCGAGGTGACGATCGGCGGCACCCGCCGCACCGTCCGCGTCACCGGTCGCGACGAGGCGCGCGATCTCTTCGTGCTCGGCCAGATCGCGCGCCTGACGCCCAGGTTGCCGGGACTGGCGCGCGTAGAAGAACGGTGCGATCCGACCGCCCCAGAGCTCGTCGATGAAGCGCACGAGCTGACGGTTCCCTGCCCCTGCGACGAGCGCTCGGTGGAAGGACCGGTTCGCCTCGAACTGGCGATCGACGTCGTCGCCGGCCTGCTCGGCGGCGTGGATCGCCGCCCGGAGCGCGGCGATCGTGTCGGGGTCGCGTCGCTTCGCGGCGATTCTTGCTGCGGCAGGCTCGATGATGCGTCGCGCCTCGTAGTCGGCCTCGAGGTCCCGGCGCGAGAACTCCGCGACGACTGCGCTGCGATGTGGCCGAAACTCGACGAGGCCGTCGGCGGCGAGGCGGTTCAGCGCCTCGCGTAGAGGGGTGCGCGAGATCCCGAGCTCGGCCGCCAGCGCCTCCTGGCGCAGCTCGACCCCGGGTGCCAGCTCTCCGCGAAGGACGAGCGCGCGCAGCTGACGATACGCCTCGTCGGTGAGGCTGCGAACGGGTATCTGGGCCAGCTCGACCATCAGTCGTCGAGCACGAGCGACGCCACGTCGACCACGGTCGAGCCGCCGTCGACGACGAGGACTGCGCCGGTGACGAAGGATGCCTCTCGCGACGCGAGAAACAGGCAGGCGGCCGCGATCTCGTGCGGCTCGGCCACACGCCGAAGCGGAATGGCGGAGCCGGCGAGCCGGTAGCCGTCGTCCGACGACTCGAGCCCGCGGCTCTCCGCGAGCTTGCCCATCGCCCGATCCGCGAGAGGGGTTCGCACCCAGCCCGGGCACACCGCGTTGGCGCGAACGCCGTCGGGGCCGAGCCGAACCGCGAGCGTCCGTGTGAGCTGGATCAGCGCCGCCTTGCTCGCGGCGTACTCGGCGCCCGTCGATCCCGCGACGAGGCCCGCGATCGACGAGACGTTCACGATCGCGCCGCGCCTCTCGACCAGGTGCGGGATAGCCGCCTCGGCCACGAGCGCCGGTCCGACCGCGTTGACCGCCAGCGTCTCGTGCCAGCCGACGGATCCGGAGCCCGCGTTGTTGACGACGATGTCGAGTCCGCCGAAGCGCTCGACCGAGACCCGCACCGCTCGCGCGACGTCGTCCTCGCTCGCGACGTCCCCAGGGACGGCAAGCCCCCCAGTCTCGGTGGCGACCTGCTCGAGCGGCTCGGCACGTCGGCCCATGACGGCGACGGACGCACCCTCGGCCGCGAACCGGCGCGCGACGGCGGCGCCGATCCCCGAGCCGCCGCCGGTGACGAGCGCGACCTGGCCGTCCAGACTCACTTCGGATATCGTATCCAATCTGATGGCCAAGGTCGATTCTGGCTCGGAGCTGGCTGGGTACTCGCTGCCGCAGTCGGCCACGGGCCGGTCGGCCTACGTCCCGGCACCGCCCTGGCATTACTCGGGCGACTTCCTGATCGTCGAGTACCGGGCCGACCCGGGGGCGATCCGGCAGTTCCTCCCGCCCGAGCTCGAGCCGGGCGATCCGGCGGGGGCCGCCGCCGCCGTCTTCGCCGACTGGCAGTCGTGCACCGATTCGTTCGAGGAGCTGCTCGACCCCGTCCGCGCGCAGTACAAGGAGTTCTTCGTCGTCCTCGCCGCGAGCTACGCGGGTGAGCCCGTGACACGCTGCCCGCTGATGTGGGTCGACAAGGGCTTCTCGCTCGCCCGCGGGTGGCTCCAGGGGTTTCCGAAGAAGGAAGGATCGATCTGGATGACGAGGCCGGTGACGGTCGGTCGCGCCGGGCCCCGGCTCGAGCCCGGCGGGCGCTTCGGCGCGTCCGCCGCGGCCCACGATCGCCGGCTCGCGGAGGCGACGCTGACGCTGAGCGGCCTCTCGGAAACGGGGCCGACCGTCAACGCGCCACCGCTGGTGAACACGCGCCTGATGCCCAGGTGGGATCCCGACGGCGAGTCGATGCGCGAGCACGTCTACGCGGGCGGACACGATCGCGAGCTCTCTCCGATCTGGGAGGGCGACGCGACGCTGCGCTTCTTCGACGCAC
The DNA here is from genome assembly GCA_963712465.1 of uncultured Actinomycetes bacterium. GTDB lineage: Bacteria > Actinomycetota > Thermoleophilia > Gaiellales > Gaiellaceae > CAVQHY01. Next base: position 88,020 of record CAVQHY010000006.1, read on the forward strand.
CGGACTCCGAGCTCGCCGCGCTCGCGCCGCTGGAGGTCGGGAGAGGCTTCTGGTTCTCGTTCGGCTACACCGTCGACGGCGGGAAGCGCCTTGACTGAGCGTGCCCGCCGTCAGGGAGGCTGATCGGCCGTGAAGCGCCCCGCCGACCTCCACCCGTCCAAGATCGTCGCCGTCCACCTCAACTTCCCCAGCCGTGTCGAGGAGTACGCGGCGGCCACACCGGATGCACCGTCGTATTTCCTGAAGCCTCCCTCGTCCCTCTCGACCCACGGCGCCCCGATCGTCCGGCCGCGTGGCTGTCGTTACCTGAACTACGAGGGAGAGGTCGCTCTGGTGATCGGCCGGCGGGCAAGGGGGGTCTCCGAGGCCGATGCGATCGAGCATGTCGGCGCCTACTCGGTCGCCAACGATTTCGGCGTCCACGACTTTCGCCACGCCGACCGCGGGTCGATGCTGCGCGTCAAGGGCCAGGACGGCTTCTGTCCGATCGGGCCGGAGCTCGTCGATGCCGCCGACGTCGATCCTGCGAACCTCGCGCTCCGCACCTTCGTCAACGGCGAGGTCGTCCAGGAGGGAAACACGAGCGAGCTGCTCTTTCCGTTCGCCTACATGATCGCCGACCTGTCCCGTCTGATCACGCTCGAGCCGGGCGACATCCTGCTTACGGGCACGCCCGCGAACTCGCGGCCCGTCGCGCCGGGAGACCTCGTCGAGGTCGAGGTCGACGGGATCGGCCGGCTGTCGAACCCGATCGTCGAGGCCGACAGCGACCTTTCCGGTCCCGGCGTCATGCCAAGTGACACCCCGAACGCGCGCCACGTCGCGCTGGCAGTTCCAGAAGAGGAGGCTTGACCATGGCCGTCGACACGAGACCCGCGACCGGAGCGCGCACCGGCGAGCAGTTCCTCGCCGGCCTCCGCGGCGACGAGCGAGAGCTCTGGCTCGAGGGCGAGCGCATCGCCGACCCGTCGTCGCATCCCAAGCTGGAGGGGGCGGCCCGGTCGATGGCCGAGCTCTTCGACCTGCAGCACGCCGAGCCGGATGTCTTCCTGATGGAGTCGCCCGACACCGGGCAGCCCGTGAACGTCACGCACGTCCATCCGAAGTCGCAGGACGATCTCGTGCGCCGCCGGACCGCGTCGAAGCGGATCGCCGATCACACCGTCGGAATGATGGGCCGGACGCCCGACTACCTGAACTACACGTTCGCGTGCTTCGCCGCACGCGCCGACGTCTGGGCCCGCTACGGAAACGAGGCCGGTGCTCACCACCTCGTTGAGTACCAGAAGCTGATGCGCGACTCCGATCTGTCGCTGACGCACACGCTCGTCAACCCGCAGGTCGACCGCTCGGTGGCGGAGGCGGAGCAGGCGGCAGGCGAGGTCTCGCTGCACAAGGTGGAGGACACGGAGAACGGCATTCTCGTGCGCGGCGCGCGGATGCTCGCGACGCTCGCGCCCTTCGCCGACGAGCTCGCCGTGTATCCGGGAAGCGATCTTCGCCTCCAGGACGCCCGGTACGCGATCTGCTTCGCCGTTCCCATGTCGACCCCGGGCCTGAGGTTCATCTGTCGCGACTCGTACTCGGCGCAGAGATCCACCTGGGACTATCCGCTCAGCTCGCGCTTCGACGAGATGGACGCGGTCGTCGTCTTCGACGACGTCGAGATCCCACGGGAGCGGATCTTCCTCGACGGCAACCCCACGCTCCACTCGGAGGTGATCACCGACTCGAACTGGCGCGCTCACATCATCCACCAGGCGATGACGCGGGCCTGGGCAAAGCTCGAGTTTGCGTTCGGCGTCGCCCACACGCTCGCGGACATGACCGGGGTGAACGCCTTCGACCACGTGCAGGAGAAGCTCGGCGAGATCTGGTCGATGATGGAGATGACCCGAGCGGGCGTGGTGGCGGCCGAAGCGGGCTCTCACGCGATCGAGGGCAACGACGACTGGGTCCCCGACCAGCGCTCCCTCGTCGCGCTGCGCGGCCTGATGCCCAAGTGGATCCCGCGCGCGTTCGAGCTGATCCAGCTGATCGGCGGCGGCGGCTTCATGGCCACGCCGTCGCGGGCGGACTACGAAGGGCCGCTGCACGACGAGATCGAGAAGTACTTCCAGGCGCGCAACGCGCCGGCAGAGCGCCGCATCCGCGCCTTCCGCCTCGCCTGGGATCTGATCGGCTCCGGGCTCGGCGGTCGCGGCGAGCTGTACGAGCGCTTCTACCTGCAGGACTCGTTCCGGATGACAGCGCTCGCGTACCTGCTCGCGGACAAGACCCATCCCACCGCGCTCGTCGAGCGCTTTCTCGACGAGTAGCGAGGGGCCGGGAGGGACGGGGCGGTCGCGGAGATGGCGATGCCGGCGGTCGATCCTCTCGCGTTTCGCCGCGTCATGGGTCATTTCCCGACCGGCGTCGCGGTGCTGACGACCGCACACGACGGTCAGCGCCACGGGATGACCGCGAACTCGATGACGTCGGTCTCGCTCGAGCCGATGCTGATTCTCGTCTGCCTCGTGCGCGAGGCCCGAACGGCGCTCGCGATCCAGAGGTCCCGCCGCTTCGCGGTCAACTTCCTCGCCGAGGACCAGGAGCACGTCTCCCGCCGGTTCGCGACCGTGGGCCAGGATCACTTCGAGGGCCTCGAGCTCGAGGAGGACGAGAGCGGCCTGCCGCTGCTGCCGGGGTGCACGGCCTATCTCGTCTGCCGCGTGACCGAGCTCGTCGCCGCGGGCGACCACGACGTCGTGCTCGCAGAGGTCGAGAAGGCGCGCGAGCGCGGCGGCAACCCTCTCGTCTTCCACCTCGGCGGCTACAAGCGACTACCAGGCATGGGAAGGTTGGGATAGATGGACGGGAAGCTCGTAGGCATTCACCACGCAGCCCTGCGCGTGCTCGATCTCGACGAGGCGGTGCGGCGCTGGTCGGCCCAGTTCGGGCTGACGGTGCGAGAACGCCACGACGACCGAGCGTACCTCCGGTGCGCCTTCGAGGATTACGGCCTCGAGCTGATCGAGTCGGAGACCCCGGGCTTCGACCACGCCGGCTGGGAGCTCGCGTCCGGGGTCGATCCGGTCAGCCTCGGGATCGAGGGCGAGGCGGTCGAGCGGCCGGGCCGGCCGGATTCGCTCATGCTCGTCGACCCTGACGGGTACGGGGCGGAGCTGGTCCCGTGGGTCGAGCGCCAGAGCCCGTATCCCGATGCCGCGCGGCTCTCGACGGAGCTTCCCGCGTTTCACCCGCGCAAGGTCGGCCACGTGAACTGCATGAGCGAGAACATCCAGCGACTCTCGAGCTGGTACGTCGACACGCTCGGCTTCAGGGTGACCGACTACCTGGGAGACGAGGGCATCTGGCTCCACCTGAACGCCGACCACCACGTGCTCGCGATGCTCCAGAAGACCCCCGCGCATTTCCACCACGTCGCGCTCGAGCTCGTCGACTGGGGCGACATGCGGACCCTGCTCGACCACCTGGGCATGCACGGTCGCTGGTGCATCTGGGGGCCGGGGCGCCACGGCGTGGGTGGCAGCAACTTCGCCTACATCAGGATCCCCGACGAGGACCTCGTGGTCGAGCTCTACTGCGACCTGGAGCAGCTTCGGCGAGATCACGTGCCGCGTCACTGGGAGGACAATCCACATTCCTCGAACACCTGGGGGACGCTGCCCCCGCGCACCTACTTCCGCTTCGACGCGGAGGCGGTCGAGGCGGAACGGCAGCAGCTCCAGGCTCTCGGCCGGCCTGTCTAGACAAGCACGACCTCTAGCTCTCGCCTCGAGCGAGCGACCGAACCGATCCGACCACGGCGCCGAATCGGGTCCCGTCGGAGGGAAGCGCGAGGATGAGAGGAGGCACGCCATGGCGCAACCTGCCGCTGCTCACCCCCGCCGAGGACGCAGACGACGACGCCAACCCGTTCGGCCGCGATCAGCTCGCCGCACTCAACATCCACGAGCTCGCGCTCGGGTTCCGGTCTCGCTGTTGACGGGAGCCCCGAGTCGGACGCTCGCCCACAACACGCCGCCCACGACGAAGCTCGGCGCGGGCGTGCAGGCCCCGGGGTCGGCCTACCCCTCGACGACGCGGTTGCGCATGACCCCGACGCCCTCGATCTCCGTCTCGACGACGGTTCCGGGCGTCAGGTAGCGCGGGGGCTGGCGGCTGTCGCCGACCCCGCCCGGGGTGCCGGTGAACAGGAGATCCCCGGGCTCGAGCGTCACGTAGCGCGAGACCCACTCGAGCAGGGCCGGCACGCCGAAGATGAAGTCGCTCGTTCTGCTCGCCTGCACCTCCTCGCCGTCGAGGCGGCAGCGAATGGCGAGGTCGTCGGGATCGGGAAGCTCGTCGGGGGTCACGAGCACGGGTCCGATCGGGGCGAACGTGTCGTAGGACTTTGCGACGGTGAACTGACGTAGCGCGCGAAACTGCTCTTCCCGGTCGGAGATGTCCTGGCCGCAGGTCACGCCGGCGACGTACGACCAGGCCTGGTCGGACTCGATGTGCTTTCCGCGCCTTCCGATCACGACGACGAGCTCCGCCTCCCAGTCGACGCGGACGCGTCCACGCGGAATCACGATGTCGTCGCTCGGCCCGCAGAGCGCGCTCGGCAGCTTCGCAAAGACGATCGGCTCCTCGGGAATCGGCAGGCCGGATTCCTCGGCGTGAGCCTTGTAGTTCAGGCCGATCGCGATGATCTTCTGCGGTCGCGGAACCGGCGGGCCGAGGTTATCCTCGTCGACCGGCGGCGCATCCTCGGTCGCCGTGAGGTCACGGAGGGCGTCGAGTTGCGAGACGAGCGCCATCGGGTCGGTCGGCAACCGTCCGGCACTCGCCTGCTCGACGTCGACGAGCCGTCCGTCGGCCACGACGGCGGCACGGCCCTGAACGTTGGCGAGTCTCATGGTGCAAACCCTATAGGCGTGGGCGGCGCGTCTACGGGGAAACGGCGTGAGCGCCGCCCCACCAGGCGTGGAGTCCCAGGTCGGCGGCGATGGCGCCGGCAGCGTTGTAGCCGCACGCACCTCCGATCGATCCTCCCGGATGAGTCGAGGCGCCGCAGAGGTAGACGTTCTCGAAGGCGGTCCGGTACGGCGGGTGCTCGTGGAACGGACGGAAGATCCCGAGCTGGTCCTGAGCCATCTCACCGTGGTTCCAGTCTCCGTGCTTCATCGACGGCATCACCGCCTCGATGTCAATCGGGCTCGAGACGTACCGACCGACGATCCGGTCGGGCTCCAGGCCGCTGGACGTGTACGGACGCCAGCGGTCGAGCACGAGCTCGGAGTAGGCTGCCTTCGTGTCGGCCCATGCGGCGTGGCCGCCGTCGCGGAGCTCGTACGGGGCAATCTGCTCGACGAAGCATGCTTCCCGGCCGGGTGGGCAGAGGCTCGGCTCGAACAGCGACGGATGCACCGAGAACAGCCCCGGCTCGCGCGGCGCCACGCCGAGGCGGCAGTCGGAGGCATTGTCGTCGAGCACGTCGAGCGACTCGCACATCGAAACGGCGAGGCACTCCTGCACCGCGGGCTCGTCGGCTGCGGCGTTCCAGCGCACGGGCTCCTCGAGCGCGAGGTACACGCAGAACATGCTCATCGCGTCGTAGCGCCAGCGCTTCACGGCCGGGAGGAATTCCGACGGCAGGTCGGCCTCGCCGACCAGCTCGAGGAAGGTGTGCCTCGGGTCGAGGTTCGACACGACGATGCCCTCGACGGGGATCCGGGTCGCGTCGTCGAGCACGACCTCCTCCGCGCGCTCGTTGCCGACGACGATCTGGCGGACGGTGCTATTGACGCGCACCTCGCCGCCGTGGTCTTGGAGGAACGCCGCCATCGCCTCGGCGAGCCGGACCGACCCACCCTCGCAGATCGCCCAGCCGTACGGCGCCGTCGAGCCGGCGAGCATCACCGGGTAGTTCGCTCCGAGCCCGAAGACGTCGCCGGTTCCCGCCAGCTGCGCGACCCAGAAGCCGATCCACGTCTGCACCTCGGGCGACTCGAACAGCGACCTGGCCAGGTGGTTCGGCGTCGTCAGGAAGTGGCGGGCGAGCTCGAGGCCGTCCTCCATCGACTCCAGCCCGGCGAGGTCGCCCGAGGGAGGTCCGGGTGACGAGAACATCGCGGGGATCAGCGCCTCGTCGAGAACGCGCATGTACGCCTGCGTCAGCTCCCGCACGGTCTTCGCGTCACGCTTCGAGAAGCGAGCGACGCGCTTCACGGTCGTCTCGAGGTCGCGCGACCAGACGAGCGCCTCGCCGGCGGGGAACACATGCCCGAACTGGTTCTCGGGCCACGTATAGGAGGCGCCGTAGCGCTCGAGCTCGAGGTCGTCGTAGACCGGGCCCATGTGGATGATCCCGTGGAAGTTCGAGTGGAAGTTGTGGCGAAACCCCGGCGCAGCCACCTCCTTCGTCGCGCAGCCGCCGCCGACGACGTCTCGACTCTCGAGCACGAGGACCTTCTTGCCGGCCTTCGCCAGGTAGCACCCGCACGTGAGCCCGTTGTGCCCACCCCCCACGATCACGACGTCGTACGCGTGTGCCATCAGGATCCTTTCGTTCGCGGCGTCCGCCGATTCTAGGCCCGGTGTCCGAGCACCGGCATTACACTTGCGGCCGCATGATCGTCCGTCATGTGCTCGCCGTTGCGGCCGTCCTGGCCGTTGCGCTGGTGGCCGCCGCCTGTGGCGGTGGCGACGACGACCCGTCGCCGGCGGGCGAGTTGCAGGGCGTCGTCTGGGAGTGGCAGGGAAGCCAGTACTCCGACGACAGCACGTCGGACCCAGACGACCCATCCCGCTACACCGTCGAGTTCGGCGAGGACGGAACGGTGAGCATCAAGGCCGACTGCAACCAGGTGGGCGGCACGTACGAGGTGAACGAGGGTTCGCTGACGATCACGCTCGGCCCATCCACGAAGGTAGCCTGCCCGCCCGACTCCCTGGATACGGAGTTTCTCCGAGATCTGGAGGGCGCAGCCGGCTACTTCTTCGGCGATGCGGGCGAGCTCAGCATCGACATCAAGTTCGACACCGGGACGATGACCTTTAGCCCGGCGGCGTAGATCGGGCTAGTCGCCGTCCCCGTCGGCGTCGAGCCTTCTCTCGGCGCCGACCCAGAAGGTGCGGGCTGCCAGCCACCCGATCATCGGCGGCGCGTCCTCGACGGGGATGTAGCGAGCACCTGCGAAAGCGTGCGCCGGCCGCGTGTACGTTCCGCGCTCGATCAGGCGCTCGATGTTCGCCCGGTAGACCTCGTCCACCTCGGCGTGGCTTCTCGGGTGCTCCTCGAGCCAGAGGTTCGCCGGATGGATCGGCTCCTCGTACATCCTCCGGAAGATCTCCGTGCGGAGGTCCTTCATCCAGTTCGAGTTGAGGTTCATCACCCGGAACTGGCGCAGGGCCTCGATGTCGACGATCCCGGAGACAAAGGTGTTGTAGCCGGAGGACGAGTGCGAGAGGACGTTGCCGAGGTAGTCGACGATGTGTGCGTTGCCGCCCGCGATGTCGTACGGATGGCGCATCTTCGGGTGCAGGTACACGGGCCCGACGTTCGGGCAGAGCATGTACAGCGAGTTGAAGTGCGCATGGGCGCGGTTTTGGAGGAGCCACGTGCCGCCGGGCTCGGACCCCATGTTCGTCATCGGCACCGCCTCGCTCGGCCGGTAGACGACCTCGGCGCCGTTGAACGCGAGCGCGCGCACCGCCTCCGGGTACTCGCCGTCCGAGCAGCAGATCGTCCCCAGGTTGCCGATGTCGTCGGTGCGCAGCACGGGGTAGAAGGCGTCGATCCCGTCGCCGAAGAGCTCGACCCAGCGGTCGTAGACGTCGTGCGGCGTGCAGGAGCGCTCGCGGCACCACAGGTGGTTCTTGGCCGCCCTGTGCACGACCTCGCCGCTCGGGGCGATCACGAAGAGCATGTTGAAGTAGCGGTTCGGCATCACCTCCGGCCAGCGCGCCTTGCACTGGACGGCGATGTAAGTCCCGTAGTGCTTTGCGAGCTTCCCGAGCCGCTCCGTCTCCTCGCCGGGGATGTCGATGAACAGCTCGTGTGCGGCGACGACGTGCGGCACGTCGAAGGCCTCGTCGGTGAAGCCCGTCAGGGCGCCCTCCGCGAGCGCTACGAGCTTCACGGGCATGTTGATCCCGATGATCGACATCGCGGCGTGGATGCCGTCCTCGATCGTGTCGAGGTTCCAGCGGATGTGCTTGCGCTCGGCGACGCCGTAGACGACGGTCGACAGACCGACGGCGAGATAGGGCGCGACGGGCGTGGGGCCCGTCTCGGCTCCGGGTCGCCCATCCCGGCTGGGCTCGCTCACACGTCCTCCTAAACGAATCGGTGGCCGCCGTCGACGTTGACGGTCTGGCCGGTGATGAAGCTCGCTTCCTCGCTCACAAGGTACGCGACGCAGGCCGCGATGTCCTCGGGCTGTCCACGCCGCTTCACGGATTGCTCTCGCACGAACACGTCCAGCAGCTCGAGCTCGATCGGGTCGGAGCGAACGCCCTCGGTCTCGATGAAGCCGGGTGTGATCGCGTTGACGGTGATCCCGCGGTCGGCGGCGCCTCTGGCGAGCGCGCGGGTGAACCCGATGATGCCGCCCTTCGACGCGATGTAGTGCGTCATCGTCTCCTCGCCGACGAGAAAGCCGGCCGAGGAGACGTTGACGATGCGCCCGTAGCCGCGCTCGCACATGGTCGGGTAGACGGCGTGCGTGACGAGAAACACGCTGTCGAGGTTCGTCGCGAGAACGCGCCGCCATTCTGAGAACGTCAGCTCCTCGAACGGCGTGTGCGGGTAGATGCCCGCGTTGTTGACGAGGATGTCCACGCGCCCACGCGATGCGACCATGCGCTCGACGCCCTCGCGCACGGAGCCCTCGTCGGCCACGTCCACGGGCGGCTCGCCAACGAGGTCGAACACCTCGACCGCCGCCCCGTCGCGCGTGAGCCGCTCGGCAATCGCGCGGCCGATGCCCTGTGCCCCGCCCGTCACGATCGCGACCTGCCCGTCGAGCGATCCCATCGCGCCCGGATGCTACGGACCTTGCCAGCCCGGTGTCGAGCATCGCATACTCAGCGGGTCCGACAGGCTGCCCGGGCAGGCCGAGCAAGAGGGAGGGCACATGGAGGCGCACGTCACGAGAGTTCCAGTCGCCGGCGGGCAGACGCTCGAACGGCGGGTGGTGGGCCTGCCGACGGCGATCGGCACCACGTTCAGCCTGATCGTCGCGTCGAGCGTGCTGGCTACCGTGGCCGGGGGCTTCTTCGCGAGCTGGGTCTGGCTGATCGCGCTCGCGATCGGCTTCCTGACGATGATCCTCGCCAGCATGAGCTTCTCCGAGCTCGCCACGATGATTCCCAAGGCGGGCTCGATGAACGAGTACGCGCGCGCCGGGCTTGGACCCTTCTTCGCGACGGTCGTCGTCTTTGTCGGCTACATCGCCGTCCAGCTCTTCCCCGGCTCCGCCGAGCTCTATGCGGCGAGCGTCGTCACGAGCGATGTCCTCGGCGCGCCCGGAAGCTTCAAGGTCTGGGCGGTCATCTTCATGGTCTTCCTCGCCGTCGTGAACCTCGCGGGGATCAAGCCGTTCGCGGTGCTCGAGGTCTCGCTGACCTTCCTGGTCGCCGGGACACTTCTCGTCGTCGGCATCGTGGGCCTCGCCGGTGCCGGCTCGGGCGAGCCGATCTCGACCGCGCTGCCGGACATCGACCTCACCTGGAGCTTGCTCTCGGCGCTGCTCGGGGTCGCGATCTTCACGTTCGTCGGCGTCGAGTACACGTGCCCTCTCGCCGAGGAGCTCCGGCGACCGTCGCGCGACATCCCGGTCGGCATCTTCGTCGGCCTCGGCCTGATCGCGGTCCCGGTCGTGCTGTACGGGCTCGCGGCGGCTCGGTACGTTCCGCCGGACGTGCTCGCGACGTTCGCGCCGACCCTGCCGATCGACGTCGGCGTCGCGATCTTCGGCGAGGCGGGCAAGTGGCTGATGGGGATCACGATGATCCTGGCGGCGATCGGGACGCTCAACGCCGTGCTCGCGGGCGTGCCGCGGATCCTCTACGGGATGGCGCAGACACGACAGCTGCCGCAGAGCCTTCGGCTACCTGCTGCCCTCGACCCGGGCACCGGCCGTCGGCATCGTGATTCTGGCGGCGATTCCCGCGCTGATGAACGTCTTCGACGCCACCACCGGCGCCAAGTTCATCGAGCTCATCCTCGCGGGCGTGCTCGGGTGGGTGACCGCGTACGCCCTCATCCACGTCTCGGTGATCATGCTCAGGCTGCGCGAGCCGGGGGCGCGCGGCCGTACCGCTCGGCGCTCTTCCCGATCCCCCAGATCGTCGGGATCGGCCTGCTCGCGCTCGCCGCCTACAAGATCGCGCCTCCTGGGATCGACTCGAGCTCGATCTACTACCGCTACCTCATCTTCCTCGGCGTCTCCGCGGCGTTCTCGCTCGTCTACAACCTCTACGCCTTCGGGAGCCTGGGCGCGATCTTCAGGCCCGTCCCGCTCGCCGAGGTCTACGCCGAGACAGAGGAGATCTCCGAGGAGATCGGCGTCGAGGTCGAGCCAGGCGGCCCGCACATCCACCACGACGACCACTAGATGGCTCGGACTGCCGAGTCCGCCGGCGCTCGCCTCGCCGAGATCCGCGACGCGGGGGTGACGCGCATTCGCGTCCACTACCACGATCTGCTCGGCACGACGCGGGCGAAGGTGATCCCGTCGGAGCTCGCAGAGGAGGCCGCCGAAGCCGGGCTCAACTTCTGCGTCTCCGTCATGTCGATCGACCACACCGGCGTCATGCCCGACGGAACCGGTCTGCGCGACGAGGTCAACTTCCGCGACATGCAGGTCGTTCCCGATCTCGGGACGCTTCGCGTCGTCCCGTGGGAGCGAGACACGGCGATCTGCATGGCCGACTGCTGGTTCGACGGCGAGCCGCTCGAGTCGTCGCCGCGCGGAATCCTGAAGCGGGCGATCGCCAGGGCAGAGGCTCGCGGGCTGACGCTCCAGTGCGGGCACGAGCTCGAGTTCTTCCTGCTGCGGCCGACCGCGGACGGTCGCTTCGACCGCTACGCGTCCACGCCCGGTCTCGTCTACCGGATGGATCCTCGGGTCGACCCGGAGGGTGTCCTTCGTGCCATGGAGGACGCCGTTCGCGGCCTGGGGCTTCCGTTCGTCTGCACCAACCAGGAGTACGACCCGTCCCAGTGGGAGATCAACACGCGCTATGACGGCGCGCTCGAGGCGGCCGACGACGCGCATCTTCTCAAGCTCGCGATCAAGGAGATCGCGTCGATGCACGGCCTCGTCGCCACGTTCATGGGCCGCTGCGTCGAGGACGGTGGCACCTCCGGCTACCACCTCCACATCTCGGCCTGGGAGGGGGAGACGAACATCTTCGAGGACGAAGCCGCGGAGGATCGGCTCTCGCAGACGGCGAAGCACTTCGTCGGCGGCGTCCTCGAGCACGCCCGCGGAACGACCGCGGTGATGGCTCCGACGGTCAACGCCTACAAGCGCTTTCTCGCCCAGGAGCTTGCGCCGTACTTCGTCGACTGGGGCCCCGACAACCGCTCGGTGTACGTCCGCATCCCGGTCGAGCGGGGGAAGGCGACGCGGCTCGAGTGCCGTGGCGCTGACGGCACGGCGAGCGCGTACCTCTCGTCGGCGGCAGCGATCTTCGCCGGAGTCGACGGCGTCGAGCGCGGGCTCGACCCCGGCCCGCCGACTGAGGCTATCTACGAACCACCCGTGGAGCGCCCGCTCATGCCGTTCTCGCTCGGCGAGGCGCTCGACGCACTCGAGGCCGACCCGTTCATGCGCTCGGCCCTGGGCGACCAGTTCATCCAGGCCTTCGTCACCCTCAAGCGCAACGAGGTGCGGCGGTTCATGCTCGCGGTCACGGACTGGGAGCTTCGCGAATACGCGGAGGCGCTGTGAGCTGGGTTCGTGTCGCAGCCGCGGACGCCGTTCCCGAGGGGGAAGTGCTCGCGTGCGAGGTGGACGGGCGCTACGTCGGGATCGCGTGCATCGACGGAGCGTTCTACGCGTTCGACGACCTGTGCACGCACCGGGCCTGCTCGTTGTCCGAGGGCGAGCTCGACGGCGCCTCTCTCGTCTGCCCCTGTCACGCAGGTGAGTTCGACGTGCGCACCGGCCAGGTGCTGAGCGGCCCACCGCCCGATCCCGTGGAGACGTTTCCCGCGCGCCGCTCGGGCGAGGACCTCGAGATCGACATCTAGCCTCTAGGCTCCACGGCGTGGCAGGCCCGACGGCGCGACGGGCGAAGCTCGTCTTGGACGACGCGATTGCCTCGTTCGGCCGGGCGGGCTACCGGGTCTCCTCCCGGCTCTCGGAGCTCTCGGCGCGACTGGAGGCGCCGGGACGGGAGCCTGCGCTCGTCCTGCGGCTGGATCGACAGGGACGGATCTTCGGCGGAACGTACGCGCTCGAGGTCACGACCGCCGAGCCGGTCCTTCCGGCAACTGCCGGCCTGTCGGCTCGGGGTCGCGGCGTCGTGAAGATGAAGGGCGTGAGCTTCCATCCTCGACGGAGCGACGCCGCCGGCGAGGCGCTCGCCGAGCGGCTGGAGGCGGACGAGCGGTTGCTTGACGCCCTGGGCAATGTGCATTTCGAGCGCATCCGGATCGAGCCGGGAGGTCGGCCCGTGATCCGGCACATGGGCGGCTCGCTGGTCTGGATGCTCTTCCCCCCGCTCGTCAAGGGCGTGCCGCTCGTCGACGAGCAGGCACGGGCGACGGCGGCTGCACTCGCCGCCTTTGCCCGCGTGGGTGAGTCCTTCTAGTCCGCCAGCCAGTCGAGGCCGCGAGCGCGTCCCTGCGGCGTCGAGAGGAAGAACTCCGGGCGGACACCCACGATCTCCGCTCTCGCGTGGGCGAGGAGCATCCCCGTCGAATCGAGGACGGTCGCCTCGGCCGTGGCCCGATGGTCGTCGCCTACCACCACCTGCGCCGTGATGCGGACGGCCTCGGCGATCGGCACGGGCGCGATGAAGCGGAGCTCGAGGCGGGAGGTCGCCGCCGGCGACACCGCGGAGCGTGCCGCCTGGGCGCAGGCCTCGCCGAGAATCGCGGCCACGAGTCCCTCGTGCGCGATTCCAGGGGGACCCTGTGCGCTCTCCGGGAAGGTGTGCTCGGCGTCGAGCCGGCCGCTCTCGTCGAGCCGCCACTCGAAGCCGAGCCCTCCCTCGACCCCGAGAGCGCAACCCCAGCAGAACGGGTGGTGGTCGGTCCTGCGCAGCCCGATTACGCGGCGGGCAGCGTCTCGCCGTTCGGGCTGTACTCGAACGGCTCCTCGGGTCCGAACAGCTTGTCCTTGATCCAGTTGCGCGTATCGGGGCCCGTCAGCGGGTTGAAGAGAAGCGCGACCAGCAGGCCGGCTGCGATCAGCGTCGCGTTACGAGCCGTGTGCGACGCCTGCTTGCCCCGCGCCACGGTGCCCGCCTTCTGCAGGTGCGCAAGGGCATTCTTCAGCTCCGCCTGGAGCTCTGGGTCGGACACCGCGCGCGCTGCGGCGATCGTGCGAGACTGCGCACCGTCGGCTGCTCCAGCGTAGATCTTGGCTGCCGAGGTGAACGCCTCCTTCATCGACTCGCGCATGGCGGGATCCTTCGCGATCCGCTCCAGCGCCGGCCGCGCGACCTCGATCGCGACGCCCACCTTCTCCTTCGGGTTTGCCACCATTGTTCTCGTCTCCTCTCGCTGGTACGCGTGCATCGTACCCGGGACGGGAGTGTGACCGTCCGGTTGTCACAAGCGCCGGCCCCGGGGCGCCTGCGACCAACCCTCCTGGTGTTACGATCGTTCGGCACCGCGATTCGAGGGGGGTTCGTCGTTGGAACGCTGGACGCGCTTCGTCCTCCGCTGGCGCTGGGCGGTGGTCGCCGTCTGGATTTTCGTGCTGGTTGCGTCGTTCGCCGCGATGCAGGGCCTGGGCGATCTCCTCACCAACCGCTTCACGCTGCCGGGAACCGACACACAGCGCGCCGACCAGATCCTCGAGGATCACTTCGATCAGCGCTCGGCCGGCTCGTTCATCGTCGTCGCCCAGGCCACCGGCAGGCCCATCGCCGACGTCCTCCCCGACCTCGAGCGCGCCGCGACTCGGGCGGCCGAGGTCGTTCCGACGGGGAAGCTCCAGGGAGTCGTGCCCCTCTCCCCCGACGTCGCGACCGCGACGATCGTCTCGAACCTCGAGCCGGCCGACGCGAAGGGATACACCGGCGACATCCGCGAAGCGCTCGGCACGGTCCAGGGCGCGAACCTCCTGGTCACCGGCCAGGCGGCGGTCGAGAGCGACCTCGAGCCGATCCAGGACGAGGACCTCCAGCGCGGCGAGTTCCTGATCGCGATTCCGATCGCGCTCGTCATCCTCGTGCTGGTGTTCGGGACGCTCGCCTTCCTGATTCCGTTCGCGTTCGCGCTTGCGGCGATCCCGGCGACGCTCGGCGTCGTCTGGATCTTCGCCAACTTCATGGAGCTCTCGACGTATGTCACCCAGCTCGTCTCGCTGATCGGGCTCGGCATCGCGATCGACTACTCGCTGCTCATGGTCTATCGCTACCGGGAGGAGCGCGCGAACGGCCTCGCGAAGGACGAGGCCGTCCTTCGGACGATGGAGACTGCCGGTCGGGCGGTCGTGTTCAGCGGCACGGCGGTAGCGATCGGGCTCGCTCTACTGCTCGCGATGCCGCTGCCGTTCATGCGCGGCTTCGGCATCGCCGGGCTGACGATCCCGATCGTCTCCGTGCTCTGCGCGCTGACGCTGCTGCCGGTGCTCCTCTACTTCACCGCCGACCGGCTCGACCGGGTCAGGCTCGTTCCGCGCCGGAGCCGCCTCGCGCGCGGCGCCGAGATCGAAGGCGGCTTCTGGATGCGGCTCGCGCGCGGGATCATGAGGCATCCGCTCCGCTACCTGATCCTCTCGATCTCCCTTCTGATCGCTGCGGCGATCCCCGCGTTCTTCCTCAGCGTCGGGCCCGGCACGAATCAGGGGATCCCCCAGGACCTCGAGTCCACGAGGGCGCTAACGATCGTCGGCGAGGCCGCCGGCGAGGGCGCGACCGCCCCGACGGAGCTGGTGATCGACACGGGCCGGCCGGGCGGCGTGTCGAGCACGCCGGTGCGAGAGGCGCTCGCCCGGCTCCAGCAGGGCCTCGAGGCCGATCGCGAGATCGTGGCCGTCTACACGGGCGCTGGCTCCCAGTGGGTCGACCCGACGGGCAGGTACGTCCGTCTCCAGGCCGGCGGTCAGAGCGAGTACGGCACGCAGCAGGCGATGGACTTCGTCGATCGGCTGCGCGGCGAGATCGTTCCTGCCGCCGGCTTCCCGTCCGGCGTCAGCGTCTACGCGGGCGGTGGGCCGCCCTCGAGCGTCGACTTCCTCGACCTCGTCTACGGCACGTTCCCGTGGCTGGTTCTCGCGGTGCTCGGCCTGACGTACCTCCTCCTCATGCGTGCGTTTCGCTCGCTCGTGCTGCCGCTCAAGGCGATTTTCCTCAACCTGCTGTCGATCGGCGCGGCGTATGGGCTGATGGTGGTCTTCTTCAGGTGGGGCGCGGGCGAGCCGTTCGGCCTCCAGAGCTACGACCAGATCGAGGGGTGGATCCCTGTCTTCCTGTTCGCGATGCTTTTCGGGCTCTCGATGGACTACGAGGTGTTCCTGGTCACCCGCATGCGCGAGGAATGGGACGCGGGCAGGGCCAACGAGGACGCGGTCGCGATCGGACTAGCCAAGACGGGGCAGATCGTCACGGCGGCCGGCCTGGTCATGATCGCGGCGTTCTCGGGGTTCATGATCGGCCGGGTGCTGGGCCTCCAGCAGTTCGGCTTCGGGCTCGCCGTCGCGATCCTCGTCGACGTTACGATCGTACGCATGCTTCTGCTTCCGAGCGCGATGGCGCTGTTTGGTCGCTGGAACTGGTGGCTGCCGCCCCGGGTGGCCAGGGTCGTTCGCGTCAGCCCGTCCCCGCTCGCGTCCTCGCCGAGCGCCGCGGCAAGCCCGTCGGGACGATGATCCTCGACGTCGTCGAGGGCGATATCACGACGCTCGACGTCGACGCGATCGCCAACGCTGCGAACGACCACCTCTGGATGGGAGCCGGTGTCGCGGGCGCGATCAAGCGCGCCGGCGGGGATGAGATCGAGCGCGAGGCGGTCGCGAAGGGACCGATTCCGGTCGGCGAGGCGGTCGCCACGGGCGCAGGTCGTCTGGCCGCGGGCCACGTGATCCACGGGGCGGTGATGGGCCAGGATCTGCGCACGAATGCCGAGCTCGTCCGCAAGACCACGGTGCGCTGCCTCGAGGTCGCGGACGAGCTCGGGTGCCGTTCGCTCGCGCTTCCCGCCTTCGGAACGGGCGTGGGCGGCTTCCCCCTGGACGAGTGCGCCCGGGTGATGGTGGTCGCCGTGCGCGGATTCGAGCCACTGCAGCTCGAGCGGATCGTCTTCGCGGTCTTCGGGGACGACGCTGAACGCGCGTTTCGCGGCGCGCTCGAGGCGTGACTCTCGCCTGCCTCCTCGCCCGCCCGCGTTAGCATCCCGCCCAGCCCATGAACGCCAGGGGACTCATCTGCGCCGGCGGCGAGGCGACCCGTCTCGGCGAGCTCACGCGCGTCGCCAACAAGCACCTGCTCCCAGTCGGGGAGTGGCCGATGATCTACTACCCGCTCCAGCTTCTCCAGCTCGCCGGTGTTCGCGAGGTGCTCGTCGTCACCGGCAAGGGTCACGCCGGGCAGATGATCGATTTGCTCGGCGACGGTCGGTTGCCGGTGCGTGGATCGGATCAGCCGCTGTTCGAGCTCGACCTCACCTACAAGGTGCAGACCCAGCCGGGAGGCATCGCCCAGGTCGTCGGTATGGCGCGCGAGTTCGCCGGCGGCGGGAAGCTCGTCGTCGTTCTCGGTGACAACATCTTCGAACGCTCTCACAGCGAGGAGATCGCTTCCTGGGTGGCGCACGAGGACGGGGCCAAGATCTTCGTCAAGGAGGTGCCGGACCCGGAGAGCTTCGGGGTCGTCGTCTACGACGGAGACGGGCAGGTCGTCGACATCGTCGAGAAAGCCGGCGTCGTCGACCTGCGCTATGAGGCGCCGCCCACGAACCATGCCGTCGTCGGCCTCTACTGCTACCCACCCGACGTGTTCGATCTGATCGACGCGCTCGAGCCGTCGAGTCGAGGCGAGCTCGAGATCACCGACGTCAACCGCGAGTACGCACGGCGTGGCGCGCTCTCCGTGTGCGAGGTGCGTGGCTGGTGGGAGGATGCCGGGAAGCACTGGCAGCATCTCGCCGAGATCGGCCGCCAGATCGAGAGCACGGGAGCCAACACCTGAGCGTGGAGGGGATCAGGCTTATCCCGCTCAGGTACTTCGCCGACGAGCGAGGCTGGTTCCTGGAGATCCGTCGCGAGAGCTGGCTCGACCGGCCAACCGTTCAGACGAACGTGTCGTTCTCGCGCCAGGGCGTCATCCGCGGCCTCCACTACCACGAGCGCGGCCAGGACGACGTCTTCGTCTGCCTGGCCGGCACTGCTCGCGTCGTCGTCCTCGACCGTGCGACCGGCGAGGTATTCACTCTGGACATCGGGCGGGACAATCCGGTCGCCGTTCACATCCCCGGGCATCACGCTCACGGATTCGAGGCGCTCACGGACGTCTGGTTCTGCTACCACGTCACTGCTGAGTACGACCCGGCACACCCCGACGAGCACGAGGTTCCGTGGGACGACCCACGTGTCAAGCACCTGTGGAGCACGGGCTCGCCGATCCTCTCGTCACGCGACGCGTCCTAGTAGGTGGGTCGGGTGGGTCGGGGGGGGCGAGTTCTGATCACGGGCGCAGGCGGCCAGCTCGGGGCTGCGCTGGCGGAGGCGTTCCCTGGCGCCGATGCGCGCGGGCATTCCGACCTCGACGTCACCGAGCCCGTTCGGCTGGGCTACGTTCCCGAGCTGATCCTCCATGCCGGCGCCTGGACGAACGTCGACGGCGCCGAGGACGATCCCGACGGAGCGTTCGCCGTCAACGTGACGGGAACGCGCAACGTCGCCGCTGTGGGCGCTCCCGTCGTCTACTACTCGAGCGACTACGTGTTCGACGGGACGAAGCGCACGCCGTACGTCGAGTCCGACGCGACGGGGCCCGAGGGGGTATACGGGCGGACGAAGCTCGCGGGCGAGACGGAAGTCCGGGCTGGCTGGATCGTCCGGACGTCGTGGCTCTTCGGCTGGACGAGCACGAACTTCGTGCGCACGATGCTGCGGCTCGGAGCAGAGCGCGACGAGGTCAGCGTCGTCGCCGATCAGCGGGGCTGCCCCACGTTCGTCGGCCATCTCGCCGAGGCGACCAGGACGGTGGTCGGCCTTCCACACGGCCTCTACCATGTCGCCGCCGCCGGCGACTGCACGTGGGCAGAGTTCGCGGAGGCGATCTTCGAGGACGCCGGCCTCGACTGCCGCGTGCGACGGATCACGACCGAAGAGCTCGCTCGACCCGCTCCGCGGCCGGCCTTCTCGGTGCTGCGAAGCGAGAAGCCCGGGACGCCGACGCTCCCGCACTGGCGCGAGGGGCTCCGGGCCTGCCTCGAGCGGCTCGGCCGGTAGCATCCGCCCTCGTGCGTGTCCTCGTCACCGGCGGGGCCGGCTTCATCGGCAGCCATTTCGTCAAGCGCCTCGTGGCGCAGGGAGACCACGTCGTCGTCCTCGACAAGCTCACCTATTCGGGCAATCTGGCAAATCTCGAGGGCGTCGAGCACGAGCTGATCCAGGGCGACATCGCCGGGCCCGCCGACGTCGCGCGAGCCGGAACGGGCTGCGAAGCCGTCGTCAACTTCGCGGCTGAGACGCACGTCGATCGCTCGATCCTCGAAGCGGGCGACTTCATCCGGACCGACGTCGTCGGCACGCACGTCCTGCTCGAATGGGCCCGCGAGAGCGAGGTCAGGCTCGTCCACGTCTCGACGGACGAGGTGTACGGGGACGTGCCGGCAGGAGTGTCGTCGGCGGAGGGCGATCCGCTCAGGCCTTCGAGCCCCTATTCCGCCTCGAAGGCAGGCGGCGATCTCCAGGTGCTCGCGTACGTGCGCACCTACGGCGTGAACGCGTCGATCACGCGCGGCTCGAACACCTACGGGCCGAACCAGTACCCGGAGAAGCTGATCCCGCTCTTCGTCACGAACGCGCTCGACGGCGAGCCTCTCCCCGTCTACGGGGACGGACGACAGCAGCGCGACTGGCTCCACGTCCACGACCACTGCTCGGGTGTCGAGCTGGTGCTGCGCGAGGGTGCCCCCGGGGAGGTCTACAACGTCGGCGGCGGCCGCGAGGTCGCGAATATGGACGTGACGCGGAGGATCGTCGAGCTGACCGGAGCCGATCCGGGGCTCGTCCGTCATGTCGAGGATCGACCCGGCCACGACCGCCGCTACTCGCTGGACTGCACGAAGCTTCGCGCGCTCGGCTGGAGGTCGGAGCGGAGCTTCGACGAGGGGCTCGAGGAGACCGTCGAGTGGTACCGAAACCGGCGGGACTGGTGGGAGCCGATCAAGTCGGGCGAGTACCGCACGTTCTATGCCCGCCAGTACGCCGAACGCCTCGGAGAGGGCGACGGCTAAGGAAAACCCCTCGAGTGGCCGAACCAGTGGGCGGGACCTTCACGCGCTCCTAACCCGCCCTCGGCTACGGTTGCCGTCGGGTCGGTCAGCTTCATGCGTCGTCTTCTCGTCGTCGCCATCTTCGTCCTCGCGCTCGCACTCGTCGCGGCGGCTTCGGGCGCGTCCCTGTTCGTCATCACGGGTCGTGGCTGGGGACATGGGGTCGGCCTCTCCCAGTGCGGCGCCCAGGGATTCGCCGCCAAGGCGGGCTGGCGCTTCGACCGGATTCTGGCTCACTACTTCCCGGGCACGAGCCTGGGGCCTGCGCCCGTGTCGTCCGTGCGCGTCCTCCTGGCGGAGTCGGGCGGAGCGCTGACGGTCGGGTCGGACTCGCCGTTCTCGGTCGAATCGGGCGATGGTGCGAGGTTCCAGATCGGCGCGGGCTCGCTTTCGATCGGGCCGGACCTGGTTGTCACGGTGGGCGGGAAGCAGCGCCGGCTCGTCGATCCGGTGCGCCTCGAGCCCGGCAAGAGCCCGCTGCGGCTCGATCGGCCCTACCGCGGCGCGCTCGTCGTGCACGGCGATCGGTCGTCCGTCTGGGCAGTGAACGTGGTCGGGCTCGAGGAGTACCTGTACGGCGTCGTCCCGAGGGAGGTCGAGGTCGACTGGGCCGTCGAGGCCCTCAAGGCGCAGGCTGTCGCCGCACGTTCGTATGCGCTCGCGAGCCTTCGGCCGGGGTCGACGTACGATCTCTATGCCGACACGCGAAGTCAGGTCTACGGGGGGCTGGAGGCAGAGAACGAGCGCACGAGCTCCGCCGTGGACGCGACCGCCGGCGAGGTCGTGCTCGCGGACGGGAAGGTGGCACAGACGTTCTTCTTCGCCTCCTCGGGCGGGCGCACCGCCTCCGCGGCCGACGTCTGGGGTGCGGACCTCTCGTACCTCGTCGCCGTCGACGACCCGTACGACTCCGTTTGTCCCTACCACCGGTGGGGGCCCTTCGTCTTCTCGCCCCGCAAGCTCGCTCGGGGGCTCGGAATTACAGGCCTGCGAGGCCTTCGCGACGCCCGCGTCGAGCGTGACGGCTCGGAGCGCGTGCGAACCCTGACGCTCACCGGCGCGGCGCGAAGCGTGGCTCTCGCCGGGCCGGCCGTTCGGCGGACTCTCGAGCTGCGTTCGACCTGGTTCGACGTGGGCGTGCTCACGCTCGACCCCGCTCGGGGCTTGCTCCAACGAGACGCGAAGCCGGTGCTGACCGGAGTCGTCCGCGGCTTCCGTCGTGTCGTACTCCAGCGCAACGGCGGAAGCGGCTGGGAGAAGGTGGCTGCCGTGAGACCGGCGAGAGACGGCACCTTCACCGTCGAGGCCCCGGCCGGTGCGACGGCGCTCTACCGGCTGGCGGCGCCTAGAGTAGCCGGGCCGGCGGTACGGATCCGGGTTCGACGCTCGTGAGGTGGGCGCCTCTCGTTGCCCTGCTCGTGGTCGCGACGCTCGTCTCGGCGGACCCGGCGTCCGCCCGTTCCGGCAGGATCGCGATCGGGCTCGCTCCGGACGCGTCGGTCGAAGATGTCGGAGAGCGGGCTGTCGCAGCGACGGGTGGAACTCTCCTGCGGGGGCTCGGCCCGCTCCACGCGCTCGTCGTCTCCGTCCCCGATGTCGAGGCCGCAACGGCCGCGGTGGAGCCGCTGCCCGGCGTCGAGTACGCTGAGCCGGCGGGCGCGCGCCGCTCGCTCTCGTTCGTTCCGAACGACCCGCTCGTCGCCAAGCAGTGGTACCTCGCGTCTGTCAGGGCGTTCGACTTCTGGCCGGACAAGCCATCGCTCACACCGACGCTGGTCGGCGTCGTCGACTCGGGCATCGACGGCGCACACCCGGAGTTCGCCGGACGGATCCGGGCCGCACGAAGCTTCGTCGAGGGTCCGGCGGACGTCGACTCGATCGGGCACGGGACGATGGTCGCGGGCGAGATCGCCGCTGCGCTCGACAACGGCCAGGGAGTGGCGGGCATCGGCTTTGCAGCCGAGCTGCTGGTTGCCAAGGTCGTCGGGCCCAACGGGAGCATCTCGCTGGAGGCCGAGGCCCGTGCGATCCGCTGGGCGGTCGACCAGGGCGCCCGCGTGATCAATCTCAGCCTCGGCGGCCCCCGCGACCCGCTCAACCCCGAACGCGACACATTCTCCGCACTCGAGCAGGCGGCGATCGACTACGCGACCCGTAAGGGAGTTCTGGTTGTAGCCGCGACGGGCAACTGCCAGGCGGCGTGCCCGTACAAGTACGCCAGCTATCCGGCCGCCCTGCCGCACGTGCTCGGTGTCAGCGCCCTCAATCAGAACGGGGCGACCCCCGGGTTCTCCAACCGTGACGCGCTCTACAACGACATCGGTGCGCCGGGCCGCGGCATCGTCTCGACGTTTCCGCTCGAGCTCACCGACCCCAGCTGCGCCGAGCCCGGGTACTCGACGTGCGCGACTGTCGAGGACTATCGCCGCGGCGAGGGGACGTCCTTCGCCGCGCCGCTGGTCACGGCCGCCGCGGCACAGCTCTTTGCCCAGCGGCCAGAGCTGACGTCGAGCCAGGTCGCCGCCGTGCTCGAGCGATCGAGCACGGACGTGCAGGATCCCGGCCGCGACCGTCAGAGTGGGTGGGGCCGGCTCGACGTCGCCGCCGCGTCGGCTGCGCTCGCGGGCGAGCTGCCGCCGATCGACGCTTACGAGCCGAACGACGACGCCGCCGACCGCGCGTACACGCTGTTCGGGCAGACGCGTAGCGTGGGCGCCACGGTCGACCTCTACCAGGACCAGACCGACGTCTACCGGATCCGCCTACGCCGGGGCCAGCGCGTGACCGTGACGCTGACGGGCCCTTCGAACACCGACGCAAACCTCGTGCTCTGGAAGCCCGGCGCCGAGAGCGTGGTCGCCTTTCCCCCGCGCGGGCTCGTCGCCGACCTGTCCAACCGCCCCGGCGCCAACGAGCGTCTGCGCTACAGAGCCGACCGGGGCGGCTGGTATTACCTTCAGGTCAAGCTTTCGAAAGGCGCCGGCGGCGCGTACCGGCTGAACGTGGTGAAGGCCCGGTAGCCGCTACAGGAGCTCTTCGGGCGGGACGTCGCGGATGTGCCGCGCGGGGTTCCCGACGACGACGACGCGCGCGGGAACGTCTCGCAAGACGACGGCGCCGGCTCCGACGAACGCCTCCTCGCCGATCTCGACCCCGGGAAGGATCACCGCTCCGCCCCCGATGCGGGCGCCGCGGCGGATCACGGGCCCCTGCATCTGCTCGAGGCGTCGCTCGGTTCGACCCATGAAGTTGTCGTTGGTCGTGACGACGCACGGTGCCACGAACACGTCGTCCTCGAGCCTCGAGTACGCGGTGATGTACGCGTTTGCCTGAATCCGGCAACGGGCACCGATCACGGTGTCGTTCTCGACGAGCGCGCCGCGCCCGATCACGGTGTCATCGCCGATCCTGCAACGCTCGCGCACGCAGGCCTGGTCGCCGACGATCACGTTGCGGCCGAGCGTCGTGCCCGCGAAGACGATGGCACCGGCGAGGATCGAGGTTCCCGCTCCCACTACGAGCGGCGGCTGTGGCCCACCCGTCGCCGTCGACTTGCGACCAAGCGTCGGCTGCTTGCCGACGACGGCGTTGTCACCGATCGCCACACGCTCTCCGAGCTCCGTGCCCGGATAGACGACCTCGTTCATGGAGCGGGCGCCTGGAGCGATTGCTGCAGTTGCTCGAGAACCCGCACGACCGCGAGGCCGTCTCGAGCCGCGATACGACGATCTCCGTCGCCGCGAACGAGTGAGAGAAAGTGCGAGCACTCGATCCGGAGTGGCTCCGTGTTCACCACGCGCGGGCTGTGGATATCGCCGCTTCGCGCCATCCACTCGCCGTAGGTCGCGAGCGAGGGCTCGGCGGCGCTGTCGTAGACGGTCACCTTACGATCGGGCTCCATGTCGTCGAACACCGCCATCCTGGTCGTGCCGACGACGGTGATGCGGCGCATCTTGTGGGGGTCGAGCCATGACAGGTGCATGTGCGCGGCCTTTCCGGATGGGAAGCGCAGGTAGCAGAAGACGACGTCTTCGACGCCCTCTTTCAGTAGGGACTCACCTTGCGCCCAGACCGTGCACGGAGCCTCCCCCAGGAGGTGGAGGATGACTGAGAGGTCGTGAACACCCAGGCTCCACAGCGCATTCTCGTCCCTGCGGATCGTGCCGAGGTTCTGACGATTCCCGTAGACGTAGAGCACGCGTCCCAGCTCGCCGGAGTCGACGATCTCCTTCAGCTTCGCTACCCCCGGGTGGTAGAGGAGCAGATGGCCGGGCATCAGGACGAGATCGCGCTCGTCGGCCAGGGTCACGAGCTCCTCGGCATCGGTGGCTGTGAGCGCCATCGGCTTCTCCACGAAGACGTGCTTGCCCGCCAGGAGCGCCCGCCGGGTGAGACCGGCGTGCGTGGGAACAGGCGTTGCGACGACGACTGCGTCGACGTCGGGGTCCTCGAGAACGTCCTCGAAGCGATCGGTGAGATTGGACGACGGATAGCGAGTTCTGATCCGTTCCAGCTGATCCGCGCTCTCGTCGCAGACCCACCGCAGGCGCGTCAGCTCGTTGAAGTTGCGGGCGAGGTTCGAGCCCCATGGCCCGAGCCCGACCTGCGCCAGGACTAGCTCTCGCACGGCTCGCTCTCGACCTGTCGTGCGCGCTCGCCTAGAGCTTCCATACGCGCCCGTTGTCGGCACCGTTCCGACCGGTCGCGTTTCGAAAGTCGACCACGAGGCGGGCGTCGCTCGCGAGCCGGTCGTAGTCGATCCCTGCGTGTGCGGTCACGATCACCACGCAGTCTGCGGCTTCGGCGGCTCCGTTCAGATCGGTGGAGGTGAGCCCTCGCTCGAGGAGCTCCGGAACGTGCGGGTCGTGGTACGACACGTCAGCCCCCGCCTCGTCCAGGAGCTCGATCAGCTTGAGCGCTGGCGACTCACGCAGGTCGCCGACGTTCGCCTTGTACGAGACGCCCACGACGTGCACCTTGCTCCCCCGAACCGACCGCTCGTGTGCGTTGAGCGCACGGGCGATCTTCTCGAAGCAGTAGTACGGCATGTTCTCGTTGATCTTTCCGGCGAGCTCGATGAACTCGGTGTAGAAGTCGTACTGGCGCGCCTTCCACGAGAGGTAGAAGGGATCGACCGGAAGGCAGTGGCCCCCCAGGCCGGGGCCCGGCTGGAAGCTCATGAAGCCGAAGGGCTTGGTTCCCGCGGCCTCGACCACCTCCCAGACGTCCACGCCCATGCGGTCGCAAAGCTGCGCGAGCTCGTTCACGAGAGCGATGTTGACCGAGCGGAAGATGTTCTCGAGCAGCTTCGTCATCTCGGCAGCTTCGGGTGTCGAGACGGGGATGACATTGTCGAGCGCGCGACGGTAGAGCTCGACGGCCCGATCCGTGCAGGCCTGCGTGACGCCACCGACGATCTTCGGCGTCGTCTTCGTCGTCCAGTCGGTACGGCCCGGATCGACGCGCTCGGGCGAGAAGGCGAGGAAGAAGTCGCTCCCGACCTCGAGGCCGGAAGCCGCCAGAATCGGCAGGAGCTCCTCCCGGGTCGTTCCGGGGTACGTCGTCGACTCGAGCACGATGAGATGACCCCGTCGAAGCCGCTCGGCGAGCTTCCGAACGGAGCCGAGGACGATCGACAGGTCGGGCTCGCGGTTGGCCGACAAGGGCGTCGGCAGGGCGATCACGACGGCATCCGTCTCGCGGACGGCGTCGTAGTCCGTCGTCGCGGCGATCGCACCGGCCTCGACCAGGGTGGAGAGCTCGGCCGAAGGAACGTCCTCGACGTAGCTTTCGCCGCGGTTGACGGCGTCGACGCGGTCGACGACGAGGTCGAGCAGCACGACGTGCTGGCCTGCCGACGCGAACGCGTGGGCGAGTGGAAGACCGACGTAGCCTGCGCCGACGATGGCGACATCGCGCCGGCGACGCCGCTGCGGAGCGCTCGACGAGGGTTCGGTGCTCATCGGCCGCTCATCGTATCGAGCAGGTCTGCGATGCGTTCACTGGCGCGCCCGTCGCCGTAGAGGTCGGGACGATCGGCCGGCGGGGCCGCATCGCGAACGGCGGCGACCAGCAGGTCGGGGTCGGTGCCGACGAGCCGGTTCCAGCCCGTGGCGACGGTCTCGACCCACTCGGTGGTGTCCCTCAGCGTCACACAGGGAATGCCGTACCAGTACGCCTCCTTCTGCACACCACCGGAGTCCGTGAGCACGAGCCGCGCCTGCGAGGCGAGCGCGGCGAAGTCGATGTAGCCGACGGGCGCCGTCAGCCGAACTCCGCCGTTCAGCGTGGCTCCCGCCCGCTCGAGAGCTGAGCGGGTGCGCGGGTGCGCGGGAAACACGATGGGCTCGTCGAGGCGCTGCAGGCCTTCGACCAGGCGCTCGAGAGCCAACGGCTGCACGTTGGCCTCCCGGTGGATCGTGACGAGGAGGTAGCGACCGGGCTCGACCCCTGCCGAGGCGAGCGCGGTCGAGCGCTCACGCGCGAGCGGGGCCAGCCGGAGGTTCGCGTCGAGCATGACATCGCCGACCTGGTGCACGCCCTGGACGATGCCCTCCTGGGCGAGGTTCACCACGGCGGTGTCGGTCGGGCACAGAAGCAGCGAGGCGAGCCGGTCGACGACCATACGGTTGAGCTCCTCCGGCATCGACCGGTCGAAGGACCTGAGCCCGGCCTCGACATGGGCGACGGGAGTACCGAGCTTGGCAGCCGCCAGGGCGCCGGCGAGCGTGGAGTTCGTGTCGCCGTAGACGAGAACCCAGTCGGGCTCGTGCTCCAGCACGGCGCGCTCGATTCCGGGCAGCATCCGGGCGAGCTGTTCGGCGTGGGTGCCGGAGCCGGGATCGAGGCTGACGGTGGGAGGTTCGAGGCGAAGCTCCTCGAAGAAGACCTGGGAAAGCTCCCGGTCGTAGTGCTGGCCGGTGTGGAGCAGGATCTCGTCCACGCCCCGCCCCCTCAGCGCGAGAGAGAGCGGGCCCGACTTCACGAACTGCGGGCGGTTGCCGACGACGGAGAGGATTCGCACCTTCGATCCTGAATCTAACCGTGAGATGCGTCGGCATGTACTGGCCGCAGGTCTAGCTCTCCTCGTACACGGCATCAGGACGTCGGTGGATGCGGTCGGCTTCGTGACGCGCCGCGTTCACGAGTCCTGAGGCTTCGATGGCGTCTCTATACTTCCGCCCGGCCCGGGCCGTTAGCTCAGCTGGTAGAGCAGGGGACTCTTAATCCCAAGGTCACAGGTTCGATCCCTGTACGGCCCACTCAAAAATCCTTGCACAGAGCCGGTTTCAGGTTAGCCGCGGAGCTGAGAAGAGGCACACAGGCCGGTGTGGGGCCACGTAGGGGGCCACACGTCCTCGAACGTAAGACCTTCTGCATGGCAAGCACTGAAGGAGCGTTCTCAAGAGCTCTCTTGTGGCTTGGCTGAGCCACGTGTGTTTCCCGTTGGTTCCCTTCAGCCCCCCTTTTCCACCAGTCCGCTGACCCGTTACTAACCCACGGCGACCTTCCCCTCCAACCGCACTCTGCCGATTCACTTTCTACGATCCTTCCACTGCACGTCGGGGGACGGTGAGATGACGGAGCGGCAGATCATCGCCTGGCGTTAGAGGATCGTGGCGTCAGTCGCCTCGCCCCGACCACGCCCCAAGAGAAAGATCCCGTCCGACGTGAGCACGAGCAACGCGCGGCCGTCCTCGGGATCGGTTCGATGATCGGCACCGGCATCTTCGCCCTTTTGGGCGAGGCAGGCACAGTCGCCGGCGCGGCGGTGTGGATCTCCTTCCCGATCGGCGGCGTGGTCGCGGCACTGCTTGGGTACGTGTGCGTGAAGCTCGGCACGCGGTACCCAGTCGCCGCGCCCGCTGGTCGTTGGGGTGTAAGTGACCCTGCCCGCGCTATGGGCCAGCGACCGTGACGCTCCCGGCGACGGTGGCCGCGAACGCCGTGCACTGACCGAAGATCAGCGCCCGGTAGTGCGTCAGCGAGACCGTGAACGTGCCTGTTCCAGCCGACGTGGCGAGAGCACCGGCCACGCTGAATACCTGTGTGCCACATCCGGGCGCCTGGCTCGCGAGGGTCACCGCCCCGGACGTGAAGGTGCCCGAAACGACTTCGAATCGGTCGGTCGCGAGCTTCAGCGTGCCCCCTGTGATCGGACAGCCCGCCGCCAGGCAGCTCGAGCTCAGAGACTGGTGGTTGACGACGGCTCTCCAGACCGCGCGGTCGCCGCTCGAGCCGGCGCCCCTGCCCACAAAGGTCCCCTGCGTCGAGGTCGCGGCCGTCTCAAGGCCTGTCACGGCGTAGCTGTCCGATGCGGCAGCGGCGGCACCCGGGACGACTCCGGTTACCGCCGCGACCGTCACGAGTAGCGCCAACGTTCTTGGTATCCGCATCTTTGTACCCCCCGTCGCGCTCGGCCAAGCGGCCCACTGTCGCTCGACCCAAGCCGGCACGAGTTTCAGAGGATACCGTCGGCCCCGTAAGCACGGACCGGAAGGGTCAGCGCTCGTGTTGAGCGCTTATCGATTCGGAGAGTCCTGCGGTCGGCAAGTGGGGTACCGGGGCAGTCTTGGGGGCACCGTCCGACGGGGGGTGCTTCCCTGTGGAGCTCATGCTCATCCGGCTCCGGCTCGGTGACGGTGACGGTCTTGCGGCCCTGCCGAGTCGTCGGCGTTTGGTCATCAGCCCAAGGCCATCCCTTCGAGGGATTCCGACGCGGTCGGGTCTGGTAGCCGCCTCATGCGGAACCCGTCGAGGAGCCCGAGGAGGCTGGCGAGGACTGGCACGAGCAGCGCAACCTGCAGCGAACGGTCACG
Organism: uncultured Actinomycetes bacterium; assembly: GCA_963712465.1. Classification (GTDB taxonomy): domain Bacteria; phylum Actinomycetota; class Thermoleophilia; order Gaiellales; family Gaiellaceae; genus CAVQHY01. The sequence goes on from CAVQHY010000006.1 coordinate 116,514, forward strand.
CGCCTCCTTGTTGATGCGGAGGATCTCTGCCTGAACGTCATCGGGCTCGCTGGCGAGCAGCGGCTTGAGTTGGGCATTGCTCATCACCTCGGCGTCGTCTTCGAGCGTGTCGGAGATCTGCTGCTGCTGTGCAGGCGGGATCACGGCGCTGTCTTGGACGAGGTTGGTGAACTCGAAGGCGAGGAAGGCGAGCAGGATCCCGCCCGCCATCGCCAGTCCGAAGGAGAGGCCGAATGATCCCGCCGCGGAATTGACGCCGGCTGCCTCGCTTACGCGTTCCTCGTCGATCGGCGAGAGCGTGTAGTTGTTCAGCTGGGAGACCAGCAGCCCCAGCCCTGAGCCGGTGATCAGCAACGGGATGAACAGCGACCAGCCGGAGTCTGCCCGCGGCACGATCGGGATGATCAACGCTAGGCCGATCGCGCTCAGCGCGAACCCGACCAAGACGATGTTGCTCGGCCGCCGCTTCCCCGCCCTGCGGCCGGCCAACAGCGCTACACCGAACATGCTGAGCGAGAGCGGGGCCAGGGTCAGCCCTGTCTGCATCGCGTTGTACTCGAGTGTCATCTGCAGAAAGATCGGGAGCGCGATCATCGCGCCGCCGAGCGTGACGTTCTGGAGCAACTGCCCGGAGATTCCGGTTGTGAAATGCGGGAATTTGAAGAGGCCGGGATCGAGCAGAGGCACCTTGCCTTCCCGCTTGCGCCGAACGAGCCACCAGGCCAGGAGCCCGAGCGCGATGGCCCCGATGGCCATCAGCAGCAGAACGTAGTCGCCGCCCTCCTGCCAAACGAGGATGCCCAGGACGACTCCGCCCATCCCGAAGACCGAGAGAATCGCGCCGACGACGTCGACCTGTCGCGAGCCCGTGTAGGCCACGTCCCGCACGAGCTTGATCCGAGACAGCACGACCGCGATCACGACGACCTCGAGGCCAAAGCCAACCCGCCACGACAGATAGGTCGTGACGAACCCCCCGATCAGCGGGCCCACGGCAGCAGCGATCGCGGCCGCTGCCCCGACTAGCGCGTACGCCTTCTTCCGCGCCGCGCCCTCGAAGTTCCCGTGAATCAGTGACTGCATCGCGGGCAACAGGAGCGAGGCGCCCAAGCCGCCGATGATCGCCCAGAAGATGATGATCGCCGTCAGGCTCTGCGCCAGCGTCATCGCCAATGCGCCCGTCGCGTAGGCGAGAAGGCCGATCACGTAGGCCCGTTTGCGGCCGATCAGGTCACCGACCTTGCTCATGATCAGGATGAATGCCGCCGAGACCAGCGCCTCCAGCGCAATCGCCGACTGCACCGCGCTCACGGTCGTGTTCAGATCGCTCACAACGGCCGAGATCGACACGTTCATCAGCGACGTATCCACAACGAGCACGAACATCGCCATCGCCAGCAGGAGAGCTAGCTTCGGGTTGCCGGCCCCTTCTTCCCGCACGCTGACACTCTCGTTCATGGTGAGCACACGCCCGCGGCGGAGTGGCGGTGGGGAAAGACCGACGAGCTCTTCACGGAACCTTTCGGTAGACAGCGGCAATCATGCTGCAGAAGGCGGTCTGACAGCATCCGCATGAACACGCAACGCTTGCCTATTCCCCCCTTGCCTCGCCCGAGGTCGGAGCCGAAGTGCCGTCCACTAACGGCGCTGCGGAACCGGGGCGGACGTGACAGATCACGTCGGAAATCCGTCGGCGGGCTCAGAGTCGGCGTAAGTGAACCCGCTCGAAGTTCATCCGCATGGGCCAGCGTCCGTGCCCGGCTAGGTGGTTTCCCTGATGCTCGTCGGGCTCGTCGGTGCAAGCCTGGTGTCAGTACCGCGGTAAGAGGAGGTGGGCATGGCCGGAGGCAAGGCGCGGCTACCACCGCGATGGTTCATCAAGACCGCCTGGCAGGTACACCGACGGATCGTGCGAGCGAGCCGGAACCGCAAGGGGCTGTGGCCTCCGCGCCCGGGTAAGTGGGGCGCCCTGCGGCTCACCACGACAGGCCGACGCAGCGGCGAGCCGCGGAGCGTGATCCTCGGCTACTACGAAGACGGGCCCAATCTGGTCTCGATGGCCATGAATGGCTGGGGTGCGGCCGAGCCAGCCTGGTGGCTGAACCTGCAGGCCGATCCGCAGGCGGTCGTCGAGCTGGCAGGCGGGATCCGGCGCGAGGTGCTCGGCAGGCCCGCAGTGGGCGGGGAGCGTGAACGGCTGTGGCAGCGCTGGCGTGAGCTGGACAAGAACCTCGACAGTTACGCGGCACGACGCCCGCAAGAGACGGCGGTCGTCGTCCTCGAGCCGCGCGCGCCGGCCGAATGAGCCTCGAATGGGCCGCGTTCGCGAATGAGCCCGAGTTGCGTGATCTCACCCCCGACTTCGGGGCCGATGCCTCCTGCGACCGCGGGCGCTATCTGTGACGTCCGTCGCGGCGGCGCTGAAGGATGATCGCGACGATCGCGATGAAGGTCGCGCTCAGAAAGATGATCATGCCGTTCACGAGAAACCTCTCTTGTCATCCTCATGATCCGTGACGTCGCCTGCCAAGGCATCCGGGCTCTCACCGATCACTGCCGCGGCTTTCCACCAACGTCACGCTGAGGGCCGCGAACCCACCAGACGGCACAAATCGACACTGAGCGACACCAGCCGACACCCGACTGCTGTGACTCTCAATCCCGTCGAAGGTTCGAATCCTTCACGGCCCCGATGAGGCGTCTGGTCGCAGCGGCGCTGCTCCTGTTCGCGCTCGGCGGGTGCGGCGGCGGCGATACCAGCCCCGAGTCCGTCGTGCGGGCGTGGTCCGAGGCCGTCAACCGTCACGACGACGAGGCGGCGGCCGGGCTGTTCGCGCCCGGCGCGCTGGTGACCTCGGGCCCCGTCGCCTTCAAGCTCTCCACCCACGAGGCCGCGGTCAGGATGCACGCCGCGCTTCCTTGCACTTCGAAGCTGGTCGAGACCGTGTCCGAAGGGGACACCGTGATTGCGAACTTCCGTCTCGACGAGCGCTCGTTCTCCGGGATGTGCGGTGGACGCGGATTGCTCGAGGCCGCGATCTTCACGGTCGAGGACGACAGGATCGTGGCGTGGGAGGTGCTCGGACGACCCGGTGCGGTGGTCGCCGACCTGGTCGACGCCGTCTGGCGCGGCGAGAACGCCCGCGCCGGTCATTACTTCGCGCCGGGCGCAGTCGTGATCGACGGGAACCGGCGGCTGACCCTCCGGTCGCTGTCCGAGGCGATCGACTACTCGACGTCGCTCGCGTGTGCGGCCGACATCGTGCGGGCGGTGACGGTCGGCCGCGAGGTGACGGTGACGCTGAGGCTCCGCCAACGCCTCGATCCCGTCGGAGCGGCCGGCTGCACGAGGATCGGGGAAATCGAGCGCGTCGTCGCCACGTTCGGCGTTGGCCGGATCCGGATCTGGCGCGTGCTCTAGAGCCCGTAGGCGGGAGCCGCGATCGCAGCGATCGCACGGTGGTACTCACGAGGCGTGAGCTGGACGTACGGCTTCTGGCGGACGGAGAGGTAGAGATCGCGCCCGGTCTTCGTGATCAGCTCGTCGAGCGAGGGCGCATCCTGCAGGAACGGCACTGCCAGCTGGACGCGTACGTCGCACCGGAAGGGCCACCGTGGATGGCGATTGGCCCGGTAGGGCGGCGACGTTATCTGGGCGATCGCGAAGATTCGTCGATGGATCGACGCGTACAGGACGAGTTTGTCGTCAACGACAATCGACCGCGGCTCCCTAGGGAAGTCGATACCGATCAGGATGTCGCTTCTGGCTCTGATCCAGTGATTATCGAGCGGAGATCCCTGCGCTCCGATCGGCTTCAGCCACGCGCTCACGCTACGTTTCCCCAAATCAACAAATGCTCTCTCTTGCCTCTAATCTTCCTTGATCATACGAGAACAGGTGGATTAACAAAGGGTCGGATCTCCAGGACAGGCAGGGTTTCCCTGGCCGGGGGATTGCGGTTTCGCCGTCAAAATCCCCCTAAAGGGGGACTCAAGGTGTCGTACGGTATGCCGAAGTGGGAAACATGGGGAGGCGTCGGGGGACGTACTTCTATGGGGTGATGCGGCCGCTCGCCTTGGTCGTCGCCGTGGGCTGCATCGTGGCCTCGGCGGTGATCGGGACGCCGGACGAGCCCTTCCATACCGGCGCGCCCCCTGCCGGGGCGGAGGACCTGGGCTCCGTAGTCTTCGACAACCCGAGCGAGAGCTCGCCCAATTCTGATGGTTCCGCGGCACCGAAGTCGTCCACGAAGGTCGCGACGTCGCCGGCCGCAACCGCTTCCGACACGGGGACGCCCACCGGGTCTTCGTCGATCGGGGAGGATGGCCCGACGCCGCCCGCTGGCGCCGTTGCGACCATCCCGGTCAGCGACGATGGCTCTTCGCCGCGTCGCGGAGTGCCCCTCGTCGTCCGCTCGAACGGCTACGTCGTCAACGGCACCGTCCAGATCGACGTCGACCCGGGAGCCCTGGGCGGCGTCGATCCGAGCGACATCCTGCTCGAGCGGCAACTCGCCTCACTCAGTGAGGGGTCGTGCCTCGGCTTCGGCGGCTGGGAGGTGACGGGCGAGACGAACGTCGTTCCCGACGCCCACTGCGCCCGGTACAGGCTTCGCGTAGTCGCCGCCGACGGGCGCGAGGTCGTCTTCACCTCGCCGAACGTGATTCGCCGCGACGAGACGCCTCCCACCAATCCGCTGATCCAACTCGCGGAGAGCGAGGCGGACGAGCACGTGGCCGGCTCGATCCTCTACTACAACCCGAAGCCCGGGAACAGCGGGAGCTTCACGGTCACGGCGTCGAGCGAGGATCCCCAATCCGGCCTCGAATCACTCGAGCTTCCGGCCATCTTCGGCACCGAGCGCGTCCTGAGCTCCCAGGGGCTCGTCCAGATGACATACAGCTGGGTGGAGGGATCCGCGGTCGACGGCCCGCAGACGATCACAGCCACGAACGGTGCGAATGCCGTCGGCACCGGCATCTTCACTGTTCTGCCCGACACCGAGGGGCCGACCAGCGGCTCCGTTCTCTATCCCGACGGCGCGGTGTCGAGCGAGTCGGTCTCCATCGCGGTCGATCCCGGGCTCGACGTGCTCAGCGGCGTCGCCCCCGAGTCCGGTGTGCTCGAGAAGCGCTCGGGCCTCCTCGGCGGTCAGGGCTGCCAGTTCGGCGAGTGGACGCACGCGACCAGCCCGGACTCGCTCCCCGACGGGCCGGCGTGCGTGCAGTACCGCTATCGCGTGTCCGACAACGTCGGCAACGAGACCGTCTACTCCTCTTCGAACATCGTCAAGATCGTCGACACGACGGCGCCCACCGGCTCCATCGTCTCCCCCGCGGCGGGCTCGTGGGTTCGTGGTGTCGTCGACGTCGTCGCCAACTCGTCGGATGCCGGCTCGGGCGTCGCGAGCGTCCTCTTCGAGGTCTCGGGAGCCGGCTCCGGCGAGTGGGCGTCGATCGGCACGGCCTCCGCCTCGCCGTGGGAGGCGGAGTGGGATACGACAGCTCTGGCGGACGGCGACTACGACCTCCGCGTGACCATCGCCGACTTTGCCGGGAACACGAGCGTTTCGGAGATCGTGACGGTTCGCGTCGACAACGGCGCTCCGGAGGCGACCATCCGCATTCGCCACCGCCTCGAGGGCGTGGTACCCGTACGCGCGGTCGCCAGCGACGCGCTCTCCGGCGTTGCCTCGCTTACCGCGCAGATCGCTCACGAGGGCGGGGACTGGCAGACGATCGCCTCCACCGACGGCGCCGAGCTCGTCGCGCAGCTCGACACGACGTCCTACGAGAACGGGACATACCGGGTCCGGGCGCTCGTTACCGATGTCGCGGGCAACGAGGGCAGCTCCCGAGAGGTATGGGTCAGCATCGAGAACCAGGAGGAGTGCGATCAGACCTCCAGGAAGCTGACCTCCAGGCACCTTGCGAACAGCACTCATCCCGATTCCTGCGAGGAGGAGCCTCCGAGCGACTGCGACGAGAGCGCAAGGCATCTTGCGAACAGCACTCATCCCGATTCCTGCGAGGAGGAGCCTCCGAGCGACTGCGACGCGACGGCAAGGCACCTTGCGAACAATTCGCATCATTCGCATCCCGATTCATGTGGCGAAGAGCCCGAGCCTGGCCAGTGCGACGAGTCGACGAAGCCGTCCGATGCCGGCTCGCCCGACGATTCGTGCGGCAACGGGGAAAAGCCGGGCGAGGAGGAAGCCTCCAGCGAGTGCAACGGGGACGTGAGTCAGCCCGCCGACGGCGCGTGCGCGGGTCAGGAGCCGCCTGCCGAGGGCGGGGGGGAGGCGGCTCGGGCGAACACGGCTCGGAAGGTTCCGAGCAACCCCCGGCGGACGACGGTGAGGCGGAGAGCGACGAGCAGCAGCCCTCAGACGACATCGGAGCCGGTACGGATCAGGCACCGCCGGCCGCCGACACTCCCGGCGACGACCAGCAGCCTCCGGTCGACGCCGGCGAGCCTCCGCTCGACGACTCGGGCGCGAGCCCGCCCGACCAGGCGCCCGCGGACGACGTCGCCGATCCGATCGATGCCGGCCAGCCGATCGATGCCGGCCAGCCGGCGCCAGAGCCGTCCGACGACTGCCAGGGCGACTAGAGACAGGGCGACCAGCGACGTCGCTGCCGGCCCCCGATCGAGGCGCAGCGGAGTCATGAGGAGCGGAGGAGCGGAGGGAGAAGGAGCGGAGGAGGAGCGGAGCCCGGCGCGGCATCTGCGGTTTGCCACGCCGGGCTCCTAGCCAGCTCGACCGTTCAGACGGAGTCTCGCTCAGGCGAGCACGTCTCCCCAAGCGCGCGCGCACCGACCCGACGCCGAATTGCGTGGGCGCGCTCCGGGAAGCGCCGTCCAGTCATGCCGTCTCCCGCGTCACCGGGCCGGGAGCCTTCTCCCGCCACGCCCAGGCCAGTGGGAACGGCTGCCGGCCGGTGGGCGTCCGGGCGAGGCTCGCACGATCGCTTCCCCGTCCCAAGCCGCGAGCTGCGGCGCGCTGGAAGCCGGGCGAGCCTCTGGTGCCCACGTTCGCCTGAGTTCCGGTCGACATGCACCAAGTGTCGGCTTGCCGGCGGCGTTCGTCGATCCGCCGCTCGACTCGATCTCGTGCGCGTCTTGCCCCTCCGATCGGAGGGGGACCGATCGGAGGGTGCCGCCACTCCTCTACTCGGGTCGGGCGACGGGTGAAGGCAGGGCCGCCGTCGAGCGACACTAGCGACATGCTCACACTTACGCCGCATTCGCCCGTCCTGGATGACCTCTGGGACCCACGCGAGGACGCTCCTGCTCCCGCGACCGATCGCGCCCCGGTTCGGATCGTGCTCGCCGACGACCATCCCTTCTATCGCGACGGCCTTGCCCGCGCGATCTCGGGACATCCGGGGCTCGAGCTTGCCGGAGAGGCCTCCGACGGTCGTTCAGCCCTGGTTCTGATCGAGGAGCTCGAGCCAACGGTGGCGCTGCTCGACGTGAAGATGCCCGATCCCGACGGGCTCGAGATCTGCCGGCTGATACACGAGCGGGCGCGCCCGCTTCCGACCCGCGTCGTACTCCTGAGCGCGTTCATCGACGCGAGCCTCGTCTCAAGGGCCGTGTGTGCGGGCGCCGTCGGTTATCTGAGCAAGGCCGTGGCGCGCTTCGAGATCTGCGACGCGCTCGTGGGGGTCTCCGAAGGCGGCACGGCGTTCGGCGCCCACGCGTCGGGCGGTCTCGTGGAGGAGCTGGAGCGTCTGTACCGTCTGGGGCCGCCTGCTACAAAGGGCGGGTGACCGAACCCCGCGTGCGGGTGATCGTGGCCGACGACCATCCGCTCTACCGCGAGAGTGTCGTCCGCGCCGTCAAGGATCGGCCCGAGTTCGAGCTGGTGGGCGAGGCGGCGGATGGACGCACGGTGCTCGAGGACATTCGCCGCCTCGGGCCCGACGTCGCGGTGCTCGACTACAAGATGCCGGAGCTCGACGGGCTGCAGGTGCTGAACGCCATCCAGCGCGACGGTTTGCCCACCCGGGTCGTGCTGCTCTCGGCGTTTCTCGAAGGCGCCGTCGTCTACCAGGCCGTGGCCGCCGGCGCGGCTGCCTACCTCTCCAAGGACGCAGATCGTGCGCGGATCTGCGACGCGATCGCTGCCGTCGCCCGCGGAGAGACCGTGCTCTCGCCCGAGGCGCAGGCCGGAATCGCCACGGAGGTTCGTGTGCGGGGTCGCGTCGAGCGCCCCGCGCTCACCGGTCGCGAGCATGAGATCCTCGTCCTCGTCGCCGAGGGCCGGGCGGCTCCTGACATCGCCGGCCAGCTCCATCTCAGCCCGGCGACTGTGAAGGGACATCTCCAGGCGATCTACGAGAAGCTGGGTGTCTCGGATCGCGCGGCCGCAGTGGCCGAGGGCATGCGGCGCGGCCTCCTCGAGTGACGGGTCACCCCCGGTGGTGACTCTGCTCGGGGACAGGCAGGGCCGGGAAGCCGTCCGCACGGGAGAACGGGCGCCGGTGTGGGCAGCCGGCCGCCAGGCCGACCGCGTGCTCGGCCTGATCCGCCTGACGGCGCTTCCCGTGATCTTCCTGGGCGAGCGGATCGTTCCGCACCATGCTGCGCAGAGCGACCTCTTCGTTCCCATCCTCGTGATTGCGGCCGTCTACGCCGTCGGCGCGTTGTTCGTCACGTATGTTCCCGGCGCCGAGGTCGTTCCCGGTACCGCCTACGCGGCGCTCGACCTCGCCTTCATCTGCGCGCTGACGTACACGTCCGGCGGGCCGTTCTCGCAGCTTCGCTACGCGTTCTTCCTGGTTCCGCTCGGTGCAGCGCTTCTCCTTCGTCCGCGCCTGACCGCGCTGGCCTCGCTTGCCTCCGTGCTGGCGTACATCCTGATTGCCCTCACCCACCCCGCCACGGCGGAACGGGACGAGGCAGTGCGTCTCGAGGTGACCTACTCCTTCTACCTCGCCTGGATGGGCGTTGCCGCCGTGCTGCTGTCGGGTTTGCTCACGCGGCGAACGGAGCAGGTACAGGCTCTCGCCGACAGCCGCGGGCGTCTGGTCGCCCAGGCTCTCGACGCGGAAGATCACGAGCGCCGCCGACTCGCGGAAGCACTTCACGACGATGCGATCCAGAACCTTCTCGCGGCGCGGCAGGAGCTCGCCCACAACGGCGGCGGGATGGATCTGGAGCTCGTGAAGCTCGGCCTCGACCGGACGGTGGCCCAGCTTCGCGATGCGGTCTTCGACCTCCACCCCTACGTGCTCGAGCATGCGGGGCTGACCGCGGCGCTCGAGGCTGTCGCCGAGCGCCAGGCGCGGCGAGCGGGCTTCACCTGGGAGGTGCACGTCGACCCCCAGGCCGCCGGTATCAACGATCCGCTGCTCTTCTCGATCGCGCGGGAGTTGATCACGAACGCCGCCAAGCACTCGGCCGCGTCGACCGTGTCGGTGTCCGTTCGGCTGCAGGCAGGCGACATCGTGCTGGAGGTTGCCGACGACGGGAAGGGCATTCAGTCCGGACGGCTCGAGGAGGCACCGCGAGCCGGCCACATCGGCCTCGCGTCGTGCTCCGAGCGGGTCGAGGCGCTCGACGGCCGGTTCGAGATCGGCTCGACCGAGGGCCTGGGGACGCTCGTGCGGGCGAGCATCCCCACCCGGGCACGGAGCGGCGTCTAGCCTCTACTTCTAGGCTCGGCTGATCCCTACCAGCCGGAACGACCGGGCATACGGTGCCAGTTGACGATGCTCGGCTTCCACTCGGTCGCGAACATCGAGTACCGGCGCTCGACCTTCTTCGATCCGCAGCTCGGGCAGACGACGTCGGCGGAGTCCGCCGCGGCGACGAGCTCTTCGAAGCGCTCGTCACAGTGCCCGCAGGCGTACTCGTAGATCGGCATGACCACGAGTGTAGCCTTCCCTCGTGGATTCTCGGACGCCGTCCGTGGAGCACCTGCGCGAGCAGGCCGCTCTCGCGGGGGTGGCGCCGAGCGACGAGGACCTCGCTGCGGTGCTCGGGTTCCTCGAGGCGATCCTGCCCGCGCTCCGCGAGCTCGAGGAGCTTCTTCCGGCGGAGGTGGGCCCGTGACGCTGTCCGCGCTCAGGACACGACTCGCCGCGGGTGAGCTGTCGCCTCGGGAGGCTGTTCAGGCGTGCCTCGACCGCATCGAGGCGCTGGACGAGGGCTTGAATGCCTTCATCTCCGTCAGGGCCGAGGAGGCCCTTGCCGAGGCCGACGGGCTCGGGCGCCCGGGTGGTCAGGGGCCGCTCTGGGGAGTGCCCGTCGCCGTCAAGGACGTCGTCGATGTCGCAGGCGCCCGGACGACGGCCGGCTCGCGGATCCTCGCGGACAACGTCGCCGTCCGCGACGCCGACGCGGTCGCCGGTCTTCGAGCGGCGGGAGCCGTCGTGGTCGGAAAGCTGAACACGCACGAGTTTGCCTTTGGCGCGCGTACGACGAGTCCGCACTTCGGGCCGGCACGAAACCCCTGGGATCGCACGCGGATCTGCGGCGGGTCGAGCGGCGGGAGCGCGGCGGCGGTCGCCGCGGACCTCGTTCCGGGAACGCTGGGGACGGACACCGCCGGCTCGATCCGGATCCCCGCAGCCCTCTGCGGGGTCACGGGTCTGCGACCGTCGAGCGGGCTCGTCTCCAATCGGGGCGTCGTGCCGCTCTCGGTGACGTTCGACACGGTGGGCCCGATCGCCCGCACGGCCGAGGACTGCGCGCTCCTGCTCGATGCGCTTGCGCCGAGAGCACGAGCGGTCGAGCAGCTCGCGGCGCCGGTGAACCGACTCCGGGTCGGCGTCGTCACTGCCCTTGCAGCCGAGGGGCTGGATCCGGACATCGCAGCTCTCGTCGCCCTCGCGGTCGAGGACCTCCGGACGCTCGTGAGCTCGGTCGAGCCGGTCGAGGTTCCGCTGCTCGACTGGGCCGGCCTGATCCAGCAGCTTCAGATGCTTCCCGAGGCCGCCGCAGTGCACCGCCGCTGGCTCGAAACGCGACTCGACGACTACGGGCCCGACGTCCGCGCCCGGCTTCTCGCCGGCCTGTTCCTGCCGGCGACCGCCTACGTGACCGGGATGCGCGCAAGGCGGCTGTATCGCGAGCGGCTCGCACAGGTCTTCGAGCGTGTCGACCTCCTCGTAGCACCCGCCATGCCCGTGGTGGCGCCGAGGCTCGAGGACGAGAGCGTCGTGGTCGGTGGCCGTGAGCTCCCGTACCGGCTGGCGTTGATGCCCTTCAACTCGCCCTGGAGCCTCGCCGGCCTTCCGGCCGCCAGCGCCCCGTGCGGACTGGCCCACGAGCTTCCCGCCGGGCTCGCCATCGTGGGGAGGCCGTTCGAGGACGCGACGGTGCTTCGCCTCGCTCGCGCCTATCAGGAAGCGACCGCTTGGCACGAGCTCCGATCCCCCGTGGCTGCGGCCGTCTGAGGCTCGTTTCGACCGTCTCGACGTTGTCGCGGCTCGCCGTCGGTGGGTGCGCTAGGCTCTTCCCCGGCCAGTCAGCAGGCGCCACTCTTCGTGCGTAAACGCTCGCTTCTCCAGATGCTCGCGATCGGCGTCGTGTGCGGCGCGATCACGGCCGCGGTCGCCGTGTTCATCCCCTGGCTTCCGGACGCCGCGTCGGAGGAGGCGATCTCGATCGACCACGTCTACTGGGTCGTGACGATCATCTCGATCGTCATCTTCGCGCTCGTCGGAGCCGTGCTCGTGTACGCCGTCATCCGTTTTCGCGTTGCTCCCGACGACGAGGAGGACGGCGCTCCCATCCACGGCAACACGCGGCTCGAGGTCGTCTGGACGGCCGTTCCGACGGCGCTCGTCACGGCGATCGCTGTGTACAGCGGCGTCGTGCTGGTCAACAACGAGCAGGCCGAGCCGAACGTCCGGGTGGTCAACGTGAAGGCCCAGCAGTTCGCCTGGAGCTTCGCGTACCCCGAGGCTGAGGGCATGCCGGCTTCGGGCCAGCTCGTCCTGCCCGTCAACCAGCAGGTGAAGCTCCTGATGAACTCCGAGGACGTCATCCACTCCTTCTGGGTGCCCCAGTGGCGGCTGAAGATGGACCTCCCCCCGGGAGTCGAGACCAACCTCCTGATCACGCCCGACCAGATCGGCGAGTACGACCTGATCTGCACCGAGCTCTGCGGGCTCGGCCACTCGATCATGCGAACGAAGGCGCGGGTAGTGTCCGAGCAGGACTTCCAGAAGTGGATCGCCGGTCGGCAACAGGCGGCGGCGACCGGCGGAACAGCTCAGGGCAAGGAGCTCTTCGTGTCGAACTGCGGCAGTTGCCACACGCTCGCCGACGCCGGCACCACCGCACGTATCGGCCCGAATCTCGACGACGCTGTTCCCGGAATGGACGCCGCCATGATCAAGCAGTCGATCGTCGACCCCAACAAGGTGATCGCCCCCGGCTACCAACTCGACGTGATGCCGCAGAACTTCGGTGAGCTCTTCTCGGATGAGCAGGTCGACGGTCTCGTCGACTACCTCGTCGCCGCGACCGGCGGGGGAGGGTAGAGCGTGGCCGTAGACGTCCACGAGACCGGGCCGATCACCGCAGCGACGCACGAGCCGCCTCCGCCACAGCGAAACCGCCGTCGTCTGACCCGCCCCGGCTGGCTCCGGGCCGCGTGGATGACCCCGCTCGGCTTCGGGATCGCGACTGCGATCGTGGTCGGCTCTCGCGCGGCGCTCGACTACGACCCGCTCTGGCTGATCCAGCCGCTGATCGTGGCCTGGACGGTGCTGACGCCGCTGTTCTTCCTCGGAGGATTGGGCGCGTTCGACTACTGGCTCTACTGGATCTCAGGTCGCCCGACGCGCCCCGAGGATCATGCGGCCCACGGAGCACGCAGCTGGAAGGACTACTTCCGCCTGAACACCGACCACAAGGTGATCGGCGTCCAGTACCTCTGCACGACGTTCACCTTCTTCGCCATCGCGGGCCTGCTCGCGATGTTCGTGCGCGCCGAGCTGGCCCAGCCGGGTTCCCAGTACGTGGACACGAACCAGTACAACGGCCTCTTCTCGGTCCACGCGACCTTGATGATCTTCCTCTTCGTGGTGCCCGTGTTCGCCGGGTTCGGGAACTACGTGATCCCGCTCATGATCGGCGCGCCCGACATGGCGTTCCCGCGCCTGAACGCGCTCTCGTTCTGGCTCCTGCCGATCGCCGGGCTCATGTTTCTCTCGAGCTATCTGCTTCCGGGCGGCGCGTTCGCGGCTGGCTGGACGAACTACGTCCCGCTGGCCGTCGACCAGCCGCCGGGCAACCTCTTCTTCCAGATGGGCGTGCAGTGGGCGGGAGCGTCCTCCATTCTCACCGCGCTCAACTTCCTCGTGACCATCATCACCATGCGCGCGCCCGGAATGTCGTTCTGGCGCATGCCGCTTCTCGTCTGGGCCAACTTCGCCACGTCGACGCTCGTCGTGCTCGCGACGCCGTTCATCGCCGGATCGCAGTTCCTGATCACTCTCGACCGGGTCTTGCACACCAACTTCTTCGACTGGGCCGAGGGCGGCTACACGGTCGGCTACCAGCACATCTTCTGGTTCTACTCCCACCCGGCCGTCTACATCATGATGCTGCCCGGTTTCGGGATCATCTCCGAGGTCCTCGCCGTCTTCGCGCGGAAGCCGGTGTTCGGGTATCGCCTGATGGCGCTGTCGCTGATCGCGATTCTCATCCTCGGCTTCTCCGTGTGGGCGCACCACATGTTCGTCTCGGGTATGGCGCCGTGGCTTCGCATTCCGATGATGGCGACCACGCTTCTCATCGCCGTCCCGACCGGGATCAAGGTGTTCAGCTGGCTCGCGACGCTCTGGGAGGGGCGGATCCACCTGAAGACGCCGATGTTATGGGCCCTCGGATTTGTCGCCATGTTCGTCATCGGCGGCCTGTCGGGCATCTATCTCGGGTCGGTGCCGATCGACCAGCACGCGAGCGACACCTACTTCGTCGTCGCGCACATCCACTACGTGCTCTTCGGCGGGTCGGTCTTCACGATCTTCGCCGGCGCCTACTACTGGTTCCCGAAGATGACCGGGCGGATGTACAACGAAACCCTCGGCAAGTGGCATTTCTGGCTCACGTTCATCGGCTTCAACGTCACGTTCTTCCCGATGCACTGGATCGGACTGCAGGGGATGCCGAGGCGTGTCGCCGACTACGATCAGGCGTACGCGGACTGGAACCTCGTCACCTCGATCGGGTCGTTCCTGCTCGGCGCGTCGACGTTGATCTTCTTCTACAACGTGATCACGAGCTGGCGGTCGGGCCCCGCCGCCGGCGCCAATCCGTGGCGCGCGCTCACGCTCGAGTGGCAGGTGTCCTCGCCGCCGCCGATCTTCAACTTCGACGAGATCCCCCAGGTCGTCGGCGGCCCGTACGAGTACGGCGTTCGCGGCGCCCGCCACGCGGTCTTCGCCGCGCAGAGCGCCGAGGTCGCCGAGCCCGAGAAGGTGGGAGCGCATTGAGCTCCGAGACCTCGGCCGCGCCCGGCGGCTCCCGCCCCACCCCCGCCGACGGCGGTCCCACTCCCGCGAACGCGGCCCCGCGTCATATCCTCGTGATCGCCAACGAGACGGTCGCGGGCCGCTCGCTCATCGACGCTCTCAAGTCGCGAGCGGCGACAGAGCCGATCCGGGTGACCGTCCTGTGCCCGCAAAACGAATCGCGGGCCGGTTTCGTGGTGTACGACTCGAGCCGGCGCTCGACCGCGGAGCGGCGACTTCGCCGGACGCTCGACGCGCTGCACGCCGAGGGGATCGCAGCCCGCGGCGCGGTCGTCGACCCCGACCCGATCGCCGCGCTCCGGGACGGCATTCACGAGTACCAGCCCGACGAGGTGATCATCTCGACGCATCCGGAGGCGCGGTCGGGGTGGCTGCGAGGGAACCTCGTCGATCGCGCCCGGAAGATCTCGCCGGTCCCCGTCGAGCACGTCGTCGTCGACCTGAGCGAGGCGAGGGAGAAGACCCACGTGCTCGTGGTCGGAAACCGGACGATCGTCGGAGAGCCGCTCCGCCAGGCGCTCCTCGAACGGGCGAAGCAGTCGCCGTGCGAGTTCACGCTGGTCGCTCCGGCGGACGAGCCCGGGGTCGAGCGACGGCTCGAGCGGGCTGTCGCCCAGCTTCGCGAGGACGGCGTCGAGGCGACCGCGCACGTCGGCGACTCGGATCCCTATAACGCGGCGATGAACGCGGTCCACGACGAGCAGGTCGACGAGATCGTCATCTCGACCTTTCCGCAGGCGACCTCGGGCTGGCTGCGACGCGACCTCGTCGGTCGGGTCCGCAAGGACTCGCAGCGGCCGGTACGCCACGTCGTCGTCGACCCCGCGGAAGCGCAGGCAGTCGCCGTCTGATGGCAACGGTCGGGCACGCCCAGGAACACGGCCACCCACCGGCCGCCCACCAGAGCTCGCGTGTGGACTCCCGCCTGCTCGGGATGTACCTGTTCATCGGGTCGGAGACGATGCTGTTCGGCTCGTTCTTCGCTGCCTACTTCTTCGCCAGAATCGTCGTCGGGGATCAGGAGTACCCGACCTGGCCCCCGCCTCCGTATGAGCTGCCCGTCTACCTGGCGCTGCTGAACACGATCATCCTCGTCACGTCGAGCTTCACGATGCACTGGGCGCTCACGTCGATCAAGCGCAATCACCGCCAGGGGTTGATCGCGGGGCTCTCGCTCACGTTTCTGCTCGGGCTCACGTTCCTCCTCATCCAGGCCCGGGAGTACACCCGCCTCGGCTTCGGTCCGAGCGACCTCGCTTTCGGCTCGACCTTCTACGGGCTCACAGGCCTGCACGGGCTCCACGTCTTCATCGGCCTGAACCTGCTGCTCTATGCGCTCGTACGGTCGATCCGCGGCCACTACGGCCCCGACCTCCACGACCATCTCGGCGTCGAGCTGCCCGGGATCTACTGGCACTTCGTGGACATCATGTGGATCGTCGTCTACACGACGGTGTACGTTCTCTGAGCGCCGTGCGGGGTCTGCTGGTTGTCGCTGCGCTTGCGGCCGCGCTCGTCCTCGGCGGCTGTGGGGCACAGGACGACGACACCGAGGTCTCGGCCGCAGACGTCGTCGGCGGCAAGGCGCTCTTCACGCAGAACTGCGGCGGCTGCCACACGCTCGCGGACGCAGGGACACAGGGCCAGGTCGGGCCGAACCTCGACTGGGGGATCGGCTATCCGAAGCAACAGGGCTTCGCCGAGGACACGCTCTACGAGGTCGTGCTCCAGCAGATCGCGCTGCCGAACAAGAACGGTGGCATGCCTGCGAACCTCGTCACGGGCCAGGACGCGAGCGACGTGGCGGCGTATGTCGCGAAGGTTGCCAATCCCGACGCGGTTCCCGCGGGTGCAGGCGGCGCCGGTCAGACCGACGGGAAGGCGATCTTCGCCGCCAACTGCGGCAGCTGTCACACCCTCGCCGCCGCCGGGACGAGCGGCAACGTCGGCCCGAATCTCGACGACGCGAAGCCGCCGAAGGAGCTCGTCGTCGACCGCGTCACGAACGGTAAGGGCGTGATGCCGTCGTTCAAGGGCACGCTCACCGACGAGCAGATCGAAGCAGTCGCCACGTTCGTGTCCGAGAACGCCGGCTGATCTCTCGGGAACCTACGGTCTCCCTTGCCCCTTGCCTGAACGCGATGCGGCGAGAGCGTGCGACTCCTCCTCGAGGTCGACGACGACGTGTGCGATCGGGACGGAGAAGCCTTCCTCCGCGCGGGCGATGACGTCCCGCTCGAGCCAGTTCGAGCGGCCGGGTGGGTGAGTCGAGACGATGATCTCGTCCGCGTCGAACGTGCGCATCGCGTCCTCGATCGCCTGCAGCGGGTCGGCGTCGCCCACCTGGCCACGGGCCTCGATGCCCTCGTCGGCCAGTGCGGCGAGCGAGTCGTCCAGGCGCCGCTGTGCCTGTGCCCGCGCGCCGTCCTCGTCGGAGGTCCAGTGGCGGACGTGGCTGTTCAGCGCTGGGCAGACGACGAGGATGTCGTCGTTCGGGCCGGCTCGCCGGCGGATCTCCTCGCGGAGAGCGAGGCCCGCGACCGTCTCGTTCGCCACGACCAGGAGCCTGCGCCGCCCCGGCTCGGGCCGCCGGCGTTCCCAGACCGCCGGCTCTCGGGTCTTCGGCTCGCCCTTCAGGTACCGGAGCGCCCAGATTGCAGTGCTCAGGACGAGGAAGACGCCCAGCGCCGCCCAGCCGCCGCCGAGAATGCCTGCGACCGCCACCGCTGCGAACAGGCCGAGCACGACCAGCACGAAGCTGAACGCTTCGGCCTCGGTGCTGAAGGGGTTCCTCACGAACGCCTCCTGATGCGGGGAGCCGGCTGCCGCCTCCCTAGGGTATAGGCCCGCCGGCGCTCAGTGGATTGAGCGCTAGCCCGAGCTCGTGGTCGCCGGCTCGGTCTCTCCCTTCAGCAGCTTGAGCTGCTGCTCGACGAGAGGGGCGCTGGCGTCATCCGGGGAGAGCTCGAGGAACTGCTCGTAGGCGGCGATCGCCGCCGTCGTGTCGCCGGCGAGCTCGGACGCCTGGCCGAGGCGCAGGAAGTGGGAGGGCTCGGTCGGTTCGAGCTTGGTCAGCTGCTCGTAGACGTTCTGCGACTTGCGGTACGCAGCCTGCGCATCGGCCACCGCGGCCGTGATCCGCTCGTTGGCGCTGCCCGACACGGCTTGCTCGATCGCGTCCTGGGAAAGAGCCGCACCGAGGGGGGAATCCGCTGGAGGGTCGAACAGCTGGCCAGGGGCCTGGGAGACGGCAGCCGCCTGGAGCGCGCCGACCCGGTCCCGCGCCTCGTTGGCCTGCCTGTCGTAGAGCGCAGCGAGCTGAGCGCGGGCGTCGACGTCCTTCGGGGCCAGCGACGTGTACCGGACGAGCGCGTTGATTGCGTCGTCGATCCTACCCTCGCTCTGCAGAGCGTTCGCGAGCTCGAGCTGCGCCGCCGCGTCGTCAGGATTCTCCTGCAGCTTCTTCTCCGCGGCATCCACGGAGGGCTGGTCGGAGCCGCCGGAGCTGAAGACGTCGTTGAGGATGTCGCCGATGCTCGTTCCGGAGACGCCGGTCCCAACGCCGAAGACGACGAAGCCGAGGCCGAAGACCACCGCGAGAAAGGCGAACACCCACTTCGCACGGTGACGAAGCCGTGGAAAGAACATCAGGTCTTCCGGGTTCGAGCTCTTGCGCTTCGAGGGCGGAGAAGCAGCCTTGCTCTTCGCTACGGGCGTGGAGCTCTTCCGAGCAGACGAGCTCTGGCTGCCGCTGCGGCCTGACTTAGCTCGTGCCATGCGAACCCTCCCTTCTCGTAGCGCTCCTCGCCGTCGACGAGCGTGAGCTCCACCCGCTCGGGAGATCCACCGAACACGACGGCGACGGCGGGATCCTCCCACGGCAGGTACGGCGACCCGGCGAGCGAGACGACCGTGAGGTCGGCGCGCTTTCCGGGAACGAGTGACCCGATCTCTTCCTCGAGGTCGAGTGCGCTCGCCGACCCAAGAGTAGCGAGTCGAAGGACGTCACCCGCGCCCAGCGCGTCGGGTCGTTTCATTCGGGCACGGGCTGCGTAGACGGCCGTCCGCATCTCCTCGAACATGTCGAGCGGAGGCGTCGAGGCCTCGCTGTCGGTGCCGAGACCGACCCGGACTCCGGCGCGGAGCAGCTCGTCGAGCGGCGCGATGCCGCAGCCGAGGACTGCGTTCGAGCGCGGACAGTGAGCGACGGCGACGTCGTTAGAGGCGAGCAGCCCGATCTCTTCCCCGTCGACGGTCACGCAATGCGCCGCGGTCATGCGCCGGCCGAGTAGCCCCGCCTCGGCGAGCACGCGGACGCCCGTGTCCCCGGGCGGTGCCACGAGCAGGTCGCTGTACTCCGCCATCACGCCGTCACCGCGAAGGAGCCAATCGGTCTCGCCGTTGCTCTCCCCGAGGTGAGTCGCCACGGGCAGGCCGAGCTCGAGGCAGGCGGCATAGACGGTCGTCGAGACGGTGTACGGCGCGTGGGGAGAGACGCCGAGCCTTACCCGGCCGTCGAGTGCGTCCAGGATCCGTGCCCGTCGTTGCCCGAACCGCTCGAGCGAGGCCTCAGGATCGTCGCCGAAGACCTCGAGGTAGACGATCGCGCGAAGCCCGAGCTCCGCACATGCGACCGCTGCTGCGCCGCTGAAGCTGGCGTCGCCGACAGTGGTGATTCCGGAGCCGAGACAACGGGCTGCGCCGAGGCGCGCGCAGGCGACGAAGCCGTCCCAGTCGAGTCGGCTCTTCCGCTCGATGTGCAGTGCGAGCCAGCGTGCGAACTCGAGCCCCTCCCCGAAGCCGGCGTAGGGCGCGTACTCGAGGTGGGAGTGCGCGTTCACGAAGCCGGGGAGGATGGCACAGGCGGGGAAATGACGGCCGCCACCCAGCTCCTGGGCGACCCCGACTGCGACGATCCGCCCGCCGTCGAGCCCGACGGCGCCGCCCTCGATCGGGTCTCCCTCCACCGGAAGGACCCAATCCGCCGAGATGACGTCCACTACGACTCGCCGGCGCCGGCGAGCGGTTCGTCGTCGAACTGGTCGGCCCAGCGCTCCTGAGCCGCCCAGCGTTTCTCGAAGAAGAGGGCCATCCAGATGGAGGCCTCGAACAGGACGAGCAACGGAATCGTCTGGAGCGTCGTCGTCACCGGGTCGACGCCCGGCAGAGCTACCGAGATCGCGACGAGCACGGCGATCCCGATGCGGCGGTTCTTCTTGAGCTTGGCGTGGTCGAGCACGCCGAGCCGGACGAGCCCGAGCAGGAAGATCGGCAGAAGAAACAACGCGCCCACGCCGATGATGGTGAGCGCCGCGAACGAGTAGTAGTCGCGCGCACGGATCTGGACGTCGTAGATCTCGTCGTCGAACCCGAGCAAGAAGGGGATCGTCGACGGCAGAACGACGAAGTAGGCGAACGCCATACCGGCCGCGAGGAGACCCGTCGCGACCAGGACCATCCGCGCGATTCCCCGCTGGTGATGCTGCTCCATCGCCGGGGCGAGGAAGGCCCAGAGTTGCCAGAGGAGAATCGGCAGCGTGAGCGCGATCGCCGCGTACAGCGCCACCGTCATCGAGGTCATGAAAGGCTCGGCGACGCCGAGCGTGATCGGCTCGCGCCCGTTCAGTGGGCGGTTGAGCCAGCCGATGATCGTGTGGCGAAACCCGTAGCAGACCCCGAACGCCACGGCGAGCGCCGCGAGCGAGATGATCAGGCGCGTGCGGAGCTCGTCGAGGTGCTCGACCAGCGTGACGCGCTCCTCGTGCTCGAGGCGACGCGGCAAACGTGCCACAGGAGCTCCTAGCGCTCGGGCTCGGGCTGAGCGGGCTGGGCCGGGGCCGCGACTGGCTGCGCGGGGGCCGTGACTGGCTGCGCGGAGGCCGTGACTGGCTGCGCGGGGGCGGTGGTGGCTGTGGCGGGAGTGAGCTCCACCTTCTGCACCTCTTCGTCGTCGTCATCGAAGTCCGGCTGCGACTTGCCCGTGACCGAATCCTTGAACTCGCGCATGCCGTGACCGAGCGAGCGTCCCATCTGGGGCAGCCGCTTCGGGCCGAACACGAGGAGGAGGACGATGAGGAGGAGGAGGATCTCCCAGATGCCGAGGTTGGGCATGCGCCCACCATAGCACCGTCCCCGAGCAGTGGGGAGGGGAGCGTCCACTAAGGAACTGTTACGCCGCCGATGCGGTCTTCTCGAGGTGCGCCATGCAGACGCCAGGCTCGACGAACGGCTTCAGCTCGTCGGCCTCGAGATTGCCCCCGAGCCCGGACAGCGCGCCCTGGATGAGGCCGAGATGCACGGAGCACACGATTCTCCGGTACGAGTCGCCGACCTCGCCGAACGGGCAGTGCTGCATCAGCACCGTGTGGCCGTGCTCGGCCGGCTCGAGCTTCGGCTCGAAACCGAACTCGTCGAGAAGGCGCAGCACCGGCTCGAGCTCCCCTCCCTCCTCGGCCGACGAAGGAGGGCTGCGATCGACGAGGTAGTGGCCCCAGGCACGCCCGGCCTCCTCGGCTTTGAGGCTCGAATCCTCCCCCGAGGCCGCGAGGTAGCTCGCCAGAATCTCGGCGAGGAGCCGGTAGCCGGTCGACTCGGGGGTTGACGCCTCTTCCTCCGGCACGGCGACGAAGACGAGCCGTGGGCGGCCGGGCCCCGGGCGCGGCTGGGCGCGAGCGGTCACGAGTCCGGCCTCGACCAGCACGCGTAGGTGCGAGCGTACGGTGTTCGGATGCAGGCCGACGCGCTCCGAGAGCTCGGTCGCGTCGGGGGGCTCGGCCGTCGCGCGCAACTCCTCGATAATGCGGGCGCGACTCGGATCGCCCAGGGCCCGGTGCAGCTTCGCTTGTGTCGTAGCGCTCATCCCGCCTCCGGCAGTTTATCCATCGATCATGGTATAAACAATGGTGCCGACGGATACCCCGACTCCAAGGGAGAGCACGCAGCGGTGGCGCTACTCGAGATCAGGAACCTCCACGTCGCCCTCGAGGACGGCACGGAGATCGTCAAGGGCGTCGACCTGGCCGTCAGCCCGGGCGAGGTGCACGCGGTCATGGGGCCGAACGGCTCCGGCAAGTCGACACTCGCTTACGCCCTCATGGGCCACCCGGCCTACGAGATCACCGAGGGGGAGATTCTCCTCGACGGTGAGAACGTGGTCGACCTCGAGGCGGACGAGCGCTCGCAGAGAGGGCTCTTCCTCGCGTTTCAGTACCCGCACGCCGTGCCCGGTGTGACGGTCGCGAGCTTCCTGCGCGCAGCGGTCAACGCGCAGCGCAAGGCGGCGAACGGCGGCGAGGACGACCCGGTGAAGATCCCGGAGTTCAGAAAGCAGCTCACGGAGGCCATGGACAGGCTCAAGGTGCCGAAGGAGATCACCTCCCGGTACCTGAACGACGGCTTCTCCGGCGGTGAGAAGAAGCGGGTCGAGATCCTGCAGATGGCAATCCTCCGGCCGCGGATCGCGGTGCTCGACGAGACCGACTCCGGTCTCGACATCGACGCCCTGCGCATCGTCGCAGAGGGTGTCGGCTCGCTCGTCGGCCCGGACATGGGAGCGCTCGTGATCACCCACTATCAGAGGATTCTCAACTACATCACGCCCGACTTCGTCCACGTCTTCGTCGACGGCAAGATCGCCGCCGAGGGCGGGCCTGAGCTGGCGCAGACCCTCGAGGCCGACGGCTACGAGGCCTTCATCCCCGAGGCAGTCGGAGGTGGTTCGTAGTGACTACGTCAGAGACCGAGGTCGTCGCCGGGATCGGCAACGACTACAAGTACGGCTTCCACGAACCCGAGAACTACTTCTTCAAGTCCCAGAGGGGGCTCTCGAAGAAGGTAGTCGAGGCGATCTCAGCTCATAAGAGCGAGCCGGAGTGGATGCGGAAGTCCCGCCTCAAGTCGCTCGAGTACTTCGAGGCCCGACCGCTGCCCGCCTGGGGCGGCAACGTCGCCGAGATCGACTTCGAGAACATCTACTACTACATCAAGCCCGTCGCCGAGCAGGCCAACTCCTGGGAGGACCTGCCGGCCGACATCAAGAACACCTGGGACAAGCTCGGGATCCCGGAGGCGGAGAAGAAGTACCTCGCGGGCGTCGGTGCGCAGTACGAGTCCGAGGTCGTCTATCACAAGCTGAAGGAGAGCCTCGAGGCCAAGGGAGTCCTCTTCCTCGACATGGACACCGCGCTTCGGGAGCACGAGGAGATCGTCAAGCAGTACTTCGGCACGATCATCCCGCAGAACGACAACAAGTTCGCGGCGCTCAACTCGGCCGTCTGGTCGGGCGGCTCGTTCATCTACGTGCCGCCTGGTGTCAGCATCGAGATGCCGCTCCAGGCCTACTTCCGCATCAACGCGGAGAACATGGGCCAGTTCGAGCGGACGCTGATCATCGTCGACGAGGGCGCCTACGTCCACTACGTCGAAGGGTGCACCGCACCGATCTACTCGACCGACTCGCTCCACTCCGCGGTCGTCGAGATCATCGTCAAGAAGGGCGGTCGCTGCCGCTACACGACGATTCAGAACTGGTCGTCCAACGTGTACAACCTCGTCACCAAGCGCGCTGTCGCCCAGGAGGACGCGACGATGGAGTGGGTCGACGGAAACCTCGGCTCGAAGCTGACGATGAAGTACCCGGCAATCTGGCTGACCGGTCGCGGCGCCCACGGAGAGGTGCTGTCGATCGCGTTCGCCGGCAAGGGCCAGCATCAGGACGCAGGCGGCAAGGCCGTTCACGTCGCGCCCAACACCTCGAGCGTGATCACCTCCAAGTCGATCTCGAAGAACGGGGGAAGGGCCGGCTACCGGGGACTGCTCGAGGTCGCCAAGGGCGCCACCGGCGCCAGGTCGAAGGTCGTCTGCGACGCGCTGATCCTCGACGAGGACTCGCGGTCGGACACCTACCCCTACATCAAGGTCGACGAGAGCGAGGGCGTCTCGACCGAGCACGAGGCGAGTGTCTCCAAGATCGGCGAGGAACAGCTCTTCTACCTGATGAGCCGAGGCCTCACCGAGCCGGAGGCGAGCGCGATGATCGTCTCCGGGTTCATCGAGCCGATCACGAAGGAGCTGCCGCTCGAGTACGCCGTCGAGATGAACCGGCTGATCCAGCTGCAGATGGAGGGCTCGGTCGGGTGATCGAGGTCGAGCGGACCGACTTCGTGTCGGTGCCGGTCACGGACCTGGAGCGGTCTACGCAGTTCTACGAGGAGACGCTCGGCCTCCGGCGGAACCCGTCGAGCGGGATGTGGCCGGAGTTCGAGACGGGCAACGTCAGCCTCTACCTCGTCGACCCGACCAACATGGGCGCTCGGTTCGAGGGCCCGCACCGCGGGCATATCGCGCTGCGGGTGCCCGACGTCGCGAAGGCTCGGGCGGCGCTCGAGGCGGCGGGGGTCGAGTTCAACGGCGAGATTCTCGACACGGGCGTTTGCCACATGGCCTTCTTCCACGATCCGGACGGGAACGCGCTCATGCTCCACCGGAGGTACGCCCCGAGTGACTAGAGCCGAGCTGCTCGAGCGCTATCAGGCGCTTCCTCTGCCGACGCTGCGTGACGAGCACTGGCGCTTCACCGATCTCGCGGGGTTCGAGCCGGACGCGTTCGACTCGGCGGTGGCCGGGAGCGCGACCAGGTCGGCGTCGCTGATCGAGATCGAGACCTCCGCAACGGCGTTCGCCACGGAGTCCGGCATCGAGATCGTCGACGCGCCCGACGGTGTCGTGTTCGAGCCGCTCGGGGATCACGAGCGGCTCGGCGAGCTGATCGGTGCGGACGACAAGTTCAGCGCTCAGAACGCGGCGCTCTGGAAGCACGGGTTGCTGGTGCGCGTGCCGCGCGGCGTCGTGCTCGAGAAGCCGCTCTACGTACGCGTCGCGAGCACGGCCGGCGGCGGCGCGCTGTTCTGGCGCCTCCTGGTCGTGGCGGAGCCCGAGAGCCGCTTCTCGCTGATCGAGGAGTACGTGTCCGAAGCGGACGACCAGCGGGCGTACACGAACGCGGCCGTCGAGCTCTACGTCGGCCAGGCAGCCAGGCTCGAGTACGTATCGATCCAGCGGCTTTCCCGTGAGACCTGGCACTTCGCCTCTCACCGGGCACGGCTCGATCGCGACGCCGAGCTCGACTGGGTGGCCGGCGGGTTCGGCTCCAAGAGCGGCAAGACCCGGATCCAGAACGACCTCGCCGGGCCGGGTGCCACGTCACGGGTCACGGGCGCCTATTTCGCCGACGGCGCTCAGCACCTCGACTACGACACGTTTCAGGAGCACATCGCGCCGAACACGCTGTCGGACTTCGCCTTCAAGGGCGCGCTTCGCGACCGCTCGAGCGTGGTCTGGCGGGGGATGATCAAGGTCGAGCGAGATGCGCAGAAGACGAACGCCTATCAGGAGAACCGCAACCTGATTCTCTCGCGCGACGCACACGCCGACTCGATCCCCGGGCTGGAGATCGAGGCAAACGACGTGCGCTGCACGCACGGCGCGACCAACTCTCCGGTGAATCGCGACGAGCTGTTCTACTGCATGGCGCGCGGGCTCTCACGAGGCGAGGCGGAGCGGCTGATCGTGCGAGGGTTCTTCCAGGACATTCTCGACCGCATCGAGCTTCAGCCCGTGCGACGTGCCCTCGAAGAGGCGCTCGAGGCCCGGATCCCCGCGGCGTGAGCGCGGCCCGTTTGCGCGGGCCACGCGCTCGCCCGTAGGGGGAGGCTTGTCTCGCTCGTTCTCGGATCGCCTCCGCGACGAAGCCGACGACCTCTGGCGCGCCCAGGTCGCGCATCCGTTCATTCGCGGAATCGCGGACGGCTCGCTCGACCCCGCGCGCTTTCGCCATTACGTCCGTCAGGATTACCTCTTCCTGGTCGACTACGGGCGTCTGCTCGCACTGGCCTCGGCCAGGTCTCCGCGACTCGACTGGCAGCGACGGTT
Source organism: uncultured Actinomycetes bacterium (assembly GCA_963712465.1). Taxonomy (GTDB): domain Bacteria; phylum Actinomycetota; class Thermoleophilia; order Gaiellales; family Gaiellaceae; genus CAVQHY01. Next base: position 141,942 of record CAVQHY010000006.1, read on the forward strand.
CGCCGAGGTCGCGCTCGAGACGCTCGCGGGGGAGATGGACCTCCACCGAGCGTACGCGGCGGATTGGGGAATATCGGCGCACGAGCTCGCGGTCGAGCCGCCGACGGCGACGACGTGCGCCTACACGGACTTTCTGCTGCGCACGGCGACGCTCGGGAGCTACGCCGAGCTCGTGGGCGCGCTCCTTCCCTGCATCTGGGGTTACAGCTGGCTTGGTCGAGAGCTCGCCGCGGAGCCGCCGGTCGAGGGCAGCCCGTACGGCTCATGGATCGAGATGTATGCCTCGGAGGACTTCGCTGCACTCTCGGCCTGGTGTAGAGACGTGTTCGACAGCGTGACGGAAGGGTTCTCCGAAGAGGCCTTTCGGGGCGTCCGCGACGTGTTCATCGCCGCCAGCCGTCACGAGCTCGCCTTCTGGGACGCGTCGTGGCGTCTCGAGCCTGCAGTGGTAACGTCGGCGGTCTGACCGAGGCCGCGGAGTCACCCGGGATCGAGGCGGAGGCGCCGCCGACCGGCCTCTCCGAGATGGAGGCCCGTCGGCGTCTCGCCGAGCGCGGGCCGTTCGAGGCGCCCGCGACGAGCCGTTCGTACGCCTCGATCGTTCGTGCGAACGTCTTCAACGTCTTCAACGCGATCCTCGCCGTTGCAGGCGTGGTGACGCTCGCCTTCGGGGATGCGCGCGACGCGCTCTTCCTCTACATCCTCGTCTTCAACGTCGCCATCGGCGTGTGGCAGGAGGTGTCGGCCAAGCGCTCTCTCGACCGGCTCGCGGCACTCGTGGTGCCCACCGCGACGGTCGTCCGCGACGGAGCCGAGCGCGAGATCAGGGTCGAGGACCTCGTGGCCGGCGACCTCGTTCGCGTGGAGCCGGGCGACCAGGTCGTCGGCGACGGCGCCGTCGTGTCCGGGGATGCGCTCTCGCTCGACGAGTCGATCCTTACGGGCGAGTCTCACGCGGTGGGCAAGGCCGCCGGCGACGAGGTCCGATCGGGATCGTTCGTCGTCGAGGGAACGGGCGCCTACGAGGTGACCGCAGTCGGTGCCGACAGCTACGCGCAGAAGCTCGTCGGCCGTGCCAGGGAGTTTCGCCACCCCCGCTCCCCGCTCGAGCGGGCGATGAACACGCTGCTGCTCACGCTCGTGGGGATCATGATTCCGCTCGGCACGCTCCTCGGCTACGCGCTCTACGAACGGCGGGAGCCGACGGAGCGGGCGATCGAGACTGCGGTGGCGGGGACGATCACCCTCGTCCCGGAAGGGTTGATCCTGCTGATCAGCCTGACATATGCGGTGTCCGCGCTGCGCATGGCGCGTCGCGGCGCGCTCGCACAGCAGCTCAACGCCGTCGAGTCGCTCGCGTCCGCGCAGGTCGTCTGTCTCGACAAGACGGGCACGCTTACCCATCCCACCCTCCGCGTCCTCGACGTCGTCACCTCGCCGGAGTGGAATCCGGACGCGGTCCGGGAGGAGCTCGGTCGCTACGCGGCCACGTCCTCGAGTCGCAACGCCACGCTCCAGGCGGTGCAGGCCGCGTTTCCCGGGGAGGCGGGCGCTGCCCAGGCCGAGGTTCCCTTCTCCTCGCGCAACCGCTGGAGCGGGCTGCGCATCGACGGCCGAAGCTACGTGCTCGGAGCCCCCGAGCATTTCTCGCTCGGGCTGCTCGCCGAGCGCGCCGACAGCGAGGCCGCGGCCGGCCGCAGGGTGGTGGCGTTCGGCATCACGGCTTCGCGGCTCGACCGACTCACGCCGGCCGATGCGCCCCCGGGTGACCTCCAGCCGCTCGCACTCGTCCTCCTCGCCGAGGACCTCCGGCCGAACATCGGCGAGACGGTGGCGTTCTTTCTCGAGCAGGGGATCGAGCTGAAGGTGATCTCGGGCGACTCCCCGGCGACGGTCGCGTCGATTGCCGCCGACGCGGGGATTCCCGTGGACAGCGAGCCTGTCGATGGTCGCACGCTTCCGGACGACCCGGACGAGCTACGCGACCTCGTCGTCGACGCGGCGGTGATCGGGCGGATCACTCCCGACGGCAAACAGCGGGTGGTCGAGGCGCTGCGCGCCGCCGGCAGATACGTCGCATTCGTCGGCGACGGCGTCAACGACGTCCCGGCACTCAAGGCGGCGCAGCTCTCGATCGCCCAGGCGGGCGGGTCGCAGATGGCGAAGACCGTCTCCGACATCGTGCTCGTGCGGGGTGACTTCGCGGCCGTGCCGGCGATGGTCGACGAGGGGCGCAAGGTACTCCGGAACCTCCAGCGCGTGACGAAGCTCTTCGTGACGAAGTCCGCCTTCGCGAGCTTCCTGATCCTCACGATCGGCCTCATACCCGAGGACTACCCGTTCCTGCCGCGGCAGCTCAGCCTCGCGGCGGCCGTGGCCGTCGGGACGCCGGCGTTCTTCCTGGCGCTCGCACCGAGCTCGGGGCCCTGGAGTCCCAGGGGGTTCCTGCGAGACGTGTCGAGCTTCTCCGTGCCGGCCGGGATCGCGACCGGGCTCGGCGTGCTGTCGAGCTACCTCTTCTGCCTCAACATCCTCGACCGGTCCGTGATCGAGGCACAGACGGTGGCGACGACGGTGCTGGTGGTCGTCGGGCTGTACCTCGTCGTCGTCCTCGAGGCCTCGGGCAGGCGGCGAATCCTGGCGGTGACCGCGCTCTGCGGAGTCCTGTTCGCTCTCTACTGCCTCGCGCTCGCTCTGCCCGTGACCCGGGAGTTCTTCTCCCTCCACGTTCCCAACCTCGCGATCGTCGTCTCGTCGATCGGCGGCATCGGCCTGGCGGTGGCGATTCTCTTCCTCACCGGCGAGCGGTTCGTCCCGCGGGCGGCGCGGAGGGGAGCATCTACACTGAGTTCGTGAGCGACATCGCGCTGAAGCCGGCTCTGGACGCCGCCCGGCTCCGCCTCGACTTCCCCGCCTTCGCGCAGGTGACGGACGGGAAGTCGCTCGTGTATCTCGACTCGGCGAACTCGTCACAGAAGCCGAATCAGGTGCTCGACGCGATGCACGAGTTCTACGCGACCTCGTACGCGAACGTCCACCGTGCCGTCTACACGCTCGGAGAGCGGTCGACGGCCGGCTACGAGGGCGCCCGCGAGAAGGTGCGGACGCTGATCAACGCCGCCTCGACGCGCGAGGTCGTCTTCGTTCGCAACGGCACAGAGGGGCTGAACCTCGTCGCGTATGCCTGGGGGCTCGACAACCTCGGTCCCGGCGACGTCGTCGTCGTGACAGAGCTCGAGCACCATTCGAACTTCGTTCCCTGGCAATACATCGCGAAGCGGGCAGGCGCCGAGTTCGCCGTTCTCCCGATCGACGACGCGGGCGAGCTCGTCCTCGAAGCCCTGCCGACGCTCGAGCAGCGCGGACGCGTGAAGGTCGTCGCCGCGGCGCTCGTCTCGAACACGCTCGGCACGATCAACCCCGTCGCCGAGCTCGCCACTTGGGCGCACGACCGCGATGCGCTGATGGTCGTCGACGCCTGCCAGGCGGTGCCGAACCGGCCGGTCGACGTCCAGGAGCTCGGCTGCGACTTCCTCGCCTTCACGGGCCACAAGATGCTCGCGCCGAGCGGGATCGGCGTCATCTGGGGGCGCGAGGAGCTGCTCAAGGGGATGTCTCCGTTCGAGCTCGGCGGCTCGATGATTCGCAAGGTCACCGCGGAGACCACCACCTGGGCCGAGCTTCCGTACAAGTTCGAGGCGGGCACGCCGCCGATCGCCGAGGCGTTCGGCCTCGGGGTCGCGATCGATTACCTCAACACCGCCGGTCTCGAGGCGATCGAGCGACACGAGCGCGAGCTGACCGAGTACGCGCTGGCATGTCTCGCCGAGCTGCCCTGGGTACGGGTCTTCGGTCCGCCGGGCGACCGTCGCGGCGGAATCGTCTCGTTCGAGGTCGAGGGCGTCCATCCGCACGACGTCGCCCAGATCCTCGACGGCGCGAACGTCGCCGTGCGCGCCGGCCACCACTGCACGCAGCCCGTGATGGATCATTTCGGCGTCGCCGCCACCACGCGGGCGAGCTTCTATCTCTACAACGTTCGTGAGGACGTCGACCGGCTCGTCGAAGGGCTCCAGAGGGTTCACGAGGTGTTCGCGTGACCGACGACCTCTACCGGGAGATCATCCTCGACCACTACAAGAACCCGCGGAACTTCGGGGCGCTCGAGCCCGCGGATGCCGCAGCCGAAGGACAGAACCCGCTCTGCGGCGACGAGGTCGCCGTCACGGTCAGCTTCAACGGCGACGGCCAGACGATCGATGAGATCCGCTTTCAGGGGCGGGGCTGCGCGATCAGCCAGGCAGCCAGCTCGATGCTGACCGAGCTTGTCGAGGGGCGCACGGCCGCAGATGTCGCCGCGATGCCCAAGGAGGAGCTGCTCGACGAGATCGGCATTCCGCTGACGCCCGTCCGGCTCAAGTGCGCGCTGCTGGGTCTCGGCGTGCTGAAGGTCGCGCTCCACCGCGCGAAGGGCACGCCGCTTCCGGCCGAGTGGGCCGGGCTCGACGAGCTGGAGCTCAGGTAGCCGTGCCCGACCTGATCGCCGGCTCGGTGGAGGAGCTTCCACCGGGCCAGGTGAAGATCGTGCGGTCGGGCGAGCTCGCGATCGGCGTCTACAACGCGGACGGCGTCTTCTACGCGATCGAGGATCGTTGCTCCCACGACGACGGGCCGCTGGCGGAGGGCGAGTTCGAATGCGACGGCGATGCGTGCGTCGTCATCTGCCCGCGCCACGGCGCCCGCTTCGACGTCCGGACCGGCGAGGCGCTGACGCTCCCCGCCTACCTTCCCGTGGCGACCTTCCCGGTGCGACTCGTCGACGGCCTCGTGATCGTCGACCTCCCGGGCTGATGCTCGACGATCGCGTGCGCGCCGTGCTCGCCCGGCTCGAGGCACAGGATGCTGACGATCGTGAGCGCGGGCTTCCTCCACGCGAGCGCTCGCGCGCCGTCGCGCCGACCACAGGACGGTTTCTCTTCGGGCTCGTCTCGTCGAGCACCGGGTGCGAGGTTCTCGAGCTCGGTGGCTCGCGTGGCTACTCGACGCTGTGGCTCGCCGCGGGCGTGCGCTATCTGGGCGGGCACGTCACGAGCCTCGAGCGCGATCCGAGCCGGAGCTCGGACTGGCGGCGCAACATCGCCGCTGCGGGACTCGACGAATGGGCGACGCTGATCGAGGGAGACGCATTCGACACGCTCGGCGGCTTCGAGGACGTCTTCGACGTCGTCTTCCTCGACGCGGAGAAGGACGACTACGAGACCCTGTTCGCGCTCGCGCGCGAGCGGCTCGAGCCCGGCGGGATCGTGGTGGCCGACAACGTCGTGTCCCACGCGGAGACGCTGACCGCCTACTGCGAGGCGCGGCAGGCGGACCCCTCGCTCACGAGCGTCACCGTTCCCCTCGACCGTGGGCTCGAGGTGAGCGTCGTCTTGAGCCGGACGGTATAGTCGGGATTACCACGGAAAGGAGGTGGTCCGGCGTTGAGCAAAGATTCGGGCAGTGGAGGTAGTCGTCGGTAGGGGCGCATTCCCGAGACCTACGGGGAATCGCCTAGCCAGCGTGGGGGATACCTAGCGCCCCTGCCACTTCAGGCGATGTACCGATCGGGGGGCCTTCGGGCCCCCCGTCGTTTTGGTCCCAGCCGTGCTGGGACGTCGTCCGCCCGCGAGCTGCGCCGTCAGCCGGCCTCAGCGGCTGCTACCCCGACGTGGCGCCCGCTGCGTCGTTGAGGCCGAGGTCGTAGCCCTTCGCCTTGAACTCCTCGTTGACAGCCTGAAGCTGCTTGATCGAGTCCAGCGACGCGAGCTCGCCGAACAGTGCGAGCAGGGCTGCCGGGTTCTTGTCGTCCTGCGCCTGCTGAGCTGCGTCCTCGAGCTTCGGGCCGATCTCGTCGAGGTCCTCGGAGAGGCTGCGGACTCCCGAGACGAGCTTGTCGTGCGCCTCCTCGATCTCCTCCGGCGGCGAGACGTCGTCGAGCTTGTCGGCGATCGCGTCGAGCTGGTCCTTCGCCTGTGAGAGCCGGTCGCTGATCTCCTCGGGCGACTGTGCGTTGCTGACCCCGCCGAGACCCTCGCTGAAGGTCTTCCCGATGGCGGCGATCTCCTGTTCGTATTCGGCCTTCGTCAGCCGGTCGCCGCTTGCGCTTCCCCCGTCCCCTCCACCGCAGGCGCCGAGCCCGAGCGCGAGCAAGACAACGAGGACGAGACCACGGCGCATCGGCGCGCAGACTAGTTGATCGCCTGCCGAAGCTGCTCCTCGAGCGGGATCGGCTCGATGCCGAACGTCTCGATCGCAGGCGCGACGTCACCGACGTTGTCCTCGAACTCGAGCATCCGCAGCTGGTCGCGCGTAACCGGAGGGCGGGGTAGGCGCTCGGCGCCCGCCGCGACGAGGCGGACGAGCCCGAGCGGGACGTGGAGGAGGCGGCGCCTGACGTCGAGCGCGCGCTGGATCTCGTGGAAGAGCTCGTTCCACGTGGGCGTGTCGGGCCCGCCGAGATCGTATGTCTGCCCGACCGAGGCGGGGGCCTCGAGCGCACCGGAGAAGAAGCGGGCGACGTCGTCGACCCAGATCGGCTGCAGCCGCCGGGCTCCGTCGCCGGCGATCGGCGTGACGATCGGTGTCAGCCTGACCTGACGGACGAAACCCGGCAACACGCCTCCGTCGCGCCCGAACACGAAGCTCGGTCGGAAGATCGTCCAGTCGAGACCGGAGCCTTGCACCGCCTGCTCCATCTCCCACTTGGCCGTGTAGTAGGGCACGAGCCCCTTCGACCGGACGCTCGTGCCGAGCGCGCTCATGTGAATCCAGCGCTTCACCCCGGCGCTCTGGGCGGCGGTCACGAGGTCGCGCGTGCCCTGAGCCATGATCCGCTCGAAGTCGCCAGGCTTCCCGGTGATGATCGCGACGAGGTGGACGACCGCCTCGCAACCCTCCACGGAGTGACGCAGGCTCGCGGCGTCGGTCACGTCGCCCGCCGCCAGCTCACAGCCCCATGACGCGAGGAGCCCTGCCTTGGCGGGATCGCGAACGAGGCACCGGACGGGCCGATCGGCCGCGCGCAGCTCGTGGACGACGCGACGTCCGACGAAGCCTGTCCCACCGGTGACGAGGATCATCCCACCAGCCTACCCCCCGCCCAGGGACATGACGCCCTCCGCGCGCGGCCCCGCTGGATCACGTCGCGGGCGAGGAGAAGTTCTGCCAGTAGCGGCTCGGCGTCGGCCCGGTCTGGCCCTTGTACTTGGAGCCGATCGATCCCGAGCCGTAGGGCGTCTCGGCGGGCTCGGTCATCTGCACGAAGGAGATCTGGCCGATCTTCATCGCGTGGTAGATCGTGATCGGGAGGTTGGCGACGTTCGAGAGCTCGAGGGTGACGTGGCCGTCCCAGCCCGGGTCGATGAAGCCGGCGGTCGAGTGGATCAGCAGGCCGAGGCGGCCGAGCGAGCTCTTGCCCTCGAGGCGGGCGACGAGGTCGTCGGGAAGCGTCACGCGCTCGAGCGTCGAGCCGAGGACGAACTCCCCGGGGTGGAGGATGAACGGGTCGGCGCCGTCGACCTCGACGAGCTCGGTCAGCCCCTCCATCTCCTGCTTGACGTCGATGTACGGGTAGCGCGCGTTGCGAAAGACCCGGAAGTAGCGGTCGACGCGGACGTCGACGCTCGACGGCTGGACCAGCCCGTCGTCGAACGGATCGATCCCGATCCGACCTTCCGCGATCAGGCGGCGGATTGTCCTGTCGGCGAGCACCATGACCGCACGAATCTATACGCTGGGCCCGTGCCTGCGACCCGGGCGATCGAGCTTCTGACGGCGGTTCCGGGGCCTCGAAGCCGTGAGATTCTCGAGCGCAAGGCGCGCTCGGTCGCCGATCCCAAGTCGATCTACCTTCCCGTGGTCGTGGCGGAGGGGCGAGGGGCGCTCCTGACCGACGTCGACGGCAACACGTTCCTCGACTTTGCCGGCGGCGTCGGGTGCATGAACGTCGGTCACTCGCATCCGCGGGTCGTCGAGGCGGTGCAGGAGCAGGCGGCTCGCTTCACCCACACGGACTTCACGATCGTTCCGTACGAGAACTACGTCGACCTCGCCGAGCGACTCTGCACGCTCGTGCCGATCGCGGGCGAAACGCGGGCTGCGTTTTTCAACTCCGGCGCCGAGGCGGTCGAGAACGCGGTCAAGATCGCGCGGGCGTACACCGGTCGACCGGCGGTGATCGCCTTCGACGGTGGCTTCCACGGGCGAACGCTGATGGCGCTGACCCTCACGTCGAAGACCCATCCGTACAAGGCCGGCTTCGGGCCGTTCGCGCCCGAGGTCTACCGGACGCCGTACGCCGATCCCTATCGCGGGCCCGATGCGTCCTACGCGCTCGCCGAGCTCGAGCGCTCGTTCACCACCCGGGTGGCGCCCGAGGACGTTGCGGCGATCGTCTTCGAGCCGGTGCAAGGCGAGAGTGGCTTCGTCGTCCCCCCGGTCGAGTTCGTCCAGGGTCTGCGGCGAATCTGCGACGGGCACGGCATCGTCCTCGTCGCCGACGAGGTTCAGACGGGCTATTGCCGGACGGGGCGAATGTTCGCGATCGAGCACTTCGGCGTCGAGCCCGACCTCGTCACCGTCGCGAAGTCGATCGCCGCGGGGATCCCGCTCTCGGGTGTGCTCGGCCGGGCCCAGATCATGAACGCTCCCGGCGACAACGCAATCGGGGGAACCTACGTCGGCAATCCAGTCGCGATCGCGGCGGCTAACGCCGTGCTCGACGTGATCGAGGAGGAGCGGCTGAGCGAGCGGGCCGACATCGTCGGATCCGTCATCCGCTCGCGGATGGACGCATGGCAGGACCGGTATCCGGCAGTCGGCGACGTGCGCGGCCTCGGCGCCATGCTCGCGATCGAGCTCGTCGAGGATCGGGAGTCGAAGGCTCCGGCGCCCGCGCTGGCGACAGCCGTGGTCGAGGCGGCCGCGGCGAGGGGCCTGCTCCTGCTCAAGGCAGGGATGTACGGCAACTGCATCCGCGTGCTCGTTCCCCTCGTCATCTCCGATGCGGAGCTCGACGAGGCCCTGGGCGTGTGGGACGAGGCGCTGGAGGTTGCGCTCTCCTAGCGCTCGCGGCTTGACATTCTGGTGCGGCGTGCGAAGGAATGTGCCACGCCAAAGCCTCGAAGAAACCGAACAGGAGGAAAGCATGAAGCCGTCGCTGCCCGCGTCGCGAGCGGGCGCCGTAGCCGCCGGCTCCGCATCCTCCTCGACGACGAGGCGCTGTTTTGCAAGTTCCGCTAGAAGCGCAGCCCGCTGCGCCGATCACGCCGTTCGAGGGCCAGCTCGATCAGGCGGTCGAGGAGCTCGCCGTAGGAGACTCCGGAAGCCTCGAAGAGCTTCGCGTAGACACTCGTCGCGGTGAAGCCGGGGATCGTGTTCAGCTCGTTGACGAGCACCTCCCCGTCGTCACGGACGAAGCAGTCGACACGTGCCATGCCCTCGCAGTCGGAGGCGAGAAAGGCGGCGACGGCGACCTCTTGCACGCGTAGCGAGCTGGCCGCCGAGACACGGGGCGGGATGACGAGCTCCATTCCGCCCTCGGCGTACTTGGAGGCGAAGTCGTACCAGTCGGCCAGGAGGGGCACGATCTCGCCGGGAAGCGAGGCGATCGGCTCGTCGTTGCCGAGCACGGAGCACTCGACCTCGATCCCGTGCACGTACTCCTCGAGGAGGACTTTCTCGTCATGCTCGAACGCCAGGTCGATCGCCTGCTCGAGGTCGGCCTGCGAGCGGACGATCGAGATGCCGACGCTCGAGCCGAGCCGCGCCGGCTTGACCACGACGGGGAACCCGAACGGGCTCTCCGCTCTGCCACGGCTCGCCCCCCGCACGGTGAGGCTTCGCGCGACCGGAATCCCCTTGTCTCTCATCACCGCCTTGAAGAGGTCCTTGTCCATGCACAGCGCCGACGCCGTCACTCCACTGCCGACGTACGCGACGCCGGCCAGCTCCAGCAGCCCCTGCACGGTGCCGTCCTCGCCGAACGGCCCATGCAGGACGGGGAAGACGACGTCCACCGCACCCCAGGGCTCTCCGTTCGCGGCCGTCGGGATCGGCAGAGACCCGGGCCGGTCACTGTCCGCCTGGCCGATCTCGCTCTGCCCTCCGGGCTCGAGCTCCCAGCGGCCGTCCCGACCGACCTCGATCGTGCGCACGTCGTAGCGGCCCCGGTCGAGCGCCGCGACGACCGAGCGCGCCGACGTGATCGAGATGTCGTGCTCGCTCGAGCGGCCGCCCATGACGACGGCGACCCGGAGCCTGGTCATCCGGGCAGCTGATCCGGGGGCGGTTCGGCCGGGGGCGGTTCGGCCGGGGGCGGCGTCACCGCGAGGACGCCCACCACGATCGTCACCGTCGCTCCCTGCTCGGCCTCGGACCCCGGGGCCGGATCCTGCCCGAGGACGAGGCCGTCCTCGTTCGGATCGGTCGTCTCCTGCTCCTGCACGTCCGGGGTGAAGCCGGAATCGGCCAGCTCGGTCTGGGCGCTGTCGCGGTCGAAGCCGGTCACGTCGGGCACCGTCGCCGTGACGATCTGAGGACCCTCTGAGACGCTGATCGTCACGGTCGACCCCTTCGCCGCCTCCGCCCCCGAGTCGGGGCTCTGCGCAACGACGAGGCCGGCGGGCGCGTCCGACGCGACGATGACCGCGGTGACCTCGAAGCCGGCTGCGGTGAGCTCCTCGGTGGCGCTCTCCTGACTCTGCGAGAGCACGTCCGGCACGCCGAACGTCTCGGCGCCCTTCGAGACCCGGACGATCACGGTGGTTCCCTCGTCGACCGTCGAGCCCGGCTTCGGATCCTGGCTCACGACAATGCCGGCATCCTGCTTCGAGAACACGTTCCTGCGCTCGGCGGTGAGGTTCAGACCGTCGAGTTGCCGCTGTGCCTCCTCGTACGTGAGACCGGCGAGCTTCGGCACCTCCACCGTCGGTATTCCGGTCGAGACAAGGATCGCCACCTGCTCGTCCTTGGCCAGCCGCACTCCGGCCTGGGGCTCCTGCCTGAACACCCTTCCGGACGGCTGGTCGCGGCTCGCCTGTCTGCGGACGTCGGCGTGAAGCCCCGCGTCCTCGATCTTCTGTACGGCGGCCTTCTCGCCGATGCCGACGACGTACGGCACCGCCACGGGCTTCGACTCCTGCAGCTGATCCTGGATCTGCGTGTACACGTACCAGCCGGCTACGGCGGCGGCGGCGACGAGCCCGACGACGAGCAGCCAGGGAAAGACGCTCCGGCGCCTCCGGCGGGGTCGCTCGCGGGAGTACCCGTAGCCGGGCGGAGGGTAGTCGGGCGGAGGGCGGCGGGGTGGCGGCGCCGACGCGGGTGGTCTCGGCGCGGCCGTCGTTCGCGCGAGCACCTCGGTGGCGGCGGCTCCTGCGAGAACAGCGGTCGCGGCCTCGCTCGTCTCCGCGGCGACCGGCTGTCCCGCCTGCACGTGCCGGAGATCTTGCGCGAACTCGTCGGCGGACTGGTAGCGGGCCGCCGGATCCTTCGCGAGCGCACGCAGCACGACCTCGTCGAGCTCGGTTGGGATCCCGGCGATCACTGCAGACGGCGGCTTCGGTGGGTCGTTCACGTGCTTCATCGCCACGTCGACCGCCGAGTCGCCGCTGTACGGAACCTGGCCCGTGAGCATCTCGTAGAGGACGATTCCTACCGAGTACAGATCCGAGCGGGCGTCGACCGACTTGCCCCGCGCCTGCTCGGGCGACAGGTACTGGGCCGTGCCCATGATCGAGCCCGTCTCCGTCATCTCCGAGGTCCCGAGGCGAGCGATCCCGAAGTCCGTCACCTTCAGGTGGTCGTCGGGCCCGATCAGGATGTTGTGCGGCTTGATGTCGCGGTGCACGAGGCCGCTTCGGTGTGCGAAGCGGAGCGCGGCGAGGATCTGCTGCGCATAGTCGACCGCCCGGCCGATCGGGAGCGGCCCCCGTCCCTGGATCAGCTCCTTGAGGCTGCGACCCTCGATCACCTCCATCGCGATGTAGGGGTGGCCGTCGGCCTCGCCCCGGTCGTAGATCGAGACGATGTTCGGGTGCGAGAGCGCCGCGGCCGCGCGGGCCTCGCGCCGGAAGCGCTCGACGAACGCCTCGTCGCTGGAATAACGGTCGCTCAGGACCTTGATCGCCACACGCCGGTCGAGCTCCTCGTCCTGGGCGAGGTAGACGTTCGCCATCCCACCGGCGCCGAGCTTGCGCTGGATGCGGTAGCGACCGTCGAAAAGGGTGTTCAGGAGCGTGTCGGACGTGGCCATCGACTGGTATCTAAAGGCTAGGCGTTTCCACCGAGCACCGCCTCGATCACGGCTCGTGCGACCGGCGCGGCGGTGACGCCTCCCGTTCCGTCCTGGTCGGAGAGCGCGACCGCGACGGCCACCCTGGGGTTGACGGCGGGCGCGAAGGCGATGAACCAGGTGTCGTTGCGACCCTCGCGACCCGTCTCGGCGGTGCCCGTCTTGCCCGCGACTGCGACGCCCGGGATCTGCGCAGCCGTGCCCGTGCCCGACTCGACCACGCGCGTCATCATGGCCGTCAGCTCGGCTGCCGTCCGCGGTCTCACGGGCTCGCGGTACACCTGCGGCTTCGTTCGCTCGATCACTGTCCCGTCGGGGGCGATGATTCGGTCGACGACGTGCGGCTCCATCAGCACGCCGCGGTTTCCGATCGCAGCCGCCACCATCGCCATCTGGAGCGGCGTCGCGAGCATCCGCTCCTGGCCGAAGGCGAGCCGTCCGGGATCGACCGCGTTCGGGTCGTGCGGCCGGTAGAGGATTCCGTCTCGGTAGAGGCCGCTGGGCAGGCGCTCGTCGTCAGGCGTCTCGAGGGGAGGGTCGGCGTAGAAGCCGAAGCGCACCGCCTGCTCGAGCACGCGAGCGGCTCCGAGCGCCTTGCCGATGTTGCAAAAAACGGAGTTGATCGAGCTCTCGAGCGCGGTCGCGAGGTCGACGCGGCCGAAGATCTCGGGCCCGCTCTGATCCTCGAAGTTCGTTACTCGCTTGCCGTACTCGATGCAGTATCCGGGGTCGTCGAACTCGCTCGTGGGCGTGAACTTGCCGGACTCCAGCGCGGCCGCCGCCGTGATCACCTTGAACGTCGACCCCGGGACGAACAGGCCCTGCGTGGTGCGGGCGAGCAAGGGGGCGGCCGGCCGGCAGGGCGCGCCCGGTGCGCTCGACGCAGCCTCGAAGTCCGTCTCGACGAGATTCGGGTCGTAGGACGGCGTCGAGGCGAGAACGAGCGCCCTTCCGGTCGACGGCTCGAGCGCGACGACCGATCCACATTTCCCGGCCAGCTCCCGCATGGCGACGCGCTGTGAGCCGACGTCGATCGTCGTGTAGACGTCGTTTCCCTGGCGCGTGAGCCCCTGGAGGCGGTCGAGCGTGGTCTGGACGATCGAGTGCAGGTCGGCGTTGGAGCCGGTGAGGTAGTCGTTCAGCGACTTTTCCAGCCCCGCGCGCGATCGCTGGATAGTCGAGTAGCCGACCGTCTGCGCGACGAGCTTCCGCGTCGGGTAGCGCCTCAGGTACCACGTCTTGCCCTGAACCTTCCGTCGTTGGTTTCGCGCGACGAGCACCTCGCCGTTCGCCGCGTAGATCAGGCCCCGCTCGATCGTCACCTGACGGACGACGAGGGTCGGATTCCCCTGCCGCGCCTCGAGCTCCGGCGCGCGCCACAGCCACCAACTCGTCATCCCGACGAGTGCGGCGAACAGGAGCGCGAAGACGACGTAGAGACGCCGGACCTGGAGATTCACGAGCGGTTCGAGGTGCGGTTGACGTGGTTGGAAACGATCAGCAGCAGCCCGACGAGCAGAAGGTTGGCGAGCAGGCTCGAGCCGCCGTACGACACGAACGGGAGCGTGATGCCCGTGAGCGGGATCAGACCGGTGACGCCGCCGACGATGATGAACGTCTGCACGCCGACGGCCGCCGTCAGGCCGGCCGCGAGAAGCTTCGAGAAGCCGTCGTCGGCCTGAACGGCGATCTTGAGGCCGCGCCAGACCAGCAGGAGGTAGAGGAGGATCACGGCGATCGCGCCCGCGAGCCCGAGCTCCTGCACGATTGCGGAGTAGATGAAGTCCGTCTCGAGGAACGGGATGTACGTCGCCCCGCCGGGCGCGACCAGAACTCCCTGACCGAGCCCGGTGCCGAACAGGCCGCCGCTCGAGATCGCGTAGATCGACTGGACGAGCTGATAGCCGGCTCCGTACTGGTCGGCCCAGGGGTCGAGCCAGATCGAGACGCGCTCCGATACGCGCGGCACCACCTGGTAGAGGCCCCAGGCGCCGAGCGCGAAGAGCGCCAGCCCGCCAGCGACGTAGACGGCGCGCCCGGTCGCGGTGTAGAGCATCGCCAGGAAGATCGCGAAGAGGAGCAGCGCGCCGCCGAGATCACCCGTCTGGAAGAGCACGAGCATCGCGCCGCCCCAGAAGAGCAGGAGTGGCCCGAAGTGCTTGGGGGACGGTGTTCGTCTCGCGAGCAACTCGCGGTTGTCGCGCAGGTAGCCGGCGAGGAAGACGACCATCAGCACCTTCGCAAACTCGCCGGGCTGGAACTGCACGGAGCCCAGGCGCACCCAGAGCCGCGCGCCGTTGATCGTCTCCCCCAGTCCGGGTACCGCGGGCAGGGCGAGGAGGACGAGCGCGGCGATGCCGAGCAGGTACTTGACGCCGTCGAGATCGCGATGGTCGCGCAGGCCGAGCACGAGCGCGGCGAACAGCGCGATGCCGACGACGAGCCACAGGCCCTGCCGGAGGGCGCGGTCGGGATCGATCGAGTAGATCACCGTCAGCCCGAGCGCCGTGAGCAGCCCGGCAAGCGGGAGCAGGTAGGGATCGGCGTCGGGCAGGACGAGCCGAACGACCATGTGAGCTGCGAGGTAGAGACCGAGGAAGAACGCCGCGTACGACAGCGACGCTGTCGAGACCACGGACTGGCGTGCGATATAGACGCTCGCGAACCCGATTCCCGTCAGCACCCCGACGAAGAGGAGGTTGACGAGCTCCCGGTTGCGGAGGCTCATTGGCTCGGAGGAACTGCCTGCTCCTCGTACCGGCGCAGCTCGGCGCGCGCCGTCTCGTAGCTGACGAGATCGTGGTCGAGCAGCTCGGCTCGCTCGTCGGCCGAGAGCTGAACCGCCTGCACCTGGCTCACGTAGCGCTCGCGGTAGAGCTTGATCCCGGCCCCGAGATCCCAGGGAAGGCCCTGATACACGGTGAGGCGACCCCCTTCGTCGACGCCGACGAAGTTCGCCCGCGACACCCCCCACAGGGCACCCGCGAGCACCGCGAGGACGACCGTCACGGCGGCGAGCGCGATCAGGGCTCCCCGCCCCCAGGGAAGCCGCCCGACGGCGTCGCCCGGCGTCGTGTCGCCGACCTCGATCGGCCTCAGGCCCGTCAGCGTGTCGTCCAGGCTCTCCGCCGTCGGCTCGTCCTCTGTCGGCGCCCTCTCGGCCGTCTCCTCGTCGTCACCTGCAAGCCGGACGAGCACGACTGTGATGTTGTCCTCGCCGCCGTGCCGGTTGGCTGCCCTGACCAGCGCCTTCGCGGCGGATCCGAGCCCGGCGTTCCCCTGCACCAGGGCGGCGATCTCCGAGTCGGCGAGCATTGTCGTCAGGCCGTCGGAACAGAGAAGCAGGACGTCGCCGGGAGCAGCCCGGACGGTGAACGTGTCCGGCTCGACCTCGGGATCAGTGCCGAGCGCGCGCGTGATCACGGAGCGCTGCGGGTGCGCCTCCGCTTCCGCCGGGGTCAGCTGACCGCTGCGCACGAGGTCGGCGACCAGCGAATGATCCTGCGTCAGCTGCTCGAGGTCGCCGCCGCGGAGGAGGTAGGCGCGCGAGTCCCCGACGTGTGCGACCACGATCGTGTCTCCGTCGACGAGCGCGGCCGTGATCGTCGTGCCCATGCCGGACACGCTCGAGTCGGCAAGGGCTCGCTCGTGGATCCTGTGGTTCGCCTCGGTGACGAGCGCCGCGACCCGCGCCTCGGGCTCGAGCGCGTCGGCGTCGTGGAAGTCCCGCAGCACGGCGACGGCGAGCCTCGACGCGACCTCGCCGGCCTGCGCCCCTCCCATGCCGTCCGCGACGGCGAAGAGCGGCGGCTCGAGGGCATAGGCGTCCTCGTTTCGCCGGCGCGCCCGGCCGGTGTCGGTCGAGGCTGCAGCGTCTGCGATCCTCATGGCGTCGAGGTCTCAGAGCTCCAGCCGGAGCTCCGTGTCTCCGATCCGCACGACGTTGCCCTGCTCGAGCTTCCTCCTCCCGTCGACGGGCTTGCCGTCGACGAGCGTCCCGTTGGTCGAGTCGAGGTCGAGCAGCCACACGCCGTCACGCGTCCCCTCGACCCTCGCGTGATGTGACGAGGCGAAGTCGTCGCCGGCGAGTGCCAGCACGTTGTCGTCGGCGCGTCCGATCGTCACCGGTACGGGACCAACCTCGAACGAGACGCCCGGCGACAGCACAGGGCTCGCCGAGACGACAAGCCGGGCTGCGCGCCGTGACGGTGTCTCCCCGGGGAAACCCGCACGTGCGGCCTGATGCGGCGCCAGCACGAAGCTCTCCTGGGGGGGCATGGCTCGCAGGTCACGCGACCCTGTTCTCGCCACTCTCCAGACGAAGAGGTAGAGAAACACGAGGAACAGGGCCTGCAGCACGAGGAGGACCTGCTCGACCAGGAGACCTACCCCCTAGGGACGCTCGAACGTGATCTCGGTCTTGCCGACGACGATCGTGTCACCGTCTGCGAGCACGGCTCTGGTGACGCGCTTGCCGTTCAGCTCGACTCCGTTCGTCGAGCCGAGATCGGCGACGACGTACGTGCCGTTCTCCGGCGTGATCTCGGCGTGACGGCGCGAGACGTTCTGGTCCTCGAGCACGAGATCGCAGTCCCGGGAGCGGCCGATGACGAACGGCCCTGCAAGCTCGTGCCGCACGCCGCCGAGGTGAACGGCTGGCGGAAGCGACGGCGCCGGACCGGACGGAAGCACGGCGTCCGGCTCGGGCTCCGGTCGGTAGATGCGCGTCGGCTCGGCCGGAGGCTGGTCTGGCAGTGGAGCGTCGCCGACGGGCGCTTCGCTGCGGCGGGACGGTTGCGTCGGTGGCTGCACCATCCTCGTCGCGATCCCGAACTCGCCCACGGTCAGATCGGCGTCCTCGTCGACCACCACCTTCGGGGGCGAGAGAAGCGCATATCCCTCTCGCCGCGCATGCTCGGAGAGGTAGTCGGCCAGCTCGACCACGAGCTCCGACTCGTATTCGGCGAACTGACGCCGGTCGGGAGGGCTGAGGTAGAGGGCGTACTCGTTCGGGACGTAGATGCGCGAGACCGAAACGGTGCGGTGGTCGTCCATCTCCTTCGCGAGCTTGCGGGCGAGCTCGACCGGCTGCACGTGAGCGCGGAACGCCCGTCCGAAGATGCCCTCGACGACGGACTCGATCCTGTGCTCGATGCTTCTCAGAACGCCCATCGGCTGCCCCGGTACCTCGCCCGGGCAGATCGAGTCTAGATGTTCGACCGGGCTGCCCGGACCGCGATCGCCGCCGCTGCCACCCAGACGCCGAGAGCGAGCGGCATCGCGCTCACGGCGCTTGCTCCGAGCGCCAACGGAACGAGGACGAGCCCTGCGAACAGGCAGGAGCCCCACAAAGCGGCGCCCCAGAGCCCGTGCCGCTCGGCCGAGGCGACCGCGACCGCGGCGGCCCCGAGCAGAAGCGTGTCGGCGACAAGGCCGGGGTTGTGCTCGAGGAATCGAACCACTGCAAGCACCACCGCTTGCGCGCTCGAGCTCTCGGTGATGCCCACACCCGGCGGGGCGTCGGCGCCTGTGAACGGAAGCGGTCGCCCGGCGAGGCCGGCGACCGCGATCGCGGCCAGGGCAGAGGCGGCGCCGACCGCGAACCGGCGCACCGCGCCGTGCGCCTCGCGCGCCACGACCGCCGCCACGGGGAGGCCGCCGAACGGTGCGAGAATCGGTCCCGAGACCCAGAGCAGCCCCGAGCGGGCGTCGCCGGCGAAGAGCGCGAACCACGCCAGCGCGACCGTCCCGTATGCGAGCGCCAGGCCGGTCGCGATGTTGCCGAGCGGGAGGACGGGCGCGGCGAGGGCTGCGGCCAGGCCGAGCCGGGGCGAGACCAGCGCGGCGAGCCCGGCCAGCGCCCCCAGGAGGAACGGCCACCCCGACGGGAAGAAGGGGAGCAGAAGCGTGCCGGCAGCCGCGACGGTCGCGGCGCAAGCAGCGTGCAGCGCCCGTTCGCGGAGCACCGGGAGTGAGGTTGCGGGCCGCCTCTGGATCCGAGAGTCGAACGCGACCGCGAGCTCGGCCGCGATCCTTCTGGCGGACGGGCGGCGCTCGGGATCGAGTTGCAGCATGCGGTCGACCGCGGCGCAGAGCCGACGGGGGAGATCCGGGCGGTGCCGCTCGAGCGGCGGCGCACCTTTGGAGATCCTCCTGGCCACCTCGACCGGAGACGGCGTCCCCGCCGCGAAGGGATGCCACCCGACCAGAGCCTCCCAGAGAATGACGCCGACCGCCCAGACGTCGGCGCCCCCGGTCGCCTCGTCGCCGTCCAGCCGCTCGGGCGAGATATAGGCGAGCGTGCCGGGAACGTCGCCGGCGGCCGTGATCGAGTCCGCCTCCTCCAGCACGGCGAGCCCGAAGTCGAGCAGCCGCACCGAGATCTCGTCGGCGGTCTCGACCATCACGTTCGAGGGCTTGACGTCTCGATGCACGATCCCCCGCTTGTGTGCGTACGCGAGGATGTCGAGGAGCTGCGCCGCCGCCTCGACGGCGGCCGTGTCGGGAAGCTCACAATCCCGGATCGCCTGGCGAAGGGTCTTGCCGGCGATGTACTCGTACGCGACGTAGACGTGCTCGTCGTCGCGCTCGAGATCGAGCGCCTTGACGCAGCGCGGATGGCGAAGCCGGCCGGCGGCATCTACCTCGCGCTCCGCGCGCGACCCCGCCCTGCCTTCTCGCGGGACGACCTTCAGCGCCACCTCGTCTCCGGTGCGCTCGTCGCGCACGAGCCAGACCGAGCCGGACCCGCCGCTCCCGAGTGGGCGGAGCGCCCGGTAGCGGCCCAGGATCAGCGGATCGTGCCCGAAGGCGGCGGCTTGCTGCACGGCACTTCGCTTGTTCCGGTCGAACGGCGGGAGTCCTCCCGACCCCGGACCGCCTGGCGAGATCACCTCTCGTGGGGTCGCGGATGGGCGGGCCGTCGCAGGGCGGGGGTGGGGTGGTGGGACTGTGTGGGGTCGCGGGCCGGCGGGCCGTCGCAGGGCGGGGGTGGGCGGTGGGAGTGCGATCGCGCGCTGGTAGACTCGGCGCGCCCCCGAGCGCCCTCCGACGGCCTGTGCCCGACCGCGAGCGACCAGACACCGACGAGATCGAGTTCGACTTCGTCGACGACCCGTCGTCCCGCGAAGCGTCGCCGGGCGACGAGCAGGGGCCGCCGGAGCAGGGCTCCCGTGTCCGCGGACGGTCAGCTGCTAGCGGTGGTCAGGGGATCCTCCGCCTCGTACTCCTGATCGGCGGTGCGATCCTGCTCGCCGTCATCCTCGTCCTGTGGGTGAACAGCTGTCGCGAGGACGCCAAGCGCGACGCGTACTCGAGCTACTTCGCCGATTCCACGCCGATCGCTTCCGAGTCGGAGCAGATCGGCAAGGACCTGACGAAGCTGATCACCACGCCGGGGATCACGCTGAACGACCTCCAGTCCGGTCTCGAGGGGCTCCAACGGCAGGAGGAGCAGCTCGTCGCTCGTGCGGAGGGCCTCCGTCCGCCCGGGCCGCTTCGCCGCCAGCAACAGAGCCTCGTCGAGGCGCTTCAGTTTCGCGTCAGCGGCCTCGGCGGTCTGGCGCAGGCGTTCGGCTCGATCGACGAGACGACCGATTCGGAGGTCGCGGGCCGTCTGCTCCAGCAGCAGTCGGCGCGGCTGCTGGCGAGCGACGTCGTCTACGACGACCTGCACAAGGCCGGCTCGGAGGCCGTGATGAAACAGGAGGGAATCTCGGGCGTCGCGGTTCCCGGCTCGACGTTCATCACCGATGACAACGCAGAGCTCTTGTCGGCGAAGTCCTGGGCGCTGATCGTCGAGCGCGTCGCGCAGGGTGGGACGACGCCCACCGGGCTGCGCGGCACCTCGCTCGAGGGCGTGATCGCGATGCCGGGTGGGGAGCAGCTCTCCCAGGACGAGGAGAACACGGTCACGGCGTCCGATCAGCTCGCGTTCGAGGTGAAGGTGAAGAACTCGGGCGACGAGCAGCTGACACAGGTGCCGGTTCAGCTGACGCTGCAGCTCAGTCCCGAGCCCGTGAGGAAGGAGGCGACGATCGATCTGATTGATCCCGGCGACACCAAGTCGGTCCCCTTCCGTGACATCGACATCGCCGGGAGCTTCGGGACGCTCGTGACGCTCAAGGTCTCGGTCGAGCCCGTCGAGGGCGAGGAGAACACGATCAACAACATCGCCTCGTACTCGGTCATCTTCACGCTCGGCTAGCCGTCGTCGCCTTCGGCGAGGGCGCGTTAGGCTAGACGTCGAGGATGTCCAGCACCACCGCCGCCTGGATCGCGATCGCCGCGGCAATCGTTGCGGCGCTCGCGCTCGTCGCCGGCGTCGCTGCTGTCGTGATTCTGATCAGGGTGCGGCGGTCACAGCGGGTTCTCCTGGGCGCCGGCAAGGACGATCTCGTCGAGTTCGCGGTCTCGTTGCAGACGCGGATCGACGACCTCCACCGTGCGGTCGACGACGTCGCGGCCGGGCTCTCGCGGGTCGACCGGCGCGTCGACGGCTGCCTCTCGCGCACGTCGATCGTTCGCTACGACGCGTTCGAGGACGCGGGCGGGCATCAGTCGGCGTCGCTCGCGTTCCTGGACGCGGCCCGCTCCGGCATCGTCGTCAGCGCGATCCAGGGCCGCGACTACGCGCGCGTCTACGTGAAGGAGCTCGACCGCGGGCGGGCATCGGTCGCTCTCTCTCCCGAGGAGCAGGAGGCTGTCGACCGGGCGATGGCGTACTGACCGTGCGCAGGAGGGCGGACATCCGCTCGCTGCGGCCGGACGAGGCACAGCTGCTCTTCGGCCTCGTGCGGCTCGATCGCGGCGCCGACCGGCATACGCTCGCCGTGCTCGAGAACGAGATCGTCTTCGTTGCCGACGTCGAGGGTGACGCCGCCGGCTACGTCGCGTGCGTCCGCGACGGCGACGCGCTGCGTGTCGACCAGCTCTGGATCAACCCCGGGCACGTGGCGGAGGGCGTCGGCACGCAGCTCCTCGAGTACGTGGAGGGCTTCGCCATCACGGACGGTGCGGCAACGCTGAAAGTCGTCGTCGAGAGCGACAACGAGCGGGCGCGGAGCTTCTATCACCGCCGTGGGTTCGTCGACGCCGGCGCTCAAATCGTCGAGCTCGTGCTCCCGCGTCAGTAGCCGGCTCGTCCGCGCGAGGAGCGGCGGGGCGGGGTTGTCCGTTAAGTACGATTTCGCCAGCATGCAGCACGTTCTCGTCCTGAACGCGAGCTACGAGCCTCTCAACGTCTGTTCGGTGAGACGTGCGCACGTGCTCGTCTTCAAGGGCAAGGCGGAGATCATCGAGCACCACGCGCGCGAGCTCCGCTCGGCGTCGTGCACGTTCAGGTGGCCGCACGTGATCCGGCTGCTCCACTTCGTGCGGGTCCCGAGGATCGTCCAGCGGAAGATCTCGCGGCGTGCGCTCTTCGCCCGCGACGGTTGGCGCTGCCAGTATTGCGGCTCCAACGGGAGGCTCACGCTCGACCACGTCGTCCCGCGAAGTCGCGGTGGAGAGTCGGACTGGGAGAACGTCGTCACGTCGTGCGCCCCGTGCAACCTGCGCAAGGGCGACAAGCTTCCGGAAGAGGTCGACATGCGGCTGGCGTCCCCGCCCCGTCCGCCGACGCCCGCGCTGTTCGTGACGCTCTCGGCGCCGAGCATTCCCGACCGCTGGCAGCCGTACCTCGCCTCGTACGCCTAGGAAGCCCTGGGCCGGAACTATTCGGGCCGTGTACATGTCCTAGGAGGCGAAGAACGCAATCAGATCGAGGAGGTAGTCGATGAGAAGTGTTCGCGTTGCCGCCGTCGTGGGGGCGCTCGCGCTCGGAGCTCTTGCTGTGGCGCTGTTCGCCGTTCCGGTCGGCGCCGAGGTGCCCGACGAGAGTCGCACGCTCACCGTCAACGGCAGCGGGTCGGTCACCGCCGTGCCCGATCGCGTCGAATGGTCGTTCGGCGTCCAGACGCAGGCATCGAGCGCGAGCGACGCACTGAAGCGGAACGCCGCAGCAGCCGGGAAGGTGATCGCGGCCCTCAGGTCGGCCGGTCTCGGCGCCGGCGACCTTCGCACGGAGCAGGTCTCGCTGTCCCCACAGACCGACGAAAACGGCAAGGTCGTTGCCTACGTCGCGTCGAACTCGGTTCACGCTGTCGTGCGTGATCTCGACCAGGCCGGCGCGGTCGTCGACGCGGCAGCCGAAGCCGGAGCCAACCAGATCTACGGCCCGACGCTGACGCTGTCCGACTCCGAGGCTCTCTACGAGCAGGCGCTCGCGAAGGCCTATGAGCAGGCCAGGGCGAAGGCGGAGGGGCTCGCGGCAGCCGCGGGAGTCGTCCTCGGACGGGTGGTCAACATGACCGAGGGCGGCAGCGCCCCGACACCTCTGGCCGCAGCCGCAGACAAGGCCGAGGCCGGCAGCGTGCCGATCGAGCCAGGCACCACGGAGATCCAGGGATCGCTGACGGTGACGTTCGCGATCTCGTAGCGTCGGTCCGTCACCGCAGCTGAGGGAGGCGGGGCGCCTCCCTCAGCTGTATGATGCGAGTGTTCTTCGAGGCGACGAAGCCTCGGGCGCCGGTGGTCGGCTGCCCGGGGCTTTCGGCATTAACGGGAGGTTGGAGCATGGCGACGATCGAGAGCAGAGACAGGGCGACGAGCGATCCCGCGGAGCGGGCGCAGGTGCTCGCCCGGGCGAAAGAAGAGCGGATCGAGTACGTCCTGCTCTGGTTCACCGATGTCGAAGGGCACCTCAAGAGCTTCGCGATCACGCCGGCCGAGCTCGAGGACGCACTCGACGACGGCATGGGCTTCGACGGCTCGTCGATCACCGGCTTCAACGCGATCGAGGAGTCCGACATGGTCGCGATCCCCGACCCGGCCACGTTCCAGCTCATGCCCGACGGCGCGCACAAGGTGGCTCGCATGATCTGCGACGTCGTGACGCCTGACGGCAAGCCGTACGAAGGCGACCCCCGCCACGTGTTGCGGCGCGCGCTCGAGCGGATGGAGGCGATGGGCTTCGACACGTTCAACGTGGGTCCCGAGCTCGAGTACTTCCTCTTCAAAGACGACAAGGGCACGGAGACGCTCGACGAGGGCGGCTACTTCGCGATGACCGCCCTCGACGCGGCCACCGAGCTTCGCAACGAGACGATCCACGCGCTCGAGTCGATGGGGATCCCGATCGAGTATCACCACCACGAGGTCGGCCCCTCGCAGCACGAGATCGACATGCGCTTCGCGAGCGCGCTCGACATGGCCGACCACACGATCACCTACCGGCTGATCGTCAAGGAGGTCGCCGCCAAGCACGGCGTCTACGCCACCTTCATGCCGAAGCCCCTCTTCGGCGAGAACGGCTCGGGGATGCACACCCACCAGTCGCTGTTCGCCGGCGGTCGAAACGCCTTCTTCGACGCCGACGACGAGCACAACCTCTCCGAGGTCGGCAAGGCGTTCATCGCGGGTCAGTTGAGGCACGCGCGCGAGATCTCGGCCGTCTTCGCCCAGTGGGTCAACTCGTACAAGCGGCTCGTGCCGGGCTACGAGGCGCCGGTCTACGTGGCCTGGTCGCAGCGCAATCGCTCGGCGCTGGTCCGGATCCCGCTCTACAAGCCGGGGAACGAGCAGGCCACACGCGCGGAGATCCGCTGCCCGGACCCGTCGTGCAACCCGTACCTCACCTTCGCTGCGCTCCTGACTGCAGGCCTCGAGGGGATCGAGCGCGGCTACGAGCTGGCGCCGCCGATGGAGGAGAACCTCTACCACCTCACGGCGGAGCAGCGAAAGGAGCGCGGCATCGTCGCGCTTCCGGAGACGCTCGGCGAGGCGATCGACGAGCTCGCGCAGTCTGATGTCGCACGCAAGGCGCTCGGCCCTCATGTCTTCGATCGCTATGTCGAGCTCAAGCGCTCGGAGTGGGACGAGTACCGGGTCCAGCTGACCCCCTGGGAGCTCGAGAAGTACCTCGTGCTGTGACCGGTCGACCGTGGCCGCTAGGCCGTGAGCACGGCGTCTTCGATCGCGCGCTGGAGCCCCGCTAGGGCAAACGGCTTCAGGAGGTATGCGGCCGGCCGCAGGGCCAGCGCGCCCGGTCCCGGCGGGAAGATGCTGACGCAGACGACGGGGATGTTCGGGCTCCGCTCGCGCAGACGCATCGCAAGCTCGAGCATGGGTGGGTCGCCCGGCTCGACGAGCATGAGGTCGGGTGCGTCCGCATCGTCGTCGTCGGGGCCGACGGGGGCGTGCCCCATGCCGGCGACGATGTGCTGGAGCAGCTCCCGGATCTCGGGATCGGGGTCGCCGATGAGAACGCGGGCCACGCTCGCATCATCGGCGCCGGTCGGGCGAGAAGGAGCGAGATCTGGTATGGAGGCGGTATGAGGGGTCGCGTGAGCGCGAGCGGAACGGCTGGAGTGCGGGGTCGCGCAGGGGCGGGCGGGGGAGGCAGATGAGAGTCCTCGTCGTCGACGACGACCCGGACATCCGGGGGCTGCTCGGCGAGTTGCTCGGCCGGGCAGGCTACGAGGTGACCGAGGCTGCCGACGGCCGCGAGGGGCTTCGCCTCTTCTATGCGTCGCGACCCGATGTCGTCGTGCTCGACGTGTCGATGCCGGAGCTCGACGGGTGGCAGACGCTCGAGCGGATCCGTGATCTCTCCGACACACCGGTGCTCATGCTCACGGCACGCGGCGCCGAGCTCGAGAAGGTGCGCGGTCTGAAGGCGGGCGCCGACGACTACGTCACGAAGCCGTTCGGGCGCCAGGAGCTGCTCGCGCGCGTGGAGGCGCTGCTTCGCCGCCAGCGGGCCGCGGAGTCGCTTCCCGAGGCGTACGACGACGGCTACATCAGAATTGATCTGCCTCGAAGGCTCGTGGAGGTCGAGGGCGAGACGGTCGTGCTGACGCCCCTCGAGTTCAGGCTCCTGACGGCGCTCGTGAGCCACCCCGGCCAGGTCCTCTCGCGCGAGCAGCTGCTCGAGCTCGTCTGGGGCGACGGCTACGGCACCTCGGGCGACCAGGTCAAACTGACCGTCGGGTATGTACGGCGCAAGCTCGGAGTCTCTCCCGAGGACGGGCCGATCGAGACGGTCCGGGGCTTCGGCTACCGCTACCGGCGACCCGCGTAGAGGCTCGCGAGAGCTGAGCCGCGCGGCTCACGATACTGCCGCCGCTTCGGGAGGGGGTCGAAGCGGCAGCTCGACCCTGAACGTTGCGCCCTCGCCCGCGGCGCTCTCGACGGTGACGCGGCCGCCGTGGCCCTCGGCGATCGCCTTGGTGATCGCGAGCCCGAGACCCGTCCCCTGGATCGCCTGGCGCGTTGCCGTCGAGGTCCTGAAGAAGCGCTCGAAGAGGTGCTGCTGCTCGTCCTCGGGGATGCCGACCCCGCTGTCGGCGACCTCGAGCAGCGCCGTGCCGTTCTGCCGCAAGACGCGAACCTCGACCCGGCCACCGTCGGGCGTGAACTTGACCGCGTTCGAGATCAGGTTGTCGAGCAGCTGCGCGATCCGCGCTCGATCGGCCCAGACAGGCTCGATCTCGGCGGACGTCACGTCGATCCGCACGCCCTTATCGCCCGCCGCCGGAAGTGCCGCCTCGGCGCATTCGGCGGCGAGCAGGCCCAGGTCGACCCTGGTCTCCTCGAGACTCAGCCGACCCGCGTCCGCCTGCGCGACGAACAGGAGATCCCCGACCAGCCGCTGAAGCCGCTGGGCGTTGCGGTCGACGATCTCGAGGAAGCGCCGCTGCTCGTCGCCGAGCGCGCCTGCCTCCTCGTCGAGGACGAGCTCGAGGTAGCCGTGGATCGACGTGAGCGGAGTGCGCAGCTCGTGCGAGACGAGCGCGACGAACTCGTCCTTCAGGCGGTCGAGCTCGCGCAGACGCTCGTTCTGGGCCTCGAGCTCGGTCTGCGTCCGCCACAGCGCCTCCTCGGCGGCCTTCTGGTCGGTCGCGTCGACCAGGAAGCCACGCAGGTAGAGCGGCCGTCCGTCGCCGTCCCGCACGATGTGTGCCTGATCTCGGATCCAGACGACGCGGCCGTCACGGGTGACCATCCGATACTCGGACTGGACGGTCCCGCCGCCGGCGAGCGAGGCGTCCTCCTCGGCCTCGACGCGCTCGCGGTCGTCGGGGTGGAGGAAGGCGGAGAACGGCGCGTCGTGCGCGAGCCAGTCGTCCGGGGTGACGCCGATCAGCGCCTCGATGCTCGGGCTGACGTAGAGCCAGCGTCCCTGGGGGCCCGGCTCGCACGCGTAGATGACGGCCGGGATTTCCTCCACGAGCGTCCGGTAGCGCTCCTCGGCCTCTCGCAGACGCTCTTCCGCCTGCTTGCGCTCGGTGATGTCGAGCAGGTAGCCCTGCGCGTAGAGCGGCTCGCCGTCGGGACCGGCCACGATCACGGCCTCGTCGCGCACCCAGACCTCGCGGCCATCCCTCGCGATCAGACGGTACTCGGCTCTGAACGGCTCGTTGCCGGCGTTGACGAGCGCGAGCACGCGCTGACGGTCGTCCGGGTGGAGGAGCTTCTCGAACATGTCGGGATCGCCAAGCCACTCCTCCGGCGAGTAGCCCAGCATGGCCTCGGTCTGGGGGCTCGTGTAGATGTTCGAGGAGCGCTCGTCCAGCGCGTCGATATAGACGACGAGCGGGAGCTGCTCGACGAGCGTGCGGTAGCGCGACTCCGCTTCCTGCTGGCGCTTCTCCGCCTCCTTGCGGCGGGTCAGGTCCTGCACCTGCGTGACGACGAGGGCCGCGGCGCCCGCCTCGTTGCGGGCAACGCTCGACGTGATCAGCACGGGCACCGAGGTTCCGTCCCGTCTGATGTAGCGCTTCTCGAGCTCGATCGAGTCCCGCTCGCCGCCGAGGAGCGTCCGGATCAGCTCGACGTTCGCATCGACGTCGTCGGCGTGGGTGATCGAGGCAAAGGCGCGGCCCGTGAGCTCTTCGGGCGTGTACCCGAGCATGTCGGCGAGCGCCTGGTTGACGCGGAGATAGCGACCCTCGTGTGACGTGACACACATCCCGATAGACGCGTGCTCGAAGTAGGCGCGGAACAGAGCCTCGCTTCGGCCCAGCTCCTCGCGTTCGTGCTCGAGCACCGCGGACGTCTGCTCGAGGTCGCCGAGGAGGTGCGCCGCCGATCGGTGCGCGAGGTAGTGGCGGGTGCCGAACGCCGCCAGGGCGACGACGCCGATCCAGAACAGATATCGCTGGCTCGCGATCGGAGCGAAGTACACGATCGCGAACAGGATCGGGAGAGCGAGGGCCGGGGAGATCGCGCGCCAGCGGTGTCCCGTCTCGAGCGCCTCGATCCGGGTTGCGCCGGCCGTCACCGATGTCCGGGCGAGGCCGGCGAGGGCGAGTGCCAGGAGCGCGACGCTCCAGAGCGCGTCCGGCCAGGCGGTGGTCGCGGAGACGGTGCCGTAGGCATACAGGGGCCAGGTGATCCCGGCGGCGCCAAATGCCAGCAGGCTCGCAGCGAGCGGAAGCTCCGCCGGCTTCAGGCTCCTGCGCTCGAGCAGGCGGGCGGCCAGCTCGAGCCCGACGAGGCCGAGGAAGAGATAGAGCGCCATCCGCGGCAGCAGCTCCACCTTCTCGGCCGTATCCGCATGCCGCTCGACGGTGACGTCGAGCAGGACGACCACGGCCGCGATCACCGGAAGAGCGTCGAGGAAGAACAGGAGGTACGTACGGCGTCCAGGCGCGCCTGCGGCCACGCCCGCGAGGATCAGCACGGCCGCGACGATCCAGAGCTTGCCCCCGACGGAGGGGACGTGGTCGTTGATCGAGAAGCGGTAGACGGTGCCGAGGAGCCACACGCAGGCGGCGAGGGTCCAGAAGCTCCAGGCCCTGCGCATCGGGCCGGGCGGTGCGCGCCAGGCCGCGGCGGCACAGCCGACGGCCGCGGCGAACGACGCGAGCAACCAGCCCGCGTAGACCGACCATCGAGCGGGCGCACCCGCGAGCGTGAACCCGAGCAGGTGGGCAGCGACCGTCGCCGCGGCGAGGGCGCCCACGAGTCCGGCGAGAGCCCGTAGTGTCACTCCATCGGGTATCGGAGCCACCCGCGCGGTGCTTGAGAGTTCACCGCCCCCTGACCGGGCCTATCATCAGGTCGTGGACCAGTCCGCCCGGCATCTGCGGCTGATCACGGAGACGATCACCGCGGTCAACTCGACGCTCGACCTGAACGAGCTCTTCGAGCTGATCGCCGCCCGTGTTGCCGAGGCGCTCGAGGCGGACGCCTGCTTCGTCTACCTCTACGACGAGGGCGCGGACGAGCTCGTGCTGCGCGCGTCGTGCGGAACGCGGGTCGACGAGCTGACGCGGGTGCCCAAGATGCGCGTCGGCGAGGGGATCACGGGCGCCGCCGCCGCCGATCGGGAGCCGGTCATGATCGCCCGCGACGCCCATCTCGATCCGCGCTTCAAGAGCTTCCCCAACCTGCACGAGGAGCACTACCAGTCGATTCTCGCGGTGCCGATCCTCTTCAAGAATCGGCTCGAGGGGGCGCTCAATATCCGCACCGAGGCGCCGCGGTCGTACTGGCAGGCAGAGGTCGATCTCCTCGTCGCGATCGCCGGCCAGGTCGCCCAGGCGATCGAGAACGCGAAGCTCTACGACCACGCGCAGCGGCGGGTCGCGGAGCTGGAGGCGCTCTCACGGATCTCCGAGGCCGTCTCGCAGTCGCTCTACCTCGAGGAGTCGCTCGAGCGGATCGTCGAGACGACCATGTCCGCGCTCGACGCGACCGGTGCAGCGCTCGTGCTCGAGGACGGCCGGGTCGCGTGGCCCGAGGGCCGCGCGGGCGCGTACGCGCTGAGACTGCCCCTGCTGTTGAAGGGGAGACAGCTCGGGGAGCTCGTCTGCGATCGGGACGCACCCTTCACGGCCGAGGACGAGCGCCTGCTCGGGTCGATCGCCAACCAGGCGGCCGTCGCTCTCGAGCACGGGCGGGCGGTGATGCGCGGGGTGCTCGCGCAGGAGATCCACCACCGCGTCAAGAACAACCTGCAGACCGTCGCGTCCCTCCTACGGCTCCAGGCGGCGTCGGAGGACGTCGACGCCAGGCAGGCGATCGCCGACTCCGTCAACCGCATCCTGGCCATCGCCGCGGTGCACGAGGTTCTCACCGAGCGTCGCGACGACGACGTCGACCTGGGCGCGCTCGTCGAGCGCCTGCGCGAGACGATCCTCCAGGGGCTCGGCTCGGCGAAGCGGGTCGACGCGACCGTCGAGCCCGTCCATCTCCACGGCGAGCGGGCGACGGCGCTTGCGCTCGTATTCACCGAGCTCCTCCAGAACGCGCTCGAGCACGGCGGCGACGCGGTTCACGTCGACCTTGCTCGGCGGAACGGAACGGTGACGCTCACGGTCTCCGACGACGGCGGCTGGGCCGACGGTGCCGAGGAAGGCACGGGCCTCTCGATCGTCCGCGCCCTCGTCCGCGACGAGCTCCGCGGGGAGCTGTCGCTCACGGGTGGGAGGGGGACTCAGGCGCGAGTCGCCTTCCCCGCATGAGACGACGCGGCCAGGTGGTGATCCCGTTCGGGGGTGGGTGGTGGGGACCGGTGGTGATCCCGTTCGGGGGTGGGCGGTGGGGAAGGACGCGGCGCGAAGCGCTGCCGTTCTCATGAGGATTCTCGTCGCCGAGGACGAGACGCTGATTCGCCTCGACCTGCGCTCGATCCTCGAGCGCGCGGGTTTCGAGGTCTGCGCCGAGGCGCGCGACGGCGAGGAGGCGGTTGCGCTGGCGACCGCGACGGCACCCGACCTCGCCATCCTCGACGTGAGAATGCCGAGGCTCGACGGGATCGAGGCAGCCCGCCGGATCCTCGCCGAGCGGCCGATTCCCATCGTCATGCTCACTGCCTACGGCCAGGACGAGATCGTCGCGCGAGCCGTCGACGTCGGGGTCTTCGGCTACCTCGTGAAGCCGTTTCGCGAGACCGACCTCGTTCCGGCGATCCAGGCGGCGCGGGCACGTCACCTCGAGCTCGAAGCGCTTCGCGAGGAGGCACAGTCCCTTGCCGAGGCGCTCGCCACTCGCAAGGTGGTCGAGCGCGCGAAGGGCCTGCTGATGGAGCGCGAAGGGCTGACAGAGCAGGAGGCCTTCGCCCGCTTGCGCCGGGCAAGTCAGGTTTCCGGTCGGCCGATGGGCGTCGTCGCCGAGGCTCTGATCGCGACCTTCGGCTCGTAGGGAGCTACGACGCGGGGTCGACCGTGGGGGCGAGGCTCCCCTCGCCCGCGTCCAGCAGGGGCTCCCACTCGGCGAGGAGCCGGTGCAGCTCGTCGCGCGCGGCGCGGTGAGCCGCGACGAGGTCGGCGTCGCTCCAGTTGTCGGCGAGCCTCGCCTCGAGGGTGGCGATCGTCCGCTCCTGCTCTTCGATCCTCGCCTCGATTGCGGCGACTGGATCGCGCTCTCCTCGCACGGGCTTCCCGCTCGGGGACCGCCTCGGCTCCGGCCGGGGCGGTGGCGTCCGTGTCTCGAGCTCTGCCCGGCGGGCGAGGAGCTCGGCCCAGCCGCCGTCGTAGGCGCGCAGCGTGCCGTTCTCGACCGCGGCCGTGCGCTGAGCGATCGCGTCGAGGAGCGCGCGGTCGTGGGAGACGAGCAGGACCGTACCCGGGAACGCCTCGAGCGCTGCCTCGAGCGCCTCGCGGCTCTCGAGGTCGAGGTGGTTCGTCGGCTCGTCGAGGATGAGGAAGTTCGCGCCCGACGCGACGAGGACGGCCAGAGCGAGCCGGCGTCGCTCTCCGCCCGAGAGCGCGGTCACCGGCTTCTCGTGCGCCTCCCACCCCGAGAAGAGGAAGCGCCCCAGCAGCGATTGAGCCCGCGGGCGGGTGAGTCCGGTCATGGTCTGCGCGCAGTCGAGCACGCTGCCGCGCTCGTCGAGGTGCACCTCCTGCTGGGGGAAGTAGCCGATCTCGACGCCGTAGCCGAGCTTGAAGTCGCCGGCCACGGTCCGCTCAAGTAGGGTCGTCTTGCCGCTTCCGTTCGGGCCGACGAGGGCGACGTGCTCGCCGCGCTCGAGCGCCAGCGAGACGTGCTCGAGCAGGATCCGATCGCCGACCGCCACCGCGGCGTCCTCGATCTCGAGAACCACGCGTCCGCTTCGTGGCGGATCGCCGAAATCGAAGCCGAGCTTTCGAGACCGGCGGGTGAGCAGCGCGTGCTCTGTCTTCGCGGCCGACTGCTCCTGCTCGAGCCGCTTGATCTGCGTCAGCTTCGCCTGCGCCTGCTTCGCCTTGGTCTTCTTGAAGCGGAACCGCTCGACGAAGCGCTCGAGCCGCTCGATGTCATCGCCGATCCGGTCGGCTGTCTTCTGGGCGTGCGCGGCGCGCTCGGCCTTCTCCCGCCGCCAGGCGTGCCACGGCCCGGCGAAGTAGGTCGAGCGGCCCGCCTCGAGCTCGAGCGTGGCGCTCGTTACCGCCTCCAGGAACCAGCGGTCGTGGGCGACGAGCATGACCGCCGCGTCCAGGGAGGTGAGCTCTCGCTCGAGCCATTCGATGCTCGCGACGTCGAGGTGGTTCGTGGGCTCATCGAGCAGGATCAGATCGGGGTCGCCCGCCAGCGCGCGCGAGAGCGATGCGCGCGTGAGCTCGCCGCCGGAGAAGGTGCGGAGACTCCGGTCGAGGTCGGCGTCGGCGAAGCCGAGCCCGCGCACTGTGGCGTTCGCGCGGTCGCGCCACCGGTAGCCGCCGGCGTGCTCGAGCCGAGCCTGTGCGCGCGAGTACGCGCGAAGTGTCTGCTGGTCGTGCGCGCCACCCGCCATCGCCGTCTCGAGGCGGCGCAGCTCCTCCTCGGTCGCGACCAGCTCGCGCGCGCCGTCGAGGATGTACTCGCGGAGCGTCAGCTCTCGCTGCAGGGGAGGGCGCTGGTCGTGCAGGGCGATGCGGGTTCCCTTCTCGAAGGCGAGCTCGCCCCCGTCGGCCCGCGTCTCGCCGACGAGGATGCGAAGCAGCGTCGTCTTCCCGGCGCCGTTCGGTCCGGACAGCGCGAGCCGGTCGCGGCGCTCGAGCTTGAACGCGACGCCGTCGAAAAGCACGGAGCCCGCGATCTCCTTGCGCAGGCTGGATGCGATCACTACCGCCACGTCCCCATGGTCGCAGAGTCAGCCAACGCTGCTCGGCATGGGCCCGACGGGCCACGCCCTGGGGACAGGCTGCAGGACGCGGCTCGTCGGGCCCTGTCCGAAGGTCGGCCCCGGACTGGGATTGCGCTGGCGCCTACTACCTTGCCGCGGCTCCGGCCACCTAGCCAAGCGTCAACCTGTCCGACAGGACATGTCTCGGGGACAGGCAAGGGGACATGTCCACCTGGGACGCAGTTCGGACGCTCTCACCGCCGTCCGGATCGGTCCACGGCGGGCGTGGAGCGGCGGATGGCGGCCCCTGGCGCCGCAGCGCGAGCCGTCCACCCGCGAATCGTGTGGAAACGACCGGTGCGGGTATGGTGAGAGTGCCGTGACCGACATCGAGCGCCTCTCCATCGACACGATCCGGACGCTCGCGATGGACGCGGTCCAGAAGGCCAACGCGGGGCATCCCGGCACGGCGATGGCCCTTGCTCCGGCCGCGTACCTGATCTATCGCGAGTTCCTGCGCGCCAACCCGGCCGATCCCCACTGGCCCGACCGCGACCGGTTCGTGCTCTCGGCCGGCCACGCCTGCATCCTCCAGTACGCGGCTCTCCATCTCGCCGGCTACGACCTCTCGCTCGAGGAGCTCCAGCGTTTCCGCCAGTGGGGCTCGAAGACCCCAGGGCACCCGGAGGTGCACCACACGCCGGGAATCGAGGCCACGACCGGCCCGCTCGGACAGGGGATCTCCAATGCGGTCGGCATGGCGATGGCCGAGCGGTTTCTCGCGCAGCGCTTCAACCGCCCGGGCCACGATGTGGTCGACCACCACGTCTACGTGATCGCCTCGGACGGCGACCTGATGGAGGGCGTCGCCTCCGAGGCGTGCTCGCTGGCAGGCGCCTTCTGCCTCGGCAAGCTCGTCGCGCTCTACGACGACAACAGGATCACGATCGACGGCACGACCGCGCTCAGCTTTGACTCCGAGGACAAGGCCGGGCGCTTCGAGGCCTACGGGTGGCACGTCCAACATGTCGCCGACGTCAACGATCTCGGGGAGCTGCGCGCCGCGATCGCAGCCGCGTGCGCCGAGGACGGGCGCCCGTCGCTGATCGCCGTTCGCAGCCACATCGCCTATCCGGCTCCGCACGCGCAGGACACGGCGAAGGCGCACGGCGCGCCGCTCGGCGAGGACGAGGTGCGCGCGACGAAGGAGGCGCTCGGCTGGGATCCCGACGTGCACTTCGTCGTTCCCGATGGCGTGTACGCGCACATGAGCCTGAGCGAGCGGGGAGCGGCCGAGCAGGACGAGTGGCGCGGGCGCTTCGACGCCTGGCGCGCCTCGTTCCCGGACGAAGCCGACGATTGGGACCGCGCGTGGAACGGCGAGCTCGTGCCGGGCTGGGAGAAGGCCCTGCCTCGTTTCGATCCGGCCGAGAAGTCGAAGCTCGCCACCCGCGCGGCCGGCGCGACGATCATGCGTGCGTTCCAGCCGTACGCGCCCACGATGATCGGCGGCGCGGCCGACCTGGTCGAGTCGACGCGCACCAGCTTCGACGGCGCCGGTGTCTTCGCGCAGACCTACGCGGGCCGCAACATCCCCTTCGGCGTGCGGGAGCACGGCATGGGCGCGATCGTCAACGGGCTCGCCTTGCACGGCGGCATGGTCAAGCCGTACGGCTCCACGTTTCTCATCTTCAGCGACTACATGCGGGGCTCGGTCAGGCTCTCCGCGCTCTCCGGTCTCGCCGTCGTCTGGGTCTGGACGCACGACTCGATCGGCCTCGGAGAGGACGGGCCGACGCACCAGCCCGTCGAGCACTACGCGGCCCTGCGCGCGATTCCGAACCTCTGGGTGATTCGCCCCGCCGACGCGAACGAGACCTCGATCGCCTGGAAGGTCGCGCTCGCGCGCGAGGACGGCCCCGTCGCGCTCCTGCTCACCCGCCAGGACGTGCCCGTGCTCGACGCCGACGCGGTCGCCGGCGCGGAACGCGGCGGCTACGTGCTGCGCGACGCGGGCAACGGCTCGCCGGACCTGATCCTCGTCGCGACCGGCTCCGAGGTCTCGGTCGCTCTCGGCGCTGCCGACCTGCTCGCCGCGGACGGCGTCGCCGCGCGCGTCGTCTCGCTCCCGTGCTGGGAGCTCTTCGCCGAGCAGACCGAGGAGTACCGGGACTCGGTGCTCCCACCCGACGTCGACGCGCGTCTCGGCGTGGAGGCGGGCGTCTCGCTCGGCTGGGAACGCTGGGTCGGCGCGCACGGCGACGTCGTCTCCGTCGAGCGCTTCGGCGCCTCGGCTCCCGGTGCGATCGTCATGGCCGAGTACGGCTTCACACCCGAGAACGTCGCCGGACGTGCGCGCACGCTGCTCGCCCGTCGACAGCACGCCTGAGGAGGAAGCGAATGTCCAAGACACGACTCCAGGAGCTCGCCGAGCACGGTCAAAGCGTCTGGATCGACACGCTCTCGCGCGATCTCGTCCACAGGGGCGAGCTCGCGCGGATGATGGACGAGGACGCCGTCACGGGCGTCACCTCGAATCCGACGATCTTCCAGAAGGCCCTCGCAACCGGCGACGCCTACGACGAGCAGCTCAGGGAGGTGCTCGCGGGCGAAACCGACCCGGCGGAGGTGTTCATCCAGCTCGGCGCCCGGGACGTCGGCGACGCCTGCGATCTCCTGCGACCCGTCTGGGAACGGACCGAAGGCCTCGACGGCTACGTCTCGATGGAGGTCGACCCGACGCTCGCCTACGACACCGAGGGGACGACCGCGCAGGCGGCGCGCTTCCACGCGCTGCTCGAGCGGCCGAACCTCTACGTGAAGATCCCCGCGACGAGGCCCGGTCTGCCGGCGATCGAGGACATGATCGCGAAGGGCAGGTCGATCAACGTCACGCTCATCTTCTCGCTCGAGCGCTACGCCGACGTGGCCGGGGCGTACATCCGCGGGCTCGAGCGCCTCGTCGCTCACGGCGGCGATCCCCACACGGTCAGCTCCGTCGCGAGCTTCTTCGTCTCCCGCGTCGACACCGAGGCGGACCGGCGGCTCGAGGAGATCGGCGGCGCGGCGCTCGACCTGCGCGGCAAGCTCGCCGTCGCCAACGCGAAGCTCGCCTACGAGCGCTACGGCGAGCTCTTCTCGGACGAGCGGTGGGAGTTCCTCGCGTCGAAGGGCGCGCGGCCGCAGCGGTGCCTCTGGGCCTCCACCTCGACGAAGAACCCCGACTACCGCGACGTGCTCTACGTCGAGGAGCTGATCGGCCCGATGACCGTCAACACGATGCCCGAGGAGACGATCCGCGCCTTTCAGGATCACGGGGTGGTCGCGGACACGCTCGAGCAGGGCGTCGACGAGGCGCGCGCGCTGCTCGACGACCTCGCCGCCGTGGGCGTCGACTACGACGACGTGACCGAGACGCTCGAGCGCGAGGGCGTCGAGAAGTTCGCCGACTCGTTCGTCGAGCTCCTCGAGGGGATCAGGGCCAAGAGCGGCACGCTCGTCCCTGCGTGAGCGTCGAAACGACCCCCCACCACCCCACCCGCGTACCGTCGGGCACGACGTCGCAGCTGGAGAACCCGCTGCTCGAGGGGCTCCGCGTCCGCCGGACGCCCGAGCCGTTCGTGCTCACGATCTTCGGCGCGTCCGGCGATCTGACGAAGCGCAAGCTCGTCCCGGCTCTCTACGCGCTCGAGGCGAACGGCTACCTGCCTGAGCGCTACGCGATCGTCGGCTGCGCGCGGACGCCGATGACCGACGAGGAGTTCCGGGCGTCGATGCGCGAGGCCGTCGAGTCGTTCGGACGGGAGGGCTTCCGGGAGGAGGTCTGGGAGCGGCTCTGCGCCGGAATGCGCTACGTCACCTCGGAGCTCGCAGACGACGAGCCGGAGTGGGAGCTCGAGCGTACGCTCGAGGAGCTCGATGGCGCGCTCGGCATCCCGGGGAACCGCGTCTACTACCTCGCCGTGCCGCCCGCCGCGATCGAGGTGATCACGACGCAGCTGGGGAAGCGCCGGAGTACGGACGGCTGGACGCGGCTGATCATCGAGAAGCCGTTCGGCCACGACCTCGCGAGCGCGCGGCGGCTGAACGACGTCATCCGCGCGCACTTCGAGGAGCGGGAGATCTACCGGATCGACCACTACCTCGGCAAGGAGACGGTCCAGAACATGCTCGTCCTGCGCTTCGCGAACGGGATCTTCGAGCCGATCTGGAACCGCCAGTTCGTCGACCACGTGCAGATCACCGTCGCCGAGTCGATCGGAATCGAGGGCCGCGCCTCGTTCTACGAGCAGGCCGGAGTGACGAGAGACGTAATCCAGAACCACCTGCTGCAGCTGCTCGCGCTGACGGCCATGGAGCCGCCGAGCCGCTTCTCGGCCGACGAGGTCCGCAACGAGAAGGTGAAGGTGCTGCGCGCGATGCACACACCCGGGCCGAAGCACGTCGTGCGCGGCCAGTACGGCCCCGGCCATGTCGAGGCCGCTCCGGTCGGCGGCTACCGCGAGGAGCCGGGCGTGGCGCCCGACTCGAGCACGGAGACGTACCTCGCGGCCAAGCTCTACGTCGACAACTGGCGCTGGGCGGACACGCCGTTCTACATTCGCGCGGGCAAGCGCCTCGCGCGGCGCGAGACGACAATCGCGATCCAGTTCAAGCGGGCGCCGCACCCCCCGTTCGAGATCGACGCGGCCGACGGCCTCCGGCCGAACGTTCTCCTGCTCCACATCCAGCCGGACGAGGGCGTCTCGCTAGCCGTCGGCGCGAAGGTGCCCGGTCAGGGCCTGTCGATCCGCACGGTGCACATGGACTTCCTCTACGGAGGCGCGTTTCGCACCGGGCTTCCCGAAGCGTACGAGCGGCTGATCCTCGACTGCCTGCTCGGCGACGCGACGCTCTTCACCCGCGCCGACGAGATCGAGGAGCAATGGTCGCTGGTCGACGCGATGGTCGCGTCCTGGCAGCGCGGCCGCCCGGGCTTCCCGAACTACGCGGCGGGTACGTGGGGGCCGGTTGCCGCCGACGAGCTTCTGCACCGCGACGGCCGCTCGTGGCGTCGCCACTGAAGCACGTGATCGCTGACGCCACGATTCGCGACATCGAGAAGGAGCTCACGCGCCTTCGGGAGGGGATGGCGGGACGGGACGGGACGCCGGCTTTGCGGACGAGCTCTGCGACGCATGTCGCCTGGGTTCCCGAGCGGTGGGAGGCCGCCGCGCGCGCCGTGCAGGCGGGTCTCGCCGAGCGCCATCCCTCGCGTCTGATCATCCTCTTGCCGAGGCCTGACTCTCCGCGCGACGGAGCTCGACGCCGAGGTCGACGTCCTCTGCTTCCCGAGCGCCGGCCTCGGCCGCGAGATCTGTGCCGAGGCGATCGAGATCCGCCTGAACGGCGCCCGCGCGGCGTCGCCAGCGAGCGTCGTCCTGCCCCTGCTCGTAGCCGACCTACCGGTGTTTCTGCGCTGGCGCGGGGAGCTTCCGTTCGGCTCCGAGCCCTTCGAGGAGCTCGTCGGGGTCGCCGATCGGCTCGTCGTCGACTCGGGCGAGTGGGACGACCCGCCCGCGACGTTCGGAAGGCTCGCCGGCTACCTCGACCGCGTCGCGGTCTCCGACCTCGCGTGGGCGCGAACGGCGCCGTGGCGGCTCGCGATCGCAAGCCTCTGGCCGGACGTCGCCGCAGCCTCGCAGCTCCGCGTGACGGGGCCCGTTACCGAGGCTCTCCTGCTCGCCCGCTGGCTGGGCGCTCGGCTCGAGCGGAGAGTCGACCTCGAGCGAGCCGACGCCGCCGAGCTCACCTCCGTCGAGGTCGACGGCGTGCCCGTGGCACCGCGTCGGGCGGATAGGCGGACGGCAAGCGACCTGCTCTCGGAGCAGCTCGACAGCTTCTCGCGCGATCCGATCTACGAGGAGGCGGTAGTTGGCGCCCCTTCGCCCGGCCAACGGCCCGATCGGGCGACCTGACCCACGACCCGGCCCGGCGACCGACCGCCGGTCGGCGAAGGCCAAACCGCCCCGTTCGACGCTAGCTCGCCGAGGACGGCGCGGCCGCGAAGGCACGCTCGAGGAACCGGTCACGCCGGTGATCTGCGAGCCCGGCCGCAAACGCACGAATCTCGTCGGCTCCAGCTCGAGCGGCTTCCTCGGCGGCGGTGTCGTCGCCCGCCCCGTGGAGCGCCGCCGCGAGCGCCTCGGCCGCGCGCCAGCGCGATGGCGGATGCCCGAGCTTGTCGGCGCCCGCTCCGGCACGGTGGAGCGCGTTGACGGCATTCGCGAACTGGCCGCGCTGGGTCAGCGCAATCCCGAGCGTGGTCTGGGAGGCGACCACATACTTGAGGCGGCCGTAACGGGCGGCAAGCTCGAGGGCCGCGCGCGCAGCCTCCTCGGCTTCTTCGAGGCGGCCGGCGGCCAATGCGATCTCCGCCTTGGCGGCGGAGAGGCGTGTCATCCAGAGCCACTGGTGCCAGCCGGCGGTGCGCTCGGCAGCTTCCCACAGCTCGGGCCACGCACTCTCCGCGGATCCCACGTCGCCGGCGGCGAGATCGCCCAGTAGGAGATCGATCTTGCCGCTGATCTGGGCGCCGGGAAAGCCGATGCGGGCTCCGAGCTCGATCGCCTCCTCGTTCTTCGCGCGCGCGGCGTCGAGCTCGTGGAGCTCCCGGAGCGCGCCGCCCCACATGTTGAGCAGCCGTGAGGTAAAGATCGGCTGGATCTCGAGGTCCCGCCCGACTGCCGCTCCGTCTTCGAGGACGCGCAGCGCTTCCTCGTGACGACCGAGACCGACGAGGGAGAGCGCGTGATGCGCGTGCCCGTTGACGACTCCCGGCGCGTTGCGGACCTCCATGCCAAGGCGTCTCGCCGCGAGCGACCTGTCGCTCGAGCGCCCGTACTCCCCTCGCCAGTAGTCCTGTAGTCCGGCCCACCAGAGAGCGTCGACGAGCTCGACCTGGCGCGCGCCAGGCGGCCAATGCGAGAGTGCCGCTTCGCTGAGGGCAGCCGACTCGTCGAGCCGGCCGACCATGGCCGCCGAGGCGGCGGAGAAGTACTGGGCGAGCGCCCGCAGCTCGTCGTCGTCTAGCTCGTCGGCGAGCTCTTTCGCCTGCTTCGACGCGGCCAGGGAGCGCTCGGCGTCGGCCGCCCAGAACGCGGCGTTGAAGGCCGCCTGCAACGCTTCGAAGCGCTCGGTGCCGGCCAGCAACGGGACGAGCGCCTCCAGTTCGGCGATCGCGGGGCCGAATTCCGCGGCCTGCTGGTGTGCAACCGCGCGGCGAAGCCGGATCTGAACACGCAGTGCTGAGTCATTCTCGGGTACGAGCGCGAGCGCCGCGTCGTACAGCGCAGCCGCTTCGCGCTGCGCCCAGGCGTGGCCTGCCAGCTCGGCGGCGTGCAGCAGGTACGAGACTGCGCGCTCCGGCTCACCGGCCTCACGCCAATGGTGTGCAAGCGTCGCCGCCTGCTCGCCTACCCGGTCGCCGGCCTCCTCCTCGATGTAGCGCGCTACCTCCGCGTGCCGCTCACGCCGTGCGGAGCGAGGGAGCGTCTCGTACGCGACCTCGCGGATGAGGATGTGCTTGAAGGCGTACTCCTCTTCACCCTCCAGACGTGAGGACGTCTGGCGCCGAACGAGGTCGCGGCGCTCCAGGCTGTCGAGGACCCCTCCGAGGTCACCGCCCGTATCGAGGCGCTCGAGCGCGCCGCGCCAGAACACCTTGCCGACGACAGATGCGTCGAGTACCGCGGCCCGCTCCGTTTCGGGCAACGCGTCGATCCGTGCGGCGATGATCTCCCTCACACTCGTCGGCAGCACGTTGGCGGCTTCGGCGTTCCGCTCGACGATCGTCGCGGCGAGCTCCTCGATGAACAGCGGGTTGCCTTCCGCCGTCCGTCCGAGACGCGTGGCCATGTCGGGCTCGGCGCCGGGCGCCCAGCGGGCGAGGAGCCTTCGCGCCAGCGTCTCCGAGCTCTCGGGCGAGAGAGGATCGAGCTCGAGCGCGAGATGAGAGAGCATCCCGCCTCCCCAGTCGGGCCGGACCGTGAAGAGCTCCGGCCGCGCGAGCACGAGCACGAGCACGCGAGTCTCGCGTAGACGCCCTGCGAGCGTCTCGACGAGCTCGAGCTGGCTCGCGTCCGCCCAGTGAACGTCCTCGAAGACCAGGATTGTGGGCGCCTCGCGTCCAAGCGCCTCGACAAAGCGCCTCGCGGAGAAGAACAGCGCCTCCTTGTCGGCGATCACCTCCTGCGGGGTGAGCGCGATCAGGACGGCAAGGTGCTGGGCGACCTCGGCGGCGCCCTGATCGAGTAGCCCGGCCACTCGTTGGTCGAGCTTCTCACGGGCCACGCTCGTCGAGTCGGTCTCGACGATCCCCGCGGCCTGCCTCACCTGCTCCGCGAACGGTGCATAGGCACCGCCTTCCACGTACGAGATCGATCGACCACGGAGGCTTCGGCCCCCGGCGTCGTCGACCTGCGCCACGATCTCCTGGGCCAGCCGGCTCTTGCCGATGCCGGGAGGGCCGACGACGGTTACGAGGTGCGGCCTCGCGTCCGCGACGACGCGCTTCCAGGCACCGTCGATGAGACCGAGCTCGTGGTCCCGACCGACGATCGGTCCATGACCGGGAGGGCTCTCCCGCGTGCCGATGGCCTGCCAGACGCGAAGCGGGCGACTCTTTCCCTTTGCCACGAGTTCCGGCGCCTCCTCGTAGGCAATCGACCGAGCCGTCGCGCGGTGCGTGCCCTCGCCGACGAGCACTGCTCTTGGCGCCGCCGCGGCCTGGATCCGTTGCGCGGTGTTGACCACGTCACCGATAACGGTCGGGCGGCCGCCCTCCTCGACCGGCGCAAAGATCACCTCGCCCGTGTTCACGCCGACGCGCAGCTCGAGCTCGCCCAGCTTTCCACCCAGGTCGCGCCCGCATTGGTGCATCTCGAGCGCGGCCCGGACCGCGCGCTCGGCGTCGTCGCCGAGAGCACGAGGAGCGCCGAACACCGCCATCAGCGCGTCGCCGATCACCTTGTCCACGGTGCCTTCATAGCGCTCGACGATCGCGCGCAAACTCGTCATGCAGTCCTTGATCAGCGCTCGTGCGTCCTCGGGATCCAGCTCCTCCGAGAGACTCGTGAAACCGACGATGTCCGCGAAGACGATCGTCGCCGCGGGGCGGCGCTCCTCGGCCGGAGCCTCGCCGTCGATCGGCGCGCTCATGCGCGCATTCTCGCACGGAGAACTCGCCGCGGACCCGCGGGGTGTCTACGCGAGGGTACTGCGATCTACGAGGAGGCGCCGGCTAGCGTCTGACGATGCGCCGCAGGTCGATGCGGCGGCCGTCGGCGCTGCGCAGCGTCGCGATCACGACGAGCTTGCGGGCGCCGCGAACGCGCGTGGGGAGCTGCATGCCGACCTTCGTCCGCTTGCCGTGGACGAGCTTGCGCTTCGTCTTGACGACGACCTTGCCCTTGACGAGCACGCGGATCGTCGCCGTTGCGGACACGGACGAGGACAGCTTCAGCGAGAGCCACTCGCCCGAGAGCGCCACGCCGAGGTTGCTCGTGAACGGGGGAACTCCGGCCGCGACGGTGATGCAGAGGTCGGTCGTCGCTCCGCTGGGATTGCCGACGGAGTCGACGCCGATCGCGTACACGCAGTGTGCGCCGGGGTCGAGCCAGAGGGCTTCTCGCACCTGGACGGTCGCGACGCCGCCGGCCGCGGTGGCCGACCCGAGCGCGATGCCGTTCTCGTAGATCGTGACCACGGCGCCGGTCTCGGTCGCGACGGTGAACCGGGGGCGCGGGAAGCTGGTGAGGTTGTCGTCCGGGCTCGAGCCGTCGTCGTCGATCAGATCGGGGGTCGAGACGGTCGGAGGCGTCTGGTCGACCGTGAAGTCGGTGGCGTTCGAGCACGGGGAGACGTTGCCGGCCGGATCGGTTGCCGTGGCCGAGACCGTGTGGTCGCCGTCGGCGAGCGCAGGCGCGACCCTCACGTTCGCGGTTCCCGAGACCGAGGCTGCGGAACCCGTGACAGTGCCGGTGCAGGTGCCGCCGTTGAACAGCGTGACGGTCGAGCTCGACTCGGCGGCGACGAGGAAGATCGGCGTGCCGGTGTAGGTCGTGTCGCCGTCGAGACCACCGACGCTCAGCAGCACGGGTGCCTTCGGCTGCTCCGGGGCGCTCGTGTCGACGGCGAGCAGGAGGTAGCCGTCGGACGGGGCGCCCGAGCAGTCGACGCCCTCGCGCGCGGTCACCTTGTAGGTGCCGTCGGAGATCGTGCTCGCGGTGATCGAGACGGTGCTGTTTCCCGAAGTGTCCGTCCCGTAGGGGCTCGGAGCGGCAGTCGAATCGGAGCTGACGAGGCAGAGCGTGACGTCGAGCCCGCTCGGGTTTGCGATCTGGAACGTCGGCGTGGGGTTGTTCGTGATGTCGTCGGTCTGGCTCGCCCCGGTGTCCGACGACGCCTCGAGGTCGGGCGTGCCGGGGGCCGCGAGCGCCGCGGGAACGAGCACGAGCGCGAGCAGGGCGACGAGCGTGGCCACGAAGGCGCGAGTGCGCGTCATCGGTGGTTCCTCCGAAGCTTCGCCTTCCTGAGCTTCTCGCTCTTCGAGACGACCTGGTAGGTGGGCGCCACGATCTGGACGTAGGCCGGGTCGCTCCACGTCAGGCCGGACGGGCCCGGAAGCGTCGAGTCGAGGCCGCGGATGCGGTAGTACCACGTCCCGATCGGGAGGTCGAGGAGTGCCGTCGTCGAGGGCGTCGTGAGGCTGCCCTTCGTCTTCCACGGGTATGCCTTCGCGCTCCACTGGACCTCGTAGCGCTGGGCGCCCGGCGCGGGTTGCCACGCAATCACCGGCTTGCCAAAGAACGCGGGCTTGTCGGTTGTCGCGGCGACGAGCTGACCCTCCGAGGAGAGGCCCGAGACGTACGGGACTCCGGAGGCGTTGGTCAGCACCGCCTCGCTGGTCTTGCCGAACGGCATGTACAGGCCCGCGGCGCAGATCTCCTCGGCGAAGGCGACGTCCTTGTAGATGACCTTCTTGTCCTCGGTGATGTACGGCACCGCCGGGACGACTACCCAGTAGTAGCGGCTCGTCGGCCAGTCGTTGTCCCACAGGCTCGACTTGCGCGAGGCCGTCTCGTCGCTCGACTCCGTCGTGCTCGTGGACCCCGTCGTGGTGGCGTCCGAGCCCGTTGTGGTACCCGTCGTCGTGGTGGTGGTCGTGCCGGTGGCGGCGGCCGCGGCGCTGTCATCCGTCGTCAGCCCGGTCGGCGTCAGCTCCTCGTCGCCGGCGTCGAAGACGTCGCCTTCCTTCTCGGCGTCCTTGAGGAAGATCGAGGGCGCCTTGGCGAGGCTGCCGGGATCGTCGGGGAGATCGAGCGGCCCGGTCAGGCGCGGGACGAACGCCGGGCTTCCGACCAGATCCGAGACGTAGACGCGGTTGACGCAGTCGGCGTCGGTGTAGACGTAGACGTGGAACAGCGGGCACGAGCTCGCGGCGTGCGAGCCGAGCGTCAGCGAGACCTCGGGCGAGCACGCGCCGAGGAAGTCCGGCGCGCCCGTGTTGTTGCCGCTCCACCAGAAACCGGGGGTGAGCGCGTGCGCTCCGGGATACGTGGCCGTGCCCTGCACGTCGGTCGCTCCGGCGCGGGAGATCGAGCCGAGGAGGTTGATCGTTCCCGTCGCGAACGTCGGCTCGACGGTGCGGTTCTTGGCGCTCCAGGGCCCGTAGGAGACGACGGGCAGGCTGTTCAGCGGCTTC
This sequence comes from uncultured Actinomycetes bacterium, assembly GCA_963712465.1. Taxonomy (GTDB): domain Bacteria; phylum Actinomycetota; class Thermoleophilia; order Gaiellales; family Gaiellaceae; genus CAVQHY01. The sequence continues at coordinate 186,090 of CAVQHY010000006.1, forward strand.
CCCTCGATCTCGCGGATCGCGCGGACGCGCCAGAAGATCACACTCGGGAAGTTGTTCGCGAACGTGTAGTACTCGCGCAGGTCGGCCGCCGTGGTGGCGGTCCTGATGCGCTTCGACTTGCCCTGGGCGAAGTCGTAGAGGAAGAGCACCTCGTAGGCGGTCGCACCCTCGACCGGCGTCCAGCGAACCATGCCGGGGTTGGGGTTCGTCCCGTTGGAGAGGCTGCGCGGCGCGCCGCCCGGGCGCATGTTGAATCCGTAGGGCGCGCTCCACGCCTGCTCCTCGCCCTCGACGACGGCGCGGACCCGTGCGTACCACGAGTAGCGCGCGCCGCTGATCCAGGGAAGAGTGAGCGGAACGGTCGCCAGCGGGCCGACGATCTTCGTGTCCTCCCAGACGAGCGCGTTGTCGGCGAACGACTTCGAGGTCGAGACCTGGAACTCGTAGCGCTCGGCCCCCGCGACGTTGTTCCAGGAGAAGGCGGGGGTGCGCGAGAACGTGTGCGTTGCCTGCGCCGCCTCGTCCGCCCGGAGGAGGAAGCCGTGCAGACCTGTCGGAACGCTCGAGCCGGCAAGGGCGGCCGGGACGAAGACGAGTGCGGCGGCGAGCGCGGCGAGCGTTCGTGCGGCTCCAATCACGAGAATGGTTGTCGGCAGCACAGCCGGGCCGCAGTTCCCTCAAAGGGGTGAGCGTGGGGTTGCAGCGGTGTCCCTGGAGGCGCGCCCGGTGGTGACCCCGATCGGGGGCGGGCGGTGGGGAAAGAGGCACGGCGGAGCCGTGCCGTCTTCAGACGGCGTTGTAGATCTCCGCCACCACGATCGCGCCGGCGAAGAGCACGAACGCAACGGCGAAGAGCAGGAATCCCAGACGGAGGTTCCGGCGCTCGAGCTCGGGATCCATCAGAGCACCATCGGGTCGACGGCCATGGCCACGAAGAGAAGCGCCAGGTACGTGAGCGAATACGAGAAGAGCCGGTGTGCGTGCGCACGATCCGTGTGTCTGGCGAGCGCAAGGGCGAGCCCGACGAAGACGGCGCCGAGCGTTGCCGCGGAGACGAGGTACACCAGTCCGGCCGTGTGCCATAAGACCGGCAGGAGGGTCACGCCCAGGAGCGCGAGGGAGTAGAGGACGATCTGCCTGGCGGTCTCGCGCTCGCCGCGGACGACCGGGAGCATCGGGACACCCGCCGCCTGGTAGTCGCGCTTGATCAGGAGGGCGAGCGCCCAGAAGTGCGGCGGCGTCCAGACGAAGACGATCAGGAACAGGAAGAGCGCAGGCAGGGCGAGATTCCCCGTCGCGGCGGCCCAGCCGACGACGGGCGGAACGGCTCCCGCGGCGCCGCCGATGACGATGTTCTGCGGCGTCGTCCGCTTGAGCCAGCGCGTGTACACGAGCACGTAGAAGAGGTTCCCGAACAGCGCGAGCGCCGCGGCGAGCACGTTGACGAAGCTCGTCAGCACGACGAACGAGAGCGCCGAGAGCGCGAGCCCGAACTCGAGCGCGTACGCGGGGGGGATGCGTCCCGTCGCGACCGGCCGTCGGTCGGTCCGCTTCATGTGGATGTCGATGTCGCGGTCGAGGTAGTGGTTCAGCGCCGAGGCGCCACCACAGGCGAGCGCGAGACCGCCCATCGTGGCGAGAAAGAGGCCGAGCGGCGGCAGGCCGCCCTCGCCGACGAGCATCCCACCGGCCGCGGTCAGCAGGAGCAGCGACATGATCCGCGGCTTGGTCAGAGTCACGTAGTCGCGCGCCGTGCCCGGAGCGACCGGCTTGCCGCGGAAGGACAGCCCCGTGGCGGTCGCGGTCGCTGCGAGCGTCACCGCGCCGAGCCCGAGATGCAGTCCGCGCGACCACGCTCCGGTGTCCGCCCAGGCGATCAGCGCCCCGAGTCCGACCTGCACCGAGTAGAGGGCGAGCGCGATGCTCGACGCGACGACGAGGTCGCGGCGGTCGCGATGGGCGAGCCAGGCGGACAGCGTCAGGCCAGCGAGGAGCGCGAGCGCGACCAGCGCGGCCGCGTCGTGGGCAATTCCCGGCCAGGATCCCGAGACGACGACAGCCGCGACGGCGATGGTCGCGGTGATCGCCGTGAGGTGGAGCCACAAGCCCGGCCGCGGGGTGGTTGATCTTCTCATCGCTGGTTCGCGATCTTCATCCGCAGATCCCGGAGTGGACGGTAGCTCGTCACGTAGGGGACTCGCTCGAAGTTGTGCGGAGGCGGAGGCGAGGTCACGTACCACTCGAGCGTGTCGGCGACCCATGGGTCGTTCCCGACCCGCGGGCCCGCGCGCCAGCTCCGGATCATGTTGACGGCGAACACGAGCACGGCGATCCCCATGAGGAAAGCGCCGATCGTCGAGAGCAGGTTGTAGAGCTCGAACAGCCCTTGCTCGTTGTACGTGTACACACGGCGCTGCATCCCCATCAGGCCGAGCATGTGCTGGGGCAGGAAGCAGAGGTTGAACCCGGCGAAGAAGAGCCAGAAGTGGAGCTTGCCGAGCCGCTCGTCGTACATCCGCCCGGTGATCTTCGGAAACCAGTAGTACGAGCCGGCGAAGAGGCCGAGGAGCGTCCCGCCGAGGAGCGTGTAGTGGAAGTGCGCGACGATGTAGTAGCTGTCGTGGAGCTGGTAGTCGACCGGGAAGCTCGCCACGAGGATCCCGGACAGGCCGCCCATGATGAAGAGGGCGATGAAGCCGAGCGCGAACAGCATCGGCGTCTTCAGCGACAGGTTCCCCTTCCAGAGCGTCGCCACCCAGTTGAAGACCTTCACGCCCGTCGGGATCGCGACGAGGTACGAGGCGACCATGAACCAGCCGTTCAGGGCGTCGGGCAGCCCGACCGTGAACATGTGGTGCGCCCACACGAGCATCGAGATGAACGCGATTCCGATCGTCGCGAACGCGACCGCCTTGTAGCCGAAGATCGGCTTGCGCGCGAACACCGGGATGATCTCGGAGATCATCCCCATCGCGGGCAGCACGAGGATGTAGACCTCCGGATGCCCGAAGAACCAGAACAGGTTCTGGTAGAGCACGGCGCTGCCGCCGTCGTCCGGCAGGAAGAACGACGTGCCGGTCGTCCGGTCGAGGAGCAGCAGCAGCAGCGCGGCCGCGAGCACCGGGAAGACGAGCACGATCAGGAGCGAGTACGCCTCGATCGCCCAGACGAACAGCGGCATGCGCATCCAGGTCATCCCGGGGGCGCGCATGTTGTGGATCGTGACGACGAAGTTGATCGAGCCGAAGATCGCGCCGAGCCCTCCGAGGTGGAGGCCGAGGATCCACAGGTCCTGACCGAGCTGCGGGCTGTACTCGGGGCCGGAGAGCGGCGTGTAGGCCGTCCACGCGGCGTTCGCGGCGCCGCCCTCGACGCCGAAGCTCGCCATCACGATCACGGCGCCGAGGAAGAAGAGCCAGAACGAGAGGGCGTTCAGGCGCGGGAAGGCCATGTCCCGCGCGCCGATCATCAGCGGCACGAGGTAGTTGCCGAACCCCGCGAAGATCGGCGTCGCGAACAGGAACAGCATCGCCGTGCCGTGCATCGTGAAGAGCTGGTTGTAGGCGTTCTCGGTCACGATGTCCGCGTTCGCCTGGGCGAGCTGGAGGCGCATCAGGAGCGCCATCACGCCGCCGCCGACGAAGAACACGTAGGCGCTGACGATGTAGAGGATTCCGATCCGCTTGTGGTCGACCGTCGTGAGCCAGCTCACGACTGTCCCGTCCCGCCAGGTCGGTGCGGCCGCCTCGGCCCTAACTGCCATTCGCCTGTGTCCCCTTGCCCGACAGGGTCGGATCGGTGGTCAGATACTCGAAGAGGTCGTCGATCTGCTGCTCGCTCCAGCCGAGGCCGACCGGCGGCATGTAGCTCGACAGGCTCGGCTGGTCCTGGCCCTCGTACAGGAGCTTCGTCAACCCCGCCTTGCTCGTCACCTTGCCCGCGATCGGCGGGCCGATGCCGCCCTCGCCGGCGAGGCCGTGGCACGTCGCGCAGACGTTGTCGTACTCCTCCTTGCCGAGCGCGAGCTCGCCGGCGGGCGTGTCCTGAGCCGCGGCGGCCTTGCTCACCCACGCGTCGTAGTCCTGCCCCGGCACCGCCGCGACGCGCGTGTACATGACCGCGTGCTCGATCCCGCAGAACTCGGCGCACTTGCCCTGGTAGACACCGGCCTGGTCGATGCGGAAGTCGAGCGTGTTCACCCGGCCCGGGATCGCGTCGCGCTTCCCCGTGATCTGAGGCACCCACCAGCTGTGGATCACGTCCGGGGACGTCAGCTCCAACCGCACGAGCCGGCCGACCGGGACGCGTAGCGTGTCCAGCGTGAGCGTCCCGTTGGGGTACTCGTATTGCCAGTAGAACTGGTGCGCCGTGACCCTGACCACGAGCGGCTTCTCGCCTCGCTCCGGGCTCGCGTTGACCGTCGGCACGGAGGCGAAGGTGAAGGCGGCGATCACGACGAGGATCACCGCCGGGACGATCGTCCAGATCACCTCGAGACGGGTGTTGCCGTGCAGCTGCGGGCCTTCCCCCAGGGGGTCGGACTCCGAGCGGCGCCGGAAGCGGAAGATGAACCAGACGAGCGCACCCTCGACGAGGACGAACACGACGGCGCAGATCCCGAAGATGATCCAGTAGAGCCTGCTGATCGCTCTGCCCGAGTCGGACACCGACTCCGGAGGGCCCAGGCCGCCGTTTCCGGCGAGCGCTGTCGACGCGAGGACGAGGGCGCAGACGATGAGCGCCGCGACCGCGAGGGCGTGCTTGCGGGCCATGAGGCGCCGTAATTCTATGCGGGCGCTCCGGCCACGAGCCACATTGAGGCGTTCCACGCGAGCCGCTCCGAACTACGATGGAGCCGGTGGACGAGGTCTCGTACGTGGCGTTGCCCGCGAACTGCGTGGAGCCGTTCGAGGTGTATCTGAACGGCGTCCTCCAGGAGCGAGGCGTCGACTATGCGGTCGAGGGCTCGCGCCTGCGCTTCGCGCGGCCGCTCGCGACGGAGGGCCGGCTCGGCGCTCTCCGCTGGACGAGCATGTTTCTCGGCGTCGCCGGCACGTACAAGAAGAACGACTCGGTCGACATCGTCTACGCGGTGGGCGGGAAGCGGACGGTGGCCTCGAGGCTTCCGATCGTGCCGGCTGGTTCCGCCTGACGCGATCGTTGATTAGACTCGGGTCATGTCGTTGCGCGAGGGGACGGAGACCGAGCGGCTCGTCGAGGCGCGCGAGCGATATGTCGCCCGAGGCGTGTCGACGCCTCCGCTCGTCGTCGCGCGGGCAGAGGGGGCGACGATCGAGGACGTCGAGGGGCGAACGTACGTCGACTTCGCCGGCGGGATCGCCTGTCAGAACCTCGGCCACGGCCTCGGGAGCGTGGTTGCCGCCGTCCACGAGCAGGTCGACCGCTACCTGCACCAGTGCTTCATGGTCGGCATGTACGAGCCGTACATCGACGTCTGCCGCCGGCTGGCCGAGCTCTCGCCGTGTCGCGGCGCGGAGCAGAAGTCGGTGCTCGTCAACTCGGGCGCGGAGGCGAACGAGAACGCGGTCAAGATCGCGCGGGTCGCGACCGGCCGTCCAGCGGTGATCGCGTTCGACCGCGGCTTCCACGGTCGCACGCTGCTGACGATGACGATGACGAGCAAGGTCGTCCCGTACAAGCAGGGCTTCGGGCCGTTCGCGCCCGAGGTGTACCACGCGCCGGCGCCGTACCCGTATCGCGGGATCACGACCGACGACGCTCTGCACGAGCTCGAGTTCATCTTCAAGTCGCACGTCGACCCCGAGACGGTCGCCTGCGTCGTGCTCGAGCCGGTGCAGGGCGAGGGAGGCTTCATCCCGATGCCGCTCGACTTTCCCGGGCGCCTGCAGGAGCTGCTCTCGCGGCACGGCATTCTCTTCGTCGCCGACGAGGTGCAGAGCGGCTGCGGCAGGACCGGCCCCGTGTGGGCGATCGAGCACTACGACTTCGAGCCGGATCTCGTCGTCTCGGGGAAGTCGATCGGCGGCGGGTTGCCGCTCGCTGGCGTCACCGGTCGCGCCGAGCTGATGGACGCCGTCGGCCCCGGCGGGCTCGGAGGCACGTTCGGGGGCAACCCGGTGTCCTGCGCCGCGGCGATCGCCGTCCTCGACGTGCTCGGCCAGGACGAGACGCAGGCCCGCGCCGCCGAGCTGGGTGAGCGCCTGCGCGCCCGGCTCGAGGGAATCGCGGAGCGCGTGCCGGCGGTCGGCGACGTGCGCGGCCTGGGCCCGATGCTCGCGCTCGAGCTCGTCGAGGACCGACAGACGAAGGCCCCGGCCGCAGTGCTCGCCTCCGCGACCACCGTGGCCGCGCGCGAGCGCGGCCTCGTTCTGCTCTCGTGTGGCATCTACGGCAACGTGATCCGGATTCTCGCGCCGCTGGTCATCTCCGACGCGGACCTGGATCGCGGGCTCGAGATCCTCGAGGAGTCGCTCCTCGAGGCGAGCCGGGCTCTCTGAGCGCGCTGCGGCGCGCCGAACGTCAGCCGAGCCCCAACGGACGGTAGGGCCGATGCGATTGACGTGGCTCGAGCCTCCCCGCCTGCGTACGACGTCGCTCGACTCCGAAGAGGAGCGGCACGCGACGTGGCTCGAGCTCTTCTTCGACCTCGTGTTCGTGGTCGCCGTCGCTCAGGTCGCGCAGCACCTGATCGGCGATCACACGCTCGCGGGGTTCGCCGAGTTCGCCGCGCTCTTCGTCCCGGTCTGGTGGATGTGGGTCGGCTTCACGTTCTACGCCGATCGCTTCGACACCGACGACGTTCTGTTCCGGGTGCTCACGTTCGCCGAGATGCTCGCCGTCGCCGCGGTCGCGGTGAGCGTTCCGGACGCTCTCGGGGACGGATCGGCGGAGTTCGCGCTCGCATACGTTGCGGCGCGGGCCGTCGTGATCGCGCTCTACTGGCGGGCCTGGCTCAACGTGCCCGAGGCGAGAGGGCTCACGGGTCTCTGGATCGGCTCGTTCACGGTCGGGGCGGGACTGTGGCTCGTCTCGCTGGCGTTTGAGCCGCCCGCCCGCTACTGGCTCTGGGCCGCGGGGCTCGCCGTCGACCTGCTCACGCCCCTCCTTGCCCGGCGGTTCATCGCGAGGGTGCCGATCTCGGCGTCGCATATCCCCGAGCGGATCGGCCTCTTCACGATCATCGTGCTCGGCGAGTCGATCGTCGCCGTCGTCGCAGGGACCGAACTGGCGGACTGGTCCGCGCACGGGATCGCGATCGCGATCACATCGTTTGTGATCAGCGCCGGGATCTGGTGGATCTACTTCGACTACCTCGACTCGACGGTCGTCCGCCGCAGCGTTCTCGCCGGGCAGGTCTACCTCTACGGGCACCTGCCCTTGCTCATGGGCCTCACCGCGGTCGGCGCCGGCACGAAGCTCGCGATCAAGGAGGCCGGCGAAAGCGACTTCTCCGACGGCACCCGCTGGGCGCTGTGCGGCGGGGTGGCCCTGTGTCTGGCGTCGATCTCCGTCATTCATCTCGCGACGACCGGCAGCGGTTTCCGCGACCCCGATCTCTGGCTCCGGCTCGCCGTTGTAGCCGTCGCGATCGCTCTCGGCTTCGCGGCCCTTCCTCCACTCGCGACCGTTCCGATCCTGGCGGCGGCGATGGTCGGGCTGGTGGCGGCGGAGATCGCCGGCCACGAGGGGCACGTGGCGGGGAACCGCCTGGAGCTCGAGCTCGACGGGAGCGAGCCAGAGCTCGACTAGCTCGCCGTCGCGAACGACCGATGCCGGTACCGAGAGGAAGCTTGAGCGTAGGGTTCCAGGGCCGTGGCTCCCCAGCCGCGTCGTCCGAGCCGTGAAGTCCGTCCTGATCGTCAACCCGCACGCTTCGCGCGTGACGCCGGAGGTCGTCGCGGCCGTCGAGAGCGCCGTCGCCCATGCGGGCGAGCTCGAGACCCGGCTCACCGACGAGGCGGGGCACGCGATCGAGCTGGTCGAGGAGGTGAGCGGTGCGTGCGACCGGATCTACGTCCTCTCCGGCGACGGCGGCTACAACGAGGCGGTCAACGGGCTGAGCCTGGACGTGGACGTGCAGATGGCCTTTCTCCCGGGTGGCGGGACGAGCGTGCTCCCGCGGGCGCTCGGGCTTTCCCGTGACCCCGTCGAGGCTGCACGCGCGCTCGCCGCGTCGGCGAGGACGCGCCGGATCTCGCTCGGCCGGGTGCATTTCGAAGGTTCGCCCGGCGGCCGGCGCTTCACGTTCTCGGCCGGGCTCGGGATCGATGCGGAGCTCGTGCGCGCGGTTGACGCGATTGGACGTGAGCCGGACGGACGCCGGCCGGGAGACCTTGCTTTCGTGCGCGAGCTCGGCCGCGTGGTCGGCAGACACCGCGGGCGCTTCGAGCCGGTCCTCACCGTCGAGGGAATGGGCCGGGCGGCCGCGGCGCTCGTCGCCAACTGCGACCCGTACTCGTACGTGGGACGCCTGCCGATCCGGATCGCTCCCGAGGCGTGCTTCGAGCTCGGCCTGGATCTGATCGCGCCCGTGCACATCGGCCCCGCCCGCCTGCCCGTGCTCGCCTGGTGGGTGCTGGCCCGGCCCGGCCAGTCCCGCTCGGGAGACGTGCTCTACGTTCACGACGCCGACGAGATCGCGATCAGCTGCGACCGGCCCATGGCGCTCCAGGTCGACGGCGAGGACCTCGGGGACGTCACCGCCGTGTCGTTCGAGTCCGAGCGCGGCGCACTCGAGGTCGTCGTCGCGGACACCGGCGCGGTCTAGACTGACCAGGTGAACGGGATCCTCGACTGGTATCTGCTCGGGCTGGTTCTCGGTCTGGGCATCGCCGCCGGCATCGCGCTCGTCGGCGCCCAGCTCTTCCGCGGCTCGGGACGCGTGTTCTGGGGCGCGCTGGGGCTCGGGTGCATCGCGGCAGGCGTCGTGATCGCGATGCTCGCGGTCGCGTGGTGGGTGATCGTCGCCGCGGTCGCGGCGGCGCTGATCGGCTGGCTTGCGTATCGGCGACTCTCCGCCGAGGCCGTTCCCGCCGCCGAGCTCGGCGCGCTCGCGGTCGCGGCGATCCCGGTTGCCGGCTACGTCCTGGTCGTCCTCTCGCCGCTGCTCGGCCAGCGCCTCGGTCGTCGCGCAGACTCTCGTCACGCCGGCTTGCGCATCCTCGCCAAGGACTGATCCTCCGTGAAGAAGGTCGTGCTCGCCGTGATCGACGGTCTCGCCCCTTCGGCGCTCGAGCGTGCGCTCGGCGAGGGCCGTCTGCCTGCCCTGTCCTTTCTGCTCGACAACGGGGAGTACGCACGGGGGGTGACGACGTTCCCGTCCGTCACGCCCGTCTGCCTGACCACGATCGCCACCGGCGCCCACCCGGACGTCCACGGCGTGCCGCACCTGGTCTGGTATCACCGCGGCGAGCGGCGACTCGTCGAGTACGGATCGTCGTTTGCGGCCGTACGCGCCGCCGGAGCACGCCGCTCGCTGCGCGATGCGGTCGTCGAGATGGCGCACGAGCACGTGAGCCCCGACGCGACCACCGTCTTCGAGGCAGTCGAGGACGCCGGCCTCACCGCGGGCGCGATCAATTTCACCTCGTACCGGGGCCGGACGAAGCACGAGATCCGGCTCCCGGGCCCCGCCCGCCGGAACCGCTGGTACGAGGCGGTCTACGGGCCCCGGCGATTCTTCTTCTTCAACCTCTACGAATCCGACGACACGGGCGCCGGGCTCGCCGTTCGCTCGCGAACCGCGGGCTCCGTCGACGCCTACGCGGCCTCCGTCGGGCGCTGGCTCGTGACGCGGGACGGCTTCGACTTCCTCGTGTACTACCTTCCCGACTTTGACTACGCGGCGCACGCGTTCGGACCGGATGCGGCGGGAGCGGCGCTCGAGCGCGCCGACGGCCACATCGCCGACCTTGCACAGGCGGCCGGGGGGTTCGACGCCTTTCTCGAGCGCTACGCGATCGTCGTCTGCGCCGACCACGCCCAGACCCGTGTCGAGCATGAGGCCGTCCTGCAGGAGCCCTACGCCGATCTCCGTCTCTTCGGCGGCCGCAAGCGGGACGACCCGACGGCGTGCGATGCTGTCGTGGCCGCGTCGAACCGGGCCGGGATGGTGTACCGGCTCCCGGCGAGCCGACTCGACGACCGGGCCCTCGCCGAGCGCCTCGACGAGGTTCCCTGGGCCGACGTCGTGCTCTTCCGAGAGGACGGCTGGGCGATCGCCCGCCGCGAGGGCGAGGAGCTCCGCTTCGCCGTCGACGACGGCGGCTGGCGCCTGGACGGCGATCCGGATCTCCTGGACGCCGGGCGCTATCCGAACGGTCTCGAGCGCGCGTGGTGCGCGCTGGCCTGCCCGAACGCCGGCGAGGTGATCGTCTCTCCGGCAGAGGCGTACGAGTTCCGCGATCTCGGCGGCCGCAGCCATCTCGGCGGCGGCAGCCATGGCTCCCTGCTCGCCGGCGACTCGGTAGTGCCGATGATCACGGCCGGGTTCGACTCCTCCCCGCTCCCGACCGAGCCGCAGACGACCGACCTCGCGCCGCTCGTCCTCGCGCATCTCGGAGTCGAGGAGCCGGCGACGATGCGGCGACCTGCCGCGGCCGGTGCCTGACCCTGCCGAGCTCCGCCGCCGCATGGTCGAGGAGCAGCTCCGCGGCCGTGATGTCAGCGACGAGCGGGTGCTCGAGGCGATGGGCCGCGTGCCGCGTGAGCTGTTCGTCCCGAGCGGCGCGCGCGCGCTCGCGTACGCCGACCAGCCGCTCGACATCGGTTACGGCCAGACCATCTCTCAGCCGGCAATGGTCGCGTTGATCTGCCAGGCGGCCGCCGTGGGTCCGGGAAGCACCGTGCTCGACGTCGGCACCGGTTCCGGCTACCAGGCGGCGGTCCTCGCCGAGCTCGGCGCCACCGTCCATTCGATCGAGCGCATCGAGGGGCTGGCCGCGACCGCGCGGGCCAACCTCGCGGCCGCCGGCTACGAAAGCGTCGCGGTGCACGTCGGCGACGGGTCGCTCGGGCTGCCCGAAGCCGCGCCGTACGATGCGATCGTGGTGGCTGCTGCCGCGCCGCGACCCCCGGCCGCTCTCTACGAGCAGCTCGCGCCCGGAGGACGCCTCGTCGTGCCCGTCGGCGGCGTCTCCGGGCAGCGGCTCGAGATCGTGGTGAGAAGCCCCGAAGGCCCCGCTGTCCTCCGGTCGGTGCCGTGCCGGTTCGTGCCTCTGGTCGGAACGGAGGGGTTCCCGAGTCCGCGGTAGGCGCAGTGTCTAACCTTCAGCGGGTGGCCGAGCCCGAGCTGACCTCCCCACTGCCCGGTGGGCTGAGCGCGCGGGCCCTCGTTGCGCTTCGCCGCCGTGGCAACTGGCTCCAGCTCGCGAAGTTCTGCCTGGTCGGAGCTTCGGGATACGTCGTCAACCTCGCCGTCTACGCCGCGCTCGTCCACTGGGCCGGGCTGCATTACATCCCGGCAGCGATCCTGTCCTTCCTCGTCGCCGTCACCAACAACTACACGTGGAACCGGGTCTGGACGTTTCGCCGCCAGCGCGGACACGTCGCTTACCAGGGGCTTCGCTTCCTCGTCGTCTCGTCGCTTGCGCTCGCGGCCAACCTCGTCTTCCTCTGGGGGCTGGTCGCGCTCGGCCTGGGCGAGGTTCCTGCTCAGGCGATCGCGATCGTGCTCGTGACGCCCCTCAACTTCGTCGGCAACAAGCTCTGGAGCTTTCGACGCTGACGAGGCGAGCGCGGCTGCTCTTGGCGGGAGCAGTTGCCGCGCTGGTGGTTGCCACCAGTGGGGCTTCCGCCGCGGTGACCGCGCCGACCTACGACTCGAAGGGGAACCTCGTCGACACGCCGTTCGTGCCGCCCGAGCCGGCTCCCGACCTGCTCGAGCAGCAGGCGATCGGCGCCGCGCTCGCGTTTCCGAAGATCGCGGACTGGGTTGCCCGCTACGAGGGTGAGAGGCTGACGAAGGACGCGACGTTCGATGCGAAGACCGACCGCTGGACGGTCAAGGTCTGGGTTCCCGGTGAGGCGGGGCAGATCGTGCTCGCCCGTGTGGAGGACGACACGAGGCAGGTGACCGAGGCGTGGACGGGGCCCCAGGTCGCGTGGACGATGGCGCGCGGCCTCAAGGGCTCGTTCGGCAAGAAGATCAATGACTCCGCGATCTGGTTCGGGCTCCTCGCCGTGTTCCTCGTCGGGCTCGTCGACTGGCGGCGGCCCACCTCGCTGAGAAACCTCGACCTGCTCGTTCTCGCCTCGTTCACCGCGTCGTGGTGGTTCTTCAACGAGGGAGAGATCTTTACCTCGGTGCCGCTGGCGTATCCGCCTCTTCTCTACCTGCTGGCGCGAACGGCCTGGATCGGATGGCGTGGTCGCGGCACTCGCTCGCGCACGGTCTGGCCGGTGTGGGTCCTGCTCGCGGCGACGGTGTTTCTCGCCGGGTTCAAGATCGGGCTCAACGTCCGTGCCTCGAACGTCATCGACGTCGGCTATGCCAGCGTCGTCGGCGCGCAGCGGCTCGTGTCGCAGGGCGAGATCCCCTACGGCCACATGCCGACCGATGACGGCGACGAGTGCGGTCGGGCGAACGCCGACGGCTACGTGCGAGACCGGGTGCAGACGAACGGACGGTGCGAGACGGCGATCGAGCGCGGCGACGTCTACGGCCCGGTCACCTACCTCGCTTACGTCCCCGGGTATCTCGCGTTCGGCTGGTCCGGTCGCTGGGACGACCTTCCCGCCGCCCACATGACGTCGATCGCCTTCGACCTCGTTGCCCTCGTCGGCATGGGTCTTGTCGGACTTCGGTTCGGCGGCGCTCGCCTCGGCGCGACGCTCGCCTTCGCGTGGGCGGCCTACCCGTTCACGCAGTTCGTGTCGAGCTCGAACTCGAACGACGCGATCATGCCGGCCCTGCTCGTGTGGGGCTTCTGGCTCCTGACCTCTCCGCCTGCCCGCGGGCTGTTGCTCGGGCTGGCAGCCTTCGCGAAGTTCGCGGCCTTCCTGCTCGTGCCCCTCTGGGCCTCGTACCCGACCGGCCTCCGCCGGCAACGTGGGACACCGGGATTTCTCCTCGGACTGCTGGGCGCCGTAGTTCTCTCGTTGTGGATCGTGTTTCTCGAGCCGAGCCCACTCGACGGCGCACGGGCCTTCTGGGACCGAACCTTCGGCTACCAGCTCTCGCGGCCGTCTCCCTTCTCACTCTGGGACTGGGGGCAGTACCGCTACGTGGATCTCTCCTGGCTCCAGACGGCGCTGAAGATCCTGCTGCTGGTCGGGGCGGTCGCCGTCGGCTTCCTGCCGCGCGTGAAGACTCCGCTGCAGGTCGCCGCTCTCTCGGCCGCGCTGCTGCTCGGCTTCGAGGTCGTGCTCACCCATTGGTTCTACCTCTACATCCCGTGGTTCTTCCCCTTCGTCGCGTTCGCAGTGCTGCTGCCGGCCGCGGCGCGGCGCCCGCCCGTGGAGGCGACGACACCTGAGCACCCGGTCCGAGAGCTGGTCACGGCCCGTTGACGCGAGGGTCGTGCTCGCCGCGGCGGCGGCGGGCGTCGCCCTCTTCCTCGTCTCCTGGGGCGTGCTCCACACCGCCAGGTTCCACGCTCGCCAGATCGTCGACACGCCCACGTACCAGCGCTACGGCGACGCCGTCGTCGACCGGGGGGCGGTTCCCTACCGGGACTTCTCGCTCGAGTATCCGCCGGGTGCGCTGCCAACCTTCGTGATTCCGTCCCTCGTGGGCGGCGGGGAGCACTACCGGCGAGCGTTCGAGTGGCTCATGCTCGCCTGCGGCCTCGCCGCGGTCGTCGCCGTCGCCGTCGCTCTCGGCGCCGTCGGAGCCGACCCGCTGCGGATTCTCGGCGCATGTTTGTTCGCCGGGGTCGCGCCGCTGCTTCTGGGGCCCGTGATCCTGACACGATTCGATCTCTGGCCCGCGGCGCTGACCGCATGGGCGCTGGCCGCGGTGGTCGCCGGAAGACCGTGGCTCGGGCTCGGGCTCCTCGCCGCCGCTGCGAGCGCGAAGGTCTACCCGCTCGTCCTGGTACCGCTGCTGATCATCCATGTCAGCCGGCGGCGGGGTGGGCGCGAAGCGGCGCTGGGGCTGCTCGTATTCATCGCCGTCGCGGCGGCGATTCTGATTCCGTTCGCGCTCCTCTCCGCCGACGGGCTCTGGCACTCGATCGAGCGCCAGACGGATCGTCCGCTCCAGATCGAGACGCTCGGAGGGTCGATCCTGCTCGTGCTGCACCAGCTCGATCTCTACTCGGCGAGGCTCGTCTCGAGCTCGGGCTCGCAGAACCTCTCCGGGTCACTGCCGGACGCGCTGGCGGTCGTCCAGACGGCGCTTCAGATCGCGGTCGTCATCGGGATCTGGGCGCTCTTCGCGGCGGGTCGCGCCTCACGCGAGGCGCTCCTCGCCGGTTCGGCCGCGGCGGTAGCCGCGTTCATCGCGTTCGGCAAGGTGCTCTCGCCGCAGTTTCTGATCTGGCTGATACCGCTCGTGCCGATGGTGGTTGGTCGCTGGGGGGTCGCAGCGATAGCGACCCTCGGCGCCGCGCTCGTCCTGACCCAGTCGTGGTTCCCGACCCGGTACTGGAAGGTCGTCCACCTCGGTCCGGAGGCATGGCTCGTGCTGGCGCGCAACCTCGTCCTCTGCGCTCTCGTGGCGATCCTCGTCGTCGCTATGCGACGGGCACGCGAACCGCGTCGCAGCGCGTAGCACGGCCGTCGTCGCCGCACTCGACGACCACGCCCTCGATGCGGACGTCCCCGTCGGCGGGGTGGAAGCGCACCGGCATTCCCGTCCGCATGCGCTGGATCGCGAGGTCGGCGCGCACGCCGATCACGGAATCGTGCGGGCCGGTCATGCCCGCATCCGTGATCGCGGCCGTGCCGCCAGGCTGAACTCGGGCGTCATTCGTCTGCACGTGCGTGTGCGTCCCGATCACCGCCGTGACGCGGCCGTCGAGCATCCGCGCGAGCGCGATCTTCTCGCTCGTCGCCTCGGCGTGGAAGTCGACGACCACGATCGGAGTCGAACGGCGGGCCTCCTCGACGAGCTCGTCGACTACCTGGAACGGATGAACGGCGACCGAGAGAAACAGCGCCCCCTGGAGGTTGACGACCGCGACGGATCGGCCGCCGCCGTCGGCCACCACCGTGAGGCCACGCCCGGGGATGTCCTTACCGCCGAGGTTCGCCGGCCGGATCACGCGATCGCTCGAGGTCAGGACGTCGACGATGTCACGGTGGCGCCAGGTGTGGTTGCCGAGCGTCACCACGTCGGCTCCTGATGAGAGGAGCTTCCCGGCGAGCTTGGCGGTCAGCCCCATGCCGTCGGCGGCGTTCTCCCCGTTGACGACGCAGAAATCGATCCCGAGCTCGTCGCGCAAACCGGGGAGCCGTGTCTCGATCGCCCGGCGGCCGGGCGGCCCGAAGACGTCACCGACGAAGAGGATCCTCATGGGCCTGGGCGAGCCGCGCGCGCCTGCTAGGGCGTCGCGAGCGAGGCGGCGGGGCGCACGCTCATGCTCACGTGCTGTCCGCGGTCCTGGGTGAACTCGGCGAGTCCCGCCTCCTCGACCGCCGACAGGTCGATAACCCGCCCGATCTTGGTGCGAGCGGCCGAGACGGACGAGCCCACGGTGAGGGCCGGATCCGGCGTGATGTTGGCGACGCTCACGACGACGTCGGGGCTTCCCGACGGCTGCAGATCGATCGTGACGCCGTGGCGCTCGCCGTCGATGATGCGGTCGTTGAGCGCGATCACCGTTCCGTCGACGGGCGCGTAGACGTCCGTGTCGACCGGAGCGCCGACGTCCAGCCCGCCGGTGCTCGGCCCGACGCCGCCGGCGATCACGTAGTACGGGCGCACGGATCCGCTCGTGCCGAACAGCTTCCGGGCGAGCCGGCCGAAGACGCCTGCGTTCGCCTGCGTTCCAACCGGGTCGAGCGCCAGCGCGCGCGAGCCGACGCCGTGGTAGCCGATCGCCGTGACGCGGGTCTGGTTGACGGGAAGCAGCAGATGGAGGGAGCCGCGGGTAGCGATCGCCTCGGGCTGCGGCGGCCCGGCGGGCAGAAGCCGATTTGCCGGCGCCGGCCCACCCAGCCCGACCGCTGTCGCCTCGTCGCGCGCAGCGAACGCGATCAGGCCGACGACGACGACGAGAACGGCCGCGAACACGCCGAGCACGGCGAGCCTCCGCTCGCGCTGTGCCTTCACTCGAAGCTCCGCCCGTCGGTTCTCGCGCGCGGTGAACCGGCTGGTGGCCTGGGGCCAAGCCATTCGCGCCACGGTAGCTGAGCCGTTTCGGCGTTTCAACAGGGGTACCGCGCCGTCGGGTGCTCGCCGCGAGTCGTTCCGACCCTACTCGCTGGGTCTGACGGCCACCGGATCGGAGTCCCTGGCCGGCGACGGTGGAATACGCTGACACCGGCATGGGCGCCTTCCCCGTGACGCGACTGCGTCGTCTGCGACGCACACCCGCCCTCCGCGACCTCGTGCGCGAGACTCGGCTCGACCTCGCCGACGTCGTCTATCCGCTCTTCGTCTGTTCCGGGGACGGCGTCGAGGCTCCGCTCGAGGGCCTGCCCGGGATCGCGCAGCGCTCGGTCGACCGGCTCTGCGACGAGGCCGAGGAGGCGCACCGGCTCGGGATCGGTGCCGTGCTCCTGTTCGGCATCCCCGAGGCGAAGGACGAGGCTGCGTCCGGCGCCTACGACGACGACGGCGTCGTCCAGCGATCCCTGCGAGCTCTTCGAGCGCGCGCGCCCGGCCTCGTGCTCGTCACCGACGTATGCCTCTGCGAGTACACCTCACACGGCCACTGCGGCGTCGTTCGCGACGGCGACGTCGACAACGACCTCTCGCTCGAGCTTCTCGCGCGCACGGCGACGAGCCATGTCGAGGCAGGGGCCGACGTGGTTGCTCCGAGCGACATGATGGACGGGCGCGTCGGCGCGATCCGCGGGGCGCTCGACTCGGAGGGCTTCGAGCGCGTGCCGATCCTCGCCTACTCGGCGAAGTACGCATCGGCTTTCTACGGCCCCTTCCGGGAAGTGGCCGAGTCGACCCCCGAGTTCGGCGACCGGCGCGGCTACCAGATGGATCCGGCGAACGTGCGCGAGGCGCTGCGCGAGTGCGAGCTGGACGTCGCGGAGGGGGCGGACGCGATCATGATCAAGCCGGCGCTTCCCTACCTGGACGTGATTCGCGCGGCCCGCGAGCGCTTCGACATGCCCGTCGCCGCGTACAACGTCAGCGGCGAGTACGCGATGGTGAAGGCCGCCGCGGCCCGCGGGTGGCTCGACGAGCGGCAGGCGGCGCTCGAGTGCCTGACGGCGATCAAGCGCGCGGGCGCCGACCTGATCGTCACGTACTGGGCCAGGGAGCTGGCCGAATGGCTCTGACCACGAGCCTTTACGGGCGCGCGAAGCGGGTCATTCCCGGGGGCGTGAACTCGCCCGTGCGGGCCATGCGGGCCGTCGGTGTCGACGAGCCGCTGTTCGTCCGCCGTGGCGAGGGCGCCTACCTCGAGGACACCGACGGGCGCCGCTACGTCGACTGGGTGCAATCGTGGGGGCCGCTCGTCTTCGGTCACGCAGACCCTGAGATCGTGCTCGCCGTGCAGGAGGCGGCCGCCGACGGGACGACGTTCGGGGCGTCGACGGAGCGGGAGGTGGAGCTGGCAGAGGAGCTGGTCGACGCCGTGCCGTCGCTCGAGCTGGTCCGGCTCGTCAGCTCGGGCACCGAGGCCGCGATGAGCGCGATCCGAGTTGCCCGCGGCTTCACCCGGCGCGATCGGATCATCAAGTTCGCGGGCTGCTATCACGGCCACGCGGACGCTCTCCTCGCGAGCGCGGGCTCGGGGCTCGCGACGCTCGGGATCCCCTCGACGCCGGGCGTGCCGACGAACGCGACCGCGGATACGGTCGTCTGCAAGTTCAACGACATCGACGGCACGGCGGCCGCGGTCGAGCGGTACGGCGAAGGGCTCGCGTGCATCTGCGTCGAGCCGGTCGCCGGAAACATGGGCGTCGTCCCGCCGGTGCCGGGATTCCTCGAAGCGCTGCGCGCCCTCTGCGACGCCTCCGGTGCCCTGCTCGTGTTCGACGAGGTCATGACCGGCTTTCGCGTTGCCCGCGGCGGCGCCCAGGAGCTCTACGGGGTCACGCCCGATCTCACCGTCCTCGGAAAGATCGCCGGCGGCGGGATGCCGCTCGCGGCCTTCGGCGGTCGTGCCGACGTGATGGCAGAGCTCGCGCCGAGCGGTCCCGTCTACCAGGCCGGGACGCTTTCCGGCAATCCGCTCGCGACGGCGGCCGCGCTCGCCACGCTCCGGAGGCTGCGCGATCCCGAGGTCTACCGGCGGCTCGAGAAGGGCGCCCACGCGCTGGAACGGGGCCTGCAGGGCGCCGCCCGGGGACAGCCAGTGACGGTCCAGCGAGTCGGGTCGATGGCGACGCTGTTCTTCCATGCTGGGCCGGTGAGGAGCTTCGACGACGCCTCCGAATCCGACACAGAGCGCTACGGCGCATTCTTCCGCCACATGCTCGAGCGCGGCGTGTACCTGGCGCCGTCGCAGTTCGAGGCGCTCTTCGTCTCGACCGCCCACGGTCCGACAGAGATCGACCTGACGGTCGAGGCGGCCGGGGATTTCCTTGTCGGCTAGCCACATCTGGGAGACGATCGCCGTCGAGGCGGAGGAGGAGAGCCCCCTCTGGGGCGCGGCGCTGCGTCCCGTTGCGGAGCGCGAGACGTTCGCCGTGTTCTCGCCGCTGGGACGGGATGCCTTCGCTCTCGGTCTGGAGACGATCTACGAGGGCTACCTGCTCCACTACGGCAAGTCGCGACTCTTTGCGCCTGCCGACCGCGACGCAGGAATCCTGCTGGGCGACTACCTCTACGCGCACGGTCTCGTCCGGATCACCCGCCTGGGCCTCGTCGATGTCGTCGCCGAGCTTGCCGAGCTGATCTCGCTCTGCTCGCAGCTTCGGGCCGAGCGGAGCCCCGGCGACGGCGCTGCGTGGGCGGCGACCGCCGCCCAGCTCGGCTCCGGCGACGGTCGGCTCGCACGGGCGCGCGCCGCGCTTCGCGACGACCGCGACCCCGCCCCGCTCGCGCGACTCGCCGAGCAGGTCGCTGGCGCCGAGGCGGTCGCCCGGGCCCTCGCTCTCCACCGCGGACGGGTCGAGTAAGATCGGCGCCGATGGACGCCTTGTTGACCGCGCTGGTCCTGGCAAAGGAGAAGACGCCCGCCGAGGAGGGCCTGGACGTCATCGTGGCGATGCTCGTCGTCGGCCTGATCTTCCTCAGCGTGATCGCGATCGGACAGCTCGGCCGCTGGCTTTCCCACCGCGGCGAGAAGCACTAGGGGTCTGTCCGGAAACCCGGGTGCGTTCGGGACTCGCGCGTATCCGTGCCTGGCAAGGACGCAGGAGGCGCCGCTACTGAACCAAGTAACGGCGTCTTCGAGGACGCCGCCAGGCGCGGTTACGCGCCGCCTCCGGGCGGGGCTGGGTTTCCGGACAGACCCCTAGAGCGCCAGACGCTCGTGCGGGGGCCTCGATGCGCTCCTGCGGCGGGCCGGAACGGGGGAGCCGAGCGTGCGCGCGGACGGGTCCTCGCCTCAAGCAACCCGCTCGTCCCTGCCGAGCGGTTTCAGCCGGCCAACGCGGCCGGGTTCGGCTGGGTGGCGATCCGCTGCGCCTCGGCCGGGCTGACCGGCGCACCCGCGCCGGGCG
This sequence comes from uncultured Actinomycetes bacterium, assembly GCA_963712465.1. Classification (GTDB taxonomy): domain Bacteria; phylum Actinomycetota; class Thermoleophilia; order Gaiellales; family Gaiellaceae; genus CAVQHY01. The sequence goes on from CAVQHY010000006.1 coordinate 205,809, forward strand.
CCCGCCTAGACTGACTCGAGTTGCCCGCTGCCGATCTCCGCTCCTGGATTGACGAGCTTCGCCGGGAAGGTGAGCTTGCCGAGGTCGACGTCGAGGTCGATCCGCACCTCGAGATCACGGAGATCGTCGACCGCACGGTCAAGGCCGGTGGGCCGGCGCTCCTCTTCAAGCGGGTCAAGGGCTCGCAGCACCCCGTCCTGATCAACCAGTTCGGCACCGAGCGGCGGATGTGCCTGGGCTTCGGCGCCGCCTCCCTCGACGACGTGGCCGCCAGGCTCGGGGACGTGCTCGAGCTGCAGCCGCCCCAGGGTCTCGTCGAGAAGGCGAAGGGTCTGGGGAAGCTGAAGCGGCTCGCCGACTCGCTGCCGAAGGTGGTCGGCAAGGGCGCGTGCCACGAGATCGTGCTCGAGCCCGATCTCGATCGGCTGCCGATCATGACGTGCTGGCCGGGCGATCCCGCACCGTTCATCACGCTGCCCGCCGTGATCACGAAGGACCCGCGCACCGGCAGTCGCAACGTCGGCATGTACCGGATGCAGAAGCGGGACTCGTCGTCGACCTTCATGCACTGGCAGATCCACAAGGACGGCGCGGCGGACTGGCGGGGAATGGGGGCACGACTCGACGTCGCGGTCGCGCTCGGGCTCGATCCCGTCACGGCGTACTCGGCGAGCGCCCCGCTTCCGAAGCACATCGACGAGTTCATGCTCGCCGGCTTCCTCAAGGGCTCCCCGGTCGAGCTCGTCAAGGCGAGGACCGTCGACCTCGAGGTTCCCGCGAACGCGGAGATCGTGCTCGAGGGCTACATCGAGAAGGGCGAGCTCGGGGTCGAGGGCCCGTTCGGCGACCACACCGGCTACTACTCGCCCGCGGAGCCCTTTCCCGTCTTTCACCTGACCGCGATCACCATGCGCCGCGACGCGATCTACCCGTCGATCGTCGTGGGCGTCCCACCCGCTGAGGACGCATGGCTCGGCAAGGCGACCGAGCGCATCTTCCTGCCGGCGATCCGGATGACCGTGCCCGAGATCGTCGACTACGACCTCCCCGTCGCCGGTGCGTTCCACAACTGCGTGATCGTCTCGATCCGCAAGGCGTTCCCGGGCCACGCGAGGAAGGTGATGCACGCGATCTGGGGTCTCGGGATGCTCTCGTTGTCCAAGAGCGTCGTCGTTGTCGACGACTTCGTGGACGTCCACGACTACGAGCAGGTGTTCTTCCACGCGTGCGCGAACGTCGATCCCAGGCGCGACGTCGTGCTGGCCGACGGGCCGCTCGACCAGCTCGACCACGCCGCGGCGTCGGCCTGCTACGGGGGCAAGGTGGGGATCGACGCAACGCACAAGTGGGAAAGCGAGGGGGCGCGACCGTGGCCGGAGCGCATCGTCATGAGCTCCGACGTGAGCGACCTCGTCGACCGTCGCTGGGCCGAGTACGGGATCGGCAGCCCGGCCGCAGCGAACGGACGTGCAGTGCCCGCAAACGCCGGGAAACGCGGTCTCTGGCGACAGTTGGTACGTCGTTGACACACGTGAGCCGGGCGAGAAGAATGGCCCGTACCTCGGAACTGATCGGAGCCTCACCCGGGACGACGACGAAGGGAGCTGGGTGGCCGACGACGTAGAGCGGCCGGGGGGGAGCCCCGAGCCTGACGCTGAGCCCAGCCTCCCATCAGCGACGATCTGGCCGATCGGGTTCGCGGCAGGTGTGGCTCTCCTCCTGGTCGGCCTCGTCCTCGGCAACTGGCCGATCGTGGCGGTCGGTGCGGGAGTCGGCGCGATCTTCGGCTTCCTCTGGGCTCGAGACGTCACCCGCTCCGTGCGCAAGACGCGCCCCGAGCCGGTGGAGGAGGCCCCGGCGCACGAGCTCGCTCACGAGCCCGAGGTCGAGCCCGAGGAGGCACGCTACCCGCAGTTCACCCGCTCGAAGTTCCTCGAAGGCTCGACGGTCGGCCTCGGCGCGGTCATCGGCGCCATGATCACAGTGCCCGTGATCGGCTTCGCGGTCGCGCCCGCCTTCGTCGGCCAGGGTCGTGAGGACATCGATCTCGGCCCGCTCGAGAACTTCCCCGAGGGCAAGTGGCTCGTCACGACGTTCAAGTCGGAGCCCGACACGCTCGGCAACGTGAGCCGGCGTACGGCGTACATCCGAAACAACGGCTTCGCGAACGACCTGCCGAGCTTCACGATCATCTCGAACCGCTGCGTGCATCTCGGCTGCCCGGTTCAGCCCAACGGGCCGACAGGCGACTCCGAGACCTCGATCGAGACCGACGCGGGGAAGGTCACCTACCTCCCGGCGCAGCCGTCTGGCTTCGGCTGCCCGTGCCACGGCGGCGCCTACGACACCGAGGGCAACCGCACCGCGGGCCCGCCGGTGCGCGCGCTCGACCGCTACTCCTTCTCCGTCGTCGAGGGTCGCCTCGTCCTCACGAACCTCTACAGCGTCGCCAACGTCGATGGTGCGGGCGCCGACGCCGTGATCCAGGGTTATTCGAGCGCCTACGACCCGGGAGTGCACGTGGACGGCCCCGAGCAGATCCTCTACCCCTGGAACCCGGCGTAGGAGCGAGCGAAGCGATGGCCCGACAGAAGTCCGCTCGACGCAAGCAGGTCGAAGGCGTGATGCTCACGCCCGTCGACTGGCTCGAGGAGCGCTCCGGCCTCGTCGGCGGCGTCGGGTACTTCCTCTTCCGCAAGGTCCCGGCCGAGACGAACTGGTTCCACACGCTCGGCTCGGCGACGCTGACGGCATTCCTCGTCCAGGCCATCACCGGTGTGATCCTCGCGATGTACTACGTGCCGGATCCCGACCGGGCCTACAACTCGATCCAGTTGATCACGAACGAGCTCACGCTCGGCTGGCTCGTGCGCGGCATGCACCGCTGGGGCGCGAGCGTCTTCATCATCCTGCTCTTCCTCCACATGGGCCGGGTATTCCTGTTCGGCGCGTACAAGTACCCGCGCGAGCTGAACTGGCTGATCGGCGTGATCATCCTGACGATGGCCCTCGGCGAGGGCTTCACCGGCTATCTCCTGCCCTGGGACCAGACGGCGTACTGGGCAACGGTCGTCGGCATCAACATCAACGCGACCGCGCCCTTCCTCGGCCCCTTCATCGCCGACTTCCTCCGCGGGGGGACGGAGATCGGGACGGAGACGTTAGCCCGCTTCTACTCGCTCCACATGCTCGTGATCCCGGGCGGGCTGATCGCGCTGATCGTCCTGCACCTCTACCTCGTCATCCGCCTGGGCATCACGCCGCCCCCGTGGACGAAGAACGCGGGCGGCTACGAGCTCGTCGACGGGAACGGCACCGGGCCGCGCCGCCGGGGGCTCGTCGAGCCCCGCCCGCGCGGCAACGGCGGTAACGGCGCGCCGGCGACCCCGCCCGACAAGGTCGAGAGCTAGACACCGATGTCGACCGAGCGTCAGCGCGAGCAGTTCACGCTCTACAAGGAGGACGTGAAGCGGCGCGGGAAGGGATTCTTCCCGTACGCGATGTTCCACGACACGGTGATGAGCGTCGTGGTCGTGGCGGTGATCATCGGCCTCGCGTGTATCTGGTACTTCGACTCGGGCGAGGAGCCCGGCGACTCCGGCATCCTCGGTCCGCGCTACGCGCTGCCGGCAGATCCCGCGACGATCTCCTTCGTCCCGCGACCCGACTGGTACTTCTACTTCCTCTTCTATCTGCTGCGGATCTTCAAATGGCCGGAGTCGGTCGTGCTCGGGACGGTCGGCATCCCCACGATCGCACTGATCCTCCTGATCATGGTGCCGTTCCTCGATCGGCGGATGGAGCGGCGGCTCTCGCGCCGCCCGGTCGCCGTGATCGCGGCCGTGCTCGTGATCGCCTCGATGGGCATCCTCACGTACAAGGGGGCCACTGCGAAGGAGGCGCTCGCGAGCGAGGCGGTCGGTGAGGTGCCGCGCTGGATCGAGGAGGGCAACCTGAACGCGAACGCGCTCAAGATCGCCGGCGTCGACGCGGACACCGTCCAGGAGCAGGTCGAGGCCGGCGCGACGCTCTTCGCCCAGTCCGGCTGTCTCAACTGTCATACCTACCAGGGCAGCGGTGGCCAGAACCTCGGCGCCCCCGAGCTGACCGAGGAGGGAGCGAAGGGTCGCGGCATCCAGTGGCAGATCGACCACCTGAAGTGTCCGAGCTGCGTCAATCCGGGGTCGCCGATGCCCGCCTTCTCGAATCTGACGGACGAGCAGCTCACGCAGCTGGCGATCTTCCTCGAAGCGTCGAAGGGTTCGCAGGGCGGCGGATAGGCCGTACGCTGCGGACCCGCCGATGAGGATCTTCCTCGGCATCACGGGCGCCTCCGGAGCGCCGTACGCGGTGCGCCTGCTCGAGGCGCTGTCCGCGTCGGGCGCGGAGGTTGGCTTCACGGTCTCGGACTCGGGCTTCGAGGTGCTCGCCACCGAGCTCTACGGCGACCCGGGCCTCGCGGAGGAGGTCGTGCTCGCGCGGCTGACCGACGGCCTCCAGGGGGTTCGGTACTACGCGAGGGACGACTTCAAGGCTCCCTATGCGAGCGGCTCGGCCCGTGTCGACGGCTACGTCGTGTGTCCGTGCTCGATGGCGACCGTAGGGACGATCGCCGCCGGGGCGATGGCGAACCTCGTCCATCGGGCCGCCTCGGTGGCGCTCAAGGAGGGCCGCAGGCTCGTGCTCGTCCCGCGCGAGACGCCGCTCTCGACGATCCATCTCGAGAACCTGCTGCGCCTTCGTCAGGCGGGGGCCGTCGTCCTCATGGCGGCCCCGGGCTTCTACCATTCTCCCCGGACCATCGATGATCTGGTCAACTTCGTGGTAGCGCGATGCCTCGACCAGCTTGGAATCGACAACTCGCTCGTGACACGGTGGGGTCAGTGACTCGACGGCCCGAAACCGGAATCGCCTCCGGCACGCTGCCGGACGACGGAGTTCGCACGATGTTCGACCGGATTGCGCCCCGCTACGACGCGATGAATCGCGTGATGACCGCAGGGCTCGACCGGAAATGGCGTGACCTCGCCGCCGCTGCCGTCGTCCGCTCCGGAGATCGTGTGCTCGACGCCTGCTGCGGCACGGGTGATCTCGCGCTCGCCTGCGAGCGCGCGGGCGGGCGAGTGACGGGGCTCGACTTCGCGCCTGCCATGCTGGCACAGGCGAGGACGAAGTCGACGTCGATCGAGTGGGTGCTCGGTGACGTGCTCGCCCTGCCCTACCCGGATGCGAGCTTCGAAGCCGCAACCGTCGGGTTCGGAGTTCGAAACGTCAGCGACCTCGAGGGCGCCTTTCGCGAGCTCGCACGCGTGCTCGTCCCCGGCGGGCGTCTCGCCTGTCTCGAGATCACGCGCCCGGAGGGGATCCTGAGGCCGTTCTTCCGGCTCTGGTTCGACGGCGCGGTGCCGATGCTCGGGAAGATGCTGCCGGGCGGCGAGGCGTACACTTATCTGCCCGCGAGCGTGAGACGGTTCCCCGGACCCCCGGACCTGGCTGCGGTGATGACGCGCGCCGGGCTCGAGCGGGTTCGCTGGCGGCGGCTCGGAGGCGGCATCGTCGCGCTCCACATGGCGGAGAAGGTGCGATGAACATGGCCCTGGCAACCATCCGCTCGGCACCCGGGCTCGACGCCTACCTCGGGCGCCTGGAGGCCGAGCTCGAGGAGGCGGTCGTCGCCTACCCCGGCCTCGTCGGCGAGATCGGTGCGGAGACCCTCTCCGCCGGCGGCAAGCGGCTGAGGCCCGTGCTCGTCTTCCTGGCCACGCCTCCTGAGCTTCGCGACACGCCGCGCGCCGTCGCCGGCGGCGCGGCGGTCGAGCTCGTCCACATGGCGACGCTCGTGCACGACGACCTTCTCGACGGGGCCGACCTCCGCCGCGGCCGGCCCACGGTCTGGGCCGCGTACGGCGACGAGGCGGCGAAATCGGTCGGCGACTACCTCTATGCGCGGGCCTTTTCGGCGCTCGCCGCCACCGGAGAGCTCGAGCCCGTGCAGCTTCTGGCCGACGCCTCGCTCTCGCTCGCGCGTGGCGAGGCCCTGCAGCGTCGACAGTCATTTCGGCCTGACACGACCGTCGACGACTATCTGTGCCGGTGCTCGCTGAAGACGGGGACGCTGTTCGAGGCGGCGTGTCTGCTCGGCGGCGGGAGACCCGCGCTCGCAGACTTCGGCCTCGCCCTCGGCGTCGCGTTCCAGATCGCCGACGACATCCTCGACTGCACCGGCGAGTTCGACACGACGGGCAAGGCACCGGGTGTCGACCTCCGCGACGGCACGCCGACGCTGCCGCTGATTCTCGCGGCCCGCGAGGACGAACGCGTTCGTCGAGCTCTTGCCGGCGAGCCGGTCGACGACGCGCTCGAGCGGGTCGGCGCGACCGGTGCGCTCGCGGAGTCGCGGGCGGTGGCGCTCGAGTACGCCGCCCTCGCCAGAGCAGCGCTCGACGGGGAGCCGGACCGGGAGTCGCTCGAGGCCCTCACACACGCCGTCGTCGATCGGGAGGCGTGATGGCGACCGCCACGCGTGCAGGGCTCGACTCGATTCGCGAGAAGGTGGAGGCGAACGAGCGCCTGGACTTCGAGGACGGGCTCATGCTGATGGAGTCCGACGACCTGCTCGAGCTCGGGCTGCTCGCCGACGCCGCGCGTATTCGCCGCGGGGGAAGCGACGACGTCTACTTCGTGCAGAACCTCTACCTGAACCAGACGAACGTCTGCCGGGTGAAGTGCAAGTTCTGCGCCTTCGCGCAGACCCAGAAGCAGGAGGGCGCCTACACGATCTCGACGCAGGAGCTCGTGGAGGACGCGCTGCGCCAGCGCGAGCTGACCGGTTTCACCGAGATCCACATGGTCAACGGCGAGAACCCACACGTGGGCTTCGACTTCTACCTGGACACGGTGCGGGCGCTCCACGACGCGATGCCCGACGTGCACCTGAAGCTGTACACGGCGTCGGAGATCCACCACATGACGAAGCTGTCCGGGCTCACCCACGAGGAGGTCCTGCGCGAGCTGCGGTCGGCGGGCCTCGGCTCGCTCCCGGGCGGCGGCGCGGAGATCTTCGCCGACCGCGTGCGCCGGCTGATCGCGCCCGGGAAGGAGCACCCCGACTTCTGGTTTCTCACCCATGACACCGCGCACCGACTCGGCATTCCGACGCACTGCACGATGCTCTACGGGCACGTCGAGACGTACGAGGAGCGGGTCGACCACCTGCTCCGCCTCCGCGAGCAGCAGGATCGAACGGGCGGGTTCCTCGCCTTCATCCCGCTTGCCTTCCATCCCGAGAACACCGTCTTCGAGCGCCGCGGCTGGACGTTCTCGGCGGGCTCCGACGACCTGAAGATGATCGCGGTATCGAGACTCCTGCTCGACAACATTCCGAACGTCAAGGCCTACTGGATCATGATGGGGATGCCGCTCGCCGCCGTCGCGCTCCATTTCGGCGCCAACGACGTGCAGGGCACCGTCGTCCGCGAGCAGATCTTCCATGCGGCCGGAGCCGTGACCGAGACCGAGCAGAAGGTCGAGGAGCTCGTCCGGTTCGTACGGGACGCGGGGCGGGTGCCCGTCCAGCGCGACACGCTCTACGCGGAGGTTCGGCGGTGGGACAAACGATGACCTCGCCGAGGCTCAGGCTCGGTCGCATCTCCTACGTCAACATGGCGCCGCTCTTCTTTCGCCTCGAGGCGGACGTGGAAGAGATCACCGGGGTTCCGACCGAGCTGAACGCGAAGCTCCTGGACGGCGACGTCGACCTGGCGCCGATCTCCTCGATCGAGTACGCGCGCAACGCGGAGCGGCTTCGCGTCCTCCCGCGGATCTGCGTCTCCTCCGAGGGCGCCGTCGACTCGATCCAGCTCGTGTCGCGGGCCCCGCTGTCGCGCATCCGGTCCGTTGCCGTGACGCCTGAGAGCGCCACGTCGGCCGTCCTGACTCGGGTGCTGCTTCCGGACGCAGAGCAGGTTCCGCTCGGCGTCGATGCTGACGCAAAGCTCCTGATCGGCGACGCGGCGCTCCAGAGCGTCTTCGAGGATCCCACGCCCCATTACGACCTCGGTCGCCTGTGGCTCGAGAGGACGGGCCTGCCCATGGTGTACGCGGTGTTCGCGTGCCCCGACCCGCCGCCGGCGGGGGTGGCGGAGCTCGAGGACGTGCTGCTCTCGGCGCATCGCCTCGCCCGCGCCGAGCCCGAGCGGCTCGCGCGCGAGGCGAGCAACCTCTACGGCTACCCGCCCGGATTCCTCGCGCGCTACTTCGAGAAGCTCGAGTACCGCTTCGGCCCGCGCGAGCGCGCGGGGCTGCTGACGTTCTTCGAGCTCGCCAAGGAGGTCGGCGAGCTCGAGCGCGTTCCCGAGCTCCGGTTCCTCGCCACCGACCCGGTGATCGTGTGAGCGTCACGGCTCCGGAGACGCGCACAGTGGCTCGAGTGCTCGACCGGGCGCTCGCCGGCGAGCGGATCTCCGACGTCGACGCGCTCACCCTCCTGGCCAGCCGCGACCTCGTCGCGGTCGGGCGTGCCGCCGACGAGCTGCGCGGGCGCAGGGTCGATCCGTCCAAGGTCACGTTCATCGTCGACCGGAACCTCAACTACACGAACATCTGCCACACCGACTGCGACTTCTGCGCCTTCTACCGCAGCCCGGGCGACACCCGCGAGGGCTACCTCCTCCCCAAGCCGGTGATCTTCAGGAAGATCGAGGAGACGCTCGCCCTCGGCGGCACGGCGCTCCTGATGCAGGGCGGGCACCACCCCGACCTCGGCATCGACTACTACGAGGATCTCTTCCGCTCGATCAAGTCCCGCTACGTCATCCACCTGCACGCGCTCTCGCCGCCCGAGGTCCAGCACATCGCGCGGCGGTCCCGCCTCACGATCCCCGCGACGCTGACGCGACTTCGCGACGCCGGGTTGGACTCCCTCCCCGGCGGCGGCGGGGAGATCCTCGTCGACCGCGTCCGCGACATCATCTCGCCGAAGAAGACCAACTCGGCCGAATGGCTGGGCGTCATGCGCGAGGCTCACCGGCTCGGCATCTCGACGACGGCGACGATGATGTACGGCCACGTCGAGACGGTCGCCGAACGGGTCGAGCACATGCGCAGGGTCCGCGAGCTCCAGGACGAGCTGCACGGGTTCCGCGCCTTCATCTCGTGGACGTTCCAGTCGGACGGGAATCGCCTGGCCGACCGGGTTCCACGCGAGACGATGCCGACGTCCTTCGACTATCTCCTCACGCAGGCCGTCAGCCGGATCTACCTCGACAACGTCGACCACATCCAGTCGAGCTGGGTGACGCAGGGCATGAAGGTGGGCCAGGTCGCCCTGGCGTTCGGGGCCGACGACATGGGCTCGATCATGATCGAGGAGAACGTCGTCTCCGCCGCCGGAACGACGCACCGGGCGACGACGGACGACTTCGTCCGCGCGATCCGCGCGCTCGGCAAGACCCCGGTGCAGCGCGACACCCTGTACCGCGAGGTCAGGGTCTGGAACTAGCCGAGACCCTCGACCAAATGGAGGGCTCGAGCCCGAGGTCGTAGCGCAGGCCGGCCGCGCAGCCGCCGTTCTGGTAGACGGTTCGGCCGTAGGCCGTGTCGTAGTCGGCGAACCGGAGCGCGCCGAGGTCGCGTCCGTATCCGTCTGGCGCGCCCAGGCGCCGGCCGACCATCTCTGTCAGCTGCATCGCGTAGCACTCCGCGATCCCCTCCGACCGGATGCCGGAGGCGTGCATCGTCTCGTGGGCGAGGACGTCGAGCGCCGTCGCCGCGGCCGTGGTCCGCGGCCGTTCGTGGCCGAACGCGATCCGGTCGAGCTGCTCGCAGACGGACGGCGAGAGGTTGACCACCCGTCGCCGCCCCTCGACGTAGCCTGCCCACCGGGAGAAGCTGGGGATCCCGGCGGCCCGGAACGCCGCCGCGAGCGCCTGCCAGTCCGGCCGGCTCCAGCAGACGACGAGAGCGTGTCTCGGTCGCGCGCGGAGGTCTCTCCCGGAGACGAAGCCCGCCAGTGCAGTGGCGACCTGTCCGTACACAGGATCGATCCGGCTCTTGCCCACGTTGCCGGTGGCGATCGGCAGGCAGAACTCGGGGCTCGTGCCCCCGAGAACGGCGCCTGCGTCGAGCCGTACGAGCGCCGCGCGGCAGCGACTGTCCTGCGCGCGCTCGACGAGCGCCGCGCTCGAGCCGCCGCCGATGCCCGCCGTGGCGGCGATGATCGCCGCGAGCACGCCGATCCCGCAAATCTGTGTTCGTGTCCCCATGAGGGGGACGCTCCGCCCGGCCCGTAACGGGCCCGTAACGCGTGCGCAACGCCTCTGCGCCGCCTGCTAGCGTCCGCTGCCAGGGAGGGGCGATGGAGTTTCGGGTGCTCGGGCCGCTCGAGGTGTGGGACGGCGATCGGCCGATCGACCTGAGCGGCGCGAAGCAGCTGGCTCTTCTCGCCGTTCTCCTCCTCCACGCGAACGAGGTCGTCTCGAGCGACCGCCTGATCGACGAGCTGTGGGGTGGGGAGTCTCCCGGCAGCGGCACGGCCGCGCTCCGCGTGCGCGTCTCCCAGCTTCGCAAGGCGCTTCCGGGCGACGTGATCGTCACGCGGCCTCCCGGCTATCTGATCCGGATCGGCGCCAACGAGCTCGACCTGCACCGGTTCGAGCGGCTTGCCGAGGACGGGACGCGTGCGCTCGACGAGGGCGATGCGGCCGGCGCCGCCGGCCTGCTTCGGCGCGCTCTGGCCCTCTGGCGCGGCCCCGCCCTCGTCGAGTTCGCGTACGAGAGCTTCGCCCGGCAGGCGATCGGTCGCCTCGAGGAGGTCCGGCTTGCCGTCCTCGAGCGTCGCGTCGAGGCAGATCTCGCCCTCGGGCGCCACGCAGAGCTCGTCGGCGAGCTCGAGGGGCTTGTCGCCGAGCACCCGCTGCGCGAGCGGCCGCGGGGCCAGCTCATGCTGGCGCTCTACCGCTCGGGACGGCAGGCGGAGGCGCTCGAGGCATACCGGCAGGCCCGCGATCACCTGGTCGGCCAGCTCGGGATCGAGCCCGGCCCGGCGCTTAAGGAGCTCGAGCAGGCGATCCTCAGGCAGGATCCGAGCCTCGTCGGCGGCAAGCAAGGCGCCGGCCTGCCCGCCGGCGAGATGAAGCAGGCGGAGCGGGCGCTCCTCGTCGCCGTGCTCGACGACGAGGCCCTCGAGTCGCTGCTCGAGCTCGCCGAGGCGCTTGCCCGCACGCCGCCACGGGAGGTGATCGTGGCTCGACTCCCTGCCGATGCGGGCGAGCTCGCCGCGGTCACGGCCCGGCTCCACACGCGCGGCGACGAGCTGGCCGAGCGTGGCGTCATCGCCCGCGTAGCGGTGTTCACCTCGACGAGCCTCGGGGTCGATCTCGTCCGGCTGTCGAGCGAGCAGGACGTCGATCTCGTGCTCCTCGACGCCCCGGCGAGCCTTCTCGACGACGGTCGGGCCGACGGCGACCTGGCCGACGTGCTCGCGGACGCGCCCTGCGATGTCGCGTTGCTCTTCGAGCGCGCCCGGGGCATGGGCTCGAGCGTGCTCGTGCCCTTCGGGGGCCTCGAGCACGACTGGGCCGCGGTCGAGCTCGGAGCCTGGGTCGCGCGGGCTCGAGGCGCGCCACTACGCCTCGTCGGCGTCGCGTCCGCTCCTAGGGCAGGCAAGCGAGACGCGAGCCGGCTCCTCTCCCACGCGTCGCTCGCGGTTCAGCGGGCGCTCGGCGTTGTGGCCGAGCCGCTCCTCGTACCGCCCGGCGAGGAGGGAATCGTCGCGGCGAGCGCCGATGCCGGCCTGCTCGTCGTCGGGCTTTCGGCCAGATGGCGCCGTGAGGGGCTCGGGTCCACCCGACTGGCGCTTGCACGGCAGGCACGCTCGCCCGTGCTCCTCGTGCGGCGCGGTCTCCGGCCGGGGGGCCTCGCGCCGCGGGAGGGGCGGACGCGCTTCACGTGGTCGGTGCGGGCCGGCGGCTGAAGAGGCGCGGCGTGTTGTCGTGTCGGGCGCTGGCCTCGTATAGTCGCCCCATGCTCGACGTCGCCGAGGTGGTCGCTCGGCAACCCCGTGCTTCGCGGAGCTCGACCGGGAGAGCTCGAGCGGGTCGCCACCGCGTTCTCGGAGCACTACTTTCCCCGCGGGGTCGCACATCGTTCGCGAGGGCGATCGAGGCGCGCGCGCCCTCGCCTTCTTCGTGATCACCGAAGGAATGGTCGTCGTCGACGACGGGCGGAACGGAGGTGAGGCGCTGCGGGCCGGGTGACCACATCGGCGAGATCGGGCTGCTCGAGGACGTCCCGCGCACGGCGACGGTGACCGCCGAGACCGGCGTGCGCTGCCTCGGCCTCTCGGCGTGGGACTTCCGGGCCCTGGTCGACGAGCGTCCCGAGCTCGGCGCGAAGTTGACCGCGTCCGCACAGGCTCGCCGCAGCGGCTGAGCGCGGGCAAGAGCCGGCCACACGGAGCGTAAGGAGCCTGTAAGCGCGACGTTTCCGACTTGCGCGTCGTGTTCGTGTCTGCTTCCTTGGAGGGCCGTGCTGCGTACAAGCGCGCTTCTTGCCGTCCTCGCGACGCTCGTTCTTCCTGCCCTCGCCGCCGCGCAGGTCGTGGAGTCGCGCGAGCTGATGCCCGGGGTGACGTACACGAAGGAGGTGCGCTGGCAGGACGGCGGCCCACTCGTCGTCCACACGGTCGTCGCGCCGAAGCCGGGCGGCCTCTACGGGTTGCGGCCGGTGCTCTCGAACGACCGGATCCTCGGACGGGAGACCGTGTCGGAGATGCAGAAGCGGCTCGCGCTCCAGGGCACGACCGCCGGAGTCAACGGCGACCTGTTCGCCTGGGAGACCGGGCGCCCGAGCGGGATCCTCGTACGCGACGGTGTCCTCCAGTCCCGGCCGAGTCCCGGCCGCTCGGCGCTGGGCATCGGGACGGACGGGATGCTGCGCGTGCTCCAGATCGAGTTCTACGGCACGTGGCGGGTCGGCGACGCGCCCCCGGCGCCGCTCGCGCAGGTGAACAAGGAGCTCGAGCCGAAGACCGGCGCGGTGGCGCTCTTCACCCCTGCCTGGGGAGATCGAGCGCCGCGGACGACGGGGGCTGTCGATGTCGTGCTCGGCGACCTGCCGCCTGCGGCTCCGAACACCGACCTGTCGGGGCAGGTCGTGAGCGTACGGCCGGCGGGAGGGACGCCGATTCCCGAGAACGGCGCCGTCCTCCAGGCGCGCGGTCTCCCTGCGGACCAGCTCCGCGCCGAGGCGGCCGTCGGATCGACGATGACGGTGCGCCTGATCCTCAAGCCGTGGTGGGAAGGCGTCCCCGACGCAATCGGCGGCGGCCCGCTGATCGTGCGCGACGGGCGGGCGCTCGTGCCCGACGAGCAGTTCACCAGCGACCAGCTCCAGCCGAAGAACCCGCGCACGGCGGTCGGCCAGCTCGCCGACGGCAGGATCATCCTCGTCGCGATCGACGGCCGCTCGACCGCGAGCCGCGGCGTTCGCATCTGGGAGCTCGCGCGCGAGCTCGTCCGCTTCGGCGCCGTGACGGCGATGGCACTGGACTCGGGCGGCTCGACCACGATCGCGTTCGACGGGAACGTCCTCAACACGCCGTCGGACGGCGCCGAGCGCCCCGTCTCGGACTCGCTGATGGTCTTCTACTACGGCGCCTTCTTGCCCCAGCCCAGCGAGGACGTCGTCTCGCCGAACGGCGACGGCATCGCCGAGACCGAGGAGCTCGCGTACAAGGTCGTGCGGCCCTCGAGCGTCGACGTGAAGCTCCTCGCCCCCGACGGCTCGATCGTCTGGCAGGAGCAGACAGTGCGAGACCCCGGGGTGTACCCGCTCGCGCCCGAGCTGCCCCAGCAGGGCCTCTACACATGGACGATCACCGCGGTGGACGACCAGGGCCTGTCCTCGACGATGACCCGGAACTTCACCGTCAACTCGACGCTCGGGTTCTTCCGCGTCTCGAAGCGCGCCTTCAAGCCGCGACTCGGGCGGACGGTCGACGTCTCGTTCACGCTGGCGAACGCAGCGAAGATCAACGCGGTCGTGGTCAACGCCCGCGGAAAGGTTGTCCGCCGCCTGCTCGGCAAGCGCGTCGATCCCGGCGAGCTCGCGCTGATCTGGGACGGCCGCAACAACCGCCGGCGCCTGCTCGCGCCCGCGACGTACACGCTCCGCGTGAGGGCGTCGAACGAGCTCGGCGTGGTCAGCGAGGAGCGGCCGGTCGCCGTCCGTCGCTGAGCTTCGCCGGGAGGGGCGAGGCTAGACTCCTTCGATGCTCGTTGCGAGCATCACGGGCACCGTCACGGGCTGGATCGGCGACTACGGCCTCTACGCCGTCTTCTTGCTGATGCTCGTCGATGCGGTCTTTCCCGCCGCGAGCGAGGTGGTCATGGTGTACGGCGGGGCGCTCGCGGCCGGAGCGTTCGCCGGCCAGAGCGTGTCGCTCTTCGGCTGGGAGCTCGAGTCGACGCTGGGCGCCTACCTCGCCGTCGCCCTCGCCGGGACGATCGGCTACCTGATCGGCGCGATCATCGGCTGGGCGATCGGCTACTACGGCGGCCATCCGCTCCTCGAGCGGCACGGGCGCTGGCTCCACCTGGGGCCCGAGCGGCTCGAGCAGGCCGAGCGATGGTTCGAGCGCCGTGGCGACGCGGCGGTGTTCCTCGGCCGGATCGTTCCCGTCGTCCGCTCGTTCGTGTCGATTCCGGCCGGCGTCCTCGAGATGCCACTCGGCCGCTACACGGCCCTCACGCTCGCCGGCTCGGCAATCTGGTGCTTCGGCTTTGCGGGAATCGGCGTCGCCGTCGGGGCGAGCTGGGACGAGTTCCACGACCGCTTCCGCTACGCCGACTACGCGGTCGCAGCCCTGATCGTCGCCGGCGTCGGCTACCTCGGCTGGCGGCATCTATCGCAAGCGGGCGCGCAAGCGGGCGGTCGAGCCGGTGTAGCAGCCCTCCCGTCGCATTGAGGCCGCTATCCGTCGCTCAGCGATGCCGTGGCGCCGGTGTCGGCGACGATGCGACTCTTCGCACGGCTGATCAGCTCGGCGTCGGTGCCGCAGACGTCGCAGGGCCAGAGACTCACCGTGGCGTCGCTATTGGCGGTCGCGATCCGTTTGCCATCGGGGCTGAACGCGATCGAGTAGACCCAGTTGGCTCGACCACGGAGGGTGGTGAGCTCGGCCCCGGTGGTCGCATCCCAGATGCGGATAGTCTGGTCACCACCGGCGGTGACGATCCGCTTGCCGTCGGGACTGAATGCGATCGACGTGATCAAGTAGGTGTGACCGCGGAGAGCGGCGACTTCTTCGCCGGTGGTGGCGTCCCAGATGTAACCGGTCTCGCCGCCCGCGAAGGCGATCCGCTTGCCGTCGGGGCTGAATGCGACCGCTTCGACCGAGTCGTTGGCGCCGTGGAGGGTGGTGAGCTCGGTACCGGTCTCGGCGTCCCAGATCTGGACGTCCCAGCCGCTTGCGGTGGCGATCCGCTTGCCGTCGGGGCTGAACGCGACCGAGGAGGCCGTTGGCGCATCGCCGAGCGTGATCGGAAGCTCGACACCCGTGCTCGCGTCCCAGACCCGCGCGCCCTCGCCGCCGGCAGTGGCGATGCGTTTGCCGTCGGGGCTGAACGCGACCGAGTCGACGAAGGTCTGGCCACTCAAGGTGGTGAGCCTGGCGCCGGTGGTGGCGTTCCAGATCCGCGTGCCGTCTCTGGCTGTGGTGGCCAAACGCTCGCCGTCGGGGCTGAACGCAATCGACGTGAGCCATCCTCTGTGGCCACGGAGGGTGGTGAGCTCGGCGCCCGTGGTTGCGTCCCAGACGATGGCGGTCTGGTCGCGGCTGGCGGAAGCGATGCGTGTTCCGTCAGGGCTGAACGCGACCGCCTCGACCGCGTCTCGGTGCCCGCGAAGCGCGGTGAGCTCGTCGTCGGCGACGTCCCAGACGCGGACAGTCTGGTCGCCGCTCCCGGTGGCGATGCGTTTGCCGTCGGGGCTGAACGCGACAGCGTAGACCGCGTCTGTGTGCCCATGCAGGGCGGCGAGCTCGTCGCCGGTCTCGGCGTCCCAGACACGGGCCGTCTCGTCTCCGCCCGCGGTGGCGATGCGTTTGCCGTCGGGGCTGAACGCGACGTCGAACACGTCTTCGGTGTGGCCGCGGAGGGTCGCGATCTCGTCGCCCGTGACGGCATTCCAGACGCGTGCGGTCAGGTCGGCGCTTGCGGTGGCGATGCGTTTGCCGTCGGGACTGAACGCGACCGCCCAGATCACGCTGATGCCCCCGCGGAGGTCTGCAACCTTGTCGCCCGTGGCAGCGTCCCAGACTCGGGCGATTCCGTCGCTGCTACCGGTGACGATCCGCTTGCCGTCAGGGCTGAACGCGACCCGGTCTGTGACCGCGCGCCCGTGGATGGTGGTGAGCCTGGCACGAGTGGCGACGTCCCAGACGATGGCGGTGTAGCCGCCGACCGTGGCGATGCGTCTCCCGTTGGGGCTGAACGCGACCTCGGTGACGTCGTCGGCGGGCTCGGGAAGGGTAGCGATCTCCGCGCCGGTGTCGGCGTTCCAGACATGGATCTTCGAGCCGTCGGTTGTGGCTTGCCGTTTGCCGTCGGGGCTGAACGCGAACGCGTACACGCCGCCGAAGTTCGCGAGTTGAGCGCCGGTGTCCGCGCGCCAGAAGCGAAAATCGCCGATGGCTTCTGACGCGATCAACTTGCCGTCGGGGCTGAACTCGACCGACTCGACGGTGTCCGTGTGACCCGCTAGCACCATCGCGAGGCGGGACTGGCCGATCGCGCGCGCTAGAACCTCGTGCGCCTCCGACGTGGGAGCCTCCTCTTCCGCTTCGACCGCCAGCCGCAAGCTGGCGTTCGGATCGACCGCGAGCTGCGCCGACGCCTTCGCGGCGAGCTCTCGCGACCGAGCAAGCCTCGCTTGTCTTCTGGCGATCGTGGCCTGCTCGTTGGACTCTCTTCGTGCAATTACCGCAGCTTTCAAGTTATCTGCGGCGCTCTCCTCGGCTGCCGAGGCTCGGAGATACAGCCACACGAACAACAGAGCGAGCGCGGCTGCGACGAGCCCGGCTGCAATCAGAAGCGCGAGTCGCCTCCGCTCGCGGCGCCGCCTCGCCTGCTCACGCCAACGGCTCTGCCAATCGAGAATCGGGGCGGCCAGGGCGTCGTGGTAGATCTCGTAGCGCGACTCCGCCGTCGGCTTCAGGATGCGGGGATCCCCTGCGAGTTCGTGGAGCACGGGAGCGATGCGCGCCTCGTCGAGCTCGGCATAGGCGGCCAGGTCCGAGGCGGTCAGCGCGATCTTCGTGCCCGACGGGGTGACGAGATGGCGAAGGATGCGGCCGGCTACGTCGCGCTCGGCCGGGGCCAAGGTCTCGAGAGCCGTGTCGAGGTGGGTCCGGACGATGCTCTCCGCGCCGCCGAGCCTGCGGAACGTTGCCAGCCGAAGGGTCCGGGAGCCGGCTCTCGACTCCTCGTCCCACAGCCGCGTCATCACGAGCTGGAGGTACGGGGCGTCGATGCCCTGCGTGCCGCGCGTTCCCGAGTCAACGGCACGCCCTTCGCCGGAAGTACCGACCACGACCTTTCCGGCCTCGACTTCGTCCAGCACGGCCTCGACGAGGTCCGGCTCGACCTCGAAGTCGTGGCCCGTCGCCAGCTCCAGCTCGCTCCACCGTGCGACGGGAAGCTCGATCGCCTCACGGGCCGCATCGCGGTCGAGCCGCTCGACGCGGAGGAGGTGGTCGAGCAGCGCGGGCACGCGTCGCTCCAGCCGGTCGAGCTTGGCGAGCGTGTCTTCGCGGATGGAGATCAGGAAGTGCGCCGGCAGGTCGACGCGGCGGAGCGCACGGCAGAGCTCGTCGTCGAAGGATCCCTTCGCATCCTCGCGCGGCCGGTAGAGGAAGTACTCCTCGAACTGGTCGAGGATGATCAGCAACTGGGCGTCGAGCAGGTCGCTCCAGGCGGCGATGAGGTCGTCGAGATGCTCGGCGGATGGCTCGGCGACCGGCGCCGGAGCGAGCTGGGCGGCTGCGTCGCGGATGGCGTTCGCGAGGTCGGCGAGTGGATCGTCGCCGCTCCAGGTGCCGAACGGGACGACGACGTTGTCCGGCGTCGGCGCCTCGTCGGCCGCGCGCCGCTCCTCGATCTCCTGGTGCGCGTCCTCGCGCAGTCGCCGCACCACGCCGGCTTCGAGAATCGAGCTCTTGCCGACCCCGCTGGCTCCGTACAGGACGGTGAGCCGGTAGGCGAGTAGGTTGTCGCAGACGATGTCGCACCACTCGTCTCGACCGAAGAACCAGGCGGCGTCCTCCTCGCCGAACGGCACGAGCCCCTGGTACGGAGAGCGACGACCCGCCGTGGCGGCCGGAGGCGCAACGACTGCGGGGATCGTGCTCACGCGAGCTCGCTTCGCATCGCCTCGACCCAGTCCTCGAGCAGGACGTCGTGGATCTCGACGTTGTGCCGTCGCCAGAACCCCTGGTCGATCGGATCGGGAGTCTTCTGGATCGCCCAGGAGCCGCGCCGGTGCGGGCCCTGCTGCGACCACGCGTAGCGCAGGATCACCCGGAGGTTCCAGTCCCGCATGCCGTAGCCGAGAAAGAGGAAGTGGCTGGTCTGCATGCAGGCCATCAGCTGGGCGGGAATGAGCCTCAGGGCGCTCTCGTGTGCCAGGTAGTCGATGTAGTCGTCCTCGGTGATCACGTAGCTGTCGCGTGTCTCGTCGCCACGGTCGAATGCGCCGTGGAGCTTGAGCAGGACGGTGCGGCGGGGAAGGTCCAGGCGGTAGTCGGTGTGACCCTCGATGCGAGCCCGCTCACCGTCGGGGCGCACGTGGACGTACGAGCCGGCCTCGTTCGCGTGAGCCTCGTAGTAGACGACGTCGAGCTCCTCGCCCGCGTCCGCGAACGCGCGTTCGAGGATGTCGTCGTAGTTCGTCGTGACGATCATCGGGCACGCCGCCGCCGAGCCCGACCCGCCGAGGGTGGCCGGCAGGTCCGCGAGCAGCTTGTGCACGCGGTTCGCGCGGTACTCGCCCTCGAACAGCGAGTGGAGGGTCTCCCGCAGCGCCGCGTCTCCACCGGTCGCGAGGCTGACGTGCTGCGCGACGCGGAGCAGGTCGCTCGCGTCGCTGCCGTCGCCCAGGTACTCGCGCGCCAGATGCGTCGCAAGCTCGCCTCCGTCCGGGAGGTAGCCTCCGGCGAGCCAGTCCGCCGAGTCCCGGTCGCAGCGGTTGACGCCAGCGCCGAGGAACGGGATCACCTTGCCCTTGGCGAGCTGCGTCCGCAGCGTCCGGCAGAGCACGCGGAGATCGTCCGATTCGTTCGTCATTTCCCCATCTCGGCCATCACGGGGACGCCACCCGCGAATCGCTCTCGCAACCATTAGAGCGCGCTCCGGCGCCGCGTTCAAGGGTCCGGCCGGCCGACGTCGTTGGCGATTCGCACGTACGAGTCCGCCGATACACTCGCGCACATGGCCATCCCGCTCGTCGACGTGAAGGCGCAGGTGGCACCGCTCGCCGACGAGCTGGTCGAGCGGCTCTCCGAGGTGATTGGATCAGGCCGCTACATCCTCGGTCCGAACGTCGAGGCGTTCGAGCGCGAGGCGGCTGGCTACCTCGGCGTGGAACAGGCGATCGGCGTCGCCAACGGGACGGACGCGATCGTCCTGACGCTGGACGCCTTTGGCGTCGGCCCGGGCGACGAGGTCGTCTGTCCCGCGTTCACGTTCTTCGCGACCGCCGAGGCGATCGCGCGCGTTGGCGCGACACCCGTCTTCGCCGACATCGACCCCACGACGCTCAACCTCGATCCGGATAGCGTCCGTTCACACGTCACGTCGCGAACGAAGGCGATCGTCGCCGTTCACCTGTTCGGCCGCCCGGCGGCGCTCGGCGACCTACCCGAGGGGATTCCGGTGATCGAGGACGCAGCGCAGGCGTTCGGCGCGCGCCTCGGCGAGCGGCGCGCGGGGTCAGTCGGCGTTGCGGGCACCTTCAGCTTCTTCCCGACCAAGAACCTCTTCTGTCTCGGCGACGGCGGTCTCGTTGCGGCGAGCGACCTCGAGCTCGCCGAGCGGATCCGCGTCCTCCGCTTCCACGGCTCGAAGGACAAGAGAACGTTCGAGGCAGTCGGCTACAACTCGCGACTCGACGAGCTTCAAGCCGCTGCGCTGCGTCTGTTCCTCCCGCGTCTCGACGGCTGGAACGAGGCCCGCCGCGAGGCAGCGATCCGCTACGCAGAGCTTGGTCTCGGCGAGCTCTGCGCGACTCCCGAGGACGAGGCGGGGCACGTCTACCACATGTACGTCGTTCGTAGCCCCAAACGTGACCGCATCGCGGCCGGGCTCACTGCCGTGGGGATCGCAAGCGCGTCGTACTACACGACGCCGCTCCACCTCCAGCCCGTGTTCGAGCACCTCGGCTATCGCGAGGGAGACCTGCCCGAGACCGAGCGGGCCGCGGCCGAGAACCTCGCCTTGCCGATGTGGGGCGGTGTCTCGCTCGCACAGCAGGAGCAGGTCGTCGATACGGTGCGCGCATCGCTCTCCGTGGGCGTCCGCTCGTGAGATCCCACCTGATCAACCGTCACCGCATCTGGCAGGCGGCAATCGACGCCGGGCTGATCGCCCTCTCCTGGTGGGCGGCGTTCAAGCTTCGGTTCGACCAGGTGCCCGTGTACTACGAGGGCTACCTAGAGGCCAGGATCTTTCTCGTCGTGATCGCGACGCAGCTCGCCGTCTTCGTCGCGTTCGGGCTCTACAACCACTGGTGGCGCTACGTCTCGATCCGCGACATGTGGGCGGTCGCACGGGCGGTGCTCGTCGCCTCGCTGGTCTCGGCCGTGATCATCCTCCTCTGGGACCCGTTCGTCGTGCGCCTGCCGCGCGGGATCTTCCTGATCGACGGGGTGCTTCTGCTCGGCCTGGTCGCGGGCGCGCGCCTGCTCGCGCGCACAGTCATCGAGCGGCCGGGCCGGGCCGGTCTCGTCGCGCGCGGCAAGGAGGTGCTCGTCGTCGGCGCCGGCGACGCCGGTCAGCTGATCGTCAAGGAGATGCTGAAGAGCCCCGGGCTCGGCTACACGCCGATCGGGCTCGTCGACGACGACGAGCGCAAGCGCAACATCCGCCTGCACGGAATCCGCGTCGTCGGGACGACGGACGAGTTGCCACACGTGCTGGCCGACAACAAGCCCGACGAGGTGATCATCGCCATCCCGTCCGCGGCGGGCGAGACGCGCCAGCGGATCGTGAACGCCTGCCGGGACGCGGGCGTCCCGGTCAAGACGCTCCCTGCTGTCCACGAGCTGATCTCCGGTGACCTCCACCTCGCACGTCAGCTTCGCGAGGTCCAGGTCGAGGACGTCCTGGGCCGGGAGGCGGTCGAGCTCGACCTGGCGTCGATCGCGTCGTACCTCACGGGCGAGATCGTGCTCGTCACCGGTGCGGGCGGCTCGATCGGCTCGGAGCTCTGCCGCCAGATCGCGGCCGTCGGCCCCGAGCGCCTCCTTCTGGTCGAGAACTCCGAGACGGCGCTCGTGGCGATCGAGCGCGAGCTCCAGATGGAGCGCGGCTTCGAGGCCGCCGTCCCGCTGCTCGCCGACGTCAAGAACGAGCCCGCGATGCGGCGGCTGCTCGAGCGCGAGCGACCGGCGGTCGTCTTCCACGCCGCCGCCTACAAGCACGTGCCGCTGATGGAAGCCAACCCGCTCGAGTCCGTGCGGAACAACGTCATCGGCACGAAGGTGGTCGCCGAGATCTCGGCCGACGTCGGCGTCAAGCGATTCGTGCTCGTCTCGACCGACAAGGCCGTCCGCCCGAAGAACGTCCTGGGGCGGACGAAGGCGCTCGGCGAGTGGATCGTCGAGGCGTCGGCGACCCAGGAGCAAAACGGCACGCGCTTCATGTGCGTGCGCTTCGGCAACGTGCTCGGGTCGTCGGGCAGCGTGATCCCGCTGTTTCGCCGCCAGATCGCTCGCGGCGGCCCCGTGACCGTGACCCAACCGGAGATGACGCGCTACTTCATGACGATCCCCGAGGCGTCCCAGCTGATCGTCCAGGCAGGCGCGATCGGCGTCGGCGGCGACGTATTCGTCCTCGACATGGGCCCGCCGGTGAAGATCATCGATCTCGCCCGCAACATGATCCGGCTCTCCGGCAAGGAGCCCGACCGCGACATCCCGATCGAGTTCATCGGCATCCGGCCGGGGGAGAAGCTGCACGAGGAGCTCTGGGGCGACGGCGAGGCGGCAACGCCGACGCAGCATCCGAAGATCCTGCGGTGTGCGACACAACCGGTCGACCCCGCCAGGCTCGAGGACGAGCTCGCCGAGCTCGAGCGGCTCTGCGAGCGCGGCGAGACGGTCGAGGTGATCGCCCGGCTGAACGACATGTTCACCGCCCGCGGGCGCGAGACCGTCTAGCCTCTAGCTGTCCGAAGTCAGAGCCGAGAGCAGCAGGCCGAGCAGGAGCTCGGGGTCGCGCCGCACGCGCTCCCCCGAACCGTGACGCTTGACCAGCTCGAGCGCGCGAGGGTCGGTGAGCGGTCGCAGGCGCCCTTCGCGGATCAGCGCCTCGTCGACCCCGCCGAGCCTCCCGCCGTAGGTCGTGTAGACGGGGACACCGAGCGCGGCCGCCTCGCGGTTCATCGTCCCGCCCGCCGAGACGACGAGGTCGGCCGACGCGATCAGGCTCTGTGCGTCGACGGCGCGGTCGGGGACGGCGATCGACGGCAGTCGGAGGCCGCGTACGTACGTCCGCTGCTCGTCGGTGCGAGGCAGGACGACCGCGTAGACGTCCTCCTGCCGGCCGAGGTGGTCGAGCACCTGCGGGAACAGCGGGTTCGAGCCGCGGTGGTACAGAGAGACGTCCGGCGGCGTGCGCACCAGCACGAGCACGCGGCCGTCGTCGGGCCACAGCTCGGCCGCGACAGCCGGATTCGGCTCGAAGTCGGCGAGGTAGTACTCCTCCTTCAGGCCCGGGTATCGGAGAAGCTTCGGCGGCTTGACGCCGTAGCGCTCGAGCCGCTCCGGGGGGATCGCCTCCGGCACGACGACCTTCGTGGCCGCGCGGAGGCCGAGCGCATGCTGAAGACTCGCGAACTCGTAGTCGTGCGTCGTCGCGCTCGGGATCCCGAGCCGTCGCGCCGTGATGGTCAGCTCGTGCGAGCCGTGCGCGAGCGCGAGATCGAACCGCCCCCCGCGTGCCCAGGCCCGGAGGTGCCGGAGGCGGCTCGTCATCGAGCGCAGCTTCCCGGCCCGCGAGCGGCCTCCGTGGGCTCCGATCACCTCCGCCTCAATCCCGTGCATCTCGAGTAGCTGCAGCGTCTGGGCGTAGTCGCGGGCCGTCACCTGAACCTCGTCGCCGCGTCCACGGAGGATCGCGATCAGAGGCCGGAACACGAGCACGTGCGCGCTCGCGGTCATGTCGACCCAGACGTTCACGCGGCGGCTGCGGCTGGGACGGTGGCCCAACGCTCGTGCCAGAGCGAGAAGGCCAGCAGCCCCCACAGCTGACGCGAGAGGTCCTCCCGCCCGGTGAGATGCCGGTCGAGGACGTGCGTCACGGCCTGCGGATGCAGGAACCCCTGCCGACGAATCCGGTCGGGCGAGAGGACCTCCCGTGCGAACGGCTCGAGCTCGCCGCGCAGCCACGCTGCGGCCGGGATCGAGAAGCCCCGCTTGCGCCCGTGCACGATCGCGCGGGGGAGCAGCGGCGCGACCGCCTTTCGAAGCAAGACCTTCTTCGAGAAGCCGCGCACCTTCATCCTCGTCGGCAGCGCGAGCGCGAGCTCGGCGACCACGGGATCGAGAAACGGAACCCGCGCCTCGAGCGAGTGAGCCATGCTCGCCCGGTCGGTCTTGACGAGGAGATCGTCGGCGAGGTAGATGCCGAGGTCGAGATCCTGCAGACGGGCGAGCGGCTCGGCGCCCTCGGTCTCCGTATAGCGGGCGCGGTAGAGGTCGAGCGGGTCGAAGGCCGTCTCGCGCACGAGCAGCTCGGCCCGGGCGTCGGCCGAGAAGATCTCCTTCCAGGCGTGGTGGCGTTCGAGCGGCGGGAGGTGCGCGGCGCGGACGAACCGCTTCGCCCGGTAGTCGAAGCTCGCCTTCGCCGACGAGCTCGGCAACAGCTCGACGAGCGGACGGATTGCGCCGGCCGCTGGGGCTAGCCGGGGTGCGAGCAGGTCGGCGACGTACGTGTAGTAGCCGCCGAAGAGCTCGTCTCCGCCCTCGCCCGAGAGAGCCACCTTGACGTGAGCGGCGGCCAGGCGCGACACGAGGTACGTCGGCAGGGCGGACGAGTCGGCGAAGGGCTCGTCGAATGCCTCGGCGAGTTCTGGGAGGAGCCGGCCGGCGTCGGGACGGAGCACGAGCTCGTGGTGATCCGTGCCGTACCGGCGGGCGACGCGGCGAGCGTTCTCGAGCTCGTCGAACGAGCGCTCTTCGAAGCCGATCGAGAACGTGCTCACGCGCTCCGCGGTCTCGGTCGCGGCCAGGGCTGCGAGCGCGCAGGAGTCGACGCCGCCCGAGAGCAGCACCCCGACCGGAACGTCCGCGATTAGGTGGGCGCGCACCGAGTCGCGAAGGCGCGTACGCAGCTCCTCTGCGAGCTCGGCCTCCGACTCCGTTCGTAGACGCGCCACGGCGGCAGGCGCGACGCGCGCGTAGCGCTCGAGTCGCGGCTCGCCGGACTTCTCCCACACGAGCAGGTGGCCGGGTGGAAGCTTGCGGACGTCGCGCCAGATCGAGAGCGGGGCCGGGATCGAGTTGAACGCGAGGAACGCCTGGAGCGCGTCCAGGTCGACCTCGCCGCGCTCGAGCGCTCGAAGCTCCGACGCGAAGGAGAGCACCCTGTGCGCACTGCGGTAGTAGAGAGGCTTGATCCCGAACCGGTCCCGTGCGAGCACGACGCGCCGTGCGCGAGCATCCCAGAGCGCGATCGCGAACATGCCCCGCAGCTCGTGGACGAAGCCGGGCCCGCGCTCCTCGTACAGGTGGACGAGCACCTCCGTGTCGCTCGAGGTCGCGAAGGTGTGACCGCGCTGCTCGAGACGTGCCCTGAGCTCCCGGTAGTTGTAGATCTCGCCGTTCTGGACGACCGAGACGGTCCCGTCCTCGCTCGCGATCGGCTGGTCGCCGCCGGCGAGGTCGATGATCGAGAGACGCCGCATGGCGAAGGCCGCCGGGCCGTCGACAAACGCTCCCTCGCTGTCGGGCCCGCGATGGGCGAGCGACGCGTTCATCGCCTCGAGCGGGCCCGGGTCGACGGCGCTCCCGTCGAGGGAGACGAGTCCACAGATCCCGCACATCGGCCGAACTCTAGTGTCGCCGGGTCACGAGCCTCCAAACCGCCTGGAACGACTGGCGCAGCACGCGCCAGATCGTCGCGAGCACGACGCGGAGGTAGAGGCGCACCGAGCGGTCGGCGATGTACTCGAGGTCGTGGGCGAGCTTTTCGGCCCACGCCTCCTCGCGGCCCATGCGTGTCTGCGCGAAGCCGGTGAGGCCGGGACGCACGACCAGACGCTGCCAGTACTGGGGAACCTCGCGGACGACGTCGTCGAACAGCGAGGGCCTGATCGGTCTCGGCCCGACGATGCTCATGTCGCCGCGGAGCACGTTCCACAGCTGCGGAATCTCGTCGAGCTGAGACGCGCGAAGCCAGTGCCCGAGCGAGGTCATCTCCGCGTCGGTCCGCTCCGTCAGCTGCTCGCCGTAGAAGGGGCCGAGTCGACTCTCCGCATCCGCTCTGAGCGTCCGGAACTTCAGCATCGTGAAGGTCTGCCCGTAGCGACCGACCCGGAGGCCGCGATAGAGAACCGGGCGGCCGCTGCTGACGAGGATCGCCACGCCGGTCGCGAGCCACGCGGGTGAGAGAACCGCCAGACCGGCGCCCGAGATCAGGACGTCGAGCATGCGGAGCGCCGGATCGACCGGGCGACGGGCGGCGCTCTCCTCGGGCAGCTCGGGGTAGCGCTCGGTCAGCCGTTCGGCGTGCACGGACGCGCCCATCATCCCACCTCCCAGCGGCGTTTCCGGCTGAGCGTAGCGCGGCACGTCGCCGGAGGATGCGTCTGCGCTCAATCAATGCATAATGATCGCTTATGGATACGCGACAGCTTGCGGCGTTCTGCGAGGTGGTCGAGCGGAAGAGCTTCTCGCAGGCGGCGGAACGTCTCGGCGTGACGCAGCCCGCGGTGAGCCTCCAGGTGCGGTCGCTCGAGGAGCGGCTGGGAGCTCGGCTGATCGACCGCTCGGGGCGCCGGGTCGAGCCGACGGATGCGGGCCGGCGGCTGTATCGCAGCGCGCAGCGCATGCTCCAGCTCGAGCGCCAGCTGATCGACGATCTCGGCCGCGACGGCGCCGGCGAGCTCCAGGGAACGCTGGCAATCGGGGCCTCGACCGGGCCGGGCGCCCACCTCGTCCCGCTGCTCCTCTGCGAGTTCCACGAGCGTCACGAGGGCGTGGACGTGCGGCTCTCGGTCTCCGATACGCAGAACGTGACCGAGATGGTCGCCGATCGGGAGCTCGAGCTCGGAGTCGTCGGCGCGCTTCGTCGCCACCGATCACTCGAGTTCGAGCCACTTGCCCGCGACGAGATCGTCCTTGCCGTTCCGCGCGAGCATCCTTTCGCCGGGCGGGAGATCGGGCTCGACGAGCTCGCGGGCGAGTCGCTGCTGGTCATGCAGGAGGGGGCCGGGGTTCGTCAGGTGATCGAGGACGAGCTCAGACGGGCCGGCCTCAAGCTCCGGGACCTGCGGTGGGGCCTCGAGCTCGGCCTGCAGGAGTCGGTCAAGAGCTCGGTCGGCGCCGGGTACGGCGTCGCGTTCATCTCCCGCACCGCGATCGAGGGTGAGCTCGCAGCCGGGGCTCTCGCGATCGCGCGGGTCGCGGGGATCGAGGCGTCGCGACAGCTCTACGTCGTGCGGGCCCGCGCCCGGACTCTCAGCCGGACGGCCGAGGCGTTCCTCGGGTTCGCGCGGGAACGCGTCACCTGATCCGCCCTTTGGAGGCCCGAGCCCTGCTCGCTAGGATTCCGCCCGTGAACGACGACGTTCGCCTGACCGTCTCTCTGCCGAGCGAGCACGACGTCCAGGAGCTCCTCGACGAGCTGCGTGACCTGGAGCTCGAGGGACAGGGCGCCTTCGACGACCGCGTGATCGTCTCCCACGACGGACCGAACGTGCTGCTCTATGCGGACTCGGAGCAGCGCCTCGAGCAGGCCCGCGAGCTGGTCGACGAGGCCATGCAGGCGCGTTCGCTCGGCGGGATGGTGTACGTCCATCGGTGGCATCCGATCGAGGAGCGCTGGGAAGACGCAGAGCGGCCGCTGCCGCGAACTCCGGAGGAGAAGGAGGCCGAGCGGCAGGTGCGGCTCGACCGGGAGACCGAGGAGTCGGAGGCGACGGGTCATGCCGAGTGGGAGGTCCGTGTCGAGCTTCCGTCGCACAGGGAGACGGTCCACCTCGCCGAGAGGCTCGAGTCGGACGGCCTACCGGTAGTCCGCCGGTGGAAGTTCCTGCTCGTCGGCGCGGCGAACGAGGACGATGCCCGTGCGCTGGCGGATCGAATTCGCGCCGAGGCCCCCGGAGACGCAACGATCGCCGTCGAGCCCGGCGGCGAGATGGTGTGGGAAGTAGCGCCGCGGAACCCGTTCGCGGTCTTCGGCGGGCTGGGCGGCTAGATCGCTAGCAGGGGCCGGGCTGGACGCTTCCGCCCGGGCCGGTCAGATGCTGGGCGGCGGCGGCATCCTGGAGACAGTACGCGCCGGCGTCTGCACGGACGACGAGGACGCGATAGACCGGCGGGAGCTGCGCGCCCGCGTAGCTCGTGTGGTCTGCAAACCAGGCCTCCATGGCCGTGACCGCACCCTGGAAATTCGCCGTCGCGACCGCAGCCGATGCATCGTCTCGGGCCTGCTCGACGAGCTGTGAGGTCGGACCGGTCTCCTTCGCCTGCTTCGCGAAGACGTAGCCGCCGATGCCCAGCGCGAGCAGGAGCACGACGAGCGAGAGGCCACGGATGGTCACGAGGGAAGCTATCGGCTCCGACGTCGTTCGAGTTGAGCCCGTTCGTGTGCCACTGGGGAACGAGGGGTGTCACTCCGGACGCGCGGCTTGACATCGATCGGCGAGTGGAGTAGACCGCGGTAGCACTCGCAACGAAAGGACGTGACGGTGCGTGCACCGTCGACCCGAGCTGCGGCGCCGAAACGGCTGGCTCGGTGGAGGTGTCCTCGCCTTGCGTGAAACCCCGTGCGCCCGACGGGGTGGTACCTGGCCCCGAAGCGGCCGTGACGCGCACGACCTGCAGCCCATCCGAAGGGAGATTCGATGACGGAGCACGATGTCCAGGAACGCTTCTACTACGCCGACGGCCAGAAGGTGATGCTCGAGCCCTCGCGGCGCTTCGTCGCCGTGCAACGGCCCGAGGAAGCGGAGCGATCAGACGAGCCTGCCGCTGCCGTCGCACGTGCGCTGGCACCGTTTGCCGACGGTGCGAGGGTGCTCGACCTGCCCGAGCACGGTCTCGCCGTGATCGTCCTGCCGACGAACGGCAACGGCGCCACGGGCGCCGCTTCGCCGGTGTCCACGGTGCGCGCGGCCGTCGAGGCCGCGGCCGATGTCGCCGCCGGGCCCGAGGTCTACGAGACGACCGAGGCAGGTCCCGAAGCCCTGGTGGCGATCGACGAGGTGCTCGTCAAGTTCAAGGAGGAGACCCCCGAGGACGCCCGCAGCAAGCTCCTCGCACGCCACCATCTGGCGATCAAGGAGGCCGACTATCCCGAGCCCGACTGCTTCCTGGTGACGATCGAGAACGGGAAGGATCCGATCGAGGTCGCGAACGCGTTGCACGACAACGACGCCGTCGAGTTCGCCGAGCCGCACTTCGTCGTCATCACGCCCCGGCTCGAAGCCGCCGGAGGTGGGAACGGCGTCACGATGCTGCCTGCGCCGCCGTTCGTCCGCCTGGAGGAGGGGGCCGCGAGCGACGAGCTCGCTACCGACGGAGGCGAGGCGGCGATCGAGATGCCCGCGGCCGGCCCGACTGCTCCCCCGACCGATCCCGGCTATCCATCGCAGTGGGGCCTGCGGAAGATCCGGGCGCCCGGGGCCTGGGACATCACCATGGGGCGCCCCGACATCTCCGTCGCGATCATCGACGAGGGCTGCGACCTGTCGCATGAAGACCTCGTCTTCAAGACCCCCGGTTGGGACGCCTACGCCGGCGACAACGACCCGAGCCCGCTCCCTGCGGATGGACACGGGACGAGCTGCTCGGGCGTCGCGGCGGCGAGGGCCAACAATGCGAAGGGAGGAGCCGGTGTGGCGCCCGGCTGCAAGATCCTGCCCGTGCGGATCGCCAAGGGCATCGGCGGCGGCTACTGGGACACGTCGTCGGCGAAGGTCGCCGACGGCATCCGCAAGGCCGTCGATCGAGGCGCCGACGTGCTCTCGAACTCCTACGGCGTCGGTCCGAGCACGGTCGTCACCAACGCGTTCGCCTACGCGCAGACCAACGGCCGCGGCGGGCGGGGCTGTCCGATCGCGGCGGCGACCGGCAACGGTGACGTGCGCGGCGTCATCTACCCGGCGAAGCTCTCGCCGACGATCCGCGGCTTCATGGCCGTCGGGGCAAGCAACGAGTGGGATCAGCGCAAGTCGAAGACGAGCCTCGACGGCGAGAGCTGGTGGGGCTCGAACTGGGGCCCGGAGGTCGACGTCGTCGCTCCGGGTGTCCACATCTACACGACGGACATCATGGGCGGCGGAGGCTACGGCAGCGGCAACTACATCCCGGGCTTCAACGGCACGTCCTCGGCGACGCCGCACGTCGCGGGCGTGGCCGCGCTGGTGCTCTCGGTCGATCCCGACCTGCGCTCGTGGGAGGTCGAGGACCTGATCAAGCTCACCGCCGACGACCTCGGGGCCGGCGGCCGCGACGAGCAGTTCGGCTTCGGCCGGGTCAACGCCCGCCGGGCGCTTGAGGCGGCATCGCGGATCTGGTACGAGATCACGATCGGGGTCGAGTTCCTCGGCGCGGGCCGCGAGTGCTACACGCGCGCGAACGTCCGCATGTTCAACCCGGGGATCAACACCGTACGGCTCGACGCTCTGACGTTGACGTCCCACACCCCGAGCTGGACGGCCGAGATCGACCGCTTCGAGTACCGGCCGAACCCGGGCAACGTGCTGGCGCCCCGCTCGGGTCAGGACGTCCGGCACAACGGGATCCTGCTCAAGGCGAACGGAAACCAGCAGTCGTGGAGCTACCGCTGGGCGCTGAACTGGACCTACACGTTCTGGCGCCCGTCGGCGCCCGCGTTCGCCCTTGCCCCGATCGAGGGCGCGGCGTTCGAGGCGGCCGGAAGGACGCTGACGTCGCGTGGTGTCAGGGGCGGCGCCGACAGCCCGCGCGTCCAGCCGGCGTCCCCCGACTCGGCGCCCGGGTCGGCGACGGCTCCCGCCCTGCCGACCACCGGGGGCAACGGGGCCTTCGCCGCCGGAGACCTCGTGTCGATCGACCGGCAGACGCGGGCGATCACGATCGTCATCCGCTGACCTCGGACTCGTTGGGAGGGGCGGGCGGTCACGCCCCTCCCGCGGGCAATCGGGATAAGCTCGACTAATTACACGAATTAGCGCACTCGGGTATAGTGCGCCTGTGGACGGGAACGTCACGTTCGACGTGCTCGTCGTGGGCAGCGGTGCATCCGGTCTTGCGGCGGCGCTCTCCGCCAGTCGGGCGGACGCCCGTGTCGGGCTCGTCACCAAGGGATCGCTGCAGTCGTGCAACTCGGCGAAGGCGCAGGGCGGGATCCAGGCGGCCGTCGGCGACGACGACTCCCCGGCGCTGCACGCGGACGACGTCTGGCGCAGCTCGCACGAGACGGCGGACCGCGGGCTCGTCGACGTTCTCACGACCGAGGCCCCGGGCGCGATCGCGTGGCTCGAGGAGAACGGCGTCGAGTTCACGCGGGAGAACGGCAGCGGCCCTTCTCGCTACCGCATCGCCCGCTGTGGCGGCGCGAGCCGCAAGCGTCTGCTGCAGGTCGGCGATCGCACAGGTCATGCGATCACGAGGGCGCTGCGCGAGCGCGTGGTCGCGGCGGGAGTGACGACGCTCGAGCATCATCCTCTCGCAGCGCTTCGTCCCGGGGAGGGCGGCTGGGTGGCGACGTGCCGTCGGAAGGACGGTCCGGCGGTCGAGATCGAGGCCGGTGCCGTCGTGCTCGCGGCCGGCGGCCGGTGCTTTCGCGAGGCCCAGCTTCGCGGCGAGCTGTCGACGAACCACCCCGGAGCGACGGGCGAGGTCACGCAGATCGCGCTCGAGCTCGGCGCCGCGTCGCGTGATCTCGACGCGCTCCAGCACCACCCCAACGGCGGCGCGTGGCCGCCGAACATGGAGGGGTACTCGATCCCGGAGACGACCAGGGCCTACGGCGCCGTGCTCCTGAACGCCGACGGCGAGGAGTTCACCGACTCGCTCGGCCCCCGCGACACCGTCGCCGCCGCAATCGTCCAGGAGGTCGAGGCCGGCCGCGGGATCGAGACACCGGCGGGCCGCCCGGCCGTCTGGCTCGACACCACGCTCATCCCCGAGGCGGATGCGGACGTGTCGCTTCCGTACATGCTTCGCCGCTATCGCGCAGCCGGGATCGACCCTCTGAGCGAGCCGATCATGACCTATCCGGTCCTCCACTACCAAAACGGCGGGCTCGTCATCGACGAGAACGGCGAGACGACGCTCGAGGGGCTCTTCGCCTGCGGCGAGATCGCAGGCGGGACACACGGACGAAACCGGATGATGGGCAACTCGCTGCTCGAATGCTGCGTCTTCGGCCGCCGCGCGGGACGCGCTGCGGCGGAGAGAGCGAGGGCGTGAGATGGCGGTAGCGATTGACCTCCAGAGGGCGGTCGAGGACGCCGCGGCGCACCTCTACGTCTGGGCGCTCAAGGACATCCCGCAGGATCTCCGCGACGCGCTTCGCGACGCCCGCGCGCGCGAGACCTCGACGCCCGGGCAGCGCGTGCTCGACACGATCATCCGCAACGTCGACGTGGCCGACTCGGAGCAGAACCTCGTCTGCCAGGACACCGGCATCGCCGTCTACTACTGCCGCGTCGGCGAGGGTTTCCCGCTCCATCCCGCACGCATCTACGAGGCGCTGCACGACGGCACGGAGCGTGCGACCGTCGAGCATCCGCTGCGCTCGAACACCGTGCACACCCTGACGCGGGAGAACACCGGCCAGAACGTCGGTTACCGCGTCCCGATCGTCCACTGGGACTTCGTTCCCGACTGGGACGGCCTCGACGTCAAATGCGTGCCGAAGGGGTCGGGCTCGGAGAACATGAGCTTCCTGAAGATGTGCGTACCGGCGGACGGGGTCGCGGGAATCAAGCGCTTCGTGCTCGACTCGATCGTCGGAGCCGGCGGGAAGCCGTGCCCTCCCGGGATCGTCGGCGTCGGCATCGGCGGGTCGGCCGACTACGCGATGCACCTCGCCAAGGAGGCGATCGCCCGGCCGGTCGGCACGCGCAACCCCGATCCCCACGTAGCGAGGCTGGAGGACGAGCTGTTCGAGCTGCTGAACGAGACCGGGATCGGCCCGATGGGGCTCGGCGGCGACGTGACCGTGCTCCAGTGCCACATCGAGCACGCCGACACGCACATGACCCTGAATCCCGTAGCGGTCAACTACCAGTGCTGGGCGGCGCGGCGCGCGAGCGCGCACGTCGCGGCGGACGGCACCGTCGAGTACGACCGGGAGGCGTAGCGCTCATGGCCGAGCACCGACTGACGTTCCCGACCGACGAGGAGGCGATCCGCGACCTTCGCGCCGGCGACTCCGTGCTCGTGGACGGTCACATCGTCGGCATCCGCGACCGAACCCAGATCCGGATGTTCGACCACGGACGGCGACCGGAGATGGATCTCACCGGCGCGCTCCTCCTGCACACGGCGCCGAACGTGCGCAAGGTCGGCGAGGGGCGCTACGAGAAGATGTGCATCGGTACCACCACGAGCGCCCGCATGGTGCGCTTCACGGAACCGCTGGGGCGCGACTACGGCGTCCGCGCCATCTGCGGCAAGGGAGGACTTCCCGACGAGGCGATCGAGCCGATGGCGCGGCTCGGGATGGTCTACTTCGCGATCGTCGGCGGGGCCGCCGCGCTCGAGACGACCCAGATCGAAGAGATCGAGGCAGTCGAGTGGGAGGACCTCATGCCCGAGTGCCTCTGGAGGTTCCGCGTCAAGGACTTCGGCCCGCTCACCGTCGGTATCGACTCGCACGGAACCTCGCTCTACCACGACGTCCAGGAACAGGCAAAGAAGCGACTGGAGGATCTCTATGCTCGGCTCTGAGCCTCCCACCACCCCGTCCCCCGACCCGCACCGGAACGGGTTTCTCGACGTGCCCGCCCGCTCGCCCAAGCCCCGGGCCACGGGCCTCACGCACGTGATCGACAAGGGGCTGAACCTTCGCGACATCGAGGGTCTCTTCGACACCGCCGGCGAGTTCGTCGACGTCGTCAAGCTCGGGTGGGGCACCTCGTACGTCACGAACAACCTCGAGAAGAAGATCGCGCTCTACCGCTCGTTCCAGACGCCCGTCGTCTGCGGCGGGACGCTCTTCGAGGCCGCGGTCGGCCGGGGCAGGCTCGACGAGTACCGGACCTGGCTGAGCGACAACCGCTTCTCCCATGTCGAGGTCTCGGACGGAACGATCGACATGCCCCGCGAGCGCAAGCTCGAGCTGATCGCCGAGCTGGCCGTCGATTTCGTCGTCATGTCGGAGGTCGGCTCCAAGGACGCCGAGACCGTGTTCGCGCCCTACCAGTGGGTGGACTGGATGCGCGAGGAGCTCGCTGCCGGGGCGTGGAAAGTGATCACCGAGGGGCGCGAGGGCGGTACCGCGGGCATCTACCGGCCCACGGGGGAGATGCGCACAGGGCTGATCGACGAGATCGTCCACTCGATCGACGTGGGCGAGATCATCTTCGAGGCCCCGACCAAGGCTGCCCAGGCGTGGTTCGTCAAGCACTTCGGGCCCGAGGTGAACCTCGGGAACATCCCGCCGGAGGAGGTCATCCCGCTCGAGACGCTCCGTCTCGGTCTTCGCGCCGACACGCTGAAGGAGATTCTGCTCGGTGACCCCGCAGCTGTCGCTGACTGACGCCGAGCTCGAGTCGCTGCCGGCGGAGGAGGTCATCCGCTGGGCGGTGGAAGAGTTCGGCGACCGGCTTTGCCTGACGTGCTCGTGGCAGAAGCAGTCGAGCGTCCTCGTCCACATGGTCTCGGAGCTCGGGCTCGACGTCGACGTCGTCGAGCTCGACACGCACCTGTTCTTCCGCGAGAGCTACGAGACCCGCGACCGGCTCGTCGAGCGGTACGGGCTCGAGCTGATCCGCCCGGACGTGCTGACGGTCGCGGAGCAGCATGCCGTCGAGGGCCCGAACCTCTGGGAGACCGACCCCGACCGCTGCTGTCACGTGCGCAAGGTCGAGCCGCTGATCGACGCGCTCGCACCCTACGACGCGTGGATCTCCGGCATCCGCCGCGACCAGTCGCCGAGCCGGGCGGAGACGCTGAAGGTCGTGCGCTCGGATCGCTACGACGTCTGGAAGCTCCATCCGCTCGCCGACTGGGACGAGAAGCGCGTCTGGAGGTACATCGTCGCGAACGAGATTCCGTACAACCCGCTCCACGATGCGGGCTATCGCTCGATCGGCTGCATCCCCTGCACGCGCCCGACCCGCCCCGACGAGGAGGAGCGCGCCGGCCGCTGGGCCGGCTCCGACAAGCTGGAGTGCGGCATCCATGTCGATTGCGATCCTCCGAAGCCCAACGACTGAGAAAGGACCCGATGACGGATCACATCCATGCGACCGAGCACCCCGAGTCCGACCGCGTGGCGGGCGGCGGCTTCACGCTCTGGTTCACGGGGCTCTCCGGCGCCGGCAAGACCACGATCGCGCATCTCGTCGGCCCCGAGCTCGACGAGCGGGGGAAGGTCGTCGAGTACCTCGACGGCGATGCCGTGCGTGCGCATCTCTCGAAGGGCCTCGGCTTCTCGAAGGAGGATCGCGACACGAACATCGAGCGGATCGGCTGGGTCGCGTCTCGCCTGACGCGCCAGGGCGGGGCCGTGATCGTCGCCGCGATCTCTCCCTACGAGGAGACGCGGGAGAAGGCGCGGGCGATGATCGAGGAGTTCGGCCCGTTCGTCGAGGTGTTCGTGAAGGCGTCGGTCGAGGAGTGCGCGCGCCGCGACGTCAAGGGTCTCTACGCCAAGGCGTTCGCCGGTGAGATCAAGGGCTTCACCGGGGTCGACGACCCGTACGAGGTGCCCGAGTCTGCCGAGCTCGTCATCGACACCGAGGAGCACGAGCCCGAGCAGAGCGCTGCGATCATCGTCGCCAAGCTGGAGGAGCTCGGGCTGATCGAGAGCCGGGTGCGCGCGTGAGCGTCGCCGCCGACACCGCGCATCTGATCAGACCGCACGGCGGCGAGCTCGTCGAACGCGTTGGCGAGCGCCCCGGGGACGCCGACTCCCTCGAGGTCGTCACCCTCACGAGCCGCGAGCTGTCCGACCTCGACATGCTCGCCTCCGGCGGTCTCTCGCCGCTCCCCGGCTTCATGGGCAAGGAGGACTACGAGGGCGTCGTCGAGGACATGCGGCTCGCCAACGGCCTGCGCTGGGCGCTCCCCGTCTGCCTCGCCGTGCCCGGGGCGCCGCAGGGCGATCGGGTCGCGCTTGCGGACGAGAGCGGGCGCAGGCTCGCGGTGCTCGACGTCGAGGAGGTCTTCCCCTATGACCGGGAGCGCGAGGCTGCTCAGTGCTTCCGCACCACGGACGCCGAGCATCCCGGAGTCGCGCGCCTGTATGCCCAGAGCGATCTCTACCTGGCGGGGCCGGTGACCGTGTTCGAGCGCCAGGAGCCGAGCTTTCCCGAGCTGCACCGGGATCCGCGCGACACGCGCGCGCTCTTCGCCGAGCGCGGCTGGCGGCGCGTCGTTGGTTTCCAGACGCGCAACCCGATTCACCGGGCGCACGAGTATCTGACCAAATGCGCCCTCGAGACCGTCGACGGGCTCCTCGTCCACCCGCTCGTCGGCGAGACGAAGTCGGACGACGTCCCGGCGGCCGTCCGCGTCAGGGCCTACGACGCCCTCGTGTCGGGCTACTACCCGGCCGATCGCGTCGTCGTCTCCGCGTTCCCTGCCGCGATGCGCTACGCGGGCCCACGCGAAGCGATCTGGCACGCGATCTGCCGCAAGAACTACGGCTGCTCCCACTTCATCGTCGGTCGCGATCACGCAGGCGTCGGCTCGTACTACGGCACCTACGATGCGCAGCTCATCTTCGACGAGCTCGAGCCGCACGAGCTCGACATCGAGCCGATGTTCTTCGAGCACTCGTTCTGGTGCAAGGTGTGCGGCCAGATGGCGTCGGCGAAGACCTGTCCCCACGGAGGCGACGACCACGTCTTTCTCTCGGGGACGAAGGTGCGCGAGCTCCTCGCCGCGGGCGAGCTTCCCCCGGAGGAGTTCACGCGGCCCGACGTCGCCGAGATCCTGATCGAGGCCTACCGAGACGCCTAGGCCCCTCCGGGCGAGGGTTGCCCCGCCCGCCTGGAGGGTCGTCGGCGATTCTGGCCGCACGAGCGAGAGCTTGTGTTGCATCACCGGTACTCCCGGCTCGCGTCATCGAGCGGCGCTCGATCGGGCTCGTGCCCAGGAGTGATGCAACACAAGGTCGACCTTGTGAGGCTGTGGAGGCGAGGCTGTGGTGACCCTGGAGCTCTGTCATCCGGCGCCTCAAGGTTGCGGCGGCCGAAGGCCGACGAAACCTAGAATCGCGTGGCTTGAGGAACGCCGTCCTCACCGCCCTCGTCCTTGCTCTCGTCGCCGCAACGGTGGCTGCCTTCGTCGTCGCCGAGCGGCTCAAGCTCGAGCGCGCTCCGATCACCGCGCCGCGGTTCACGAAGCAGTTTTCCCCGACGTGCGACTGCGCGACCGACACCGCGCGGCTCACGCTCCGATCTCGCCAGGCCGACACGGCCGACGTCGAGGTCGTGAACCGTGACGGCGACGTCGTGCGCAGCCTCGCCGCGAACGAGACCGTCCCGAAGGGTGACGTCACGTTCGTGTGGAACGGCCGGGACGACGCGGGGGAGATTGCTCCGGACGGCCGGTATCGTGCCCGGCTGCACCTCGAGGACAGCCGGCGGACGATTCTCGTGCCGACCACGTTTCGCCTCGACACGAGGCCGCCGAGGGTCAGGGTGATCTCGGTCTCGCCGCGCACGATCTCCCCCGAGGGGAACGGTGTCAACGATCGCGTCAAGCTCGTCTACCGCTCCGGCTCGAAGGCGCGACCGATCCTGATCGCCAACGAGGCGATCGTCGTACGTGGAAAGGCACGCGTGGCCGGAAGGGCGCGCGTTCAGTGGAACGGTCGAATCGACGGCGAGGCCGCTCCACAGGGCGAGTACAGGCTGACCCTTCAGGTGCGTGATCTCGCCGGCAACCTCTCGAGTCCGGCCGACGCCGGGGTCGTCCGCGTCAGGTATCTCGAGCTCGCCCGGGCCTCGCACGTCGCGAAGCCCGGTGGGCTGCTTCGCTTCCGTGTGGCAACCGACGCGCTTCCGTTCACCTGGGCTCTCCTCGATTCGAGTAGCCGCGTGGTGCGTTCGGGCTCGAGCGACACGAACGCGGTCGCCGTGCGTCTGCCGAAGGATCTCCGGCCGGGGGCATACCGGCTCGAGGTGGCCGGCAACGGAGCCACGGATGGGGCAGCCGTCACGGTTACGCGCCGACCCGCCGTGAGATGAGCCACGCCGACGTCGCTCAGATCGCCGCGGTCGTCGGGGCGATCGGCTGTGCGTGCATCCTGCTCGTCCGGGGTCGCGGCGGGTACTTCTCCGGACTGGTGGCGGTCGTCGCGGCCGAGGCGCTCCTGGCCTGGTCGCTCGTCCCGTCGGAGGACCTCCGACTCCTCGTCGCCTCGCCGGTACGGATCGGCGCAGTGGCGGCGGCATGTCTCGTGCTCGCTGGCGCCGCGGCCGTGCTTGCCCGCTTTCCGTTCGTCGTTCCGGTCGTCGCCCTGGCCGCCGCGCCGTTTCGTCTCCGGGTCGAGCTCGGCGATCAGGAGGCGTTCCTGCTCATCCCCCTCTACGCCGTCATCGCCGCCGCGGCACTCGGTCTCGCCGTCCGGGTCGTTCGTGGAGCCGCCGTGCCCGCCCTGCCGCGCATCCTCTCGTGGCCGGCAGCTGCGTTCGTCGTCTACTCCGCGGTGTCGCTCCTCTGGTCGGAGGACGTTCGGCCAGGCACGATCGACCTTCTGTTCTTCCTCTTCCCGTTCGTCGTCCTGGTGGCCGTGCTTGCGCGGGCGCCGTACGGGAGCGCGCTTCCCCGCAGGCTCGCGGTGACGCAGGTGATTCTCGCACTTCTGTTTGCCGGCGTCGGGATCTGGCAGCTCTGGAGCGAGGATCTCTTCTTCGCACGTGACCTCGAGGTCGCGAACGCCTACACCGACTACTTCCGGACAACGTCGCTCTTCGCCGACTCGAGCATCTACGGGCTCCAGCTCGTCCTCGGGATCGTCGTCGTCCTCGTCGCGCTCTGGCTCGGGGGGCTCAACCTGCTCGCGGGCGCAGCTCTGGTCGCGGCGCTCTGGGCCGGGCTCTACTTCACGTACTCGCAGTCCAGCATGATCGCGCTCGCCGTCGCAGCCCTGGCCGTGAGCCTGGTCGCGGCGACGCGACGCGCCCGCTGGGCGCTCGCGATCGGGACCGTCGTCGTCGTGCTCGGTGGGGCAGGCCTCGTCGCCGCGGTCGTCCACGGCGACTCCGCGCAGCGGTTCACGAGCGGGCGATCGGGATTGATCGAGGGCACGTGGAAGGTCGTTCGCGACCATCCTGCTGTCGGCGTCGGCGTCGGGGGCCAACCAAGGGCGAGCCGCGACGCTGGCGGCAAGCGCGAGACCGCGAGGAACGCCTCGCACACGACGCCGCTCACCATCGCAGCCGAGGGCGGCGTGGTCGGGCTCACGCTCTATATCGCCTTCCTGCTCGCCGCCGCGCGCCTGATCGATTCGGCGTACCGGCAACGTCCCGCGCTCGGGCTCGGGCTCGCCGGGGCGTTCGTGGCGCTCTTCGTGCATTCGCTCCTGTACGCGGGCTTCTTCCAGAACCCGATCACGTGGGGGGTCCTCGGGGTGGCGGCGGCCGTCCTCGCGGCCGAGCCGCGACTCGGCGTGCAGCCGTCGCGGGCGTCGGCGCCGACGCCCGTTGCGTCGACGCCGGTCCCGGGCCGCTGGCAGACTTGAGGCGCTGAGGAAGCGCCTCGCACTCGTCGTCGCAGGGATCGTCCTGGCGCTTGCCGGGGTGGCGGCCGCGTTCTACGTCAGAAGCCAGGATCGGCCTGAAGGCAAGCTCGACACGGAGCTCGCCGGGGTCTCGGTCGTCGTTCCCGCATCGACCTCGGAGCCGGAGCCCGCTCCGCCTCCTCCGCCCCTGGCGCTACCGGCAACGACGGAGGAGCAGCCGCTCGCCACCGGCGAGCGCTGCTGGAACGAGTTCGGCGGCGACCCCCAGCGGACGCTGGGGCGTGAGGACATCGACCTCGGCGTACCCCGAGCGAAGCCTCTCTGGACACGAGGAATGGGCAGCTACATGGAGTATCCGCCGAGCTACTGCGACGGCGTCCTCTACGTGAACACCTTCGGCGGGCTCACGGTCGCGGTCGACGCCGAGACCGGCAAGGCGATCTGGCAGCGAAAGGGTGACGCGGCCAAGGCGTCCAGTCCCGCCATCGCCGGCGACCTGATCGTCGTCAGCTCCCATGACGGCTCCGTGACTGCAATGAGGCGCACAACCGGCAAGACGGTGTGGCGGCTGGAGACCAACGCCAAGGTCGAGTCATCGCCCGTGGCGGTGGACGGGGTGGTGTACTTCGGCTCGACAGACGGGCGGCTCTTTGCTCTCGAGGTTGCGACGGGCCGGGTGCAGTGGGCGTACGACACCGGCGGCAGAATCAACTCGAGCCCGTCGGTCTGGGGCGACAGAATCTGCATCACGACCTACGCGGGGTCGATCTTCTGTCTGGATCGCCGGAGCGGAACGAAGCTCTGGGACACGTACGTCAAGCGTGACTCGTTCCGCTACGAGAGCTTCTACGCCAGCGCTTCGACGGACGGCGAGCGCCTCTACACGGTCGCGAGGTCAGGAACCGTCGTCGCGCTGAACGCGCGAACGGGCGCCGTCGTCTGGACGCAGAGCGTCGGCTCGCTCGCGTACTCGACCCCGGCGATCTCCGAAGGGCGCGTGTTCGTCGGCGGCTTCGACGGCGCGCTGCGCGCCTTCCGCGCCGACACCGGGGCCCTCCTCTGGCGGGCGGACGTGGGCGGCCGGATCCTCGCTCCCGCAGTCGTCGTCGGGAACCTCGTCTTCTTCTCGACCTTCGAGACGGAGACCTACGCCGTGCGCGCGGGGGACGGGAAGGTCGTCTGGCAGCTCGGCCTGGGCAAGTACTCGCCCGGGATCGCGACCGAGACGCGCTACTTCTTCTCCCTCAACGGCCTCCTGCGCTCCTACGAGGGCGAGCTCTCGCCCTAGTGGCATCGGCATCGAGCCTCGGGTGTCGACGGGCCCAGCGCGGCGACCGTCGCAGCGCGAAGCTCGCCGCCCGGTAGGCGTCCGTGCGGGCCGCGTAGTCGACGGCGCGGAGCCGTCCGGCGAGGTCGCGCCGTCGCGTAGCGCCGTAGCCGAGCTCGGCGAGGAGATCGCCGGCGACGCCCTCGAACGCCGCGACGTCCGCCGCACCCATCTGCTCGCCCCAGCTGCGCAGGCCTGCCGTCGGGGGCCTCGCAAGGCTCTGCTGGTGGGGCTTGGCGGAGAGGTCGACCGTGCCCGCGTACTCGAGCATGCGGGGCTCGAACTCGAGGCCGGCGAAGGCGCAGATGCGTCGCAGCTCGCGCTCCGGCTCCGCGACGAGCTGCTCGTAGCGCACCTCGAGGTAGCGGGCCGGGCCGACGCGGCGACCGAGTGAGCGTGCCGCTCTCACCTCGCGCTGCCACTGGCAAGCGAAGCCGGCGGCGTCGCGCGGGTGCGCCCAGGTCTCGGTGACGATCCCCCGTGGCATCGAGAGAAACGAGAGCGCGGCGTCGCGGCCGTCGCGGATCAGGTGGACGAAGCTCGCCCTGGGAAAGAGACGCTCGAGGAGCGGGAGATGCTCCATGTACATCGGCGTCTTGTCGCCCCAGCGCTGCTTCCCGCGACGCTCCGCGTACACCTCGTAGACGGCAGCGATGCCCTCGCCCAACGTGGCGCCCGGGCGCAAGCGCGCGCGCACCTCCTCCGGAGGCACGTCCCACTCGACGAGGGTCGGCAGGCGGCGGAGATCGTCGACGAAGGCGTCGACGTCGAGCCGGCCGCGATGGCGGTCGGCGAGCTGCGGGACGAAGTACGACTCGTCCGGGACTGCGAGCTCGGAGTGCCGGTCGAGCATGACGCGGAGAAGGGTCGTGCCCGAGCGGCGTACGCCGAGGACGATGAGCGGAGGCGACGTCACCGGCCCATATAGTGCGCGCCGTGATCGACGTCTGGAAGCGCGTGCTCGTTCTGGCGCCCCACACCGACGACGGCGAGTTCGGCTGCGGCGGCACGATGGCGCGGCTGGTCGAAAGGGGAGTGGAGGTGCGCTACGTCGCGTTCTCGACGGCGACGAAGTCGCTTCCCAAGGGATTTCCTCCCGACACGCTTGCGCGCGAGGTGGCCGAGGCGATCACGGTGCTCGGGATCCCGCCGGCGGATCTC
Organism: uncultured Actinomycetes bacterium; assembly: GCA_963712465.1. GTDB lineage: Bacteria > Actinomycetota > Thermoleophilia > Gaiellales > Gaiellaceae > CAVQHY01. Next base: position 247,644 of record CAVQHY010000006.1, read on the forward strand.
AGCGTCCACGACTTCGAGGTGAGGACATTTCCCGAGCGCCGCCAGGACATCCTCGAGCTGCTGATCGCGCTCAACGCGGAGTGGGCCCCCGACGCCGTCCTGATGCCCAGCCGCCGGGACATCCATCAGGATCACGGCGTCGTGGCGGCCGAGGGCCTGCGGGCTTTCAAGCGGACGACCGTCCTCGGCTACTCGATCCCCTGGAACACGTTCGAGTTCGACTACCAGGCGTACGTCGTGCTCGAGGAGCGACACGTCGACCGGAAGGTCGAGGCGCTCTCGAAGTACGCGTCGCAACAGCATCGCAACTACGCGAACGCCGACTACATCCGCAACCTCGCGCGCGCGAACGGGATCAACGTGGGCCGGGAGTACGCCGAGGTCTTCGAGGTCTACCGGGTCGTCGCCTGAGCCGACCGGGCGTCAGGCGTCCCACTCGAGCTGGCCGAAGTAGCGCAGCGCCTTCCGCGTCGGGCGCACGCGGGAGCGGAGCGCCTCGAGCTCGGCGTCGGTGACGAGGCCGAGGGCGCGCTTGACGCCGAGCCAGGGGAGGTTCAGATCCTCCTGGTAGACGATCGTGGAGATGCGCGGGTTGACCTCGATCACGCAGTCGCCGACGAGCTGGATGTTGAAGAAGTGCTCGATGCCGAGCGCGGCGACGATGCGGTCTGCGTCGGCCATGAGTTCAGGGTCGGCGAGCGTCTGGAAGTACATCGCGAGGCCGGCGCGCATCGCCTCGCGGGTCTTCGGGTGGCCGAGCACGACGCGGGTTCCGTCGGCGATCCCGTCGATCGTCCGCTCGCCGCCCTGCGCGAGCTCCATCACGAGGAGCTCCTCGCCGCCGTCCTCGGAGAGCAGCTCGGCAACCTCCTCCAGGCGCATCGCGAGCGAGCCCGGCCGCTCGTGCAGGAGCTGGTGGGCGCGGTCGACGGTCGGGTCGAGCACCCGGTAGCCGCGCGAGCCCGACGAGTACACGGGCTTGAAGCAGACCGGCCGCTCCGGGTAGCCGAGCTCCTCCGCCGCGGCGACGAAGGCAGACCGGCCGCCGACGAGTCTCCATTCGGGGACTCGCACCCCGATCTCGCCGAGGCGGCGGTAGCACTCGGCCTTGTCGTTCGCGGCCCGGATGGTCTCCACAGAGGACACCAGCACCGGCACCGGGAAGTCGCGGCGCGCTCCGGCGAGGCCCAGCAGATCGTGCGAGGACTGCGGCAGGACGACGTCGGCGCCTTCGCGCTCGACGAGCTCCAGCACGGCTTCGGGGAACCCGGGGTCGGCCCCGCGCGGCACGGTCGCGAACGCGTCGCAGAGGAAGCGCCCGACGGCGCGCTCGCTCATGTCGCAGCCGACGAGCCGAACCTCCCGCTCGCCGTTTCCGCGCAGCGCTTGGAGCAGCGCCGCAGTGCCGGGCGCACCGGACGCGGTGACGAGGACGGTCAGCCGGGACACCCCGGCTAGTATCGCCGCCGGTGCCTTCCAAGGTGATGGTGATCGGGCTCGACTGCGCCGCGCCGCAGCTCGTCTTCGACCGCTGGCTCGACGAGCTCCCCGCGCTGCGAGGACTCGTCGAGCGCGGGCGGTGGGGAGTGCTGCGAAGCTGCGACCCGCCGATCACCGTGCCCGCGTGGTCGGTCGCGACGTCGTCGCGAAGCCCCGGCGCGCTCGGCTTCTACGGCTTCCGGAACCGGCGCGATTACTCGTACGACGCGCTGGTCTTCGCCGACTCCAGGGCCGTGAAGGTTCCCCGCGTCTGGGACCTGCTCTCGTTTCGCGGCCGCAACGTGATCGTGCTCGGAGTGCCACAGACGTATCCGGTCAGCCGTGTCAACGGCGTGATGGTCTCGTGCTTTCTCACCCCCGACACGCAGACCTCTCAATACACGTACCCGGCCGAGCTGAAGGAGGAGATCGAGGGGCTCGTCGGTCGTTACCTGGTCGACGTCGAGGACTTCCGCACCGACGACAAGGAGCGGCTCCTGGCCGAGATCGAGGAGATGACCGACAAGCGCTTCCGGGTCGCCGAGCGCCTGCTCGAGACGCGGCCCTGGGACCTCTTCTTCATGGTCGAGATGGGCACCGATCGGATCCACCATGGCTTCTGGCGGTTCACCGACCCGGAGCACCGCCTGTACGAGCCGGGGAATGTGTACGAGTCGGCGATGCTCGACTACTACCGCCGCCTCGACGAGAAGATGGGGCGGCTGCTGCGCTTCGCAGACGACGACACCGCCGTGCTCGTCGTCTCCGACCACGGGGCAAAGCGGATGGACGGCGGCATCTGCGTCAACGAGTGGCTGCGCCGCGAGGGCTATCTCGTTCTGCTCGAGGAGCCGACCGGGCCCGTGCGGCTGACCCCGGAGCTGGTCGACTGGAGCCGCACGGTCGCGTGGGGCGAGGGCGGCTACTACTGCCGGCTCTTTCTCAACGTCGAGGGACGTGAGCCGCAGGGGATCGTCGCTTCCGACGACTACGAACGTGTTCGCGACGAGCTGAAGGCGAACCTCGAGGCGCTGGGCGACGAGGAGGGTCGCCCGATCGGGACGGTCGCGCACCGGCCGGAGGAGCTCTACGCCGAGCCGCGTGGGGTCGCCCCCGACCTGCTCGTCTACTTCGGTGACCTCTACTGGCGCTCGATCGGCCAGGTCGGGACCGGCACCGTCCACGTCTACGAGAACGACACCGGGCCGGACGATGCCAATCACGCCCACGAGGGGCTGTACGTGCTCGCGGCGCCGGGTGTCGAGGCGGGGCGCGGGTCCGAGCGCGATCTGCGGGATGTTGCGCCGACGATCCTCGCTCTGCTCGGCGAGCCGATGCCACCCGACATGGAAGGGGAGAGCCTCGTCTAGGCCCGGTGGTCATCGCCGCAGCCTGAGGAACTTGCGCAGCGACGAACGGCCCGCGGCCAGGTCGTCCGGCGGAAAGTAGCCCGTGACGCGCAGGGCGAACGGGTAGGCGGCGGTGATCGCGGCTCGAACGAGGAGCGAGATGCCGATCGGAAGCCAGGCGTCCACGGCGAGCGACGCGAGACAGAGCCCGAGCGTGAGCCCGAGCACGCCGACCGTGCGCGGCCAGTCCCACGGGACGCGGTAGATGCGGTTGGAGACCACGAGCACGAGCAGCGCGAGGGCCCAGAGCGAGGCGGCCGTCGCCCAGGCGGCGCCGACGAACGAGTACGGCGGGATGAGCAGGAAGTAGAGGCCGACCGCGATCGCGGCGCCCGTGAGCGCCAGGGGCGGCAGGAGGCGCATCCGTTTGGTCACGTTGAGGCCGACCGCGAAGAGCGTGTACGCGCCGGTCGCGACGGCGGCGAGGGCGAGCGGCGCGACGGCGGGCGTGGCGTCCCAGTAGCTCTCGGGCATGATCAGGTGGAAGACCGGCAGGATCCACGCCGACACGATCACCGCGAGATACCCCGCGCCGAAGAAGTAGTAGTTGGCGCCGCGCGCCACCATCTGCGGGTGGCGGCCGCTGTCGAGCCACGAGTAGTGCCACTGCGTCCAGCCCATGCGAAACGCGAGCACGCCGACGAGCACGAGCTGGCTGTAGCGGAAGGCGACGCCGTAGAGGCCGGCGTCGGCGAGCCCGTGGAAGTGCTTGACGAAGAAGCGGTCCAGGAGGTTCATCGCATAGAAGGCGAGCCCGCCGACGATGCCCGGCCAGGCGAACGCGATCATCTCGCGGCCGACGCTCCAGTCGACGTGGCGCACGAGGTCGCGGACGTACTCGCGAAGCGTCAGCGCGAACGCGAGGCAGACGGACACGAGCGACGCGATCAGGATGCCCTTGACGCCGAGGTGCCAGACGGCGACGAGGAGGATGCTGAAGACGACCTGGGTGACGCCGCGCGTCAGCGAGTAGAAGGCAAACGTCGTCGGCTTGCGCCGGAGCCGGCAGAGGATCATCGGGAGGTCGACGATGTTCGTCAGGTACAGGTCGCAGAGCGCGATCACGAAGAACGAGGCGTACGCGGTCGTGTCGAAGATCCGGTCGGAGAGCTGCGAGGAGAGCAGGATCAGGGGAACCACCACCAGCGCCGGGTAGACCGACTCGATCCAGAGGTAGAGGGTGATCACCTGACGGCGCCAGGCGGGGTCGTCGCGATCGAAGAAGAAGCGCGCGAAGACGCCGTCCATGTTCGCCGCGACCAGGACGTCGACGAACGCGACGGTCGCGAGCACGAGCTCGAGTCGCCCGAAGGCCGCCGGCGAGAGGAAGTGCGCGTACAGCGGGACGAGCAGGAACGCGAGCGACTTGAGCAGAATCCGCGTGCCCCCGTAGATGGCGGCGTCCTGCGCGAGGGCGCCGATCCCCAGTCGTTTCGGGATCCCCGCGTCCTGGTCGACCTCGCGTAGCGGCTCTTCGGCTCGAAGCTCGCTCATCGCGCCCGCGGCGTGTCGCCGGCGGGACGGCTCCCTTCGGGCTCACGCGAGCGGAGCGCGGCGCTCTCCTCGGTCATTCGTAGCCAAGGTCGCGAAGCTTCTCGATCATCTTGGCCTCTTCCTCTTCGGTGTAGACGGATCCTTCTGACTGTAGGCCCCGGCTCGGAGCGACGACCGCGTCCACGCGCTCGAGCGAGGGCTCGAGGATCGCCTCGATCGGCATCCCGTCCAGGCGGGCGGCCAGGCCGTGGAGAGCGAGAATCGTCGCGGGAACCTGGGTGATCTCGGAGCCGGCCGGCACGTCGGCCGGGCGGATCCCGGGGCCGGCCGCGGCGAGGATCCCGGTCACCCCGTGATGTCCCGAGTAGCCGTAGAAGCTTTCGGGATCGAGATGGTCATGGCGCTCGAATGCGGTGCTCCACTGACGGCGCGACGACTCCACGTGGATGCGTTCGTCGCGGGGCAGGATCACGAGCTCGGGCGCGCGATCCAGATGGGCGCCCCGGTAGAGCTCCTCCTTGCGGCGGACGTCGAAGGCGGGCTCGCCGGTCTCGGGATGCGTGATCCCGGAGAGCGCCTCGGCCAGCTCGCGCTCGACTCCGGGGTCGTCGCGCGCGCCCGACGCCTCGCCCAGGTAGATCTGGCCGCCCGTGGCGAAGCAGTACGCTCGCGTCGAGCCGAAGTCGATGTCGGCGAAGGCCCGGTCGGGCCGCGGTCGCGGCAGCGGGAGGACGTCGAGGGCCCGTCCGTAGCCACGCGTGGTGCGGGCAAGCCGCTGGTCGACCTTCGAGAGCGAGCTCAACCGACCTCCCTTGAGCGGCTGGAGCGAGCGACGCCGGTAGCGGAGATAACCCGCCTCCTCGAGCCAGCGGTTCGCATGAAAGGTCCAGTAGATCGGCTTCATCCCGTGGTCGGAGAGGACGAGCGTCGTCGGCTCCTCGTCCCAGATCCGCCCGGCCTCGGCGATCAGCTCGCCGCAGGCGCGATCGACGGCTTCGTACACCTGTACGAGCTCGTCGCCGGCCGCGCCGGGGTCGTGCGCGGGATGGCTCGGGTCGAGCCGGTGGTAGCCGAGGTGGCCGGCGAAGTCGGAGCTCATGAAGTCCACTGCGAGGAGCCCGAGGCCCGGCTCGAGCTCGAGGCACAGGCGGCAGACCCCCGCGATCTCGTCGACGTGCTCGAGCAGCCTGCGCGCGAAGCCGTCGAAGTCCTCCCACCAGCGCTCCGCCATCGGGTGGTGTGCTGTCACGAGATCCGGGTAGGCGGCGTGGATGCGCTCGCGCGCAGAGGACGGAAGGATCTCCGGCTGAGACGGGCCGCCGTACCCGGTCACCACGACCCCGTCGATCGGCTCGGGCGGGTACGTGAACGGGATCGTCACGAAGGCCGAGCGGATTCCGGCCGCACCGAGCGGGCGCCAGAGCGGGCTCCCGCTGCGACTTGCAGCGCTCTCGACCCGCTGCGGCGCCCGATTCGGGTTCGACGAGAAGTTGAAGATCCCGTGCCCGGCCGGGTTGAGGCCGGTGAGAAACGACGACCACGCTGTCGGGGTCACCGCGGGAATCGTCGAGCGGAGCGGCCCGAACGCGCCCTCGCGGGAGAGCCGCGCCAACGTGGGCAGCCGCCCCTGACCGAGAAGGTCGCGCACGAGGTCGTAGTCGGCGCCGTCGAGGCCGAGGCAGAGGATCCTCACCGCGGACGCTCCGACACGCCTCCGCGCGACTTTCGCGACGCCGCGTCACACAGGCGCGCGCTCGATCTCGCTACGCTCGAAGCGGGGAGGAGGCCGGGCGCACCGCACCACAGGATCACGCCGGTGAGACATGTCCTCATCGGCCGAGCATCCGCGTGTAGAGCGCCTCGAGCTGCTCCCCGGGGTCGCCCAGGCGCTCGCGGGCATACCGCTCGTTTCGCTCGCCGTACGCCCTCCGGAGGCCGGCGTCCCGGAGGAGGCGCAGCAGCGCATCGGCCACCGCGTTCTCGTCCCGGCAGGGGACGACCTCGCCACCCTCGCCCTGCGTGATCCACTCGTCGATCGTGACCGCGTCGCCCATCACCATGGGAAGGCCCGACAGCATCGATTCGACCATCGAGGCGGGCGTCGCGTCTGTCGACGCGATCGAGACGCCGACGTCCGCGGACGCGCAGAGCTCCGGCAGCTCGTCGGGAGCGGCGAAATGCAAAGCCACCGCCTCGCCAAGGCCGAGCTCGTCGATCAGGGCCTCCGTCTCGTCCCGGGTCCATCCGCCGCGCGCCGCGAGCACCAGCCTGGCCTCCGGCAGCTCGCGTCGCACGCGGTCAAACGCCCGCAGGAGCACGTCGAGGTTCGTGTTCGGCCGGAAGTTTCGCAGCGAGAGCACGACCGGCGACCCGGCGGGCCAGCCGAACCGCTGCGCGAGCCCCGGCACCCGCTTCGCCGGCGAGAACGGCCGTGGGTCGACGTACCAGACGATGCGATGAACCGATCCAGGTGGCGCGCCGAGCCGCACCGTCTCCTCGGCGTTTGCGACCGACGAGACGACGTACGCGTCTCCCGCGGCGATCGCCTTCCGCACGAGCTTGCGTCCGCGGGCACGGTCGCGCCCGTACGTGAAGATGTCTGTGTTCCAGGGGCTGATGACGAGCGGATGGACGTCGGCCCACGCCGCCCAGTGCCCGTACGGCAGCAGGTAGTGGGCATGGACGACATCGACGTCGAGCCGGTGCGCAAGTCTCGCGACGGCCGGGCCCCAGACGAGACGGCGGACGCCCTTGATTCGCGTCGACAGGCCGAGCTCACGGACGTCGTGCGCGACGATGCCGTCGAGCTCGCCGGGCCGGTCGCTCAGCCGGTCGCTCGCAACGTGCACCTCGTGACCCCGCTCGGCGAGCCGCCAAGCCCAGCGCAGGAAGATGATCGAGCGCCCGTCGCCGATGCCGAGCAGGCGCAGATGGTTCGCGGCCACGGGCGGCCAGTCTATCGGCGGCTTACGTGCCGAACGCCTTGACCGCGCCGGAGAACCCGGCCGCGTACACGCGTCCGTCGATCACCGTCGGCGCGGTGAAGACCGACTCGCCGAGCGAACCTCTCCAGAGCACCGCGCCGGACCGGGCGTCGACGGCCCAGATCTCGTACTTCTCCGTGACCGGGAACCAGACGACGTCGCCCGCCACGGTCGGCGGGCCGTTCACGGAGACGACATCCAGGGGGATCGTCCAGGCCCTCCGAAGCTTGCAGCTCCTCGTCAGCGAAAGCTTGAACAGCCTGTCGTGACCGCTGACGTAGAGCGCCCGTGCGCGTGGCGACCACGCCGGCTGGCCACTCAGGTTCCCGGCCAGCCGGAGCTTCGACACGATGCCCTTGCTGATCGCGTCGAGCCGCCAGACGTAGATGACACCGTTCTTGTTCTCTCCCGCGACGAGATCGGGGCAGCCCCTCGCCCGCATCACGATCGGGGTTCCGCTGAAGGCGAAGTCGCGAGGCTTCCGCACGACCAGCGGCGTGTTCTCGGCAGTGACCCTCAAGTCGCGTGTGAGGCGGACGACGTGGAGCGCGCGGCCGGCGGACTCCGAGAAGCGCTTACCACGATTCCTGCCGATCTGGTACGCGTTTGCCGTTCCGACGAGGAGCGAATCCGTCCTCGCGTCGTAGGCCGGGCCGCCCCAGCCCCAGATGCCGCTGCCACCGCCGAGGATCCTGGGTGTCGCCACCCAGGTCTTCACCTCGCGCGTCGCCAGGTCGACGGAGAAGAGCTTGCCGCTCGACACGTCGTGACGGCAGAGCTCGCCCGTGCCGACGTACAGCTTTCCTCCAGCGAGCGTCACCGCGCCCCAGGTGAGGCGTACCGTGGGGTCGCGGTAGAGACGCACGGGCCATCCTTCGCGCTCCTCGAGCGTGACGACGTCGAGGGCGTGCGCCCAACCGAGCGCGTCCGTCACGTAGATCGTCCCGGTCTCGCCGTCAATCGCGGGCGCGCCCGTGATCCCGAACTCGCCGTCGGGGAGAAACGGACAGCTGCTGAGCTTCATGAAGCCGAGCTGGCGGGTGGCCCGCGTGCCGCCGTTGCCGTCGAGCGCGACGAGCACGCCCTTGCTCGTGCCGACGAAGACCGTCTGCTCGCCTGGGGCGGGTACGTCCCGCACGACGAGAACCTGCGTCGTCACGCGGCCGTCGACCTTCGCGTTCCACAGGTCGTGAAGCCCAGCCGGATTGTCGATTCCCTGCTCGACGTATCCGGTGCGCAGCGGGTCGTTGGCAAAGGTCAGCCAGCCCGAGACGGGTTGCGCGCGCGCGGCTTCTGCAAGGCACGCGGCAGCGGCGAGCGAGAGCACGATGGCGAGACCCCGGAGCACGGCGCGTGACTCTACCCGAGGGCGCCGTGGAGGAGCTCGTACCCCTCGACGAGAAGGGGCGTGCGGTCGACGAGCGACCCGATCTCCTCGGGTGCGTAGACGCCCTCCTCGGTTACGTAGAGGTCGACGAGCTCGGGGGAGGTGAGCTCGAAGCGCTCCTCGTCGGGCTCGACCGCCGCGATCGGGGCGAGCTTGATCACCTCGCACGCGACGATGACGGGCACGCGCGCATCACGGGCGGCCTCGGTCAGACGCAGGGTGCCGACCTTGTTCACGAGCGACCCGTCGCGGAAGACCGTATCCGCGCCAAGGAGCAGCAGCCTCGCCGTTGCCACCGCCTGGGGCCCGTCCTCGTCCGCGACGAGGTCGACGGCGAGCCCAGCCTCGCGGAGCTCCTCCGAGAACCAGCGGCCCTCGCCGACCGGCTCCGAGACGGTGCAGACCACGCGGTCGGGCGGCTCGCCGTGAAGCAGCGCCTCGCGCGCCGTTGCCGACGCCGAATGCGTCATCACGACGGCGCCCGCGAGTCGGGTGCGAAGCAGGACGGCGATCGCCTTGGCGGCACGCTCCCGCGCCGCGAGCACGGCCCGGGCCTCCTCGACCAGCTGGTCCGGCGTTCGGGCGGACGCGAGCACGCGCCCGACCGCCCCGGCGATTGCGCCGATCGACGGCCGCGTGGCCACGAGCTCGCGACCCACCGCGAGCGGGTCCCCACCTGCCTCGACCGCCTCGACGAGCGTCTCGACGGCCTCTTTGGCCAACCAGCTGGCGCCGTGTGTCGAGTCGGTGCGGATCTGCTCGATCCGCTGGCCCAGCCGGACGTTCACTACAACGAGAGGGTAGTGGGTTTCCCGGGCTCGTGACGGTGGTAGCCTGCCCGCGATGTCCGAGCCCGAAGTTGCCCTCGAGCGGGCGCCAGCCGCGCTCGACGGGGCGCTCCCGGACATCTCCCTCGTCATTCCGGTCTTCAACGAGAAGCTTACGATCGAGACGGTGTACCGCCGATCGGTGGAGGCGCTCGAGTCCCTGGGCCGGCCGTTCGAGATCATCGTGATCGACGACGGCTCGACCGACGGAACGTGGCAGGTCGTCGCTGACGTCCACGGCGCCGACCCGCGCGTCCGTGCGGTTCGCTTCAAGAGGAACTTCGGCCAGCATCCGGCGATGCACGCAGGCCTCGTGCGCGCCCGCGCAGACATCGTCGTGACCATGGACGCGGATCTCCAGAACGATCCGGCCGACCTCCCGAAGCTCGTTGCCGCAGTCGAGGCGGGCTCCGACGTAGCGAGCGGGAGGCGCACCGGCCGCGAGGACTCGTGGGGCCGGACGTTGCCCTCCCGGCTGATCAACGGCATGCTCCGGCGCTTCACGGGCGTCGACATCGCCGACTTCGGCTGCGCCTTCAACGCGTACCGCCGCGAGGCGCTGCTGCCGGTGCTCGGCGTGATCGGCAAGCAGAAGTTCACCAAGGCGCTCGTCCTCTCGGCGGGAGCGAGCGTGACGGAGGTCGATCTGTCGCACAGCGCGCGAGACGGAAGGTCGCGCTACTCGCCGCTGCGGCTCACCCGACTCGCGCTCCACGTCCTCGCCGGCTTCTGGCCGGGACCGATCCAGTGGGCCGGCATCGTGATCGGGACGGTGTGCGCCGTGGCTGCGCTCGCCGTCGGCATCTGGGGAATCGTGTACTGGGCTGTCAACGGAGACTTCCCGGGCTCGCTGTTTCTCACCTTCCTCGTGCTCGGCGTCCTCGGCGTCCAGGGTTTCATCCTCGCCCTGGTCGGCGAGTACATCGGCAGAATCCAGCGGGACGTCGAAGGCCACCCCCTCTACACGATCGAACAGGAGCTGTAGTGACTTCCGGGACGGAGCACTAACGTGCCGACTCGTCCGAAGCGTGTCCTCGTCACAGGTGGCTGCGGGTTCATCCCGTCGAACTTCATCCGACATCTGCTGTCGGCGACGCCGTACGAGGTGGTCTCCCTCGACGCGCTCACCTACGCGGGAAACATCGACAACCTCGCCGAGGTCATGGGGCACGAGCGTCTGACGTTCGTGCAGGGCGACATTCGTGACTCGGAGCTCGTAAGCGACGCGGTCAGTGCGGTCGACGTGATCGTCAACGCCGCGGCCGAGTCGCACGTGGAGAAGTCGATCGTCGAGGGTGCGTCGGAGTTCGTGACGACGAACGTGGAGGGGACGCAGATCCTGCTCGACGCGATCCGCAAGACGCCGGTCGAGCGCTTCATCCTGATCTCGTCGAGTGAGGTGTACGGGACCGCGGAATACGCGCCGATGGACGAGAAGCATCCGCTCGAGCCCCGTAGCCCGTACGCGGCGACGAAGGCGGGAGGCGACCGGCTGGCGTACTCCTACCACGTCACCTACGGACTGCCGATCGCGATCGTCCGGCCGTTCAACAACTACGGCCCCTACCAGCATCCGGAGAAGGTGATTCCGCGCTTCGTCACGCAGGCTCTGCGTGACGAGCCGCTCACGATTCACGGCGATGGCCACGCGAGCCGCGACTGGCTCTTCGTCGACGACGACGCGGAGGGGATCGAGTCGGTAATCGCCGCCGACGTCGACTCGATCGCCGGCCAGGTGATCAACCTCGCGACGGGGATCGACATCTCCGTCGCCGAGGTCGCCGACCTCGTCCTCGACGCGGTCGGCAAGCCCCGGTCTCTCGTCACGCACACCCGGGAGCGGCTCGGCCAGGTCGACCGCCACATCGGCTCGACCGACAAGGCCGAACGGCTCCTCGGCTGGCGCGCTCGTACGTCCTTCGCGGAGGGGCTGGAGCGCACCGTCGCGTGGTATCGCGACAATCGGAGCTGGTGGGAGAACATCCCCCGGTCGCAGACGGACGCCGTCTCCTCGTCCTAGGCGCGGGCCCGGCTCAGCTCGGCCTGCTCCGCGCGGCGCGCGAGCGAGGGCTCTTCGTGATCGCCTGCGACCGTGACGCGCTCGCCCCCGGGTTCGAGTACGCCGACCGGCGGGCGGTCGTCTCGACCGAGGACGAGCCCGCGGTGGCACAGCTGGCGGACGCCGAGCGGGTTCACGGGATCGTGTCTCCCGGCGCGGACTGGCCCGTCGGCGTCGCCGCCCGGGTGGCCGCACGCTACGGCCTGCCGCATCCCATCTCGCCCACAACTGCAGTGCTGGCGACCCAGAAGGTCAGGCAGCGGGAACGCTTCTCCGAGCGGGGCGTGCCGCAGCCGAGGTGGACAAGCGATCCCGGGGAAGCGGAGTCGTTCGGCTTCCCGTGCGTCGTCAAGGCGCCCGATCGTCAGGGTCAGAGGGGACTCACGCTCGTCGACGACCCGGCCGACCTCGCCGCCGCGATCGAGACGGCGCTCGCCGCCTCACGCAGCGGCGCGCTGATCGTGGAGGAGCTCGCCCCGGGGCCGGAGGTGACGGTGAACGCGTTCTCCCTCGACGGCGGATTTCACGCACTCACGGTCACCGATCGGCTTACCGCCGGCCTCCCCGCCTTCGGCGTCGCGCTCGCGCACGTGTGGCCGAGCGAGGCCGCGGGCGCGGACGCGATCGAGGCGGCACGGCTCGCGGCCGAAGCGCTCGGGATCGAGAACGGGCCCACGTACACGCAGATCCGGATCGGTCCGGACGGGCCGCAGGTCGTCGAGCTCGCGGCGCGGCTGGGCGGAGGTCACGACGCGGAGCTCTGCCTCGCCGCGCTCGGAGTCGACCTGAACGGTCTCGCGATCGCGGGCGCTCTCGGCGAGTCGGTCGAGGCGCCGGTGCCACATCCGCCGACAGGCGGGGCCTGCGTGCGCTTCCTCGTTGCACCCGTGGGCGAGCTCGTCGCCGCGGACGGTCTCGAGCAGGCGCTCGACGCGGAGGGCGTGCTCGACGCGCGAGTCTACCGGCGGCCGGGCTGGGTCTTCGGGCCGCTGCGCCGTGGGTCCGATCGCGCCGGCTTCGTCCTCGCCCGCGCCGAGTCCCGGGCGGTCGCCTTCGAGCGTGCTGGCCGCGCGATGGAGCGCGTACGCTTCGAGGTCGCCCATGTCCCAGACGCGGTCGAGGCGTAGCACCTTTCTCGGCTTCCAGCCGCCCGCCGTCGGCGAGGAGGAGGTCGCCGCGGTCGCGGCCACCCTCCGCTCGGGGTGGCTGACGACCGGCCCCGCTGCGAGGGAGCTCGAGCGGCGCTTCGCCGAGTACACGGGCGCGAGGCACGCCGTCGCGCTGTCCTCGGCGACCGCGGCGATGCACCTCGCTCTCGTCGGGCTCGGCGTCGGCCCGGGCGACGAGGTGATCACGACGCCGATCACATGGCCGGCGACCGCGAACGTGATCGTCCATACGGGGGCGACGCCCGTCTTCGTCGACGTGCAAGAGGGCGACCTCACGATCGACCCGGAGCTCGCCGCCGCAGCCGTGACCGAACGGACCCGTGCGATCATGCCGGTCGACCTCGCCGGTCAGCCGAGCGACCTCGACCCGCTGCTCGCATCCGGGATCCCGGTGGTCGAGGACGCCGCGCACGCGACCGAGGCGTTCTACCGGGGCCGCAAGGTCGGCGCGATCGCGCGGGCGACGGCGTTCTCGCTCTACGCGACGAAGAACGTGGCCGCCGGCGAGGGCGGAATGCTCACGACCGATCGACGACGAGCTCGCGGCGCGCGTCGACGAGCTGCGGCTGATGCGCCGCGGGCACGGGGCGACGTACGACGTGCGGGTGGCAGGCTTCAAGGCGAACCTCTCGGACGTCCTCGCGGCGATCGCACTCTGTCAGCTCGACAAGGTCGAGCGCCACGCGGAGATCCGCCGCCGCCACGTAGCCGCCTACGACGAGGCGGTTGCCGGGCTGCCGGGGATCGAGCCGCTGGCCCGGGATTCTCGCGACGTGCACGCGCTCCACCTCTACGTCGTGCGCGTCGACCCCGGGCTCGCCGGAGCCGACCGGGACGCGTACCAGCACGCGCTCGCCGAGGAGAACATCGGCTCGAGCATCCACTTCCTGCCGGTGCACCGGCTCACCTACTACCGCGAGCGCACGCCCGACCTCTCGCTCCCCGTCGCCGAGCGCGCGGGGCGCGAGGTGCTCTCGCTGCCCTTTTCGCCCGCGCACACGGACGGAGACATCGCCGACGCGATCGACGCCCTCCGGCGAATCCACGCGGCGTTCACGCGATGACCCGGGTGCCGGGCCTGGGCCGGTGGGGCAACGGGTGGCGTGTCGGATCCCGCCTGCCTCGCCCCGCGCGGATCGCGCTGCAGGTCGCTGTCAGCGCCGCGATCTTCGGGTACCTGCTCTGGCGGATCGACGTCCGCCAGACGATCGACCTCGTCCGCGACGCGAACGTCCTCTACCTGCTCGCGGCCCTCGCGATCTTCATCGCCACGACCTGGGGGATGGCTTGGCGCTGGCAGATCCTGCTCGCCTCGAAGGGAATCCACGAGCCGCTGGGCTGGCTGACGCGCCTCTACTTCGTCGGCTATGCAGCGGGCCAGGTGCTCCCGACCGGGGTCGGCGGCGACGCGGTGCGCATCGTCGAGCACTCGCGCCGGCGGCCCGACGTCAGGGGCGAGGCCGCCGGGGCGGTCGTCCTCGAGCGCGTCATCGGCGCTGCGGGGACGCTGGTCATGGTTGCGATCGGGCTCGTCGCCGCGATCGGCCGCTACGACGACATCACCTACCTGATCTGGATCGAGCTCATCTTCCTCGCGCTCGTCGGCGCCGGCCTCGCGCTGCTGTTCTCGAAGCGGGCGGCCCGAGGGCTGTCGTGGCTGGCGCCCCTGGCGGAGCGGGTCAGGCTCGAGCGCGCCGGCCGGGCCCTCTACGAGGCGATGCACGGCTACCGCGACCGACCGTGGGTGCTCGTCGCCGTGCTCGGGCTGACGATCGCGCTCCAGTTCGTCCGCGTGCTTTCGATCTGGCTTTGCGGTCTCGCCGTCGGAGTGGACGAGTCGCCGCTCGTCTACGTGATCCTCGGGCCACTGCTCTTCCTCGTGATGATGGTGCCGTTCACGATCAACGGGCTCGGCGTGAGAGAGGCGTTCTTCGTCGCCTTTCTCGGGCGCTTCGGGGTCGACCCGGACGCTGCCTTCGCGACCGGGTTCCTGTTCTACGTCGTCACGATCGCGACCTCCCTTCCCGGAGCGGTGATCCTGCTCTGGCGGAGCGTGCGCCCGTCGGTCGTCCGCGAGCGCCGGGTGTGACGGACGGACCGGAGACGTCCGTCTCGGTCGTCGTCGTCTCGTACAACACGCGGGACGTCCTGGAACGATGCCTCTCGTCAGTGGCCGGTCGCGGACACGAGGTGATCGTCGTCGACAACGGCTCCAGCGACGGGAGCCCGCGTTTCGTTCGCGAGCGGTTTCCGGCGGTTGTCCTGCTCGAGGAGCGAAACCGCGGCTACGGCGCCGGGATGAACGCGGGCTTCCGCGTCGCGACGGGCGACTGGCTGCTCGCGCTCAACGCGGACGCGTGGCCGCTCGGCGACGCGATCGAGCGGCTCCGCGACTTTGCGGATCGCGACCCGCGGATCGGGATCGCCGGGCCGCGGCTCCGGAACCCGGACGGGACGCTCCAGCGCTCGGTGCGCGGCTACCCGACCCTCTGGCGGCTCTCGACCGAGTATCTGTTCCTGCGCAAGCTCGCGCCCCGGAGCCGCGCCCTGAACGCGTTCTACGCCGGTGGCTTCGAGCACGATCGGCCGGTCGAGGCGGAGTTTCTGATGGGAGCTGCCCTGCTCGTACGGCGCGCCGCAATCGAGCAGATCGGCGGCTTCGACGAGGACTTCTTCATGTTCAGCGAGGAGGTCGACCTCTGCTACCGGATGCGCGACAGCGGCTGGAAGGTGGTGTTCACACCCGACGCCGATTTCGTCCATATCGGCGGTGCCTCGACCCGGCTCGACTGGGGGCCGATGTTCCGGGAGCAGCTGCGCGGCCACCTTCGCTTCCTGGCGAAGCACCGTGGTGCGGTCGAGGCAGAGCGGGCCCGGGTGCTGCTGCTCGCCTCGATGCGCCTACGCGGTGTCGCGTTTCGCGGAAGTCGTGGAGAGGCGTACCGGCAGGCCGCCGCCTGGCTTGCGTCGGGCGACGCGGACGCGCTCCTACAATCGTCCGAATGAGCCTCGGGAGGCCGATGCCGACGGCCGTCGTCGTCGACGTCGGCTGGGTGAACGGGCTGGCGGCGATCCGCTCGCTCGGCCGGGCGGGTATCCGCGTCGTCACGGCGTGCCCGCGGCGCGGGGGCCTCGGATTCCGCTCGCGGTACGCGGAGGCACGCCTCTGCCCCGATCCGGTGACCGACGAGGACGCATTCCTCTCCTTCCTGCGCGCCCTCGGCGCAGAGCTCGATCGGCCGGCTCCGATCTTCCCCACCAACGACGAGCTCCTGAACGTGATCGCGCGGCGGTGGGGTGAGCTCGACGGGCGCTTTCTCGCCCCCTTTCCCGCCTGGGATCTACTCGGTCCGCTCCAGGGCAAGCGCTTCCAGATCGAGCGGGCGCGCGAGCTCGGCGTGCCGATCCCGCGCACCGAGAGCGCACCGACGGAGGAGCTCGGCTTTCCGGTGCTCGTCAAGCCGTCCGATCCCGTCGGCTTTCGACGCGCATTTCGCCGTCAGTCGTTTCGCTGCGAGACGCCGGCCGAGCTCCACGACGCCTTCGAGCGCGCCCGGCCGTTCGATCCACTCGTGCAGGAGTGGATTCCCGGCGGGGACGACCAGCTCTACACGCTCGGAAGCTATCTGACGCGGGACGGTGAGGCGCTCGGCCTCTTCTCGGGCCGCAAGCTCCGCCAGACGCAACCCGGGGTCGGTACGTGCCGCGTGGGCGAGGCGGTCTGGGTGGACGAGGTGGTCGAGCAGGGTCTCGAGCTCCTTCGCGGCCTCGGCTACTGCGGCCTCTCGCAGGTCGAGTTCAAGCTCGACCCGCGCGACGGTGCGTTCAGGCTGATGGAAGTGAACCCGCGCCTGTGGCAGTGGCACGGGCTCGCGACGGCCTGCGGCGTCGATCTCCCGCGGATCGCGTACTGGGACCTGCTCGGTGCACGGCTGCCGTCGGCGCATCAGAACGGCGCCGCGCGCCGCTGGGCGATCACGCTCATGTCCGGCTCGACACATGCCTTTCAGCGGCCCCCATACGTCGACGCCGTGCTCGCGCGCGACGACCCGGTTCCGGCGTTGGTGCAGACCGCCCGTGTCCTCAGAGGAGCTCTGCGGGGAGGGGAACGGTGATCCCAGCGGATGTCGAGCGGAAGGCCCGGTGGGTGCTCGACACGCTCGGGGCGCGCGAGCTCGGCTTCGGCGACGACGTGCCCTACCGGGCGGAGTCCTGGGAGCGGATCGACCGAGGCGAGCGTCCGGTCGGCGATGATCTCGCCGAGGCCTTCTTCCACCTCGCGCGCCTCGAGGAGCGCGGCGCGGCGCGGGACCGGCACGGGAGATTCGCGGCGGCCTCGTCGTGCCTCGACCCCCTCGACCCGCCGCTCGAGCGCCTCCGTGCCCGGCTCGGGGTCGAACCGCCACGCTGGTCGGGAGCGCGCTTCGCGATCGCGCTAAGCCACGACGTCGACACGCCCTGGCGCTGGACGCGGATCGGCGTGCGCGGGGCCGCCGCGCGCCTGAAGAGCCATGCCCGGTCCGGCCGTGGCGTCGCCGCCCTGCGTGAGGCGCGGGCGCTGACGGGCGTCCCCGCGCACAAGCTCCGACGCACCGACCCGAACTGGTCGTTCGAGCGGATCATGCGGGTGGAGGGGTCCAGGCTCGCGCGGTCGACGTTCTTCCTCATGGCCGGCCACCGCCATCCGGCGGACGGCGCGTCGCCCGACGCCTACGAGCGGCTTCGGCCGCGACTGGTCGAGACGATCCTCGCCGGCGGAGGCGAGATCGGCCTGCACGGCAGCTACACGTCCGCGGACGACGGCGATCGCCTGGCCCGAGAGAAGCACCGCCTCGAGGAGCTCGCCGGGACGGTGCGGGGGCATCGCTATCACTATCTCCGGGTCGACCCGCACGCGAACCTCGCAGAGGTGGCGCGGGCGGGCCTCGTCTACGACAGCTCGCTCGGCTTCGCCGACGCGCCCGGCTTCCGCGCGGGGATCGCGCACCCCTTCCGGCCCTGGGACGTCCAGCGCGAAGCCCCACTCGACCTGGTCGAGATCCCGCTCGCCGCGATGGACGTGACCTTCAGCGAAGAGCAGTACCTCGGCCTCTCGGCCTCCGCGGCCGAGCGCCGGCTCCTCGACCTGGTCGACTGGGCCGCAGCGCACGGCGGGGGCTTCTCCGTGCTCTGGCACACCGACCGCTACGACCCGGCCACCGCACGCGGCTGGGACCGGCTGTACCTGCGCGTCATGGACGCCGTCCGCCTTCGCGGGGGCGTGTGTCTTCCCGCCGGAGAGCTCGCCGAGGAGGCGGCCGCGTGGCTTCGGTAGCGGCCGCCCTCCCCGTGCCCCGAAGCGGTCTGCGCTTTCTCGGGGCCTGCGCCGTAGCGCCTGTGCTGCTCGGGATCTCACATCTGCTTCCCGCGGCGGGCGTCGGGCTCGGGATCCGCCTCGCGGCCGCCGCCGCCTGCGTCCTGCTCCTGCCCGGGGCGCTGCTGCTGCGCGCGATCGGCTGGCCCGAGTCTCCGGCCGTGGCCGTCGCGGGATCCCTCGCGCTCAGCCTCGGGATCGTGTTCGTCGCGATGAGCCTCACGTTCGCGGCGGGAGGATCGCTGTCGCTCGCGATCGCGGTCGTCGCGATCTTCTCGATCGCCGCAGCGATCCCGGCCGTCGCACAGGCGAGCCCGGTCGCGATCGACCGCGACGACGGCCTCGCCCTCGTCGGCGCCCTCGCCGCGGGGGCGGTCTTCGCGGGGGTCGTCTGGTGGGCGTCGCGGACGACCCTGTCCGGTGACGCACTCTTCCATGTTGCCCGCGCGCGGAAGCTCGAGGAGTTCGACGTGCTGTCGTCGGTCCGCACCGTGCGGGAGTTCGCCGACGGCGGCCTCCATCCCGGCTACGCGTTCCCGCTCTGGCACGGTGTGATCGCGCTCGTCGCGCGCTTCGCCTCGACCGACGTGGCCGAGGTCGTCAGGCACCTGAGCGCGATCCTCGTCCCACTCGCGTTCGCGGTCTGGTACGCGGCCGGCCGCTCGCTGTTCCGCTCCTGGGCCGCGGGTGTCGCGACCCTGGCCGGCGCGGTTGCGCTGCTCGGGTTCTCCCGCGGCGGCATCGGCTCGTTCGAGCTCCTGTCCCTCCCGGCGAGCGCGGCCCGGGTCCTGCTCGTTCCGGCCGTACTCGCGCTGGCTTTCGCCCTGGCCCACGAGGAGCGCTGGAGCCTGGCGGCACCACTCGCCGCGGCGGCGCTCGCCCTGACGCTCACGCACCCGACCTACGCGCTCTTCCTGGTGCTGCCGCTTGCCGCGTTTCTCGCCCTGCGCGCGGCGCTCGACCGGCACGACGTGGCCGCCCTCGTCCGGCTCGCCTATCCGATCCCGGCGCTCGTCGTCCCCTTCGTCGGCTACACGCTCTGGATCCTGCCCGTCCTCAACTCGACGCTCGCCCGCGGGGAGGGCGACCGGGCTCGCGCGATCTCGCATTACGCCGGCCAGCTCGATGTCTCCGGCGACTCCGTCCGGCTCGCGCCCGAGGCGGTCGCGCGGGGAGGCGCGGCCGTCGTCGCGGCGCTGCTGGTCGTGCCCCTCGCAGGGCTGGCGGGGCGCCGGCTCTGGTCGTCCTACGTGCTCGCCGGAACGGTCTCGATCCTCACCGTTGCGCTGGTTCCCCAGCTGTTCACGCCGCTGTCCGACGCCGCCTCGATCTCGCAGGCGCGCCGGCTCGTCCTCTTCTTGCCGCTTGCCTTCTCGCTCGCCGGGGCGGCGCTGTTTTTGGGCCGACTCCGCTGGTGGGGGGTGGTCGCAGCCGTCCTGGCCGGCATCGGGCTCCAGCTCGCCTATCCGGGCGAGATCGGGTATCGCGTCGGCCAGGGGGGCCCGAGCTGGGCGGTGTGGATCGCACTCGGGGGCGGCGTTCTGGCGATCGCCTACGCTCTGTGGAGAAAGCCCGAGGGCCCGGCGCCGACCTGGTTTGCGGTGCTCGCCGCGTGTGCCTTCGTGCTGCCCCTCGCCGTTGCCGGCCTCGCCGACGCGAAGCGCGAGAGTCGTCCCGATCCGTACGCGCTCACGCCCGGGCTCACACGCGAGCTCCGTGCCCTCGACCGTCGCTCGATCGTCCTGTCCTGGCCGGAGACGTCCTACCGAATCGCCGCGGACGCTCCGGTCCGGATCGTCGCTGCTCCGCCGGCCCACGTCGCACGTACGAAGCTGAACCAGCCGTACAACCGTCGCCGCGACGTGCTGAAGTTCTTCTCCAGGCCGGGCGTCACCGCCGCGGACCGCAAGCAGATCCTGGACGACCGCTTCGTCGGCTGGGTCGTCGTCGACAAGACGCGCCGCTATCCGGCCGCATACCTCGACGGCAACCTCGAGAAGGTGTTCGAGGACGGCCGCTACATCCTCTACAAGGTGCCTCCCCCCGAAGACGAGGAGGGGGAGCCCTGACCCGGCTCGCCTTCAGACGCGCGCCGAGCGAGTACGACAGCACGTTCGTCGAGACGATGGCGGGTGCGTATCTCGAGCAGACGCCGTGGACACGGTTGCGGCTCTCGGCGGTGCGCGAGCTCGTGGCTCCCCGGCCGGGGGACCGCATCCTCGACCTCGGCTGCGCCGCAGGAGCCGTCTCGCACTTCCTCTCGACGTTCGGTTGCGAGACGGTTGGCGTTGACGCCGAGCCGCTCGCGATCGACACCGCCCGCGCGCTCTTTCCCGGGCTCGCGTTCGAGGTTGCGGACGTCACCGACCTCCCCTTTCCGGACGCATCGTTCGACAAGGCGGTCGCCGCCGATCTCGTCGAGCATCTCGAGGACCCCGCCTTCCGCTCGCTGCTGCTCGAGACGAGCCGCGTGCTCGTCCCCGGCGGGACGCTCTCGATCTACACGCCGAATCCGGCACACGCGATCGAGCGGCTGAAGGAGCGCGATCTCCTGCTCGCGCGCAACCCGACCCACGTCGGCCTTCGCGGGGAGGACGAGCTTCGCGCGGCGGTCGAGGCCTCGGGCCTCGTGGTCGAGCGGCTCGAGTGGCGTTCGAGCTTCGTCCCCGGGCTCTCGGCGGTCGAGCGGCTGCTCGGATCGCGCATGGGACTCCTCCGCTACCGACTCTGCCTTCGAGCTCTCAACCCCACTGGACTCCCACCACCCCACCCCCGCGGCCCCGGGGAGTCCCACCCGCCCTCACGCGACCCCACGTGAGGCTCACGGCCATCGTCCCGGCGACCGATCGGCCGCCGACGCTCGCCCGGTGCCTCGCCGGCATCGGCGAGGCGGCCGAGCCTCCCGAGCAGCTGATCCTCGTCGAGGAGCCGGCCGGACTCGGCCCTGCCGCGGCTCGCAACCTCGCGGCGCGCGCCGCCGAGGGCGACGTGCTCGTCTTCGTCGACTCGGACGTGGTCGTCCACGAGGACGCGTTCGCGCGGCTCCGGGCGGCCTTTGCCCGCGACGACCACCTGGACGCGATCTTCGGCGCCTACGACGACGATCCACCCGCTCCGGGAGCCGTCTCGGGCTTTCGCAACCTGCTCCATCACCACGTCCACGCGGTCTCGGCCGGCCCGGCGGAGACGTTCTGGGCCGGCCTCGGTGCGATCCGCCGGAGCGCGTTCCTCGACGCCTCGGGCTTCGACGAGGAGCGCTACCCGTCGGCGTCGATCGAGGACGTCGAGCTCGGCGTGCGCCTGTCGGCCAGGGGGGCGAGGATCGTGCTCGACCCGGCCGTGAGCGGCACCCACCTGAAGTCCTGGACGCTCCGGCAGATGGTCGCGACGGATTTCGCCCGCCGAGGCGTCCCTTGGGTCGAGCTCCTCGCCGAGCGCGGCGGCTCGACCGCGCTCAACCTCGGCTGGCGCCACCGGGGGAGCGCGGCGGCCTCCGTCCTCCTCGGAGCCTCGGTACTCGCACGCCGCCCACGCGCCGCCGCCCTTGCAGTCGCGGTGCTGGTCGCGCTCAATCGCGGCTTCTACGTCCTGCTCTACCGGCGGCGCGGCGGCATGCAGGCGGTGGCCGGCCTGGGCCTGCACGTCGTGCATCACCTCACCGGAGCGGCCGCGATCCCCGTCGGCCTCGCGCGAGCCTCGACCCGGCGGTCGCCGCGAAGGTCTCGGCGACCCGGTACCGGTCGAGCCGCGTCGCCGGGCTGATCCCGCCGGCGGCCCTCGTCGACAGGCGTCCTCCCGCGCGGAACTTCGCGAGCATGCCCGGCGGCGGCTTCCGTATCATCCGGGCGCGTGATCGACGTCGCCTCCGACCGACCGGCGCCTGCGAAGACGGTGCGTGGTCGACCTCGGCGCACCCGACTCGTCCGCGTGCGCGACACGATCGTCGTTCTGACGCAATCCGACCTGCGCGCCCGCTACGGCCGGGGGCCCTGGCGACTGCTCAAGTGGCTGCTGGATCCCTTCGCCGCAGTCGGGATCTACCTGTTGCTCGTCGTCTTCGTGCTCGACCGGGCCGGGCCGTCGCCGGGACTCAGCCTCGCCTGCGCGGTCGTTCCCTTCCAGATCGTGATGATGGCGGTCGTCAGCGGCATGGGCGCCGTCACGCTCAGGCGGTCGATCATCCTCAACATGCGCTTCGATCGCACGCTGATCCCGATCGCGTCCGTCGTGACCGAGTCGATCGCGTTCGCCTCGAGCTTCCTGCTGATCGTGCTGATGATGATCGTCTACGGCGTCGCGCCGACGATCGCGGTGCTCTGGCTTCCGCTCGTGGTCGCGTGCACGCTCGTCTTCTCGGTGGCGCTCGCGTATCCCGCCGCGCTCGTGGGAGTCTGGTTCGCCGACCTGCGCGTGTTCGCCGCAAGCTTCATGCGCACGCTCTTCTTCGTCTCGTCCGGGCTGATCCCGCTTGCCCTCGTGTCCGAGCCGGCGGCCACGCTGCTCAAGCTCAACCCGCTGACCGGGCTCTTCGAGGCCTATCGCGACGTGCTTCTGTACGGGGAGCGCCCCGCCGCGTGGGAGCTCCTGATCCCGCTGGGATTCGCCGCCGCCCTGCTCGCGATCTTCCTCCCGATGTTTCGCCGCGAGCAAAGCCAGTTCGCGAAGGTCGTCTAGTGACGGAGCACTAGTGGAGCACCAGCCGGGCGCGGCCTCGATCCGGGCGGAGGCGCTCGGCGTCCGCTTTCTGTTCGATCACGACCGGGAGGTCGTAACCCCCACGATCGCCCGGCTCCACCGGCGCGGAACGGAAACCTGGGGCCTGGCGGACGTCTCGTTCGAGCTCGGCCCGGGCGAGGCGGTCGCGCTGCTCGGTGCGAGCGGTGCGGGCAAGACGACCCTGCTCAGGGTGATCGCAGGCGTGCTCGTTCCTGACGCAGGTCGCATCGATGTCCGCGGCCGGGTCGGCTCGCTCCTCTCGATCGATGCGGGGCTGATGGGCCGACTGACCGGGCGGGAGAACTCGAGCCTGCTCGGCGTGCTCGCCGGGATGAGCCGGAGCGAATCCAGAGACGCTCTCGACTCGATGAAGGAGCGAAGCCGGCTAGGCGACGCGTTCGAGCGGCCGGTCTCGAGCTACTCGCAGGGCATGCGCGCGCGGCTCGGGTTCGCGGTCGCCGAGGAGACGGGCCCGACCATCCTGCTGCTGGACGAGGTGCACGAGGCGCTCGACCACGAGTTCCGGGCGGTCGTCGCCGAGCGGGCCGCAGGGATCGTGGCCGCGGGGGGCATCGTCGTCGCCGCCGGCCATGACCACCCGCTCCTGGAGAGCCTCTGCACCAGGGCGTTGCTGATCGACGAGGGACGGCTTCACCGCGACGGTGCGTTCGGCGCCGTGCAGCGCGCCTACCTCGAGGCCTGAACGCTTCCGGGGCTTACGAGGCGCGGCGAAGGGGGACGGGCTCGAGCTCGAGAACGTCGCCGACCAGCTCGCCCTCCTCGAGGTACACCTCGTCGGTGTTGACTGACCAGACATCCCGGCGGGCTCCGTCGAGCAGGTTGAGCATCCCGAGGATCCCCGTCCACATCGAGTGATCCTGGTTGTTGTAGCGGTGGAGCCCGTTTCGGCCGCACGGCTCGAGGTTCTCGAACCGCCCGAGGTAGGCACGGATCGTCTCCACGGCAGCTGGGTAGGCACCGTCGTACATCGGATATGCCCGCGGAACCCGGATCTTGAGCCCGCCGGTCACCCGCCCGGGGTCGATCAGCCCGATCCCGGCGAGCTCGTCGCGGGCGAGCTCGACGGCACGCTCCTCCGGAAGCTCCCAGATCTCGTCGCCCTGGAAGCAGAAGTACTCGACACCGAGACACGTCGTGCCCGGCCTGACCATGCTCTCGCTCCAGGCGCCGAAGTTCTGCACCCGGCCGGCGCGCGTGCCCGGGTCGTGGAGGTAGATCCAGTTGTCGGGGAACGGGCGCTGCTCGTCGGTCGCGAGGGCGACGACCACGAGGTCGCGGTAGCGCAGGGCCCGCGCCGCCGCCCGAACCTGCTCGGGTGCCGCGGGCTCGAGCCCGAGCACGAGCTCGGCGAGCGGGATGCTCGAGAGGACGCCGTCGACCGCCAGCACTCGTCGCTCCCCGCCGGACTCGACCACGACCTCGGCGATCCGGCGGCCGTCGTGGCGAAGGGCGACGCAGCGCTCCTCCAGCTGAACCGGCACCCCTCCCTCCTCGACCTGCCAGCAAAACGCCTCCCACATCTGTCCCGGCCCCAGCCGCGGGTAGCGGAACTCCTCGATCAGCGTCGTCACGTGCTCGCGCCGGAGCCCGAGGATCGTCAGCACAGCCTTGAACAGCGAGAAGTTCTTGATTCGCTGTGCGGCCCACTCGGCACGGATCTCCGAGCCGGGGATCCCCCACACCTTCTCCGTGTAGGACTTGAAGAACGTCTCGTAGAGGCGGTGCCCGAAGCGGGCGGTGACCCACTCCTCGAACGTGTCCTGCCCGCGGGGCGGGCGGATGCGGCTCCGGAGATACGAGAGGGCACAGCGGGTCGACTCGACGAAGCCGAGCCGTCTCACGACGTCCTTCGCCGTGAGCGGGTAGTCGAAGAACTGCCCGCCGTAGAAGATCCGGGAGAGGCGGGGCCGCGTGAGCAGCTCGTCTCCGAGCACCCGTTCCCACAGCTGCTCGACCGGCCGGAGCTTCGTGAAGAAGCGATGGCCGCCCAGGTCGCAGCGGTACCCGTCGAACTCGACCGTCCGGGCGATGCCGCCGACAACCGCATCGGCCTCGAGCACGATCCCCCGCTCCCCGAGTTGTGCGAGCACGTATGCGCCGCTGAGCCCTGCCGGCCCGGCGCCGAGGACGGCGATGCCGACCGACTCGCTGCTCGTCTGCACTCGTCCCGGCACGAGGGCCGTACTCTACTGGGCAGGGTCAGGGGCAGCCACGCCGGTTCGGGACGCGGTCGCGGCGGCTCGCTCCAGGCCCTCGAGCCGCCAGGCCTCGCCGGCGAGCAACGGCGCGAGCGCTCCTGCACCGATCATGATCGAGGCGATGGTGCGGTCGGCGGAGAACAGTAGGTGCTCGTCGAGCTCGAGCACGGAGATCCAGTAGACGACGAGGAGCCCGGCGAACGAAAGGCACGCCCACAGGGCCGCGAACGTGGCCAGGGCGACGCGGCGCGCAAGCAGCGCGGCAAGCACTCCGATCGCGAACAGGAGAACGAGGTAGCCCCAACGCGTCAGGCCGATCTGCGCCCACAGCTCCTCGGCGGCGGGCCGCACCCTGTCCGAGTGCCCGCGGAGATAGCCCGGGTCGAGTAGGTCGGAGAGCGTGTAGTCGGTGTTCTCGAGGCCGTGAGCCGCCGCGAACGCGCGCCACGGCGCGAGCACGACGGCGGTTCCGAGAACGGCCAGCGCGAACGGTCTCAGGCGCGTGCGCGAGCGCGGGAGCAGGACGACCGCGACAGCGACGTACGCCGCCGTTGCGAACATCGCCCCCTCGTTCTTGGTCAGCGCAGCCGCCCCGAGGAAGAGCGCGGCGAGCGCGAGCGCCCAGCCCTCCTCGGACACGAGCCAGCGGCCGAGCGCCGCCACTCCGAGGCCGACGAAGAACGCGAGCGGCACATCGGCCATGTTCGAGGAGAGCAGGATCAGGAGCGGCGGTGCCGCGACGAGGGCGAGGATCGCCGGGGCGAGGATCTCCCCGGCAACCCGCCCGGCGAGCAGCCCCCAGAGCGCGGCTGCGAACCCGATCGCGAGGAAGGCGAGCTGGACGTGGACGAGCGTTCCGTCGAAGGCGCCCATCGCGCGGAAGGCCGTCGCCTCGAGCGAGGGGAAGAGCAGCGGGTAGTCGAGGTGGAGGGGCGCATAGCTCTGGCTCGCGAAGACGGCGCTCTCGGCGCCGCCGAAGTCGTAGAGGGCTCTCGCCTTCATCGCCCAGATCGCCCAGCCGTCCCACTCGAGCAGCGGTCGCACCGCGAGCGCGCGCGCGGCGTTGCCGAGCACCACCGCCGTTCCGACCAGCGCTCCGGCCGTGATCAGCCAGGCGGGATGCGGACGCGGGAGGATCCAGCGCGACGGCTCGCCGTGACGCGCGAGCCGGATGACGCCGAGAGCGAGGCAGACTGCCGCGACGACCGCGATGTCGGCCAGGTCGAGGCCGAAGCCGACGAGAGCGAGGTGAGCGGAGAAGATCCCGACGGCGGCGACGCCGACCAGGTAGGCGACGCCGATCCGCTCGACGAGCTGACTCCAGGAGCGGGCAGCCCGAAACAGGGGCAGGAGACCGATCCCGGTGACGAGGTAGAGGCCCTGAAGCGCGAGGAGGGGGGCGAGGCTACCCTCCACGCCTCACCCGCGCTACGTAGACGTCCTGGACGCCCGCCCGGTCGAACGGCGGCTCGTAGTCGAGCCCGAGGTCGTTCGGGTTCTCGTCCCAAGCGAGCACGACGTCGGCGTCCTTCGGATCCTCGACCAGGACGGCCGGCAGCAGGTAGTAGCGGCCGAACGTCTCGACAGCGGTCTCCTTGTCGACGTTGCCGAAGTTGCTCGGCGCCACCTGGAGGTAGTAGCGATCGTCGGGGCGCAGGCGGTCGCGGAAGAAATCGAAGATGTCGATCCGGAGGGGGATCGCGTCCGCCGCCGCCGAGACGCGCTGCTCGGGCGTCAGGTCTCCGTACGTCTCGCGGTCGCTCTGCGAGATGCGCACCGTCCGCCACGCAGTGGTCGTGATCGAGAGCACGGCGACGACGAGGAAGAGCGCGACGGCGAGAAGCCGCATGGTCCGCATGGCCGCACCCGTAGTAGCAGACGGATTCCCCGGAGGTCGGTTCGGTAACCTCCGTGGCCGTGGCTGACGTTGTCGTCATCGAGCCGACGAGCGGCTGGCGGGCGCTGCCGCTCCGCGAGCTCTGGGCTGCCCGCGAGCTCGGATACTTCCTCGCGTTACGCGACATCAAGGTCCGCTACAAGCAGACTGTCCTCGGCGCGTCGTGGGCCGTCCTGCAGCCGGTTATCACGACGGTCGTGTTCACGGTGGTGTTCGGCAACTGGCTCGGGGTAGGAGGCAGCTTCGGAGGACCGTACGCGCTCTATGCCTTCGCCGCGATGATCGCGTGGGCGTTTTTCTCCTCCGGTCTCTCCCAGGGGTCTCGTAGCCTCCAGAGCGGAGCACAGCTCATCTCGCGCGTGTACTTCCCGCGGATGATCCTGCCGCTTGCGGCAACCCTGTCGTACCTGCTCGACCTCGCCATCGGCGCGGGGATCTTCATCGTCGTCATGGCGTTCTACGGCGAGCACCCGTCGTACCAACTGCTCGCCCTCCCGGCGTTCGTCCTGCTGCTCATCGTCACCACTCTCGGAGTGACGTTCATCCTCGGAGCAGCGAACGCCCGGTACCGCGACGTCGGCTACGTGACGCCCTTCCTCGTCCAGCTCTGGTTCTTCGCGACGCCGATCGTCTACCCGCTCAGCGCGGTTCCCGATTCGATTCAGGGCATCTACTCGCTGAATCCGATGGTCTCCGTCGTCGAAGGCTTCCGCTGGTCGTTTCTGGGTGGGGTGGCCCCCTCCGGGCGCGACCTCGCGATCTCGGTTGTCGCGGCGGTGATCGCGCTCGTCGTTGGGGCTCTCTACTTCCGGCGGCTCGAGCGCACCGTCGTCGACGTCGTCTGATGCCCGAGCCGGCGATCGCGATCCAGGGAGTCGGCAAGCGTTACAAACTCGGCCAGCTGCGCAGCCACCCGACGCTCCTCACCGAGGCTGTCGCGGAGTGGAGCCGGCGCACGACACGTCGAGCGCTTCGTCCGCGCACCGGCGCGAACCCCGAGCTCTGGGCGCTCAGGGACGTGAGCTTCGACGTTCCGGAAGGCCAGACGATCGGGGTCATCGGTCGCAACGGCTCGGGTAAGACGACGCTCCTCAAGGTGCTCGCCCGCATCACCGAGCCGACGACCGGACGCGTTGTCATCCGCGGGCAGGTCGGCTCCGTCATCGACCTGGGCACGGGTTTCAACTTCGAGCTGACGGGACGCGAGAACGTCTTTTTGAACGGGGCAATCCTGGGCATGTCGCGCGGTGAGATGCGGGCGAAGTTCGAACAGATCGTCGACTTCTCGGGGGTCGAGGAGTTCCTCGACACTCCGGTCAAGCGCTACTCAGCGGGGATGAAGATCCGCCTCGGCTTCGCGGTCGCGGCTCATCTCGATCCGGATGTCCTCCTGATTGACGAGGTGCTGGCGGTGGGGGACGCCGAGTTCCAGCGCAAGTGCCTCGGTCGCATGGCCGAGATCGGCCGGAGCGGGCGCACCGTGGTTTTCGTCAGCCACGACATGAACGCTGTCGAGAACCTGTGCCAGCGCGCCGTGTGGCTCGACCGGGGTGAGATCGTGAGGGACGGAGAGTCCTCGGATGTCGCAGTCTCGTATCTCGGAAACCGGACCACGACAGTCAGCCCGGAGTGGATCCCGCCCGTACCGGTGGTGACGCCGGACATCCGCTGCCACGCGATCCGCCTGCTAGGCGCGGACGGGGCGCCACGGGCGGTCTTCGACCGTTCGGAGACCGTGCACGTCGAGTTCGACCTCGACGTGCTCAGGCGTGATGAGCGCCTTCGGGTCGGGTTCGATCTCGCGACACCCGAGGGCCACATCGTCTACCGCGCGTTTCACGACGATCTCTCCCCCGCCGGACGGCTGCTCGAGCCGGGGCGGTGGATCGTCCGCTGCACGATCCCGGAGAATCTCCTCAATCAGGGCTTCTTCTCGATCCACGCACGGATCAAGATCAACCAGTTCCGCTGGTGTCTTCAGGCGGACGAGATCCTGCAGCTCGAGGTCATCGACCAGGCGATCCTCGAAGGGCGCGACCAAGCGCGTCCGGGCGTGATCTTCCCCGGGTTCGAGTGGGAGGTGGAGCCAGGCGAGGTTGCTCCAAACCGATCCGTCGCGGGGCGCGCCGTCCGGCCGTAGACCCAGGGTGGCCTGTGGCCACCACGTCCGATCCGAGCTAGGGCGCCAGCCGCCGTGACTGCCCAAGGTGCGGGTTAGTGTTCCCAGCATGGCGCTTGCGACCGTCGTGATTCCGACCCATGACCACGCGCAGACGCTGTCTTTCTCGGTGCAAAGTGCGTTAGATCAGACCGTCGAGGAGCTCGAGATCTTCATCGTCGGTGACGGAGTCGGCGAGGACACGCACGACGTCATGATCCAACTCGGGAAGGCCGACGGGAGGGTGCGCTAATTCGACTACCCGAAGGGCCTGCGTTTCGGCGAGGCACATCGTCATGCCGCGCTTCAGGAGGCCCCGGGGACGGATTGTCTGCTACCTCTCCGACGACGATCTCTACCTCCCTGATCACGTCGAGCTCCTGCTCGATGTGCTCCAAGATGCGGACTTCGCCTGCAGCCTTCCGTTGTGGATCAAGCCAGGGGGAGAGGTCGATGTGCCCAACGTCGATTTGTCCTTGCCGTACTTCCGTCGACTGATCGAAGGAGGAAGGAATCGCGTCTCCCTGACGAACGGTGCGCACACTCTGGCTTTCTATCGGAGTCTCCCGTACGGCTGGCGTACGACGCCGCAAGGCATCCCCACCGATCTCTACATGTGGCAGCAGCTGCTCAGCGTCGACGGCGTCGCGCCGCCAGCACGGGCGTGCACGACATTCCAGTACCCGAATCCCGCATGGAAGGATCTCCCGTGGAACATGAGGCGGGCCGCGATCGAAGACGGGTTCAAGCGTTGCCACGAGCTCGCCGCTGCTCGTCTCCGGCGGTCAGCGCTCGCGTGCGCGGGTCGTGAGCGTGCCCTGTTCGAAGCTGGTTCAGGCTCCGAGCTCGAGGCGTTGCGCAGGCAGAAGGCTGCGCTGGCGGTCAGGATGGAGAGCATGCGGACCTCCGTCTTCTGGCAGGCGCGTGAACGTCTTCTCGACACGCCGGTGTTGGGGACGCTCGGCCCGAAAGCCCTTGCGACGTCTCGACGGAGCAAGGACCGCGGTGGCTGAGGGAGAGCATATGAGTCGCGGTCGCACGGGCGATGAGATCTCTAGCTCGACTCTCCGGCCCGTACCGCGCCCCGAAGGTCGTCAAGGCTGGATCCGGAAGAGACCTTCCAGATCCACGGGTCAGTTGCGGAGCCGGCCAGCGCTCGGGCCGTGGTTTCGAACGCAAGGGAACGAGGAAGGGTCGCAATTAGTCTGGGGCTGCGCGTCGAGAAGAGCCTTCGGTAGGGCTCCAGGGTCTTGAACGAGACCGCGGAGAAGCCACTCGTACTTCTCTGCGTACGCTCTCGAGTCGTAATACTCGTGTACGAGCCGGGCTCCGTTGACCGCGATCACACGCTGACGAGAGGCCGGTGTGCGAAGGAAGTCGCGTAACGCGTTCGCAAGAGCAGCGATGTCCCGCGGCCGAAAGAGAAAGCCGCTTACGCCGTTGTCTATGAGTTCGGGAATTCCAAACACGTTCGTCGCGACGACAGGCGTTTCGAACGCCATCGCCTCGAGCACGGAACGAGGGAGTGATTCGACGTCAGACGCGCAGATCAGAGCGTCGGCGGCCCGATACCACGGGTACAGGTCGGGCGTGATCGTCTCGATCCTGACACGGTTGTCCAATCCTGACCTTCGCACATAGCTCCGGACTGCGTCGCTCAGCATGTCGTCTCGGGCTCCCACAAGGACGAGGCACGCCTCCGGGAAATCGGACGCAACCAAGCCGAACGCCTCGACGAGGGGTACTTGCGCCTTGCGTGGCTCAAACGTGCCGACGCATAGAAGCAGCGTCGATTCGGGTTCCACTCCGAGTGACCGCCTGGCCTCAGCTTGTGAGACCGAAACCCGATACTGGTCGATCGTATCGGTGTCGATTCCGTAGCTCAGGGTTACGAGTCGGCGTGGATCCGCGAGCCCTGTGAACAGCTCACGCGTCGCATCAGCCTCGAAGACCACTGCCGCGGATGATGAGAACGCCGAACCGCAGTGTGCCTTCACGGAAGCATCGACAGTGTCTGCCGAGCTGTATCCGACCGCCCAAAACTCGCGGAGCGTGAAGCTCTCATGGATCGCCCAGACGGCAGGCATCCCCAGTCGGGCGGCGAGGTCGACTCCGGGGAACGTGAGCAACGTGTTGGCCAAGACGACGTTGAAGCCGGCGGATCCGACCCGATCTGCGAGCAACGCCTGCCTGCTCTCATACTCGTCGACTGTCTTCACCGGGTGGAAACCCGTGATGTGCACGCGAATCCCCAGAGCCTCGGTGGCGGCGCGGAGCGCTCCGTCTCGCATCGAGTTCACGGTCGCGGAGAACCGAGGTCGCTGGGAGAGGAGTCGCAGAAGCTCGAAGAGGTAGAGCTGCCCTCCGCCCAGACCGAGATCGTGGGTGAATACGAGCAAACGGATCTCTCCTCGCCGACGCGCGTAGTTCGATACGAAGCGACCATGCGAGCCACTGAACAAGCGCCCAGCAGGAACAGCTCGTACCAAGGCGGGCTGTTTCAAGCGAACTGTGATCGACCGGAGCTCACAACGCCGTCCTTCGATTGTGTCCACAGTGAGGGCGATTCGAGCTTCGCGCCGTTCGGGGGGCTGCTGAGACAGATCTATCTGTGCCGCGAAGCCACTGACCAGCGCGTCCGCGCGTTCGATGAGCTTGTTCGGGTAGGAGCGGGGGATACCCAACTGGGCGGTCGCCCATTCCTGTCCATCGACGGTCACTGCAACCTGCGTCGCTGGCCCCACATCGCAGAGCACCCAGCCGCGAACCGTCACGACCTCCCGAACCACCTCGTCCCCTTCGCGAGGTGTTTCGATTGCGTGCAACAGCACGCCTGGAGACATCAAGCCTGCCCGGATCAGCAATCGGCGTCCAGCAGCCAGCATTCGCGCGGCCAGCTGCCGACTTCTCAAACCGACCAGGAGGTGTCGGACGAGTCGGCTCGGATCGCGCCGATCTCCAGCCATATGGCTAACTTACGGCCGCCGCGCTGGCAGCGACGCTGTCGACGCTGTCAAGCGCGTACCACGTGCGTTCGAGCCCCGCACGAAGTGTCAGGGGCTCGAAGTGAATCGTGCTTCGGAGTCGCGAGATGTCCAGCACAACGTGTCGCACATCAAACCCTCTGGAGGGTACGTTCACGATACGAGCTTGAAGGTCTGTGACATCCTCCATGAGGCGGACCAGCGCGAGTAGGCTTTCACCGCGCCCAGAGCCGACGTTTAGCGGTTTCACCCCCACCTCGGCATCAAGAAGTGCAACTACAGCCGAAGCCAGGTCGCGGGCGTAAAGATAGTCCCTCACTACCGCGCCGTCTCCGTAGACCACGAGCGGCTCTCCACGCGAGATCCTCTCGAGGAAGACTGCGACGACACCCTGATTCCTGTCCGATTGCTCCCTCTCGCCGTAGATGTTGCCGCAGCGCAAGGTCAATCCCGGAACGCCATGGAGCTCCCTGTACAGCGCCACGTACTTCTCGCCGGCAAGTTTCGTGATGCCGTAGGGAGTGATCGGGTTGGTTGGGTGCTCCTCCGCAATCGGGAGCCGTTCTGGATTCCCATACACGGTGCCGCCTGAGGAGAGATAGACCAAGCGCGTCCCAGGGCGATCCCGCAGGGCGTCGAGGACAGCGAGAAGGGGCTCAAGCGATGCCCGAACGTCCTCGAGAGGCTGAGCAGCTGAGTCGGCGGGGGTAAGACCGCCAGCGGCGAGGATCACATGGGTCACACCCGAGAGCGCCATCTCCAGCAAGTCCGAATCGCCGATATCGCCCAAGATCAGATCCGCGCCAGTGAGAGCTTCGCGGTTTGCCCGCCTGGGCGCCGACCGAGTGATGACGACCGTTGGGACGTCCCTCGCGACTAGAGCCTCGGCGATGTGACTCCCAAGGAACCCTGCTCCAGCAACCAGGACTCGCGTGGCATTCCTCTCAGATCGCGGGCAACGCCAGTGTTGCACACACATCCGTCAGTCAACTAGCTTGATTGCGATCCGCCCCGAATAGTCGATCCGATTGAGCAGCACCATGCGATCCTGGAAGTATTCGTCAACTGCCCGGCGCGCACCCCTCATATGGCCGTAGTCGTCGATGAGCAAGACGCCCCCGATGCTCAGTCTCGGGTAGAGGTGGACGAGCTCGTGGCGAGTCGACTCGTACCAGTCAGTGTCGAGGCGCATGAGGCAGACCGTCGCCGGGCCACGCGCTGGTAGCGTCTCTTCGACCGGCCCAACGACGAACCGCATCCGTTCGAGCGGGTAGCCCGTGAGCGCTAACGCTCCGCGCACCTCGCCCACGGAGATCGCTCCCTCGCCTGCACACGCAACTGCGCGTTGGCCAGTGTAGTCGAGGTCATGCTCACCTTCTGGCGTCATGCCCGTATAGGTGTCTAGCAGGTAGAGGTCTCGATCGATCGCACCGAGCTTGCGTAGCGTCAACGCCACCGCCATCATGCTGCCGCCCCTCCAGACGCCGCATTCGACAAATGCGCCGGGAATCTCGTTGCGCACCACGTATGCGGTTGCCTCGCAAAGGGCGGCAATGCGTTCGGGTGTGGTTAGCGTGAAAGGTCGGACGAACCCAATTGTCTGCACCACGGATGGATCTAGGTCAACTGGACAGCCCTCCCGGTCTGCATCAAGCGTCGAGGGGTCGAACGCGACCGAGTAATGTCGCTCGAACAGTTCGATCGAGGCGGGATCGTAGTCAACCGGATAGCGTCGTCGACGAACAATCCAACCGCGGCGGTGGAGTCGGCTGATGGCAGCCTGCTCGCAACCAGCAAGCGCTTGTCGTAGTAGCCTCCTTCCGAGCGCGCTCATCGGCCTACCTGCGAGTCGCGGCGTGTGTCCAGCCTAGGCTGGACAACGGGACTCAACGGGACTCACGACAGGCTGCACGATTGCGTTATACCGACAACCGCTTGGTTCTCTCGTACGATGCCCGTTGCCAGTGGCTGCGCTAGCGTCGGAGCGCAGCGGCTCGACAGCAACGGTCGGTCAAGCCATGCTTTCCGCCGAAGAAGTCTCACCGTCGGTCTCGGTCGTGGTGACTGCGTACAACCACGGACGCTTCATCCGTCAAGCGCTCGACTCGGTGCTCGCCCAGACCTTGTGGCCGGCGGAGGTCCTCGTTGTCGACGACGGCTCGACCGATGACACTCGCTCTATCCTGGCGAGCTACGGCGAGCGCATCAAGCCGATCCTTCGGGCGAATCGGGGGGTCGCAGCCGCCCGGAACGAGGGCGTCGCGCGGGCGCGCGGCGAACTGATCGCCTTCCTCGACGCCGACGACGTCTGGTCTCCGGAGAAGCTCGCCGTGCAAGCAAACGCCCTGCGCCGCCATCCCGGCGCGGCGATGGTCGGCGTCGACGGCTACGAGTTCGACGAAGGCGGCACGCTCGCGGCCTCCCTGTTCGGCTCGGCGGTTGACGGTCTCTTTCCGGACGGCGAGGACATCGTCGCCGGACGCTTCTACCGCGCCCTCGTGCGCTCAAACTTCATCGCGACGACCTCCCAGGTGTTGCTACGAACCGACGTGCTCGAAGGCGTCGGGCCCTCGAACACCCGGCTCGCAGTCGCGAGCGACTACGACCTCTACCTCCGCATCGCGGCGGACTACGACATCTGCCTCGTTCGTACGCCGCTGGTCGGCTGGCGCTACCTTGCCTCCGGCGCCTCGGGGCCGCGCGAGCTGCGCGAGTTCCGTTGGGGCCTGGAGACCCTCCACGTCCTTCGGCGGCACGCGCGCGAGGGCCCACCGGCCGACCGCGAGTTCGTGCGCCGGGAGTACCGCTGGCGCCTCGAGCGCACCGCGCAGCGCGCGTACCTCTATGGGCGCGAGCGGGACAGGCGCTTCGCGCGCCGGTACCTCGGGCGCCTCATTCGGCAGCACCCCCGGTCACGACACGCGGTCGCATACCTGCTTGCTCTCAGCGCTCCTGCGAGTGTCGTCCGGACACTCGGTCGCCGCATGAGCCTCGACCCGCCCAGCCGTCCGGCCGGCGGATGAGCACCGTCAGCGTCGTCGTCACCACGTTCGACAAAGCTCCGTACGTCGACGAGGCGATCGGGTCGATCCTCACGCAGACGCTGGAGCCGCATGAGGTGATCGTCGTCGACGACGGGTCCACAGACGGCACGAGGGATCGGCTGCTTCGGTACGAGGACCTCACGCTCCTTTTGCGCGAGAACGGGGGAGCGTCGGCCGCCCGGAATGCCGGAGTGGCCCGGGCCACGGGGGAGTACGTTGCGTTCCTCGACGGCGACGACGTCTGGGAGCGCGAGTACCTGGCGACCCAGGTCGAGGCGGCAAGGCGCCATCCCGCCGCTGGGCTCATCATCGCCGACGGAATCCAGTTCGGGCCCGACGGCACGCTTCGCGACTCGCTTCTGCTCGGCGAGCTCCACGCCGCGGTGTACGGCGACAACGACGTGGGCGAGGTCTGCGCTCGCTTCTACCGAACGCTTCTCCACGGCAGCCAGATCTGCGCAACTTCCCAGGCACTCGTGCCGGCGCGTGTATTGCACGAGGTGGGTGGCTTCGACGAGGCGTTTCCGGTCGCAGAGGACTGGGATCTCTACCTTCGCATCGCCGCACGCCACGACGTGCTGTTCGTCAAGCGCCGGCTCGTCCGGTGGCGGTTCGTCCCCACCGGCCTATCGGGGCCGAGGGAGCTGCGGTTTCGCTGGGGAGAGGTCGATGCAGCCGTCCTCGAGAAGCAGGCGCGCGAGGGCCCAGCCGGGGAGCGAGACGCCATTCGTGCCGAGCTCGGATGGCGGCTTCCGCGCACCGCACAGCGGGCGTACTTCTACGGCGTACAGCACGATCGGACCTGGGCACGGCGCTACCTTGCGGGCTTCGTCCGGCGCCATCCATCATGCCTCAGCGCCGCCGCCTATCTGCTGGCGCTCTCGTGCCCCCCGGCACTGGTGCGCGTGGTAGGCCCCGCCTTCCGTTCGCTAGCCTCGCCGCCGGGGAGGAAGCTTCCCTGAGCGAGCGCCCGAATCGAGGAGCGCGTGCAGTACCGGGTCAGGAGGTGCGCCGCCGCGACCGCCGCCATAACGGTCAGCATTGACCCCGCGGCGGCCGTGAACCGCGACGCCTGGTAGAAGTAGACGAGCTGGAGCGCGAATGTCAGGGCCGCCGTCCAGAGCGTGAGCCTCGCCGCTGCCTGGCGCCGCCAGACCCAGCAGGCGGCGGCGGCGGCGAGCCCGACGAGCGGCGGTACTGTCACCCAGAGGAGTCCCGAAAGTGCGAGCGGGTAGAAGGCCCAGTTCGCCAGCGAACCGAATGCCCCGTCGAGGTTGCACGGCGGGCAGATCGCGTCGAACCATCTGCCGCCGCCGAACCGGTCGTGCGTGAGCCAGGGACCGTCTCTCGGCACGTCTCCTGTGGCGTAGCCGAGTGCGAACGTTTGCAGCCCGGGCAGCCAGTACGAATAGCCGGTACGCCAAGGGGCGCCGTAGGCGACCCACTGCCAGACGCCGAGTGCGAGCACGAACGGCGCGGCGGCAGCAGCCGCGCGCAACCGGTTCCTACCTCGGAGCGTGAGGAGCAGCGCGGCGAGCACGACCAAGGCGTTCAGGCGCACGACGACGCCGAATCCCGCCAGAGCTCCCGCCGCGATCACGCCCCCTCTGGTCGCCCGCTGCACGAGAGGGAGCAATGCGACCGCGAGCAGCGCGCCCAACGCGTCCGACATGACAAGCTGTATTGACGTCGGGGCAAAGGGGCTTCCCCAGACGACGACCACGGCGAGCAACGCGGCGAGCGGACCACCCAACGAGAGCGCCGCGCCCGCGACCACGACGAAGTAGGCGAGCGCGACGAGCTTTGCCCCCCGCTGGACGTTGAGCGGGTACTCGTCCAGCAGTCCGAATGGAGCGAGTACAAGCGGGTAGCCGGGCGGGTACCGTGGCGGGTTCAGCCCTGCTGGGTGTGCGGCTGAGTCCTTGACTGTTGTGACGTAGCCGTCGCCGGCGGCGAGATGGCGCGCCGCGTCTGCGTACTCCTGCGCGTCGGGTGAGGGCTGGTGCTCGAGGGGACGCTGGTGTCGTGTGGCCAGGCTGTAGCCCGCGAGGACGACGGCGGCAACGAGACAGCCCCACACGACCAGGCGGATTGCTCGCTCGCTAGCCACGCTCACCTACGCACGCCCAGCGACCACCGCGTAGAGAGCGGTGTAGGCGAGCGCGCTCTCCGACCAGGAGAAGAGACGGAGGCGGTCGGCACCTCGGACCGCGAGCGACGCTTTGAGGTCGGTATCGGTCGCGAGCCTCTGCAGCGCGCCGGCGATCTCGTCGATCGAGAGCGGGTCGAAGAGGAACACCGCGTCACCGCCGATCTCGGGCAGCGCGGTTGCGTTCGAGCACGCGACCGGCGCTCCCTCCCGAAACGCCTCCAGGACGGGGAAGCCGCCGCCCTCGAAGAGGCTGGGCAAGACCACGGCCTCGGCGAGTCGGTAGAACGCCCGAAGCTCGCCCTCGCCGACGAAGCCCGCGTGGCGGACGGCGTCGTCGAGGTCCAGCTCTCCGACACGTGCCGCGACGGCGTCCCAGTGCTCGGTTCGGTGGCCCGTGCAGACGAGGCCGAGCTCGGTCCGATCGCGGTCGCGGACGAGCGCGAGCGCCTCGACGAGGCGCAGGTGGTTCTTGTGCGGCCAGGACGCGGCCGGATAGAGGATGAATCGTCCCGCGGGCGAGGTGGCGCGGGCCGCGGCGAAGTCCGCTTCGCTCGGCTCGGGATAGAGCTCGGTCGGGGCTCCGCGTGCGATGACGTGGATCCGGTCGGCCGCGACGCCGTACTCGCGAACGACGTCACCCGCCGCCCAGCGCGACTCGGCGGCCACCGCGTCCGCGCCTGCGAGCGCCGCCGAGTGTACGGTCTCGCGCCACTTCAGCTGGTCGGCGGTGAAGAACTCCGGGTGGTGGCGGTGCTGGAGGTCGTGGGGGTTGTAGACCGTCGGCGCGTCGACCTCCGCGTAGCTCTGGTAGGGAAAGTGCACGACGTCCGCACCCAGCGACTCGAGAAAGCCGTCCGAGGCGAGCGGCCCGATCCCGCGCAGGCGGCGGGCGGCGCGCGTCGAGCGCCGGGGAGGCGCCGGACCGGCCACGATCCGACCCCGCGGTCCGACGCGATCCGCGAGCCAGCGCGGCGCGTCCCGATGGGCGACGACGACGAGCTCGAGGTCGTCGAGCCGTGCGAGGGACGAGACGAGCCCGAGGACGAACTGCTCGACTCCGCCGGAGCCCCCGCCGGGTACCAGCTGGGCGTTGACCGCGACGCGGAGCGGTCGGCCGCTCAGTGCTCGTCGGCGACGTCGTAGAGCGGCATCGTGTCGCCGATCGTCCAGTCGAACGCGATCAGGTCCGACTCGACGGGGATGCGGTACTTGTCCGGATTGCGCTTGTCGTAGATCCGTGTCGGATAGTTGATGATCACCACGTCCGTGTCCCCGAGGTTCTGGTCCGCGTGCCACACGCCGGGCGGGATCTTAAGCATCGACGGCGTCTCGTCCGTGAAGTAGAACTGTGCGAACCGCTCGTATGACGGCGAGGCGACGCGCCCGTCGTAGAGCACGACGCGCAGCGAGCCGTAGGCGACGTAGTAGCGATCGGCCTGGAGCTTGTGCATGCCCCAGCCCTTGATCCGGCCGGGCGCGACGGTGATGTGGTAGGCGTAGACGATCGGCTCGTTCCAGAACGGGTGGCGTGTGTCGACCACCTCCATCAGCGAGCCGCGGTGGTCGACGTGCCTCGGCCCGAGACGGATCAGCTCGACACCGTCGATCCCGGTCGAGAGCAGCCGCCCCTCGTCGTCGACGGTCGGGCGGTCCTGCGGGACGGCAGGCGTGACCTCGATCAGGCCCTCTTGCTCGTCAGAGAGCCCGGACCGTGCCGCCTCGTGCTGGAGATCGCTGGCCATGGCGGTCATGGTAGGGGATCGGCCGGGCGGGACGGTCCCCCAGGCGGCGATCGCGACGCGGGACCTCAGCGATAATCCGCCGCGGCCAGCCGATGCCCGTTGCAACCGTCCTCACTCCCACGTTCAACCACGGCGTCTTGCTCTACCGCTCGCTCGGCAGCGCGTTCGCGCAGACGGAGCAGGATCTCGAGATCCTCGTCGTCGGGGACGGCGTCGACGCGGCGACCAGGGAGGTCGTCGAGGACCTCGCCCGCGGTAACGAGCGGGTGCGCTTCTTCGACCACCCGAAAGGCCCGCGCCGGGGTGAGGCGTACCGCCATGCCGTGCTCCGCGACCACGCGCGGGGGAGGATCGTCTGCTACCTGGGAGACGACGACCTCTGGCTGCCCGACCACGTCGAGACGATGCTCGGGATCCTCGAGGGAGCCGACTTCGTCCACGCGCCGCCCGTGATGGTCCTCCCGGACGGCCGCCTCAAGAGCTGGGGCGTCGACGTGGCGAATCCCTACGATCGGAAGGAGGTGTTCACCCGGCTGGGCTTCTTCCCGCTCTCCTCGCAGGCGCACACGATGGAGATGTACCGGCGGCTGCCGTACGGCTGGCGGACGACGCCCGAGGGGATCGCGACCGACGTCTACATGGCCATGCAGTTTCTCGGGCAGCCCGATTGCCGCGCCGTCAGCGGAGTCAGGCCCACCTATGTCGCCTTCCCGGACGGCTACCGCGGCGACTGGACGCTCGAGGATCGCGCGCGTGAGCTCGACGAGTGGAACACCAAGCTCTCGACCCCCGAGGGACGCGCCGAGTTCTACGTCGCCGTGCAGACCGATCTGCGCTCACGCCTCGTCTCGCTCGAGAACTCCCGGACGTGGCGCCTGCGTCGCAACGTCTCCTCCGCGGTCTCCAGGCGGTTCTCCCGAACCCCCTGGCGTACCGGCGACGAGGTCCGGCGCACGGCGGGCTAGTGGAGCACTAGTGCCATGAGGCCGCTCGAAGGCCGGGTGCTCGCGTTGAGCCCGCATCTCGACGACGTGGTCTGGTCGATCGGTGGCTCCCTCGCGAACGCTGTCCAGCAGGGAGCGGAGGTCACTGTCGTGACGGTTCTCGCCGGCGAACCCGCGTCGTGCGTGCCGGCCGGGCGCTGGGACAGACAGTGCGGCTTCCGTACGGCGGGGGAGGCTGCCAGGGTGCGCGGCGCCGAGGACGAGCAAGCGTGCGCCGTACTCGGAGCCCGGGCAGTACACCTGCCCTTCGGCGACGAGACGTATGCGCGCGGCGGAACAGATGACGAGGTCTGGGCTCGGCTCGAGACGCTTGTGCGCAGTTCGGACATCGTGCTCGTGCCAGGCTTTCCGCTGACGCACGGAGACCACGTCTGGCTTGCGGCGCTCGCGCTCGACCGGACGCCGGCAGCTCAGGTCGTCGTCTACGCGGAGCAGCCGTATGCAATGTGGCGACTCCATGCGGGCGAGCGTCTCGGCACGCCTGTCTGTGTCGCGCATGCGCTTGTCGGCCGGCTCCGCTGGACCCGCGTCCGCCCGCCGCGGGCGGCACGGAGCGCGCGAGCCCGAGCGGCACGCGCCTACAGATCGCAGCTCCGGGCGCCGCGGACGCCGTATCGTCTCCTGCCGTCGCGCCTAGCCTTCCACGAGCTCGCCCAGGGCGGCGAGGCCCTCGGGACGGTGGAGGCGGCGAGATGACCGTGAACGCCTGTACGAGCGTGACGACGTCCTTCCTTGCGCACGCCCGCGTGCTGGCCTACTCGCTGGCGGAAAGCGACCCGACGGCACGTCTCACCGTGCTCGTTGTCGACGCCCGGGAGTCCCTCGACCTCTCGCAGGAGCCGTTCCGAGCGCTACGGCCGTCGGACCTGGACCTCGAGGCGCGCGAATACCGACGCATGGCGGCGATCTACGATGCCGGCGAGCTCTGTGCGGCGGTACGGCCGTGGGTGATGCGACGAACGCTCGACGAAGGCGGGTCGCCCGCACTGTGGCTCGACGCCGACGTCCTCGTTTTCTCGCCGCTCGCCGACGTCGCGGAGCTCGCCGATCGTGCGGGGGTCGTCCTCGTCCCCCATGCGCACG
The DNA here is from genome assembly GCA_963712465.1 of uncultured Actinomycetes bacterium. GTDB lineage: Bacteria > Actinomycetota > Thermoleophilia > Gaiellales > Gaiellaceae > CAVQHY01. Next base: position 288,804 of record CAVQHY010000006.1, read on the forward strand.
AGCCGATCCCGCGCGACGGCTTGACGCCGACCGAGCAGGAGGTGATTCGCGCCGGGCCGTTCAGCGGTGGCCTGATCGGCGTTCCGGACGCGAGACGCGACTTCCTCGCCTGGTGGCAGGAGCCCCTTGCCCGCGACTGTGTCATCGACACCGACCGCGGCCTCTTCCGCGAGAAGAACTGGCTCACTTTCGTACCCTGCTACTTCGAGCACACGGTGCTTGGCGACCCGACTGTCGATGTCACCTACTGGACGCTCGCCGGGCGCGAGCTCGTGTACGAGGACGGGCGGTATCTCGTAGGCGGCCGGCCGCTCAGGTCGTTTCATTTCACGGGCTTCGATCCGGAGCGGCCGGATCGCGTGAGCGTCTACGAAGGGCCGAGGCCGCGCGTTCGCCCCGCCCAGCGGCCCGGCCTCGCGCGGCTGCTCGGCGAGTACGCGGAGAGGGTTTTGGCGGCCGGCTACTCTGAGGCACGTGCGATCGGATACGGCTACGATCGATCGGCGAGCGGGATCCGCCTGACGCGTGGTCTGCGCACGCTCTACCGTCGCGCGTTGATCCAAGCAGAGAGAGACGGAGGCGACATGCCGGATCCATTCGATTCGGTCGACGAGGCCGGGTTCAAGCGCTGGCTCGAGGAGCCCCCGGGGGACGATGCGGGCGCGGCGGTACGGGCCGGGTTCCTGATCGAGCGGGGCGCGCTCCCTGCGCAGGGGTCACGCTTCGGCGCGGCGGGCCGGAGCGTCCAGGGCGCCGTCCTGCGCGCGCTGCGTGGCTACAGCGACCACCAGCGCGAGGTCGACCGCGCGCTCCTCCGCGCGATCGCGGAGCTCGAGCGAAACGTCGAGCGGCTCGAGTTGGACGCCCGCGATGAGCCCGACCCGCCTCGCGCGTGACCGGGCTCAATCGCAGGGTGAGCCGCGAGCGCTGGCTCGAGGCCCAGGCGTGGGAGGAGTCCGTCTGGACACGACGTGAGCAGCGAAACGGCTGGCGCCGCACGCTCTGGCCGATGGTCGGCCGGGCCTACGGGCTCGCCGGAGTCGTCAAGGCCGCCGACGACTGGAACCACTGGTGGGCGGAACAGTTCGACGATTACTTCTTCCTGCCGTCAGAGCTCGGGGACGTGATCGAGCTCGGCTGTGGGCCTTATACGAACGTCCGCCTCCTGCTCGAGAACAGGAGCGCGCGCCGCGTCGTCTGCAGCGATCCGCTCGCCCGTAGGTACGTCGGCTATCGGGGCCGGTGGCTCGCCGAGGCGAATCGGCGGGGGCGGATCGAGGTCGACGACCATCCGATCGAGGCGCTGCCGTTCGCAGCGCGGACGTTCGACCTCGTCGTCGTTGTCAACGTCCTCGACCACGTGCAGGACGCCGATCGCTGTCTCGAGGTCTCCACCGGCCTGGTTCGGCCCGGCGGCTTTCTCCTCCTCGGGCAGGACCTGAGCGACGAGGCGGACGCGGCCCGTTTCCCGGACGACGTCGGGCACCCGATCCGCCTCCGGCGGGAGGACGTCGACCCCTACCTGGCCGCGCTCGAGCCCGTGCTCCGGAAGGACCTTCCGCGGGAGGCGGGGCGGACGCCGGAGGCTCACTACGCCACGCTCGTCTTCGCCGGCAGGGCGCGGTGAAGCTCCTGCTCACGACGATGTACTGGCCCCCGGCGGGCGGGGCCGGGGTTCACCGTCCGCTTCGATTCGCCCAGCACCTCGTGGAGCTCGGCTTCGACGTCCACGTGCTCGCGCCCGACGATCCGAAGTGGCTCTATCGCGACGTTTCGCTCGCTACGCCGCCGGGCGTCGTCGTCCACCGCGCGCGCAACATCGGCCCCCGGGCGCGGCGGCCGGCCGAGGAGCTCCGGGCGGCACGCGGCGTCGAGCGGCTCGTGCTCAGGGCGAGCCTGACGGCCCGGGCGGCGCTCGCCCCCGACGCGAGCGTGCTCTGGAACGCGACCGCGATCCGTGCCGCGATCACGATCGTGCGGCGCGAGCGGATCGATGCGATCCTCACGACGTCGCCGCCCGGCTCGGTTCATCTCGTCGGCGCAGCGGCGAAGCGGGCGACGGGCGTCCCGTGGGTGGCAGACCTGCGCGACTCGATCGTCGCCTTCGCGCACCGCCGTCGCGACATCCGCGGGGAACGCTCGCTCGCACGACTGGTCGCCCGCCGGGCGGACGCCGTCGTCGCCGCATCCGAGGCGATCGCGGCGGAGATGCGGCCGCTCCCCGGTGCGAAGGTGACGGTGATCGGCAACGGCTGCGACTTCGACGAGCTCGCGGGACTCGAGTACCGGCGATCGGACCGCTTCCGCATCACGCATACCGGGAGCTTCTTCGGTCGCCGCGATCCGCGCCCGTTTCTCCAGGCGCTGGCCGGAATGGACGCGCCAGTGCTCGCCCGGTTCGTCGGCGACTTCCGGGAGCGGGACGGCGCGTTCGCGGCCCGCCTCGGCCTCGGGGACCGGCTGGAGCTCATCCCCTACCTCCCGCACGGGCAGGCGCTCGCCCTCCAGCGGGACTCGGACGCGCTCCTGTTGCTCATTCCGGAGGCGGACGGGCGAGGGAAGGGCGTCCTCTCGGGGAAGGTGTTCGAGTACCTGGCCGCCGAGCGCCCGATCCTCGCCGCGGTGCCTCCGGACGGTGAGGCCGCAACGCTTCTGCGCGAGACCGGGGCTGGCCTCGTCGTCGCCCCCGACGACGTCGACGCGATCGGCGGCGCGCTCGGCGAGCTGGTCGAGCGCTGGCGGGCGGAGCGGCTGAACGGCTCGCCTCTCTCGCCGGAGATCCGCGCGCGGATCTCGCGGCGCGCGCGCGCCGAGGAGCTCGCCCAGCTTCTGAGGTCTCTGGTGGGGTCGCGCCGGGCGGGTGAGGCCCGGGCGCGTGGGGCCGGGGCGGGTGGGGCCGGGGCGGGTGGGGCCCGGGTCGGCGGGGGCGGGGTGGTGGGTGAACCGTGAGCCGGCGCACCCCCGTCCTCGACGCTCTGCTGCTCGCGACCGTGTTCACGATCACCTTCGCCCGCGTGCGGTGGAGCGTGGGCGGCGTCGACGTGAACCTCTCGGACGTTTTGGCGCTCCTCTACGTCGTCGGGTTCGTCGTCTCGCGCGTCGAGCGGCGGGACTGGGGGATGCCACGCACCTCGGCGATCGTGGGCGGATTCTTCCTGGCGTTCGCGCTCGTGTACCTGGTCGGGTTCTTCAACGTCGAGACGACAGAGGACCTCTCGCTCTTCGCCAAGGGAATCGCGAAGTTCGCCGTGCACTTCGCGTTACTCGTCTGCGCCATCGCGCACGTGGCGCGCCGGTCGGACGGCTTCTACTGGCGCGTGCTCGGCTGGTTCGTCGCGGGAATCGCGGTGAATGCCGCCTATGGCCTGATCGAGCTCGCCTACGCGGAGGCGGCGGGGGGCAACCTCGACCAGCTCGTGCTGACGCCGATCACCGGCGAGGTGAGCGGTGGGATCAACGTCTACGGGGCCGTCGGCGGCGCGAACGTCTATCGCACGAACGCGCTCATGCTCGATCCGAACCATCTCGGCATCGTTCTGATCGTCCCGCTCCTCGTCCTCCTTCCCGTGTACCTGCGTCTCGAGCGCGGGCACCGCTGGAAAACGCCGCTCGCCCTGCTGCTGGCGTTCTTCCTCGTCGTCGAGCTGGCGACGCTGTCGCGAAGCGGTCTCCTGGGCCTCCTCGTCGGACTGCTCGTGCTCGCGATTCCCTACCGGCGCTATGTGTTTTCCCCGCGGTTGCTCGTGCCGCTCGCCTTCGTCGCCGGGATCGTCGTCGTGATCGTCGCGCAGCGGAGCGGCTTCTTCGAGGAGGTGCTGCGCTCGAGGACCCAGCTCTCGGGCGGCTCGGTGCGCGTCCATTTCGACCTCTACGAGCTCGTGCCGCCGGTGATGAGCTCGCACCCGCTGTTCGGCCTCGGCGTCAACACGTTCTCGTCCTACTACGAGTTCGTCACCGGCAAGGACAACTGGGGGCCGCACTCGTACTACATCGCAGTGCTCGCCGAGACCGGCCTCGTCGGAACGGCTCTCTTCCTCACCTGGCTCTGGTACCTGTTCGCGCGGCTCGGGGCGCTGCGTGAGCTCGGACGGGGCCTGGCACGCGCGGGAGACGCGGCGGCCGCTCGGGTACGCCCCCTCGCCTGGGGCCTCACCGCCGCGCTCGCGGGAACGCTCGCCGCCAACGCCTTCTACCTGACGATGCAGATGTACTACTTCGTCGTCGTCGCCCTGCTCGTCGTGTCCGCGCCGATCGTGTTCGCCCGCGGGCTCGCGCCGGCTAGGAGCGAGGTGACAAGCCGCCGTGAGGGTCGCGGTCCTCACGACGTCGTACCCGCGTAGCCCGGACGATCCGTCGGGCCGGTTCGTGGCCGACGCGGTCGAGCGGCTACGGGAGCGTGGCGTCGAGATCGAGGTCGTCGCGCCCGCGCCCGGGGGGTACAGGGACTTCGGGCTCGCGTCGGGCTCAGGGGTGGTGCAGGAAGTCCACAACCGTCCCTGGGCCGCGCTGCCGCTGCTCGCGTCGATGCTCCGGGCGACACGACGGGCCGCGCGCTCGGCTGACCTCGTCCACGCACACTGGCTCCCGGCCGGCGCCGTTGCGGCGTTCTCGGGGAAGCCGTTTGTCGTCACGCTGCACGGGACGGATGTCGAGCTCGCGCGGCGAGCGCCGAGGCTCGCCCGCCGCGTCCTCCGTGCCGCGCGAGGCGTCATCTGCGTCTCGACGGCGCTCGCCGCCGACGCCCGCCGGCTGGGGGCGATCGACCCGGTCGTCGTTCCGAACGGCGTCGAGCTCCCGGCCGCGGCCGGCGCCGAAAAAAACCCGCCGTTTGTCCTCTATGCGGGTCGCCTTGCGCCGGAGAAGGGCGTGCGTGAGCTCGTCGCCGCCACCCGGGATCTCGATCTCGTCGTCGCCGGCGACGGGCCGCTTCGGGCCGAGGTGCCGGAGGCGCGCGGCTTTGTCCCGCGGGACGAGCTCGAGCGCCTCTACGCGAGCGCGGCGATCGTTGCCTGCCCCTCGCGCCGTGAAGGCTTCGGCCTCGCGTGCGCCGAGGCGATGGCGCATGGAAAGCCCGTCGTCGCAAGCTCGGTCGGCGGGCTCCTCGACCTCGTCGTCGACGAAGAAACGGGCCTTCTCGTCCCGCCGGGCGACGTTCCCGCCCTGCGCGCGGCGCTCGAGCGCCTGCTCGGCGACCGGACGCTTCGCGCGCGTCTCGGTGCACGGGGACGTGAGCACGTCGCCGCTCTCTGCGGCTGGGAAGGGGTGACCGATGCGACGCTCGCCGTCTTTCGCGAGTGCGTCCTGGGCCGATGACGTCGGGCGCCGGTGCTCCGTCCCGGAAATCGACTCGCGCTCTCGGCGGCTGCAAAGCGGCGCCTGGCTGCGTCCTCGGTCGCCCCGATATGTCTGCACATCGGGACTCCCTGCGTCGTTACCGTGTCATCGTCTCGCCGGTGCTCGCGCTCGCGGCGCGTGCGCCTCTGTGCCTCGCCTCGGTCCTCGAGGGTGCGGGCGCTCGCCGGGCCGCGGCTCCCGTGCCCCCCCGTCTACGGCGGCGCGGAAGACGCGCAGCGGTGGGCAAGACGCCAGCCGCTCAACGGGAACGTCCGCACGCACCAGTCGGGCTCGTCCCTGAGCGACGCGCCGCGGTCGGCGACGACGTAGTCCAGCCCGAGCCGATCCGCCTGGGCGAGCACGTCGCCGGGCTCGAGGTAGACCACGCGTCGATCGAGCCGCTCGCCATACAGCGGGTAGCTCCACCCTGTGTCGGTGAAGGCCGCCCCGATGGGGGCGTCGGCCGGCACCACCTCGTCGACCGTGCTGACCGCCTCGTCCATCTCCGGCAGGCGAAGAGACTGGGCCGACGTCCGGTCGAGCTCCCAGACGGGCGTTCCGTGCACTCCGACCGGCTTCGCGGGGTTGAAGATGGTCGCGAGGACGAGCGTCACCACCGCCAGAGCGGCGACCACCTCGGTGGCCGGCGTGCGGTCATATACCCAGGCGGCGAGCGGCGCCACGAGCGCCACAGGCAGGATCAGGAGCCGGCCGTCGAAGCGCTCGTACGGGTGGCTGGCGGCGAGAATGATCATGAACAGCGGCAGGTTGACCGCGAGCGCGCCGCGAACCGCGCTCGTCCGGCGCAGCGCCCACGCGATCGTGAAGCCGGCCGAGAGCGGCAGCACGAGCAGCCAGCCGAGCGTGCCGAAGTAGGACGAGTCCTCGTTTGCGTTTCGGAAGTAGCCCGAGAAGTCGCCGAAGTCCAGAGTCAGCTTGACGAGGCTCTCGACGAACTCACCCGGCGACGGCCTGCTCTGGATCGGCAAGCCGGAGGTGTCGCCGAGAAGATGGCCCGTATCGGCCGCGTTGAGCGCGTAGCCGTAGACGCCGACGAGCACGAGGCCGACGGCCGACCAGGCGACGAGGCGCACGAGGCGGGCGGCGTCCCTCGTCGCGACGACCCACAGGAGCCCGAGTCCCGGGAGCGCGGCGAGCCCCGTCCATTTCGTTCCGACGGCAAGGCCGACTGCGAGCCCCGCCAGGATCGCGGCGCGGGGATCCCCGCGTGCGAGCTCGAGCCCGAAGTAGGCGGCGGCCGCAACCTGGGCCGCGACGACCAGGTGGTTCTGCGTCGTCACCGACTGGACGACAACGAGCGTGAGGCAGCCGAAGACGACCGCTGCGAACAGCGCCGCCGGTCGCTCGAAGCGCACCCGCCGGGCGAGTCCGTAGACCGCCACGAGCAGCACGAGCTTGGCAACGAGCTGCACGAAGGCGGCGACGGTGTCGCCGTCCGCATAGGCGAACGTGAAGAGCACCTCGATCTCCGCGTTGGGCGGGTACGCGTTCTGCACCTCGTCGTAGGTCGGGAAGCGCTCGACGGCGCCGCGTTCGAGCCAGGCGGCGGTCCTCGTCAGGTGGTAGGTCATCGAGTCGCCGTTGTTCGGGGGCGTCGAGACGACGAGGAACGCCTGGAAGGCCGTGCTGGCGACGACGAGGACGACGAGCGCCGTGAGCAGGGGGTGCCGGCGGAGGCTCGTCCCCGAGACCGACGGGATCGGAGGTCGAGGTCGTCCGGTCGCCGCCCACGCGGCCACGGCGAGCGCGCCGAGTACCGCCTGCCCAAGCGCGAAGCCGGTCGCGCCGACCGCGTCGAAGAACGACAGGATCTCGGCAAGGACGACGATCTCGACCGAGGCGAGGACGTAGACGCCGAGGACGAACGAGATCGACGACCTGAGCCGGAGCGCCGCGGTCGCGAAGCCGGCCGTCAGGACGAGCGCGAGGGCCGCGATCGCGAAGCCGACCATCGGATTAGGCCTCGCGGCTCGCCGTCACGCCCCTGAATCTAGCCAGGCTGGACCCCTGAGTAGACTCGCTCGGCGTGAGGATCCACTTCGTCTACCCCTCCGGACCGAAGATCTCTTGCCCGCAGGCGATCGGCCGCAACGTCGCGCAGCGGCTCCGGGGTCGCTACGAGGTCGTGCAGTACGACTGGGCCGATACGCGATCGATCAAGCCCGGGCCCGACGACGTCCTGCTCGGCCACCCGCACCCTGCTCCCTGGACGGTCTTTCGCCGCAGCGCCCGCCTGTCGGGCTGGCGACGGGTGATCATGATGCTGCCGTTCAGCCACGCGGACCTCGTCCAGGTCGCGTTCGCCGACTCGTTCCTCCACCGCTGCGATCTCATGCTCGCGATCACCGGCAACGCGTGGTTCGAGACGGTGACGGAGTCTCGGTTCGCCCACTGGCGCCCGAAGATGATCCACGTCGACCTCGCCGTCGACCGCGAGGACTTCCCGCGCGTCAGGGACTCCTTCAACCCTCCGGGGCGACGACGGTTCGTCTACGTCGGGCACACGCTCTGGTACAAGAACACCGGGTATCTGAGCGAGATCGCTGCGGCGATGCCCGAGGTCGAGATCTCCTGGATCGGAAGCGGTCGCCAGGCCATTCCCGGGCTGAAGCCGCTCGGGCGGCAGGACTTCTCGACCGAGGAGGGCCGGAGAGTCGTCGCCGACCACGACTTCCTCCTCACCGTCGGCTCGTCAGACTCCAACCCGACGACGATCCTCGAGGCGGCCGCGTGGGGCCTCGTGCCCGTGTGCACGCGCGAGAGCGGCTATGCGGGCTACGGCGGGATCGTCAACGTCCCCATCGGCGACGCGCCCGGCGCCGTTCGGGTGCTCCGGAGGCTTCAGCAGCTCCCCTCCGGCGAGCTGGCGCGGATGCGCGACGAGAACGACCGGCTCCTCGACACGCATTTCACCTGGGACCGTTTCTCCGAGCAGGTCGTCGGCGCGATCGAGTCCGACGCAAGCCCTTCTCTGCTCCCGGAACCGTCCTCGCGTCGCCTCTCGCTCCGCCTCGCCGCGGCCCGGTCGCCGTACTCCTCGCTGCGCCTCCCGAACCTCCGCTTCGGAGCGCGCACGCTCCTCCAGAGGACCGCACCGGGCCGCGCAGTCCTGACGCGGCGCCGGCAGCGCCGGCTCACGAGCTCGTGACACGCGGTTACAAGGGGTCAGACCCCTTGTGGGCTCCCGTCACGAGCCGGTCGACCAAACCGGACCGGCAGATGCAGGCGGCACCCCGCACTAGACTCGTTTCGTGAGCGTCGTCCGGTCCGAGTCGGCCGCCCAGGGCGCGGTCACGGCCGCTCGGCCGCGGACGAGGCCCGCGAGGTTCCACCTTGCGCTTACAGGCATCGCAGTGGCAGCGCTTGCCCTTGGTGCGGCAGCGCTGACGCGAGAGCCACTCTGGGACGACGAGCTTGCCAGCGTGGCGCTCGTCGGGCGCCCGCTGAACGAGTTCGTGCAGGAGCTTCCCCTCGAGCACAACGGCATGCTCTTCCACTTCGCGCTCTGGCCGGTCGTGGCGCTCGGCGGGACCTCGGAGTTCCTCCTGAGATCGCCGTCGCTGCTCGCGTTCGTCGCCGCGGTCGTGCTCTGCGCGCTCGTCGGTGCCCGGCTCGCCGACCGGCGGGTGGGCCTGTGTGCCGCTGCCCTGCTGGCGGTCAGCCCGCTCGCGCTACCGCTCGTGCAGCAGGTGCGGATGTACGGGTTCGCGCTCCTCTTTGCCCTGCTGGCGGTCTGGGCGCTCCTCCGTGCGCTCGAGCATCCGAGCCGGGGACGGTGGGCCCTCTACGCCGTCAGCGTCGCTCTTGCCGGCTACTCGCACGACTTCGCTCTCCTGACGGTCGTCGCGCATCCGCTGCTCGTCTGGCGGGAGGGCCCGAAGGCCAGACGGGCGTTTGCCCTCGCCCTCGCGGCCGCTGCCATGCTGCTCGTGCCGCTGGCGATCGTCGTCGCGAAGGACTGGGGCTCCGATCCGATCTACTGGCTCCCCGAGCCGCGGCTCCGTGTCCTGTACGACACGGCGAAGGCGTTCGCGGGATCTGCGGCGGGTGTTGTTGTGGCGACCGCGGTGCTCGTCGCCGGCGCGGTCGTCCTGCTCGTTCGGCGCGATCGACCGCGACCGCGAGGGATCGGGGCGGTTCCGTTCCTTGCCGTCTGGCTCGTGGGGCCGTTCGCGATCCTGTTTGCGGCCTCGTTCGCGAAGCCGCTCCTCCTGCCCCGGTACCTGCTGCCGAGCGTGCCTGCGCTCTGCCTTCTGCTCGCGGTCGCGCTCGGCCTGCTCGGCTGGCGTGCCGGCTCCGCTCTCGCCGCGATCCTGATCGCCGTCTTTGCTCTCCAGGCCGTCCGAGACGAGGTGGAGGTCGTCAACACGGACTGGCCCGCGCTCGGCCGGAGCCTGGATGCTCGGTGGAATCCCGGCGAGCCGGTGCTGATCGTCGAGCCGCTGCTCGAGAACTTCACGTCGAACGCGAACATGGTCGCGTACTACACCCCGCGACTCGGGTTTGATCGCGGCCGGCTCTTCTGGGCGCGTGACCAGGTCGAGAACCTTCCGAGCCCGCTCGGGCGGCTCGATCCCGCCCTCTCCGACGCGGAGATCGCGGCGCTTGCCCGAGGGAGACCCGCGGTCTGGCTGGCCGTGCAGGGGCCGGAAGGATACGATCTCGCGCGCATCGCGGATGCGACCGGGTGCAGCGACGTCGAGCGCTCCGACTACCGCGGCGCCGCCCTCCTCCGTCTCGCGAGCTGCTGACCCACATGGAACGAGGCCGTTGCGAGTCTTGATCACGGGCGGTGCCGGGTTCGTCGGCTCCAGCCTCGCCGTGCAGCTCGCCGCACGCGGCGCCTACCGGGACGTCGTCGCGCTCGACAACCTGAGGCGGCGCGGCTCCGAGCTCAACCTCGCACGTCTCCGCGAGGCGGGGGTGCGGTTCGTGCACGGCGACGTGCGCAACGCCGAAGACCTTGCTGGCCTGGGCGACCTCGACGCGATCGTCGACTGCTCGGCCGAGCCGTCGGTGCTCGCCGGCTCGGACGGCGTCACCGCCTACGTGTTCGGCGCGAACCTCGTCGGCGCCTACAACGCCCTCGAGCTCGCGCGCACGCAACAGACGCAGTTTCTCTTCCTCTCGACGAGTCGCGTCTACCCGGTGGCGGCACTGGGGTCGCTTGCGCTGCGGGAGGAGGACACCCGCTTCGTGCTGGAAGAGAAGCAGGCGCTGATCGGGGCTTCGGGTCGAGGGATCGGCGAGTCGTTTCCGCTCGAGGGCGCACGCACGCTCTACGGGGCGACGAAGCTCGCGGCCGAGCTCCTGATCGCGGAATACGCGGACTCGTTCGGCGTCTCCGCTGTCGTGAACCGCTGCGGCGTCGTCGCCGGGCCCTGGCAGATGGCCACGAGCGAGCAGGGGGTCTTCGCACACTGGCTGATCAGCCACTACTTCGATCGGGAGCTTCGCTACCTCGGCTACGGCGGCCGCGGCAAGCAGGTGCGCGACCTGCTCCACGTGGACGACCTCGTCGATCTCGTCCACGATCAGCTCTCGCGCCCGGCGCACTGGGCCGGTCTCACCTGCAACGTCGGCGGCGGGGTCTCCTGCTCGCTCTCCCTGCTCGAGACGACCGAGCTGTGCCGCGAGCTGACGGGCCGCCGGCCGTCCGTGACCGGGAGCGACGAGGGCCGGCCCGGAGACGTTCCCGCGTACATCTCCGACTGCACGCGTCTGTTCGCTCACACCGACTGGCGCCCGCGCAGGACGCCGCGGCGGATCCTCGAGGACGTCTTCGAGTGGGTGCGCGCGAACGAGGACGCCGTGCGCTCGACGCTCACCTGATGGCGACCGCGCTCGTCACGGGCTCGGGGGGGCTGGTCGGCTCCGACGCCGTTCGCAGCCTCGTCGAGGCCGGGTTCGACGTCGTCGGCGTCGAGAACGACATGCGCGCGCGCTTCTTCGGTCCGGAGGCATCGACCGATCGGGTCAGCGAGCGCCTCGAGGTGACGTATCCCGACCGGTTCCAGCGAGTCGACCTGGACGTCCGCGACGCCGACGGAATCGACCGGCTGGTCGCCCGCCACGGGCGAAGTCTCGAGCTCGTGATCCACGCGGCGGCCCAGCCCTCGCACGACTGGGCGGCGACGGAGCCGCTCGTCGACTTCGACGTCAACGCGCGAGGCACGCTCGTCCTGCTCGAGGCGCTGCGCAGGCACGCATCCGCGGCGACCTTCGTCTTCCTCTCGACGAACAAGGTCTACGGCGATACGCCGAATCGGCTCCCGCTCGTCGAGTCCGCCACCCGTCTCGACCTTCCCGAAGATCATCCCTACTACGACGGCGTCGACACGTCGATGGGCGTCGATCGATGCCTGCACTCGCTCTTCGGTGTCTCCAAGGCCTCGGCGGATCTCCTCGTCCAGGAGTACGGTCGCTACTTCGACATGCCTACGGTCGCGTTTCGGTGCGGCTGCATCACGGGGCCGAACCATGCCGGCGCGCAGCTCCACGGGTTTCTCTCCTACCTGATGCGCTGTACCGTTGCCGGGCGCCCGTATACCGTCTTCGGCTACGGCGGCAAGCAGGTGCGCGACAACATCCACAGCTCCGATCTCGCCCGCGCGTTTCTCGCGTTCCACTCGAGCCCGCAGGCGGGCGCCGTCTACAACATGGGTGGCGGGCGCGCCTCGAGCTGCTCGATGCTCGAGGCGATCGCGTCCTGCGAGCGCATCGCCGACCGCTCCCTCGTCTGGAGCCTCAGCGAGGATGCGCGTAAGGGAGACCACCGCTGGTGGATCAGCGACGTCTCGGACTTCCAGCGCGACTATCCGTCGTGGTCGCCGAGCTACGACGTCGAGGCGATCCTCGAGGAGATCCACGAGGAGAACGTCGAGCTCTGGAGCTCCGGCCGGTGAAACTGTCGGTGCTGATTCCGGCGCGAGACGAGGCCGACGTCATCGGGGCGACGCTCTCCGGCCTCGAGCGCCAACTCGAGGCGGAGGGGATCGACTACGAGATGATCGTGGTCGACGATCGGTCGAGCGACGACACCCCCCGCGTGCTCGAGTCGCTCGCGAAGCGAAATCCGAGGATCCGCTGGATCCGCTCGCCCAACCCCCCGGGGTTCGGCTTCGCCGTCCGCGCCGGGCTCGACCGGGTCGAGGGCGACGCCGTCGCGATCGTCATGGCCGACGGCTCCGACTCGCCCGCCGATCTCGTTCGCTACCACAGGCTGCTCGAGGAGGGCTACGACTGCGCGTTCGGGTCGCGGTTCGTGAAGGGCTCAGTCGTCCGCGACTATCCGAAGCTCAAGCTCGCGATGAACCGGGCCGCGAACCTCGTCATCCGCGGGCTGTTCCGCCACGGCTACAACGACACGACCAACGCGTTCAAGGCCTACCGCCGCGAGGTGATCGAGACGGCTCAGCCGCTCCTCTCGAACCACTTCAATCTGACTGTCGAGCTCCCGCTGAAGGCGATCGTCCGCGGTCACACATACGGCATCGTCCCGATCTCGTGGACGAACCGTGCTGCGGGTCAGTCGAAGCTCGCCCTGAAGGAGATGGGGAGCCGCTACGTGTTCATCGTCCTTTACGTCTGGCTCGAGCACCACCTGTCCCGGGGCGACTACCGCCGGAGGGAGCGCGAGCCGGCTTCGGTCGCTCGCGTCCGGCCGAGGCCGGGGCTCCGCGCGCCCGAGTCGGAGTCCTAGCGATTCGTTAGCGGATGCCGGTCGCGAAGACGCTGCTCTGGCTCTCGGGCGCGGCGCTCGTCTGGACGCACGCCGGCTATCCGCTCGCCGCGGCCGCGCTCGCTCGTCGCCGCGGGCACCCGGTGCTCGAAGCGGACACGCCGACGGTAACCGTCGTCGTGGCCGCCCACGACGAGGAGACGGTGATCGAGCGCCGGCTCGACAACCTGCTCGCCCTTGACTACCCTCCCGAGCGTCTCGTCGTCGTCGTCGCCTCCGACGCCTCCGAGGACGGAACCGACGCGATCGTCGAGCGGGTCGCCGCACGTGACCCGCGCGTCCGCCTTCTCCGCTGTCCTCGGGGCGGCAAGGTCGCCGCGCAGAACCTCGCCTACCGCGAGACCGGCGGTGACATCCTTGCGTTCTCCGACGCCAACGCCACGTGGGCGCACGATGCCCTGATGAGGCTCGTCGCCGCCTTCGCCGACCCCGATGTCGCCTACGTCTGCGGCAAGCTCGTCCTGCAGCGCCCCGACGGGACGAACCTCGAGGGCGCCTACTGGCGCTACGAGCTGTGGCTGCGCGAGCAGGAGTCCCGGCTCGGATCGGTGACGGGCGGCAACGGCTCGATCTACGCCGTGCGGCGCTCCGACTACGTCGAGGTCGACGCTCGGTTCGGCCACGACCTCTCGCTTCCGTACGTGATGGTGCAGCGTGGGCGCCGGGCCGTCTACGCGGCCGACGCGCTCGCCTTCGAGAAGCCGTCGCGCGATCTCGAGGACGAGTACCGGCGCAAGGTACGGATGTTCGAGCACTGCTGGGCGATCCTGCTCGAGGGCGGAATGCTAAGCCGGCAACCGCCGCTGTACGCGCTCGAGCTCGTCTCCCACCGCGTCCTGCGCTACGGAAGCGGCCTCCTGCACCTGGCGCTGCTCGGCTCGAGCGCCACGCTCGCAGCACGGAGCGCCGTCGCGAGGACGGTGCTCGCCGCCCAGCTCGCCGGGCTCGGGCTGGCTGCTGCGGGTCGTCTCCGCGCACCGATTCCAGGAGCCGGCCTCGCGTACTACTACGCGCTCGTCACGTGGGCGACGGTCGCTGCGCTCAGGGGGTATCTGCGCCGCGGCGTCCCGGCCGTCTGGGACCAGGCCGAGGGGACGCGGTGAACCGGGCCGCCGACGTCGTCGGCGGGCTCGCTGGGCTCGCCGTCGCGAGCCCGTTCCTTGCTGCCGCGGCGCTGGCCATCAAGCTCGACGACGGCGGCCCCGTGCTCTACCGCCAGCGGCGGGTCGGGCTGCACGGCGAGGAGTTCGAGCTGCTCAAGCTGCGCACGATGGTGGTCGGCGCCGAGACGATCGGCGCGGGCTACGCCGTCGATCGCGGTGATCTCCGGATCACGCGCACGGGCCGCGTCCTTCGGCGCCTCTCGATCGACGAGCTGCCACAGCTCGCGAACGTCGTCCGCGGCGATATGAGCCTGATCGGGCCGCGCCCGACGCTTCGCTACCAGGTCGAGCGCTACTCGGACCGTCAGCGCCGCCGGCTGGACGTCAAGCCGGGCATCACCGGCTGGGCCCAGATCCACGGCCGCGCCGCGCTTCCCTGGGACGAGCGGATCGAGCTCGACGTCTGGTACGTCGAGCACCGTAGCTGGCGCGTCGACCTCTCGATCCTCGCACGGACGCCGCTCGCCCTCTTCCGCGGCACCTACAAGGGCGCAACCGGGGGCTGGAAGAGCCAGGCCGACTAGTAGCATCCCGCGGGCGATGGCACCGGCTGTCCTCTTCACGTGCGCGGGACAACGGGTCGACATCATCACCGCCTTTCGCGACGCGGGCGCGACGGCGATCGCTGCCGACCTCAACCCGCTCGCTCCCGCCCTCTACTACGCCGACAGGAGCGTCTCCGTCCCCCGAGTCGACGATCCCGGCTACGTCCCGGCGCTCGCCGGGATCGTCGCCGAGCACGGCATCAGCCTGCTCGTGCCCCTCACCGACCTCGACCATCGCGTCCTGGCCTCCCGTAGGGTGGAGATCCCGGCGCTCGTCCTACTGCCCGACCTCGACGTGATCGAGCGAACGGCAGACAAATGGCGTGCGCACGTGTTCTTCGAGGAGCAAGGGATCCCGTCCCCCGGAACGTGGCTTCCTGACGAGGTTCCCGAAAACGTGACATTTCCGGTGCTCGTCAAGCCGCGCGAGGGCTTCGGCGCGCGCAACATGTTCCGGGCGCGCGAACGCGCGGAGCTCGAGTTCTTCCTCGGCTACACGCCGGCCGAGTCGATGGTGCAGGCCGTCTGCACGGGCGAGGAGTTCTCGATCGACGTCTTCTGCGATCTCGGCGGCCGCTGCCTGAACGCGATCCCGCGGACGATGATCGAGTCGAAGGGCGGCGAATCGATCAAGGGCATGACGATCGCCGACGACGAGCTCGTCGAGTTCGGAGCGCACGTCGCCGAGACGCTGCGGCTGCGCGGGCCCGCGACCGTGCAGTGCTTCCGGACCGGGCCGGGACGGCACGAGGTGACTGACGTGAACCCTCGGTTCGGCGGCGCCTTCCCGCTCCCGACCGCCGCCGGGAGCCGCTACCCCGAGCTCGCCCTCGCGCTTGCCGCCGGAGAGCGGCCCGAGCCCCGTCTGGGACAGTTTCGCGCGGGGGTCGTGATGACGCGGTTCTTCTCGCACGTCTGCCTGACCGAGAGCGACGACGGGACGCTCGAGCCGGTCACCGAGTCGAGAAGCGCGGTCGGAGAGGACTGAGCCCTGCCCCGGTCGCCGATCGTGAGGGCGCTGCTCGGTGTGCTCCTCTTCGCCGCCCTGGCGGCAGCCGGCGTCGGGCTCGGCTTACTCGGCTGGAGGTATCTCGACCAGGGGGACGGCGAAGGGTCGGCCAGCACGGCAGCGGCGGGGACGGCCGCCGCCGACGCGCAGGGACCGACGCTGACGACAGCGCCCCCTCCGCCCGAGGCGCGCACGATCGTGTGGCCGGAGTTCGGATTCGACGCGCGCCGCAACAAGGTGTCGCCGTACGGGCACCGACCGCCGTTCAAGCGCGTCTGGGTAGCCCGGGCGCGGAGCCTGATCGAGTTCCCGCCGGTGATCGCGTACGGGAGGCTCTACGTCGGCACCAACGCGGGGAACGTGCTCGCGCTCGACGCCGCGAGCGGCAACGTCGTCTGGCGCAAGAACCTGAAGCGATGCATCGCCGCCTCTCCGGCCGTAGGCGACGGCGTCCTCTACGTCCCGCTCATGGACGAATCGCCGTGCGCTGTCCACGACGAGGAGCAGCCCGGCTACGTCGTTGCGCTCGACGCCGACACGGGCGAGCGGCGCTGGCGGTTCAAGACGGGCGTGAACGAGTCGTCGCCGGTCCTGAACGGTGGCGTCCTCTACTTCGGGACCTGGGACGGCAGCGTCTACGCCCTCGACACCACGAGCGTGAAGCCGCTCTGGACGTTCGAGACGAACGACAAGGTCAAGGGGGGCGTGGCGCTGGCTCGCGGCATCCTGCTCGCGCCGTCCTACGACGGCAACCTGTACGCGCTCGACGCCAAGACGGGTGAGGAGCGCTGGGTCGGCACGCCCGGCACGCCGCTCTACTCGACTCCCGCGGTGGCGGGCGGCCTCGTCTACGTCGGGTCCACCGGCGGGTCGATCTACGCGTACGACCTCGAGACGGGAGCGCTCGCCTGGTCGCGCCAGTTCGGAGATGCCGTCTACTCGTCGCCGGCGGTGGCCCGGGGAACGGTCTACGTCGGCTCCTACGACGGCAACCTCTATGCGCTCGACGCCAGGACGGGCGAGGAGCGCTGGGCGTTTGCCGCGCAGGGGCCGATCTCCGGCTCGCCGACCGTGATGGGAGGGCTGGTCTACGTCTCGACGCTCGCCGGCCGGACGTTCGGCCTGGCCGCCCGGACGGGGAAGAGGCGCTGGGCGTTCCCGGCCGGGCAGTACACCCCGATCGTCGCCGATCCCGAGCGCGCGTATCTCACGGGCTACTCGCGCATCTACGCACTGGAGCCCAAGAGCCGCTAGGGCGAGCCGACGACGGCGCGAACGGGCGGCGACGCCGACGCAGTCGCTTCGGGGGGCCAGCCCCCCGGAAGATGGCCCGGGGCGACAACGACCCGGTACCACCAGGTTCCCGGGCCGGGCCGATCGATGAAGCTCGTCTCGCCGCGCGGCACGACGAAGGGCGTCCCACCGGGCGCTCCGCGCCAGTGAAAGCCCCGCCGCGCCGTCGACGCGGCGGGCTGCGCGGCCGTGTTTCGAAGGACGTAGTACGCGGGCTCGGCGGGGCCGGAGGGCTCCCGCCAGGCGAGCTCGACGTCGGGTCCGTCGACTCGGACGCTCGGCGTGAGGGCCGGATCGACGGTCGTCCTGCTGAGCGCGAAGACCGTCGTGTCGAGCGAGGCCGGCGGGGCGCGCTCGAACCACACGGCGACGACGACGGCCGCCACGACGGCAATACCGGCGAGCACGCACGGAAGGAGGCCCGGGGCCCTCCGCGCGACTGGCTGCGGGCTGGTCGCCCGCCCGACGAGCGCGCCGCCGGCGGCGAGGAAGAGCGCCGGGAGCGCGGGCATGATCAGCCGGAGGTAGGTCGAGTCGATCGCGTAGTAGTAGGAGCCGACGGCGAGCCCGAACGCGACGACCGGGGCGACGACGAGCCAGCGGGCGGACGGAAACCGTCGCCAGGCGACGACGAGCGCCACGCCGATTCCGACGAAGAGGAGCGGGCCCGCGTAGTTCGAGAGCATGAGCTTCCCGTACGCGCGCGGGATGTGCTCGAGCGAGAACGTGCCGCGCGTCAGCGACTCGTAGTACGGCGGCAGCTCGCGCGCGGCGACGCTCGGCGTGTAGCCGAAGCTCGTCGGCGAGCCGAAGAGCCGGTCGTTCAGCACGAGTTGTGGCGAGAAGACGACAAGGGCGGCCGCGACGGTGACCAGCGCCGCCCGGCCGCGGCGCCACGCGGCGAGAGCCGCGAGCACGCTCGCCAGCAGGATCACGTTCGTCGGCTTGACGAGCAGCGCGAGGCCGACGACGACGCCCACGAGCAGTCCGCGCCTGGCGCTCCCGTCGTCCCGCAGCGGCGCCGCGACGGCGAGAACCGCGATCGCGAGCAGCATCGAGGCGTAGTCCGGGCCGATCGAGAGCCCGAGCCAGCCCGGCGCCTGGATCCACCAGAAGCCGTAGCCCTCGACGAACAGCGGTCCGACGCTCCCGAAGAGCAGTCCGGCAAGCAGCGGTGAGGCGACCCAGAGGGCCGCTCCCACCGCCGCGCTCCGACGATCCAGGAGCGCGCTCCCCGCGCGGTAGAGCAGGAACGCCGCCGGGATCGCAAGCAGGCCCTGCACGATCGCCACCGGTGGGATCGCCTGGAAGACCCAGTCCGTGACCGCGGCGAACGGCGTCAGGAGGAACGGGTAGCCGATCGTCTGGTAGTACGGCGCGAGCTCACCGTGCACGAGCGCGTAGGCGGCGCTGTAGTAGTAGCCCTGATCCTCGTTGCGGAAGTACCAGCCGTTGTGTGGGACGAGGTCGGTCCCGAACAGAACCACCGCCAGGCCGAAGCGGATCGCGAACGCGACGACGAGCAGCCGAAGCGGCCGGTCGCCCCACCCCTCGACGACGGTGCGGCCTCTGACGAGTGCATGGCGCACCCGGTCCCGCCACGAGACCGCGCGCTCGGTGGCGGTTGCGGTCACGTCGGCCGGCCCGCGGCCACCGGCCTGCCCTGCCTGAGCCAGGCCAGGTGCCCGTAGAGGGCCACGCCGCCCGCGACCACGAACGGCAGGAAGTTGACGGCGTGCAGGACGACGGCGTAAGAGAGAGCCTCTGACTTGTCGACCCCGTAGGCCGACAGCGCGGTGACGACCGCCGCCTCGAAGACGCCGAGCGCGCCCGGTGACGAGGGAATCGCCATGGCCAGGTTCGCAGCCACGACGACGAGCAGCCCAGCGCTGTAGGGGAGGTCGAGATCGAAGGTGAACATGACGAGCCAGTACGACGCTGCGATCACCAGCCACGAGGCGATCGTCATCGTGAACGCGGGCGGCACGAGCCGCGCGTCGCGGAACGCCGCCAGACCCTGGACGAGATTCTCGGCGGCGCGCTCGGTCCGCCCGACCGACACCTTCGGCAGCCGGGCGAGCGGGCGGAGCACGACCCGTAGCGGGCGGTCTCCAAACACCACGAGGACGAGCACGAAGCCGAGGAGCAGGAGGGCGAGAACCAGCGCGAGGATGGCGGCGCGGCGCAGCCACGTCACCTCGGGGAGGAACGGCTGCGCGACGAAGAGCAGGACGAGCAGCGCGAAGACGTCGTAGACGCGATCGGCCACCGCCGTCCCGAGCCCCTCGACGCGCGATGTGCCCACCCGCTGGTGAAGCACGATCACGCGGATCAGCTCGCCGGCGCGAGCGGGGAGGATGTTGTTGAAGAGGTAGCCGATCAGAAGGGCGCTCAGCGCCGGCCGAAACGGCGGGCGGGTCGCGGGCTCGAAGACGAGCTGCCAGCGCACGGTGCGCATCACCACGCCCACCGCCATCACGGCAATCGAGGGCACGAGCCACCAGTAGTTCGAGCTCTGTAGCGAGCTCCAGAACACGTCCCAGTCCACGTCGCGGACGGCGAAGTAGGTGAACAGCGCCGAGACGGCGAGGCCCAGCACGACGAGCGCCCGGTTGAGCCCCTTGGTCCCGCCGGCCCCGGTCCCGATCTGGAGGCTCGCCCCGGGACCGTCGTTCGGCTCGCCGACTGCGGGCGGGCTCGGTCTCTCCATGTGCAGCCGCAAGATACTCGCGCGACCAGCGTGAAGCGCTTCGGCTAACGTCTTCTTCCCGTATGGCCTCGGGCTCGGATCGGCGAGTCGACGTCTCCGTCGTAATTCCCTGCCTCAACGAGGAGGCAGGAGTTGGCTCCGTCGTCGAGGCGGCGTGGCGCGGGATCGAGAGCTCGGGTCGAACCGGCGAAGTGATCGTCGTCGACAACGGCTCGACCGACCGCTCGGCCGGGATCGCCGAGGCTCACGGGGCGAGAGTCGTCGTCGAGCCGAGACCGGGCTACGGAAGCGCCTACCTCGCCGGATTCGCGGAGGCCCGCGGCGACCTGATCGTCATGGCCGACGCGGACGGCACGTATGACGTCGGCGACCTGGCTCCCTTCCTCGATGCGTTCGACCACGGCGCCGACCTCGTCCTCGGCTCGCGTCTGCGCGGCACGATCCATCCGGGAGCCATGCCTTGGTCACACCGCTGGATCGGGAACCCGATCCTCACCGGGACGCTGAACGTCTTCTTCCACGCCGGGGTTTCCGACGCGCACTGCGGCCTCCGGGGGGTGCGCCGTTCGTCGCTGCCGGTGCTGCGCCTGCAGGCGACCGGCATGGAGTTCGCGTCCGAGATGGTGCTGAAGGCGGCGAAGCGAAACCTGCGGATCGCGGAGGTTCCGATCGACTACTACCCGCGCGCGGGCTCATCGAAGCTGAGCTCGTTTCGCGACGCATGGCGACATGTTCGCTTCATGCTCGTCCACACGTCGACGTTCCTCTTCGTCGTCCCCGGCGGGATCCTGCTCGGCCTCGGACTCGTCGTGCTCTTCGTGCTCGCGGGCGGGCCGGTCGAGATCTTCGGTCGAAGCTGGGGGATCCACGCGATGGTCGTTGCGAGCGCTGCGAGCCTCGTCGGGCTCCAGATCGTCTTGCTCGGCGTCTTCGCCCGCACCTATGCTGCGCTATACCTCGGCGAGAGCGTGCCGTTGCTGGAACGTGCCTGGCGTCGCATCCGCCTCGAGCACGGCTTGCTGCTCGGCGGCGGGGTTTTCCTTGCCGGCCTCGGGCTTCTCGTCGCCATCTTCGTCGGCTGGGCGAGTGACGGCTTCGGCGCGCTCGGGGCGGAGTACGAGAGCATCCTCGGGCTCACGCTGCTCGGGCTCGGCGTGCAGCTCGTCTTCGGCTCGTTCTTCCTCAGCGTCCTCGGGCTGGAGAAGCATCTGCTGCTCGAGAGGAACGCTCGCGAGCCGGAGCCGACCGCGACGCCCGAGCTCACCTCCGATCCGCGGTGAGCGCGCCTGTCCGTCGAGACGGCACAGCCGCGTACGTACCGCCGAACACGAGGCCACACGGGGGGCACGAGTTGTTGCTCGCGCTCGCCGGTCGACCCCGCCGCGCTCTCGACGTCGGCTGCTCGACCGGATACCTGGCGAGCCGGCTGGTCGAGCGGGGGAGCCTCGTCACGGGAATCGAGCGCGACGCTGCAGCAGCCGAGGAGGCCCGTCGATGGTGTCAGGACGTCCTCGTGGGCGACGTCGAGATCATGGATTTCCCCCTGTCGCCGGGGTCGTTCGACGTCGTGCTCTGCGGCGACGTTCTCGAGCACCTCCGCGAGCCTGGGCTGTTCCTGGAGCGAGTGCGCCCGCTGATCGCTCCGGGCGGCCGCGTCGTCCTGAGCACTCCCAACGTCGCGAACTGGGCGATGCGCCTCGGACTTCTCGCCGGCCGCTGGCGGTACACGGATCGCGGCATCCTCGATCGCACGCACGTGCACCTGTTCACGCGGAAGACCCTGGTCGAGTGCCTGGAGGGAGCCGGCTACCGCGTCGACGCGCTCAAGCATACCGCTCCCGTCCCGCGGGTGGGCACGCCGGGAGTCGAGGGCCTCGCGCGTGCCGTCGCGGGTATCCGTCCATCGCTCCTCGCCTACCAATTCGTGGCTGCGGCGTCGCCGAGGTGATCTCGGTGGTCATCCCCGTGAAGGACGGCGGCGACGCCCTGCGCCGCTGTCTCGACGCGATCGCACGGCAGGAGATCGACGAGGAGCTCGAGGTCGTCGTCGTCGACTCAGGATCGACCGACGGCAGCGTCGAGCTCGCCCGGCGACGCGGCGCTCGGGTGGTGGAGGTTGCTGCGTCCGAGTTCAACCACGGCGCCTCCAGGAACCTCGGCGCCGCCGAGTCCCGGGGCGACGTCCTCGTGTTCACGACGCAGGACGCGTATGCGGCGTCCGGTGAGTGGCTGGCCAGGCTCGTGGCGCCGCTGCGTCGTGATCCCGGCGTCGCAGGGGTGTACGGACGACAGCTTCCACACGAGCACGCGACGCCGCCCGAGCAGTATTTCCTCGGGTTTCTCTACGGGGCCGACCCCCGGGTGCAGCGGGTGGGCTCGCCGGCGGAACTGTCGTTGGACACGACCATCTTCTCGAACGTCAACGCCGCCATGCCCAGACGTGTTTGGGCGACGTTTCCGTTCGCAGAGGACATGATCATGAGCGAGGACCAGGACTGGTCTCGGCGCGTGCTCCTTTCGGGCCGTCAGATCGTGTACGCGCCGGGCGCGGCCGTCAGGCACTCGCATGCGTACACCGTCACTACGGCGTTCAAGCGGTTCTTCGATTCCGGCGTCTCGGCCGAGCGCGCCTATCTCGCCTCCGCCGGCCCCTCGAACCGGGCGCTTCGCCGGGCCGCGTTTCGCTACGGGCGCGGCGAAGCGGAGTGGCTCTGGCGAACGGGCCGGCGGCGCTGGCTTCCGTACGCGTCGGTGTACGAGCTCGCCAAGTTCGCGGGCCTACAGCTCGGCGTTCGCCACCGGCGTCTACCGCTGTGGCTCAAGCGGCGCCTGTCCGCTCTCCCGGGCTACTGGCGCTAGCCGAGGCGAGGCTCGGGCGCTCCTGGCTGCGGGAGCTTCGCGACACGAACCAGACGGAGGCTGCAAGCGGGAGCGCGGCCAGCGCCACGGCGAGTCCTGCCTTGCCCGCGCTGATCGTCTCGGCGCTTCCCTTGACGAGATCCGGAACGAAAGCGGCGACCGCTGCCCAGACGAGCACGCCGAGGCCGGCTGCCAGCCACGACTCGGGAGCCTCACGCCGCCGTACGAGGATCGCTCCCGCGACGACGAGCGCGACGAATCCCACCAGAGCCGGCAGGATGGCGAGCCAGCCATGGCCGAGCCCGGCGAGTGTGAGCACGGTATGCGTGAAGTCGCCCTTCTGCGCGAGCTCGATCCAGGCGCGCGTGTAGTCGTTGCCGAGCATCGGCTCCGTGAGCGTGGCGAGGATCATCGTCGCGGCGGAGACGAGCGCCAGCAGTCCCAGCAGCCGGGGCGCCGCCCGGACGACCGGTGCGAGCGCGAGCACCAGGAACGGCAGCACGGGTACGAGATAGCGGGGGCCGGGGACGTCGCCTCCGAGCGGGTCGCCGAAGGCGGGCCGGAACCCCGTGTTCCACAGCAGGACGGCCAGTGATGTCGCGGCGAGGAAGGCGGCCTCAGCGCGGTGGCGTCGCCAGAGGAGCGCCAGACCTGCGACTGCCAGCGCGACGACCGGCGTGATGACGAGCAGGCCTCGAGAGCTCAGGAGCACGTCGGCGAGGCCCTCGAGCCGGGGCGTGCCGATCCCGAAGAACGTCCCGTCGCCGACCTGGTCAGTCCGAACCACGTCATGTCCCGACTGGCCGCTCGTGACGACGCCGTCCTGGTACGAGAGATGCGTGACGGAGCCGAACGCAAGGACGTTGTAGACGAGGAGCGGCGTGACGCCGACCGCGACCCCGCCGCAATAAGCGGCGAATGCGCGAAGCCGCGGCGACCCGCTGAGGACGTAGAGCCCGAGCAGGACCGTGACGAGCGCGAGCGGATACTCGACGACGACGGCCAGACCTGCGAGGACGCCAGCAGCGGCCGTGCGCCACACGTCCCCGACCCTGCGTCCGTGCCAGGCGAGCACGAAGGCGGCGAGGACGACGAGGGCCGCAAGGGAGTGAGCGAAGTAGAGCGTCGCGAGGGGGAGAGCTAGGGTTGCGATCGCGAGGATCAGGGCCACGAGGGTTCCGGTACCCGGCTCCAGGCGCTCGGCAGCTCTCCGGACGAGGAGGAGTACCCCGATCGCGGGGAGCAGCGCCCCCCATAGCCCGAGCAGCCACACCGAGGTTCGGGTGCTGTCGGTTGTGAGGCCGAGCCCGTCGACCGCCATGTAGTAGGGGAGCGTGAAGAGCGCGAGTCCCGGCGCCTTGTTCGAGTAGAAGTGGCCGTCCGTATAGCTCTTGTCGCAGGTGGTGTCCTGCCAGGCGTCGATCTGGGCGGTACCGCTCGCGAGCGCGCGAACGAGCGCGTAGTGGGACGTCTGGTTGCACCCGGCCTTCTGGACGAGCCACCCGGCGCTGAGCGCGAACACGACGAGCGCGAGAACGAACCACCCCGTCGACGAGCGTCGCTGGTTCTCTCGCATCAGGTTCGCCATGGTAGCCGTGTATGTTGCGGGGCCGACATGCGGTCTGCGGATCCGAGCGGGCACCAGCCGTGGGCGCGCTGACGCATCTCCGACGCGTGGCGGATGCAGGCCTCGAACGGGTCTCGAAGCCCGCAGCGGTTGGAGCTGCGGCCGTCGCCCTAACTCTCGTCGTGTTTCTCGCGCCAAGCTTCCGCGCGCCGGCCGCCGAGATGGATGAGGGAACCCTGCTCGTCTACCCGGAGCGCGTCCTCGAGGGCGACGTTCCGCACCGTGACTTCGAGACCTTCTACGGCCCCGGGACTCCGTGGCTGCTCGCGGCCGTCTTCTCGGCCACGGGCCCATCTCTGGACGTCGAGCGAGCTGTCGGGCTCACCTACCGGATCGCGATCGTGCTTGCCGTCTTCACCCTCGCGCTCGCGTCCGGTCTTGCCGCCGCGTTGGGGGGCGCACTCCTGGCCGGCGTCATCCTTCTTCCGGCGGGCGTCAACGCCGTTGCGATTCAGGCCGCGATCGCGTTCGCGCTTCTTGGTCTCGCGGCGGGCGCTTGCGGACTCGCGGCACGCGACGAGAGGACGACGAGACGCTGGTTTCTCGCCGCGGGAATCGGCTCGGGTCTGGCTCTCCTCTTTCGATTCGATCTCGCGCTCGCCGTCGTCTTGGGGGCAGCTCCGATGCTGGTGGCGGCCCCGCGAAAGGCTCGTCTGCGCTACGCGCTCGGGGTTCTTGGCGGTGCAGCGGCGTACATCCCGCACCTTGCGATCGTCGGTCGGGACAGGATCGAGAAGAACCTCGACGACCTGATCGATTCGGGCCCAGGACGCGAGCTGCCGATCCCGCCGCTGTCGACCGACGCCGGCCGTTTGTTCGCCGCGATCATCGCCGCCGTCGCTCTCCTGATTGCTGCAGGTCTCCTTTTGCGGGGCTGGCGCTGTCGCGAGCCGGAGGGCCGCGCCCTGCTCGCATCCGGACTCTTCGCCGCCGGTCTTCTTCCCTACGCGCTGTTCCGGGCGGACGTGCCGCACTTTCTTCCGGTTGCCGTCGTGCCTCTCGGCATGTTGCCGGCCCTCGTCGCGACTACCGCCCGGCGGGTCCGCACGGGCCGCGCCGCGGGTGTGGCTGCGCCGCTCATCGCGGCAGCGCTCGTCGCCGGGCTAGTCGCGCCGAGCATTCTCCGCGCGGGAATCGACCGCCAGGCGCGGCTGCTCGTCAGGGCTGACGAGAGCGGCTCTCACGAGGTCCGATTTCGGGGCCGGTCGTTCTTGATCGGGTCGGAGGACGACGCTCGCGCCGCGGAGGAGGTGCTCGCAGAGGCCGATCGGCTCACGGGTCAGGGCGACCGACTCTTCGTAGGCCAGAGCAACCTGCGGGAGGCCAACTACCTCGACAGCTACCTGTACTTCCTCCTGCCCAAACTCGACCCAGCGTCGTTCTACATGGAGCTCAATCCGAGCACGGCCAACGCCGACGACTCGGGGCTCGCAGACGAGATCGCGAACGCGGACGTCGTCATCCTGACGAGCCGCTGGGACTGGTGGGACGAGCCGAACGCCTCCCGACAGCTCGGGTCTGAAGGACCCGGCGACGTGCTCAACCGCTCCTTCTGCGAACGTGGAGTGTTCGGTCCCTTCCAGCTCTTCGAGCGCTGCAGGGGCTGACGCGCGTGACCGTGCTCGAGTCAGCTCGCGAAGGAGCCGCCAACCAGGCGAGTCGGCTCTCGTTCGTCGAGCTGCTGCTCGTGCTCGGTGCCGTCGCCGTCGCGGTCGCGGTTCGCGCTCCGAGCCTCGACCAGCCGCTGCTCGAGCACCACTCCTTCCGGCAAACGCAGACGGCGTACACCGCCCTTGTCTTCGACGAGCAGGGGATCGATCTCCTCCACCCGAAGCTGCCGGTGCTCGGAGCACCGTTCGAGGTGCCGTTCGAGTTCCCGCTCTTCCAAGCGGCGGCCGCCGTCGTGATGAAGGTCGGAGTCGACCCCGACGTCGCGCTGCGTCTCACCTGCCTCGCGTGCTTCGCGGTGACCGCCCTGCTCCTCTACGCGCTCGTTCGTCGCGTCGCGACGAGAATCGCCGCGGCGGGCGCGCTTGTCGCGTTCCTCGCCTCGCCGTTCGCGCTCGTCTGGAGCCGGACATCGATGATCGAGTTCCTGGCGACCGCGGGCGCGCTCGGCTTCTGTCTCGCGACGATCGGGTGGCGAGAGAGACGGCGGCCGTGGCTTGCTGTTCTCGCTCTCGGCGCGGGCCTCGTCGGGCTCCTCGTCAAGCCGACGACGGCCGTCTTCTGGATCCTTCCCGCACTGCTCTACCGGCCGGCCTCGGGATCGCCCGGAGCTCAGCGCTCCGGGCGGCTCCGGGTCGACCCGGTTGTTGTTGCGCTCGTGGCGGTGCCGATCCTCGCCATGCTGGCCTGGACGCGACACGCCGACGGGATCAAGGCAGCGAGCCCGGCGACCTCGTTCCTCACCAGCGAGGCGTTGCGCACGTGGAACTTCGGCACGTGGGCGCAGCGGCTCGACCCGGACACCTGGTGGACGGTCGCCCGCCGGACCGGTCTCTGGATCACGGGGCTCGGCGCGCTGCTGCTGCCGTTCGCGGCCGTCTCGGTCACTCGCTCGCGCCAGTGGCCATTCTGGGTCGGTGTGGCGGGAGCGGCGATCCTCCCTCCGATCGTCTTCACGAATCTCTTCGTCGTCCACGACTACTACCTGTGCGCCGTCCTGCCCGCGCTCGCCGCGTTCCTCGGCCTCGGCGCCGGCTGGCTGATCGAGCGGATCCCAAGGGGATGGGCGGGAACCGCGGCTGTCGCAGGCGCGACGCTGCTCGTGGTCGTCGTCGCCTACGCGACCACGCAGAGCTACTGGCGGCCGATCTACGACGCTGTCTCCGATCCGGAGGAGGTGTTGCCGCTCGCAGATGAGATCCGGAGCAGCACGACGCCCGACGAGCTCGTCGGCGTGCTTGGTCGGGACTGGTCGCCGGCGCCGCTCTACTACGCCCGGCGATGGGGTCAGATGCTTCCGAGCGTGCTCGAGTCGCCGCCCGATTACCTGCTGCGTCAGGGCTACCGCGTCCTCGCCGTCTCCGCGCAGGACGGCCCGATCTGGTTTCTCCACCAATGGCCCTGGGTGGGTCTTCTCGGGCCCCGTCTCTACTCGCTCGGCCGGTCGCTCGACGAGATCCGGACGTATGGCGTCGTCGCGACCGACGACGGTGGGGCGTTCGACGCTGCCGCCGCCGGCGGCGAGGCACTGACGCCCGGGCCGGTCGATGTCCCGTGTGACGGTCACACCGTTCGCGTTCCCGCCGGCGACGAGGCGACCTGGCTTCGCGTCGAAGGAGACCCCTCGGTCAATGCCCGGCTGTGGATCGGCGAGGGGCTCCTGCCACTCCCGGTACGGACGGTCACCGTCGTCGATTCTGCGGTGAGCAACGCTGAACTCGCTCTGCGCTGCGACGGGACCGACGCCCTCCGCTTCACCGATGTCGTCTCCGCGCCGTTCCCGGCCTGAGAACTAAGGTTCACCGCCGTGCGCTTTGTCGTCACAGGCTGTGCGGGCTTTGTCGGCTCGCAGGTGGCGGAGGCGACCCTGGCTGCCGGCCACGAGGTTGTAGGCGTCGACGCGTTCACCGACTACTACCTCCGCGCCCTCAAGGAGGCGAATCTCGCCGATCTGACCGAGCACAGCGGGTTCACGCTGATCGAGGTCGATCTCGCCGTCGATACTCTCGAGCCGATCGTCACCGGTGCGAACGGCGTGTTCCATCTCGCCGCGCAGGCAGGCGTCCGGGGGAGTTGGGGCGAGTCGTTCGCCGTGTACGTGCGCGACAACCTGCTCGCCACGCAGCGCCTCCTCGAGGTCGCCGCGGCAGCGGGTGTCCGCGTCGTCCTCGCATCGTCCTCGTCGGTCTACGGAAACGCCGAGCGCTACCCGACTCCGGAGGACACGCCCCCGCGGCCGATCTCCCCGTACGGGGTCACCAAGCTCGGAAGCGAGCATCTCGCCCGCGCATACGCGGCCTCGCACGGGCTCGATGCCGTCGTGCTCCGCTACTTCACCGTGTACGGGCCCCGGCAGCGACCGGACATGGCCTTCGCCCGCATCGTTCGCGCGCTCGCCACAGGTGATGAGTTCCACCTGTACGGAACGGGAAAGCAGTCGCGGGACGTCACATTCGTCGGCGACGCCGTCTCGGCGACCGTCGCCGCCATGGAGCGCGCGAAATCGGGCGCCGTCTACAACGTCGGCGGCGGCACCGAGGCGACGCTCGTGGAGGTGATCGCCCTGCTCGAAGAGCTTTCGGGCCGACGGCTGGACGTGCGCTTCGATTCGAGCGCAGCCGGCGACGTGAGCCGGACGGCGGCCGACACGACCCGGATCCGGCTCGATCTCGGCTGGGAGCCGGCGACGCCGCTCGCCGAGGGACTGGCGGCTCAGCTCGCATGGGCCGCTGCTACAGTCGGCCCCCGATGAGGCCCGAGCTCGAGGCCGAGCAGGAGGTCGATTTCGGCCGCTACGGGCGAAGGATCGCGCACCGGTGGTGGCTCGTGCTCGCGGCGGCCGGGGTGGGCGTTCTCGTCGGCTGGCTCGTCTCGCTCGGCGGCGGCGACGTGTACAAGGCGACCGCGACGATCTACCTCGGGCAGCCGCTGTCGCCGAGCGGAACCGCGCAGATCCAGAGCCTCGCCACGAATCCCTCGGCCGTGCCCGAGATCGTCAGGAGCCCCGAGGTCGTGCGCGACGTCGCCGCGGAGGTGGGGGTGAGACCAGGGAAGCTGAGGCAGGGGATCTCGACCAAGACCGTTTCCGGCGCGAACACGAGGTCGGGTCAGAACCCGCTCGTCGAGGTCACGGTTCGTGGCCCCTGGCGGGAGGAGAGCGCCGAGGCCGCGAACCGCCTGGCCGCGGCCGCCGTCGATCGCGTCTCGGCTTCGTACACGGCCGAAAAGATCAAGACGCTCGAGGACCAGCTGGCCGGGCAGGAGCGCGAGCTCGCGACCCTGGAGCAGCGGATCGAAGAGCTGCGGGCGGCCGCTGTCAGCCCTGACCTCACGGGCACGGAGAGGCTGGTGGTCACCGGTCTCGCGACCGACGCGGAGATCCGGCGCAGCCAGGTGATCGAGGATCGCACCGCGACCCAGCAGCTCCTCACGCTCGCACAGAACGTCGAGGCGAGCCGGGTCGTCACCGAGGCGCGCCCGACCCAGGTCGCGGCCCGCTCGAAGCGAAACTCCCTCGTCGTCGGCGGGCTCGTCGGCCTCCTCGCGGGGATCGTGCTCGCGCTCGCGATTCCCGCGCGGCCCCGAACCGCGGACTCCTAGTGCGCGTCTCGTTCATCGTCCCCGCCTACAACGAGGCGGCCACGGTCGGCGAGGTGCTCGAGCGGGTCGGGGCCCTCGAGCTCGACAAGCAGATCGTGATCGTCGACGACGGCTCGACCGATGGGACTGGCGCGGTGATCGCGGGCTGGGAAGGGCGGGACGGGGTCATCGCGATCCGCCAGCCGAACCGGGGCAAGGGCGCCGCTGTGCGCGCTGCGATTCCTCACCTCGACGGCGAGATCACCGTCATTCAGGACGCCGACCTCGAGTACGACCCGGCCGACGTGCCCGCGCTGATCCAGCCGATCGCCGACGGGTTCGCCGACGTCGTGTTCGGCTCACGGCTCTCAGGCGGGCGCCCCCAGCGGGCGTTCCTCTTCTGGCACCTCGTCGGCAATCGGCTCCTCAGCCTGCTGACGAACGTCCTCTACAACACGACCGTCTCGGACATGGAGACCGGCTACAAGGCCTTTCGCACGGACGTGCTGCGCGCGCTCGACCTGCGCGAGAGCGACTTCGCGATCGAGCCCGAGATCACCGCCAAGGTCTGCAAACGCAAGCTCCGCATCTACCAGCTGCCGATCGCCTACTACGGTCGAACCTACGACGAGGGCAAGAAGATCACCTGGCGAGACGGCGTCAAGGCGGTCTGGACGCTTGTCCGGATCCGCGTCGCCGACCCATGATCGACGGCAAGACGGTCGCCGTCGTCGTTCCGGCGTTCGACGAGGAGGAGCTCGTCGGGCAGACGGTGAGCACGATCCCGTCGTTCGTCGATCGGATCTACGTCGTCGACGACGCCTCGCGCGACGCGACAGCGCAGCTCGCGGCCGCCGCCGAGCCGCGCGTCGAGGTGCTACGGCACGACGCCAACCGCGGCGTCGGCGCGGCGATCGTCACCGGCTATCGTCGGGCGATTGCCGACAGGATCGACGTAACGTGCGTGATGGCCGCGGACGGCCAGATGGATCCCGGCGACCTCGAGACCCTCGCCCGTGCGGTCGCCTCGGGCGAGGTCGACTATGCGAAGGCGAACCGGCTGTTCACCGGCCAGGCCTACACGCTGATCCCCAAGACGCGCTACTTCGGCAACGCGATCCTCTCGTTCCTGACGAAGATCGCGTCGGGCTACTGGCACGTGGCGGACTCCCAGTCGGGGTACACCGCCGTCAGCCTGGCGACGCTCGAGCTGCTCGACCTCGACCGGATCTATCCGCGCTACGGATTCCCGAACGACATGCTCGTCCACCTGAACGTGTGGAACCGCCGCGTCCGCGACTACTCATCGCGACCCATCTACGGCGTCGGGGAACGAAGCGGCATCCGCCTCTGGAAGGTCGTGCCCGCGATCTCGTGGCTCCTCTTCAAGGGCTTCTTCTGGCGCCTCGGGCAGAAGTACGTCATCCGCGACTTCCATCCGCTCGTGTTCTTCTGGGCGCTCGGGATCGTCCTCTTCCTCGCCGGCGTCGCGCTCGGCGTCGTCGTCACCGTGAACCGGTTCCTCGGTCACGACATCACGGCGGCCACGGTCGTGCTGGTGGCGGTGCTACTGATATCGGGGCTTCAGCTTCTGTTGTGGGCGATGTGGTTCGACATGGAGTCGAACAAGGACTTGCGATGAACGAAACAATCGCGAGGTTCGGCTACCCGGAAACGCTGGTGGCCGAGTACGAGAGCTGGGTCGTCCTTCTCCGTCCCAGGCAGGTCACGCTCGGATCGACGGTGCTCGCGTGCAAGGAGGCGGCCCGCGCGCTCGGTGACGTCTCGACGGAGGCGTGGGCAGAGGTCGCGCGAGTCACCTCCGACCTCGAGCAGGCGGTCCGGGAGGCCTTCGGGTGCGAGCGGCTCAACTACCTTGCGCTGATGATGGTCGACCCGCACGTCCATTTCCACGTCCTGCCGCGGTACGAGTCGCCGCGCGAGCTCGCCGGCGTGGCCTTCGTCGACGCGGCCTGGCCCAAGCCGCCTGACGTGACGGCCTCGCTCGAGCTCGCGGACGGAGTGCTGGCCGCGATCGGCGAGCGCCTGCGGGCCTCGTGGCCCAGCTGACGCCGTGAAGGTGGCGCTTGCGCTGCTCTGCGCCGTTCGCGTGGCCGTTCCGCTCGCTGCGCTCGCTGCGGCGGGGAGCTCGCTTCCGGGGCTGCCGCTCTACGTCTACGAGCCGACCCCCGGCGACGGGCATGGCTTCTACTCGGCCGCACGCGAGTTCATGGCGTCGTGGGGACGGCTCGGGCCGGCGGTCGTGCTCGCGGTTTCGGTCGCGCTCGCTGCGCTCGGGGTGCTCGCGTGGCGGCTCTGGCGCTCACGGCCCGGGTTTCGCCCGTGGATCGTCGCGGGCGGAGGGCTCGTCGTCGCCTTCGTCTGCGCGCTTGCGATCACGAAGATGAGCGACCGCACCGGTGCGGCCGTGGTCGGATGGCCGCTCGTCTGGAGCCTGCCGATGCTCCCGATTCGTGCACTCGGCGTCGCCGTCGACCCCGATCTGGGTTTCGCGTTCGGGCTGGCGCTCTCGCTCGCGGCCAACTGCGTCTCGGTAATCGCGACGTGGGCGATCGGGCTGCGCGCCACCGGACGTCGGAGCGTCGCGCTGACCGCGTCGGGGATCTTCGCTTTGTGGCCTCTCCTGTCGGGGCTCGTCGGCGGCGAGCGCGGCTGGTCGAACGGCACCTGGAACATCGACGCCGGCCTCCACATGTACACGGAGCCGCTCTCGACCGCGCTCGTCGCGGTCGCCGTCGCGTTGCTCCTCGGCGAGCGGCTCGCGCCTGCGACGCTCGCCGTCGCGGGGATCCTGCTCAGCGTCTCGACCGCGGTTCGCCTCTCGAACGGCGTGTTCGCCGCCGTCGTGCTCGGGCTCCTCGTCTGGCGGCTCGGTGTGCGAGCCGCGCTTCCGTACCTCGCGGGAGCGCTCTCGTTCGCGCCGGTCGTCGCTGCCTGGTGGCCCAAGGGATACGTCCAGCTCTTCGACAAGCCAGATGTCTGGCCCCAGCGTCCCTTCTCCCTCGACTACGTCGCGCAGAGCTGGACCGATTCGCTGTTTTTCACCCCGCGCGCCTACCTGATATTGCTGCCGCTCGGACTGGTCGGCGCGTTCACGCTTCGCTCGCGCTGGGCGCAGCTTGTGCTCGGAGGGCTCGTCATCGCCAACGTCGCCTTCTACAGCCTCTACGCGAACACGGCCGAGCATCCGCGCTTTCTCTTCGTGACCTTCCCCGCATTGTTCGTCCTCTGGGCGGCCGGGGCCTGGTGGATCGTCGCCGCTGTGCGCAAGCTCGTCCCCACGGGCGGCCCCGTTAGATCTTCGTAAAGCAGCGGCGAACCGAACCCGGCTCGTCACCGGCCCGAATATCATTGCGACCGTGAGCACCGCCGTCGTCACCGGCGGTGCGGGCTTTCTGGGCTCGCACCTGTGCGACTTCCTGCTCGAGCGCGACTACCGGGTGGTCTGTATCGACAACCTCGATACGGGGTCGCTGCAAAACGTCGAGCATGTGGAGTCTGAGGCGTTTTCGTTTGTGAATCAGGACGTGACGCGTCCGATCGAGCTGGCCGAGCCGGTCGACGTGGTCTTTCATCTTGCCTCGCCGGCGAGCCCGATCGACTACCTGCGCCTGCCTTTGCACACGCTGAAGGTCGGGTCGTACGGGACTCACAACGCGCTGGGCCTGGCGAAGTTCAAGCGGGCACGATTCCTGCTCGCCTCGACGAGCGAGGTGTACGGGGATCCGCTCGTGCACCCCCAGCCTGAGAGCTACTGGGGCAACGTCAACCCGATCGGCCCGCGAGGGGTGTACGACGAGGCTAAGCGCTACGCCGAGGCGCTGACGATGGCCTACCACCGCCAGCAGGGCGTGGACACGTGCATCGTGCGGATCTTCAACACCTACGGGCCGAGGATGCGGCCCCACGACGGCCGGGCGATCCCGACGTTCCTGCGCCAGGCGCTGGAGAACAAGCCGCTGACCGTCTTCGGCGACGGTTCCCAGACGCGCAGCTTCTGCTACGTCGACGACCTGATCCGCGGCCTACACCTGCTCGCCCAAAGCGGCGAGCACCTGCCCGTCAACGTCGGCAACCCCAACGAGATGACGCTGCTCGAGCTCGCCGAGGCTGTGATCCGCGTCACGGGCTCCCAGAGCGAGATCGTCTTCGAGGCCCTCCCGATCGACGATCCCCAGGTTCGCCAACCCGACATCACCCGTGCCGCCCAGATCCTCGGGTGGGAGCCGCAGGTGTCGCTCGACGAGGGGCTCCGGCGGGTACTCGCTTCCCACGGACACGAGCCGGCAAGAGGCAGTGTCGCGGGCTAGCGCGAGACGGCTCGCTGCGGTCGCGGCGGGTCTGGTGCTGGCCGTCGCGCTCGTTCCCGCGGCCGGGGCCGCGAAAGGCATGCAGCTCGGGCTCTACGACGAGGTACAGACGCTCTACGGCAATCCCGACGTAACGTTCCCCACGCTGCAGCAGCTCGGCGTGAAGGTGCTGCGGGCGAACCTCTACTGGAACCGCGTCGCGCTCGCCCAGCCTGCGGAGCCGGAGAATTCCGGCGACCCCGCCTACGACTGGAGCACATACGACCGCGCGGTCTCCTACGCACAGCAGTACGGCATCAAGCTCGTGCTTACGATCTTCGGGACGCCCGACTGGGCGAACGGGGGCAAGGGTGTGCGGTTCGCGCCCGACGACATGAACCAGCTACGCGCGTTCGCGGTCGCCGCCGCGCGCCGCTACTCGGGCGGGTACATCGCAGCCGACGGGAGGCCGATCCCGCGCGTCACGCGCTGGATGGTCTGGAACGAGCCGAACCAGCCGACGTTCCTTCGCCCCCAGTGGGTCAAGGACGCCGACGGCAAGTTCGTCCCCCAGAGCGCGCGAACGTACGCGGCGATGTGCAACGCCGTCGTCGACGGGATCCACGCGGTCGGTGGCGAGTCGGGCTTCAAGGAGGTCGTCGCCTGCGGGGTCACCAGCCCTCGCGGCAACAACGTTGCGAGCGGGTCGCGGCCGTCCGTGTCGCCTCTGGTCTTCCTCCGCGCCATGAAGGCCGCGGGGGCGCAGTTCGACGTCTACGCCCATAACCCGTACGCGAGCTCTCGCCTGGAGACGCCGTCGATGCGCCCGGCCGGGCGGACCGCGGTCACGCTGGGCAACCTCGACGCCCTGACCCGCGAGCTCGACCGGCTGTACGGACGCAAGATCCGTCTGTGGCTGACGGAATACGGCTACCAGACGAACCCGCCCGACCGGCTCTTCGGCGTGTCCTGGGCGACGCAGGCCGCATATCTCGAGCAGGCGGTGGCGATCGCCCGCAAGCATCCGCGGGTGGACATGCTGCTGTGGTTTCTCCTCAGGGACGAGCCCCAGACGAGCGGGTGGCAGTCCGGTCTGGTCTCCGCGAGCGGGAAGCGCAAGCCGGCCTTTGCTGCCTATAGGAGGGCGGCCGGGCTGACAGGTTCGGCCTCCACAGCCGGCTGAGAATTACCTGGGTCTCCCATCGCAGCGGTGCGGGAGGCGCCGAGCTCGGCCTCGCGGAGGCCGTGGAAGGGCTGCTCGCGCGCGGAGTCGAGGTCGACGTCGTCCTGCCGTGGGAAGGCCCCCTTCGGGAACGGCTGGCGGAAGCGGGGGCACGGGTCGAGGTGATCCCGCTCGCGCGGTGGACGAGCCATCGCCGCCGGCCCGTCGAGCTCGGTCGCCGGCTTGCACGTAACGCGGCAAGTCTCCGGCCGTTGCTCCGTCTCCTGCGTGACCGCAGGCCGGACGCAGTCATCTCCAACACGCTGACGATTCCCGCCGGAGCCACAGCGGCGCGCGCCGCGGGAGTCCCCCACCTGTGGTTCGTCCACGAGTTCGGCCGCGAGGATCGCGGCCTCTCCTTCGACCTGGGAGACCGGGTCAGCCTGTCGACGATGCGCCGGCTCTCGGCCCTGGTGCTCGTCAACTCCGAGGCGGTTCGGAGCCGGTTCGTGCCGGCATTCGGGGACCGCCTGCGGGTGGTGCCGTACGCTGTGGATGTCCCCGAGATCGAGCGGAGGGGCCGGGTCGGCGAGATGCCGGTCGCCGTTCAGCTGGCCACACTCGCCCCGGGCAAGGGGCAGGAGGACGCCGTGCGTGCCGGCGCCGTGCTCGCGGGGAAAGGGGGCGGGCTTCGCCTGCGGCTTGTCGGCTCGGACTCCGGCGGTCGCGGCGCCGAGCTCGCCGAGCTGGCGCGCTCGCTCGGTGTCGCCGAGCACGTCGAGCTCCCGGGGTTCACCGACGCCCCCTGGCGTGAGCTCGCCGCTGCGGACCTCTCCCTCGTCTGCTCGCGCAGCGAGGCGTTCGGCCGCGCGACGGTCGAGGCGATGAAGCTGGGGACGCCCGTGATCGGGGCGGCGGCGGGCGGCACGCTCGAGCTCGTCCGGCCCGGCGAGACGGGGCTCCTGTACCGACCAGGGGACGCCGACGAGCTCGCGGGTCGGATCGAGCAGCTCCTGGGCGACGAGGCGCTCCGCGTCCGGATGGCGGAACGCGCGCAGACGTGGTCACGTGAGACGTTCACGCGCGAGGCCTGCGTCGGAGCGCTCCTCTCCGCCCTCCACGAGGTCGTCTAGACGCTCTCGTAGAGCGCCAGCGTCCGGTCGGTCATCGCGGCGACCGAGAAGCGTCGACGGGCACGTTCGAGCCCTGCCGCGCCCATTGCGCTCGCCCGCCCCGGGTCGGCGAGAAGCGCATCCACGTCGCGGGCGAGACCCTCGGCATCCCCGGGCTCGACGAGCAGTCCGCTGGCACCGTCGGCAACGACCTCGGGCACCGCGCTCGCCTGCGTTGCGACGATCGGCAGCCCGGCGAGCATGGCCTCCAGGAGCACCATGCCGAACCCCTCCCAGCGCGAGGTATGGACGAAGACGTCGGCCCGCGCGAGCCAGTCGCGGACGGCGACGCGTCCAGGGAGCGCGACCGCGGCGGCCACTCCGAGTCGCTCGGCCTCCGCACGGGTCTGGGCCTCGAGCGGGCCGACGCCGAGCAGTCCGAGCCGGGCGGCCGGGTGGCGCTCGCGCACCTTCGCGAAGGCGGCCAGCAACGTTGCGTGATCCTTCTGCGGCGCGAAGCGGCCCACGGCGAGAAGGAGCGGCACTCCCTCGGGGATTCCCGCGTCGAGGGGCGTCACCTCCGAGCGTTGCGTGGGGAGCGTGTCGAGCCCGTAGCGGATCGTCTCGACTCGTTGAGGCGGATAGCCGACCGCGACGAGGAAGCGGCGCACGGCGTTCGAGATCGCGATGAATCGTGCCGTGCGTCGCGCGAAGGCACGGTCGATGTGGCGAAACGGCCCGACCAGGTAGGGGTCGTCGTTGTGGCGCGTCGAAACCACCGGAACGCAGACTCCGCGGGCTGCCATCGCGCCGTAGACGTCGGCGTGGACGAGGTGCGTGTGGAGGAGGTCGGGCGACTCCGCGGCGACGGCGCGCCGGACCTCGCGTGCCATCCGCAGGCTCACGTCGACGGTGCAGGGGACGTGCAGCGCGGGAACGCCCAAGGGTTCGAGCTCGCGGTAGAAAGCCGGCGCGTCGCTTCCCGCGACGTCGAGCCCGAGGAACCGCGCGTCGACGCCGCGCTCCCGTAACGCCGGCAGGAGCGTGAGCAGATGTCGCTCGGAGCCGCCGATCCCGGTGATCTTGTGGACGTGAAGCACCCTCAAGGGACTCCCGCCACCTCGCCACCGCCCGAGGCGGCCACGTCCCGGGGTCTGTCCCCGGGGCACGTATCGGGCGGCCACGTCCGGGGGCCAGTCCCCGGACATCCGCTGGTACCTCCGGGACCTGGCCATGTGACTGCGCCGCGCCTCGTTCCCCACCAGCCCCCGAACGGGATCACCGTCGAGCACGTCCCCGCGCGCGGTCCGCGAGCACCCGGCGGTAGAGCGCCTCGACGTCGTCGACCATCCGCTCGGTCGCGTAGCGCTCCCGCATGCGCCTGCGACCGTTGGCTCCCATCCGGGCTCGGAGCTCCGGGTCGGCGGCCAGCCGCGCGAGCGCGCTCGCGAGCGCCCCCGGGTCTCCAGCGGGGGCGAGAAAGCCCGAGCGGCCCTCCTCCACGACCGCGCCGACCCCGCCGACGTCCGTCGCAACCACCGGCCGCTCGGCGGCGAGCGCCTCGATCGCGGCTACCGGCGTCCCCTCGTTCGCCGACGCGAGCAGGAAGGCGTCGAACGACGCGTACCAGGGATCGAGCTCTCGCCGATAGCCCACGAAGCGGACTCGGTCGGCCATGCCGAGCTCACGGGCGAGCGCCTCGGTCGCCGGCCGCTCCGGGCCGTCCCCGACGAGAACGAGCACCGCGTCCGTGCCGCGCCCGTCGAGGGCGTCGAGCGTCCGCACCAGATCGAGCGGCTTCTTGATGTCCGTGAGGCGGCCGACCCACCCCACAGCGAACGTGTCCGGAGAGAGGCCGAGCTCGGCCCGGGTCGTCGCGCGCAGCCGTCCTTCAGGGTCGATCGGCCGGGAGAGGTCGAAGCCGTACGGGATCACGGCGAACCGCGAGGCCGGCGCGATGCGCATGGCGACGAGCTCGTCTCGCACCTGCTCGCTGACGGCGATCAGCGCGGCCGTGCGCCGGGCGAGCGTCCGCTCGATCAGGCGAAAGACCGCGGTGCTCGGCCCGGAGAAGTATCCGCGCAGGACGTGCCCGTGGTACGTGTGGACGACCGCGGACGGGCGCTCACGACCCGCGAGCCCGGCGGCGACCCGCCCGGTCACTCCGGCCTTCGCCGTGTGCGTATGAAGCACGTCGGGGCGCAAGCCGCGAATGATCTGGGCGAGCTTGCGGGTTGCCGCCACGTCTCGCGCCGGCGCGAGCTCGCGGTGCAGCTCCGGCAGACGGCGAAACGGGACGCCGAGCTCCTCGACGAGGTACTCCATCGACTCCTCACCCTCGGGAATCGTCCCCGCGACAACGAGGACCTGGTGGCCTCCTTGCGCCTGCGCGGCGGCGAGCTGCGCGACCTGCTGTGCCGCCCCGCCGACGTTGAGGCGTGCGATGACATGGAGGATGCGAAGCGGCGGACCGTCTGCGGTCATCTCACGGCTGCGGCCAGCTCGGCTCGCTCGGGGCTCCGCGGCGGGGCAACCGCCTCGGCGGGCACGAGCGAGGGAGTCAACGCGACGACGCCGAGCGTGAGCCAGAAGATCGCGGCGAAGGGAATTCCTCCGAACAGCGCAGCGCCTGCGAGGCCGCCAACGAGAGCGCCAAGCCACGAGAGCGGCAGGTAGCAGGCCGCTTCGTCGATGTCCCCACGCGGCCAGGTGCGTCCGACGCGCCACGCAGTGAGGATCGCGAGCACGCCGAGCACGAGGAAGAGGAGCGCGCCGATCGCCCCGAGCTCGTAGAGCACCTGGTCGTACGTCTGCTGCGGCGTGTACTCGCCGTCGGCGGGCGGGAAGTAGCTTCTCGGCTGGCCCGGGAACCGCTCGTACGCGTCGGGGAGGAAGTTGCGGTACTCGCGCGCGGGAATCTCCCCGTACCAGCCGGTGCCGACGACCGGGCTCGCGAGAAACATGCGCCCGCCGACGTACACGTAGACGAGCCGCTGGCTCCAGCTCGCGGCGTACGCGCCCGCCTGCTCCTCGTGCTTCTCGACGCCCGCGTAGCGCAGCACGCTGCCGAGGTCGCCGGAGCGCAGGCTCAGCACCCCGGCCGTGACGACGACGATCACGAGCGCGGTGACTCCGAGGGCCCTGCGCGTCACGGCGTGCCGCAGGAGTGCGAGCACGACGACGACGGCGATCGCGAGGTAGAGGCCGACAAGCCCGGCCAGCGCCGCTCCGAGGATCACGCCGACGACGCCGGCGACGATTGCGACGAGCGGCAGCAGGCCGAGGCGGTGCCGCGGCGCATAGAGGGTGGCGAGCCCGAGCGCGAGCGAGATCGTCGCGAGCAGAGCGAGGTCGTGCTCGCCGACGAAGGACGGCTGACGCCCTCCGGGGGCGCCGCCGCCGACGAGCGGAGCGTCGAAGAACTGCAGGACGCCGAAGAGGGCCGCGATGGCAGTCATCGCTACGAGCAGGCCGGCGAGCAACCAGAGCTGGGCCCGGCGCTGCACGAACAGGACGGCGCCGAGCCCGAGGAGCCCGTACTCGAGCAGCTTGGCGGCGCCGACGACCGCGTCGAACCCGTTGGCGATCGCCGAGACCAGGAGCCAGACGGAGAAGGCGAGCGCCGCTAACGTGACGGCCCGCGCGGGGCGCGGCAGGCTGCGACTCCCGAGCAGGCGGGCCGCGCAGAGCACGCCGAGCGCGAGCAGCGCCGCATCGGTGGGCACGAGCGTGACGTCGGTGCCGCCGATCGCGAGATCGACGCTCGGTTGGCTCGTCGAGCGGACGAGGCTCAAAACGACCGCGACGCAGAGGACGATGAAGGGAACGTCACGCGCCGCGCGCCAGATCCCTTCTTGCCGGAGGCGACGCATGGGACCGGCCTATAATACGCACGGTCACGAGACGGGCCTGCCGTTCGCGCCCCGTCGGCCCGGACACGATGCGAGTCGTCCTTCTCCCTGGAATCTGGCCGCCCGACGTGGGCGGCCCGGCGACGCACGGGCCCGAGCTCGCCCGCTTCCTCGCCGGCCGGGGACACGCCGTCCGTGTCGTCACGATGGGCGACGGACCGCCCGCCGAGCGTCCGTGTCCGGTCGAGACGATCTCGCGGAGGCGTGCGTTCCCGATCCGGTATCCGCACCTGGCGCTCGCCGGCACACGGGCCGCGCGCCGCGCCGACGTCGTCTATGCCTCGGCGACCTATGCGGCGGCCGCCGCCGCGTCGGCGACGGCCCGCCGGCCGCTCGTGGCGAAGCTGGTGTCCGACCCTGCGTTCGAGCGCGCGCGCCGCTACGGCCTCTTCGAGGGCACGCTCGAGGAGTTCCAGGAGCGAGGACGCGCGCCGATCGAGGCGCTCAAGCGCGGCCGCACGCAGGCGCTGCGGCGCGCGCGCTCGATCATCGTTCCCAGCGAGTACCTCGCCGCGTTCGCTCGGCGCTGGAAGCTCGATCGCGACCGTATTGTCGTCATCCCCAACCCCGTGCCCGCGGGGGAAGCGCCCGAGCCGGAGCCGCTCGCTCCGAACACGTTCGTCTTCGCGGGACGCCTGACGCGCCAAAAGGCCCTCGGCACGGCGCTGGAGGCGATCGAGCGCGTGCCCCGGGCGCGGCTGCTCGTGATCGGCGACGGCGAGGAGCGCACGGAGCTCGAGCGCCGCGCGCGGAGCCTGGGGCTGAACGGCCGAGTCGCCTTCCGCGGATCGCGGCCTCGGGCCGAGGTTCTCGCCGCACTCGCGGGCGCCCACGCCGCGATCCTCTCGAGCGACTGGGAGAACCACCCCCACGCGGCCGTCGAGGCGCTGGCCGTCGGGACGCCGGTTGTCGCGACGGCCGTGGGAGGTGTGCCTGAGCTGGTGCACGACGGCGTCAACGGGCTGCTCGTCGCCCCGGGCCAACCGGAGGCGCTCGCTGCCGCGATGGGTCGGCTCGTCGACGAGCCCGGTCTTCGCGAACGCCTGGCCTCCGCTGCCGGCGATTCTCTCGCCGGGCTCGACGCGGCGTCCGTGTACGGGCGGATCGAGACGCTGCTCGAGCTGGCGGTCAGGTCGTGAGTGCCGCCCCCGAGAACGGTGCCCGGCCGCGGCCGCGGGTCCTGTTCGTCGGCCGGACGCGGTACGCGCTGCCGCTCCCCGGCTGGCTCGCGAAGAAGTGGGACGCGCTCGAGCGACAGCTCGACTACCGCGTGCTGGCCTCCGCCGAGCCGGGGGGCGATGTCGTGTCGGAGCGCTTCCGGCTCGTGCCGCCCTCGCGGATCGGCTTCCTCGACGGCCCGCTGTTCTACCTGCGCTTTCCGTTCTGGGTGCGCCGTCAGATCCGGGAGTTCCAGCCCGATGCGATCGTGTGCGAGAGCCCCTACACGGGGATGTCCGCATTGCTCGGGCGGGCGCTCACGCGCGGTGGAAACCCACGCATCGTGGTCGAGGTGCACGGAGACTGGCGGACCGCCACGCGCCTGTATGGGTCGCCGACACGCAAGGCGCTCTCCCCCGTCGCCGATGGCGTCAGCCGAATGGCGCTGCGGCGGGGAGACGCGGTCCGGGCCGTCTCCCGCTACACCGACGGCCTCGTCGAGGAGGTGCGCGGGATTCCCGTCACCGCGTCGTTCCCGACCTACACCGATCTGACCGCGTTCACGGCGCATCCGGTCGCGCCGCTTCCCGAGCGCCCGACGGCGCTGTTCGTCGGGATGCTGGAGGTCTACAAGAACATCGACGGGCTGGTGGCCGCCTGGCGC
The DNA here is from genome assembly GCA_963712465.1 of uncultured Actinomycetes bacterium. Lineage (GTDB taxonomy): Bacteria > Actinomycetota > Thermoleophilia > Gaiellales > Gaiellaceae > CAVQHY01. Next base: position 330,670 of record CAVQHY010000006.1, read on the forward strand.
ACGGTCGCCCGTGAGGTGTCGGAGGCGCGGCTCGTGATCGTCGGCAAGGGCACGCGACAGGACCTCGTCGACGACCTGCTCGCCGAGCTGCCCGACCGCGTCGAGCACATCCGGGAGCTTGCTCCCGCCGACGTTGCGGCGAGGATGGACGCGGCGACGGTGCTTGTCCTGCCGTCGCGATCCGAGGGGCTCCCTCGGGTCGTGATCGAGAGCTTCGCCCGCGGCCGCGGGGTCGTCGCCAGCCGTAGGGGCGGTCTGCCCGACATCGTTCAGGACGGCGTCGAGGGGATCCTCGTCGAGGGCGGGGACGACGCCGCGCTCGCGGATGCGCTCGAGCGTGTTCTCTCGGATCGGGCGCTCGCGGAGCGGTTTGGCGCGGCCGCGGCCGAGCGCTACGCGACCTGGCACACGACGCCTGCCGAGTACGCGACCCGCGTGCGCGGGCTCGTCGAGGCGACGCTTCGCGACGCCGGCGCCGTCCCGGGCGAGAAGCCGCGCGTCCTCCTCGTCGGCCGCCGGACCTATCGCGTCCCGCTCGAGGGAGCGACCGAGACGACGCTGCGCGCGCTGCGCGAGGAGGTCGACTACTGCGTCGTCGGCTGCGCCGAGCGCGGCACCCGGCCGCCGAAGTCGGCCGTCGGGCCCGGCTCGCTCCAGCTCGTGCGCCGCTGGCCCGGCCCGCTCGACCCGATCGTCTTCCACGCCACGCTCCCGTTTCGCCTGCGCCGCCTCGTGCGGCGCTTCCGGCCCCAGGTCGTGATCGCCGAGAGCCCGTACATCGGCTTCCTCGTGCTCGCGTCGCTCGTGCTGCGCCGACGCGACCGCCCTTCCCTTGTCGTCGAGACCTACGGCGACTGGCGGATGGCGACCAGGGTCGGAGGCTCCCGCGCACGCGTGCTCGCATCGCCGCTGACCGACTGGGCGGCCGGCTACGCGCTCCGCCACGCGGACGCGTTGAGGACCGCGTCGCCGTTCACCGCGGAGCTCGCCGAGCGCGAGGCGGGCGTCCCCCCGGTCGAGTCGTTTCCGGCGTACATCGATCTGTCCGCCTTCACCGAGCGGCCGGTCGCCCCGCTCCCCGAGCGCCCGACTGCGCTTTTCGTCGGTGCGCTCGAGCGCTCGAAAAACGTCGCTGCGCTCACCGAGGCGTGGCCGCTTGTGGCCGCGCGCGTGCCCGAGGCCAGGCTCGTGATCGTCGGTCGAGGCGCGCTCGTCGACCTCGTCGAGCGGCTCCGCGAGGACTTCCCCGACCGCGTCGAGCACGTCCCGCAGCTGCCCTCGACCGGCGTTGCGGCGCGGATGGACGCGTCGACCTTTCTCGTGCTCCCCTCGCGAAGCGAGGGCCTCGGTCGCGTGATCATCGAGAGCTTCACGCGCGGTCGCGCCGTGATCGCGACGCGCGTCGGCGGCATCCCCGACCTCGTCCAGGACGGCGTCAACGGCGTGCTCGTGGAGAACGGCGACGTCCGCGCTCTCGCCGACGCGATGGTCGAGCTCCTGATCGACCGGAAGCGAGCCGAGGCGCTCGCGGCCGGGGCGCTGGCGGCCTCGAAGCAGCTCGAGTGGTCACCCGACGACTATGCCGCCCGCGTCCGCTCGCTTGTCGACCGGACGCTCGCCGGAGTCGCACGCTGAGAATCGTTCGCGTTCCGTCCCCGGGTCGTGACGTTCCGCCGGAGGGCTTTGCGCGCGGCGGCGCTACTCTGAGCCGGACCCACCCGGGTGGGTCCGGGTGAGGAGGTGGGCCCGGGGTGAAGGTGTGTCCGGGTGAGGATGGGTTCGGGGTGACCGGGGCGCCGCGCGGGCTGAGGATCGTGTTCCTGACGCAGGCGGTCGATGTCGACGACGCGATCCTGGGCGCCACCGTCGCCAAGCTGCGCGCCCTGGCCGGGCGCGTCGAGGAGCTGCACGTGATCTGCGATCGGGTCGGGCGCCACGACCTCCCTGACAACGTGTCCCTCGCGACCTGGGCGTCCTCGTCCAGGGTCGCGCGCGGATCGAGGATGCTGGCCGCGCTGGTGCCGATCCTGGCCCGGCGGAGGCCCGACGCGGTGATCGCGCACATGTGTCCGATCTACCTCGTGCTCGCGGCGCCGTTCGCGAAGCCGCTCGGCGCGAAGCTCCTGATCTGGTACACGCACTGGACGGTCGACCGCACGCTCGAGCTGGCCACGCGTCTCTGTGACGCGGCACTGTCGGTCGACGTCCGCTCCTATCCGCTCGCGTCGCCGAAGGTGATCGCGATCGGCCACGGCATCGATGCCGACGAGTTCGCCCCGCGAGCCGCGGCACCGCCTGCAGTAGCGCCGATCAGACTCGTCGCGATCGGGCGGACGTCTCCGTCGAAGGGCTTCGAGACGCTCCTGCGCGCGCTCGAGCTCGGCCGGGAGCAAGGCCTCGACGCCACGCTCGAGCTCCGAGGGCCCTCCACGACCGACGAGGAGCGTCGCCACCGGGGCGAGCTCGAGGCGATCGCGGCAGGTCCTGCGCTCGCGGGACGCGTGCAGATCGAGGCGCCCATCCCGCGGGGCGAGGTACCGGAGCTCCTGCGAGGCTTCGACGCGGTTGTCAACGCGACCCGTGGCCAGACCCGAGGCGGCGCGCTCGACAAGGCTGTCTACGAGGCCGCGGCCTGCGCCGTCCCCGTGATCGCGTGCAACCCCCATTTCGACGACTTTCTCGCCGGGCTGCCGCTCGAGCTCCACTTCCGAAGCGCCGATTCCGCCGACCTCGTCCGCGTTCTCGTCGGGTACGCGGCGAGCTCCACGGACGAGCGCACGGCCACAGGAGCCGAGCTTCGCCGCCGCGTCGAAGTGGGACACTCGACCGAGACGTGGGCCGACGGCGTCGTGCGCGTCGTCCACGATCTCGGCAAGTGACCGGCCGGACGACTCCCCGGTAAATGCGCCTCCTTCGACGCAACGTCCTCTCGAGCTACGTCGTCTACGCGGCGTCGCTCGTGGTCGGGCTCGTCGTCACGCCGATCATCGTCCATGCGCTCGGCAAGGAGGAGTACGGCCTCTGGGCGTTCATCGGCGCGGCGACGGCCTATCTCGCGCTCCTCGACTTCGGCGTCGGCCCGACGATTGTCCGCTTCGCGGCCACCCATCGCGGCCGGCGGGCGCCCGAGGAGACCAGCGCGCTCGCGTCGGTGGGCCTCGTCGTCTACGCCGTCATCGGCGCGATCACGCTCGTCGTGGGCATCGGGCTCGCGTGGCTCGTGCCCGTGGTGCTCGACCTTCCCGACGACCTCGTCTGGCCGGCCCGCGTCGCGACGCTCATCGTCGTGGCCGGCGTCGCGGCCCGCTTCCCGCTCGCGCTCTTCGGCAACCTCCTCCTCGGCCAGCAGCGCTACGACATCGTCAACCTCGGGAACCTCGTGTCGGTCGTCCTCTACGCGATCCTCGTCGCGGCCGTCTTCATCGGCGGCGACGGGAGGGGGATCGTCGCGCTGGCGGTGATCGCACTCGTGGCCGTGCTCGTTCGCCTCGCGATCCCCGTCTTCTGGGTGCGCCGAGAGCTCCCGACACTCAGGCTGAGCCGCACGCTCGTCACCCGACCCCGGCTGCGCGAGCTCTTCGGGACGAGCTGGCACAACTTCCTCATCCACGCGTCGTCGAAGGTCGTCTTCTCGACCGACGTGATCGTCGTAGGCATCCTGCTCGGAGCCTCGGCGGCGGCGCTCTATGCGATCCCGGCGCGCCTGTTCGAGATCGCATTCGGCGCGGGCGTCGCCGGCACCGCGCTGCTGCTGCCCGCCTTCGCGGAGCTCGAGGGAGCCGAGAAGCTCGACCAACAGCGCGAGTACCTTCGCACCGGCCTGCGCGCAGCCATGGCGCTGGCATTGCTCTTCGGGCTCCCGCTCGTGCTTATGCCCGACCGGCTGATCGAAGCCTGGATCGGCGGGGGCTTCGCCGGCAGCACGTGGGTGATGGTGCTGCTCGGGCTCGTGCTGTTCGTCCAGCAGCCGACCAACGTGCTCGCGCGGTTCATGATTGCCCGGGGACGCCAGAGGGAGCTCGCGCGGGTGGCGATCGCGGTCGTCAGCGTAAACCTCGTCCTCTCGATCGTCCTGGCCGAGACCGTGGGCCTCTGGGGCGTGGCCTTTGCCACGCTCGTGACCGAGGCGGTCGCCGGGATCGTCCTCGTGCCGCGACTCGTCACGGACGCGTCGGGCCTGTCGTACGGTGAGCTTGCCCGCGCGGCGCTTCGACCGGTCGCGCCGGCGCTGGTGGTCGCGGCGGTCGTGCTCGTCGGTGTTGCCCGGGCGTTCGACCCGACCACGCTCGCGACGCTCCTGCCGGTCGGGATCCTCTGGATCGCCGGGCTTCTCGCCGCGGTCTGGCGCTTCGGCATCTCCGGTCAGGAGCGAGCGGCGCTCCACGGCCAGCTCGGCCGGCGGCCCGTGTCCCCGATCGCGCCCATCGAGGGCGAGCCGGCCGACATCTAACGCAAGGGGAGGGCCGAGCGGGCGTACGCCTCGGCCCAGGCCAGTGCCTTGCGGTCGTGTCGCACCAGCGCGCGGCCGAGCCACAGGCCGGAGTGGCAGAGCGCGCTCGGCGTCCAGACTGCGACGTAGACGGGCCAAGCCGCCGGATAGCGCTTGCGCAGGTACGCGAGTCGGCTCACGTGGTAGCGCTGGAACCAGCCGGCAGGGTCGCGCGTCCGCGACGAGCCGCCCTCGAGATGCGTCGTCTCGGCGTCCCAGAGGACTCCGACCTGCCAGCCCGCGCCGGCCAGGCGCCAGCAGAGGTCGTGATCCTCGAAGTAGAAGCGGTAGCGCTCGTCGAGCCCACCGACCTCCTCCCAGGCGGAGCGGCGAACGAGCGCGCACGCGAGCGGAACGAAGCCCGCTGGCTCGAGCCCCGACCCCTCGCGGAGCGGCTCGAGCTGCAGCGAGACGGCCTGGCGCAGCGCGATCCCCATCGTGAGCAGACGGTCGCGCGTCTTGGCGCGAGAGCCGTCCTCGTGGACGAGCGCCGCGCCGAGGAGCCCGAGCCGCGGCCGTTCCGCGAAGGGCGCGGCAAGCCGCTCGACCGAGTCGGCGCGGAGGAAGGCGTCGCTGTTGAGCAGGAGGACGAGCTCGGTCGTCGTGTGTCTCAGGCCCTCGTTCGCGGCGGCGGCGAAGCCGCTTCCTGCCGGCCGCACGACGCGTACCCCGGCCCGCGCCGCCGCCCGCCGGTCGCTTCCGTCGCGCGAGCTGTCGTCGACCACGACTATCGTGCCGACGCCCCGCGCCCCCAGGGCTGCGTTGAGGCAGCGCTCGAGCACGTCGCCGCCGTCGCGGTTGGGGATCACGACTTCGATCACGCGTCGGGCCTGGGCCTCACGGCCGCGCCGGAGGGAGGTAACGGTCGAGGATCTCGGTCTCGTAGCGGCCCGCGAGCACGTCCCAGTCCAGATCCTTGCCGGCCCGCCGCGCCGCGTCGGCGAGCCCGGCGCGTGCGGCCGGGTCGAGGGCGAGCCGCCCGACCGTGTCGGCGAACTCGCGGGGAGTGGCCACCAGGACCCCCGCGCCCGTCTCGCGCAGCACCTCGGTCACCTCGTAGTCGTAGGAGATCGTCGGCACGCCGAGCCCCATGTACTCGGCGACCTTGGCGGCCTGGATCCCCTGGTCCATCGTGCGCGGGTACAGCGCGAGGTCGAAGTTCGCGACGTGAGCAAGCGCCTGCTCACGAGGCAGCCGCCCGAACGCGAGCACGTCGTCGCGACCCTCGAGGCGCTCGCGAACGCGGGGGCTCGCTCCGCCGACGAGCCACAGTCGCGAGGCCGGGACCTGCGTGTGGATCTCCTCCCAGAGCCCCAGCAGGTGGTCGACGTTGTAGAGCGGGCTTTCGCCGCCGCGGTCGCCGGCGGTCAGGAGCCACGCGGCCATGTAGCCGACGACGACCTCCCCGTCGCGCCGGTTGGCCCGTGCGATCTCCGCGACCGCCTGCTCGCTCACGGAGCGCAAGCTCACGCCCTGCGGGATCACGTGCCAGGGCTTTTCGACGCCGAGGGACTCGAAGTGCCGCGCCGCGCGCTCTGCCGTGACGACGTAGGCGGCGACGTTCGGCCGGTTCATCAGCTCGACCTCGCGCGGCGTGTACCGCGGGTCGTCGACGTCGGACACGATCGGCCCCGGGAAGTGGCGGATCTGCTCGTTGTCGGTCGTGAAGAGGTTGCGGTACCGGCGCGCCGCCGCGGCGAACACCGCGGGATCGCGGACGTAGCGAGTTCCGCGGTAGGCTCGGTACTGGAGCCCGCGGATAATCCGCTGGTCGGAGCAGGTCAGGACGTAGCGGTCCAGCCTCGAGAGCCGGGGGAGCAGCTCGGCGTAGCGCGGGTTGTTGTGGCCGCGAAACCACAGCGCGGTGAAGAACACGCGATCCGGCGTGGGCGGGGCGCCCGTGACGAGCCGGCGGAGCGGGACGAACTCCACGTCAGCCGGCCCGATGTGGGCGGCCTGGCAGCGCCGTCCGCCGAAACGACTCGGCCCACTCGCGGGCCACGGAGGCGCCCGGGCCGTCGTGGCGCGCGCTCAGGAGGGCGGCGCGGATGCGCCACGCGCCCGAGTGCACGAGCGCCTTCGGCGCCCACAGCGCGCTGTAGGCGACCCAGCCGCGGGGGTGGTGCTTGCGCAGGTAGAGAAGACGACTCGTGTGGTACTGGCCGAACCACCGCTGGAGGCCCTCGGCGCTCGTCGAGCCCCCGCCCAGGTGAACCGCCTCGGCGTCCCAATCGATCGCCTGCTCCCAGCCCCCCTCGTTGAGCCGGCGGCAGAGGTCCATGTCCTCGTAGTAGAAGAGGAAGCGCTCGTCGAAGCCGCCGATCTCCTCGATCGCGTGCCGCCGAGCGAGCGCGCAGGTTGGGAATACGGCTTCGACGCGTCTCAGCCCTCGCCCTTCCTGCGACAGCGACGGCCGGATCCCGATCGCGTCGATCAGGGCGCGCCGCAGCGTGAACAGGTACGTGTGCGTCTTCGTCCGGGCGCCGCTCTCCTCGACGAGAGCCGGCCCGCAGAGCGCGAGCCGGGGGTTGGCCTCGAGGCGCGCTCGCAGGCGATCGACCGTATCCGGCCGGACGAACGCGTCCGAGTTCATCAGCAGGAGCCACTCACCCCTCGCTGCCCGGATGCCCGAGTTCATCGCCACCGCGAAGCCGCGTCCGGGCGACTGCACGAGGCGCACGCGCGGCCGGCCGGCGGCGCGCTCGTCGCTGCCGTCGGTCGAGCCCTCGTCGGCGACGATCACCTCGTCGACGCCCGAGGCGGCCTCGAGCGCGTCCAGGCAGCGGTCGAGGAGCGTGCCGCTGTTTCGGTGCGGGATGACGGCCGACACGGTCATGGCTCCAGTCTAGAGCGGGGTTCCGAGCAGGTCGGAGTACGCGGCGAGCATCCGATCGACGTACCGATCCCAGGTGAAGCCGAGCGCGCGCGCCCGGCCCGCCTCGCCGAGCGTGCGCCGCAGGTCAGGATCCACGGCGAGCCTGTCGAGCGCTTGCGAGACGTCCTCGGACCGCCGCTCGATCGCGATCCCGGTCTCGCCCTCGCCGATCAGCTCGTCGACGCCGCTGACTCGCGTTGCGACCACTGGGAGCCCGCACGCGGCGGCCTCGTAGGCCGCCAGGCAGAACGTCTCGTAGAGCGTCGGCTGTACGAAGACGTCGGCCGCCTGGTAGGCGCGCTCGACCCCGGGGAGGACGCCGAAGAAGCGGACGCGGTCCTCGAGCCCGGCCTCGGCGGCGAGCCGCCGATACCGTGGCTCGTCGCCGTACCCGACGACCCAGAGCCTGGCGGGCTGAGCCGAGGTCATCCCGGCCACGCCTTCGATCGTCTCGACCAGGCCCTTGCGGCTCCACGAGTTGCCGACGAACAGGACGACCAGCTCGTCGTCGGCTACGTCCTCCTCGGCGCGAAGCGTCCGCCGGGCCTCCGCGTCCGGCCGGAAGCGGTCGAGGTCGACTCCGTCGGGCGTGACAACCACGGGGCGCTCGGGGAAATGCGCGGCGAGCACCCGCTGCTCGGCTGCCGACAGCACCGAGAGCATCCGCGCGCGCCGGTGACACCAGCGCTCGAGCGCGAGGTGGGCGCGCGGCACGAGCCGGCTGCGGGCGGGTCGTCGAGGGTCGAGGACGCCGAGCGCCTCGTACCAGCCCGCGCGGAAGAAGTGGAGGGAGGTGAGGTCGCTTCGCGACGGCACGAGCGGACCGCTGACGTGGAGGTTGACGAGGTCGCACCGCGTTCCCAGGAGCCGCGCGGCCCCGGTGACGAAGAAGACGCCGAGCTTGAGGCGAAACGGCCGGTCGGGCGCGGGGGCGCATCTCCACTCGACGAGCCGCTGGAGGTCGGCCGGAAGCTCTCGCGCCACGACGACGTAGTCGACCCGGTCGTGCGTGCGCAGGATCAGCTCCCTGATCGCCCGTCCGATCCCCTGCTGACCGGACACCTCGTGCGTCACGAGCGCGACGCGCGGTCGGCGGCGCACGGAGCGGTCGCCGCGCTCGTCGCTCACCATGGTGCGATCCTAGAGGCTCGAGCTGTCGGGCGGCTCACGGATTCGGCGGATCCGGCCGATACACTGGACGGCTTGGCCGGTCGGCTCGACGCTCCTGATGGCGACATCTAAAGACCGACGCGCGCTCCGCGCGGTTCCCGATCAGACCGAGGCCGGGAGCCGAGACGTCCGGGCCAGACGCCCGGCGTTCCTCACGCGCGCGCTCGTCGCCTTCGCGCTCCGCCGGGCGCTCAGCGCAATCGTTCTCTACGCGATCGACGTCTGCGGCGTCGCGCTGGCCGTCTACTGCGCGCTCGCTCTCAAGGAGGTGTTCCGCGGCAACTTCCCGGTGCAGTGGGGGATCCTCTGGCAGGCCGAGGTCACGTGGCTGCCGTTCGTCGCGCTCGTGATCCTGCTCGTCTTCTGGCGCGCCGGGCTCTACGGCCCGCGCGAGACCAGGCCAGGCTTCTCGAAGATCCTCTCCTCGCTCGCCGTCGTCGCCGTCGTCACGCTCGCGTTCGCGATCGCCACCGACCAGGCGGTCACGACCGGCTCGACGTTCGTCGTCTCCTTCGTCCTCGCCGCGGTCGTCGTCGGAGTCATGCGCTGGAGCTACGAGTCGATCACGCGCGAGGTGCTCGTCGCCGTCGGCGCGAGCCGGCGCACGATCCTGATCGGCTCGGGCCAGCGCATGGCCTCTCTGCGTCGCTCGCTCGAAGGGAATCAACCCGACATCCGCTACGACTTCGTGGACGAGCTCGACTCCCCGGCCGGGCTGCACGAGGCGCTCGCCCGCCATCACGTGGACGAGATCCTCGTCGAGGGCAACCAGCTCTCCGACGAGCAGCTGGTCGACCTGCTCGACACTGCCCACCGGCACGGGATCAAGGTGCGCGTCGCACCGACCACTGCCGAGCTCCTCACGCACCAGGCCGCGTTCGTTCCCGGCGAGTCGGTGCCGCTCTTCGAGCTCCGGCCTCCGGTGTTCGGCGGCGCCGACTGGGTGCTGAAACGCGGCTTCGACCTCGTCGTCAGCGCGCTCGTCGTCGTCATCGGGCTGCCCTTCTGGCTCGCGATCGCAGCCGCGATCAAGCTGTCGAGTCGCGGCCCTGTCTTCTATCGCGATCCGCGCGTCGGCGTGGGCGAGAGCCGCTTCGACATGTTCAAGTTCCGGACGATGTACCTCGACGCCGCCGAGCAGCAGGAGGAGCTCGAGCGCCTGAACGAGGCCGACGGGGCGCTCTTCAAGATTCGCCAGGATCCGCGCGTCACCCCGGTCGGGCGGTTCCTGCGGCGGCTTTCCTTCGACGAGCTTCCGAACGTGCTCAACGTGCTCAGAGGCGAGATGAGCCTCGTCGGCCCGCGGCCGCTGCCCCTGCGCGACTACCAGCTGCTGCAGGACTGGCACCGGAAGCGGTACCTCGTGCTTCCGGGCATCACCGGGCTCTGGCAGATCTCCGGGCGCTCGGAGCTCGGCTTCGACGACCTCGTCCGGCTCGACTTCACCTATCTCGAGAACTGGTCGATCTGGCTCGATATCTCGATCATCGTCCGCACGATCCCCGCGGTCTTGACGCGGAAGGGCGCGTACTGAGCTCTCGATGAAGATCCTGGCTGTCGCCTCGGCGATCTCGCTCGACTTCCGCTACGGCTGCACCCCCGCGTGGTGGCAGCTCTTCAAGGGCCTCTACGAGACAGGGGTCGACCTCGTCGTCACCCCCTACCGTGGGCCGGCCGTCGAATCGCCGTGGTGGCGAACTGCGCCCAATCCGTGTCATCGGGAAGGAGAGGCCTACGCGCGTTGGCAAGCGCTCGCCGCCCGGCTGCGGGGCGACACGCACGTCCGCCGGGCGGAGGAGAGCCCCGACGACACGGTCGCCGACCGTGCCGTTCGCAAGGCGGTCGCGGGCTGGGTGACGCCGCGCTGGGAGCGTCACCTCGCCGGCATCCTCGAGCGCGAGCGCGACGTCGACGCGGTGGTCGTCTTCACCGTGCCGATGAGTCACCTGCGCGGGATCCCGACGACTCTGTCGGAGCGCTATGGAGTGCCGTTCGTGTACTACGACGGCGACGTGCCGATGAGCCTGCCCGAGTACGGCGGCATGGACACCGGGTTCAACATCTACCACGGCGCCGACCCGGGCGAGTACGACCTCGTCCTCTCGAACTCCGAGGGCGGCTGCGCCCGGCTGGTCGAGCTCGGCGCGCGGCGAGCCGAACCGCTCTTCTGGGCCGCCGATCCCGAGTTCTTCTTCCCCGAGGACGTCGAGAAGGCGCGTGACGTCTTCTTCTACGGCTACGGGACGAAATTTCGGGCCGAGTGGATCGAGGCGATGCTCGCGGAGCCGAGCCGCCGCCTCCCCGACGCGTCGTTCGCAGTCGGGGGGCTCGACTACCGCGTCGATCTCGGCCGCGCCGTCGAGATCGGCGACGTCCCGTTCAACGCCTTCCGACGCGCCGCGTCCGAGAGCCGCATCAACCTCTGCATCACGCGCCGACCCCATGCCACGTTGTACGCCTCGTCCTCGTGCCGTCCGTTCGAGCTGGCCGCAACCGGCTGCGCGATCGTCGCGAACCCCTACGAGGGAATCGACCGCTGGTTCGAGCCGGGTCGCGAGCTTCTCGTCGTCGAGAGCGCCGACGAGGCCGTCGACGCCTATCGCACGCTCCTCGCCGACGAGAGCCTCGCCCGCGAGCTCGGCGAGCGGGCCCGCGAGCGCGTCCTCGGCGAGCACACGTACCGCCACCGAGCGGCCGAGCTACTCACCCATGTCGACACTCTCAGCCGAGCGCCTGTCCACGCCTGACCCGCGGCTCGCCCGCCTGCGGTGCATCGCGGTCGTCCCCGCCTTCAACGAGGCAGACTCGATCGGCGACGTGGTCGGGGAGATCCGCGGCTTCGACGGCGACTTCACGGTCGTCGTCGTCGACGACGGCTCGACCGACGCGACCGCCCGGCTCGCGGCCCAGGCGGGGGCGCACGTCGTCAGCCTGCCGTTCAATCTCGGCATCGGCGGCGCCGTCCAGACCGGATACCAGTTCGCTCGCGACGAGGGCTTCGACATCGCGGTGCAGGTCGACGGGGACGGCCAGCACGATCCCCGCCAGATCCCGCTCCTCGTCGCGCCGCTCCTCGACGACCGCGCCGACATGGTCGTGGGGTCGAGGTTCGCGGGCGAGCGGAGCTACCGGGCGCCGCTGGCGCGCCGGCTCGGGATTCGCCTCTTCGCGCGCGTGGTGTCCTGGATCGTCGGCCAGCGCGTGACGGACACGACGTCGGGCTTCCGAGCGGTCAACCGTCGCGGCATCCTGCTCTTCGCCCAGGAGTACCCCCCCGACTACCCCGAGGTCGAGTCGACCGTGCTCGTCCACCGGGCGGGCCTTCGCATCGTCGAGATCCCCGTCGCGATGCGTGAGCGTGCCGCCGGCCGCTCGTCGATCAACGTCTTCGACTCCGTCTACTACATGATCAAGGTGCTGCTCGCGCTCTTCATCGACCTCTTTCGCCGCCGACCGACCGTTCCGGAGGAACGATGACCCCGATCACCGTGTCGATCGTCGCCGCCGTGGCGTCGATCCTGCTCCTCGCCGTCATCCTCGAGCTGATCCGCAGCCGCCGGCTTCAGGAGCGCTACGCCCTGCTGTGGCTTGCCACCGCGATCGTCCTGCTCGCGCTCTCGCTCTGGCGCGACGGGCTGAACACGATTGCCGGCTGGGTGGGCGTCGAGACCTACCCACCCGCCGTGCTCTTCGCGATCGCGGGTCTTTTCATTCTCGCCGTGCTGCTCCACTACTCGACCGTGATCTCGCGCCTCGCCGAGCAGAACAAGGTGCTCGCGCAGCGGCTGGCGCTGCTCGAGGGCCGGCTCGGTGAGGAGGAGGACGCAGCTACCGGTACGCGGTAGCGAGGTAGCCGGCCGCGCTCACGGCGTAGAGGGCGACCCACACCGAGAGGACGACGCGCCAGCCCACCGCGCGGCGCCAGAGCTCGTCGCCCGCGGCCAGTCCCGAGATTACGAAGACCGGAGTGAGGTAGAGCAGGTAGCTCGCCTTGATCGGATCGCCGCCCGCCTGCGGGAAGCGCACCAGGGTGACGACGAACGCGATCCACGAGAGCGCCGCGAGCAGCAGGAAGGCGGCCCAGGTGAAGTCGGCGTGGTCGATCGCGCCCCGGAACGCGCGGCCGACCGCCGGGCCGCCGAGCCCCAGGACACCTCCGATCGCCAGGATCGCTGCGCCGAAGCCGAGCAGGCTCTGACTCGAGAGGAAGGTGTTCGTTGCCCGGTCGGGCGGCTCGGGCCAGAAACCGTGCTGCGCGCCGAACCAGTCGCTCCAGAGGTCGGCGTGAAACTGCGGCCAGAGCTCACCGGCGAAGTGCGGGCGGTACGGGCGCAGGACGAGGTCGGCGAGCGGGAACGAGACGTAGAACGAGCGGGGCTGGCCGTCGGTCAGCGTGTAGCGATCGAGGTTCGATTGGAACGGGTTCCCGTAGACGACGGTCTGCCGCACCCACCATGCGCCTGCGACGACCAGCATTACCCCCGCTGCGACGCCGACGAAGCGCAGGGCCGCTCTCCGGCCGGAGAGCAGGATCGCGGTGCCCAGGCTCGCAATCACCACTCCTGCGGTCGGGCGCGTCAGCCCCGCGAGGCCGAGTGTGGCTCCGAGCCAGGCCGCGGTACCGAGCGCCCAGTTCTTTCGTGACGCGCGCACCGCGAGCAGCAGGGCGAGAGCGGCGAGGCAGGCGAACTGTGTCTCGGGGTGGAACATCGCCCCGAGCCGGAGGACGATCGGCACGGTGGCGACGATCACGGCTGCGAGCGCCGCCTGCAGCGGCCGCGCGGGCCACACCTCCCGCGCGAGCAACCACGAGGCGACGACGAGCCCGACGGCCCAGGCGAGCGCGAGCGCCTGGCCGGCCGTCCAGCGGACGCCGGCGGCGGATGCGTCGACCGCCAGCAGCGCCGCGATCCCGGCCAGAGCGGCGAGGATCGCCCCCGTGAGCCAGCCACGCTCGCCCCGGCGAAACACCACGAGGAGCGCGATCGCCGCGGCGGAGGCGGCGGCCCACGCGAGTCGCCACCACGGCCCGTGGCCGCTCGGAACGATCGAGGCGGCCTTGTCTCCGGTCGCGTCAGCGACGCGCTGGAGCGCTCCGGCAAGCGCGGGGTAGAGCGGCGGGGTGGCGAACTCGTAGGTATCGCCGTTCGTCGGGAGACGGTGCTGCGACGAGAGCGTCGCGGTGTAGGCGATGAACGCCGGCGAGTCGTATCCGCCTTCCGGGCCGGTCGCGGTCGCCCCGTGCCAGCCGAGCGCCACGAGGCAGACGCAGGTGAAGGCGACGAGCCCGGCTGCGAGTCGGGAGGCTTCCACGCGGCGCACGCGGAGAGCCTACGCAGGGGGGAGGCTGCGCAGGACGGCCGCGAGCCGGCCGGCGAAGAGCCTGCTCGTGAAGCGTGACTCCACCGCTGCTCTGGCCGACCTCCCCACGCGTTCTGCGAGCGCCGGGTCGCCGAGGGTGCGCTCGACCGCGCGCCGAAGCGCCGTCGCGTCCCCGGCTGGAACGCCGAGCGCGGTCTCCTCGAAGCGGACGTAGTCGGCGAGGTAGGGCCGGTCGGTGACCACGACGGGCCGGGCACATGCCATCGCCTCGAGCAAGGCGATCGTCCCTGAGTTCTCGGTCCCGTACCGGTAGTCCTCGCGGTGGATCGGCACGACGACGCACGCCGCCTCCGCATAGAGCGCGCGGACCTCGCCGGGTGGGATGTTCAGGCGCACCTCGACGTTCCGGGGGAGGCGCACGCCGGCCAGATTCTCCTCCTTGGCGACGAGGACGGCACGCGTCGGGAGGCCCTCCACCGCACGCGCGAACGTCTCGTAATCGCGGGCGAGATCGCGTCCGACCGCGAGCACGTAGCCGTTGCGCGCCGGCGGAGACGGCGTCCACCAGGTTTCGTCCACGCCGAGCTCGGCGACGTGCACCCTGGCCGGCTCCGCGCTTGTCTGCTCGAGCAGCCGCCCGCGTGCCGCGGTCGCGATGCAGACGACTGCGGCCGCCGATCGCACCGAGGCCGCGAGCAGCCGACGGCGTCCGGCGCTGAGGCGGTCGTAGGTCGCGCACAGGTGGTAGCTGACGAGCACCACGCGCGGCCCTCGTCGGACGCGGGCCGCGAGGGGGAGAAGGTTGGCCAGCGGCGTGACGACGACGTCGGCATCGCCGACCTCGAACGGCACGGTCAGCTCGCGGGCGTTCCACGTAATCCGATGCACGATCCCCGAGCGCCTCGCCCGCCGGCGCAGCGCCGGCTCGTGCACGAAGGCGTCGATGCCGAGGTCGGCGAGGTGGTTCTCGCCGAGCAGGCCGGTGTCGGGCGCGCTGCCTGCGGCGATCTCCTCGAGCAGCCGCCGGCGCGGGTTGGGATAGACGAAGGCTGCCTTCACCCGCGCACGGCAGACGGGGCGGCGTTCGCGAGGTACCACGCGACGGTCCGCTCGAGCCCGTCGCGCAGGTCCGTCCGTGCCGCGAAGCCGAAGCGCTCGGTCGCCCGGGCCGTGTCGAGCCTGCGTCGTGGCTGGCCGTTCGGTCGCGTCGTGTCCCAGCGGATCTCGCCGGCAAACCCGGTGAGCTCCGCGATGAGGGCCGCCAGCTCCCGGATCGGGATCTCGACGCCGGTGCCGAGGTTGACCGGGTCGGCGCCGTCGTAGTGCTCGGCGGCGAGCAGGATCCCGTCGACGCAGTCCTCGACGTAGAGAAACTCCCGCGTCGGGGAGCCGTCGCCCCAGAGGGTGACCGTCTCGTCGCCGCGGTCATGGGCCTCAACCATCTTGCGGATGAGCGCCGGGATCACGTGCGAGGTCTCGAGGTCGAAGTTGTCCCGGGGCCCGTAGAGGTTCACGGGCAGCAGGTAGATCGCATTCAGCCCGTACTGCTCGCGATACCCCTGCGCGCCGACGAGGAGCGCCTTCTTGGCCACGCCGTAGGGAGCGTTCGTCTCCTCCGGGTAGCCCTCCCAGAGGTCCTCCTCGCGAAACGGGACGGGGGCGAGCTTCGGATAGGCGCAGATCGTCCCGAGCAGGACGAGCTTCCGGACACCGTGACGCCGCGCGAGCTCGAGGACGTTCGTGCCCATGACGAGGTTGGCGTACCAGTAGCGTCCGGGGTTGGCACGGTTGGCGCCGATGCCCCCGACCTCGGCGGCCAGGTGGAGTACGAGCTCGGGGAGCGCGTCGGCGAACAGCCGCTCGGCGTCGTCCCAGACGGTGAGGTCGTAGTCGCGCTTGCGGGCGACGAACGGGTCGAGCCCGGCGGCGTGAAGCCGCTCGACGAGGTGCGAGCCCAGGAAGCCGCCCCCGCCTGTGACGAGGGTTCTCACTCCCACCACCCACCCCCGCCCTGTCGGGCGCGACCCCGCCTCACTTTGCGGTGACGGGCGAGGGCGTGTGCCAGTCGACGCGGCCGATCCAGCGCTCGCGGTTGTCCGCGTACCACGCGATCGTCTTCGCGACGCCCTCCTCCCAGGACACCAGGGGCTTCCAACCGGTCTCGCGCGCGAGCTTCTCGTAGCCGACCAGGAGCGCCAGGACGTCGCTCGACCCAGGACGGTAGCGGCCGGGGACGCTCGCGAGCTCGCGGCGAGGCCAGTAGCCGGCCTCCTCGCCGATCCCGAGGATGAGCGCGGCCCAGTCGGCCATCGACACGTTCTCGCCCTGCCCGTAACAGTAGACGTCGCCGGGGATGCCGTGGAGCGCGACGGCCAGGTGGCCGCGGACGCCGTCCGAGCAAAAGCAGAAGTCGCGCATCGGCTCGAGGTTTCCGAGCTCGATCGTCTCCCGGGAGAGCGCCTGGGTGATGATCGTGCCCGTTACGTAGCGCGGGTTCTGGCGAGGCCCGTAGTTGTTGAACATCCGTGTCACGACGCCGGGCACGCCGAACGCGTCGTGGTAGTTCATCGTCAGGAAGTCGGCCGCCACCTTCGACGTCGCGTACACCGACTTGGGGTTGAGGGGTGACCGCTCGTGGAGGATCAGCGAGCCGTCGTCCCCGTAGTCGTGGTGGTGGGCGACGGTCTCGCGGACGTTTCCGTACTCCTCGGACGTGCCCGCCGTGTCGAACTTCTCGAGCTCGAGCCCGTGATCGACGATCGACTGGAGCAGGTTGAGCGTGCCGACGACGTTCGCGGTCACGGTCTCGTAGGGCCTGTGCCACGACTCGCCCACGTGCGCCTGTGCGCCGAGGTGGAAGACGTACGGACGGTCGGAGACCTCCGTCGCCAGCTCTCGGACGAGATAGTCGATCGACGTGCGGTCGGTCAGGTCGGCGAAATGCACCTTCAGCCGGCCGCGAAGGTGGCCGATGTTGTTGAGCGCCCCGCTCGAGGTGGCGCGGACGAAGGCGTGGACGTGGGCGCCGAGGCCGACGAGCGCCTCGGTCAGGTGGGAGCCCATGAAGCCGTCGGCGCCGGTTACGAGCGCCGTCCGACCTGCGTACGCGTCGCCGAGCTCACCGCGCAGGGCGGCAAGGGACTCCTCCGTCCAGACCGAATCCGTCGTGGTTGACTTCATGCGCGATGCGGGCCGACGCCGAAGCATCTAAGGCTACTCGCTCCGCTGGCCAGAGCGCCGTCGGGCGCGGCGCCGTCACCGCCCTCGGGACGGCCGTCGTCAGCGTCGGGGCCGCGGTCGCCGGAGCCGTTCTCGCGCGCGAGTTCGGCCGGACCGCCGAGACGGATGGGTTGTTCGCCGCCTATGCCGTCTACCTCGTGCTCGTCCTTGCCGCACAGGCCTTCCGGGTGGTGGTTCTCCCACGACTCGCCCGCGCCGAAGAGGCCGGTCGGCTCGCCGGGGAGGTGGGCGCGCAGGTGCTTGCGCTGGCAGTCGTGGCCCTCCCGGCGCTGCTCGTCGCCTTCGCTGCCTCGGACAACCTCGCCGATCTGCTCACTGGGAGCCTCCCCGAGCGCGCGTCCGAGGTCGCCGCGGACTCGCTCGCCTGGATGATGCTCGCGGGCACGCTGCAGCTCTACGCGGCACTGGCCGCCAGCGTGCTCGCGGCCAAGGACAGCTACGGCGTCGCGGCGCTCGCCTATGCCCTTGGCGCGTGTGCGGGGCTCGCGTATTTCGTCGCCAGGCTCGATTCGGGGCCGATAGCGCTCGCGGAGGGGCTGGCGCTGAACGGCGCGGTCACGCTGGCAATCCCGGCCGGCGTCCTGATCGCGCGGGGCACGTTTCGAAGGGGCAGGCCGGCGGGAGACGGCTCTCCTGATGGGGCGCTGACCCGCCTGTGGGAGCTCGTTCGCGGCGTCGCGCTCCCCCTGGCGCTGCAAGGCCTGTACGTCGTGGCGCTGCGCTTCGCGGGAGACGAGGGAGTCGGCGCGGTGACGACCTTCTCTTACGCGTACTTCATCGCGTCGTTTCTCGTCGCCGTCACCGCGTCGTCGCTCTCGCTGATCTCGAGCGTTCCCCTGACGAGGGCCGGTCTCTCGGCCGGGCGGGCCGCGACGCACGTGATCTCGACGTCCTGGGTGGCCGTGTCGATCGTCGCCGCTGCGGCCGGGGTCTTCGTCCTCGCCGGCGAGCCGATCGCACGGGCCGCGCTCGGGAGCGCGTTCGAGGGCGCGGCCGGCGATGAGCTCGGCCGTCTCGTCGCGTACCTCGGCCCCTGGATGGTCGCCGCGATCGGCGTCTCGGTCACCTTCCCGCTCCTCTTCGTCGCTCGCCGCGAGCGCCTGCTGCCGGTGTTCGCGTTGGTCGCGCTCGCCTTGCAGGTGCCGCTCGAACTCGTGCTCCAGCGAGCCTTCGGGCTCAGCGGTGTCGCGATCGGGCTGGCGCTGACGAGCCTCGGTGTGCTCGCCGCGCTCCTCGGGGTTCTGTCGAGCGAGACGCTTGCGCGTGCGGCCGAGGGGATAGGCATCCTCACCGTTCTCTGCGGTGCGATCGCCGTCGCGGCGTTCGGGCTCGCCGCACTGGTGCTGGACGGCGTGGCGGCCGCGACGCTCGGTCTCGTCGCGTACACGGCGGTGCTGCTCGCCTGGCGGCCACGGGGCCTCCGTGACGCCTGGGCCTACGTGCGGGCACTGACGTGACCGCGCCGCACGGCCCGCCTCCCGGCCGCTGGGCGTGGTCCCCACCCGGGTGGGGACCACGGGTCACGCTATCGTCGGAATCCGCGCGGGCGTGTGCCGAGGTGTGCAGGTTCTGTGCCGGCGTCGGCCCGGGCGGACGGGGCGAGGCCGCATGAGCCTCGTCGCGGTCGTCCTCTCCTGGAACGGGCGCGAGGACACGCTGCGCTGCCTCGAATCGCTCGTTGTGGCGGGGGTCGCGACGATCTGCGTCGACAACGGCTCGGCTGACGGATCCGCCGAGGCGGTCGCCGCGCGCTTTCCCGCCGTCGAGCTCGTCGAGAACGGCGTGAACCTCGGCTACGCGGGCGGCAACAACGTCGGCATCCGGCGCGCGCTGGAGCGCGGCGCCGACTGGATCTGGCTCGTCAACAACGACACGGTGGTCGATCCGGCTGCCCCCGCCGCGCTGGCTGCGGCGGCCTCCGCGCGACCCGACGCCGGCGTGCTTGCGTGCAAGGTCCTCTTCGCGGATCGACCGGACGTCCTCTGGTACGCCGGTGGACGGTTCTCGACCCTGCTCGGGTACAGCGGGCGGCAGACGGGCTACGGCAGTCGCGACGACGGTCGCTTCGACCGGATCCACGACGTCGCTCGTGCCACGGGCGCGGCCATGGCAGTCTCGCGGACCGCAGTCGAACGTGCGGGAGTCCTCGACGAGGAGCTCTTCGCCTACGTCGAGGACGTCGAGTGGTGTCTGCGCATCCGTGCCGCCGGCCTCGCGGTCGTCTTCGTCCCCGGCGCACGGGTATGGCACCGCGTGTCCGCCTCGACCGGGGGCGCCGCCTCGACCACGAGCCTCTACTACGACACGCGGAACACGCTCGCCGTGGCGGAGCGTCACCGGCCGTTGCCTCCCGGCGCGCGCGAGCTCCGCCGCGGCTTCGTCGTCGGTGCGCACCTCGCCCAGGCATCGCTGCGGCCTGGCCGCCGCGACGGGCTCGCCGCCGTAGTGGAGGGTTGGCGAGACTTCAGGCGTGGCCGAGCGGGACCGCGCTCCGGATAGTCCTGCGGGCATCGCGCTCGATGCCGAGCAGGCTTCGCGCGGCGAGGGCAACCGCGACCGCGGTCGCCGCCCATCCGATCGCGAGGCCGAGGAGCCTCGGCACACCGGCGACTGACCAGATCGTCTCGGTCAGGCTGACGTCGCCGAGCGCTCCGACCGAGAAGCTCATCGTCGAAGCGTCGATCGTCATCGCCGTGATCGAGAAGACCGCGAGCACGCCGGTGAGGCGAGGCCAGCTCCCAAACGCAGGCCCGAGCCCGACGGCGAGGAACGGGAATGCGAGCACGAGGAAGCGCGGGCCGGGCGACGCGCCGCCGTAGATCTCGAAGTAGCCGGCGTTGAGAAAGAAGAAGAGGAGCGTGATCGCGGCGCAGAGCGATGCCTCGATACGTCGTCCCGAGCGCCAGAGGAGCCAGAGCCCCGCGGCAGCCGCGATCAGGACCGGTGTCGTGGACAGGACACCGTGGCGCGTAACGAGGATCCGGTAGACGGAGTCCGGATCGGGTACTCCGATACCGTAGAAGCCCTCGCCCTGCTGCTCGGCATACGAGTTGGCGCTGTACCTGTAGCCAGGGGCGAACGGGCTGCCGAAGGCGCTCCACTGGTACGCGCCGAGGGCAACGATCGCCGGGAGGGCGCCGGCGGCGAGCGCGAGAAGAGATCGGACGCGCCACGTCTTCAGTCCGACATAGGCGACCAGAGCGATCGCTACGAGCGCGGCCTGGTACTCGACGAGGACGGCCAGACCGGCCGCCAGTCCACCGGCCGCGATCAGAGCCTGCCGGCGCCGCTCGGCGCCCGCCCAGGTCAGGAGGAACCCGCTGAACGCGAGTGCTCCGGCGGCGACGTGCCCGAACGTCGTTGCTGCGAGGTGCAGCGCGAGCGTGCCGAGGCCGAACGTGACGGCGGCTGCTGCTCCCGTCCGCGGCGCGAGCCCCTCCGCGACGCGGCCGAGCGCGAAGACCGCGACCAGAAACAGCACTCCGCTCGTGAGGTTTCGCAGAGTCCAGGCGACCCACGGCGTCCTCCAGACCCCCCGCCCCCACTCCTCGGCGCTCAACAGGCGGGACCCGTCGAGCGCGGCCAGCACCGGCACCGCTGCGAAGGAGAGGCCGGGCGCGTGGAGCCCGTAGTAGTGCCCGTTGCGAAACGCCTTGTCCTCGAAGTCCGTGACGATGAGACGGTCGATCACGATCGTTCCGTCTTCGTAGACCGCCTGGCCGAGCGCGAACCGTTCGTCGTCCTGGCTGTTGGCGAAGAGGTAGCCGAGCGACGCGAACGCGATGAGGACGATCACGAGCCACTCATGCCGGTAGCTTCGCCACGGCATGAGGTTGATGGTAGTCCTAGGTACGGCTACGCGAGGTCGGCGTTGGCGACCGCGGGAACCGCCGCAGTTCGCCAGGCGAGACCGCGCAGATTCCGGCCGGCGAGGACGATTGCGCCGACCGTCGCCGCTCCGCCGATCGCCGCCCCGAGCAGCCGTGGAGCGCCGACGATCGACCAGATCGTCGGGTTCACGGCTCCGAGGCCGAGCGTCGAGCTCGCCACGCTCGTGGCGATCAGAGCAGCCAGGCCGCAGAGAGCCACTGCCGCGGCGGGACGCGGCCAGCGCAGCAGCGCAAGGGCGAGCACGACGATACCGAGCGGGTAGGCGATCGCAAACAGCGCGGCGCCCGCCCCGATCCCGGGCGGGGCTCCCAGGATCGACCGGATCGTGTCGATGAGCCCGGATTCCTCCATTCCCGACGTATACAGAGTGGGTACGGCCGCGGACGCCATTGCCGCGATCGAGAAGAGGGCGGCTCCGGCGGTCACGCGCGGCCAGCGCTGGAAGGCGAGGGGAAGCCCGACGAGGAGGAACGGGTACGCGACGGCGAAGAACCGTGGCCCGCGAAACGCGCCGCCGTAGGGTCCGAAATACCCGAGGATCAGCACGAGAAAGAGGGCTGCGGTTCCGCCGCATACCGCCGCCTCAGCGGGGCGGCCTGCCCGCCAGAGCAAGAGGAGCCCGATCGCGGCCAGCACCAGAACCGGCGTCGCGGTGAGGAGACCGTGCCGGGTCAACAACACGTTGTAGACGTTGTCGGCATCCGGCGTCCGGATCCCGTAGAAGCCCGAGCGCTGCCCTACGGCGCTGGGGCTTTCGACGTAGCGGTAGCCGCTGCGAAACGGCCCCCCGAACGCCGCCAGGTGGTACGCACCCAACAGGACGGCGGGAAGAGCCATCCCGGCGCAGAGTGCGAGCGGGGGACGCGCGGCCCGAGTCTTCCACACGACGTAGGCCACGACGAGCGCGGCCACCATGACCGCCTGGTACTCGACGGCCACGGCGAGGCCGAGACACAGCCCGCCCGCGAGAATCCACGGTGCTGCACGCCGCTCGGCGCCGGCCCACGCGAGCACGAAGCCGCCGAAGGCGAGCGCGCTCGCGGCCACGTGCCCGTACGACGAGGGGGCGAGCTGGAGCGCCAGCGTCCCGAGGCCGAACGAGACGACGGTTGCTGCTCCCGTTCCCTCTACGAGCCCCTCGGCGACCCGGCCGAGCACGATGAGCAATGCGACGAAGCAGAGCCCCGACGTGAGGATGCGCAGCGTCCAGGCGAGCGCGTCGTCCGTCCACACGCCCTGCTGCCTCGTCGCCGGCCCTACGGCTCCGATCGCCTCCAGGGCCGCATAGGCGGGTACCGCCCCGAAAGCAATCCCGGGCGCGTGCAGCGAGTAGAAGTGCCCGTCGTAGCGAGCCTTGTCGAGATCAGGGTGGACGAATCGGTCGATCACGAGCGAGCCGTCGTCGACGATCGCCTGCGTCAGCGCGAACCGCCCGCGGTCCTCCGAGGCTGGCGGGAACAGCCCGAGCGCGGCGACCGCAACGAGGACGACGACGAGGAGCTCGCCGCGATATCCGCGCCACGGCATGCGCGAATCCTAGATATCTCCCCTACGGAACCAGCTCGCGGTAGGCGGCCTCGTGGGCTCGCGCGCTGGCCTCCCATGTAAACGTTGCAGCGTGAGCGATGCCCCGCTCCGCGAGAGTGGGGTCCGCGAGCGCTCGCCCGATTGCCTCCGCGATCGCCGCAGGATCGCGGGGGTTAAAGAGGATCGCCGCGTCGCCGACGATCTCGGGCAACGAGCTCCCGCTCGCGCACGCGACCGGGCAGCCGCACGCCATCGCCTCGAGCGGCGGGTAGCCGAAGCCTTCATACAGGCTCGGGAAGACCAGCGCGGCTGCCGTGCGGTAGAGCTCGACCAGCTCCGCTTCGCGCACGCGCCCCCGGACGACGACGCCGGCGGGAACCCGCAGGCCTTCGTGGCCGGAGCCGGTGAGGACGAGCTCGAGCTCCGGGCGCTCGGCACGCAGCAGCGCGAGCGCCGCGAACAGACGCTCGTGGTTCTTGTGCGGCCAGCGGTTTGCCGGGTAGAGCAGGAACGGCTCGCGCACGCGCGCCGAGGCCGCCGGCGAGAAGCGCTCGTGGTCGATCCCGTGATGGATCACGCGCAGCCGGTCGGCGGGAACGCCGAGGCGCTCCGAGATCGTGTCCGCGACGAAGGCGCTCGGCGCGATCACGAGCCGTGAGAGCCGCGCCGTCCAGCCGTACGCTCGCCGCCGGTAGGCGAGCTCGGCGCGCGAGAAGAACTCCGGGAAGAACTCGTGCTGGAGGTCGTGGATCGTGGCGGCCGCCGGGGGCCTGTCGAGGCGAGGGAGCATCACCGTGAGCGGGAAGTGGATCGCGTCGAGCCGGCCGAGCTGCATCTCCTTCCGGATCGCCCCGGGGAGGAACGCCGCACGCGCCATGGCCAGCGCACGCCGGCCGGTCGCCGCCGAGGCGGGGTAGCTGCGCACGACCTTCGTCTCGAGCCCGCCTCCGACGTCCGGCGCGATCGAGGGCGCGAAGACGCGGTAGTCGAGCTCGCCGACTCCGGCGAGGGCCCGGGTGAGCTCGCGCGCGTACGTCTCCGAGCCGCCGACGAGCCCCGGAACGAGGGTGAGAAGGCTGAGGCCGACCATCCGTTCGAGGGTATTCCTACAATTCAGCGATGTCCGACGCTGTGAACGACGACGAGATCGCGGCGATCTTCGACCGGCTGAGACGCGAGGTTCGCGAGCAGCCGAGGAGCTCGACGAACGGCCCCGCGACGGCCCTCCCCATCCGGCTGACCGCGCGACAGGAGGCAGAGCGCCTCTGGCCGGTGACCGCCGACCGGCCGCTGCAGAAGCGACCCGGGCCCGCGGAGATCGCGCTGCGGCCCGTGCGGATCGTCCTGCGCAAGGCGATGCGCTGGTACGTCGAGCCACCGTTCGCCGACCAGCGGGAGTTCAACGCGACCGTCCTCGACCTGATCGACGACCTCTCGGAGCGCACGAGCTCCGGGCTCTCGCGGCTCGAGCGGGCCCTCCCGGAGTCGCCGGACGCGCCGGACTCCGGCCCGTACGCCGACGACCTGCACGGCGCTTCCCCCGTGCTCGTCTGCGACGACCCGGCCGCGCTGAACGGCGCCGACGGGTCGCTCGGCGCCGTCGTGCTCCTCGCGCCCGACCGCGCGCCGTCGCGCGAGGCGCTCGCCGCCGCGCTGCGCAGGGCGGCGGCGGCCCTCAGGCCGGGCGGGATCCTCCTCGCGGAGCTCGGCGGCTCGCTCGCGGCCGAGGAGGCCGCCACACTCGCCCGGGACGCCGGTTTCATGCGGGCGGACGTCCGGTTCGGCGCGGGGCCCCACGGCTACGTGCTCCTCGCCCGCCCATGAGGCGGGGTCGCGCCCCGGTGGTGGCCCCGTTCGGGGGCGGGCGGTGGGGAAAGAAGCGCAGCGGAGCCGTGCCGTCTCAGGGCGGGGGTGGGGTGGTGGGATGAACATTGCGGTCTGCGCGCCGCAGGTTCCATTCGAGCGAGGCGGCGCCGAGATCTTCGCCGAGACGCTCGTCGAGGAGCTGCGCGCGCGCGATCACGAGGCGGATCTCGTCACCATTCCGTTCAAGTGGTACCCGGAGGAGCGTGTCCTGTCGCAGGCGTTCCTCTGGCGGCTGGTCGACCTCGAGGAGGCGAACGGGCGGCCCGTTGATCTCGTCGTTGCGACGAAGTTCCCGTCGTACCTCGTCCGCCATCCGCGCAAGGTCGTGTGGCTCCTGCATCAGTTTCGGCAGGCGTACGACTTCGACGGCACCGCGCTCGGCCAGTTCGGCGAGGGGGCCCGCGACCGGGCGATCGTCCGCTCCGTCCAGCGCATCGACCGCGTCGCGCTCGGCGAGGCTCGGAGGCTGTTCGCCACCTCGCGGAACGTCGCCGACCGGCTTGCCCGGTCAGCAGGTCTCGAGGCCGAGGTGCTGCCGCACCCGCCGCAGGAGCTCCCGTACCGCTGCGACGAGTACGGCGACTTCGTCCTCTCGGTCGGACGGCTCGATCGGGCGAAGCGCGTCGACCTGCTCGTCGAGGCCGCGAAGCTCGACGACTCGCTTCGCGTCGTGGTGGCGGGCGACGGACCCGAGCGGGGACGCCTCGAAGAGCTGGCGCGTGAGCTGAACGGTCGGGCGGGTGCGGGTGGGCCGGGTCGCGTGAGGTTTGCGGGCCGCGTCGGCGAGGAGGAGCTCGCCGATCTGTACGGCCGCTGCCTGGCCGTCTACTACGCGCCGGTCGACGAGGACTTCGGGATGGTGCCGTACGAGGCGTTCCTCTCGGGTAAGCCGGTGGTGACGACGACCGACGCAGGCGGCCCGCTCGAGGTCGTCCACGATCGGCGGACCGGGCTCGTCACCGCGCCCGAGCCGACCGCGCTTGCCAAGGCCTGCGGCTGGCTGGCGGGCCATCGCGACGAGGCCAGGGCATACGGCTCGGCGGGGAAGACGATCGCCGAGCGGGTGACGTGGGGCTCCGCGATCGACAGGCTGCTGGCTCCGTGAGGGGGGGTCGCGCCCGGTG
Source organism: uncultured Actinomycetes bacterium (assembly GCA_963712465.1). Classification (GTDB taxonomy): domain Bacteria; phylum Actinomycetota; class Thermoleophilia; order Gaiellales; family Gaiellaceae; genus CAVQHY01. The sequence continues at coordinate 356,174 of CAVQHY010000006.1, forward strand.
GTGGCCCCGGTGGGGTCGCGCCCGACAGGGCGGGGGTGGGGTGGTGGGGACCCGGTGAGGGTTGCGTACTACTCGCCGCTGCCGCCGGATCGGAGCGGGATCGCCGACTACTCGGCGCTGCTCCTGCCGGAGCTCCGCCAGCGCCTCGACGTCGTTCCCGTCCGTCGCGGCGCCCCGGCCCCGCGTGACGTCGACGTTCGTCTCTACCACGTCGGCAACGACGCCGAGCACCACGCGTGGATCGTCGAGGAGCTCCGCGACCGGCCCGGGGTCGTCGTCCTGCACGACTTCGTCCTCCACCATCTCGTCGCCGGGATGACGATCGCGCACGGGAACGGCCGTGCTTACCTCGACGCGATGGAGCGCGAGTATGGCACGGCGGGGCGGCTGCTCGGGCACGGTGTCCTGGACCAGCGGATCCAGATGCTCTGGGAGCGCGCGCCCGAGCGGTTCCCGCTCAACGGTGAGGTACTCGGCCTCGCCACCGGGCTCGTCGTCCACTCCGGCTACGTGGAGCGGCGAGCGCGCGAGGCAGGGTTCGCCGGGCCGATCTGGCGCGTGCCGCATCCGGCCTGGCCGGTGCCGGCCCAGCTCCCCGACCCTGGGCTCCCGCGCCGCGGCGACCCGACGATCGTGTCGCTCGGGAACCTCAACCCGACGAAACGGATCCCCCAGCTACTGCATGCGTTTGCGCGACTACGCGAGCAGTACCCGGACTCGCTGCTCGTCCTCGCCGGGGCGCCCGCGCCACGCTTCTTCCTGGATTCTCGGCTCGACCGCCTCGGTCTCCTCGACGGATCCGTGCTGCGGCTGGATCACGTCGACGAGCCCAAGTTGTGGTCGCTGATCTCCGCCGCGGACGTCTGTGTCAGCCTTCGCTGGCCGACGATGGGCGAGACCTCCGGGATCGCGCTGCGGACGCTGTCCGTGGGACGGCCGCTCGTCGTCTCGGACGTCGGCTGGTTTGCGGAGCTTCCGGGGTCGGTCGCGGCGAAGGTGCCCGTCGACGAGTGGGAGGTGGACACGCTCGCCGCGGTCCTCGAGCGCCTGGCGGGAGATCGCCCGCTGCGCGACGCGATGGGGTCGGCGGCCCGTGCTCACGCCGAGCGCGAGCATGCGCTCCCGCGCGTCGCGGACGCGTACGCGGCGGCGCTCGACGCCGCCGCCGGCGCGGAGGGGGTTCGCGACGCGGTCCTGCACGAGGTCGCCGAGGCCGCGGCCGGCGCCGGCCTCGACCCGCGCGGCGCGGAGGTCGGCGAGCTCGCTGCGCAGCTGCGCGAGGTCGGCGTCTGACCGCGTGAGGGTAGCGTCCGGTGGTGGCCCCGTTCGGGGGCGGGTGACGGGGATAGAGGCGCGGCGGAGCCGTGCCGTCTTTGGGCCACTCGACCGGCTGAGCGATGCGGTCGCCGCGGTACCGGTCTGGGTCTGGCTCGCCCTCCTCGTTGCCGTCTCCGCAGCGATCCGGTTCGTCCTCTCCCGCAGCTCGCCGGCGCCGTGGATCTTCGTCGACGAGCTGATCTACTCGGAGCTTTCCAAGAGCTTCGCGGCCGGCGAGGGCCTCGCGATCCGGGATGTCGTCACCGGCTCGTACGGTTTCGTCTACCCGGTGCTGATCTCCCCGGCCTGGGCGCTCTTCGACAATCTCCCGCACGCGTACGCGGCGGCGAAGGCGCTGAACGCGGTGCTCATGTCGCTCGCGGCGGTTCCGGCATATCTGATCGCCCGGCGCTTCGCCGGGAAGGCGTCGTCGTTCGTCGTCGCCGTGCTGACGGTCGCGGTGCCGTCGCTCGTCTACACGGGAACGATCATGACCGAGAACGCCTTCTATCCGGCGTTTCTGCTCGCCGTGTACATGATCGTCCTCGGGCTCGAGCGGGGGACGACGTCGCGGCAGCTCTGGGCGCTCGCGCTGATCGCAGTCGCGTTCTTGATCCGCGTGCAGGCGGTGGCGCTCGTCGCCGCCATGGTCTCGGCGATCGTGATCGCCGCCCTGCTCGAACGAGGCGGATGGCGCGCCGTGTCCCGGCGGCTGGCGGCGTACCGGGTCACGTGGATCGCGCTCGGCGGCGGGGCAGCGTTGCTCGTCGCCGTCCAGCTCGCGCGCGGCCGTCCGATCACGGAGGTGATCGGCGCCTACCGCGCCGCCGAGTCGAGCGACTACTCCGTGGGCGAGGTCGCGAAGTGGTTTCTGTGGCACGTCGCGGAGCTCGATCTCTACGTCGCGGTCGTGCCGTTCGCCGCGCTGCTGCTTCTCGCTCTCCTGGCCTGCCGACGATCGGCAGACGCGAGCGAGCGGCTTCTCGCCGCCGTTGCCGTGCCGACGATCTTCTGGCTCGCGCTGCTCGTCGGCGCCTTTGCCTCCCAGCCGTCCGTCCAGCGGATCCAGGAGCGGAACCTCTTCCATGTCGCGCCCCTGCTGTTCGTCGCCCTGATGGTCTGGATCGAGCGGGGCGCGCCACGCCCTCGCTGGCCGGCGCTGTTTGCCGCGGTGGTCGCCGCGGGCCTGCCGGCGACGATTCCGTACTTCCGCCTGATCAACGTGAGCGCGGTGTCGGACACGCTCATGCTCCTTCCCCTGTGGAATCTTCAGGACAGCGTCATCTCGGGCGATCAGGTTCGGCTCGTGGTCTCGCTTTGCGCGGTGGCCGCGGGCGCGCTGTTTCTGTTCCTGCCGCGGAGGTTCATGCTCGTGGCGCCTGCGCTCGTGCTCGTCTACTTCGCAGTCGTCGCCGGGCCGATCTCGGGGCGGATCGAGGACGCATCCGTCGGGGCGCTCTACTCGGGAATCCGAACGCAGCGGGAGTGGATCGACGACGCGCTTCCGGACGGCGCGACGGCCGTGGCGATCTGGACGGGCCAGTCGAGCCGCTACACGATCTGGGAAAACGAGTTCTTCAACCGCGCGGTCGGTCCCGTCTACCGCACGGGTGAGCCGCTCCCGGGCAACCTGCCCGAGACGTCCGTGACGATCGACGACGAAACCGGGGCGTTGCTCGTCGACGGGCGATCGCTCGAGGCCGAGTTCGCGCTCTCGGACGGCTCCTTCCCACTCGAAGGCGAGGTCGTCGCGCAGGATCCCGGCACCGGGATGACCGTCTACCGCACGGACGGACCGTTGCGGCTTGCCGCGCGGGTCGAGGGGATCTACCCGAACGACAACTGGTCTGGCCCCGAGGTGACGTACACCCTGCTCCGTTGCGACGGCGGCACGCTGACCGTGATGCTGACGAGCGACCCGAATCTCTTCGCGGTACCACAGACCGTCACGGCCTCGATCGGCGGGCGCGACGTGTCCTCGGTGATGGTCCGGCCAACCGACTCGGACGTGCTGCTACGGGTTCCGCTCTCGTCCGAGGACGGACGCTGCGTCGTGCGCTTCGCTGTGTCGCCCACCGCCGTTCCGGCCGAGGTCACCGGCAGCGACGACACGCGAGAGCTCGGCGTTCACTTCACCTCGTTTCGCTACCAGCCGTGAGGGGTCGCGCTCGACTGGGCGGGGGTGGAGAGGTGGGGCACCCATGAGGATCGTCGTCGACGTGAGCCCGCTCGCACTGCCGCGGACGGGCATCGGCAACTACGTGCGCGGGATGCTCGCCGGGGTCGCCTCGGTCGCGAAGGGGCACGAGGTGGTCGCCTTTTCGGCGACTGGCCTCCCCGGGAAGCGGCGGATCGAGGAGGCGCTCGCCGGGATCGACGTCGAGCGGCGACTGCTCGTGCTTCCGTACGCGCGCGGCCTGCGTCCGCTCTGGGCGCGCACAGGCCGGCCGGTCGTCGAGCGGGCAGTCGGGCGCTTCGACGTGCTCCACCTCTCCGACTGGTCGGCGGTGCCGCAGCGTAGCGGCCTTCGCGCGCGGACGATTCACGACCTGGTGCCGCTTCGCTTTCCGGACTGGGTCGACGCGACGACGAGGACACTCCACGAGCGCGCCTACCGCGACACGGGGCGCTGCGATCTCGTGATCGCGAACTCCGCCTACACGGCTCGCGACGTCGTCGGAGCGCTCGGCGTCCCCGAGGAGCGCGTGCGGGTCGCGTATCCCGGCGTCGATCCCCGCTTCACGCCCGACGGGCCGAAGGCGGAGCGGGATCGCCCATACGTCCTGGCCGTCGGCTCGCTCCACGATCCCCGCAAGAACGTCGCCGTGCTCGCGGAGCCGGTCGCGCGGCTGGGCCTCGACCTCGTCGTCGCCGGTCCGGGCGGGCTTGGCCATGTCTCCGACGAGGAGCTGGCCCGCCTCTACCGCGGGGCCGCGGCGTTCGCCTATCCCTCGCGCTTCGAGGGCTTCGGGATCCCGATCGTGGAGGCGATGGCTTGCGGGACGCCGGTGGTCGCGTCGTCGCATCCGTCGCTCGACGAGGCGTCCAGCACGGTCGCGCTGAGAGCCGACCCGGGCGAGCCCGAGCAGTGGACAGCCGCCCTCGAGCGAGCCCTCGCGTCTGGACTTCGGCATGAGGCAGGCCCGGCCCATGCGGCACGGTTCACCTGGGAGGCCTGCGGTCGCGCCGTGCTCGACGGCTACGGGGCTGCCGCGCTGAGGCGCGCACCAAGGGCGTAGAGCTCGAGTTCGGGACCGAGCAGTCGTCTGCCGGGCCTGTGCTCGAGTTCCCCGTCCCGGAGCCCGAGCCCGCAGCTCCTGACGGATCCCTCATGGCTCTCTGACACACTCTGCGGGTCGTGGACTGGGTCGTCCTGGCCGTCGCGCTCGCCGCGATCTCCGCGGCCTCCGTGCTCGTGTGGCGGCGGCCGATTGTCGCGCTCTACGCGTTCGTGGTGGGCCTGGCTCTGCACAACGCCGTGTTCATGCTCCTCTTCTCCGCCGGCGCGGAGGGCTGGCAGCTCACGGTCGCGCAGGCCTGGAAGGAGATCCTGCTCGCGGTCGCGCTCGCGCGGGTCGCACGCGACGTCGTGCGGGCGCGAGAGCTGCCGTTTGCCCCGGGCTGGATCGACGCGCTTGCGCTCGCCTTCGCCGGGGTCGTCGTCCTGTACGCGCTCGTCCCCCAGGACGCCCTCGACGGGACGGCCGGTCCGAAGGCCGAGCTCTACGCTCTCCGTCACCACCTGCTCCCTGTCGCCGCCTACTTCCTCGGCCGTGCCGTCGTGCCCGGCCGCGAGGAGCTGCGACGGATCGTCTATCTGATCCTCGGCGTTGCCGCGGCCGTCGCGGCGGTCGGGATCGTGGAGGTCTATGCGGTCTCGCTGTCGGCCTGGCGGACGCTTGGCGCCGCCGACTACTTCCGCGATCAGCTCGACTTCGGCTCGTACACCGGTCCGGCCGGGCTGCCCGAGAACTGGGTGCTGAACTCGTCCGAAGGCGTCTTCAGGCGCCTCGTCTCGACGTTCCTCTCGCCGCTCGGCTCCGCGTACCTCTTCGTCACCGCGCTGCTGCTCGCGACGGCATTTCCGCCGCGGAGGCGGCGCTGGCTCTTCGCGGCGGCGCTGGTGGTCGTCTTCGCCGGCTTGCTGCTCAGCTTCACGCGCTCGGGGATCCTCGCCCTGGCCGGCGGGCTCGTCGTGCTCGCGCTCGCCCGGCGGCGGCCGCTTCCGCTCGCGGCCGCCGTCGGTGTGCTGGCGATTGGCCTCGGCTTCGCCGCGCTCTTTCCGAGGATCGCGCCCGAGACCGCGTTCTTCCCGGAGGACCTCCCGATTCAGGAGGCGATCGCGGCGGAGAAGGGAGGTCTCGAGCCCGGGAACCCGCTCGAGGTCGGCCTGCGCGATCCGTCGTCGGAGTCGCATCTGTCCGAGCTTCGCCGAGGAGCTGAGAGCCTCGGCGACCACCCTCAGGGCTACGGGCTCGGGAACTCCGGACAGGCCGCCCAGCGCTTCGGTGTCGACAGCCGGGCGGGCGAGAGCGTCTACCTGGAGCTCGGCGCCGACACGGGCGTCGCCGGGCTCGCGCTCTGGATCTCGTTCTCGACTGGTCTTCTCGTCGTCCTCCTGTTGCGCGCGTGGCGCCTGCCCGCTGCGGACGATCGCCGTTTCGTCGCGGCGACGTGCGCCGCCTGCGCAGCTCTGTTCGCGATCGCGCTGATCTCGGACGTCTGGGGCAACCCCTGGAACACGTACGTTCTCTGGTGGCTCGCCGGCAGCGCGCTCTCGCTTCGGCCGGATCCCGCGGAATCCCCCGCGGCGGTCGGGACACCCGCGCGCGAGCTCGTCCATGCTTGAGGTCGCGGTCGACGTCTCTCCGCTCGTCCAGACGCGCGCGGGCACGGCCAGGCACATCGAAAGCCTCACGGCGGCGCTGGACGCCGAGGGTGGGATCGAGCTCCGTCGCTACGCGTGGGGTGGGTCGGGTCGAGCAACGGCTGCCGTGCGGGACGTGGGCTGGTACCTGGCGGCGCTGCCGGCCCGGGCGCGACGCGACGGGGTCGGTGTCCTCCACTGCCCAACGTTCCGCGCGCCGGTTCGCTCGTCCGTACCGCTCGTCGTCACGTTCCACGACGTCGCGGTTCTTCGTCACCCGGGTACGTTCAACCGCTGGACGCAGGCCTACTCGGCCGCGGCGCTCCCCCGGGTCGCGAGCGCCGCCGACGTCCTCGTGGCCGTGTCGGAGTTCACCAGGGGGGAGCTCGTCGAGCTGCTCGACGTGTCGCCCGAGAAGGTGACGGTGATCCCGAACGGCGTCTCGCCGACCTTCGTGCCGGACGGCCCGGCCGCCGACGGCGACTACGTCCTCGCGGTGTCCACGCTCGAGCCGCGCAAGAACCTCCACCGCCTCTTGGAGGCGTTCCGGCTCGCCGACCTGGACGGCTGCGAGCTCCGCATCGCGGGCGCGCGCGGCTGGGGAGGGGTCAGCGTCAAGGGCGAGCGTGTCCTCTGGCTGGGTGAAGTCGGCGATCAGGAGCTCGCGCGCCTGTACCGCGGCGCCCGCTGCGTCGCCTACCCATCCCTGTACGAGGGCTTCGGACTGCCGCTGCTCGAGGCGATGGCCTGCGGCGCGGCCGTCGTCACGTCCACGGCGCCCGCGCTGCTCGAAGTCGCCGGGGACGCCGCGCTCGCCGTCGACGGTCTCGATCCGCAGGCGATCGCGGCGGGGCTGGAGGAGGCGTCGTCCCGCCGAGAGGAGCTCGGTCGCCTCGGGGTCGAGCGCGCCGCTGCTTTCACCTGGCAAAGCGCGGCCCGCCGGACGCTCGAGGCGTATCGCGCGGCCGTGGCCGCCGCCTCGTGACCCTCGTGAGCCCCGTGAGCTTCGTCAGCTACCTCAGCCCGCCACGAATCCCCCCTTGTGTTGCATCACCCCCATCCGCACCGGCGCTCCCGAGCGCATGATCAGACGCGATCGTCGTGCGTCACGATTCCCGTGATGCAACACAAGCGAGTTCTTGTGGCGTTAGCGGGGACGGCGGCCGGTGGGGGTTGACGCGCGACCTCTCGTCGTCGTCGACGCCGACGTGCTCGGGCGGCGGCGGACCGGGGACGAGACGTACGTCGAGAACCTCCTCCGCGAGCTCGGTCGGCTCGACACGGGACTTCGTCTTGTCGCGCTCACGCGCTCGCCGGAGCTCGTGCCCGCGGGTATCGAGCCACTGCGCCTGGAGGCCGGGAGCCAGATCGTCCGGATGGCCCGCGGCGTCCCACGCGCGCTGGGCCGCCTGCGGCCGGCGCTCGTCCACTTCCAGTACGCGCTGCCGCCGGGCCTTCGCTGCCCGGCCCTCGTCACCGTCCACGACCTCTCCTTCGTGCACGACCCCTCGCTCATGAGCCGCGGCGACCGGCTGATCTTCCGGACGATGGTTCCGCGAGCGGTACGTCGCGCGGCGCGCGTGCTCACCGTGTCGGAGCGCACCAGGCGCGACCTCGTCCAGCTCTACGACGTCGCCCCCGAGAAGGTCGTCGTCACGCCGAACGGCGTCGACCCGGTCTTCCGGCCCGGGCCCGGTCCCCACGGAGGCTACGCGCTGTTCGTCGGGGCGATCCAGGCGCGGAAGGATCCGCTGGCCGCGGTCGCAGCGGCCACGCAGGCCGGTCTCACCCTCGTCGTCGCCGGGCCTGCCAAGAATGAGGGGCTCGCCCGCGAGCTACGGAGCCGCGGCGCCGATGTCCGCGGCTACGTGTCGAAGGAGGAGCTGGCCGGCCTTTACCAGGGCGCGGCGTGCCTCGTCTTTCCCACGCGCTACGAGGGCTTCGGCCTGCCGGTGCTCGAGGCAATGGCCTCGGGGACGCCGGTCGTCGCCGCGGACGACCCCGCCGTGCGGGAGGTGGCGGGCGACGCGGCGGTGCTGGCGCCGCCGGAACGCATGGCCGACGCGATCGCGACGGCGCTGGCCGACCGTGATCGGCTTGTTGTCGCCGGACTTGACCGGGCGCGGCTCTTCAGCTGGGAAGAGACGGCGCGCCGCACGGTCGCCGTGTACCGAGAGGTGCTGGGAGACCGATGGGGTCGCGCCCGGGCGGGCGGGGATCCTATGGGCGGGGGTGGGGTGGGGGAGACCGTTGAAGCTCGCTGCCGTCCTGGTCTCGCATGGGCAGCCCGACGAGACCGCCCGCTGCCTGGAGGCGCTCCTGCCGCAGGTGGACGAAGCGGTCGTCGTCGCGAACGTGCCCGGGTCCGTGCGGGACCTCCCCCCGGCCGTGCGTGTGCTCGAGAGCCTCAGCCCGCGTGGCTACGCGGCCAACGCCAACGCCGGGATCGCTCGCACCGATGCCGATGCCGTGGTTCTCGCCAACCCGGACACGGTCGCCTGGCCGGGTGCCGTCGAGACCCTCCGCGACTTCATGGCCGATCACCCCCGCTGCGCCGTCGCCGGCCCGCAGCTCGTCTATCCCGGCGGCAAGTGGCAGCCGTCCCGGCGGCGGTTCCCGACCGTCTTCGGGACGATCGCCCGCCGCACGCCGATCCGTCTCGCCTTCGACCCGAGGCGACACCAGCGCGGCCACTACCTGCTGGACGAGCGTCCGACCGAGCCGGTCGAGGCAGATTGGCTGCTCGGCGCGTTTCTGCTCCTGCGCGGAAGAACGCTCGCCGAGCTCGGCGGGCTCGACGAGAGCTTCCGCCTCTACGGCGAGGACATCGACCTCGCCTACCGCGCCGGCCGGGCCGGCTGGGAGCGCTGGTACGTTCCCGGCGCGATCGTCGAGCACGACTACGCCGCCGTGATCGACGAGCGGTTCTGGACGCGGCGCACGCTCTGGCACCTGCGCGGGATGGGGCACTTCGTACGCAAGCACCCGGAGACGCTGCGGGCGCTCTGGTAGCCGGCTACCCGAGCTCTTCGGGCCGGGCAGGCGGGTTGAGCTCTCGCTTCACGACCCTGTCGAGGCTGAAGTCGGGGAGGTAGCGAAAGGTCGGCTGGACGCCGAGCTGCCGGCCGTCGCCTCCACCGAAGTCCGCCGGCGAGAACGTCGGCGCCACGCTCACGTTGACGACGAACGGCGGTCCGTCCGTCGGGATCCAGTACCGGACGATCTGGCGCGAGTGGATCAGCTCCGCCTCGACCGCGATCGGCGGGTCGGTCACGAGCCTGCCCTTCATGTAGTCGTGCGGGCCCTCCCAGTGCAGCGGCGAGACGCTGACGAGTGTGAACCCCGGCACGTCCTCTCCGCCCCACGCGGCGCGCGAGATCGTCACCTCGATCACGCCGGGGCCTTTCTGCGGCGACGAGAACTGGAAGTAGCGGGCGTGCGACGACATCCACCCGTCGCTCATGACGCCGTACGAGGCCGAGGCGATCCTCAACGGCTGGTCGACGCGGTAGAGCGTCTGGTGCTCGGTCTTGCGGATCACGTCGCCGACGATCCGCGCCTTGTTGTCGACGACCGCGTACGGCGCGTCCGGGAACTGCTGGGCGACGAGCCCGTCGTCGCCGACGACGTCGAGCGTCGAGTTCGGGCCCGGGGGCGGGGCGACCGAGTCGAGCGTTGCGAAGTAGTAGGCGTTCGGATTGAAAAACTGGGTGAGCCAGATGCCGTTCGGGTCGGCGATCGCGGTGCCGATCAGAATCGTCCGCTCGCCTCCCGTCGCCTCCCAGACCCAGTCGAACGGCTTCGGGAGGTTGGCGGCGAACATCGCCGAGGAGCCGTTGGACGAGCGCGAGCCCGCGATCTCACCGGCGAGCGTCCCGGCCACCATCGCGATGCCGAGAGCGACCGCGCCGACGCGCACGGCCGTGCGGTTGGAGACGAAGCGAAACACGAGGGAGACGACGAGCGCGACGCCGAGCATGACCGCCAGGTACTTCTCGACCGATCCGTCCGTCCAGCGCAGGTGGCGGTTCGCGGTCGAGAGGATCGCGAGGCCGGGCGCGTCGGAGTAGATCCGGAACTCGAGCTGATACGGCACCGAGTAGACGGCGTAGGCGACGAACGCGAGCGACGCGCCGAGCGCGACGGGGTTCAGGCGGCGGTACTGGAGGAAGATCGCGGTGCCCACGAACAGGAGCGGCGCGATGTAGATCAGGTTCCGCTCGATCACCCTCGTCGCGAACGTGAGATCGAGGTACGCGGTCTTGACGCCCGTGTACCACACCATGAGAGCGATCGTCGTGACCGCGACGAGCGAGAACGCCACGTGGCCCGGCAGGCGCCGGCGGTTCCCGGTCGGCCACAGTGCGGCGAGACCCAGAACTGCCGGGACGACGAAGATCCCGATCGCAAGGGCTCCGAAGCCCCACGTGGCACCGCGCCAGACCAGCTCCCACTCGTGTCTGACCAGATAGAGGTAGTCGTCGTCGTACTCGCGGCGGTGGTAGACGACGTACGCGGTCACGCCGAGCGCGATCCAGCCGGCGACGGCCAGCAGCCGCCGACGACGAGCCGGCGCCGAGAGGAGCAGGCGAAACGCCGCCGCCAGGCCGAAGGCGACGGCGAGCAGCTGAAGCTGGCCGCGCGTCTGCGCCGCGGCGTAGCAGGCGGCGCACGCCCCCACGCCCCAGAGGAGGACCGGCAGGCGCAGGCGGTCGAAGGCGAGCGTGCGCGCGATCAGGTAGAGCGACGTCGTCGAGAGCAGGTAGCCGAGCGGCTCTGTCAGGATCATCGAGGCGTAGACGAAGGCGGGAATCGCCACGGTGCCCGCAGCGGCGAAGATCGCGGCGGCGCGGCCGACGACGAGCCGCGCGAGCAAGTAGGCCGGGAAGCAGGCCGCCGCCATGAGCAGGACGTTGAGCAGCTTGGCCGCGAGGTAGTCGTGCTCGGGGTCGTCGAAACGCCACGCGATCGAGGTGACGATCGGGGTCAGGCGATCCTCGCCGTGCGGCTCGCCGCGGATGGTCAGCTCGCCGGTGTCGGCGTACTCGCGCGCCTGGCTGGCGTAGAAGATCTCGTCCTGGAAGAGCCAGGGAACCTCGTGCTGCCACGCCTGGTAGCCGTAGACGAGACACGCGGAGACGAACACCGCGAGGAGCCCGAGCGAAGCGGCCAGGCGCGGAGAGCGCCAGCGAGGTGGCCGTGCCGGCGGCGGCGCCGCCGGAGCCTCCGGCTCGACGGCGGGCGGGGCCTCGACGACGCTCACGGGCGCGACGTGGTTCCGCTCGACTCGAGAAACTGCGCCGGGTCGAGATCGTGATCCATGAGGGCGAAGCGACAGGTTACGTTCCGTTGCTCGCACGCCGCGACCACGTGCGTCAGAGTCTCACGCGGCGCCCTCGGGATCGTGACGAGGACGAGATCGGCGCGGACACGCTCGATCGCCTCGCCGGTGTTCCAGCACGAGCCGAGGATCGGCACCCGCTGGATGCGCATGCCCTGCTTCGAGGGGTCGTCGTCGAGGAATCCCAGCACGGCGTGGCCGGGCGTATCCCGGAACTCCCGCAGCAGCGCGACTCCCGCGCGGCCCGCGCCGACGATCAGCACCCGCTGCGACCCGCCGGCGCCCCGGACCGACGTGAGGAGCTCCTCGATCCAGCGCTCGCCGAGCCGGGACGCGACCAGGAGCGCGATGCAGAGGACGATGTCGATCACGAACACGCTGCGGGAATAGGCACCGAACCGGCCGCTCATCGTTAGCGCGGCGACGACGACGACCCCGGAGGAGATCACTGCGTAGGCGACAGAGAGCACGTCGCGGAAGCCGGCGTGGCGCCACATGCCGCGGTAAAGCCCGAACAGCGCGAAGGCGACGAGCCGCGCGGCGAGCAGGATCCAGACCGAGTCCCAGAAGATCCCGCTGCGCCAGACGGAGTCCTCCTCGAATCCCTGGAAGCGGACGGCATAGGCGAGGGAGTACGAGCCGACGACGATCAGCGCGTCGACGCCCACGTCGAGAAGCTGGCGCCGGTAGACCACGGCCGGGCCGATCGAAACGAGCGGGCGGCGTGGCCGCGCGGGGCGATCCTCACGCTCGAGCCCGGCGAGGAAGACTCCGAACCGGATCAGCAGCACGCCCGCGAGGCAGACGCCTGCGATCGTGAGAAACGGTCGGTCGATCTCGACGAGGGCGAGCATCGTTCCGCCGAGGACCGCCGCGAGCCCGGCGAGGAAGAGCACTGCCCGCTGCTCGGAGAGGCCGTGGCCGACGAGGCGATGGGACGAATGATCCTTGCCGCCCAGGTGCACCGGTCGGTGCTCTTTGAGGCGCACGATCGTCACGAGCACCGTGTCGAGGATCGGCACGGCGAGCAGCAGGAGCGGGACCAGCAGCGCGACGATCACGTTCGACGACCCGCGCCAGTTGGAGACGAGCGCGATCGTGGCGAGCGACAGGCCGAGGAGCTGGCTTCCCGAGTCGCCCATGAAGATCGCGGCCGCCTTCCCCCTGCGCAGGTTGAACGGAAGGAAGCCGAGACACGCGAACGCGATCCCGAGCGACAGCCCGATGACGGCGAAGCTGCCCTGGAGCGCACCGGAGGCGGCGAACAGTCCGGCCGACACGAGCGCGATCAGCCCGGCCAGCCCGTCCATGTTGTCGAGGAGGTTGAAGGCGTTCGTCAGCCCGACGAGCCAGAGGACGGTGAGCGGGTAGGCGATCCACTCGTTCGAGATGATCTCGATCGCACTGCCCGTGCCGACGACGACGGCGACGGCCGCGAGCTGGGCGCCGAGCTTGATCCAGGCGGGAAGCGGGCGGAGGTCGTCGAGGAGCCCCGCGGCGAAGACGATCGCGGCGCCGGCGAAGAACCCGGCGAGCTGCAGGTTCAGGTCGAGCACCCCGGCGGCCAGCAGCGCTCCGTAGGCGGCGGCGACGCCGGCGAAGATCGCGACGCCACCGAGCGTCGGCGTCGGCGTCGCGTGCCAGCGATCCGCCGCGGGAGCCGCGACGGCGCGTCGCGGTCGGAGCCGTACGAGCCACCAGGTCGCGAGCGCCGTCACGGGCAGCGCGACGAGCGGCAGGAGGTAGGCGTCCATCTCCATCGCTATCCCGCGGCCAGCGCGGCCGCGCTTCGTTCGGCGACGACGTCGGCGAGGATGCGCTCGAGGTCGAGCTCGGGACGCCAACCGATCGTCTCGGCGATCCGGTCGATCGACGGGATGCGGTGGAGCATGTCCTCGATCCCGAGGCCGTAGACCCGGTCGTAGGGCACGAGCACGACCTCGGAGGTCGACCCGGTCGCCGCGCGAACGCGGTCGGCGAGGTCGAGGATCCGCACCTGCTCCTGCGAGCCGACGTTGAAGATCTCGCCCGACACCGGCGCCTCCATCAGGCCCCTGAGCGCCCGGATCGTGTCGGCCACGTGGCAGAAGCAGCGCGACTGCGTCCCGTCGCCGAACACCTCGAGCGGACGGCCCGCGAGCGCACGCTCGACGAAGCTCGGGACGACCATCCCGTACTGGCCCGACTGACGCGGGCCGACGGTGTTGAAGAGACGGGCGATCACGCAGTCGAGCCCCCGCTCCTGGTGGTATGCCAGCGCGAGAAACTCGTCCAGCGCCTTCGAGTCCGCGTAGGCCCAGCGCCGCGCCGTCGTCGGCCCGTAGATGCGCCGCGCATTCTCGACGAGCGGCAGCTGCTCGCGATGGTCGCCGTACACCTCGGAGGTCGAGGCGACGAGGACACGCTTGCCGAAGCGGCTGCAGTGCTCGAGCACGGTCTCCGTCCCCTGGACGTTCGTGACGAGCGTGTGTACCGGCTGCTCGACGATCAGCCGGACGCCGACCGCGGCGGCCAGATGGTAGACGACGTCGCACTTGTAGACGAGCTCGTTGACGACCGTCGGTGAGAGCACGGAATCGACGACGAGGTGAAAGAGCGGGTGGCTGCGAAGGTGAGCGACGTTCTCGGCCGACCCCGTCGAGAGGTCGTCGAGCACGTACACCTCCCAGCCGTCGGCCAGGAGAAGCTCGCACAGATGGGAACCGATGAAGCCGGCGCCGCCGGTGACAAGGGCCTTGCCCTTGTCCGCGTCAGGGGTGCTCACGGAAGCCACAGCGTATCCGAGTGGTGTTAGGGGACTGTTCGCCATCGCTCGGTACGATCCCGCTCCACATGCGCGTTTCGCTCATGATCGAGGGCCAGGAGGACGTCACCTGGGCTGACTGGCTCGCGCTCGCCGGCGCATGCGAGGAGCAAGGGCTCGAGGGGCTGCTCGTGTCCGACCACTATTTCTCCGTCGTCGAGCGCCGCGAGCGCGGCTCGTTCGACGCGTGGACCGTTCTCGCAGCGCTGGCCGCGCGCACGAGCCGGATTCGCCTCGGGACGATGGTGTCTCCGGTCACGTTTCGCCATCCTGCCGTGCTCGCGAAGATCGCGACGACGGTCGACCACGTCTCGGGCGGAAGGGTCGAGCTCGGCCTCGGCGCCGGCTGGTGGGAGGGCGAGCATCGCGCCTACGGGTTCCCGCTGCCGCCGCTGGCCGAGCGGATGGAGTTGCTCGAGGAGCAGGCGGAGATCGTGCACCGGCTCTGGACGGAGAAGAGCGTGGCGTTCGCGGGACGTCACTACCGGCTCGACGACTGCCCGGGCCTGTACAAGCCGCTTCAGCGGCCGCACCCTCCGCTCGTCCTCGGCGGCGCAGCGGGCCCGCGCGCGGCCCGGATCGCCGCCCGCTTCGCCGACGAGTACAACACCTGGGGCGTCACCCCTGAGGAGGCTCGCGGTGTGCGGAGCCGCCTCGAGGAGGCGTGGCGGCAAGCGGGCCGCGACCCGGCGACGCTCGTCCTCTCTGTGATGGCCCGCTGCGCCGTCGGCGTCGATCAGGCGCAGGTCAATGAGCGGATTCGAAGCTCGCTGGAGCGAACGGACGAGGGCGACGGCGTCCTCGAGCAGCCGCGCGCCTGGGTGAGCGGGACCCCCGAGGAGGTCGTCGAGCAGCTCCGGGCGTTCGAGGAGGCCGGCGTCGACCGGATCCTCCTGCAGCACTTCGATCACGTCGACCTCGAGATGATCGAACTGGTCGGCCGAAAGGTCGTCCCGGCCGTCGCCTGACGCTCGAGAATGCGTGGCGCTTGCACCCGGCGCGGCCGGCGCAACCACAGTCGGGTGCCATTCGGTGAGACCCACTCGCTCGACGTTGTCCGTGGCAGGCATGACCAGGGGACAGGCCCCGGGACCTGCCGGTTGCCGACCCGTCCAGGCGCCGGAGGCGCACCACGAATGCGACGACCCGAACGGCTCGCACCTTACCCGGGGGTGAGAACGTCCTCAGCGGCCATGGCCGGGGGACAGGCCCCGGGACACGGCCCAAGGGCACGGCTGCCAGGCACCTCGGCACGAAGCGCTCGTCAGGCTCCGGCCGTCGTTTGGGCCGACAACGCCGTTGGCTCCGCCGCGGCCGCGGCTACCCTCTGCGCGTGACCGTCTACGCGGATCTGCTGCGCTACCGCGAGCTGTTCGCGAACCTCTTCCAGCGTGAGCTCCGCGCGAAGTACAAGGGCTCCGTGTTCGGTCTCGGCTGGTCGCTCGCCTACCCGCTGATCCTGATGGCCGTCTACACGGTCGTCTTCTCGGTGCTCTGGCAGAGCCAGCCGGGAATCCGCTACTACCCGCTCTTCTTGCTCGCCGGGCTCGTCTCCTGGGTGTTCTTCTCGCAGACGCTCGGCTCGGCGTCACGCAGCCTGCTCGCGAACGCCAACCTCGTCAAGAAGGTGCGTTTCCCGCGCCAGCTCGTGCCGCTCTCCGTGGTCGCCACGCAGCTCGTCACGCTCGGAGTGATGCTGGCGGTGATCGTCCCGATCAACCTCGTCCTCCTTCCGGACACGCGGACGACGTTCTGGCTGGTGTTCCCGCTCGCGGTGCTCCTCGTCGCGTTCACGGCGGGGCTCTCGCTCATGGTCGCGACGGCGAACGTCCTCTACCGGGACGTCGAGCACATCGTCCAGGCGATCCTCCTGCCCTGGTTCTTCCTCACCCCCGTCCTCTACACGTTCGAGACGCTCCCGGGCGCGATCGCCGAGCACGGCACGCTCGTCAACCTCCTCCACTGGGGAAACCCGATGGCGCCGATCGTGATCTCGATTCGCGACCCGCTCTACTTCGGCGTCTGGCCGCCCTGGGGTGACGTGCTCTACTCGTGTGTCGCCGCGATCGTCGCACTCGCGCTCGGCGCGCTCGTGTTCACGAAGCTGGACGAGGATCTGGCCGTAGAGCTCTAGCCGCAACGGCGACGCGGATCCGCCCGTCGCAGAGCGCGGGGCCCTCGACGTCGCGCGGATCGACCGCGGGCAGGCCGTGGAGCTGCGTCACGGCGACCGGGACGAGGAGCGACGGACAGAGGAGCGGATGCGCCCACTCGGGCGAGCGCCCGAAGCCGGGCGCCCACGGCTCGAGCTCCCGGCGACGACGCCGCTCGCTTCGGCCCGCGTCGAGCGCGACCGACCCGCCGACGGCCGCGTATCCCTCCTCGTGTGCGTCGAGGATCCGGGTTGCCCAGTCGGGCTCGGGCCTGCAGCCGGCGCTCAGGTGTGCGGTCGCCTCGGCGCCGTCGTCGAGCTCCTCCTGCTGGAGCGCGAGCGCGACCCGCGTGGCCGCTTCGAGCTCGGGGGGCCCCGGGCGCACGACGACCGCGAGCGCCCGCCGCTCGAGGCGCGACGCCACCGAGACGGGCAGCTCGAGCGGCGTGTTGCCGATCTCGGCGAACCAGAAGCGGTGCTCGTGGACGAGGTCGAGCGCGAGCAGATAGTCGCCCGGAGGCATCGGCCCGACGAGGTCGAGCTCGAGCTCGACGCGCGCTCCGGGCGCGACGGGCCGCGGCAGGGCGGTTCGGTCGCCGTCCCAGACGATCGGGTTGCCGAGCGGGTCGAGCCAGTGGTAGGCGAGCTGGACTCCCTCCTTGCCGAGCGAGCGCCACGTCGCCGAGCCCGCGTTCTCCAGGTCGACTCGGGCGGTCGACTGCATCCCCGCCCGTACGGGCGACACGTCGTACGCCAGCCAGCGCACGGCAAGCGGCCCCACGGGGACGGGGCTGCTCGGGGCGGGGGTCGGCACCGGGCTAGTCTACGACCGTGGCCGAGCCGCTCCTCGTGCGCGCCTGCCGGCGCGAGCCGGTCGCGCGAACGCCGGTCTGGTTCATGCGCCAGGCGGGCCGGTCGCTGCCCGAGTACCGGGCGATTCGCGAGCGGTACACGTTGTTCGAGATCTGCGCCGAGGCGGAGCTGTGCGCCGAGGTGACGCTCCAGCCGGTGCGGCGGCACGGTGTCGACGCGGCCGTGATGTTCGCGGACATCATGAGCCCGGTGCTCGGCATGGGCGTCGACGTCGAGCTCGTCGACGGCGTCGGACCGGTGATCGGCTCACCGATCGCGTCGCTCGCGGACGTGGCGCGCCTCCGGGTCCCGGCCCCGGAGGAGTCGGTTCCCGCGATCCTCGGCGCGGTGGGGCGAGTCCGCGCCGCGCTCGAGCCGGACCGGGCCGTGATCGGCTTCGCGGGCGGGCCGTTCACGGTCGCCGGGTACCTCGTCGAGGGCAGGCCGTCGCGCGACTTCGTCCGGACGAAGCGCTGCATGTACGAGGCCTCGGACGTCTGGCACGCGCTGCTGGAGAAGCTCGCCGACACGTTTGCCGCCTACGTGGCTGCCAAGGTCCGTGCCGGGGCCGACGTGATCCAGCTCTTCGACTCGTGGGCCGGCGTGCTCTCGGTCGACGACTACCGGGAGTTCGTCGCTCCCTACTCGGCGCGGATTCTCGCCGCCGTCGATGTGCCGACCATCCACTTCGGCACCGGCGCCACCCATCTGCTCGGGGACCTCGCCGCGGCCGGAGGCGATGTGATCGGGCTCGACTGGCGCATTCCGCTCGATCGCGGCTGGCGGCTCGCCGGCCTCGATCGCGGCGTGCAGGGAAATCTCGATCCGGTGCTGCTGCTCGGCCCGTTCGAGCGGGCCGAGCGGACGGCCCGCGCGATTCTCGACGTGGCCGGCGGCCGTCCCGGCCACATCTTCAACCTCGGCCACGGGGTGCTGCCGGAGACCGATCCGGACTCCCTTGGACGGCTCGTCCAGGTCGTCCACGAGCACGCGGCGACGCCGGCCGGCGTCGCCGGCGATGGCTGAGCTGACGTTCAGCGAGCTCGTTCGCGACCTGCGCCAGCGGCGCGAGGTCGCGGATCCTCCGCCGGTGCTCCTGCTCGGCGCGGGTGCCTCGGTGGAGGCGGGCATCGGCGCGATGACCGATCTGTTCGCCTTCGTCGATTGCGCTGACTTCAAGGAGTTCAGCCGATACATCGAGGACTTCAGCGCAGCCGAGCGCTATCGGCTGCTCGCACGCTTCCTTCAGTCGCAGCGGCCCGCCGAGCCGACACCCGGATACCTCGCCCTCGCAGAGCTTTGCGCGGACGCCTACCTCGACCTCGTGCTGACGACGAATCTAGACCCGCTGGTCGACGACGCCCTCGCCGCCGCACGGCTGTGGCGGAAGGACTACCTCGTGCTCGTGAACGGGGTGATTCGACCAGGCTGGCTGGCGACGCTCGCTGCGTCGCCGAGCCCGCGCGTCAAGGTCGTGAAGCTGCACGGTGACCTGTTTCATCGCTGCATGGCGTGGACGGTCGACGAGATGGAGACGATGGTCGGCGACGTGCACGAGGAGCTCCTGGCCGCTCTGCGTGGGCGTGACCTCCTGATCGTCGGCCACAGCCTTCGGGACGCTCGGATCCGCGAGCTCGTGCTCGAGTGCGAGGGCTCGGTGTGGTTCACGCATCCCGAGAAGACACCTGCCTTCCTCGCGAGGAAGAAGAACGTTCGCTCCGTTGTCGGCGCGAACTGCACGTTCGAGCAGATCTTCGTCGCCCTTGCCAGGGAGCTCTCCCCGGTGGGGGCCGACGGTGTCGATCGAGTCGCGCTCGCGCCGACCCGCGATTCAGCGACCGTGTCGACGCTCGACGATCTGATGGCGTCGGTCGTTGGCGTCGCTCGGGCCCCCGACGAAGCGCCGTTCATGACCGGCTTCGTACTTGCCGAGCCGCGGGTGATCGTGACGGACGGGCTCGACGCGAACGCCGGCCGGCTCGACCCCGACAGCGTCTCGCTCGTCTCGTACGGAGGTCGGCGTCTGACGACCCGCGTCGCCCGGCGCGCCGGCACGCACGTTTTCGGACCGGTGCTCCTCGATGCTCCCGATGACCTCAAGGTTCCCGGTCTTCGGATCGACGCCGGCCCGGTCGGGCAGGGAATGGAGGTTCACATTGCCGTTGCCGCCGGCGACCGTGTGGGCGTCTCCTCAGGGCTGGTCGAGGATCCACGCCCACACGCCGTCGAGATCGTCGGGCTGGGCGTGGTCGACGACCTCGTCTCCGTCGACGCCGTCACTGCGCCAGGTGGCTCTGGGGCGCCGGTCGTCGACGGAAGCCTCGCGGTTCGCGGCTTCGTGGTCGCCGGCGGTGTCGAGCGCCCTCCGGCGATCGCGTACGCGGCGGAGGCCTGGGCGGCCGCCGTCGACCGTCCGCGGCGACGGCGCAAGCGAGCCGGTGGGTAACCCGTCGGTACCCGTGCATGCTCCGGCGGTAGCTGCGAGTAACCTCAGGCCATGAGGCCGGGAGAGGTGGTCGTCGACGGCGTCAGCCGCCGTTTCCGGGTCAACCCGGCCCGCGGGCTGACCTTGAAGGACGCGGTCATCCGCCGTCGCGAGCTCCGTGGCACCGAGATCTGGGCGCTTCGGGATGTGTCGTTTCGGGTCGAGCCGGGCGAGGCGGTGGGCCTGGTCGGCCGCAACGGCTCGGGCAAGTCGACGCTCCTCTCGCTCGTAGCAGGGATCATCAAGCCCACCTCGGGCCGGATCGACGTGGGCGGCGCCGTCGGCTCGCTGCTCGAGCTCGGCGCCGGCTTCCACCCCGACTTCACGGGGCGCGAGAACGTGCTCCTGACCGGCTCGGTCTACGGCCTGGCCAAGAAGCACATCCTCGAGCAGATGGACGAGATCGTCGCCTTCGCCGAGCTCGAGCGCTTCATCGACCTGCCGGTTCGCACCTATTCCTCGGGCATGTACATGCGGCTCGGCTTTGCGATCGCCACGCACGTGGACGCGAGCGTGCTCCTCCTCGACGAGGTCTTCGCCGTGGGCGACGAGGCGTTCCAGCGCAAGTGCTTCGGCACGATCTTCGAGTTCAAGAGCCGCGGCGGGACGATCGTCTTCGTCTCGCATGACGCCTCGGCGGTCGAGCGCCTCTGCGAGCGCGCCGTCCTCCTGCGCGCGGGCAGTGTCGAGGCCGACGGCTCGACGCACGAGGTGATGCGCCGCTACCACGCGCTGCTCGCGGCGGAGGAGAATCCCGAGGAGCGCGGTCTGGGCCTGCGCGAGTGGGGAAGTGGCGAGGTTCGCGTCGTTTCGGCGCGGCTCGAGGACGTGGACGGCCGGGAGCGGGCCCAGGTGCTTTCGGGCGAGCCGATCGTCGTGACGCTCCAGCTCGACGGGGCCGCCGAGATCGCACCCCCACGCGTGTCGATCGAGCTGCGCGACACGAACGGGACCCTGATCGGCGGAGCCGCTGTCGACGCCTCCGAGCTCGGATGGAGCGACGACCCGGGCCCCCGCAGGCTTCGCTACGAGATCGACCGTCTGCCGCTCGCCGACGGACGCTTCTCGCTCGGCGTCTCCCTGTCCGATCGGGAGGGAAGCCGCCTGTACCATCGAATCGATCGGGTGGCGGAGTTTCTCGTCTACCCCGACGAGGAGATCCAGGGCGCAGTCCGTCTCGACGGCCGCTGGTCTCTCGACGAGTCCCGAACGGAAGTGAACACCCGGTGAGCACCACGCGCACCTGCCCGGACTGGCCGGCTCTGCTGGAGGTCGCTCCCGACCTCCACTTCAAGCACTACACCGTCGCCGAGGCGAGGCTGCCCGCTGAGGTGCTGGCCAACCTTCGCGAAATCCCGCTCGACGCGGTCGCCATCTGCGCTGACCTCGACCAGCACGTCGTCAACACCGCCCACACCGACCCGCGCGTCGTCGACGCCGTCAAGGGCACGTACTGGTTCGACCTCGGCGAGTGGGTCGCCCAGGGCCCTCGGTCGAGCTAGAGCCCGATAGCGCCCTCGAGCAGGGCCCGGCCGACAACGGCGCCCTCGAGCCGGATTGCGGCGAGCGCGTCCAGGTCGGCCTCCGAGCTCACGCCGCCGGCCGCGAGGATCGGCAAGCCGGAGCGCCTGCGGACGTGCCCCAGGAGGTCGAGGTCAGGCCCCCCCAACGTCCCGTCGTGGTCGATCGCCGTGCACAGGAGCCGTCGGACCCCCGCCTGGCAGCAGCGTGCGATCGCCTCGTCGACGCCGAGCTCGGTCGAGCACTCCCACCCGGACGCGGCGACAAGGCCGTCGCGAACGTCGACGGCGACCACGAGCCGCTCGCCGAGCCCGTCGACGTAGGGGTCCAGCGCCCCAGGTTCGGCGAAGGCCGCCGTCCCGACGACGACGCGGGCTGCGCCTGCCTCGAGGAGCGCGAAAGCGTTGGCCGGCGACCGCACCCCGCCCGCAACCTGTACCGGAACGCCGTCGGCCTCCCCGATCAGCCGCCGGACGACGTCTGGCCGGACGCCGCCGTCGCGCGACGCCTCCAGGTCGACCAGGTGGATCAGAGGCGGCCGGCGAGCCGCGAACCGTCGCACCAGCTCGGCTGGGTCGCCCGCCCGGGCGATCACGCGCGAGAAGTCGCCGCGCTCGAGCCGGACGGCCTCCTCCCCGAGCAGGTCGACGGCGGGGATCAGCTGAAACGCGCGACGTCGCCCTTGCTCTTCCTTCGACGCCATGTTAGCATGCTAACACGCGGCCCCAGGAAGGACAGGAGACGCGGATGATGGCCGACGGGAGACCACATCGACACCGAGACGATCCGTCCGAGTCCGCCCCGACGCGGTCCGGCGGTGCGACGGGAGCGGGAACGTGGCGAACGAAAGAGATGAACGAGCTGCTCGAGGCGATCCTGAGCCTCGAGACCCCCGAGGAGGCGCGGCGGTTCTTCCGGGATCTCTGCACGATCGCGGAGCTGGAGGCGATGGCGCACCGCTGGCAGGCGGCGCGGCTGGTGGACGAGGGGCTTCCGTACCACGAGGTGTCTCGCCGGACGGGAGCGTCGACGACGACGGTGACGCGCGTGGCGCACTGGCTCCGCCACGGCGAGGATGGGTACCGGCTGGCGATCGATCGGCAGCGGGCCCGCTCGGCGAGAGCCTGAAGATCGCCATCCCGGCCAAGGGCCGGCTGCGCGAGCCGGCGGTCTCGCTCCTCGAAGACGCCGGGCTCGGGCCCGAGCAGCCCGGGGAGCGGGCGCTCGCCTTTCCGTGCCGGAACGCCCCGGTCGAGGTGCTGCTCGTTCGTGCGGCCGACATCCCCGAGTACGTGCAGGACGGCGTCGTCGACTGCGGCATCACGGGAGCCGACCTTGTGCGCGAGCGCGGTGCCCGCGTCGCCGAGCTGCTGCGGCTCGGTTTCGGCGGCTGCACGCTCGATGCCGCCGTGCCGCAGGAGTCGAGCGTGAGCGGCCTCGAGGAACTCGCCGGCTTGCGCGTCGCGACTGTCTTTCCGCGTCTCACCCGTGAGACGCTCGCCGGGCAGCGGGATCGAGGTCGAGCTCGTCGACGTGACCGGCTCGGTCGAGGTCGCCCCGCGGCTGGGCCTCGCCGACGCGATCGTCGACCTCGTCTCGAGCGGGAATACGCTACGAACCAACGGCCTTCGCTCGCTCGGCTCTCTCTTCGCCTCGGAGGCCGTGCTTGTGGGCGCGATTGGCGACGGCTCGGGCGCCGAGCGGCTGGCGCGGATCCTGAAGAGCGTCGTCGACGCGCGCGGGATGCGTTACCTGATGTTGAACGCACCGCAAGCTGCTCTCGAGGGGATCTGCGATCTCGTCCCAGGCTCGCGCGCGCCCAGCGTGCTGCCGCTGCACGAGAACGGGATGGTCGCCGTGCACGCGCTCGTCCCCGCGGCCGACGTGTGGGCGCTTCTGCCCGAGCTCGAGGCGGCGGGCGCCTCCTCGATCCTGCTCGTGCCGGTCGAACGGATGCTGGCATGAGGGGATGCGCCCATCAGGGCGGGGGTGGGGTGGTGGGAGTCTTGAGGGCATGCATTTGGGCGGGTGGGCTTTCCGTGGGCGGGGGTGGGGTGGTGGGATCCCGGTGAGGGCGCTCTCGAGGGAGTTCGCGGCCTACGGCTGGGCGCCGTCGACGGCCGAGATCGCGCGGCTCGCCGGCATCGACTCGGTGCGCGTCCTGCGCTACGACGGCAACGTGCCGGCCGTTCCGAACGCGGCCGCTCGGCCGGGCGTGCTCGTCGGCGCCCTCACGCGCGTGAACGAGTACCCGCACGGCGGCTACACGGAGCTCGTGCCCGCGATCGCCTCGTACGCGGGCGTCCATCCTGAGAGCGTCGTCCTCGGAGCGGGCGCCGACGACCTGATTCTGCTCGTCGGACGCAGCTTCGCGGGACCACGGGACGAGGTCGCGATCACGCCTCTGCCGACGTACCCGATGTTCCGTGTCGCCGCCCACCTCGCGGGCGCCGAGGTCGGCGCCGCGGCGCCGGCACTTACGTTCACGTGCCGCCCGAACAACCCGAGCGGCGACTTCGGCGAGCTGCCGGCAGCGCGGCCGCTGGCCGTGGACGAGGCGTACTACGAGTACGCGGGCGAGTCGGCGCTCGACCGGATCGACGAGGAGGACGTCGTCGTCATCCGCACCTTCTCGAAGGCGTTCGGCCTGGCCGGCGCGCGTGTCGGCTACGCGCTGGCCCGCCCCGAGATCGCGGCCGAGCTGAACGCGCGTCAGGGGCCGGCCGCCGTCTCCACGCTCTCGGCCGCTCTCGCCGTCGCGGCGCTCGAGCGGCCACCCGACGTCGGCCTGGAGATCGAAGAGCGGGAGCGCCTCGCTTCCGCGTTCCGGGCGCTCGGGCTCGAGCCGTGGCCGTCGCGCACGAACTTCGTCTTCGTGTCCTTTGGCGAGCCGGAGGCGCTGGGCGACTCCCTCCTGCGTCAGGGCCTTGCGGTACGGGTCTTTCCGGACGGCTTCCGCGTGTCGGTCCGGGATCGCGAGGACGACGACGTCCTGGTCGAGGCGGTCGCGCGGTGGCTCGAGCGCCCGAGCCCCGTGGCCCCTACGGGAGGCCGAGCGTCGCGCCACGTCCGTGGAACCGCGGAGACGACGATCCGCGTCCGGCTCGCGCTGGACGGCGCTGGCCGGGTGCGCGTCGCGACCGGGGCCGGGATCTACGACCACCTGCTCGAGCAGCTCGCGTTTCATGGTGGTCTCGACCTCGTCATCGAGGGCACCGGCGACCTCGAGACCGGGCCGCACCACACCGCCGAGGACGCCGCGCTCGCTTTCGGCGAGGCGCTCGACGCCGCGCTCGGCGATCGACGGGGCATCGCACGCTATGGCGACGCGGTCGTTCCGATGGACGACGCGCTGGCCCGGGCGGCCGTCGATCTCGGCGGGCGCCCGGCCTGCGAGCTGGCGCTCGAGCTCGACCCCGGCCTCGCTGCCCACGTCTTGCAGAGCCTGTCGCAGGCCGGACGGCTCGGTCTCCACGTCGAGGCGACCGGGCGCGACGAGCACCACGTCGCCGAAGCGGCGTTCAAGGCGGTGGGGCGGGCGCTCCGCGCCGCGGTTCGTGTCGAGGGGGATGGGATTCCGTCCACGAAGGGCGTTCTGTGAGGGATCGCGTCCGGGCGGGTGGGCCTTCTGCGGGCGGGGTGGTGGGAGCCGCGTGGGGTCGCGCCCGACAACGTGGGGGTGGGGTGGTGGGAGCCGCGTGGGGTCGCGCCCGACAACGTGGGGGTGGGGTGGTGGGAGCCGCGTGGGGTCGCGCCCGACAACGTGGGGGTGGGGTGGTGGGAGCCGAGTGAGAGTCGCGGTCTGCGAGTACGGGGCCGGCAACATCCGCTCGGTCGTGCTCGCGCTCGAGCGGCTCGGGGCCGACGCGCGCGCGACGAGCGAGCCCGACGACGTTCTTGCCGCCGATCTTGCCGTTCTCCCGGGCGTCGGCTCCGCCGCGACTGCCATGGCCGGCCTGCGCGAGCGCGGGCTCGACGAGGCGCTGCGGGCGCGGGTCGCTGCGCAGGGCCCGACGCTGGGAATCTGCCTCGGCCTTCAGCTCGCACTCGAGGAGTCGGAGGAGGACGGCGGGACGCGGTGCCTCGACCTCGTTCCGGGGCGGGCGACCCGTCTGCGCGAAGGCCGCGTCCCGCGCATCGGCTGGGCCCCGGTCGAGCCGGACGGCCCCGCGTACTACTTCGCACACTCGTACGCGTGCCAGACGCCGGCCGCTACGGCGTTCTCCGAGGGCGTCGTCGCCGAGGCACGTCAGGGGCCGTTCGTCGGCGTCCAGTTCCATCCCGAGAAGAGCGGAGCCGCCGGTGCGCGGTTCCTGGCCGAATGCCTCTCCCGCGTCTGATCCCCTGCCTCGATGTCGCGGCCGGGCGCGTCGTCAAGGGCGTCAACTTCGCCGGGCTGCGGGACGTCGGCGATCCCGTCGAGCTCGGGGCCGCCTACTCGGATGCGGGCGCCGACGAGCTCGTGTTCCTCGACATCAAAGCCACGGTGGAGGGGCGGGACTCGCTTGTCGGGCTCGTTCGGCGGGTCGCCGAGCGGCTGGCGATTCCCTTCACCGTCGGCGGCGGCGTGCGCTCGCTCGACGATGCGGAGCACCTGCTGGCGGCGGGAGCGGACAAGGTCGCCGTCAACTCGGCGGCGCTCGTGCGGCCCCAGCTTCTGACCGACCTGGCGGAGAGGCTCGGCTCCCAGGCCGTCGTCGTCGCCGTCGACGCGGCGCGCGGGGAGGTCTTCTCGCACGCGGGCGGTCGTGCGACGGGCCGCTCGGCTGCCGCGTGGGCGCGCGAGGCACAGGACCGCGGTGCAGGCGAGGTCCTGCTGACGTCGATCGACGCCGACGGAACGCGTGCGGGCTACGACCTCGAGCTGACGGAGGCGGTGGCGGCAGAGGTGTCGATTCCGGTCATCGCGTCGGGGGGCGCGGGCGAGGCGAAGCACGTCGCCGCGGCGCTCGGCGTTGCGCAGGCCGCGCTGCTCGCGTCGATCCTGCACGAGAATCCGGCCCGGCTGGCGACGCTGCGACGCGAGCTGGCCGACCTCGGCGTCCCGGTGCGAGAGGCCGCCTGACCCGCATGGCCGCCCAGAGTGACACATCGGTGCGCTTCCGTGACGATCCGGCACGCTCCGGTGCGGATTCCGACAATACGCTCCAACCCGAGCGCCGGGCCACCCACCCGGGCGGGTCCCAGGGCGGGGGGGAGACCGGGGGTGGGCGTGCGGGTGCTGCGAGCGGAGGACCCGCCGGTGGGAGCCCGGCCGCCGGGAGCGACGCGGGCCCCGTCGGAGAGCTTCGCGCCGCGGTCGTCCAGGACGCCGAGTCGGGTCGCGTTCTCATGCTCGGCTGGATGGACGACGAGGCGCTCCGGCGAACGCGCGAGTCGGGGGAGGCGCATTTCTGGAGCCGATCGCGACATACGCTCTGGCGCAAGGGCGAGACGTCCGGCGCAACGCTGGCGGTCGAGGAGCTTCGAGAGGACTGTGACGGCGATGCGATCCTCCTGTGCGTGCGCCCCAACGGGCCCACGTGCCACACGGGCTCGGTCTCCTGCTTTGCACCCTGGCTATGGCGCGTGGTCGCCGACCGCGCCCGGCGGCGGCCCGAGGGCTCGTACGTGGCCGGGCTGCTCGACCGGGGCGTCGACGCCTGCGCCCAGAAGGTCGGGGAGGAAGGGGTCGAGGTCGCGCTCGCCGGGGCCGCTCAGGAGGACGAGCGCCTCGTCGCGGAGGTGGCCGACCTGTGGTTCCACACGTACGTCCTGCTCGCTGGGCGTGGGCTCGACCCGGCCGCGGTCGAGGAGGAGCTGGCGCGGCGCCACCTAACTCCCTCCTAACACCGAACCGCTACGCTGCCGCCGCCCACGCCGTCCCAGAAGGAGCTCGTGTCTTGCGCCGTCTCGCCGGTCTGCTCGTCGTCTTGTTCGCCCTTGCGCTGCTCGCACCCCTCGGCGCGAGTGCGGCGTCGCGGATGTACTTCGGCTTCCAGGACGATCAGAACTTTCGTTACGCGCCAGACCGGCAGGCGGTCATCCAGCGCGCCGCCGCGACAGGCTCAACGGTGTTTCGCGCGACTGTGATCTGGGCCGAGGCGGCGCCGACGCGGCCGGCCAACGCCGCCAATCCGTTCGACCCGACGTATCGGCTCAGCGACGTCGACGAGCTGGTGCGAACCGCACAGGCACAGGGCGCCGAGATCCTGATCACGATCTGGGGCGTCCCCGGCTGGGCAAACGGTGGCAAGACTCCGAACTACGCGCCGAAGAACATGAACGACCTGAAGAACTTCGCGAAGGCGCTCGCGTCGAGGTACTCGGGCCGCTACGCGTCGTACCCGTACGTCCGCTTCTATTCGGTCTGGAACGAGTCCAACCTCGAGCAGTTCCTCGCGCCGCAGTTCGACGCCAAGGGCGGGTCTGTCGCGCCGAAGACGTACGCGAAGCTCTACCAGGCCGCTCAGAGCGGCATCAAGGCCGGCAACGGCAGCGCGCTCGTAGGCATCGGCGAGGTGTCGCCTCGCGGCCGCGACAAGCCGAGCCCCGGCTCCGCCCAGGACTCGCACTCGCCCGGCCGGTTCATGCAGCTCGTGGCCAAGGCGAACAAGAAGCTGAAGTTCGACGCGGCGACGATCCATCCGTACGCGACCACCCCGACGGCCAAGCCGACGCAGAAGGTCAAGTGGCCGAACGTAACGCTCGGCAACCTGAACCAGTACGAGACGAACGTGAGCAAGTGGTTCGGCCGCAAGAGCACGCCGATCTGGATCACCGAATACGGCTACCAGACGAAGCCGCAGCGGTCGGACGGCGTCTCGTACTCGACCCAGTCGTCCTACGGCAAGCAGGCCTTCAACATCGCCAAGAACGCCTCGTACGTCTCGATGTTCGTCTGGTTCATCTTCCGCGACAGCCCGCGCACCGTCGGGGCGCAGTGGCAGTTCGCGGGAGGCGTGATCGACGTCTCGAACAACGCGAAGCCGGCCTACGGGATGTTCTCGTCTGTCTCGCCTCCGGTCGACGCCGCCAACGCGATCTACTCCTTCAAGGCCGGCACGAAGAACCCCACGATCAAGGTGTCGGCGCTCGAGCTCAAGTCAGGGCTTCCAACGGGCGCCCCGATCGGGATCAACTACCAGATCCTCCTCGGCGGCAAGCTCCAGGGGAACGCGATCGCGTCGGCATCCCTCGGGAAGGACGGATGGTTCTCGTTCAAGGCGGCGCTCGCGGTCGCGAAGAAGAAGACCTACACGCTCAAGATCACGGCGACCTCGCAGACCGGGACCTCTGTTTCACGCACGATCCAGGTGAAGAGCACCTAGTGCTCCGTCCCGGAAGTCGCTTGATGATCCTGGCGCGCGAAAAGCAAGCCGGGCAAGGACGCAGGGAGCCCCGATATCGGGACATATCGGGGCGACTGAGGACGCAGCGCGGCGCCGCTTTGCAGCCGCCCAGAGCGCCAGTGACTTCCGGGACGGAGCACTAGGTAGCGCCGCGTGGGGAAGGGCTACGGCGAGGGACCTGCGGCCGAGGAGCGCTTCGAGGCTCTCGAACGCGGGGAGAATCACAGCGTGACCTACCCATCGCCCGAGCGCCTCGCCGTCTTCGGCTCGACGAAGGCCGCTCCGGAGAAGCACTTCATCGGCTGGGTCGGCGACGTGGACCCCGACAGGCTGTTTGCTTCCGGGGAGGCCTGGGGGATCTCGGTCGTCAGAACCGCGGGCTAGTCGGGACCCTCCGAAAATAAGTGGCCTGGCCTGCGTGCCGGGGTGGCCCACGACATCGATGCGGCCGCGAGCGACGCGCCCCTGACCACGCTGACTCGCGCGCTCGCGGCCGCGGGCCTCACTCGAACAGGATTCTCCCTCGCTCCGGGGCAGCGGCTCCCCGCTCCTGCGTCAGGAGTTGACGACGGCGAGCCAGACGCCGGCCCGTGCGCTGTTGTCACGGGAGTCCGACGCCTCGACCCACAGCCGATACTCGCCGTTTGCAAGCGCCCGGGTGTCCCAGTCGCGGGCAAGCAGGTAGCGGTAACGGCCGGGCTTGTCGGGACGGTTCTGACGACTGCCCTCGGCGTAGACGGTCCGGAAGCCGTCGTTTCGCAGGTGGACGGCGAAGTCGAGACCGGTCCGCCAGGGAAGCACGACCCGGCCGGCCTGCATCACCCGCCAGCGCAGGCGCACGGGTGACACCGGCATCCCGCTCCATGGCGGCGGGACCGGGAGCGGCGGGGTGTCGAACGCCTCGACGACGATCTCGACACTGCCGGTGACCCGCGTGAGCGGAACCTTGCTTGCTCCGCGGAAGAGGCCGATCGAGACGATCGTCGGCGAGGTGTGGTCGTCGTACGGCTGGATCCCGCCGCGCCGCAGCGGGTTGACATAGACGCCGTTTCGCCGCTCGGCTAAGTGGACGTGCCCCCACCCCTTGGCGATGTGACCAAGGAGCTGGTGTCGCTCCACGCGGGCGTGATGTGCCACCGCGGGGACGATGTGCCAGTAGCCGAACTCCCGGCTCGACGAGGCGATCGCCACCGTCAGCCTCGACTCGACGAACGCCTTGCCGGCTTCGACGGCGTAGACGGCGGTCCCGTCCGGCGCGGAGACGTCGATGCCGAAATGGAACGCCTTGCTCGTTCCCTGGATGCGCGGGTCGTTGAGGAAGCCGCGTACCGGGTGTTGTCTGTCGAACGGCTTGACGGGCCAGCCATACGGCACGCCGGTAGCCTAGAGCGCTTCGGCGCGGAAGGGAATGACCCGCTCCGGGAGAACCGCTTGTCGTGACCAAACTCGCCGCCTGTCTCGTCTGCCTGGCCGCCATCGCGCTGGGGCTAGCGTCCGGCGCACGCGCGGCGCCGTGCAGCTATCCGGCAGAGCGTCCGATCTGGATCGACTTCTCCGACGGCTCGGTCAAGTTCCGCGAGCGGACGTTCGGCAAGCCCGGTCTGGTGCTCGCCTCGAGCGGCATCTCGGTGCCGAAGCGGCTACGGCTGCTCGGGCCGGTGTCCGCCTACTGGCAGATGCGCCTGTCCAGGATCGTCGGGAGCCCGACGTTTCCCGCCGAGACCGCGTCGATTCCGGGGATCGCCAACGACCTCGTGAACAAGGCGATCGACTCGACGGGATGCGACACGCCGATCATCGGCCTGAACGAGCTCTGGGG
Organism: uncultured Actinomycetes bacterium; assembly: GCA_963712465.1. Classification (GTDB taxonomy): domain Bacteria; phylum Actinomycetota; class Thermoleophilia; order Gaiellales; family Gaiellaceae; genus CAVQHY01. The sequence continues at coordinate 386,662 of CAVQHY010000006.1, forward strand.
TGGCTGGATCCGAACGCCTTGGCCCGCTGCCAACGCGCAGTACCGCGCGAACGTCCTCCTCCTCATGCAGACGATCGCCTCGCGCGGCGCCGTCTCGTACCTGCTCGTGCCAGGGAACGAGGGCCGGCCGAAGGCACCGCATACGGGCGGAGAGGCGGCGGACTGGTGGCGCCAGGCCGCGCAAGCGGGGCATCTCGTACGCGAGGTGCACTTCCACGCGCGCGTCGTCGATGATCGGGGCGTGCTGCTAGGGAGCCGCATGCGCCGGATCGCGATGCGCTCGGCGGTCGCGACGTTCAGCGACCTGGGTATCCCGCCCGAACGGATCGGCCTCCAGGTGGGCTTCCAGTCGGGACTCGGCAAGGGCGGGCGTGAGGGGCTCGAGCCGAGGGAGGCCTGGCTCGCGGTCGTCAAGCGGGAGGCGCTCGCGGTGCGGCAGGTGGTGTCGGAGATCCCGCTCGGGTCGGTGTGGTCCTGGGGGTGGGGGACATTCGGCCCGGGAACCGACGACCCCGACAAAGAGGCGGCGGCCTGCGTCTTCCTCTGGGTACGAAACCCGGCCTGGTGTGACGGCCCAGCCGCGGCGGGGGCCGCATTCGACGCCTCGCTGACGGCGGGTCAGATCAGGCTTCCCGCCGGCGTCCAGTGCTCGCTCGGCCCGGGAGCCGCGCTCCAGACGGCGGCGGTCGACGAGCTCGCCGCAGCAGTTGGTGATCGACAGGTCGCGCTCGATCTCCTGCTCGCGCGGCTGTTGCAAGGCGCCGAGTTCGGTGCGCCCGAGGGGGCAGACGTCGACGCCGCCGTTGCGCATGTGATCGAGCGCTCGTTCGAAGGGAACGCCGACGCCTACCGTGCCGAGCTCGCGGCAAGGGGCGCAGGCGAGGCGGCGGCGCGCGAGCTCGTCGCGGACGAGCTGCGCCGCCAGACGGGTCGCGCGCGGTTACGGGCGGACGGATCCGGTGACTCGCTCGACGCGTGGACCGCCCGTCGAGCCGCGGATCTGCTCGAGCAAGCGATCTGCCTCCGTGACGAGATTCCCGCCGCGAGCGGCCTCGACGGCCTCGCCAGGCTGCCGTACCTGCGGCTGCCCGAGCCCGCCTCGACCCTGGAGGCGCCCGTGACGTCCGTGGTGTTCGGCAACGAGGTCGGGCTTGCCGGAACGGTGACGAGCGACCGGGCGTCGGAGCGGGTGAAGATCGTCGCCGAGCTCGCCGACGGCACGCGGCGAGACGTCGCGACCGTCTCCGTGATCGACGACGGCACCTGGAGCGTGTTCGTCCGCCCGCGGGTGCGCACGGTGTATCGCGCGCTGGCAAAGGGTGCGGTGAGCGAGCCCGTGGCCATGACGGTCAGCCCGCTGGTCGAGCTCTCCGACGGGCTCGGCGTGCACGTGCGCCCGGCCCGACCTGGCGCGGTCGTGTGGCTCCAGCGCTGGAACGGGGTTCGCTGGGTCGGCGTCGCGAAGGCGCGACTCGGACGATCGTCGCGTGGGTCGTTCGACTGGGATGCGCCGTCGGGCGAGCACACGCTGCGGGCGGTCATCTCGCGCGTCGCGGCAGGGCCCGGGCTGGCGGCCGGTTCGAGCGAAGAGGTCCGCTACGCCGCGAGTCGCTAGAGCTCGGCGCTGACGCTCGCCACGTCTCGCAGCGTCGAGAACCCGTCGCCCTGGGCGGCGAGGATCGTCTCGTGCACGGCCGCATGCGGGATCGTCGCGCCGCTCGGTCCCACGAGGTCGCGCGTCGCGGTGCCGTCGGTCAGGAACACGACCTCGAGACCGCGCGCGTTCGCCTCCCGTGCCGTCGTGTCGCAGCACATGTGCGTCATGAAGCCGCCGATTACCACTGAACGAGCACCGGCCGCGTCGAGCAGATCGTCGAGGTTGGTCCCGTCGAACGAGCCGGGAAGGTGCTTGACCACGAGCGGCTCGCCGTCGGCGGGCGCCACCTCGGGCATCGTCTCCACGGCGGGTGTTCCCGTCGCGAAGACGTCCGAGCTCGCATCCTCGTGGTGCTGCACGTGGATAATGGGCGTCCCCGTGGCGCGGGCGCGCTCGAGCAGGCCGGTGAGCCGCTCGAGCACCTGCGGCCCGTCCGGGATCAGCAGAGGGCTCTCGGGCGTGAAGTACTCGCGCTGGACGTCGATGAGGATGATCGCGGGAGATTCCATGCGGGCGACTATACGGTGCAGGAGCCGGGTCGCGCGAGCTCGTCCCACTGGCGCGGCCGTGTCGTTTCGAAGTCGTACAAACTGAGCCCGATCGCGCCGCCGGCGCATGCAGCCTCGACGAAGCCCCGCACCTGACCGGGACGCGACCTGCTCGCCACGCCGCCGATCGCGTGCACGGGCATTTCACCGACTTGCTCGCGCAGGATCTCGAGGCTCCGAGCGACATAGGCTCCGGCCGTCGCCTCGTCGCGAGTGCGGTAGCTGAAGTACGCCATCGGCAGGAAGACGTCGAAGACCGCGGCGAGATTCGCGTACGGGAACCCCGGCCAGTAGGCGGGCAGGATCTCCATACCGCGCGGCGACGGAATGATCGCCCCGAGCGGATACCCCTCTCCGGCGGCGGCGCGGATCCCGGAAGCGAGGCGGAGCAGCCGCTCGGTCCGGCGCGCCGCCGATCGCACGAGGGACGACTCGATGTCGAGGGCGAACGAGTCGAAGCGCGCCCCCGACGGGGCCTCGTAGAAGACGGCGGCCAGCGAGCGGCGAAGATCGCGTCGGAGGTTCGCGAACGAGGGAACGTACCACGCGATGACGCGAAGCCCGCGCTCGTGTGCCGCGTCGAGGAACCGAGCGACCCGGTCCGGGCGAAACAGGTCATCCGGACGGCGGTAGCTCGACGTCTCGAGAAAGATCGTGGCGATACCGCGCGCCTGCATCCGGGCGACCGCGCGCTCGGGGTTGGCCCACGAGGCGGCGTCGTACACGTCGACCCACGTCCCGAGGCCTCGATAGCTGCTCGTGTCCGACGCCGCGGCCGGTGCCGCGCCCACGACCATGCCGAGTACCGCCAGGAGCGCGATCCGTGCTCTCATGAGCCTCAGTGTGACCGCTCCGACCGACCCGCTTCGCCATTTCACGCCTCGCACCGAGACGGTATCGGTCGCCGGCGAGACGTTCGTGCTCGAGGTTCTCGACGACGACGAGGTGCTGGACGCGGTCGGCTGGGAGGGTGCCCGCAACCCCTATTTCGGGCAGGTCTGGCCTGCGGCGGCGGCACTAGCTGACCACCTGGCGAAGCTGGGGAACCTCGGCGGCCGCACGGTGCTCGACCTGGGCTGCGGGCCGGGCCTCCTCGGAATCGTGTCCGGGCGTCTGGGCGCACACGTCACCTTCGCCGACGTCATGCCCGAGGCGCTGGCGCTCGCCGGGCGCAACGCCGGCGCGAACGGGGTCGAGGCCGAGCTCGTGGAGCTCGACCTGCGGGCGCCACTCGCGATCGGCCGCTTCGATCTCGTCCTCGCCGCCGACCTCCTCTACGAGGCATGGCTTCCAGCGGCGCTTGCCGCCGCGCTGCGCGAGCTCCTCGCTCCGGGCGGCGTGGCGCTGGTCGCCGACCCGATGCGGGGCGCCGCCGACGGCTTCGTCGAGCTCGCGGCCGCAAGCGGCTACGAGGTCGGCACGATTCGGCGCGGGCCACCGGTCAGGATCTTCCAGCTCGGGTGAGCGCCGTGGTCTAATCCACATGTGAGCTGGTGGCAGGCCATCGTCGTCGTCTGCGTCTTCGCCCTCGGGATCGCCGCTATGGGCGGCGCGATCGCCACCCTCGTGCTCGTGCTGCTCGGGGGCTCGGGCCAGATCAGGCGTCCCTGATCGCAGCCCGAATCAGATTTCGTACGTGGTCAGCTCGAGCTCGTGGCCGTCCGGGTCGGGGAAGTAGATCGAGTGCGAGACCACGTGATCCTGGTACTCGAACTCGATCCCGCGCCGGCCGAGCTCGACCTGCATCGCCTCGAACGCGAGCCGGTCGACCCGGAACGCGACGTGCGCGATCCGGATCTCGCCATGCGCGTAGCCCGCCTCGGGATCCGGTGCCTGGAACAGCGCGACCCCGGTCTGCGTCCCGGGCGCGACGAGCATGCGAGGGATGCTGTCCCACTCGTCGAGGTAGACCTCCTCGAGGCCCAGGAGGTCCTCGTACCACTCGACCGAGTGCGTCTGGTCCCGGACGACCAGCGCCACGTGATCGAGCGCGTCGATACGAGCCGGCATCGCGCGGGAGATCGTAGCTCCGTCATGGGAGGTCGGCAAACCGGTCCGTGGCGCGAACCAGCTCCCGGCCGAGGCGCTCGTCGTCGCCGGCGTGGTCGGCATCGGGGACGACCACGAGCTCGGCGCGCGGCCACACGCGCCTGAGCTCCCACGCGTTTCCGAGGGGCGCCTGGAAGTCGAAGCGTCCGTTGACGAGGATGCCCGGGATCTCCGCCAGCGCGCCGGCGTCGCGGAGAAGGATCCCGTCCTCCAGCCAGGCGTTGTGGCGGACGTAGTGGGTCACGATCCGTGCGAACGCGAGCGCATAGTCAGGGTCGGTGAATCTCTCCGCGAGGCCGGTTTGCGGAGGCCACGCCGGCGTCGCGGACTCCCACGTGCACCAGGCCTCGGCGGCCTGCCGCCGGACGGCGGGATCCGAATCGTTCAGGAGCCGGTGGTATGCGTCGACGGTGTCATCGCCACGTTCCGCGACCGGCAGCGCATCCTGCAGGCGTTCCCATTGCTCGGGAAAGAGGCGGGCCAGACCGCCACGGAACGCCCAGTCGAACTCTGTGTGACGTCCGGTCGTGACGCCGAACAGGATCATTTCCCGGACTCGATGCGGATGCGCCTCGGCGTAGGCCAGCGCGAGCGTGCTGCCCCAGGACCCGCCGAAGACCAGCCAGCGATCGACGTCGAGGTGTCGGCGAAGGAGCTCGATGTCCGCGACCAGATTCGCGGTGGTGTTGGCCGCGAGGTCGGTGTCGTGGTTGCTCGCGTGCGGCCTGCTTCGCCCACAGTTGCGCTGGTCGAACAGCACGAGACGGTATGCGCTCGGATCGAAGAGCGTGCGAGACCACGGCGTGCATCCCGAGCCGGGACCGCCGTGCAGCACGACGGCTGGCTTCCCTGACGGGTCGCCGCACGTCTCCCAGTAGATCGAGTCTCCCTGCCCGACGTCGAGCAGGCCGCGGTCGTAAGGCTCGATTTCCGGATAGAGATGAGTCATCAGTTTGCCGACCGAGACTAAGCGCGCTCGATCTGGCCGACCGTAACGCCTCGCGGCGCGGCGAGACGGCATCTGCATGTCCAGACACATCGCACTCATCGCCGTTCTCGCCGTCGCGGCGTTCGCCGCGGCCGCCGCGCCCGCCACCGCCGCGCCGGCGGCCGGGGAGGCGCAGGCCACCGTCACCGTCCGCTCGTCGGCCTTCGGCCGGATCCTCTTCGACAGCCGCGGTTTCACCCTCTACGCGTTCACCCGCGACCCGCGCGGTCGCAGCGCCTGCTACGGGGCGTGCGCGACGGCGTGGCCTCCGTACATCGTCCGCGGAGCGCTTCGGGCGCCCGCCGGAGTGAAGCGGTCGCTGCTCGGGACGACCCGACGCAGCGACGGCTCGCGCCAGCTCACGGTCGCCGGACGGCCCGTCTACTTCTACGTCGGCGACCGCCGCGTCGGCCAGGTGAGCTGCCAGAACGTCCGCGAGTTCGGCGGACTCTGGCTCGTCGTTCGCGCGAACGGGACGATCGTCCGCTGACTCGTTCGTCACGAGGTCGCGACGGGAGCTTTGCGATCGTCGGCCGGCACGAGAGCTGACCGAGCTCGCCGGCTTCGTCGAAGGGCGAGGAGCTCGCCGCCGCGCTGCTGATCCAGGGCGAGGCCGGGATCGGGAAGACGACGGCATGGCGGAAGAGGGTCACTCTCGCGCCAAAGCTCCTACCGCGTCCTGGTCGCCGCCCCTGCCGAGGCCGGGGATCTTCAGGCTCTTTGCGCCGCGTTTGCAGCCCTCACGCACGCTGATCCTCTCGTAGTCCGGCCCACACGTTCCCGCTCGGCGCGAACACCGTCACCCGCAATGCAACGGACAACGCCGGTAACACGGGCACGGGCTCGACGAGCTTCACCGTGGTCGTCGACTCGCCGAGCGTGTGCACGCTGACGAGGCAATTCGTGCAGGGGTCGGCGCGCTACCAAGCTCTGAGCGCGCCGGCGAAGCGTGTGGTCGACGCGGCGGTCACCGGAGCGTGCGTGATCCTGACGAAGATCGGGCCGCAGACGCTTCCGAGCAAGAAGCCGCAGTTCATTCAGGCGTACAAGGACGCCGTCGGGGCTCTGGGGAGCGCCGGCTGGCTGACCGCAGGGCAGGTGGCCACGCTGAGGTCGCTCGCCGACGGGCTGTAGAGGGCGAGGTGTCGGCTAGCCGAGGTAGGGCTCGTCGAGGGCGGGGAGCCCCGGGGCGGCAGCGTGGTTTCAGGCGTCTCTTGGAAGCAGCTGAAACGCCGTCTTGGCGGCCAATGGTCGCATGGCGCGAAAGTGCCGCTCGTCGAAGGTAGCGATCCGGTTTGTGTCGACGCGGTGGGCGATGACCACGATCGAGAGGTCGGTGAGGCCGGGCTCGACGTCACCGTACGTCTCCTCGAGCCTGGCGACGGTGTCGTACTCGTGTGGTTCCAGGGCTTCGACCCGATAACGACCGGCCGCGAGATCGGCGAGGAACCCCCGCCGGGAGGCTTCTCCGAGCCTGGTGTGGATGAGGTAGTCGACCTCCGCCGTGACGGGTGCCGGGAGAACGAGGTCGCCAGGCTCGTCTCGGAAAAGCGCCTCGACCTCGGCTTGGTAGGGGTCTCGACGGTCGTGCATGGCGACCAGCGGGCCGGTGTCGAGGACGAGGGTCAGTCGCCGAACCCGGCCAGGAGCTGATGCTCGGGGATGTCTGCGACCGAGGTGCCCGGCCCCTCGCCGCTACGTGCACCGGCGAAGCTTCGATCCGCTCGTGGCTCGCCGGCGTACGCACGGATGGCGGCGCGGATGATCTGTGCCTGAGACATCCGTTCGCGCTCAGCGAGCCACTCCAGACGATCGACCTCGGCGTCGGTGAGATAGACGCTCGTCTTCTTCATGCACGTAGGGTAACACGTAGGGCAGCAGTCGGCTAGCCGAGGTATGGCTCGTCGAGGACGAGGAGCCGCGCAGCCTCTGCGCCGTAGTTCGTGCCGCGGTGCGGGGCCCCGGGCGGGAGCGTGAAGCCCTGGCCCGCCCGCGCGACGAGCTCGGGGCGGCCGTCCGAGAACGCGTACGTGATGGCGCCGGCGAGCACGTAGGCCACGTGCGCGACCTCGCAGAACTCCGGCCGGCTCGCGCCGGGGGCGTACTCGACGATCGCCCAGCTCGCGCCTGCCGCCTCGGTCCGGCGGGCGAGCACTCCGGGCGCCTCCTCGCTCCACGTCAGCCCGTCGAGCTCGAACGTCGTGGGATCGGACATCAGGTCTCCTTTCGTGCGACGACGTAGCGGCGGTATAGCTCCTCGCACTCGGGGCCGCAGAAGCGCCGCTCGCTCCCCTCGACGTCGACGACCCAGAGCTGCCTGGCGACGACCTGCCCGCAGCAGTCGCACGGCGTCACGACGGTCTCCCAGACCTGGCTCACGATCGGCCGCCAACGGCCGCTCACGGCGTCACCCGCCCGTAGACCTCCTGCGCGACCCCCTTCGAGACGAACCCCTCGGCCAAGTCCCGCTCGAGCCGCTCGGGGTCGCGCTCGCGCGGGTCGCCGTAGCCGCCGCCGCCCGGCGACTCGATCAGGACCTCGTCGCCGGCCGACGAGCCGGATGTTCGTGAACTTCGACTCCGACACCGTGCCGAACACCTCCGAGAACGTCCGGAACTCCGGCTCGCCCTTGCGCGCTTGACGCAGGATCGCGCCGGTGCCGCCCGGTTGCCCACCGCCGTCGAGCCCGAAGGCTCCGAACCCCGGCTTCGTGCGGTCGAAGAGCGCGTTCACGGTCACCTCGGCGCCCTCCTCGACGCGCAGGATGCGGCGCGTGCCGAGGCCCGCCGCGCATCCGCCCGGGCCCGCCGGAGTCGTCGATCAGCGAGTACTCGAGAACGCGCAGCGGGTAGCGCGTCTCGAAGATCTCCACGGGCGTGTTCCGGCAGTTGCCGTTCTTGACGATGATCGCGTCGTTGCCGTCGTCGTAGGACTTCGCGCCCCAGCCGCCGCCCTCGAGGTGGTAGTTGGCGTAGTAGTCGCCCGTCTTCGGGTGGACGCCGCCGAAGAGGAAGTTGCAGGCCGTGCCGCCCTCGGCGGCCGCGACGCGGTCGGGCAGCGCCGGCGCGAGCGCGGCGACGACCATGTCCGCGAGCTTCGGGTGCGTCTCGGTGTTGCCGCCGACCGACGGGCCCGGGTAGGACGACGTTCACCGCCGAGCCCGGCGGCGCGATGATCCGGATCGGCCGGTAGGCGCCCGAGTTCTTCGGGATGTTCATGTCCGTGAGGTGGAAGACGGCGTTGTACGTCGCGCCGGCCGTGACGCCGTAGGTCGCGTTGATCGGGCCGCGCACCTGCGGGTCGGTGCCCGTCCAGTCGACGACGAGCTCGTCGCCGTCGACGGTGACGGTGACGTGGAAGCTCACCGGCTCGGCGACGACGCCGTCGTCCTCCATCCGCTCGCGTGAACTCGTAGACGCCGTCGGGAATGCGCGGCGATCTCGGCGCGCATCCAGCGCTCGGAGTAGTCCATCAGCTCGTCCGCCGCCTGCTCGACGAAGTCGCGTCCGTAGCCGGTCGAGCAGCTCGATCACGCGCCGCTCGGCGACCCGCAGCGAGCCGATCTGCGCGTTCAGGTCGCCCCACGTGTTCCGCGGCGTGCGGTGGTTCGCCATGATCAGCCGCCACAGCTCCATGTCGTTCTCGTCGCGCTTGACGATCTTCACGGGCGGGATGCGCAGGCCCTCCTGGAAGACCTCGGTCGCGTCGGCGGCGAAGCTCCCGACCGCCTTGCCGCCGATCTCGGCCAGGTGGCCGACGTTGGCGACGAAGCCGAAGAGCTCGCCCTCGTGGAAGACGGGACGCATGACCGAGTGCTCGGGGATGTGCGCGCCGCCCCGATAGGGGTCGTTGTGGAGGACGACGTCGCCCGGCTCGAACGAGTCGACGCCGAGCTCCTCGAGCGTCCAGCGGACGATGAACAGGCTCGCTGCGATCTGGGCCGGGCAGAACTCCGCCTGGCCGATCATGTTGCCGCGCCGGTCGAAGAGGACGCACGAGAAGTCGAGGCCCTCGTTGAAGATCGGCGAGAAGGCCGTCCGGATCATCGTGATCGCCCATCTCGCGGCAGATGTTCACGAACGCGTTCGACGAGGACGGTCAGCGTCACGGGGTCGATGCTCATCCGCGCGTCACCTCGAGGATGCCGTCGGCGAGGACTGCGAGCGCCCAGCCGGGGGGCACGACGACGGTCGAGTCCATCGAACTCGACGATCGCGGGGCCCGCGAGCGCATCTCCGTGCCCGAGCTCCTCGCGCCGCACGATCCGAGTCGCCACGAAGCCCGCCTCGGGGAAGTAGACCTCCCGTGTCCCGGGCGCGGCCGCCTCGCCGCTCCGGCACTCCGGGCAGGCGCGGGAACGACGGCGGCTCGCCGGCGGCGACGACCGAGAGCGCGCACGACCTCGATCGGGATGCCGTCCAGCCGGTAGCCGTAGAAGCTCTCGTACAGGCGGCCGTACTCGGCGTAGACCGCGGCGAGCGCCGCGTCGTCCATCGCTCCGTCCGGGATCGCCACCTCCTGCTCGTAGTTCTGGCCCTGGTAGCGCATCGCGACCGACCTGCGCACGGCCGGCTGCTCGCGGAGACCCTGGGCGGCGAAGTCCGTGCGGGCTCTGCGCCTCGAGCGCCGCGAAGAGCCGGTCGAGCCTCGGCCGCCGTCGCCTCGCGCGTCGGTCAGGTAGACGCTCTGCACCGCGTCGACGCGGACGGTCGCGGCGAGCGCGCCGAAGGCGGAGCAGAGCCCCGGCGCCGGGCGGCACGACGACGCGGCGGATCCCCATCGCGTCGGCGATCTCGCACGCGTGCGTCGGCCCGGCGCCGCCGAAGGCGACGAGCGTGAGCTCGCGCGGGTCGATGCCCTGCTCGACGGTGACGATGCGGATCGCGTTGGCCATGTTCTCGTTGCAGACGCGGACCATCGCGGACGCGACGTCGACGGCGTCACGATCGAGCGCGCTGCCGAGGCGGTCGAGGGCCGCCCGGCGCGCTCTCGGGGTCGAGGCGCATCTGTCCACCGAGGAAGAAGGCGGGGTCGAGCCGGCCGAGCACGACGTTGGCGTCCGTGATCGTCGCGTCCTCGCCGCCCTGCCCGTAGCACGCCGGTCCCGGGACGGCGCCGGCGCTCTGCGGGCCGACCTGGAGAAAGCCGCCCGGGTCGACCCAGCCGATCGACCCGCCGCCCGCGCCGATCGTCCTCGTCGAGACGCTCGGGACGCTGACCGGGAAGCCCCACTCGACCTCGAAGTCGGAGGAGTAGAGCGGCTCGCCGTCGAGCACGAGGCAGACGTCGCAGCTCGTGCCGCCCATGTCGAGCGCGATCGCCTGCTCGACGCCCGCCGCCCGCGCCATGTAGGCCCCGCCGATGCCGCCCCCCGCGATTCCCGAGAGCAGGAGGTGCGCGGGTCTGGCCCGTGCCTCGCCGGCGAGGGCGTGGCCGCCGTTCGACTTCAGCAGTGCCCAGTGCCCGGCTACGCCCGCGTCGGCGAACGCCTGAGACACGCCGTCCACGTAGGCCTCGAACAGCGGCTTGGTGAACGCGTCGACCGTGGCCGTCGTGCCGCGCTCGTACTCGCGCCAGATCGGGGCGACCTCGTGCGACAGGGACACCGGCACCCCGGGGAGCCGGTCCTGCAGGACGTCGCGGACGGCGAGCTCGTGCTCCGGGTTCAGATACGAGAAGAGCAGGCAGACCGCGATCGCCGTCGGCTCGCCGTCGAGCTCCAGCCCGTCGAGCGCGCTGGCGAGCGCGTCGGCGTCGAGCGGCTCGAGCACGCCGCCCTCCTCGTCGAGACGCTCCGCGACGCCGACGCAGTCCCGCCGGCGCACGAGCGGCGTCGGCTTGCGCCAGCGGAAGTCGTAGTGGTGCTTGCGGTTGATGCGCTGGATGTACGGGATGTCCTCGAAGCCCTTCGTCGTCAGGTAGAGGACGCGCGCACCTCGGCGCGTGAGCACGGCGTTGATCCCGATCGTCGTCCCGACGACGACGAACTCGACGTCGACCGGGTCGACCGCCGCGTCCGCGAGCGCGGCGGCGACGGCCGCGACGGGATCGTCGGGAGTCGAGGGAACCTTGGCGAGCGTGGAGCGCCCCTCGTCGTCGATCGCCACGAGGTCGGTGAACGTGCCGCCCGTGTCGATGCCGATCCTGACCCCCATCCGAGGCGGCGATTCTACGCCACCTCGATCGCGGGTCAGCCGGCTCGGTCAGGCGCTCGAGCCGCAGGTCGCGCAGCGAGCGACCATCCGGACCGACCCGTCCGTGCGCTGCACGAGGATGCCTCTCACGCGGTGGAGGCCGAAGAAGACGCAGAGTCGGCGTGGAACGGTCATCCTCTCGGTCAAACGTCGCCGTGAGCTCGGCAATTCCGCCCTACTAGCCCACCTGCAGGGTTCGGCTCGTCCTGATCAGCGGTTCAGCGGAGTTCACCCTGGAGACGAGCCGGACGGAGAACCGGTACGAGCCCGGTGCGACCTTTCGCGTGGGCAGGGCGATCGTCCGCATCCCGCCTCCGACGAGGAATCCGGTCCTGGCGAGAGTGACCGAGCCGGCCGGAAGGCGCTCGAGGCGTGCGACGTACCTGCAGTCCTGCGCGCACCCCGCGGCGATCCGCCAGCTGCGGTTTGCTGCCGGCAGCGCCGTCTCGGCAGGGAAGCGCAGGCCGAGGAGGCGGACGGGAACGCGAATGCCCGGGCAGCGGGCGATGATGCCGCGCCGTGTCTCGAGCGTGGCCTTGCGGATCGCCGCGAAGCTCGACTTGGGCGTCCCGTCGGGGTAGTAGACGCCCGACTGCCAGCGACCGTAGTCCGGCTCGTCGACCGCGTGGAAGAAGAGGATTCCGGCGACGGTCGGCTGGCACGACGCCATCTGGAGCGCCTTGCGGTAGTAGGCGGCCTGCATGTCCTCGGTGACGGCGTCGTCGGCGAGCGGCGCACCCGGATTCGTGTAGAGGGACGCCTTGGCGGGCGGAGGTGCCGTCTGCACGCCGTACTCGTCGTAGAGGATCGACAGCGCCGAGCCCGGCTGGCCGGTCCCGTCGAAGGCCCTCCCGAGGAAGCCGACCAGCTTCGGGTAGTCGCCGAGCCCGATGAACGAGCCCGCGTGCTCAAACGTCGGAGGCTGCTGCGAGCGCTCGCCGTAGGGATGAATCGCGAGCTGATCCATGATCGGAATCGTCCGGCCGCTTGCGCGATAGGCCTCGCCCATCGCCAGGATGAAGTTCCCGGGCGACATCGAGACGTTCGAGACCGCGTTCGGGTTGTCGTTCCCCCGCGGCGCGAGTGCCCCGCCGGCGACGACGATCGCGGGATTGATCGCCTTGAGCGCGTCGTATGTCGCCCCGAGCAGGGCCGCGTACGCGGCGGGCGCCGCGGGCGTGCCGTCGGGAGCGAACTCGGGGTGCCAGAAGAACTGCTTGTTGGGCTCGTTGCCGACGACGAAGTCCCGAACGGTCGGCGCCGCCCGGGCGAGGGCCGTGGTAAACGAGACGAACGACGCCCGCGACGCGTCGTCCTTGGGCGCCTGCCGGTTCACGGCCGGGAACACGTTGACCGCGAGCCGCACGCCGACGAGGTCGGCTGCGCGGGCGGTCGTCGTGAAGGCCGCGAGCTGGTCGCTCGACGGCGTGCTCGACCCGTACCAGAGGGCGACGACCCTGACCATCTGGAGCCCGGCCGCTGCGGCCAGCTCGAGCTGGGCCTTGGAGTCGGTCAGGCTGGGCGTCTGAACGGCGTTCTCGGCCGCGCCGACGACGAGCGTCGGGTGGGCGGAGGCGGCCGTCGGGAGTGCAGCGGCGAGCGTGGCCAGGGTGAGTGCGAGCACGGTTTTCGATCGAGACAGCACGCGTTCAAGGGTAGACGGGTCTCGTTCGGATTCGGTTAGGACGGGGCTCGTCCTGCCGCTTCGCGGCTCGCCCGGCGACCGAGGCTACTGCGACCACTCGGTCGGCGTTCGATCCCACCGGTGCGCCCGGAGCCGCTCGAGCAGCTCGGGCTCCAGCGGGCCGGCCTCGGCGGCGGCGACGTTCGCGCGGACGTGCTCCGGTCGGCGCATCCCCGGGATCACCGTCGACACGTCGGGGTTGGAGAGGACGAAGCGAAGCGCCAGCTCGGGCATCGTCGAGCCCGCAGGCACGAGGGGCCGCAGCGCCTCGGCCCGGTCGACGCTCTGGGCGAGGTTCTCCGGGACGAAGTACGTGCTGCGCCAGTCGTCCGCCGGCCACCTCGACTCCTTCGTGAGCGTTCCGGTCAGCGTGCCCTCGTCGAACGGCACCCGGGCGATCACCCCGACGCCCTGCTCGCGGCAGCGGGGAAAGAGTTCGTCCTCCGGCGCCTGGTCGAAGACGTTGTAGATCACCTGGACGGCGTCCACGGCGCCCGTCTCGAGCGTCCGCAGGACGTTCCAGGGCTCCCAGCGGTTGACGCTGATCCCGAACGCCTCCACGAGACCCTCCCGCCTGAGGTCCGTGGTCGCTTCCCGCCAGCGCTCGTCGTCGGCCCAGTCATCCTCCCAGACGTGAAACTGGAGCAGCTCGATCCGGTCGAGCCCGAGGTTCTCGAGACTGCGCTCGGCGTACTCGCGGATGTGGTCGGCGGGGAAGACGTCGTCGAGCGCCGATCCGCGCCGCGTCGGCCAGACCCGGTTTCTGGGCGGAATCTTCGTCGCGACCAGCAGTCCACGCTCGGGGTTCGCGCGCACGAGCTCCCCGAGGAGGCGCTCGCTGTGCCCCTCGCCGTAGGCCCAGGCGGTATCGAAGAAGGTGCAGCCGAGGTCGACGGCGAGCTGGAGCGACCGTCGGGACTCGTCGTCGTCCGACCCGCTCCAGCCGCCCATCCCCCACATGCCGTAGCCGAGCTCGCTCACCTGCCGGCCTGTCCTGCCGAGGTCCCGATAGCGCACGCCGGGAGGCTACTCGGGATCGGCCGGCCGTAGACTGCCATCAGTGGTCACGCTCGAGCAGCTCGCCCTTGCGGCGCGAAATCACGGCATGCATCTGGAGGCGCTCCGCTACCCGATCACTCCGATCGGCCTCCACTACGTGCTCCTGCACTACGACATCCCGTACGTCGACGCCGCCTCCTGGCGGCTCGCGGTCGACGGACTCGTCCGGCGGCCGCTCTCCCTCTCGCTCGACGACATCACCGCCCTTCCGACGGTCGAGGTCGTCACGACGATGGAGTGCGCGGGCAACGGACGGGCGCGGCTCGAGCCGCCTGTGCGCAGCCAGCCCTGGCTCGAGGAGGCGGTAGGCACCGGCCGCTGGCGGGGTGTTCCGCTCGTGACGGTGCTCGAGAACGCGGGTGTCACCGAGGAGGCCGTCGAGATCGTCTTCGCGGGCCTCGACCGAGGCATCGAGGACGGGGAGGAGCAGGAGTACGCGCGGAGCCTTCCCGTTGCCGCCGCCACGGACGGAGACGCCCTGCTCGCGTTCGAGCTCGACGGCCGCCCGCTGCCGCCTCAGCACGGCTTCCCGCTGCGCCTGATCGTTCCCGGCTGGTACGGGATGACCAACGTGAAGTGGCTCGGACGCATCTCGGCCGTCCCCGAGCCGTTCACCGGTCACCAGCAGGTCGGCGCCTATGTCGTCCGCAAGGACGAGGACGACGAGGGGATCCCGCTGACCCGGATGCTTCCTCGGGCGCTCATGGTTCCCCCCGGCACGCCCGACTTCCCGACCCGAGCGAGAACCGCTGCCGCGGGGCCGCATGACCTCACAGGGCGCGCGTGGTCCGGCTGGGCCCCGATCGAGGACGTCCAGGTCAGCGCCGACGGAGGCCGCACGTGGGCCTCGGCGAAGCTCGAGCGCGACGTCGGCTCGCCGTGGGCGTGGACGCGCTGGAGCTTCTCCTGGGACGCCCCCGCGGGCGAGCACGTGCTCGCGTGCCGGGCGATCGACGCGGCCGGGAACGAACAGCCGCTCGAGCCGACCTGGAACGTGGGCGGCTACGCGAACAACGCCGCGCAGCGCATCGCGGTCACCGTCGTGTAGCCGGCTAGGGCCACGAGGGCGTTCGCGGCTCCCCCGCCGCGACCGACCCCCAGTCGTCGCGCACCGGGGTGAACACCTCGATGACGACCGCGCCCTCGGCGCCGACCTCGGCGGAGTGGGGAATGTCGGCGCGGATGCACCACGTCCCTCCGGGTACGAGCTCCCGGGTCTCGGCCCCGGCGGTCAGGGTGATCGACCCACGCACCAGGACACCGACCTGCTCGTTCTCGTGGTGGTGCTCGGGGACGACACTGCCCGGCTCGAACTCGATCACCGAGAAGGTCAGCCGGTCGCCCTCGACGGCCCGGGCGACGGCGCCGTCCCAGATCGACTTGGGCGGGATCGCCGCGAGCTCGGAAAACGCCGACACGACTCGTACCCTATCGCTCCCGCCCGCCGCGTCCCCCATTCGGGATGCAGGCCCGGTCGTGCGACGCCGATGAATGTGTCAGCCAGCTCCATGTCCGCGCACGCCACGCAGACCGTTCCGACCATGCCCAAGGACGAGGTAACCTCGTTCTTCGAGGACGCGCGCGCCGACGCGCCGCTAGGAACGCTGCTCTTCCGGGCGGGGCTCGTTCCCGACGACCTCCTGCGTGAGGCCCTCGAGCACTCGAAGATCCACCAGGTGCGCCTTGGCGAGGTGTTGCTCCAGCGCCGGCTCGTCTCCGAGCGCGATCTCTGCAAGATCCTCGCTGCCCAGAAGGGCCTCGAGTTCGTCGACGTGTCCAAGGTCGAGCCGGATCCGCGCGCGGTCTCGCTGCTGGCTGAGGAGGGCGCCCGCGAATGGGGCGCGCTCGTGATCGCGCTCGAAGGCGACAAGCCCGTCGTGGCGGTGGCCGATCCGTCGAACCGTTTCCTCTTCGGTCGCATTGCCGAGGCCCTCGATCGAAAGCCGCGTTTCGCAGTAGCCGTTCCCAGCGATCTCGTCCGTGCGATCGACGCCGCCTACGAGAGCGTCCGAGGTCGCACGTTCGAGAGCCTCGCCGAGGCACACGACGAGTCGGAAGCGATCGCCCCCCGGCCGGCCTCGGCGACCGTGGTTGCCGCGGCGCAGGTGGTCATCCTGCTCACCAACGGCGAGCGGGTGCCCGTCACGCTTCCGATCAGCCGCGTCGAGGCGATCGAGGAGGCGCGTGAGCTGATCCGGACGCTCGACGAGCGCGCTCCGGGGGGCTGGCCGTTGGCCGACGGGCGCTTCCTCCGGCCCGAGGCGATCGTCTCGGTGGACGTGATCGGCGTCGCGCAGCACCCGTAACCCTGGCCCTCGCCGGGTCGCGGGCGGCGACTCTCGCGTAGGCTTCGCCGGCCGTGGCCGAGACGAAGCGGCAGAAGGATCTTCTCCTGATTCTCGCGCGCGAGTTCGCGTCGAAGCTCGCGACGCCCATGGTCGTCCTCGACGCCGATGGGCGCTTCGTCTACTTCAACGAGCCGGCCGAGGGCGTGCTCGGGCGCCGATTCGCGGAGGCGCAGGAGCTCGCGCCCGACGAGTGGACCGAACGCTTCCAGATGGAGGATCTCGACGGAGCGCCGCTGCCGGCGGGCGAGATGCCGCCCGGGGTCGCGCTGCTCGAACGACGGCCGGCACATCGCACGTTTCGGATCACCGGGCTCGACGGCGTCCGACGCTTGGTGTCGGTGACGGCCTTTCCGCTCTTCTCGTCGCGCGAGACGCTCGTCGGGGTGGTTGCCGTCTTCTGGGCCGAGGACGACGAGCTCTAACGGGATGCGGTTGACCGTCTGGGGGTGTCGTGGCTCGCTCGCGACTCCGGGCGCGGAGACGATCCGCTACGGCGGCAACACGTCCTGCGTCGAGCTGCGGCTCGACGACGGCACGCTCGTCGTCCTCGACGCGGGCACGGGGATACGCGGGCTCGGCCTTGCCCTGGCCGACGCCGGCCCGTGCCGGGCGCACCTCCTGCTGACGCACCTCCATCTCGATCACCTCGAGGGCCTCGGCTTCTTCGCGCCGCTCTGGAACCCCGAGACCAGGATCGAGATCTGGGGACCGCCGTCGACCGTGCAGACGCTCGAACAGCGCATCGCCCGCTACCTCTCGCCGCCACTCTTCCCCCGCCGGCTCTCGGAAGTGCCCTGCCAGATCACCTGGCACGACGTGCCCTCGGAGCCGTGGGCGATCGGCTCGGCGCGGATTCTCGCGGGGCCCGTGTCCCATCCGGGCCCGACCGTCGGCTACCGGTTCGAGGAGGCCGGCCGCACGTTCGCCTACATCCCCGACCACGAGCCGGCGCTCGGGCTCGACCTCGATGCACTCCCGCCCGAGTGGATCTCTGGCTACGACGTCGCTGCGGACGTCGATCTGCTCCTCCACGACGCGCAGTTTCGCGAGGACGAGTATCCGTCCAGGGTCGGCTGGGGTCACTCGAGTGTGTCGGACGCCGTGACGTTCGCACGCAAGTCGAGCGCGCAGCGCCTCCTCATGTTCCACCACGACCCTCACCACACGGACGCCGATCTCGAGTCGCTGCTCGCTCGTGCCAGGGAGCTCTGGAACGGCAACGGCGAGGCGCCCGAGCTCGCGCGCGAGGGTATGGAGATCGTGCTCAGCGCCTGATCGACTCGACTTCCGCCACGACGTCTGCGCGGTCGACCTCCGCGGCGTCGAGCCCGGGACCGCCCGAGACCGTGTCGCGGACGCCGTCGCGCGCGTAGAAGCGGTCGTAGCCGCGACCGCCGGCCAGCCTGTCGCGGCCGGGCCCTCCCTCGAGCCGATCGCCGCGCCTACCTCCGGCGAGCCAGTCGACGCCGGGCCCGCCGTCGAGGAGGTCACCGCCGCCGCCGCCGGCGAGCATGTCGTCGCCGTCTGCACCCTCGAGGCGATCGAACCCGCTCTGGCCGAAGAGCCGGTCGTTTCCGTCCCCGCCCGAGAGGACGTCGTCGCCGAGCTCGCCGTAGATCCTGTCGTCGCCCGCTTCGCCCTCGAGGTAGTCCTTGCGGTTTCCGCCGTAGATCGTGTCGTTCCCGTCGCCGCCGTAGACGTGGTCGGTGCCTCCGCGGGCGATGATGATGTCGTCGCCACCGAGCCCGCAGATCGTGTCGTTTCGGTCGCCCGACAGGATCCGGTCCGGCCCGTCGGTGCCCGTGATCGTGCACGTGGGGGCACCGGCGGGAGCAGTACCCGCCAGTGTCGCGGCGGCGCTTGCCGCGAGCGCCGCGGCGGCCAGGCGGATCGACGTCATGGCGACCGAGCGTAGTCGCCGCGGATGAGCGCCAGGTGTGGAGTTCGTTCGGGAAGCCTCAAGGGCGGCGCAGGTTCCGTCTCAGCCGCCGCCTTGGCTGCCGCCGATGGTCGCCCCGAGTCCCGCCGCGAGCTGGGCGCGGTCGGCCTTGGAGAGGCTCCCGTGGATGACGGTGTACTGGCGCGGGGGCATCTCTCCGCCGGCGACTGAGTCGGCTGCCTCGAGCGCCGCCTCCTGAGGGCGGTTCCACTCGGAGAAGTTCAGCGTGGCGCGTCCCGAGTCGACGTCGTGCTGGACGAGCCACGACATCGGGGCGACGTTCGCATACCAGGGCCAGGTGGTCTCGTTCGAGTGGCAGTCGAAGCAAGCGCGGACCGCGAGCTGTCGTGTGCGGGCGTTGTTCCAGCTCGGCTCCGCCACGACCGGCGGATTGTCGTGGGCGCGGCCGTACGGCACGGCCTGGCTGAGCGCGACCAGCCCGACCGCTCCCGTCACCGTCGCGAGCAGGCCGCGCTTCCACCCGAGCCCGCGCAGCGTTCCCCTGAGCCTCATGGCGCCTTCGTGACGGCGCGCGACGCCTCCCGGTCGCGCCGGCCGAGCACGATGCCGACGAGAGGAAGGCCGAGAGCTGCGAAGATCGCGGGGACGCTGAGCAAGGCGATGAAGAGCAGGGGCGCCTCTTCCATTGTCGTCACCTCCGTGTCGCGGTGTCCGTCGTGGAACCGAGCGTAGGGACGCGCGGGTTAGGGGCGCACCAAGGGAAGGCGGTTTCTTGGTAAGCGTTCGATTCAGGCTTCCAAACGGATGAGCGGGATGGTTGAGCGCAAACCCAACCCCCACCCCGAAACAGCACGTCCGTAGCGTCCGTACTGTCCCTCCCGTGCCTGGAGTTGTGCACTCCCTGCACACTCAGACGGGCGCGAGCGGGTGACCTGGCTAATCGCCCGCCTCGCCGATCGCGGCCTCGAGCACCTGGTAGAGGAAGGTTCCTCGCCTTCGGCGGCCACCAGTGCGGCGATCCGACCCAACCACAACCAATGGCTGACCTCTACCGGGGGAGTAAGGGGTCGCGCTGCCATGCCGCTTGGCCAGACGTGCTCGGGAAGGCGGGTCAGCAGTAGGTCAGCAAGCTCACAGGCTCAATTAGCGCCGTCTAGGGTTTGGGCCGCTCCAGAAGGGTCGCGTGGTCCGGGGCGCTCGGGCGGCAGCCGCAGTGCGAACAGAGTGTGAGGCGTGCCGCGCCCCTGAGCATGTTGGTGCGCGCATGATTTCGGTCGCCCACGGGTCCGGCCCCGGTACCCCCGCGCGTCGGGACTCCGGGTCGTGGGGCCCCTCCCCTGCGCGGGTTCGAGTTGCGTGCAGGTAGGGCCACCGCGTCAACGGGGCGGGAGACGATCGTGCGGCTGAAGCCGAGAAGTCGCCCCTGGCGGCTCCCCTCGGGGCCGCACGAGTTGCTGGCAGGACGGGATCACCTGCGCAGAGGCCGAGTGCGCACGTGCGTTCCTTGACAGGGTGAGGACATGGCACCAATCTGCTGTGGATGCCTGCGACGCTGTCCGTCGGGAGGCGCAAGTTCTGGGGCTGGGGCCTGGAGGGCGAGGGGCTCGGCGAGAGCGAGCTCGAGCAGCTCGGCGCCACCTTCGCCGACCGTTTCGGTATCGAGGGCATCCGCGTCCAGGAGCCGCCGCGGGTGGAGGAGCTCGACCTGCGCGCTCCGCGCCTTTCGCCACCTGCATCGCTCGAGGCGGCGTTCAGCGCGGATCCGTACGAGCGGGCAGGTCACACGTACGGGAGATCGTTTCGCGATCTCGTGCGCGCGTTTCGCCGTGACTACGCACACGCGCCCGATCTTGTCGCGTTTCCGCGCGACGAGGGCGAGGTGATATCGGTCCTCGAGTGGTCGAGTGAGGCCGGCGCTGCGGTGATTCCCTTCGGCGGCGGCTCCAGTGTGGCCGGTGGTGTCGAACCCGATGTCGGTGACGGCTACCGCGGCGCCGTCAGCCTCGATCTTCGCAATCTTGACGGCGTCCTGGAGGTCGACCGTATCTCCCGCGCCGCCCGGATCGCGGCCGGGACGCTTGGGCCCGCCCTCGAAGCGCAGCTGAAGCCGCATGGCCTCACGCTGCGCCATTACCCGCAGTCGTTCGAGTGGTCGACGCTGGGCGGCTGGATCGCGACGCGCTCCGGCGGCCATTTCGCGACGCTGTACACGCATATCGACGAGTTCGTCGAGGCTCTGCGCATCGTGACGCCCCGCGGCGTGCTGCAGACGCGGCGACTGCCGGGCTCGGGCGCGGGCCCGTCCCCGGAGCGGCTGTTCTGCGGCTCGGAAGGCATGCTTGGCGTGATCACCGAGGCGTGGATGCGTCTCCAAGCACGGCCGGTGTTTCGCGCCGGCGCGTCGGTGTACTTCGCCGACTTCGCGGAGGCGGTGGAGGCAGCCCGTGAGCTGGCGCAGTCCGGGCTCAATCCGAGCAACTGTCGCCTGCTCGACCATGACGAGGCGCTGCTATCGGGAAGCGGTGACGGATCGCACTCAATCCTCGTGCTCGCCTTCGAGTCGAGCGATCACGAGCTCGAAGCGTGGATCTCCCGCGCGCTCGAGATCTGTGCCGACCACCACGGCGAGCTCCCCGAGCAGGAGTCGAACGACGCGGCCGCGGTCTGGCGCGCGGCCTTCCTGCGAGGCCCTCACGTCCGCGACGCCATGGTCCAGCTCGGCCTGGTGCACGAGACGTTCGAGACGGCCGTTACCTGGGATCGCTTCTGGGAGTTCCACGACGGTGTGCTCGCTGCGGTCAAGCAGGCCGTGCACGAGGGCTGTGGCGGCGGCGCCGTCTCCTGCCGCTTCGCCTACGTCTACCCGGACGGCGCCGCGCCCTACTACTCGATCTACGCGCCAGGCCGTCCCGGCCAGGAGCTCGAGCAGTGGGACGCGATCAAGCACGCCGCCTCAGAGGCGATCCTCGCGCTCGGCGGCACGATCACCCATCACCACGCCGTCGGGCGCGACCACCGCCCGTGGTACCTGCGCGAGGTGCCCGAACTGTTCACGGACGCGCTCCAGGCCGCCAAGGCGGAGCTCGACCCTGCCGGGATCATGAACCCGGGCGTTCTCCTCCCGCCGATGCCGCGGAGATGACGGACACGGAGGCGGAAACGACCGGCACGCCTTCCGCGACGACGGCGTCTCGACCAGAGTCCCCACGGAGCAGGGTCTACCGAACCGAGCTCAACCCGGTCGACTTCCTCCGGCGAGCCGCGTACATGTACCCGGACAGTGTCGCCCTCGTGCACAGCGAGCGGCGGTACTCCTACCGCCAGCTCGCGGACCGGTCCTGGCAGCTCGCGAACGGGCTTCGCGCAGCAGGCCTTCGCAAGGGAGACCGCGTCGCCACGCTCCTTCCGAACTCCCCTGCGATGCTCGAGGCGCACTTCGGCGTTCCAGCGGCGGGAGGCATCCTCGTCGCAGTCAACGGCCGCCTCGCGAGTGCCGAGATCGCGTACATCCTTGAGCACAGCGGCGCACGCTATCTCTTGCTCGACGTGGAGCTCGAGGCTCTCGTCACTCCGCTTGAGCTGCCGGGCGTGACCGTGATCCGCTGCGCGGACACCGGCGCCCCCGGGGACCCATACGAGCAATTCCTCGCGGCGGCGTCCCAGGTCATGCCCGCGAGCTGGCTGGAGGACGAGGAGGAGACCATCTCCATCAATTACACCTCGGGCACCACGGGACGGCCCAAGGGCGTGCAGTACACCTACCGCGGCGCCTACCTGAACGCGCTGAACGAGGTGATCGTCGGCGGTCTCTCCGAGGAGTCGGTTTATCTGTGGACGCTGCCGATGTTCCACTGCAACGGCTGGTGCTTCCCCTGGGCGGTTACCGCGGTCGCAGCCCGCCACGTGACGATAAGGGTCGTGGATCCCGAACGCGTCTGGGACTTGATCGACAACGAGGGCGTGACGAACTACAACGCCGCGCCGACTGTGCAACTGATGATCATCAACCACCCAAGAGCGCATCGCCTGGAGCGATCGGTGACGGCGATCGTCGCCGCTGCTCCGCCCTCACCGACGCTGTTTGCTCGGATGAGCGAGCTGAACATCCGGGTCGTCCACGTCTACGGCTTGACCGAGACATACGGTCCGACGACGGTCTGTCCCGAGCAGACGACGTGGCGCCAGCTTCCACTCGAGCAGCGTGCGAAGCTCCTTGCGCGCCAGGGTCAGGCGTACATCTCCGCCGATCTCGTCCGTGTCGTCGACGGCCAGATCAACGACGTCCCCCAAGACGGCGAGACGATGGGCGAGGTGATCATGCGCGGCAACATCCTCATGAGCGGCTACTTCGAAGACGAGGCGGCGACCGAGACCGCGTTCAGCGGCGGCTGGTTCCACTCCGGCGACCTTGCCGTTTGGCATGCCGACGGCAACATCGAGCTGCGCGACCGCAGCAAGGACATCATCATCTCAGGCGGTGAGAACATCTCGAGCATCGAGGTCGAGCAGACGATCGTCGCTCATCCGGCCGTGCTCGAGTGCGCTGTCGTCGGGACCCCGCACGAATACTGGGGAGAGCGCCCGAAGGCGTTCGTCACCCTCAAGCAGGGCTCCGAGGCAACGGAGCAGGATGTCATTACGTTCTGCCGCGACCACCTCGCCCACTACAAGTGCCCGGACGCAATCGAGTTCGGCCCCCTGCCGAAGACGTCGACCGGAAAAGTGCAGAAGTTCGTGCTGCGCGAGCGCGAGTGGGCTGGACGCGAAAACCGAATCGGCGCAGCGTAGCCGTCGTTCCGCTCGACCTTCGTCTCGCCTGCCGTCAGGCCGACACTTCCTCGATCACCCTTTTCCTTTCCTTCGTCTCGGGTCCGAGCCCCAAGGACAACGCGCCCGTCCTCTTGACGAGGTGTTCGCGTTCGTCGGCGATGTCCGGAACAGGCCAAGTTGGGACGGCAGCGTGGACAGCGAGGAGTTGACGTCGCCGGAGCCGATCGGCGTCGGGAGCACCGTTCGGACGAGGATGCGCTCGATGGGTCGCGAGTATCAGTACACCTGGGAGATCGTCGAGCACGACCCTCCCAACCGAATGACTGTCGAAAGTACATCGGGGCCGTTCCCAACCACTCTCGTGTTTCAGTTCACCGCCAAGGATGGTGGAACGCGGGTGCAGGCTTCGGTCACGGGCCGGCCGAGCGGGATGCTTCGCGTGATGCAGCCGATGATCGCGAGCACGACACAGAAGAACCTCGACCGTGGCTACGCGCGTCTCAAGCGGCTTCTCGAAACCGGCCCCGTCTCCTGACGTCCTCGCTGCCATCTCGAGTGTCGCGGACGCCGCAGAGCGTCAAATTACTGGCTAGGAGCGTCTCGGCACACGACGACAGCGACAGTAAGCGTCGGGCAGATATGCAGCACAGCGCAGGTCAGGTGCGGCTTATGAGCCGGAGCACTTCGCCGAGGAATCGCTGGGATGGGCGGTCGAAGTTCTTTGCTTGATTGACTGCGACGGCGATCGTGACGTTGGTGCGGGGGCAGTGGACGACTGTGGTGCCCCAGAAGCCGGAGTGGCCCCAGCAGTGTTCCCGTCCGATCTGGACCGCGAAGATCCCCATTCCGACCTCGCTCAGGCGCGTCGGGTTCGGCTTGCCGAGCATCACGCGTAGCGTCGCCGCCTTCTTGAAGATCCGGCCACCGAGCAAGGCGCGGTAGAAGCGGCTCAGGTCGTCGACGGTCGAGACGAGACCGCCGCCGCCGTAGAGGTCGAACGAGGGATCGAAGCCGGTCGCGTCGATCGTTTCGAAGTACTGATGCGCGCGCGGCTTTGCCTTCGCTGGCTTCGGCTCGAGCGTCTCGAGGTACGTCTCGTCGAGCTTGAGCCGGTTGAACTGCAGGAGGCTGCGATACGCGGCAGCGAGCCCGCGCCCGGTGATCTGCTCGAGCATCTCGCCAAGAAGGATGTAGCCCGTGTCGGAGTAGTGAAACTCCTGCCCTGGCGGCGCGTATGGCTTCCCGTGCGTGATCGCGAAGCTGACCTGCTCGGCGCGCGTCCAATGGTGGCGCCCATGCGTGAACACGAACTCCTGAAAGGCCTCGTCCTCCGCATAGTCGTACAGCCCGCTCGTGTGCGTGAGCAGGTGCCGGACCATCATCGCGTCGACGGCGTAACCGCCCTCCCGAAGGAGCGCCACGGTGGACGCCTTCAGATGCTCGGCAATCGGATCGTCCAGGCCGACCCGTCCGTCCTCGACCAGCCGCAAGATCGAGGCGGCCGTGAAAGTCTTCGTGACGCTCGCAATCCGAAACGTCGCGCTCGGGTCGAGCGGTTTCCGCGACGACAAAGCCGTGGAACCGGCCGCGCCGACCCAAGACAGCCGCGGCGACATGACGGCAAGCGCAACACCCGGATACGTCGAATGCTGACCCGCGAACTGCTTGACCGCAGTCTCGAGTTGCACCGGGATTGGCGGCGCGGTCGAGACAGCAACCGCCGAATCGACTCCTCCCCCAAGACACACGACCAGGACGATCGAGGCAATCGACAGAGCCGCGTAGTGGCGCACGCACGCCCATGCTAACCGCTCTAGGTGTCCGGCCTACAGAGGTTGGGATGGCGGCCAGCCTCGACCAGCCGGCCATAGCAGCGCAGACTACGTGGCGCTTGACGACAGGCCGGAAGCTCGCGCGCGTGGAGACCGCTCGCGGTTCAGCTTCGGCTCAGTACTCTCGCTTCGAGTACGGTCAGGAGTGCAGGCCGAGAGCAGAGGGGGAAGAAGACGACGAAGGCGCGGGTAGACCCACTCGTCCTCAGCAGGGCACCGAAGGAACCGGTCGACCTGGCAGACGCTGCCGTACGTCTCCACCGAGACGACACGGTCGCGATCGCGAAAGCGCCGCTTGCGCCGGGGACACGGCTACGCGACGGCGGGGGCGGCATCCGGGTCGCTCGGATGGTTCCACCGGGGCACAAGGTCGCCGTTCGCCGCGTGGCGGAGGAAGAGCCCGTGTTCCGCTACGGCCAGATCATCGGCTTCGCGACGCGGACGATCGAGCCCGGCGACCACGTTCACGTCCACAACCTCGCGGTGCGCGAGTTCGAGCGCGACCACGCGTTCTGCGCCGACTACGCGCCGGTCGAGCTCGTTCCGGACGAAGCCCGCCGCACGTTCCTCGGCTTTCGCCGCCCCGACGGCCGAGTCGGCACCCGAAACTACGTCGCGGTGCTCGCGACGGTCAACTGCTCGGCGTCCGCGACCGCCGCGGTGGTCGAGCACTTCGGCCGGCCGGGGGCGCTCCACGGCTTCCCGAACGTCGACGGCGTGATCGGCTTCCCGCACAAGGGCGGGTGCGGTGCGCACATCGGCTCCGACGCCGTGCACCAGCTCCAGCGCACGCTCACGGGGGTGGTCGACCACCCGAACGTCGCGGGCTACGTGATTCTCAGCCTCGGCTGCGAGGTGAATCAGCCCGACGACATGATCGAGTACGCCGGGCTGGCCGACGATGCGCCGCTCGTGGTCACGATCCAGGACGACGGCGGCTTCGCGAGGACGGTCGAGCGAGGAATCGAGGCGGTCGAGGAGCTGCTCCCTCTCGCCGATCGCGCCCGGCGCGAGCCGGTTCCCGCGTCCGAGATCGTTCTCGCCCTCCAGTGTGGTGGCTCCGACGGCTGGTCGGGCGTGACCGCAAACCCGGGCCTGGGCAAGGCGTGCGACCAGCTCGTCCGCCAGGGTGGCACGGTCGTCCTGGGCGAGACGACGGAGATCTACGGGGCCGAGCACCTGCTCACGCGGCGGGCGAGAAGCCCCGAGGTTGCCCAGAGGCTCGTCGACATGATCCGCTGGTGGGAGGAGTACACGGCCTGGTGGGGCGCGTCGATCGACAACAACCCGGCCCCGGGGAACAAGGCGGGCGGTCTGACGACGATCTACGAGAAGTCGCTCGGCGCGGCCGCGAAGGCGGGGTCGACGCCGCTGAACCAGGTCGTCGCGTACGGCGAGCGGATCACCGAGCGCGGCTTCGTCCACATGGACACGCCCGGTTACGACCCGGTCTCGGTCACGGGCCAGGTCGCCGGCGGCTGCAACGTCGTTGCCTTCACGACCGGGCGCGGCTCGGCGTTCGGCTTCAAGCCCGCCCCGTCGCTGAAGATCGCGACCAACTCGGAGCTCTACGCGCGCCAGGAGCCCGACATGGATCTGGACGCAGGGCGGGTTCTCGACGGCATGAGCCTCGACGAGCTGGGCGTGGAGATCCTCGACGAGGTCATCGCGGTCGCGTCCGGCAAGCGGACGAAGAGCGAGCTCGCCGGGGTGGGCGCCGAGGAGTTCAACCCGTGGATCCTCGGGGCGACCCTGTAGAGCGCGCTAGCGCGGCTCGGCGCCCTTGGAGACCCAGAACTCGTTCAGCGAGCGCTGCGTCGGGATGAACCAGATGAAGCTGCCGACGATCGGCAGAAGCAGCCAGAGGCCCCAGAGCCCGGTGTGCGGCGCCTCGCGGCCGTCCCGCTCGTACAGGTTCTGCACCTCGGACGAGACGAAGACCCCGGTGATCGCCACCGCGATCGGAGCGACGAAGACGCAGGCGAGGTAGATAACGAGGCCGAGCGGGCCGCCCAGGCCCTGGCCCGCATAGCGCTTGAGCTCGTCGAACGTCCGGTAGACCCAGAAGAAGGAGTAGATCCCGAGCGTGAGGATGAACCAGAGGATCGAGAGGCCGACCGAGCGCGCGTTGCCGGGAGCGCCCGTGGCGGGTGTCGCGACGACGGACGGAACGCTCGGGGTGTCGGTCACGGCCTTCACCTTATCCCGTGCTGCGTAACGCATGGGCCACGTCCACCGGGAGCGCTGTCGCGTTCTCTGCGCCTCCACGAGCTCGTGCCGGTACCCGCTCGCCACGAATCTCCTCGTCCGCCGATAGCGTTCCCACCGTGGACGCCGATGCGGCGGAGCTCCGGGTTCTCGGGTGCCTGATCGAGAAGCAGCGCACGACGCCCGACGTCTATCCGCTCTCGCTCAACGCGCTCCGGGCGGCGTGCAACCAGTCGACGAACCGCGACCCCGTGGTCGACTACGACGACGCCACGATCCGGGTGGCGCTCGACCGCCTCTCGCGCCGGCGCTGGGTGAGACTCGCGAGCGGTCCCGGCAGCCGTGCGGTGAAGTACCGCCACCTGCTCGACGAGGCGCTGGGGCTGGACGCCCCGGCGATGGCGATCCTCTGCGTGCTGGCGCTGCGCGGCCCGCAGACCGTCGGCGAGCTTCGGCAGCGAAGCGAGCGGCTCCATCCGTTCGGGTCGCTGGAGGAGGTCGAGCGCACGCTCGACGGTCTGGCCGCGCGCGAGCTGGCGGTGCGCCTCCCTCGACGACCCGGCCAGAAGGAGGAGCGCTACCGCCAGCTGCTCGGTGGCGACGACGACATGCCTCTCACGGCCACAGCGGCCGGGACAGCCACCGCTTCGACCGACGACGCCCCTGATCGGCTGGCCGTCGTCGAGGAGCGTCTCGACCGGCTCGAGCGCGAGCTCCAGGCGATCCTCGAGACGCTCGCCTCTCTGGACGCCGAGCGCTAGCGGCTAGCCGTGTCCAGGTGAGCGAGCTCGTCGGCGCTGAGCTCGAGCGCGGCCATGGGCACGAGCTCGGCGAGCTGCTCCGGGGTGCGGGCGCTGGCGATGGGCGTGGCGACGGTGGGTTGCGCCGCGAGCCAGGCAAGGGCGACCGCCGCAACGGTTGTCTCGTGGTCGGCCGCGACCCGGTCGAGGGCGTTCAGCACCGCGATGCCACGGTCGTTCAGGTACTCGCGCGCCCGCCCCGCGCGCGGGCTCTCGATCACGGGCGCTCCCGGGCGGTACTTGCCCGTGAGGAAGCCCATCGCGAGGCCGTAGTACGGGATGCAAGCGACGCCGTGCTCGGCGCAGGCGGCCTCGAGCGCCCCTTCGTACTCGCGGCGCTCGACGAGGTTGTAGGAGGGCTGGAGCGCGACGTACGAGGCCAGACCCTCGCTCTCGCTCGCCGCGAGCGCCTCGACGAGCCTGGGCGCGTCGTAGTTCGATGCGGCGACGTAGCGAACCAGCCCGGAGCGGACGAGCTCGTCGAAGGCGCCGAGAGTCTCACCCAGGGGAACTTCGGCATCGTCGCGGTGGGCGTAGTAGAGATCGATCCGGTCGGTTTGCAGGCGCCGCAGGGAGTCCTCGACGGCGCGCCGGATGTTCTCGCCCGAGAGCCCGTCCCTCGGCGAGTGCTTGCCGACCTTGGTCGCGAGCACGATCCGGTCGCGGTTTCCCCGCGACGCGAGCCAGCGACCGATGATCGTCTCCGACTCGCCGCCGCTGTTGCCTGGAACCCACTCGGAGTAGACGTCGGCCGTGTCGATGAAGTTTCCGCCGGCCTCCGCGTAGGCGTCGAGAACCGCGAACGAGGCGGCCTCGTCGACCGACCAGCCGAAGACGTTCCCGCCGAGACAGAGCGGAAACACCTCGAGCTCCGTGTGGCCGATCGTGACCATCCGGTCGCCTCCCATCAGGCCGCTCCGGCCCGCTCGAACTGCTCGAACCGCTGAGCGAGTCGTTCACGATCGGGTTTCTGGTTCCGGCTCGCAGGCAGCAGGATCGTCTCGCCGTGGAATCCCTTCAGGAGGTCGAGCATCGGCCCGTCGTCGTCCTCGAGCAGCCGTCGCGAGACCCGCACGCCGTAGTCGGGAGAGACACCGAGGAGGTTCTGGTCGAAGGCGCGGTGGTGGATCGAACAGAGGCTGAGGCCGTTGCTCACGACCGCGTCGCCGCGCTGCTCCGGGTCGCCGATGATGTGAGCGGCGTCGAGGAGCCGCTCTTCCCGCAGCCGGCAGATCGCGCACCGACTCCTGTATGCGGGGAGGACACGCCCGCGAAAGCGTCCCTGATGGATCCGCACACGCGCCTGCCGAAACGCATAACGCTTCTCGATCGGGTCCGCGATCGCCATCGGCTCCTGGTCGTCGATCGGCCCGCCCATCAACCCGTTCTCGACCACCACGTATCGACCGGATGGATCATCGTCGACCACGAAACAGGGAAAGTGCGGCTGGTAGCGGCCCGGGCGCGTGCCGACGAAGTAGACAATCGGCGCCTGGAGGGCGTGCGCGGCTCGGAGCGCCAGGTTGTCGGGCTGGTCGATGTCGCCGGCGCGGTACGCGTAGCGAAATCCACTCTCGGTCTCTTCGTCCTCGTAAGGCGATCGAAACGACGTGTTGATCGAGAGGGCAGCGGGCCCTCGCTGGACGGCCGCTCGATAGATGCCCTTCTGGTAGTTCAGGTACGGCACGCGACGGCCGCGAAACGTGAAGCCGCGGTCGAGTCCGCCGCGGTACGGGGTGTCGTCCCCGAACTCGGCACCGAGGATCGCGAGCTGCCCGAAGCATGAAGCGCGTACGTCTTCGTCACGCACCGCGCGATTCTACGGCTCCGCGTCCGCCCGCCCGTCTGCGAGGATCTCTGCGTGGAGCAGCGCCTCAGCGTCGTCACGCTCGGAGTAGCCGATCTGGCCGCAGCCCGGGCGTTCTACGAGGCGCTCGGCTGGTCGAGCAGCTGCGAGCAGGGCTCGGACGTCGTCTTCTTCCAGTCCGGCGGGATGGTCGTGTCGCTGTGGAGTCGCGCCTCGCTGGCCGAGGACAGCGGCGTCGAGGACGGCGGCGGCTGGGGCGGGGTCACTCTCGCCCACAATGTCCGTTCTCCCGGCGAGGTGGACGCCGTCCTCGAGAGCGCGCGCGCCGCGGGCGCACGGATCGCGCGCCCGGGCGGCGTGACCTTCTGGGGTGGCTACTCGGGGGTGTTCGTCGACCCCGACGGCCATCCGTGGGAGGTCGCTCACAACCCGTTCTGGACGATCGAGGACGATGGCTCCGTCGTGCTCTCCCGCGCCGATGCGTGAAGCGGGCGCGGCGCTCGTCGACGCCGTCGGGTCCGCCTACGAGCAGGCGCTCGACCGAGTGCTCGTGAAGCCGTCACGGGTGACGTCCGCCGCTGCGGGCAGAGCTCTCCTCGCCGGGGACGAGCGCAATGAGGCGACGGCCGACCTGGTGCAGAAGGTTGTCGCTGCGGCCGTGCCGGTGCTCCGCCTGACCGCCCGCGGGGCGCGGTTCACGCGCGTCCCGTGGGTCCTCGTGGCCTCGACGGCGTTCTCCGTCAGCAGCACCGTTCGCACCGGGATCCGCGAGGTGCAGGTGCTCGGGTCGCTCGTCGCGCATCGGCTCGAGCTCGAGACGGGGAAGCCGGCCGACCCGGCCCTCGTGAAGAAGCTCACCGTCGAGCTCTACCTCGACCCGAAGCGTGCACCGAGCGTCTCCTCCCGCCGTCTCCGACTCGGCCGGCTGGTGCGCCGCTGGGTCTTTCGCGGCACGTTCGGCCGCGGGACGGGACCGAGCGCGGCAAAGGCGCTCGACACCGCGGAGCGCCTGGACATGGCGCCGCTCGTGTCGCGCTGGGCCGAGCTCCACGAGCGGCCCGAGCCTTCAGGGTCGTCGCTCGCTCCGCCGTAGGCGACCGCTCCAGTAGCTACCGCAATCCGGCGCGAGCGAGCCGCCGCGTCACGCGCGAGCCGTCGCAGTCGCCCCACGCACCCCCGCGGCCACGCCCTCCACGATCGTTCCGAGCTCGTCGGCGGTGACGACGAACGGAGGCGAGATCTGAAGCGCGACGCCGCGCAGCACACGGGTGACGACACCGTTTCGGCGGGCCTCCAGGACGGCCGCGGCCGCGGCGCCGGGGCTTTCGGCGAGGAGGCTTGCGTCCAGCTCGACTGCGGCGGCCAGCCCGACGCTGCGCACGTCCGCTACGCCGTCCATGTCCCGGAGAGGTGCGAGCAGATCCTCCAGCACGGGCTCGAGGGCGGCGACGCGTTCCACGAGTCCCTCGCGCTCGATGATCTCGAGGTTCGCGAGCCCTGCGACGCAGGCGCCTGGATGCCCCGAGTAGGTTCCGCCCTGAATGAACGGAGCTGCGCTTTCCTCCCAGAACGGCGCGCGCACCCTGCCCGAGACGACCACCGCTCCCAGGGGGAGGTACCCCGAGGTCATGCCTTTCGCGCAGGTCATGAGGTCGGGCGTGAAGCCGTAGCGCTCGCAGCCGAACCACGTCCCGAGGCGTCCGAACCCGGAGATGACCTCGTCCGCGATCAGCAGCACCTCGCGGTCACGGCAGATGCGCTCGGCGGCGGGCCAGTAGCCCTCCGGCGGCGGTATGGCCCCGCCCGCTCCGATCATCGGCTCGCCGATGAACGCTGCCGCCCGATTGCCCAGTTCGTCCAGGGCTTGCGCGAGCTCGTCGGGATCGTCGTGCGCGACCTCGACCACGTCGTCCACCAGGGTCCCGTAGCCGTCGCGGACAGCGGGAATCCCCGAGAGAGACGTGCCGTAGGCGTTCGTGCCGTGGTAGGCGTGGCGACGAAAAACGATCACCGTACGCTGCGGCTGCCCGAGCAGAGCCCAGTAGCGGCGCACGATCTTCGCGGCCGTGTCGACCGCCTCCCCGCCCCCGCTGCCGAAGAAGACCGCAGCATCCGGCACCGGTGCGAGATCTGCGAGTCGCCCGGCGAGCTCGAGCGCGGGCTCGTTCGCATGGTCGCCGAAGATGTGATGCGCGGCGAGCGTGCCCAGCTGGGCTGCAACCGCCTCGGCGATCTCAGCTCGGCCGTGGCCCACGTGCGCAAACCACAAACCGGCGGTGGCGTCGAGGTACTCGGCGCCGTCCGCGTCCCAGACACGCGACCCCTGTCCGCGCACGAGCACGAACTCGTGCCCGTCGACTCTGCCCATCGCCGCGAACGGATGCCAGAGGCGGGTCGGCCCGTCACGCGGCGTCATGGCGCAAGGCTACCGCGTGACTCAGCTGCGCTCCCGGGGGCGCGAGCAGACGTCAGCCGCAGCCGGTGTTCGTGCCGCAGTCGCGGCACGTGTAGCACGCACCGGTTCGGATCATCCGGCCGCCGCACTTGGCGCACTCGACCGCGTCCTCCCACGCGTTGAAGAGGGCGGTCTGCCCGGGCGAGGCGGCGGGGAGCTCCGGCGTGGCCACGGGTGCTGACTCGCCGTTCTCGTAGCCCTCGGTCAGCCGGCGGCGGACCTCCTCGCTCATGATCCCGAGCTCGGCCTGCGTGTCGGGGTCGAGGAACTTCTTGCCGAGCCAGCGGAAGATGTAGTCGACGAGGGACTTGGCTGTGCGGATGTCGGCATCGTTGGTGAGGCCCGACGGCTCGAAGCGCATGTGGGCGAACTTCGAGACGTAGACCTCGAGCGGCACGCCGTACTGGAGCCCGAGCGAGACGGAGATCATCAGTGAGTTGATCAGCCCGGCGAGGGTGGTGCCCTCCTTGGCGATGTCGACGAAGACGTCGCCCGGCTTGCCGTCGTCGTAGAGGCCGACGTGGATGTAGCCCTCGTAGTCGCCGACGCGGAACTTGCGCCCGATCTCGGTGCGGTCGTCGGGGAGGCGACGGCGCTCCTGCTTCGGCTCGGGTGACGGAGCGGCGGCCGCCGCGTCCGCCTTCTTCGAGAGCGGCTGCGCGACCTTGCAGTTGTCGCGGTAGATGGCGATCGCCTTGACGCCCAGCTTCCAGGCGTCGACCAGAAGTCCGCCGACCTCGTCGACGGTCGTCTGCTCGGGCAGGTTCACGGTCTTCGAGATCGCGCCGGAGATGAACGGCTGAACGGCGCCCATCATCTTCACGTGGCCCATGTGGTGGATCGCGCGCTCGCCGATCGCGCAGTCGAAGACGGGATAGTGCTCGGCCTTCAGGTGCGGCGCGCCGACGACCGAGCCGCGCTCGTCGATGAACGCCTCGATCTCGGAGGTCTCGTTCGGCGAGTAGCCGAGACGCTCGAGCGCCATCGGGACGGTCTTGTTGACGATCGTGATCTCGCCGCCGCCGACGAGCTTCTTCGACTTGACGAGCGAGAAGTCGGGCTCCACGCCGGTCGTGTCGCAATCCATGAGAAACGAGATCGTGCCAGTTGGTGCAAGGACGGTCGCTTGCGCGTTGCGGAAGCCGTGGATCTCGCCGAGATCGAGCGCGTCGTCCCACGCCTTGCGTGCGGCCGAGAGGAGGTCGTCGGGTACGGCGTGGGCGTGCTCGATGTTCCCGACCGCGGCACGGTGCTTCGCGATCACGCCGATCATCGCCGCACGGTTGGGCTGGTAGCCGGCGAACGGGCCCATGCGGGCGGCCACCTCGGCCGACTTGCGATAACCGCGGCCCGTCATCAGCGCGGTGATCGCCGCGGCGTAGGCACGACCCTCGTCCGAGTCGTACGGGAGACCGCGCGCCATCAGGAGCGCGCCGAGGTTCGCGTAACCCAGGCCGAGCTGGCGGAAGGCCCGCGCGTTGCGCTCGATCTCGGGCGTGGGGTAGCTCGAGTAGCCGACGAGGATCTCCTGCGCGAGGAAGACGACGTCGCACGCGTGCTCGAACGCCTCGACGTCGAACTCGCCGTCGTCGCGGCGGAACTTCATCAGGTTGAGCGAGGCGAGGTTGCACGCACTGTCATCAATGGACATGTACTCGCTACAGGGGTTCGAAGCGTTGATCCGCCCGGTGTTCGGGAGCGTGTGCCACGAGTTGATCGTCGTGTCGTACTGGACCCCCGGGTCGGCACACTTCCACGCCGCCTCGGCGGCCTGGCGGAGGAGGTCGCGCGCGGGAATGGTTCTGACCACCGAGCCGTCGGTGCGCGCCGTCAGGTTCCAGTCGGCGCTCGCCTCGACCGCCTGCATGAACGCGTCGGTGACGCGGACGGAGTTGTTCGCGTTCTGGTACTGGATCGACGCCCAATCGGGCGAGTTCAGCGACATGTCGTAGCCGGAGGCCTCGAGGACGCGCGCCTTCTCCTCCTCGTGCGCCTTGCACCAGATGAACTCCTCGACGTCCGGGTGATCGACGTCGAGGACGACCATCTTCGCGGCGCGGCGTGTCTTGCCGCCCGACTTGATCGTGCCGGCGGAGGCGTCGGCGCCGCGCATGAACGAGACCGGCCCGGAGGCGTACCCGCCCTTCGAGAGCTGCTCCTGCGAGGAGCGCAGCTTCGAGAGGTTGATCCCCGAGCCGGAGCCGCCGCGGAAGATGACGCCCTCGCGCCGGATCCAGTCGAGGATCGAGTCCATCGAGTCCTCGATCGACAGGATGAAGCAGTTGTGGACGGCGACGTTGTTCGAGAGATACTCGCCGGACTCCGTCTGGATGTCGTAGACCTCCTGGACGCCGAGCGGCTCGATCGCAACGATCTCCTCCTCGCGGAGGTCGGGGCAGCGCTTCGGATCGCGGAGGAGGAGCGAGTCGACGAGCTTTCGCTGTTTCTCTTCACCGGGGAAGCCGACGAGCTCGGCGAAGCGGGCTCGCTCGGAGCCGATGCCGATCTGTACCTCGTGCAGGTCGTGACGGTTCTCTCGCAGTTCGGCTCTCCGAAGCCGCCGCGAGTAGATCCCGACGACGGTCAGGAGCAGCTGAACATCCTCGGCCCAGCGCTCGCCGATGACGGCGAACCCCACCCGGCCGCTCTCGCAGCCGCGCTCGCGACGGACGCTGACGTAGCCGTCGGCCTGGAAGATGCTCCGCAGGTACGCGCAGATCTCCTCGTGCGATGCCGTCCAGAGCCGGCTCGGCACGCGGATGTCGGTGCCGCGGTTCAGGAGCTCCCAGCGCTCGACGAAGTCGCGCAGGACCTCTCCGTAGAGCCGGATCTTGCGGTACCCGAGCTCTTCGTCCTGTAGGGCAACCTCGCGCTCGTGACGGTGGACGCCGGGGAGAGCGACGTCGAGGTTGTCGATCACCCACGTGTGCTCGTCGTCGTTCGCGACGTGGAACTCGACCATGAGCGAGCGGTTCGTGCCGTGCTCGTACTGCCCGACGAAGCCGTCGGCCTGCAGCCAGCCGGCGAGCGCGGCCTCCGCCGCGGGGACCTGGAGCTGCTCGTAGTCGTCGAGCTGGTCGAAGGCCCCCTCGTCGCTGTCGTGTGCCGTTGGTCCACCGGCCGTCACGAGCGCGGGCGCAGCGACCTTCGCGCGATGTGGATGCAGATGAAGTCGCATGCCGGGGACGAGCTCGTCGACGCGGAGCCAGCGCGGCTCGGTGCGGCGCTCGTGGACGGCCTTGACTACGTGATCCGGAGTTGCCTCGATGAAGCTGCCGTTTCGGAGCGTCACCCGATATACGGGCTTTCGCCCGTTCGCCTTCACAGCGACGATGCGCGTCGTACCGGACGAGTCGTAGACCTGTCGCCCGACCTGCCCTTCCTCCACTAGCTCGCCGATGGGAACCATGCCCTCTGGCGTCGAAACCTTCTGGTGGTACGGCATGCATGCCGAGCACTGCGGCTTCTCCTCGAACCCGACGTTGAACCACACGGGCGAGTTGAAGGCGGCGAGCTGGTTGACGAGGATCGACTTGAGCTCGGCCTCGAACGTCTCGGCCTCGCCCTCGTCGGCGAAGTAGCCGCCCTGGCGGCCCCAGCCGGCGATCGTCTCGACGACACGGCCGATCATGTGCTTGACGCTCGTCTCGCGCTCGGGCGAGCTCATCCGGCCGCGGAAGTACTTCTGCGCCACGATGTTCGTCGCCGTCTGCGACCAGAACCTCGGGAACTCGACGTTCTTCTGCTCGAAGACCGGGCCGTCCTTGCCCGGGATGTGGGCGTCGCGGATCTCCCACTCGACCTCGTCGTAGGGATCGCGCCCGGGGATCGTCAGCACACGCTCCACGCCGACCGAGCGAGTCGGGTCGACCACCCGGTTCTCGAGGGCGTCGTCGGGGATCGACGGTGCTAGTTCGGTGCCTTCAACGGACGCCATCGCTCGCCTCCCAAGGGTATCGCTTTCCGGCTGGCCCCCGACTGCCTGCAAAGGGGGTCCGGAAGGTAGAACGGCGCCCGGACGGACCCCCGATTTGCAGGGGTTTCTACGCTAGACGCCGGGGCGTCCGGGGGGAGCCGGCGGGTCGCTGCGAACCTTGCGGGCCTGCAGCCTGCGGGCGACTAGACCCGCCGAGCCGGCCGCGAGCAGGAGGATCGCGAGTCCCGCGACGATGAGAACCGGCAGCGGCAGGGCGTCCGCGCTCTCCGGCCCGATGCTCTCGAGGACGTCCTTGGCGACGCCGCCGCTCGAGCCGTTGGCCTGCGAGCCGTCGCCGTCGAGGCTGGGCGGCGTGTTGTCGTTTCCGAGGCCGCCGTCGTTGCCGTCCTCCGGGTAGATCCCCCCGAGGACCTCGCTCGTGGTCGTCTGCGTGTCGTCCGGATCCTGCTCGATGCCGTTCTGGTTCGTGCCGTTGCTCGTGGGCTCGCCTGACGGCGGGGACGGGCTCGGGGGAGGGGTGCCCGTTTGCTGTCTGTTTCGGATCGCCGTCTGCTGCGCCCGCTTGATGTCGTCGGGAGCCGACGAGTACGTCTGGACGTCGTCCGGGAGCAGCTTCAGCGCGTCGCGGTAGCAATGGAGCGGATAGACCCCGTCGACGACGCCGTTTCCGTACCAGTCGTCAACGACCTTCTGCCCGCAGGACTTGGCCGCGGAGGCGGGGGCCGCCGTGAGAACGACGACAAGCGCGCCCAGGAGGGCCGCGCAGACGATTCTCTTCGCGGTCTCGGTCACAAAAAGGAAGGCGGGAAGGCCGCGCGCGAGCGGCCATCATACGCGGGGGTTCGTCGAAGGGTCAAACCAGCATCGCCCAGCGGTCCACCATAGTGTGCCTTGATCGGATGACGTCGCCGTAATCGGCCTGTAAGCGCTTTGTTAGGACAGTAGGTCGGGCAGGCGCTGTGCTAGCTTCATCGCCCATGCGAGTGGCCTTGGAGGAGGGCCGCGAGACCGCGGCTCCGCCCCCGGCCGCCGGTGCCCTCTCGCAGACCTCCACGGCCGGGCGCCTGCTGCTCACGCTCGGCGGAGCCCTCCTGGTCGCGACGGTGTTTCTCGGCGACGGCTCGAGCCGCGAGCGGCTGTTCTGGATCGGCACCGCCGCGACGCTCGTCGCCTGCGGCGCGCTCGGGGCGGCGCTGACCGGGACGATCCCGTGGCCGCGGCTGACACGCGCGGGGGTCGTCCTCGTCGGCTCCGTCGCGGGCCTCGTTGCAGTCACCGCCCTCACGATCGTCTGGTCGGTCGCTCCGGATCTCTCGTGGGACTACGCGAATCGCGCGTTCCTCTATCTCGCGCTGCTCGCCGTCGGGCTGTTCATCGGAGCTCTCGTCGAACGTGCCCCGGTTGCTACAGCCTGGGGTCTCACCGTCGTCGTCGCCGCGGCGGTCGGCTGGGGGCTGGCCGGAAAGATCGCTCCGGGTCTGTACGCCGACGGCGGCCGCATCGCCCGGCTTCGCGCTCCCGTGGACTACTGGAACGCGCTCGCGCTCCTGCTCGCGATGGGGATGCCTCTGGCTCTGTGGCTCGCCGAGCTCCCCCGGCTCTCACGACGGGTGCGAGGGCTCGGAGCGGTGCTCCTGTTCGCGCTCGTGGTCGCGACGTTCCTGACCTACTCGCGCGGGGGCATCCTCGTTGCGGGAGTCGCCGTCGTCGCGTGGCTGTGGCTCTCGTCGAGCCGGCTCGCCTCGCTGACGACGATCGCCGTAGCCCTGCTCGGGGGACTGGCCGTGTCGGCCTGGGCGTTTCGCCAGGCGGGCCTCGTCGAGGATCTCGAGCCGTACTCGGCCCGCGTGCGGGACGGCTGGCACCTCGGCCTCGTGCTCGCGATCGTCGGCGCGGTCGTCTGGGGCGTGCACGTCGTCATCTCCCGACAGCTCGAGACGAACGCCCGTCTCGCCGGGCAGTCGAGCCGTATCGCCCGGACGGTGGCGATCGCCCTCGCAGCATTGGTCGTCGGGGTGCTGCTCGCGCTCGCCCTGCGTGGGGGCGACCCGAAGGGATGGCTCGACGCCCAGCTGGATGAGTTCTCCAGCCCGACTGCGACCCAGGTGGCGCAGGACCCGAGCCGGCTGGGGTCGCTCAACGCGAACAACCGCTGGCAGTGGTGGCAGACGGCGTGGAGCTCTTTCGTCGACCGGCCGCTCGGCGGCACCGGCGCCGGGACGTTCGAGATCGTCAACGCGAAGCAACGCACGAGCGCGCTGACGGCCACCGAGCCCCACAACGTACCGTTGCAGTTCCTCGGCGAGACGGGGATCTTCGGCTTCGTGCTCCTCGTCGTCTCCGTCGTCGCGGCGATCGTCGCCGTGCGAGAGGCCCTGCGCCGGCTCGACGGTATCGAGCGGACGGCTACGGCAGCGCTCGCAGCCGGAATGATCGCATTCCTGGTCCACTCGGTCGGCGACAAGGACTGGGACTACGTCGCCGTCACCGGGCCGCTGTGTCTCACGCTCGGGGTCGTCGTCGCCTCGGGTATGCGCCCGGGGGCGCGGAGCCGCCGGCGGATCTGGCCCGCGCTCGGCGCCGTCGTCCTCGCCTGGGCATCGCTCTACTCGCTCGCGGCGCCGTTTTTCGCGAACCGCTCCGTCGCCCGCGCCTACGAGCTGATCGGAACCCAGGCGGCCGTCGACGCGGCCTCGCGCGCGGCGTCGCTGAATCCGCTCGCCGTCGAGCCGCTGTTCGCCAAGGCGGCGGCCTACGACGTCCTCGGCGTCCAGGTGGGGGCGGACGAGGCGCTCCGGAGGGCGGTGGCGCTCCAGCCCGAGAACCCCGAGGCGTGGTACCGGCTGGCCGACTTCGAGTTCTACGTGATCGAGGAGTACGGGCGTGCGTATCGGGACGCGCTGAGGGCGTACCATCTCGATCCGTTCGACCGGGACA
Organism: uncultured Actinomycetes bacterium; assembly: GCA_963712465.1. Taxonomy (GTDB): domain Bacteria; phylum Actinomycetota; class Thermoleophilia; order Gaiellales; family Gaiellaceae; genus CAVQHY01. The sequence continues at coordinate 425,835 of CAVQHY010000006.1, forward strand.
TCGGCGCGCTCAAGGACGCGATCGAGCAGAAGTTCCTCGAGCTCAAGGCGGCCGACTGCGCGGCGGGCAAGTGCTGACCAGGGCGTTACCCGCCGACGATGAGCACGAGGTGCGCTCCGGCGAGGTCGCCCGCGGTCATGCCGTCGAGCGGCGAGACCTGCTTCAGGCGCACGTCCTTCGCGAGCCGGTGGGCCTCGCCCTTGTGGCCGGGGCGGTACATCACGATCGAGCGGTGAAAGTCGAGGCGGGGCGCGTTGCCCGTGCCCGCGAGGATGTAGTCGAGCCCACGGACCACGGCCGCGGCCTGGCCCGCCGCCCCGGCGCGGCCGTTTCCGTTCAGGACGAGCACTGACGTCCTGTTCCGCGGCAGCTTCGCGGCGGGGATCTCGTGCTTCGGCAGCGTTGCGGCGTTCGCCCTGGCGGGCTTGGCGTCCTTCGGGGCGACCTTCGCGGCTGCGATCTCGGTCGCAGCTGCCTTCTCGACCGTGTCGGCGAACGGCCTTGCGAAGATCGCGACGGCGGCGACCACGAGGAGCACCAGCTCGAGCGCCGCAATCGCGGCGGCGAGAAGCGCCGCCGAGCGCCACTGCGTAGCTCGGAGCGGAGACGAAGCGGGATGATCCACGGGGCGCTCTAGTTCGCCCCCGCGGCATCCACTCCTCCCGGGCTCAGCGACCTCCAGGTCGAGGCGAGCCCGTCGTCCAGGGACGTTCCCGCGATGAAGCCGAGGCCCGCCTTCGCGCGCGACGGATCGAGCGCGCTGCGACCCAGCTCGCCGAGTCGGGCCGGGGCGAGCCGGGGCTCGACGTGGACGCCGCTCGCGCGGCTGCAGGCGTCGAGCAGCTCGAGCACCGACGTCTCCCGGCCGGTGCCGACGTTGAACGTGCCGCTGTCGCGCGTCGCCGCTGCGAGGGTCGCCCGGGCGACGTCCCCCGCGAAGACGTAGTCGCGCGTCTGACTGCCGTCGCCGAAGACGGTCGGAGGCTCGCCGCGCACGAGGTGGCCGAGGAAGATCGCGACCACCCCCGCCTCCCCGTGGGGATCCTGCCGGGGTCCGTAGACGTTGCCGTAGCGCAGGACGCTATGCCGGGCCCCGTAGAGACGGTTGTAGGTGCCGAGGTACTCCTCGGCCGCGAGCTTCGACGCGCCGTAAGGCGCGAGCGGAAGCCTGGGGGCGTCCTCCGTGGCCGGGCGCTCGCATTCGCCGTAGATCGCGCCGCCGGTCGAGGCGAAGACGACGCGGCCGCCGTGCGCGCGTGCGGACTCGAGGACGCGGATCGTGCCGACGACGTTGACCTCGCAGTCGAAGTCGGGACGCTCGACCGAGACGCGGACGTCCGGCTGCGCAGCGAGATGGAAGCAGACGTCGGGTCGCAGGTCGCGAAAGGCGGACGACACCGCCTCGGCGTCGCGGACGTCGGCCCGGACCAGGGTCACGCTCGGATCCACGTTGTCCCGCTTTCCGCGCGAGAGGTCGTCGAGCACGAGCACCTCGTCGCCGCGGGCCACCAGAGCGTCGACCACATGGGATCCGATGAACCCGGCGCCTCCGGTGACGATCGCACGCACGAACAGTGATCCTATGCGCGCCGGTGTCGTTCGTCGGTTCCGTCAGCCACAATCCGGCCGTATGACCTGGCGTCGGCTCCTCGCGCTCGTCGCGGCCCTGTCCGCGTGCCTCGGAGCGACGGCGCTCGGGCTGGCCCGTGCAGCTCCGGCGGACGGCCTTCGCCTGTCGGCGACGTCGTACATCGCCGTCGACGCCGAGACCGGCGCGATCATCCTCGCCAGACAGGAGCACGTTCGGCGGCCGATCGCGTCGCTGACGAAGATGATGACCGGCCTGCTCGCGATCGAGTCCGGCGACCTGGCGCGCAAGGTGCGCGTGCCGAAGGTCGCCACCCAGGTCGAGCCGAACCTCGACGGGCTGAGGCCGAAGCGCTGGTACTCGCTTCGCCTGCTCCTCTACTCCGCACTGCTCGAGTCGAACAACGACGCGGCGGCCACCCTCGGCTACCACGTCGGCGAGGGGTCGCTCGCGCGGTTCTACGCGAAGGAGAACGCCCGCGCAGTCGACCTCGGGATGAGCGAGACCACGTACGCGAGCGCGTCGGGGCTGAACGACGACACGAACCTCTCGACCGCGTATGACCAGGCAATCCTGGGACGGTTTGCACTGTCCAACCCGGCCTTCAGGCGGATCGTCGGCACGCGCCGGAAGTTCTTTCGCTGGCCGCCTCCGACCTACGGCAAGGAGTACGTGAACCACAACCGGATGCTCGCCTCGTACGCCGGGACCTACGGCATCAAGACGGGTTACACGTCGAAGGCGGGCGGGTGTCTCGCGGTCGCCGTCCGCCGCGGCGGCCGCTCCATCGTCGCGGTCGCGCTCGGGTCGAGGAACATCTGGAGCGACATGCCGAAGCTCGTCGACCGCGCGTTCGCGAAGCTCGGCGGCGGCGACTGATGTTCGTGACCTTCGAGGGGCTCGACGGCTCCGGAAAGTCGACGCAGGCGCACCTGCTCGCCGAGCAGCTGCGATCCGAGGGTCGCGACGTCGTCGAGACGCGGGAGCCGGGCGGGACGGCGCTCGGCGAGGGCATCCGCGAGCTCCTCCTTCACGGCGACCGCGTCACGCCGTGGGCCGAGGCGGCGCTGTTCGCGGCCGCGCGGGCACAGCTGGTCGAGGCGGTGATCCGGCCCGCCGTCGACCGCGGGGCCGACGTCGTGTGCGACCGCTACCTCGACTCGTCCCTCGCCTACCAGGGGATCGCGCGCGGCCTCGGGGTCGACCGCGTGCTCGACCTCAACCTCGCCGCGGTCGGGAGCCTCCTTCCCGACCGCACGATCCTCCTGCTCGTCTCGCCCGAGGAAGCCGCTGCCCGTCGCGGCGGCGGCCCGGTCGACAGGATCGAACGCGAGGGCGACGACTTCGCACGGCGGGTCGACGCCGCCTACCGCGAGCTCGCAGCGGCCTTCCCCCTCCGCATCGTCGCGCTCGACGGCACGCTCGAGCCGGAGCGGCTGGCAGGGCGCGTCCGCGAGCAGCTGCGCGATCTCCCCTGACGCAGTAGTGTCCGCCGCGGTGACCGCCCAGGGGCTGATCGACGTCGACGACAGCGTCCTGTGCGTCGTGGACGTCCAGCCGTGGTTTCTCGATCGGCTCGGCGACGAGGCCGCGACTCGCCTGGTCGCCCGCGTCGCCTGGCTGTGCCGGGTTGCCGGCGCGCTGGGCGTGCCGGTCGTCGTGACCGAGGAGCAGCCGGGCGACAACGACCGCACGCCGCCGCAGATCACGGATGCCCTTCCGGCCGGGACACCCGTGCTCGAGAAGCCCACCTTCGGGCTTGCCGCGGTGCCGGAGATCCTCGCCGCCGTCGAGAGCCACGGGCGGCGCACACCGGTGCTGGTCGGCATGGAGACCGACGTCTGCATCGCACACTCGGCGCTCGGCCTCGCCGACCGCGGCCACCGCGCCGTCGTCGTCCGCGACGCCGTCGCGTCGCCGGGACGTGACCACGCCTACGGCCTCAGGCGGCTGCGCGAGGCCGGCGTGTTGCTCCTCGGTGTGAAGGGCCTGTACTACGAGTGGGTTCGGACGGTCGAGCGGTCGCGGGCAACCAGGCAGGCGGCCGAGCTTCCACTCGAGGCCGGCCTCGTCCTCTGACGGGCAATGGCTGCGTCCTTCGACACGTTCCCCGAGCAGGACGAGGCGAAGCGCCTGCTTCGCTCGGCGCTCGCCGAGGGACCCGCACACGCGTACCTGTTCCACGGCCCTCGCGGAGTGGCCAAGCGCGCGGCGGCGCTCGCGTTTGCCGGCGAGCTTCTCGGCGACCGGGGGCGGGTACAGCGCCGGACACATCCGGACCTGTACGTGCTCGAGCCGCTCGGAGACCAGATCCGCATCGACCCGGTTCGCGAGCTCCGTCGTGACCTGCACATGCGGCCGTTCGAGGCCGACCGGCGCGTGTACCTCGTCTTCGGCGCGCATCTCCTCAACGAGGATGCGGCCGACGCGCTACTCAAGGATCTCGAGGAGCCGCCCGACTACGCGGTGATCGTCCTCGTCGCCGATGAGTTGGGACCGCTCCCGCCGACGATCGTGTCGCGTTGCCAGCCGGTGCCTTTCCGCCGACTCTCCCGGCAGGCGATCCGCGACGTGCTCGCCGCCCGCGGCGTGGCCGGTCCCGAGCTGGACGTACTGGCCCGGGTCGCCGCCGGTAGGCTCGACCGCGCCGAGCGCCTGCTCGACCCAAAGGCGCAGGAGCGTCGCCTCGCCATGATCGAGGTCGCGCGCTCCGTCTACCTCGAGGAGCCGTTCGAGCCCGGGCGAGCAACCGCCGTGGTGGCGGGGTTCGTGAGCAAGCGGGGCGCCGAGGCACGATCGGCCGCCGAGGCGCAGGAGCTCGGCGACGAGACCGACCGGCAGGCCGAGCAGAGGGCGGCGCGCGCCCAGGCGGGCGCCGAGCGGGAGGCGGTGCTCGACGCCCTCGATCTGCTGGCGAGCTGGTATCGCGACATCGTCGTCGTGGCGGCGGGGGCGGACGGAAGCGTCCAGAGCTCCGATCGGATCGAGGAGCTTCGCGCCGACGCCACGCCCGAACGGGCTCTCGGTGCCGAGCGGGCGGCCGAGGTGTGCCGTGAGGTCTGGCGCACCTACGAGGAGCTCAACCTCCAGCAGGGGCTCGCGCTCGAGGCGCTGTTCGTGCGGCTCCGCCGCGAGCTCGCCCCGTCGCTCGTGCTCGCCGCCGGCTGATCGGTGGTTAACCCGAGGTCGCCTGCGCGACGTAGGCGGCCACGTCCTGGATCTGGGCGGCCTGCAGGATCCCCTGGGCTCCGAAGGCCGGCATGACGCCGCGGCCGTTCGTCACGACGTCGACCACGACGTCGTACGGCGGCTGCGCGTCGTCGAGGTTCGGGCCGACGTTTCCGGTCGAGCCCGCCTCGGCGAGGGTATGGCAGCCGCCGCAGCCCCCCGCACCGAGGAAGATCTCCTTTCCCTTCGCCGGATCGCCCTCCACCTCTGCGGCGCCGCCCGGGGTGGATTGCGCGGCCGTGGAAGCCGACGTGTCGGGCGCGCGGGTGACGGCCGGCTCCGTTGCCGCGGCGGTCTCGCCGTCGTCGCCGACGCCGGCCGCGAGCATGCCGACGACGAGCCCGAAGGAGACGAGCGAGATGACGAACACGCTGCGCGGAAAGCCCGGAAACCTCCGCGGCACGACGAGCCCGGCCACGACGGTCGTGACGGCGAGGACGGCGCAGAGGACGGTGAGGACGGTCTCGCTGGTGCTCATGCTGCGTGCCTCTCGCCTCTAGAACCCCGAGTCGATCGTCCGGAAGAACCAGAGCGAGCTCGTGAGCCAGAGCGTGACGAGCAGGCTGAAGACGAGACCGCCCATGACCGGGAGCAGCCAGCCCGGGAAGTAGCGCGAGCGCACGACGACGATCTTCGCGCCGAGCGCCCCGTAGAAGAAGATGCCCGCGAACGAGTGGGCGAGGACGCGCCCGCTCGTGTCCTCGAAGCCGAGCAGGAAGATGCAGTGGTAGGCGACGGGCAGCGAGACCACGAACGCGGCCCGCCCCGACCACCGGTGCGAGAAGCCGATCCAGCTCGGCCGCCGCCACGGGATCCTGCCGTAGATCCAGGCGGCGCTCACCACCTGGAAGAGGGCGAGCACGATCACGACCGACGCCAGCCAGGCCTTGAGGTGGATCGTGTCGCTGAAGAAGAGGTCGAAGTAGGTGGGCTTCGAGCTGTCCTGCTCGAGCAGGCCTGTCTTGGCGGCCGTTGCGACGGCGAGCGTGATCCAGGCGAAGACGAGCAGCGGGGCGAGGACCCAGACAACGGACCGCTCCGGCGAGCGCGGTGTCGCCACCGCACCATCATAGGACGCGCCCCGGCACACTATGGCGATGGTCGTAGTCGGCGTCGTGTTCTCCGAGGGCGGGAAGGTCTACTCCTTCGATCCCGCCGGGCTCGAGCTCGGCTGGAACGAGCGCGTGATCTGCCAGACGTCGCGCGGTCAGGAGCTCGGCCGGGTCGTTCGCGCCAACCACGAGCTCGAGGTACGGGGCGGCCCGCCCCTGAAGCGGGTCGTCCGACGGGCGACCGAGCTGGACGAGGAGACCGCCGGCCAGAACCGGGAGGAGGCTCGGCGGGCGATGCGTGTCCTCCGCACCGTCCTGCGCGAGCAGGACACGTGGGTCAAGCCGATCTCCGCCGAGCTCGTCTTCGACGGCTCACGGCTCGTGTTCACCTATGAGAGCGACGACAAGCCTGACCTCGCCCGCGTGCGCGACGAGCTCGGGAAGCGCCTCCGCCGCCGGGTCGAGCTTCGCTCGATCGGCCCGCGAGAGGGGGCGCGCCTCTGCGGGGACGTCGGCCTGTGCGGCACGAAGCTGTGCTGCAAGAGCTTCCAGTCGCACGAGAAGCCGATCACGCTGCGGATGGCGAAGGACCAGGAGCTGCCGCTCTCGTCGGGGCGCATCACGGGGCTGTGCGGGCGGCTTCGCTGCTGCCTCGCGTTCGAGCACCCCGTCTACCGCAGCTTCCGCGACCGGGCCCCGCGGGTCGGAGGCCGCGTCGAGACGCCGCGCGGACCCGGCCTCGTGCTCGGCTACGCGGTGCTCGAGGACGCCTGCACGGTGGAGCTCGAAGGGGGCGCGGGCGAGGTCGAGCTCCGCATCGACGACTGCGTCGAGGTCGCGGGCGAGGCGCGCGAGCCGCGCCGAGACCGTCGATGATCCAGCTCTGCCAGCCGCCCGGCAGCGGCTCGCCTCCACCGGAAGTGGTGGGACGAGGCCGCCCTGGGAGCCCAAATTACCGCCTGGTCGGCGGCCGCCCCGCCGTGCGCCGAATGCGCGAGCAGCAGGGCCTCGACTCGTAACCGCCGGCGCTAGACTTCGCCCGCGCGACGCCGACGTAGCTCAGCTGGTAGAGCACATCACTCGTAATGATGGGGTCCGGGGTTCGAGTCCCCGCGTCGGCTCTCAGGAAAGCGCTGTAAACGGCCATAGGGGGAAGCCCAATGCCAGGAATCGAGATCAAACCTCTCGACAGTCCCGACGAGACCCGCCCGTTCGCCGACAAGGGCCGAGCTGAGATCGTGAACATCGGCGGGCAGGCGGTGCTGCACGGGTACTTCGAGCCAGGCTGGCGCTGGAGCGAGCACATCAAACCGATCGCGGGCACAGACAGCTGCCAGTCGTCTCACTTCCTCTACGTGGTAGGCGGCCGCATGAAGGTCGTGATGGAGGACGGCAGCGAGGGCGAGTGCGGCCCCGGCGACGTCGTCAAGATCGAGCCTGGCCATGACGCCTGGGTTCTCGGCGACGACACGTGCGAAGTCGTCGACTTCGGCGCGATACCAACATACGCACAGCGGCAATAGGCCCAGCACACGCACTGCAGCTAGTTCGCCGAGACAGGGATCTCAACCTCAACAACGTCGAGTGCCCCAACGTCCTCCGGCTCGTCCCGATCCCACACCTCGACATCGCCTCCGCGTCCTCGCGACGCAGGAACAGCTCGATCAGTCGCCGACGAGGGACGGTTCCCCGGCGCTCCGCCCCGATCTCAAGGCCCGAACCTGTTGCGGCCCAGCCCAGGCCTCTGTGGGCATCCCGACCGCGAGCGACGGTGTCCTTCGCCTTGCAAGGGATGCCGCCGTACCCCTCGCAGTTGGAGCCTCAACGGTCGGGGCCCCTCCGGAGTTGGGAGAAGGGGAGTATCCTCGGCCGACAGGCGTCTTCTGTTATCCGCGTCCGGTACGCGCGACTTGCATGGGCTCGCTCACCCCAACCGTGCCGCCCGCTAGAGGCGTTCAAGTAACACGGGCGGCCGCACGGAGGCCGGCCCGTCGATGATCGTCGTCGTGGCCGCGAAGACCGACCTCGGCTTCGTCCAGGCCGTTGCACTCGGGGCGTTCTGCAACACGCTCGTCTGTCTCGCCGTCCAGCTCACCTACAGCGCTCGCACGACCGCCGACAAGATCCTCGCGATCGTGCCCCCGATCGCGGCGTTCGTCGCGGCCGGCTTCGAGCACTCGATCGCGACATGTACTTCATCCCGATCGGCCTGCTCGTCAAGCGAGACGACGCCTGGCTGGCCCGAGCCGACGTTCCGAATCTCGACGGCCTCACGTGGTCGTCGTTCCTCGTCGACAACCTGATCCCGGTCACGATCGGCAACCTCGTGGGCGGGACGATCATGGTCGGCGCTCTCTACTGGTTCGTCTATCTGCGCCACGAGCGTGCGGTAGCGGGAGCCGAATGCCCGGCCTAGGGCCCGTCCTGCGCGTCGCCTGCGTCGTCCCGCGGCGCTCGCCGCTCCCAGGCGTACGCCTGCTCCGCTACACGCGGCTCGTCGTCGACGAGCTCGCGCCAGCGCTCGAGCGATCGCTGCAACGCCTCGTGGAAGAAGTCGCTCACGAGGTCGTCGAGCCGCCACTCAACCTCCTCGCCTTCGAAGACGAAGACGACCTCCTTCTCCGAGACGTACACGGCGTGCTGGTCGAACCCCTCCTCACCCAGCTCGAACGGGGGGCCCTGGGCGAGAAGCGCCTTGGCGACCTCTTGCGCGCCCGGCTTCAGATCGGCGACGATCGCAACTCGCTTCACGGTCGCCTGACGTTAGCGAAGATCCCTCTGCCACGAGCTCGGCGAACTTGCCCCGCGCTTCGCCCAGGAGGACGTGCAACCACACCCCCTCGACCTCGGCGGCGTGTTCGAGACGATCGGTGCCGCCCGTTAGAGGCGTTCGGGAACACGGGCGGCCAACTCCGAAGGCTGGGGGTCAACCCCGCGCCAACGGCGTTTGCCGTGTCGCGCCCGTGGGGTGCGCAGACAAACATGACACATGTCGCACGACCCGGTCTGCCCGGTTCTGGCGCGACGACTTGAGTGGAAGACGCATCAGCCGTCCATGACGCAGCGCGTTGCCTCGCACGCCCTCGACAGGCGGTTCGAGGCCATCGTATTCGACTGGGACGGCACTGCTGTTCCCGATCGTGCGGCCGAGGCCGGCCGGCTCCGGCACCTCGTCGAGGAGCTCTGCGCCTTGGGATTGCACCTGGCGATCGTGACGGGCACGCATCTCGGTAACGTCGACAGGCAGCTCCGCGCGCGTCCCAGCGGCCCCGGCAGCCTCCACCTGCTCCTGAACCGGGGCTCGGAGGTCTTCTCGATCGACAGCGACGGCCCGCGACTTCTCCAGCGGCGGGAAGCGACGCCTGAGGAAGACGCTGCACTCGACGCCGCCGCGGCGGCGACCGTCGAGGCGCTCGCCTGCGGGGGCCTGCAGGCCGAGATCGTCTCGCAACGGCTCAACCGGCGCAAGGTCGACCTGATTCCCGAGCCGGACTGGGCTGACCCGCCGAAGGCCCGCATCGCCGAGCTCCTGTCGGCCGTCGAGGGGCGGTTGCAACGAGCCGGCATCGCCGGCCTGCGCGGGGCCGTCGAGCTCGCGGAGGCGGCGTCGCGTGACGCCGGACTGCTCGATCCACGGGTGACGAGCGACGCGAAGCACGTCGAGATCGGGCTTACGGACAAGTCCGATTCGGCCCGGTGGATCTTCTCCGAGCTGTGGTTGCGCGGTATCGGCCCCGAGCTCGTGCTGGTCGCAGGCGACGAGTTCGGCCCGCTCGGAGGCCTGCCAGGCAGCGACTCGCTCCTCCTCACCAGGGATTCCGCGCGTCTGGTCGCGATCTCGGTCGGGGAGGAGCCGACCGGTGCGCCAGCCGACGTGATCGCGCTCGGCGGGGGGCCGTCACGCTTTCTCGCGGTTCTCGAGGATCAGCTCGAGCGGCGCCGACGCGGCGACGTACCGGATCTGGCGGGCGATCCCTCCTGGACGCTCATGATCGAGGGGATCCAACCCGAGCTCGAGCGCGTGCACGAGTCGCTGCTGACGCTCGCGGACGGGCGCCTGGGTACCCGTGGCGCACCTCTGTTCGGACATCCCTCCGCGGTTCCTGGAGTCCTCATGGCTGGCGCGTACCGGGGCGAAGGTCCCGAGGTCGAGCTCGATCCCTGCCCGGACTGGACCCGCCTGCCCGGATCCGTTCCGCCGGAGCCCGAACTGACCCGGCGTCTCGACCTTCGCACGGGTCTGTTGCGACACGATGGGCCGGTCGTGGCACTCCAGGTCTCCTCGCTCGCCCGGCCTGGCACGGTCGCAATGCGGGCTCAGGCCACTTTCGCTGTACCACCCAGGTCCGGAACGGGAACCAGCAGCTCGAGCGCAGTGAGCGTGGCGTTTCGAGACGAGTGCCAGAACGGGCGCCTCGAGCGCGTGGGTGCCTACGGACGCAGCGCGGCAGAGGCGCGGGTCACTCTCGCGCTTGCCGAAGCAGCAGGCTTCGAGGGGCTGCTCGCCGAGCACCGCGAGGCATGGGCCCGCCGCTTCGACGCGGCCGACGTCGTGATCGAAGGCGACCCGGAGCTGCAGCTCGCGATCCGGGTCGCTCTCTTCCATCTGATGGCCTCCGTCGCAAGCGAGGGCGAGGCGGCCGTTGGCGCGCGAGGCCTTTCCGGTTCCGCGTACCGTGGGCATGTCTTCTGGGACAGTGATGTCTTCGTCCTGCCGTTCCTCGCGGCCACGCACCCGCCTGCAGCCCGGGCGGTGCTCGAGTACCGCATGCGACGGCTCCCTGAAGCGCGCGCTGCGGCACGGCGGCTCGGGCGGGCGGGCGCGCGCTTCCCGTGGGAGTCGGCGGGTTCGGGCGAGGACGTGACGCCACACCACGTCCGCTCGCCGAAAGGAACGATCATCCCAAACCGCACGGGCGGGCTCGAGGAGCACATCGTCGCCGACATCGCCTGGGCGGCCGATTGCTACCTGGCGTGGACCGGGGACGAGATGTTTGCGATCGGGGCGGGACGCGAGCTCCTCGTCGAGACGGCACGTTACTTTGCCTCCCGCGTCCGTTGCGACCGGGACGGACGCGGACACATCTACGGCGTGATCGGTCCCGATGAGTACCACGAGTCCGTCGACGACAACGCGTTCACAAACGTGATGGCGCGCTGGAACCTCCGCCGCGCGGCCGAGTTGGACGGAAGCGAGGCCGAGCGAGCGGAGTGGCTGGGCATCGCCGATGCGCTCGTCGACGGCTACGATCCGCGAACGGGTCTCTACGAGCAGTTCGCGGGGTTCCTCGAGCTCGAGCCCTTGGTTATCGCCGACGTCTCAGGACGCCGCCCGATCGCCGCCGATCTGCTTCTCGGCGCCGAGCGGGTCGCCGGGGCTCAGGTGTTGAAGCAGGCCGACGTCTTGATGCTCCACCACCTAGTGCCGAACGAGGTTGCGCCGGCTTCGCTCGTTCCGAACCTCGACTTCTACGAGCCTCGGACGGCCCATGGAAGCTCTCTCTCACCGGCCATCCATGCATCCCTCCTCGCGCGAGCGGGAAGGTACGACGACGCCCTCGCCATGCTTCGCGTGGCGGCACGTCTGGACTTGGACGACCTCACCGGCACGACCGCGGGCGGCATACACCTCGCCACGATGGGCGGCGTCTGGCAGGCGCTTGCCTTCGGCTTCGCCGGGGTCAGGCCACGAGGGGACCGACTCGTTGTCGATCCGCGTCTGCCGCCCGCGTGGGAATCCCTCGAGCTACGGCTGCGCTTTCGAGGCAATCCGTTGAGGTTACGAATCGAGCCGGGCGGCGTGGAGATCGACGCAGCACACGCGACCATGAGCCGCAGCGGCGACGCCTGGGAGGTAGTGCCGGTCTGATCAAGGTGATCGCCGCACTCGACGAGAGCCCCGCTGCAGAACCCGTCCTCGCGACGGCGCAGAGCCTCGCTCGGCTCTTGAGCGCCGACACCGAGGCCCTTCATGTGCTCGTCAACGGCGACGGGCTGGCAAGACGCCTCGCTGCGGTAGCAGGGATCCACCTGCGCGAGGCACAGGGTCCGGTCGTGGAAGCGCTCACTCAGGCGGGCGAGGCGGACAACGTGGCAGCTCTCGTCATCGGCGCGCGCGGCACTCCGAGCCGAGCGCGTCCGCTCGGAACCACGGCGTTCGCATTGGCCACTACTCTCGTGAAGCCCGTTGTGGTCGTTCCGCCCGACGCGTTACATCCCGGCCGGCTGCAGCGCGTGCTCGTGCCGCTCGAGGGCACCGTCTCGAGCTCGCTCGCGCCGCGCCGCGTCATCGAGCTCGCCACGAACGCGAACCTCGAAGTCGTGGTGCTCCACGTTCACCAGGAACGCTCGCTTCCCGCCTTCACCGACCAGCCACAGCACGAGGAGGCCGCGTGGGCGGAGGAGTTCCTCGCTCGGTACTGCCCCTGGGGCGTGGGTGTCGTCAAGTTCGACGTTCGGGTCGGCAGGTGCGAGGAGGTCATCCCACTGTTTGCCTTGGAGAGTAAAGCCGACCTGATCGCGCTCGGGTGGGCAAGGGAGCTCACCCGGGCCCGGGCTCGGGTCGTGCGGGCCGCGCTCACGCACACGCGAGTGCCGGTGATGCTCATCCCAGTCGAGGTTCCGCCGGTGGCAACCTAGCCTGGACTGCGACACACTACCGCCGCAGGACAGGCTGCCAAACGGGCGGAGAACACGGCGGATCCGCCGAGCGAGGGCACGGCGCCGACACTGACGTGCACGCCTCGTCGCGCAGGCGATGTGGCGATCTCGGCCGGCTGCGCTCGAAGCGGTCTTCTTGTCCAGTCCGGCCGCAGCCTGTTCGAGGAGGGTGTCCCCCGTTGAGGGGTACTAGTTAGGAACGGCCACTCGTCTCCGGCCCGTGCGGCGCCCCAAGGGTTGGTGCCTAACCGCAACTCGTTCGTCTGCTCGTCCGGTTCGTTCCCGTGCGTGGATAGCCCGTAGTACGGATCAGCGAAGTCCCCCATGCGACACGGATCTGGGGTGCCTATCGTTGCCCAGGTTCCCTGCTGGGGGGTTGGCTGGTGAGAGTGTTGGTCGTGTACGCGCACCCGAATCCCGGTTCGTTTTGTCATGCCGTCTTGGAGCAGGTGACAAAGGGTCTGCGGGATGGCGGGCACGGCTACGAAGTGATCGATCTGTATGCGATCAAGTTCGATCCGGTCTTCGGCAACCGTGATTACAACCAGTTCATGCACGAGTCGCTACCGGACGATCTGATCGAGCAGGCGAATCTGAAGGAAGCTCTGCTGAAGCGGGCGGGGGGGCCGGTTCGGCGGCTGATCGCGAAGCGGTGGATGGCCGGCAAGTCGGATCGCGAGATCGTCCAGGCGCTCGGCAAGCGAACTCCCAAGGATGTGAGGGAGCACCAGGAGAAGGTCGCGCGCGCCGAGGGTTTGATCTTTGTCGCGCCGGTGTACTGGATGGGGGTGCCGGCGATTCTGAAGGGGTGGTTTGAGCGGGTCTTCGCCTACGGCTTTGCCTACACGCTGACCCGGGAAGGCTGGAACGGGCAGCTCGAGGGCAGGGTGCCGCTGCTGACCCAGCAGAAGGGGCTGATCATCACGCCGACCTTCTTCACCCAGGACGAGTACGAGAAGGGATGGCAACAGGCGGCAGACACGATTCTCTGTGACTGGGGACTGAAGATGGCCGGCGTCAAAGAGGCTCAGCATGTCTACCTCTACGCTGTTGGCGCCGTCGATCAGAGCACCCGGCTTGGCTACCTCGATCTCGCCTATCGCCTCGGCAAGGACTTCGCGCTCGACCGGGCTGAGGGGGAGCCCAGTCGGCCGGTGGGTAGAGGAGAAGCTCGCCGCTCGGAAGCGGAATCGAGGCTGTGATGGAGACGTCTGAGGATCTCGACACCACGACGCAGGATCTTGCGCCGACCGATGGGTATCGATCGCCGGAGCCGCCTTCGGCGAGGCTGATCGAGTGGCTCGACCCGCTGTCCGACTTCAACTTCCGCCACTTCCGCATGCGCCACATGGCCGCCGAGCTGATCCGCACTCAGCGTTGCGACGGGGTGTTGCCGGGTCAAGAAGCGCCAGACTTCGAGCTGGCGACGACGCGAGGGGAACGGCTGCGGCTTCGCGACCTGCGCGGGCGGCCGGCACTCGTCCACTTCGTCAGCTACACCTGACCGCTCACCCGCGGCGGAGTTCTGCCGATGCAGGAGCTGTATCGCCTCTATGGCGACCGCGTCCAGTTCGTCGATGTGGTCGTGCGGCAGGCTCACCCTGGTGAGCGCCACGGCGGCTACCGCTCATACGCGGAAAAGCTCGATGACGCCCGCCGCTACCAACAGGAGGAGAACATCGCCTGGCCGGTGGCAGTCGATGATCTCGGCGGGACAGTGCAGCGCGCGTACGGAGGACTGTCAGCCTCCGTCTACCTGATCGACGCAGAAGGCCGCGTTGCCTTCTACGCGATCTGGGGCCAAGCGCCGTCGCTCAGACGCGCGCTCGACGATCTCCTGACCCGCGGCGGCAAAGGCCCACTAGCAGACGGGGCTATCGACCGTGTCCCGCATCTCGCCGCCGCCATCGTCGCCGGCCAGGGCGGCCCTGCCCGCGGCGGCCGCCTGGCCTTCCTCGACCTCGAGCTCGGCTTCCCGGGCGCATTCGTGCTGATGACTCTCGGAAGCTTCGCCCGTCCCGTGCTCGGGCCGCTCGTGCTGCGCACCACACCGCTGCCCGCCCCGGTGCGCGCCGTCCTCTTAGCCGGGCTCGCAGGCGGCATCATGGCCGTATACCGAGCAACCCGAGGGAGCCAGTAACTGCGCCGCAGACACGCGACCCCCCGACGGCCCACAGCCAGCTGACTTCCCATTAACTGGCCCAGCGGCTACTGCGCCCGGGATTGGCACCTCCGCCGGTCGGGCGGCCAGCTCCAGGGGGCACCGTTAGGTTGTGACGGCCATTATTGTCCAGAGGGCGGCCGCGATTTTCGTTTGGCGACCCCTGGTCTCGTAGGCAAAGCTCGCCGCGCCCGGCAATCGTATGTCGGATGAAGCGTTTGCCTACGAGGCCGGTGGAAGGCTCGTGGGCGCCCGAGCGGCCACAGCGATGAGCTGAGTCAGCTCGCCATCATTTTGACCGCGCACGAGCCCAACGAGGTAACAGATCAAGGGAGCGTTGGTCCTTTCGCCGCTCTCGTGGGCCGCGGCGCGGGCGAGCTCAAGGAGCTCAGCGATCTCGGCCTCAGTTAGGCGGTAGGCATCCTCATCCGCCCCTGTTGCATGAGCCAGGGAAGCCGCGGCCTCCTCGAGCCACTCGTGCACATGAGCCCCCTCTAGCTGACGGTGAACACACCCTTCATGCCTGCAGCGGCGTGCCCCGGGACGGTGCAGATGTAGGGGTAGCGGCCGGGCTTCTTGAAAGTGACGCTCAGCGTCGTGGTCTTGTTCGCGCCGATGAGTGGCGTCTTCTTGCCGGCGATCTTGAAGTCGTGCTTGAGGTTGCCCTTGTTCGTCAGCTTGAACGTGACGGTGCCTTTCTTAGCCTTCTTCGTGTTGAGCTTGAAGAAGAGATCGCCAGCCGTGACGCTGACCGTCGTGGCCTGTGCGCGGTGGGGCGCGCTCGACGTCGCCGTGGCGATGGGTACTGCGGCGACCGCGGCTGCGACAGCGACAACGGTGGCAATGAGAGCTGGGCGCTTCATCTCTGACCCTCTCCTTCGTCCTTGCGTTTGCTCGGCGGTCGGCTCGTTCGGACCGAGTCCTTGGTTGCGGAGGGGGCCGTCGCCGGCGCAGGGAGTGGCGCCGGCGACGGAGGTCGGAGGGTCTTCGATCACGGCAACTCGACGGAGACGAAGTTCTTTGCCTTCGAGTTCGGGTTGCCGTCCACCCCGGGTTGGGAGACGTGTCCGTAGCGGTCTTTCTCCGAGAGCGTCGGGGAGTTCTTGGCTGTCCGCGGGGGGCGGTCGAGCTTGCGGATCGCACCACGTGTGTTCTTGAAGAAGGCGCCGTTTGACTTCTGTTGGTTGGGCCCGCCTGCGACGAGGTTGTTCGCGTAGTAGGCCGGGACGCCGAACTCGGTCGGGTCGCTTGGTCCTTGCCAGCCGAAGATCGCCGAGACGAGGCCTGGTTGGACCTGGTCGGAGACGTTGACGACGCCCTGCGTCGAGGAGTACTGATTCGAGACCTCGGCCCAGTCGCCGTCCTTGAGCCCCGCTGCGGCTGCGTCAGCTGGGTTCACGACGAACTCCATGTACGGCACGGTGTTGCGGGCGAGGACTTTCGTCCAGCGGTAGGTGTAGCCGGACTGCCAGATCGACTGGTAGCGGACGGTCGTGACGAAGAGCGGGTACTGGGAGTTGGGCTTGATGTCGTCGGGCAAGAAGGCGAGCGGATCGGCTGCGGTCCAGTTCTGATCCCAGCCGACGAACCGGGCCTTGCCGTCCGGAGTCGCGAACTTGTCCTCGTAGATGCGCTCTGTACCGATCAGCGTGTTGCCCTGACGCTTGGTCGGTTGCTGGATGCCGTTCGTTCCGAGCGCTGCCAGGTCTTCGGGTGAGATGTTGTCGAGTCCGAGCGCCTTGCCCTCAGAGGTCTGGCGCATGGCGTTGAAGACGTCCTCCCATTTCGAGAACTGCCACTCGGCGGCATCGACAAGCCCGTACTTCGACGCGAGCCGCTGGGCTAGCCGGACGAAGATCAGGTACTCGGCGACGACCTCTCCGGGCGGGTCGTAGAACTGCTGGTTGACGCGCAGTCGCCGCTCGAGGTTCTCGCGGGTGTAGGTGTACTCGCCCCATGCGGCTGCGGGCAGCACGAGGTCGGCGACCTGGGTTATGTCGGACGGTCGGATGTTGATGTCGACGACAAAGCCCACACGCTCGGTGAATTGGCGCAGCTGGGTCGTCTGTTGCTGCATCCGCAGCGGGTTGCAGATCGCGAAGATCGCGAGGTCGATCGTGCCCTTCTCGAGCTCCTGCCAGAGGTTTCGGCGTAGGTCGCCCGACTGCGGGTGCGGCCAGTCGAAGTCGTACATGTACGCGCTCTGGTGCCCGCCCTGCCGGCCGAACACCTGGCCTTCGCGACCGACCGAGCCCACGAGCAGGGCTAGGTTCGCATAGGAGTTCATGACCTGGGTGTTCTGCGTCCCGGACCAGATCACGCCCTTCTCAAACAGCAGCGATGACTTGTTCGGCTTGCCGAGGAGCTTCGCGGCTGTTCGCACCTTTGCGGCCGGCACGCCCGTGACGATCTCGGTGCTTTCAGGCTTGTACTTGTCCTGGGTGATGATCGCCTTCAGAGCGTCGAAGCTGGCCTTGTCGACGCGGGCATCGATGTACGCCTGGTCGTGAAGATTCTCGGCCAGGATCACGTTCATGAGCGAGTTCAGCAACACGACGTCGGTGTTCGGCTTCAGCTGCAGGTGGACCCCGCCGAGGTCTTCGGCGTTAGCTGCCGGCACGGTCTTGCGCGGGTCGATGACGATCTTCTTGCTCTTCTGCGCAAAGACCCGGTTGTAGAAGACGGTTCCCGTCTCGTAGGCGTTGCAGCCTGAGTAGAGCACCGTGTCGGCGACTTCGAAGTCGCGATAGGCGTACAGAAGTGTCGAGGCCGAGCCGAAGTTGTCGGCGATTGACGGATGCTCCGAGTTCCACTTCGGCCGGTTGTGGATCGCCCGTACGGCAACGCCCTTGTCCGGGCCGAGTACAGGGTCATACAGGCCCTTCGGCTTCGCGGCGAAGAAGAGCTTCGTCGAGGAGAAGTTCATCTCCGGCGAGAGATGGTCGGCGCCCCAGAGTCCGATCGAGGACGGGCCACGGCCATCGAGCGCCTGCTTGATCCTGGCTGCGAACAGGTCGAGCGCCTCATCCCAGGTCACGCGGCGAAGCGGGCCGCCCTTGGTGTCGCGCACCTGCGGGTAGAGCAGACGCTCAGTCGGGTTAGTGAGGGGATGTTTCTGGGTTGTGTAGACGGTGAGCGCGTTCGTCCCGCCCCGCGGAGAGTGGTCGCCTTTGTTGACGATGCAGTCGGGATCGGGAACGACGGCGACGTAGCTGTCGACGCCGTCGACCTGCGTTCGCGTCACCATCGACGGGGCGATCCAGCTGCCCAGAGCTCCCTTCGGAGTGCCCGGCTTCTTCGGCGTGCTCGCGACCGGCCAGGTGTAAATCTTGTAGCCACAGCCGACGTTGCAGTACTGACAGGCTGAGGTGTGCACCTTCGCGTCCGCTGGCGGAACCGGCACCTGCGCCTGGCCGAGGAAATCGGCCATCTTGGCGTCAACGGCGGCTGGTTCGGCGCCCCAAGCCTCGCCAGGCTTGAGGAATACCGGCAGCGATAGCGCGCCAGCGCCGGCGAGAAGCCCGCCGACCGCCTGTTTACGGCTGAGCCGACCTTCCTGTACGTCTTCCTCGCTCATTTCCCACCTCCCACACGCTTTCCGGGCGCCAGGTTGTCGCGATAGCCGTATACGAGCCCGTTGACGCCGACCGCCCAAACCGCACCGGCCTTGATCCGCAGGCGCACCCGAGGCAGAGGTTCCATCGCCAGGCCCTGGATAATCGACCCGAGCCGCTCCGGGTCGTAACGGGTCTGATGACACGGACAGAAGAACTCGCGCTGGGCCTTCCGGTAAGCGACCGGACAGCCCATGTGCTGGCAGAGGATGCTGTAGGCGACGATACTCCTCTTCGGCCCGACACCGCCCGGGACCGCCCGCCCAACGTCGAGCAGCACGTTCGGCTGTGCCTTCAGCGGATAGGCGAACGACACCGGCTTGTTCACCTTCAGCTTCGCCAGCTCAACAATCTTCAGCTTCGGATAGCCGGTGGACGCAGCATCAGCGACGTCCGCACCCACCAACGCGGCGGTCGCCGCCCCGGCCGCGCCGACGACAAGCAGGTCCCTCCGCGAGAGGCGCTCGTTGCCTTGCGCCTCGTCCTCGGTGACGGCGCTCATGCGACCTCCTTTCGGGAGCTGGGCTCCTGTCGCACACCGGGCCGGCGAGTGCCCAGACTCCGATCAAGTGCGTGATCGCCGAGACTATATTCCGTCTACGGAATAGTCAATGTACGCAAGTCAGTTAACTAGCGTATCCTCGGTTATCGAAAGCAGCGACAGCGCCGAGTACACTCCGTCCATCTCGTTCCCAGAAAACAGCCCCGCGCCAGTCACCCGTCCGCTTCCTCTTGTGGGTGCGCAGGAGTCGCTTGCCAAGCCGCTCATCGTCGACGTGCCCCGGAATCTCACGCTCGAGGTTTTCCAGGCGCTCGCCGATCCGGTGCGCTTAGAACTGATCGCGCACATCGCCGCTCGCGGGCCGATCTGCGTCTGCCACCTCGAGGACGCGCTCGCCTACCGCCAGCCGCGCATCTCCAAGCACCTCGCGGTGCTGCGCCGCGCAGGACTGGTGACGTCGCGTCGCGAAGGCACCTGGGTCTACTACACAGCGGTGATGGACGCGCTCGAGCCTGCACGCGACTTCTTGGAGCAGCTCGGGCGCTCTTCTCACCAGCCGCACCTCGCCGACTCTTGCGACGAGCCGGCCTAGACTCGACCGTCGGCTGCGACCGTCGAGATAGCGCGTGGACTAGCTGCGAACCTTTTCCCGCGGACCCTCTGGCAGGGGTTCTTCCACGCTTTCCTGCTCGTCGCTCAATGTGAAGTCGGCAGTTCGTGTGGGCTCTGATCTCACGAACTGGTAGATGAGTGCGCCGAGGGCCGCACCCACGAGCGGCGCGACGATGTAGAGCCAGATCGAGGTGAGATCGCCCGCCACGATGCCGGGGCCGAGTGACCGGGCTGGATTCATCGACGCGCCCGAGATCGGCCCGCCGAACATCGCGTCGAGTCCGACGGTGCCGCCGATGGCGATCGCGGCCGCCTCGCCGACCGATCGAGCGTCGGTCGCGACGGCCATGATCACAAACATGAGGAAGAACGTCATCACGAGCTCCCAGAGAAACGACTGGGACTGCGACCCTGAGGGGAGTGTGGCACCCACATTGGCCACGTCGCCAAGCGAGGCGCGAAGGATCGCCGCTGCTGCCAGAGCGCCGGCAAGCTGGGCCGACCAGTAGGCGCCGACGCGCGGCCAGGGGAAATGGCGAGTGAGCGCGAAAGCGAAGCTGACGGCCGGGTTGAAGTGGGCGCCGGAGACGTGGCCGACGGCGTAAATCATGACCATGATCACGAGGCCGAAGCTGATGGCGACGCCGACATGGCCAAGAGCGCCTGTCTTGGCATCGACCATGATCGCGCCGCAGCCGGCGAAGACGAGCGCGAAGGTTCCGATCGCCTCGGCGACAAGTGCCCGTGCCAACAGACGGTTCGCTCTGATCATCCGAGAACGGCGCGGAGCGCAGTAAGCGTCTCCGGAACGGTGAGCCACCACCTCAAGGTGCTGCGGATGGCCGGGCTCGTCACGCGCGAGCAACGTGGGAGTTGGGCCACAGCCGTGTGCTCAGGCTCCTCGCCGAGCTGGTCCCGGACAAGCAGCCGTCTGCCGAATAGTGCGCCGTGGGCGCCGCCCCACTTCAGCAGGAGCACCTTGGCTAGCAGCAGCCTGCTCCGCGCGAAGACTCGGCAAGCAAGAGCGATTTCGTCGCAGCTGGGCTCTGCTCATCGGCTGGCCTCTGGGGCTTGCGCGCTTTGACGATCGCGCCATGTATTCCGTCCGCGACCTCGTGGGTGAACGTGACTGAGACATCCTCGAACCCAGCTGCCTCGAGGCCGGCCTCGTACTCGCCTTTCGAAAGCGCGCCGGCGATGCAGCCAACGTAGGAGCCCCGCTCGCCGCGCTCGGCCGGCGAGAGCCGGTCCTCTGCGACGACGTCTGAGACGCCCAGCCGACCGCCAGGCTTCAAGACCCGAGCGATCTCCATCAGGACAGCAGGCTTGTCGACGGAGAGGTTGATGACGCAATTAGAGATAACCACGTCGATCGACTCGCCCGGGAGTGGCACGGCCTCGACCACGCCCTTGAGGAAGATCGCGTTCTTGATTCCAGCGTCGTCGGCGTTTCTGCGCGCGAGCCCGAGCATCTCGTCGGTCATGTCGAGCCCGTAGGCAAGACCGGTCGAGCCAACACGCCGCGCCGACAGGATCACGTCGATCCCGCCGCCGGAACCGAGGTCAAGCACAGTTTCACCCTCATTGAGCTCGGCGACGGCGGTCGGGTTGCCGCAGCCGAGTGAGGCCAGGGCGGCAGCGTCCGGCAGCTCGCCGCGCTCCTCGGAGGTGTAAAGCGACTCGCCGAAGTCGGCGCTTACGCTCACGTCCTCACAACAGGAGCCGCTGCCGCAGCCGACCGCTCCCTCGCCTTCGGTAACAGCTCTTGCGGCTTCGGCGTACCGGCGCCGCACTTCCTCGCGAAGTGTTTCAGCAGACGTGGTCATCAGGATCAACCTCCTACGGTCGTTCGAGTCAGGTCGGCGAGGCCAGCGAGCCGCGCCATCGCTTCCGGCCGCACCGAGAAGAACGCCCACTTGCCGCGCTGCACTCGCTCGAGCAGACCGGCATCCACGAGCTTCTTCAGATGATGCGAGACCGTCGGCTGTGACAGCCCGATCGGTTCCACCAGGTTGCAGACACAGACCGGGCTTTCGCTGGTTACCAGCAGGTTGACGATGCGAACACGAGCAGGGTCAGCGAGCGCCGCGAAGAGAGCCGCCGTCGCCTCAGCTTCGTCGTCCGAGAGCGTCGCCGCCGCCAGCGGAGCGCAGCACGCGATCGGGGCCGCTGCGCTATTCATGAGATGCCTCACACATCGATGGGTCTCAATATATCGAAGAACGTCAATCTGTCAAGGTGCGGTGGTTCACGCAGGCGAGGGCTTTCCTTCACGCTGTGGAGCGGGGGCAGCGTGGAGATCCTGTGACCACCTCAGGAGGTCAGCGCGTCCCTGCGTTCGGGGGCCTTTCGGGGGCCATCAGGCAGTCCCATCGCGGCATCGGCGTACCCTCCGTTCGGCACCATACGGAGCTCGAAGCGGCCTGGAGACCGGGTTCTCGGGCACGCGGATTGACGCGGGTGGACGCTCGTCTCACGGCTAGGCCCGCGACAGGAGAGGCTTATAGTCAGGACTACTGGACGAATGACCTGAACTAGCCTCTCGATCCGTCCAGACTCGACTGGCTCGGTCTGCTCCAACGATGTCGCCGTGGCGGCTCGAGTAGGGACGTGGCCGAGCGTTGCGGCTGTCCGGTGGTGTTTCCATGCTGGTGAGGATGGCTGAGGCCAGCGCACCCACCGAGGGGGCCGCTGTTGCGCCCGACCCGGATCGTTTGCATGCGGCGCTGCGCGAGGCACGAGACGACGCCGCGCCCTTCGCGCTCGCAGCTGCCGGAATCCTCGTAGCGTTGGCGCTCGTGAGCAGGCACGCTGACTGGGCCCTGCTCGGGCACCAGCTTTGGTGGATGTGGTTAGTCGTCGCCGCTCCATACGTCTGCCTCTCCGCGACGCTGCACTTAGGCTTGGGCCGCCTCGTCCGCCATGACCGCCGGCGGCAAATCGTGATCACGCTGCTTGCGCTCGTTTGGGTCTTCACCGTTCTGGGTGTGGTTGTGCTCGTGATGTCGCTGGTGGCTCACTCGGGCGTGCAGATGACGGGACGGCAACTGCTGTTCAGCGGCGGCGCAGTGTGGTTCACCAACGCCGTCGCGTTCGGGCTTGCCTTCTGGGAGCTGGACTGTGGTGGTCCGGTTGCCCGTGCACTCGCGACTGCGCGTACCAAGCCCGACTTCCAGTTTCCCCAAGACGAGAATGCCCGACTAGCACGGGAAGGTTGGGCGCCACGCCTGTGGGACTACTTCTACGTGTCGCTGACTAACTCGATCGCGTTCAGCCCAACCGACGCGATGCCACTCACGCGCCCCGCCAAGGCGTTGATGGCGGCCGGCTCTACGCTTTCTGCGATCACGATCCTTCTCGTCGCCGCACGCGCAGTGAACATCCTCTCCTAGCTCGCCATCGTCCTAATGGGCTTACCGCTTCGGTCGCGCTTGACTCCTCTCGAAGTCATCCCGGCTCGCGGGTGAACCGCGGCGACAATCTCAGGTGAGGGCGCAACGCTCGCTCTGCTCGGCGCGGTTCTCTTCCTCGGAATCACGTTGCAGGCGCTGATCGTCGGAGAAGCCGCGTCCGGGACAGGACTGGGGCCACTACCTTCTTTACGCCGACCAGATCCGCCACGAGCACTCGCTCCTGATCAACAATCCATACTGGCGCTCGGGGGCAGGAATTTCGCTGAGGATCCGGGTGTTCTGTCGCTCTATGGCGCGTACGCCCTCCTTTCTGGCCAGCCGACCGCCACAGGCCACACCCACAGCCGACGTGCGACAGGCTTCCAGTTGTCTCGGGCGTCCGCCACTTCTCCTCCTCCGTGGGTCCCACGCTGCCAGCTCACGGCCCCCGAGTAGGCCGGCGACTGCGCGAGTTCCGGAAGGCATCGGCTTTGACAGGCTCTCCACGTCCGGCCCAGACTGCTGCCGCCCGATGTCCGGAATCAGAGCGAGATCGTCGTCCCGACCGCGCTCTGCACGAATGCATCGGGGAAGCGACGCGCGAGGTGGTGCACCGCCTTCCAGCCCGTGCAATGCGCCGGCATCAACAGCTCGGGCTGGAGATCGTCGAAGGCCGCGACGGTCGGCTCGATGATGGGCTCGAACATCGGACCGCTGAGGTGAAACCCGCCGATGACGGCAGCGACGCCCGTCTCGCCGGTGAGCCGCTGCGCGTGCCTCACCACATTGATGATCCCGGCGTGACCACATCCGGTGAGGACCACCAGGCCGCTACCGGCGAGGCGCATCACGATCGCCTGGTCGTCCAGGATCAGCGGGTCGGGTTCCCAGCTGCCGTCAACTTCCGCTTCGTGTCCCATGAAGCCGGTCTCGAACGGCGTCGTGCGGTCGACCTCCCCCGTCACGAGCACGGAGCTATCGAGCAGGAACGAGGGTTGGCGTTCCTCGACGATCTCGAAGCCCGCGGCCTCCAGCGCGGAGCGGCTGGTCGCGGGCAGCTCGGCCGGGTCGAGGCCCGGGAGAGCGATTCGCCGACGACGCCAGAATTCGGGGTGGATGAGTACGGGAAGGTTCCTTCGTCCGAGCTCCTTCGCGATTCCCTCCATCCCGGCGACGTGGTCCCAGTGACCGTGGCTGAGCACGATCGTCTCGACGTCTCCCGGCAGGATCTCGAGCCGGCGCATGTTCTCGACGACACCGGTCGGCGTCACGCCTGCGTCGAACAGGATCGCCCGCTCGCGACCGCCGGTTGTCACGCGAACGAGCGCCGAGAAGCCGGGCTGGGCGATCAGGGCATCGGGCAGGCCGTCGTCGGTGAGGGCCGAGGCTGCGCGCGGCTTCGCCAAATGGTGAAACCAGGTTGTGCGCTCCACATGCTGTGTCGGGAAGAGCAGAGGGTCGGTCACGTTGTCCATCAGGATCGTGATCCGGACGGCGTCGACTGGCGTGAGCGGAATCGTGACCATGGCCGAGGCCAAGAATGTCAGCTCTCTCGCGGCGACGCTTTCGCAGACGATCTTCGGCGCGACGGTAGCTCGTCCTCGCCCGCGATGTCGGCCTCGTGCGCGACCTGATTAGAGTTGGGCGGAAGAGGGCGTGATCCGGACGTAGCCGACTGTTCGCGCCGCGGTCGAGGCCCTGTCGAGAGGAGGCGAGTGATGGGCGAGGCGATCGGTGGCATGCTGCCCGCTGCAGTCGGGGTGGCGATCAGCCCGATCCCGATCATCGCCGTCGTTTTGATGCTCGCCTCCGAGCGCGGGCGGGTAAACGGGCCGGCGTATCTCCTCGGCCAGATCGTCGGTGTGGCCGGTGTCGGCGCGCTCGTGCTCCTGATCGCCGGAAGCGCGGGCGGGACCGACGATGGCCAGCCGGCCGACTGGGTGAGCTGGCTGAAGCTCCTCCTCGGTCTCAGCCTGCTCCTCTTGGCAGCGAAGCAGTGGCGCGGGAGGCCCCATGAGGGCGAGGAGCCGGTAACGCCGAAATGGATGGGAGCAATCGATGGCTTCACGGGGCCGAAGGCGCTGGGCGCGGGCATCGTCCTCTCGGCGCCTCGCCTCGTGGCACGCCGCCAAGAAGGGGCGCGCATCGCCGGGACCGGCGGCGCGATTCGGGCGCATGCACGTCCGCTGATGCTGGCGCCTGTACCGTGCGGCGGCTCCGGCCGCACCGGTCGAAGCGCGACGCAGAGAAAGCCTTCGACGAGAGGAGACCCGATGCCCGCCACCGCCCAGACGATCTTCCCGATCCTTCCTTACTCCGACCCCCGGGCCGCGATCGGCTGGCTCGAGCAGGCGTTCGGCGCCGAGGCTACGGCGGTCCACCCCGAGGATCCGAACGAGCCGCTCGTTCACGCCGAGGTGCGCGTCGGCGACGGGATCGTGATGCTGAACGACGCGAGCCGCACGGACGACAGCCCGTTCACCCTCCGCCACCCGGTGCTCGTCTACGTCGTCGTCGACGACCCCGATGCGCTTCACGATCGTGCCAGGTCTGCCGGCGCGGAGATCGTGCTCGGGCTCACCGACACGGAGTACGGCTCGCGCGACTTCGCCGCGCGCGACCCGTTCGGGAACGTCTGGAGCTTCGGCACCTACCGGCCGAGCCTGCCGGAGTAGACGCGTTACGGTTCGGGCGTGAGCGCTGCGACCCAGCTGACCGAATCCGAGGTCGCCGACCGACTCGCCTCCGCTCGGGTCGTGCCGGTGACGACGGTCGACGACCCCGACCAGGCCGAGAGCGTCGCCCGTGCGCTCGTCGCCGGGGGCCTGCCGTGCGTCGAGATCGCGTTCCGCACTCCCGCGGCCGCGGAGGCGATCCGCCGCGCCCGGTCGGTCGATGGGATGCTCGTCGGCGCCGGCACCGTTCTCTCACCCGAGCAGGGCGAGGCCGCCGCGGAGGCCGGCGCGCAGTTCGCCGTCGCGCCGGGCACGAATGACGAGGTCGTGAGCCGCTGCCGTGAGCTCGGCCTTCCGTTCTTCCCCGGGGTCGCCACGCCCACCGAGATCGAGCACGCGCGCGAGCTGGGGCTCTCGACCCTGAAGGTGTTCCCCGTATCGACCCTCGGCGGTGTCGCCTTCCTCCGCGCCGTGTCGGCCACCTACCCCGACGTCCGGTTTCTCCCGACGGGCGGGATCGGCCCGGACTCGCTCGCCGACTACCTCGCCGTGCCGTCCGTGCTTGCGTGCGGGGGGAGCTGGCTCGTCAAGGAAGAGCTCCTGCGCGGCGGTCGGTTCGACGAAGTCGAGCGGCTCGCGCGCGAGGCTGTCGAGCTCGCGTCATGACCGAGCTCAGGCTGCGGCCGGCGGACGAATGCCGCTGGGACCTCGTCTCGCTCGGCGAGGTGATGCTCCGCCTCGACCCGGGCGAGGGGCGCATCGCCGCCGCCCGCTCGTTCCAGGTCTGGGAAGGCGGCGGCGAGTACAACGTCGCCCGCGGCCTCAAGCGATGCTTTGGCTTACGCACGGCGATCGTCACCGCGCTAGCGGACAACCCGATCGGCCGCCTGGTCGACGACCTGATCTACCAAGGCGGCGTCGACCGCGCCCAGCTCAACTGGGTTCCGTACGACGGGGTAGGGCGCACGGTGCGCAACGGGCTCAATTTCACCGAGCGGGGGTTCGGCGTCCGCGGCGCGCTCGGCTGCTCGGACCGGGGCCATACGGCTGTGTCACAGATGCGGCCCGGCGACGTCGACTGGGAGCACATCTTCGTCCGGGAGGGAGCCCGCTGGTTCCACTGCGGCGGGATCTTCTGCGCGCTCTCCGAGACCACGGCTGCCGTTGCCCGGGAAGCGATCGAGGCCGCCCGAGCTGCCGGCACCGTCGTCTCGTACGACCTCAACTACCGGCCCTCGCTCTGGAAGGGCAGCGGCGGCACGGAGCGGGCCGCCGAGGTCAACCGCGCGGTCGCCGAGCACGTCGACGTGCTGCTCGGGAACGAGGAGGACTTCTCCACCGGGCTCGGCTTCGAGCTCGAAGGAGTCGGAGACGACCTGCTCGAGCTCGACCCGGACGCGTACGGGCGGCTGCTCGGCCAGGTGATGGACCGACTCCCCCGCCTGTCGCTCGTCGCGAGCACCCTGCGCCAGGCCCGGACGGCCACGGTCAACGACTGGAGCGCCGTCTGCCGGACGCGCGACGGCTTCCACCGTGGCCCGTCGCTGGACGGGCTCGAGATCCTCGACCGTGTCGGCGGGGGTGACTCGTTCGCATCGGGCCTCTTCTACGGGCTCCTGACGGGAGCCGACGTCGACCGCGCGCTGGCCTACGGCGTCGCGCACGGCGCCCTCGCGATGACGACTCCCGGCGACACCTCGATGGCGTCGCTCGACGAGGTCGAGCGGCTCGTGCGAGGTGGCGGCGCCCGCGTGGTTCGCTGAGCCCCACTCGTCTCGCTCTCACGGCGCTCTCATCTCGGCAGGCCGGTGTGCCGCCAACCCTGAATGCCTCGGCACGCGTCAGCCTTCGTTCGTGACCCGGCGACACGGCTGGGATACTCCACGGCCAACTACGACCGGAAGGGGACTCGATGAAGAACCGCTACCCGGCCCTGTTCGCGGCCGCCCTCATCATCGTCGCGATCATGGCCTTCACACCACTCGGCGAGGCCGCGCTTCAGGCCCTCCCCAACAACAGCGTCGGCACGGCGCAGATCCGGGCCGGAGCGGTCACCCGCGGCAAGATCAGGAACCTGAACGTCACGGTCGACAAGGTCGCCTCGAACGCGGTGACGGCGCCGAAGATCCGCAACCTGGCGGTGACGAATCCGAAGATCGCGAACGGCGCCGTCAACGCGGCGAAGCTGGCGCCGCTTCCGGGCGCGGGCGTGGGCTCGGCCGCCCGGACGACCGTCCCGCCCGGCGCCGACGTCGCGCTCGGGTTCAGCACCGTTCGCTTCAACAACGGCGGGGTCTTCAGCACCGCCGCGCCGACGAGGCTCACCGCTCCCGTAACGGGTGTCTACGAAGTCTCGGTGAACGTCGCCTGGGGCAACGTGATCCCGGCCGACAACACGGCGCGACGCCTCGACATCCGCCGGAACGGGACCGCGGTCGCTCAGGTGATCCGGACCGACACCAGCCAGAACGTCAGGGTCGTCTCGAGCGTCACGACGATCATCAGGCTCGCCGCGGGCGAGTTCGTCGAGGTGGTCGTCTCGCAGGGCAGCACCGGCCCCGTGGACGTCGTTCCGCTGGGCGAGATCTCACCCGAGTTCCAGCTCCAGTTCCTCAGCCCGTCCGCCTGACCCCCGCTCAGCACCGTCGCAGCCGTCGATCGGAGGGGCGAAAGACCCTCCGATCGACGGTCCGATCGGAGGGTGCAGCCGGCGGCTCCGGACGGCGATGGTTTGGCCAGGAGTCGCAAACCCAAGGGAGGTCGGATGGTTACCGAGGTCGTATCTGAGCGCCTCGAAGACGTGTGGCTCGAGCGCTGCGAGGGGTATCGCGTCGAGGGTCCGGGCGGTCCGGTCGGCTACGTGGACAAGGTCGTCCGCTTCGCCGAGGACGATCGTCCACGGTACCTCTCGGTGCGAGCAGGCCGCGAGGGGACGCTCCTCCTGCTCGTAGCCCTGGCGGACGTGGCAGGCGTGTTTGCGCCGAAGGAGCTCGTCGTGCTCCGGCGCCAGTACGCCGTCGACGCCGCCTGAGAAGAGACCCCCGCCGGGTGGGCGGGCGGGCGGCACAGAGCCCCAGCCGGCGCCGGGTGGTTGTGGGGGAGGCGGCTGGCCGGGGGCGAGGCCCGGGCCGTGGCGTCACGGCCCGGGCCTTCGCACGTGAATGTCGTCGGGCACGCCGCGCCCGACGTGATTGAATCGCCCTAATGACGACGAGGTACGAGCTACGCGGCGATGCGGCCTGGATCACGCTCCACGAGCCGGAGCGGCGAAACGCACTCACGGCCGAGGTGCTCGCCGACCTCGACTCGCACCTTCGGGCCGCGTACACCGCCCACCGCGTGCGTTCGGTCGTCGTCACGGGGTCCGGCACCGTGTTTTCCGCGGGCGCCGACCTGAAGGGAGCTCCACCCGCGAAGGGCCGGCGCAATCCGCTCGGGGTCGTGCTCGAGCTGATCTGGACGGGGCCGAAGCCGGTCGTTGCGGCGGTCAACGGCTCAGCGTTCGGAGGCGGCGTCGGGCTCGTCGCGGCCGCCGACGTCGCGATCGCGGACGAGGCCGCCGAGTTCGCGTTCACCGAGGTCCGCCTCGGCGTCGCGCCGGCGATGATCTCCGTGGTCGTCGTCCCGAAGATCGGTGTCTCGGCAGCGCGACGGCTCTTTCTCACCGGTGAGCGCTTCGGGGCGAAGGACGCCGTGCGCTACGGCCTGCTGCACGCCGCCGTGCCCGCCGCAGAGCTCGAGCCGGCTGTCGAGGTCATGCTCGAGAAGCTTCGGCTCGGCGGGCCCGGGGCCCTCGCCGAGGCGAAGCGCCTCGCTGCGTCAGGCGCCGTCCGCGAGGCGTTCGTGCGCGCCGAGGGGATCCTGGCCGACCTGCGGTCGTCGAAGGAAGCCGACGAGGGTTTCGCCGCCTTCGCCGAGAAGCGCAGGCCGAGCTGGGCCGAAGAACAAGCCGCTAGCCCGGAGCCTCCGCGGTTTGCGCCGCCGGGATCTCCTCCGCAGGCGCCCGCCTGAGCAGCGCGAGCCCGATCAGCGGGTAGACGAGCACGGAGAGCATCCCGGCTCCCACGAGCGCCGCAGCGGTATCGGAGCCCATTCGTCCGGTCTGGATGCCAATTGTTGTGATCGCGACGATCAGCGGCAGCCCGGTCGCAGAGAGGAACGCGAGCGGCGCTAGTTGCGCGCGCCGCAGCTCGTTGCGGTACAGGACAACCGGAATGCCTCGGACGACGAGCAGGAGAACGAGAAAAACCGGCACCTTGACGAGGCTCGACGCACTCTCGAACAGCGCGTCGAGGTCGAACGTGACTCCGGTCGTGACGAAGAAGATCGGCACGAAGAAGCCGAAGCCGATGCCGTCGAGCTTGATCCGGAACGTCTCTCCCGGCTCGTCCGCCTCGCGCAGCGCGAGCGCGACGATCACGCCCGCGGCGAACGCGCCCAGGATCAGGTCGAGACCGAGCTCCTCCGCGAGCGCGACCAGCCCGAGCATCAACACGATCGCCAGCCGGACGGCGAGCTGGCCGCTCGAATGCATCGTCTCCCGGAGAATCCGGGTCAGGCGCGCCGGCCTGTAGTTGACGGCGACGATCGACGCGACGACCGCTGCAACCGTGAAGAGCACGAGCAGCACCGCCGAGAGCAGGTGGTCCGAGTCACCGGTCAGGATCACCGAGATGAGGACGATCGGCCCGAGCTCCCCGAGCGTCCCGATCCCGAGCACGTACGTGCCGAAACGCGTCTTGAGCGTTCCGGCGTCGCGAAGGATAGGCAGCAGCGTTCCGAGCGCGGTCGTCGTCAGGCACAGGCCGACGAGCAGCCCGGAGACGACGAGCTCGTCCCTCTGCAGCATCCAGCCGATCGCGAGGCCGAGCACGACCGAGATCGACCAGCCCCACGTCGCCAGCCTCACCGGCTTGCCCCGGATCCGCTGGAAGTCGATCTCCATCCCGGCCAGGAAGAAGAGAAACGCGAGCCCGAGCGTCGAGAGGAACTGCGTGAACTCGTTCGGCAGCGCGAAGCCGAGCAGCTGCGGGCCGATCAGGATGCCGAGCACGATCTCGACGACCACGACCGGTAGCCGGACGCGCGGGGTGAGGTCGACGATGATCGGCGCAAGCGCGCTCGCGCAGACGATCACGAAGATCGAGAGCGCTTCACGGGAGGACACGGATTCGGAGCTTACGCCGTCGCCGCGCGCGCGTCGCGACGCCGGATCGCTCTAGCTACCGATCGGCTTCTGGATCTCGTCGCCCGAGCCGGAGTCGTCGAACGGGGTGATCGACACGGTCGATCCGGAGCCCGAGCACGGGATGTCGAGGAGTGTCTCCCCCTCGGGGCCGAAGCCCGCGGAGGCCCCTGACGGCTGGCCGTTCACCGCCAGCTCGACGCCCGTGGCGTTCTCGGTCGTCCAGCTCACCTTCACCGATCCGCTCGACGCCGTGCACATGGCCTGGCCGACGTCGAAGGAGACCACCTTCGGTTCATCGCCTGACCCGCCGCAGGCTCCGAGGGCGAACGAGGCGAGGAGAAGCGCGAGGCACGCCGCGCGTGTCAGCTCAGGCGCTCCTCTGCACCTGGGAGCCGCCGACGATCTGGTCGCGCCCGTCCGGGTAGCGCACCCACGCCTTGTGGGTGCCGTCGTAGTCAGGGCCCCAGAGGACGAGTGTCGCCGGCTCGCCCCGCACCGTGCACGGCTCCGAGCCCTCGGGGTCGATGCCGCGCCAGACGCGGATGAACGGGTTGGACTCCCATTCGGCGCCCACGGTCGAGGGCTCGCGATGCCCTGGATGGATCCGCGTCTCGTGCGGAAGGCCCATCAACCGGTTCATGATCGAGTCGATCTGGTCGGCGTAGCCGGTGGGGCCGCCACCGGCGGTACCGCCGACCGTGCCCTTGAAGAGGCAGTCGGCGGTGAGGCAGTCGGTGCCGTTCACCAGCAGTGCGAGGTGGTCGCGGCAGTGGCCCGGGGTCGCGACGACGCGGATCTCGAGGTCGCCCGAGCGAACCACGTCGCCGTGGTCGATCGTCTCGTCGACGTGGACGCCTGCCTCGCGGGCGAGCGGATGCGCGAGCACGGGCACGCCGAAGCGGCGTGCGTCGTCGGCGCACGTCACGACATGGTCGGTGTGGTGGTGCGTGACGAGGACGTGCGTGATCGTGATGCCCTCTCGCTCGACCGCCGCGAGCAGCGGCTCGTTGATGCCGTTCGAGTCGACGAGGACGCCGTGGCCGCCCTCGCCGTCGGCGACGAGGTACGCGTTCGAGAGCCACTCCGGGTGCTCGGTTCGCTCGAGGATCATGAGTAGGTGATCACCGTCCTGATTCCCTCCTGTCGCTCCATCGCCTCGAAGGCGTCGTTGACCTCGTCGAGCGAGACCCGCGCGGTGACGAGCGCGTCGACGTCGATCTCGCCGTCGAGCCAGCGCTGCACGAGCTCGGGCACCTGCGTCCTGCCCTTGACGCCGCCGAACGACGAGCCGGTCACGCGGCGGCCGGTGATCAGGAACCGCGGCACGATGTCGAGCGTCTCGCCCTTGCCGGCGACGCCGACCATCGTCGCGAGCCCCCAGGCCTCGCGCGCGGCCTCGACCGCCTGCCGCATCACGTTCACGTTCCCGGTCGCCTCGAAGGTGTAGTCGGCGCCGAAACCGCCGGTCTGCTCGCGGATCCACTCGACCGTGTCGTCGTCGGCGACGCGCGTGTCCGTTGCTCCGTGCCGGCGCGCCTCGGCAAGGCGAGCCTCGGAGAGGTCGATCGCGACGATCCTCCCGGCGCCGGCGAGCCGGCAGCCGATCACGGCGCCGAGCCCGACGAGCCCGCAGCCGAAGACGACGCACGTCGACCCGGGCTCGACCTTCGCGGTGTAGAGGGCCGCGCCGATGCCGGTGGAGAGGCCGCACGCAAACGGCGCGCAGCCCTCGAGCGACGCCTCGGGGCTCACCTTCGCGAGCGCGATCTCGGGCATCACCGTGTACTCGGCGAACGTCGACGTTCCCATGAAGTGGCGCAGCTCGCCGCCGTCGCGCGAGAAGCGCGCCGTTCCGTCGGGTAGGTACCCGAGCCCCTGCTGGTCGCGGATCGCGACGCACCGGTTCGTCCGCGGGCTCTTGCAATGGATGCACTCGCCGCACTCCGGCGCGAACAGCGTCACGACGTGGTCGCCCGGCGCGACGAGCGAAACACCGTCCCCGACCCGCTCGACGACGCCTGCGCCCTCGTGGCCGAGCACGCACGGCGCGTACCCCGACGGGTCGGCTCCGGACGCGGTGTACAGGTCGGTGTGGCAAACGCCGCAGGCGGCGAGCCGGACGAGCACCTCACCGGCCTTCGGCTCGGCGAGGTCGACCTCCTGGACGGCCAGCGGCTGACCGAACTCCTCGAGGACAGCGGCCCGGACCTTCACGGCGCGATCCTAACCGGCCCCGCAGCGGCGGCGAGGAACAGCTAGCCGCTGAGCACGCCGCAGAGCGCGACGACCCGAAGTCCCCAGCCCTCGTTTACCGGCTGCACCTCGATCGCCTCCGCGTTCCACCCGTTGCCGGCGTTGGACGTGCTCGCCGTCAGGGCGACGGGAACCTTCCGCCCGCTCTCCGTGACGATCGAGGCGCCGCCGGCCACCACCTCGGTGCCCTCGGGACACGTGGCCGTCACCGGGCCCTTGCGGTCGTTCGTGTTGATGCTGCTCGTCCGCGTGGCGGCTTGCACGTCTCGGATGAACGACGCCGAGCCGTTCAGGGTTGCCGCGTCGACTCCCTCGAGGGTCGC
The DNA here is from genome assembly GCA_963712465.1 of uncultured Actinomycetes bacterium. Lineage (GTDB taxonomy): Bacteria > Actinomycetota > Thermoleophilia > Gaiellales > Gaiellaceae > CAVQHY01. The sequence goes on from CAVQHY010000006.1 coordinate 459,083, forward strand.
CTCGTCGATCTCGCCGCCCGTCAGCGAGTCGTCGACCACCCGCTCGCCATCGACGGCGTCGGGAGCGATCGCGGGGAGCGTCACCGCACCCTCGGCGAGTGCCCGCTTCGTGACCGAGCGCTCGCCGAGCTTCGGGGCGGTCACCGCCCCGTCGGCGAGCTTGCGCGTGACGACGGCTCCGTCCTCGATCTGGTCGGTGCCGACCGTGTCGGGGCTCCCGCCCCCGCAGCCGGCGGCGACCGCGACCGCGGCGAGAAGGGTTGCCGCTGCGAGGGGCTTCATCGGTAGGTGCTCCTTTCGAGGATGCGTCGATTCGGGACGGATCCCTTCCAGGCGCGCTCACCGTCTCCTGCCGGGGAGATCGGGTCGAAGCGGCTGCTCGGTCGGCGCCTGGCCGTCTACGATCCCACCGCGAACGAGACGAAGGAGGTGCGACCGTTCCGGCCATCACGACCCCGCCACCCGAGCCCCGCTCGCTGTGGCTGCAGGAGGCGCTCGCCGCCGATCCCGACCGCTCGCCCGAGCTCGAGGGCGACGTGCGCGCCGACGTCTGCATCGTCGGCGGCGGCTACACGGGCCTCTGGACGGCGCTGCGCCTGAAGGAGCTGGATCCCGCCTGCGACGTCGCTCTCGTCGAGCGCGACCTGTGCGGCGGCGGGGCGAGCGGACGCAACGGCGGCTTCGTGCTCTCCTGGTGGGCGAAGTTCGGCTCGCTGAAGAAGGTGTGCGGGAAGGAGGAGGCGCTCCGGCTCGCGCGGGTCTCGGAGGAAGCAGTGCGCGAGGTCGGTGGGTTCTGCGAGGCGCACGGGATCGACGCGCATTTCCGGCTCGACGGCTGGCTCTGGGCCGCGACGAGCGCCGCGCAGATCGGCGCGTGGGACTCGACCGTCGACGAGCTCGAGGCCCTCGGGGCGTCGGCGTTCGTCCGGCTCGAGCCGGACGAGGTGGCCCGCCGCAGCGGCTCGCCGACGCACCTCGCCGGCGTGCTCGAGCCCGTTGCCGCGACGGTGCAGCCCGCGCTGCTCGCGCGTGGACTGCGGCGGGTCGCCTTCGAGCGCGGCGTCCGGATCTTCGAGCGAACGCCGATGCTCGGGCTCACACGCGACCGGCCCCGCCGTGTGCGGACGCCCCGGGGCACGCGTCACGGCCGAGAAGGTCGTCCTGGCGCTGAACGCCTGGGGGGTCGGCTTTCCGGAGATCCGCAAGGCGGTCGCGGTGATCGCGAGCGACGTGGTGGCGACGGCACCCGCGCCGACGCGGCTCGCCGACATCGGCTACACGGACGGGCTCGCGATCTCGGATTCGCGACTGCTCGTCAACTACTACCGCACCACGCTGGACGGACGGCTCGTCTTCGGCCTCGGCGGCGGCGCGATCGCGTTTCGCTCACGTGTCGGGAGCGTGTTCGAGGGCGCGTCTCCGCGAGCCGATGTCGTCGAGGGGAACATGCGCACGCTCTACCCGATGCTCGGCGACGTCCCCGTGGTCGCGAGCTGGACGGGGCCGATCGACCGGACGCGTACCGGCCTGCCGTTCTTCGCCCGCCTCGGCGGTCGCGACGATGTCCTCTACGCGATCGGGTTCTCGGGCAACGGCGTCGGGCCGTGCTCCGTCGGCGGGAGGGTGCTCGCCTCGCTCGCGCTCGGCCGCGACGACGACTGGGCGCGCTGCGGTCTCGCCCGCGACCCGGTCGGCGGCTTTCCGCCCGAGCCCATCCGCTACCTCGGCGGCCGCACCGTGCGCGCGGCGGTGGCGCGCAAGGAGCGCGCCGAGGACGAGGGCCGCGCGCCGAGCAAGCTCGACCTCAGGCTGGTCGACCTCGCGCCCGCCGGCCTCGTGCCGACGAAGGGGAAACCCCGCGACTCTTGAACCGGGCGACCGGCTCATGCGAAGGTGGGTGCGACAGGAATTCAGAACAGGAGGGAGAGAGCATGTCGCAGACCGTGATCCTGCGCTGGGCGGGCCTCGAGTCCGGTGACGCCGCCAGCGCGATCTACGACCAGGTACACCCGACGATGATGGGGCTGACGGAGAAGCATCCGGGGATGGTGGCGCACACGTGCTCGAAGACCGACGATGGAATCGTGATCGTCGATGTCTGGGAAAGCGGCGAACAATGGCAGGCTTTCATGGACGACCCGGCCGCACGCGGCGCCATGGAGGCGGCGGGCATGACCGCGCCGGCGTCGGTGGAGATCCTCGACACGCACAACACCGAGGGCTTGTAGGTCGTCGGTAGGGGCGAGGCTTGCTTCGCCCGGCCCGGCGGGCGGCGGCCCGACTTACGCCGCCGCCCGCTCGAACGCCTGCGTGAGCGCACGCCTCGCGAGCACGCCCGCGAGGTGGACGCGGTACTCGCCCGACGCGTAGACGTCCCCGAGCGCGTCGCCGAGCGAGTCGGCGACCTTGCCCGCGGCCGCGTCAATCGCGTCCGCGCCCTGTCCGGTGAGCGCCTGCTCGGCGGTCGTCGCTCTGGCCGGTGCCCCGGTGACTCCTCCGACGGCGATACGGGCGTCGCTGCACGCGCCGCCCGAGAGGCCGACCACCGTCGCGACGCCGACGACGGCGTAGCCCGACGCCGGGTGCTTGTGCTTGAGGTAGGCGCTGCCGGTTCCGGCGGCTGTCACCGGCACGCGGATCGAGGTGACCAGCTCGCCCGGCTCGAGCGCCGTCGCGAAGATGCCGGTGAAGCAGTCGTCCGCGACGATGTCCCGTGGGCCGCCCTTGCCCGTGGCGACGATCGTCGCCCCGAGCGCGGTCAGCACGGTCGGGTAGTCGGCGCCGGGGTCGGCGTGCGCGATCGAGCCGCCGATCGTGCCGCGGTTTCGCACCTGGACGTCGCCGATCAGCCCTGCCGCCTCCGCCAGCACGGGGCACGCCGAGCGCACGGTCTCTGACGTCGCGACCGTTGCGTGCGTCGCAAGCGCGCCGACGACGAGCTGCCCATCCTCCACGGCGATCCCGTCGAGGCCCGGGATGCGGGCGATGTCGACGAGGGCGCCGGGCGTCGCGAGCCGGAGCTTCATCGCGGGGAGGAGGCTGTGACCGCCGGCGAGGGGGCGGGCATCCTCGTCCGCGGCCAGCAGGTCGAGGGCCTCCTCGAGGCTCCCCGGCCGGTGGTACGTCGTCTCTGCACAACGCATCGTGTACACGGCCCCTCCTAACCCTTGGCCTCGGTCATCGCGCGCCAGACGCGCTCCGGCGTCAGCGGCATGTCGACGTGGGTGATCCCGAGCGGGGCGAGCGCGTCCATGACCGCGTTCACCACGGCCGGGGTCGAGGCGATCGTGCCCGTCTCGCCGGCGCCCTTGACTCCGAGCGGGTTGACGTCGGTGAGCGTCTCGGTGCGCTCGACCTCGAGCGTCGGCAGGAACGCAGCCTTGGGGATCGCGTAGTCCAGCATGCTGCCCGTTCTCAGCTGCCCGTTGTCGTCGTAGACCCCGGTCTCCCAGAGCGCCTGCCCGACGCCCTGCGCGATACCGCCGTGCACCTGTCCGTCGACGATCATCGGGTTGATCACCCGGCCGACGTCGTCGACGGCGACGTAGCGGCGAAGCGTCGTCTCTCCCGTGTCGGCGTCGACCTCGACGAGCGCGACGTGGCAGCCGAACGGGAACGTGCAGTTCGGCGGGTCGTGGTATGCGGTCTCGTCGAGAAACGGGTCCTCACCGGTGGGAAGGTCGTACCCGAGCGCCGCGGCAAGCGCGACCTCCTGGATCGTCTTCGCGTTGTCCGGCGAGCCCTTGACGAAGACCTTCCCGTCCTCGAAGAGCATGTCCTCGGCGTTCGCCTCGAGCATGTGGGCGCCGATGCGCCTGGCCTTGTCCTTGATCCGCTGCAGGCCCTTGTAGACGGCGATCGCCCCGACGGCGGCGCTGCGGCTCCCGTACGACCCGTAGCCGAACGGCGTGCCGAGGGAGTCGGAGTGCTCGACCGTGATGTCCTCGAGCGGCAGGCCGAGCTCGTCGCCGACCACCTGTGCCAACGTCGTCTCGTGACCCTGGCCGTGCGACTGCGAGCCGGTCGTGACGACCACCTTGCCCGTGAGGTGCATGCGCACGTTGGCGCTCTCCCAGAGCCCGGCGCCCCAACCCTCGCCGACGGTGCCGACCCAGGCGGACGGCGCGACGCCGCACAGCTCGACGTACGTCGAGAAGCCGATGCCGAGGTAGCGGCCCTCCGCGCGGGCCGCCTCCTGCTCGCGCCTGAAGCCCTCGTAGTCGACGATCTCCAGCGCCCGCGCGAGCGTCTTCTCGTAGTCGCCTGAATCGTAGGAGAGGCCGTTGAGGAGATTGCACGAGGGCGTGTAGGGAAACGCGTCCGGTGGGACGAAGTTCTTCCGCCGGATCTCGACCGGGTCGAGCCCGAGCTCCTTCGCGACGAGGTCGACGGTCCGCTCGAGCAGGTACGTCGCCTCGGGCCGGCCGGCGCCGCGATAGGCGTCGACCATCCCGGTGTTCGTGTAGACGCCCTGCACGCGGCAGTGGATCGCCGGGATCGCGTACGCGCCCGACAGCATCCGTCCGTACAACGTCGTCGGGATCCCCGGCGCGATCGTCGAGAGGATCCCGCCGAGGTTCGCGATCGTCCTCACCTTCAGAGCCGTGATCGTGCCGTCGCGCTTCGCGCCCGCCTCGACGTAGGAAACGTGGTCGCGGCCGTGCGTCGTCGCCGTGTAGTTCTCGCTTCGCGTCTCGATCCACTTGACCGGCCGCCCGAGCTTCTCCGCGAGCGCGGCCACGAGCACGTACTCGGGGTAGAGGAAGATCTTCGTGCCGAAGCCGCCGCCGACCTGCGGCGAGATGCAGCGCATCTTCGTCTCCGAGATGCCGAAGACGAACGCGGTCATCACCAGGCGCATCACGTGTGGACATTGCGAGGTCATCCAGACGGTGTAGCTTCCGGTCGCCGGGTCGTAGCTGGCGGCGGCGCCGCGACCCTCGATCGGGTTCGGGATCAGGCGCTGGTTGACGAGCCGCCGTCGCACGACGACGTCCGCCTCGGCGAGTGCCTTGTCGGCCGCCTCGCAGTCGCCGCACTCCCAGTCCATGACGAGGTTGCCCGGCGCGTTGTCGTGGAGCTGCTGCGCACCCTGCTCGAGCGCCTTCTCGGCGTCGACGATCACCGGCAGCGGCTCCCACTCGACCCTGATCAGGCCGAGCGCGTCCTCGGCCTCCTGGCGCGACTCGGCCACCAGCGCGGCGACACCGGCTCCGGTGAACGTGACACGGTCGATCTCGAGCGCCCGGGGCGTGTTGACGAAGTTTTCGGTTCCGCCGGCCTGCCACGCGCACGGCAGCGGATTCAGGTGCTCGAAGTCCTTGCCGGTGAACACCGCGATCACGCCGGGCGCCGCCTCCGCGGCGGACGTGTCGATGCTCGTGATCCGGGCGTGCGCGTGCTCCGAGCGGAGGATCGACCACGTGGGCCATGCCCGGGAGCTTCAGGTCGTCGATGTACTTCGCCGCGCCGGTGATCAGCCGCTGGTCTTCGACGCGCCTGATGGGGGCGCCGACGAGCGGTGTTCTGGTGGCTTCTGCAGTCGCCATCTCTCCTCCCTCAGCTCGCGGCCGCGGCCCGAACGGCGCGGACGATGTTCTCGTAGCCGGTGCAGCGGCACAGGTTTCCCTCGAGCCCGCGTCGGATCTCGTCGTCGGTCAGCCCGCCTCCGTCTGCGACGAGCGCGACGGCGGTCATGATCATCCCGGGCGTGCAGTAGCCGCACTGGAGCCCGTGGTGCTCGCGGAACGCCGCTTGCATGCGGTGGAGCTCTCCGTTCGACGTCAGTCCTTCGATCGTCGTGACCGCGCCACCGTCGGCCTGGACGGCGAGGACGGTGCAGGACTTTACGGCCTTGCCGTCGAGGTGGACGGTGCACGCTCCGCACTGGGACGTGTCGCAACCGATGTTGGTGCCGGTCAGGTCGAGCTCGTCGCGGAGGAAGTCGACGAGGAGGAGCCGCGGCTCGACCTCTCGCTCGTAGCTCCGACCGTTGACGGTGAGCGCGATGGGTACCAAGGCGAGCCTCCTTCGCGAGGAACCGGTGAATCGGGGCGAGCATAAACCTCGCCCGGCTCGATTGCGAAGAACGCGGCAGACATCCCTCAAGTCAGGGACACCAGATGCCGATATGGAGGGTCGAGGACTAACTCCTCCTGAGGCGGGGGACGACGGCAATCGCCACCGCCGCAGACACACTCATCCCGGCGGCGAGCCCCACGGCTCGCCGCCGCTACGTTCGCAGAAGCTCCTCGAGGCGCGACGCGTAGGCCGGAGCGGTCGGTGCGTCCTCGTGACGAAAGTACGCGTAGACGTCGACGCCCTGCCCGAGCTGCGTGCCCACCGTCCGGGCGATCCGCTCGAGCGCCTCGTCGTCGTACGGAGGGTCCCGAAAGCGGAGGTAGCGGAAGGGCTCGTCGGCCTCGAGCGCGTCGACCCGGACGCCGAAGGGGAGCGGTGCATCCTCCCAGGACGCGTGGCGGAGATCCCAGACGTACGCGAGGCTCGGGTCGAGCGAGGCGACGAGAAGACCGAGCCAGCCGTCGTCTCGGGCCCGAGTGAGGACGATCCGGATCGGGCCGAGCCGCTCCCCGAGCCCGCGCATCCGCTCGCACAGCTCCGCCGCGGCATCCACGTTGCCAAACTGCGTCGCGCGGCGGCTCATCTTGACTGCGAAGCGGAACGCCGAGGGCGTCGCCTCGACCCAGCTCGCGACGGTCGACTCGCTCGGAAGGTTGTAGAACGTCGAGTTCAGCTCGACCGAGCGGAGGCGCTCCGCATAGAAGCGGAGAAAGTCCCGCGGAGGGGTGCCGGGCGGGTAGAACCCTCCCTTCCAGCCCGGATACGAGAAGCCGGAGGCTCCGACGTAGAGGCTCCCTATACTCGGCCGGGTGGCCGTCATTCCGGATGTGATACCCGAAGGTGCGGTCGCCGTCCTCGATCACGGGTTCGTCCGGCTCGACGACGCGATGGCCACGGATCTCTCCGTAGTCAATTCGGCACGCGTCAGCTTCGGGCGGCGCAAGGACGTGATGGAGGAGGCGGACGAGGGCCTGGTGCGGTTCCTCATGCGCGATCGGCACGGGACTCCTTTCGAGCACAACGCCTTCCGGTTTCACATCCGCACGCCGATCTTCGTGGCGCGCGAGTGGTTCAGACACCGTGTCGGCTCCTTCAACGAGTTCAGCATGCGCTACGCGAGGGCGACCGACGACTTCTACGTCCCGGCGCCCGAGGACGTCCGGTCCCAGGTCGGGAAGCCTGGTGCCTACACCTTCGAGCCCGTACCGCCCGCGGTCGCCGAAGCAACCCGGGACGAGCTCAGGGCCGTCTACGCCGGTGCGTACGCGGCGTACGAGCGGCTCGTCGAGCTCGGTGTGGCCCGCGAGCTCGCTCGCGCAGCGATTCCGGTGGGGGCGTACACCGAGTTCTTCTGGACGGTGAACGCGCGCGCGCTGATGAACTTCCTCTCGCTTCGCAACGCCGAGGCGGCGCAGCGCGAGATCCGGATGTACGCAGAGGCCTGCGAGACGTTCCTCGCCGAGCAGATGCCCGTGACGCACGCCGCGTTCGTCGAGGGCGGGCGCGTCGCGCCCTAGACGTCTGGGACGCCCCCATTTGCACCAGGCCGTGAGCCGTCCTGCGGATCGTTGGTGGCGTGGCTTCGACACCGTCGTCCTCGACGCCGTAGCTCCGCGCTCCCGCGTGCTCGACGTTGGCTGCGGCGACGGCGGCCTCGTCGAGCGACTCACGGCCGCGGGGCTGGATGCCGTCGGCGTCGATCCTGGCGCACCGGCGCACCCGCACCTCGTTGCACGACGCGTGGAGGAGCTCGGCTCGTCGCAGGACTTCGACGCCGTCTGCGCGGTCATGTCGCTTCACCACGCGGCGCTCCGGCCAGCCGTGGCCGCGATCGCGCGCCTCCTCCGCCCGGGCGGCCGACTGCTCGTCTACGAGCTCGCGTGGGAGGCCTACGACGAACGGGCCGCCGCCTGGCTCGCTGCGCGCGATCCGTCCGGAGCGGACAACTCGGTCGCGACCTGGCGGGACGAGCACGCAGAGCTCCACACCGGCGCCGCCATCCGTGCAGCCCTGACCGAGGCGTTCGCTCTCTCGAGAGTGACGAGCCGCGCCCGTGTCTGGCGCGGCTCCTCGGGGAGCACGAGCTCGAGCGAGACGAGCAGGCGTCGATCGACCAGGGTTCGCTGCCGCCTCTCGGCCGACTCTGGGTCGGGACTCTCTAGAGGTCGATCTCGGCTTCGAGCAGCCGTGGCGCCTTGGCGTTGTCGGCGTTCGGGAGCCAGGCCGTGACGACCCAGCCGTCGTAGTCGGCAAGGCGGTACGACGCGCTCATCTGCACGCTCGTCGAGCCGTCGCTCGAGACGTTGAACGTGCCGCAGGTGCCCGCGTACTCGCCGTCTCGGTCGAGCCAGAGGACGTAGTAGCCGCCCGGCGGCAGCTGCGGCAGTCCGGACGCGCGGACGAGCAGATCCCAGTTCCCGGCGTCGTCGCGCCGACCGAGGCTCAGGGTCGCCGAAGCGTCGGCGGCAGCCGCCGTCGGCGTCATCTCGACGACGCGAACCACATCGGCGTCGCCGTCTCCGCCCGCCCACCGGCCGACACCGAAGAACACGGCCGCCAGCGCGGCGGCCAGCGCCGCCGCGGCCAGGATCCTGCGTCGCGTCCAGAGCGGCCTCGCGATCCCGACTCGTCCGACCGACGTCGTCAGCGAGGCCGGTAGCTCCGGAGGCGGGGCGGGGGTGGATCGGAGCAGCGCGTCGACCCGCGCGAGCCGGGCGAGCTCCTCCGGAGGCACGTCGTCGCCGACGAGGTCGCGGAGGTCGTCGCTCATCGCATCTCCTCGCCGACGAGCGACGACAGCCGCGAGAGCGCAGTACGGGTTCGCGTCTTCACCGTGCCGAGCGGGACGTCGAGGTAGCTCGCGATCTCGGACTGCGACAACCCGCTCCAGTAGGCGAGCTCGATCACGACCCGCTCGCGTTCGGGCAGCTGCTCGAGCGCGGAATGCACCCGCCACGTCAGCCACGACGACTCCGCCCGCTCGGGCGGGCCGGCCTCAGCGGAGGCCTCCTCGGGGACGGTCTCCACGAGCGGATCGCGTCGCGCGCGAGCGCGGTCGATGATCGCGTGACGGGCAACCGCGTAGAGCCAGGCCGAGCCCGTACCGCGCTCGGCGCGGTAGCTTCTCGCGGAGCGCCAGACGGCGGCGAACGTCTCCTGTGTCGCGTCCTCGGCTCGCCCCGAATCGCCGAGCATCCGGAGCGCCATGCCGAGCACCGGTCGCGCGAAACGGCGGTAGAGCTCCTCGAACGCCTCTCGATCCCCTCCGGCCACGCGCTCGATCAGGGCCGAGTCGGGCTCGACGGCTGCGGCTACGGCTGCGGGCATCTCGTTCTGGATACGAATCACGGCCTCTGCTGGATTCATGAGGCCCGTCACACCTGGAACGATACGATCCGCCCGTCACTACCCGAGAACGGAGCCAGATGGCGACACTTGCGTTCAACCACGAGGAGATCGCAGCCCGGGAGCTGAAGCCCGAGCTCTTCGAGATGGACGGGATCTCGCGAGCCTCGGTCGAGGCGCATTACAAGCTCTACCAGGGCTACGTCAACAAGCGCAACGAAATCCTCGGAGCGCTCGCGGAGGTCGATCTCTCGACCGCGAATCAGGTGTACTCGCAGCTCCGCGCGCTCAAGGTCGACCTGTCCTTCGCCGTCGGCGGTGTGAAGAACCACGAGATCTACTTCGAGCACCTGGGCGGCCCGGGCGGCCAGCCCGACGGCGCGATCGGCGCGCTGATCGAACGTGACTTCGGCTCGGCCGCCGACTGGCGGGCCGACCTCAAGGCCACGGGCATGGCCGCCCGCGGCTGGGCCTGGACGGCGTACGACTGGGACGAGCAGCGCCTGTTCAACTATCTCGGCGACGCGCAGAACACGTTTCCGATCTGGAACGCGACACCGCTCGTCGCGCTGGACGTCTACGAGCACGCGTACTTCCTCGACTACCAGACCGACCGCGCCTCCTACATCGACGCGTTTCTCGCGAACCTCGACTGGGGCGTGGTCAACGGGTGGGTCGCGGGCTACGGTCTCGCTTGAGGTGATCGAAAGCGTCGCCGTCGTCGCGGCCGGGTACGTCCTCGGCAGCCTGCCGTGGGGGCTCTGGCTCCCGCGGGCGCTGAAGGGCGTCGACGTCCGCACTCTTGGAAGCGGCAACATCGGAGCGACGAACGTCTGGCGCACGCTCGGCTTCAAGCTGGGCCTCGCGGTCATGCTGCTCGACATCGCGAAGGGTGCGGCCGCGGCGCTGCTGGGCCTGTGGGTCGGGGGCGATCTCCTCGGCATCCTCGCGGGCCTCGCGGCGATGGCGGGTCACTACCGGCCGCTCTTTCTTCGCTTCGCGCGCGGCGGCAAGATCGTGGCGACCACGGGCGGAGTGGGCCTGGCACTGGCGCCGCTGCCGTTTCTCTGCGCCGCAGCGGTCTGGATCGGCGTCTTCTTCCTGTTTCGCTACGCGTCGGTGTCTTCTATGGTGGGCGCCGCGACGCTGCCCCTGTTCGCGTTGCTGTTCGGCGAGTCGTGGGCGATCGTCGGCTTCTGTGCCGCCGCGGCGGCGGCGATCATCGTTCTTCATCGAGGCAACATCCGTCGGCTGCTCGACGGCTCGGAACACCGCATGGAGCTTCGGCGAAAGCCGGCTCAGGCGACCCAGCCGCAGCCGCCCGTCAGGCCCCCGACTGAAGCCAGTCTCTGAGCTCGGTGTGGTGGGCCGAGTACGGGCCGCCGTCGAGCTCGCTGCGTAGCTCCTCGACGAGCCCGAAGCGCTCGGCGAGCACGTCGTGGTTGTGGATCGTCTCGAAGTTCGTTTGCCTCGCGAGTACGAAGTCGCCGTCGGCGAGCTCCGGGTAGGCATCCAGCACGCCCTTGACCATGTGCCGAACGACGTCCTCGACGAACCGCGGCTGCAGGTGCGCATGCTCGACCACGAACAGCTCGTCCGGCCGCTTGAGGAGCTCGAAGATCGGCGAGCTCATCGATTGCTCGACGATACCGACGAGGTCCTCGGCGTCGAGGCGCGCGGACGTGCCGAGGTAGAGCTCGCCGCGGCCGCGCTGGTTGTGCGTCGCGAGCGGGACGAGCTCGAGGATCCGCTCGACGTCCGCGTCCTCGAACCCGGCCTCGACGAGCCGCTCTGCGGCGCTCGAGCGGACGAGGCCCTGCGCGCAAGGGCAGGCGGTGATCCCGGTCGCTTCGACGCCGACCGCGCGGCGCGAGCTTGTTCGGGAAGACGTGGCGACGCCGATCAGGGTGATCAGCTCCTGCGTGCGCAGGCCCGTGACCGGGGTCGTGCGGTCGATCGGGTAGCGGGCGGCGATGCGCACCTCGGCGCGCAGCGCCTGCTGGCGCTCGACGATGTGCCTGGCGATGTGCTCGGCGAGATGCTCGACGAGCAGCCTCTCGCCGATCGTCTCCTCGATCGCCTCCTCGAAGAGCTCCGGGAAGCGGGACATGTGCACGCCCTTCTGCGCCGGCTCGAGATCGACGAAGCAGTCGATGGTCGCCGATACGAGCGCGTCGGAGCCCGCATGCTGCATCCGGACGGCCTTCTGGACGCCGGTGACGCCGGCGCGGGAGAGGCCGATTCGCACCTCCGGCTCGGAGGCCTGGAGGTCGATGCCGGACGTCTGCTGGCGCGCCACGCGGCTACCGTAGCAGCGTGAACGACGGCCAGGACACGCGGCTCGCACGGCTCGCGGGGATCGCCGCTCACGACATGCGAACGCCGCTCGCGACGGTCTACGGGTTCTCGCGCACGCTCGCCGGCCTCGACCTCGGCGACCCGGCGGACCGGTACGTTGCGATGGTCGAGGCGGCCTCCAGTCAGATCGGGGAGCTGCTCGACCAGCTCGCGATGGTGGCGCGGATCGAGTCGGGCCGGTTCGATCCTCCGCGCGAGGACATCGACTCGCTCGCGCTCGTCCAGGCCGCCGTCGAGCCCCTCGGCGACGATCGCGTGCGTGCCTCAGGCGAAGGCGCGACCGTCCGCGTTCCGGTGCAGGAGACCGAGCGAGCGCTGACGCAGCTCTGCCGTGCCGCACAGCGGCACGGCGGCCTCGACAGCGTCGAGCTCGACGTACGCGGTGTCGAGCTTCGCCTCGGCCCGGTGACGAGGCACTCGGAGGGCGTCCTGCTCGGCACCGAGCTCCGGGAGCTCGGCGCTGCGTCCGCCGCCGTGCTCGTCCAGGCGGTCGGCGGCTCGCTTGCGGTTGAGGACGCCCGGCTCGTGATCCGCCTCCCGTCCGCGTAGTCGAGAGCCAAACCCAGGCGACCTTTCGAGACATGTCGCGGGGACAGGCCCCGGGACATGTCCGTGGTCGGGGACACGCCCAAGGCCCGCGTGGCCCGGGTCGGACCCGCGACAGGGCGTTGCAAGCCATGACGATCCGTCGAACCTGATGCGCTAACCGCAAGAGGACGGAAAGGACGTGTCCGCTTTGGCCATGTCGGGGGGTCAGACCCCAGGCAACCGGGCACGATCGCGGGCACGGCCCGAAGGGTCAGCGGCGGCGGGCGCGCTGCTTGCGCGTTCGCACCGGCGCGGCGCCCGGCTCGATGCCGAGGCGTGAGAGCCGCCGGTCCTTGAGCAGGCGCCCGCCGGTCTGGCAGGCGGGACAGTAGAAGACCGTGTGCTCCTCGAAGTCGACCTGGGCGATCGGCGTGCCGCACTGAGGGCAGGGCTCGCCGAGGCGGTTGTGGATCCGGTAGGCCTTCGTGTCGTCGGCGCCGGCCTCCCTCAGCGCGAGACCCTCGCCCAGCGTTTCCTCGATTGCCGCCGCGAGGCGCTCCACCTCCTCGGCCGTGACGTCCTTCGTGAGCGCGTACGGGGACAGGCGCGCGCGTAGGAGGATCTCGTTTGCCCAGGCGCGCCCGATTCCTGCCAGCGCCCGCTGGTCGCGCAGGAACGCATGCAGGCGACGGGAGTCCGCGCCGAGCGCCGCCGAAAGCCGCTCGGCGCCGAGGCCGTAGGCCTCCGGGCCGAGATGGGCGAGCTCGGCCTCGATCGCCTCGGGCGTGTAGAGGCCGACCCGAGCCTGCTTGCGGCTCCCTCCCTCGGTCAGGACGAGCGCGGCACCGTCGGCGAAATCGAGCCGGAACGCGGGCGTCTTCGGTGCCTTCCCGTCCGTCGGGACGTAGCGGAGCCTGCCCGCCGTCATCAGGTGGACATGGAGGACGAGCCGTCGGTCCTCGGTGGGGAAGAGGAGATGCTTGCCGCGGCGCATCGCACCGGCGAACCGCCGACCCTCGAGCGCTGCGAGCGGAGGGTCGAACGTCTTCACGGTCGCGATGTGTGCCGGGCCGGCCCTCGCCACCGGCGCGCGCCGAACAGGCTCGTCGAGCGCGCGGGCGAGGGCCTCGATCTCAGGGAACTCGGGCATGTCGTCGGGCGCGAGGGATGCCTCGCCCCCACAGGATCGCACGTCGCGCAGCCGCCGCCTGGACGCCTCCGAGGAAACCGAGTTCATTCGTTCCTCACGGGGTCTTCCCAATTTGAAAAACAGGTGTATAGTTCCGCCCACTTGAGTCCCCGTGAGCCGGCCTGACCCCCGCCGGCTCTTTTCGTTCCACCACTGCAAACGTTGCATCGGTAACGAGAAAGGCGAGGTTCATGCTCACGGTCGATATCTCCCTGCCGGAGGTCGAGGAACTCCAGAAGCTCGTCCAGGAAGGGCAAGAGAAGGGGTATCTCACCTACGACGAGATCGTCGCCGGGCTCGAGGACGTCGACCTGACCAAGGAGCAGATCGAGGACTTCTACACCTACCTCGTCGAGCACAACGTCGAGCTGATGGAGGGCGTCGAGCACAAGGCGCCGCCGCACGAGCAGGCGCCGCCCGAGGAGGAGAAGATTCCGAAGCTCGACCTCTCGGTCGAGCCGTCGCTCGACTCGCTCCGTCTGTACCTGCGCGAGATCGGCAAGGTGCCGCTGCTGACGGCCGACCAGGAGGTATCGCTCGCCAAGCGCATCGAGCGCGGCGACATGGCGGCCAAGACGCAGATGATCGAGGCCAATCTCCGGCTCGTCGTCTCGATCGCGAAGGGCTACCTGGGCCGCGGGCTCTCCTTTCTCGACCTGATCCAGGAGGGATCGCTCGGGTTGATCCGGGCGGTCGAGAAGTTCGACTACCGCAAGGGCTACAAGTTCTCGACCTACGCGACGTGGTGGATCCGGCAGGCCGTGACGCGGGCGATCGCCGACAAGGCTCGCACGATCCGCATCCCGGTGCACATGGTCGAGAAGCTCAACAAGGTCGTCCACGTCGAGCGTCAACTGATCCAGCGCCTGGGCCGCGAGCCGAGGCCCGACGAGATCGCCACCGAGCTCGACATGACCACCGACGAGGTCCGCGACATCCTCCGGAGGGCGCAGCTCCCGGTTTCGCTCGAGAAGCCGATCGGCGAGGAGGAGGAGTCCGAGCTCGGCGACTTCGTCCAGGACGAGCAGGCCGAGTCGCCGTTCGACTCCGCCTCGCTGAACCTCAGGCGCACGGACATCGATCGCGCGCTCGAGTCGCTTCCGGATCGCGAGCGCAAGGTGATCGAGCTGCGCTTCGGGCTGAAGGGAGAGACGCCGCGGACGCTCGAGGAGGTCGGCCGCGCGTTCGGCGTCACCCGCGAGCGGATCCGCCAGATCGAGAACAACACCCTGAAGAAGCTCGAGTCGCTCCCGGAAGCGCAGGGACTCAAGGACTGCGTCTAGGAGAGCCCGGTTCGGCGAGGCCGAACCGGCGGTGCCCGGACCGCAGTCTGGCTCCGTGACCGCGAGCTCCCCTACGCCGGGACGAACTCGAGCGTCGGGATCCTGACCGACACGACCCGTGGGTTCGGCGTCCCTCCGCCGAGAAAGTCCGCCTGGTCGGTGCGGATCCGGAGAACGGGAATTGGGTACCCCTCGGCGGGAAGCACGACGGTGACCCGCTCGCCGCCGGTGAGCCGCACCGCGCGCGCGGCGCCGCCGTCGACGGCGAGCGTGACCGTGCGCGGCCGCTTCCCGTCGGGCAGCTCCAGCCCGACGCGGTAGATACCCGCCGAGGGCGTGTCCCTCGGCCAGACCTGGTACCGGACGGCACCGGCCGCCCAGCCGTCGAACGAGAGTCCCGATGCGAGCCAGCCGACCCGGGCGCCCGGTGGGATCCGCCATGCCGTGACGCCGGCCCGCGGCCGGGCGACCACTTCGCCCTCGAGCCCGATCCGCGTCGCGTAGTCGCCCACCACGATGACTCCGCCGCTCACGGGCCTGCCGTCGACCAGGAGCCGACCGTCGCGTCCGATCTGCGCCTCCGACGCGGCGAACGCGTCCACGTCGTTCGGCGGCACTCCGAGGCGGACGAGACCGCTGAAGTCGCGGTTCCAGGCCTCGACTGCCCACCCGAACTGCGGTGATCCGCCCGGCAGCTCCAGGTAGTCGGCCGGCCCCAGCCCGCCCGCGTCGAGCCAGTCGGGTGGAGACCCGATCCAGGCGGTCACGGTGCGGCGCGTCATCGCGTGATCGCCGGAGTACGCAGCGAGGCCGGAGAGGAACAGGAGCGAGGCGGCGGCGAGGCCGAGCGCGGCCACCGCGCGACCCCGCAGCGGAACGAGCGCGACGAGGATCCCCGCCGCGAGGGCGGCGCCGGCGAAGACGGTGGCCGCGTTCGCGTGGCCGATCCACACCGCGAGAACGCCGTACGTCGAGAGCGTCGGCGAGGTGAACGTGAAGCGGAAGTCCGCCCACGACGAGAACGGCACGACCCAGGCGGCGAAGCCGAGTGCGAGCGCGAGGCCTGCGTAGAGCCGTCGCCGGGGCGCTCCCCGGTCCGCGTACGCGAGAAACGAGATCGTGAGCAGCGGCGGCAGGTAGATCGCGTAGCGCTCGAGCGCGAACTGCGCGTCGGCGGCGTTGACGACCCCGATCTCGATCAGCGTGACCACGAAGACGGCGGCAACGGTCACGCCGAAGGCGCGCTCCTCCCGTGTGCGCGGCCGTGCGAGCAGGTAGCCGAGCCCGAGCACCGCGCCGGGCACCACGACGAGGCCGGCGGCCCACGGCAGGAGGGCGAGCTGGACGCCGATCCAGCGGCCGACCTCCGCCGGTGAGTAGTCGAGCAGGACGGCGCCGAGATACGGCCCGAGCAGACCCGCCCCGCCGGCGAGGCCGAGCGCTGCGGCGAGCACGAGGCCGCCCACGCCGACCGCGTGCCGCCGAAGCTCCTTCCGGCCGCAAACGGCCACCGCGACGAGGTAGGCGATCGGCAGAGCGACGAGCTGCGCCCGGGTCGCGACCGCGACCAGCGAGATGCCGACCACGGCGATCCCCCAGCGCGGCGAGGGTCTTGCGATCGCGCGCACCCCCACCGCGAGCCCGAGAAAGAACACCGGGTATGCGGGCGCCTCCGAGAGGAGGTACGAGTGGTAGAGCAGGGCCGGCGATGCGGCGGCCGTCGCCGCGGCGACGAGTGACCACGAGGGCCGTACGAGCTGTCTGGCAAGCCAGTAGACGGGGAAGACGGCGCTGGCCATCAGGACGGCGTTCAGCGCTTTCGCGATCGCGTAGGCGGTCGCGACGTTCTCGACCAGCCAGGCCGGGGAGGCGAGGAGCGCTGCAAGAAAGGAGGGAAAGAACTCGGTCTGACCTCTGATCTCGAACGGATGACCGCCGGCGAACGACTGGGCGAGCTTCTCGAACATCAGCTCGTCCATGTAGATGGCGGGCGTGACGTGACCGCGCGACTGGAGTGCGCTGTAGACGGCAGCGACGACGAACAGCGCCGCGAGGAGCAACGCCAGGCCGCCCCAGACGCGACCCTCGGGCGGGCGAGGTTGCTGCGGCGAGCGCTGGTCGCACGCCTCGGCTGCGCGTGCGAGGCCGGACGGGCTCATGGCGGTCATACGGTCTCTGCGACCGTGGGCGACCACGGCGAGCGACGCTTCAGCAGATCCGACCAGCGTGAGCCCCGCTCCCGCCCAAGACCGGGCACTCCTCGTCGAGCTCGAGAGCCAGTCGCGCGGGAGCCGGGTCGGCGTCAGATGCGGCGGGGAGGTCGAGCCCGATCCCGGAGGTAGATCGGACGGTCGGCTCAGAGACGTCGACGCTCGCGCAGGAAGTACACGGCCCAGGCTGGGACCCACGGCTCGTCGGTCTCGACGGACGATCACTCCTCCGCGGATCGGTCGTGGAACGATCTCCGCCAGACCTGCGAGCGCGCCGGGCGTACCGGTCTCGTCGACAGCCGTGGGCGGTCAGCCGCGGAGATCATGGCGAGGGCGATCGCCGCCGCCCCGACAATCGGCACGGAGCCCGTGCGAGGACGGCGATCAGCGCGAGCGCGATCGCGACGAGGATCGGCGTCGCGTAGCCAGGAACTTCAGCGACAGGTACGGGCTAAAGCCGGCAACGCGAGAACGACCGCGGCCCGCGCTGGCCAGAGCGACGCGCCGACCAGGAAATCCGCCCGCGGCGCCTCGCGGCGAGCGATCACGATCACGCCGGTTACCAGCAGGATCGCGGCCAGCGTCCTCGCGATCACCACGAGCGGCCCACGACGTGGTGAAGCTCGTGTCGAGGCTCGCCGGCAGCAGCCCGATTGCCTGAGCCCAGGCTTCCACGGGTCGAGCCCCATCCAGCCGGTGACGAGGCAGCTGACGGTCGACGAAGGTAATCAGCCCGCGGACGAGTCCGACGATCGAGAGCGCCGCGAGCACGACCGTGACGCCGGTGACCCAAAGCGCGACCCGAAGCGCCTGTCGACGGGCGGTCCGGGTGAAGCGATTGCACACGAGAAAGGCCGGACGACGATCGCGAGGAGGGCGACGACGAACGGCGTGATCGGCAGGCGATACGACGCAAGCGCAGCTGCGACGAACAGCGCGCTGGTGACGGTGTGGCGACGACAGCTCTCGCCGTCGAGCGCGAGCCGTGTGGCGACCGCGGCAACGAGCAAACGCGGTGCCGGCGAGTTGTCCCGTGCCATCCGTAGTACTCGGCGAAGAGAAGGCTCGAGTTGATCGCGAGCACCGATCCGGCAAGGAGCGACCACGTTCGAGGCCACTCCAGGCACGCGCGGGCGACGAGGTATCCGGCGAGCGGAATCAGCACCGCGAGCAGCGCGGCAAGCGCGCCGTAGACCTCCGACGGCTCCTCGCCGGCGAGGAGCTGAGAAGAGCGCGTCCCCACGGGCAGCGCCGACCGCCCACCCCTGGAGGTCGATCCGTTCGTAGGAGACGGTCGGGATGGAGTCGCCGCCGCGGATCCCGTCCCCGAGGAACGCCCGGGCCTGTGACACCCAGACGTAGAGTCGATGTTCCCGAGGCTCGCGACCGACCAGTCTGCCGCCCGATCGCTCGGCACCGACCAAGCCCCAGGCCGCGAGGGCGAGCGCGAACGGCCTGGCGCCCGCGGGAGCATCGGCCCGACATCGCCGGCGAGCGAAGCTAATGCCGCCGAGGCGGACGACCACGAGTGTCGCGACGCCCACACCGACCGGAACTCCGAGTGGAACGAGCGGGCTCGCGCACGCGATGACAGCGGCGCCCGCAGATCGGTGCCAGGGCCGCCTGCGCGTCGGGGGAGAACCGCGGACCGAGGAGGAGGGCGAGACCGGACCGACCAGGATGAGTCCGGCGAGGCCGGCGAGCGGGAGCGCGAGCAGGGACACGATGTCACCCGTCTTTGTCGGCGTTTTCGCGGTGTGGGTTAGCGCCGGCGGGACTCGGGATGGTTGGTCGGTAGTTGGGGTGCTGTCGGGGGCGGTCGAGACCAAGCTGTCGTTTCGATCGCCCGCAGCGCATACCAGGGCTGGTACGGGCAAGGGTGAGCGGGACGAGAGGCGCCGTGTATCGGCCGTCATCCGGCGGTGCCGAATACCGATCAGCCGGTCTAGCCTGTGACCGTGAGCCCCCAGCGCCGCACCGCGCTCGTGTCGGTCGTTGCGGCGGCGATCCTGATCGCGATCAAGCTCGCGGCCGGGCTTTCCTCGGGCAGCCTCGGCCTGCTCTCCGAGGCCGCCCATTCGGGCGTCGACCTCGTCGCGGCGCTCCTGACGTTCTTCGCCGTCGGCGTCGCGGTCCGGCCCGCCGATCCCGGACACCAGTACGGCCACGGCAAGGCCGAGCACCTCGCCGCGCTTGCCGAGGCAGCGATCCTGGCGGCCGTGAGCATCGCGATCGGCGCACTCGCGGTTGCGCGGCTCGCGGGCCGGGCGGCGACCGACATCGACGTGACCTGGTTCGCGCTCGCGACGATCGTGATCGTGATCGTCATCGATGCCAGCCGCAGCATCGTGTCGGTTCGGGCCGCCCGCCGCTATCTGAGCCCCGCCTTCGCCACAGGGGCGCTCCATTTCGGCTCCGACCTGGCCGGCTCGATCGCCGTTCTCCTCGGACTGCTCGCCGCGCGGGCGGGCTACCCCAAGGCTGACGCCGCCGCGGCGCTCTTCGTCGCGGCGATCGTCTTCGTCGCCGCGGCCCGGCTCGTGCGGCGCAACGTGGACGTGCTGATGGATCGCGCTCCGGCCGGGGCCGAAGACGCGGTGCGCCACGCGATCGAGGAGCTCGGCACCGGTGTCGAGCTCCGTCGCGTTCGAATGCGCCACGCTGCCGGTCGCAACTTCGCGGACGTGGTCATCGGCGTCTCTCCGACCGCCGCCGTCGGCCAGGGGCACGCGGTCGCCGATACGGTCGAGGACGCCGTCGAGGACGCGCTGCCAGGGACCGACGTGGTCGTCCACGTCGAGCCGCGCGTCGACGAGGCGGCACTGCGGGAGCGGGCGCTCGCGGCTGCTCTGCGCGCGCCGCGCGTGCGCGAGATCCACAACGTCTCCGTGCTCGAGGTGGGCGACGGCGTCGAAGTATCGCTTCACCTCAAGCTCCCCGGGACGCTCTCCCTCGACGAGGCGCACGACATCGCGTCGGCGGTCGAGGCATCGATCCGCGAGGAGCTTCCGGAGGTCGCCGCCGTCCAGACGCACCTCGAGCCGCTGGCCGAGCCCGCCACGGCGTCGGCCGTCGCCTCGAACGATCTGGCCGACGAGGCTGCGAGCGTGCGCGGGATCGTCCGCGAGGTGACCGGGGCCGGGCCGCGTGAGCTCCGCTTCCTCCGGGGCGACGAGGGCCTCGTCGCGTTCCTGACCCTCGGACTGGACCCCGGGAGCCCGCTCGCCGACGCCCACGCACGCGCGAGCGACGTCGAGGAGCGGATCCGCCGTGCACACCCGGCGATCGCCGAGGTGATCGTGCACACCGAGCCCTAGTGCAGGTTGTCCGGTCTTCGATCTCTCGAAGCCCGCGCTAGGCTGCAAACCCCAGATGGCCGAGGCTCTGCTCTTCCACCAATGCCCAGGGACTGACGGTCGGGTGCCACTCCTTCGCCGACAACAGCCTGCCCGACCACGACGACCGCGCCGCCGCGCTGCTCACGGAACGCGTGCTCAGCTTCCTCGACGGGATCGAGTAGCCGCCCTTACTCGCAGCGGCGCTGCTCCTTGATAGGACGTCCTACGGGTGGTGGCCGTGGCGGGCCAGCCAGTCGAACCCGGACGGAGATTCTCAGAGGCTCGCGGTCGAGGCGCGAACGGTCGTGGAGAAGGAGCTTCCCCCGGCCAGCTCGATCGCCTCGCCCGCGCCGACCGCCTGCTCGAGGTCGAGCCGGGAGATCCACGGCTCGATTCCGAGCGCATACGACCCCGCGAGCGGCAGCGCCCGCGCGCCGCCGTACGGCTGCCAGCAGATGATCCAGCGAAAGATCTCGGGATCCCAGTCGAGGCGGAACGCAAGGCCGAGCCGCGGGTTGGCGACCTGCGCCCAACCGCCTTCGAGGTCGGTGAGGTAGACGTCGTCGTGGCTTCCCTCCTCGGGGCCCGGCACGTTCCTCAGGTCGACGGTGCCGCCGCCGTTCAGCCTCGCATGGGGCCAGCGCGAGCGTTGATCGGGCTCGAGCCTGGCCGTGTTCTCCCACGCGTCGGGGATCGTCTCGATCGTCCGCGCCGGCGTCTCGAGCCGGCAGCCGGCCTCGACGAACGGCGGCCCGAGCACGCAGTGGTGGCCCCAGACGAAGTGTGCTGCCTCGCTCGACTCGTTTGTGACCGTCTCGTCGAGGACGAGCGAGCGACCGTCCAGGCGCATACTCCGCTCGAGCCGGAAAGGCATTCGCCGGCAGCGCACCGAGAGTCGCAACGCGTCCCTCTCGGCCTTCGCGTCCCAGGGCAGCGTCGCCACCTCTCCGTGGAACGGCAGCGACTGCCCGCGGTACGTGCAGGGGTCGTTCGCGCTCGGGAAGAGCTCCTGCCACGTCCCCTCGTAGTTGGCGAGGAAGTCGTGCCCTTCCCATCCCTCGCGCGGTGGCGAGCCTGGAGGCTGGAGCCCCCACGGCGCCTTGAAGAGGAGGTCGGTTCCCGAGGCCAGGTCGACCAGTTCGTAGATGTCCGCGCCCTTCTCCGGGAGCACGGTGACGCGCAGCTGCCCGTTCTCGAGGCCGAGCGCGCGCCAGCCCGTAACCTCCCGCTCGGAGATCACGCCTCGGGGAGCGTCTCGAGGATGAACCAGTTGGCGGTCAGTCCGCAGTCGACGCGCAGGTCGATCCCCGTGATTCCCGAGGCGTCGTCAGACGCGAGGAAGGCGAAGGCGCCGGCGACCTCATCGGTCGTGACGAGCCGGCGCATCGGCACGCGGGCGAACGAGCCGTTGAGGTATGCCATCAGCTTCGGCCCCACCGCCTTCTCGGTCATGTCCGTGTGCGTGAACCCGGGGCTGACCGCGTTGACGCGGATACCGTGCTCGGCGAGCTCGAGCGCCATCGTCCGGTTGAGCCCGAGCAGCCCCGCCTTCGACGCGTTGTAGCTCGCGAACGGCCCGTCACCACCGGAGGCGTCGATCGAGGCGTTGTGGAGGATGACGCCGCCGCCGGTCTTCACCAGCTCGCGCGCGACCCGCTGCGACATCAGGAACGGCCCCTTCAGGTTCGTCTCGACGACGGCGTCCCACCGTTTCTCGCGCATCTCGAGAAACGGCGTCTCGTCGTCGATGCCCGCGTTGTTGACGAGAACGTCGATGCGGTCCCAGCGGGACATCGCCGCGGCGACGGCCGCGTCGACCTGGTCGGACTTGCCCACGTCGCAGACGTGCGCCCAGGCCCGCGGGCACATCGAGGCCGTCTCCTCGAGCGGCGCAAGCGTCCGCCCGACGCACATCACGTCGGCGCCCTCGGAGGCGAACCGCAGCGCGGTCGTGCGGCCGATGCCGCGGCCCGCGCCGGTGACGATGACGTTCTTGCCTTCGAAGCGGCTCATCGAGCTCCTATCCCTTGACGGCTCCCGCGGTGAGGCCGCGGATGAAGTAGCGCTGGCCGACGACGTAGAGGATGAGCATGGGGATCGAGGCCAGCAGCATTCCGGCCATCGTCACCGGGACGTCCAGGTTGAAGCGGCTCCGGAACACCGTCACGCCGACCATGAGCGTCCGCTTCCCCTCGTCTGGCAAGAAGACGAGGGCGATCAGGAGCTCGTTCCAGACGAAGAGCGCGTTAACGACGACGAGCGTCACGAGCGCCGGCAGCGAGAGCGGCAGGACGATGCGAAGGAGAATGCGCAGGTGCGACGCGCCGTCGATGACGGCCGACTCGAACATCTCGCGAGGGATCGCGCGGAAGAAGTTCGAGAGCAGGTAGACGGAGAACGGGAGCGTCAGGCCGGCGTAGAGGATGATCACGCCCCAGTAGGTCGAGACGAGCTCGAACTGCGTGTAGAGGGTGAACAGGGGGATCAGCATGACGACGGGCGGGACGACGAGCAGCCCGACGTTGAGCGCGAGGAATGCTTCGCGTCCGCGGAAGCGCATGCGCGCGATCGCGAATGCAGCGAGTGCGCCGAAGGCCGTCGCGAGCATGACCGCCCCGATCGAGAGGATCGCACTGTTCTTCATCCACGTGAAGAACTCCCCTCCGCGGAGCGCCGTCTCGAAGTTGCCGAGACTCACAGGCCACGGGAGGCCGTACGTGTCGTTCAGGTACTGGTCGCGTCCCTTGAACGCCGTCGAGATCACGAACCAGACGGGGTACAGGGCGATCAGGCACGCTGTCAGAAGAACGACCTGGCGGACGACTCGACCCGATCGGACGCGCCGAGCGCGCGGCCCGGCTTGGACGGGAGCGGCGAGCTGCTCGGCGCGGCTCATCGGCCCTCCGCTCCCCTCATGCCAGCTCCTCGTCGCGAGATCGGTGCCGTGCCCAGAAGAGGAGCGCGACGAAGATCATCGTCGCGCCGAGCAGGAGCACCGCCGTCGCGGCGGCCATGCCGGGCAGCGAGTTTCGTAGGCCCTGGTTGTAGATGTAGAGCTCGAGGACGGTCGTCGAGTCGCCGGGCCCTCCGCTCGTCAGCGTGTAGACGTAGCCGAACACCCAGGCGACCATGGTGATCGCGGCGATGACGGCGTAGAACTCGATCGTCCCGCGGATCTCGGGCAGGATCACATGGCGAAGGCGCTGCCACCAGCCCGCCCCGTCGATGCGCGCAGCTTCGATCTGCTCCTCGGAGAGCACGAGCAGGCGGGCGAGGAAGAGGACGATCCCGAACCCGACCTCGCGCCAGACGATCGTGATCATCAGCGTGCCGAGCGCGAGCTTGTCGTCTCCGAGCCAGTCGGGGCCGTCGATCCCGACGACGCCGAGCGCCGAGTTGATCACGCCGTTCAGCGTGAACATGTAGCCGGCGACGATCCCGACGATCGCAACGGCGAGGATGTACGGGAAGAAGAGCACGCTCCGGTAGATACGCCAGCCGCGGATCCGCTCGAACAGGAGCACCGCGACGATGATCGAGATGGCGAGCATGATCGGCACTGCGAGCAGGAGGATCGCGCTGTGCTTCGCGGCGGCCACGAACGTCGGATCCTCGAACAGCAGGCGGTAGTTGTTGAAGCCCACCCAGGGGCCGCTGTTCCCCCGGATGAGGCGGAACGAGAAGTTCAGCACCTGCACCATCGGGTACGCGAAGACGAACCCGATCAACAGGATCGCCGGAAGGATGTACGCGTACGGCACCCAGGGACGCGTCTTCAACATCAGTGCCGCCTCGGGGCGCGGGCGGAGGGAGCTACTGCGCGGTCAGGTCGTTGCCCCAGGTCGTGTACTTCTCGACGAGATCGGGGTTCTGGTTCTTCCACTTCTCGGTGACCGCTTCGGCGTTCTTCCCCGCCTCCTCCCCGGTCATGTCGCCGGCGAGGATCTTCTGCGAGTTGACGAACATCGCGTCGGTCCAGAACAGCGTCGGCATCAGGTCGGCGATGTAGACGTTGTGGGGGCCGGCCCACCACTTGTCGTAGATGGTCTTCAAGAACGGGTCGTCGATCAGGCTCGCGTCGAAGCGCTCGTTTGCCGGAAGCGCCTTCGAGATCGTCCACATCGCGTTCACCTGCTCGGGGGAGCAGATGAACTCGAGGAACTCCGCGGCGCCGTCTGGGTACTGCGCTTTCGCTGGAATTCCGTAACCCTGCGTATCGGTGATCGGCAGCCCGGACATGTTCGCGGATCCGTACTGCGGCATGATCATGTAACCGAGCCTGTCGCCGAGGACCGCCTGAGCGTTCGGGAGCGCCGCGGTGGTGTTCAACGTCATGGCGGCCTTGCCGGTCTCCATCAGCTGCGTTCCCTGGTAGAGGTCGAGCGAGTTGGCGTCCTCGTTGATGTAGCCGTTGTCGACCATCTCCTGGAGCTTCGACCACTGTTCGTAGTAGGGCTGCTCGGTCCAGCTCAGGTTGCCGATGAAGAGATCGAGCGCGTCCTTGGGCCCGTCGAGGTTCTGCGTCAGCGTGTTGACGAGCCACCATTCGCCGAAGAAACCGTCCTTCACGCCGCCCGAGAAGGGGATGACGCCCGACGTCTTGAGCTTGTCGCAAGCGTCCATGAAGTCGTCCCAGGTCGCCGGCGGGTTGTCGCCGTCGAGGCCTGCCTTGTCGAACAGCTCCTTGTCGTACTCGACTCCGAAGCCGACGATGTACCAGCCGACGCGGTACTGCTCGGCGTCGAAGGTCGACATGACCGTCGCGCCCGAGCTCGCGAGCGTCTCGCCGGAGATCAGGTCGTTCAGCGGCGAGAGGTAACCGAGCCACACGTTCTCCATGTGGTAGATCCCGTTGAACAGAAACTGGATGTCGGCCGGCTTGCCGGCCGCCGCGGCGTTCGTGAACTGAGGGATGACGTTCGCGGTGTCCATGAGCAGCGGGTCGACCTTGTAGCCGCTCGTTGTCTGGAACTCGGCGATCGCAGCGTCGACCCACTTCTGGATCCCGATCGCCTCCTGCTCGCCCCACCACCACATCGTCAGCGTCTCGCCATTGCCACCGCCGGCGGGTGCCGCGCCCGTGGCCGCGCCCGTGGCCGCAGCGCCGCCGCTGGAAGACGACTCTTCTCCGCCCCCGCAGGCGGCGAGGAGCGGTCCGAGGCCCGCAAGCGCGAGCCCTCCCGCCGAGTAGCGAAGGAGCTGACGGCGGGTGAGCGAGCGGGCGAGCGGGTCCATGGTCTCTCCTTCGACGGGGCTGGGGGCGCGTTCAAACGATTGCCCGCGAGCGTACGGCCGCCCGTAGAGTCGTGTCAAGCGCCTGGGGGCGGTGCGGTGGAGGCGCGGATGACAAGCTGGGGCGGGATGGCGACGGTGACGTTCTCGGCATGCCCGCCCCCGATCTCCTCGAGCAGGCTGTCGACCGCGCGCCGCCCAAGCTCCTCGAGCGGCATGCGCACGGTCGTGAGCGGCGGCGCGAGGTACCCGGCCAGCGGCACGTCGTCGAAGCCGACGACCGAGAGCTCGTCCGAGACGGGGATGCTCAGTCGATGCGCTGCCGCCAGGGCGCCGATCGCGATGCGGATGTTCGCCGCGAACAGAGCGGTCGGACGGTCATCGAGCGAGAGGAGGCGCCCAGCCGCCTCGTCGGCGGCCGCCTCGTCGAATGCGGACTCGGCCACCAGCATCGGGTCGGCAGGGAGGCCGGCGGCGGCGAGGGCGTGGCGGTAGCCCGCCAGCCGCCGCCTTCCCGTATCCGAGTTCTGCGGGCCGGCGACGTGGCCGATGCGGCGGTGGCCGAGCTCGATCAGGTGGCCCACCGCGAGCGCCGAGCCGGCTTCGTCGTCCACGATCGCGCTCGGGATCTCCCCCGGCTCGCGCCTGTTGACGAGGACGGCGGGAAGGCCGCCGAAGCGCTCGCGCTGGTAGTCGACGTCGCTCGTAGCCGCGGCGACGAGGAGACCGTCGACCCGGCCCTCGAGATCGCCGAGGCGATCGTGCACGGAGCCGCGGATGACCACGAGCGCGTAACCGACGGAGGCGGCTCGCTCCTCGGCGCCGAGCGCAATCAGCGAGAACGCCGGGTTGGCGAGGTCGGGGACGACCATGCCGAGCGCCATCGTCCGGGCCGTCTTGAGCGTCCGGGCCGCACGGTTCGGCCGGTAGTCGAGACGTGCCGCGGCCTCGAGCACGCGCTCTCGCGTCTCTGGGCGGATCGAGAGCCGCCCGTCGCCCGAGAGCACACGCGACACGACCGACGGGTCTACGCCGGCCACAGCGGCAACGTCCCGGAGTCGCACCCGTCCCCGAGCAGGGGCACCCGCCGAGCTTGAACTCATCGTCACCTTGACAGCCCTCCGGCCGCGATCTTACTATCGCCGGGTCAAACGGTTGACCAGGGCGGGGGAGCGTGGGGAGACTCGACGGACGGGTGGCGATCGTCACGGGCGCCGGGGCAGGGCTGGGCAGAGGGATTGCCGAGGAGCTCGCACAGGCCGGGGCCGACATCGCCGTGCTCGAGCTCGACGCCGCGGCCGCCGAGGCGGCGGCCCGGGAGCTTTCGGAGCTCGGCGTCCGAGCCCGCGCGTACCCGATGGACGTCTCGAGCCGCGAGCAGGTCGACGCGGCGTTCGGCGGGGTTGTCGAGGACCTCGGCCGACTCGACGTCGTCGTCAACAACGCGGGAATCAGTCGTGTCGGCCCGCATACGCAGGACGTCACCGACGAGGACTGGCACGACTCGATCGCGGTGATGCAGACCGGCGTCTTCTACTGCATGCGCGCGGCCGGGAGGATCATGCTTCCCCAGAAGTCGGGTTGCGTCGTCAACATCTCCTCGATTCGTGGCTTCTCGCCGAACACTGGCCGCATGACCTACTGCGCCCCCAAGGCGGCTGTGATCATGATGACCCAGGTCGCCGCCGGTGAGTGGGCGCCGCACGGCGTCCGCGTCAACGCGATCGCGCCGGGCGTCCTCCGCACGCCGATGTGGGACGCCGACGTCGCGCGCGGTGCGATCGACGAGCAGTTCTACATCGACACGCGTCCCCGCGCATCGCCTGGGCTTGCCGTCGGAAGTCGGAAAGCTGGTCGTCTACCTGGCGTCTGACGACGCCAGCTACATCACCGGAGCCGTGCATGTCATCGACGGCGCCCTGACATCGATCCCGGCCGGCTAGGCCACAGCAAGAGGAGGGGGAACTGATGGACGTACGTGCAAGAGCGGCACTGCGGTGGCTCGTGCTCGGAGCCGTCGTTGCAGCGCTGGCGGTCGCTTCAGGCTGCGGCGGCGACGACGAAGCTGCGACGCCGGCTGCTCCGCCCGCCGAGACCGGCGCGCCCGCGGACACCGGGGGCGCTGCCGCCTCGGAGCCTGCGGCCGCCGGAGGTCTCGGCAGCCAGTTCGACGTCGCCTCGGCCGGCGATGTGACCCTGAAGATCTGGTGGCTGGGCGACCTCGAGGCCCCGGGCATCGAGAAGTGGCTGGGCGACATGGTCACGACGTTCCAGACCCAGTACCCGAACGTCAAGGTCGAGCCGACGCTCTACGACGTGAACACGTGGGTCCAGACGCAGGCGACGGCATGTCAGTCGAAGAGTGGCCCCGACCTCTGGTACAACTGGAGCGGCACGTGGTCGCTGGAGCCGGCCTGGAAGGGTTGCACCGTGCCCAACGAGGAAGTCGTCAGCTCCGACGACATCGCGGCCAACCCGTCTGTGCAGGAGACGGCGTGGGAAGGGAAGACGTGGGACTTCCCGCTCTACAAGTTCGTCTACCCCGTCGTCGTGAACCTCGACCTTCTCGACAAGGCCGGCGTCGACCCGACCTCGATGGGCACGTGGGACGGATGGATGGCCGGACTGGAGAAGATCAAGGCGGCCGGAATCACGCCGCTCGCTCTCGGGCTCAAGGACGGCTTCGGCGGTGAGATCGCCGCGGCCGGTCAGTTCGAGAAGCAGTGGGTCAACACGCCGGACGACATCAAGCAGCTCGTGATCGACGGTGATTTCGCGACCGATCCGGGCTGGACGCAATGGCTCGACTACACGTTCCAGCTGAAGCCGTACTTCAACGAGGACGCGAACTCGCTGACGTTCGCAGACGGGCTCGCTCTCTGGCAGAACGGCAAGACCGCGATGGTCTTCGGCGCACCGGGCGTGCAGGCGACGATCAAGGCGGCCCAGGATGCGGGCATGAACGTGGGCCTGCTCAAGATGGCCCCGTTCGGCGACGGCTCGTGGGCGGACTCGCTCGCGAACACGGGACAGGGCTTCCAGGTAACGCAATGGTCGGAGAACAAGGAGGTCGCCGGAGCCTTCATGGCGTTCCTCCAGCAGCCGGAGAACCTCTCGGCCTTCTACGAGGCGACGGGGAGCTTCCCGTCGTCGACGAACTGGGACTCGTCGCAGGTGACGAGCGAGACCGATCAGCAGATGCTCGATTGGCTCGGCGAGAAGAGCGACGCGTGGTGGGCCGCCAACTACACCCCCGTCGACCTCGACGTCAACGGCACCTTCGTCGTCTTCCAGCAGATGATGGCGGGCGAGACCGATGCGGCGGGGGCTGCGCAGACGTACCAGGACGTGATCGAGAAGTGGCGTAGCGCCGAACCCGGACGGGCTGGCCGAACTTCGAGTCGTGGCTCGGCTCGTAGAGGCTCGCCGCACGAGCTAGCCGAAGACGGGCGCGGCCGGATACCGGCCGCGCCCGTCGACCCAGCCATGCGCGTGTCCCGGATTCAGCCGTGGCTCTTCAGCGCTCCGCTCCTCGCGGGGATCGCGCTGGTCTTCGTGTACCCGCTCGTCTCGCTGTTTCGCTACAGCTTCGAGCGGGTCGGGTCTGCGTACATCCCGAGCGAGTTCGTCGGCCTCGAGAACTACCGCTACGTCTACTCGGATCCGCTCTTTTGGAAGGCGATCACGAACAACGCGACGCTGCTCCTCTGCGTCCCGATCCTGATCGTCCTCGCGACGATCGTCGCCGCGATCCTCTTCGACCACGTCAAGGGCTGGAAGGCCTACCGAACACTCGTCTTTTTGCCCTACATCATCTCGATCCCGGTCGTCGGCATCGTCTTCGGCTACCTCTTCCAGCTCAACGGGCTCGGCAACAGCTTCCTGCGCTCGATCGGGCTGGGCGTCCTTGCCCAGGACTGGCTCGGGTCGTCCTCCTGGGCGCTGCCGACGATCATGGCGACGATCGTGTGGAAGGAGCTCGGCTTCGGCGTCATCCTCTTTCTCGCCCGTCTGATCGGCGCGAACGAGGAGGTCTTCGAGGCGGCGAAGATCGACGGCGCCGGATGGTGGCGGACGCTGCGCCACGTCACGGTCCCGCAGCTGACGCCGGCGATCCTCTTCTACGCGGTCGTCGAGACGATCACGATGCTCTCGTGGGTCTTCGCGTACGTGTACGTGATGACGGCAGGCGGGCCCGGCAACTCGACCGTGGTCAGCGAGTACTACATCTTCCAGCAGACGTTCCAGAACACCGTGATCGGGATCGGCGCGGCCGCGGCGGTGACACTGCTCGCGTTCGTCAGCATCCTGATCGTGGCTCGCGTCTGGATCGTCAGGAGGCTCGAGGGCCTTGGCGTCGAGGGCTAGCGGGCACGAGGCCCAGGTCGCCGGGCGTCCCTCGACGCGGTCGTACTGGCCCGGCCGCGTGGCGAAGCATGCCGTGCTGCTCCTCTTCGGCGTGATCGCCCTCGTGCCCATCTACTTCATGCTCGTCAACAGCTTCAAGACCGCCGACGAGTACATCTCGAATCCGTACGGGATCCCCAGCGACGTCACGCTCTCGACACTGCGCGAGGCCTGGCGCGGGGGCGATCTCGTCCGCTGGCTGCTGAACTCGTTCATCTTCACCTCGGCCTCGGTCGCCCTCTCGACCGCCATCGCCGCACTCGCCGCCTACCCGATCGCGCTGATGCGCTGGCGGCCGGGCGCCCTGGCTGCTGAGCTTTCTCATCGCTCTCATGGTCCTGCCGCCGATCGTCCTGATCGTGCCGCTCTTCCAGCTCATGGTCGACCTGGGCCAGCTCAGCTCCTACCGCGGCGTCATCGCCGTCTACACGGGTCTGATGCTGCCCTTCTCGACGTTTCTGCTTGCGAGCTTCTACCGCACCGTGCCTCGTGAGCTGCTCGAAGCAGCGCGACTCGACGGCGCCGGCAACGTCCGCATCCTCAGTCGGGTCGTGCTACCGCTCTCGGTTCCGGCGCTCGTCACGACGGCCACCGTTCAGGCGCTCTTCGTCTGGAACGAGGTGCTGATCGCCGTCGTGTTCCTCCAGCGTGAAGACATGCGGACGCTGATGGTCGGGATCACGATCTACCGCTCCCGCTACCACCTCGACATCCCGCTCGTCATGGCGGGAATGCTGTGGGCCACGATCCCGATGGTCCTTCTCTACCTGTTCGGCCAGCGGTTCTTCATCCGCGGCCTGACAGCCGGCGCGACGAAAGGTTGACGAATCCCGAGGAGGCGACGATGACGATCTCGACACAGCGCATGCTCGACGCGCGAGTCGCTGCGGCTCTGCCGGCGCATCGACTCGAGCGGCTCAAGATCTGGATGGCAGACGAACGCGTCGACGCGACGGTGCTGTTCGGCGCCGACAATGTCAACCATCTCGGCGGCTACTCGCGGTACTACGGCGGGCCATCGGGCCTCGTGGTCAGCCGCGACGGCGAACGCACCCTCGCCGTGATGCTCGACGAGGTCAAGGTGGCCGAGCGGCTCTCACTTGCGGACCGCGTTCTTGGATACGGCGTACGTGGCTTCGGCATCGAGCTGAACCCCTTACCGCTGCTCGCCGACGTGATCGTCGGAGTCGACGCGGTGAAGTCGGCCCACCGGCTGGGCCTCGTAGACGACCTCGGCGGCATGGCCGGATTGTTGGCCTCGCGTGGCTCGGCCGAGCTGATACCGACCGGAGAGCTGATGCACGCGCTGCGGCTCACCAAGGATGCCGACGAGCTCGAGAGAATCCTCCACAGCTACGAGCTCTGCTGGCTCGGTCACCAGGCGGTCGGCGAGACGGGCCAGTCGGGCGAGGCGAGCGAGATCGAGCTCTTCACGGCTGCACTCGGGGCCGCTCAGGTCGCTCACGGCGAGCCGATCGAGTTCCTGGCCGACCTTCTCTCCGGTCCGAACACAGCCGAGGTCTGCTGTCCGATCCACATTGCGTCGCCCCGAGTCGCGACCAAGGGCGACCCGATCGTCGCCGATGTCGTGGTGCGGGCGAACGGGTACTGGGGGGACAGCGCCGAGACGTACGTCGTCGGCTCGAACGACGAGGTGGAGAGCGCGCGGGCGACGCTGCTCGAGATCCTCGCCGCTGCGGGGACCGAGCTCCGACCGGGCGCCACCGGCGCGGAGATCTTCCGGAGTATGGACGCCCGCATCGCGGAGGCCTTCCCGGACGGCGAGTTTCCCCACCACGGCGGCCATGCTCTCGGCCTCACGTCCTTCGAGGATCCCCACGTGATCCCGAGCGACGAGACGCCACTCCAGGCCGGCATGGTGATCGCGCTCGAGCCGGGCGTGTACTTCGCCGGCCGCTGGGGTGCGCGTGTCGAGAACGTGTTCGTGGTTACGCCCGACGGCGGCGTCGAGCTTCGCGAGGCGTTCGCCTAGCCGTGTCGACGACGCTCGACTGCGAGCTGCTTCGCGACCTCTGGGGAAGCGCCGACGTTCGTGCCGTGTTCGACTCGCGTGCTCTGGCTCAGGCCTGGCTCGACGTCGAGCGTGCGCTCGCGCAGGCAGAGGCCGAGGTCGGGGTCGTCCCGGAAGCGGCCGCCGAACGGATAGCGCGCGAGGCCGACGCGGACCTCTACGACCTCGACGTCCTGCGTGAGGGGCTCGCCGAGTCCCAACACCCGCTCGTCCCGCTCGTGCGGGCGCTTGCGGAGCGTTGCGGCGAGCACGGCGGCTGGGTGCACTGGGGGGTCACCACGCAGGACGTGATCGACACCGCGCTCGTGCTCCAGTCGCGGGCGGCGCTCGAACCGATCCGGCATGACCTCTCACGGTCACGTGCCGCCGCCGCTCGGCTCGCGGCCGCCCACCGAGACACGCCGATGGCCGGTCGGACCCACGGGCAGCACGCGGTCCCGATCACCTTCGGGCTCAAGGCCGCGTCGTGGGCCGACGAGCTCGGGCGGGCCGTCCACAGGCTCGACGGGGCGGCCCGGGCGTCGTGCGTCGGCCAGCTCGCTGGGGCCGCGGGGACGCTCGCGTCGCTCGGCGCCGACGCCGAAGCTGTCCGTTCCCGGTTTTGCCGGATCCTCGAGCTGGAGGAGCCGGTGGTGCCGTGGCACGTCGCCCGCGATCGACTCCGCGACCTCGCCCACGCGCTGGACGAGATCGCGGCGGCGGCCGAGCGGATCGCTCTCGAGATCGTCCGCCTTCAGTCGACCGAGATCGCCGAGGCGAGCGAGCCCCTCGCGCCGGGCCACGTCGGCTCGTCGACGATGCCGCAGAAGCGCAACCCGATGGTCTCCGAGTACGTCGCCGCGTCGGCCCGTCTGCTCCGCGCGTCGACGTCGGCGCTCACGGCCTCGGCCGCCCATGCGCACGAGCGCGACATGGCAGCGTGGGCGGTCGAGTGGCTCGCGCTTCCTCAGGCGCTCA
Organism: uncultured Actinomycetes bacterium; assembly: GCA_963712465.1. Taxonomy (GTDB): domain Bacteria; phylum Actinomycetota; class Thermoleophilia; order Gaiellales; family Gaiellaceae; genus CAVQHY01. The sequence continues at coordinate 492,043 of CAVQHY010000006.1, forward strand.
TCCTCGCCGGCGGGATCGTCGAGAAGCTCGCCTCCATCCTCGAGGGTGTCACAGTGAGCTCGCAGAGGATGGGCGAGAACCTTGCCCTCACGCGCGGTCAGATCATGGCCGAGGCGGTCATGATGGCGATCGCCGGCAGGATTGGGCATGAGCGAGCCCACGAGCTGGTCTCGGAGGCGTCGACCCGAGCGACCGCCGAAGGACGCGGGCTCGGCGACGTGCTCCGGCTCGATCGAGAGGTCACGGACCTTCTTGCTCCGGAGGAGATCTCGCGCCTGCTCGAGCCCGAGAGCTACCTCGGGATTGCGGCCCATGCAGTGGATGCCGCCGTTCGAGAGAATTCTGCGTCGTGAGAATCACCGCTCTCGAGCCGATTGTCCTGCGGCGCGACCGCGTCGACACTGGGCGCGCCGACGGGACGCAGGACGCGTTCCTGATCCGCGTACACACGGACGAGGGGATCGTCGGGATCGGCGAGGCGGATACGTCTCCCTACCTCGCCCGCACGATGATCGAGATGCCGTCGTCGCACTCGATTGCGCGGGGCCTGGCCGAGCTCCTCGTCGGCGAGGATCCGCTCGCGATCGACCGCGTGTGGCAGCGCATGTGGATGGGCTCGTATCACTACGGTCGTGGTGGTGTCGCGCTCCACGTCATGAGCGCCGTCGATATGGCGCTCTGGGACGTGGCGGGCAAGGCCTTCGGACGGCCGATCTCGGATCTCCTCGGCGGGTCCCGGCTCCCGAAGGCGCGGGTCTACGCGAGCGAGGTCATGCCCGAGACGACCGACGAGGTCCGGCGGATCGCCGAGCGCGCGGCGGCCGACGGCTACACCGCGTTGAAACTCGGGTGGGGACCGCTCGGCCAGGACCTGCGCCACGACGAGGCGCTCGCGCGGGCCGCGCGCGACGCGCTCGGGCCTGAGCGGGACCTGATGCTCGACGGCGGCATGGCCTACACGCCGAAGCGTGCGGTCGAGCTTGTTCGCCGGCTCGAGGAGGTCGGGCTCTACTGGCTCGAGGAGCCCCTCGCCGCCGACGACTACGACGGCTACCGCCGCCTGTCGGACGCGGTCCGGATTCGGATCGCCGCGGGCGAGGCCGACTGCGGCATCGAGCCGTACCGTGCGCTCGTCGAGCGCGGCCACCTCGATGTCCTCCAGCCTGACATCGCCCGCTGTGGCGGCTTCACGGTCGCCCGCCAGATCGCCGATCTCCAGCGCGAGACGGGCGTCGAGGTAGTCCCGCACTGCTTCTCGACCGGCGTGCTCGTCGCGGCCTCGCTGCATTTCGTCGCAGCGCTCGATCGTCCGACGCTGTCGGAGTTCTCGGTCGCGGACTCGCCGCTCGTCAACGGCATCCTCGCCGAGCCGCTGGTGCTCGAGGAGGGCAAGCTGGCCGTACCGACCGGCCCCGGCCTCGGCATCGAGCTCGACGAGGACGCGTTGGCGAGCCTTCGCGTCGACTGACCAGCGCCAGCCGGCGGGCTGCTCAGCGGATCGCGAGCCCGGTGTCGAGGTCGAAGAAGTGAGCCTTGGTGGTGTCGACTGGAACGGACACGGACTGGCCGATTCGGGCGGCGAAGTCTGTGCCGAGGCGTCCGACGAAGACGCTTCGCCGGGCGCCGGCTTCCTGCTCGAGAGCGGCGGCGACCGTGGCGTCGGTATCGCTTGCGACCTCGAGGACCTGGTCGGTCGTGACCGGCTCGGCTTCGATCTCGAGATGGACGAGGCGTTCGGAGCCGAGCGCTTCTGACAGGAGCACGGTGCCGGTCAGGGTCGCGGGGCCAATTCCCACGTGCTCGGGGCGGATGCCGAGCGCAACGGTCTTGCCGGCGTAGCCGCCGAGTGCGGTTGGCGCTCTGGGGAGCGGCACGATCTGCGTGCCGACGAGCGCCTCGAGCCCCCCGTCGCGCCGGCCGAGCGTTGCCTGGAGAAGGTTCATCTCCGGGCTGCCGATGAAGCTCGCGACGAAGAGGTTGGTGGGCTCGTCGTAGAGCGTCTGGGGCTGCCCGATCTGCTGCAGCTCGCCCTTCCTCAGGACGCAGACGCGGTCGCCCATCGTCATCGCCTCGACCTGGTCGTGCGTCACGTAGATCGTCGTCGCGGAGAGCTCGTGCTGGATCCGCGAGATCTCCGCGCGCATCTGCACGCGCAGGCGGGCGTCGAGGTTGGACAGCGGTTCGTCCATCAGAAACACGGCCGGGTCGCGGACGATCGCGCGACCCATCGCAACCCGCTGACGCTGACCGCCCGAGAGCTGTCTTGGCTTTCGCTTCAACAGATCGGCGAGACCCAGCACCCGGCCGATCTCGGTGACGCGCCGTTCGATCTCGGCCTTCGGCGTCTTGCGCATCTTCAGGCCGAAAGCGATGTTGTCATACACCGACATGTGCGGGTAGAGCGCGTAGTTTTGGAACACCATGGCGACGTCGCGCTCGCGCGGCTCGAGCTGGTTGACCACGCGCCCCGCGATCGAGACCTCGCCTTCCGTGATCTCCTCGAGCCCGGCGACCATGCGCAACGCGGTCGTCTTGCCGCACCCAGAGGGGCCGACGAAGACGACAAACTCCCCGTCGGGCACGTCCAGGTCGAAACCCTCGAGCGCACGCGTCCCGTCCGGATAGACCTTGCCGACGCCGCTGAACGTGACCTGCGCCAAGCCTCCTCCTTGACTCGTCGGGGGCAAGAGCATAGCGTTCCGCGCCGTCATGGACAATCGTTTGACCGCCCTCGACCTCGTCCCGTTCGACGGAGGGAGGTCGCCGTCGTGAGAGGTCGAACCGCGCTCGTCACGGGTGCCGCCAGCGGCATCGGCAAGGCCATCGCGCTTCGCCTGCTCGAAGACGGGGTGCGCGTCGTCGCCGTCGACCGCGATGTCGAGGGTCTCTCGAAGCTCGGCTCCGTCGAGTCCGTGGCCTGCGACGTCACGTCACCGGACGAGCGCGCCGACCTCGTTGCGAGGGAGGGGCCCGTCGACTTCCTGGTGAACGCAGCCGGGGTGATCCGGCTCCGACGCCTCGACGAGGTCACCGAGGACGACTGGAGCTGGATGTTCGAGGTCAATGCCAAGGCGATCTTCTTCCTCATGCAGGCGCTTGCCCCGCGAATGGCGGCCGGCTCGGCGATCGTGAACCTCTCGTCGAGCGCGGGAAAGACGGCCAGCACCGTCGAGGCCGCCGTCTACAACGCGACCAAGTCTTCCGTGATCGCGATGACCAAGACCTTCGCGCACGCGTTCGCGAAGCACGGCGTTCGCGTGAACTGTGTCTGTCCCGCGATCACGGACACGCCCATGCTCGAGACCGTCACGCGGGAGATCGCGGCCGCGCGCGGGATCGCGCCGGAAGAGGTCGAGGCCGCCTACCATCGGGCGATTCCGCTCGGTCGCACCGCGCGGCCGGAGGAGATCGCGAACGTGGTTCGATTCCTCCTCTCCGACGAGGCCTCGTACATGACCGGGCAGGCGATGAACGTCAGTGGCGGCCTCGTTACCTACTGAGCCATGAGGATCCTCGTCGCTGATCAGAACTTCGGCGACGGCGCCGCTGTCGAGCGGAGCCTGGTCGAGGGCGCCGGCGGAAACCTCGTCGCCGCCGACTGTCTCACGGAGGACGACGTCGCAGCCGCGCTCGCATCCGTGCGGCCCGACGCGGTGCTCGTCCAGTTCGCGCCGGTTGGCGCCCGCGCCCTCGCGAGCGCGAACGGCCTGAGGGGCATCGTCCGCTACGGCGTCGGCGTCGACAACATCGACACGAGGGCCGCAGACAGGGCGGGCATTGCCGTCGCCCGGGTTCCCGACTACTGCGTCGACGAGGTCGCCGATCACGTGATCGCGCTCCTGCTCACCGTCGAGCGCGGCATCCTCACGCTCGCGCAGCAGACTGCCGCCGGGGGCTGGGACTGGCGGGCGGCGCAGCCCGTCAGGCGGTTGCGCGGGCTCGTGCTGGGTCTCGTCGGATACGGAAGGATCGGACGCGCAGTCGGCGACCGGGCGCGTGCGCTCGGTCTAACCGTCCTCGCATACGATCCGTTCGTCCCGGAGGCCGAGGTGGCGTCCCTCGACGACCTGCTGCGACGGAGCGACATCGTGAGCATCCACGTGCCCTTGACCGAGAAGACCCGCAACGTCATAGGCGCACGCGAGCTGGCGCTCCTCCCCGAGGGTGCGGTCGTCGTCAACACCTCCCGGGGAGGCCTCGTCGACGAGGACGCGCTCGTCGCCGCGCTGAGCGCGGGCCGTCTGCGAGGTGCGGGTATCGACGTGCTCGCCATGGAGCCGCCCGGCGCCGACCACCCGCTCCGCGGCGCCCGCGGCGTCGTGCTGACCCCACATGCAGCCTGGTACTCGGACGACGCGGTGCTCGAGCTTCGCCGTAAGGCGACCGAAACGGCGATCGCGCTGGCGCTCTCGTGAGACTCGACGGGAAGCGATGCCTCGTCACCGGTGGCGGCACGGGAATCGGCCGGGGTGTCGCGCGCCGGTTCGCAGCCGAAGGAGCTCGGGTCGTCGTCATGGGAAGGCGTGCCGAAAGGCTGGAGGAGACGGCCGAGGGAATCGACGGGATCTCGACGTTCCCCGGGGACGTCTCGGTCGCGGACGACGTCCGGGCCGCGATTGCGGTGGTGATCGAGCGGCACGGCGGGCTCGACGCCGTCTTCCACGCCGCCGGGATCGCCAGACGCAACGAGAAGCTCGAGGAGACGCCCGAGGCGCAGTGGCGAAGCGACATGGCGGTCAATCTCGACGGCGTGTACCACGTTTGCCACTTCGCGATCCGACCACTCCGGGAGACCCGCGGCGCGATCGTCCTCGTCGCCAGCCAGCTCTCGCACGTGGCGGCGCCCGGTTACGCGTCGTATGCCGCGGCGAAGACGGGCGTGCTCGGGCTCGTCCGCGGGCTCGCGCTCGATCTCGGCCCGTCCGGCGTTCGCGTCAACGCCCTCTCGCCGGGCGTGATCGACACCGACTTCGCCTACGTCGATCGTGACTTCGACGCCGTTCGTGACCAGATCGCGACGCTCATCCCGCTCCGGCGTGTCGGGCAGGTCGAGGACCTGACCGGCGCAGCCGTGTTCCTGGCGAGCGACGAGTCGTCCTGGATGACCGGTCAGTCGCTCGTCGTCGACGGGGGGTGGACGGCGCAGTGACCGGCTTCGACCCGGCGGGGGTCGCCGAGACGCCCTTCGGCGCCCCGCTCGTGCCGAACCTGCCGCTGCGGATGCGCAACACGGAGATCCTGACGGTCTTCTATCGCAGCGAGCCCGAGGCGATTGCGCGGCTCCTCCCCGAGCAGCTCGACGCGACGAGCGACCTCGTGATCGTCCACCTCTACCTGATGCACGATGCGGACTGGTTCGGGGTCTACACGGAGTCGGCCGTCCAGCTCCCGGCCCGCCACGTCGCGAGCGGGACCGACGGCGCGTACTCGCCGTTTCTCTTCGTCGAGTCGGACGGCGCCGTCGCGGCCGGGCGCGAGATCTACGGCCAGCCGAAGAAGTGGGGGAGGGTCGAGCTCGCTCCCGACGGCGACCTGCTCGTCGGCCGGCTCTGGCGAAACGGCATCGACGTCCTCACGGCGACGACGCCGTACAAGCAGGCCGCTGCGACCGCGGCCGACCTCGAGCGCCACGCCCCGTTTCGGACGAACCTCAACCTCAAGGTGATCCCCGCGGTCGACGGCGAAGGGGCGGCGCTGCGCGAGCTCACCGCGCGCACGCTCGCCGACGTCGTCGTCCACGAGGTGTGGAGCGGGCCCGGCACCGTCGAGCTGCGGCCGAACGCGCAGGCGCCGCTCCATCTGCTGCCGGTGCTGGACGTCGTCGAGGCGTTCCACTGGCGCGCCGACTTCACGCTGGTCTACGGAACCACCCTGGAGCGCCTGTGACGGGACCGATCCACCACACCGGGCTGACCGTGCGCGACCTCGATCGCTCGGTCGCCTTCTATCGCGACCTGCTCGGCTGGGAGGTCTCGTACAAGGGCGAGCGCGAGGGCGGCTACTTCGGCGAGATCGTCGGCTATCCGGACGTGAAGGTGCGCATGGCCTATGTCTGGCCGCCCGGGGGCGGGCACATGGTCGAGCTGTTCGAGTTCGAACGGCCGGAGATGCGCGGCGGGCCGCGCGAGCCCCGCGACGTCGGCCCGACCCACCTCTGCATCCTCGTCGACGACCTGGAGGCGGACTACGAGCGGCTGCGCGCCGCGGGCGTCGAGTTCTTCTCCGCGCCCGTGCTCGTCACCCACGGCGTAAACGAGGGCGGCCTCGGCGTTTACTTGCGCGACCCCGACGGCGTCATCCTCGAGCTCTTCCAGCCGCCCCCCAAGCCATGATCACAAGCCCGACCTTGTGTTGCATCACCCAGCTCCCCGCGACGCGAGAGACCGCGGTTTTCCTCCCCGAGTGATGCAACACAATCCCGTGGCTCGACGCTACGACCCGGCAGCGTTCGCAGACGAGCTCGCCTGCGCCGGCGAGAACACGGCAGTGGGCTCGCGCCTGCTCTTCGAGAACGAGCGCGTCCGGGTCTGGGACATCACGCTCGGGCCGGGCGAGCGGCTGCCCTTTCACTGCCACCGCACGAGCTACTTCTACCGATGCGAGTCGGCCGGGATCTCGCAGGTGCGAACCCCGGACGGTCGCGTCGCCGAGTACGACAGCACGCAGGACGAGGTCGTCTTCCACGACATCCCGCCCGGCGAGACGATGATCCACGACCTCTCGAACGCGGGCGGAACGGTCCTTCGCTTCACGACGGTCGAGCTGCTCTCGTAGAGAACGTCCAGCGGCGGTTGACGAGGAAGGTCGCGAGGGTCACCGGCGGGATTGCCACGGCCTGCGCGGGTAGCTCCGGCAGCCCGGCGCGGCCGACGAGGATCCAGAGGAGCGCCGCGTTCGCGACGAGGCCGAGCGCCTGGACGGAGACGTAGAGCACGCGCGCCCTGCCTGTGTCGCGGGCGCGGAACGTCCAGGAGCGATTCAGCAGGTAGCCGCTGGTCGCTCCGAGGAGGAAGGCGAGGATGGAGGCGGCGACGTACTGGACACCCGCCTGCACCAGAGCGGCATACGCCGCGTACGAGAGGAGCGTGTTCGCGACACCGACCGCGGCGAAGCGGGCGAGCTGTCCGGTCACGCTAGCCGCCGGCGATCGCGGGGGCCTTGCCGGCGCAGTCGTAGAGCGTCTGGCCCCCGCTCAGCCCGTCCTCGTCGCCGCCGGTGTTCCAGCTCTCCTCGGGCACGGGCTCGCAGACCGACTCGATCAGCGCGAAGGCCGAGTTGGTGGATCCGAACGGGCCGCCGAACCGGCCGCCCAGGAGGAAGAAGCGTGCGTCGCCGTCGGCCACGAGGCGCGACAGGTAGGGCCGCGTCAAGACCGTCTCGCGGCCGGTGAACCCACCCATCGCGGCGACGCTCTCGCCGTCGATGACGAGCGGGGCGGCAGCCTGCTCGTTGCTGAGGATCAGGAGGAAGCGAACCGCCCCCGGCTCGGCCTCGCCCTTCGCGTAGGCGAGCGCCCGCCGCGCCGTGTCGCCGGAACCGCCGCCCGGCATCCCGGGTGGCCCTGCGCCGAACCCGCCCTGAGGCGGCGGCCCGCCGTTGCCTCCGAAGAGGCCCGGTGGCAGCCCGCCCTGCCCTCCCACCATCCCCCGCGGAGGTGCGCCCCGGCCGCCGGGGCGCGGGAAGCCGAGCCCACCGCCGGCGTAGCTCGGCCCGGCGCCCGGAAAGACGCCGTTCACCGGGGTGTCGAGTACCGACTTCGACCAGGCAGCGGGCGGTAGGAGGAGCGCGCCGATTCCGAGGGCCAGCGCCGTCGCGGCGAGCGCGTCGTGGCGCGGCGCGAGCCGCGTCGGCCTCGCAGCGAGCAGGATCAACGAGACCCCGGCCACGGCGGCGAGCACGACCACCGCCGGGCGAAGCCAGGAGAGGTAGTCGGGAGTTCGCCCGAGGAGCTCGAGCTCGAGGGCGACGGTCAGGCCTAGCGCTGCAAGCGGCAGCAGCGTCCATAGCCCTCCTCGGCGCGCGTCCCGCCAGAGCGAGACCGCGCCAATGCCGATGAGGCCGGCAGTCGCCGGCGCGAGCATGGAGACGTAATAGGTGTGGACGATTCCGCCGGCGAAGCTGAGCACCAGCGTGCCCGCCGCGAACCAGCCGCCGACGACGAGGAGGCCCGCCAGCTCAACGCGGCTCCTGGCGCGCAGGGCGGCCACGAGCGCCGAGAGTGCCCCGACAATCGCGAGCGGCAGCAGCCACCCGCCCTGGTCTCCCATGGCGTTGTTGATCAGCCGCAGCGGCCCCGGCTCGCCCGAGAACGCGCCGCCGAGACCACCCCCGCCCCCCGGAGCGAACGACGTCCCGCCGGTCTGCCCGGTGATCCGGCCGAGCCCGTTGTAGTCGAGCGCGAGGCTGAGCGCGCTGTTGTCGTCGGTCGAGCCGACGTAAGGGCGGCTCGTCTCCGGCGTGAGCTCGACGGCAGCGATCCACGCTCCCGAGACGGCGACGAGCACGACTCCGGCGAGCAGCAGATGGACGATGCGCGTCCTCGAGGCGATGGGCGCCGCGAGCAGGTAGGCGAGCACGAGCCCCGGCACGACGATCAGCGCCGCGAGCATCTTCGTGTTGAATGCGAGCCCGACAAGGGCGGCCGTCAGGAGGAGCCAGCGAAGCCTCCCGCTCTCCGCCGCGCGGTACCCCGTGTACGCGGCGAGCACGAAGAGGAGGGCGAGGAGCGCGTCCGGGTTGTTGTCGCGGCTGACCGCGACGCTGACCGGGGAGAGCGCGAGCGCGAGCGCGGCGACGAGGCCGGCCACGCGACCGAATGGGCGGGCGACGAGGAGGTAGAGAACTCCGACGGCGGCCACCCCGGCGAGCGCCTCGGGCACGAGGATCGCGAGTTCTGAGTAGCCGAAGACCTTCGCGCTCGCCGCCTGCAGCCAGAGCGCGAGCGGCGGCTTGTCGACCGAGACGAGCCCGCCCGGATCGAACGCGACGAAGAAGAAGTTCCTCGGGCTCTCGAGCATGCTGCGCACGGCCGCCGAGTAGTACTCGTTCGCCCAGCCGTTCTGGTCGAGTCGCCACAGGTTCAGCCCGGCGGCGAGTCCCAGGATCGCGGCGAGGGCGACTCGGTGCCAGTGGAGTGCAACAGCCCGAGGCAGCGTTCGCGCCTCGACTCCCGCGGTCGTCGCGAGCTCGGAGCTGCTCATCGCGTTGCTAGCACCTTCTCGGCGGGGGCCGCGACGCGACCCTCACCGCGCCAGAATGCCCGGCGCACGCGCCACAGCGCACGGAGGTCGTCGGCGACCGTCGGGAGGAGGTCAACGCGGGAGTCGAGATCCTCGATCCAGTCGACCGGCACCTCGTAGATGCGCATGCCGTTGCGCTCCGCAAGCAGGAGCAGCTCCGTGTCGAAGAACCAGCCGTCGTCCTCGACGAGCGGCAGCAGGCGCCGCGCCGCGTCGGCACGCAGCGCCTTGAAGCCGCACTGCGCGTCGGAGAACCGCGCACGAAACGCGCCGTGGACGAGCGTGTTGTAGCCGCGTGACAGGATCTCCCGCTTCAGCCGGCGACGCCTTGTCGCCTGGGGTGCGAGGCGGGTGCCGATCGCGAGGTCCGAATGGCCGCTAAGGAGCGGCGCGACGAGGGGATGGAAGCTCTCGAGGTTCGTCGACAGGTCGACGTCCATGTACGCGACGACGTCGGCGGTGCTCGCCGACCACGAGGCGCGGAGCGCACGGCCGCGCCCCTTCTGGGCGAGCTGGAGCACCTGGACGTGCTCCAGCTCGCCGGCGAGCCGCTCCGCGATCGCCGCCGTTCCGTCCGTGCTCGCGTTGTCCGCGACGGTCACCTGCCAGCAGAACGGGAAGTGGCGGTCGAGGTAGCCGGTGAGGAGCCGGACGCTCTGCTCGAGCGAGCGCTCCTCGTTGTGGACGGGGACGGTTACCTCGACGAGGCCGTGGTCGATCGGGGCGGGCACGCGCGGGAGTAAACCCGATCAACTTCAGAAGCTCCTAAGAATCGGTGCTCCCGAGGATCAGGTCGTGGTCGGGACGTTTGTCCCGTAGCGTTCGCACTGCTCGCCGTAGAAGCGGAGGAACTCTCTCAGCTCCGAGACCCGCCCCGCGGCCTCGTCCTCGGTCAGCTCGGTCACCCCTTCGTACGCGAAGACGGGGGGCGATGGCCGATCCCGGACGATGTAGCGCTCCATGCCCTCGAGGAACGAGCCGATTGCACGGACGAAGTCGCGAAGCTGCTCCGCGCCTCGGCGAAACTCGTCGTCGAAGATCCCGTCCGAGCCGGCGAAGTTCCGCTCCCAGCGCGCGAGCTCGAGCGCCGTCCCGTCGAAGCTTCGCCGGGCCCACTCGATCAAGTATCGATCTCGCCTGTAGCGGCCCGGCGCGGCGAAGTCGATCGCGCCGAGGTACCGGGGTAGGTCGTCCAGGAAAGCCTCGGCCGGCAGGCGAGCCGGATCGTCGGCTGTCTCGTGGTGGGCAGGGGACTCCGATTCCAGGTAGAGGCGAGCAAGCCAGTTCCGTAGCTCACGCAGAACGAGCCCGAGGTCGGCGATCGCCGCTCGACGCCGTTCGTCTCGGTCGCGGTCCTTGCTTCGCTCGAACAGGACGTCGACGAACAGCACGATGAACGCTGCCCCGAACGCCTCTGCGAGCAGGTTCAGCCAGAGATCCCGCCACACGCCGTCGGCGAAGACCGCACTGCTGTGCCCCCGGTTTCGTGGGGTTCGTTTTTCTAGACTCGGGACGGCCTCGATGATGAGCGGGGAGGTCGTTGATGGCACGGAGGGGGTATCCGTCGGAGTTCCGGCGGCGGGCGTTGGATCTGGTCGCGGCGGGCAAGACGGTTGCGGAGGTCGCTCGGCTGCTCGAGGTGAGCGACCAGTCGATCTATGCGTGGCGGCGGCAGGAGCTGATCGATCGCGGTGAGCTGTCGGGGTTGAATTCTGAGGAGCGGGAGGAGCTGCGGGCGGCGAGGCGGCGGATCCGGGAGCTTGAGACCGAGTTGGCGGTGCATCGCCGGGCGGCGGAGTTGTTGAAGGAGTCGGTGCGCCCAAAAGGCGGTTCGAGGCGATCGCCGTGATCGCCGGCGAGGGGTTGCCGGTGGAGGTCGCCTGTCGGGTGCTGGGCGTGTCGTGCGCGGGCTTCTACGCTTGGCGGTTCCGGCCGCCATCGGCCCGTGCTGTGCGGCATGCGTGGCTGACCGACCTGATCCGTGAGGTGCACGCGACCTCCTACGGGGCCTACGGCGCGGTGCGTGTGCACGCCGAGCTCGTCCTCGGCCGCGGGATCGTGGTTGGTCACAACGCCGTCGCGATGCTGATCAGCCGCGCCGGCATCGCGGGCCGCACGGGGGCGCCCAAACGGCGCGGCATGCCGGGTGTCGCGACCGCCGAGGACCTCGTCGACCGCGTGTTCGTCCGCGAGGGCCCCAACCAGCTATGGGTCACCGACATCACCGAGCACCCGACCCGGGAGGGCAAGGTGTACTGCGCGGTCGTGCTCGACGCCTTCAGCCGCCGCGTGGTCGGCTGGTCGATCAGCCACAATCCGACCGCGGCCCTCACCTCCAACGCGCTCGGGATGGCGGTCGAGCAGCGCGATGCCGCCCGCGGCGAGACCGTGATCCACTCCGACCACGGCACGCAGTTCACGTCCTGGGCGTTCACCGAACGCGCCCGCACGTCGGGGCTCGTGCCCTCGATGGGCTCCGTCGGTGACTGCTACGACAACGCGCTGATCGAGGCGTTCTGGTCACGGATGCAGGTCGAACTGCTCGACAGCCGCCGCTGGAAGACCCGCGTCGAGCTCGCCAACGCGATCTTCGAGTACATCGAGATCTTCCACAACCGACGCCGACGCCACTCCGCGCTCGGCATGCGCACACCGATCGAATATGAATTGATCAACACCACCACACCAGCGGCCGCCTGAGCCAAGAAACGCGGCCCCACCAAACCCGGGGTAGTGCGCACCGAGCGCCAGACCCGTCCCGACCACGACCAGGGCGACCAGCACGACGCGACGCACGTTCACGCGCGCGAGCGTAGTGCACCCGGGGCGCGGACGGTGTCTGTCGTACGATGCGGCGTGCTGTGCGGTCGGGACGAGGAGCTGTCCGGGATCGACCACCTCCCGCTGATCGTCGAGCTTGCCACCGAGTGAAAGGGGAAGGAATGCTTCGTCACCTCAGCATGCAGGCGGTTGCGCGTATCGTGGCCGCGATCCTCGTCCTGGGGCTCCTGTTCACGGCGAGCTCGGCCGCGGCCCCAGTTTCGGGAGACACGCTTGCGCCGACGCTGCGGAAGCAGATGAAGGATCTGGTCGCCGCGGGCGTCCCCGGGGTGGTCGTGCTCGTCCGTCGGGACGGGCGTACCGTGCGCCTCGCGAGCGGCTACTCCAACCTGGCGAAGAAGACGCCGATGCGCGTCGGCGATCGTTTTCGGATCGGCAGCGTGACGAAGTCGTTCGTCGCGACCGTTGTCCTCCAGCTGGTCGGCGAGGGGAAGCTCTCGCTCGACGACAGCATCGAGCGCTGGCTGCCAGGCCTGGTGCCGAACGGCGGGAACATCACGGTCCGCCAGCTGCTCAGCCATCGAAGCGGCCTGTTCGACTACCTCGGCGACGAGAGCGTGTTGAAGCCGTATCTGAGCGGAGACTTCGGCTACGTCTGGACGCCTCCGAAGCTGGTGGCGGTCAGTACTGCGCACCCGCCGGTCTTCGAGCCAGGGGCGAAGTTCTCGTACTCGAACACGAACTACATCGTGCTCGGCCTGATCGTGGAGGCCGTGACAGGCAACCCGATCGGCGCGGAGCTGCGCCAGCGCATCTTCGAGCCGCTCGGGCTTCGCTCGACCCTGTTTGCCAGCTCGCAGCGCATTCCGGGCGCACACGCGCACGGCTATCTCGTCAGCGGCAAGAACAAGCTGCAGGACGTCACGGGCGTCAGCCCGTCCTATGCCTGGGCGGCCGGCGCGATCGTCTCGACCGCGAGTGACATCGCACGCTTCTACCGCGCTCTGCTCGGTGGACAACTCCTCCCGCCCGACCTCCTGCAGGCGATGGAGACGTTCGAGGACGACTACGGGCTCGGGCTCTTCCACGTCAAGCTGCCATGCGGCGAGATCGTCGGCCACGACGGAGCAATCGCCGCGTACCTGACGCTCGCCTTCAACAGCACGGACGGCAAGCGCCAGTTCGTCGTGCTCGCCAACTCGCTCACCTTCGACGACCAGGTCGGCGGCAAGCAGGCCCAACGAGCTCTGGGGCGGCTCCTCCAGACCGCGGCCTGCGGAGACTAGTCGTGTCCGCGTCCGCTCCCGTTCTGCCGCCGCCCACCGGGCCGTATCCGGTGGGCCGGGCCATGTACCGCTGGGACGGGCCAGGCCGCGCGACCGGCCCCGTCGCACAGCAAGGCGACACGCGGGAGCTAGTGGTGTGGGTCTGGTATCCAGCGGCGCCAGTCCCGGGCGCGCCGCTCGCCGCATACCTGCCCGAGGGGTGGGAGGCCGTGGGGCAGTTCCTGGGCTTCCAGACGGACACGGTTCGGAGCCACGCGGTCGAGGACGCCCCGGTCGCCCCTGACCCGTCGCGCTTCCCCGCCCTGGTCTTCTCACCGTCCGGGTTGCCGCCCCTGACCCTCGCGGCCATCGTCGAAGAGATCGCCAGCCATGGCTACGTCGTAGCCGGTATCAACCACACCCACGAGTCTGCTGTGACCGTCTTCCCGGACGGACGGGTCGTCCCGATGGACGCCGAGCTGATGCAACCTGTGCTTGGCCCGTTCAGCGGCGCGCCTGAGGAGGCGTTCCGCGGCCGGGCCGGCATTGCCGACATCCAGGCGGCGGACATGCGCTTCGTGATCGACGAACTGGAGAGCCTCGCTGCCGCGGAGATCGGGACGGACCGACTGGCCGGACGTCTGGACCTGGCTCGGCTAGGCGCATTCGGACACTCGTTGGGGGGCAATGCGGCGCTGGAGTGCTGCCGGCTGGACGAGCGCTGTACGGCGGCGGCCAACCTGGACGGCGCCAACTGGACCGAGGTGGGCCGGGTCGGTGCTCGAGCGGCCCGCGCTCCTGCTCCTCGCAGACACAGCGAGCTGGAGCTGCCCTGCAAGGATCAGGTCGCGGCGGGCGTCTATCCCACGGACGCCTGGTGCGAGGCCGAGCGGACGCTCATGCGCGACGGCTGGCAGGCTGTCTACGACCGCGCCGGGCCCGGCTACGGAGTGCTGATCACCGGCAGCGGACACGCCAGCTTCCTCGACCTCGGGTTCCTTCCCCTCACTCCCGACTCGCGGGCAACCCAGGGGCTCGCGGCGGTGGGCATCGACGCCCACCGCGTCTGGCGGATCACTGCGACTACCTGCTGGCCTTCTTCGCGAAGCACCTCCTCGGCGCCGAGGAGCCGCTCCTCGACGGCCCGTCGCCTTCGTATCCGGAGGTGCGGTTCGGCGCTCCCGCGGAGCTGCTGGCGCGTCCGACGGTCTCGGGCCCGGTCGCCGACCAACCCTCCTCGAACAAGACTCATCGGGCACACTCCCGGGAGCGACCGAGACGGAAAGGATTCCGATGAGCACCCTCATCTCCTCAGAGACCCAGGCCGGGACGCGAGTCCTCGCAAACTACATCGGCGGCAAGTGGGTTCCGTCGGCCTCGACCGAGCAGCTCGACGTGACCAACCCGGCGACCGGCGAGGTTCTCGCCCGCGTGCCGCTGTCGACCAAGGACGAGCTCGAGCAGGCGGTCGTCGCCGCCCGCGAGGCGTTCGAGACCTGGCGCTCGAGGTCGGTGATCGAGCGGGCGCGCTGGCTCTTCACGCTGCGCCAGGCGCTGCACGAGCGCAGCGACGACATCGCCGCCTCGATCACGCGCGAGATGGGCAAGACCTTCCCGGACGCGCAGGCCGAGACGGCGCGGATGATCGAGATGATCGAGTGCGCGACCGCGATCCCGACGACGATGCAGGGCCGCATCCTCGAGGGCGTCGCGACGGCCGTCGACTGCGAGACGATCCGCCAGCCGGTCGGCGTCTGCGCCGCGATCGTCCCGTTCAACTTCCCGGCGATGGTCCCGATGTGGTTCCTGCCGTTCGCGATCGCCTGCGGCAACGCCTTCATCCTCAAGCCGTCCGAGCAGGTGCCGATGACGCAGACCCTCGTCTGGGAGATCATCGACGAGATCGGCGGACTGCCCGCGGGCGTGATCAACCTGGTCAACGGGTCGAAGGACGTCGTCAACGCGATCCTCGACTCGCCCGGGATCGACGCGGTCAGCTTCGTCGGCTCGGCCAAGGTCGCGCGCTACATCTACGAGCGCGCGGCCGCGAACGGCAAGCGCGTGCAGGCTCTCGGCGGCGCGAAGAACTACATGGTCGTGATGCCCGACGCCGTCATGGACAAGACGGTCTCGAACATCCTCGGTTCCGCGTTCGGCGCCGCCGGCCAGCGCTGCATGGCCGGCTCGGTCGTCGTCGCGGTCGGAGACGCGAAGAAGCCGCTGCTGGAGGGTCTCGTCGAGGAGACGAGGAAGCTCAGCGTCGGCGACGGCATGGCCGAGGGCGTCAACGTCGGCCCGGTGGTTTCCTCGACCGCGCGCGACCGCATCGTCGGCTGGATCGAGAAGGGCGTCGAGGAGGGCGCGACGGTGGCCGTCGACGGGCGCGGCCCGGACGGAACGCACGCGGACGGCGCCTTCGTCGGCCCGACGATCCTCGACGACGTCACTCCCGAGATGGAGGTCGCGCGCGAGGAGGTCTTCGGCCCCGTCCTCTCGGTCATCCACGCGGAGTCGCTCGAGCACGCGATCGAGATCGTCAACGGCTCGCGCTACGGCAACGGCACCTCGATCTTCACCGAGTCGGGTGCGGCCGTCCGCCGCTACCGCCACGACGTCCAGGTCGGCATGGTCGGCGTCAACATCGGCGTCGCCGCCCCGGTCGCGTTCTTCCCCTTCTCGGGGTGGAAGGACTCGTTCCTCGGTGACCTGCACGCCCACGGCACCGACGCCGTCGACTTCTACACGCGCAAGAAGACGGTCACGTCACGCTACTTCTCGGGCGGCGAGGTCGGCCGCTTCTTCACCGAGCAGGGCGACAAGCACTCGTAGGGCCTTATGGGCTCACGCCCGTACGCGAGCGCGGCGAAGGACGGCCTCACCGTCAAGGCCTACCGCGGCGACGGGGCCGCGCTCCTGGCATTCGACCTGGACGAGGCCCAGGTCCCCGATCTCGCCGGTTTCGCCGTCAAGTACACGACCCCGGGTGGCAAGACGTCGTGGTTACTCAACCGGCTGAGCTTCACGCGGGCGATCACGGCGGCGACGACACCATCCCAGCGCCGCTGGACCCCGACGAACGTGGCGCCGCTGCAGAAGTTCCACTGGGCCCATTTCCCCCCCGAGCTCCAGCCCGGGCCTTACCGGTACGCGGTCACTGCGATGCGCTTCGGCGAGCCCGACGGCTCCAGGCTCGAGCCGGGGCCGACGGTCGAGCTCGAGCTCGACCTGATCGAGCCCGACGGGCGACGGCTCGAGCTCGGCTTCACACGCGGCTACATCTCGTCGCAGGCCTACAGCGACCGGTTCGCGAACGCGCCGATCCGGCCTCCAAAGCCCGAGCGGATCGATTTCGACACGGCGCCGTTCGAGCGGCGGTACGCGTGGCTCGGCGCACACGCGCGGCGGCTCGTGTTCGGGTTTCTCGACGAGTGCGCTCAGAGCCCGGACGTCACGGTCGACGTCTTCGCCTACGACCTCGACGAGCCCGACGTCGTTCGCGCGCTCGAGAGGCTCGGTCCGCGCGTGCGGCTCTTCCTCGATGACTCGGGGTCCCACGTCGGGCCAGGCGCCCTGGAGCCGGCGGCCCGGGCCAGGATCGAAGCGTCGGCAGGAGCAGCGAATGTCCGATCCGGTCACTTCCGTCGCTTCGCTCACTGCAAGGTGTTCGTGCAGAGGCGAGCCGGCCGTCCGGTCAAGGTGCTCACCGGCTCGGCGAACTTCTCGGTCCGCGGCTTCTACGTCCAGGCGAACAACGTCCTCGTCTTCGACGATCCGCAGGTCGCCGGCCTCTACGCCGAGGCGTTCGAGCAGGCGTGGAATGCCCCCGCCACGTTTCGAGACTCGCCGATCGCCGCCCGCTGGTTCGGGTTGCGCGCGGCCGGGCTGCCGCGGCTCTCGGCGAGCTTCGCTCCGCACCGGTCGGCCGAGGTGTCGCTGGCGCGGGTCGCCGAGGCCGTCGACGCGGCGGACTCCTCGGTGCTCTTCGCGGTGATGGAGCTCGGCGGCACCGGGCCCGTCCTCGAGCGCCTGCGCGGGCTTGCGGCGACGGGCAAGGTCTACTCGACGGGGATGACCCAGCGCTACGACGGCTCGCTGAGCGTGCTTCCACCCGGCCGACAACGAGGCGACGTCGTTCCGTTCGCCTACCTGTCGTCGAAGGTGCCCGAGCCGTTCCGGGCCGAGTGGAGCGGCGGGCAGGGCCAGGTGATTCACCACAAGTTCGTGGTCGTGGACTTCAACGATTCGGCTCCGGTCGTGTTCACGGGGTCGTCGAATCTCGCCGCGGGCGGCGAGGAGTCCAACGGCGACAGCCTGCTCGCGCTCTACGACCGTCGCGCGACGATCGCCTACGCCGTCGAGGCGATCCGCCTGATCGATCACTACCGGTTCCGCGCAGTCATGCTCAAGGCGACGACGATCGAGCCGCTGCGGCTTCGGGCCAGAGACGAGCGCTGGTGGCGGCACGCCTACGAGGACGGCCATATGAGGAAGACCGAGCGCGTCCTGTTCGTGCGATGACGTTCGCGGGCGGTCGGGACGAGGCGGTGCTCCGCGTCGCCACACCCGGCGACGCCGCGGTCATCGACGAGCTGATGAAGGAGTCCACGGCCGGGCTCTTCCCGCGCTTCTACGACGACGTCCAGACGGCGAGCGCCGTTCGATACGTCGCCGAGGTCGATCCGATGCTCCTCGCCGACGGCACGTACTACGTGATCGAGCACCGCGGCGAGGCCGTCGCCTGCGGCGGCTGGAGCAGGCGGGACCGGCTATACACCGGAAGCGGCGACTCCGAGGACGACGCGAGGTTGCTCGACCCGTCGAGCGAGCCGGCGCGGGTGCGGGCGATGTTCGTGCGCTCCGACTGGACCCGTCGTGGTCTCGGCCGCCGCATCCTCGAGGAGTGCGAGAGCGCGGCGCGACGCGAGGGCTTCCACAGCCTCGCGCTCAAGTCGACGCTCCCCGGCGTGCCGCTCTACCTCGCCTTCGGCTTCAAGCCGCTCGAGGAGGGCGAGGTGGCGATGCCCGACGGCGTGACGCTCGCCTGCGTGTCGATGGAGAAGCCGATCGACGGCTGAAGGCTGTCGGGCAACCGTCGGTCACGCGGGTATGACCGTCAGCTCGCGTGGGACGCGGGAGAGGATCTCGATGCCGCTCTCGGTCATGACCAGGGTCTCCATGTAGCTCGCGGTCAGCTGTCCTTCCCGGTCGAACAGGATGTTCTCGTAGTTCGTCACGTACCCCGGCTCCCAGGTGAACTGCTCGTAGGCATCGTTCGAGAGGTACGTGTGTCCGACCCAGTCGGGCGGCACCGCGATCCCGAGCGCGTAGCCTCCGACCCACCAGACGCGGTTGCGCGGGAATCGCGCGAAGACGTACTCCTCCGCCGTCCGCTGGGCGACGTCGAGCGGGTCGCCCGGCCTGACAGTCCGTTGCACCTCGAGCACGCTCCTGCTCGTGACCTCGAGGATGGCGCGTGCCGCGGGGTTGTCGTTTCCGATCGCAAACGTCCGGCAGAGGTCGGCGTGGTAGCGGTTGTAGACGCCGCACGCGTCCACGTACATGACGTCGCCGCGCTCGAGCGGACGGCGGGAGGGCGCTGCGTGCGTCTTGCACCAGACGAGAGGGCCCGCGGAGACCATCGTCCTGATGGCCGCCTCCTCGCCGCCTTCCTCGGCCATCAGCGCGTTCAACCGCGCCGCGACCTGAAGCTCCGTCAGGCCCGGCCGTACGAGCTCGGGGATGGACAGGAACGCCGCGTCGACGATCGCGGCGGCCCGCCGCACGCAGTCGAGCTCGAGCGGCGACTTGACGAGCCGGACGCGGTCGACGACCCAGTCGCCCGCCGCGAGACGCGCGCCGCGCCCGCTCAGCCGCTCGGCGAGCTCGCGGACGAGCGGCGCGGACGGCGCGCGCGTGTGCCACTCGACGCCGATCGTGCCGTCAAGCCAGCCACGATCGGCGAAGGCGCCGACGACCGTCTCTACCGCGGTCTCGTAGGTGAAGAAGATCGCATCGTCGAAATGGGCGGTCTCGACGACCAGGTCGCGGTGGCGCTCGTAGTCGACGAACACGGTCGCCTCGGAATCCCGCGTCACGACGACACCAAGCGGCGCCCGCGGCGGGTACCAGATCGACTCGAAGCCGGTCAGGTAGCAAAGATTCGCCGGGCTCATCACGTAGAGGACGTCGATCTCCCGCCGGGCCATCTCGTCTCTGACGCGTCGCGCTCGCTCGCGGTACTCGTCGAGTGCGAAGGGAAGTTCCGCTGCCGCCATCGAGGTCGGTGATCATATGTCGAGCCGACGAGGAGGGACAATGGACAGACCGAGGCCGATGGTGGTGCCGCTCGCGAGCGTCGATCCCGTACCCGCGGCGGAGGCTGTGACGAGGGTCCGGATCGCGCGGCTCGTCACGCGGAAGCGCTGCGGCTCGAGACTGCTCCTGGGCGCCTCGTGGATGGATCCCGGCGAGACGACGAACACCTGGTCGTCGCGGTCGGACAACGACATGGGGCCCGGCGACCACTGGTACGGCCCGGTGGACGAGACGTACTTCATCGTCCGCGGTCGCCTGCAGCTCACCTGGGACGAGGGCGTCCTCGATCTCGGTCCGGACGACGCCGTCTACCTCGCGCCTGGCTGGACCTACCGGCTCGAGAACGTCGGCGACGAGCCGGCCTTCTTCGTCTACTCGATGACGCCGACGCCCGAGTAGCGCGGGTGGGGCCCGGCTAGCGAAGCGAAGAGCTTCGGAGGGCCGTCGCCCTACGCCGACCGGCCGTCAGGAACGCTCGGGTCAGGCGCGCGAGCCCGTACTCGTATACGGCGGCACCGAGGTTCGCCCCCGCGAGGAAGACGAGCGCCTGGTTCGAGGACACCGAGTCGCTGAAGACGGCGGCGCCGAACGCTCCCGCATAGTACGGCGCTTCCTTCGCGAGTTCGGTGCCCACGTATCCGAGCGCCGATGCCAGGCGCCGCGTACGGACCCGGCACCCCTTGAGCGAGGCGAGGTCGTATGCCGCCTTCGAGAGAACGTTCGTGCTGGTCCCCGTGGCTTCGAGCAGCGCCGAGTTCGCCGCGAGGTTAGCCCGCAGGCCCGCTCCCCAGACCCCGTAGGTGACCACGAGGAATGCGACCACGACGGCGTGCCCGAGGCCGTCGAGGAGCTGCGACGCTGCGAGCAACGCGCCCGACGCGGTGGCGATCGCGTCCAGCGCGTACGTCGACGCCACAGTCGCCCCGAGCGTAATCGCCCACCGCCGGGTCCCCGAGCGGGCGACGCCACGGGGCGGGGCCTTGCTGAACGAGCGCGGCAGTTCCATGAACGATGTTCGTACGTACGGTATGTACGTAGATACGCACTGTACGTACCTACGTCGCCTCGGTCAAGTAGCGTGCGCCCGGATCGTCTGTCCCACAGCGGAAGGAGCACCGCCGATGGCCGCTGACAGGCCGCGAGCCCGATCGACGCTTCCCAAGTCCGAGGCGCGACGGCGCTACGTCGAGGTGGGCGAGCTCGCCGTCCTCGAACAGGTGCGGCGCGACTCCGAGGCGCTCGACGATCGCTCGCTCGCGGTCGGTCCCTTCGCCCGGCTCGACGCCAACGCCGTGGCGGCACGCGAAGGCAAGACACGCGGCGCGATTACGAACCTGTTCGGCAGCCAGGCCGCCTTCCAGGCCGAGACCATGGCGCTCGCACTCAGCGCGCGCGACTGGATCGAGGCGGTGGAGTACCCGGCGCCCAGCGACTTTCCGAGCGCCGACGCGTGGGTCGACGGGTTGTTCGCGGCCGAGTCGAACCGTGGTCCCCGACATGGGGCCGAGCCGGACGTGCGTTACGCGTCGCTCTGGGCACTCTGGCTGAGCACCGTCCCGTACGGCCTCTGGAGCGAGGACGTCAGCAAGCCCAGCATGGAGGAGCACGTCCAGTGGCTTGAGCGGCTGACGAAGGTTCTCGAGCACGCGCTCGACCACTTCGAACTCTCCCTCCGGGCGGGTGTGGACGTCGACGACCTCGCCTGCGCGGTCGCGAGCATGATCGAGGGCGTCTGGCTCAACCAGTGTCTGACGGAACGTCACCCGACGGACCCCTCGGAGCCGATCGGCACCGTCCTCGTTCGCTCGGGACGTCTCCTTTGGCTCGGGGCAGTGGAGCCTCGGCCGGCTCGCTAGCCGGTGCTCTGCAATCCCCGCCGGCCCGACCGCCTGGTGCCGATGCCCGAGTGCCGCCGGCTACTCGCCGATCGGCCCCTCGCCGAGCAGCCGGCGAAACTCCGGGTAGCTCCCGAGCTTGCCGACGGTGACGAGCGTGTCGCCGCGCTCGATCACGTCGCCGGGCTGCGCTCCCGTTACCGGCTCGGGCTCGCGCAGGATCGCGATGATCGTGATCCCGGTCCGCGCGCGGAACCCACAGTCCGCGAGCGACTTCCCGATCGCCGGGCTCTCGTCGGGCACGGGCACCCACTCGATCGCGAGCTCGCCCAGCGCCAGCTCGAGCTCCTCGACGATCTTCGGCCGCTCGTAGGCGCCGCCGAGCACCGCACCGAGCTGGCGCGCCTCGTCGTCGTCGAGCTCGATCACCGCGCACGCCTCGTCGTCGTCTGCGTGGCGGAAGAAGTAGACCTCCCGCAGGCCGTCCAGGTGCTGGATCACGGCGAGCCGGCCGCCGTGCGTCGTGCCGAAGCTGAACTTCGTCCCGACGCCCGGGAGGCGGGTCTGGCGAAACTCAGGCATTGGCGGTGAGTCTAGGCCGGAACAGGCGTCTCCCGATGCGCTTCGACTCCTTCATCAGGACGACGCCGATCGTCGCGGTCGCGAGGACGTAGAGGCCGGCGAACGCGACGAGGTCGGCGCGGTCACCCGCGGAGATCGCCTGGTTCCCGGCGGCGACCTGTGCCAGCACGATCGTGAACTCGCCGTGGGCGACCAGCGCCGCGGCGACGTTGAGGCTCTGCCGCGACGAGAATCCGCCGATCCGTCCGGCGGCGAAGCCGCCGGCCAGCTTGCCGACCACCGAGAGCACGACGCCGAGCCCGACGAGCCAGCCGACCGTGCGGAGGGCGCTCACGTCGATCGAGAGGCCGAAGACGAAGAAGAAGAGCGCCGCGAAGAGGTCCCGGAACCCCAGGAAGCGCTCCTCGACCTCCTCCCGCGCCTTCGTCTCGGCGAGCACGATGCCCGCCATCAGGGCGCCGATCGCCTCCGAGAGGCCGAGCTTCTCCGCGGCGGCCGCCATGCCGATCACGAGCGCGAACGCGAAGAGGAGGAAGAACTCGCTCGGCAGGCGCTCGAGCAGCCGGTCGATCGACCGGGGGAGGAAGCGCGACGCCGCCACCGACACGGTCACGAACCCCAGCGCCTTCGCGAGCGCGACGAGCGTCGGGCTGATGCCGCTGCCGCCCGTCGCCGCGAAGCCGAGCACGCCCGCGACGACGATGTCCTCGAAGACGAGGATGGCGAGGATCAGGTCGGTCTCGTCGTCGGCGAGGCGGCGGAAGTCGATCAGGCCCTTCACGACGACGGCGCTCGACGAGACATAGACGCCGGCGGCGAGGATGAGCGCCGCGAAGCTGAAGCCGAACGCCGCGACCCCGACGAGCAGGCCGAGGCCGGCGTTGACGACCAGGTCGATCGAGCCGCCGATCCCGAGATGACGGCCGCTGCGAGTGAGCCGGTCATAGCTGAACTCGAGCCCGAGGAAGAAGAGCAGGAAGACGATCCCCAGCTCGGCGACGAACTCCGTCACCTCCGACGGCTCGATCAGGCTGAGGATCTCCGGCTCGTTCGGCCCGAGCAGGAGCCCGGCGAGAATGTAGGCGGGGATTGCCGAGAGCCCGAAGCGCCCGGCCGCGAGGCCGAGCACGGCCAGCACGGCCACGGTGACCGCGAGCTGCGAGAGGGTCAGGTCTCCACCTCGGCGCGGATGCTACGGCCATCCGGCCGTCGACCGTTCTTGACGCGGGCGCGACAACCCCCGTAGGCTTGCCGGTGGGTCGGACGGGTGCGGCGCGTCCCTCCAGGCAACGACGCCGGAGGATTTGGCATGCCGCGAACGGTCACCGTTCTCTCGCTCGACGGGGGTGGGATCCGGGGAATCATCCCGGCGACGATCCTCGCCGAGATCGAGCGGCGAACGGGGTCGAGGATCGCGCGCCTCTTCGATCTGATCGCCGGGACGTCGACGGGCGGCATCCTCGCCCTCGGGCTCGCCAAGCCCGACGGGCGCGGCCGCCCGCAGTTCAGCGCTGCCGAGCTCGTCTCCCTCTACGAGCGCGAGGGTCGGCGCATCTTCAACCGCTCGCTCTGGCGCGAGGTGGTGGCGCTCGACAACCTGCTCGACGAGCGCTACGACTCAGCCGGGCTCGAGGAGGTGTTGGAGCGAACGTTCGGGAGCACGCGCCTGAGCCAGGCGACGACCGAGGTGCTGATCACCGCCTACGAGCTCGAGACCCGCCAAGCGTGGTTCCTCGCACGCCACAAGGCGCGCGATCGCGATCGCAAGGGCTGGGACTTCGCGATGAAGGACGTCGCCCGCGCCACCTCAGCGGCGCCGACCTACTTCGAGCCGTACGAGGTCACGGCGATGCAACCGCACGGCGGGCTCGTCGACGGAGGGATCTTCGCCAACAACCCGGCGATGTGCGGCTGGGTCGAGGCTCGCAAGCTCTATCCCGACGCCGACGTGCTCGTAGTCTCGCTCGGAACGGGACAGCACACGCGCCCGATCCACGTTGCCGAGGCAAAGAGGTGGGGGCTCGCGGGCTGGGCGCAGCCGATTCTCTCGTGCGTGTTCGACGGCGTCGCCGACACGGTCGACCACCAGATGCAGACCGTCTGCGCCGCCGGCGTCGACGGACGGCCCCGCTACTTCCGGTTCCAGACCGAGCTCGACTCCGCCATGGACGATCTCGACAACGCGACCAGGACGAACATCCTCGCCCTGAAGCGGAAGGCTGTCGACATCCTGCGCGAGCGCGAGACGGATCTCGCCGCGCTGTGCGATCGGCTCCGCGAGCTGAGGGTGAAGCCTCCTGCCGTGCCGCGGAGCGTCCGCCCGGAGGACCACGTGGGCGACGAGGACGAGTACGACCTCTTCCACGACGTGGCGCCTGACCCCGCCGGCGCGAGGGAAGGCGACGACTCGGTGCACGCGGGCAGGGCGACGCGTCGTTGATGGATCTCCCGCCGCTGCCACGCTGGCTCAGCCTCGGCTCGAAAGGCCGGGACGTCCGGGCGCTGCAGAGGGCGCTTCGCCGCGCGGGCTACAGGCCGCGGGCGCTTCCGCTCACCAACGTGTTCGACGCGGACGTCGACGCCGAGCTCCGCGCCTTCCAGACGGCGCAGGGCCTCGAGGTCGACGGCGTCCTCGGCCCGCTCGCCTACGCGGCGCTGGGCGAGTTCTACGACGGGCGCAGCCGCTGGCTCGTCAGCCAGGTGCCTGCCGTCGAGCGCGAGCCCGCGGGCGCGCCGCCGGCCGATGCGTCGGTCCGCCAGCGGATCGTCCAGGCGGCTCGCCTCGGCTACGAGCGGCGGGACGAGATCGGCTACACGCAGAACCCGAAGAAGCGCATGGACGGCGTCCGCAACCAGGTCAGGCCGCCCGCCGTGCCACGCTGGGAGGACTGTTCCTCCTTCGTGACGTGGTGCTACTTCGCGGCGGGCGCGCCCGACCCGAACGGGAGCAACTACGATGGCTTCGGCTTCACGGGAACCCAGATCGAGCACGGGGCGCAAACGAGCGACCCCCGTCCGGGCGATCTGTGCTTCTACGGCCCGAGCCCGAACAAGATCACCCACGTCGCGCTCTACGTCGGCAACGGACGCATGGTCAGCCACGGCAACGAGAGCGGCCCGTCGCTCTACGAGGGCGTCAACTACCGGGGCAGCAAGGATCTGCAGCAGTGCCGCAGCTACCTTCCCTAGTCAGGAGGCACCCGTGACGTCCTGGTTGAGGAGCGAGGAGGCGCCGTTCTCGCCCGAGGTTGCCGCACAGCCGATGCAGACGGCCGACCGGCGCGGTGCCCGCCGCCCGACGGTGACCGTTTCGCTTCGAGGCGTGACCGTGCTCGACAACAAGAAGCTCTTCGGCTCGGCGAGCGTCCGCGTGCTCGCGGTCGTCGTCGACGGCAACCGCGATTCCGACAGCGGCGCACCGTTTACGTCGTCCGAGCTCAGCTTCGCCAACGTGCGCGACGGGGCGAAGCTGTCGATCGATCCCGAGCTCGGCCTCGTGATCTATCGCGGCAAGCCCTGGGGGTTCCTGAGCCTGTTCGTCCTCGTCGCCCGTGATACGGACACGAGCCGGGCGTTCGCCAAGGCGCTCGAGGAGGGGTTTCTCGCCAAGGGAATCGGCACCGCCGCCGGCGCGGCGACGATCTTCGCCGGCGCCCCGATCGCGGCGGGAGCCGCCCGCGAGGTGACGACGGCCGTGGTGACCGCGACGCTCGACGTCTTCGCGGAGAAGAAGGATCCCGTGATCGGGACGTACTACGGCTCGGTGACGAAGGAGCAGGACTACGGCCAGGGGCTCCATCCCTCGACGTACCCGTCCGAGCTGATCGACTGTGGCGGCGCGGCGCAGCTGGCCTACGAGATCGCGGGCCCCTGATGGCGTCGCTCGAGGCGCCTCGCGCCGGGGCGGTGCACGAGCCGCTTCGCTTCCGCAACCTGACCGTGAAGAACCGCCTGTTTCGCTCGAGTCTCTCCGGCCGCTTCGACAACTACGACGGCTCGGGAACCCAGACGCGGGTGAACTGGGACGCGCGGTTCGCGCGGGGAGGAGTCGGCGCGATCATCTCCTCGAACTCGCCCGTCCACCCGCGCGGCCTGATCGTTCCCAGCTATGCATCGATCGACCACGACGACCGCATTCCGTTCTGGCGCGAGGTGGTGCGCCGCGTCCACGAGCACGACTGCCGCTACATCGTCCAGATCGCCTTCTCCGGAAGGCAGCGCGACGTCGGCGGGATCGAGTACCCCAAGGGGCTCAGCTCGACCGACAAGCCCGAGCCGCTGCACGGGTTCGAGTGCGAGCGCATCACCGTGGCGCAGATCCGGGAGCTCGTGCAGGCGTTCGGGCGCGCCGCCTACCGCGCCCGCGAGGCCGGCGCCGACGGCGTCGAGGTGCACGGTTGCAACGGCTACCTGATCACTCAGTTTCTCTCCTCGGGGATCAACGACCGCAAGGACGACTACGGCGGCCCGCTCGAGAACCGCGCGCGCTTCCCGCTCGAGGTCGTGGCGGCGATCCGCTCCGAGGTCGGCGACGACTACCACGTCCAGTTCAAGATCAGCGCGGTCGAGTACCACAACGAGGTCTTTCCCTGGCACCGCAAGGGCAACTCGCTCGACGAGTCCGTGCAGGTGTGCCGTTGGCTCGAGGAGGCCGGGGTCGACGCGCTCCACGTCTCTTCGGGTGGTGCCTTCCCGCACCCACGCAATCCCGCCGGCGAGATGCCGATCAAGGAGATGGTGCGCAGCTACGACGTGATGCTCTCGAGCGGGCGGCACACGTTTCGCAACTACGTCCTGTTCCGTACCTGGCCGCTCAACCGGGCGATGAAGTGGTGGTGGGAACGGCCCTCGAGAAGCGGTGTCGAGGGCATCGGCCTGCCCGCTGCGCGGGCCGTGAAGGCTGCCGTCGGGATCCCCGTCCTCTGCGCGGGCGGCTTCCAGACGCGGTCGGTGATCGCGCAGGCGATCGCGAGCGGCGCGTGCGACGGCGTCAGCATGGGCCGGCCGCTGCTCGCGAACCCCGACCTTCCCCGTCTCTTCGCCCAGGGCCTCGACCGTGCCCCGCGACCGTGCACCTACTGCAACAAGTGCCTGGTCAGCTTCGTCGAGAACCCGCTCGGCTGCTACGAGGAGAGCCGCTACGCGTCGCGGGAGGAGATGCTTCGCCGGATCATGTCCGCCTTCGAGCCGGAGCCGCTGCCGTGAGCGGGCGTCCCCTGCTCGAGCCGCTCGCCTTTCGCAACCTCACGGTTCCCAACCGGATCCTGCGCTCGAGCCTCTCGGGGCGCTTCGACGGCTACGACGGCTCGGGCTCGAGCGCCCGGATCGCGTTCGAGGAGCGGTTCGCCCGCGCCGGAGTCGGCGCGATCATCTCGTCGTTCGTGCCCGTCGACGTCCGCGGCCGGATCGTTCCCGGCTACGCGGCCGTCGACCGCGACGAGCGCATCCCGTTCTGGCGGGAGCTGGGGGAGCGCGTCCACGCGCACGGCTGCGTCTACATCGTCCAGCTCGCCCACGGCGGCCGCCAGCGCGACATCGGCGGCGTCGAGTTCGAGACAGGGCTCAGCTCGACCGGGAAGCGCGACCCGATGCACGGGTTCCCGTGCGAGGCGATGACGGCCGCGCAGATCGCCGATGTCGTGCGCTCGTTCGCCCGGGCCGCGGCCCGCGTCCGCGAGGCGGGGCTCGACGGCGTCGAGATCCACGGCGCGAACGGCTACCTGTTCACCCAGTTTCTCTCCTCGGCGATCAACAAGCGCACGGACGACTACGGCGGATCGCTCGAGAACCGCGCGCGAC
Source organism: uncultured Actinomycetes bacterium (assembly GCA_963712465.1). GTDB lineage: Bacteria > Actinomycetota > Thermoleophilia > Gaiellales > Gaiellaceae > CAVQHY01. The sequence goes on from CAVQHY010000006.1 coordinate 519,859, forward strand.
TGCTCCTCGACACGGTGCGGGCGATCCGGGCCGAGGTGGGGGACGACTTCCACCTCCAGGTGAAGATCTCGACGACCGAGCGCAACGACGCGTTCCTGCCCTGGACCGGTCGCGGCAACACGATCGAGGACTCGGTGCAGGTGTGCCGCTGGCTCGAGGAGGCGGGCGCCGACGCGATCCACGTGTCGGCCGGGAGTGCGTTTCCCCACCCGGACAACCCCGCCGGCGGCTTTCATCCGAAGGACGTTCTGCGCACCTACGACACGATGCTCTCGAGCGGCTCGCACACGTTTCGCAACTACCTCCTGTTTCGCGTCTGGCCCTTCAACCGCATCGTCGAGAAGCGCTGGGCGACGCCGCTCGACCGGGTCGAGGGCAGGAACCTTCCCGACGCGCGTGCGGTCAAGCAGGAGGTCGCGATCCCGGTGCTGTGCACCGGCGGCTTCCAGACGGGGTCGGTGATCGACGCGGCGATCGCCGCGGGTGACTGCGATGCGGTCACGCTTGCCCGGCCACTGCTGGCGAATCGCGACCTCGTCCGGGTCTTCGCCGCGGGCGGCGACCGGCCCGAGAAGCCCTGTACGTACTGCAACCTCTGCCTCGCGAACGTGCTCGAGAACCCGATCGGCTGCTACGACGAGAGCCGGTTCGACTCGCACGCGGAGATGGTGCGCGAGATCTACTCGGTGTTCGAGCCGTCGCCGTTCGCCGCTCGCTAGTCGATCGCCTCGGCGGCGATGATGTCGCGTCCCTCGTCGGCGGTCGCCCGGTCGTTGCCGGCGCCGCCGTTGAGGGCGTCGTTGAAGCCGTCCTTGCCGAGCAGCCGGTCCTTACCGAGACCTCCCTGGATCTCGTCGACGCCCTGACCTCCGTCGAGGTGGTCGCCGGAGGCCTTGCCGACGATCCGGTCGTTTCCGCCCCGTCCGCAGATCACATCGCGGTTCGGTCCGCCGACGAGCTGATGGCCGGCCGCGCCGTCGACGATGCGCTTGCCGTTTCTCCTGGGCGGGCAGAGGGCGAACTGCCCGCCGCCATCGGCCGCCTGCACCTGCCGCGGTGCGGGGCCCGAGATCGTCGGGTTCCAGTCGGGGTTGAGGTCGAGACCGTCGCTGCTGTCCGAGAGGTCGACGGCGACCGCGCCGTCGGTGCCTACGGCGTAGATCTCGTAGTCGCCCCCCGCCGCAGCCACGTAGACGACGCGGCCGTCCCCGGTGAACTTCGGACCGAACTCAGCCCCCGGAGTGGAGCTCAGCGAAACCTCGCTCCCGTCCGTGTTGACGAGGACGAGCTCGTAGTTCTTGTTGACGAGGCGCGAGACGACCCGCCGGCCGTCGCTCGGCGAACACGGGGTCGAACTCTCCCGGCACGCCGGTCGTGACCCTGGCGGCCTTGTCCGCCGCGCTCGAGTCCCACTCACCCTGGGGGATGTCGGCGACGTAGATCGCGTAGCGGCCGCTCTCGCCGCGGGCCGCGTAGCCAAGCTGTCCCCCGTTCAGCCACACCGGGTCGAACTCGTCTCCGGCGGCCGTCGTGAGCGCCCGCTCGTTGTCGCCGTCGGCGTCCATCACGTAGACGTTCCAGTTACCGTCGCGGTGGCTCTCGAAGGCGAGTCGCTCCCCGTCAGGCGACCACACCGGGTCGTAGTCGCCGGCCGGGCTCTCCGTCAGTCGCGTCTGCGCGGTGCCGTCGCTTCGCATCCTGTAGATCTCCCAGTTGCCGTCGCGGTTGCTCGCGAACGCGATCTCCTCGGCGCCCGGCGACCACGACGGCGCGGCATCGTCGGGCGCGCTATACGTGAGCCGGGTCTGGCCGGTGCCGTCGGCGTTCATGACGTAAATCTCCGAGTTGCCGTCGCGGTCGCTGTCGAACGCGATCGCGAACGGGCTCGACTCACCCGTCCTGTAAGCGGACGCGCCGGCGACCGCAGCGACGGTCGAGGCGGCAGCGAGACCGGCAAGTCCGAGTGCGATACGTCGGCGTTGCATGGCTCCTCCTTCTCGCTCACCCAGTCGGTGCGAACCTGTCGCGCTCCTCGGGCGTCAGCGTGCGGTCGCCCAGCCGCTCCCGCGCCAGCTCGAGCAGCTCACTCGGGGGCGCGCAGAGACGGCAGGTGAAGATGCGGATGTCGCCGCTGTCGCCGGCGACGGCTATCTTCTCGCCCGCCGGGTCGAAGGCGGCGGCGAAGACGGGGAAGCCGGCCGGCAGCACCGACAGCAACGCGCCGGTCGCCGTTTCCCAGACCCGTGCGGTCGCGTCCGCGCTCCCCGTGACGACGTAGCGGCCGTCCGGCGAGAACGTAACGCTGCGAACGGGGCCGCTGTGACCGAGGAGCACGGTCTGGAGCGTCAGGTCCGGCTTCCAGAGTCGCACGGTGCGGTCCTCGCTCGCGGTCGCGATGATCCCCGCGGGACTGACCGCGACGTCGTTGATCGCGCTGCTGCCGTGACGGAGTGGTGCGCTCCCGATCCCGCGCAAGTCGCTCGGGAGATCGCTCCAGACGTTCGCCGTCCCGTCGGCGCCGCCGGTCACGAACCAGGTGCCGTCGGGAGCGAACGCGGCCGCCAGGACTGCACGTGCGAACGAGGTCGATCCGTGTCGGAAGACAGTGCCTCGACATCGATATCGACAAACCGCTCGACTTTGTCGGTGTGCGGGGTCCAGAGCAAGATCGTGCCGTCGAGGGAGACGATCACGACGCGGGCTCCGTCGGGGCTCAGCGCCAGGCGCGTAGGGAGCCCAGTCGCCGGGACTCGGCGCTCGCTTGCGACCGATGGTCGCGATCGTGGTGGCGAGCTCGCCGTCGAAGAGCGTGACCTTGCCCGTGTTGACGTTCGCGGCGGCGATGCGCTGCCCGTCGGCACTGTACGCCACGGCGTTCGCGACGATTCCGTTGCCGGCGATCGGGCGGCCGTCGCCGGTCGAAATCAGGCGCGCCTGATCCTTGTCGTCGACGCTGGCCGAGATCAGGAGCCGCGCACCGGTGGGGTCGAACTCGACCGAGCTGACCGACTCGGCGCGACCTTTCGCGTCGGCGGGCACAGATGCCCGCTCGTCGACGGTGAGCGGCCAGGTGTGGACGACGCCGTTGACGTCGCCGGTGACCGCGACTCCGTCGGACGCGAACCCGGCCGCGGTGACCAGGCTTGTGTGTCCCAGCGCCGCGATCTCGGCGCCGCTCGAGCTGTCCCAGATCTCGACGGTCGGGCCGGCTCCCGCCGTCAGCACGTACGTGCCGTCAGGGGTGGCAGCGACGTTCGTGGCGGCGCCGTCGCGCGAAACCTGGACGACCCGGGAAGTCCTTGGTGAGCGACCCGAGGTCGTAGATGGTCGCGGTCCCGAGGTCGCTGCCCGCGACGAGCACGTCGGCGCCGAACGCGACGCTGAGGATGGTGTCCCTCGACGCCTCACGCTTGGCCGGATGCAGCGGGCGCCAGGGGCCGACCTTCCAGACCCAGAGGCCTCGGGGCGTCCCTGTCGCCAGCCACTTCCCACCGGGGTCGAACGCGACCGCCGTGACTCGCCCGACGTCAGGATCGACCAGCCCTCCAGCCCCTCGGACGACAGCGTTGAACAGCCGGTCGTTCAGCGAGACCAGGGGCTTGTACGCATCGAGGCCCCGGATGCCGAGGTCCCAGATGTGACCTTGACCGAATGCGGTCACGGTCGCCAGGAGCCTGCCGTCAGGGCTGAGGGCCACGCTCACGATCTCCCCGATCTCCTGGATAACCCGGATTGTCCTGCCGGTCTGCGTGTCCCAGATCCGGACTGTTCCGTCGTCGCCCCCCGTTGCTAGGCGTGACCCGTCGGCGCTCGTCGAGGAGCTGACGACTGCGCCCTCGTGGCCTTTGAGGATCAGGCGCACGTCGCCCGTTGCAGGATCCCAGATCCGGGCAGTGCCGTCGACGCTGGTCGTGGCGAGCAGCTCGCCGTTCTGGCTGGCCGAGACGCTGGTGACGTCACCTTCGTGCGGCTTCGCAGACAGCGGCACCTCGGACGGCTGCGCGAGGGCCCGGCGCAGCGCGTTCGCCGCCTGATCAGTCGGCTCGTCGGTCGCCTGCGCCGCCTCCGTCGCGAGCAGGAGAGAGAGCGTCGGGTCGGTCGCAGCCTGCGAAAGCGACGCGGCCGAGAATGCGCCGGCCTTGGCGAGGTCGCGCTGTGCCTCCGCCTGCTTCTGGGCGTCCCGTGCTTCGGCGGCGCTCTCGTCGGCGGCCTTGGCGGCCGCGTCGGCGGCATCCTTCGCGTCCTGTGCGCTTCGCCACTGGACGGCGGCGAAGATCGCCAGCCCAACGGCGATTGCGAGGAGCGCGAGCGCCGCGGCGAGGCCCGCCACGAGCTTGCGACGCCGAGCCCGCTCGCGCGCGAGCCGTCGCTCCGCGTCGTAGTCCGTCCGCCACTGGAGGACGGCGCCGGCCAGGACGTCGTGGAAGATCTCGTAGCGCGTGCCGTCCTGGCGGAGGATCCTGGACTTCTCGAGGTCGAGCAGGACCGGCTCGATCGACTCGACGTCGGTCTCGGCGTAGCGCGCGAGGTCGGCCGCGCTCTGCGCGATCTTCGAGCCGGACGGCGTGACGAGCTGGTTGAACATGCGGGCCGCCGACGTCGCGCTGCTCGGGAGTCAGGCCTTCCGAGCGCGTCGTGGAGGTGGGCGCGGACGATCTCCTCGGCGCCGCCGAGCTCCGCAAGGGTCGACCGGTGCAGGACAACCGAGCCTCGCAGGAACTGCTCGATCGACTCGTGGACGACGGGAGCTCCGTGGAGGGGCCCGACGACGCCCGCGGCACTCAGCTCCGCGTCCCACAGGCGCTCCATCACGAGCTGGAGGTAGGGCGCCTCGATCCGGTCGTCGGCCGATGCGGCGGCAACCGAGCCGACACCCGCCTGCGCGGTGGTGACGCGCCCGACGGTGACCTGATCGAGCACGTCTTCGACGAGCGCCGGCTCGATCGTCACCCCGCCGACCTCCCCGCCCAGCTCGGCTCCGATGCCTGCCCCGCGGACGAGCTCGTTGTAGCGGTCGAGCGGCTTCGTGATCGCCGCGCCGCCCTGCTCGCGCGTCAGCCGATCGAGCCTCAGGCGGTTTTCGAACAGCCCCGGGATCAGCCCTTTGAAGAGATGAAGCCGGGCGAGCGCGTCCTCGCGGAGCGAGACGAGGAAGTTCGCACGCAGGTTGCGGTCGGTGATCGCCCGCGCGAGCTGCGAGGGGAAGGGATCGTCAGGCCGGGGGTCGGGGTGGTAGACGAAGTACTCCTCGAACTGGTCGAGGATCACGAGCAGCTCGCCGTCGTAGGTCTCGAGGCACCGCTCGAGCGTCTCGACGAGCGAGCCGGGCGCGGATGCCTCGCCGCCGCCGAGCGCCGACTCCGTCGCGTCCGCAATGGCCTGGCAGAGAGGCCCGACGGGGTCGTCGCGCCACGCGCCGAAGACGACGATCCCGTGCTGGGGGTGACCGTGGGGCGTCTGGAGGTCGTCCGCGAGCTCGCGCAGGATCGGCAGGACGCCCGCGTTCAGCACCGAGCTCTTGCCGACGCCGCTTGGCCCGTAGAGGAGCGTGACGCGAGCAGCCCGGAGGTTCGCGACGATCACGCGCTGGTCGCGCTCCCGGCCGAAGAAGAAGGGCGCGTTCTCCTCGCCGTACGGCTCGAGCCCGACGTAGGGCGTCTCCGGGAGGCGCGTGTCCATCGCCGTCCAGGGAGCGAGCGTCTCGGTCACGAGAGCCTCTCGAGGCCCTCGACGTAGTCCGAGAGGTCGACGGCGAGAATCTCGACGTTCTTCTTCGACCAGAAGCGCGCGTCGAGCTCGGGCGGAACGTCCTTCTGGATCGCCCAGCACATGTTCGGCTGGCGCTGCTCCCGCCAGATCCGGTTCAGGATCACGCGCAGGTTCCAGTCGGCGAGGCTGTAGCCGAGGAAGAGGAAATGACTGCGCTTGAGCTGGTTCGCGAGCTCGATCGGGACGAGGCTCTTGATCGCGGTGCCGCCCGTCAGATACTCGATGTAGTCGTCCTCGGTGATCACGTAGCTGTCCGACTCGGAGTCGATCGCCCTCCGGTCGGCGGCGCCGTGGATCTTGAGGATGACGGTCGCGGTCTCGGTCGAGACGTCGACGTACTCGCTCGGGTCGCTCACGAGGATGGCCTCGCCACCCGGCGGCCGGTGGAAGAACTTGCCGCGCTCGAGCTCCTCGCCCTCCGCGACGTACCAGACGAGGTGGTAGGGCTCGCCGGCGCTCTCGAATGCCTGCTCGAGAGCGTCGTCGTAGTTCGTCGTCACGATCAGCTGATGGCGGGGCTCCTGGCCGGTCTTGCGGAAGAGCTGCTCCGGCACACCGGCGAGGAACTCGTGCAGCCGCGTCGGCGTGTAGTCGCCCGTGAAGAGGTCGTGCAGCTTGTCGTAGAGCCAGTCGGGGCCGACGAGGACCTCGACGTACTGCGAGATGCGCAGCAGGTTGCCGTCCTCCTCCTCGGTCTCGTCGAGAAACTCGGAGCGGAGGAACGCCGCCAGCTCGCCGCCGCTCGGCAGGTACTGCGTCTCGCCCGGCTTCCAGACGAGGTCGGCCGGCCGTCCGCAGAGGTTCGCGCCCGCCCCGAGGAAGGGCACGACCCGACCCTCGCGCATCGCCTTGACGACGAGCCCGAGGTGGCGGTCGAGCGCGTCGGCGGGCATTAGTGCTCCGTCCCGGAAGTCACTGGCGCTCTGGGCGGCTGCAAAGCGGCGCCGCGCTGCGTCCTCAGTCGCCCCGATATGTCCCGATATCGGGGCTCCCTGCGTCCTTGCCCGGCTTGCTTTTCGCGCGCCAGGATCATCAAGCGACCTCCGGGACGGAGCACTAGCTCTCCGCGATCGTCTGCTCGGCGAAGCGATGGGCGAGCGCGGCGATCGTGTTCGACGGGTTCGGGCCGGTCGGTCCGGGCAGCACCGAGCCGTCGGCGATCACGAAGCCGGGGTAGCCGAAGACGCGGCCGTAGGAGTCGACCACGCCCTCCCGCTCGTCGCGGCCCATCGGGCACCCGCCGAGCGGGTGGACGGTGGCCGAGCGGCCGACGTACCAGGGCACGTTGTCGCGAAACGTCCCGTCGAGCACCCTCGCCATCTCTCGCCCCACCCGTCGCATGTCCTCGAATGTGGGGTTCGAGCGCCGCTTGTTCCAGTCGAGGTCGAGCAACCCCTGCTTGTTGAGCGTCATCGTCCCGTCGGGGATGTCGCGCCCCATGCAAAAGAGCGGCAGCGTCGCCCCGGACTTCGCCGCGGGCCCGAGGAACGCTGCGAGCTCGGCCCCGAGGTCGGCGTCGCCGCCGAGGTGGAGCCACTGCTTCGCGAGCCGCTTGAGGAGCGTCAGCCCGCGTACGATCGCGCCGGGCTGGTCGGCCATCTCGACCATCCAGTTCAGCAGGTCGGGGTAGCCCCCGTCCTGCACGTAGAAGGCACGACCGGTGCCTCCCTCGAGCGCGTCGGGCACCCGGATGGTGCTCGTGATCACCGGACCGTAGCCGGGCTCGATCGTCCGGTAGCGCCGCTCGCCGTTGACGACCTCGTGGGTCTTCTCGACGAACGTCAGCAGATCGCCGTTGCCGCAAAAGCGCGTGCCGAGCCGGGCGGAGAGGGCCGGGAACGCGTCGCGGTTTCGCAGCAGCAGGTACGTCGAGCCGAACGTTCCCGCGGCGAGAACGAGGCGGTCGGCGGTGATCGTCCGCAGCGGCGGCGGCTCGCGACGCCGCTCTCCCTCCACGGCGTGCGAATGGTCGGCGTAGCCGATCGCGAAGCCGCCGCCGGCGCGCGGCGCGAGCGTCTTCGCCTCGCAGCGCGTGCGGATATCCGCGTGGTGGAGGAGCTTCGCGAACGTCAGGTAGTTGAAGTCGAGCGTGTACTTCGACCCGAAGTTGCAGCCGAAGTTGCACTCGCCGCACATGCGGCAGGTCGAGCGCGTGCGGCCGTGGAGGTTCTCGTGCTCACGCAGAATCGGCTCGCCCGTCCGCGGGCCGCCGCCGTCCGGGTCGAACGTGACGGCGATCTTGGGCAGGTACCACTCCAGCCCGAGCTTCGCCGCTCCCTCGGCGACGGCGTTCGTCTTCGGCGTGTCCCGGTATGGCTTGTGGTCGTGCGGGTAGGGCGCCGCGCGCAGCATCTCCTCGTGGCGCTCGTAGTGCGGCTCGAGATCCTCGTAGGTGACGGGCCAGGTCTCCCGCCCGTCCTCCTGGACGAACGTCGAGCGGTCCTTGCGGATGAGCACGTTCGAGTACACGAGCGAGCCGCCGCCGAGGCCGCTCGTGACGATCCCGCCGATGCCGCGGAACTCCCAGACGTTGAAGAGACCGTGCAGGCCCTCGCTCGGATCCCAGAGGTTGCGGCTCGTCCCGAGCGGGCTGCGTGGAAACGAGCCCGGCGGGTAGGACTTGCCCCGCTCGAGCAGGCAGACCGACATCCCGGCCTCCGCGAGCCGGAACGCCGTTACCGAGCCGCCGAACCCGGAACCGACAACGACTGCGTCGAAATGCTCGTCCGCCATCGACCGCTCACCTCGGCCGGGGGAGGGTCGCCGACACGGTCTTCGAGGCGATGCCGTCCTCCGAGTAGGCGACGGCGCGGACGGTGTAGCGCACGTCGCGAAGCTCGGCCGGATGCGCGAACGCGCCGGTGCGCGACCGAACGGTCGCGGAGTGGGTCGACGGCGGCACGTCGTCGTCGGGAGTGTCCAGCGAGACGACGATCCGCACCGGCTTTGCCGCGCCGTCGCGAAGCTCGCGCGGGAACGTGTAGTCGACGAGGGCCCGGTCGTCGACGCGATGCACGCTCAGCTTCGGTGCCGGCGGGATCGGCAGGTCGGGTGCGGCTCGCGGCCGGCGCACGCTGCCTCTGGTCGCCGTCCCACCCATCTCCTTGTGAAAGCCGGCGGGATCGCGCCACTGACCGTGGTCGGCCGGCCCGCGCGGGCTCGAGTCGCTCGAGCCCCACTTGCCGGGCCAGCGCGCCCAGGCCGGCCCGTTGTCGGCCACGACCTCGAGCCTCGGGCGGACGCGCGGTCCCTTCGCGTCGGAGTAGTCGGGCGGCACGGGAAACATCGGCCAGTGCTCGCCCTTGCTCGCAAACGAGGCATGGGAGCCCCGGCCCACGTACACGACCGGGACGGGGCCGCCGGGGGTCTTGCGCAGCTCGAGGTCACGCCAGGCGAACGTCTCGCCGGTGTTGTGCTGCGCGAATGTCGCCGCCGTCGGCATCCCGTCGCGCCCGAGGCGGAGCTGGATCATCTCCCAGTCGCCCTCGTGCAGGCCGACGCCGAGGAAGCTCTTGTCGTTGTAGTAGTAGAAGAACCAGTACTGGAGCCAGGCCGTTCCGCTCGGCTCCCGCGCCACATGACCGTAGACGACGTCGGCAAGACGCGGGTCGGCGTGCGCCCGGCGCGCGTCGGCAACGTACCGCTTGCCGGCGGCGTCGAGATAGTCGGTGCGCGAGACGGTCTTGCCGTTCGCGTACGTCTTCGGGCCGAGGAACGCGAGGTCGAGCTTCGCCTGGCCCCGCTTCGGCTTCGCCGAGGCGAGGAGCTTGCCGTCCTTGCGCTTGAGGACGTTCGCGTAGCTCCAGCCCGAGCCGTCGTCGAAGGCGAGCTCCGGGAGCGTCGCCGCCGAGTCGGAGCGGTAGCTCTCCAGCGAGTCGTACTGCAGCCACGGCACGAAGCGTGCGAGCTGATCGGCGTCGGTCATGCCCCGTCCTCTCCGTCGTGGTCATTTGGCCCCGGCCCGAGCGGCGTCTCGCTCGTCGGGTCGCCGTAGTGCTGGTAAGCCGCCCAGAGCGCGCCGTAGTCGGCCTCGTTCTCCCAGAGGGCGGCCCGCGCACGGCGCACCGCCTCGCCGAACGACGACCCGCGCTGGCCCCGCTCGGGGAGAAGCGCCTCGTAGAACTCCGTGGCGAAGAGCTCGGCCCCCACGTCGTTCACCTCCCACGCCGTGCCGACGTAGTTGCGGACGCCCAGCCGGAAGAACTCGTCGGCGAGACTCGGCAGCAGCCCGGCCTCGCTGCGCGCCTCGTCGGGCCGCCGCTTTCCGGCAAGCGTCTCGGAGGTGCGCGCCGACAGGCACGCGTTCGAGACGACGATCGCCGGCACATGCTCGATCCGACCGATCTCGCCGGGCGTCAGGAGGCCGCTCGCGAACACCCAGCCGACCCTGGTCGGATCCTCGGGGTCGAAGTCGCCGTGCCCCGCGTAGTGCAGGACGTCGAAGCCGCCCTCGAGCAGGAGCCCGAGCACCTCGAGCCGGTCGGCAGGATCGACCCCGCGCAGGTTCCCCTCGCGGGCGACGCTCGGCGCACCGATCCGGGCGGTGACTTCGACGCCGCGCTCGCGGAGGATGCGGATGACCGCGAGCGCCTCGCTCCTCGCTCCGGGGAGGTCGAACCCCTCGTCCGGATCGCCTGGATCGCCGATCACGAGCGCGCGGAGCTGATCCCGGGCGCGCCTGGCCGGCATCGGCGGCGGCGAGTACGTCGTGCGGATCTGACGCGCGAACGACGACCGCACGGCCAGGGGTGCCGGCGAGCCGGCCTCGGGCGCGTCGCTCGCCAGCATCTCCCAGTGGACGCGCGCCATCGCCCGGTCGACCTCGATGACGAACGGACCGGTCTGCAGCACCTCGCGGAACTCGGCCGGCACGAGCAGGCGGCGGAGCAGCCGTGAGAGCCGCGGCACGTCGTCGGCCGGCGGATCGGTCATGCGCTCGGCGAGCTCGTCGATCAGCTTCCGATCGACGCTGATCACGCGCTCGGGCACGGTCGCGGCCTGGTGGATGGCGGCCGCTCTCACCGCCAGCCCGTCGTCCCAGAACGAGATCCGGATCGGGACGTTATCGGCGCCGCGGGGGACGCTACGGGCCGCGACGCGAAAGCGCGTTACCCGCGCCGGAGAGGCCTCTCCCTGGACGGCCGTGGACCGGACACGAGCGAGCGCGAGCTTGCGTACGCCCGCGGTTCCGCGAATCTCGCCGCCGAGCGTCTCGAAAGCGCGCCGCTCGCGTGAACCGGCGGGGGCCCTGGCCGCGCGCAGAGCGGAGTCCACGACGAGGGCGAGGCTCTCCTCGGCCGACACGTCGCCGCCGCGCCCGGTTCGCAGGCGGCGAACGATCTCGAGCCGGACCGGCGGCGGCCGGTCGTCGCGCTCGAGCTCCCGGCCGCAGTCGCGAAGTGCCTCGAGAATCTCGAGGGCTCGGCCGCGCTCGCGCTCGACGATGAGGAGACGCTCGACCGGGGAGGCGAAGACGAGCTCCTCGCTCGCGCCGATCTCGATCGCGGCGTCGTTGATCCCTTCGAGCAGTCCGCGAACCGACTGGGGGATCGTCAGCGTTCCCTCGCCCGAGCCGATCAGCACGGTGCACACCGTGTGCGCGTGCGGCAGCGCGCTCACCGCTATGGTCATGCCGCTCACGAGCCGTCTGAGCGAAGCATCGTTGAACGTTCCGGGGCGGCCCATGCCCGCAACGGCGACGACCTTCCCACTGAGCTCTCCGCCGATCGGGAAGAACGAGACGTCCCCGAGCGCGCCGCGCAGGATGCCGCGCCGCGTGTGCTGGGTGATCACGAGCTTGCGCGGGTCGGGAGAGCGCTCGTGGGGCGGAATTCCGGACACGAGCCGGTCGAGGGCAAGCTCCGCGCGCTGCGGCGCGACGCCCTCGTAGTGGCCCACCGTGTAGACGTCGCCCTCCTCGATCGCGGTGACGTCCCCCCAGACGACCTCGACGGCGATCGACAGCTGCCGCTGTTCGCCCGGCGCCGCCGGCGGGCGGCCTTCGGCGGCCGGCTCGACGCCTTCGCCGCGCGCCGTTCCGAGGTAGTCGCCGAGCGCGAGGTCCTCGAGCTTGATCTCCTCCGAACGAGTGAGCTCGGGCGCGCCGCCGCGGCTGCGCGTCGCGCCGGCCAGGATCTGGTCGATCTCGGGCTCGACGGGCACGAGCTCGTCGGCACTGACCCAGCCACGACGAACGCCTCGCTTCGGAGCCGGCAGCGACGGCTTCGTCGTCGGCAGCACCGACGTCGCACCGCGCTGCAGCAGATCCGTGATCGCATCGAGAACGCGGTCCGTCTTGGCCAGGTTCCCGTGCACCTCGTAGACCCAGTACGTCGTGACGCCCTCGAGCAGCCCGAGCGCGTGCGGGACGCGGCCGTCGCCGTCCGCCGACTCCCGGTACGTGAACGTTCCGCCGGGGCCGACGCGGATCGCCACCGGCGTCTCCTGGTTGTAGCCGGCGACGTACAGGAGCCGCTGGGCGTCGATCACGGGGTCGAGCTCTCGCATGAACGTCTGCGCCCGCTTGAGGAGCGGGGCCCGGACCGGAGCGTCCGCCCAGGCCTTGGCGTCGAAGAGCTTGACGTGGTCGTCGCCGAGGTCGGCGAGCGGAGACGGGAGCATCTGATAGAGGCCCGGGAACGAGCCGATGATCGCGAGCAGCTGTCGGAGCGAATGGTGGAGGTCGGCCTTGTCGAGCAGTTTGAGCACCTGCTCGGCGCCGGTGAGGGTCAGCGGGATCGCGAACGAGCCCCGGTTCGGCGTTCCCAGCATGACCAGCCTGCCGCCGCGACCCTGTCCGGCTCCGTCGTCCATCGACTTCCACAGGTCGCGATGTCGCTGCACGAACCGGCGCGATACGAGGCCTCCCATCGAGTGGGCGACGAGGTGGACGGGGCCACCCCCGCCGAACGCCTGGATCTCGCCGGCGAGCCGGTCGGCGCTCCGGTCGATGTCCTCCCGCCAGTCGAACGGGAACGGCTTCACGTGCCACCGCGTGTCGAGCTCGATCAGCAGCGGGAGATACGTCTTGCGGTGGACTCCCGCCGGGATGACCTGACGGACGCCCTTCTTCGCAGGAGTGCCCTCGGGGGTCAGCTCGAGATCGTCGATCCGCCCTCCGAGCAGGCGCAGGTAATTCAGCCAGATGCGGTCCCGATCGCCGCCGCGGTCCTCGGAGTCGAGCTCCGAGCCCATGATCCCGGGCAGCACCAGGACCTTGCCGAGCTTGCCGCGGCGCCGCCCGCGCGCGGCAGCGCTCCGGGTCCGCTCGAGCGCGCCCGGGCCGATCTCCTCCTCGAGCAGCTCACGTTCGCGCGGAGGGAGGGTGAGCAATGCGCGCCTCGCGGCGTCGATGTCTCCCGCGTCGAGCGCGTGCTGCAGCTGGTCGAGCCCAGGCGTCCTCTCGTCGGCCATTACCCCTCCCGACGCTCATGAGGCCGACGCCTGCCTCTCTCTGACCGTTACCGCACCAGCAGGCGGATTGTCGTCGATCTGGCCCACAACTGCCAACACCCGAACCTCGCACGCCGCCCGACCAGACGCGTCTTGCCGGGTTGACGAAGTACCGCGCAGCCCCTGCGCCTACGGTCGCGACCAGAGCTGCGCCGCGACGAGCTCGCTGACGGTCGTCTCGACCAGCAGCGCCACGCCGGGATCCTCGTCACCCGGGTAGCGAACCGGCTTTGCGGTGCCCGGAACCGTGAAGCCGATGTTCGCCGCGCGCCCGCCGCGCTTTCTGATCCAGCCGAGGATCGCCTCGACGTAGGGTGACGAGCCCAGGAGCAGTGCCGCATACCCGGATTGCACGGTCAGGTAGACGTCGACGTGGAGCCAGTCTCCCGCGTCGCTGGCCAGCGCCGTCGCGCGCGGGCACTCCCGCAGCATCAGGGCCGACTGGCACGCAGAGGCGTAGCGCTCCCCGCCGGCGATCACGTGGACTGTCTGCGCGCCCGCCACGAGCTCGCTGAGCGGCTCGAGCCAGGCCTCCCGTTCCTCGATCAGGGTCCGGCAGCTCTCGGCTCCCCTGCGGATCGTCCCCGTGTCGGCGCGCTGCTCGAGGAGACGCTCGCACAGGAGGGCCAGAACCGCCTGCGTGCACGGGTAGGTCAGGCACGAGACGCCTCCTGCTTCGGGCCCGGCGCGCAGCGGGAGGACGACGTCCGCGTGACGGGTGAGCTCCGCCCCGGGGTCGTTGGTGACGGCGACGACGAGGCTCGTCCCGTGGTGGCGACGCGACGCCTCGACGACCTCCGGAGTCGTGCCGGACGCCGAGATCGCGACGAGCAGCGTGTCGGGGCTCGGCGGCGATGCGGCGCTCGAGGCGCGCTCGGCGACCGCGCTCATGCCCTCGGCACGGAGTCGGTGAGCTGCCGTGAGCGCCGCGTACCGCGAGCTCCCGAGACCCACGAAGACGACGTGCCTACCGGTAGCGCGGAACGCCGAAAGCTCGGCCAGCGGGCTCGTCGGCCCCTCGTAGGCGTCTGCCAGAGCCGCCAGCCTCGCCGGCTTGTCGAGGACGTCGGCGAGAAAGAGCGGGGCGCGCTCAGGCTCGAGCACCGGACTCCGCGAGCGCTCGCATCGACGCACGGGGAACGAACAGCCACGACGGCAGATAGGTCGCCGCGTAGACGTACTCGCTGCACTCCTTCTCGAGCTCGAATGCCCTCACCAGTCCGGTCTCGAGCCGGAAGGGCGCGTCCTGCTCGGCGAGCGTCTGCACGTATGCATCGAGAAATGCGCCTCTCGAGCATGTGAGCCACCGTTCGATCCGCACCTCGCCCCCGCCGGCGCGTCGCATCGCGCTGCGCGCGACGTGGTCGAAGGAGCGGAGCATGCAGGCGACGTCCCGAAGCGGCGATCCGTGCAGGCGACGCTCGGCGAGCGACCGCGTCGGGTCACCCTCGAAGTCGATCACGAGAAAGCCGCGAGCCGATCGAAGCACCTGGCCGAGGTGGAGGTCGCCGTGCACCCGCGTGAGCAGCGGCGGCTTCGCCTGTCGCTCCAGCCCGGCCAGCTCCTCGCGGATCCACGGCGCCCAGGCGCCGAGCTCCGCCGCCGCCTCGCCGTCGAGGAGGCCGAGAGCGCGGTCGAGCGCCTCCTCGCCGCGCTGCCGCCACAGGGCGAGGTCGTCGCCGGTCGCCCACCGCGGGCGAAGCCCGGGCGCCTTCGCACGGACGAGGGCGGCGTGGAGCCCCGCCGTGATCTCGCCGAGAGAGCGGGCATCCTGTTCCGCTGTCGCAAGTGCGGGCCGGAGGTCTTCGGCTTCGGTCAGGGCGACGAGTGCCGCGGCAGTCGCCTCGTAGCAGTCCTCGGAGCCGGGGACGTACTCCTGCGCGAGCGCCAGGTCGTACACGTCACCCGTCGGCGCCCGCCAGCGAATCGCGCCCGCAAACGCAGGTATCGAAGCGAGGCCGACCCGCCCGCCGAGGTAGCGCGACAGCTCGACGTCGGGGTTCGGGCCGGGCTCAAGGCGGCGAAAGAGCTTGACGATCTGGGACTCGCCGAGCACCACCGACGAGTTCGACTGGTCGACTCCGACCGGCCGCTCGCCCGGCTGCGGAGTCGCATAGCCGGGCCCGCGCTCGAACGAGAACGTCCCGGAGCCAGACTGCACGGGCTCTCCGCGTCCGAGCAGCGTGCCGAGCGCCGCGACCAGCCCGTCCTCGCGGGGAAGTCCGACGGCGTAGAGCTCCGACTCGCCGGCGGCGTAGGCGACCTCGACGACCACGAGCCGAACGTCGCCTAGCTCCAGCTCGTCCACGCTCCGCATGCCTGAGATCTGACGGCCCTTGCCGCCGAACCAGCGCGCGTGTGCGACCACTTCTGGAAGCTCCACGGCGGGAACCTACAGAACCCCCGCCGCGGCAACGCAACTGAACCCTAGTAGGGCTTGACCTCGCGGAAGAGCGTGACCGTGTAGGCGTCGCCGATGTTCGGGAACCACGGCGGCGACAGGTACTGCAGCTCCGGCGCATACCCGTAGATCCGCGTCTGGAACATCGTCAGGGAGCCGCCGAGGTTCGTGGCCGACGAGCCGGTGAACGTCATCGTGTTGTGGCTTCCGTCCTGGCTCCATGTCTTCCAGGTGCCGCTCTGGGCGAGCACGGAGGCCATCCAGCTCATCGTGTTCGGCGTGTACTGGGCGATGATCACGTCGTTCTTGGCGACGAGCCCGAGCACGTCCTGCCCCAGCGTCACGTACGAGATGTTGTTCGCGATGACGATGTTGTCGTACGACGCCACCGTAACGCGGCCCTTGACCGTTCCCGAGACGATCACCGTCTTCTCGGAGTAGATCGCGCCGTTCGAGGGCACGTTGTAGGTGACGGCGCTGCCGCAGACCGGTGTCACGGCCGCGACGTTGTTCGAGCCGCTCTGCGAGCAGGACTGGGCCTGGAAGGTGCCGTTCGACAGGAAGGTCAGCTTCCACGCGGCCGGCGCGGTGTTGTTCAGGTAGACGCCGCCCGCCTGCGAGGCCCGCTGGATGTCGACGAGCGACGTGAGGAAGCTCGCGAAGTTGATCGGCTGCTTGATCTTCGTTCGGATCGTGGGGTTCGAGTCGACGTCGTACTTGCTTTGCGCCGTTCTGCATCGACATCGAGCCGGTGATCTGGCCCTCGGCGTAGATGTCCGCGGTCGCGGTGCCGTCGTGGTCGATGTCGCCGTTCGCGTAGATCTTCCCGTTCGTCGTCGCGCCCGAGCCCCATGCCACGTCGCCGTTGACGACCCGGTAGAAGTCGGCGAGCGACGACGGCCGGATCAGGACCTCGAGCACGCGCTGGTCGGTGGTGCTGCCGATCTTGCGGCCGGTCGCGACGATGGTGACGGAGTTCGTCCCGGCGCTCGGCGGCGTCACCTGGAGGTTGTACTCGTAGCCGTTCGAAAGCTGGCGCCAGTTGTCCTTGCCGTTCGGATAGGTCCACGTGAGCCCGGACGTCCAGGTCTGGTCGGCGTCGACCAGCGTCCCGCCGCTCGTGCGCCGGGTCGACTCGCCCGGGTGCGTGTGGTGGCCGTAGTACAGGCGATCCTCGACGAGCTTGGAGACGTAGTCGTCGATCCCGCCCTCCGCGGCCTGGTACGCGCCTTCCTTCCAGACTCCGTGGCTCGCCGTCGTCGGAGTCGTTCTCGACGTCGTGAGCAGGGTGGCGCCGAGGATGGTGACGACGGCGAGGGCGAAGAGCACCAGCATCATCGCCACGCCTCGCTCCTCGCGAATCAGATGCCGAACGGGTTCTCATAGCTCGAGCTTCGTCTTTCTGACGGTGATGGACGTCGCGTAGGTGAACCGCCGGTCACGCGACCCGACCGGCGAGACGATCATCGTCACGTAGACCGTCCGCACCGAGGCGGGGTCGGTCGTGACGTTTCCGGCCGCGTCCTTGTAGGTGAAGACGGTCGAGTTGGTGACGAGCTTCACCGCCGGCGACCAGCCGCCCAGCGCGGGGATGTTCCAGGGCACGCCGTCCGTGTCGGTGCTGAGCGCGGTGCGGCGCTGCAGGATGTTCCGAGTCACCTGGTAGGCGATCCGGCGCAGGTGGAACGGCGTCGTGCGGTCGGGCGAGAGGAACTGAATCGCGGTGCCCGTCATGACCTCGATCGGCGGAACTGTGTCGTCGCCCGAGTACGCCTGCCGAAGGTCCTGCGCCAGACGGTCGATCACGCCGCGCACCTCGGCCTGGAGCACGGTCTCGTCGGAGATCTCGCTCGAGTGCGTCACCGTCGAGCTGATGATCACGGCGAAGAGCGCGAACATCACGCCGAGGATCGACGTCGCGGCGAGGACCTCGGTGAGCGTGAAGCCGTCCTCGCGACGGAGTGTCCGCGAGCAGCCGGCGCATCACGGAGGACACGTCCCCGAGGAGAAGGTCATGGTCACCGCGTTCGATCCGCTCGCGACGCCGACGGAGGTGTTCGTCGCGCTCTTCGGGCTCGAGACGCTGCACTTGTACGCCTTGACGGTGTAGGGCGAGCCGACGGGGACGTTGGTGAACGTGACGACCCCGCTCGAGTTCGTCGTGCCCGAGAGGCTCACCGACTGCGGGCCGCCGGTCACGGTGACGGTCGCCGCGTTCTGGTTGACGCCGCTGCGGACCGCCGTGACGGTGAGCGAGCCGGTCGGGAGCGTGATCGTGACGTTCGTCGTCGAGCCGCCGGTGACCGACGCGGTGTTCGACCCGCTCTGGCCGCTCTTCGTGGCCGCGAGCGAGTACCCGGAGCCGGCGGGGACGTTCGAGAACGTGACGAGGCCGCTGGAGTTCGTCGTGCCGCTGACGTTGACCGACTGCGGGCCGCCCGTCAGCGTCACGGTCGCGCCGTTGACGTTGGTGCCGCCCCAGGTGACGGTGGCGTCGATCGTGCCGGTGGGCAGGGCGACGGAGACGTTCGTGGTCGAGCCGCCGGTGACGGAGGCCGTCGCCGAGGCGCTCTGGCCGCTCTTCGTCGCTGCGACCGTGTAGCCGGAGCCGGCCGGGACGTTGGTGAAGGTGACGACTCCGCTGCCGTTGGTGGTACCGCTGACGTTGACCGACTGCGGACCGCCCGTGAGGGTGACGGTCGCGCCGGAGACGTTCGTCCCGGCCCACGTGACGGTCGCGCTGACCGTGCCCGTCGGCAGGGCGAGCGAGACGTTCGTCGTCGAGCCGGCGCTGACGGTCGCGGTCGTCGAGGCGCTCTGGCCGCTCTTCGTCGCGGTGACCGTGTACGAGGCCGTGCCGGCCGGAACGGTCATCGTGACGACACCGCTTCGCGTTCGTCGTCCCCGTGAATGTCGCCGGGTGCGGCCCGCCGCTCGCGGTGACGGTCGCGCCGGAGACCGGCGACGCCGGCCCACGTCACGGTCGTGGTGAGCGTTCCGGTCGGGAGGTTGACGGTGACGGGCGCCGACGTTCCGTTCGGGACGGTGATCGTCGACGAGCCGCTGTACCCGTTCTTCGTGGCGGTGACCGTGTAGCCCGAGCCGGTCGGCAGGTTCGAGATCGTCACGAGGCCGCTGCCGTTGGTCGTTCCGCTGGCGGTGGTCGAGTTCGGCCCACCGCTCACGGTGACGGCCGCTCCGGAGACGGCATTCCCGGCCCAGAGCACTGTCACGTTGAGGCTGCCGACGGGAAGATTCAGGTTGACGTTCGTGGTCGTCGAGCTCGTGACGGTTGCCGTCGTCGACGCCGTCTGGCCGCCCTTCGTGGACGTGACGGTGTACGTGGCCGAGCCGGCGGGGAGGCTCGTGAAGGTCGCGAGCCCACTCGAGTCGGCGGTGCCCGAGACGCTGATCGAGTTCGGGCCGCCCGCGACGGTGACGGTGGCGCCGGCCGCGGCCGCCCCGCCCCAGTTCGTCTGCACGGCCATGGTTCCGGTCGGGCACGCGTCGAGCGTCAGCACGACCGTCGACGTCATCACGCTCGGGTAGTCGTCGGGGACGCCCTGCGTGACCTCGTCGGCGCAGAGCCCCGTGCCGGTCGTGGCCGAGGCCGTGTACGTGCCCGGGACGAGCTTCTCGCCGCCGAGGACCATGATCGTGCCCACGCCGCCGCTGACGGCGAACGTCTGCTCCGGTTTGCGATCGGAGCTCAGCTTCACCGTTGCGTTGCCCGTGTAGCTCGAGCCGTCCGAGTTCTCGAGGACGACGGTGAGTATGGCCGGACGGTAGATCCTGAGCGCCGTGTTGAACGTCTGGCCCGGAGCGAGCTGGACGTGTGCGGCGGCGGCGGGCGAGACGTCGTCTGCCAGCGCCTCGAACCCGTTCGGCGGCGTCACCACGATGTTGTAGTAGGCCTGCGGGCCGCTCGTCGGGTTCGCCGTCAGCGCGGCGAACGTGACCGTGCCCGTCGTCGGGTCGGTCGTGTCCGTGCGTGTTCCGCTGGGACCGCCGCCCATCGAGACGGTGACATCGCCGACGGGCGTCAGGTCGCCGTAGTCGACGACCTGGGCGATGATGACGGGCTGTCCGTAGGTCGCCCGCGCCGGCGGTGCGACATACGTGACGTTTCGGGCCAGGACCTCCGAGTCGCGGTCGCGTGTGACCGTGACCGTGACCTTCTTGTAGTCCGCGTACGTCAGGTAGGCGGCCGGCGCCGGGTCATCGACGTACGAGACCTTCGTGGTCATCGTCGCGTCGAGCCCGGTGACAGAGACGAGCTTGGTCGCGTTGATGATTCCCGGCGGGTTGCCGCTGACGGTGCCGATCGAGTCGTACTGGAGCCTGCGGATCGACTCGATCTGATCCATCGCCTGCTGCTGCGCGATCGTCTTCTCGCGCGACAGGCGGTGTGACGCGATCGAGGAGGTGAGCAGCCCTCCGATCGAGGCCGCGACGATGATGAACAGCGTCATCGCGAACAGCGCCTCGACGAGGGTGAAGCCGCCGTCCGCGCTGGACGGCCGCTGCCTGCGCATGAAGGTGCGCGCCATTGCCGAGTTCTCGGGCACCAACGCTCTTTTCGACAGGCGGCTCCCCGGTCTGAATCACACGAACGAGTGTCCCTGAACGGGGGGTGCGGATCCGGACGGCCGGGCTTACCCGGCGGACACGTACGCGTCGTAGAGCCGGCGGTACTTGTCGGCGATCGCGCCGGCCGCAGCCTCGCCGCTCTCGCCGGCGAGCCAGCCCTCGAGCGCGTCCCACCAGATCGTGCGGCCCACGGCGAAGCCGACGAAGCCGGGAACGCCCGCGCCCGTCCGCAGCCAGTGCACGACCTTGCTCTCGTCGCCGCCCCGGCCGAGCACGACACAGGTCACGTCGTCGCGTCCGCCGCTCCGTGCCGCCTCGGCGACGCGGGCGCAGTCCTCGGCCGCGTCCAACCCCTCGATCTTCCAGACGTCGGGCTCGACGCCGGCAGCCTGGAGCTCCTCGATTGCGGCCACCATCAGATCGGGTCGCAGCTCCCGGTCGTAGCGGTCGGCGTCGCCGCCGACGCTCTCGAGCTGTTTGGGCTCTGCGGGCACCAGCATCTCGAACAGGAACTTCCGGTCGTTGTCGTGGAGCCAGTCGCCGAGGCGTGCGAGACGCTCCGCCTGGCGCCGGTTCAGCTCTCCGTCGCCTTCGACGTTGTAGCGGACGAGAACCTTCGCGAAGGTCGGGTCGAACGAGGCGATGTGGTCGCCGAAGGCCTCGCCGTACTCGAAGTCGAACTCGTCCTGCCCGCTTCGCTCGACCGGCATCGCCAGCACGACGCCGAGCTCGCGCGCCTGCCGCGCGATCTCGGCCCCGAACTGCTCGTCGACGAGAATGCCGGCGCCTTCGCGAGGGAGGCCTTCGTCGAGCGCCCTGACGAATCCGGTGAAGATGATCCCCTTGGCCTCGGAGATGCGCGCCGCCTCGTCGGCGGTCGGCGTGCCCACGATTCCGAGCAGCTTCGTCTGGAACGAGCCGCGGTGATCGAATGCGAGCAGGTGGATCGGGTGTGGGTATCCGAGCGTCAAAGGCCGTCCTCTTTGGACGTCGCGCACCAGTCTCTCCCGGGCGGACTCTCCGCTACATCATCCCCGGGGGATGACGTAAGGCGCCGGACGCGGATGTCGGCGGCGTTCTCCAGATCGCAACCATCCGGAGACCACGGCGAGACACGCGGGCGGGGCGGGCGGGCCAGGGTGCGACGGTGAAGGATGCGACTAGTTCGCCCAGACGGGATATTCGACGCCGCCCCGACTGTGGGAGACTGATGCGGCCGAGGCTCCGTGTAACGGTGGCCCAGCCGCGGTCGACAACGCTCGGAGCGACAGTCGCCGAGCAGGCAACGACGGTTGAGATGTGACGTGACGACACGACAGGGGGAACCGATGGCGACCACGACGAGCAGCGACGTCGAGCTCGACGCCCGGTGCATCGACACGATCCGCACGCTCTGCATCGACGCGATCCAGGCGGCCAACTCGGGGCACCCGGGAACGCCGATCGGAATCGCGCCGGTGACGTACACGCTGTGGCAGCGATTCCTTCGCTTCGACCCGGCCGACCCCGTCTGGCCGAACCGCGACCGGTACGTCCTGTCGTCCGGCCACGCCTCGGCGCTGCTCTGGTCGATGTTGCACCTGACGGGCGTCCAGGCGGTCGATCCCGACTACGAGGTGCTCGGCCGGCCGGCCGTCACGCTCGACGACCTGAAGAGCTTCCGTCAGCTCGACTCGAAGTGCCCGGGTCATCCCGAGTACCGATGGACGAGCGGCGTCGAGGCGACCACGGGCCCGCTGGGAACGGGCGCGGCCACATCCGTCGGCATGGCCGTCGCGAGCCAGTGGCTGGGAGCGCGATACAACCGCGACGGCCACACGCTGTTCGATTTCGACGTCTATGCCCAGGCGGGCGACGGGTGCCTGATGGAAGGGATCGCGTCCGAGGCCGCCTCGTTCGCCGGCCACCAGCGTCTGGCGAACCTCTGCTGGATCTACGACTCGAATCGCGTCACGATCGAGGGTCATACGGACATCACGTTCACCGAGGACGTGGCGGCGCGGTTCGTTGCCTACGGCTGGAACGTCACCACCGTCGCCGACGCCAACGACCTCGAGCAGGTGGCGAAGGCATTCCACGACTTCAGGGCGGAGCACGAACGGCCGACGCTGATCGTCGTTCACAGCCACATCGGCTACGGCACTCAGGTCGAGGATACGCCCAAGGCGCACGGCGAGCCGCTCGGCCCCGAGGGCGTCAAGGCTGCAAAGCGTTTCTACGGCTGGCCCGAGGACGCGCAGTTCCTCGTGCCCGACGGCGTCTACGACCACTTCGCCGCGGGCATCGGCACCCGAGGCAAGGAGGCCCGCGAGGAGTGGGAGGCGGCGTTCGAGGACTATCGCAAGGCCCACCCGGACCTGGCGGCGGAGATCGAGGCGATGCAGCGGCGCGACCTGCCCGAAGGCTGGGACGCCGAGATCCCGACCTTTCCGGCCGATCCGAAGGGGATCGCGAGCCGCGACTCGTCCGGCCAGGTGCTGAACGCGGTCGCAACGGGAGTGCCCTGGCTGCTGGGCGGCGCGGCCGACCTGGCGCCGTCGACGAAGACGCGGCTGACGTTCGACGGGGCGGGCGACTTCCAGCCCGGCGACCGGAGCGGTCGCAACTTCCACTTCGGGATCCGCGAGCACGCCTCGGCCGCGATCGCCAACGGCATGGCGCTGTCGAAGCTCCGGCCGTTCTGGTCGGGCTTCCTGATCTTCTCCGACTTCGCGCGCGGCGCGATCCGGCTGTCCGCCGTGATGGAGATCCCGACGATCCACGTCTTCACGCACGACTCGATCGGGGTCGGCGAGGACGGCCCGACGCACCAGCCGGTCGAGCAACTGATCTCGCTCAGGGCGATCCCGGGCCTCCTGGTCTTCCGGCCGGCCGATGCGAACGAGGTCGCCGAGACCTGGCGGGTCGTGACGGCGCTCAAGCGCGAGCCGGCCGTGCTGATCCTCTCGCGCCAGGCGCTGCCTACCGTCGACCGGTCGGTCACGGCGCCTGCGTCGGGCGTGGCGAAGGGCGCCTACGTTCTGGTCGACGCGGAGGGCAGCGACCCGGACGTCGTGTTGCTCGCGACCGGCTCGGAGGTCGGCCTCGCACTCTCGGCGCGCGACGAGCTGGCCCTGGACGGCATCGGCGCCCGCGTCGTCAGCATGCCGTGCTGGGAGCTCTTCGACCGCCAGCCGCAGGCCTACCGCGACGAGGTGATCCCACCGTCGGTCAAGGCACGGGTCGCGATCGAGGAGGCCTCCACGCTCGGCTGGGACCGCTACGTCGGCGACGGCGGGGCCGTCGTCGGCATGCACACCTTCGGCGCGTCGGCGCCGCTCAAGGAGCTCGTCAAGAAGTTCGGGTTCACCCCCGACGCGGTGGCGGACGTCGCGCGCGAGCGCGTGGCCGTCGCCCGCGGCGACTAGACAGGAGGCCACCGTGAAGGCAACCGAGAAGCTCCACGAGCTGGGCCAGAGCCTCTGGCTCGACAACATCACCCGGGAGATGCTCGACTCCGGGCAGCTCCAGCGCTACATCGACGACTACTCGGTGACCGGGCTGACGTCGAACCCGGCGATCTTCGACAAGGCGATCGCCTCGGGAGGGTACGACGACGCGATCCAGGCCAAGGCCGCGGCCGGCGCCGATCGCGAGCAGCTCTTCTTCGAGCTGGCGATCGAGGACCTGCGGCGGGCGGCCGACCTGTTCGGCCCGATCCACGAGCGAACCGACGGCGTCGACGGCTGGGTCTCGCTCGAGGTGTCGCCGCTCCTCGCCTACGACGCCGAGAGCACCGTGGCAGCAGCAAAGGATCTGCACGCACGCGCGGGCCGCGACAACCTCTTCATCAAGATCCCGGGTACCGAGGAGGGACTGCCGGCGATCGAGGAGGCGATCGCAGCAGGCGTGCCCGTGAACGTGACGCTTCTCTTCTCGGCCGAGCACTACCTGGCCGCGGCCGAGGCGTTCATGCGCGGTGTCGAACGGCGGATCGAGGCCGGGCTCGACCCGGTCGTCGGCTCGGTCGCGTCGGTGTTCATGTCGCGCTGGGACGCGGCGGTGATGAACGAGGTGCCCGAGCACCTGCGCGACAGGCTCGCTCTCGCCGTCGGCCTGAAGACCTACCAGGCGTACCGGGAGCTGATGAACTCCGACCGCTGGCAGCGGCTCGCGAACTCCGGCGCCCGGATGCAGCGGCTCCTGTGGGCGAGCACGAGCACGAAGGATCCCGAGGCACCCGACACGCTCTACGTGCACTGCCTGGGGGCGCCGTTCACGATCAACACGATTCCGGAGGCGACGCTCAACGCCTTCTACGACCACGGCCATGCGGGCAAGCCGATGCCCGCCGACGGCGGCGATGCCGACGCGACGCTGGCAGAGCACGCGAAGGCGGGCGTCGACGTCGACGGGCTCGCGGCCAAGCTCCAGTCGGACGCCGCCACGAGCTTCGTCGACGCCTGGAACGACCTGATGGGCCACATCGACGAGCAGAGCGCGGCCCTTCGCGCCTAGCCCGACCGACACGGGAGGAGCCCCGATGAGCACGACGACCACGACGACAGAGCTCCGCGCGCGCCCCGCGTGGGCGGCGCTCGAGCAGCACTACGAGGAGATCCGCGACCGGCACCTGCGCGACCTGTTCGCAGCGGACCCGACACGCGGCGAACGACTGGCAGTCGAGGCCGCCGGCCTGTACCTCGACTACTCGAAGAACCGGGTCACCGACGAGACGATCGGCCTGCTGCTCCAGCTCGCCGAGCAGTCGGGACTGCGCGAGCGGATCGACGCGATGTTCCGGGGCGACCGCATCAACGTCTCCGAGAACCGCTCGGTGCTCCACGTTGCCCTGCGCATGCCGAAGGGCTCGTCCCTGGTCGTCGACGGCGAGGACGTGGTCGCGAACGTCCACGAGGTGCTCGATCGGATGGCCGCCTTCTCCGACCGGGTGCGCTCGGGCGAGTGGAAGGGCCACACGGGCAAGCCGATCCGCAACATCGTCAACGTCGGCATCGGCGGCTCCGACCTCGGGCCCGTGATGGCCTACGAGGCGCTTCGCCACTACACGCGCCGCGACCTGACCTTCCGGTTCGTCTCGAACGTCGACTCCACCGACTTCGCCGAGGCGACCGGCGATCTGGCTGCCGGACGAGACGCTGTTCATCGTCTCCTCGAAGACGTTCACCACGCTCGAGACGATGACGAACGCCCACACCGCCCGCGACTGGGCGCTCGCGGCGCTCGGCGACGAGGCCGCGATCGCCAGGCACTTCGTCGCGGTGTCGACCAACGCCGACGAGGTGACGAAGTTCGGCATCGACACGGCCAACATGTTCGGCTTCTGGGACTGGGTCGGCGGCCGCTACTCGATGGACTCGGCGATCGGCCTCTCGACGATGCTCGCCGTCGGGCCCGACGGGTTTCGCGAGCTCCTCGCCGGCTTCCACGAGCTCGACGAGCACTTCCGCACGACGCCGTTCGAGCAGAACCTCCCCGTGCTGATGGGCCTGCTCGCGGTCTGGTACGGGGACTTCTTCGGTGCCCAGACCGTCGGCGTGATGCCCTACAGCCAGTACCTGAAACGCTTCCCCGCCTACCTGCAGCAGCTGACGATGGAGTCGAACGGCAAGCACGTCACCCTCGACGGCCGGCACGTCGACTACGAGACGGGCGCCGTCTACTGGGGCGAGCCGGGTACGAACGGCCAGCACAGCTTCTACCAGCTGATCCACCAGGGGACGAAGCTGATCCCGGTCGACCTGATCGGCTTCGGCAAGACCCTCGACCCGATCCGCGACCACCACGACATCCTGATGTCGAACGTCTTCGCTCAGGCCGAGGCGCTCGCGTTCGGCAAGACCGAGGACGACGTGCGCGCCGAGGGAACGGCCGAGGCGATCGTCCCGCACCGGGTATTCGAGGGCAACCGACCGACCAACGTGATCCTCGTCGAGAAGCTGACGCCGCACACGCTCGGCACGCTCGTCGCGCTCTACGAGCACAGCGTCTTCACGCAGGGCACGATCTGGGGAATCGACTCCTTCGACCAGTGGGGAGTCGAGCTCGGCAAGGTCCTCGCCAAGCGGATCATCCCCGAGCTCGAGTCGAAGAGGGAG
This sequence comes from uncultured Actinomycetes bacterium, assembly GCA_963712465.1. Classification (GTDB taxonomy): domain Bacteria; phylum Actinomycetota; class Thermoleophilia; order Gaiellales; family Gaiellaceae; genus CAVQHY01. The sequence continues at coordinate 546,169 of CAVQHY010000006.1, forward strand.
CCGAAGCTCACCCACGACAGCTCGACGAACGCGCTGATCAGGCGCTATCGCGCGATGCGCTAGCGTCCGGCTGCTCAGCCGAGCTGCGCGAGCGCCGCATCGAGGCGGCTCCGGACGTGCTCGCGGTGCTCTGCCGGCATCAGGTCAACGCTAGTCAACAGTCGCTCGGGATCGACGAGCTTCGCGCGAAGTGTGCCTTCGACGAAGATCCGATCGTGCTCGCGGCCCGCGGCGAGCTTCGCGAGCACCAGGTCATGCGTCTCCAGGCACCACGCAGTCACCGTTGCATCGCGTGGCCGGTGAGCGGGGAGGACAACCGGTACCAGGCGATCTCGCCATCCCTCCGGCGCGACCGGCGTTTCCGGCCCGACTCCATGCGCGTAGTAGCCGTAGATCTCGTGGAAGCGCGAGCCGTCTCCGATCGCACCGTCGATCTCGACCGCCTTCTCGGGCCGGATTCTCGGATACACATCGGCCTCGATCGAGACGAGCAAGGACGCGGGCGCGTCCGGGTGCGGCCCGAGGATCGCCTGACTTTCGACGACGACGATCTCGGACTCGCCGGTGATTTCCGCGGCCGCCCTGACGACGTGCTCGAGTTCTTCGCGCCTCACCCGGCCAGGCTCTTTTCCACAGCGCGAATCGAACGGCGACGCTCCTGGTCGGTGAGTGCTCCTGCGAAGGGTGAGCTTTGCCTGAGCGCACGAGCCTCGGGCGTGTCCGAGCCGATCAGCCGCGCGATCTCCGGAACAGGACGCTCCAGGACGTCCTCCCAGGCGTCCGCCCAGTGCTCGTGCAGCCGGTTGGCGGCTCGCCAGCGGTCGAGTCGCCGCCGCGCCTCCTCTACGAGGTCGTCGTCGAGCCGGCGCGCGACGAGGCGGTGGTAGGCGAGCGATCGCAGGTCGGCCGCACGATGCGGAGCGCCTGACGGCGTGAGTTGCGGGAGGATGTCGCCGTCGCTGATCGCATCGGCCTGCAGGCGGCGCCTCCGGATCAGGGTTGCAAGCGCGCGGCTCCCGTGCTTCGGCCGAAGCTCCTCGGAATGCTCGAGCAGGTCGACGAGCTGGGAGAGAGGCACCTCACGACGCCCTTCCGGTGTCAGGACCGCCGAGATGTCCCCCTTGTCGATCCAGCGATCCAGCGCGCTGAAGCTGATGCCGAGCAGGCGCGCGGCGGACGCCCGGCTAACGGTGGGACCCACGGCACGCTCGAGCATCCCGACGATCGGCTCGAGCTCGCGGGCCGTCTCGGCTTCAGCCGTGCGCTTCGCCCGGCGGAGCCGGACGAGGCTGTGGACGGCCTCTTCCGTCTCGATCGACAGCGATCCCATGCATCCAGGATACCCACCAAAGGTAAGAAAAACCTATGAAATCCTCACCTTTTGCGCCCGCCGCGCCGAGGAGACTCGCCGCGCTCAGGCGAGGACGAACCGCTCGACCGCTTTCGCGAAGCCCTCGTCCTCGTTGGACGTCGTTACGCGGCGGGCCGCCCGCTGCACTTCGCGGTCGGCGTTGCCCATCGCGATCGAGAGGCCCGAGTGCGCGAACATCAGCACGTCGTTGGCCATGTCGCCGATCGTTGCCACCTGTTCGGTCGGGATCCCGAACGTCGCCGAGAGGTACCTGGCGACAGCTCCCTTGTTCGCGTCCGGGTGGGTTACGTCGAGGTAGTAGGGCTGGGACGTCGCAGCCGAGACGTGGTCGCAGAGGCGGTCGTGTGCGGCCTGCGAGGCCTTGGCGACGGCGGCGTGGTCGTCGTTGACGCCGACGATCTTCGCGATGTCGTCGGTGATCCCGTCGTAGCTCGAGACGAGGGTCGGCTCGAACTCGACGGTCGACGCCTCACGCTCGACGTGCGGCGCGTCGAGGTCGCGCACGAGCCAGTCGGCGTCCCGGTAGAGCCAGACGTCGAGCCCGTGGGACTCCATCAGCTCGATCGTGGGAGCGACCATGTCGGCCGGGATCACCTTCTGTTCGATCACCGTCATCTCCCGGTCGACCACGAGACCGCCGTTGAACGCGGCGAGCGGAGTCGAGAGATCGAGCGGCTCGATCAGCATCGACATGCCGCGGGGCGGACGGCCGCTCGTGACCGCGAACAGGACGCCCGCGTCGCCCAGCCTGCGAACGGCGGCCGCGGCGCGCTCGGTAAGCACCTTGTCCTGCGTGACGAGCGTGCCGTCGACGTCCGCCAGGAGCAGGCGGATCGAAGGCGTCACGTCGGCTCCTTCGTCGCCTGTGCGCCTGTCGGGATCTCTCTCGGTGGCGGCGGGTCGGTGCCCATCGTGAGCGCGCGCTCGGTCCGCCCCCGACCGAGGAAGGCCATCCCCCAGCTGAGCAGGGTCCGAAACCGGTTCTTGAAGCCGGTCATGAACGTGACGTGGACGACGAGCCACATGATCCAGCCGAGGAACCCCGAGAGCTTCAGCCCGTGGAAGTCGACGATGGCACGGCGTCGCGAGATGGCGGCCATGCTGCCCAGGTCGCGGTACTTGAACGGCTGTGGCTCCTTGCCCTCGAGGCGTCGCTCGATCGTCCTGGCCGCGTGGATTCCCGACTGCATGGCGACCTCGGCGACACCCGGGAGGTCGTTGTAGTTCATCATGTCGCCGACGGCGAACACCTCCGGATGGCCCGGCAGCGAGCAGTCCGGTTGCACCTTGACGCGTCCGGGGCGATCGCACTCGGCACCGGTCGCGTCGGCCAGCATCTTCGCCAGCGGAGACGCGGTTACACCCGCGGCCCAGATCTTCGTCTTCGCCTCGTAGCGCTGGACTGACCCGTCGGGGCCCTTCACCTCGACGCCCTCGGCGTCGACGTGGGTGACGATCGACTCGACGTGGATCTCGACCCCCGTCTTCTCGAGCTCCTTCGCCCCTTTCTCCGAGAGCTTGTCGCCGAACGTGGCCAGGATCTCCTTGCCGCCGTCGAACAGGATCACCCGGATCCTGGTCGGGTCGATCCGCCTGAAGTTGCCCTCGAGCGCCCGGCGCGCGAGCTCGGCGAGCTGGCCGGAGATCTCGACGCCTGTCGGCCCGCCGCCCACGACGACGAAGGTCATCCACGCCTTGCGCTCCTCGGGATCGTCTGCCAGCTCGGCCATCTCGAACGCACCGAAGATCCGCTCCCGTTGCTCGACGGCGTCGCGGAGCGTCTTCATACCCGGCGCCCACTCCTCGTACTCGTCGTGCCCGAAGTACGAGCCGCCGACGCCGGCCCCGACGATCAGGCTGTCGTAGGGGAGCTGGACGTCTCGCCCGCCAGGCTGGACGACGGCGACCTGCCGCGCCTCGAGGTCGAACCCGGTCACCTCGCCCATCTCGACGGTGACGTTGTCGTGCTTTCTCAGCACGTCGCGCGTCGCCGGAGCGATCTCTCCCTCCGAGAGGATGCCCGTCGCCACCTGGTAGAGGAGCGGCTGGAACAGGTGGTGGTTGACGCGGTCGACCAGCGTTATCTCGACCGCGGCGCGCCGGAGGACCTTTGCGGCGAAGAGCCCACCGAAGCCGGCCCCGACGATGACCACGCGGTGCCTGCCGGTCGTCGGCATCGCCACTAGACGACCAGCCTCGCGGCGCCGTTCGCGGTCACGTCGGCAGCCAAGGCTCGTGCCACCCGCCGCGATGGGTGAGCAGTCGATCGGTGGGCCCCCAAGATCCCTTCTCGTATGGCTCGACCGGCGGCGGCGCGTCGAGCAGCGGCTGCACCACGCGCCAGGTCTCCTCGACCGCGTCCTGGCGGGCGAAATGGCTCGAGTCGCCGAGCATCGCCGCGTGCAGGAGCTCCTCGTACGGCGTGTGTCCCTCGCCGCCCTCCTCGGCGAAGTCCATGTCCAGGTGGATCGGGCGGAGCGCCATGCCCTCGACCGCCTTGGCCTGCAGTCGCATCCTCGCTCCGGGCATCGGGCTGATCCGGAGCACGAGCTGGTTCGGCTCGGGTCGGTGCGCGCGGCTCGACGCGAAGCCGAGCCTGGGCGGATGCCTGAAGACGATCCGCACCTCGGTCACCGTCACGGGCATCGCCTTGCCCGCCCTGATGTAGAAGGGCACGCCTGACCAGCGCCAGTTGTCGAGCTCGAGCCGCATCGCGCAGAACGTCTCCGTCTGTGAGGCGGGATCGACTCCGTTCGTGTCGAGGTACCCGTTGTACTGGCCGCGCACGTAGTGGGTCGGGTCGGCCTCGGGCATGGCGACGAACACGTCGCGCTTGCGGTCGCTGATCGTGTCGGCGGTCCCGCCGGTCGGCGGCTCCATCGCGACCATGCTCAGCACCTGCAGGAGGTGGTTCTGGACGACGTCGCGCATCGCTCCGACCGGCTCGTAGAAGTGCCCCCGATCGGCGATGTCGAAGGCCTCGGCCATCGTGATCTGCACGGAGGAGATGAACTGCCGGTTCCACACCGGGTCCAGCATCGTGTTGGCAAAGCGCAGGTAGAGGATGTCCTCGACCGACATCTTCCCCAAAAAGTGATCGATCCGATACAACTGCGACTCGTCGATGACCGCGTGCAGCTCGGCGTTGAGCGCCCGGGCCGACTCGAGATCGTGCCCGAACGGCTTCTCGACGACGACGCGGGCCCCCTGGGTCAGACCTGCGCCGGCCAGCCCCTTGACGACGGTGCCGAACAGAAACGGCGGGACCTCGAGGTAGAAGACCGGTAGCTTCGCGCCCTTGACGGCGTCGGCCACACGCCCGTAGGTGGTGGCGTTGGCGAAGTCACCCTGCACGTAGGAGAGGCGGGCAGCGAAGCGGTCGAAGACCTCCTGGTCGAGCGGCTCTCCGGTCTTCTCGATCGAGTCGCGTGCGTGCTCGACGAGGTGGTCGAGGGTCCAGTCGTCGCCGGCCACGCCGACGATCGGACACTGCAGGAGCTTCCGCTGCTCCAGCCGGTAGAGCGACCGAAACGTCATCACCCGCGCGAGGTCGCCGGTGATGCCGAAGACGACCAGCGCGTCCGCCGAGCTCCCGTCGGTCTCCTGCCTAGCTGCCAAAGCGCAACCCCCTTTCGTCCGTGCGGGCGGAAGTATCACCGAGCGGACGTGGCCACGCTTCATCCGGGCGGGATGAAGTACCTCCACCGCGGGTGTTGTAACGTGCCGGTCCCGCAAGGGGACGAAAGCCAAGCCAAGCGTTGCGAAAGGCCCAGGAAAGGGAGCAAATGATGGCAACTGACACGCCCATGCAGCTCGGGATGGTCGGGCTCGGCCGGATGGGCGCCGGCATGTCCCGGCGTCTGATGCGCGACGGGCATCGGCTCGTCGGCTATGACCTCAGCGCGGACGCCGTCAAGGCACTGGAAGCCGACGGCGCCGAAGGCGCGACGTCGCTCGAGGAGTTCGCGTCGAAGCTCGAGAAGCCGCGCGCCGCCTGGATCATGGTGCCGGCGGGCGACATCACCGACAAGACGATCAAGGCGCTCTCCGGCGTGCTCGAGGAGGACGACGTCATCATCGACGGCGGCAACAGCCACTACCACGACGACATCCGTCACGCCAAGGAGCTCAAGAAGAAGGGCATCCACCACGTCGACGTCGGCACGAGCGGCGGGGTCTGGGGCCTCGAGCGCGGCTTCTGTCTGATGATCGGCGGCGAGAAGGAGGTCGTCGATCGGCTCAGCCCGATCTTCGCGTCGATCGCCCCGGGCGTCGGCGACGTGCCGCGCACCGCGGGCCGGACGGGCGAGCTCAGCCCGTCAGAGCGCGGCTTTCTCCACTGCGGCCCGAACGGTGCCGGCCACTTCGTGAAGATGGTGCACAACGGGATCGAGTACGGGATCATGGCCTCCTACGCAGAAGGCCTGAACATCATCCGCAACGGCAACGCGGGCAAGGCCAAACGGGAAGCGGACGCCGAGACGACCCCGCTCGAGAATCCCCAGTACTACCAGTACGACGTCGACACGACCGAGGTGGCCGAGGTCTGGCGGCGGGGGAGCGTTATCGGCTCGTGGCTGCTCGACCTGACCGCCCAGGCGCTGCTCGCGTCGCCCAACCTCGACGAGTTCAGCGGCCGCGTCTCCGACTCGGGCGAGGGTCGCTGGACGACGATCGCGGCGATCGAGGAGGGCGTCCCGGCGCCCGTCCTGACCGCGGCGCTCTACTCGCGCTTCGACTCGCGCGGGCTCGACGACTTCGCCGACAAGGCGCTGTCGGCGATGCGCAAGGAGTTCGGCGGGCACGACGAGAAGAAGACCTAGCGATGACCACGCCGCAGCTCGAGGTGCTGCCCGACCCGGACGCTGTCGCCGCGCGCGGTGCGGCGTTCGTGGCCGAGCAAGCACGTGCGGCGGTAGCCGACCACGGCCGGTTCACCTTCGCCGTCAGCGGAGGGCACACCCCGTGGGCGATGTTCGCGCATCTCGTCGGCGAGGACGTTCCGTGGGCCCAGACGGCGATCTACCAGGTGGACGAGCGGGTGGCGCCGGCCGGTGATCCCGATCGCAACCTCGCACACCTGCAGGAGAGCCTGCCCGCGCAGGCCGAAGCCGAGGTGCACGCGATGCCCGTGGAGGAGGACGACCTCGATGCGGCGGCCGCCGGCTATGCGGCCGGCCTGCCCGACCGGTTCGACCTCGTCCACCTCGGCCTCGGCCCGGACGGCCACACCGCCTCGCTCGTCCCGGGCGACCCCGTGCTCGACGTCGCAGACCGCGACGTCGGGGTGACCGACGTCTACATGGGGCGACGCCGCATGACGCTGACGTACCCCGTGCTCGACCGCGCCGCGCAGCTGCTCTGGCTCGTGACCGGAGACGACAAGGTCGATGCCCTTCGACGTCTGCGGGCCGGCGACCGCTCGATCCCCGCCGGCCGGGTCTCGGCGACCAGCTCGACCATCATCGCCGACGCGGCAGCCGCCGGAACGTGATGGTCCGCCATCGGACCGCGGACGGAGGCTCTGGGCCCGCCGACGTCCTCGTGATCTTCGGGATTACCGGCGACCTCGCGCGGGTGATGACGTTTCGGTCGCTCTACCGGCTGGAGCAGCGCGGGCTCCTACAGTGCCCGATCGTCGGAGTGGCCGTCGACGACTGGACGATCGATCGTCTTCGCGAGCGCGCCCACGAGTCGATCTCGGCGACCGGCGAAGCGATCGACCCGGCCGTGTTCGACCGCTTCGCCGCCCGGCTCTCCTACGTCCAGGGCGATTTCGCGGACGAGGCGACGTATGCGCGGGTTGGTGGCGCGATCAAGGACGCGAAGCTGCCGGTCTTCTACCTCGAGATTCCGCCGTTTCTCTTCGGCACCGTGATCAAGGGCCTCGCAGAAGCCGGCCTGACGAAAACGGCGCGCGTCGTCGTCGAGAAGCCGTTCGGCCACGACCTGGCGTCGGCGCAGGCCCTCGCCCTCGAGCTCCACGAGTACGTCGACGAGTCGCAGCTCTACCGGATCGACCACTACCTCGGGAAGATGGGTCTCGTCGAGATCCTCTATCTGCGCTTTGCGAACGGGATGTTCGAGCCGGTCCTGAACCGGAACTGCCTCGAGTCCGTGCAGATCACGATGGCCGAGGACTTCGGCGTCGCCGACCGGGGTCACTTCTACGATCCCGTCGGCGCGCTGCGCGACGTCGTCGTCAACCATCTCATGCAGGTCGTGGCGGCCGCCGCGATGGAGCCGCCGTCGGGCGGCAATCCCGGGACGCTCAAGGAATCGCAGGTCGCGCTCTTCCGGTCCGTCGTCGACGCCGATCCGGGCCAGTATGTGCGCGGCCAGCACGACGGCTACCTCGCGGTCGAAGGCGTCGCACCCGAGTCGACGACCGAGACGTACGTCGCCCTGCGACTCGACGTCGACAGCTGGCGCTGGTCGGGCGTCCCGTTCTTCATCCGCGCGGGGAAGCTCCTGCCCGTCACCCAGACCGAGCTTCGGTACGTCTTCAAGCATCCGCCCAGGCTCGGCTTCGGCCCGTGGGAGCGAAAGCCGGGGCCCGACCAGCTCGTCGTCAAGCTCGACCCGTCGACCGGGATCAGACTGGAGCTCGAAGCGCATCGCGGCGACGCCCTCGGGCCCGCGCCGATCGCGCTCGACATGGAGTTCTCACAGGCGGGCGGGGAGGGCCCGACGCCATACGAGGTGCTGCTGCACGCGGCGATGGTCGGCGACTCGACGCGTTTCACGCGCCAGGACGGGGTCGAGGAGGCCTGGCGGATCATGCAGCCGCTCCTCGATGCCCCGCCGCCCGTCCACGTCTACGCGCCCGGGTCCTGGGGCCCCGAAGCCGCGGACACACTCGTCGCGGGACACGGCCGCTGGCAGGCGCCGTGGATCGCAACATGAGCGGCTCGACCCAAACCAGCCGTGAGGGAGGCGCGCAGAGCGCCGCCGCCCCGTCGCCGTTCCCGCCGATCGCGGATTACGCATTTCTTTCCAACTGTCACACGGGTGCGCTCGTCGCGCCCGACGGAGCGATCGACTGGCTCTGCGTCCCCTCGTTCGACGCCGCCAGCGTGTTCGGGAGCCTCCTCGACCGCGAGGCCGGATTTTTCAGGTTCGGACCGTTCGGCATCAACCATCCGACGGCTCGCCAGTACGACCCGGGTACCAATGTCCTGGTCACGACCTGGAAGACACCAGCCGGCTGGGTCGTCGTGCGCGACGCGCTGACGATGGGTCCTCGTGAGCACCCGGACGAGATCACGCCGCATACGCGACCTCCGGCCGACGACGACGCCGACCACCTGCTCGTGCGTGCGGTCGAGTGTCTCGAGGGCTCCGTCGAGATCGAGCTCGTGTGCGAGCCCGTCTTCGACTACGGCAGGGAACCTGCAGAGTGGACGCTTATCGAGGGCGGCAATGCGGCGGACGCCCAGGGCGGCGGGCAGACGATCCGCCTCCGGTCCGACCTTGCGCTAGGGATCGAGGGCAACCGCGTCCGGGCACGGCACGTGCTCCAACCGGGTGACCGGGCATACTGCGCCCTCTCCTGGGCGGAGGGCCTCGCAGTTCCCGCCGATGGCGACGACGCCGAGGCGCGGATTGCTGCCACCGTTCGCTACTGGCGCGGCTGGCTGGGACGAGCACGCATCCCGGATCATCTCTGGCGCGACCCGATCCAGCGCTCCGCGCTGGCGATCAAGGGCCTCACGTACATGCCGACCGGAGCCACAGTCGCCGCGCTCACGACCTCGCTGCCGGAGACCCCGGGCGGAGAGCGCAACTGGGACTACCGCTATACGTGGATGCGCGACACGACCTTCACGCTCCGGGCGCTTCACTACCTCAACCTGGACTGGGAGGCCGACGAGTTCATGCAGTACGTCGCCGACGTCGAGCCGAACGAAGACGGCTCGCTCCAGATCATGTACGGGATCGACGGACGCCGCGACCTGACCGAGTCGACCCTTGACCACCTCTCCGGCTATGCCGGCGCCCGGCCGGTTCGGATCGGCAACGGCGCGTTCGACCAGCGCCAGAACGACGTCTTCGGAGCCGTCCTCAACTCCTTCCTGCTCCACACGCGCAGGAGCGAGCGGCTCCCGCGGCGGTTGTGGCCCATGGTCCAGACGCAGGCCGAATGCGCCACGAAGGTGTGGCAGAACCCGGACCAGGGCATCTGGGAGGCGCGCGGTGCGCCGCAGCACTACGTCTCCTCCAAGCTCATGTGCTGGGTCGCGCTCGACCGTGCCGCCAAGCTCGCCGAGATCCGAGGCGATCCCGAGCTCCACGCGACGTGGAGCGCAACCGCGGAGGAGATCCGCGCGGACATCCTCGAGCATGGCGTCTCAGACCGTGGCGTTCTCCGCCAGCACTACGCGACAGACTCGCTCGACGCCTCGACGCTCCTGGCGGCGATCTTCGGGTTCTTGCCCGCTGACGATGAGCGCCTGCGGAAGACCGTGCTCGCCGTCGCAGACGAGCTGACCGAGGACGGCTTCGTCCTGCGCTACCGGACCGAGGAGACGGACGACGGTCTCTCCGGCGAGGAGGGCACGTTTCTCATCTGCTCGTTCTGGCTCGTGTCGGCGCTCGCGATCGCCGGGGAGGGGCAGCGGGCACGCGATCTCATGGAACGGCTGCTGCGAATCGCCTCGCCGCTCGGGCTCTACGCCGAGGAGTTCGACGTCACGACCGGCCGCCACCTCGGCAACTTCCCGCAGGCCTTCTCGCATCTCGCGCTGATCGAGGCAGCCGAGCGCATCATCCTCGCCGAGCGAATCGACGAGGTCTCGTAACCGCGCAACCAGAGGACTCTGGGCGGGTGATGCGCGCGTGTCGTTCTCGTTCTCGGGGTTCACCCGGACGATCATCCGGGTGCGACGGGGCGGGCGGTGTCGATCGCGACCGCGGTCAACTGGCTGTTCGCGTTCCTCGTCGCGGAGACGTTTCTCTCGATCGTCGACGCGATTGGCGAGTCGGTGACGTTCTTCATCTTCTCGGCGCTCTGCGCGGTCACGTTCGTTTTCGTGTGGTACCTCGTCCCCGAGACGAAGGGACGCTCGCTCGAGGAGATCCAGGCGGGCTGGGCGTCATCCGATCGGGATGACGCGGTGCCGCGCGCGGTCGGTTAGTCTGCCCGCGTTCATGGCTACCAGGACCGCCAAGCGAGCAACGCCCGACGCGACGAAGAAGTTCTTCGACGCGCTCGCCGAGCGCGGGCACGAGCCGCTGCTCGGCAGGACCTCGGGCACCCTCCGCTTCGACCTCGCCGAGGGGAAGCGCACCGAGAGCTGGTACGTGACCGTGAAGAAGGGGGACATCACGGTCTCGCAGGCGACCGGCGACGCCGACGCGATCGTGAAGTGCACGCGGGCGCTCTTCGACGACCTCGCGACCGGCGAGGCGAACGCGATGGCGGCGTTCCTGCACGGTACGGTGGCCGCCGTGGGCGACCTCGGCCTCGTCATCCAGTTCGACCGACTCTTCCCCGGCCCACCACGGACGCGCGCGTTTCAGCGGCGGCTTCGATGAGCGGCGACCTCGTCCAGATCCTCGAGGGGAACACGTTTGTCGTCAGCGACGATCGCGGCGACATCGAGGCCTCGCTCACGGACCCGACGGGCCTCTTCTCCTTCGACACGCGCTTTCTGTCCAGGTGGGTCCTGACCGTCGACGATGTGCGTCTGAACGCGCTGTCGACAGACGATCTCCACTACTACGAGGCGCGCTTCTTCCTCGTGCCGGGAACGGGCACCGTCTACATCGACGCGAAGCTCTCGGTCATCCGCCAGCGCTCGGTCGCGGACGGCTTCCACGAGAAGCTGACGATCATGAACCACGACGAGAAGCCGGTCACGCTGACCGTCCGGGTTGAGGCCGGCAGCGACTTCGCCGACCTCTTCGAGGTCAAGGACGCCCTGAAGAAGAAGGGCACGTACACGACCCGGGTGGAGCGCGGCGCGCTCGTGCTCCGGTACGAGCGGGATACGTACGCTCGCGAGACCTGGATCTCCGCGACCCCGTCGGCGAAGGTCGATCCAGAGGGCCTGACCTTCAAAGCCCGCATCCCTGCGCACGGCGAATGGACGACCGACCTGGACGTCGTTACCGCGTTTGCCGCCTGGGGCGAGGGGCAGGGCCCAATCGTCATGGGAGAGATGAAGCGCAGCCGGGCGAGCGTTGCCCGTGGGCTCGACAAGTGGCTCGCCGGGGCTCCACGCCTGGAGTGCGACACCGACTCGCTGAAGGTGACCTACCGGCGCAGCCTCGTCGACATGGCGGCCCTCCGCTTCTCGACGCGCACGATGCCGGGGCGGTCGCTCCCTGCCGCGGGGTTGCCGTGGTTCATGACGATGTTCGGTCGCGACAGCATCTTCACGAGCCTCCAGGCACTGCCGTTCACCCCGGAGCTCGCGGAAACGACGCTCCGCGCGCTCGGCGAGCGCCAGGGCTCCCGTGTCGACGACTTCCGCGACGAGGATCCGGGCCGCATCCTCCACGAGATGCGCTACGGCGAGATGACGGCCTTCGAGGAGCGTCCGCACTCGCCTTACTACGGGTGCGCCGACGCCACGGCCCTCTACGTCGTGCTGCTAGACGAGTACGAGCGCTGGACGGGGAACACCAGGCTCGTCCGCGATCTCGAGTTCGAGGCGCGCGCGGCGCTGAACTGGATCGACGAGTACGCGAACCTGCAGGGCAACGGCTACGTCGCGTACAAGCGCCGTAACGAGAAGACCGGCCTCGAGAACCAGTGCTGGAAAGACTCCTGGGACTCGATCTCCTATCGCGACGGCAAGCTGCCCGGGTTCCCGCGCGCGACCTGCGAGCTACAGGGGTACGCGTACGACGCCAAGATGCGAGCCGCCCGGCTTGCCCGCCTCGTCTGGAAGGACACCACCTTCGCCGATCGGCTGGAGAAGGAAGCCGCTGACCTGAAGCGCCGCTTCAACCGCGACTTCTGGGTCGAGGACGGCGAGTACTTCGCGGTCGCGCTCGACCCCGACGGACGTCAGGTCGACGCGCTGACGTCGAACAACGGCCATCTGCTCTGGAGCGGGATCGTCGACAGGGCGAAGGCGAAGACGGTCGTCGGTCACCTGATGGGCAAGCGCCTCTACTCCGGCTGGGGCGTGCGCACGATGGCCGAGGGCGAGGGTCGCTACAACCCGATCGGCTACCACGTAGGCACCGTCTGGCCCTTCGACAACTCGTTCATCGCCTGGGGCCTGCGGCGCTACGGCTTCAAGGCCGAGGCCGCGGAGATCGCAGCAGGGATCCTGGATGCCGCCGAGTTCTTCGACGGCCGCCTGCCGGAGGCGTTCGGCGGCTACCCCCGGGAGCTGACGATGTACCCGGTGCAGTACCCGACCGCCTGCAGCCCGCAGGCGTGGTCGACCGGCACGCCGTTGCTCCTGCTTCGGACGATGCTAGGGCTCGAGGCCGAGGGCGAGCACCTGATCGTCGACCCGGCGCTTCCGCGCGGCATCGGACGGATCGAGCTGCTGGACATCCCCGGCCGCTGGGGGCGCATCGACGCGTTCGGACGCGGCCGCGTGGACGTGACGCATTCGCGAGCGTAGGAGCTCGTCAGACAAGCTCGGCGCCCGGGCTCACGAGGCGAAGGCCGGCGAGGCGAGCGGCCGCGGACTGGCGCTCGTCGTAGCTGACGAACGCATCGAGCGGCAGGAGATCGACGGCCGCGGTCACGTGGATCGCATCCAGGGCTCGTAGCGCCGGCTCCGCCAGCGCCCCGGCCGCGGCGAGCAGGGCGCGGTCGAGCGGGAGCAGAGCCAGGGAGTCGATGATCTCGCCGGCGCGGTTGATCAGAGTTTGCAGCGGGAGGCGTGGGTTGTTGGCAGCGGCTCTCCTGATCGCGCGCGGCACCTCGGTGAGGACGAGCTCGCAGGAGACGAGCTCGGCATCGGTGAGGAAGGCGCGCAGCGCGGCGCTCTCGGGCTCGTCGCGCACGAGCTTGACGAGCGCCGATGCGTCGACGTAGAAGAGGGCCAACCTCTCAGCGCTCGCCGCGAATCTCGTCGAGCGCGCGGCTGAGCGCGTACGGATCGCCTTCGAGCTGGAGCGGCTCGGGCAGGCCGCGGCGGTTCGGACGCGCGACGCGACCTTCGGCGATCAGCCGGTCCAGCTCAGAGCCTGCGATCGATGGAGGGCCGAGCTCCGCAACCGGCCGGTTCCTGTCGGTGACGGTCAAACGCTCGCCGCGCTCGACGCGCCGAAGGTAGCGGCTCAGGTTCTGTCGCAGCTCCGCGACGCCGACCGTGTTCTTCATGTACATGAAGGTAGCACGTTGGCGACGCAGTGCGGCCGACGCCGTACGCCTCGCCGTCATCGGTTCGGGCGAGGGCCGGCTCGCCCGTGCGCCCTCGACGCCGCCCTGCCTGGGTCGCAGGGCGGCGTCGCTCACCGGCACATGGTGATGGTTTGGCCGATCGACGCGATCGTGGCCGTCAGCTCGGCTGCGGCACGATCCGGATGTAGGGCTTCGGCTCCTTCCACCCGTCCGGGTAGGTCTCCTTCGCCTCGTCGTTGGAGACGGAGCCGGCGATGATGACGTCCTCTCCCTGCTTCCAGTTCACGGGCGTCGAGACCTTGTGCTTGGCGGTCAGCTGGAGCGAGTCGATCACCCGCAGCACCTCGTCGAAGTTGCGACCCGTGGTCATCGGGTAGATGAGAACGAGCTTGATCTTCCGGTCCGGCCCGATCACGAACACGTTCCGCACCGTCTGGTTGTCGGCCGCGGTTCTGTCAGCGGCTTCGCCGCCGACCTCGGCCGGCAACATCCCATACAGCTTCGACACGGCGAAGTCCGCGTCGGCGATGATCGGGTAGTTGGGCGCTGTCCCCTGCGTCTCCTCGATGTCGCGTGCCCACCCCTCGTGGTCGCCGCTCGAATCGACCGACAGCCCGATCACCTTCACGTTCCTGCGGTCGAACTCGGGCTTGATCCGGGCCATGTAGCCGAGCTCGGTCGTGCACACGGGCGTGAAGTCCTTCGGGTGCGAGAAGAGCACCGCCCACGAATCTCCCATCCAGTCGTGGAAGCGGATCTTGCCTTCGGTCGTCTCCGCCTCGAAGTCCGGTGCCTCGTCGCCGATCTGCAACGCCATGCTCCCTCCTTTGCCTTTGTGATCTACGAGAGACGACAGCCGCCCGAGCCTACAAGGCCCGGCACGACTCCCGCCACCTCGAGCCTAGCGATCGCCGTCAGCGCCGCATCAGCGTGCGTCTGGCTTCGTGCCGCGCAGTTCCGCGCTGAAGGCCTGGATCTCCTCAAGGCTGTACCGCGCATGGGTTCGCTGCGCGACCGGTGGGTCGTGTTCGAGACCGACGGCCGGCCGCCAGGCCCGTCTCGGCCGGATCGGTCGCGGAGCGAGCCCGCCGCCGCAGTTGGGACACACGTTTCGCAGCACGCGGTCCACACAGTCCGCGCAGAACGTGCACTCGTAGCTGCAGATACGCGCGTCCGAAGCGTCCGGCGGCAGGTCGGCGTCGCAGAGCTCGCAGTTGGGTCGAAGGTCGAGCATGCTACGTCGAGTCTCGCAGGCAGGCCGCCCGCCGCGCGGGCGTATCTCTCGCCCAGCGTCGACCAGGAAGGGAGCGATGACCATGAGCAAGCTCGTCGAGTCGACGTTCGTGACGCTGGACGGAGTGATCGACTCCCCCAAGAAGTGGAGCCCTCCGTACTGGGACGACGAGCACGCGGACTACGCGCGCAAGCTGCTGTTCGCGGCCGACGCCCTGTTGCTGGGGCGCGTGACCTACGAGGGCTTCGTCCAGGCCTGGCCGTCCCGGACCGGGGACGACTACTCGGACCGGATCAACGGGATGCCGAAGTACGTCGCCTCGCGAACGCTGCAGGGGGCCGAGTGGAACTCGACGATCATCGCGGGCGACGTCGCGGATGCCGTTGCCGGGCTCAAGCAAAAGCCGGGCACGAACCTGCTCAAGTTCGGCACGGGTGAGCTCGACCGGACGCTGCTCGCGAACGGGCTCGTCGACGAGCTCCATCTCTGGGTGTTCCCCGTTCTCGCCGGCGGCGGTCAACGGTTGATCGAGGGCATCGAGACAATGCATCTGAAACTCGTCGAAACGACGACCTTCGCTAGCGGCATCGTGGTCAACGTCTACGCTCCCGCGTGACGTGGAGGCTTTCGTCCCGGTCAGGCGGGCGCTCGTGGGTCTCGTGCTCGCGGGCCTCGTCGGGATCGGGCTTCTCGGTTGCGGGTCGGACACTCCTTCGGTCGACACGAACGACACCACCCCGCCGGACTCGCTCGTCATGGACGCGAACATCCCGCAGGGCACGACGAACACGGTCGTCACGGTCACCCCGACGAGCGGTGACAAGTCGTTTGCGCCGACCGGCTTGCCGACGATCACGCTGCTCGCGTCGGCTCATGACGGGGAGAGCTCGATCGGCGAGCTTCGAATCGACGGCGAGACGACGGTGATCTGCCAGGACGGCGATCTCGGCCAGTCGAAGCACGCGACCTGGCTCCGCAAGGCCCCGATCACCCAGCCGGCCGCGAACCCGATCGCGCAGCTGCCGGTCGACCTCGGCCAGCTGGCCCAGAGCTGCGATCCTGGCTCGACGTTCAAGAGCCTGGCGGGCAAGTTCTTCGCGACGGCGACCAACGGAGCGGGGAAGCGGGCGACCACCGCGAGGTTCAGCTTCTCGCGGTAGCCGGGAGGGAGGGGGGCGGGTGGCTCGGGCCGATGAGTTCTCGCGGCGGCGGCGGTCATAGAGGCCGAGACGGGGTGTCCAACTGTCTCCCCCGTCAACAGAAAGGAGACACGATGCAGAAGCTCACTCCGTGCCTGTGGTTCGACACCGAAGGCGAGGAGGCGGCGACGTTCTACACGTCGGTGTTCCCGAACTCGAGGATCGTCGACATCGCCCGCTACGGCTCGGCCGGCCCGCGGCCCGAAGGGACGGTGATGACCGTGAGCTTCGAGCTCGACGGGCAGGCGTTCCTCGCCCTCAACGGTGGGCCCGAGTTCACGTTCAACGAGGCGATCTCGTTCCAGGTGAGCTGCGAGACGCAGGACGAGGTCGACGCGCTCTGGAGCGCTCTGTCCGAGGGAGGGGAGGAAGGTCCCTGCGGGTGGCTGAAGGACCGTTTCGGCGTCTCGTGGCAGATCGTTCCGACTGCCCTGCCCAGGCTGCTCGGCGATCCGGATCCTGAGACGTCGCAGCGCGTCATGCAGGCGATGCTGAGCATGAAGAAGATCGAGATCGACGAGCTCGAGCGGGCCGCGGCGGCGGCGTAGATCTCCGCTCCCACTCCGGAAAGCATCGGCGGCCGGCGGCGCTCGTGTGGCAGGCGCCGCCGGCCGCAGGTCGGAGACCTATCCGGCCGGCGCCTGGACGGATGGGTCGCTCTGCCAGAGGCCGAACTCGTTTCCCTGCGTGTCCTTGCAGGTCGAGAACCAGCCCATGCTTGGTACCGGCATCGGGTCGTCCGCCTCGCCGCCGAGCTCCCTGACGCGTGCGGCACCGGCGTTGATGTCCTCGACGTCGAAGTACGCCCGCGTCCCTCGCTTGCCGGGCTCCATGTTGGTGATCGCCCCGCCCGTGTTTTCGTCGATCCGGGTCATGTGGTACTCGGACGGGCCCGGGAATGCCTCGAACTGCCACCCGAAGAGCGAGCCCCAGAACTCGCGCGCCTGCTCGGTGTCGTCTGCCGGGATCTCGATGTGCACGATCTGACCGGGCATGTGCCTCCTCCGTGTCGTCGTCCGGCGGAGGCCTGGCTCCGCCGCTGTCAGTACTCAGACCTGTGGGTGCCGGTTAACTGATCGGTGCCGTTCGTCGGGTCGGGAAGAACCCCCCGAACCCCCCTCGTCCTCGGTGCTCTGGTCAGATGTCCTGGCGAAAGACGACCTCGTACATCTCGACCGAGGTTCGGCGTACCGTCGCTTCCTCGGGGCTCATGCTGTTCAGCGCCTCGTCGCCTCGTCGCATGCCCTCTTCGCTGCCGAAGAGGGTGATGGCGAGACTGGCGGCGGTTTGGCGATCGACCAGCAACCACACTCCCTTGGCATCCTCGAGACCGGGAGGCGGCCCACTTCGCAGTCCTTCCTCGAGCTGCTCCCTCATCCCGTCGATGGCCTCCTGGCTGGAGGCTGCACCTTCGAACTTCGCAATGCGAGCGAACATCGTTCGTCTCCTTCCCTCGTGGTCGTCCGCAGCCTAAGCGCGGGAGGTTCTGCCTGTCGCTCACGAAGATGAGCATCTGAAACTTCATCGCCCGTGATGGTCGAGCACCGGTTTCACATCCAGGACCGGCGTCCCGTCCAGTGCTTCGAGCTGCCGAACGCGAACTCTCCGACCGTCGATCGCGGCGACCTCGACCTCGTGCAATCCGATCGGGTTCGGGCGGTCGGCGGAACGCGTGGCGAACACTCCCTGCATCGGGTTCGCGACGTCGTCGCGTGGATGTACGCGCAGGATGTCGCGCCTGGCGCGATCGAGCCACGTGAGCACGATCACCCGATCTTCCGGCCGGATTCCCTGGAGCCCTTCGAGCACGGCAGGGTCGAACACGAGCCAGGCGTCGGGTGCTCCCTCGTGGCCCTGCTTGGGTGCCGACGCTGCGTCGGTCAGAGGAGACTCGACGACCCCGATGGGCGTCAGCTCGAGACCGGCCCGGCTCATGCGAGCCACTCGCCGCCGCGCATCAGCTCCCGTCCCTCGAGCTCGTTCGCCTCGCGCCATGCCTGGATCCGGTGTGGCGTGATCCGGAGGTAGACGTACTCGTCGGCGAGCGTTCTCGGGTCGAATCCGGTTGCTTGCGCGTGCGCGTCCTCGAGCCGGGTGTCGGTGCCGATCGGGATCGCCTCCACGGGGCCTTCGACGATGACGACGTCCCGGGTCGAGCCGAGCGCGACTCGGGCTCGGCCGGCGCGGACGAGGTTCGCGGCCGTGCGGCTCGCGCGGGGCGTCGCGATCGTCAGCGTCGAGCCGTCCCAGTAGTGGGAGAGCGGGACGAGATGGGTGCAGCCGGCTTCGTCCGCCGACGCGACCCACAGGTCGACCTCGCCGCTCAGCTTCGTGAGAGCGTCGATCCTGCGCTGCGATCTCGATCGCGCGGGCTCGGGCATGTCAGCCGGGGAGCTCCGCGAGCCGCTGCTCCAGGAAGCGCCGCTCGGCGTCGGCGTGGACGAGCTCGAGCGCTCGGTTGTAGGCGGCGCGCGCGTCGTCGGTGCGATCGAGCCGGCGCAGGAGCTCGGCCCGCGTCGCGTGCAGGTAGTGGTAGCCGTCGAGGTCCAGGCGCTCGACCAGGGCGAGGGCCGCCTCGACCTCGCCGGCTTCGGCGACCGCGGCGGCGTGGTTGAGCTCCACGACCGGCGAGCCCGTGATCCGGGCGAGCTCTCCGTAGAGGGCGGCGATCTGCGGCCAGTCGGCGGGCTCGTCGGCGTGCAGGGTGGCGATCGCCGCCTGGAGCACGTAGGGGCCGCGCCCCCCGAGCGCGAGCGCGCGGTCGAGCGCGACCCGTCCCGCGGCGATCTGGCCAAGGTCCCAGAGCGAGCGATCCTGGTCGCGCAGGAGGACGACCGTGCCGGCGGCAAATCGCGCGTCTCGCCGCGCGTCGTTGACCAGCATCAGGGCGAGGAGCCCGTGCGCCTCGGGCTCGTCGGGCATCAGCTCGACGAGCGCGCGCCCGAGCCGGATCGCCTCGGCGGCGAGATCTCCCCGGCCGCCGTAGCCCTCGTTGAAGATCAGGTAGACGACGGCGAGAACGGCGGCCAGCCGGTCCGGAAGCAGATGCGCCGGCGGCACGCGAAACGGGATCCCGGCTGCCCTGATCTTGCGCTTCGCACGGACGAGCCGCTTGGCCATCGTCTCCTCGGGGACGAGGAAGGCGCGGGCGATCTCGTCCGTGCGCAGGCCGCCCAGCGTCCGCAGTGTGAGCGCGACCTGCGCGTTGAGCGCGAGCGCCGGATGGCAGCACGTGAAGAGAAGCTCGAGCCGCTCGTCCGGGATAGTCGTTTCCTCCACGTCGTCCTCCGTCGTCTGCGGGAGCTCGAGCAGGCGAGCCTTCGCGGCGAGCGTGCGGTCACGCCGGATGCGGTCGATCGCGCGGTTGCGCCCGGTCGTCACGAGCCAGGCGCGCGGATTGTCGGGCGTCCCGTCGCGGGGCCAGCGCTCGGCGGCGACGGCGAACGCCTCCTGGGCCGCCTCCTCGGCGAGGTCGAAGTCGCCGAGGAGGCCGATCAGGGCGGCGAGGACGCGCCCCCACTCGTCGCGAAAGACCTGCTCGACGATGGCTAGTGCTCCGTCCCGGGGGTCGCTTGATGATCCTGGCGCGCGAAAAGCAAGCCGGGCAAGGACGCAGGGAGCCGCGATATGCAGACATATCGGGGCGACTGAGGACGCGGCCCGGCGCCGCTTTGCAGCCGCCCAGGGCGCGAGTGATTTCCGGGATGGAGCACTAGTACTCCACGACGGGACGCACCTCGACCGCACCGCCCATTCGTGCCGCCGGGACCTGCGACGCCAGCTCGATCGCGGCGTCGAGGTCGTCGGCCTCGAAGAAGAGGTAGCCGCCGAGCGCCTCCTTGACGGCGACGAACGGACCGTCGGTGGTGAGCGTCTTGCCGTCCTGCACGCGCACGGTGGTGGCCGTCTCGGGAGGTTGCATCTGGACGCCCGGGCTGACGCCGGGAGTCTCGTTGATCGCCTGATACGCGCCGTAGATTGCGTTCTGCTCGTCCTCCGAAAGACGTGCCCACTCCTCCGGCGAGTACGGCGTCGGGGCGTCGCCTTGATGGATCAGCAGCATGTACTTCATCGCGCTTCCTCCTGCTCGGGATGGTCGCCTCTAGACGAACGACGGACGGGGAAATGGACACCCTCGCAACGCGAACGACGTCGGACTACCATCCGCCGAATGGTGCCCGAGGCTGGGCTCGAGCGGACCGAGGCGGGGCTTGCGCCGGCGGGCGGAGGGTGGTTCGTCCTGAACGCGCGTGAAGCGCGCTGGAACCACCGTCCGGGCCGGGGGGAGAGCCTGTCCTTCACCGGCGCGACCGACTTCGAGGCCGAGACGTACTTCCCGCAGCTCGGCGTCAACCTGTTCGTCCTCGGGCCGGGCGAGGCGATCGGGCTGTACCACTGGGAGGCCGATCAGGAGGACTTCCTCGTGCTCCACGGCGAGGCGCTCCTGATCGTCGAGGGCCGGGAGCGGCCGTTGCGGCAGTGGGACTTCGTGCACTGTCCCCCCGGGACGAGGCACATGATCCTCGGAGCCGGCGACGGCCACTGCGCCGTCCTCGCGATGGGCGCGCGTGAGCACGTCGACGAGAACTGCAACGGAGGCGGGTACGTCGTCGACGAGGTCGCGCTTCGTCACGGGGTCGGCGTCGAGGAGGAGACGAGCGACGCGGAGCTCGCCTACGCGCGCTTTCCGGAGTCGGAGCCCACGCCCTATCGCAACGGCTGGCTACCTGCCGGCCCCTGAGCCTCTCGCGCCGAGTCGAGACGGCGGGTTGCGACTCCGGCGTCAGAGCTCGCGGCGAAAGACGACCTCGTACAGCTCGACCGACGTTCGCTGCATCGTCGCGTCCTCCGGGCTCATGGAGTTGAGCGCCTCGTCGCCGCGTCGCATTCCCTCCTCGCTGTCGAAGAGGGTGACGGCGAGACCGCCCCCGCTCTGGCGATCGACGAGAAACCACACGCCCTTGACGTCCTCGAGCCCTGGAGGCGGTCCACCTTGGAGATCGGCCTCGACCTGATTCCTCAGACGGTCGATCGCCTCCTGGTCGCCGGCAGCTCCCTCGAACTTCGCGATGCGAGCGAACATCGTTCGTCTCCTCCTTGTCGTGGTGGCGGTCCCGGAGGCTAGGGGAGCGAGCACGTTCGCTGTCGGCGACTGCTACCGGAACGAGACCCGTCAGAGCGTCCGGTAGAAGACCGTCGTCGCTGAGAGCCCGCCGGACGGCTGGAAGGAGTAGTCCGGAATCGCGCCGACGCGTACCCAACCCATGCGCGCGTACAGGCGCTCGGCGTCGCTGCCGGTGTTCGTGTCCAGCACGAGGAGCGTCTTCCCGCAGTCCTGTGCCGTCTGCTCGGCCGCCCGGAGGAGCGCCTCGCCGAGCCCCCTGCGGCGGGCTCGCCGATGGACGAGCATCTTCGACAGGTTCGCCCGGTGCGGCTGGTTCTCCGGCTGGTCGAGCTCGAGCTGAACCGTGCCGACGATGCCGGTGTCGTCCTCCGCCACGAGCAGCGCGCGCTCACCCGCCGCGACGCCGGCGGCCACGCGGCGCCAGAACGCCCGCGCCTTCACCGGGGCGAGCGGATGCATGAAGCTCACCCCCGCGCCGCCGGCGATGCAGTCGATCAGCACCTCGGCCAGCGCCTCGATCTGGGCCTCGTCGACCGACTCGAGCCTGCGGATGGTCGTGTCCGGCGGGGTGCTCACGTCGTCTCGACGATCCGCATCCGTGTCGAATCGCCAGGCGTGGGCGTTTCCATCTTCGGGGCATGGTGCCTGAGCGCCGATCTGTTGGATTGCTAGAACTCCTCGGACTGCGGCAGGTCGTCGGTGATCTCGAACCATGGCGCCTTCGAGCCGACGAAGATGTGATCGGTCGGCCGGATACTTGGGTCGTCGGCGAGTGACCCCATCGCAACGTGTACGTAGGCACCGTCGCGTACTACCGAGTACAGGAGGGAGCCGCAGATCCCGCACCGTGTGTGGTTCGCGTTGTCATCACCCCAGACGAGCAGCGAGTCGGCTCCTTCGATGATCTCGAGCTTGTCGCGGTCGATCCCGGCGAACGCCTTGAAGGCCGAGCCCGTCGCTGCGCGGCAGTTCGAACAATGGCAGTTGCCCGCGTACAAGAACTCGTTGGGCACGCGGTAGCGAACCGCCTCACACTCGCACTTCCCGATGAGCATCCGGGTGATCGCGCTGCCTCCGGTCGACATGTCCCTCTCCTGTGTCGCGTGCTGATCGAGGCGCCCGACCTCCTGCCTGGCCGTGCCGTCCCTCCATCTCGCCTTTGACGTCGGCAGCGCCGAGAACTCATCGTGGGTGCACGAACCGCGAAGCCCGGTTTCCCGGGCCTCGCGGCGTCTCCGCGTCTGGAACGAGCTCCGACGAACAGGTCCCGGGCGAGCCGCCCTGTCCGGCTAGGCGTCGTACGTGCCGCCGAGCTCCGCGGCCTGGGGCCTGCCCTTGTGCCCGGCCTCCTGCATGATCGGGGGGACCTCGGGGTCGGAGACGAAGCTCTGCCAGCCCTCCGCATCCCAGTCGAAGAGCACCCAGACGCGGTCGTCCTCATTGGGATCGCGAAAGACGTGCGAGCCCTTGGACCCGTGCTGCTTTCGCTTTTCCGCGCCCTTGGTCGAGAAGATCTCCACGAAGCGGTCGAAATCCTCTACCTGCGTCGTTGCCAGGATCATCCCTCTCCTCCTCTGTCGTCCTCGGCGCCGCTGCTCGACGCCGATGGTGAGTATGCGCCCCGGGACTTCCGCGCCGACGCGCGCGTTAGTAGTACCCGACAAGGCGAGGGTGCTGCAGGGTGGGGCGCGGCGGGCGGCACGCTCGGCGAGCTGTTGTTTCGTCTCCTCGTCGACGTTCTGCCGGAGACTTCTGCACGGCGGATGCTCACGGCTTTCGGCCTGTCTGTAAGACTGCGCACATGCCCTCGGCCAGAAGGGAGCGAGCATGCCGCAGATCGACGTAGACGGACTCACGATCAACTACGACGTGCAGGGAGAAGGCGAACCGCTCCTGCTGATCCCTTACCTGTCTGCCGATCACGCTTGCTATGCGTTTCAGCTGCCGGCCTACACGGAGCACTTCAGCTGCATCGCGCTGGACCTTCCCGGCACGGGCGAGAGCGACAAACCCGCCGGGCCGTACTCGACCGAGGTCTATGCCGACCAGGTGGCCGCCTTCCTCGGCGCCATCGGGGTCGAGCAGGCCCACGTCGCGGGGGTCTCGCTCGGCGCGGCGGTGGGCATGCACCTCGCCGCCCGCCATCCGGACCGCGTCCGCTCGCTCTCACTGCACAGCGCGTGGGACACCAGCGATCTCTATCTGACAACCATCGTCGAGCTCTGGCGGACGGTCGCGTCCACGCTGCCGAGCGTGGCGGACACCGTGATCCAGGCCATCTTCCCGCTGTGCTTCACACCCGAGATGTACGTCAACCGGCCGGAGTTCGCGGACACGCTGGCGGACTTCGTGCGCAGCCGCCCCGCCCAGCCGCTGGACGCGTTCCTCGCCCAGACCGAGGCGGCCATGGCGAACGACGCGAGCCCGATTCTGGGCGAGATCGGCGTTCCGACCCTGATCACGGTCGGAGCGCGCGACCTCGTCTGCTCGCCACGCTTCGCCGAGCGGATCAACAGCAGGATTGCCGGGAGCGAACTGGTGGTCTTCGAGCACCTATCGCACGGCGGGCTGCACGAGGACCCCGAGTCCTTCAACCGCGCGACGCTCGACTTCCTGCAGCGTCAGCGCTCGTGACGCCCACGCCGCGTTCGCGACCCTGGGACGCCTGAGCCCGAGGGCTATTGCGGCGACGGACGGTAGGTCTTACTCGGCGGCGAGTCGGTCGAGGAACGCACGAGCGGTCTCGATCGGGAGGTTGTCGGCGAGCTCGAGCAGGTGTTGGTCGCCGGAGACGAGGACGGCACGCGCGCATTCGGCGAGCGCGAGCAGGTAGTCGTCGCCGGGGTCGGCTGACCGGTGGGCGCCAGCCGGCGGGTCGGCGGTGGCGATAGCTTCGAAACCGAGCAGGGATAGGAACTCGGCCGCCTCGTCAGCGGGGATGCGGCGGCGGAGCTTCGGGTAGGCGAGCGCGCGCTCGAGTTCCGCGATCAGCGTCTCCGAGACTACGAGCTCGAACTCGCCGCTGAGCCAGCGGCGGAGGATCTGGGCGGGCGCCCCGCTGGGGGAGAGCAGCGCGGCTATCAGGACGTTGGGATCGAGGACGGCGCGCACTCAGCGGCTGCGTGGCCGCGTCTTGTGCTGGGCCTCGACGGCGAGCGCGAGCGCGTCGTCCTCACCGATGTCGTCGCTCTGCCAAAGACGATCGAGCAGGTCGAGGCCGAGCTCCCGACGCAAAGCGCCCTCGATCACCTCGCTGTCACCCTTGCCGGTACGCGCCCCTCGCACCTTCACCGCCCGCAGAACTTCCTCGTCGATCGTCAGCGTGGTCCTCACCCTTGCCATTTCCGCATCATAGCGTCAATGTGCATTGACGCTAAGATGCAAGTACCTGCGGATCGAGCATGACCCTCTGACGGACTCGAACCGCCGACTCTCTCCTTACCACGGAGCTCTCACCGCAACCGGTGGCAACCGACGGCTACGGACTTGGCCGGTCATGCTTCCCCACACGTGCACCAGGCGAGTCCAGAGAACCCAGAGGAGGCCGTCGCGGCTCGAGGGGCGGACCGAGTCTTCATCGAGCCGCGCTGGCCGGTCGCGCTCGTGTTCGGCCTCTTCATCGTCATCACGATCGTGTTGCGCCTGGTCGAGCCTCACCGGGAGTCGCTAGGGCCGCCTTGGCTCGTCCCAGCCATCGAGATCGCGTTGCTGGTCGTTTTGCTGGCTGCCGATCCGGCCCACGTGAGCGGGCGTAGGCACTGGCTCCGCCCGGTCTCCATCGCGCTCGTGGTGGCGCTGGCGGTCGTGGCCTTAATCTCCACCGGCGTGCTGATCACCCAGCTGATCCAGGGCGGGAAGGTGACAGAGTCGGCGACCACGCTGCTTGCCTCGGGCGCGTTGATCTGGCTCGGCAACTGCCTGATCTTCGGGCTCCTCTACTGGCTGCTCGACAGCGGTGGGCCCTACGCGCGGTACCTGGGGGAGCGCGAGTTTCCCGACTTCGCGTTCACGCACCAGCTGAGCCCCGAGCTCGCCCCACCCGGATGGCGGCCGCAGTACGTCGACTACCTGATCCTCGGCCTGACCACGAGTACTGCGTTCAGCCCCACCGATGTCATGCCCATGGCTCGCTGGGCCAAGCTGACCATGGCGCTTCAGTCCTTGATCTCGTTGCTGGTCATCGGCTTGGTGATCGCCCGGGCCGTCAACATCTTCGCGTAGCTCAGGCCGACACGCTGACCGGGAAGGTTGCGATCCAGACGACCGTCCCGATGAAGAGCGCCCAGCCGATTCCGAGCACGACGATACGCCCCGATCGCATGTGCAACCGCGTGCTGATGCCCGCGAAGAAGAGCGAGGCCGCGAAGAGGACGACTGCCAGCAGGTAGTTGTCGGCTCGCTGGATGGCCGCCTTCACCAGCTGCGACTGGACCGCTGCCTCCGCTTCCAGGCGGTCGGCCTCGGCGTTTGCGGCGAGCTTGTACTCGGGCATTGCGAAGGGAGAGAGAGGCGCCTCTGTGTTCGTCCTCGGCTTGGTTGCAACCCAGGCGTCGAAAGCAGGCTTGAACTCGGGCCGGAACCGCCGCTCGTAGAAGTCCGCCAGCTTCGTCTCTCCCCGCGCGTACGCGTCCACCCACTGCGTGAAGACGGCGACGTCGATCTGGGCGTCCCGGTTGGCGACGTTCGACGCTCGGGTCGACTCGACGCGCGCCGCGATCGACGCGCTCTGGGCCTCGGCCTGTCTGCCGTGCCAGCTGGCCGACTGGTAGCTGGCCCAGGCGATAGCCACGGCCGCGAACGTCAGGAGCACCGTCGCGGCCAGCTCGAGTCGGCGATCGGCGTGCGTCTCGGGCGTGGTAGTCACCGTGCGGCCCCTCCGCGCCAGCGCACGTTCCGGGCCTGCGGGCCCTCGAGCCGGGAGGCCCGGGATGGCTCATGGACGGGGCGTTCACATTTGACCATCGGACGGCGGGACGACGATACTCGTGCCCGGGGGCAGCATGCGAAGCGAGGAGGGGCACGCAATGGCGACCGCTACCAAGAGGACCGCGCCACTGTCAGACGAGCAGCTGCAAGAGATGCTCGGGCTCGTCAAGGGCGCGGACAGCGTCGAGCTGAAGCTGACGGTGCCCGAGTCGAGTCAGCGCGGGACCGCAGTCGCGCTCGAGCTGGATCCACTGGACGCCCAGATCAGGCAGGTCTTCTTCTTCGATACCCCCGAGCTCACCCTCAACAAGGCGGGCGTCGTCGTTCGGGCGAGGCGAATCCAGGGCAAGGGGAACGACTCCGTGGTGAAGCTGCGCCCGGTCGTGCCGGATGCACTCCCGGAGCAGCTGCGGAAGTCTCCCAACCTCGTCGTCGAGGTCGACGCCATGCCGGGAGGTTTCGTGTGCTCGGCGGCGTTGAAGCAGAAGCTCGCGCCGACGGACGTCTGGGCCGCGATCAAGGGTGAGAAGCCGCTCCGGAAGCTCTTCTCGAAGGAGCAGCAGGAGTTCTTCGCCGCCAATGCTCCGGAAGGCGTCGAGCTCGGCGGGCTCTCGGTCATGGGTCCGATCTTCGTTCTCAAGCTGAAGTGGAGCCCACAAGGCTTCGGGCGTCCCCTCGTCGCGGAGCTCTGGCTCTACCCGGACGGCTCACGAATCCTCGAGCTCTCGACGAAGTGCGCGACGAACGAGCCGATGCAGGTGGCGGCAGAGGCACGTGCTTTCCTTGCGAAGAAAGGCGTAAACCTGTCCGGTGAGCAGCAGACGAAGACGAAGACGGCTCTCGAGTTCTTCGCGAACGAGCTCTCCGCGGGCCAGAGCGGCTAGTCGTCGCTGCGTTGCTGTTCTTTGTGGATCTCGAACGCTGTCACCTGTGGCGGTGACGGGTACCCAGCCTCGCCGATGCCTTGTAGGCCGGGCATCAACGTCTCGTCACGGAAACGTTCGTAGCTCTCCCGAGAATCCCAAAGCCCCAGAACGACCCAGCCGTCGTCGGTAGCCCCAGCTATGTGCTGGGCCAGGCCTTCGGGCAAACTCCCGTCCGTCGGGAAGACCTGGGCGCGCACGGCCTCGTACTGATCTTTGGTTCCACCGGGGTAGCGAATGATGACGCCGAACGTTGCCAAAGCTCCTCCAATCTGCCGGGTGGTCGAGCCGCCACCGCGGAATCGTTGCGCGCGGCACACGACCTGTCCATTAGAACATGCGTCCGTGACCTCCGGGGGCGACGCCTGGGCTCGCTTCCGCCGGCGCTCGATCCGGTAGCGCAACCGTTGCTCCGGCCGCCGCCCATGACATCAGAGCGTCGGGCCGCGGGACGATCTGGGCCGCGTATGTCTGATAGACAGGTACCCACTTGGCGAGTCGGTGAACCTGAGGGGGTTGATGATGGGAGAGGTGTTCAAGGGGACGATCAACGTCGATATTCGCGATTCGGAGCCCGATTGGTCTCCGTTCGAGCCGCCGAAGGCGCCGGACGGTGCGCCGAACGTTCTCTACATCGTCCTCGACGACGTCGGCTTCTCGGCGATGAGCTGCTACGGCGGGCCGATCGAGACGCCGAACATCGACCGGATCGTCGACGCCGGGCGTTCGCTACACGCAGTTCCACACGACGGCGCTGTGCTCGCCGACGCGCTCGTGCCTGCTCACGGGCCGCAACCACACGCGCAACAGCATGGCCTGCATCACCGAGGCCGCGATCGGGTTCCCGAACGCGAGCGGCACGGTCCCGCCCGAGAACGGGATGCTCTCGGAGATCCTGGGCGAGCGCGGCTGGAACACGTACATGGTCGGCAAGTGGCATCTCTGCCCGACCGACGAGATGAACCTCGCCTCGACGCGGCGCAACTGGCCGACCGGCCGCGGCTTCGAGCGCTGGTACGGGTTCCTCGGCGCCGAGACGAACCAGTGGTACCCCGACCTCGTCTACGACAACCATCCGGTCGACCAGCCGACGGACTCCGGAGGAGGGCTACCACCTCACCGACGACATCACCGACAAGGCGCTCGAGTTCATCCGCGACGCGAAGGCGGTCGCACCGGAGAAGCCGTTCTTCCTCTACTACGCGCCGGGCGCCTGCCACGCTCCGCACCACGCGCCGAAGGAGTGGATCGACAAGTTCAAGGGCCGCTTCGACATGGGCTACGAGGCGATCCGCGAGCAGACGCTCGCCAGGCAGAAGAAGCTCGGCATCGTGCCCGCCGACACGGAGCTGCCGCCGATCAACCCGATCGGGCGACCAGACGCGCACCGGCCCGGACGGAAAGCCGTTCCCGATGCTCGACGTCACGCGCCCGTGGGACTCGCTGAACGACGACGAGAAGAAGCTCTTCTCCCGCATGGCGGAGGTGTACGCGGGGTTCCTCGCGCACGCCGACTTCCACATCGGGCGCCTGCTCGACTACCTCGAGGCGAACGAGCTGCTCGAGAACACGATGATCGTCGTCGTCTCCGACAACGGCGCCAGCGGCGAGGGCGGGCCCGACGGCTCCGTGAACGAGATGAAGTTCGCCAACGGCGTCCCCGACGACCTGGCCCAGAACCTGGCCATGATCGACGAGCTCGGCGGCACGAAGACGTACAACCACTACCCGAACGGCTGGGCGATGGCGTTCAACACGCCGTTCAAGATGTGGAAGCGCTACGAGTTCAACGGCGGAACGAGCGACCCGTGCATCATCTCGTGGCCGGCCGGGACGAAGGCGCGCGGCGAGATCCGCCACCAGTACCACCACGCGATCGACATCGTGCCGACGATCCTCGACGTCCTCGGCGTCGAGCCGCCGGAGACGATCAAGGGGCACACGCAGTCGCCGATCGACGGCGTCAGCATGCGCGAGAGCCTCGACGACGCGTCGGCCGAGTCGAAGCGGAAGACGCAGTTCTACGCGATGCTCGGCTCCCGCTCGATCTGGCACGAGGGCTGGAAGGCGGTGACGACGCATCCGTGCATCGCCGGCTGGGGCAACTTCAACGACGACGAGTGGGAGCTGTACCACGTCGACGTCGACCGCTCCGAGGTGAACAACCTCGCGGCGGAGCAGCCCGACAAGCTGCGGGAGCTCGTCAACGTCTGGTTCTCCGAGGCCGGCGCGAACGGCGCGTTCCCGCTCGACGACCGCACGCCGGTCGAGATCATGACCGACGCCTCGGCCACAGCTGACCGCTCCGCGCAACCGGTACGTGTACTTCCCGGGCACGGCGCCGGTCAGCGAGTGGCAGGCCGTCAACACGAAGAACCGCTCGTTCGTGATCGGCGCGCTCGTCGACATCCCGGCCCCCGGAGCCGAGGGCGTGCTCTTCGCGATCGGGTCGCGCTTCGGCGGCCACGCGCTCTACGTCAAGGACAACCGCCTCCACTACGTCAACAACTTCGTCGGCGCCGAGGAGCAGATGGTCGTCGGCACCGAGGACGTTCCGACCGGCGAGAACCTGATCCTCTCGGCCTCGTTCGAGAAGGAAGGGATGGAACCGACGTGCGCCACCGGAACGTTGTCCCTGTACCACGGGGACACGAAGGTCGGCGAGGGCAAGATCAAGACCCAGCTCGGGGCATTTTCGATTGCCGGCTCGGGCCTCTACGTCGGACGGCACAGCGGCGAGCCGGTGACCGACGACTACCCCGGCGAGCCTCCGTACGTCTTCACCGGCGGGACGATCAACCGGGTCGCAGTCGACGTCAGCGGCGAGCCGTACGTCGACCTCGAACGCCAGGCCGAGATGCTGATCCGGTCGCAGTAGGGGCCGGGATGAGCGAGCACCTGACCTCCTGGCACGACACGGCGACACGCGAGGCGATCGTCGACTTCGTCGAGCGGGTGACGACGGAGGGTGGGCCCGACTACGTCGCAGCCCGCCGAGCGCGTCGCTGTCTTCGACAACGACGGCACGCTCTGGTGCGAGAAGCCGATGCCGATCGAGCTCGGCTTCATCCTCATGCGGCTCGCGGCGATGGCGGAGACCGATGAGTCGCTACGCGGGCGCCAGCCGTGGAAGGCCGCCTACGAGCAAGGACTACGGCTGGCTCGGCGAGGCGATCACGAAGCACTACCACGGCGACGAGTCGGATGTGAAGCTGCTGATGGGTGGCATCCTCCAGGCCTTCGCCGGACAGACGGTCGACGAATACTCGGCGGCCGCCGACGCCTTCCTGCGCGGCGGGAAGCACCCGACGCTCGGCCGCGGCGTTCAACGAATGCGGCTACCAACCGATGGTCGAGCTGCTGCGCTACCTCGAGGCCAACGGGTTCACCAACTACATCGCCTCGGGCGGCGACCGCGACTTCATGCGGCCGGTAACCGAGGAGATCTACGGCATCCCGCCCGAGCACGTCATCGGCAGCTCGAACGCGCTTCGCTACACGGATGACGAGCACGGCGGGACGGTCACCTACGCCGCCGAGATGGACGTCTTCGACGACGGGCCGGTCAAGCCGGTGCGCATCTGGAGCCGCATCGGGCGGCGGCCGATCCTCGCCGGCGGGAACTCGAACGGCGACATTCCCGATGCTCACGTACGCCGGCGGACCCGGGCGGCCTGCCCTTCGCCTGCTCCTGCTCCACGACGACGAGGAGCGCGAGTTCGACTACACCGCCGGCGCGGAGAAGTCACTGGAGCAGGCAGCGGCCAAGGGCTGGACCGTGGTCAGCGTCAAGAACGACTGGGCGACTGTCTTCGGTGAGGCATCGGTATGACTTCCGAGCCTGCCTTCGCGGTCGGCCGCTAGCTGTCCGGGCTGTCGACGAGGCGGTCGAAGGCGAGGCCGCTCGAGCCCTCGCCGCGGCCGGTCGTCTTGTGGGCCGCGAGCCACACGACGACGCGCCCGTCGCGCCAGCGGGTGCGCTGGTAGGCCTGGGAGACGCGCGCGCCGGCGCGCGGGACCTCCTCCTCGTGGACGAAGTACGGCTCGGGCGGGGTGGCGTCGAGGCCGACGCGCAGCAGGGTCGTGAGCGGTCGCACGCGCTCCGGCGGGTTGGGATCGCCCTCGATGATGCGCGGCAGCGCGGCGCGTTGGAGCTGGATCTCGCGGTTGGAGCCCGGGACGTGCACCGGCGTGAAGGGGATCCAGTTCTCCGGGACGCTGTTCATCACCTGGTAGCGGACCGGAGCGGCGGGCGGCACCGCGGTCGTCGCCGGGGCGCC
Organism: uncultured Actinomycetes bacterium; assembly: GCA_963712465.1. Taxonomy (GTDB): domain Bacteria; phylum Actinomycetota; class Thermoleophilia; order Gaiellales; family Gaiellaceae; genus CAVQHY01. The sequence continues at coordinate 577,544 of CAVQHY010000006.1, forward strand.
GAGCAGCCGCTCGTACTGCGCGCGGGTCTGGTAGGCGGCCTCGACGCCGCGCGTCCCGCGGCCGCTGGCGAGCATCACCACCGTCTCGATGCCCCACACCATGTTCGCCATCTCGTCGCGCACGAGCGCGACCTGCTCGATCGGCTCGGCCTCCTGCACCTTCGGCACGGTCGGCAGCACCGCCAGCCCGGCCTCTTCGAGCGTGTACATGGCGAAGCGCTGCCACTGCTCGTCGGCGCGCGACCCGGTCCGCTCGATCCAGAAGCGCTCGCCGAAGACGTTGGTCACGCTGAGACCCCGTACCCGCGCCAGCGAGCCGACCGGGATGTCGCACGGCAGCACGAACCAGTCGTTCGCGTAGACCAGGCCGAACTCGAGGAAGAGCAGCTTGGCCAGGTCGGTGGTGTCCGGCCGCACGTCGCCGAGGTTCGTCCGGCCGTCCTCGAAAGCCCAGTAGCGCAGGTTCGGCATGCCGTCGAAGGCGGCCGGCGCGGGGATGCCGGCGTACGTGTGCGTCGTCACCGGCCCGCCGGGGTCGGCGGCGCCGAGGTCGGCGGCGTTCGGATCGAAGTCGACACTCGGCCAGTCGAGTCGCCCGCCGGCGTAGCCCTCGGCCACGAGCGCCTGCTCGCCGTCGCCGTCCGGCGCGGCGCACGCGAAGCGATACTCGAAGCGCTGCGAGTCCCAGGCGTCCTCGGCGGGCGGCTGCTCGACGAGCCGCCTGAACCAGGCCACGAAGCGCACGGCGGCGTCGTCGAGGTCGTCCTTGTGCTCGTCGAGGACCGTCGTCATCAGGTCGTAGGCACGGTTGGCGGGGTCCGCCATCAGGTGCTCGTACAGCGCGCCGCCGTCCATCGCGCGCTCGGCCACCGCCGAGACCGCGGCCCACGCCGCCGGGTGCGCGCAGATCGCCACGTCGGCCGGGTCATCCGGATCGGGCAGCTCGATGCGATAGCGGTCGATGAACGCCGCGCGGTAGTCGTGGATGGGCGCGGCCATGGCCAGCCAGCGGCGTCCCATCGCGAGCCGCAGGTCGAGCCCGAGCGGCAGCGGCCGGCGCTCGACCGTCGCCTCGAGCGGAAGCGTGTCGTCGAAGTCCGTGGCCGGCGCGTCGCCGGGGCGGTAGCGCGTCAGGCGCCGCGACTCGACGTGCAGCCGCGCCTCGACGGGCGAGCCCGCGTCGTCGGCCTGGAACTCGGCGAGCTGCCACTGGCGCGCGAGCATCCACAGCGGATCGCGCACCTCGGCGCGCATGCTGCGCGCGAAGTCGGCGGTGCGCGGCCGGCCCTCGAGCCGGTTCCAGGTCGTCACGGTGGGGAACGCCCGCTCTTGGAGCGCCACGCCGATGTCGTCGATGCGGTAGCGGTCAGCCATCGTCGGTCTCCATGAGCTTCAGCGTGCCGTTCACGCGGCCGTAGTCGATCGCGATGGTGATCGGGTGCAGCGCGGTCGCGGTGACCACCGCCGGCAGGAATCGCGCCCACGCCGTGCCGTCGAGCTGATCGGGCTCGACGGCGCGCAGCCGTGCGCCGTCCAGCGTCTCGTGCACGGCGTCGACGATGTCGGCCCAGTCCCACGCGCCTGTCTGCTCTGGCGGCACGACGAGCAGCCACGCCTGCGGCGGCTCGCTGCTCGGCCGGTCGAAGTGAAAGGCCAGGCCCGTGGTCTGCGCCTCGCTCGGGAGCACTTCGGTCCACTCGTCGATCAGCAGCCCGCACTGGCGCTGCGCAGCATCGAACGAGCCGTCGTAGTGAGCCGTATAGAGCAGGCGATCTGAGTCGATGGCGGTGCCTGCCGGAAGCTCGAGTCCGAGCCAGGGCTCGCCGGGCCGGTACGGGAACTGGATCGCGGTGAGGTCGGGCTCGCCGATACCGAGCGGGTCGCTCATGAGCAGCGCCTGCTCCCAGTGCCCGAGCTTCTCGCGCACGCGGGCGAGCCCGTGCAGCCAGTCCTCGATGGGCGCGTCGTGGTCGGCGGCGAGGTGGGCGAAGGGCGCGCCGCTCTCGCTCGCTCGCACGGCGTTGTCCCACTCCGCCGCCTGCTCGGGGCCGAGGGTGAGCTCGGGCAGCAGCCGCGCGTCGTCGCCGAGCAGCGCGCGATGGGCCTCGTCGAGGGCGGCGACGCGGGCGGGCCCGCCGGCCGCGGCGTCGTGGGCGTCGAGCGCGGCCTGCGCGGCGGCAAGGCGCGCGTCGATCCCGTCGGCGGCCGCGGTCGCGCGGGCGGCCATCGACGTCGCGTAGCCGACGATCTGGTCCTCGAACGGGGTGAGATCGAAGCCCTCCGCGTCGAGCGCGTCGAGCGGCAGGAGCGCGCCGACGGCGCCGAGCAGCGCGGTCAGCGTCGTAGCGGCGGTGGTGCGCAGCGCGTGGAACTGCGACCGGGCCTGCGCGAAGTCGGCGCGACGGGCGAGCACGACCGTCTTGAAGTTCGGCGGCACCGGGGTCGTCCCCGTGGTCGCCACGATGAGCTCGGCCTGCTGCAGGATGAGGACGTGCTCGGGGTCGGTCGGGCTGCCGGGCAGCCCGTCGTAGCGGTCGATGAGCGCGTCGAAGTCGTCGAGCCGGTGGTCGAAGCGCACGACGAGCGCCTCGGTCGCCGCGAGAACGTCGCGGAAGAGCTGTCCGCGGAAGGCGGCGAGGTCGCTCCAGTCGGTCGCGGGGATCCCGAAGCGCGCGACGGTCGCAAGCTGGTCGGTGAGGTCGTCGAGCAGCGCGTCGACGCCGCCGAGCAGCGCGGACCGGTGGTTGGTGGGGTCGGCCAGGCGCGGGTCCGCGGCCAGGCCCCGCAGCGCGGTGGCGATCGGCGCGAGGCGATCGCGCACCTCGGTCGCGCGACCGGGATCGGCCTGCACCGCGGCATCCATCGCCTCGCGCGCCTCGTTGGTGAGCGCCGCGTCGCTCGCCCGCAGCGGGCGCGAGCGCAGCGCGAGGGCGCGCAGGCTCTCGACCAGCGGGGCGATCTCGAAGAACGTCGTCGCCTTGCCCGGCACGCGCTTCGTGTAGACGATGCGCAGCTGCGCGTCGGGCCGCGGCGTCACCGTGCGCTGGACGCGCAGGAGCACGCGAGCGTCGAGCTCGCCCATGGCCTGGTCGCCGTCGGGTTGCAGAAGGGCCAGGAGGTCGAGCGGCTGTAGACCGACGTCGGCCTGAGTGACGACCTGGCTGGCGGGCGCCCCCGTCGCGGGGTCGTCCCACTGGACGGCGCAGGCCACCGACGACGGTGGCGGCAGGCGCTTCGCCAGCCACGCGTTGAGCGCGGGCTCGCCGATCGACCGCGGCGTGACCCCGAGGCCGGGGATCGGCGTCTGCAGGGGGTCCGCCTGCGGACGCACGTGGATCGCGACGCGATGGGTGATCGCGCTGCCACTGCGCGGCGTCTGCACGACCTGCGGCTCGAGCGGCAGCGACGCGCGGCCGAAGGCGTCGAGGGTCGCGGCGGCGCGGTCGACGTTGCCGATCACGGCCTGGTGCACGCTCTCGGCGAGCGTCAGGTCGGCGCTGGCGTCGTGCACCTCGAGCAATGCTGCGACCTCGGCGTCGATGGCCGCTGCCTGCGCCGGCGTCGCGGCGGGGAGGTCGCGCCCGAACGGGTAGGAGGCGTCGCCCGTCTGGCGCACGTGGGTGACGAGCGCGAGGCCGTCGACGACGTTGCGCGCCTCGACGGCCTCGATCGGGACGTCGTCGTCGCTGCGCGTCTCGTCGAGGCGGTCGGCCACCAGCGGGAACGCCTTGCGCAGCGCGAGCAGGAACGCGTCGACCTCGGCGACGGCGTGGCGGTCGTGCAGCCCACGCTCGAGGCGGTAGCCGAGCAGCGCGCCGAGCGACTGACCGTTGCGCATCCCCTCGATGATCTCCAGCGCGGCGCGCACCCGGCGCGAGGAGAGGTCGACGGCGAAGGCGTCGGGCGTCGCCGGCGTGGCGTGGGCGAGGTAGCCGCTGCGCAGCACCGCCGCGGTCACGGCGTGGTTGAGCGACGGCGCGTGCAGGTGGCCGCCGTTCGTCGAGTCGATGACCAGCGGGCTCGTGCCGTCGGGATCGAAGACCTTCGCGAGGTCCTCGTCGAGGACGACTGGGGTGAGGTCCCGCGGTCGTGGCCGTACGTCCTCGAGCCATCCGAAGGCGCCGAGATGGACGCCGGTGCGCTCGCCGAGCGCGGCCAGACGCTCGTGCACCAGCCCGGTCATCCACGCGTCGAGACGGTACGAGCAGGTGTCGACGTGCTCGGCCAGCAGCCGCTCCAGACGCGCTGTCGGCACGTCGCGCAGCCGATCGAGCGCGGCGAGCTGGTCGTCGAGGAGGCGAACGCCCGGCGCCTCGCCGCCGAGCACGGCGGTGATGTGATCGCCGACGAGCGTCACGTCGTCGCCGGTGACGGCGACGTCGGTGCGATACAGCTGGGCGAAGCGGCTCTCGCTGTCCGGAGCGCGCTCGGCCACGTTGACGAATGGCGCCTCCTCGCGTAGCTGCGCGACGGTCGCGACGTCGATCGCGCCCGCGTCTAGCCGCAGCCGCACGGCCGTCTCCCAGTAGCCGAGCAGCACGGCGTGGCGGAGCATCAGGTAGAGCAGCGCGGCGGGGTCGTCCTCGAGGCCGTCCTCGCGGCGCACGGTCTCCAGCGACGTGCGGGCCGCGTCGATCAGCCACGCGATGTAGTTGCGGTCGTCGGCGGTGTATGCGCGGATCGGCGCGGACTCCGACAGCGGCCGGTCGTCGACCAGCGGCCCGAGGAGGCGTTGCTGGGCGCCGAAGAACACTCGCTCGAGGATGTCGGGGGTGGCGTCGCCCTCGTAGCCGAGACGTCGCAGCAGGTCGCTGCCGTCCTCGAGCACGCCCGACGCCTGGAACGCCGCCAGCCACGACGCACCGGCACCCCACAGGTTCACCCGGTTGTAGAGGTCGTCGACGCTCTCGGCGTAGCGCTGGTGGTACTCCACCGAGGTCGCGTTGAGGCCGACGACGTCGAGCAGCGTCTGCTGCGGGGTGCCGCCGGGCCCGATCCGCGAAACGCCGCCCGCCAGCGCCGCCCAGTCGCCGCGCGCCGCGAGCAGGCGCGCGTGCAGGCCGGCCTCGAAGGCCTGCTTGGAGGTGAATGCCATCCGCGAGAACGCGGTCGTCGCGAGGATGCCGTACGGCTGCGAGCCGACCCGCACGGCGGGCGCCGGGCCGCGGCCGCTGACGAACGCCGTGAAGAAGCGCCGCACCTGATCGAGCGCGCGCTCGTCGAACACGGGCTGCAGGAGCGTCCCGAGCATGTAGCCGAGCGTCGCCGGCCATAGCGCGGTCTGCATCGCGCGCGCCTCGCGCTGGTCGCGGCCGGCGGCTCCGGCGAGCGGCGCGAGGACCGCGGGATCGATCCCCAGCCACCGCGCGAGCCACTCGCCGTCGCGCTGGTCGAGCGGATCGGGCGTCGGCGTGAAGGCCGGGGGGGCCGCGAAGGGGTCGCGCCAGGTTGCGTCGGGATCGTCGCCGCGCCGGACGCCTGAGCTCACCTCCTCGGTGTTGTTGGTGGGCAGGCCCTGCGGCAGCAGATCGAAGCCGGCCCGCCCGTGGCGGTGGTGCTCGAGCAGCTCCTCGAGCTCGGCCTTCGCCTGCGCGGCGTCCGAGCTCGTGCGCAGCCCGACGACGAGCAGGCGGTCCAGGCCGTTGGCCGTCGTCGCGTTCAGCTCGACCCGGAAGCCGAGGCCGTCCTTGACCGCGCGGTCGAAGTCGAACAGCCAGCGCAGCTCGTCGGAGGTCTGCAGCGTGCCGTCGATGCTGGCCAGCGAGTCCTCGTCGGAGGGATCGGGGCCGACCACGACGCGCTCGGGCAGCGGCGCGCCGAGCTCTTCGAGGACCAGCGCGCCGTCGCGGTACCCGAGCAGGACGAAGCGCTCGGGTAGCAGAGCGGCCGTGGGCGGGCGGGTCCACGATGCGCCTGCAGCGACCGGCCGGGCGGGCAGGAGGAGGAAGGCGACCTGGACGTCGACGTCGGCGCGGGTGAGCGGCGGCGCCGGTGACTCATCCGGGTTGGCCGGCGCGTACTGCTCGAGGATCTCGTCGGCGCGCGCGGCGCCGACCGCGCTGACGAGGTCGGCGTGGGCCTGCTGGATGGCCTGCGCGTCGTCGCCGCCGCGCCAGACGGCCGCCCAGTAGGTGGCGAGCGCCGCGGCCTCGGGGGGCGGTGGCGGCTGCGTCGCGACGACGAGCACGACGTCGTCGGGCGCGGCCTTGACTGGCCGCTGCGCCTCCGTGTTCAGCGGCGCGTGCCTGCCGACGACGTAGCCCGCGCGTCCCGATCCCAGGCTGGCCACGATCGCGCGCCACGCCGCGCGCTGGCCAAGCTCCACGCCGCCCGCGCGCCAGACGTCGATCCAGTAGCGCTCGACCACGCCGTACTCGTTCTCCGAGAGGTCGGGCTCGAAGGTGTCGACCAGGCAGTCGTCGGGGAAGACGCGCACCAGCAGCTCGCCGCTCGACCCAGCGCGTCTCCAGGCGGAGAGGGAGCAGGAGCACGGGCTCGCGGTCGTCCCAATCGGCGGCGCCCTCGCGCGGATCGGCGAGCGGCGCGAAGGCCTCGACGGCGCCACGCGCGGCAACCGCGGCACGCGTGGCGGTCTCGCGCGCGGTGGCCAGTCGCGCCTCAGCCTCGCGCACTGCGCGCTGCGCGGCGGCCAGGTCGGCGTCGTCCTCGCCGACCGAGCGGGCGATGCGCTGAGCGGAGGCCTTGGCGGCGCGCGCCTGGTCCCGGGCGGCGAGGAGAGAGGCCCGCGCCCGGTCGGCGGCTTCGCGGGCGGCGCGAAGCTCGTCCTTACGGTCGGGGGAGTCCGGCACCGTCACTCGCTCTCGGGGTCAGCATCTCGGCCGCGTGCACGCCGACCAGCACCGGCGCCTGGTACATGACGTAGGCGGCGTCGGCGGCGGTCATGGTCGGGCCCCAGCTCACCTGGACGTCGTCGGCATGTTGCGTTGCCTTCTCCGGCTCTGTCGGCGCGGCCAGCGTGAACGTCGGGGTCGTGGCGCCGACGCCGACGAGCTCGCCCGTCGGTAGGACGTCGGGCCACGCGAGGTCGTTCCACACCTCGAGCGCGCCGTCGCGCGCGATGTCGAAGCCGAAGCGCGGCTCGCCCGGACGCTCCTTGATCACGAAGAACCAGCCGGGGTCGTCGCGTGCCTCGGCGTCTCGCCCTTGCGCCTCCTCCGCGGTCAGGTCGAAGCCGAAGAAGTAGATGTCGGGGTCGACGCTTGCGCCTCGTAGAGCGGCGTTCGCACCTTCGCGGGCGTGGGCGTCGCTCGGATCGGCGATGTCGACGAGCGCGCGCTCCTGGCTCTTGTCGATCGAGCCGTCGGCGTGCGTCTGCCAGCGCGCGCGATGCGCGTAGATGACGGCGTTCGGGTACTTCTTGAGCAGCTCGCCGCGGATCACCAGCACGACCTCTTCGTCGCTCGGCCGCCGCCGGCCTGCGCGGTTGTCGTGGTCGCCGAGGTCCGAGTCGCCGCGGCCACAGGTGCAGCGGGGGGATGTCGCGCAGCTGCTCGCGCAGCTGCTGAGCGATCGGCTCGCGTCGGCGAGAAAGCTCGAGACGTCCCAGAACTGGCGGAAGTAGCTGCCGCGCTGGTCGGTCGGGTACTCGCGCCACAGCAGCTCGCGCGCGAACTCGTGGTTGAGCCCGACCATGTACGCCTCGATGAAGCGCTGGTTGGTCTCGAGCAGCGTGATGCTGTTCGGGCTCGATCAGGTTGAGGTTGGGCAGGAAGAGCTCGGAGCCGAGATGTCGACCAGCGGCCGGTACATCGGCACGTCGAGCACCGGATAGGCCATCGCCTCCTGGAACTGCTCGGCGACGATCTTCGCGAAGCGCTCGGGCAGAGCGATGCCGTAGAGCACTCGGCGAGGGATCGTTACGTCGGGATCGAGGGCCTCGACCACTGCCGTCGCGAGCGCCGGGACGTCGAGCGCCGGACGAGCGGGCTCGAAGGCGGCGCGCTGCGAGGCGTCGCGCAGGCGCGCGGCGTCCGTCAGGGCGCCCTTGAAGCGGGTCGCCTCGACGCTGTCGCGCGCGCCGGTCGTGGGCGTGACGGCGTCGCCGGGTCGCGAGATCGTGAAGTCCGGGCTGGCCGGCAGGTCGGCGACGCCCTCGACGGTCTGCCCGGCCTCGTAGAGCGGATCGGCTCGCTTGAGATCGGCGAGGACGCGGGTGAGGTAGAGCCACGCAGCCACGCCCGCGATGACGAGGACGATGCCGACGATCAGCGCGGCCGCCCCGCCGACGATCAGCGCGATCACGAGGACCAGCACCGCGAGCACGAGCGCGGCGAAGCGCAGCCACGGCGCGCGGCGGAGCAGGGCGGCGAGCCAGCGCGGGATGCCGGGCGGGTCGGCCGCCGCCGCGGCGTCGTCGACGGTGACCACGCCGGCGGGACCTGCTTGGGCGGCGCGGCGGTCACGTCGCCGTCGGCGATGCGCTGCGCGAGAGAGGCGGCGAGGGAGGTGGCCGTGCCGGCCGCTCCGGCTCCGCCGCCGGCTGCCGCCTCCGGCCGCTCCGGCTCCGCCCGCAACGGCCCCGCCGCCCGCCGCTCCGCTCGCCTCGAGATGCCGCGCCACCCGCCCGCCCGGCCGCAGCATCCTCCGCAGTCGCCGCGCCGAGCGGCGCCTCCGGCATCGAGCTCTTCGCGACCTCGTGCGCCGCCGTGACCTGACCGCTCATCACCCGCGCCTGCACCGGCGCGGTGAGCAGAGTGACCTGCGGCGGCCTGCGCCGCAAGGAGCGGTGCGAGCTGCTCCGCGTGCCAGGCGTTCGCGACCTCGCGGCCGAGCTGGGCGGCGCGGATGCGCGCGTTGGCCTCGAGCACGTCGCCGACCTGCTCCCACGCGGCGCTCATGAGCTCCTCCTGGCCGTCCTGCACGACGCGAGTGCCGAATCCGGCCGAGACGCGATGGCGCGGATCGAGGTTGAGCTGGTGCACCCAGTTGTCGTCGCGGATCGAGGGCTCTGCCGTCGCGCTCGGTCAGCAGCCGCTGGGTGAGCGCGTGCCAGCGCGCCGTAGAGCGGCGGCACGATCAGCGGATCCGGATCGCTGCCGCGCCATGGCGGCGGCGAGATAGTCGTCGGCCAGGTCGACCAGCGAGGCGAGCGCGCGCTGGAAGGGATGCGGATACGGCTGCGCCCAGTTGTCGTGGCGCTCGCGCTCCTGCTCGTGCCTCGGGGCTCAGCGCCTCGCGCGGGCACGCGCAGCGCGCCACCCAGCGGCAGCACGCCCGGCGAGTCGCTGGTCGGCGATCGGCGGAAGATTCGCGCCGGGGTCGCGGCACGTCGATGTCGCGCGTGCCCACCCGCGCGGTCGACCGGCCGCGGGCTGCAGCATGCGCACGAGGTACTCGAAGTCGCCGACGCGCGCCGGTGCGGAAGAACCAACGGTGGTAGTACGGGGAGGTTCGCGCCCTCCTCGCGGCCCGGGTAGTCGGCCCACGCCGAGTGCGTGGCATCAGGCGTCGCTGCGGCCGGTCGAGCTTCAGCCCGGCGAGACGGCCGCTCTCGAACGCGGGCACGACGAACGCGTGGTAGGCGTCGTTCTCGGCCGAGCTTGCGCGGGCTGACGAGGCGCGAGTAGGCGAGATCGGGGTTCTCCGCGAGCGCGGCCGCGAAGCGCGGCAGCACCGTGGCCATGTCGTCGGAGACGACGACGCCGTCGGGCACGAGCGCCGCGGTTGACGTGCACGTGCGCCCACGCCCACAGCTCGTCGGCCGCGGGCATCACGGACGGGTCCTTGATCGCGATCGACGGCAGCGGCCGGCCGGGGATGGTGCAGTCGTCGAACTCGTCCTCGGTCAGCACGAGCAGCGCGATCCACGGCCGCAGGCGGCTCGGCCGCCGCGCTGTCGGCGCGGCGGGCGTGTAGCGCCACGGGAAGTCCTCGTCGTAGAACTCGATCGCCGGCAGATAGTTGGGCTCGAAGTTCGTGATCCAGTTGCGCGGCTCGGTGCGCACGATCGCGCGGCTGTCGATGCCGACCACGTCGCCGGGCCCGTACAGGTCGACGTCGCGCGCGACCGGTCGTGTCAGCGTCCCGCCGGCGAGCGCGGCGCCGGTGAGCGTCGAGCTCGACGCGCACGTTGGCGCGCAGCGCCGCGCCGCCGGGCGCGTCGGGCGCGGTGATGCGGTTGGCCAGGCCGTGGCGCAGCCAGGGCAGGAAACTGTAGGTGCCCAGCGGCGCGCTCACGCCGCCACCGCCTCGCTCGCCGGGATCACGTGCAGCTCCTGCGCCGCGAGCGCATCGGTCGACGCGAGCGCGTCCTGCGCCATCGCCTCGCTCTCGAAGACCTCGACCGCGCTGTTGTCGCGCCTGTTGGCGACGACGTAGCTCTCCGCGCCCGCCTTGATCACGTCGGCGAAGGGCTGGCGCTCGTCCTTGCTGCGCTGCGAGAGCACCGAGCGGCTCGCGGCGTTGCCGCGCAGGAAGTGGTCGAACAGGCCGACCGGCAGGCCGCGGAAGCGCCGCGCGTGGCGGCGCCACGCGGTGTCGATGATGATCTCCTCGTAGCGGACGACGCGCGCGACCGCGTGCGCCGAGACGTACTGCTCGCCGGCCGCGGCCAGGTCGACGCCGCCGTGCTGGCGCTCGAACGCCGGTCGCGAGAGCTTGGCGGCGTCGTCGAGGTCGAGGAACTGCGCGCCGGCGAAGGACTCCGACGCGTCGGCCACCTTCGCCAGGCCGCCACCGGTGACGTTCAGCGCGAAGCGATTCGCGTCGGACGGTCGCTGCGCGCCGACGCGCGCCACCGTCAGGTCGAGCGGCACGCTCTTCTGGCTCAGGCGCAGCGTCCCGAGCGGGTGGAGCACGAGCGTCTCGGCCGTGTCGTCGAGCTGGCGCAGCGACACCATGAGGTTGGTTGCGTCGGGCAGCAGCGCGCGCCAGCTCTCGTTCTTGGCCAGCTCGCCTGCGAGCAGCTCGAGCACCTCGATCGCCGGCATGAGCGTCTCGACGACGTCGCCCCACGTGATGTCGAAGTCGGCCGACAGCGACCAGAACAGGAGCGAGATCGAGCCGGTGCCGCGCGCGCGCCACGGCGTCGGGCCCTCGAGCGTGAGGTGCACGCCGGATGCTGAAGCAGCCGACCCCGAAGGCCTTCAGCGACACCGACGCCGAGACCTCGATGACGAAGTACAAGGGCGAGAAGCGCAGCAGGGCGTCGAAGCCGAAGTGGCCCTCGAGGGCGAAGGCGTTGAAGCCGAAGAACAGCTCGGCCTGCGCGCCGAACTGCACCGTGTTGGTCGTGACCGCGAAGTAGGTCTCGGCCCGGATGCGCGCGTTGTCCTCGTTGAGGATGCTCAGCGCCAGGCGCTTCGGCGACGGGAAGGGCAGCGGCGGCGGCTTGAACGACGGGTGGAAGCCGCCCACGCTGACGACGAAGTTCGCGTCGTCGCCGACCGCGATGAGCATTCCCATCTCGCCCTCGAGCGTCATCGTCAGCACGCGCGACTCGAACAGCGCGGCGAAGAAGTAGCCGCGCTTCTTGTCGAACTCGATGGCGCCGGCGAAGTTCGCCTGGATGACGACGACGGGATCGTCGGCGGTCGGCAGCGCGAGCTTGAGGACGCCGACGATCGCGACGTTGCCGGGGATCTCGATGATGACGCCGACGGACAGGGTGATGAGCCCCGCGCCCCAGCCCAGCTTCGCCATCGGGCCGATCAGGAACGTGCCCTGCCGCGCCGGGAAGATCGTCCGCAGGTCCGAGATGATTCGCGGCGCGTTCGCGACGATGTCCGTCGGGAACATGATCCCGTTGATCGCCCCGGTGCGGACGCCGAGCATGAGCGGCTCGAGGCGCATCGTGCGGTTGAGGCCCAGCAGCCCGCCCACGCCGATGAGCACGAAGCCGTAGCCGAGCTGCAGCCCGCTGCCGAACTCGGCCGTGATGATCACGAGCAGCGAGAAGCCGGGCGAGCCGTCGGGGTTCTTGGTCGCGATCAGCCCGATCGCCTTCAGGCTCAGGAAGTCGGCGACGGTGAGCTCGAGCGCGCCCGCGTACTCGCCGCGGTCGACGTCGATGAACAGGTAGCCGCCGCCCTTGACCACGCCCGCGTCGATCGAGAGCCCGATGCCGTTGGGTGGCTTGAAGCCGAGCGCGAGGTTGGCGGTGCCGAGGTTCCCGTCGCGGTTGGCCGGGAAGCTGAGCTCGACGCGCAGCCCGATGTTCTCGACCACGGCCTTCAGCGGGCCGAGCTCGCCCTTGATCGTCGCGCCGGCTTCGAGCGGGATGACGCCTGGCTTGGGGCGGATCGCCAGCGTGGCCGAGACGATCTCGATCGGCCCGAGCTGGATGTGCGCCGGCAGGCTGATCTCCAGGCCGCCGCTGCCGCCGAAGTAGATCCCCTGCTTGCTCGAGAGCCCGACGAGCAGCGCGACGTCGACGACCAGGCCGTCGCCGGGAAGCAACGAGGCCAGGAAGCTGTCGGAGTCGTCGCTCGCCGGCTTGACCACGATCCGCCCGCCCTGCAGGTCGGCCTCGACGAACGCGTCGAGGCCGCCGCTCGCCGTGCGCACGCCCCCCATCAGCGACACCGTGCGGAACTCGATGCGGCTGGCGTCGCGCGATCCGGCCAGGACGACCGGGTCGCCCTCGCTGCCGTGGACCGCGACGCCGAGGCCGAGCTCGCCACCGATGGCCGGCGTGCCGGACAGGAGATCGAACAGCACGTCGAGCTGATTCGGCCGGATGAGGATCCCGACGCCGCCGGCGGCGTCGAACGAGCCCTCGAGCACGATCGCGACGTTCTCGGCGATGTCGATCGTCTGCTCGAACTGGCCGCGCGCGTAGGGCAGCAAGGCGAATCCGGGCGCCTTGCCCGCGCCCGCGTCCGGGAGCGGGTAGACGCCGACGCCCGCCTCGACCTCGTCGTCGCCGAAGCGCGAGCCCAGCAGCGGGGCGCGCACGTAGCCGCGGTAGGGGTTAGTGACCGTCGACCCCTGCATGAGGATCGTCTCGACGGCATCGGGCACGCGGTCGAAGATCGTCTCGATCCCGAACGCCTCGGCCGCGTCGGCGACGTTATCGACGAAGGTCTCCTGGTTGAAGTCGGGCTGGCCGAACTTGTAGGCGTTGCGGAAGATCGCCGCCGGGTCGTCCAGCAGCTTGGCGATGTCCTCCCAGGCGATCACGCGCCGCACAAAGGGGCCGCGCAGGCCGGCGGCGGGGACCTCGACGAGCCGTATGACGCCGGCGAGCTTCAGCAGCTCGCCAATGCGCGGCTGGTAGTCGAGCAGGTACTCGATCGCAAGGAAGTCGACGAGCTGGCGCGGGAACTCGGCGACGAACTGCGCCGCGTCGACGGTCCCCGGCAGGCCGGTGGCGCTCCCGACGTCCGAGATCGCGCCGAGCGCAGAGCCGATCGCTTGCAGGAGCGCCGGCGCGCTGTCGGAGTCGATGTCGCCGGTCTCCACGAGCTCGACGACCGTCTGCGCCGGCGGCTGCAGCGCCGCGAGCGCGGATGGGACGGTCGTCATGTCCCAGCCCAGGTTGAGCATGAGCTCGGTGAACGAGCCCTCGTCCTCGAGCGCCCGCGTCACCGGGGCGATCGCGAGCCCCAGCTCCTCGGCAAGCGCGGCGAGGGTGTCGCGATCGGCCATCAGGGGGCACCGGGGCTCACGTAGAAGAGCCCGGCCTCGCTCTCGAGCAGCTCGATGAACGCCGTGCCGCTGCCGCTGCGCGGCGGGAAGTAGTTGTAGATGAGCTGGTCCGTCGCCTTGCCGGTCATCGGCGGCTTGACCACGGGCAGCAGGACGTTGTACTCGTGGCGCGTGCCGACCCAGATGAAGGGGTCAGAGCTCAGCTTCTTCGGCGCCGTCCACGTGAAGCTGTCGAAGAAGGCGTCGAACGTCGTGTGCCCGTACTGCTCGTAGACGGGGAAGCCGGTCGGGCCCCAGTTGGCCTGGTAGTCGTCCCTGGCGGCGAGCGCCGTCTTGAAGCCGGCCTTGGTCTTCACCGATGCCGGCGGGTTGTCGATCTTGACGTTGATCTTGGGCGTGGAATGGCGGAACTCGGCCATGCCGGACAACGTCTTGAACTTCTCGATCGTCCGCCCGAGCGAGACCGTGAACTCGATGGGCCGCTTGCCGACGCCGAGGTTCTTCGCTGCCTTCGGCAACCACGTGTCCCAGAGGTCGGGGATCGGGCTCGGCGTGGTGCTCGTCGCGTTGAACTGCTGGAAGCCCTTGGCGCGGTAGGCTGCGAGGAGGTCCGCGCGCTTCATCGCCGTGGGCGAGACGATCTCGTTGCTGTAGACGAGGTGCTCGAACGAGCCGAGGTTGGCGACGATCTTCTTCCTGCGTGTCTTGAAGATCGGGCGCACCGCGTAGAAGTGCTTTGGCGCGATGACGGGGATCTTGCCGCCGAACAGCATCTTCAGGCCGTCGACGAACTTCGGGGCCTGCCCGACGCGACAGCCCTTGATGATCACCCGGACCGGCGCCCGCTGACCCTGCGCCGTGGTGTACATGTCAGGCGGGATGCGCAGGCGATTGCGGCGCGTCACGTCGTCCCAGGCGGCCTTGAGGACCGCGTAGCTCACCGCGCGCGGCGCGATCGCGTCGATGTCGATCTCCAGCCACCCCGTGTCGTTGCCGTGTGAGCCAAGCACGAGGTCGGAGACCGGGAGGGTCTGGGTCGTGTCCACGTGCCGGATGAAGTCGGTGACCGTGGTCACGCCGGACGTCTCGATCAGCGTCGTGTCCAGCGCCGCGGTGCCGTCGGTCCGGTCTCGCAACAGCTGCTGGAGCATCTTGAGCCTGCTCTCCGTCCCCGGAGCGAAGGCGAAGTCCACACCGTCTCCCTGCATTGGGGCCGGGCGCGACCGATCCTATTCAGGCCGGCTCGCGCCTGGCAAGCCAGGTTGCTCAGTCGATGCGCTCGACGGCCGTCTTGCTGTCGATGGCCGCCGGGAGACCAGGCACCGGTGGAGGTGACACCTGGGTAGGCGTCGGCAGAGCATGTGGCGCGGTAGCCAGCACACGCCACATGCTCTGCGCGAACGATCGATGGGGTCAGTGTTCGACCGTCGGAATGGCGATGGGCGGAACTGTCTCCGCCCCTCGCCGATTCGTGCGACATCGAGTGCGATCAGGGCCAGGTTCGCACCCACAGCCGCTCCGACGATCGTGGTGATGACCGCCAGAAGCCCGGCTGTTGCGCCGAATCCCAGCCATGCGCCGAGGAGGGCTCCTGCTGCTGCGACCGAGATGCCGATTGTCGTGGCCCTGGCCGACCGGTTCGGGTTGACCCAGGCCAAGTAGGGTCCCCAGGGCGATCGGCGTGCCGATCGAGACGGCCAGGAGTGGATCGTCGAGGGCCACCGTCGGCAGCGCCACGAGCTCGATCATCAGGCCGATAACATCCGCGAGGCGGCACCAGCAGGTAGACGATCGCAGCGTCGCGCTCGCCTTGCGTCCGAAGCCGCCGCGCTTGTGCACGCGGCGCCACATCAGCGGCGGCGAGGACAACGATCAGTGCGAGGCCCATCATGGCGCCGCCGATGCCTTGCCGATGCGGTCTGCGTGACGTCGGGTGTGAAGTCGACCGATTGATGTGTGTACAGCGAGTCGTCGACCTTGCCTGTGTCATAGAAGGTGTTCATCAGGTGCGTGCTCGCCTTGGTCTGTTCGCTCCAGAAGGAGGTTGTGTGGCCGAGGTCGGCGAGTACGACCTGGTGGCCGTTGGGCAGGTAGGGGAGGACCTCCTTGGTCGCGCCTTGGGGTGGGGTCGCGACGTCCAGTGTGCCGCCGATCAGGAGCGTCTCTACCTTCGAGGTTCGGACGCGGGTGTACTCGCTCTCGGTCGGGTTGGCCGGCCAGGCGTGCACCAGGCCTCCGCCACCGAAGTTGAACTCAGTTCCTGGGTTGCCGATGATCGAGTCGCGGCCGTTCTCGCTGACCGAGAAGTAGCGCTCTGCAGCTTGGTGGTCGGCCCTGGTCACAGCTGCGACATCGCCCCAGACGAACGACGTGGGGAAGGCGAGCTGGGCAAGCAGGGACTCGAACCAGAGTCCGCTCGCGTCGCCGTGGGCGGCCGAGACGCAGGCGTTGAGGGTCATCGGGCCGGAGAGCGGCGCGGCTTCGGAGGTCGACTCCATGAGTCCGTAGAAGCTGGCGATCCGCGCGTCGCCCTTCTTGATCGGCAAGAACAACCAGCGGTCCGGCATGTGTGCGGCGGTCCGCGTTAGTAACGCCGCGAGATCGCCGGTGCGCTTGTGGCACGAGGCGTCAGCCGCACAGAGGCGGGCGTAGCGGCGGATCTGCTCGTCCGTCGTCTTCGGGTTCCAGAGGAAGTGGCCGGGTGGGTTGACGCCGATCATCACCGAGCGGTAGATGGCCGTCGGGTAGCGCCAGGAGTAGATCGTCGCGGTGCGGGTGCCTACGCTCTCGCTCACCAGGTCGATCTGGTGGTAGCCGAGCGCTTTGCGCGCCGTCTCGAGGTCGTCGACCCGTTGGGGTAGTCCGTAGCCGGCGAGATCGATGCCGTTTTCCTGCAGCCGCTTGGCGCACAAGCGGAAGGCGTTTGAGTAGGCATGGAAGGACTTCTCGCCGAGGAAGTCGGCGGAGTGCTTGAGGGCGGACTCGACTTCGGGGCAGTCGAGTCGGACGGAGCCGTCGATGCCGCGGTAGCCGACGAGGACGACGTCGTGCTTGTCGGTGAAGCGACTTGCGTCCTTGAACTGCATGTTCGTGATGCCGGGCCCCCCTTCAAGACGGAAGATCGGTGCGCCCGGGTGCGCCGAATGCGCACGGATGCGGGTGACCGGCAGGGCGATCAGCCGTGAGTGCGGGTCGGCCCGGTTCTCGCGCACGACGAGCGTCCCGCAGTCGGCGCGGTAGCCGCCGCTCTCGGTGTTGTAGGTGCAGCTCTTGAGGGTCAGCTGGCCTGCATGCGCGCCGGCAGGCACGGAGACCGATTTGGAGCTGCTGGCGAAATGGAGGTAGCCGAGGCCGAGCCCAACCAGTGCAATCAGCACCAGCCCGGCTGCGCGGCCACGACCGAACGACTTGATCGAGGCGTACATCGGATTCCTTTCGGGTCGGTTGCCATGCACCGACTCTGCGCCGCACCCCTCGCATTCGCGTCCGAGGCGACCCCACACTCGACCCCACACCTGCACGCGGCGCGGGAGGTCGAAATGGCCCTCCTAGGCTGCTAGCGTATTTCGCAGATCAGTGCTTCGGTCGGACTGTGCTGAAGCCGCGTGTCGGTCGCGAGAGCCCGCTTGAGGGCCTGCCTCCCCTCTCTGGCTGGCCCCCGACTGGGGAGTTGAGGAGGTCGCGATGCCGGCAGACGAGCTGAAACGGGTACCCGCCGCCGTTCACCTGCTCGAGCGCGACGCGGAGCTTGCCGCCTTGGAGGCGACGGTCGATGCGGCGCGCGCGGGTGACGGACGCCTTGTCGTCGTCGAAGGCAGCGTCGGAATCGGGAAGACGCGTCTCTTATCCGAGACTCGCGAGCGCGCGCTGGCCGCAGAGTTCCAGGTGCTGACGGCCCGTGGCGGCGAGCTCGAGGGCGACTTCGCGTTCGGGATCGTTCGCCAGCTGTTCGAGACTGCCCTGGCGAGAGCGGCCCCGGAGGCGCGCGTCGAGCTGATGGCCGGCGCGGCTGCACTGAGCGGATCGCTGTTCGCCTCTAGGCCCACGGGTTCGCACGATGGGGTCGAGTCGTCCTTTGCAATGCTGCACGGCCTCTACTGGCTCGCGGTCAACTTCAGCTCGCGCGACCCGACGCTGCTGGTTGTCGACGATCTGCATTGGGCAGACGAGTCGTCGCTTCACTGGCTGATCTACCTCGCGCGGCGGCTCGAGGGTCTACCGCTCGTGCTGCTCGTGGGCACACGCCCGGCGGAGCAGGCGAACCTCCCGGTTCTTGTTACCGAGCTCTTGGTCGAGCCGCTTGCCGTCACGATCCGTCCCGGCCGGCTTGGGCAGGAGTCCGCTGCGGTGCTGTCCCGCGAGCGGCTGGGGGTCGAGCCCGACCCTGCTTTCGCGGCTGCGCTCGTGCAGGGATCAGCAGGGAACCCGCTCTACCTCCGCGCGTTGCTTGATGCCGTGTGGCGTGAAGAGATCGCGCCGACCGAGGATCAGGCGCCGCACGTGTTGGAGCTCGGACCGAGGGCAGTCTCGCACGGGATCGCGATTCGACTTGCCCGCCTGCCTAACGCAGCAGCCGAGTTGATGCGCGCAGCAGCGATCCTCGGGGATCGAACAGAGCTGCCTCTAGCTGCTGCGCTCGCCGGGATGGATCCGGTGGCGGCACTGGAAGCGGCGAGCGCGCTCGTGCGCGCGGACCTGTTGCGGCATGAGAACCCGCTCGAGTTCATTCACCCTGTTGTGCGTACCGCCGTCCTCGAGGAGATGAGCGGGGCAGAGCGAGCGCACGCACACCTCCGGGCGGCCAGAGCGCTAGTTGATGTAGGCGCAGTTCCCGAGCAAGCGGCGGGACACCTCGCTCAGACCATCCCCGGCGATGATCCGTTCGTCGTGTCGACGCTTCGCCTGGCGGCCAAGCGGGCGATCACGCGCGGAGCGCCCGAAGCCGCCGTGGCCTACTTGCGGCGGGCACGTGCCGAGCCGCCCGCCCAGGGAGAGCGGCTTGATGTGCTTTACGAGCTCGGCGAGGCCGAACTCAACACGAACCCGACCGACGCGCTCGAGCACCTGACCCAAGCGGTCGAGGAGCTGGAGGTTGCGGCTCGCCGGCCGGACATTGCGCTCGCCTACGAGCGTGCGGTCAACCTCCTCGGCCGCCACGGGGATGCGAATGACGTCCTGCTGGCGATGACCGATGGCGCGCGGGATCTCGATCCGGACTTGTATTGGCGGCTTGAGGGCCGGCTGATCATCTGGTCCGGATTCGATCCGTCCCTGTACGCAGTCGCCAGGGAGCGCCGGACTCGATCGACGAGCGGGACCTGGCTGGCGGGATAGGAGCGGGGGTGCTCTTGGCGGCGTGGGCGATCGTCGAGGCGCGCCGTGGTGTTTCGCGAGCTCGCGCGGTCGAGTTTGCGGAGCGAGCCTTGGCAAGCGGCGCGTTCGAGGAGCCGGGCGAGCGTCTCAACATCGTCAATGCCCTTTACGCGCTCAGTCTCGCCGGGGAGGTGGAGGAGGCGGCGCAGACGTATACCGCGCTGATTTCGTCCGCGCAGAGACAGGGGGATCTCTATAGCCTCGCCGCATTTCAGTTGTTCCGCGGGCGCCTGCGCAGTGAGCGGGGCGAGCTTCTCTCAGCCGAGGAGGATCTGCGGCCGCTCGACCGGACGGCGTTCCATTCCTCGCTGGACTTTCAGGCCTATCGAGCGGGTTTTCTCGCCGAGGTACTACTCGAGCGCGGCGAGATCGAAGAAGCCGAGGCCCTGGTTGCTCGGCCCATCCCTGGGAACAGCGGGTTTCGCCTCCATTTCCTCGAAGCGAGCGCGCGAGTGCGGCTCGCGACCGGACGGACTGAACTCGCGCTCGCGAGCTTGTTCGAGGCGAGAAACATTGCAAGCACTGCCGGCATAGAGAATCCGGCGTTCGTGGCTTGGCGTTCGCTTGCCGCGCTTGCGTTGCACCGGCTGGAGCGGAGGGAAGAGGCGCTCAAGCTTGCGCGCGAGGAGGTTGAGCTCTCTCGCCGCTGGGGTGCGCGCGGACGCTCGGAGTCTCGTTGTGCACGGCCGGACTCGTCGAGGGTGGTCCGGCCGGGGAGCAACTGCTGCGCGAGGCCGTCGAGGTGCTCGAGGGCTCGCACGCCCGACTGGAGCACGCTCGCGCCGTGGTCGACCTCGGGGCGGCGCTGCGCCGCGGGAACAGCCGCAGCGAGGCGCGTAAGTCGCTTCGCGCCGGAGTGGACCTCGCGCACGGTTGCGGCGCGAGCCCGCTCGTCAAGCGCGCGAACGAGGAACTGGCTGCAACCGGCGCCCATCCGCGCAACGTCTGGTTCAGCGGGCGTGATGCGCTGACAGCGAGCGAGCGGCGAGTCGCGCAGATGGCAGCAGAGGAGCTGAGCAACAAGGAGATCGCTCAAGCACTGTTCGTGACCGTGAAAACGGTCGAGCAACACCTGGGTCGGGTCTACCGCAAGCTCGAGATCAGCTCGCGCAAACAACTGAGCGCGGCGCTCGGCCCCCTGCTTAGTGCGGAAAGATCAGAGGCAGGGGTGGGGTCACCCCCGTCGCGATAGGCAAGGTCCCGGTCGCATGATCGGCGAGTGAATCGCAGGTCAACCACCGGAAAGGAACTCCTCATGCCGCGCGCAGCCCTCAACGAGCTCGCCTATCGCAACCAAGACGGCCTCGAAGTCACCCTCTTCTGGGACGCCCGCTCGAACGAAGTCTCGATCGACGTCGTCGACCAGCGCCACCAGAGCGGATTCCGCCTTCCCGTCGCACGCCACCTGGCGCTCGATGCCTTCCATCACCCCTACGCCTACGCGCTCTCACTCGAGACCGTCTGCGACCCGCTCGCGCAACCAGCGTGACCGCCTCGGCCAACGACGAAAACGGCTGCGCGCAGTGCACACGCGGCGCCGCCGGTTCATCGCCGAGTCCACTCGACCCGGAGCGTCAGCGGAATCGACCCCTCCCTAGCGAACGAGGGTGGTCAGCGTCACGTCAGTGCGGGCAACTCAAAGGGCCTTTTTGCAGGAGTTTTCCGAACAGAGATTGCGATCGACCACCACCAGGACGCTCCTCGCTGCGTCGCGAGACGTCGCGCGTGCTCGGCCGTGCCCGCTAGTCCGAATGTACCCGTCTCGTACCCGCGAAGCGCCCAAATCTTGCCAGTGCAACCAACACTTCATGGCTATTTGCAGGGAGTTCGCGAAGCCCTCTGACGGACTCGAACCGTCGACCCCCTCCTTACCATGGAGGTGCTCTGCCAGCTGAGCTAAGAGGGCGCCCGCCCATCGTAGCCGGGGGTTTTCCGGCTCGCAGGTCGGGTAACCTACAGAACGTGCTGCGCGCTGCCTTCAAGCAGGTGACCGACCGGACGACGAATCTCGTCCGGTTGCAGGTCGAGCTCGCTCAGGCCGAGATGCGCGAGAAGGCGCAGCTGTACGGGCTGGGCATCGGGCTTGGGGTGGGCGCCGCGGTGTTCGCGTTGTTCGGGCTCGGCTTTCTCTTCGCGGCGAGCGCGATCGGGCTCGCCTACGTTCTCCCCTGGTGGGCCGCGGTCCTCATCGTCGGGGTGGTGCTGTTGTTCGTCGCGGTGATGCTCGGCCTCATCGCAAAGAAGGAGATCGCCAAGGCGGGCAAGCCGGTTCCTGAGGCGGCGATCGGCGAGGCGCGCCTGACGGCGCAGGCGATCAGGGCCAATGGAAGCCGCTAGCACCCCGCCCACGCCTCCGTCGACGCCTCCGCCGCCGGTCCCGCAGACGCCGCCGGCAACGCCGCCGCGTCCGGCTTCTCGTAGCTCTGCCGAGGTGAAGGCCGAGATCGAAGCGCAGCGGGATGGTCTCACCGGCGACATCGACGTCGTCCGGGGCGAGACCGAGCGGATCGTCGGCAAGGTCAAGCGCGCGCTCCCGTTCATCGCCGTCGCCGGCATCGCCGCAGGCGCGGCGTACGCGTACCTGAAGCACCGCCGAAGCGACGACACGTAGGTCGCCGCCGAGCGGGGCCGGGACCCGCTCGGCACACGTCCGCACAGGGTGGAGGTGATTCCCAGGCGAATCGTCATGGCCCGCGCGATAGCGCGGGCCGGATTCGTCTGGGAGAAATGGGGGAGGGAGGATTCGAACCTCCGAAGGCGGAGCCAACCGGTTTACAGCCGGTCCCCTTTGGCCACTCGGGAACTCCCCCGAAGAGCGCCCTAGTCTAGCTTTCTCCGGCTGTCTCACCCGGGCGCGGGAGGGCCGTGTCCCCCATGCGCGCGATCTTCCTCAAGGGGGTGCAGGGCGCCGCCGATAGCCGGAGCGCCAGCATGGACTTCAACGATCTGCTTGCACGTCTGATCGAGCTTGGGGGGAGCGACGTTCACCTCAAGGTCGACTCGCCGGCGATGGCCCGCGTCGACGGCTTTCTCGTGCCGCTCGACGAGCGCGTGATCACCGACGCCGACCTCGAGCACGTGCTCGGCCTCGTCACCGAGCGCTCCCCGGCGAAGCGCGAGCACTTCTACGAGACGGGCGAGCTCGACACCGCCTTCATCGCGGGCGAGATCGGGCGCTTCCGCGTCAACGGCTTTCGCCAGCGGGGCGCGATCTCGTTCGCCTTCCGCTACGTGCCGCGCATCGTGCCGAGCTTCAAGAAGCTCGGGCTCCCGCCCGGCGTCCAGAAGCTGACCGAGGAGCACCGCGGGCTGATCCTGGTCACGGGCGCGACCGGCTCGGGCAAGTCGACGACGCTCGCGGCGATGATCGACCGGATCAACCGCACGCGAAAGCAGCACATCGTCACCGTCGAGGATCCGATCGAGATCATCCACGACGACTGGGGCTGCATCGTCAACCAGCGCGAGATCGGGCTCGACACCGAGTCGTACACCCAGGCGCTCCGGCGCGTGCTGCGCCAGGACCCCGACATCATCCTGATCGGCGAGCTGCGTGACGAGGAGTCGGCGCGCGCCGCGATCCAGGCGTCCGAGTCGGGTCACCTCGTCCTCTCGACGCTGCACACGATCGACGCGGCGGAGACGATCGGGCGCCTGATCGAGATGTTCCCGCCGACCAAGCAGATGATGGTGCGGCAGATCCTCGCCGGCGTGCTCAAGGGCGTGATCAGCCAGCGGCTCCTGCCGAAGGTCGGCGGCGGCCGCATCGTCGCGGTCGAGGTGATGATGAACACCGCCCGGATCGCCGACATGATCCGCGAGCCGGAGAAGACCGAGGGCATCACCGAGGCGGTATCCGAGGGCGGCTACCACCTCATGCAGACCTTCAACCAGCACCTGATCCAGCTCGTCCTCGAGGGGCTGGTCGACGAGGACACGGCGGCGAACGCTTCGTCGAACCGTCACGACTTCCAGATCGCGCTGCAGCAGGCGATGCGCCAGCAGCAGGTCGACGCCGAGAAGGACGCCGAGGGCGAGGACGAAGAGGACGACGCCGCAGATGGCCAGCCGCGCCGCGCCGCGGGGGCCTCGGGACTGCGTCTGGCCTGAGGTTTCGCTTGCGCCGCGCCCTCGCCGCACTTGCCGCCACGGCCGCTGTCGCGGCCGTCGCCGTGTCAACGGCGTCCGCCCAGACCGTTCCCGACGGGCTGCCGAGCTACACGGAGGCCAACGCCCCCGGGTCGATCGTCCTCCCGGCGGACCTCTCGACGCCCCCCGTGGTCCGCGAGCGGCGCTCCTATCAGCAGCTCCTCGCCCTGTGGCAGCGGGCCGGCGCCGCCTACGGCATCCCGTGGCAGATTCTCGGGGCGATCAACAAGATCGAGTCCGGCTACGGGGTCGACATGGGCCCGAGCTCGGCCGGCGCGATCGGCTGGATGCAGTTCATGCCCGGGACGTGGCTGGGCTGGGGGATGGACGGCAACGGCGACGGAGTTGCCGACCCGTGGAACCCCGAGGACGCGGTCTTCGCCGCGGCGCGCTACCTCGCGGCGTCGGGAGCCCACGACGACATGTACAAGGCGATCTTCTCGTACAACCACGCCGACTGGTACGTGCGCAACGTCCTCGAGAGCGCGTGGGGTGGCAACCTCCGCGAGGGGGCGGCCGACGCCTGGCTCGGCTCGGTGCTCGCGCCGTCCGGGTTCGCTCTGCCAAGGTTCTTCACGCCCGACCTGGGCCAGCTCCTCACCCAGGCTCGCGCCGAGGTGCGCAGGACGCGACGTGCGCTGGCCGCGACCGAGCGGCGCCTCGACGAGCTCTCCTGGCGGATCCTCGACGCGCGGCAGCGCGCCGGCGATCCGTCGCTCTCGGGGCGCGAGTTCCGGGCGCTCGAGCGGCACATCGCAAAGCTGAAGCGCCGTGAGGCGCGGGTGCGCAACGCGCTTCCGGCACGCCAGCAGGCGCTGGCCGACGCCAGGGCGCGCGCCGACGAGTTCCTTTCCCAGCGCTCGACCGTCGCCTTCACCACGAACGACCTGGTCGCGCTTCCGGGAGTCACCTCCCCGGGTGCCCGAGCGGCGCTCTCGTGGGCGGTGAGCCACGTCGGCCTCTACACCTACAGTCAGGGGCCGACGACGGATCGCGGCGGCGACGTGTTCGCGATGCAAAGCTCGGAGCCGTCCGGCCCGACCTGCGACTGCTCGATGTTCGTTCGCTGGGCGATGGCCCAGACCGGGCTCGACGTCGGTCTGACCACCGTTCAGCAGTGGCCTGCCAACGGGCTCCTGCCCGACGACGAGACCCCCGTCGAGACGCTCGGCGTCTCTCGCGGCGTCGGCGGGGCGCCTCCGGGCGGTTATACGCCCGGCGACATGATCTTCTGGGGCCACGGAGGTGGCAACAACGGTCACGTCGCCCTCTATCTCGGCAACAACCTGATCGTCCACTGCACCGGCGGCGGCTCGCAGATCCGCTCGCTGGTCGGCTACGGAACGCCGACCGGATGGGTCCGCTGGCATGCCGTCACCAACACGGCGCCCGCCTCGTTCGAGGTCGTCGCCTCCGATTCGACCGCGCGCCAGGTCGCCGCCGTGGGCACCAACACCGATCCCGCTCCCGCGCCGCAGCTGTTCACCGTCGTCGGCGAGCAGGTCATCACGTTCAACCGATGAAAGGACTCAACTCGGTGAGCCGTTTTGCCGATTCCCCAGGTATGCCGCGCCGCTCCACGCCGCTTCTCCTTCGCCTCGTCGTCCTGACGCTGGTCTGGGTGTTCGCGACGACCTCGATCACGCTGGCCTCGGACGACAGCACGGCGACCGAGCCTGTGCCGACGGCACCGCCCGCCACCGGGGACGAAGCCGAAGACGGCCACCGTGCTGGTCGTGCCCGACGTGCGCCGGCAGACCTACGTTTTCGCCAAGGGCTTCCTCGAGGACGCCGGCTTCGGCTGGCAGGTCACGGGCGCCGTCAAGGGCTACGCGTCGAACCGCGTCGTCTGGCAGAACCCCGCGCCCGGGACGCTCGTCGAGAACACGGGCGCCCCCGTGATCCTCGTCAGGCTCGAGAAGCAGAAGGGGTACCCCGAACGAGGGATTCCCGAGAACGACGCGCCCTACGGCAGCACCGAGCTCGTCCTCGTCAAGGGTGAGGCTGGAGGCGGCGCCTCCGCTCCGCCGGCAGCCGACGACGACCAGGCGCCGACCCCGCCCGCCTCGCCGACCCCGCCCGCCTCTCCTCCGGCCTCGCCCCAGCCGGCTTCGCCGCCGCCCGCTCCCGCCACCCCGGCCGCAGACGACACGGCCAAGGCGGCTGCGGCCAAGGTCTCGAAGCCGAAGCGCAAGTCGGCCGACGTGCAGGCCGCTCTCGCCAAGCCGGCGGCCAAGCCCGCGCGTCGCACCCCGGACTTCGTCGTCGCCGGCGCGCCGGCCGAGCCGGCGACCGAGATGCCGCTGCCGCAGCGGGCACGGAATCTCGCCGACAAGATGGCGGCCGCCCAGGGCCCGTCGCAGAGCCTGATGCGCTACTTCGTGTACCAGCACAACTGGGTCGTCTACGGCGCCCGCTTCGGCTGGCAGGACGGCGAGGCTGCGCTGAGGATCCTGGTCGAGCTCGACCAGTCGCTCGAGAGTCGCTGGAACGTCGCGCACGAGAGCGAGCAGAGCGCCCGCGCCGCGCTCGCCTTCGTGGCGAGCCGGAAGGCCCGCTAGCGCGGCCGTCGCGGGGCGCGCTGAGGGCATCCGGTGGATCTCGCGGCACTCGCTCTTCTCCCGGCGCTCGCGATCGGCAGCTTCCTGAACGTCGTTGCGGCACGCCTCCCCGAGCACCGCTCGCTCGTCCATCCACGCTCTGCCTGCATGAGCTGCGGCAAGGAGATCGCGTGGTACGACAACATCCCCGTCGTCTCGTATCTGCTGCTTCGCGGCCGCTGCCGGTCCTGCGGGACGGGTATCAGCCCGCGCTACCTCGCCGTCGAGCTCCTCACCGCCCTGCTGATCGCGGGTTGCTTCCTCGCGTTCGGATTCACGGGTGAGGCGTTCGTCGCGTCGTTCTTCTGCGCGGTGCTCGTCGTGCTCTCGGCGATCGACATCGAACGCCGGATCCTTCCCGATCTGATCACGCTGCCGGCGTTCGCGATCGTCCTCGCCGCCCAGATCGCGCTCGACCCGAGCCGGACGATCGAGTGGGTCGGCGCAGCGCTCGGCGCGTCGGGATTCCTCTTCCTCGCGCTGCTCGCGTATCCGAAGGGCATGGGCATGGGCGACGTGAAGCTCGCGCTGCTGCTCGGGGCGATGCTCGGAACGAGCGTCGCCGTCGGGCTGATGCTCGGAATGCTGTCGGCGCTCGTCGTCGGAGTCGTCCTGATCGCCCGCCACGGATCGAGCGCGCGCAAGATGGCGATCCCGTTCGGCCCGTTCCTCGCCTTCGGGTCGATCGTCGCCCTCTTCTGGGGCGAGGCGATTCTCGACCGGTACTTGAGCCTGTTCTAGGGGGTCCGGACAGGCCCCTGAACCCCTCTATCCAGGGATTGTGGGCGCCTGCCGATAACCCGAGCAGGTGGAGATCGACGATCTTTCCGGGGGGCTGAGGAAGCCGGGCGAGGAGCCCGGCCAGACGACGTCGGCAGAGGGCGACGCCGGGCTCGAGCCCGGGACGCCGCCGCCGGGCGCGGGGATCGCCCCCAACCCCGTCACGCAGCTCGTCGCCGACCTGCTCGACTCGACGGGGCTCGTGCCCAGCGACCGGCTCGGCCAGGCCCTGGGTCGCGCAGGCCAGGGGACGCTGTCGCAGGCGCTCGTCGACGAGCGGCTCGTCTCGACGACCTTCCTTGCTCTCAGCCTCGCGGAGCGGTTCAACCTGCCGTTCGTCGAGCTCGGAGACGAGCCGATCGACCCGCGCGCGGTCGAGGTCGTTCCCCCGCCCGTGCTCGAGCGCGCGCGCGCGCTTCCGTACAGGATCGAGAACGACCGGCTGACCGTCGCGATCGCCGACCCGTCGAACGTCCAGGCGATCGACGAGCTGAGGCTCGCATCGCGATTCCCGGTCGACCTCGTCGTCTCGCCGGCCGAGGACATCGAGGTCGAGCTGAAGAAGGTCTCGCGCGCGAGCGAGGCGATGGGGCGGACGTCGCTCGTCGAGGAGGAGTTCGAGGTCACCTCCGAGGACGACGTCGGCGCAGACGACCTCGACGCCGAGGACGGCGTCTCGGATGCGCCGCTCGTCCGGCTCGTGAACTCGATCCTGATCCAGGCGGCCGAGGACGGGGCGAGCGACGTGCACTTCGATCCACAGGAGGACTCGCTCGTCGTGCGCTTCCGCGTCGACGGCGTCCTCACCGAGGTGCAGCGGATTCCGAAGCGGTTGGCGCCGTCGGTGACGACCCGCCTCAAGGTGCTCGCGAAGCTCGACATCGCCGAACGGCGCAAGCCGCAGGACGGCCGCATCTCGCTCTCGGCCAAGACGGCCGGCCGTCAGCTCGACGTCCGCGTCGCGGTGCTCCCGACCGTCGAGGGCGAGACGGTCGTCATGCGCCTGCTCGACAAGTCGCGGCGCGCCCCGACGCTCGAGGAGCTCGGCATGGCCGACGAGATGCGCGAGCGCTTCCAGGAGCTGATCCGCAAGCCGACCGGCGCGCTGCTCGTCACGGGTCCGACGGGCTCCGGTAAGTCGACGACGCTCTACGCGGCGCTGGCCGAGATCAACCATTCCGAGATCAACGTCATCACCGTCGAGGATCCGGTCGAGTACCGCCTGCACGGGCTGAATCAGGTGCAGATCAACCCGCGGGCGGGGCTGACGTTCGCCTCTGCGCTGCGGTCGATCCTCCGTGCCGACCCCGACGTGATCATGGTCGGCGAGATCCGGGACGTCGAGACGGCGAAGATCTCGATCGAGTCCGCCCTGACCGGCCACTTCGTGCTGTCGACGCTCCATACGAACGACGCGCCGAGTGCGCTCACCCGCCTCAACGAGATGGGCGTAGAGCCGTTCCTCACCGGCGCGGCGGTCACGGCCGTGCTCGCTCAGCGGCTTGCGCGCAAGCTCTGCTCGAACTGCGCGGAGATGTACGTCCCCTTGGTCGAGGAGCTTCGCGACGCCCGCTTCACGCCGGAGCAGATCACCGCTGCCGACGGGCTCAGCCTCTACCGCAAGAAGGGCTGCCCGCGCTGCAACCAGACCGGCTACAAGGGCCGGATCGGCGTCTATCAGCTGATGGAGATGAACGAGGACCTCTCGACGCTCGCCGCCAAGCACGCGGGCCGCGAGGAGATCGAGCGCGCCGGCATGGCAGGCGGCATGAAGAGCCTCTGGGACGACGGCCTCGCCAAGGTGGTCTCGGGACTCACCTCGGTCGAAGAGCTGGCCCGCGTCCTCGTCTAGGCAGGCGCGCGTCGGCCCCGCGGGGCGCGACGCATCGTGACACCACGTTGCAAGGGGTCTGACCCCTGTTCGTGACACGGGCGCACTAAGTGCGGCTCGTGCGGCCGGCGGAGCAGCTACGCGACGTCGTGACACCACGTTGCAAGGGGTCTGACCCCTGTTCGTGACACGCGCGCACTAAGTGCGGCTCGAGCGGCCGGCGAGTCGGCTACGCGACGTCGTGACACCACGTTCAAGGGGTCTGACCCCAGTTCGTGGCACGGGCGCACTAAGTGCGGCTCGAGCGGCCGGCGAAGCGAGCTACGCGACGTCGCAGCCGAGGTACTTGAGGCAGGTCGCCGTCTCGTCGATGAAGGCGCTTGCCTCGCGCATGCTCTTGAAGCGATACGGGCCGGGCCGGAGCGGCTCGATCACCATCTTGGAGACGGGGTAGACGTCGCACTCGATCACGAACTGCTCGCTCCCCTCTTCGAAGCACCGCAGCGTCACGACCTCCCTACCTTCCTTGCGGGCGGTTCGGACGGCGAGCGGCTGGCCGCTCTGACGCGGCTCCCGCTCCTGGTGCTCGTCGAGGAGAGCCGGCGGCTCGTCGGATGTCGTGCGAAGACGGAGGCCGCCGCCCAGCCAGGCGGCGTCGCTCACAGAGCCGAGGCGGCGTTGTCGGCGGCCTGGGCGACCGTGTCGCGGTCGTTGTAGCCGTTCAGCGTCGAGACGGCGACGTTCGAGCCGCCGGCGAACACCATCACCGTCGGCGTATCGCGCACCGTTGCGCCGGCGCCGAGGATCTCACGCGCGAGCTTCTCGTTGACGACGTTGATCGCCGCGAAGGCGGCGCCGGTGGCCTCGGCTCCGGCGCGGGCCTCGCGCGTGGCAAGGTCGTCGAGCTCGGAGTCGCGGGAGAAGAAGATTGCCACGACGACGTCGTTCTTCGCGAGCATCTTCTCGAAGGCCTCGGCGGACTTGACCTGCAGCGTGCTGACCTTCACCTTCGTCTTCTTGACCGTCGTCTTCTTGACCTTGGCGCCGTGCTTGGGCTTGCTCTTCGGCTTCGAGGCCTTCTCCTGCGGCGACGGCGTCGGCGCTGCCTCGGTCGTCGCTGCGGGCGGTGCTGCGGTCGTCACCGCCGGAAGGGTCACTGCCGGCTGCGGCGAGGCAACCGGCTGCGCGTCCTCGCCGCCCATGGCGAACCTGAACGCGGCGAGGCCGAGAACGGCGACGGCGACGAGCGGGAGAAGGACGCGGAGGCGAAGCTGCGACTTCACGTAGCTGCTATCGGCACGGCGGGAGAGAAGGCCTGAACCCCATTCGGGGGATAAACGAGAGAACCCCACCAACGACGAGGGGCGCGGCCGTGGCCGCGCCCCTCGGGTCGTTCGGAGTCTGCTGGGTTAGCAGGCGCCGGTGACGATGTCGGAGGCCGGACCCGCCTTCTTCCAGGTCTTGCCGCCGACGCTCGACTGCACGCAGTACGAGTTGGCGGAGAGGTTCGCGAACGTGATGTTCTTGATGCCCGCGTCGTACGAGGCCTGCAGCGCAGGCACCGTCATCGTCGCGTACGTGCCGGCGTCGGCGAAGTACGCCTCGACAGCCGGAATGGCAGCCCGCACGTTGGCCTGCGCCGCGGTGTTGTTGGCGCGGTCGCGGAAGCCGAGGTACGAGGGCACCGCGATGGCGAGCAGGATGCCGATGATGATGATGACGACCAGGAGCTCGATGAGCGTGAAGCCGCCCTCGCGCTCGCTGTTCGTAATCCGGGCCTTGAGCCTTTCGATCATGTGAGGACTCCTCCTTGGGTCGAACATGGACGGTCGGTGGCTCGTTCGCCTCTATCGACCGAATCGCCCGTGCGCCCGCGACCCAAATCGAGTGATCGTTGCTCGGGGGTGGCGCCCCGGGCGTGCCTCGAAACGACGAGGGGCGCGGCCGTGGCCGCGCCCCTCAGTTCGTTCGGAGTCTGCTGGGTTAGCAGGCGCCGGTGACGATGTCGGAGGCCGGACCCGCCTTCTTCCAGGTCTTGCCGCCGACGACCGACTGCACGCAGTACGAGCTAGCGGAGAGGTTCGAGAACGAGATGTTCTTGATGCCCGCGTCGTACGAGGCCTGCAGGGCCGGGAGCGTCATCGTCGCGTACGTGCCGGCGTCGGCGAAGTACGCCTCGACAGCCGGAATGGCAGCCCGCACGTTGGCCTGCGCCGCGGTGTTGTTGGCGCGGTCGCGGAAGCCGAGGTACGAGGGCACCGCAATGGCGAGCAGGATGCCGATGATGATGATGACGACCAGGAGCTCGATGAGCGTGAAGCCGCCCTCGCGCTCGCTGTTCGTAATCCGGGCCTTGAGCCTTTCGATCATGTGAGGACTCCTCCTTGGGTCGAACATGGACGGTCGGTGGCTCGCTTGCCTGTATCGGCACCGCCGCGGGACCGCTCTCCAACCCTTTTGAGGGAATTTCCCCAGGCCGCAGATCACGCCCAGGCCTCTCGATCGTTTCCATCAGGAAGGCGCGAACGAGTGCTCAAGTCATCCGGAGCGGCTGCCGATAAGCGGCGGCGTAGGAGCCATGGAAGCCGCTGCCGTACCCGCTGCCGAGACCCCTGGAACGCCGCTCGCGATCGACGAGCTGTGTGAGGTGATGGTCGGCCGCGGCGCGTCCGACCTCCACGTCACGGTCGGCACGGAGCCGGTCATCCGCGTCAACGGCAAGCTCGAGCGGCTGACCGACTACCCGCGCCTCACGGCCGACATGACCCAGCGAATGCTCTACCGCGTCGTCTCGACCGAGCAGCAGAAGGTGCTCGAGATCAACCGGCAGATCGACCTCTCGTACTCGATCCCGGGGCTCGCGCGCTTCCGCGTCAACATCTATCACCAGCGCGAGAGCCTCGGCGGTGCCTTCCGGATGATCCCCGCCGAGATCAAGGGGCTCGAGGAGCTCGGGCTCCCGCCGGTCATGCACGAGTTCGCGAAGAAGCCTCGCGGCCTCGTCCTCGTCACGGGCCCGACCGGCTCTGGCAAGTCGACGACGCTCGCGGCGGTGATCGACGAGATCAACCGCACGCGCGACGACCACGTGATGACGATCGAGGATCCGATCGAGTTTCTCCACCGCCACAAGAAGTGCATCGTCAACCAGCGCGAGATCGGAACCGATGCGATCGGCTTCGGCGAGGCGCTGCGCGGCGCGCTGCGCCAGGACCCTGACGTGATCCTCCTCGGCGAGATGCGCGACCTCGAGACGATCTCGACTGCGCTGACGGCCGCTGAGACCGGCCACCTCGTCTTCGCGACGCTCCATACGCAGGACGCGCCGTCGACGATCGACCGCGTGATCGACGTGTTCCCGGCCGCGCAGCAGGAGCAGGTGCGCGTCCAGATCGCGGCGACCGTGCAGGGCATCGTCACGCAGACGCTCCTGCCCACGGCCGACGGCGTCGGGCGAGTTCCGGCGCTGGAGATTCTCCTGCCCGACGACGCGACGCGGAACCTGATCCGCCAGGCGAAGGTCGAGCAGATCTACTCGATCATGCAGACGAACACCAAGCGCGGCATGCAGACGCTCGAGCAGTCGCTCGCCGACCTCGTGCAGCAGGGGAAGATCACTGCGGAGCTCGCGCTCTCTCGCACGAGCCGCCCCGAGCAGCTGCTCGGTCTCCTCCAGCGCCAAGGCGCACCCGTCCCCCCTCATCTCGAAGCCCAGTACGGCGGCCTGAAGGCCGCGGCAGGAGCGTAAAGGAGCACAATGGCGACCCAGGTAGTCGGACTGAAGCTCGGCGCCTCGAACCTGAGCGCGGCGCTCGTGTCGCGCAACGGCTCAGTCGACGTCGTACAGGTCGCGCGCGAGTCGCTCGAGCGCGGCGTCGTCTCGGGCGGCGAGGTGCGTGACGTGGAGCTGCTCGCGACCGCCCTCAAGGACTTCTTCGCGAAGCACAAGCTGCCGACGAAGGCCGTGCGAGTCGGCGTGGCGTCCAACCGGATCGGCGTACGCACGATCGAGCTCGCGGGAATCACGGATCCCAAGCAGATGGAGAACGCGGTGCGCTTCCGCGCCCAGGAGGTACTGCCGATTCCGCTCAACGACGCGGTGCTCGACTTCCAGGCGCTGGGCGACTCGGTCGACGCCGAGGGCCAGCCGGTGAAGAAGGTCCTGCTGGTCGTCGCCTACCGCGATCTCGTGGCCTCCGTCAGCCAGGCCTGTCATCAGGCCGGGCTTCGCCTCGTCGGCATCGACCTCGAGGCCTTCGCGCTTCTGCGCGCACTGCTTCCGACCGCCGAGAGCGAGGGCGCCGAGCGGAGCGCGATCGTGGCGATCTCGGTCGGCTCGGAGCGCTCGACGCTCGCGGTCACCGACGGTCGCACCTGCGAGTTCAACCGAGTCCTCGACTGGGGTGGCAGCCAGATGACGTCGAGCCTCGCCCGTGCCCTCGAGATCGAGCTCGACGACGCCGAGGTGCTGAAGCTCCAGCTCTCCCTCGACGGCGAAGAGATTCCGGAGGGGCTCGACGAGGAGCAGGCCAAGAAGGCGAGGGAGGCGCTCCGGGCCGGCATGCAGCAGTTCGCGCGCGAGCTCGTCTCCTCGCTGCAGTACTACCAGAGCCAGACCGACTCGCTCGGCATCCGCGAGATCGTTCTCGCGGGCGGCGCGAGCAAGCTCGGCGGCCTCCCCGAGGCGCTCCAGCGCCTGATCGGCGTGGCCGTTCGCGTCGGCGACCCCGGTGCCGGAGTGAACCTGGCAAAGAAGCTTCGTGACACGACTACCGATCCGGCGCTCGCCGTGCCGATCGGGCTCGGGATGGGAGTCTGATGGGCGTCGACTGGAAGAAGGAAGTGAAGCTCTCCGACCTCTTCAAGCGCTCGCCGAAGGCGCCCAAGCAGGAGGCGGTCGAGATCGCGGCCGACACGCCGCGCAGCAGCCCGTCTCGAGTGAGGCTGCGCCCGCCGGCGAGGCCGAGCCGATCTTCGTCTCCGCCCAGGAGCAGAACGAGGCCGCGGAGCCCGAGAAGAGCGGTCTGAAGAAGGAGATCAGCCTCTTCAAGCGCAAGCCGAAGGAGCCCAAGCCCGCTGCCGGCGACAACGCCGCTCCGGGCGACGTCGCCGCGACGGTCGCCGATCAGCCGGCCGCGCCGGCGAAGGCTGGTGGGAGTCTCTTCAAGCGCACGCCCAAGGCGCCGAAGGCGCCGAAGCAGGGACGTCGGGGCAAGGGCGCCGAGCCGGCGATTCCGCTGATGCGGGCGTTCAACCTCCTGCCCAAGGAGGACGCGCGTCAGAAGACCGCGGCGAAGCCCGCCCCAGCGAAGCTGATCCTGATCGCGGTCGGCGTCGTGCTCCTGGCCGCACTCGCCCTCGGCACGCTGTTCACGAACGCCCGGGTCAACGATCGCCGCAGCGAGCGCGACGCCCGCCAGGTGCAGATCGACCAGATCCAGGTGCAGATCGTCTCGATCACGGGCGGTCAGGCGGAGGCTGCGCAGAGGCTCAGCGCGGTCGAGCAAGAGAAGCAGGCGCGCACCGCCGCGCTGTCGACGGCGCTCGCTCCCCGCATCGCCTGGGACCGCGTGCTCCGTGACATCTCGCTCGTCATCCCCGACGAGGTGTGGCTGCAGCAGATCACCGCGGGCGTGTCCGCCGGCGTCGCGTCGAGCTCCACGGGCGCGGTGGCCGCAGGCTCGTTCACCGTCACGGTGGCCGGCACGGCCAGGTCGCAGGACGGCGTCGCCCAGTTCCTCTCCCGCCTCCAGGTGCTCCCCGAGTTCAGCGGCGTGGCACTCGCAGGCTCGTCCCGGACAACGGTGTCCGGCCAGGACGTGTTCCAGTTCACGATCAACGCCACGCTCAAGGCTGCGGGAGGTGCGATCTCGTGAAGAAGAAGAAGATTCCTGTCGTCCCGGTCGTGGCGGTGCTCATCGGCGTCCTCTTCGTGGGCACGCTCCTCCTCGTCGTCAAGCCGAAGTACGACGAGGCAGCCAAGCTCGACGAGGAGATCGCAACGCTGGACACGCAGATCCAGACGGCGCAGCGACAGCTCGCCACCGCGCAGGCGCAGGCGAGCGGCGACGAGCAGACGGGGCCGAAGATCAAGGTCGCCGACCTCTTCCGGCTCGCGAAGGCGATGCCCGACGGCGACGATGTCCCCGGCGTCGTGCTCGAGCTGGACGCGACCGCCAAGGGCGCAGGCGTCGAGCTCCTCACGATCACGCCCCAGGTCGGGATCTCGGGGGCCGGCTACCGCGCGCTGCCGATGCAGGTGGTCGTCGACGGCGGCTACTTCGAGATGGCGGACTTCCTGTTCCGGCTGCGCACGCTCGTCACCGTTCGCGGCGGCGTGCTCGACTCGAGCGGCCGGATGTACACGGTCGACACGGTCGACATCCACGAGGGCGAGGGCGGGTTCCCGAACGTCCAGTCCCAGCTGACGCTCTCCGCGTACGCCTACGGAGTGGGTAGCACCAGCACGGTGCCGCTGCCCACGTCCGAGCCGGCGCCGGCCAGCACGACCGGGGCCGACACCTCCGGCGGCGAGCAGGGTGCCACGACCGGAGAGACGACCCAGGCAACCAACGGATCCGAAGAGCAGGCCGCAGTCGGAGGAGGCTCCTGATGGCAAAGGCAAAGTCCCAGGAGATGCTGCGCAAGCAGAAGGAGGGCAAGCAGAAGAAGCTGCTCTTCCTGATGATCCCGGTGCTGCTGATCGCGGTTGTCTTCAACGTGATGAAGTTCATGGGCGGCGGCGAGGAGACCCCCGCTGCGTCGAGCTCGGCCACCGACACCTCGGCGGCGGACACCTCGGCAACGCCGACCGATGCAGCAGCCGGCGGCGGCACCGCCGTCGCGGGCGTCGCGGTGCAGGCGACGCTGATCGACTCCGACGTCCCGCCGGAGGCGAGCGAGGGCCAGCTCGTGTCATTCGAGCGCTTCATCGCCGTCAACCCCTTCAACCAGCAGGTCTCCGAGGGCGAAGCCGCCCCGAGCGACGAGGCGCCCGCCGCGAGCAGCGGTGAGAGCGCACCGTCCTCAGGCGGATCCTCGGGCGGCGACACCTCCGGCGACAGCGACAAGCCGAACGCCGCGAACCTGACGGTGAACGGCGCCTCCGAGACGGTGCTGGTCGGCGACAGCTTCCCGGCCAGCGACCCGACGTTCAAGCTCGTCGCCGTCAAGGACACGACGGCCAAGATCGGCCTGGTCACGGGCTCCTTCTCGACCGGCGCCGACACGATCGACCTGAAGGTCGGCCAGACGCTCACCCTGGTCAGCCAGCCCGACGGCATCCGGTACGTGATCAAGCTCGTCGGGATCGAACACTCGAGCTCCAGCGACTCGGGTGACTCGACCGACGGCGTCGACACGGGCACCGCCGGAACGGTGCCGACCGATACGACCACCGTCGATACGAGCGGCGTGCCGAGCACCACCGGCGCCGACTCGGGCACGTCCGGCGTCCCCGGCGACGCGAGCGGCGTCGCCGGCTACCTCGGCGGCTGAGCTGAATACTGCGCGGGCCGGGTCTCCCCGGCCCGCGTTGTAACCGGCACGGCCTCCGCGTCGGCACGGTACGGTTAGCCGTACCCTTGCTCGCCGGGAAGCCGCATGGCCTGCGTGTGGCCGTCCTGCGAGCCTGAGCCGAGCTATGACGGAGGTCCGCATGGAGTCCACGGTCAGCGAGCATGACGTCGCCCTTGCCGCCCCTGCCGACACGGTCGTCTCGGCCGTCGAGGTCACTCGCCGCTACGGCGAGGGCGAGACGTGCGTGGACGCGCTGCGCGGCGTCTCGCTCGACATCGCCCGCGGGCGGCTCACGGCGGTCATGGGGCCTTCCGGATCGGGCAAGTCGACGCTTATGCACATCCTCGCCGGGCTGGACAAGCCCACTTCCGGCGAGGTCGCCATCGACGGTACCGAGCTGAGCAAGCTCGGGGACACGGAGCTCACGAAGCTGCGCCGGCGCCATATCGGCTTCGTCTTCCAGTTCTTCAACCTGCTGCCGATGCTGACCGCGGAGGAGAACATCAAGCTTCCGCTGGAGCTCGCCGGCGAGAAGGTGGAACCGCAGTGGTTCGCGGAGCTGACCGAGAAGGTCGGGCTGAAGGATCGCCTGTCGCACCGCCCGGCCGAGCTGTCGGGCGGCCAGCAGCAGCGCGTTGCGATCGCGCGGGCGCTCGTCTCGCGCCCGACGGTCGTCTTCGCCGACGAGCCGACGGGCAACCTCGACTCGACCACAAGCGGAGAGATACTCGCGCTCATGCGCGACTCGGTCGAGAGCTTCGGGCAGACGACGGTGATGGTCACGCACGAGGCCCGCGCGGCCGCGATCGCCGATCGCATCCTCTTTCTCGCCGACGGGTGCATCGTGCGCGACCTACCCCGCTCGACCGCCCATGAAGTCGTTGCGGTGTTGGAGGGCCTCTCGAACTCGTGACGGCCTTCGCGCTCAGGGGGATGCTCGGCCGCAAGCTGCGCACGGTCCTGACCGCGATCTCGATCGTGCTCGGCGTCGCGATGATCAGCGGTACGTACGTCCTCACCGACTCGATCACGGATGCCTTCGACTCGATCTTCACCGAGAGCTACCGCGGCACCGACGCCGTCATCACGGGCAAGTCGGCCTTCGACCTGACAGACAGCGGGACGACCGTGCCGCCCTCCTTCGACGAGTCGCTGCTCGCCAAGGTGCGCTCGCTCCCGGATGTCCAGGCTGCGCTCGGCGGCGTCGCCGACGAGTCGACGCAACTGATCGACAAGAACGGCAAGGCGATCGTCTTCGGCGGGGCGCCGAACCTCGGCTTCAGCGTCGATCCCTCGCAGCCGCAGTTCAACTCGCTCACACTGGTCGACGGCGCCTGGCCGGGCCCGAACGAGGTCGTGATCGACCAGTCGACGGCCGACAAGAAGGACTACAAGGTCGGCGACTCGATCGGTGTGCAGGTGCGGGGACCGGCCGAGCAGCTGCGCATCTCGGGGATCGTGAAATTCGGCTCCGTCT
This sequence comes from uncultured Actinomycetes bacterium, assembly GCA_963712465.1. Taxonomy (GTDB): domain Bacteria; phylum Actinomycetota; class Thermoleophilia; order Gaiellales; family Gaiellaceae; genus CAVQHY01. The sequence goes on from CAVQHY010000006.1 coordinate 614,880, forward strand.
CGTCGATCGGCGGGGCGACCCTGGCCGGCTTCGACCTTCCGACCGCTCAGCGCCTCTTCGACAAGGAGGGCCAGCTCGACGACATTCGCCTCGCGTCGAAGCAGGGTGTCTCCGAGGCGCAGCTGGTCGCGGAGGTCGAGAAGGTGCTCCCGACCGGAACTCAGGTGCGCAGCGGCACTGGTCAGGCGACCGAGGACGCCTCCGATGTCAACAGCTTCCTGAGCTTTCTGCAGAAGTTCCTCCTCGCCTTCGGCGGCATCGCGCTCTTCGTGGGCAGCTTCGTGATCGCGAACTCGCTCTCGATCACGATCGCGCAGCGAACGCGGGAGTTCGCGACGTTGCGCACGCTCGGCGCGTCGCGCCGGCAGGTGCTGCGCGCCGTGATCCTCGAGGCCCTCGTGATGGGCACGCTCGCGTCGATCGTCGGTCTCTTCCTCGGCCTCGCGCTGGCGAAGGGACTCTTCGGCTCTTCGATGCAGTCGGGCTTCACGCTGCCCAACAGCGGTCTGGTCTTTCAGGCGCGCACGATCATCGTGGCGCTGCTTGTGGGAATCCTGGTCACGCTGCTCGCGAGCCTTCGCCCCGCGCTGCGGGCTACCCGCGTGCCTCCGATCGCGGCCGTACGCGAGGGCGCGACGCTGCCCGTCTCGCGCTTCCATCGCTATCGAACCGTCGGCTCTCTCGGCGTGACTGCGCTCGGCTTCGCCGCTCTCCTCTACGCGCTCTTCGGCGCAAGCGGGACGACGTCGGTACTGATCTGGATGGGCCTCGGGGCGCTGCTGATCTTCACCGGCGTAGCGCTCTTCTCGGCCCGGATCGTCCGGCCGCTCGCAGGCGCGCTCGGCTGGCCGGCGACCAAGATCGGCGGGTCGGCCGGATCGCTCGCGCGCGACAACGCGCGCCGCAACCCGCAACGCACGGCCTCGACCGCCTCGGCGCTGATGATCGGCCTCGCGCTCGTGACGCTGGTCGCCGTTCTCGCGCAGGGCATCATCTCGACCTTCACCGGCGCAGTGAACGACATCTTCACCTCCGACTACGCGATCACCGCCCAGAACAACTTCAACCCGATCCCGACGAGCGCCGCGGAGGCGGCCGCAAGCGCCCCCGGGGTTACGGCGATCGCGAGCGTGCGGGCCGGCGACGCGCGGATCTTCGGCAAGACGACCCAGGCCTCGGCCGTCGACCCGCAGATCGGCCAGGTGCTCACGCTCGACTGGAAGGCCGGATCTCAGGCGGTGCTGGCGAAACTCGGCGCCGACGGCGCGTTCACCGACAACGACTACGCGAAGACGCACCACCTGCACATCGGCTCGCCGGTCAAGGTTCAGACGCCTACGGGACAGACGCTGGATCTGACCATCAAGGGCATCTTCGATCCGCCGACCGGCGGCTCGCCGTTCGGCCCGGTGACGATGTCGAGCTCGACGTTCGACGCGAACTACACGGCACCGAAGAACCTCTTCACGTTCATCAAGATGTCCGGGGGCGTGACGGATGCCAACACGAAGGCTCTCGACTCGGCGCTCGAGGCGTTTCCCAACGCCAAGGCCCAGACGCGCGACGAGTTCATCGACAATCAGATCAGCGGTCTCAAGAGCGTGCTCAACGTCCTCTACGTCCTGCTCGCGCTGTCGGTGCTCGTGAGCCTCTTCGGCATCGTCAACACGCTGGTGCTCACGATCTTCGAGCGGACGCGCGAGCTCGGAATGCTGCGCGCCATCGGCATGACCCGCCGCCAGGTGCGTCGGATGATCCGACACGAGAGCGTGATCACGTCGCTGATCGGCGGCGCGCTCGGCATCGTCCTCGGGCTGGTGCTCGGGGGGCTTTTGATCGCACGGATCAACGAGATCGAGTTCGCGTTGCCCATTGGTCAGCTCGTCATCTTCGCGATCGCGACGATCATCGTGGGTATCGTCGCCGCGATCTTCCCGGCCAGACGGGCAGCGCGCCTGAACGTTCTCCAGGCGCTCCAGTACGAATAGGCCTCCCGTGCCGGGCCGATGCGCCCTACCCGTGAAGGGCGGCGCCCCTCACCCTTCCTAGGGTCAAGCCGCCCGCTGGGGATGCCGATGGCGGACTCGTATGGCGTCCTTCGCCTACAGCGCGATCAACGCCGCTGGCGCCGAGCTGACAGGGTCGATCACCGCCCCTGACCTTGGCGCTGCGCGCGACCAGCTCAAGCAGAAGGGCCTGCTCGCCCTCGACCTCTCCGAGACCGGAGGCGCCGCCAGCGAGCAGGGCCTCATGCGCGTGAAGAAGGTCAAGCCGAAGTCGCTCCAGATCTTCTCGCGCCAGTTCGCCACGATGATCGACGCCGGGCTGAACGTCGTCACCGCCCTGGTCATCCTCGAGGAGCAGACGGAGGATCCGAAGCTCGCGGCCGTGATCGCCGAGCTTCGCGCCGACGTCGAGAGCGGCCAGCTGCTCTCGGAGGCGATGTCCCGGCACCCGCAGGTGTTCTCGAACCTCTACGTCTCGATGGTCGAGGCGGGCGAGGCGGCGGGCATCCTCGACATCGTCCTCGACCGCGTCGCGTTCCAGATCGAGAAGCAGGTGCAGATCCGCCGCCGCGTCAAGGGCGCGATGATGTACCCGCTGATGGTGCTCGGGTTCGCGACCCTGGTACTCATCGGCATGCTGATGTTCCTCGTCCCGATCTTCGTCGGGATCTTCGACGACCTCGGCGGCGACCTGCCGATGCTGACGCAGATGGTCGTCAAGGCCTCGAACGCGCTCAAGTCCTACTGGTACATCATCTTCCCGCTGATGGGCGGCGGGATCTACGGCTTCCTCCGCTACAAGAAGACCGAGAAGGGCATCCGGGTCTGGCACGGCCTCTGCATGAGGGTGCCGTTCGGGATCGGCCCGGTCGTGCTCAAGGTCGGCATGGCGCGCTGGTCGCGCACGCTCTCCACGCTCGTCGCCTCGGGCGTCGACATCATCCGCGCGCTCGAGATCACCGGCACGACGTCGGGCAACAGCCTGATCGAGGACGCGACCGTCGTCGTCCGAGAGAAGGTGCACCAGGGTGTCCCGATCGCGATCCCCCTCACCGAGGATCCGATCTTCCCGCCGATGGTCGCCCACATGGTGCGCGTCGGCGAGGAGACCGGCGAGCTCGAGAAGATGCTCGGCAAGATCGCGGACTTCTACGAGGACGAGGTCGATTCGTCGATCGCAACGCTCACGTCGGTGATCGAGCCGTTGATGATGATCGGCGTGGGCATCATGGTCGGCATCGTGATCATCAGCATGTACCTGCCGATGTTCAAGCTGCTGACCCTGATCAAGTAGCCTCCTCCGTCTACCGGTAGGTTCTGGGGTCTTCGGTCCCCTGGCCCGCCGGGCGCGCCCCGCTCATGCTTCGACCGGGGCTTGGAATCCCGGCTGCACGAGGGCCTCGACTCGGGTTCGGAAGACCCGCCAGCGGCGGTCGTTGTCGTGCACCAGGGCGGCCGATTCGGCGGCGAGATCGGCCGCTCGGTCGAGAAGCTCGGAAGCCGACCAGAGATAGGCCGGCATCGTGTGTGGCCCGGCAAGGTCGGCGCGGATCGCGACCGGGGACAGCTCGAGCGTTTCGATCGTCTCGAGCGCTCTTCTCACCAGCCGGCCTACGAGCCTGCTCAGCTCGGCCGCCTGCCAGTCGTTGGCGATGATCCGGTGTCGTTCGCCCAGGACGTCGGCCAGACCCGGATGCGGGAGCAGCGCCGACGCGCTCGCCCAGGATGCCGCCATCGCGGAGCTCAGCCACTCGCCTGTCTGTCCGAAGTCGTCGGCGAGCGAGGCCAGGTCACGCTTCAGCCGTCCGACCTCGGACGGCTCGCCTTCTCCCTCCATGAACAGGACGCCGTCGGCCTGGATCGCCGCGGCCTCGTTCAGGTCGTCGCAACCGGCGAACGGATTCGGAACGCGATGCTCGCTCGGCACTGCCGTCTCCCAGCGGCCGGCGAGCGTCTTCAGGGTGCGCGAGGCGCGCTGGAGGACAATCGCCTGCTCGATCGGCGCTTGCGCGTAGAACTTCTCGTGCTCGCGGTGATAGCGAGAGAGATTGAGGATGCTCGAAAAGAGAGCTTCGGAGCTGGGCGTGGGCATGGAAATCGCACCTCCGAGAACGCTGTGGCGGAAGCACCCAGCGTCGTAGAGAGCGGACGTCGTTTCATCGGTGTCTTCACGGACCCGGGTTGCGGAAAATACCCGCCGAGCATCGAGGTCGGCGATCTGCTGCGGCTCAGCGCGTCGCGCGCGCCGCCGACGTCACCGCGTTCGACGAGCGCGGACTTCCACTCCTGCCCCGGGAGCCGAGCGCTCTCACGGTGCCGGAAGGTTTCGAACCACGCACCGAAACCCGATGTGGCTCATGCCGGTGTCGACCATCTGCGGGCGGCGGGCGGCGGGCCGATAGCGCAGGCAGTAGGTGTCCGCGCAGAGGAACGAGCCTCCCTTGATCACCTTCCGCGGAATGCGAAACTGCGGCTGCGCCGGGTCGTAGCTGTCTTCCTCGCTCGGGCGGACTGGATCGCCTGGTACACAGCAGGGCTCGTCGGGCCCGGCGCGGGAATCGACGTACCAGTCGGTTGTCCACTCCCAGGCGTTTCCGGCCATGTCGTGGAGCCCGAAGCCGTTGGGTGGGTAGGAACCGACCGCGGCGGTCGTCCCGTAGCCGGGCTCCGGCCGCCAGGGAAAGTCACCGTGCCAGTAGTTCGCCAGCCTCTCACCGGCGGGCTCGGGGTCGTCTCCCCAGGTGAACGCGGTTCCGTCGAGGCCGCCGCGGGCGGCGAGCTCCCATTCGGGTTCGGTCGGAAGCGCCTTTCCCGTCCACGTCGCGTACGCCTCCGCGTCCTCGTAGGCGACGTGGACGACCGGGTGATCCGCGCGGCCGGCCAGCGACGATGCCGGGCCTTCCGGATGGCGCCAGCAGGCCCCGGGGGTCCAGGTCCACCACTGGCTCATGTGCCGGAGGTCGACCGCGCCGGGCGTCCGGGTGAAGACGAGGGAGCCAGGGACGAGGTTCTCGGGAGGAGCCCCCGGGAACGCTGCGGGGTCGAGCGGCCGTTCGGCAACGGTTACGTAACCGGTGTCGTCGACAAAGGCGGCGAACTCACCGTTCGTCACCTGGTAGCGGTCGATCCAGAACCCGTCGACGGCGACGCGGCCGAACAGGCGCCTCCTCCGGATAGTGGTCGTCCGAGCCCATGCTGAACGTCGCGGTGTCTACCCAGACCATGTGCAAGGTCGATGGTTGGAGAGACCCCGGCACGGCCATCGTGGTCTTCTAGCTCTAGCGGCCTGAGGTCATCGAGGCCTCGAGCTTCTCCATCACCTGGTCGACGGTGAAGCTCGCGGCTTTCTGGCGCGGCGGGAACTCCTCGAAGGTCTGGAGGAACTCGCCGACGATTGCCTGCGTCGGAACACCCAGGAATGCGTGATCCATCAGCCAGTCCCAGTAGGTGTTCGACGTCAGGTCGGCGCGTTCGTATGGGTCTGTGCGCAGGTTGAACAGCTTGGGCACGCGAAGCTGGACGAACGGCTCGGCCCAGACCTGCAGCGTGCCCTGACAACGCTGCTCGAGGAACACCTGCTTCCAGTTGTCCATACGCACCGCGAGCAGGTCGCCGTCGTCGGAGAAGTAGAAGAACCCCTTTCGCGGCCCCTCGTCCTCCTCGCCGGTCAGGTAGGGCAGGAAGTTGTAGCCGTCGAGATGGACCTTGAACGTCTTGCCTGCTGCCTCGTGGCCCGCGAGCAGCTTCTCCTTCACGTCCGGGTCGCCACCGGCGGCGACCAGCGTGGGCAGCCAGTCGAGGTGGGCGATGATCTCGTTCGAGACGACCCCGGCGGGGATTCGCCCCGGCCAGCGAATCGCCTGCGGCACGCGGAAAGCGCCCTCCCAGTTCGTGTTCTTCTCGCTTCGAAACGGTGTCGTCGCCCCGTCCGGCCACGTGTTCGCGTGCGGGCCGTTGTCGGTCGAGTAGATAACGATCGTGTTCTCGGCGATGCCGAGCTTGTCGAGCAGGTCGAGCAGCGCGCCGACCGTCTTGTCGTGGTCGATCATCACGTCGTGGTACTCGGACTGCCACCTGCCGGCCTGGCCGCGGCTGCGCGGCTTGACGTGCGTGCGGAGGTGCATGTGTGTCGTGTTGAACCAGACGAAGAACGGCTTGCGGCCCTTGTGCTGGCGCTCGATGAAGTCGGCCGCGGCCTTGAAGACCTCGTCGTCGATCGTCTCCATCCGCTTCTTCGTCAGCGGGCCCGTGTCCTCGATCTTCTGCTTGCCACTCCTCGTCACCCGCGAATGGATCACGCCGCGGGGCCCGAACCGCTCGCGGAAGTGCGGGAAGTCGGCCGCGGGCGGATAGTCGGGCAGCTCAGGCTCCTCCTCGGCGTTCAGGTGGTAGAGGTTGCCGAAGAACTCGTCGAACCCGTGCGCCGTCGGTAGGAACTCGTCCTTGTCGCCGAGATGGTTCTTGCCGAACTGCCCCGTCGCATACCCGAGCGGCTTCAGCAGCTCGGCGATCGTCGGGTCCTCGGCGCGCAGACCGAGGTCGGCCCCCGGGAGGCCAACCTTGCTCAGGCCCGTGCGGTAGACGCTCTGCCCGGTGATGAACGCCGAGCGTCCCGCGGTGCAGCTCTGCTCGCCGTACGAGTCGGTAAATCGGACTCCCTCGGCCGCGATCCGGTCGATGTTCGGCGTCCGGTAGCCCATGAGCCCGTCGCTGTAGCAGCTCAGGTTGCTGATGCCGATGTCGTCTCCCCAGATGACGAGGATGTTCGGTTTCTCGGGACCCGCCACGAATGTGCCTCCTCCGGCTTGTAGACGCCGGCAGTATTACCGCCTCCTTCCTGGTCGGCGAGCGATCGCGGCTCGCGGCAACACCCGACAAGGAGGCCGGAAATCGTTCCTTTTGACTAGCTCCCCAGCCGCCGCATGGTGTGGCTGACCGCACCGCCGATCTCGTGGAAGCATCAGCGTAGGACGCCGGCTGGCGCGACGGCTATCTCGGCCGCCAGGCGCGATCGTATGGGCCATGACGACGATCGTGGAACTCGAGCTGCCGGAGGGCACCGGGCGCCGCGACATTCACTTTCCCCACACGTCGAAAGGAACTGCCATGACCCTGATGGCAACCGAGACCCACCTGGAGGCGCTGCGACGGCGCTTCGCAGGCGACCTGATCGAGCCCGGCGACGACGGCTGGGACGCCGCGACGCAGGCGTACAACCTGACGGTCGTCCAGGAGCCCGCGCTCGTCGCGGTTCCGGCCGACGAGCAGGACGTGGTCACGATCGTCGACTACGCCCGCGAGCACGGACTCCAGGTGGCGCCGCAGCGAACGGGCCACAACGCGGAGCCGCTCGGCGCGATGGACGACGTGATCCTCGTCAGGACCGATCGCCTGCAGGGCGTCGAGATCGACTCCGAACGCCGTGTCGCCCGGATCGCAGCCGGCTCGAAGTGGGGCGACGTCGTCCCGCGGGCGTCCGAGCTCGGCCTCGCCGCGCTGCACGGCTCGACCCCCGACGTCAGCGTAGTCGGCTACTCGCTCGGCGGCGGTGTGGGCTGGTACGCGCGCAAGCTCGGCCTCTCGACGAACAGCGTGACGGCGATCGAGCTCGTCACCGCCGATGGTCGCCTTCGCCGCGTCGACCACGACAACGACCCCGAGCTCTTCTGGGCTCTGCGCGGCGGCGGCGGGAGCTTCGGCATCGTCACCGCGATCGAGATCCAGCTCTACCCGATCTCGGAGGTCTATGCGGGCGTGCTCTTCTTCCCGTGGGAGCGCTCCGCCGAGGTGTTGCACGCCTGGCGCGAGTGGACTGCCACGGTTCCTGACGAGGTGACGTCGGTGGGGCGGATCCTCCAGTTTCCGCCGCTGCCCGAGCTGCCGGACGCGCTGCGCGGCCAGAACTTCGTCGTGGTCGAGGCAGTCGTGATCGGCGACGAGGCCGAGGGCGCCGAGCTGCTGCGGCCACTCAGGGAGCTCGGCCCGGTGATGGACACGTTCGCGATGGTGCCCCCCGTCGGGATCGCCGAGCTGCACATGGATCCGCCCGAGCCGGTCCCCTACACGGGCGAGGGCATGATGCTGGGTGACCTTCCCGCCGAGGCGATCGACCGGTTCGTCAAGGCCGCAGGTCCCGAGTCGGGCTCGCCGCTGGTCTCGGCCGAGATCAGACACGTCGGCGGCGCGCTCGCGCGCACCGCAGCGGATCACGGCGCGCTCGACACGTTCGACGCCTCGTTCCTCACCTTCGGCGTCGGCATGGTGTTCGACGAGGAGAGCTATCGCGCCAATCGCGAGCAGCTCGCGATGCTCCAGCTCGCGCTGGCACCGTACGACACCGGGCGCCAGTACCTCAACTTCACCGAGCGCGAGACAGACCCGGCTCGCTTCTACACGCCCGACGCCTACGACCGCCTGCGGGCAGTCAAGGGCGATGTCGACCCGGACGACCTCTTCCGCGCCAACCACCCGATCGCGTCGGCCGACTGAGATCGACTGCGGGACACTGAAGGGGGCCTTGTTGCCGAGGCCCCCTTCACATGGACCGTGCCGCGGCGATCGCTGAGGTTTCCCCACACAACGGCCGGCGCTATCGTCCTGCCGGCAGGGCTCAGGATCGATCATCGACTTCGGGAAAGGAGCGGCTCGATGGAGGCGACGACAGCCCGTGTGTTCGGGCCAGACGACGGAAGGGCCGGACGACTCGGCTCGATCGGCGTTCGGTTCATGATCGACGGGGACGAGACGCGCGGAGGGTTCTCGCTCGTCGAGCATCCGATGCCGCCGCGCGCGCTGGCGGCGCCGCTTCACCGCCACAGCCGCGAGGACGAGTACAGCTTCGTCCTCGAAGGGCGTGTCGGAGCGCTGCTCGGCGACGACGTGCTCTACGGAGAGCCCGGTGACCTGATCTTCAAGCCGCGGGGGCAATGGCACACCTTCTGGAACGCCGGCGACGATCCGGCCCGCATTCTCGAGCTCATCTCCCCGGCGGGCTTCGAGCACTACTTCGAGGAGGTCGTCGCGCTCCTGCAGGCAGGCCCGCCGCAACCGGAGGCGCTCGCAGAGGTTGCCGGACGGTACGGCCTCGAGGTCGATCTCGCGAGCATTCCTCGCCTGACCGAGGGTTACGGCCTGCAATTCGGCTCGCCAGCTCAGTAGCCGGCGCCGTGTGCGACCTCGCCGAGAGCACGTCCGGAACAGGCTGGCGCGGCTGGAACACGAGCGACGCGGTGCGGGCGACGACGCCTGCCGGCGACTGGGTCGACCTCACCTGGCCGCTGTCCACGACCGTGCCGCGCATCTCCTCGTTTCCGGCGCCCCGGATCACGCGCGTCGCCAGCATCCCGGCCAACCCGCTCAACGTCACGAGGCTGTCGATGATCGTGCACGTGGGCACCCACGTCGATTCGCCACGTCACTTCTTCCAGGACGGACCGGCGCTCGAGGACGTGCCGCTCGCCCGACTGATGGGGCCGGGCGTCGTGTGGCGGATGGATCAGCCGCTGTACGGGACGATCGAGCCGGCGGATCTCGAGCGGATGCGTCCGGAGCTCGAGCCGGGCGACATCCTGGTGCTCGACACGGGCGTGGCCGCGTTCGTCGGGACGCCCGACTACGAGCGGCACGCGTCGCTGTCGGTGGCGGCCGCCCGGTGGCTGGTGGAGAGGAAGATCAAGCTGCTGGGCCCTCGATACGCCGACGCCTGACCTGTGCGTCGAGAGGCGTCCGGAAGGCTTCGACTGGCCGGTGCACCACACGTTGCTCCGTGACGGTGTGTTGATCGCCGAGCAGGTCGCAAACGCGCGGGCTCTTGCCGGGCGGCGAGCGGAGTTTCTCTTCCTTCCGCTCAACATCGTCGGCGGCGACGGCGCGCCCGCCCGCGTGCTCGGACGTCCGGTTCGCGACTGAACCGACCAGACCGGTCGGCTAGCCGGACTGGGTCAGCTCGTCGCAGGAGCTCGCCTGCTGGAACGCGTCCTCGAGCTCACCCTTCGCGTCGAGGTTCTCGAGCTCTGTGAACGTGCTCGAGACCTGACTCCCCATCGTCGTCAGCGTCTTGGTGACGGCCGAGAGAGCACTCGTGACTCCGCTGACGCCCGAGACGTCGTCGACCTCGCCTTCGATCTGCTTCACGTCGGTCTCGAGCTCGCCCGCGAGCTGGTCGAGCGAGTCCTTGGCCTGCTGGCCGGCCTCGGTGTCGGGCTTGCCGAGCCCCTTCAGGTCGTCGGCGAGCGTGCTGGTCGCGCCCGTCACCTCGTCCGCGGCCGTTTTCAGGCTGTCCTTCGAGAGATCCCCCTGCTTGAGCGTGTCGCCGACCGAAGAGACCGAGCTCGTCCAGGTGGTGAGCGCGGAGCAGAGGCCGTCGGCCCACTGCGTGGTCGCGGACTCCTCGCTCGAGCCGCCGCAGCCGGCGACCAGCAACGCTCCGGCGGCGAGCAGGCACGCAGGGTAAACGGCACGACGACCCACGCGCACGAGCCTACCAGCAGCCCGAGCGGAAGGACGTCCTCGACGCCTATGACGGACGGGTACCGAGGGTCACATCGACGGTCTCGTTCGAGCCGTCCCGCGAGATCGTCAGCGTCACGTGCTCTCCCGGCTTCCTGGCTGCGACGGCGGAGCTGAGATCGGCGGCCGACGCGATCGGCAGGTCGCCCAGGGCAGTCACGACGTCGCCGGCGCGGAGTCCCGCGGCGGAGGCGGGGCTCCCGCTCTGAACCGCGGCGATCCGGGCGCCTCCGCTGGCGTTCGTCAGCGAGACGCCGAGATAGGCGCGCTCGATCGTCTTCCCGGCGGCGAGCTGCGACGCAACCTGCCGCACGGTGTCGACGGGGATGGCGAAGCCGACGCCGTCGTTGCCGCCCGACTCGCTTGCGATCTGCACGTTGACGCCGATCACGTTGCCCGACGCGTCGAGCAGCGGACCGCCCGAGTTGCCGGGGTTGATCGCGGCGTCGGTCTGGATCCCGCCGGTGATCGAGTACCCGTTCGGCGCGTCGATCGTGCGGCCGAGCGCGCTGACGATCCCGGTGGTGACCGTGCCCTCGAGGCCGAACGGGCTTCCGATCGCGATCACGCCGTCGCCGACCTCGAGGCCGGCCGAGCTTCCGAGCGAGAGCGGCTCGAGCCTGTCGGCGGACACGTCGACCGCGATCACCGCCAGGTCGCTCGAGGGGTCTGCGCCGACGAGCGTGGCCGGCACCTGCTTGCCGTCGGAGAAGGTGACGGTGATCTTCTCGGCCCCTTCGACGACGTGGTCGTTGGTGACGATGTGCCCTTCCGTGTCGAGGACGAACCCCGAGCCGAGGCCCTGCGTCTCCTGGCCGCCGAACGGCGAGAGTCCGCCGGCCCCGGACCCACCGCTCCCGGATACCGAGATCTCGACGACGCCCGCCCCTACCCGCTTGTAGATCTCGCCGACCGACGTGTCGTCGTCGACGACACGGGCGTCACCGGGGTCGCCGAGGGTATCGCCCTGCCTGTTGGGGAGTCGTCCGAGCTGTCGGCGCTCAGCGCGAAGATTCCGGCTCCCGCACCGGCCGACACGACGATCACCGCCGCGAGCGCGGCGTGGCGTCGCGGGTTCCAGCGTTGTCGGGTGTTCGTGTCCATCCTGGGCGACCTCCTCGAATCGTCTGCTCGCTCAGATCCGAGCAGACGTGGTTCAGAGCCGGGTAAGAGAGTGCTTCGGCGACGCGCATCCGGATACGTAAGGTGTCGGCGTGGCGGGCCGTTCGGTCATTCTCGCGGTGGACGACGAGCCGGGCGTCGTGCGCGCGGTCGAGCGCGACCTGCGCCGGCGCTATGCGGACCGCTACCGCGTCGTCCGGGCGGAGTCGGGCGAGGAGGCGCTCGCGACGCTCGAGAAGGCGACGCTCCGGGGCGATCGGGTGGCGCTGATCGTGGCCGACCAGCGGATGCCGCGGCTCTCGGGAACGGAGACGCTCGAGCGGGCGATGGCGGTGGCGCCGCAGGCGAAGCGCGTGCTGCTGACCGCGTACGCCGACACGCAGGCCGCGATCGACGCGATCAACAAGGTGCGGCTCGATCACTACCTGCTGAAGCCGTGGGATCCGCCGGAGGAGAGCCTGTACCCGGTTCTCGACGATCTGCTCGGCGACTGGGAGGCATCGGCGCCGCCGACCGAGGAGGCGATCCGCGTGGTCGGTCATCGGTTCTCGCGCGAGTCGCACGACGTGCGCGACTTCCTCGCGCGCAACGGCGTTCCGTATCGCTGGCTCGACGTCGAGCGCGACGCCGAGGGGGGTCGCCTGATCGCGGCGGCTGGGGCCGACACCCGGCTGCCGCTCGTGCTCTTGCCCGAGGGCGAGCCGCTCCAGGCGCCGACGACGGCAGAGCTCGCGACGGCGGCCGGAATCGCCCGCCGGGCGGAGCTGCCCTTCTACGACCTGGTGATCGTCGGGGGCGGCCCGGCGGGGCTCGCGGCAGCGGTGTACGGCGCATCCGAGGGCATGACGACGGCGCTGGTGGAGCGGGAGGCGCCCGGCGGCCAGGCAGGGCAGAGCTCGCGGATCGAGAACTACCTCGGCTTCCCGGTCGGCCTGTCGGGCGCCGACCTCGCGCGGCGGGCGACCACGCAGGCGCAGCGCTTCGGCGCCGAGCTGCTCACTGCACAGTCCGTTGCAGGGATCGAGGCGCGCGGCTCGTCGCGCGTCGTCAGGCTCGCCGACGGGATCGAGCTGGGTGCCCACGCGATCGTGCTCGCGACAGGAGTTCAATACCGCCGTCTCGATGCGCCGGGGGTCGAGGAGCTGACCGGCCGTGGGATCTACTACGGCGCGTCTCGCAGCGAAGCGGTCTCGTGCTCCGGCGAGCAAGTGATCGTCGTCGGCGGGGCCAACTCCGCCGGCCAGGCGGCCCTCTTCTTCGCGGAGCGGGCCGCCGACGTGACGGTCCTCTGTCGCGGCGACGACCTCGGCAAGAGCATGTCGAGCTATCTGGTCGAGCGGGTGGAGGCGGCGTCGAACATCGAGGTGCGGCTCAACTCGTCGGTCGCCGGGGCGCAGGGAGCGGAGGGTCTCGAGACGGTGACGGTGCGCTCCTCGACCGACGGAACGGAGGAGACGCTCCCGGCCGCGGCGATGTTCGTCTTCATCGGCGCGCAGCCGCAGACAGACTGGCTCGGAGAGGCAGTCGCGCGAGACGAACGCGGCTTCGTCTTCACCGGACCGGACGTAGGGGCGGTCGAGCGTCCACGCTGGCCCCTCGAGCGGGACCCGCTCCTGCTCGAGACCAGCCTGCCCGGCGTGTTTGCCGCCGGCGACGTCCGCCACCAGTCGATGAAGCGGGTCGCCTCCGCGGTCGGCGAGGGAGCGATGGCGGTCGCGCTCGTGCACCAGTACGTGGGGACGCTGTGATCGAGCTGCTCCGGTCGGTCGAGCTCTTCGAGGGGCTCGACGACGAGTCGCTCGCTCCGCTCGCGGCAACCGGCCGGGAGCGCCTCCTTGCGCCCGGCGAGGTGCTCGTTACCGAGGGCGACGGTGCGGAGTTCTTCCTCGTCCTCGCGTCAGGCCGGATCGAATGGCTGCGCACCGTGAACGGGGAGGAGGTGGTGCTCGGCACCCGCGCTGCACCGAGCTATGCCGGTGCGATCAACCTGCTCACGGGGGAGCCCGTCCTGGCGACGGGGCGAGCGGACGACGCGGCCACGGTCGTCGCCTTCGACGGGGACGCCTTCCGGCGCCTGGTCGGCGAGCATCCGGAGCTCGTCCGGCGCATCGTCGGGCTGATCGCGCCGGTCCAGGCGAGCGCCGAGGCGGCGATTCGCCAGCGCGAGAAGCTCGCCGCGCTCGGAACGCTCGCCGCCGGGCTCGCGCACGAGCTGAACAACCCCGCGGCGGCGGCGCGGCGCACCTCGGCCGAGCTCGGCGTGGCGATGAACGTCCTCCAGGAGACGCTGCACGCATTCGTGTCGAGCGGCGTCGAGCGCACGGAGGCGGCGAGACTCGTCGACCTGCAGCGGCAGGCCCTCGAGCGCGGCGTCGAGACCGGCGAGCTGGACGCTCTGGAGCGATCCGACCGCGAGGAGGCGCTCGCGGCGCTCCTGGAGAAGCGCGGGCTCGACGGCTGGCGGCTCGCCGAGCCGCTCGCGGCTGCGGGCGTCGACGAGGCGTGGCTCGAGGATGTCGCCGCGAACGCCGGCGTCGCGCTCGGCGCCGCTCTCGAGTGGGTCGCCGCCTCGCTGACCGCCCGTGGCCTCGTTGCGGAGCTCCACGAGAGCGTGTCCCGCATCTCCGAGATCGTCGGCGCGGTCAAGGACTACACCTACATGGATCGCGACAGCGTGCAGGAGATCGACATCCACGACGGGATCGAGAGCACGCTGACCATGCTCGCCCACAAGCTGAAGCAGGGCGACGTGCGGGTCGAGCGTGCCTATGACCAAGGGCTGCCGCGCATCCGCGTCCACGGGTCGGAGCTCAACCAGGTCTGGACGAACCTGATCGACAACGCGATCGACGCCGTGGCCGGGCACGGCACGATCACGCTGCGCAGCTGCCGCTCCGGCGAGGATCTCCTCGTCGAGGTGATCGACGACGGCCCCGGCATCCCGAGCGAGCTCGTGTCCCGGGTGCTGGAGCCGTTCTTCACCACGAAGGAGCCCGGCAAGGGCACCGGCCTCGGGCTCGACATCACGCGCCGGATCGTCGAGGGGCACGGCGGCCGCCTCACGGTCGAGTCTCGCCCCGGCGAGACCCGCTTTGCCGTCCGGCTCCCTCTCGACGCAAGCTGACCCCGCGACCTGCAGGAGGCGCACATGAACGAGGCCTGTACCCATGTCGATCAGATCAACGCCGAGGTCCTGCCGTCGAGCACTGAGGGCTGCTCCGAGTGCCTGCGTACCGGCGACCGCTGGGTGCACCTGCGCATGTGCATGACGTGCGGCGAGGTCGGCTGCTGCGACAGCTCTCCGAACCGCCACGCGAGCAAGCACGCTGCCGCGACGACCCATCCCGTGATCCGGTCCCGTGAGCCCGGCGAGGACTGGTTCTACTGCTACCCGGACGACCTCGTCTTTCGCCTCGGCTAGAGCCTCAGGGATCGCTGCCGGGGACGCCTCGATAGCCGGGGGCCAGCCCTGACCGTGGTCGGGCCGCGCGCTGCCCCAGCACGCGCCACGCGGTCAGGCCGGCTACCGAGGCGGCGGCCAGGCCGTAGAGCGTTGCCGCCCAGAGACTCGAGCTGTCGGTGCCCGCCGCGATCCCGTGGGCCAGGGCGAGCAGCCAGACCGCGAAGGTCGCGTAGTGCGCCCGCCGCCAGAGCCGGTACGGCATGCGCTTTCGGTAGCGGTTCGTGAGGGCCAGGGCGAGCGCGAGCTCGGCCGCGACCACTCCGAGCGCCGTCGCAAGCGGACGGAACGGGGCGGAACCGGGGACGACGATGTCGGCGAGCGAGAACGGCAGATAGGTGTCGACGAGCAGAACCAGCACATGCAGCCAGATGAAGCTTGCGGCGAGGAGCGTTGCGAAGCGATGGACGTCCTCGAGCGCAAAACGCGGCCAACGATCGAGACGGGCGCGGCCGGAGAGAGCGAGGCCGAGGAGGACGGCGACCGTGAGCAGCGCGAACGCGACCAGGCCGCCGGCGCGGGTCACGTACCACGTGAGCGCAGCGCCTAACGGCATTGCCAGACCTCCTCGCGCTCGCCCGCGCGACGCCAGGCCCCGTTGACGACGATCTCGGCGGAGCCGACGAACCGTCCCGGCAGGGACTGCTCGTCCAGCCAGTCGGGCCCCTCCGCGTCCAGGAGAAAGGCGGCCTTGGCGGCGACGTCGGCGCCGAGGCAGCTTCCGGCGGCGACCGTCACCTGTGTCCAGCGTGACGTCGACGGACGGCCGGTCCGCGGGTCGATCAGATGGTGCTGAGGCTCGCCGCCGCGCAACCAGTTGCGCCGGACGGTGCCGCTCGTCGCGATCCCGCCGGAGAGCAGCCGAATCGACCCGCCCTCGGGTAGGGCGACCAGAGACGGTCCGCGCGTCGCGACGTCTCCTCCGGCCGCGACCAGCCCGTCTCCGCCGATCAGCGCGAGGGCGTCGTCGACCGCGATCGACTTGACGACGCCGTTCAGGTCGAGTCGAAGGTCGGGTGGGCGTACGAGCAGGCGCCCCTCCAGCCGGACGGCGCGCCAGCGTCCGGGGCTCGGTGGGCCGGCGGGGAGAGGATCCGGCCCGAGCAGCGTCGAGTCCCGGTCGTAGCCCGCCGCCTCGATTGCGGCACCCACGCTGGGATCGACGAGCCCGCCGGTCGCGGCCGCCGCCCGGAGCGCCTGCTCGAGTGTCTCGCCGAAGAGGGGTGAGACTGCGACGATCGGTGACGCGCTCCGGTTGACGGCGTTCAGCTCGCTTGCTGGCCGAAACCGGCTGAAGACGTCTTCACGGTGACGAAAGAGCGCGCGGATCGCTGCGAGCTCGCTCGGGCCGGCTCCCCCGACGACCACCTCGCAGCCCATTGCCGAGAACGTGCTCACGAGACGCTGGTTCTCGCGGCCGGCTGGGTCGCGCTCGGGTCGGCCGCGCGCGATCTGCGGATCTCCGAAGAAATCGTCGTCGCTCTCGACGTCGTCGCTTTGCGCGCTCTCGCTCGCGGTCGGCGCGGACGGGGACCCGGACGACGTCTGCGCCGCTCCGGGGTGGGCGAGCCGCGCCAGTACCAGCGCCGCCGCGAAGCCTGCGAACGCGGTCAGCGCGAGCGCCCGCTTCGCGGAGGCAACCCGCTGCCGCACGGGTGCGAGTCTCGATTCCGAGGGGCCGGGCTCGCTCATCAGGCCGTCGATTCGGGCTCGAGCTTGCCGTCGCGGTCCGGCCTCGGCGGACGCGTGCTGTTGACGAGGTCGTCGACGTGCTCCTGGAGCTCTGCGAGCGCGCGGTCTGCCTGCGTCCGCGTCAGGCGACCGTCTGCCACCAGGGTGTCCAGCTCCTCCCTCGCGCCGTCGACGATTGCCTGCTCGAGGCCGTCGACGGACTTGCCCTCGGCCTTCGCGACGTCGGCGAGCGTCTTGTCGTCGCGCAGCCGGTCGCGCAGCTCCTCCTCGGTCAGGCCGAGGTACGTCGCAGCGGCGTCGAGGCCGCCGAGCATGTGATGGCCTCCGAAGCCGGGGCCGTGATGCTCGAAGCCGGGGCCGTGACCGTCGAGGAGCGGGAGACCCTCGGTCTCGAGCCGCTGCTTCATCGCCTGCCCCTGCTCCTCGGTGAGCCGACCGTCGGCGACCGCCTGGTCGATCCGATCGGCGTACGCCTGCTGGAGCGCGCCGGACAGCCGGTCCGGCGCGATGCCTAGACGCTTCGCCGCGTCGTCCAGGATCGCCTGCTCGTCGGCGTCGGAGCCGAACTGGCTCGCGGCTACGGCCGCTCCTCCGCCTGCGAGCGCGGCGACCGCGACCGCGCCGATCAGGAGCTTCTTCCTCAGCGTCCTCTCGACCATGTGGACTCCCTCGATCGTTGAACCGGATGCGGTCATGGGAGCAGCGCAACTTCAGAGGGGGGTAAGAATGCTCGACTCCCCGCTGAGGCTCTAAGAGCCCCTCTCAGAATGAGGCGTGATGCCGCCCGGCTGCGCTGGGCGGCGCGATGCCGTGTCCTCGGTCGCGCCCATATCGATTCCTGATATGGGCGCTCCCTGCGTCCTTACCTCGCACCACCCAGCGCACCCGGATCGACGTGTCCTCATTCTGTGAGAGGCTCTTACCGGCCTCTGAAGCGCAGTTGCGATCATTCAGGCGTGCAGACGCGCCTGCTGATCGTCGAGGACGAGGCCGCCGTGCGCGATGCGCTCGTCCGGGCGCTCGAGACCGAGGGGTACGAGCTCGTGCTCGCCGAGGACGGGATGCAGGCGCTGGCCGCGATGGCGCACGCGCCGGCCGACGCGCTCGTCCTCGACGTGATGCTGCCGGGCGTCGACGGGCTCGAGGTCGCCCGGCGCCTGAGGGCAGGCGGCGACTCGGTGCCGATCCTGATGCTGACCGCGCGCGGTGCCGTCAACGACCGCGTCGCCGGACTCGACGCCGGTGCCGACGACTACCTCGTGAAGCCGTTCGCGCTCGAGGAGCTCCTCGCCCGCCTGCGCGCGCTCCTGCGGCGCACCGGCCAGAGCGGCGAGCTCGAGTTCGGAGGCGTCGTCCTCGACCCGGGAACGCGTGAGGTGCGCCGCGACGACCGGCCGATCGAGCTGACCGTGACCGAGTTCAACCTGCTCGAGCTGTTCCTGCGCAACCCGCGCCAGGTGCTGCGCCGCTCGCTCATCTACGACCGGGTCTGGGGGTACGACTTCGGCCCGGACTCGCACGCGCTGGACGTCTACATCGGCTACCTCCGGCGCAAGCTCGAGGCGGGCGGCGAGCCGCGGGTCGTCCACACCGTTCGCGGCGTCGGCTACGCGCTCCGGGAGCCGTGAGCTTCGGGCTCCGGCAGGCGATTGCGACGGCGCTCGCCGTCGCGTTGGCGATCGCCGCGGCGTCCGCGCTCGTCTACGTCCTCGTGGGCAAGCAGCTTCGAAGCCAGGTCGACGCCGCTCTGCGCGACCAGGCCGCCCTCGTGACGCACGCGCCGCTCGGGGTCGAAGCCGAGCCGGGGACGGGAGAGCTTCTGCTCCGTCAGGGCCCGCGCGGGCCGGGGCTCGGCCGGGACGGCGTGTTCCTCCAGGCCGTGTCGAGCGACGGCGAGATCGCCCGGCCAGAGTCCGATCAGGCCGAGTTCCCTGTCTCCGAGGCCACGCTCGCGGCTGCGCGTGGAGAGCGCGAGGAGTTCTTCTCCGACGCGACGGTTGAAGGCACGCACGTGCGGATGCTGACCGTCCCGGTCGGGCAGGGCTATGCGCTCCAGCTCGTGCGACCGCTTGACGAGGTCGACAAGCTCCTCGACCGCACGCGCTGGATCCTGATCTTCGTCGCGCTGGGGGGAATCGGCGTCGCCGCGATCCTCGGGGTGCTCGTTGCACGCGGCGCCCTGGCCCCGGTCCGGCGGCTCACGCGCGAGGCGGAAGTCGTGGCCGAGACGCAGGATCTGACTCATCGGATCGACGTCCACGGGCACGACGATCTCGCCCGCCTGGGGACGAGCTTCAACACGATGCTCGCGGCGCTCGAGGAATCGCAGCGCGCGCAGCGCCAGCTCGTCGCGGACGCCTCGCACGAGCTGCGCACGCCGTTGACCAGCCTGCGCACGAACATCGAGGTGCTGGCGCGGCGACGCGACCTGCCCGAGGAGAAGCGCGAGGCGCTGCTGCGCGACCTGACCGGGCAGCTCGAGGAGCTCAGCCTGCTCGTCACCAACCTCGTCGATCTCGCGAGCGAGCAGCCGGTCGACGTCGAGCCGACCGACGTTCAGCTCGACGAGCTCACCCAGGAGGCTGTCGACCGGGCGCGCAGGCTCTCGCCCCAGGTCGTCTTCCGCACGGATCTACAGCCGTCGGTCGTCGAGGGAGTCCCGGGCAGGCTGGAGCGGGCGATCGCGAACGTGCTCGACAACGCCGTCAAGTGGTCGGAGCCCGGCGACGAGATCGAGGTGACCGTCGCCGGCGGCGAGGTGGCGATCCGCGACCACGGGCCGGGGATCGACGACGGCGATCTGCCGCACGTGTTCGACCGCTTCTATCGCGCGCCCTCGGCCCGCGCCATGCCCGGCTCGGGGCTCGGGCTCGCGATCGTCCGCCAGGTCGCCGAGGAGCACGGCGGCGCGGTCGAGATCGAGCGCCCCGACGGAGGGGGGACGCTCGTGCGGCTGAAGCTCAAACCGGCGACGCGATCGTGAGCGGCCCCTGCGGGAGCACGCACAGGCGGCCGCCGGGCGCCCGCGCCAGCGCTTCGGCCACCGCTGCCGCCACGTCTTCCGCGGGCTCGAGATGCGCGTCCGCGATCTCCTCGTCGGTCAGGCCGTCGCTGTAGAGCTGCACGCGCGCGTGACCGAGGACCCGGCCGAGCACCTGCACCTGCCAGCGGTCGAGTGCGGGCGGCACGTCGGCGTCGGCGAGCGCGGCGGCGCTCGGGGCGGCCGCCAGCATCCGTCCGAAGTCGCCCTCGGCAGGGACGCCGTCCGCGCAGGCAGCGGCCATCACGATCGCGCCGCCCTCGCGCACGACCCGCTCGGCGGCGGACATCCCCTTGACCGCCTGGTAGAGGTTCCGGTCGAGCGGGTAGCCGGCGTTCGTCGAGAGGACGACGTCGAACCGCCCCGGGACGCGCTGTACCGACGTCCGCTCGACGAACTCGCACGCGCTGCGATGCGAGGCGGGCAGCTCCCCGGAGAAGACGGCAGTCACCCGCCGGTCGTCGTTGATCGCGACGTCGATCGAGAAGTCGGGCGGCGCGAGCGCCGCCGCCGCGGAGACGAACTCGTGAACGGGATTCCCGTCGAGGACGCCCCAGGTCGAGGCCGGGTCGGCGATGCGGCCCGGGCTGTGCGCCTCGAGGGTCGTCTCGAGAGCCGCGAGCCCGGGACAGACGGCCTTCGGCCCGCCGCTGAACCCGGCGAAGAAATGCGGCTCGACGAACCCGGTCACGATGCGCGCGTCGGCCTCGACGTAGCGCCGGTCGATCAGCACCGGCGTCCCCTCGACGTCGCCGACCGCGACGTGGTCGCCATCGGTGGCAATGTGGTTGGAGACGTCGTAGCGGTCGACGATCTCCCGACCGACGAGCTCCTCGAGCTCCGCAGCCGTCGCCGGACGGTGCGTGCCGGTGGCACACAGGAGCTGCGGGTGGGCGCCGATTCGCTCGAGCTCGCGGAGCAGCGGCGGCAACACCGTGCGGTTCGGCATCGGCCGGGTGATGTCGGGAAAGACGACGGCGACGCGGGCGCCCGGCCGGATCAGCTCCGCGAGCGGTAACCCGGCGACGGGGCGGCGAAGGCTCTCCGTGATCGCGCCCTCCTCGTCCGGAAGGGACGGAAGGCTCAGCGGGCCGACGACGACTGCGTCGTCCGGAACGCCGACGACGAGGCCGTCCCTTCCGTACGCAAGCGTCACCTCCACGGGATCGAGTATGACGTCGGCTCAGCCGTGGTGGTGCTCGTGGACGAGCGCGTGGCCGCGGCCCCGGGCCAGCAGCCAGCGGTTGACCGGGTAGGCGGCCACGAACGCGACCGCGAGCGCCAGCGCAAGGCTCCCCCAGAAGAGCCACGAGTCGAGACCGGCGTCCATGGCGCCTGGCACGAGCAGGACGACGGCGTTGTCGACGACCTCCATCACGGCGATCGAGAGCGTGTCCGCCGCGAGCGCGATGCCGACGGCGGCGCCCAGCGCCACCCCGCCGCGCACGAGCGGGACGAGCGTGAACGAGTAGCCGAAGAGAAAGGCGAGGATCACCGCCAGCCCGATCGTGGCGCCGTTGCCCCAGCCGAGGGCAGTGGCGATCGCGAGGCCGAGGATCTCGCCGATGGCGCAGCCGGTGAGGCAGTGCAGCGTCGCCGAGAACGCGAGCCGGTTCAGGGATGCCGCGTGTGCAGCCACACCCAAGGAGTACCCGAGCCCTAGCCGGTGGGTCCCCGGACGTCGCTTGACATCACCGCGAGGGTCTGAAAGAGTCCTGTCGTCAAGTCCTGTGGGCCCTCGGGTTCGCAGGACTTGGCGCTTAAGAGGTCGCTATTGCGTGGCCGTGAGGCCGCCGTCGAGCATCAGGATCTGGCCGGTCACGAAGCCCGCGGCGTCCGAGCAGAGAAAGAGGGCTGCGCCCACGAGGTCGTCGGGGTCGGCGATGCGGCCGAGCGGGATCCGGGCGACGATCGACGCCTCGAACGTCGGGTCTGCGAGCAGGCTCTCCACCTGCGGCGTTCGCACGAACGTGGGGGAGATCGCGTTGACGCGGATCCCGTGCTTTGCCCACTCGGTCGCGTGCTGCTTGGTCAGGCCGTTGAGCGCGTGCTTGGCGGCGACGTAGGCGGAGTAGGGCGCGTTCAGCGCCAGCCGGCCGCGAACCGACGAGATGTTGAGGATCGACCCTCCGTCTCCCGTCTCGATCATCGCCCGGGCTGCCGCCTGCGACGGAAAGAGCGCGCCCTTCACGTTCAGGTCGATGATCCAGTCCCAGACGTCCTCGGGGTACGACTCCGCCGGATGGAGCGCATCGCCTGCGCCGCCGCCGACCGCGTTGACGAGGACGTCGACCCGTCCGAAGGCGGCGATGGTCTCGGCGACGGCCCGATCGGCGTCCTCGCGCTTGGTCATGTCGCCGACGACGGCGAGGCCTTTGGAGCCGGCCGCCTCGACGGTGGTGACCGCTCGCTGCAGGGTCGCTTGTGTGCGACCGGCGATCGCAACCCGTGCGCCGACGGTCGCGAACGCCTCGCAGATCGCGAGGCCGATCCCTCCGGAGCCCCCTGGGACGAGAGCCACCCGGCCGTCGAGACGAAAGCGATCGAGGGCGTCCATCGGCACCGGAGCCTACCAACGCCCGCCGAGCCCGCGAACGTGGCGCAGAGCCGAGTCCAGCGTCATGCCGCCGAAGAGCGTGCCGCCGAGCGGGAGCGTCAGCGCCCACGCAGGGTGCAGGCCGAAGTAGCGTGTCGTCGGGAGTACCGCGGCCGCCGAGAGCGCCCAGGCGCCGGCGCCGAGGGCGAGCAGACGACGACGCCGCGCGAGGCCGAGCCCGACGGCGGCGGGCGGCGCGACGAAGAGCACTCCGAGCGCGGCGACGGTTCCGGCGAGAAGCGGCCACGAGTAGCCGAGCTCGTCGAAGGCGGTGCGCCGAACCATCTGCCAGACGGCCGCGATCGATCCGTACTCGCGCAGGCTGACGACGTCCCGGGCGCTGACGGCGAGGCGGATCCGGCCGCTCTCGCGTTTGATGCGGCGCGCGAGGTTGACGTCGTCGATCAGCTCGCCGGCGATCGCTCCGAAGCCGCCGATCGCCTCGAGGACGTCGCGGCGCACCAGCACGCAGCCTCCCGCCGCCGCGGCGACGCGGCTCCCCGGCTCGTTCACGCGCCGCATGGGGTAGAGCAGGTTGAAGAAGAAGAGAAACGGGGGGATCAAGAGCTTCTCGGGCCCCGTCGCGCAGCAGAGGCGTGCCATCCGGCTCGTCAGCGCGAGGCCGTCGGCTTCGGCCTCGGCTACGAGCCTGCGGAGCGATCCCGGCGCGTGGCGGATGTCCGCGTCGGTGAGGAGCAGGTACCAGGGCTCCGCTCCGGCGGCGAGGCGACCCTGCTCGAGCGCCCAGACCTTGCCCGCCCAGCCCCTCGGGAGAGGCTCGCCGTCGACCACGTCTGCGCCCAGCCGCCGGGCCTGGACGGCCGTCCCGTCGTCGGAGCGGTCATCGACGACGATCGTGCGACATGCCCCGGGGTAGTCCTGGGCGAGCAGGGCGGGCAGCGTCCGCGGGAGGAGGCGAGCCTCGTTGCGCGCGGGGACGACGACGGCGACCGGCGGCCACACGGCCGGCTCGGGAGGGTCGGGCTGGTCCTCGGCGATCGGACGGAGGGCCCACGGGCGATCGGGTCGTAGGAGCACGGCCAGCCACGCGACCGCGGAGAGGCCGGCCGCGACGGCCACGGCGTTCGTCCGAGAGCCCAGAGCGCCTGACTCTATGACCTTCCGGCCATGTCCCGGGGCCTGTCCCCGGTGTCCCGGGGCCTGTCCCCGGGACATGGCTCTACGGGTCGAGTCGGATCCGGCGGGTCGCAAGAGCACAGTGAGCCAGGCGGCGGCGGAGAGGCCGGCCGCGACGGCCACGGCGTTCGTGCGAGAGCCGAGAGCGCCTGACTCTACGACCTTCCGGCCATGTCCCGGGGCCTGTCCCCGGGACATGGCCCTACGGGGTGAGGCGAAACGGTGGGTACTCGTCGCGCATCAGCGCCGCGTACGCCCACACGCGGTAGATCCAGCGGTTCATGCCGACGAGGAATCCGAACACACCCTCGAGATATCGGCCCCGGAAGAGCAGCGAGAACGCGGTGATCAGCACCAGCACCCCGATCAGGCCGCCGCCCCACGCGAAATGCCAGCCATTCCATTGTTCCCAGTCACCGCCCCACGACGCCCACCACCAGCCGCCGAACGGCCAGCCGCCGCCTAAGACCGAGATCACCAGGTACTGAGGGATCGCCAGCAGCCACCACTTGACGAGCACGAGGCCGCGCGAGAGGCGCTCCGGATAGGGGATCTCGAGCGTGGCCGGGTACTCCGGCTCCGGCCCCAGCGAGAACGGCGGATACCGGTCGGTGCCGAGCGCGCTGTACGTGTAGAAGGCCACGCGCCACGACCAGCGAAGCACGCCGACGTTGAACTCGAACAGCCCGCGTGGATAGCGCGCCGTGAACAGGATCGCGAAGCCGGCGACGACGGTCAGCACGGCGAACGCGATCCAGAGGAAGAAGAGGATGATGTAGTGGGGGATCGCCAGGAGCCACTTGACGAGCCAGAGCCAGCGGCTCAGCGGCTCGTCCAGCCGACCTTCGAGCTGAACCGGGTACGCGGGCTCCGCGCCCTCGGACGGCACCCCTGCTGCGACCGGAAGCGGAGCCGCCGCCGCGGCCGGCACCCCGCCCTCGGGCGGAGGCTCCTTCTGCCCCCACCCGCGCGCGCCGAGCACGACGAGGAGGACCCCCAGGAGCAGCGCGCCGGCGCCGCCGGCGAGCAGGCCGATCCCGAGCGGCAAGACGAACCCGGACTTCGCGCCGAGGAAGGCATCCGCGGCTACGCCCGCGCTGCCGTCCGCGTTCATCAGCACCGCCGCCCAGTCGCCTTCCTCGAGTTTCCACTCGATCGTCTGCGTGCCCGGGCCGGAGGCGGACACCGCCCAGAAGGTCTCGTTCGCGGGCGGAGTTGCGGATGCGCTGCCGGGCACGCGTCGATAGCGCACGTCGTCCTCGTTCGGGAAGTCGATGTCCCTGACGACGTCGTGCGCCGTCCCGGCGAGGTAGGCCCGGATGTCGCGCGTCGGGCCGATGCCGATGAAGATCTCCTTCGAGGCGTCCTGGCCGGTCGCGGACAGGCGCACCGTGCCCAGCCGTCCCTTGTCGAAGACCCAGTCGGGCGCACCTTCGATGTCGAGTGAGTCGGAGGCGATTGCAGCCGTATCGGTCGCGAAGCGGATCGACCCCGTCGAGAAGAAGCCGTCGGCGTCGCGCTTGGTCTCGTGCGCCCACAGGAGTGCGCCCCCGCCGGCGAGCAGTCCAACGGACAGAAGCGTGAGGATGCTCCCGACGACGAGCAGCGCGATCTTCCCGGCCTTCACACGGGCACCGTATCCGACCCCGGTCGTCGGCGGAAGCCGGCTGACCCCGGGTGGACTAGTGGTTTTCGGAGGGTTGTGCCAGCCGCTCGCGTGCGGCGACGATTACGTCGAGTGCCTCGGCGCGGTTGCCGAAGCCGCGCGTCGCCGTCTTCTTGCGCTCGAGCTGCTTGTACACCTGGAAGAAATGCTCGATCTCGTCGCGAAACTCGGGCTGCACGTCGTGGATGTCGTGGACGCGAAGCCAGGCCGGGTCACGGTTCGAGACGCAGATCACCTTCTCGTCCTCGCCTTTCTCGTCGGACATGTAGAAGACGCCGACCGGCCGCGCACGGATGCGGCAGCCGGGAAAGGTCGGGTCGCCGACGAGCACCAGCGCGTCGAGAGGATCGCCGTCGTCGCCGAGGGTTCCCTCGATGAACCCGTAGTCGGCCGGGTAGCTCATCGAGGTGAAGAGGCGCCGGTCGAGCACGACGCCGCCGAGCTCGGGGTCGAATTCGTACTTGTTGCGCGACCCCGACGGGATCTCGACGTAGACGACGACCTCGTCAGGGGCGGCCACGCGCTGAGTCTGCCACGAAGACCGCCCCGCTCGCGGAACGTTGCTACCCGAAGACTTTTCCGATCAACCCCGTCTTGCTGTGCTTGTCGTGGTAGCACTGGTGGTACTCCTCGGCGCGCCAGAACTCGGGGGCCGGCTCGATCTCGGTGGCGATCGGCTTCGACGAGGCCTCCTGCAGCGCCGCCTTCGAGGCAGCCGCCGCCTCGGCCTGCTCGGCGGAGTGGGTGAAGATCACCGAGCGGTACTGCCGGCCGACGTCCCAGCCCTGGCGATCCCGCTGGGTCGGGTCGTGTGCCGCCCAGAACGTCTGCAGAAGCTCGTCGTACGAGACGACCTCGGGGTCGTACTCGACCTGCACGACCTCGGCGTGGCCGGTCGTGTCCGTGCAGACCTGCTCGTAGGTCGGATTCTCGACGGTACCCCCCGCGTAGCCGACCGCCGTCGACGTGACGCCGGGCACCTTGCGAAACGTGTCCTCGACACCCCAGAAGCAGCCGGCGCCGAACGTTGCCTTCTCCATCTCTCAGCCCTCCTCAGGCTCGAAGTCGAGTGCTGCGGAGTTGATGCAGTAGCGAAGCCCGGTCGGATTCGGGCCGTCCGGGAAGACGTGGCCGAGATGCCCGTCGCACGCGGCGCAGAGCACCTCCGTGCGCGCCATCCCATGGCTCGAGTCCCGCTCCTCCGCTACGGCTTCCTCGCTTGCCGGCGCGAAGAAGCTCGGCCAGCCGGAGCCCGACTCGAACTTCGTCTCCGACGCGAAGAGCTGCGCGCCACAGCCCGCGCACACGAACATGCCGGGCTCCTTCGTCTCGTTGTGCTCGCCCGTCCAGGGGCGCTCGGTCCCCTTCTCGCGGAGCACGCGATACTGCTCCGCCGTCAGCTCCCGGCGCCACTCGGCGTCGGTCTTCTCGATCCTGCTCGCCATCGGCGTCACCTCCATCGCCAACGGTAGCGCGTGAGCCCTTAACCGGCTCTTACGGGCAGTTACGGCCGCGTGAAGACAGATCAGACCGGGGTCGTAGTCGAATCGACCCACCGACGGATGACGACCGGACGTCGCCGAGGCTACGGTCTCACCGTGGGCGTGCTCGCTCTCGTCCGACGACACGGCGGCGACCTCGTGGTCGTCGTCATCGCGGTCGTCGCCCAGATCGAGGCCTGGACGATCCTCGGCGGCGACGCGACCGGGCTGGCGTCGCGGCTCGCCGTCTCGGTGGCAGCGCTCAGCTGGACGCTCCCGCTCTTCTTCCGGCGCCGCTACACCCTGATGGCGCCGCTGCTCGTGCTCGTCGACGTGGCGCTCGTCACGAGCCTCGATCCCGACGCGGCGAAGGACTCCGTTTCCCTGATCGCGGCCGTCGTCGTCGCGATGTGGTCAGTGGGGCTCCGCAACGAGCGGCGTGGGGCGGTCGCCGGACTCGTGATCGCCCTCGCGCTGGCTGAATTCGTCAACCGCAACTTCGACAGCCTGAGCCCGGGGGACATCCTGTTCGTCGTCATGCTCGTCGGCGCGCCCTGGTTCGCCGGGGTCGTGCTTCGCGGCCGTCAAGAGCGGCTCACGCTGCTTGCCGCGCGAACCGATCGGCTGGAGCGCGAGCGCGAGCAGCGCACGATCGAGGCCGTCGCCGGCGAGCGCGCCCGGATCGCCAGGGAGCTGCACGACATCGTCGGCCACTCGATCAGCGTCATGACCATCCAGGCGGGAGCTGCGCGGCTTCTGCTCGATCAGAGTCCCGCCCGCGCCGAGGCTTCGCTGCTCACCGTCGAGGAGACAGGGCGGCAGACGCTGGCCGAGATGAGGCGCCTGCTCGGCGTGCTCGGCGATCGGACCGGCCGGCCGGCTCTCGCTCCTCAGCCCGGTCTCGCCGACGTCACGGGCCTCGTCGAGAAGGTGAGAAGCGCCGGCGTCCCGGTCGAGCTGGAGGTCGACGGCGAGCCACACGGCATCAGCCCGGGAGTCGATCTCGCCGGCTACCGGATCGTGCAGGAGGCTCTGACCAACGTGATCAGATATGCAGAGCCGACGCGCGCCTGGGTGACCGTTCGCTACGACGACCGGGCCGTCGAGCTCGAGATCGGCAACGACGGCGCCCGCAACCAAAACGGTGCCGCCGGTGGCCACGGCCTCGTCGGCATGCGCGAGCGGGTAGCGCTGCTCGGTGGCACCCTCGACGCGGGGAGCGACGAGAGCGACGGCTACCGGGTGCGCGCTCGCCTCCCGCTCGGGGAGGGCCGATGACTGCTCGGGAGCGTGCTCGTCGGTACCTCGAACCGGGCCTCATCGTCGCCGTCGCCGTCGGTGCCCAGCTGGAGATCTGGCTGGGCAGCTTCTCGAGCTCGAAGCTCGTGGCTGCGATCCTCACGCTCGCCTGGACGCTGCCGCTCCTTGTCTGGAGGCGCAATCCCATCGTCGTCGCGCTCGGACTGCTCGCCGCCGTGGCGGTGGAGTCGATCGTTGCCCCGCGGATCCTGAACGAGCAGATCTTCCTGTTCGTTCCGATCCTGTCGGCGACCTTGATTCTCGGCAGCCTGCCGAGCGAGCGACAGGCGATCGGCGGAGGGTTGGTGGGCTTCTGCCTGACGCTTCCTGCCGTCGCGCTCGCGAATCGCGAGTATCGCGATGACCCCTTCGGCTTCGATGACGTCGTGTTCGTCACGATCGTCTACGTCGCCCCGTGGACCGCCGGGTTTCTCCTCCGCGGCCACAACCAGCGCGCGGCCGAGCTTGCCGAGCGGGCAGAGCTGCTCGAGTGGGAGCGCGAGGAGCGCGCGCGGATCGCCGCGGAGGAAGAGCGCCAGCGGATCGCCCGCGAGCTCCACGACGTGATCGCGCACAACGTCGCCGTCATGACGGTGCAGGCAGGGGCGGCACGGCTCCTTCTGCGCGACGAGCCGGAGCGCGCACGCGCTCCGATCGTCGCCGTCGAGGAGACCGGGCGCGAGGCGCTGGCCGAGATGCGCCGGATGGTGGGAGTCCTCCGGCGCGACCTGTCCGAACCCGCGCTTGCACCTCAGCCGGGACTCGCGACCCTCGGCCGGCTGCTCGAGCGAGTGCGCTCGGAGGGCTTCGAAGTGGAGCTTCGGGTCGAGGGCGAGGCCGAGGCCTTGACACCTGGTCTCGACCTCGCCGCCTATCGCTTCGTCCAGGACGCGATCGAGATCGCTCGAGCTCGCCCCGGAGCAGCCCGCGCCGACGTGGCCATCCGCTGGCGCGCCGAGAGCCTCGAGCTCGAGGTCGTCCGCGACGGCAGCGGCGACGACCAAGGCTCGGACGAGGCCTCCCGTGCACTGGCCGCCGTGCGCGAACGGATCCGTCTCTACCGCGGCACCGTTGACGTGAGGCCTGCCGAAGGCGGACGATGGGCCATCGAGGCCAGGCTTCCGCTGCGAGAGAACGAATGATCCGCGTCCTGATCGCCGACGACCAGGCGCTCGTGCGCGGCGGCTTCCGCATGATCCTCGAGTCGCAGCCGGACATCGAGGTCGTCGGCGAGGCCGAAGACGGACGCGCCGCGGTGGCGCTCGGGAAGGAGCTCGGGCCGGATGTGATCCTGATGGACATCCGCATGCCCGAGATGGACGGTCTCGAGGCGACCCGGCGCCTGGTCACCGCTGACGGCCCGCCGCGCGTGCTGATGCTGACGACGTTCGATATGAACGAGTACGTGTACGAGGCGATGAAGTCGGGCGCAAGCGGCTTCCTGCTCAAGGACGTGCGCCCGGAGCAGCTTGCCGACGCGGTCCGGACGGTCGCCGCCGGCGACGCTCTCCTTGCGCCCGCGATCACCCGTCGGCTCGTCGAGGAGTTCGTTCGGCGCCCCCCGCCCGGTCAGAAGGCGCCGACAGAGCTTGCCGAGCTCACCGATCGCGAGCTCGAGGTGCTCCAGCTGATCGCGAAGGGACTCTCGAACGGTGAGATCGCGAAGGAGCTCTTCCTCTCCGAGGCGACCGTGAAGACGCACGTGACCCGCATTCTGATGAAGCTCCAGCTGCGCGACCGCGTCCAGGCCGTCGTGCTCGCCTACGAGTCGGGGCTCGTCCAACCGGGCGCCGGCGCCTGAGCTCCTAGCCGCTTTCGATCACCCGGTGGAGGCGGTAGAACGTCTCACGAAAGCCCCGACGCGGCCAGAAGTGCGACGCGAGCAGGTTCGTCTGCCGCCAGTCGGTGACGACGATCTCGTAGCCGGCCTCGCTTGCCCACGAGAGGACGCGGTCGGTGAGCGCGACCCCCACGCCGAGTCCTCGCGCCTCGGGAAGCGTCGCGGCGACGGCGAGGTAGATCGAGCCGGCCGGCGAGGCGAGGTCGGGCTCGTGGGGATAGAGGAGGGCATGGCCGACGATGCGACCGTCCCGCTCGGCGACGAAGTAGGCGGCTTTCGGCTCGGCGAGCGTGTCCTCCCAGTCGGCGGCGATCTCGGCCTCGGGTGGGAGCACGAAACCGGTGAAGGTCGGCGAAAGCCGCTGATGCTCCCAGATCAGCGTCCAGAGCGGGCGTGCGGCGGCGAGATCGTCACGCGACCCCGGGCGGATCGTCACGCCGGACGGTGCGGGCCGATCCGGCTCTGACCCGCTCCGGCGGATGCCGTGCACCTGCATGTGGCCGAAGCCCAGACGAAACCAGGGATCGGCGAGCGCCGCGAGTGCCGGTACGCGCGCGAGATGCAGCCGCGCGCCCTCCTCCGCCCAGCCGGCGGCTGCCGCCGCGTAGAGGTCGCGGACGACCTCCGGGTCTTTCGCGGCGTGCCCGGCGAGGTCGACCCACGCATGCGTGCCCCAGTGCGGGTCGTCCCGAACGCGCCCGACGAGGTACCCGACGACCGCGCCGTTTCGGAGGGCGACGGAGCCGTATGTCCCCTCGAGTCCGAAGAGACGCTCGACCTCGAGGCGGGCGTCCTCCAGTCGGGGCAGCAACGGCTCGGCCTCGCGGTGGCGCCGATGCCGCTCGTCGAGGAGCGCCGCCGCGGCCTCGACGTGCTCGGCCGCGAACCGCTGCAGGCGTAGTGCCGTCATTCCGAAGTCGGACGCGAGTCGTCGCCTGAGCGTACCGCCCTGCTTCGCGGATCAGCCCTGAAGACCTGCGCAATCCGCTCTGCGGCCGACGATTTCGGGCGTCCCGGCGAGGAGACTCCTCCCATCGAATCCAACGCCGCCGAGAGCGGCCCAGCCCGAAGGAGAAGGCCATGATCAACGCAGGAGATCTGATCGAGAATCCCGTCACCGGGGAGCGCGTCCGCTTCATCGAGACGGCCCGGGAGACGGACGGCGAGTATGTCCTGATCGACGTCGAGGTCGACCCGAACGGCGCAGTGGCCAAGGGCCACGTCCACCCTTACCAGACGGAGCAGTTCGAGATCGTCGACGGCACGATGGGGTTCAAGGCCGGAGGCAAGACGGTTCTGGCCGGCCCCGGCGACGTCGTGACGGTCGAGCCGGGCAAGCCGCACCGATTCTGGAACGCGGGCGACACCGTTGCACGGTTCCACTGCGAGGTCCGTCCCGCCCTCGGGTTCGAGTCCTTCCTCGAGACGATGTTCGGCCTCGCGGCCGACGGCAAGACGAACGCGAGCGGCATGCCCAACCCGCTGCGGCTCGCCGTGATCGCAAACGAGCACTTCGACGACGTCCGGCTCCCGTACGTGCCCGCGTTCCTGCAGAAGGCGGCGCTCGCGACCGGCGCGACTCTGGGTCGGCTCGCCGGCTACACGCCGACCTACCCCCCGACCCCGACGTCCGTCGAGCCCGAGCCTGTTCTCGCCGGCGTCTGAGCGAAGCGAGGAGGGACCGCGATGTTCTGGAGCTTTCTGGTTTACGTCGCAGGCGGCTTCGTCCGGATCGCGATCCCGTGACGAGGAGCCACAGGTGGAGCCGGCCGCGCCCGAGGTCGCGTGGGGCCGGCTCCACTGCACATGTGGACCATCCGCGCCTCACCTGCGGCCCCCGCCCACCCCTGCCCGCCCACCCACCCCTGCCCGCCCACCCGGGTGGGACTCACGATAGCGTCGGCAAGCCGCACCGACCACACGCCAGCGTCACAGAACAGCCCGGGAAGAGAACAAGCAGACAGACGAATGAGTGTCAGGATCGCGACCAAGCTCCTGTCGTCGCCGGGTCCTCACCCGACCTTCACCGCCCCGATACCCCCGACGCGATGCGGTGCTCCTAGGATCGGATCGATCGTTCCGCTCGCATCGTCCAGGGAGCCGGGAACACGACGAGAAGGTCCCGCCGCGGCGGGACCTTCTCATGCGGCTCTGATCGGAAGCGAGGCGAGAACAGCGGCGGTGGCCTCGAGCAGCCGGTCGACGTCGGCCTCGGTGTGCGCGTATGTCAGGTGGCTTCGCTTCGGGCTCACCGGGAGCTCGAGGATCCCCTGCCGGAACAGCTCGAGCCTGATGCGGACGAACAGCTCGGCGTCGTGGCGGCTCACGTCCGCGTGGCTCTCGACCGGCGGGTCGAGGAGGTAGGCGACGAAGATCGAGCCGAAGCCGGTGACCACGGCCGCCAGATCCGCGGCTCGGTAGACGTCGACGAGCCCGGCGCGAACCCGATCGCCGAGCCGGTAGACATGCTCGTGCACCGGCTCTCGCTCGAGCTTCGCGATCGTCGCCAGCGCGGCGGCCACGCACGCAGGATGCGCGTTGAACGTCCCGGCGAACAGAACCGGCCCGCCGGGGGCGGTCGAGTAGAGCTCCATCAGGTCGGCTCGTCCTCCCACCGCCGAGATCGGGTAGCCGTTCGCCATCGCCTTGCCGAGCGTCGTCAGGTCGGGCGTCACACCCGCGATCGCCTGGTAACCACCGAGGCCGTGGCGGAAGCCCGTGATCACTTCGTCGACGACGAGCACCGCGCCGTTTCGCGTGCACAGCTCGCGCAGTCGCTCCAGAAACCCCGGCTTCGGCAGGACCGTGCCCATGTTGTGGGCGATCGCCTCGACGATCACCGCGGCGACGTCGTGCTCCTCGAATGCCCGCTCGACCGCATCCGCGTCGTTGTACGGAACGACGATGGTTGCGTCGCGCGTCTCGGAGAGCACTCCCGCCGACTCGGGAGCGACCGCGTCGTGCCAGCCGTGGTAGCAGCCCTCGAACTTGACGACGTAGCGGCGGCCCGTCGCCGCCCGCGCGAGGCGGAGCGCATGGAGCGTCGCCTCGCTCCCGCTCGAGGTGAGATGGACCTTCTCGATCGCCGGCACGAGCTCGGCCAGCTTCTCGGCGAGCGCGAGCTCGGGCGCGGTCGCTCCGATCCCCGGCGGATCGAGCCGCACCATCGCCTCCGCGACGGCCCGATCCACGTCGGGGTCGCGGTGGCCGAGCAGGATCGGCCCGAACGCACAGTGGTAGTCGGTGTAGACGTTGCCGTCGGCGTCGGTGATGGTGGCGCCTCCGGTCGACGAGACGACGAGCCCGTCCAGCCCCGGGACGCGGCGCATCGCGCTGTTCACGCCGCCCGGGATGAAGCGGTCGGTTGCCATGTCCGCATTCTGCCGTCCGGCCGTTCCCGCGAGTAGGCTGACGCCGTGCTCTGGCTGTGGATCCTGATCGCGGTCGTCGTGGTGCTCGTGCTGGCTGCGATCGCCGTCTACAACAGGCTCGTCCGCAATCGCAACCGCGTCGACAACGCCTGGGCTCAGGTCGACGTCCAGCTCAAGCGCCGCTACGACCTGATCCCGAATCTCGTCGAGTCGGTCAAGGGATACGCCGCGCACGAGCGCGGAACGTTCGAAGCGGTAACCGAGGCCCGGACGCGGGCGCAGCAGGCGCAGGGGCCGGTCGAGCAGGCGCAGGCGGAGAACGTCCTCAGCGCCGCTCTGGGCCGGCTGTTCGCCGTCGCGGAGGCCTATCCAGAGCTGCGGGCGACGGAGAACTTCCAGGACCTCCAGGCACAGCTCGCCGACACCGAGACGCGGATCGCGGTTTCGCGCCAGGTCTACAACGACACCGTGCTTACCTACAACAACGCGGTGCAGACGGTGCCGACCAACCTCGTCGCCGGGGCTTTCGGTTTCGGGCCGCGCGAGTTCTTCGAGCTCGAGGATGCCGCCCGGGAGGCGCCGCAGGTTCGCTTTTGACGCGGCTTTCCAGGGCCGGCCTGGTTGTTGCGCTCTCCCTGATCCTCGCTCCGTGCGCCTGGGGCTACTCGCTCGCGGACGCGGTCGTGCAGGCGACCGTACAGCAGAACGGCGCGCTCGCCGTGGACGAGTCGATCACGCTCGTCGGCACGTTCCATGGCGGGTATCGGGACATTCCCCTGCGCGACGGCGAGTCCGTCGGGGACATCGTCGTCGCCGAGGGCGGAGCGCCCTACGTCGTCGGCGGCAGCGTCGAGCTCGGGTCGATCGACACGCCGGGGACGTTCAACACGGTCCGAATCGGCGACGTCCAGCGCGTCGTCTGGCATTTCGACAATCCCTCGGGCGGGCCGCGCACGTTCACCATCTCCTATCGACTGAGCGGGCTCGCCGTCGTCTACGACGACGTCGTCGACGTGAACCTGAAGGTGTGGGGCGACCAGTGGGAGGCGGGTCTGCCCCGGCTCGAGGCGGCGATGATCCTCCCGGGGCGGGCGAGCGGGCCCGCGTACCGGGCCTGGGGCGCGCCCGTCTGGGTTCGGGGTGACGTGCGACTCGAGCCGGATCGAGCGCTCCTGCGGGCGATCGACGTGCCGCCGAAGCAGTTCGTCGAGCTCCGCGTCGTCTTTCCGCGCTCGCTGCTTCGCTCGACCGCCGGAGCTAAGGTCGAGCCGGGCGCTGGGCTGCCGGCAATCGTCGCCGAACAGGCCGCCGATGCGGCCGGCTACGAGCGCGATCGCGACCGGATCGACTCGGCGCTCGATCATCTCGGCCGCACGGTCCTCTACCTGCTGGCGCTCGCGCTCGGGCCCGCTCTGGTGGTGGTCGGGCTGGTGTGGCTCCTCTTCGGACGGGAGCGCGGAACCGGCTACGACCGCGAGTACGAACAGGAGCCACCCTCCGAGCTCGCGCCGGCGCTCGTCCCGCCGCTCCTTCGGCAGGGGTCCTCGGTCGGCTCGTTCGAGTTCACCGCGACGCTCTTCGACCTGATCCGCCGCGGACGCTACGCCTCGGCGCCCGTGACGACGGAGAAGCAGACCTGGGGAGGGCTCCGCACGGATCGGGTCGCAGACCTCGAGCTCTCTGTGGGCGACACCGCGGTCGAGCTCGAGCCGTGGGAGCGAGACGTCGCGGCGGTCGCCGACGACGTGCTCTCCGAGGGAAGCGGGCGCCTGTCCCAGTTTCGCGAGCGGATCGAGGCCGACCGGGCGCAGAACGCCAAGCGCTTCGTCTCGTTCGCGACCCATGTCGATCGCGCGATCGACAAGCGCCGCTGGTACCTCGACGGCGGCGTGCTCGTCCTGGTGGGAGCGCTCGTGGTCTTCCTCGTCGTCGCGGTGATCCTGCTCTGGATCGGGATCGACGGCTTCCGGTCGGTCGCTCCGCGCTGGTCGGACGTCGTCCTCGTCGCCGTCGGCGCATGCTTCGTCGTCAACGCTGCGGTGCTCGCGGTCGCGCTCGTCAACCGGCGGCTCTGGCGGCGTCGCCGGAGCGCGGTGCAGCTCGAGGCCGAGCGCTGGGAGTCCTTTCGCCGGTACCTCTCCGACTTTCCGCGCCTGGGCGAGGCGGCCCCCGCGACGCTCGAGCTCTGGGAGCGCTATCTCGTCTACGGGATCGCCTTCGGGATCGCCGACCGCGTGCTCCAGGCGGCCCAGCTCCACATGCCGCAGGAGGTGCACGACGCGAGCACGATCTTCTGGATCAGCCCGTACGGCGACCTCGGCTCGGGTGCGACGGCACTCGGCGTGGGCGACCTCGCCGCGGGTTTCGGGTCGGCGCTGGCGCCCCCGTCGAGCGGTTCGGGTGGGGGCGGCGGAGGCTTCTCGGGCGGAGGCGGCGGGGGAGGTGGGGGCGGCGGCGGTGGCGGCTGGTAATACTCCTTGCGTGGGCCGCCTCGACGCACGGAGGGCGCTGATCACAGGCGCGGCCGGCGGCCTCGGCTCTGCTGTTGCGCGCGTGTACGTGGAGGAGGGCGCACGCGTGGTGCTGGCCGGCCGTAACGAGCTCGCCCTGCGTGCGCTCTGCGACGAGATCGGCAGCGCTGCCCATGGCGTGAGCGCTGACGTGAGCGATTCGGATTCGGCGGCCGCTGCGGTCTCGCGCGCGGTGGAGCTTCTCGGCGGGCTCGACACCGTCGTCAACGCTGCCGCGATCGACTGCGACTGGGCGCCGGTTGGCGACATGGCGATCGACACATGGGATCGCACGATCGCGACCAACCTCTCGGGGACGTTCTATGTCTGCCGCGCCGCACTGCCGCACCTCGTCGAGGCAGGCGGCGGCGCGATCGTCAACTTCACGAGCGTCGCCGGCTACAAGGTCTGGGCCGAGGACGTCGCCTACAACGCCTCGAAGGCCGGCGTGGACATGCTCACCCGCACGATCGCCGTCGAGTACGGGCCGAAGGGCGTCCGCGCCAACTGCCTCTCGCCCGGCGTGATCGACGCGGGGTTGACCGACGTCGTCACCGAGCCGGCGGACCGGGAGCAGTTGGTCGCCCTGCACGCGATCCCGCGCATGGGCCTTGCCGAGGAGGTGGCCGAGGCGGCCGTCTGGCTCGCGTCGGACGCGGCCGCGTTCACCACCGGCTCGACGCTCCGCGTCGACGGCGGGTTCCTCGATCGGTAGGGGCCGGGGCTGGCCCCGCCCGGCCGACGGGGCCTGTCCCCCGGACCTGTCCTCTCGCGACAGCGTGCCTTCGATGCGTGCCTGTCCTGTCCGTCGGGGGTCGCGTCCTTTCCGCATGGAGATACGGCCGGCACACGTTCGAGGGTGACATGTCCCGGGGACAGTCCCCGGGACATGTCCCTTCGCTACAGCTCGAGCGGCGGGTAGGCGAAGCACCGCGCCATCGAGCCGCCGTCGACGGCGAGCGCCGTGCCCGTAACGTACGAGGCCCGGTCGGAGAGGAGAAAGCACACGACCTCGGCGACCTCCTCCGGCTGCCCGATCCGAAGCACTGGCGCGAGCTCGCCCTCGATCCGCAAAGCTTCCTCGCGCGGAATGTCGGTGGGCAGCACCAGATCCGTCATCGGCGTGTCCATGGTCCCCGGGAGGACGGCGTTGCAGCGGATCCCGAACGGGCCGTAGTCGACCGCCACGCTCCGCGAGATCTGGATCAGGCCGGCCTTCGCCGCGCCGTAGACGAAGTAGCGCGGAAAGGCGGCGACACCCTGAATCGACGAGACGTTGACGATCGACCCGGCTCGCGCCGGCAGCATCCGCCGAACCGCCACGGCCGTTCCGGCCATCGCTCCGACGAGCAGAACGCGCAGCCCCCGATCGATCTCCTCGGGGGTCACCTCGTGGGCGCCGCCCTGGATGTCGATGCCCGCGTTGTTCACCCAGGCGGCGAGCGGTCCCGCCGCCTCGGCCGTGTCGGCCGCGCGCTCGTGCGTGTACCACTCGCCGACGTCGCCGACCTGCGGCTCGAAGCCGATCTCGCCGGCCGACCGCTCGAGGGTCGCCTCGTCGAGGTCGACCCCGACCACGTGGCGGCCCTCGGCGACGAGCGTCCGCGCGACCTCCTTGCCGAGCCCGCTCGCGGCACCCGTGACGACCGCTGACCCTGACGCCTCGCTCACCAGATCCCCTTCACACGCGGCTCCTCCCGCTCGTCGTGCCCGTAGAAGACGAGGTCGCCCTCGGCCTCGTTGAGCTCCTCGAGCCGGGCTAGCGCGTCCTCGTCGATCTCGACTCCGAGCCCGGGCCCGTCGGGAAGCTCGAAGCAGCCGTCGACGTACTCGAACGGCGCTGTGATCAGGTCGGCTGTCTGGTGGTGGTAATGGGAGTCGACCGCGTACGGCAGCACCGGCAGCGCAGCGGCGAGCTGAAGCTGGAGCGCCGTCGAGATTCCGGCCTCGCCGCCGGAGTGGAAACCGCAGCCGATCTGGAACGTCTCGTAGGTCGCCGCCGCCTTCCACATCTCCGTGATCCCGCCCCAGTCGGCGGGGTCGAGGAGCTGCACGTCGATCGCGCCGAGACGGATCGTCTCGGGCACCTCGTCGCGCTGGATCGTGCACATGTTCGTCGCGAGCGGGATGCCGACTTTCTCTCTCACGCGGCGCATCCCCTCGATCCCCCAGACGGGATCCTCGTAGAACTCGAGGTCGAGCGCCTCCAGCTTCCTGCCGATGCGAATCGCGGTCTCGACCGACCAGAGCGAGTTCGGGTCGAAGCGCAGCCGATGTTCCGGGAAGGCCTCGCGGAAGCCGACCGTCCCCTCGTACTCGACCTCCGGTCGCAGCACACCGCCCTTGAACTTGATCGTCCCCACGCCCGTGACCTCGACAAGCCGCTTCGTCTCGGCGATCAGCGCAGCGCAGTCGTGCTCGCCGCCGCGCCCGTCGGGCCCGGGCAGCCGGAAGAACATGTACGCGATCATCGGGATCCGGGTCCGGTGTCGGCCCCCCAGGAGCTGGCAGATCGGCCGGCCCGTCGCCTTGCCCATGATGTCCCAGCACGCCGTCTCGAGCCCCTGGATCGCGTACTTGCCCGTGTTGCCCTGGTAGGTCGGCACGTACCAGAAGTTCTTCGTGATCCGCTCGCGGTCGAACGGATCCTGGCCGACGAAGTAGCGCTCGAGATCGCGCAGTTGGACGAGCGTCGCCTCACCGCCGCAGGTCTCGGCGATCCCCTCGATCCCCTCGTCGGTCTGCATGCGGACGACGATCCGCGTCCACGAGCGGTTCACCCCGCCCGCCCAGAGCATCGGCGCCTCGAACGGAATGTTGACCTTGTGGTAGCGGACGTCCGTGATGCGCACGGCGCGGAGCTTCTCACACCCTCTAGGGTTCCGGCCATGCTCCACCCGCTGGGCCCCGAAGGGGCGACCGCCGCTCTCGTCAGCGACGCTCTCGACCGGGTCGGCCTGCGCAACCAGACGATGGCGTCGGGCATCGCGCCGCTTCGTCAGGGCATGCGCCTCGCCGGGCGAGCGTATCCGATTGCCGTCGAGTCGACCGACGTCGTGCCGAAGGAGCCGTATCAGCTGGAGATCCGCGCGATCGACGGGCTCTCGTCGGGCGACGTTCCCGTCTATGCCGTCGCTCCCGACGTCGACGCGGCGCTCTGGGGCGAGCTGTTCTCGTGCGCCGCCATCGGGCGTGGGGCTGTGGGGGTCGTCGTCGACGGCGCGGTCCGCGATATCGACCTGATCGCCGGCCTCGAGTTCCCCGTGTTCGCCCGCGGCGCGTCGCCGCTCGACACGAAGGGCCGCGCCGAGGTGAGGCGCTACGGCGAGGAGGTCGCCTGCGGGGGAGTGCTCGTGGCACCCGGCGATGCCGTCGTCGCCGACGAGGACGGCGTCGTCGTCATCCCCGACGAAGCACTCAGCGACGTCGTCGCGATCGTCGCCGAGAAGCTCGCCGGGGAGCAGAGCGCGAAGGCGGATCTCCTGGCCGGTAAGACGCTGGGCGAGGTCTGGGAGACCTGGCGCGTGCTCTAGTGCTCCGTCCCGGAAGTCGCTTGATGATCCTGGCGCGCGAAAAGCAAGTCGGGCAAGGACGCAGGGAGCTCCGATATGCAGACATATCGGGGCGACTGAGGACGCGGCCCGGCGCCGCTTTGCAGCCGCCCAGAGCGCGAGTGACTTCCGGGACGGAGCACTAGCAGCGGTACCGCTCGACGACGTCCACGACCAGCTCGATCCCGAGGCCGGGCCCGTCCGGGAGCGGGAGCGAGCCGTTCTCGATCACCGGCTCGGGACGCGTCAGCTCTTCGCGAAGCGGCGAGTCGTAGAGGCCCGCCGGAATCACCTCGACATAGGGGGAGTTCGGCGTCGCCGCCTGGAAGTGGCGCGACACCGCGGCGGTGATTCCGGTCTTCCAGCCGTGCGGGCAGACGACGGCGCTGTGGAGCCCGGCCAGCTCGGCGATGCGCCGTATCTCCGTCAGCCCGCCGCAGCGACCGATGTTCGGCTGCAGGACGTCGACGCGGCCGCGCTCCAGCCACTCGCGGCACTCGTGCACGGTCGCCGCGAACTCGGCGCCGCCGATGCGCATCCCGACGCGCTCGGCCAGCTTGCGGTGTCCCTCGAGGTCGTCGTGCTGGAGCGCAGCCTCGGCGAAGAAGACGTCGCAGTCCTCCACGCGACTCAACGTCCAGAACGCGTCGCGCCAGTCGTGCCAGCGGTAGCCGAAGTCGATCATCATCGTCACGCCGTCGCCGAGGACGCTTCGCCCCTCGTGAATGCACGTGACGAGCTCGCGGTCGCCGACGAGGTCCTCGAACAGCACCTCCATCTTCACGGCGCGGTATCCGGCGGAGACCGCGCGCTCGAGCAGACCGGACGTCACATCCATCATCTGGGCGATGGTGCGCCCCTTCACCGGGCCCGCGTAGACCGTCGCGTACGGCGTCACCCGGCTGCGGCGGGCGCCGCCCAGCAGCTCGTAGACGGGCCGATCGAGCTGCCTGCCGACGAGGTCGTGCAGCGCGACGTCCACCGCCGAGAGCGCGTGCAGCCCGAGCCCGCGCCTACCGTGGTAGATCGTCCCCTCGTAGAGCTCGTGCCAGAGTGCGCCGATCGGAAAGGGATCGCGGCCGAGGAGCATGCTTCGGAGGCCGCGGCTCCACGCGTGCGAATCCGCCATCTGGACCAGATCTCGGATCAGCTCAGGCGGCGCGTCGGCCTCGCCGATTCCCGTCAGACCGTCCGCGTCCGTGATCCTGACCACGACCGTCTCGGCGGCGCCGTCGAGCCCGTCGGGATCGACGGTCGGCGCTCGCAGGACGATCGTCTCGACCTCGGCGATCGGGGCGGGGCTCATGTGCGGTGCCTCCGG
Organism: uncultured Actinomycetes bacterium; assembly: GCA_963712465.1. GTDB lineage: Bacteria > Actinomycetota > Thermoleophilia > Gaiellales > Gaiellaceae > CAVQHY01. The sequence continues at coordinate 655,480 of CAVQHY010000006.1, forward strand.
TACGCGGCCTCGAGGCGCTCGAGCGAGCGCTCGGGGTCCTCTCGTGCGGCCAGGCTCGACGTCAGCTCCTCGCCGCCCTCGAGCTGGAAGCCAGGCCACCACGCATCGCGCGGCCGCACCCAGGCGTTCTCGATCGACGCGCGCGTTCCCGAGTAGAAGCTGCCGGCGAGCCGGTCGAGCCCGGCGTCGTCCCAGGCGCCGCGGCTGCCGGGCTGACCGCCATTGCGCGCGACGATCTCGCGCTGCGCCTCGCCGCCGCTCGCCCAGGCGGCGAACGCCGCCGCGACCTCCGGCTTGCCGCTCGCCGCCGTCACCGCGAGCCCCGCACCGCCGAGCACGGCGCCGCGGGCGCCGGGCACGTCGAGGAAGCGACACGGTCGCTCGACGTTACCGACGACTGCGTACCCGCTGAACCCGTAGGTCAGCGGGACGTAGACGAGGTCGTCCGTCGACGTAAGCCGGGCGAGGACGTCGGGGGGCTCCCACTCGACGGCGCCGATGGGACCGAGGCGGGCGAGCTCGTGCAGCGTCTCCAGCGCCCGGATCGCGACGTCGCGGTCGGCGAGGCCGTCGGGCGCCTGCGCGGCCGGGGCCCCTTGGGCGGCGCACAGCGTCAGGAAGCTCGAGATCGCGTGTGGGGGCGAGAGCGGAAGCGCGACGCGGCCCGGACGCGACCGGGCAAGCGCGAGCGCCTCGTCCCACGAGGCCGGCGCGCCGTCGCCGTCGAGCAGGTCGTCCCGGACGGCCGAGACCTGACAGGCGGCGTCGGTCGCGAGGCCCCACTGGCACCCGCCGTACGTGTAGGAGCCATGGCTCGGGCCGACCGTGTCGGCAGCGAGCGCGCCGAGGGCGGTCTCGTCGAGCAGCGCGTCGAGCGGCTTGAGACAACCGGTCGCCTCTGCGGTTCCGCAGAACGGGTGGTCGACGAAGACGAGGTCGTACGCGTCGGCGATCTCCTCGAGCGGCTGGTCGCCGAAGGCGGTCAGCGAGCGGACGTCCCAGTCGACGCACACCTCGGGCTCGAGCTTCGCGTAGGCGGCGGTACAGGCTCGCATTGGCCGCATGCAACGGTCGTGGTCCCAGCCGAGAGCGCGGAGGCGGATCTCGCTCACGTCACGACCGCCTCGAGCCGCAGCCGGTACGAGACGGACTCGCCGGGCTCGAGCCAGCGCGCCTGTCCATGCTCGATCGCGGTTGCGAGCCCGAGGGCGTGCGGAACCGAGGCCGGCTCGATCACGAGGACCTCCGCCTGGCCACGCCAGGGCCCGCCGTACGTCCGCACCTCGTGCCAGATCCAGACGTGGCGCAGCCAGTCCGCGTCCCAGGTGAGCCGCACGGTCATGCCGGTGCGCGCGTTTCGCACCACGGCTCGGCCCTCGGGCACGTCGGCGACGACCATGAAGCGGCTGCGTGGATCGGCCAGGCGCCACCGGTCGGCGCGCTCGATCGATCCGTCGAGGAGGAGCGACTCCGGCCAGCCGGGCGCGGAGTCCGGCGTGAGCGGCGGTCCGTCCGTCTCGCTCTGCTCGTACGCCCGACCGGGCGGAAGGTCGAGCTCGACCTCGGGCTCCAGCAGCTCGTGCCCGAACGAGCAGTGCTCGACCGCCACGAGCGGGACCCTCCGCTTGCCGGCTCGGGCCTCGACCTCGACGGTGAGCCCACCCTCGCCGAGCGCGAGCGTCCGCGTGAGCTCGAGGCCATGCCCGCGCCAGGCAAGCGTGGCCGCGTGCGCTCCATCGTCGACGACCTCCCAGGGGTCGTTCGACGCCCGCCCGTGGAAGCCGTGCTGCTCTCCGTCGACGACGCACGACGCGCCCGCGTTGGGCGCCACCAGCTGCCAACCGCCTCGGTAGGACGAGGTCCACACGGGCTCTTCGAGGTCGCCGCCCCGAGGCTCGTCCGACGAGAACGGCGGCCGGCCGAGCAGCTGGCGGCCGGTGGGGACGTGCACGACGTCGAGGATCTCGCCGCCGTGGCACGGGTCGATTCGCACGAGCAGCTCGGGGGATTGCAGCACGATCACGCGGTGGCTCCCGGGGGCGCAGTCGACGCCCGCACGATCACTTCGGGCAGCGTCTCGACCACGACGTCGTGCGGGGGGCCGCCCTCGAGCTGCTCGAGCAACGAATCGACAGCCGCTGCACCGAGCTCGGCGAGCGGCATCCGCACGGTCGTCAGCGGCGGGCGGAGATACTCGGCGACCGTGAGGTCGTCGAAGCTGACGACCGAGAGGTCCTCCGGGACGCGCAGGCCGAGCTCCCAGGTGGTGTGGAGCGCGCCGACGGCCTGGCTGAGCCCACCTGTCGTCACGGCCGTGAGCGATGGGTGCCGGTCGACGAGCTCCCTGGTCAGCTCGGCGCCGCCCGCTTCGGTGAAGTCGCCTTCCGCGACCGGCGCGAGCTCGAGCCCGAGCTCGGCCGCTCGCCGGCGGAATCCCGCCGCGCGCCGCTCGGCGGGATCGTTCCCGCGCGGTCCCGCAATCAGCCCGATGCGGCGATGGCCGATCGCGTGGAGATGGTCGAGCGCGGCGACGCTGGCGCGCTCGTCGTCCATCGTGACGTTGCGCCCACTGCCCGGGAGGCCTCGGTTGACGAACACGTGCGGGATACCGTTTCGGCCCAGGACGCGGAGGAGCGGGTGGCGCGGCCGCACCGACGCGACCATCAGCCCGTCCGTCCGGGCCGACCGGACGAGCGCATCGAGGCCTCCGCCGGTGGAGGCGTCGTCGAGGTCCTCGATCAGGACGACTGCGATGTCGCGCTCGAGCGCCCGCTGGACGGCGCCGCGGACGATGCGCGAGTACACCGGCATCGTCAGGTTCGGGATCAGGAGGGCGAGCGCCCCGGTCTCGGCCCGCTTGAGGCCGCGTGCGGCAGCGTGCGGCGCGTAGTCGAGCTCCCGGGCGGCGGCGATCACGCGCTCGCGCGTGGCCGGTCGAACCGAGAGTTGCGGGTACTCGTTGAGGATCCTCGACGCGATCGACTTGGACACGCCCGCCCGGCGCGCGACGTCCTCGAGCCGGGCGCGCAGGGGACGCGGCGTCGTTGCGGTAGTCACGCGCCGGCCTCGACCGGCTCGGGCAGGCGCGGCGCCGCCTCGAGCAGTTTCCGCGTGTACTCCTCGACCGGGCTCGCGATCACCCTCGCGACGGGCCCCTCCTCGCAGACGACTCCGCGGTCGAGGACGAGGACGCGATCGGCAACGCTCGCCACCACGCCGAGGTCGTGGGAGATGAAGAGCAGGGCGACGCCGAGCTCCACCCGCAGCTCGGCGAGGAGGTCGAGCACGGCGGCCTGGACGGAGACGTCGAGCGCCGACGTGACCTCGTCGCACACGACGACGTCCGGCCTGGCTGCGAGGGCGCGCGCGATCGCCACGCGCTGGCGCTCTCCTCCCGAGAGCTCGCCTGGGAACCGCTCGGCGAGACGCGGCGGGAGCCGGACGCGCTCGAGCAGCCCGGCGACGTCGGCGCGCGACTCCTCACGCGAGAGACCGCGGAGGACTCGGGCGGGGCGGGCGATCTCGTCGCCGACCCGGTGCCGGGGATTGAGCGAGTCGTCGGGGTTTTGAAAGACGATCTGAATCCGGCGGCGCGCCTCGCGTGACCGCGCCTTCGCCCGGGGCTCGAGCGGCGTTCCGTCGAGCAGGATCGAGCCGGCCGCCGGCTCGTGCAGACCCGCGACGCAGCGCGCGATCGTCGTCTTGCCGGAGCCGGACTCGCCCACGAGCGCGACGCACTCGCCGGCCGACAGCGAGAACGAGACGTCCTCGGCCGCGACCACCGCGCCGTGCGTCGCGCGAAGGCTCTCGACAGCCAGTAGCGGCGGCGCTTGTCCCCTCCGAGGAGCGGTGCCGACCAGGGGCGGCTGGATCTCGAGGGCAGGCGTCGAGCCCCACTCGAAGCAGCGCACGCCGTGACCTGGGCTCACGGGCTCCCGAGGCGGCATGTCGCGCTCGCACCGCTCGACTCTCTGCGAGCAGCGCGGCGCGAAGGCGCAGCCTGGCGGTCGCTCGCCGACTCCGACCGCGACACCGGGGATGCCCGCCAGCCGCCGCGGCGTGACGTGATCCGGAATCGAGGCGACGAGCCCTCGCGTGTAGGGGTGGCGCGGCCGTGTCAGAAGCTCCGCCGCGGGCCCGTCCTCGATCACCGTCCCCGCGTACATGACGGCGATGCGATCCGCGATCGACGCGACGACCGCGAGGTCGTGGGTGACGTACACGACCGCGAGCCCGCTCTCCCGCCGCAGACGGTCGACCTCGTCGAGGATGCGCGACTGCGTGACCACGTCGAGGCCGGTGGTCGGCTCGTCCATGACGACGGCGGTAGGCTCGCACACGAGTGCAGACGCGATCGTCACCCGCTGCTGCTGGCCGCCCGAGAGCTGGTGCGGGTAGCGCCGGCTGAAGGCCGTGTCCGCAGGGAGCTCCGCACGTTCGAGAGCGGCTGACACGCCGTCGCCGGAGCGCGGTTCCGACGTGTGGGCGCGGAGCATGTCGCCGATCGCATCGCCGACGCGAAGCGAGGGGTTCAGCGCCGAGCTCGGATCCTGCGGCACGTAGGAGACGACACGGCCGCGCAGCGCGCGCACGGCGTTCTCCCCGCCGCCCGTCAGCGGCTTGCCGTCGACCTCGACCGTTCCGCGGGCGATCCGGCTGCCGGGCCGCGCGTACCCGAGCAGCGCGAGCGCCGTGGTCGTCTTGCCCGAGCCGGACTCGCCGACGAGGCCAAGCACCTCGCCTGCGTGGACGTCGAGCGAGACGTCGTTGACGATTGGCGCACCGCTCAGGAGCTCGACGCGCAGACCTTGGACGCGGACCGCCGGCGAGCCGGGTGCCGAGCTGCCCACGCTCACGTTCGGGCTCCGACGGTGCGTGCGGAGATGCCCTGGGCGCGCGCGATCGCGTCGCCGACGAGATTCACGGCGATCGTCAGCAGGGCGATCAGCATCGCCGGACCGAGGACCGCGTACGGGTTCAGCGTCAGCCCCGAGCGGTTCTCCGAGACCATCAATCCCCAGTCGGAGGCGGGTGGCTGGAGCCCGAGCCCGAGAAAGTTGACCGAGGCGACGAGGATGATCGAGTACGTGAAGCGCAGGCCGGCATCCGCGGTGATGGTCGGGACGATGTTCGGCAGGAGCTCGCGCCGGAGGATCGCGCTCGTGCGCTCGCCGCGCGCGGCGGCCGCCTCCACGAACCCGCGCACCGACTGCTGCTGCGTCGCCGAGCGCACGATCCGTGCGACGAGCGGCATCTGGATCACCGCCACCCCCACGACGAGCACTGCCTTGCTCGTGCCCAGGCCCGTCACGAGCACGAGGAGGAACAGAAGCGCGGGCAGCGAGAGGAGGATGTCTGCGGAGCGCATGAGGATCGGGTCGACGAGCGAGCGCGTGTAGCCGGCGGCGAGGCCGATCGTGAGCCCGCCCACGTACGCGAGCACGGTCGCGAGGCCGGCGAGGGCGATCACGCTGCGACCGCCCCAGAGCATGCGCGAGAGGACGTCGCGACCGAGGAAGTCGGTGCCGAACGGCGCTGCGGCGCTCGGCTCCTCGTACGGGATCCCGATCGGCGTGTCGGGCGAGTACGGCGAGAACAGGGGCCCGAGCAGCGCGATCCCGACGACGAGCACGAGCAACGCGAAGCCGACGGAGCCTGTCCCGCTGCGCAGGAAGCGAAGCCGGCCCCTCATCGGGCGCGACCGCTCACAGACTCGTCCTCAGCCTGGGCACGAGGAGCACGACGAGGAGGTCGGCGACGATGTTGACCGTGATGTAGAACGCGGCGATCAGAACCGCGAGCGACTGCACCTCGCGGACGTCGCGGATCGCGACCGCGTCGACCAGCTCCTTGCCCAGGCCGGGGTAGGCGAAGAGGTACTCGACGACGATGATCCCGCCGACCAGGTACTGGATGTTCTGCGCGAACACCTGCACGCTCGGAGCGAGCGCGTTCCGGAGCGCGTAGCGAGAGACCACGCGCCGTTCCGCGAAGCCGTTGAGCCGCGCCATCTGCACGTAGTCGGAGCGCAGCGTCTCGACCATCCCGGCGCGCACCATGCGGGTCGACGCGGCGAGCGTCGCGCCGAGGAGTGTGAGCACCGGCAGGACGAGGATCTTCGGATCGCTCAGCGGGCTCTCGCCCGGAGGCACCAGCGAGACGGGCGGCAGGACGTCCAGCCACGAGAAGAAGACGAGGATCAGCAGCGAGCCGATGATGAACTCGGGCAGCGAGACGACGGCGAGCGACGACAGCGAGATCCCGTGGTCGAGCGGCCGGCCCACCCGCATCGCTGCGAGGGTGCCGAGGACGAGCGAGAGCGGGATCATGATCGCGGTCACGATCGCTGCGAGGATGAACGAGTTCGTGATCTTCCCCTTGACCTGATCCCAGATCGGCTCCTCGCCGCCGGCCGCGAATCCCGCCGCCGAGTTGCCGAGGTCCCCGGTGACGAGCCCTCCCAGCCACTCGCCGTAGCGCTCCGGGGCCGACTTGTCCAGCCCCATCAGCTCTTGCATCTCCGCGAGCTGCGTCGGCGTCGCGCTCTTGCCGAGCACCGCGCTGGCCGCGTCGCCCGGGAGGATCTCTGTGCCGATGAAGACCACGACCGAGACCGCGAGCAGCGTCAGGAGCCCGGCAAGCACCCGGAGGCCGACGAAGCGCAGCAGCGGGTGTCTTCGTCGGGCCGCCGGCGGGGAGACGGGCGCCGCGAGCTCGGTCACTGGGCTCCCACCAACCCACCCCCGCTCACGGAGAGCCCACCTGCCCGAGTGCGATCTCTCATCGCGCGAGCCAGCCCCCGTCCACCGCGAGCACGTGCCCGTGGACGTAGCCGGCGTCGTGCGATACGAGGAACGCCACCGCCCGTGCGATCTCCTCGTTCGTCGCCCAGCGGCCCACCGGGATACGCGAGGTGATCTCCGCGTAGCGTTGGGCGTCCGCGCGAAGCGGTGCCGTCTGGTCGTTGGCGACGTAGCCGGGCGCCACTGCGTTGACGCGAATCCCGAGCGGCGCCCACTCGTTCGCGAGCGCCTTCGTCAGCTGGGCAACGGCGCCCTTGCTTGCGGCGTAGGCGCTGACGTTGATCCCGCCCTGGAACGAGAGTACGGACGCCACGTGGACGATCCGCCCGGGCCGGCCGTCGGCGACGAACCTCCGGGCCGCCGCGCGTGAAGCCGCGAAGACGCCGGTGAGGTTGAGGTCGATGATGCGGCGCCAGTCGTCCAGCGAGACCGTGAGCGCCGGCTCGCGGTGAATCGTGCCCGCGCTCGCGACGAGCACGTCGAGCCCCCCGAGCGCCTCCGCGGTCTCGTCGACGGCGCTTTCGGCGCGGGTGGGGTCCGCCAGGTCGGCCTGGACTACGTGCACCCGCCGCCCGAGCTGCTCGATCGCCGCCACGGTGTCGGTGGCATCGCCGCGCTGCACGAGCCCCACGTCGGCCCCGCGGCGGGCGAGCTCGAGCGCGACTGCCCGTCCGATTCCGCGGCTCGCTCCCGTCACCAGGGCCACCTCCCCGGCCAGCGGAGCCGGGGAGGTGGCGGACCCTTCGGTCATTGCTGGAGCCAGACGTCCCTGTAGTTCCAGCCGCCGAGATTGAAGAACGAGCTCGGAACGATTCCCTGGACGTTGTTCGCCGCCCCGTCGACGAGGTTCTGGTTCGCCCAGACGATGTAGCCGCCGTCGTCGAGCTGCCTCTGCTGCACCTGGTTCCAGAGGTCGGTGGCCTCGTCGGGCGTCTTCGCGCCGATCGCCGACTGGATCAGCTTGTCGTAAGCCTTGTCGCGGAAATGCGTCTCGTTCCAGACTGCGTCGGAGAGTAGCGCCTGCGTGTACCAGGTTCCGAGCGACGTGATCGTCCAGAACGACTGGGCGAAGTTGAGCTTCGTGTAGAGAAGCGAGGTATCGAAGTAGGCGTTCGCCGGCTCCTTCTTCACCTTGATCGTGACGCCGGCCCCCTTCGCCTGCTCGGCGAACAGCGTTGCGGCCTCGACGAAGCCCGGCACGATGTCCGACGTGTGCAACGTGACTTCGAGATTCTCCTTGCCGGCCGCCTTGAGGAGCGACTTCGCCTGCTCGAGATCCTGCTGTGGCACGGGGTTGTCGAGGAAGTAGGGGAGCCCGGCTCCGGCGAGGTCGTTGCCCGGCGTTCCGTAGCCCGCCATGGCGCTGTCGATCAAGGCCTGCCGGTCGGCGATCAGGCGAAACGCCTGCCGCACGCGCGTGTCCTGGAACGGCTCCAGATCGACGGCCATGATGATCACCTGGAGCGCGGGGCTGGGGGCGTCGATCACCTGGATCTGTCCCGCCTCTGCCTGCGCCCGTGCCTGGGTGAACGGCAGCTGGCTCATCATCTCGATCTCGCCTGCGAGGAGCGCGTTCAGCCGCGCCGAGGGATCGTCGATCGAGATGTCCTCCCACTGGTCGACGTAGGGCTTGCCCTCGTCCCAGTAGTTCTCGTTGCGCTCGCCGACGCTCCGCTCGCCCGGGGTGAACGACACGATCTTGAAGGCGCCGGTGCCGGTCGGCTGCGTGAAGTCCTTCGAGCCGTTCTGGACGACCACGGTGTTCTGCTGGACGAACTGGTCGTAGAGGCGCGCGTCGGAGCTCTTCAGCGGGATGTCGATCGTGAGGTCGTCCACCTTGGCTACCTCGTCGACCTTCATGTTCAAGACGCTCGAGTGGGCGATGTGCTTCGGGTCCGCCATCTGCTGGAACGTGTAGATGACGTCGTCGGCGGTGAACGGCTTGCCGTCGTGCCAGACGACGTCGGGGCGCAGCTTGAACTGCCACTGCGTCGAGTCGTCGTTCGGCGTCCACTCGACGGCGAGCCCCGGCTCGATCTCGAGGGTCGGGCTGACCCGGAAGAGCGGGTCGTAGATGTTGAAGAAGCGCGACGCGTCGATGAACGTCGAGCCCCGCGCCGGGTTGAGCGACTCGCCCTTGCCGCCGCCGACGTGACCGACCCGGAGCGTGCCGCCCGTCTGGATCTCGTCCGCCGGCGCGCCGGTCTCGGCCGGTGGCGGGGTTGCTGCGCCTCCGCCGGTGTCGGCCGGAGGCGCCGGAGGCGCGGCCGCCTCCTCGTCGCTTCCGCCACAGGCGGCCAGCAGGCCGCCGGCGCCGACGGCGAGGCCGACGCCCGCCGCGCCCTGGAGAAGTTGCTTTCGGGAGAGCCGCGAGCGGGGGGAGCGTTCCTCGTCGCGTTGACCGTCGGTCGGCCGCATGCTAGCTTCGCCTCCTTTTGGGAAACCGGTTACGTGCGTTCTTCTCATTGACGCCGCGGAAAGTCAAGAGTTAGATGGGCCTGCAGACGAGGGCCGCGGTCCTGCGGGGCTTCGGCGACGCGCAGACGATCGAGCGAGTCGCTCTGCGTGACCCGGGGCCGGGCGAGGCGCTCGTCCGCATCCATGCCGCGGGCGTCTGTCACTCGGACGTCGGGCAGGCGGACGGGGATTGGAGCTTCCCGCTCCCGGCCGTGCTCGGTCACGAGGGCGCGGGCGTCGTCGAGGCACTCGGTCCGGGAGTCGAGGGCCTTGCGGTCGGACAGCGCGTGGTGCTCAGCCTCGCGCCCGGTTGCGCCTCGTGCCGTCACTGCGTGGTCGGGCGGCCGATCCTGTGTCAGGAGTCCTTGCAGGCCATGACCGACGGGGCGCTGACGACCGGCCCCTCACCGATCGAGGGGGAGGACGGGCCGGTCGCCGCGTACTCGCTGCTCGCGTGCTTCGCCGGTCACGCCGTCGTGGCGGCGCGGAGCTGCATCCCGCTCCCGGACGGCGTTCCCGCGGACGTCGCCGCGCTCGTGGGGTGCGCCGTCGTGACAGGTGCGGGCGCCGCGATCGAGACGATCGAGATCGAGGCCGGTAGCCGGGGCGCGGTGATCGGCGCCGGCGGCGTCGGCGTCAACGCGATCATGGGAGCGAGGGTTCGCGGCGCTGCGGAGATCACCGCCTTCGACGCATCGCTCGAGCGTCTGGAGCGCGCTCGCTCCTTCGGCGCGACATCCGACGTGGACGTGCGCGACGACCGTGCGCTCGCCGAGCTGCGAGACGCCGCGCCGCACGAGGGGTACGACTGGGCGATCGTCACCGTCGGCGCTGCCGATGCTGTTCGGCTCGGTGTCGACGTCACGCGTCCCGGCGGGGTGACGTGCGTGGTCGGCCTCATGCCCGAAGGCCGGCCTGTCGCGGTCGAGATGCTCGAGCTCGTCACCTACGAGAAGCGGATCGTCGGGTCGGCGTACGGGACGATCGATCCGCGCGTCCTCGTCCCGCGCCTCCTCGCCCTCTACCTCGACGGCCGTCTCCCGCTCGACCGGCTCGTCTCCGACCGCTTCCCGCTCGAGCAGATCAACGACGCGTTCGACCTCTCGCGCCGCGCGGGCGGCCTGCGGCCCGTGCTCGAGATCGCCGGCGGCTGGTGACCTGTCCTACACTGCTGCTCGCAGTGCCAGCCTGATCTCGAGACCGGTTCCGTCCTCGACGTCGCTCGAATCAGGAGGCTTCCATGAAACGGGGGGCATACCCCGTCTGGCTCACCATCTGGGGCGCGGGCTCGTTCGCGAACGCGCTCATCTTCACCGTCACCGCCGTCTACTTCGTGACGGAGGTCGGGCTCAACCCGTTCGAGCTCGTCCTGGTGGGGACGGTCATGGAGGTGACCGTCTTTCTCTTCGAGATCCCGACCGGAGTTCTCGCGGACACCTACAGCCGGCGGCTCTCCGTCATCGTCGCGTTCGTCTTGCAGGGCGGCGGCATGATCCTGGTCGGCCTGGTGCCTTCGTTCGCCGCGATCCTCGCCGGCTACGTGATCTGGGGTATCGGGGCAACCTGCGAGAGCGGTGCCCTCGACGCGTGGATCACGGACGAACCTCACGGCCGGAGCCTCGAGCGCGTGTTCCTGCGTGGGCATCAGGTCGGCTACGTCGGCTCCCTGCTCGGAATCGGCGCGAGCGTCGCGCTCGCGAGCGCAGATCTGACCGCGCCGATCGTCCTCGGGGGCGCGCTCAGCATCCTGCTCGGGCTCGCCCTCGTCGCCGTCATGCCGGAGCGCGGCTTCAGGAGGGTGCCGACGGACGAGCGAGCCTCCTGGCGGGCGCTCGGAGAGACCGCGCGCGGCGGCGCCCGGCTCGTCCGTCGAAGCCATCTGCTCCTCGCCGTGCTCGGAATCGCGTTCTTCTTCGGTGCCTTCTCCGAGAGCCTCGACCGGCTCAAGGAGGCGCAGCTCATCCTCGACATCGGCCTGCCGGCGATCGGCGACCTCGACCCGGTCGTCTGGTTCGGGATCATCGCCGCGGCGGCGCTCGTCCTCAGCCTGGTCGCGACGGGTCTCGCCGCGCACAGGATCTCGGCCGCCGGGGAGCGTCCCGCCGTACGGGCCTTGCTCGCTCTCAACTCGGTGATCCTCGTGGGTGCCCTGGTCTTCGCGCTGGCGGGAAGCTTCGCGCTCGCGGTCGTGGCCTATCTCACGGCGGCGGTTGCCAGGAATGTCGAGGCGCCGGTGTTCAGCGCCTGGCTGAACCGGAACGTCGAGTCGCCGCAGCGCGCGACCGTCCTCTCGATCGTGGCCCAGTCGGATGCGGTCGGCCAGTGGGCCGGCGGCCCGGGGATCGGAGCCGTCGGGACGATCTTCTCGCTCCGTGCGGCGCTCGTCGCCGGCTCGATTCTCCTCACCCCGGCGCTCGTCCTGTACGGGTGGCTCCTCCGTCGAGGGCACGACGATTCCCCGGCCTCGTCGGGCCAGATCGTCTGATCCGCTTGCGGTTGCGCGCGGGCCGGTGATCCTCTACCATCGCACGCCTATGTATTTCCTAGGCAATGGAGGTCTGGTGTCCACGCTCACGCGCTCCCAGCTTCTCGCCCGCGGTGGGCTCGCCGTTGCCACGGCCGGCGGCCTTTCCGCACTGTTCGCTCCGGCGGCGGGCGCCGGCGTCGAGGAGGACCTCGCGTCTGTTCGTCTCTGCTCGGCAGCCGAGGTCGTGGGCATCTCGTTCTACACGCAGGGGCTCGACTCCGATCTCTTCAAGGGCGTGGAGCGGAAATCCCTGAAGCGCGCGCTCTTCAACGAGGGGGAGCATCTCGCGGCGCTCAATCAGACGCTGAGCAAGGCCGGCGATACGGCTACCGCGGCCGGCTACGGCGATCTCGAGATCAGCTTCCCCGACGGGACCTTCACCAAACGAGAGACGTTCGCCGAGGTCGGCGTCCTGCTCGAGAACCTCCATGTCGGCGCCTACCTTGGCGCGGTCGAGGCGATGGGCTCGGCGGACATCCGCGCTGCGCTCTCGCGGATCGCCGTGTGCGAGGGCGAGCATCTGAGCGCGGTCTCGTCGCTGGCCGGTTTCTCGCCGGTCGGCAACTCGTTTCCCGCACCGCTCGACATCGAGCAGGCGTCCGAGGCGCTCAGCCCCTTCCTGAGCTGATGAGCAGGCAGACCTACACGGCCAGCGAGGCGGCCCGGGCGCTCGGAATCAGCCTCGACACGCTCAGGCGCTGGGATCGCGAGGGCCGGATTCGGGTCGAGCGCGACTCTTCGAACCGGCGCGTCGTCGGCGCCGCCGAGATCGAGCGCCTGCGTGGGAGCGGCCACGACGAGCTGAGCGCGCGGAACCACTTCCGTGGCGTCGTCCGCGAGGTCAAGGTCGAGGGGCTCCTCGCGCAGGTCGAGCTCGACGTCACCGAGCCCGCTCGCGTGGTGGCGCTGATCACCCGTGAGGCCGCCGAGGAGCTCGACCTGAAGGCCGGGATGAGCGCTGCGGCCGTCGTCAAGGCCACGTCCGTGATGATCGAACGCTGACAAGGGGGAAGCCACCGTGCTCCGTCATCGCATCACCGTCTTCGCCGCGCTCCTCCTGGCGGTGCTCCTCGTCCCGCTCACCGCAAGCGCACGGCCGGCGTCCACGGCGACGGCGGGCGGAGGCGACCTCGTCGTCTACGCCGCCGCATCGCTCACCGACGTCTTTCCGAAGATCCAGCCCAGTGCCAAGTACAACTTCGGCGGCTCGAACGCCCTCGCCCTCCAGATCAGAAACGGCGCGCCTGCCGACGTGTTCGCCTCCGCAGCACCGAACTTCACTCAGGATCTCTACGAGACCGGCACCGTCGAGAAGCCGCAGACCTTTGCCTACAACAAGCTCGCCCTGATCGTCCCGAAGTCGAACCCGGCGAACATCACGTCCGTCTTCAGCCTGCGTCGCGACGGGATCAAGCTCGTCGTGGCCGCCCCGCAGGTTCCCGTCGGTGCGTACACGCGCACGATCCTGCGCAACCTCGGGCTCACGAGCGTGCTCCGGAACGTCGTCAGTCAGGAGCCGGACGTCCGCAGCGTCACGACCAAGGTCGCGCTCGGCGAGGCGGACGCGGGCTTCGTCTACGTCACCGACGCGAAGGCCGTCGCGGACAAGGTGACGCTGATCACGCTGCCCGCGTGGGCGCAGCCGAAGGTCCGGTACGAGATCGCGATCGTCTCGGCGAGCACGAACAAGGCGGCGGCGCAGGCGTTCGTGAAGCGCGTCCTCGGCCCGATCGGGCGGGGCCTCCTCTCACAGGCCGGCTTCATCCTTCCGAAGCAGTGAGTCGGCGGGACGGCGCGTCGTGGCTCGCGAAGCGCCTCTTTCCGCTCGCGCTCTTCGTCGCGCTCGCGCTCGTCCTCGGCTTTCTGATCCTGCCGATCGTCGCGATCTTCGCCGAGCTCACGCCCGGCGAGATCGTCGACCAGCTCGGCACTGACGTCGCCCGCGACGCGCTCGTCGTCACGGCGAAGACGAACGGGATCGCGCTCGCGCTGACGCTCCTGCTCGGCACGCCGGCCGCCTACCTGATCGCGACCAGGCGCTTCCGGGGCCGCTCGGCGCTCGTCACGCTCGTCGAGCTGCCCCTCGTGCTGCCGCCGGCCGTCGCGGGCATCGGCCTCCTCGTCGCGTTCGGCCGCTTCGGCCTTCTCGGCGAGTCGCTGAACGCGGCCGGGATCACGATCGGCTTCACCCAGGTCGCGGTCGTCTTCGCGATCCTCTTCGTTGCCGGCCCGTTCTACGTGAGACAGGCGATCGCCTCGTTCGAGGGGATCGACCCGACGCTCGTGGACGCCGCCCGCACGCTCGGGTCCGGCCAGGCGCGAACGTTCGCACGCATCGCGCTGCCGCTCTCGGCTGCCGGTCTCGGCGCCGGAACGGCACTCTGCTTCGCCCGCGGCGTCGGCGAGTTCGGCGCGACGCTCATCTTTGCGGGCAGCCTGCAGGGAGTGACCCAGACGGTGACTCTGGCGATCTACCAGCAGCTCGAGGTCGACCTCGACGTCGCGCTGTCGATCAGCGCTCTGCTCGTCGTCGTCAGCGCAGCGGTGCTGCTGACGGCGAAACTCCTCCCGACATGGCGACGCTCGAGCTCGACATCACCGTTCCCCTACGGCACTTCGAGCTCCGCGTAACGCTCGCGGCGGAGCGCGAGACGCTTGCGCTGGTCGGGCCGTCCGGAGCGGGCAAGACGACCGTCCTGCGCGCGGTCGCCGGGCTCGCCGGGAACCTCCGCGGCCGCGTCCGGCTCGCCGGCCGGACGCTGTTCGACTCCGAGCGAGGCGTCGACCTTCCGCCCGAAGAGCGCCGGGTCGGCTACGTCTTCCAGGAGTACGCGCTCTTCCCGCACCTGACGGTCGAGAAGAACGTCGCCTTCGGCGGCAAGGCGCGCGCCGCCGAGCTGATGGAACGACTCGGGATCGACCATCTCGCCCGTGCGCGCCCGGCGGAGCTCTCCGGCGGCGAGCGCCAGCGCGTCGGCCTCGCACGGGCTCTCGCGCGCAACCCCGAGGTGCTCCTGCTCGACGAGCCGATGTCGGCGCTCGACGCGCACACCCGGGTCGAGGTGCGCGCGGAGCTCCAGACGGTGCTCCGCGAGCTGGCGCTGCCGACGCTGCTCGTTACCCACGACTTCGAGGACGCCGCCGCGCTCGCCGACCGGGTCGGCGTCATCGCCGAAGGCCGCATCCTCCAGGTCGGCACGCCCGGGGAGCTCGTCTCCGCGCCGGGCGACGCCTTCGTGGCGAGCTTCACCGGCGCGAACCTCGTGCCCGGAACCGCGCGGGACTCGCCGAGCGGACTAACCGAGATCGTGCTTGACGGTGGCGCAGTCGTCTACTCGACCGACCGGGCGGAGGGACCGGTCGGAGTCGTCGTCTATCCGTGGGAGGTGTCGATCGCCCGCGATGCGGTGGCCGACTCCGCAATGAACCACATCCGCGCCCCGATCGCGTCGCTGGTCCCCCTCGGGAATCGCGTCCGCGTGAAGGTCGGCGCCGTCACCGGCGAGGTCACGTCGACCTCGGCCGAACGCCTCGGTCTCGAACCGGGCCAGATCGCCGTCGCCTCGTTCAAGGCGACGGGAACCAGACTCGTGCCGCTCGCTCCCAGTCGAGGGGGCGCAGACGGCACGGTCACGTAGACAGGAGGAGAAGGACATGCAGCTCAGCGCACGCAACCAGCTTCCCGCCACGGTCAAGAGCGTCAAGCTCGGCACGATCATGTCCGAGGTCGTCGTCGACGTCGGGGGCCACGAGCTCGTCGCTGCGATCACCCGCGGTAGCGTCGAGTCGCTCGGCCTCGCCGAGGGAGACGAGGTCACCGTCGTGATCAAGGCGACCGAGGTGATGCTCGGGAAGTGAGCATGTCCGCGCTCATATGATCCTGACCGATGTTCTTCCGTCAGGTGCTTCACGACGACCTCGGCTGCGCGTCCTACGTGGTCGCAGACGGAGGCGAGGCGGCGGTGATCGATCCGAAGTGGGAGATCGAGGACTACCTCGACCTGGCCGAGGAGCACGGCTTCGCGATCACGCACGTGCTCGAAACGCACAACCACGCCGACCACGTCTCCGGCCGCGGCCGCCTTCAGGCGGCGACCGGTGCGACGATCCACGTCTCGGACCGGGCCGGTGTCGCCTTCGAGCACGAGCCGCTCTCGGACGGGGGCAGCGTCAGCTTCGGTGACGTCCGCATCGTCGCCATGGCGACGCCCGGACACAGGCCCGAGCACATGGCGTACCTGATCGAGGACGTGAACCGCTCGCCCGAGCCGTGGCTGGTGCTCACCGGTGACTCGCTCTTCGTCGGCGACGTCGCGCGACCCGACCTGGCAGTCGAGCGAATCGAGGGCGCCCGTGGCCTCTTCCGGTCGATGAGCCGGCTGCGCGAGCTCGACGACTTCGCCGAGGTGTGGCCCGGTCACATCGGTGGCTCCCTCTGCGGCAGCGCCGCGATGAGCGAGAAACCCCAGACGACGATCGGCTTCGAGCGGCGCTTCAACCGTCTACTCGCCGCCGGCGACGAGGAGGCGTTCGTCGCTGAGCTCATCGACCGCATCGCGCCTCAGCCTCCGAACTTCCGCCGCATCGTCGCGCTGAACATGGGGCCCCTCGTCACGGAGGCAGCGACCCTCGGCCCGCTCGCTCCCGCGCGCGTTGAGGAACTGCTCGAGGCCGGCGCGATCCTCCTTGACGGTCGTGACACGGTCGAATACGACGCGTCGCACGTTGCCGGGTCGATCAACGTGACGATGGTGCGGGCGGCGGTCGGCACGCGCGCCGCGTGGGTGGTCGATCCCGAGGGCGATACGATCGTGACTGCGGCGACCGATGCCGAGGCGAAGCAGATGGGGCGGCTGCTCGAGGCGGTCGGCTTTCGACGCCTCGCCGGCTACCTCGCAGGCGGCATCGCGAGCTGGCTCGATGCCGACCTGCCGACGGAGTCGACCCGAGCGACCGACATCTCCGGCCTCGCCGGCCTCCTGCGCGCTCAAGCGGTGCTGCTGCTCGACGTCCGCGAGCTCGACGAGTGGGACGAGGGCCACGTCGCAGGCTCCGTGCACGTGCCCTACCACGACCTGCGCGACTCGATCCCGGACGACGTGCGCGAATCGTCGCTTCCGGTGGCTGTCGCCTGCTCCGCCGGGAACCGCAGCGCGATCGCTGCCTCGCTCCTTCGCCGGGCGGGAGCCCACGACATCGTCCACGTCGCAGGAGGCGGGATCGCCGACCTTCCCACCGAAGGAATCGAGCTCGTTCGCAGCTGAGCCGTTGCTACACTCCCTGCCGCGCGGCGGCGTAGCTCAGTTGGTTAGAGCAGCGGAATCATAATCCGCGTGTCGGAGGTTCGAGTCCTCCCGCCGCTATCGCCCGCTCGACGGCGCCAGCAGGTCGGACGCTCGCTGTGGCTAGAATGCGCGACGCGTCTGTCGGCGTCGTCGGCGGATGCTCCACCCCGACCTAATCGAACCATGGCCAAGACCGGAGTCCGAGTTGCGATCACGCTCGCATGCACCGAGTGCAAGCGGCGCAACTACCAGACGAACAAGTCGAAGCGAAACACGCCCGACCGGTTCGAGACGAAGAAGTACTGTCGCTGGTGCGGCCGACACACGCCGCATCGGGAGACACGGTAGGTGGCCCGTCAATCCCGCACGAAGCGCGGCGACTATCAGGCGCCGGCGCCGTCCTCGTCCGCGTCGACACGGAACCGGCGGCAGGTGCGGCCGGTCGAGGAGCCAAAAAGTCAGACCGGTCGTAAGAAAGAGCGGGAGGGCGGCCTTCGCGCGTTCACCGGGGAGACCGTCGCCGAGCTCAAGAAGACGGAGTGGCCGGGCCGCCGACAGGTATTCTCCGCGACTGTCGTCGTCATCGTCGCCGTCGCCGTCGTGGGCGCCTACCTCTGGATCCTCGACGAGACATTCAGCCGTTTCGTCCGCGACGTGCTGCTCAACCTTTGACCGAGACCGAGGGCCGATGTTTCGCTGGTACGTGATCAACACCTATTCCGGGCACGAGAACAAGGTCAAGACCAACCTCGAGCACCGGATCATCTCGATGAACCAGCAGCCGCGTTTCCGTCGCGTGATCGTGCCGACCGAGCAGGTCGTGGAGACCAAGGACGGCCAGAAGGTGCAGACCGAGAAGCGTGTGCTTCCCGGCTATGTGCTCGTCAACATGGACATGACCGACGAGGCCTGGACGGTCGTCAAGAACACCCCCGGCGTGACCGGCTTCGTCGGCTCCGGCTCGAAGCCCGTTCCGCTGTCGCAGCCCGAGGTCGATCGCATCCTCCACACGGCGTCGGGCGGCGCCGACCGGCCGCGGGCCGTCGCGGACTTCGAGCTCGGCGAGTCGGTCAAGGTCACATCCGGGCCGCTCTCCGATTTCGACGGCGAGATCGTCGACGTCAATTCCGACCAGCAGAAGCTCAAGGTGCTCGTGAACATCTTCGAGCGGCAGGTTCCGGTCGAGCTCTCCTTCGACCAGGTGAAGAAGATCGACTGATCAGAGGGAGGCCATGGCAAAGAAGATCCTCACACTGATCAAGCTTCAGATTCCGGGCGGCCAGGCAAATCCGGCCCCGCCGGTAGGGCCTGCGCTCGGCCAGCACGGCGTGAACATCATGGAGTTCTGCAAGGCTTTCAACGCGCAGACGGCCCAGGCGAACGGCCGCATCACGCCCGTCGAGATCACGGTGTTCGAGGATCGTTCGTTCACGTTCATCACGAAGACGCCGCCGGCTGCCGTGCTGATCAAGGAGGCACTCGGGCTCGACAAGGGCTCGGCCGAGCCCAACCGGGCTAAGGTCGGGAGGCTGAGTCAATCGCAGCTTCGCCAGATCGCCGAGACCAAGCTCGAGGATCTCAATGCGCGAGACGTCGAGCAGGCGATGCTCGTGATCGCCGGAACGGCACGCTCGATGGGGGTGGAAGTTGAGTAGCCGCGGTAAGCGCTATGAGGCGGCGCGGGCGGCCGTCGACCGCGAGCACGCCTACTCGCCGCTCGAGGCAATCCGGATCTTGAAGGGCAGCCCGGGAGCCAAGTTCGACGAGACCGTAGAGGTTCACTTCAACCTGGGTCTGAACGTCCGTCATGCCGACCAGCAGCTTCGCGGCACGCTCATGCTCCCCCACGGAACCGGCAAGGAGATGCGCGTCGCCGTGTTCGCCGAGGGCGAGAAGGCGAAGGAAGCCGAGGTTGCAGGTGCCGACGTGGTCGGCTCAAACGACCTCGCGCAGCAGATCGAGAGCGGCTTCGACGACTTCGACGTCGCGATCGCGACGCCCGACATGATGGGCGTCGTGGGACGGCTGGGCCGCATCCTCGGCCCAAGGGGCAAGATGCCGAACCCCAAGGCCGGGACGATCACGTTCGACGTCACGAAGGCAGTTCAGGACTCGAAAGCCGGAAAGCTCGAATACCGCACCGATCGAGGCGCGAACGTCCATCTTGCGATCGGGAAACGGAGCTTCGACGAGAGACGGCTGCTCGAGAACTATGCGTCGGTCGTCGAGGAGGTCGTCCGAGCCAAGCCGGCGGCGGCGAAGGGGCGCTATATCCACTCGATCACGATCACGAGCTCGATGGGTCCAGGCGTCCGAGTCGACCCTGCACGCACGAGGGGCATCGCCGAGGAGCTAGAGGCTTCCGCTCCCGCGGAAACCTCTAAGGAGGAGGCCCTGGCGTAGCGCCGACCCTCAGGTTCGTCGCCGAAGACCGCTGGCAGCCGAGAGGCAGAAGACCAGCCGAGGCGGCCCGTCGAGACATTCGCTTCTCGTTCAGGCCCGCCGTTCGGCGGGCCTGAACGATTGGAGGTGAATGCATCGATGCTAAAGACGGACAAGGAGAGAGTGGTGGCCGATCTCGCCGAGCGTCTCCGCTCGTCGGAAACGCTGCTCCTTGCGGACTATCGGGGACTGACGATGAAGGAGATCGACGCGTTGCGCGGGGAGATCCTTGGCCACGGCGCCCGCTTCTCCGTCGTCAAGAACAGCCTCACGAGGCGCGCAGCCGAGGAGGCCGGAATCACCGAGCTGCACGAGTTCCTGGACGGTCCCACCGCGATCGCGTTCGTCGGCGAGGGTGACATGGTCGCTGTCGCGAAGACCCTCGACGAGTCGGCTCGCAAGACGAGGATTCTCGCCCTCAAGGGAGGGATACTCCAGGGCCGGCCGATCACGGCCGATCAGGTTCGCGATCTTGCGAGTCTCCCGCCGATGGAGGCGTTGCGCGGGCAGATGCTCGGAGGGCTCGTTGCGCCTCTGTACGCGCTCGTCGGCCTGCTTACGGCGCCATTGCGCGACCTGGCGGCGGTGATGGACGCCCGTGTGACTCAACTCGAAGCCGGCGGCGGCGCACCCGCCGAATCGGCCGATCCGGCGGAGCCACCCGCAACGGACGCTGGGGCTGAGCCGGCCGAATCAAACGAGATCGACCAACAACCCAAAACGACCGAGACCGAAGACGAGGAGGCCTAGATGGCTACGGACGTGCAGAAGATCTTCGAGGGCATCAACAAGCTGAGCATCCTCGAAGCCGTCGAGTTGAAGAAGCTCATGGAGGACGAGTGGGGAGTGACCGCCGCCGCACCTGTCGCGGTGGCCGCCGTCGGGGCGCCGGCCGCTGGGGGCGGCGGCGACGGTGCCGCGGCCGAGGAGCAGACGGAGTTCAGCGTCGTCATCACCGGCGCCGGCGACAAGAAGATCCAGGTGATCAAGGTCGTCCGTGCGATCACGAGCCTCGGGCTCAAGGAGGCCAAGGATCTCGTCGACGGTGCTCCCCAGCCCGTCAAGGAGGGCGTGGCGAAGGACGAGGCGGACTCGATCAAGGCGCAGCTCGAGGAGGCGGGCGCATCCGTCGAGATTCAGTAGCGCGCGGTCGCCCGCTGGGCGCGGCGGCGGGGGCCGGATCGCGCGGAGTGGCGGGGCGACGTTGGCCGAGCGCCGACCTCGCCTCTGGCTTCTCGCCCGTCCGGGCCCCCGGAGCGTTGTCTGATCGGGAGACGCTCGCGTGAGGTGTGCCGATCTGCCCGCGCGGTCATCCTCCGAACGGACTGGCTCGGCACCCTCTGGCGTTTTCGTGGCAAAGGCGCTATAGTCTGACGCCTCGAAGGCGGTTTCCCGCAGGGCGATGCTTGCGGGAAGGCCGCTTCGTCTGGTATCGTCTTGGTTTCGGCCCGCCCGAACCGCCGTGCACCGTACTTGTCGTTCGACCCTGCCTTAGATCGGAGGTCGTAGTTCTTGACCAGCAAGGTCGCCTCGCGCCGCGCGCGAAAGAGTTTTTCCCGCCTCAAGCACGTTATTGACCTTCCCAACCTGATCGACATCCAAAAGGCGTCCTTCGACTGGTTCATGACCGAGGGCCTGAAGGAGACGATCTCGGACATCTCGCCGATCGAGGATTACACGGGCTCGCTTGCTGTCGAGTTCGACTCCTTCGAGTTCGGCGTGCCCCCTGTTCCGATCAAGGAGTGCCGCGAGAAGGATCTGACCTACCAGGTCCCGCTTTCGATGACCGTTCGCTTCGTCAACAAGGAGACGGGCGAGATCCGGGAGCAGACGGTTTTCATGGGCGACTTCCCGATGATGACCGATCAGGGCACCTTCATCATCAACGGGACGGAGCGCGTCATCGTCACCCAACTCGTCCGCTCCCCCGGCGCCTACCTGATGGAGCCCAAGGACTCGACGAAGCAGGTCTTCATCGCCAACCTGATGCCGAGCCGTGGGTCCTGGCTCGAGCTCGAGATCGACAAGAAGGGCGTCGTGTACGCCCGCATCGACCGCAAGCGCAAGCTTCCGATCACGACGCTCCTGCGCGCGCTCGCGCGCGAGGAGATCTCGGACGGCTTCGATCTCTCCTCGAACGAGAAGATCCTCGAGCTTTTCGACAATTCGACCTACATCGTCAACACGCTGGAGAAGGACGCGACGACGCGCGAGGAGGAGGCGGTCGTCGAGGTGTTCAAGAAGCAGCGCCCCGGCGAGCCACCGACGCTCGACAACGCGCGGAACCTCCTCAGGGGGCTCTTCTTCGACCCGAAGCGTTACGACCTGACGAAGGTCGGCCGTTACAAGCTCAATCAGCGCCTCGAGGTGAGCGTCCCCGACGACACGCGCGTTCTGACGACGACGGACATCATCGCGCTCGTCAAGCGGCTCGTCGACCTTCCAAAGAATCTCGGCGTTCCCGAAGACTCCAAGGACTACGCGGCGGACGCAATCGGCCTCTCCCGGGAGCCGATCCGGGCGGAGCTCGACGAGTACGAGCACTTCGGCAACCGACGTCTTCGCACGGTCGGTGAACTGATCCAGGAGGCGTTTCGCGTCGGCCTCTACCGGATGGAGCGAGTCGTTCGTGAGCGGATGACGACCGAGGACGTCGACACGATCACGCCTCAGACGATCATCAACATCCGCCCGGTGGTTGCCGCGCTGAAGGAGTTCTTCGGCTCGTCGCAGCTCTCGCAGTTCATGGATCAGACGAACTCGCTTGCGGGCCTGACGCACCGCCGGCGGCTGTCCGCTCTCGGCGCCGGTGGCCTGACTCGCGAGCGCGCTCCGATCGAGGTGCGCGACGTGCATCCCACCCACTACGGCCGCATGTGTCCGATCGAGACGCCGGAGGGCCCGAACATCGGCCTGATCGGATCGCTCTCGTCCTACGCGACCGTGTCCGAGTTCGGCTTCGTCCAGACCCCGTATCGCGTCGTCAAGGGCGGAAAGGTCACCGACGAGATCATCTATCTCGACGCCTCCGAGGAGGAGAAGTTCACGATCGCGCAGGCGAGCGAGCCCGTGGACGAGAAGACCGGGAAGTTCGTCCACGATCAGGTGCTCTGCCGCGGTCCCGGCGGGGAGCCGGTGACGGCAGAGCCGAAGCTCATCCAGTACATGGACGTCAACCCGGCGCAGATCGTCTCGGTCGCCACCGCGCTGATCCCGTTCCTCGAGCACAACGACGCGAACCGGGCGCTCATGGGCGCCAACATGCAGCGCCAGGCTGTTCCTCTGATGATCACGGAGCCGCCGCTGATCGGCACGGGCCTCGAGTACCGCGCGGCCGTGGACACCGGCGACGTGACGGTCGCAGCCGGCGCCGGCGCCGTCGTCGACGTCGATGCCGATCACATCGTCGTCGAAGGCAAGGACGGGAAGGACGAGTACGAGCTGATCAAGTTCATGCGGTCGAACCAGGGCACGCTCATCCACCAGAAGCCGGTGGTCGCCCTGGGTCAGAAGGTGAAGGAGGGAGACGTCCTCGCCGACGGCAGCTCGACTCGCGAGGGCGAGCTCGCGCTCGGCAAGAACCTCCTCGTAGCCTTCATGCCGTTCGAGGGCTACAACTTCGAGGACGCGATCGTCCTCTCCGAGCGGCTCGTCAAGGACGACGTGCTCTCGTCGATCCATATCCACGAGTACGAGATCGATGCCCGCTCGACGAAGCTGGGCGACGAGGAGATCACGCGCGACATCCCGAACCGAAGCGAGGAGTCGCTCCGCGATCTCGACGACCGCGGTGTCGTCCGGATCGGCGCCGAAGTCGGGTCGGGCGATCTCCTCGTCGGAAAGGTGACGCCGAAGGGCGAGACCGAGCTGACGGCCGAGGAGAAGCTGATCCGGGCGATCTTCAAGGAGAAGGCGCGCGAGGTCCGCGACACCTCGCTCAAGGTTCCACACGGCGAAGGCGGCAAGGTCATCGACGTGAAGACGTTCTCGCGCGACGCCGGCGATGACCTCCCACCCGGCGTCAACGAGCTCGTTCGCGTGTACGTCGCCAAGAAGCGCAAGATCGCCGAGGGCGACAAGCTGGCAGGGCGCCACGGCAACAAGGGCGTGATCGCGAAGATCGTCGCCGAGGAAGACATGCCGTTTCTCGAGGACGGAACACCGGTCGACGTCGTCCTCAATCCGCTCGGAGTGCCGAGCCGGATGAATATCGGCCAGATTCTCGAGACGCACCTCGGCTGGGCGGCCGCGCACGGCGTCTTCGCCGAGAACGGCGACGGAGGGCCCAGCCCGATCGCCACGCCTGTCTTCGACGGTGCGAGCGAGACGGAGGTCGATCAGGCGCTGGTCGACTGGGCACTCCAGAACGCCGAGTCGCCGATCACCTTCAACGTCGACGAGAGTCGCCGGCCGGGACGGCGCTGCTCGGGGAAGGTACGACTCTTCAACGGTCGGAGCGGCGAGCCCTTCGACCAGCGGGTCACTGTCGGCTACATGTACATCCTGAAGCTTCTGCACCTGGTGGACGACAAGATCCATGCGCGTTCCACGGGCCCTTACTCGCTCGTCACGCAGCAGCCGCTCGGCGGCAAGGCCCAGTTCGGCGGCCAGCGCTTCGGCGAGATGGAGGTCTGGGCGCTCGAGGCCTACGGTGCCGCCTACACGCTGCAGGAGATGCTCACGATCAAGTCCGACGACACCGTCGGCCGCGTCAAGGCCTACGAGGCCATCGTCAAGGGCGAGAACATCGCGGAGCCGTCGATTCCTGAGTCCTTCAAGGTCCTGCTCAAGGAGATGCAGTCCCTTGCGCTGGACGTGCATGTCATCTCCGAGGAGGGTGGCGAGGTGGAGGTGCGCGAGGAGGACGATGAGTTGCTTCGTGCCGCGGAGGAGCTCGGCATCGATCTCTCGCCCGGGAACCTCCGCGCCGCCGCGCGCCAACCCACCGCTGAGGAGCTCGAGGAGGGACAGGATCGGGTCGACGAGGGTGGTGAGATGGCTCTCCCCGCGGACGAGGATCTCGGCGATCTCGACGAGCTCGAGCCTGTCGGGGTGGCCGGTGACGAGGACGAGGACCTCACGGACGCGGTCGACGCCGTCGATGCCGAGGTCGAGGAATGACGCGCGGAACTGTCGCGGATGGGTGCAGGAAGAATTCAATGAATTCAATGCGAGATATCACAGGGAAGGGAATCTTGTTGGTTTCTGTTTGTTCCTTCATCGGCCATTCCGGAGCCGGAGGCTACGAATGATCGATATCAACAATTTCGACGCGATCCGCATTGGTCTCGCCTCAAGCAAACAGATCAGAGATTGGTCGTCGGGCGAGATCACCAAGCCCGAGACCATCAACTACCGCACGTTGAAGCCCGAGAAGGATGGCCTGTTTTGTGAGCGCATCTTCGGTCCGACGAAGGACTGGGAGTGCTACTGCGGCAAGTACAAGCGTGTCCGCTACAAGGGGATCATCTGTGAGCGGTGCGGTGTCGAGGTCACGCGCCAGAAGGTCAGACGCGAGCGGATGGGCCATATCGACCTCGCCGCTCCGGTATCGCACATCTGGTTCTTCAAGGGTGTGCCGAGCCGGATCGGGTATCTGCTCGACATCGCGCCCAAGGAGCTCGAAAAGGTTCTGTACTTCGCTGCTTCGATCGTCACGTGGGTCGACGTGGAGAAGCGCGCTGCCGACCTCGCCGATCTCGACGACAAGGTCCGAGCCGAGTACGGCCGCATCGATGTTGATCGCGACGAGACGCTCGCGGCGCTGGAGGACCGCCTGGCTCGCCGGCGCGACTACTTCACGAAGGGTCGGGAACGAAACTTCGACGAGGACGACGAGTTCTGGACGCGCGGGCTCGCGGCCTGGGCAGAGGAACAGGGTCTGACCGCGCTCGAGGACGGGCGCAAGCTGGTCGGCGGGATGCTGGCCCAGCTCGCCGGAAAGATCACCACCGAGGACGCCAAGAAGATCCGCGAGCTCGTGCGCAACGCCGCGATTCGGGACGACCGCCAGCTTGCTCCCCGCGAGCTCGATCAGGTCGCCGCCGCCGCCCAGCAGATCGTCGAGGCGCTCGGTCCGCTCCACGCCGAGGCGGAGAAGGCTGCCGGAGCCAAGAAGGGCGCCGTCACTAAGCACATCAATCGGGTGCAGGATGCGCTCTTGACCGGGTCAGAGCTCGCTCCCGAAGACGAGCAGATCGTCGCGTCGATCGATCTCAAGAACCTCGACAAGGCACGCGAGCTCGGTAACGGGCTTCTCGGCGACGTCGTTCGCGAGGTTCCCGAGGGCGCCACGCTCGATGCGATCCGCGATCTCGCCAACGATCTGTGCCTCAAGGCCGAGAGCCGCATGCAGAAGGAAGACCTCGATGCGATCGTCCAGTGGTCGCTGAAGGTACGCGAGATGTACCTCGACATCGAGTCGCGCCGGCAGGACGCCCGCGAGGCGGCGGAGGACGCGAAGCGTCGACTCGCGGAGACCTGGGATCTCTTCAAGGACCTCGAGCCGCAGAAGATCGTCAACGACGAGATGCTCTTCCGCGAGCTCAAGGATCGATTCGGCTCCGGTTACGGCTTCGGCGACTACTTCAAGGGCGGCATGGGAGCAGAGGCGATCCGCGACCTGCTGAAGGCTCTCGACCTCGACAAGGAGGCCGAGTCGCTCCGCGAGACGATCCGTACCTCCAAGGGCCAGAAGCAGCAGCGCGGGATCAAGAGGCTCAAGGTTGTGAACGCCTTCATCAAGTCCGAGAACCGACCCGAATGGATGGTTCTCGAGGCCGTTCCGGTGATCCCGCCCGAGTTGCGCCCGATGGTGCAGCTCGACGGGGGTCGCTTCGCCACGAGCGATCTCAACGACCTGTATCGCCGCGTGATCAACCGCAACAACCGCCTCAAGCGGCTCCTGGATCTCGGCGCCCCCGAGATCATCGTCAACAACGAAAAGCGCATGCTGCAGGAAGCCGTCGACGCTCTCTTCGACAACGGCCGGCGGGGCCGTGCCGTGACCGGGCCCGGCAACCGCCCGCTGAAGTCGCTGTCCGACATGCTGAAGGGCAAGCAGGGCCGCTTCCGCCAGAACCTGCTCGGTAAGCGCGTCGACTACTCCGGACGGTCGGTGATCGTCTCCGGACCGAAGCTCAAGCTCCACCAGTGCGGACTGCCGAAGCTGATGGCGCTGGAGCTGTTCAAGCCGTTCATCATGAGCCGGCTCGTCGAGCGGAAGTCCGTTCAGAACATCAAGGCTGCGAAGAAGTACGTCGAGTCGATGGCCCCAGAGGTATGGGACGTCCTCGAGGAGGTCATCGCAGAGCACCCGGTGCTCCTGAACCGGGCGCCGACGCTCCACCGGCTGGGTATCCAGGCGTTCGAGCCCGTGCTCGTCGAGGGCAAGGCAATCGAGGTTCACCCACTCGTCTGCCACGCGTTCAACGCCGACTTCGACGGCGACCAGATGGCCGTTCATCTGCCCCTTTCGGCAGAGGCCCAGGCCGAGGCTCGCATTCTCATGCTCTCCTCGAACAACATCCTCTCTCCGGCTCACGGCAAGCCGCTCTCGACGCCGACCCAGGACATGGTTCTCGGCGGCTACTACCTGACGTACTCAGCGCTGGATCTGAATGCGGCGACCTCTCTGGAGCTCGACCCACGGCCGCGCCGCTTCGGCTCGGAAGACGAGGTGATCCTCGCACTCGATGCCCACCAGGTGGGGCTCCAGGACACGATCGAGTACCGCCGTTTCGGGGAGTTGCTTCTCACTACTCCCGGTCGCGTCGTGCTCAACGAGGAGGTGAGCCGCTCGCTCGCCCGCCTCGTCGGCGAGAGCTACGAGCCGAGCCTCCACCCGTACATCAACCGAACCCTCTCGAAGAAGGAGATGGGTGATTTCATCTCCGATCTCGTCGACCACTACGGAGCGACGAAGATCGCGGGCGTCCTCGACACGATCAAGGAACTCGGCTTTCACTACGCGAGCAAGGCCGGGATCACAATCTCCAAGAACGACATCGTCATCCCGGAGTCGAAGGAAGAGATCCTGCAGGGCTACGAGGAGCGGGTGCAGCGCATCGAACGCGACTACCAGCGTGGTCTGATCACCGAGGACGAGCGGCACGAATCGATCGTCAACGTCTGGACGGAGGCGACCGACACGGTGGCCGATGCCATGGAGGACACGATGTGGGAGCTGAACCCCATCTTCATGATGGCCAACTCCGGCGCCCGCGGCTCCTTCAAGCAGATCCGTCAGCTGGCCGGTATGCGCGGTCTCATGGCCAATCCGAAGGGCGAGATCATCGAGCGGCCGATCAAGTCGAACTTCATGGAGGGACTGTCGGTGCTCGAGTACTTCATCTCGACGCACGGGGCTCGCAAGGGTCTTGCCGATACGGCCCTTCGCACCGCCGACTCCGGATATCTGACCAGGCGGCTCGTCGACGTGTCACAGGACGTGATCGTCCGGGAGGAGAACTGCGAGACCGCCGAGCACATCGAGCGACCTCTCTTCACCCCGGAGGGTCTGAATCGGTCGCTCTTTGGGCGGATCCTCGCAGTCGACCTGCACAAGCCGCTCAAGGACGGCAAGCCCGGAAAGACCGTTCTTCTTGCTGCGGGATCTCTGCTCACCATCCCCGTGCTCAGGCAGCTCTCTGTCGAGCTCGAGGAGCACGCGGAGGCGTTCGCAGTACCCGTGCGCTCGGTGCTGAAGTGCAGGAGCGAGTTCGGCGTTTGCCGGACGTGCTACGGCATCTTCCTCGCAACGGGCGAGATGTGCGAGATCGGCGATGCGGTCGGGATCATCGCCGCGCAGTCGATCGGCGAGCCGGGCACGCAGCTGACGATGCGGACGTTCCACACCGGCGGCGTCGCCGGCGCTGACATCACCCACGGTCTACCGCGTGTCGTCGAGATCTTCGAGGCCCGCAACCCGAAGGGCGCCGCCAAGCTCGCAGACGTCGGGGGGAAGGTGCACATCGAGGAGACCGACCGCGGCCCGAAGGTGACCGTCATCCCGAGCGGAGTGGACGAGAACGGCGAGCCGCTCGCCGAGGTCTCCTACCAGTTCCCACGGCGGACACGGCTTCTGGTCAAGGAGAGCGACCTCGTCGAGCCCGGCGATGCGATGCACGAGGGCTCGCGCACCCCGGCGGAACTGTTGAAGCTGAAGGGCGCGACGCCGACCGAGCTGTACCTCGTCGACGAGGTACAGCGTGTCTACAAGTCGCAGGGCGTGGACATCCACGACAAGCACATCGAGTTGATCGTGCGCCAGATGATGAAGAAGGTTCGAATCGAGAACGCCGGCGAGACCGAGCTTCTCCCCGGGCAGCTCGTCGACAAGGTCGTGCTCGAGCGCGAGAACGACCGCGTCCGCGGCGCCAAGCGCGAGCAGGCGACGTTCGAGCCGCTGATCCTCGGCATCACGAAGGCGTCGCTCGCCACCGAATCGTTCCTGTCCGCTGCGTCCTTCCAGGAGACGACGAAGGTCCTGACCGACGCGTCGATCGAGGGAAAGGTCGATCGGCTCCTCGGTCTGAAGGAGAACGTCATCATCGGCAAGCTGATCCCGGCCGCAACCGGGTTGAAGAAGTACCGCACGATCGATATCGGCCCGAGCGACCTGGTGCCGGTCGAGAGCTACACGCGGCCGGCGACTGAGGAGCAGCTTCTGGCTGCGCTCAAGGAGATCGGTACCGACGGGGATGCCACCGATCTCTCGCTGCTGGGGATTGCGTTCGACGAGCCGCTCGAGACAGACGGCGATCCGCTCTCGTCGCTCGAGGCGGAGGAGATCCCCGAGATCGACACTCCGCTCGACGAGGAGGTCTGAGGTTCGTGGGGGCGGTCGCACCGGACAGCCCCCACCTCGACCCGGCTCTCTAACAAGAAGCTAACGATTTTTCCGCACTTTGCGGGAACTGTCCTGCGGACGGCGGTTCCTTTTGCGCGCCTCGCTCTCTAGACTGGCCGTCTCGCGGTCGCTGAGGCGCCCGTCCCCACATCAGGCGGGGCATGGAGGCGCACCCGAGTTATCCACAGACTCCACAGCCGCTTGGGGAATCTTTTTCGAGTGCGCCGGGTGGCCTGATCAGATCGCGGCACCGCGCCGCAGCGACCGTCGCGCTGTTGCTACCATACGCCGCGGGTTCGGCACGGGATCCTCCGTGCCGGCCTTTTGTTGCGTCTGCAGACATTTGACTCGAACAGAGACGAGAGACTTGTGCCAACGGTGAACCAGCTCGTACGAAAGGGCCGCGAGGTCCCCAAGACCAAGACGAAGACCCCTGCACTGCGCGGTGCACCGCAAAAGCGTGGCGTCTGTACGCGCGTCTACACGACGACGCCGAAGAAGCCGAACTCCGCGCTTCGCAAGGTAGCGCGCGTGCGCTTGACGAATCAGGTGGAGGTCGGCGCCTATATTCCGGGCGAGGGGCACAACCTCCAGGAGCACTCGGTCGTCCTGATCCGAGGCGGCCGCGTCAGAGATCTACCGGGGTTTCGCTACAAGGTCATCCGGGCTGCGCTCGACTCTGCCGGAGTCGGCGAGCGCCGACAGGCTCGCTCGAAGTACGGGGCGAAGAAGGGCTAGTCAGACTCCGTGCCGCGCCGTGCAGAAATCCAGGTTCGGGAGCTTGATCCCGACCCCGTGTACAACTCGAGGCTCGTGACGCAGGTCGTGAACAAGGTCATGACCCGCGGCAAGAAATCGACGGCCGAGACGATCGTCTACCGCGCGCTCGACATGGTGGGGGAAAAGACCGGCAAGCCGCCTGTCGAGGTGCTGGAACAAGCGGTGAAGACCGTGACCCCTGCTCTCGAGGTGCGTTCTCGCCGCGTCGGCGGGGCGAACTACCAGGTTCCCGTCGAGGTGCCCCAGAGGCGTGCGCGCACGCTCGCCGTGCGGTGGCTCGTGTCTTACGCCCGAGACCGGCGGGAAAGGCACATGGACGAGAAGCTCGCCAGCGAGATCCTGGATGCGCTCAACCAGCAGGGCGGCGCGTTCAAGCGTAAGGACGACCTCTACCGGATGGCCCAGGCCAACAAGGCCTTTGCTCACTACAGGTGGTAGCCGGCGTGACTGAGAAGACCGTGACGACAGTCGCGCTCGAGCGGGTCCGGAACATCGGGATCATGGCCCACATCGACGCGGGCAAGACCACGACCACCGAGCGGATCCTCTACTACACGGGGCGAACCCACAAGATGGGCGAGGTCCACGAGGGTGCCGCGACGATGGACTGGATGGCCCAGGAACAGGAGCGCGGAATCACGATCACGTCGGCGGCGACCACGGCCGTCTGGCGCGATTTTCGTATCAACATTATCGATACGCCCGGACACGTGGACTTCACGGTCGAGGTG
Source organism: uncultured Actinomycetes bacterium (assembly GCA_963712465.1). Taxonomy (GTDB): domain Bacteria; phylum Actinomycetota; class Thermoleophilia; order Gaiellales; family Gaiellaceae; genus CAVQHY01. The sequence continues at coordinate 686,355 of CAVQHY010000006.1, forward strand.
GAGCGGTCGTTGCGTGTGCTCGACGGCGCGATCGCGGTCTTCGACTCCGTTGCAGGAGTGGAGCCGCAGTCCGAGACCGTCTGGCGCCAGGCGGACAAGTACCGCGTTCCCCGGATCGCGTTCATCAACAAGATGGATCGAACCGGCGCCGACTTCTTCGCCGCCGTTCAGTCGATGGTCGACCGGCTCGGCGCCCACCCGGTCCCGGTTCAGCTCCCGGTCGGACAGGAGGAGCACTTCCGCGGTGTGGTCGACCTGATCGAGATGCGTGCAGTGCTGTGGACGGACGATCTCGGGACGAAGTTCGAAACGGTCGACATCCCCGAGGAGCTTGGTGAGCAGGCCGACGAGTATCACCACCAGCTGATCGACGCTGTTGCCGAGCACGACGAGGAGCTGCTGGAGACGTATCTGCTCGACGAGCAGTCGGTTACCCCCGAGATGATCAAGCGGGCGCTGCGAAAGGCGACCCTCGTGATTGCCGTCACGCCCGTGCTTCTCGGCTCCGCGTTCAAGAACAAGGGCGTGCAGCCGCTCCTCGACGGCGTGATCGATTTCCTTCCCAGCCCGCTCGACGTCCCGCCGGTGCACGGCGTCGACCCGCGCACGGAGCACGAGCTCTCGCGGCGGCCGTCAGAGGAGGATCCCTTCTCTGCCCTTGCGTTCAAGGTGATGAGCGACCCGTACGTGGGCAAGCTCACCTACTTCCGCGTCTACTCGGGCAAGGTCAGGGCCGGCGATCGCGTTCTCAACGTCACGACCGGCAAGGCTGAGCGCATCGGTCGGCTTCTGCAGATGCACGCCAATCACCGTGAGGAGCGGGAGGAGATCGGCGCGGGCGAGATCGTCGCCGCCGTCGGGCTGAAGAACACGACGACCGGCGACACGCTTGCGACCGAGTCGGCACCGATCCGGCTCGAGTCCATGATCTTTCCCGAGCCCGTGATCGCGGTCGCCGTCGAGCCGAAGACGAAGGCCGACCAGGACAAGCTCTCGCAGGGCCTCCAACGCCTCGCGGACGAGGACCCGACCTTCCGCGTCCGCACGGACGAGGAGACCGCCCAGACGCTGATCGCCGGCATGGGCGAGCTTCACCTCGAGATCATCGTCGACCGGTTGCGGCGCGAGTTTTCGGTCGATGCGAATGTCGGCCGTCCGCAGGTGGCGTATCGCGAGACGATCAGCAAGCGTGTCGACAAAGTCGAGGGAAAGTTCGTCCGACAGACAGGCGGCCGCGGTCAGTACGGCCACGCCGTGATCAACATGGAGCCGGCCGCACCGGGGGATGGCTACGAGTTCCTCGACAAGATCGTCGGCGGCAAGATCCCCAGGGAGTACATCCCGTCCGTCGATCTGGGCATCCAGGAGGCGATGGAGGCGGGTGTCCTCGCAGGCTTCCCGGTCGTCGACGTTCGCGTCGAGCTCGTCGAGGGCTCCTACCACGATGTCGATTCGTCGGAGATCGCGTTCAAGGTCGCCGGCTCGATGGCGTTCAAGAATGCGATGCAGAGAGCGAAGCCGAAGCTCCTCGAGCCCGTCATGGCCGTCGAGGTCGTGACGCCCGAGGAGTATCTCGGCGACGTCATTGGGGATCTCAACTCACGCCGCGGTCGGGTCGAGGGGCTCGAGCCTCGCGGCAACGCGCAAGCGATTCGCGCCCGCGTCCCGCTTGCCACGATGTTCGGTTATGCGACCGACATGCGGTCGATGACCCAGGGTCGTGCCACGTTCACCATGCAGTTCGACCGCTACGAGGACGTGCCGGAGTCGATCGCGGGCGAGATCGTGTCTGCGGCACAGGGCTCGTAGGGCTACCCGGAGGAGCAATGGCAAAGCAGAAGTTCGAGCGCACCAAGCCTCACGTCAACGTCGGCACGATCGGTCATATCGACCACGGCAAGACGACGCTGACGGCCGCGATCACGAAGGTCCTCGCCGAGCAGGGCACGGGCACCGCGTTCACGGCGTTCGACCAGATCGACAAGGCGCCGGAGGAGAAGGCGCGCGGCATCACGATCGCCGCCGCGCACGTCGAGTACGAGACGCCGAACCGTCACTACGCCCACGTCGACTGCCCGGGGCATGCGGACTACATCAAGAACATGATCACCGGCGCGGCTCAGATGGACGGCGCGATCCTTGTCGTCTCGGCCGCTGACGGCCCGATGCCACAGACGCGCGAGCACATCCTGCTCGCCCGCCAGGTCGAGGTTCCGTACATCGTCGTGGCCCTCAACAAGGCCGACATGGTCGACGACCCGGAGCTGCTCGAGCTCGTCGAGCTGGAGGTCCGCGAGCTCCTGTCCAGGTACGAGTTCCCCGGCGACGACGTTCCCGTGATCCAGGTGTCCGCGCTGAAGGCGCTCGAGGGCGATCCCGAGTGGACGCCGAAGATTCTCGAGCTGATGGAGGCTGTCGACAGCTACATCCCCGAACCGCAGCGCGACGTCGACAAGCCCTTCCTGATGCCGATCGAGGACGTCTTCACGATCACCGGGCGGGGGACCGTCGTCACGGGGCGAGTCGAGCAGGGCGTGATCAAGGTCGGCGAGGAAGTCGAGATGGTTGGCATCCACCCCGAGATCGCGAAGACCGTGGTCACGGGCGTCGAGATGTTCCAGAAGCTGCTCGACCAGGGGCAGGCCGGCGACAACATCGGCGCGCTCCTGCGCGGCGTCAAGCGCGAGGAGGTCGAGCGCGGCCAGGTGCTCGCGAAGCCCGGCTCGATCACGCCGCACACTCATTTCAAGGCCGAGGTGTACGTTCTCTCGAAGGATGAGGGTGGGCGCCACACGCCGTTCTTCAACGGCTACCGGCCGCAGTTCTACTTCCGCACGACCGACGTCACGGGGTCGATCAAGCTGCCCGAGGGGCAGGAGATGGTCATTCCCGGCGACAACACGAACATGGAGATCGAGCTGATTCAGCCGATCGCGATGGACCCGGGTCTTCGCTTCGCCGTCCGTGAGGGCGGGCGGACTGTCGGCGCCGGCGTCGTTACGGAGGTCATCAAGTAGGGGTCGGGCTCGCCCGACCCGCGAACGAGTAGAAGCACATGCCTCAACAGAAGATCCGCATCCGTCTCAAGGGCTACGACCATCACCAGCTCGACCGATCGGCGAAGGACATCGTCGACACGGCGCAGCGCACCGGTGCGACGGTTACCGGGCCGGTACCGCTTCCGACCGAGAAGAACGTCTATGCGGTGATCCGGGGTCCGTTCAAGGACAAGGACTCCCGCGAGCACTTCGAGGTGCGCACGCACAAGCGCCTGATCGACATCCACTCGCCGACGCCGAAGACGGTCGACTCCTTGATGAGGCTCGATCTTCCGGCGGGCGTCGACATCGAGATCAAGCTGTGAGGGACAGGTGAAGGGCATCGTCGGCAGGAAGATCGGGATGACCCAGGTCTTCGACCCCGACACGGGGACGATGACCCCCGTCACGGTGATCGAGGCCGGCCCGTGCCCTGTCGTCGGCCTCCGCACCGTCGAGGAGCACGGCTACGAGGCGGTGCAGCTCGCGTTCGACGAGGTCCCCGAGCGGAAGCTGTCGAAGCCCGAGCTCGGCCACCTGAAGAAGAACGGCGTCGGCGCGCACCGGAGGCTCGTCGAGATCCGCGGCTCACACGAGCTCGCATCCGGCGACACCGTCACGGTCGAGGCGTTCGAGCCGGGAGACAGGATCAAGGTCACCGGAACGTCGATCGGCAAGGGCTTTCAGGGCACCGTGAAGCGCCACAGATTCGCCCGCGGGCCGGTTACCCATGGTTCGCACAACATCCGGGCTCCGGGGTCGATCGGCGCCTCGGCGACGCCGTCGCGGGTGTTCAAGGGAGTTCGCATGGCGGGTCACATGGGCGCGCAGCAGGTCACCCAGGTCGGTCTAACCGTGGTCGACCGTGACCCGGAGCTGAACGTCCTGCTCGTCAAGGGAGCTGTGCCGGGCCACAGAAACGCGATCGTGGTCGTGAGAGAGGAGACCCGCTAGTGCCGAGCGCCCCACTGCTGGATTCCTCGGGCAAGAAGGCCAAGAGCCTCCCGCTCGACGACGACGTGTTCGGCGCCGAGGTGAGGGAGCACCTGATCCACGAGACGGTGCGGGCCGAGGCGGCAGCCGCCCGTGCGGGGACCCAGGCGACCAAGAGCCGCGGTCTCGTATCGGGCGGTCGCTCGAAGCCGTGGCGGCAGAAGGGAACGGGGCGTGCCCGCCAGGGCACGAGCCGTGCGCCGCAGTGGACAGGGGGAGGCGTCGCATTCGCTCCCCAGCCCCGCAGCTACGATCTGAAGGTCAACCGCAAGGTTCGAAAGGGGGCGCTCCGTGGAGCGCTCTCGTACCACGCCGGAGCGGGAACGCTCGGTGTCGTCGACGGCTCCTCGTTCCCGGAGCCCTCGACCCGATCTGCGGCCGCTCTCATCTCAGTCTGGGCTCAGGAGCTTCCGCTGGTGGTGATCGCCCAGCCGGAGGAGGAGGCATTCGCCAAGTCATTCCGCAATCTCGCCGGCTCGATCGTGCTCGAGCCCGGCGAGCTGGAGGTCGGGGCGCTCGTCTGGGCACGCTCCGTGCTCGTGACGCAGGCAGCGCTCCAGACCGTCGAGGGGAGGGCGAAGTGAGCCTCGACCCTCGCGAGGTCCTGATCGCTCCGGTCGTCTCGGAGAAGAGCTACAGCCTGATCACCGAGAACAAGTACTCGTTCAAGGTGCACTCCAGGGCGCACAAGACGCAGATTCGCCAGGCGGTTGAGGAGCTCTTCGGAGTCACCGTGCTCGGCGTGAACGTCTCCAAGGTGCAGCCGAAGCCCAAGCGGCGCGGTTTCCACAAGGGCGCCAGGCCGGGCTGGAAGAAGGCGATCGTGCAACTCGCCGAGGGCGACAAGATCGAGATCTTCGAAGGAGCGGCCGTCTAGTGGTCGCTCCGGGAAATCCGGCACAGCTTGGCCGGCTGTGCACGCTTCGCATCGCGTCGTCCTCAGTCGCCCCCAGACGTTCACATATGAGGGCCCCCTGCGTCCTGGCGCTGCTCGGTTCTCGCTCGGCCAATCACCACCGAACTTCGCGGAGAGACCACTAATGGCCATTCGCAAGTACAAGCCCACGAGTCCGGGCCGGCGCTTCCGCTCGGTCTCCTCGTTCGAGGAGATCACGAAGTCGGAGCCCGAGAAGAGCCTCACCGAGCCGCTCAAGAACGCGGGCGGGCGCAACAATCGGGGCCGGATCACGACCCGTCATCAGGGTGGCGGCCACAAGCGCCGCTACCGGCTGATCGACTTCAAGCGCACGAAGGACGGCGTCCCGGCCAGGGTGGCTGCGATCGAGTACGACCCGAACCGATCGGCGCGCATCGCTCTGCTCCATTACGTCGATGGAGCCAAGGCCTACATCCTCGCGCCGGCTCGACTCGCGGTGGGGCAGACGGTCGAGTCGGGCCCGGGCGCTGACATCCGCCCGGGAAACGCGCTTCCGCTCGAGAACATTCCGACTGGCACACTCGTCCACAACGTCGAGCTCAAGCCGGGTCGAGGGGGTCAGCTCGCGCGGAGTGCCGGGTCGGGGGTGCAGCTCGTGGCGAAGGACGAGGGCTACGCTGTGCTGCGCCTACCGTCGGGCGAGATGCGCCGCGTGCTGCTCACGTGCCGGGCAACGGTCGGACAGGTCGGAAACGTCGATCACGAGAACATCTCGGGAGGTAAGGCCGGCCGCAGTCGCTGGCTCGGGAAGCGGCCGACCGTGCGGGGCTCGGCGATGAATCCCGTCGACCATCCACACGGCGGCGGCGAGGGCAAGTCGAAGGGCGGTCGCCATCCGGTAACCCCGTGGGGCGTCCCGACGCTCGGTAAGCGCACCCGCAAGAAGCACAAGGAATCGGACCGGCTGATCGTCCGGGGTCGGCGCAGGGGCAAGGAACGTCGATGAGGGTGCTGAGCATGTTCGGCTCATCGAGTTCGACGCGCGGCCTCACGCGGGTGAGGGGAAAGGTGGAGAGCAGTTGAGCAGGTCTTCGAAGAAGGGGCCGTTCGTCGAGGCGCGGCTGTTGAGTCGGGTCGAGGAATTGAACGCCTCCGGACAGAAGCGCGTCGTCCGGACCTGGTCGCGCACGTCGACGATCTTTCCGGAGATGGTCGGTCACACGATCGCGGTGCACGACGGCCGCAAGCACGTACCCGTGTTCGTGACCGAGTCGATGGTCGGCCACAAGCTCGGCGAGTTCGCGCCCACTCGCACGTTCCGCGGCCATTCCGGCGACCGCAAGACGCAGGTGAAGCGTTAGTGATCCGTCTCGGAATTCACTCGCGCTCTAGCTTGCTCCTCGCGCGCCAGCGTCATCAAGCGACCCCCGGGGCGGAGCACTAATGGCGACGCGCGAGGAGCCCCGCATGGAGGTGCGAGCCGTTGCGAAGTACGTCCGCACGGCGCCGCGCAAGGCCCAGCTCGTGGTCGATCTGATCCGTGGGCGGTCCGCCACGGACGCCACGACGATGCTGCGGTTCATGACGCGCGATGCTGCCCGCGATGTCGAGAAGGTGCTTCGGTCGGCGATCGCCAACGCCGAGGCAAACCACGGCCTCGACGGCGACGAGCTGGTGATTACGTGCGCCGAGATCGGCTCGGGCCCGACGCTCAAGCGCTGGCGGGCGCGCGCGCGCGGCCGCGTTGGCAGGATCAAGAAGCGGACCTGCCACATCACGATCGGCCTCTCCGTCGCAGATGAGGTCGAGCCTACGGCGCCCGAGCCCGCCGAGCAGCCGAAGCCGAGGCGGGCTGCCCGCCGGAAGGTCGAGACAACCCCGGCTCAGCCGCCCGCAAGTGCGGCGGAGGCACCATCCGAGGAGACGCCGCCGGAGGCCCCGAAGCCGAAGCGAGCCTCGCGGAAGACGCCGGAGGCCGCGGTGGCCGAGAGCCCGACGGCTGAGGCCCAGGCTGAGGTACCCGCCGAGACGAAGCCGAAACGTGCGCCGCGGCGCAAGAAGACCGAGGACACCGAGGGGAGCGAGAGCTAGTGGGGCAGAAGGTTCACCCAGGCGGCCTTCGGGTCGGGATTATCCACGACTGGAAGTCGAACTGGTACACAGGCTCGAAGGACTTCCCGAGCTACCTGATCGAGGACGTGACGATCCGCCGGCACATCTACGGCAAGCTCGGCCATGCCGGTCTTTCGGACATCCTGATCAAGAAGGATAAGCAGCGCGTCACGATCGACATCTACACGGCCCGGCCGGGCATCGTGATCGGCAAGTCGGGAGCCGAGGTGGATGCGCTTCGCCGCGAGATTCATGCGATGACGCGGAAGAACGTCCACATCAACATCAACGAGATCAAGCGGCCCGAGCTCGATGCGAAGCTCGTCGCGCAGTCGATCGCCGAGCAGCTCCAGAACCGCGTCAGCTTCCGCCGCGCGATGAAACGCTCGCTCGCATCCGCGATGCGTTCGGGCGCGCAGGGAGTAAAGATCCGGTGCGGCGGCCGGCTCGGCGGGGCTGAGATGAGCCGATCCGAGGCCTACTCGGAGGGCCGGGTCCCGCTCCATACGCTTCGGGCGGACATCGACTACGGCTTCGCGGAGGCCAAGACGACGTTCGGCCGCATCGGCGTCAAGGTCTGGATCAACAAGGGCGAGATCATGCCCGAGGGGTACGAGGGCGGGCTCGAGCGCCCCGGAGCAGCCGGTCGCCTGGGCGAGCAGGATCAGGCGCGTCGACGCGGCGGCGCAGAGGGGCTCGCAGCCGGCCGCGAGGGCGGTCGTCGCGGAGCGGGCGACCGTGAGGGGCTCGGTCCGGTACGCCAGCGGCGCAGCGGCGGGCAGGGCGGAGGGCGCGGCGGCCAGCGCCGCCGCGGACCGCGTGAGGGACAGCGCCCGGTCGATCCGGCCCAGGAGACTCCGACCGAGACATCGCCCGAGACGTCACAGCCTGAAGCGGCACCGGATGCAGCCGCTCCCGAGGCGCCTCCCATCGAGACGTCCGTCCCCGAGGCGCCCCCGGTCGCGGAGGAGCCTTCGGCCGGGGAACCTGCTTCGGAGGAGGCAAGCGACTAGTGCTCCTTCCGAAGAAGACGAAGTTCCGCAAGCAGCATCGCGGGCGCATGCGCGGTACTGCCAAGGGCCAGCAGCAGGTGCAGTTCGGCGACTACGGGCTCAAGGCGCTCGAGCCGGGCTGGGTCACCAATCGGCAGATCGAGGCGGCCCGGATCGCGATGACGCGCAAGATCAAGCGCGGCGGCAAGGTCTGGATCAACGTGTTCCCGGACAAGCCGGTGACCCAGAAGCCGGCCGAGACGCGCATGGGATCCGGCAAGGGCTCGCCGGAGCACTGGGTCGCAGTGGTCAAGCCTGGACGGGTGCTGTTCGAGCTGGCCGGCGTGCCCGAGGACCTCGGTCGCGAGGCGATCCGGCTCGCCGCCATGAAGCTCCCGATCAGGACGAAGTTCGTGAGGCGGGAGGACGATCCGTTTGAAAGCTAGGGATCTGCGTCAGCTGTCGGACGAGGAGCTCGTGAGGAAGCTTGCAGAGAGCCGCGAGGAGCTCTTCAACCTGCGCTTCCAGGCGGCCACCGGTGCGCTCGAGAACAGCGCGCGCCTCGGCCTCGCGAAGAGGGATATCGCACGGATCCTGACGCTCCAGCACGAGCGATCGAGAACCCTGGAGAGGCGTTAGATGGCAGACACGAAGCACAAGATCGCCGAGATCGAGGACATCGACGCTGCGACCGAGGAGCAGCTCGCGGGACTCGGTGTGAAGACGACCGAGGACCTTCTGACGCGCGGGGCAACCCCCTCGGGCCGGAAGGAGCTCGCGCGGTCGCTCGAGCGCCAGGAGAGCGAGATTCTCCGGTGGGTCAACCACGCCGACCTGATGCGCGTGAAGGGGATCGGCATGCAGTTCGCCGACCTGCTCGAAGAGGCTGGCGTCGACACGATTCCCGAGCTGGCCCGACGCAACGCGGCCAACCTCCACGCCGCCCTCGCCGAGCTCAACGAGCAGGAGGGCCACGCCGGCCGCTCGCCGACGGAGGACGAGGTGGCCCAGTGGGTCGAGCAGGCCAAGGGCCTGGAGCGCGCGATCGAGTACAGGGACGGGCCCACCGAGCCCGGAGCCGAAGAGCCCGGAGCCGAAGATGCACCGACTCCGGAGGAGCCGGTCGCCGATGAGCCCGCGCCGGCGCAGGCGCTCGCGGCTGTCGCCGAACCGACCGACGTGCCGCCTCCTGCGGCAGGGGAACCTGCGCCGGAGGCCCCGAAGCCCGTCGCGAAGCCGAAGGCGGCGAAGCCCAGGGTGAAGAAGGCCGTTGCGAAGGATCGGGCTAAGCCCAAGCCGGCTCGCGTAAAGCCGGCCGAGCGCAAGGCGATCGTGAGGCTGCCGAAACCGGAGCGCGATCGCGGGCAGCGCAAGGAGCGGCGCGGCGTGGTCGTGTCGAGCGCGATGGACAAGACGATCGTCGTGCGGGTCGACACGGTGAAGCCACACCCGAAGTACAAGAAGGTCGTTCGACACTCGGCCAGGTTCCACGCCCACGACGAGGGCAACGTGGCAGCGGTCGGCGATCTCGTGCGCATCGTCGAGACGCGGCCGCTCTCCGCGCTCAAGCGCTGGCGCCTCGCCGAGGTGGTGCAGGCGGCGAGATGATCCAGCAGGAGACCCGTCTCCGAGTTGCCGACAACACCGGCGCGCGAACGCTGCTTTGCATCCGCGTGCTCGGCGGCTCCAAGCGCCGCTACGCCCGTGTCGGAGACGTGATCGTCGGCACCGTGAAGACGGCGACGCCGCAGGGAACGGTGAAGAAGGGCGAGGTCGTCAAGGCGGTCGTCGTACGGACGAAGAAGCCGTTCGGTCGGGATGACGGCACCTCGATCGCGTTCGACGAGAACGCGGCGGTGATCATCGACAACCAGAACAATCCCCGCGGCACGCGCATCTTCGGGCCGGTCGCGCGGGAGCTTCGCGAGAAGAACTTCATGAAGATCGTGTCTCTCGCGCCGGAGGTTCTATGAGCGTCTACCTTCTTCCCGGCGCTCGAGACAGCGGCACCGCTTCGCGGCGCCTGAGTCCCGCCACCCCACCCCCTGACCCCCGGGACCGGTTCGCGCCGGAGGTTCTATGAGCGTCTACCTTCTTCCCGGCGCTCGAGACAGCGGCACCGCTTCGCGGCGCCTGAGTCCCGCCACCCCACCCCCTGACCCCCGGGACCGGTTCGCGCCGGAGGTTCTATGAGCGTCTACCTTCTTCCCGGCGCTCGAGACAGCGGCACCGCTTCGCGGCGCCTGAGTCCCGCCACCCCACCCCCTGACCCCCGGGACCGGTTCGCGCCGGAGGTTCCATGAGCAGCATGGCCGTTCGCAAGGGCGATCTCGTCCAGATCATCGCCGGCAAGGATCGGGGCAAGCAGGGCAAGGTGCTCCAGGCTGACCCCGGCCAGCGGCGCGTGATCGTCGAGAACCTGAACGTCGTCAAGAAGCACCGCAAGCCGCGGCCGATGAAGGACTCGAGCAGGATGGGCCAGACGCAGATCCAGCCCGGCGGCGTCTTCGACATCGCGATGGCCGTGGACGTGTCGAATGTGATGCTCGTCTGCCCGACCTGTGGACGCGCAACGCGAGTCGGCTACGACTGGCGTGAGTCGAAGGGGCAGCGAGTCAAGGTGCGTGTCTGCAAGCGAGCCGATTGCCGGGAGGTGCTGGACCGCTGATGGCGACGACGGCCTATAGCCCTCGGCTCAAGGATCAGTTCGAGCGCCAGATCCGACCGAAGCTCAAGGAGGAGTTCTCCTACGGATCGATCATGGAGGTACCCAGCCTCCAGAAGATCACGCTCAACATGGGCGTCGGCGAGGCGAAGACCAATGCGAAAACGCTCGACGACGCAATCGAAGAACTGACGATCATCGCAGGCCAACGCGCGCAACTCCGTCGAGCACGCAGGTCGATCGCGGGCTTCAAGCTCCGCGAGGGCATGCCGATCGGGACGAAGGTCACGCTCCGCGGCGCGCGCATGTACGAGTTCCTCGACCGGCTGGTGTCGATCGCGCTTCCTCGCATCCGCGACTTTCGCGGTCTCTCTCCGTCCGCGTTCGACGGGCGTGGCAACTACTCGCTCGGGATCCGCGAGCAGATCATCTTTCCCGAGATCAACTACGACGATGTCAGCGTGATCCGCGGGCTCGACGTTGCGATCACCACGACGGCGAAGACGGATGAGGAAGGACTGGCGCTCCTGCGGGAGCTCGGTCTGCCCTTCCGGCAGGCCGACTAGGAGGAAACACATGACTCCCACCCCCCCTGACCCCCTGGACCGCTGATGGCGAAGAAGAGCATGATCGCCAAGGCGGGGCGTCCCCAGAAATACAAGACGCGCGCGTATCACCGCTGCAATCGCTGCGGCCGGCCGCGCGCGGTGTACAAGAAGTTCGGCCTGTGTCGGATCTGCCTGCGCGAGCTGGCTCACGAGGGCGCGATCCCGGGCATGACCAAGTCCTCGTGGTAGGGGTGACGACGTGCTAACCGATCCCGTCGCAGACATGCTGACCCGCATCCGAAACGCAAACAAGGCCATGCACGAGACGGCCGCGATGCCGTCATCCGGGCTCAAGGTCGAGATCGCGCGGCTCCTGAAGGACGAGGGCTACATCAAGGGGTACCGCGTCGAGCAGGGCGACGGCTTCGCTACCCTCGTCGTCGAGCTCAAGTTCGGCAAGAACCGCGAGCGCATCATCACCGACCTGAAGCGCGTGTCCAAGCCGGGTCGTCGCGTCTACGCCAAGAAGGACCGCCTCCCGCGCGTCCTGGGCGGGATGGGCACGGCGATCATGTCCACGTCCCAGGGCCTCGTCACCAGCCGAAAGGCCCAGGAGCTCGGCGTCGGCGGCGAGGTCGTGTGCTTTGTCTGGTAGCGAGATCGGAAATCAGTGAGCAGAATCGGTAGAAAGCCCATCCCCGTTCCGGCGGGCGTCGAGATCTCGATCTCGCCGGGCCACGTCGCGGTCAAGGGGCCGCTCGGGAGCCTTGCGCGGGACGTGCCCCAGCGCATCTCGATCGAGCAGGCCGACGGCGAGCTCCTCGTCACGAGACCAACCGACCGCGGCGAGGATCGTGCCTTGCACGGCCTCACCCGCACGCTCGTTGCGAACATGGTCGAGGGCGTCACGAGCGGATTCGCGAAGACCCTCGAAATCCAGGGCGTCGGGTACCGAGCGTCGCTTCGCGGCCGGGATCTCGAGCTGAACGTCGGCTACTCGCATCCGGTCGTCAAGCCTGCCCCGGACGGCATTGAGTACGACGTTCCGCAGCCGACGCAGGTCGTCGTCAAGGGCATCGACAAGCAGAGGGTCGGGCAGACCGCTGCGGAGATCCGTGCCGTTCGCCCGCCCGAGCCGTACAAGGGCAAGGGGATCCGCTACACGGGCGAGTACGTCCGCCGCAAGATCGGAAAGCGGGCCTAGTGCTCCGTCCCGGAAGTCACTGGCGCTCTGGGCGGCTGCAAAGCGGCGCCGCGCTGCGTCCTCAGTCGCCCCGATATGTCCCGATATCGGGGCTCCCTGCGTCCTTGCCCGGCTTGCTTTTCGCGCGCCAGGATCATCAAGCGACTTCCGGGACGGAGCACTAGGGTGAGCAAGCTCACCGTCCGTGAGGCGCGCTTCAGGCGGCACCGCCGGGTACGGGCCAAGGTGGTCGGCACGGCCGAACGGCCCCGGCTCGTCGTCTTCCGCTCGAACCGGGGCATCGACGCCCAACTCGTCGACGACGTCGCCGGGAGGACGCTCGCCGCGGCGGGCTGGCTCGCCGTCAAGGACAGGAGCACGGGTACGAAGACCGAGCAGGCAGCCGAGGTCGGAAAGCTGATCGCCGCGAGGGCGAAGGAGGCGGGCATCACGACCGCCGTGTTCGACCGGGGCGGCTACCTGTACCACGGGCGCGTCAAAGCGCTTGCAGACGGAGCACGCGAAGGAGGCCTGAAGCTCTAGTGGCTGTGGACATCCAGCAGGTACGCGAGCGCGAGATCGAGTCTCGTGAGCTCAAGGAGCGCGTCGTCGAGATCAACCGCGTCGCGAAGGTCGTCAAGGGCGGCCGCCGTTTCTCGTTCACCGCTCTCGTCGTGATCGGCGACGAGGTCGATCGGGTGGGCGTGGGGTACGGGAAGGCGCGTGAAGTGCCGCTCGCGATCTCGAAGGCCGTCGACGACGCGAAGAAGAATCTCTTCACGGTGCCGAAGCACGGCACGACGATCACGCACGAGGTGCTGGGCCGGTCCGACGCGGCCCGGGTGCTGATGCGGCCGGCGAGCGAGGGTACGGGCGTAATCGCCGGCGGCGGCGTCCGGGCCGTGCTCGAGCTAGCCGGCATCCGCGACATCCTCGCGAAGAGCCTCGGCAACTCGAACCCGATCAACATGCTGCGGGCGACCGTCAACGGGCTCAAGAGCCTCCGCCGGCCTGACGAGGTCGCGCGCTCGCGCGGCAAGACGATCGAGGAGGTCCTCTTCTCGAGAAAGCGCAAGGACGATGGCAAAGACACTCCGGATAACGCAGGTTCGTAGTCAGATCGGCCAGAGCGAGAGGCACCGCGGGACGCTGCGGGCCCTCGGGCTCGGACGGATCGGCCGGACGGTGGAACGGTCCGAGAGCCCCGCGACCCTCGGTATGCTCAGGAAGGTTCGCCATCTCGTCCGGATCGAGGACGCCTAGCCGATGGCCACGCAGAAGAAACCCGCCTCGTCGCGGCGTCCGGCGGCGGCCACTGCAAAGCCGGAGCCGGTCGAGCAGGCGACGGCCCCCGTGGCTCGCGATTCCCGGACCGAGCTGAGCCTCTCGACGCTCAAGCCGGCCCACAAGCGCCGGGCGCGCAAGCGCATCGGCCGCGGCATGGGCTCGGGTAAGGGCCGATTCTCCGGTCGCGGCGTCAAGGGCCAGAAATCCCGTGCGGGCTCGCACCGGATGCGTCCCGGCTTCGAGGGCGGGCAGATGCCGCTCTATATGCGGTTACCGAAGCAGCGTGGCTCGACGTCGAAGGACGCGATGCCGATCGGCCCCCACAGGACCCAGACCGTCGCGATCAACGTCGGCGACCTCGATCGGCGTTTCGAGCCCGGCGACGAGGTCACCCCCGAGACGCTCCTCGAGAAGCGGCTGCTCCGGAACCTCCGCCTCGACGTGAAGATCCTCGGGAACGGTGAGTTGACGAAGAAGCTCGCCGTGACTGCGCACCTGTTCTCCGCGACGGCACGCGAGAAGATCGAGCAGGCGGGCGGCACGGCCACGGCGCTTCGGGAGCCGAAGCTGCGCAAGAGGCGTCGCCGGTCACGCTCGGTCGCCCCGGAGGAGGAGGCGCCCGCTGCGGTCGAGGAGCCGGTCGAGGCCGAGTCGGGTCACGAAGCTGAGCCGCCTCCCGAGGGCGAAGACGGCGCCGAGAGCTGAGGCCCGTTGTTTTCCTGGCTGACCAACGCATGGCGGGTGCCGGAGCTTCGAAACCGGCTCCTCTTCACGGCCATGATCCTCGCGATCTACCGCTTCGGGAGCTGGATCCCGGTGCCAGGTGTGAACGCGGAGGCGATCGAGAGCTACTTCGGGACGCAGAACGGCACGATTCTCTCCCTGCTCAACATCTTCTCGGGCGGTGCGCTCTCGCAGTTCTCGCTGTTCGCGCTCGGGATCATGCCCTACGTCACGGCCTCGATCATCCTCCAGCTCATGACCGTGGTCATCCCCCGGCTCGAGCAGCTGCAGAAAGAGGGCGAGGCCGGCTACGCCAAGATCAACCAGTACACGCGGTATCTGACCGTGGTGCTTGCGTCGTTGCAGGCGCTCGGCTACGCGTACCTCTTCAACCGCCAGGGCGCGCTCCCGCTCACGGCCGGGCGTCTCGTCCTCATCGTCGTCTCGCTCACGGCCGCGACGGTGCTGCTGATGTGGATGGGCGAGCTGATCACGAAGCGCGGAATCGGCAACGGCATCTCGATCATCATCTTCGCGTCGATCCTCTCCGGCCTTCCCGGTGGACTACGTGCCTGGTACGAGGGCGGCCCCTTCGAGCGGCTCATGTTCCCGATCATCGGCCTGGCGATCATCATCGCCGTCGTCTTCGTCCAGGAGGGGCAGCGGCGGATCCCGATCCAGTACGCGAAGCGCATGGTCGGCAGGAGAATGACGACGGGCGGCTCGACCTACATGCCGCTGCGCGTGAACATGGCCGGCGTGATCCCGATCATCTTCGCGGCCGCCGTGATGGCGTTCCCGCCGACGCTCGCGCAGTTCTTCCCGGGGACGCAGAGCTTCATCAACGAGCATTTCCTGCCGACGGACCCGCTCTATCTGATCCTGCAGGCGTTCCTGATCGTCGTCTTCACGTACTTCTACACGGCGGTCCAGTTCAACCCGGTCGACCAGGCCGACAACCTGCGCAAGCACGGCGGTTACATCCCCGGCATCCGGCCGGGAACCCCGACGGCCCAGTACCTCGACCGGGTGCTGACTCGGCTGACCCTCGCCGGGGCGATCTACCTCGCGCTTGTCGCAACGCTGCCGACGCTGTTCATCCGCTACGGGGGCTTCTCGCAGGCAACCTCGGCCGCGCTGGGTGGAACGTCGATTTTGATCGTCGTGGGCGTCGCGCTCGACACCATGCGACAGATGGAGTCGCAGATGATGATGCGCCACTACGAAGGCTTCCTGAAATAGACGCTCGATGCCGCTCGACCTCGCCATCCTCGGTCCGCCCGGGGCCGGGAAGGGCACCCAGGCGAAGCGCATCGCCGAGGATCGGGAGATTCCGCATATCGCCACCGGCGACATGCTGCGAACCGCGATCGGGGAGGCCTCGGAGCTCGGTGTTCGCGTGAAGGCGATCGTCGATCGCGGCGATCTCGTGCCAGACGACCTGATGATCGAGCTGATCCGCGAGCGCCTCGGTGATCCGGACACCGCAACGGGCTTTCTCCTCGACGGCTTCCCCCGCACGTTGCGACAGGCCGAGGAGCTCGACGACCTCCTCCGCGAGGTCGGTCGCCCGCTCACGCTCGTCCTGGAGTTTCAGGCGCCCGAAGACGTTGTGGTGGAGCGGCTGCTCGGTCGAGACGAGGACCGAAGCGACGACGAGCTAGAGGTGATCCGACACCGCCTGCGGGTCTATCGTGAGCAGACGGAGCCGCTCGTCGCCTACTACCGGGCTCGGGGCAACCTGGTCGGCATCCACGCCGACCACGCCGTGGACGAGGTGTTCGCAGAGGTTCAACGCGTCCTCGACGAGGCGGCCGGCCGAGACGGCGTGTCGTCCTTGGCCGATCGCGAGCGCCCGCTCTCGTGATCATCAGAAAGTCACCGGAAGAGCTCGAGGCGATGGCGCGCGCCGGCGCGGTTGTCGCCGAGACGCTCGCCCTGATCGGCGAGCACGTGCGACCTGGCGTCACGACTCAAGAGCTCGATCGGCTCGCCGAGGAGCACATCCGGGCCCAGGGCGGCGTCCCGACCTTCAAGGGATACAAGGGGTTCACCGGCTCGATCTGCGCGTCGCCGAACTCGATGGTCGTCCACGGCATCCCCGGGCCGTACCGGCTCGAGGAGGGAGACGTGATCTCGATCGACGTCGGCGTCACCCTCGCCGGCTTCGTCGGTGACTCGGCGTACACGTTCGCGGTAGGCGAGATTAGTCCGCAGGCGCGCAGCCTCCTCGACGCGTGCGAGGCCGCGCTGGCGGCCGGCATCGCCGAGGCTCGCCCCGGCAACCATGTCGGGAACATTTCTGCCGCCGTCCAGCGAGCCACGGAAGACGCCGGCTTCTCGGTGGTGCGGACGCTCGTGGGCCACGGCGTCGGACGCTCGATGCACGAGGAGCCGCAGATACCGAACTTCGGCGAGCCGGGTCGTGGCCCGAAGCTCGCAGCGGGCATGACGCTCGCGATCGAGCCGATGATCACCGCCGGCCGGCCCGAGGTCTACGTCGAGGATGACCGCTGGTCGGTCTCCACCAGCGACGGCTCCCTCTCCGCGCACTTCGAGCACACGGTCGCGGTGGCCGAGACGGGCCCCCGGATTCTCACCCAGGCCCCGGTTGGGAGTCTGCTACGATGATGCCTCGCGGCTGCGCCGCTCATCCTGCGCGCCGCAACATCTATGAAAGTCAGACCGTCCGTCAAACCGATGTGCGATCGCTGCCGTGTGATCAAGCGCCACGGCAGGGTTCTCGTCATCTGCTCAAACCCCCGGCACAAGCAGAGGCAGGGCTGATTTGGCGCGCATAGCCGGTGTGAACCTTCCTCGCGAAAAGCGGCTCGAGATTGGGCTCAGCTACATCTACGGGATCGGTCCGTCCACGGCCCGCACCGTCTGTAAGGCACTCGACCTCTCGCCTGACCAGAAGGTTCGGGACCTGACCGACGAGGAGATCACCAAGCTGCGTACGTACATCGACGCGGAGCTCCAGGTCGAGGGCGACCTGCGCAGAGAGCGCTCACAGGCGATCAAACGCCTGCAGGAGATCGGCTCCTATCGCGGCGTGCGCCATCGCCGAGGCCTGCCGGTGAACGGACAGCGAACGAAGACGAACGCGCGCTCGCGCAAAGGCCCCAAGAAGACCGTCGGGCGCGGGAAGAAGAAGTAGTTGGCGCCTCCACGCAAGTCGGCGGTCAAGGGCCGCTCGCGCCGCCGCGTCAAGAAGAACATCGCGATCGGGCAGGCGCACATCAAGACGTCGTTCAACAACACGATCGTCAGCCTGACCGACAAGGAGGGCAACGTGATTGCCTGGGAGAGCGCGGGCTCGGCGGGTTTCAAGGGCTCCCGCAAGTCGACGCCGTTCGCCGCCCAGGTCACGGCGGACTCCTGTGCACGCAAGGGGATGGAGCATGGTCTCCAGAAGGTCGAGGTCTTCGTCAAGGGCCCCGGGTCGGGTCGTGAGACGGCGATCCGTTCCCTCCAGGCGGCCGGCCTCGAGATCCTCGGCGTCAGGGACGTCTCGCCCCAGGCCCACAACGGCGTGCGGCAGAAGAAGCGAAGGCGCGTCTGATGGCGAGAGATCGTGGGCCCAAGTGCAAGCAATGCCGCCGCGAGGGCATGAAGCTCTTCCTCAAGGGCGAGCGCTGCCTGACCGAGAAGTGCGCGGTCGAGCGTCGCAGCTACCCTCCGGGTGAGCACGGTCGTGGCCGGATCAAGCAGTCCGAGTACCTCCTCCAGCTCAGGGAGAAGCAGAAGGCCCGCCGGTTCTACGGGATCCTCGAGCGGCAATTTCGCACGTACTACGAGAAGGCCTCACGCCAGTCGGGGATCACGGGTGAGACGCTGCTGCGGATGCTGGAAACGCGCCTCGACAACGTTGTCTACCGGCTCGGCTTCGCCGCGTCACGAGCGCAGGCGCGCCAGCTCATCCGCCACGGCCATTTCATGGTCAACGGACGGCGGGTCAACATCCCGAGCTTTCAGGTGCGGCCGGACGACATCGTCTCGATGAAGCCCGGCTCGCCCGTCGAGCAGGTGATCCGGGACGCCACTGACCTGACCGCGTCGGTATCGCCCTGGCTCCAGGCCGACCACGACAACCTCACCGGCAAGGTCCTCAAGTACCCCGAGCGCGGCGAGATCGACGCCCCTGTGCAGGAGTCGCTCATCGTCGAGCTCTACTCGAAGTAGGGGCGAGGCTTGCCTCGCCCGGACGCCTGACGGAACAAGGAAGGAACGAAAGCTTGGCCACGAGAACTCTCATGGACTTTCAGGTGCCGAAGATCACCCACGAGGAGGTCGACGAGCACCGCGGAATCTTCGTCATCGAGCCGCTCGACCGCGGCTTCGGCTACACGTTCGGCAACTCGCTCCGTCGCGTGCTGCTCTCATCGCTCGAGGGAGCCGCGGTCACTTCGGTGAAGATCGAGGGGATCGCGCACGAGTTCACGACCCTGCCGGGCGTGCGCGAGGACGTCACGGACATCATCCTCAACCTGAAGAGCCTCATCTGTCTCCTCCACGGCGACTCGCCCGAGATCGAGGTCCGGCTCGACAAGAAGGGGCCCGGGCCCGTCACCGCCGCGGACATCGAGGCGCCGGCCGACCTCGAGGTACTCAACCCGGAGCTCGAGATTGCGAACCTCGCCGACAAGGGGAAGCTGGAGATCACCCTCACCATCGGCCGCGGCCGCGGCTACGTCCCGGCCGAGCTGAACCGGGGGCCCGAGCACACGATCGGCGTCATCCCGGTCGACTCGATCTTCTCGCCGGTCCGCCGCGTGTCGTACGAGGTCGAGGCAGCTCGTGTCGGTCAGCGAACCGACTACGACAAGCTCACTCTCGACGTCACGGCCGACGGATCGATCGACCCGCGCGACGCCATCGCCCAGGCCGCCGAGATCCTCATCCGCCAGCTCGCCATCTTCACGGACATCGACAAGATCGAGGGTCTCGGGGAGGCCGGTGTCGAGACGCAGGCCGAGGCGCCGCAGGCGCACGGGATGGAGAACTTTCCGATCGAGGAGCTCGAGCTCGGCGTCCGCTCGTACAACTGCCTCAAGCGCGTCGGGATCGAGACGATCGGCGACCTGGTCTCGAAGAGCGAGGCCGAGCTGGCCGCGATCCCGAACTTCGGCAAGAAGTCGATCGAAGAGGTCAGCGAGACTCTGCAGGCGCACGGCCTGAACCTCCGCGAGGACTAGGGCTTTCATGCGCCATCAGAAGCGAGGACGAAAGCTCGGTCGCGATCCGGCACACCGCAAGGCGCTCTATGCGAATCTCACGGCGGCGCTCCTGGAGCACGGGCGCATCCGGACGACCGAGGCGAAGGCGAAGGAGGTGCGCCCGATCGCCGAGCGGATGATCACGCTCGGGAAGAGGGGAGACGTCGCCGCTCAGCGCCAGGCCGTGGCGTTCCTGCGCTCGAAGTCCGTGACGCACGCGCTTTTTGCCGACGTCGCTCCGCGGTTCGCGGAGCGACCGGGCGGCTACACGCGGATCGTCAAGATCGGCCCGCGCCAGGGCGACGCGGCCGAGATGGTGTACCTCGAACTCGTCGACCACGTGCCCGCCCCCGCTGCTGCGACGAGCACCTAGGGAGGAAGAGACGCCCCGGTGGCGTCTGGCCGTGTTTGCGGCCGCCGCGGCGGCGGCTCTCGCGCTCGCCGGAGAGGGGTCTGCACAGGGAACGCTGGAGTGGACGCCGTGCGGCAAGCGCGCTCAGTGTGCCCGGCTGGTCGCTCCACTCGACCATGCGAACCCGGCGGGTGAGCAGATCGAGCTCGCCCTCCTTCGTCTTCCGGCTACCGATCCGGCGAGGCGAATCGGGTCGCTGCTCGTCAACCCGGGTGGCCCGGGCGGATCCGGGGTCGACTTCGTCCGTCAGTCCGCGCCGTACTTCGAGCATCTGCGCACGCGATTCGACATCGTGGGCTTCGACCCGCGCGGCGTGGGTCGCTCGACCGCCGTTCGTTGTCTGACCGACGCCGAGCTCGACGAGACCGGGGCTCTCGATCCGACGCCCGACACGCCGTCGGAACACGACGCATTGATCGAGGCGGCCCGTTCCTACGCCGCACGCTGCGCCGAGCGGGCGCCCGCGCTGCTCCCCTACGTGTCGACCGAGCAGGCGGCCCGGGATCTCGACCTGATTCGCGCCGTCGTCGGTGACGAGAAGCTCAGCTTCCTCGGGTTCTCGTACGGTACCGAGCTCGGGGCGACGTACGCCAGCCTCTTTCCCGACAGGGTCAGGGCACTGGTTCTCGACGGCGCCGTCGATCCGCTCGTATGGGCGAACGATCCACTCGAGCTCACGCGGGTTCAGCTCCACGGCTTCGAGCGGTCGCTGACGCGCTTCCTGGCGTACTGCCGGCGCGGGAAGAGCGACTGTGTAGTTCGGCGCAACGGCGATCCTGAATCGATCGTCATGCGGTTGCTCCGCCGGCTCGACGCGAAGCCCCTCCGCGCGGAGTCGGGAAGGAGGCTTACGGAGGGGCTTGCGCTCAGCGGCATCGTTGCGTCCCTCTACTCGCAGCAGCTGTGGCCGCTGCTGGGGAAGGCGCTCGACGGTGCGTGGCGACGCCGGGACGGAAGGCTACTCCTCCTGCTCGCCGATGCGTACTCCGGGCGCCGGGAAGACGGGACGTACCCGAACCTGAGCGACGCGAACGCCGCGATCAGCTGCGCCGACTGGGGCGTGACAGCGACACCGGACTCCGTCATCGAGTTCGCAGACGAGCTGGGTCGAACCTCTCCGCTATTCGGTCCGAGCGCCGCGCTCTCCGCGCTCACGTGCTCGTTCTGGCCTGTTCAGCCCGTGTCGCGCTACGCCGGGCCGTTCACGGCGGCCGGCGCTCCGCCCATCCTCGTCGTCGGCACGACCGGCGACCCGGCGACGCCGTACGTGTGGGCCAAGTCGCTCGCCCGTCAACTCGAGTCGGGCGTCCTCCTGACCTGGCGCGGCGACAGCCACACGGCGTACGGGGAGAGCGAATGCGTCGCCGCCGCGGCCGATCGGTATCTGATCTCGCTCCGCGCTCCTCGCGACGGCTCGGTCTGCCGGGACTAATCGCGCGGCAGCGATCGGACCTCCTCCTAGACTCACCCGGTGCACACGGTCAAGCTGACGCTCGAGTACGACGGGACGGACTTCGCGGGTTGGGCGAGGCAGCCGGGGCGTCGTACGGTCGAGGGGGAGCTCGGCGCTGCGCTCGACCGCGTCTTTCCGCGCTGGGATGGGCTCGCCGTTGCCGGGCGCACGGACGCGGGCGTCCATGCCCTCGGGCAGGTCGTCAGCTTCGCGGGTGAGGGCGGGCCCCCGCCGGAGCGCTCCGCCGCGGCGCTCAACGCCGTTCTCGCGCACGACGTCTCGGTCGTCCGAGGTGAGCCCGCCCCGGAGGGGTTCCACGCCC
This sequence comes from uncultured Actinomycetes bacterium, assembly GCA_963712465.1. Taxonomy (GTDB): domain Bacteria; phylum Actinomycetota; class Thermoleophilia; order Gaiellales; family Gaiellaceae; genus CAVQHY01. The sequence continues at coordinate 708,179 of CAVQHY010000006.1, forward strand.
GCTTCTCCGCCCGCTCGCGCTCGTACCGCTATCGCGTCTTGTGCCGCGACACGCAGTCCCCGTTCGAGCGACGCCGCTCGCTGTGGCACGCGTCGTCGCTGGAGCTCGAGCGGCTGCGCGAGTCCGCGGCGCTCCTCGTCGGCCAGCACGACTTCCGCGCGTTCACGCCGACCGAGACGCAGCACGGAACGTTCTCGCGCGTCGTCCACGAGTCGCGTTGGGAAGAGCGTGGCGACGTCCTCGAGTTCGTGGTCACCGCCGACAGCTTCCTGCGTCACATGGTGAGAACGATGGTGGGTACGATGCTCGAGCTCGGCCCAGAGCGGATTGCCCCGCTCCTCGAGGGCCGGCCGCGGCCCGAAGCCGGCTCGACGGCGCCGCCGTGGGGCCTGTACCTCGAGCGCGTGGACTTCTGATGCGATACCCGATCGTCCTCTTCGACTTCGACGGAACGCTCGTCGACTCGACCGGAATCATCCTCGCGTCGTTTCGGCACGCAACGCAGACCGTGCTCGAGCGCGACATCCCGGACGAGATCCTCGTACGCGGGATCGGCGGGTCGGGGATCGTCGAGCAGATGGCCGCGATCGCGCCGGACCATGTCGACGAGCTCGTCGATGCCTACCGGGAGCACAACGAGCCGCTGCACGACGAGCTCGAGGCGTTCGAGGGCGTCGAGGCGCTCCTGGTCGACCTGAAGAAGGAGGGTCGGCGGCTCGGGATCGTGACGGCAAAGCGCCGCCCGACCGTCCAGCTTGCGTTCGACCGGATCGGCCTCGAGCGCTTCTTCGACGCGATCGTGACGCGCGAGCTCACGAAACACGGCAAGCCGCACCCGGCGCCGGTGCTCCACGCGCTCGAGCTTCTCGGCGGGACGGCCGCCGAGGCCGCGTTCGTCGGCGATTCGCCCTACGACATCGGCGCCGGGAGAGCGGCAGGTGTCTTCGCGGTTGGCGTGTCCTGGGGGGGGATCCACGGTCCGGAGCACCTCCTCGAGGAGGGCGCCGACGTCGTCGTCCACTCGATCGGCGAGCTCCGCGATGTCCTCTAGCACGGACGTCCGGCGCCGGATCGAGGAGCTGCGCCGGGAGATCGAGCGCCATCTCTACCTCTACCACGTGCTCGACGATCCGGAGGTCTCCGACGCCGAATTCGACGCACTCTGGGACGAGCTCGTCGGCCTGGAGGAGAAGCACCCGGAGCTTCGAGCCGCCGACTCTCCGACGGGTCGGGTCGGCGCCCCGCCCTCCGAGCGCTTTCAGAAGGTCGGGCACGTTACTCCGATGGGCTCGCTCGAGAAGGTGACCACCGACGAGGCGCTCGAGAAGTGGGCTGAGGACGTGCGCAAGCGGCTCGGATCGGACGAGCCGATCGCCTACGTGACCGAGCCGAAGATCGACGGCTCGGCCGTCTCGCTCGTCTACGAGAACGGCGCGCTGGCGCGCGGCGCGACGCGGGGCGACGGGTATCGCGGGGAGGACGTCACCGTCAACCTGCGCACGATCCGCGCGATCCCGCTCGCGCTGAGGTTGCCAGACGGGGACGAACCGCCGCCGCTTGTCGAGGTGCGCGGCGAGGTGTACTTCTCGGTCTCCGGGTTTGCGCGGCTGAACGAGCAGCTCGTGGCCGAGGGCAAGAAGCCTGCGCCGAACCCTCGCAACGCTGCCGCAGGATCGCTTCGCCAGCTCGATCCGAGCGTCACGGCGGCGCGTCAGCTGTCGATCTGGATCTACGGGGTCGGCTATCGCGAGGGGCTCCCGCTCTCCGGCCAGTTCGAGACGCTGGCGTGGCTGCGTGAGCGGGGCTTCCGGACCAACCCGTTCGTCGAGCGCCACGAGTCGATCGAGGAGGTCGCCCGCGTCTGTCGAGAGTGGGAGGCGCGCCGGGTCGAGCTCGACTACGAGATCGACGGGATCGTGATCAAGGTCGACGACTTCGGCCAGCAGGGGCGCCTCGGCGCGCTCCACGAGCGGCCGCGATGGGCCCGCGCGTTCAAGTGGGCGCCGATGACGGCGCAGACGAAGCTTCTCCGGATCCATGTCCGCGTCGGCCGCACGGGCGCGCTCAATCCCTGGGCACAGCTCGAGCCGGTGACGGTCGGAGGCGTCACCGTGTCGACGGCGACGCTCCACAACGAGGAGGACATCAACCGCAAGGACATCCGCGAGGGCGACGCCGTGATCGTCCAGCGGGCGGGCGACGTGATCCCGCAGGTCGTTGGCCCCGTTCTCCCGCATCCGAAGGGAACGGTGCCGTTTCGGATGCCGGCACAGTGTCCGCTTTGCGGCGCGGACGTCGTCAAGCCCGAGGGCGAGGTCATGCATCGCTGCCCGAATCGAGCCTGTCCCTCTCGGGGGCTCGAGACACTGATCCACTGGGTCGGGGCTGCGATGGACATCGAGGGCGTCGGCGAGCAGTTCGTCCGACGGCTCTGGAACGAGGGGCTGCTCCGCTCGATGCCCGATCTCTACCGCCTCGAGCCCGAGCGCCTGGCCGAGCTCGACGGGTACGCGGAGATCTCGGCGGCTAAGGCAGTGGAGGCCATACAACGTTCGAAGGAGCAGCCCTTCAATCGCGTGCTGTTCGGCCTCAACATTCCGCAGGTGGGATGGGTGACGGCTCAGAGCCTGGCGCGGCAGCTAGGCTCGGCTGCGTGCCTCGCCTCGGCGAGCCAGGAGGAGATCCAGGCGGTCGAAGGGGTCGGCCCCGACCGTGCCGAGGCGATCGCCGAATGGTTCAGCGACTACGAGAACCGGGCGCTCGTCGAGGAGCTCCGGGAGCTCGGGCTCAGGCTTGAGTCCGGAGCGGAGGCGCGGCCGGTCGAAGGGCCTCTGGCCGGGTCGTCGTACGTCGTTACCGGGACGCTCGAGGGGTGGACGCGTGAGGAGGCGATCGCCGCGCTGGAAGCGCTGGGCGCGAAGGTGACGAGCTCCGTCTCGGGCAAGACCGCCGGGGTCGTGGTCGGCGAGAGCCCGGGCTCGAAGCTCGCGAAGGCGGAGCAGCTGGGAGTGCCGATTCTCGACGAGTCGGCGTTCGCGGCGTTACTGCGCGGCGAGTAGCTGCACGAATCGATCCTGGCTGGTACGTGCCGACCAGGTCGGCACAGGGCGCCCGTTCATCAGCACCGCGAACGCGTAGCGGCGGCCGACGAAGCCGGCCAGCGTCGACGCGATGGTCGTCGTGCCCGTCTTCGCGCGGACGAGGCCTCGGGCCGGGGGCTGCTCGAGCCGGTCGTCGAGCGTGCCGCTCTCGCCCGCAACCGCGAGCGAGGCGACGAACTCCTCTCGGAGGCTGGGGTCGCGCCAGACCGCGACGAGAAGCGAAACGAGCGCGCCGGCCGTCAGACGGTCGTCATACGAGAGACCCGACCCGTCGCGCATGCGCACGCCCTCGAGCGGCACGCCGAGCGCTCGGACGTCTCGCCGCACGACCGCCACGCCCGCAGGTGTCGTGCCGTTTCCGACCACCCGGGCGCCCAGCTCCTTTGTCAGCATCTCTGCGACGAAGTTGTCGCTCTCCCGGTTCATCCAGCGCAGGATCCGCGACAGCGGCTCTGATAGGACCCCCACCAGGGGGACCGCTTCCGGTGGGGCGGCGCCGGCGGCTGCCCGGCCGCGGACCTTGACGCCGCCACGGCGGAGCTCGTCGCGAAACCGGCTGGCCGTGGCCAGAGCCGGGTCACGCACCCAGAGCCGATCGAACGTCAGCGCCGAAAGAGGTGCGCATTCGTTTCCGTAGAAGGCGGGCTTCCAGCCCGGCGCCGTTCGCCGGTCGTCGAACCGCGACGCGTCCCCGAGGATGCGGCCGGTGACGACACGGATCCCCGCCGCGCGGATGCGATGGGCGAGCGTGGCCAGATCGCGACGGTGCAGCGTCGGGTCGCCGGCGCCGACCAGGATGAGGTCTCCCCGCCACACGTCGTCCACCTCCGCGCCCACGCCTACGACATTCGTCTCGAAGCGAAAGCGCGGGCCGAGCTCTATGAGCGCCGCCGCCGTGACGGTGAGCTTCTGGTTCGACGCGGGAACCAGGGGTCGAGCCACGTGCCGCTGGTAGACGACCTCCCCGGTGGCGAGATCGAAGACGGCGGCAGAGGTGGTGGCGGGAGACACCCCGGTGGTCGAGAGAGCCGCTTCGAGGCGCGTCGCAAGCGTTCCGTCGACGACGGTGGCCCGTGCATCGCCGATGCACGCGACCGCGGCGAGTAGCGCGCCGAGCCCGAAAAGCAGGCGCCGGGGACCTGACGAACGGCCGGCGCTGGACCTCGACGCTCGAGGTCGCCCGCGGTGTGAGTCGATGATCGTGTGGGCGCTCGTGTCTACGGTCGGCCTCTGTCCGCTACAAACGCACGGAGGATACGTTCGGCGACGGCTCGTCGCGACCCCTCCCGCCGCCGAGGTGGGCGTGGTGCGCCGTTCAGGCGATGCCGCTCCGGACGGCGTATACGGCCGCCTGGATGCGGTTCTCGATCTGGAGCTTCATCAGGATGTTCGAGATGTGGTTCTTGACCGTCTTGGGGCTGATGAAGAGCTCTCCCGCGATGTCGGCGTTGTCCCTGCCGCTGGCCAGCAGCTTGAGTACCTGGATCTCGCGGTCGGAGAGCTCGGCCCGGATCGTCTCGGCGGCGGCGACCGACGGCGGGCGGGAACGGAGGAGCTCGAGCACCTTCGTCGCGATCCGAGGTGAGATCAGGGCCTCGCCCGCGGCGGCGGCGCGAACGCCGGCGATCAGCTCGTCGACGGAGGCGTCCTTGAGCAGGTACCCGCACGCGCCGGCCATCACCGCAGTGATCACGTCGGCATCGTCGGCGGAGATGGTCAGTACCAGGACGCGTGTCGACGGGGCCTGCGCCGCGATCCGGCGTGCGGTCTCGACGCCCGAGAGCCCAGGCATGTTGAGATCCAGCACGACCACGTCCGGCGCGAGCTCCGCGGAGAGCTGGATCGCGGCGTCCCCGTCGGCGGCTTCTCCGGCCACGTTGACGCCGCGCTCCTCGAGCAGCGTGCGCAGACCCGCACGGAAGAGGTCGTGATCGTCCACGAGCATGACCCGCGGCTCATCGAGCTCCTTGACGGCGAGGGTGTCGATCTGGCTGGGCGATCCGGTCACGCGAACGCTCCTCGAGCGGCGGTGAGCGGGCAAGTCTAGATCGTCTGACGCTGGTTTGACACACCTGCTTGGCTCAGTTGAGCGCTTTTCCGGGTTGCGGCGCGTCCGTGGAGGCTGGTACCATCCCGCCCTTGTGACGGCGCCCGTCCCCCTCTGCGCGCCTGCCGTGTCCCTCGACGGGAGGTAATGATCCGACCGCCGACCCGCCAACGCGTCGTTTTCCTCGCCGTTCTGGGGGTCCTCGCGACCCTCTCGTTCATGGCCTCGCCGGCCGCGGCGACTCCCGAAATCGACGCCAAGAGGGCGGAGGCGGAGCAGGTACTCGCACAGATCGCGGAGGTCGACGCCAATCTCGAGCGGGCCGTGGACGCGTACAACGGCGCCCAGCTCGAGCTCGCCGCGATCGAGGCGCAGCAGAGTCTCAACGCGGGCCATCTTCGCCTCGCCCGGGGGAACTATCAGCGGGCTCAGAAGGCGATCTCGAAGCGGCTCGTGTCCCTCTACACCACCGGCGAGTCGACCCTCGTCGAGGTGCTGCTGGGTGCGACGAGCCTCGGCGACCTGCTCGATCGGGTGGACACGGCGAACCGGATCTCCGAGCAGGACGCGCAGATCGTCCGCGACCTCCAGAGCGCACGCAAGGAAATGCGCAAGCGCGCCAAACGGCTGGAGCGCCAGCAGGCTCGGCAGAAGCAGCTCGTCGCCGAGCGTGCCGAGCAGAGGGCGTACATCGAGGACCAGCTTGCAGAGCGCCAGCAGCTTCTCGCCTCGATCAAGGACGAGATCGGCCGGCTCGAGGCCGAGGAAGCCGCGCGTCAGCGACGGCTGGAGGCAGAGGCCCGCGCGAGGTTCAACGCTCAGGAGCAGGCGGCAGCCGGCGGAACCGTGGATGTGTCTGGCGGCGGAGACGGCTCGTTCGTGTCGGACGGCGCCATTCCGGCCGCGCCGCCGTCGCAGTACGGTGGGGTCGTCGGGATCGCGATGCAGTACCTCGGCGTTCCCTACGTGTGGGGCGGCGCCTCGCCGAGCGGCTTCGACTGCTCCGGCTTCGTCATGTACGTCTACGCGCAGATCGGGGTCTCCCTACCTCACCACGCCGCCTCGCAGTTCAACAGCGGGGTGCCCGTCGATCGCAGTGCGCTGGAGCCGGGGGACCTCGTCTTCTTCGACGGGCTCGGACATGTCGGCATCTACATCGGCGGCGACCAGTTCATTCACGCGCCGCACACGGGCGATGTCGTGAAGATCTCGAGTCTCGGCGACTCCTGGTACGCGGCGACCTACGTCGGCGCCCGCCGGCTCTGAAACAGCCGAGGAAGGGAAGCGGGTCGTAAGGGAGAAGTCCCGGGATCCGGGGTACGCTCTTCCCAGAGAGACATGCGCACAATCTGGAACGGTTCGATCAACTTCGGCCTGGTCAACATCCCGATCGGGCTCGCCGTGGCGCAGCAGCGCAAGGACACCTCGTTTCGCACGCTGCACCGCGAGTGCGGAACGCCGATCAAGCAGAAGCGCTGGTGCCCGCTCCACGAGCGCGAGGTCGAGGCCGACGAGCTCGTAAAGGGCTGGGAGTTCGCCAAGGGGCAGTACGTCGTGGTCGAGGAGTCCGACCTCGAGTCGGTCGCGCTCGCACGCTCGCAGTCGATCGACATCGACCGGTTCGTGCCTCTCGCCGATGTCGACCCGATCTACTTCGACCGCGCCTACTACCTCTCGCCCTCGGAGGCTGACGCACAACGACGGCCCTACGTCCTGCTGCTGCGGGCGATGGAGGAGGCAGAGGTCGCCGCGGTCGGCAAGTTCGTCCTGTGGGGGAAGGAGAACCTCTGCCTGATCCGGACGCTCAGTGGCGCGCTCGCGCTCGAGCTCCTGTACTACGCCGAGGACATCCGGCCCCGCGCCGAGATCGACGAGCTCGTCGCCGACACCAAGGTGCAGAAGGCCGAGCTCGAGATGGCCCGACAACTCGTCGACTCGCTGGTCGGCGAGTTCGATCCGGAGGCATATCGAAACGAGTACCGCGACGAGCTCAAGGCGATGCTCGACGCGAAGCTCGCCGGACACGAGATCGTGGAGCCGGAGCCCGCCGCGCCGGCGCCGGTGATCGACCTGATGGAGGCCCTCAAGCAGTCGATCGCCGCTGCGGAGTCCGGCAGCCCAGACAGGGCGCCGGCAAAGCGAAAGCGAGCTGCCAGGTCGAAGTAAGGGAGCGGACGGTGCGCGCTACGCGGCGGCGGAGCGGCTCGACCTCAACGCCTCGAGCTGGGCCTGGAACAGGGTCTTGTCGATCTTCCCATGCCAGATCGGGATCGACTCCTCGACGCAGACGCGGATGACTTCGTCACGATCGATTCCCAGCTCCTTCGCAAGCTCATCGGGCGTGAGGTGGTTCGCCACTGTCGCTCCCTTTCTTTCGCATTGCTCCCCGAAACGAAGAAGCCCGCCGCGGTAGCGCGGACGGGCTTCGAAACTCCCTCGGCAGGTTTTGCTGCGGCGCTCAACGGCTCCGCTGTCCCCTGTCGCACATGGTCGAAGAATACGCGGTGAGGGTGCCGGAGGCAACGCTCTTTCCGGGGGAGCCCGCTCCCGTCTAGACAGGATTGGGAAGGTCGACGTACTCCCACGTGACGCCGAACCGCTCGGCGATCCGGGCTGCGAGCGCCTGGACGCCCGAGGTCTCCGTGGCATGGTGGCCCGCCGCGATGAAGTGGGTGCGCGTCTCCATAGCCACCCGCTTCGTCGGCTCGTCCGCCTCGCCCGTGACGAAACAGTCGTACCCCTGCGCGGCGGCGTCCGCGAGCAGCTGCGCGGCTCCGCCCGAGCAGACGGCGACGCGCTCGATCAGCTCCCTGCCGTACGGGAAGACGAGCGGCGCGCGGTCGAGGGCGGCGTTGACGACGTTCGCGAGCTCCGTCACGGGGACCGGCATCGCCAGACTGCCGCCGATCCCGATCTCGGCGAAGCGTCCATCGACGGTCACGCCCAGCCGCCGAGCCAGCAGCGCGTTGTTGCCGATCTCCGGATGGGCGTCGAGCGCGAGATGGTAGGCGGCGAGTGAGAGGTCGGCGTCGAACAGCGCCTTCAGGCGACCCTTCAAAACCGGTCCGACAACGCGAGGGTCACGGTCCCAGAAGAGGCCGTGGTGGACGATCACCAGCTGTGCGCCGAGCGCCCCTGCGCGCTCGAACAGCTCCCTTGACGCGGATACGGCGCAGACGATCTTCGTCACGTCCGCTGCTCCGACCACCTGCAGGCCCATCGGTCCGTAGTCCGGGTACGACGCGACGTCGAGGAGCTCGTCAGCGAAGGCGACGATCTCGTCTCGGCTCGCCATGAGACGCTAAGGTATCCGGCCTCGGGGTGTAGCGCAGCCTGGTAGCGCGCGCCGTTCGGGTCGGCGAGGTCCCCGGTTCGAATCCGGGCACCCCGATATCGGGTGTGGTCGGGCGACCGCCCGACCGCCCGGGCGATGGGGCTCGCCTGAACCGCCGTCTCGGCTGATGGCTCCTACGGTGAAGGAGGCGTAGACCTGCGGACTGTGATCGGGATCGGTATCGGCGGAGGGCTGGGCGCGCTGGCCCGTTACTGGCTCGAGGGGGTCGTTGCGCGCCGTACGGGCGGCGCGACGAGATGATCAGCGAGGGGCTAATGACGCTGGAACCCGTGCGCGTCATCGCCCATCGCGGCGAGCCCGGAGGCTGATCGGGCTCAGGCAGGAGGCCGCTCGCCCGGCCACCGGCCCGCTGAGGTTGATGGTGCGCAGCGATCCTGTGGCGCTATCCTGTCGGCGATGGCCGACCGACTGCGCGTCGCGTGTGTCCAGATGCGCTCCACGGACTCGAAGGCCGACAATCTCGAGACGGCGGAGCGGCTCGTCGCCCGTGCGGCCGCGACCGGCGCCGACGTCGTCCTCCTCCCCGAGAAGTGGAATGCGATCGGCCCTCCCGACGTTTTCCGCGCGAACGCAGAGCCGCTCGACGGCGGCGAGACGGTCGCCGCCCTCTCCGATTGGGCGGCCCGACACGGGATCACGATCGTCGGCGGCTCGATCACCGAGCGTCGCGACGGCCACGAGAAGCTGTCGAACACCTGCGTCGTCCTCGGCACCGAGGGAGAGCTCGTTGCCGTCTACCGGAAGATCCACCTGTTCGACGTGGAGGTCGGCGGGCAGACGTACCGGGAGTCGGAGACGGAGGAGCCCGGGGACGAGGTCGTCGGTACCGAGGTCGAGGGCTGGAGCGTCGGCCTCACGATCTGTTACGACGTGCGGTTCCCCGAGCTCTATCGCATCCTGGCGCTCGAGGGCGCCGAGCTCTTCACCGTCCCGGCCGCGTTCACTCTGGCGACCGGCAAGGACCACTGGGAGCTGCTTCTGCGCGCACGGGCAGTCGAAAACGGCTGCTTCGTCGCTGCTGCAAACGCCTGGGGTTCCCACTCCGGCAACCGGGCGACCTACGGGCGCTCCATGATCGTCGATCCCTGGGGCGTCGTGCTCGCGACCGCACCAGACGAGGACACCGTGATCTCCGCCGAGATCGACCGGGCGGCGATCCAGCGCGTACGCGAGAGCGTGCCGTCTCTCGCCAACCGGCAGCCCGCCGCGTATCGCTGGCCCGAGCGTGTCTAGCGCGCAGGCGTGAAGCGCCTGCGCGCCGTTCTCTTCGACGTCGACTTTACGCTCGCGAAGCCCGGCCCGCTGCTCGGGCCCGATGGGTACCGACGGGTCGGGATCGAGCACGGGCTCGTGCTCGATCCCGCGCGATACACGCAGGCGCGCCGTGCAGCCGTCGAGGACGTCGAGCACCACCCGGAGCTCGATCACGACGAGGAGATCTGGGTCCGCTTCACGGAGGACATCATCCGCGGCATGGGCGGCGGGGGCGACGCGGTGCGCGACGTCGCGGTCGAGATCGTCCGGGCCTGGGAGCACGCCCACAACTTCGAGCTGTACGAAGACGCCGTGCCCACGCTCGAGGCGCTCCGCGCCCACGGGCTCAGACTCGGGCTCGTCTCGAACACCAGTCGTGACCTCGGCTCGTTCGTCGAGCATTTCGCGCTCGATGTCGATGCCTGGGTCTCATCGGGTGCGCACGGGAAGGTCAAGCCCAGCCCGTCGATCTTCCGCGCTCTGCTCGAGCTCCTCGAGGTCGTGCCCGAGGAGTCGGTGATGGTCGGCGACACGATCGTCGACGACGTCGAAGGTGCTCGCGCAGTCGGCATGCGTGCCCTTCTCCTCGACCGGGAAGGCCGTTTTCCGGAGGCCTCGGATCGGCTCACGAGCCTCGCCGGTCTGCCCGTGGCGCTCGGTCTCCTGTAGCGTCTCTCGGCCGCCGGCTGACCCGCGAGCCACAATGCACGCGTGTCGGAGCGTCCCCAGCTTCGCGTGGTCGGGCAGTCCGTCGACGCCGCCCACGTGCCGGTAGGCCGGATGATCTGGACGCTCGGCCTCGGCGCGTTCGGCCTCGCCTGGTCGATCACGACGGTCGCCGCCTACGTTCCGCCGCTGCTTGAGCAGTTCACGCGATCGGGCACCCTGATCGGCCTCGTGATCGCGGCCGAGGGCTTCTTCGCGATCCTCCTGCCCCTGCTCGTCGGGCCGATGAGCGACGCGACGACGACCTCGCTCGGAAGGCGGAGGCCGTTCATGATCCTCGGGCTCCTGCCGATGGCCGCCACGCTCGTGCTCGTCGCGTTCATGCACAGCCTTCCCTCGACTGCGCTCGCACTCTTCGGCTTCTTCTTCGCCTACTACCTCTACGAGCCGCCCTATCGTGGCCTCTACCCCGACCTGCTCCCGGACTCCCATTTCGGCAGGGCGCAAGGCGCCCAGCACATCCTCCGCGGGGCGGCGCTCGGGGGAGCGCTGATCCTCGGCGGCATCCTGCTCAGCGTCTGGGAGCCGTTCCCGTTCTTGCTCGCCGCGGGGATCGTGATCCTCACGTGTGGCGCGGTGATCGTGCTCGCCCACGAGGAGCCGACGACGAGTCGGGAGTACGAGCGGCTTCGCACGTTTCTCGCTCAGCCGTTTCGCATCGTGCGCGCCGATCGCAACGTCCGCCGTTTCCTGATCGCCAACACGTGCTGGGAGGCGGCGTTTGCCGGCATGAGGACATTCGTCGTCCTCTACATCATCCAGGGGCTCGACCAGCCGCTCTACGTGTCCTCCGTGGCTCTTGCGATCGTCGCCGCAGGGTACGTCGTGGCCGCGGCCAGCTCCGGCCTGCTCGGCGACAAGTTCGGCATCGGCCGTGTGGTCACGGGCGCATCGGTCGTGTACGGGCTTGGGCTGCTCGGCGCCGGGCTGGCGCAGTCCTGGCACTCGTGGTACTACGCCGTGATCTTTCCGATCGCCGTCGCCGGCGGGACGGTGATGACGCTCGCCTGGGGCCTCCTGTTCAAGGTCATGCCGCCGCGCGACCGCGGCGCCGTGACCGGACTCGCGACCACGACCAAGGGCCTAGGGCTGATCATCGGCCCCCTCGCCGTCGGAGCCGCCATCGACATCTCGCGGACGTTTCTCCAGTCGACCGACGGCTACGCGGCGGTCTGGCCCGTGTGCGCGGTTCCGATCCTCGCGGCGATTCCGCTGGCCGCGTTGCTCGCCGACGCGGAATCCCGAATCGCTAGCGGCACGGAGACGCCCGGGGCGTCGTGAGCCCGAAGCCCCAGAGAACGTCGCCCTCGAGGTAGAAGATGCTCTGGGCCCGTCGTCCCGGCTGGACGAGCGCCGCATAGCCCGAGCAGAGGCGCCGTGCCAGCGCCCCGTAGGACAGGGTGACCTCCGCGACCGGATCACCGAGCGTGAGACCGGACGGCGTGTGCCAGCCCGTCGGCTTCCACACGGTGAACAGCGCCACCGCGTGACCGCGGCGAAACGTGACTCCCACCCCCTGGGGCGCGAAGGGCGTCTCGTTGAAGTACCAGGTCGTCCGGGTGCAGGAGCGGCAGACCCCGTGCTGCGGCCCCCAGAGGCGGGAGATCTGGTCCCTGGTGAGGCCCAGCTTCGCCCCGCCGAGGCTCTGGCCCGGGACGAACACGCGATTCGGCGGCGCTGCGTCGGCTGCGACCACCAGGACGAGCGAGGCCGCGAAGGCGGCTAGCGGGCGGCGAGCGCGGGGCCCCACGAGGCGATCGGGGAGATCTCGCCGTCGCGGCCGTTCAAGCTTCGATAGCCGAGAGCGTGCTCCGCCTGCATCATCTTGTGGATCTGCGTCGTGCCCTCGTAGATGATCGGGGCGCGGGCGTTGCGGAAGTACCTCTCGACGCCGTATTCGGCCGAATAGCCGTAGGAGCCGTGCACCTGGATCGCAAGGTTCGCGGCCTTGAACGCGCACTCGGTCGCGTGCCACTTTGCGAGGCTCGTCTCACGCGTGTTGCGTACGCCCCTGTCTTTCATCCAGGCGGCCTGCATGACGAGCAGCTTCGACGTCTCGTATCCCAGCACCATCTCCGAGATCATGTCCTGGACAAACTGGTAGCGCCCGATCTCCTGGCCGAACGTCTCGCGCTCGCGAGCGTAGGCGACCGAACGCTCGAGGCAGGCGCGGATGACGCCGCAGGCCCCCGCGGCGACCGTGAAGCGGCCCTGGTCGAGGGAGTACATGGCGATCTCGAAGCCCTGGCCCTCCTCGCCGAGGACGTTCTGCGCGGGCACCTCGACGTTGTCGAAAAAGAGCTCTCCCGTCGACCCGGCCCAGATGCCGAGCTTGTTCTCGGTGTCGGCTGTCGTGAAGCCGGGTGAGTCCGTCTCGACGATGAACGCGGTCATACCGCGATGGCCTGCCTCGGGGTCGGTCTTCGCGACGACGAGGGCGTGATCGGCCACCGACGCGTAGGAGATCCAGTTCTTCTGGCCGTTGAGGATGTAGACGTCCCCCTCGCGTCGCGCCGTCGTCAGCATTCCGGCGACGTCCGACCCGGCAGCCGGCTCGGTCAGGCCGAAGCACGCGATCTTCTCGCCCTTCGCCTGCGGGACGAGATACTTGCGCTTCTGCTCCTCGGTGCCGTAGCGCAGGAGCGAGAGCGAGTTCAGCCCGACATGGACGGAGATGAGCGTCCTGAACGCCGCCTCGCCGCGCTCGATCTCCTCACACGAGAGTGCCTCGCACACGAAGTCCATGCCGGCTCCGCCGTACTCCTCGGGGATGACGATCCCCAGCAGGCCGAGCTCGGCCATCCCTTCGATGATCCCGCGGTCGAGGTGGTGGTTGACGTCGTTCTCGATCGCGACCGGGAGGACGCGCTCGTCGACGAACTGGCGGACGGTCGCCTGCACCTCGCGCTGCTCCGAAGTCAGGTCGAAGTCCATGCGGCGTAGTCTACGGGGCCTGTCTTTTCGGGTGGTCACCGTGGTGCTCCTCGCCCTCGGGGCCGGTCTGCTCGTTCCCGCGGCGGACGCCGTCGTGACGCCGTCGGCCTCCTTCCGATCGGGCGTGGCGGCGCTCACCCCGCGCGAGAAGGCCGCGCTCCTCGTCGTTTCCGGGCTGCCCGCTCCCGCCGACGCAGGCGGTGCGTTCGTACGCACGGGAACAGTCGAGACGCCTCGCCCGCCTCACGCCGCCGTGTTCGTCGACCAGGAAGGCGGGTCGGTTCGAAACGTGCCCGGGGCTCCGCCCGAGCTTGCCGCCTCGGAGATGACCAGCGTCTCCCAGGCGTTCGCACTGGGTCGCGCGACCGGCAAGGCCCTTCGCCGGCGCGGCTTCGACGTCGATCTCGCGCCCGTCCTCGACGCCGCCGACGGCCCGCTCGGCTCGCGCCATTTTCGCCGCGCCGCGCTCGGAGTGGCGTTCGCGCGAGGGCTCGCCGCAGGCGGCGCGGCCGCCTGCGCGAAGCATTTCCCGGGCCTCGGTGCCTCGGATCTGACCACCGACAGTCGCCGCCCCGTGCACGGGGTCGTGCGCGGCCAGGAGCTCGCCGGCTTTCGTGCCGCCGCGCGGGCAGGCGTACCGTGCGTGATGGTCGGCCATGCGATCTTCCCGCGCTTCGGGACGCGCCCGGCCTCGCTCGAGGCCGAGGCGTACGAGCTCCTGCGCTCGACGGGCTTCGCCGGCGTCGCCATCACCGACTCTCTCGACGTGATCTCGAAGGCGGGCGTGCCTCGCTGGGCCCGCCTGGCCGTGAGGGCGGGAGCCGATCTCGTCCTCGTGCCCGAGGCCGGCGACGGCGAGCGCGCGATCAGGGCTCTGATCCCGCTCGCACGTTCGGGCGAGCTCGACGTCCACGTGGCGCGCGTCCTGCGTTTCCGGAGGGCGCTCGGCCTGGGGTGAGACCTGCGCAGCAGGTACACTCGCGCGCGGGCATGCGGGCTGACGTTGGGACCAGGCCGGCACGTAAGGGTCGGCGCGCGATCGTCCCGAGACCAAGCTCCCGGGCGATGCGTCGCCTGGTCCGGGTCGGCCTGTGGGCTCTCGCTGCGCTGGCCGCTCTCGTCGTCGCCGGCGGGATCGTCTTCGCCGGCTCGTCAGATCGGATTCCGGCGGGCGTGTCGGTCGCAGGGATCAAGCTCAGCGGACTGACCGCGCCCGAGGCCGAGGACATCCTCTCGAGTATCGCCGCCACCTACTCGCAGGTTCCCGTCGTGTTCACCGCAGCCGGGAGGTCGTGGAGCATCGTGCCGAGCGACCTCGACGTGCGTGTGGACTGGCCGAAGGTCGTCGATCAGGCCCGGGCGGCCGGCGACGCGCCGCTTCCGCTCCGGGGCCTCAAGCGCCTCAAGCTGCGGCTGTTCGGCAGCGAGCTCGAGCCGGCCGCGACGATCTACCAGGACGGGCTCGACTTCAGGCTGAACCAGATCGCCGGTGCGGTAGCGCAGCCGGCCCGCGAGGCCGCGATCGTGCTCGACGGGCTCGAGCCGAGGATCGTTCCCGACGCCTCCGGCAAGGAGCTGGACCCCGTCGCCGGACAGCTCGTCGTCGGAGCCCTGGCGGGCTTCGACCGGGAGCGCGTCGCGCTGCCCGTTCGCGTCGACGAGCCCGAGGTGGCTGCCACGGCCCTCGAACCCGTCATGGCCCAGGTCCGCACCGCGCTCTCGGCGCCGGTGCGCCTGCGGCTCGGAGGCTCACGGTGGCGTGTCCGCCCGAAGCGGCTCGCCACGTTCCTGGTGCTACCGGCCGAGGGGCGCACGGAGCTAACGATCGGCGGTGCCGAGCTGAAGGCGTATCTCGCGAGGCTCGGCAAGGGCGTCAACAGGCCGCCGGCGAACGCCGACTTCGCCGTTCACTCGGACGGGACGGTCAGTGTCGTCGCAGCCCAAACCGGCCGCAGGATCGACCTCCGGGCGACCGAGGCGGCCCTGCTGGCCGCCGCGCTCTCCACGACCGATCGCAAGGCGCAGCTCGCCGTCTCGAGAACCTCGCCCGGGTTCACGACGGATGAGGCGAAAGGGCTCGGCCTCACCAGGCTCCTCTCCTACTACTCGACCGGCTACGCGGGATCGGACGACCGGATCCACAACCTCCAGCTCGCGGTCGACCTGATCAACGGAACGCGAGTTGCTCCCGGCGCCACGTTCTCGTTCAACGACGTCGTCGGCGAGAGGACGAGCGAGCGCGGCTTCCGCGTCGCCCCCGTGATCGTCGGCGGAAAGTACAAGGAGGACGTCGGCGGCGGCGTCTCCCAGGTGGCGACGACGGTGTTCAACGCCGCCTGGGAAGCCGGTCTGCCGATCCCGGAGCGCAACCCTCACGCGCTTTACATCGACCGCTACCCGCTCGGCCGAGACGCGACGGTCAACTTCCCCGACCAGGACCTGAAGTTCGCGAACGACACGGACGGCTGGCTGCTCGTGCGGGGCGGCTACGACGAAAGTGGGATCTCGATCTCGATCCTCGGGCCGACCACGAACCGCCGCGTGGAGAGCGAGGCCGGCCCGCTCGA
This sequence comes from uncultured Actinomycetes bacterium, assembly GCA_963712465.1. Classification (GTDB taxonomy): domain Bacteria; phylum Actinomycetota; class Thermoleophilia; order Gaiellales; family Gaiellaceae; genus CAVQHY01. The sequence goes on from CAVQHY010000006.1 coordinate 724,163, forward strand.
GGAGATCGGCCCGCCGGGAGTGAAGGAGAAGCCCGACGCCGATCTGTTCGTCGGCGAGCGGATCGTCGAGGAGGAGGGGCAGCCCGCCCGGGCCGTCACCGTCGTGCGCCGCGTGTACGAGGGTGACACGCTCCTGTACGAGGAGACCTGGTCGACGACCTATCGGTCGGAGCCGGAGACCGTGACCGTGGGAACGAAGCCGAAGCCGGAGAAGTCGGCTCCCGCGGAGACGGCTCCGGCCGACACGACCCCTGCGGACGTCGCTCCGGCGGAGACCGCTCCGACCGACGTCGCGCCCGCGGGCAATGACACCCTCCCTGCCGAGACGGCACCGGTCCTCCCCGACGGCACTCCGGTCGGCTAGCCGGCTGCGCCCTCGACGCGCTCGATCGTCTCGAGTAGGTCTGATGGCAGCCGGATCGGCCGCAGGGTCGACGCGTCCACGCACGCGTGCATCGTCCAGCCCTCGGCGACGAGCTGGCCGTCGCGCTCCACGGCGTAGTCGAAGCGGAAGCGCGGCCCCTTGATCTCGCCGACGCGGACGTGTACCCGCAGGACGTCGCCGAACCGGGTCGCGACCCGGTAGCGGACGTAGGCCTCGACGGTCGTGACGTCGACGCCCCGATCGACCAGGCCGGAGTAGCCGCCCGGTAGCCGGGCGATGTACTCGATCCGGGCGTTCTCGAACCAGACGAGGTAGGCCGCGTTGTGGACGACTCCCTGCGCGTCCATCTCCGAGAAGCGCACGTCGAGCTGGATCGCGACGGGAAATCCCTCCATCGAGGCGGGAACTTTGCCAGGCGACGCCGGGTCGTAGCAACGACAGCAGCTCACACCGTCGGCCGCCGTCCAGTCGACCCGAGGAGGAACGATGTCGAAGAAACTCGTAGCCCTAGCCGCTCTCAGCGTCCTTGCCGCCCTGGCGATCACAGCAGCCGGCTGCACGGGCGGCCGCGAAGACTCGGCCTCGCCTCCGACGGCGACAGCCGGAAGCACCGCGGACGGCGCCGCCGGCCAAGCGGTCGCCGTCGAAACGGCCGGAGAGCCGGAGGCCGCTCCGGTCGCCGCCGACGCCTCGTCGCTTCCTGCCGTCGGCCCGAAGGTGATCCAGACGTCGTCGCTTCGCCTCGTCGTGCCCCGCGGCCGCTTCGACGAGGCGATCGGGCGGGCGCGGACGATCGCGGCCGGGCTCGGCGGCTTCGTCGCCAGCTCGAGCGCGACGCAGGGAGGCGAGGGCCGGCTCGTTCGAGGCACGCTGGTCGTGCGCGTGCCGGGCGAGCGCTACGCGGACGCGATGACACAACTCTCGCGGCTCGGCAAGGTCGAGGGTCGGGAGGAGAGCGGTCAGGACGTCTCGGCGCAGTTCGTCGATCTCGAAGCGAGGGCGCGCCATCTCGAGGCGGTCGAGCGCCAGCTCCTCGAGCTGCTGAGCCGCGCCGAGACCGTGCCGGCGGCTCTGGAGGTTCAATCTCAGCTCAACGGCGTCCAGCTCGAGCTCGAGCAGGTGCGCGGGCAGTTGCGGTACCTCGACGACGGGGTGTCGTTCGCGACGATCTCCCTCGACGTGCGCGAGCAGCCCGTCGCCACCGTAGCCGGCAAGGACGACGGCGACAGCTGGGGAATCGTCGAGGCCTGGAGCGATGCCGGACGGGGTTTCGTGCATGTGGCCTCGGGGATGTTCGTCGGGCTCGCGACGGCCGCGCCGGTGCTGCTCCTGGTCGCGGCGGCGCTGATCGGGGTCCGGCTCGCCTGGCGGTTCCGCCGCCGGGCGTCGACGCCCGCCGAGCGCACGAGCTGAGCTATCGTGCCCGCATGGCGACCCCGGAGAAGGGTACGGCGGAGCCGGAGCCGGGACTCGTCTCCCGACTCGCGGGCAAGGGCGAGGAGGCCGTGCACAAGGTGGCGGGCGAGGCCGCGAAGCAACCCCTCGTGGGCGAGACGATCGAGCGGCTCGAGCAGCTCTCCCGAAGCGTGTTCGACAGGCTGGGCATCCCACCCGCGGACGAGGTCGACAAGCTGCGCAAGCAGGTCGCGCGGCTCGAGCGTCGCCTGAAGAAGCTCGAGGCGGAGCAGAAGACCGCCCCCTCATAGGGGCGGGGTCCGCAGCGCCCCTGGATGCCGATCACGCGGCGGGCACGCGCAGCCTGATCGCCTTCGGGACGACCTCGAACGTCACCGGGGTCGTTCCGGGCTGCTCCCCGTCGAGCTCGATCGGAAGCGGCGCCGGCGCGTCGATCGTCACGCGCTTGCCTCGCAGGAGCTCGGCCTTCGGGTGGGGCAGGTGGGTGCCGCGGTAGATCTTCGGCAGGGTGACGACGAGATCCGTCTTCGTGATGTCGCCGATCGTGAGGACGTCGAACAGGCCGTCTGCCGGATCGGCTTCGGGGGTCATCTTCATCCCCCCGCCGAGGAAGCGGCAGTTGGCCACGATCACGTCGAGCATCGTGCCTTCGCGCCGCTCGCCGTCGACGTCGACCCTCACCTCGGAGTTCGTCCAGCCCGCGAAGACCGCCAGCGTCGCCCAGAGGAAGCTGGCCTTGCCGCCGAGAGCCTTCGAGCTGCCGTTGGCGCGCTTCGCGACGGCGCCGCTCATACCAGCGCTCGCGACGTTCGCGAACCACGCCTCGCCGCGCGTTCCGTCCCAGCGGGTGTAGTCGGCTCGGCCGACGTCGATCTCCCGGACGCGACCGCTGCGTGCCGTTCGGATCGCTTCGTCCACTCGTGTCCGGATGCGGAACGTGCGGACGAAGTCGGTTCCCGTGCCGCGGGGGATGACCGCGAGCTCCGGGCGGCGAGCCGGCTCGACGCGGAGGAGCCCGCTCACGGCCTCGTTGACCGTCCCGTCGCCGCCGACCGCAACGACGAGCGTGGCACCATCGTCCGCTGCCTGCACCGCGAGCTCGGCGATCTGGCCCGGGCGCTCGCTGAACAGCGTCTCGCCGACAAGCCCGGCCTCCGCCGCCCGGTGTGCGATCTCCGGCCAGCGGCGGCGCGTCGACCCGTTCGCCGAGGCGGGGTTGACGAGGAACACGACGCCCGGGGCCACCTACTTCGACGGCGTCAGCGTCGCGAGCGCGAGCTCGGTCATGGAGTCGACGGCGGCGCGAAGCTCCTCGTCCGAGATCCGCACGAATTCCGCCTCGACGACGATGTCGCTGACGGTCAGAAGGCACCCGGTCTGCACCTTGCGAAGCGCGCCGATCGTGAACAGGACGGCCGCCTCCATCTCGACGGCGAGGATGCCGCGGTCGGACCAGCGCTGCGCCCGCCCGGTGTCGGGGTCGTAGAAGACGTCGTTGGAGACCACCGGCCCGACGCGCACGGGGACACCGAGGTGCTTCGCGGTGTGCACGGCCCCGTGGACGAGCTCCCAGTCGGCCGTCGGAGCGTGCATCTCGCCGGCCGTATACGTGAACATCGTCTTGTCGGAGGGCGTCGCCGAGATCGCGACGACGAGATCTCCCAGGGCGAGGTCGGGCTGGAGGCCGCCGCACGTGCCGATGCGCAGGAGCCTGCGGACGCCGAGCTGCACGAGCTCCTCGACGACGATCGCGGCGGACGGGCAGCCCATCCCGGTTGCCTGCACGGAGACCGGCTGGCCGTGGTACGTCCCGGTGTATCCGAGCATGCCGCGCTCGGCGTTCGTCTGGCGGACGTCGGAAAGGAAGGTCTCGGCTACGTACTTCGCACGCAGGGGGTCACCGGGAACCAGACAGGCCTCCGCGTAGTCCCCGGGCTCCGCACGAACGTGGATCGGCACGGCGGGCACCTTACACTCCTCGCTGTCCATGGCTCGGCTCGTCAAGCGGCCTCATCAGGCGGACATCCTCGCCTTCTGCGCCGAGGATCCGATCGAGCGCGTCTTCCTCGAGGACGTCGCACGGCGTGGCCTCGGGCGCTTTTCGGCGCTTCGCGAGGACGGCCGTCTGATTGCCCTGTGCCATTCCGGGGCAAACCTCGTTCCGTCCGGATCCGGGACGCTCGCTTTCGCCGACGTCGCGCTCCGCTCGCGGCCGCGCATGATCGTCGGCGAGGAGGGAGCCGTCACCGATCTCTGGAACGCGATCCGCCGGGGCCTTCCTGACCCGCTCGACGACCGGCCTGGCCAGCCGGTCTACGTCAGCGACACACCTCCGCCCCCGGCGGGGAGCGGGTTGCGTCCGGCCAGACTCGCCGATCTCGAGGCCCTCGTCCCCGCCTGCGCCGCCGCCTACCTCGAGGAGGTCGGGATCGACGCTCACAAGCGCGACCCTGCGCTGTCCGAATGGCGGACGAGGGCGCAGATCGAGGCCGGACGGAGCTGGATCTGGACGGAGCGGGGGAGGATCCTCTTCAAGGCTGAGGCGTCCGCCTGGACCGACCACGCGGTCCAGCTCCAGCAGGTCTGGGTCGAGCCCGGCCTTCGGGGCAAGGGCTACGCGAAGAAGGCGCTCGCCGACCTCCTGGGCCTCCTGCTCGTCGAGACGCCGTCCGTCTGTCTGTTCGTGCGACCGGAGAACGAGCCCGCGATCGGCCTCTACGAGTCGCTCGGCATGCGCCGGACGATCAGCTATCGCTCGCTCATCTTCGACTGAACGGGCCGACGGAGGGCCGGATTCCCTCGAGCGTTCCCACGGCGACGGCAACCGCCGTCCCGAGCGCGGTCATCGCCAGCACCTCGCCGGTCGGCGCGACGACCTGGAAGATCTCGCGCATGAAGGGAAGGAGCAGGGCGAGCACGTACAGCACGAGCAGCGAGGCGCACATCCCTCCCACCCAGCGGGCGCGTCGACCGCTTGTCGCTTCGAGCGCGAAGATCACCCAGAGAAAGGCTGCCACGAACACGCTCACCGACACCGTGCGCGCCTCCTCGACGGGAAGGTCGAGCGCGAGGTACGCGAGCAGGTAGCCGGCCACGACGCCGAGTCCCACGGCCACCGCGGCGGGGGCGGCGAAGCGCATCACGCTCCGTACGTAGTTGGTCATCTCCCAGGGGCCCGAGCTCGGAGCGAGCGCGAGGACGAAAGGAGGAACGCCCGTGACGAAGAATGAGGCGAGACTGAGGTGCCGGGGCAGGAACGGGTACGGCACCGGCCACAGACCCAAGGCGAGGACGATGAAGGCTCCGAACAGGCACTTGGTCACGTAGAGCTTCGAGACACGCTGCATGTTTCGGAGGATCTGGCGACCCTCCGCGACCATGCGCGGCACGGCGGCGAAGTCGCCTTCGACGAGGACGAGGTCGGATACCGTGCGCGCCATCTGTGCGCCGCTTCCCTGGGCGATCGCAACGCGCGAGGCCTTGAGCGCCGGGACGTCGTTGACCCCGTCGCCGATCATCGCGACGTAACGCCCGTCGTTTGCCAACGCCTCGACGATCCTCCGCTTTCCCTCCGGCGAGATGCGCCCCACGACCGCCGTACGGCGAAGGAGCTCCTCGAGGTCGAGCTCCGAGTCGGGGAGCTCGCGACCGTCGACCGGGGCGCCCCCCGACGGGATTCCCGCGTCGGCGGCGATCGCCGCCACCGTCGACGGCGCGTCGCCCGAGATCACCTTGAGCTCGATCTCCTCGCGGTGGAAGAACGCGACGGTCTCGCGGGTCGACGGGCGTAGCTCCTCCGCCAGGGTGGCGAGCCCGAGCAGCTCGAGATCCGGCGGCGGCCCCTCCACGGGCTCGATCCCGACGATCGGCGCGTGCGTAGTCGCGAGCGCCACCACGCGGCGCCCGCTGGAGGCTTCCTCCCGAGCGCGATCGCCGAGCGGGCCGAGCGGAAAGAGCTCGGGCGCGCCGAGGACGAGCGTCGTATCGCCCAGGCTCGCCGCGCTCCACTTCCAGCGCGAGGAGAACGGGACGACTCCGTCAGGGCGCTCCGGCTCGGCCGGAAACGCCGTGCCGATCGCGGTGAGCGTGGCGTTCCGGACGTCCGCGCTCGCTGCGTAGCGGCCGAACGCCCGGCCGAGCGTCGCCTCCGTCTCGCTCGCGGCCGGAAGGAGCGCGACGACGCGGAGCTTCGACTCGGTGAGGGTTCCCGTCTTGTCGGTGCAGACGAGGTCGGCGGACGCGAGCGACTCGACCGCGTTCAGCTGCTGGACGAGAGCCCCGTGCCGTGACATCCGGATCGCTCCGGTCACGTACACGATGCTCGACAGCAGAATGAGCCCCTCGGGCACCAGGCTGATCCCGGCCGCAACGACCGTCGGCAGCGCGGCGTCGAAGGGCGTGTCCCGGATCCAGAGAGAGAGCGAGAGAATCAGCCCCAGAGGAATCGCAAGAAGCACGAGCCCCCCGACGAGCCGACCAAGGCCCTGCTGGAAGGGCGAGCTCGGCTGGCGGAAGGATCGCGCCTGCCCCGCGATCGCCTCCGCGTAGCTTTCCGCCCCGACCGCGGCGACTGCGTAGAGGGCCGTCCCCTCGACGGCGAAGGAGCCGGACAGCACGTCGTCGCCCGCCTCCCTGCGCACAGGCTCCGATTCGCCGGTCAGCATCGACTCGTCGAGGCGCAGCGCGTCGGCCTCTTCGAGCATCCCGTCCGCCACGACCTGATCGCCGGGCTGGAGCGCGACGAGATCGCCCTCGACCACGTCCTCGACGCCGACCAGCCGCCGGGCTCCCTCGCGGACGACCCTGGCCTCCGGCCGCACCAGGGCCGCGAGCCGCTCGAGCGCCTTCTTCGCCCGGATCTCCTGGGTGGAGCCGATGATCACGTTCGCCGCGACGATTCCGAGAAAGAGGGCGTCGGCGACCTCGCCGAGCACGATCGTGATCACGCCCAGGACGGTCAGCACGAGGTTCGGGAGGTTCAGGAGGTTGCCGCTAACGATCGAGAGGTACGAGCGTCCTGCGGACGGCTTCGACGGTCGTCCGCGCGCGACGAGGCGTCGCCGCGCCTCCTCCTCCGAGAGGCCGCGAGGCGCGGTGCGCGCGAGCTTGGAGTCATTCACGATCGTGAAACCGTCACGACCCTGGCATGGCCGTGTCAACTCGGATGTGGCCCGTTCGGCTTGCCCGGCGTCGGCCGCGCTGTAGGAGCCATAGAATCGCGAGGTGGACGCGGTCGCGATCCGCGCTCGAATCGAGGGACACGTGCGTCGGCACGAGCTGGTCCCGCCCGGCGGCGAGATCGTCTGCCTCGTTTCGGGCGGGGCCGACTCGACGTGTCTCTGGCACGCGCTCGGCGAGCTCGGCTACCGCGTCGCCGCCCTCCATGTGAACCACGCCCTCCGCGGCGCCGAGTCGATCGAGGACGCGCGCTTCTGTCGCGAGAAGCTCGGGGCGGAGATCGTGGACGCGCCCGGCGACGGATGCTCGGAGGCCGAGCTCCGCGAGCTCCGGTACGCGATCGCCGCCGGCCGGCTTCGCGCGACCGGCCACACCGCGTCCGACCAGGTCGAGACGATCCTGTACAGGCTCGCGACGAGCGGCACGACGAGCGGGATCAGGGTGAGGCGCCTCGACGGAATCGTCAGGCCTCTGCTTCCGGTCTGGCGGGAGGAGACCGAGGCGTACTGCCGGGCGGTGGGGCTTTCGTTCCGGCTCGACTCGTCGAACGCCGACACCGTCCGCGGGCTGATCAGACGCGAGCTCGTCCCGGTGCTGCGGCAGCTCCACCCGGCCGCCGAGCGCAACGTCCTCGCGGCGCTCGAGCGCGAGGATCGCCTGCCGCGGCCCGTGGAGCGTGCCCTCGCGGAGCTCCTGGATGCACCCGCGGGGGCGCGGCGAGTGGACCTCGGCGGCGGCCGGGTGGCCGTTCGCGAGTACGAACGGGTCTGGCTCGAGAACGGCCCCGTCCGGCTGGAGGGCACTGTGCACTGGTGCGATTGGCGGTTAGAGTCGCGGGTCCCCGGTCTCTGGGTCCGGTCCTGGCGGGCGGGCGACCGCCTCGCCGCGAGAAAGCCGAAGAAGGTTCAGGATCTGTTCGTCGACGCCAAGGTGCCCCGCTCGGATCGTGAGACCTGGCCACTGGTCGTGCGCGGAGACGAGGTCGTGGTCGTGCCCGGGATCGCTGCGGCGCCGGGCTGGGAGGACGTCGTGAAAGGAGAGAGGGCGCGATGAGCCAGGTGAACGAGCTGCACGCCGCTGTCGAGACCGTTCTCGTCGACGAGGCGGCACTGCAGGGGCGGATCGTGGAGCTCGGCGCGGAGGTTTGCGCCGACTACCGTGGCCGCGATCTCGTCCTCGTCGGCGTCCTCAAGGGCGCGATCTTCTTCATGGCCGACCTCATGCGCGCGATCGAGATCCCGTGCGAGGTGGATTTCATGGCCGTCTCGAGCTACGGCGCCGGGGTCGACTCGTCCGGCGTCGTGCGCATTCTCAAGGACCTCGACGTCTCGATCGAGGGGCGCGACGTGTTGGTGGTCGAGGACATCGTCGACTCGGGGCTGACCCTCTCCTACCTGCTCCGCACGCTCGAGGCGCGCGAGCCCTCCTCGATCGAGGTCTGCGCCCTGCTGACGAAGCCCGAGCGGCGCGAGAACGACGTGCACTGCCGCTACGTGGGCTTCGAGATTCCCAACCGGTTCGTGATCGGCTACGGGCTGGACTTCGCCGAACGCTACCGCAACCTTCCGTATGTCGGGGTGCTGCGCGACGAGCTGGCTCGCCAGGCCGAGTAGCGGGGCCCCGCCTAAAGCCGTGGCGAGCGGAAACCGAAGAACCTGGTGCTACCGTTAGTCCCGACAGGGGTATGTCTTGAGCCGTTTCTTCCGTAGCGCCCTCTTCCCGCTCATCGTCATCGTCCTGCTGGTCTATCTGGCCTCGCAGACCCTCTTGCCGCGCTCGGACGAGGCGCAGAAGTGGACCTACAGCCAGCTGATCAACCAGGTCGAGACGAATCCGAAATCGGTCACGGATCTCGTGTTCAGCCCGAAGGGCCGCTCGATCGAGGCGAAGGTCGACGCTCAGAGGGTCAAGGTCAACTATCCGAGCGACCAGTCGCAGGCGGAGTTCCAGCGCATCCTCGAGGCCAAGGACGTCGGGTTCGACTCGAAGGGAACCGGCAGCTCGACCTGGGTTTCGCTGCTCACGTACCTCCTGCCGTTCGTGCTCTTCTTCGGCTTCTGGATCTTCCTGATGAACCAGGTGCAGGGCGGCGGGTCGAAGGTGATGAGCTTCGGCAAGAGCCGCGCGAAGCGGATGTCGCCCGATTCGCCGAAGGTGACGTTCAAGGACGTCGCGGGCGTGGACGAGGCGGTCGAGGAGCTGCACGAGATCAAGGAGTTTCTCGAGAACCCGAAGAAGTTCCAGGCGCTCGGCGCGCGGATTCCCAAGGGCGTGCTCCTGTACGGACCGCCCGGCACCGGGAAGACGCTGCTCGCGCGGGCGGTCGCGGGCGAGGCGGGCGTGCCCTTCTTCTCGATCTCCGGCTCCGACTTCGTTGAGATGTTCGTCGGCGTCGGCGCGTCGCGCGTCCGCGATCTGTTCGAGCAGGCGAAGCAGGCAAGCCCGTGCATCGTGTTCATGGACGAGATCGACGCCGTCGGCCGACATCGCGGCGCCGGCCTTGGCGGCGGGCACGACGAGCGCGAGCAGACGCTGAACCAGCTGCTCGTCGAGATGGACGGCTTCGAGATGAAGGACAACATCATCCTGATTGCCGCGACCAACCGACCGGACATCCTCGACCCGGCGCTGCTGCGCCCCGGGCGTTTCGACCGGCAGATCGTCGTCGATCGGCCCGACCGGCTCGGGCGCCGCAGGATCCTCGAGGTGCACACGAAGGGCAAGCCGATCGACGCGTCGATCGAGCTCGACACGCTTGCCTCCGGCACGCCCGGCTTCACTGGCGCCGACCTCGCGAACCTCGTCAACGAGGCGGCGCTGCTCGCGGCGCGTCGCGGCAAGAAGACGATCGGCGAGTCGGAGCTCGAGGAAGGGATCATGCGGGTGATCGCCGGGCCGGAGAAGAAGACCCGCCTCCTCTCGGAGCAGGAGCGCAAGATCACGGCCTACCACGAGATGGGGCACGCGCTCGTCGGCCACTACCTGCCTAACTGCGATCCCGTCCACAAGATCTCGATCATCAGCCGTGGCCAGGCGCTCGGCTACACGATCTCGCTGCCGGCCGAGGACAAGTTCCTGACCACGAAGCAAGCGCTGATGGATCAGATGGGCATGACCCTCGGCGGGCGGGCGGCCGAGGAGCTCGTCTTCCACGAGGTGACGACCGGGGCCGCGAACGATCTCGAGAAGGTCACGGCGACCGCCAAGCACATGATCATGCGCTACGGCATGAGCGAGAAGCTGGGCCCGCGGGTGCTCGGCCGAAACCACGACATGCCGTTCCTCGGTCGCGACATGGGCGCGGAGCCCGACTACTCCGAGGAGATCGCGCGCGAGATCGACGACGAGATCCGGCGCGTGATCGAAGAGGCACACGACCGGGCCCGCAAGGTGCTGCAGGAGCACATGGAAGAGCTCCACCAGATCTCGGAGCTCCTGATCGAGCGCGAGACGATCGACAAGGATCAGTTCGAGCGGCTGCTCGCCGGAGAGTCCGTCGAGACGGTCTTCCCCGAACCGCCGCCCGAGGAGCCCGAGGAGGAGCCGAAGCCGGAGCGCAAGCCGCGCGCGGAGCCCACGCCGCGCCCGTTCCCGCTGCCCGGCGCGACGATGCAGCCGCCCCCCGAGGGCGCGGCGCCCTAAGCGCGCCGAACGCGCGACCGGGCTCCACCACCCCACGCCCGCCGCCCGTCTTCCCACCCGCCCGCGCGGCCCCGACGGTCTACGATTGCGCCGTGGTGCCGTCCGTCGAGGAGCTCCTCGCTCGCCCCGCCGTGATGGGCGTGTTGAACGTGACGCCCGACAGCTTCTCCGACGGCGGGCACTTCATCTCGCCCGACGATGCCGTGGCTCACGCGCACAGGCTCGCTGCCGACGGCGCGGCGATCGTCGACGTCGGCGGCGAATCGACGCGCCCTGGCTCGGGCGGCGTCTCGCTGGAGGAGGAGCTTCGTCGCGTCGTCCCGGTGCTCGAGCGGCTCGACGGCGTCCCGATCTCGATCGACACGGCCAAGGCCGAGGTCGCGCGCCGCGCAGTTGCTCTCGGAGCCGCGCTCGTCAACGACGTCACGGCGCTCCGAGGCGACTCTTCGCTTGCGGCGGTCGTCGCGGAGTCGGGCGCGTGCCTCTGCCTGATGCACATGCGCGGCCAGCCGCGGACGATGCAGGACGATCCGCGCTACGACGACGTCGTGGCCGATGTCGCGTCATACCTCGAAGAGCGCCTCGCGTTCGCGGTTGGCGAAGGGATAGCGGAGGATCGGATCTGCCTCGACCCGGGGATCGGCTTCGGCAAGACCGTGGAGCACAACCTGGAGCTCCTGGCGCGGCTCGACGAGATCGTCGCGCTGGGGCGCCCTGTGGTCGTCGGTGCCTCCCGCAAGCGCTTCCTCGGTCGGATTCTCGGTAACCCCGAGGCTCTCACCGGCTCCGTTGCGGCGAGCGTCGCGGCCGCGGTCGCGGCCTTCGAGCGGGGCGCGTCGATCTTCCGCGCGCACGACGTTCGCGAGCATGTCGAGGCTCTGGGAGTGGCCCGAGCGGTCGAGGCGAGAGCGCCGGGTCACGCCCGGCCGGGGATCCAGTGGCAGACGTCCTGATCGAGATCCAGGGCCTCGAGCTCCAGGGGTACCACGGAGTGCTCGAGCACGAGCGTCGCGACGGCCAGCCGTTCGTCTTCGACATCGTCCTGAACGCGCATGACGCGGGGGTGCGGAGCGACAAGCTCCACGACACCGTGGACTACACCGAGGTGGTGGAATGCGTCCGCGTCGTCTCCCAGGCCGCCCGCTACAACCTGATCGAGGCCCTGGCGGCCGCGGTGGCCGAAGCGTTGCTCGACCGATTTCCCGTGTCACGCGTGCGCGTGCGCGTCCGCAAGCCGAGCGTCGAGCTGGACGCGCCGGTCGACTGGACGGCGGCGACGATCGAGCGCGGGCGCTAGCGCCCGGACGTCCTGATCTCGACCGTGTAACCGGCGTCGAGAGGACCGTCCTGGGGCAGATAGACGTCGAGATACACGAACGCGCCCGCGCGGCCGTCGTTTACGGCGGTCACGGTGTCGCCCTTCGTCCCCTTGGCGTAACTTCCGTCGATCAGGAAGCGCTTCCGCTTCGATCCCCGGACGTAGACGGTCGGCGTCCCCGGCTGCCAGAGCTCGGCATCGACGTTCCGGTTGCCGCGGACGGTTGCGACGATGCTCTTTCGGCCGGGAGCCCAGACGCGATACACGTCCTCGGGATCCTCGGTGATGTCGAGGCGCGCAGCGAAGGCCGCCCTTCCCTTGCCGGGTCGGGTGACGGGCCGCGTGGCCTTCCGGAAGAGGCCGTTGGCCTTGACCATGTAGACGTCGTCGTTCGGCTCCTCGAGGTCGCTGGTGGGCGGCTCCTGCGACAACGCGGCCGGAATGTCGAGGAGGCCGAAGCCGGTGTCGACGTCGTAGCCTTCCGGTCCTATGTCGCGCGCCGAATAACGCATGAGGTCGAAGATCTGGGTGTTGTCCAACTCGGGGCGAACAGTCCAGACCCACGCTGTCGCTCCGGCAACTATTGGCGCGGAGAAGCTCGTGCCAGCTTCTATGGCGAACCCATCCCCGCCCTCCGGGTCGACGGCAACCGGCACGGCGACCGGAATGTCCTGACCGGGTGCGGCCAGGTCGACTGCGAGGTTGGCGTTCGAAAAGAACGTCGCTTCATTCGCCGGATTCGTGGCGGCGACGGTGAGCACGTGGTTGTAGCTCGCTGGGTACTCGATCGGATTCCCCTCCTCGAACTCGTTGCCGGCTGCCGCGACAATCACCGACCCCGCGCCGAATGCTCGGAGGACAGCCTCTTCCTCGAGCCGGCTCGGCTCGGCTCCGCCGAAGCTCATGCTCACGACGCTCGCGAGGCCGTCGCCGACCGCGTCGAGAGCGGCGATCACGGAGCCGGCCGAGAGGTCGGCCAGGTCCCACACCCTCAGGACGGCCTGGGGATACACGCCGATCACGCCGATGCCGTTCGCCGGAGCGCCGACGACCGAGGCGGTTGCGGTTCCATGGCCCCCACTGTCGTCGGCCACGTTCTGCTCGTTCAGCAGGTTCAGGTCGGGCCGTCCGGCGAACTCTGGATGGGCGACGTCGACGCCCGAGTCGATCAGGGTCACCGGCTTTCCCGGGCCCGGGGGCTCCTGCTTGTCGGCTCCGACCGCAGCGAGCCACCACTGGCTGGGCGTTAGCGGGTCGGGCGCGACCGCGGCCGCCGCGAGACGGAATCGCCGGTCCGGCTCGAGCGTGCGCACCAGACCGGCGCCGGCGAGTCCCGGGACGACCGCGCGCGCTCCGGTCGCTGAGAGCCGCCAGACGAGCAGGCTCCTGGAGACGAGCGTGCCGCCGCTGAGGCGCAGTGCCGGCACGGCCTCGCGCCAGCGCAGACGGTCGAGCTGGACGAGCGCGTGCCCGTCGCCGAGAGACTGCAGAGCTCGAGGGCCGGGAGCTGGCGGAGGGGGAAACGCGTGCCCGGACCGCGGCGTTGCTGCGAGCGCGGAGCTGCTCCAGAGGAGGCCGGTCACGAAGAGGAGTACCGCGCGCCGCACCGTTGAGCCAGGATATCTGCACATGGCGCGCGCATTCGTAGGGCTGGGAGCGAATCTCGGCGACCGCGAGACGACGATCCGGCAGGCGGTCGAGCTGCTCGGGGCCGAGCCGGGGATCCGCGTGGTCGCCGTCTCGCGGCTCCGGGAGACCGATCCCGTCGGGTACGAGAGCCAGCCGCGGTTTCTCAACGGCGCCTGCGAGCTCGCCACGGAGCTTCCCGTCCGGGAGCTCCTCGATCGGCTCCTCGACGTCGAGCTCCGCCTGGGCCGCGACCGCGGCTCGGTGCCGCGATTCGGGCCGAGGACGATCGACCTCGACCTGCTGCTCTACGGAGACGAGAGCGTCGACGAGCCAGGCCTGACCGTGCCGCACCCGCGTCTGGCCGGGCGGCGCTTCGCCCTCGAGCCCCTGGCAGAGCTCGACGCCGAGCTCGCTCTTCCCGACGGCCGCCGCGTCCGGGACCTGCTCGCCACCGGGGTACAATGAGTCTCATGTCGCACCTCGACGAGCTCGACGAGTACGAGGCCGAGCTCGAGCTTCGTCTCAAGAAGGAGTACACGGCCGTCTTCGGCCTCTTCCGCTACTGCATCGTCACGCAGGACTCGACGTACCTCTGCAACCGGCTCGACCTCAAGGTGCTGCCGCAGTCGAGCTACCCGTTCTTCCACCTGACCATGGAGGACGTCTGGGTCTGGGACAAGAACCGACCGACCAGAATGATCCCGCGGGCAGAGGTCTACACGTCTAGCGACGTCACGATCGAGGAGCTCCGAGGTGACGGCGAGGGGCCCGCGATGACGCCCGAGGCCCTGGCCGAGAAGCTCGGCGAGCCCCTCGGAGGCGACGACGAGTAAACGGGTGAACCGCTTCGCGGTTCCCCCGTTGGCCCCCTCCCTGGGCACGACGGCACCGCTCTCGCGGTGCCTAACTCCCACCAGCCCACCCCCTGACCCCCGGGGACCGGCTCCGGTTGCCCCTCGCCACCGTCCCCAAGGGAATGCTGCTCGCCGTTGACGTAGGCAACACGCAGACTGTCTTCGGGATCTACGATGCCGACCGTCTCGCCGAGCATTGGCGCGTCGCGACCGAGGCGGATCGAACCGGCGACGAGCTCGGCGCTCTTCTGGCACGGCTGCTCGAGCTCGCCGATCTCGACTTCGAGAGCATCATGGGGGTCTCGCTGTCCTCGACCGTGCCTCCGCTCGTCCGCGCCTACGAGGAGCTCGCCGAGCGCTACCTCGACGCGCCGCTCCTCGTCGTCGGGCCGGGGGTGAAGACCGGCATCGCGATCCTCTACGACAACCCGCACGAGGTCGGCCCCGACCGGATCGTCAACTCGCTCGCCGCGAAGACGCGATACGGGACGCCGTGCATCGTCGTCGACTTCGGCACGTCGACGAACTTCGACGCGGTGTCGGCAGAGGGCGAGTACGTCGGCGGCGTGCTCGCTCCAGGAATCGAGATCTCGATGGAGGCGCTCTTCGCCCGGGCTGCGCGCCTGGTGAAGATCGACTTCGTGGAGCCTCCCAGCGTGATCGGCAAGACGACGGTCGGCGGGCTCCAGTCAGGCCTCGTGTACGGCTTCGCGGGCCAGGTCGACGGGATCGTGACGCGCATGCGCGTCGAGCTCGGCGAGGCCGCCCGGGTGATCGCCACCGGAGGCCTCGCCGGCCTGATCGCCCCTCACGCCGAGACGATCGAGCTCGTCGATCCCAACCTCACCCTGGACGGCCTTCGCCTCGTCTGGGAGCTGAACCGCTAGGGACAGGCGCAAGGGAAACCGTGGTATCCCCGCGTTAGGTTCACCCGCGCTTGATCACCTGGTCGAGCTGAACCCCGGACATCGGATTCGCCCAGAGGTTCTCGACCCACGGTCGCCGTACGAGCATCGAGCGGCCGTAGCTCAGCGGCAGGATCGCCGCGCGCTCGGCCACGAACAGGCGGTCGATCTCGTGGTAGAGGCGCATCCGCTCGCCCTGGTCTCGTGCCGAGCTCGCTTCGGCCAGGAGCTCCTCGATCTCCTCGTCGCGATGGAGATCGAGGTGCTGGCGGAGGAAACCGCGGAAGAAGCCGTCCGGATCCGGGTAGTCGACGGTCCAGCCCGCGATCCACATCTGTGCCGTCGAAGGCGCTTTGTGCACCGCGCCGACCGGTGCGCGGGCAACGCGGATCCGCGCGCCGAGCGCGCCCCAGCTCTCGATCAGCGCATCGGCGTCGGTCAACCAGCAGGGCACCCAGAGCTCGAGCTCGGGCAGGCCCTTGCCGTCCGGGTATCCCGCCTGCGCAAGCAGCTCACGGGCGAGTCCGGGGTTGTACTCGGGCGCCACGCGGGACGAGTGGCCCGGCATCGCCGGCGGGATTGCGCCACCGCGACCCGCCGGGCGGACCAGCGTCCACGGGGGCAGTACGGTCGAGCGGTCGAGCGCGTGGGAGAACGCCTTCCGGACGAGCTCGCTCGAGAACGGCGCCGTCGATGCGCGGTAGCCCACGTAGCGCGTTGCGAACTCGGGCACCGTCTCGATCAGCGTGTCGTCTGCGTCGGCGAACTCGCGCTGGAACGCCTGCACGACGTCGAAGCGCCCGTCGCGCCAGCCCTCGAGCAGCGCCTCGCTCGAGAGGCCGAGATCGAGGTGCACCTCGCCGACGTTTCCATGGGGCCCGCGCCAGTGGGGATTGGCGACGAGAACGGCATGCTCGCTCGATGACTCCGCCAGGCAGAAGGGGCCGTTGCCGACGAGGTTCTCGGGCCTGCGCCAGTCGTCGCCGAGCTCCTCGACCTTGTGACGGGGCAGCGGATGGAGCCAGGCCGAGGCGAGGACGTACGGGAAGAAGCTCCGCGGCTCCTCCAGCGTGAGCTCGAGGGTCAGGTCGTCGAGCGCCCTGATCGTCTCGACGTCCTCGAGGAGAACGGCCGTGAGCGCCCCGTCCTTCCTGATCTGCTCTACTGCGAAGACGAAGTCCTCGGCGGTGACGGGCTCGCCGTCGCTCCAGCGGGTGTCGTCGCGGAGCCGGAACAGGTACGTGACCCCGTCGCTCGAGACGCGGAAGTTGTCCGCCATCGCCGGCAGGACGTTCAGCTCGCGATCGACGGTGAGCAGGCCGCGGAAGAGGTGCTCGAGGAGGGCCGCCGTCTCGGTCGTGTACGAGGCGCCCGGGAGAAGCTCGTCGCCGCGGGTGGCCATCCCGGTGGTCAGACGCTCCGTCCGCTCCAACCGCGCCGACTGTGGTACGCGACAGCAGAAGGCCTCGTCGTAGAGCTCCTCGGCCCGCTCGAAGTCGAACGCGACGTGGTGCGTCAGCGCCATCTTGAAGAGCGTGTCGCGCGCGCGGCGTTCGTCGCCCGTGCGAACGAGGAAGTCGCGCGCATTCGAGTAGTGCTCGAGGGCCTCCTGGTCGGCATAGATCGCCCGGGCCCTGTCACCCGCCTTGAGCAGGTACTCGACCGCCTTCTCGGGCTCGTCCGCCTCGGTGAAGTGGCGTGCGAGCAGCCCGTAGGCGTCCTCCGGCGACTCCCGGTAGATCGCTTCGAGCGCCTCGCCGACCCGCTTGTGGAGCTTGCGCCGCTTGCCCTCGACGAGGCTCGCATACGTCACCTCCTGGACGAGCCCGTGGCGGAACCGGTACTCGGGGGTCGGGCGTCGTCTCTGCTCGACGACGAGCTCGAGCCGCTGTAGCTCCGACAGCGCCGCGATCAGCTCCTCGTACGGGACGATCTCCTCGAGCAGCGGCATCCCGAACGTTCGGCCGATCACGGCCGCGATCGAGAGGAGGTTTCGCGCCGACGGGTCGAGGCGGTCGATTCGTGCCTGGAGCGCGCCCTGGATGAGGGCCGGGATCGCGAGCTCGTCCTCGCGAACCGCGAGCATCCACCGTCCGTTGTCGCGGACGAGCGCGCCGCGCTCGCGCAGGTCGTGAAGCGCCTCCTCGAGGAAGAAGGGATTGCCCCCCGCGCGCTCCGCAAGCAGCTCGGCGACGTACTCGGGCAGCGCTCCCTCGGCTGCGCTCTCCGCGAGGGCGCGGCTCGCATCGGCGGGCAGCGGCCGAAGCTCGATCTCCCGGTAGCGGTGGGGGAAGCGCTGACGCGCCCTCTCGCCGAGCCGCCACGACCCGTGCTCGCGCTCCGAGCGGTAGAGGAAGAAGAGCGCCACGGCCCCCTCCTCCGTGGTCTGCAGGAGATCCTCGAGCAGCTCGAGAGTGGACTCGTCGGCCCAGTGGAGGTCCTCGAAGACGAGGCACAGGGGCGTCTCCTCCGCGAGGTGCCAGACGAGGTCGGACATCACCTCGAAGGTCTCGTGCTGGAGGCTCTCGCTGTTGAGCTCCTCGATGCGCTCGACCGCCTCGGGCTCGAGCGTGAGGCCCATCAGGTTGGCGACGAACGGGTAGGCGCCGTCCGACTCTTCCCCGAGCGCGTGTGCGAGCTCGGCCTTCAGGTCCAGTCTTACCCTGGCCTCCGGGGTCGTGGCGCCGACGCCCAGCCACTCCCGCAGGAGATCCCGGATCGGCCAGTAGGGGAACGTCTGCGCGTACGAGACCGCACGGCCTTCGATGAACCGCACGCGGTCGCGGTAGAGCCGCTGGATCTCGTGAACGAGCCGGCTCTTCCCGATCCCCGGCTCGCCCGTGATCGACATGATCGCCCCGCGGCCCTCTACCAGCCCGTCCATCGTCCGCTCCAGCACCGTCAGCTCGAAGTCGCGGCCGACGAGGGGAAGGAGCTCGTGGTCGATCGTGTGCTCGAGCACGCCCACGACCTTGAACGTCTCGACGGGCACCTCGCGGCCCCGCAGCTCCTGCTCGCCGAGCTGCTCGAGCGCGAAGCAGCTCTCGACCTGGATCTTCGTGGCCCGGCCGACGACCACCTCGCCGCCTCCCGCCAGCTCCTGGATCCGGGCCGCGACGTTGACCGTGTCGCCGAGCGCGTTGTAGGGATCCTCGTTCTCGGGCTGGATGACGACGGCCCCCGTGTTGATCGCGATCCGGACGGCAAGGTCGATCCCGTACGCGGCTTTCACCTCCTCGGCGTACTGTGCGAGCGCGCGCTGGATCGCGAGTGCGGCGCGAACGGCTCGCTCGGAGTCGTCCTCGTGCGCGAGCGGCGCTCCGAACACGGCGTACAGCTCGTCGCCGATGTACTGCGCGACTGTGCCGTCGTAGCGCTCGATCTGTGCGCTCATCAGCCGCATCACCTCGTCGACGAGGAATTTCGAGCGCTCGGCTCCGAGCCGCTCGGCGATCGAGGTCGAGCCCACGATGTCCGCGAAGAGGACGGTGACGATCCTGCGCTCGCCTGCGACGACGGCCATGATCAGATTCTAGGGACGGGCAAGGGTGAAGCAGGAAGGGGGCGAGGGGAAACCTTCGGTTTCCCCAATGGGGGCTCCCCCGGAAACCGGCAGGTTTCTGGGGGTTGGGGGTTACCCGCCGCCGTAGATCGAGATCGGCAGGTCGAGCAATGTTTCGTCGGCCTCCGGGAGCTCGTTCGACAGGCGCGCGATCACCTCGAGGCTTCCGGGCGCGGCGGCAAAGAGCCGGTCCTCGACCTCGGCAATCGTCTCGAGCTGCGTCAGCTCCTGCTTGAACGGCCGCGGAAACCGGCCTCGTCCCAGGTACCAGCCGTAGAACTTCTTCAAAAACCCCGTCGCGCGTTGCTCTCCGAGCTCTCGCACCGTCTCGCGCATGAAGAGCACGAGCTCGGCGACGACCTCCTCCCGCGACGGCTGTGCCTCCTGGCCCCCGACGATCTCTGCGATCGCCCACGGATTCCCCTGGGCCGCTCGGCCGACCATGACCGCTGCGGCGTTCGTGGTCGCCAGCACGGCCCGGGCGCGGGCACGAGACGTGATGTCTCCCGATGCGATCACCGGAACGTCGACTCGCGCGACGAGCTCGGCCGTCAGCCCGTGGTCGGCCGTGCCCGTGTACATCTGCCTCGCCGAGCGAGGGTGGAGGGTCAGGGCACGTGCCCCAGCGGCGACGAGGCGCGGCCCGACCGCGAGGGCGGCCCGCGAGCCGTCCTCGAGACCGCGCCGCATCTTGACGGTGACCGGCACGGAGACGGCGTTCGCGACCGCCTCGATGATCCTGCACGCGCGGTCGGGCTGCTCGAGCAGCGTCGCGCCCGCTCCCGTCGACGTGACCTTTCTGACCGGACAGCCGAAGTTGACGTCGACGAGGTCGGCTCCCGCGTCCTCGACCATCCGGGCCGCCTCGGCCATCACGCCGGGATCGGAGCCGAAGATCTGCACCGCGAGCGGGCTCTCGTCCTGCGCGATGCGCAAATAGCCGAGCGTCCGCTCGTTGCCGTGGGAGAGGCCGGCGCAGCTCACCATCTCCGAGCATACGAGCCCCGCTCCGAAGCGCCGGCCCTGGCGGCGGAACGCCTGGACGCTTACGCCCGCCATCGGCGCGAGCACGACTCGGGTCGGGATCTCGACCGACCCGATGCACCACGGGGACAGAAGTTCTGCCTGCATAGGGGCAGGAAATGCTAGCCGAGCGTCGAAACGAGCCACCCTTGACGACGACTGTACAATGACGCTCCTGTCGGTGCCCCAACGGGGCACCGCGCTGCGTCATCCGGGGGGTTGGAGGTAGGCTTTGACGAAGGAAGTGATTCTCACTCCGGGAGGGCTCGAGAAGCTCAAGGAGGAGATCGAGATCCTCTCGACGGTCAAGCGCCGCGAGGTCGCCGAGCGGATCAAGCAGGCGCGCGAGTTCGGCGACATCGCCGAGAACTCCGAGTACGACGACGCCAAGAACGAGCAGGCGATGGTCGAGCATCGGATCGCGCTGCTCGAGGAGCGGCTGGCCAACGCGCGGGTGATCGCCGAGGACGAGATCACCTCGGACGTGGTCTCGATCGGCACGAAGGTGCGGCTGAAGGACATCGACGCGAACGAGACGGTCGAGTACACGATCGTCGGGTCGGCGGAGGCCGACCCGTCCGACTACAAGCTCTCGAACGAATCACCGGTCGGAAAGGCGATCCTCGGACGCAAGAAGGGCGAAACGGTCGAGGTCACGGCTCCGCGTGGGGCGCTGAAGTTCAAGATCATGGAAATCAAGGCCGCGTAACCCAGCCGCCTTGAAAACCTTCGTAGCCGAGCTCGTCCACGACGCCCACGCGCAGCTCGGCGAGAGCCCCGTGTGGGACGAGCGGGACTCGAGGCTCGTCTGGATCGACGGCTTCGCCAGGACGCTTCACCGCTTCGACCCCGCCACCGGAGGCGACGATCCGCTCCCCTACGAGCTCGAGGTCGGCGCGGTCGCCCCGCGGGCTGCCGGCGGCTTCGTCGCCGCGGTCGGGACGGGGTTCGGGTTCCTCGACGCCCAGACCGGCCGGATCGAGACGCTCGGCGAGCTCGAGGATCCGGCGCTGACGACGATGAACGACGGCAAGTGCGATCCCGCCGGGCGCTTCTGGGCGGGTACATACGATCGCGACGAGGAGGCCGCGCGGCCGATCGCGGCTCTGTACCGTCTCGACCCCGGTGGCGTCGCCACGCGGATGCTCGAGGGCGTACGGCTGTCGAACGGGATGGGCTGGAGCCCGGACGGCGGGACGATGTACTACGTCGACTCGCCGACACGCAGGCTCGACGCCTTCGACTACGAGCCCGCGAGCGGCGCGATCTCCGGCAGGAGGACGCTCGCGAGTTTCCCCGAGCCCGAGGTTCCCGACGGGTTGAGCGTCGACGTCGAAGGCCACGTCTGGATCGCCCTCTGGGAGGGGGCGCGCGTCGAGCGGATCGCGCCGGACGGCTCACGCTCGGCGGTGATCGAGCTTCCGACGACGCACGTGACGAGCTGCGCGTTCGGCGGGCCCGACCTCATCGATCTCTACATCACCTCGGCCGCGTGCATGCTCACCGACGAGACGCGGTCGGCGGATCCGCACGCGGGCGGGCTCTTCCGCGTCAGCGTGGGCGTGCGCGGGCTCCCGGCCGTCTCCTTCGCCGGCTAGCCCTCGGCCTTCGCCGATGTGACGAGCGCCTCGCCGGATCCAGTGCGCACCCGGAGGCGCAGCGTCGCGTCCAGCGAGCGCTGCGCGCTGACCGGGAGATCGCTCCGGGCCTGTCCCGAGCCCGAGACTGCGTCGATCTCCGCCGTCACACCCGGGGGAACGCCCACCCGGACATCGCCCCGGCCGGTCGTCAGCGAGATCCGCCCGCGGCCGGCGTTCGCGACGTCGATGTGTCCTCTTCCGGTACGCGCGTCCACGTCAGACTCGACCGAGCCGAGCGAGATGTCGCCGCGCCCTGTGGTGATCTTGGACGGTGCTCGAACCGCTGCCACCTCGCACCGGCCGGATCCGCTGGTGATCTTCAATGTCCCACCGACACGCCCGAGCTGAACGGTGCCGGAGCCCGTGCGAACGACGACGTCGCCCTCGACGGTCTCCGCCGCGACATCGCCGGCGTGCGTTCTCGCAGCCAGTCCACCGAGCGTTCCGGTCGCCTTGACACCTGCGTTGGTTCCCCGAACCGTCAGCCGCGATCCCGCCGGGGCTTCGACGAGCACCGCGAGAGGCGGTGGCCGCAGCCGGCGGCCCGGCGTGTGCACACGCAACAGCCGGTCACGTTCGGTCCAGGCGATGCTGGTCTCGTCGAGCAGCTCCAGCTCTCGCCTCTCGGGCGGGTCTAGACGTGCCGCAGAGCCGGCTGACAGCTCGACACGCACGTGCTCGCCGGCGACGGTTCTGAGCTCGACCTGCCCTGGCCCGAGCTGTAGCTCGATCGTTGCGGGGCCGTCGCATCGGTATTCGCGCGTACGCGTCCCAGCGGCTTCGTCCATCGTGGCCATGTTTCCTCTTCCTCCGTTCGTCAGGTCGTGATCCATCCACGCACGACGTGCCCCGTTTGCTCCGCGGCGGCGGTGCGGCCCAGCTCACCGCGCACGGCGCCCACGAGCCAGGCGTTGAGAGACAGGTGAGCGTTCCCGGCCGCGCGCTCGGCGGCTGTCTTGAGGTCCTCGGGGAGCCGCAGCGTGATCCGGCTCGTGTCGCCTGTCCAGTCGGCCGGGCCACCGCGTTCGTCGGCATGAGGCTCGACCGCGATCCGCGACACGGATACCTCGACGTCGGCGCCGTTCAGCGTCACCTCGACGACCCGATCCTCGAGAACGGCGGTGACCTCGGCCGCGAAGTCGGCAAGCGCGTGCATCAGCTCGAGGCGCACGCCGGCCTCGAGCGAGGCGGCGAGGAGCCCGGCCGTTTCGACCGTCCGTCGATCGCCCGCGGCGGCGGTCGCAGCCAAGGTCTTCTCGACCGTCTCGACGTAGGGTGTCAGATCCATGACGTCATTATGACATCAAACAAGACGTCAGTCAAGACATCACCGCCGCCGCGGTGCTGCGGGTAGGCTCGCGCGAGCCATGGCCCTTCCGAAGCGGTTCCCCGACCGAGACGAGGCCGCTGCCGTGCGAATCGAGGCGGAACGGCTCGAGCCGGGCGGCGAGTCGGGCGAGCGCCGCCGCCTCGCAGGCCGGATCCTCGGCCGCCGCGGCCATGGCAAGCTCGTCTTCCTCGACCTCGTCGACCGCTCGGGACGCATCCAGCTGCTGTGCTCCGAGGATCGCACCGGCCCGGTCGACGTAAACCTGGGCGACATCGTGGGTGCGGCGGGCGTCCCGGCCCGGACCAAGCGCGGCGAGCCGTCGCTCGCCGTCGACGAGCTCGTCGTCCTCGCGTGCATCGCCCGGCCGCTCCCGGACACCTTCCACGGCCTCACCGACGTCGAGGCGCGGTACCGGCGCCGCCACCTCGACCTGCTGATGAACGACGAGACGCGGGCCGACTTCCTGACCCGCTCGCGGATGGTCTCAGCGATCCGGCGCTATCTCGACGAGCGCGGCTTCGTCGAGGTCGAGACTCCGGTGCTGCAACCGCGGTACGGCGGCGCGTTCGCTCGGCCCTTCGTGACGCACCACAACGAGCTCGACGCGGACTTCTACCTCCGCATCGCGACGGAGCTGTATCTCAAGCGCCTGATCGTCGGCGGGTTGGAGAAGGTGTACGAGATCGGCAAGGACTTCCGCAACGAGGGCATCTCGTACAAGCACCAGCCCGAGTTCACGATGCTCGAGTGGTACGAGGCGTACGCCGACTACGCGGACACGATGGCGCGGATCGAAGACCTCGTGGCCACCGTCGCCCGTGAGGTGCTCGGCACGACGACGGTGAGCTTCCGCGGAAGCCAGATCGATCTCGCTCCTCCGTGGCGGCGCGTCAAGCTCGTCGACGCCCTTGCCGAGCACGGCCTCTGGGCGCGGGACGAGGGCGAGCTGCGCCGCCGTCTCAGCGAGCGCGACGTGGACACGGCCCGGGACCGAACCTGGGCGCAGCTCGTCGACCACGCGCTGGGGCTCGTCGTCGAACCGGGCCTGATCCAGCCGACGTTCATGATCGACTATCCGGTGGAGCTGTCGCCGTTCGCACGGCTGACCGACGACGACCCAGGATTCGTGGAGCGTTTCGAGTACTTCATCGGCGGTATGGAACTGGGGAACGCGTTCTCCGAGCTGAACGACGCCGAGGAGCAGTCCGGCCGTTTCCGCATGCAGCAGGCCGAGCGGGCCGCCGGCGACGAGACGGCGGAGGAGGGCGACCCCGACTACGTCGAGGCGCTCTCCTACGGCATGCCGCCCACCGGTGGAATCGGCCTCGGCATAGACCGGCTCGCGATGCTCTTCACCGGCCGCGAGACGATCCGCGACGTGGTGTTGTTTCCGGCGTTGAGGGAGAGGCAGTGAGGGGGCGCGCTCGCGCGGGCCTGGTCGGCGAGGAATGGGCGGGGCGTGGGGTGGTGGGAGTCCTGTGAGCGTTCTGCTCGGAAGAAAGGAGCGGGAGCAGCGCCTCGTCGAGCTGGAGACCGATCTTGACGCTCGGCGAGAGGAGCTCGAGCGCGAGGCGCAGGGGCGCGACGTGGCGCTCGGCGAGCGTGAAGCAGCAATCTCGGCGCGAGAGCGCGAGCTGGACGAGCGGTCGGCCGTGCTCGCCCGCCGCGAGGAGGAGGATGCGGAGCGCGGCCGGGAGCTCGATCGGCTCGCAGGCGAGCACGAGGCGCGGGGCGCCGTGCTCGAGGCGGAGCGCGCCGAGCTGGATCACCGGCGATCGGAGCTCGACGGAGTCGAGCGCGGGCTCGCGCTCGAGCGGGCGGAGCTGTCGGCGCGAATCGACGCCGAGCGAGCCTCGCTGGCCGAGCGGGAGGCGGAGCTCGAGATCGGTCGCAAGGCTCTGGCCGACCGCGAGCGGACGCTGGAGGCCGACCGGCGGCGGCTCGAGGAGGCGCGACGAGAGGTCGAGGCCGCGCAACGGCGGTGGAACGACCTCATGTCCCTACCCGCCGGGCGGCCGTCGGGCGTCGACGACAGTCCACCCGATCTTCGGGCCACGCAGGCGAAGTGGACGCTTCGCGATCTCGAGGAGCTCGTGGAGCGCCACGAGGCGGATCAGCCGGCTCGCGCCCAGGAGTGGCGCACGTACCTCTTCTACCTACGCCCGTTCGCCTCGGCCAACGGCTACCTGCCATGCACGTTCGAGGCGATGGTCTACGACGTCTTCGGCGACCTGCTCGACGTGGCGCGGTAGTCGGCACCGGCTCCACTCACCGGGCGCCGTTTCCCGAGATGAGCGTCGGCAGCGTCTTGAGGACGATCGCAACGTCCAGAAGGAGGCTCCGGTGTTTCAGGTAGTAGAGGTCGTAGGAGAGCTTCTCGGTCGTCCCCTCCAGCCCGGAGGCGTAGCCGTGCTGCACCTGCGCCCATCCGGTCACACCCGGCTTGACGAGGTTCCGCCGCGTCCAGAACGGGACTCGACTCTCTAGGAGCTCGAGGAACTCTGGGCGCTCGGGGCGCGGGCCGATCAGGCTCATGTCGCTGCGAAGGACGTTCCAGAGCTGCGGCAACTCGTCGAGCCGCGTCCGGCGCAGAAAGCGACCGACCTTGGTGACGCGCGGATCGCCCACCTGGGCCCATACGGCCGTGCCGGCTTCCTCGGCCCCGGAGATCATCGTGCGAAATTTCAGCATCTCGAACGTTGCCCCCCCCTTGCCCACGCGCGTCTGGCGGAAGACGACCGGCCCCGGCCCTGAGCTCCTCACGAGGACGCCGATGGTGACCATTAGCGGGGCGGCCAGAAGGAGCCCGAAGCTCGACAGCACGATGTCGAAGAGACGCTTGGTGAACTGCGACGACGGCCGCTGGTACAGATGCAATACGCCGACGAACCACGCCGGCGAGATTGCGCGCACGGGGACGAGTCCGAGTGCGTGCTCGTAAAACTCTGGAAGCCCGACGACGCGAAACCCGGACGACGCGACGTCGAGCAGGCGATCGACCGCCTCACTGGGAAGCTGGCTATCGGCGAGGACGACAAGATCGGGTCGGTCGCGTAGCACGATGTCCTCGATCGGCACGCCGTTGGTGACCGACGGCTCTGACGCCGTGCCTTGAACGAAGCCGACGAGGTCGAAAGGCAGCTCCGGGCGCTCGTGCAGCAGCCGTGCGACCTGAGAGGCCCGACGTGAGCCGCCCACGATGAGCACGCGGCGGCGAAACGCGGACTGGCGGGCCGCCTTCCGCTCCACGGCCACCGAGGCGGCGAACACGCCACCGGCCATCGCGAGCGCGGCCAGGGGTCTCAGCGTCGTGCCCGGAAGCCAGAACGTGAGGAGTGGGATGAACACGCACCCGCCAAGCGTTCCGAGCGCTGAGGTCACCGGGACTCCGAGCGCCAGCGGGGATGGTCTCGCCGCCGCGTACGTCGCACGGAGCGCAAGGAACCAGATGGCGGTCACGAGCGCGATGGACGTGCCAATCGCGCCGGCCCCGGCTGGGGGCCAGAGCGCATACACGAGCGCGACGGGAACAGCGACAGCGGCGAAGCGGGCAACGAGGAAGAGGAGGCGAGTACGACCGTGCGAGCGCTCGATCGAGGGTTTCGACGAATCTACGACGGCCGTCAGGGCAGGCCGCGAAACGTCAGCGCCGACCTCGACCGAGTCGTCGACAGTCTCATTCATCGCCGAACCCATCGCCTGAGACTTCAGGCGAAGCGCGCCGGACAGACTGCCGTCGTCGTGATTGTGTTCTTCGGATTCGTCGCGCTCGCGCGCGATGGGCCGGGACTCCACGGATACCTCCTCTCGAGCTGTCGCCGGGCCTACGGGCCCGATGGCTGCCGATACAGGAGGCGGCTTAGCCGGGGCGCTCGAGAACGAGGGAGACGCTGATCGGTCGCCCCGGGGCGACCGAGAGGCGAGCGACCCTGGCAAGCCCTGGGGCGGCGAGCGCGAGAAGGCCCATCAGGGCGCCCATGACGCCAATGACGAGGGAGGGGCTGGTCGGAGAGACGCCTGAACCCGGCGGGGCAGACGGCGCGGCGGGCGCCGGTGTCACGGGTGCCGGAGTCGTGGGAGTGTGCGTGGACTTACGACCCTCTGGGGCACGAAACGCGCCGGTCTTCGTGACCGACCCGCCGACCCCTCTGACCGTTTGGACAGAGGAGTGCTTCGAGCTCCGCCTCGGCGTCGAGAGGACAGCCGACCCTCCGGTCGCCGCCGGGGCGGACACGGCCTGCGCCCGGTCGATCGCCGCGAGGAACTCGACGACGAACGTCGTCGGCTTCAGGCTCGTTTCCAAGACCGCCAGGGCGAACGGCGCGTCCGACGGTGCCACCGCAAGATCGGCCGTGTCGGCCTCACTCCCGCGTCCGATGCCTTCGGAGACTGGCGGCGTGCTCGAGGTCGCGGCGACCGGTGCGGACTCCGCCGGCGCGGCAGGCGCAGCCTGCTCGGCGCTTCGATCCTCGGACTGCGGTCGCGATCCTTGCGGCTGGCCGGCACCGCCGCCCTCGGTCTCGACGACGACCTCAGCCGCCGGGTCGGTCGGCGCGGCGGTCTCAGGCGGTGGCTCGACGACGCCGGGCAGCGGATCTGCTTCACCGACCGTGTCGACCGCCTCTGCATTCTCGGGAGCTGCCGCCGAGGGAGGGGTCGGGTCGGCGGCGGGATCCTCTGCCGGAGTCGCTTCCGGGCTGGGCACGGTCTCATCGGGGACGGTCTCGCCTGCTGCGGGCGTGGGCTCCACCACTTCGCCGACACCGGCTGCACTATCGTCGCTCGGCGTGGGCACGACCTGGTCTGAGGTTGTCGGGTCCGTCTCGTCCCCGGGCGGAAGTGTCGTTGCAGGGTCGGTCGCGGGAACCGGGGCTGACTCGTCAGCGACGACCGCCGCTGTACCGCCCTCGTCGACCAACGGCGTCAGGGCTCCGTCCTCTGCGTGTGCCGCGCCCGTCAACGCGAGCGCCGCCCCGATGGCGACGAGCCAACCGATGCTTCTGTTCAAGGTTCGAGCCTGCAGCAAGCTCTCGCTGACCCCCGCTGGTCATGCGCTCCCGTTTGCGTCCGCCGACTACTGGCTTCCGCGGACACGGCCACGGTTGCAAGCCTCAGCCTCGGTGTCAACCCCATTCTGGCCGACCTAACGAAAAGCATTTCCCTGAAAAGATGAAGCTAAGGCTCTAGTTGAGCGTAAGTCTTAGCACCCACGCTTCCACGTGAGCGCCTGAGCGAACCCGCCCCACTCGTGAAGGATCCGAGATACCTCCCTCTTGAAGTCGCCGATCTCTTTCGCACCGATGAGTTCGACCTTCCCTCGATAACAGCGCTCGAGCAATAGCCGGGCCCGAAACGCGTGGTAGTCGGACGTGACGAGCGCGACGGATCGCCACCCCCGCTCGTCCGCGAGGGACGCGGCCGCACGGGCATCACCGCGCGTGGTGGGCGGCTCTGGATTGAGACAGATGGTGTCGACCGGAACCGATCGGCCGCAGATCGAGCTCTCTTCCCATCCGACGGGCACCGTCAGGACGAGGATCGGGGCGACGCCGCGCTCGACCAGGCGTTGGCCCTCCTGGAGCCGGGCGGGTACCTCGGCTCCGAATACGACCACGGCGTCGGCGCGTCTCGGGGCGTCTGTGGCGGGCCAGACGAAGAGCACGACCGTCGCGGCCACGAAGAGCCCGACAAGGAGGACGAAAGCTGCTGCCGCCAAGGCACCGCGCGCGACGAGGAGGGGCCTGCTCGCCGGTTGTCCGTCAACGTGGGGAGGCACCGATCGAGCGGAGGAGCGACGACGGACAGGGCATCCCACGTTCGTGTCAGGTGAGCTCAGCGCACCTCACGTCGAGCCTCTGGCTACTTGCCACCCGAGGGTGTATTCGGCGCTCGGTTACGGGACTTCGGGTCGAGTGCCGTCGATAGCGCCTCCCCCTCACCGTCCTTCGGCGTTTCCTCGAGCAGATTCTGTAGGTCGGTAGCCTCGCCGATCAGCTCGCGCAGCGAGCCGAGCGCTCGCTGCATTCGCTCCTCGAACGAGCGTGCCTGCTCCTGAATTTTCGCCTGGCGCTGGAGTGCTGCGAACTCGATCTGCTTCGACGTCTCCCTGGCGGTCTCCCGGACGGCCAGCGCGCGCGTCTCTGCCTCGGAGACCAACGTGCGCGCTCTCTCCTCGGCTTCCGAGTGTCGGCGGCTTGCGTAGTCATCCGCCTCCTTGCGCACACGCTCGGCTTCGAGCACGAGCTCGTCGGCGCGAGCCCGTGCCTCCCGCTCGATCTCCTCCTTGCTGGCGTTTGCCTCGGCGAGGGCATCTGCGCGGATCCGGTCCGCAGCATCTTCGGCGGCCTGGAGAATTCCCGCGACTCGCTCCCCGACGTCGACGTGCTTCGCCGTCTGCGGCGCGGGCTCGCGATCTGGCACGACGGTGCCTTCGGGGTCGGGTTCAGTTCGTTCCGGCGTGGTCACATCTGTTTCCTCCAGTCGTGGGGAAGGACGACGCGGCTGAGGCTCGCCGCGCGAGCCTAACCTCGCGACCGTCCTATCTCAAGGACGACTGGTCTTTGGGGGGGGAAGGGGGGGGCTTCTCCGGTTAGTCTGGAACCGTGACTCACCCACCGGGTCAGGCCGTCCGCCGGCCGCGCATCCTGTTCGTAATCACCCTCGCCGAGACCGGCGGCGCGCAGACGTACGTTGCCAACCTCCTGCCCGCGCTCGAGGAGGGTTTCGAGCTGTTGGTCGCGGCTCACGGTCCGGGGCCTCTCCGCGAGGCGGCGACTGCTGCCGGGGCGCGATTTCTTCCGCTTCGGCACGTTCGGCGGGCACTCCACCCCTGGCATGATCTCGCAGGGCTGCTCGAAGTCATTGCGATTCTGAGGCGGGTGCGGCCGGACATCGTCCACGCCAACAGCTCCAAGGCCGGCATCCTGGCTCGCGTCGCGGGCGTTGTAGCCGGTACACCCATTCGCGTCTTCACCGTACACGGCTGGGCGTTCTCGGCCAACGCGGGACTCGTGTCCGCGTTCTATCGCTGGGCTGACCGGCTGATGAGCCCGCTCACGACCGTGACCATCTGCGTCGCCGAGAGCGAGCTGCGCGCCGGTCTCGAGGCGCGCACCTGCGACCCCGAACGGACTCACGTCATCCGCAACGGTGTCGACATCGAGGCGGCTCGTCCGCAACTCCGCGTCGACGGCAAGCCTCCGGTCGTCGTCAGCGTTGGACGTCTAAAGGCGCCCAAGGACTTCGTCTCGCTCGTCCGGTCGCTCGCCGAGATTCGGCCTCGGCCCTTCCATGCCTTGATCGTCGGCGACGGGCCGGATCGCGTCGCTGTCGAGGAGGAGATACGGCGCCTCGATCTCGTTCGGGAGGTAGAGCTTCTGGGCGAGCGTCGCGACGTTTTGGATCTTCTCGCCGCCTCCGATGTGTTCGTGCTCTCGAGCGACTCCGAGGGGTTGCCGATGTCGATCCTCGAGGCGATGGCGAATGGCCTTCCCGTTGTCGCGACGGCGGTGGGAGGCGTGCCTGAGGTCGTCCTCGACGGGGAAACGGGGTTCCTCGTGCCGCCGGGCGACTCGAAGCGGCTGGCCGCGGCGCTGGCCCGCCTCGTAGACGACGCCGGCCTGCGTCGCTCGCTCGGCGATGCGGGACGACGACGGGTCGAGGAGGCCGGTTTCGATCTCCGCTCTTTCCAGCGGGCCCACGTCGAGCTCTATCGCTGCGAGCTTGCCGAGCGCGGGCTGCCGCTTCCCGGCCCGTAACGGCGCCGCCGGTAGCGAGCACGAAGCGGGGGCGGCGAGTCGTGCCCGCCCCCGACCTTCGCCCGGAAGTCGAGCAGGCTGTCGCGCGGGTCGATCTGGATGCGATGGAGAGCGAGCGGATCGACGGCGGGCGTGTTCGCCCCCGGCTCGCAGGAGACGGCGACTGCGTACCCCGCCTCGGCGACGAGGCGCCGCTCTCGGTCGCCGAACAGGCCTCCGGGGTAGCAGAAGGAGCCGACCGTCCGGCCCAGCCGATCCTCGAGCACGCGCCTCGAGTCGACGATCTCGCGGCGGGCGGAGTCGTTGTCCACATCGAGGAGGTTCGGGTGTGTCGCGGTGTGGGCGCCGAAGCGGAAGGTGCTCTCGGCGTCCAGCTGTGCGATCGCCTCCCAGCCGAGCACGGGCGGCTGGCGCTCGTACCAGTCGAACCAGGCCGTGCCATCGATCACTTCGTTCGCGACGAAGACCGTGGCGCGGAACCCGTGCTCAGAGAGCACCGGCAGAGCGTTCTCGGCGATGTCGAGGAAGCCATCGTCGAAGGACAGCCCGATCGTCCGCGCCGGGACGTCGCCGCGACGGAGTAGCTCGCCCACGGTGTCCACATCGACAACCCGGTAGCCGGTGTCAGAGAGGTAGCGCATCTGCTCGCGAAAGCGTCGCGGCGAGACCGCCAGCTCGTCGTCGTCGTCCGCGATTCGGTGATAGAAGACGATTCGGATCGCGCCAGCGCGCGTCCGCCCGCCCGATCGCGCGAGCCAGACCGCAGAGCGGGCGCGAGTCAGGCAGGCCTTGGCGACGTAGAAGAGCTCGGAGTCCGGCCGCAGGCGCCCGCGGCTCTGGTCGAGGCCTTGCGTCAAGATCTCCCCGTCGTGCTCGCCAGGTCGGTCACCCTCAACTTCATCGGCCAGGTGGCTGGCCTTGCCATCGGGTTCGTGTCGTCGATCCTGCTGGCGCGCTGGCTCGGGCCATCTGATCGAGGGCTGCTCGGAATCATGGTCTCGATCGTCGAGCTCGGCATCGCCTTCGCCGGCCTTGGCCTCCCGTTCGCGGTCGGATACTACGCAAGCCGGCTCTCGTCCGCCCCGGGCGCGCTCCTCGGGAACAGCCTGATGTGGGGTGGGCTGCTCGCGGTGGTGTTCGTGCCGATGTTCTGGTTCCTCGAGGAGCCGATCAGCGACCTGGTCGCGCGTGGAGAGGGCGGTGAGACGTGGGTGCTGGTCGCGGCCCTCATCCCGGTGACGTTCCTCAGCTACACGACGAGCCATCAGCTGTCGGGAACGCTTCGGTTCGGTCTTTACAACGTGCTGCTTGTCGGCTCCAAGGTCGTGCTACTCGTCGGAGTGATCGCGCTGGTCGGCCTGTTCGATCTCGGGGTTGCCGGCGCTCTCCTCGCGACTGCCGCCGGGGCGATTCTCGTCATCGTGGGCTCGCTGCCGAGCATCCTCCGCTCGGGGCGTCCCCGCTTCGACCGTGGATTGCTCCGCACGATGATCGGCTATGGCGCCCGGGTCGAGGTCGGGGCCGTGTTCCAGCTTATGAACGCACGCCTCGATGTCATCATCCTCCAGTTCTTCCGCCCCCTGTCGCAGGTGGGCTACTACGTGATCGCCCAGATCATCGCCGAGCTCGTGATCGTTCTCTCGCGTGCCTTCCAGACGAGTCTTCTGCCGCTCATCTCGCGGTTCGAGGGCCAGGAGCGCCAGGCGCTGACAACCACCGCGGCGATCCGCCACCACGGAATCCTGACGTTCGGTGCCATCCTGTTCAACGCGGTGTTCGGGACGCTCGTCATCCTGTTCGGCTACGGGCCGAGCTTCCGCGGCGCCCTGGTGCCGATGCTGATCCTGCTTCCGGGGATGTGGTTTCTCGGGACCGGAATGGTCGTCGCCGGCGATCTTCGAGGTCGTGGCCGCCCCGGCCTCTCGTCCGCGCTCGGCGGCCTCGCAGTCGCGGTCACCGTCGGGCTCGATCTGCTGCTCATTCCGAACCATGGCGCAGTCGGAGCGGCGTTCGCCTCGCTCGCCGCCTACACGGTGTTTGGCACGACCTCGCTTGTCGCGCTGGCTCGTGTCAGCGGCATTCCCCTCCGGACTCTGGTCATCCCGACATCGGCGGATCTCGCCCTCTACCCTGCGGCGATCCGTACGGGACTTTCTCGCCTTCGACGCGTCCCACGGAGCTGAGCATGCGCGACGGGTCCGCACCCAGATCGGATGACATCCCGTGGGCCAACTCCGTCTTCGACCAGCCGTGGTGGCTCGAAGCGCTCGCCCCGGGTCGCTGGAGCGCGGTCGTCGTCCGCTCGCCTTCCGGCGATGTCGTCGCCCGCCTCCCGTACGTCACGAGGAAGAGGTACGGATTCACGCTGCTCGCCCAGCCGCCCCTTACGCAGTCGCTCGGTCCGTGGCTCGCTCCGAGCGAGGGCAAGTACGCGCACCGCCTCGAGCTCGAGAAGTCGCGCATGGTGGAGCTCATCGCCGGGCTCCCTCGCTTCGGTCGCTTCCAGCAGAGCTTCTCACCGCAGATCACAAACTGGCTCCCGTTCTACTGGGCAGGGTTCGAAACGACCGTTCGTTACACCTACCGCCTCGAGGAGATTCTGGATCTCGACGCCGTCTGGGCAGGGTTCCAGGAGAACGCCCGACGTCAGATCCGCAAAGCCGAGAAGCAGGTCGAGGTGCGAGACGACCTCGATCTCGATGCCTTCCTGCAGCTGAACGACGCCACGTTTCGCAGGCGCGGCCTCGAGACGCCGTACTCGCCTGCCCTGGTGCGCTCGCTCGACCACGCCTGCGCGAGCCGGAACGCGCGTAGGATCTTCTTCGCTGTCGATCGAGGTCAGCGAGTTCATGCGGCTATCTACGTCGTCTGGGATCGAAACAGCGCCTACTACCTCATGGGCGGGCGGAGCCACGAGGCCCCGACGACTGGAGCGACGAGCCTGCTCATGTGGAAAGCGATCCAGTTCGCCGCGGGCGTGACGCGGGCGTTCGACTTCGAGGGCTCGATGATCGAATCGATCGAGCGGTTCTTTCGTATGTTCGGGGCTCGACAGACCCCGTACTTCACGGTTAGCAAGAGCTCCGGACTCATGAAGGCGCTCTGGCCGGTGTGGGAGGCGGTTGGAGGGGGCGGCGGCGCCTGATCTGCTCGTAACGACTCCGCGCGGCTACGAGCCCGAACGGGCCTACGCCGCACGGGTGCTTCTCACCGACCTCCTCGGACTCGGGATCCGCCTGCGACATGAGGATCGGGACGACGTCTCGATCACCCTCGAAGGAGATGCCGGGGGAGAGCGGCTCCTCGTCGCGGACGTCTTCTTCCGGACGCCGATCGCCGACTGGCTCGGCGGGGCGTCGCTACCCTCGCGCCCGCTCGCGCACTGGAAGCCTGAGGCCGCACTACGCCCGGCGTCTACGCCGGAGCCGCTCCCTGTTCTCTTCGGTCACCCGTTGCCGGGCGGGGGTTACCTCGATATCTGCCCGAGGGAGGCGCGACTCGGACTCGACCTCTTCGGCAGTGCCTTCTTCATGTTGACCCGGTACGAGGAGATCGCCGTAGGCGAGCGGGACGAGCACGAGCGCTTCGGGGCCGGCTCCTCGCTCGCCGCGCAGGAAGGGTTTCTCGGTCGACCGATCGTCAACGAATACCTTGACGTCCTTTGGAGTCTGCTCGCGCGATTGTGGCCAAGACTCGAACGGGCTCCTCGGGCCGGCCGCGTGCTGATCAGCCACGACGTCGACTGGCCGAGCTGCACAGCACGAACGCTGCGCGGGGTGCTTCGCGCTTGCGCCGGCGACACGATTGCGCGGCGCGATCCGGCTCTCGCTCTCGACCGGCTCGGCGCCCACGCGCGCGTACGAGCGGGGCGCACAGGTGGCGATCTCTGCGACACCTTCGACTTCATCATGGCGGCGAGCGAGCGGCGTGGCCTCTCGAGCGCGTTCTACTTCATCACCCGGCATACCGCCGGCGAGATCGACGGCACGTACTCGATCGACGATCCGCCGATCCGAGCTCTCATGCGGCGGATCCACCGACGAGGTCACGAGATCGGTCTGCACCCGAGCTACCACACGTACCGCGACGCAGCCCAGACGCGCTCCGAGCTCGAGGAACTCCTTCGCGCTTGCGACGAGGAGGGCATTCGCCAGCCGATCTGGGGTGGTCGCCAGCACTACCTTCGTTGGGCGAACCCGGCGACCTGGCAGAACTGGGAAGACGCCGGGCTCTCGTACGACTCGACGCTCTCCTTCGCGGATCAGCCGGGGTTCCGCTGCGGCGTCTGTTACGAGTATCCGACCTTCAACCTGAAGACCCGTACCGCGCTCACGCTTGTGGAGAGGCCGCTCGTGGTGATGGAGCACTCAATTCTCCGGGAGCATCCGGTCGGGTCGGAGGCGATGCACGCGTCGATCGCGGCCCTCAGCGCGGCCTGCCGCCGGCACGTGGGCGACTTCACGCTGCTCTGGCACAACAGCCGCCTCATCTCGCGACGCGAGCGGCGTGCGTACGAGCAGGTGCTCGACGTGCTCGTCGCCTAGCGATTCGCGACGTACTCGACGGCGCCCAGGTCGGGCGCAGCGCCGCAGTACCTGAACGCGAGACCCGTACAGCCCGACCGGTACGGAAGCCCCGCCACGTCGGTCGAGCCTGCGTCGATCGCCGGCGACTTCGAGGCGAGGCTGAGCCCGCGTATGAGAAGGGGTGTTGCGAGGACGTCATCTGCTCCTTGCCCCGAGACGGAGCGGTAGCTCTCGAACGGCAACGGGTCGGTGTTCCAGAGGAAGACTGGTGCACCGTTGTCCCGGTGCCAGAGATTGTGGTGCTCGACGTACGACCCGGTCGGAGACCTGACTGCGAGCGTAGCCTCTTGCGTGCCCGTGACGAGGTTGTTGGCGATGGTGAGATCGGGCACCGGTTTCAGGTTCATCGCGATGCCCGAAGAGGTCTTGACCGAGTTGTTCACGATGACGAACTGCTCGGTGGTTGAGCCGTCGAGGTAGATGCCGGCGCCAGTGACGTTCCAGATGGTGTTGTAGGCGATTCGCGTCGTCCCGGCACCATCGTTGTCCTGGAAGTAGCCGATGCCGATCGGTCCATTACTGATCCGGTTCCCCTGAACCACTGCGTTCGGATAGCGGATCGAGATGCCGTTCGCCTGGAAGCCCTCGATCTGGTTTCCGATCAGACGCAGGTCAGGTCCCTTGGCATAGATACCGTGTTTCCCGTAGCTGATCGAAGCGTCCTGGCCCGTCTCCTTGATCGAGTTGCGAGCTATGAGGAAGTCGGAGCCGAGGAGGATCAGGCCCGAGTCGCCGGTCCTCGCGATCTTGTTGCCCCAGACCAGCCATCCTCCGTCGGCGGGGTTCGCAGAGTTGATGCCGATCGCGACGTCGTTGATGACGAGGTTGCAGAGCCTGATGTCCGTCGACCCAGGTCCGGCAGCTCTTCCCGCAACTGCCTGCTGCGCTCCCGAGATGTGGAGATTCTCGAAGGCGAGCGAGCTGACGTTCGTGAGCCGGATCCCGTTCGACAGGTGCGCGCGGCCGCGGCCGTATGAGCCGAACACGATGGGGGCGTTCTTCGTGCCGGAGCGCGTGGGCGCGAGGTACTCGGTCCACGAATCGCCGGCGTGGAGGAGCACCGTGTCACCCGGGCGAACTGTGCGGTCAGCCCTTCCGGGCGTTCGCCACGGACTGTCGATCGTTCCGGCATTGGAGTCGGCACCCGACGCCGAGACGTAGAACGTTGTCCCGCCCGCGCGCGCTCGGGCGGCGGGGGACGGTGCGCAGGGCGATCTCCCCTTCGTCGCGGCGACTGCTTCCGGCTCCCGTCCTGCCGGAGTAGCTGAGGCAGGCGGGGTGACGAACGAACAACCGACGGCGAGTGCCGCCAACCAGAGCAGGGACACGGCTCGACCCATCAGCGAAGTAGGGTAGCGAGAGCGGCGATCCGAGACTCGCACAGTGATGTGCCAATCGAACATGATGGAGCGCGTTCTCGTCACCGATGCGGAGGAGCGTTCGGTACTCGGTGCGTGCCGAGGTCTCGAGCGGTCCGGCTACCGAGTCGCTGCCGTGTCCCGCACTCGGTTCGGCGCAGGGCTCTGGTCCCGGTGCTGTAGCGAGCGCCACCTTCTGCCCGACCCGCTCGCCAACTCCGCGGCGTTCGTGGACGGTCTCGAGCAGCTCGTCCGGAGCGGTCGCTACGCCGTCCTCGTCCCGGGAGCGGAGGCCTCGCTCATCGCCGTCTCTGAGCAGCGGCAGAGACTCGAGCCTCACGTCAGGCTCGGATTGCCACCGCACAAGGTCGTCGAACGCAACCTCGACAAGCTCCAGATGCTCGAGGCCGCGGCCGCTTGCGGCCTCTCCGCGCCTGCGACCGTGGTCTGCACCGAGGAGCGCAACGCGCTCGCTGCCACCCGCGCCCTCCGCTACCCGGTCGTCCTCAAGCCGACTCGGTCGGTCCTGCTCTCCGGCAGCCGCCTGCGACAGCAGGGCGTGGTGCTGGCCCGCAACGATGCGGATGTCGTCGAGGCGGTCCCGAAAGCTCGGTCCCACCTTCACCGTCCAGTGCTACCAGCCCGCCCACCGCCTCTTCTCGCTCGCGGGCCTCCTCGCCGACGATCGCCTCCTAGCGACGACCGCGTCCCGTGTCTGGCGGACGTGGCCGCCCGACGCAGGGGCGCACAGCTTCGCAGAGACCGTGTGTCCGCCCGCGGAGCTCGTCGAGCGAACGCAGGCGTTCCTACGCGAGCTGGAGTGGGAGGGCATCTTCCAGGTGCAGCTCCTCGAGCGCGACGGAGGACAGCTGTCTCTCATCGACTTCAACCCGCGCCCGTACGCGTCGCTTGGCCTCGACACGACCGCCGGTGCGAATGTCGCGGCGATCTGGTGTGACTGGTTACTCGGCCGCGACCACGCTTGCGTCACCGCTAACCCCGGCTATCGCTACCGGTGGGAGGAGGGCGAGGTACAGCACCTCGTGCTGGGACTTTGGCACCGCCGGTTCCGCGAGGCAGCGGCGGTGCTGCGGCCGAGGAGACGCGTCGTTCATGCGCATTTCCAGCTCACCGACCCGGCGCCCCTCGCCGCGCGGATGCTCTACCTCGCGTCTCGTTGCGCCTGGCCCAAGCCGAGGGGTAGTGGCGGGGGACGCGCGGCTCAGCCGGTTCCGCGAAGGAGCGGGACCGTGCGCTCGACGATCGATCGCCACGAATAGCGCGTCTCTGCGGCGTGCCGGCCCGCTGCCCCGAACGCGTCCGCACGCTCGGGATGATCGAGGAGCTCGGCGATCGCGTCTGCCATCGCCTTGGGGTCGGCTGCAACCGCGATTCCCGCCTCGTTCTGCTCGATCATCTCTCGCGTTCCTGGGAGGCCGATACCCACCACGGCCCGGCCGGCCGCGAAGTATTCGGCCACCTTCACGGGGCTCGTGCCGATCCGAGCGACGTACTCGGCCCGATGCGCGACGAGGCAAAGCGTGGCGGCGGCTACGAGCTCCCTAACTACGCGCGGGTCTTCGACGTAGCCGGTCACTATCACCCGCGAACCGAGCGCGAGCTGTTCGATCAGCTTGTCCACCCGCTCTCGTTCCGATCCGTCACCGACGAGCAAGAGCCGCGTTTGAGGCCGATCGGCAACTGTCAAGACGAACGCGTGCAACATCGTCTCGAAGTCGACCCACGGCGCGAAGTTCCCTGCGAAGACGACGTAGCGGCAGTTCGGGTCGAGGCGTCGACTCCGGATCGCTTCCTCGCGCGGCAGCGGAGTGAACAGATCAGGGTCCACGCCGTTCGGGAGGACACACACCTTGTCGGCTCGAACGTGATGGTCGCGGACGAGCAGTACCTTGAGCTCCTCCGTCACGGCGACGACTCGGGCAGCGCAGCGACCCATCGTAATCGTGGCCGTGCGCTTCACATAGTCCGAGGCGAAACCGCGCACGCCGGGGGCTCGCGTCTGGAAGCCGGGTCCGTGCGGGGCGTCGTTTACCTCTGCCACGACGCGGTAACCGAGCGCTCGAGAAACCAGTAGTGTCGGGAGGACGCCCCAGTCGTGGCGAATGTAACATTTTCCCGCTGAGCGCCTGGACCTCCAGAGAACAGCAAGAGCGCGGCCATTGACGCTGACAACCCTCCGGAGCGCTGGGGGTTGGCCTAGGGCGGCGGAATGAAAGCGCACACCGCTCAGCGCCGGATCTGAGCCTCGCGCGACGAGTTCGACCCCGAAGCCGAAATACGCCAGCCAACGTGCGACCTCGAGCGTATGGGTCCGCGTCGCGTCCGGAAGCTCTACGTCGACGTCGCAGACCATGACGAGACCCTCGGCTGGCACGGACACTAGGCTTCTCCGGATGTCGTTGTGACGCTACCCGCGCTCGGCGCCCTGCGCGTCGTCCAGATTATCCCGACGCTCCTTGTCGGCGGTTTGGAGCGCATGGCAACGCGGCTAACGCTCGGACTCGCGCCCCGAGTCGGGCGCGTCATTGTCTGCTCCGCCGGGGGGGAGCCATTTGAGTCGGAGCTTCGTAGGGCCGGTGTTGAGGTCGAGCTCGTTCCACGCCCACGCCCACGCCCTGCCGACCTCTTCCTGTCCACCCGCGCTCTTGCGCACGTATTCCGTCGCGAGTGTCCCCACGTCGTTCACGCTCACAACCCCACGGCAGCGGCGGCGGCGGCGCTCGCCCGCGGGCTGGCCGGGCTCCCTCAGATATCGATCGTAACCACCCATCACGGCGTCAGCCCCGAGCGTGTCGAGCGTGCGACACGGGTTCTTGCGCTTTCGTCCGACGTGGTCGTTGGCGTGAGTCCACACGTGACCCGTACGCTCCGACGGAGCGGTCTGGCAACGCGCAAGAGCGCGACCGTCTTCAACACGGTCGATGTTCGGCGCTCCCGATCCGCGGTCGACGTCCGCCGCGAGTTCGATGCCGAGGACGCAGAGCTTGTCGTCTCGGTCGGGCGCTATGTGAAGGAGAAAAACCACGAGCTCTTGCTCGAGTCACTCGCACTCCTGAGCCGGCGCCGTCGTCGACTCCGCGCCCTGATCGTCGGCAAGGGCCCGCTGGAGGCGGATCTCATTGCGAAGGCTCGTGCGCTTGGCCTGGGAGGCATCGTCACGCTCACGGGGGAGCGCACCGACGCGATCGACATCACGGCGGCCTGTGACGTCTTCGCGTTGAGCTCGATGTGGGAGGGGCTTCCGCTCGCCCTCCTCGAGGCGATGACGCTCAGGCGACCAATCGTCGCTACGGCGGTCGGGGGCATCGGTGACGTTCTGCGGGACGAACGCTCGGCCCTACTCGTCGCCCCGGGGCAGGCGGACGCGTTCGCAGGCGCCCTCGATCGGCTTCTCGGAGACACTGAACTCGCGGCACAACTGGGCGCGAACGCGGGCGAGTTCATCGGGGCGACGTCGTCCGAGGAAACCATGGTGGAGCGCTACGGCGCCATCTACGTCTCGGCAGCGGCTCGTCGATCGCGCCAGGTCGCTGGTGCCGCTATGCCGCGCGAATCGGGATTCGCTTGTCGACGGCCGCGAGGCCGGGTCCGCTCGCGATGACGCGGAGCGTGTACCGACCGGGATGGCGTGCCTTGGCCGGAAGCTGGAGCTTCAGCGCGCTCGTGCCGGCTTCGAGCGGCGACCGCACGCTCACCAGCGACGCACCAGTGCGACCGAGCAGGCTCACCCGCACTGTCGCGGCGCGCGAAAGGGTGACCCGAAGTGAGACCGCCTTCTGTTTGATCCTGACCGTTCGGGGCGAACTGACCCCCAGCTTGAGGTCGTCGAGGCAGTGATCCTTGCCTGGACAGACCTGGACCGTTTCGACGGCCGGCTGCTCGGCCTGCCCATTTGGCCACACGAGGTGGAGCTGGAGCGAGGAGGCGTTGTTGGTGAGATCGGTTTCGTGCAACGCTCCGTCGGCATTCACCCGCATGATGAGGTAGTAGTAGCCCTCGGGTAGGCCTGTGATATCGACGGATTGTCCCTCGAGAAGTGCTTTGTAGGGATCACCGTAACCGACCGACAACCCTTCCTCGACGCTCAGGATCTCAGGATGTTGCCAGCCACATCCATCGGTGTACACGGGAGCGGGTGGCTTGTTCGGACCTGTGAATCCCTTGAGGTCGGCGTGATCGCCGAGACAGAAGCCCGTCTTCTGGTCCGGGCTCACAAGCGAGTAGTCGCTTGCGCGGCGAAGCTCGTAGACCATGAACTTGAGCAGGTGCCAGTGCATGTGTCCGTTGTCTGCTGAGACGACGTACTGCATCGTACCGACGCTCGGATAGGTGGCGGTGGTTCCGTCGGAGCGCATGACGACCTGCTCGGCTGTCATCGTGGGCACGTCCACACTCGGCCGTGACCCACGGATCATCAGAGCGCCGACGCCCAGGTTGTTGCTCTGGCTCGCGAAGCCGAGCTTGAAGCGGCGCGTCCCGTTGTCGTCGAAAGGGCGGGCGAGCACGAGGCCGAGGGGCTCCCAGGGGTAGAGATCCGGGAGGAGCTCGGTCGCATCTGCGCTCGTCGCCACCGGGGTTGTCGCAACCAGCGCGGCCGCGGCGACGAGCGGCGCGACGAGTAAGGCGGCCACGCGCTTGGAGCGGGCGCGGCGTGGAAGAACGTGTGAGAATGCTCGTCTCTTGGTCACTCGTCTTCTTCTCCGAGGAGGACAAATCTTACGCATGGCACGGACCTGGACGACGTATGTGCCGCTCTACCTGGACTCGGTCGCCGATCCGAGTCATGCTCTTCTTCCCGCGTAAAGGAGGTGGTGATGCAGGACGAGCGGTTGTCGACGATTCTGTGGAGGAGCAGGTATCTCATCCTCGGCACGGTCCTCATGGGGATTCTCATCTCGCTGCTCGCCACGTCCTGCGCGGCGGAGAAGTACGAGGCCACAGCGATCATGGAGGTGAACTCGGTCGGAGACGCAGCCGACCTCTTCACCGCTCAGCAGGCGAGTCAGGCTCTGGCCAAGACCTACGCGCGGGTCATCGTCGACAGGAGCTTCCTGGAGGAGATCAAGCCCCAGGTGGCCGGAGGTGAGCTGAGTGCGACCGAGCTGCAGCGGCGGCTGGCCGCGGAGGCGGTCGAGGATACTGCGCTCATCGAGCTGAGAGCGGAGGATGATTCGCCTGCTGCGGCTCGGCAGCTGGCTGAAGAGGTTGCCACGGCCTTCATTGCGACCGCACGGCAAAACTCGCAACAGCGCACGGCGCGTCTTCTCGATCAGGTGCGCACTCAGATCGAAAGCCTCAACGACGAGATCCGACAGGTCCGCGCGACCGGCTCCGCTGACGATCCTTCCGTCGCGGAGGAGCTGTCGGGGCTCCGAGCGACGAGGGCGGCGCTGACCGCCCAGCTCGCGAGCATCGTCGCGAACGGGATCGACCAGCGCACCGGAGTCAGCCTCGTCGCCCCGCCCACCGCCCTGTCGGATGCGGTGCGGCCCCGCCCGCTTCTCAACCTCTTGGCGGGCGCGCTCATCGGTCTTCTCCTGGGCATCGGGCTCGCAGTCCTGCGCGCACGTCTCGACCGCGGGCTGCATTCCTCCGACGAGGTGGAGGAACTTCTCGGAACACCGATTCTGGCGTCCATTCCGCTGACGAAGCCCTACGCTCCGGACGATCCCGCGCTCCGCGAGGCGTACGACGTCCTGCGCACGAATCTCGCGTTTCTCTCGCTCGACCAGCCGCTCCAGGTCTTGATGTTCACGAGCTACAGGGGGCGCGAAGGAGTCAGCGCGACCGTGTCCGGTCTCGCCCAGGCAAGTGTCCGGGCGGGCATGCACGTCCTCGTAGTCGACGGCGACCTCCGGACCAGGGCGATCACGAAGCGTGCAGGTCTCGGGGAGGCTCCCGGCCTCTCGAACGTCGTTGCGGGCATGGGTGGTGAGCGGGTGTCGGATCTCGTCGTCGAGCTCGCTCCTGGACTCTCGCTGCTCCCGGCGGGGCCGACTCCGCCGAACCCGCCGAGCCTTCTCTCGACGAGCAGGATCCGTGATGCTGTCGGAGAGCTTCGCCAGCAGTTCGCACTGGTCATCGTCGATACGCCGCCGGTGGTCCACCTCGCGGACGCCACGATCCTCGCCGGTCTCGCCGACGGCGTCGTCGTGGTCGGCCGGGTTGGGCTGACGGATCGGTCCGACCTGGCTGGTGCCGCTGCGAACCTGCGGCACAGCCCGACCCCCGTGATCGGTGCGGTCGTCGTCGAGCCCCGTGCCACGAACCAGGTCTCCTACGGCGCGCGCGTCAAGCGGCGGATGCCCGCCCCTGACTCAGGCGTTCCTTCCTGACCTGACCGGGCGCGCTCAACTCGGCTTCATCGCCGCCGCAGGCCTCGTGCCGCTCGCGCTGCTGCCGCTCTTCATTCGGCCCGAGCTCGCGCTCGGCGTTGGACTCGCGGTCATCGCGATCCTTCTCGCGTGGAGATCCGTTGCGATTCCCGTGGCCCTCGCCGGGCTCCCGGCGATCGTGATCGCGCTCGTCGGCTCGAATCCGTTCCCACAGGGAGCGGTCGCTAGGGCTCTGTTCGGCTGGACGCTCCTCGCGATCCTGTTCGAGATTCTGCGCCGCGATCGTGGGTTTCCCGTCAGTGTCCTGACGACGCCGCCCGTGATCCTGACGCTCGCGCTCGCGCTGCTCATGCTCGCGCTCCTGGGTGGTTCTCCCTCCGGGGAGTACGGCAGCCTCAAGCTCCAGCTGTTCGTGGTCGCGAACGTGACCTTGCTCTTCGCAGGTGTTCTCATCGGCCGTCGGCGGGATGACTTCGACCTGTACGTGGCGCTCGTATTCTTGCTCGCCGTCGGGAGCGCGCTCGTGCTCGTCACGAAGCTCGGCGAGACCTCGATTGAGACGGGAATTGCCGGCCGCTTCGCCCTCTTCCCGGAGGAGAATCCGATCCAGTTTGGCCGCGCGAGCGCAGTCGGTCTGATCGTCACCGTCTACGTTGTGCTCGCGGCGCGAGCGCCGTGGCAGCGCCTTGTCGCCGTTGCCGCGATGCCTCTGATGGTCGTGGCGCTGATCTCGGCTGGGTCGCGGGGTCCGCTGCTCGGCAGCTTCGTCGGCCTGCTGATCCTGCTCGTGCTCGTTCTCCGAGCGCAAGCCGGCTGGATTCGCCCGGCGCTGGTGGCCATCGGTGGTGCCGCCGCCGTGCTCCTGACCATACGACTCGTGCCGAGCGAGAGCAGCGAGCGGGCGCTCTCACTCTTTGGCAACGACGTCGGTGGGCTGTCGGCAGAGGAGCGGGTCGG
Organism: uncultured Actinomycetes bacterium; assembly: GCA_963712465.1. Lineage (GTDB taxonomy): Bacteria > Actinomycetota > Thermoleophilia > Gaiellales > Gaiellaceae > CAVQHY01. Next base: position 768,059 of record CAVQHY010000006.1, read on the forward strand.
CGTATGGTCGCAGGCCCTCGACGCCTTTCGAGAGAACGTTCTCTTCGGCCTCGGTACCGGCGGATTCGAGCGGATCGCACCGACCGACATTTACCCTCACAACATCCTTCTGGAGGCCGCGGCCGAGCTCGGTATCGTGGGGTTACTGCTTGTGCTCGCCCTTCTGATCGTCGGGGCTGCACGGCTTGTTCGCGTCTGGGCCTCCGCATCAGGCGGCGATCAGCTTCAGGCGGCGCTCGTAGTCGCCCTGTTTGGGTCGGCCATCGTCAATGCCTTCGTCTCGGGCGATATCCAGTCGAACTGGGCAATCTGGCTCTCCCTGGGGATCGGGCTGGGGTTGGGTGTGCGCGGCGAGGCGGCGGCGATCCTCGCCCGAGGCACTGAGCAGCTCCCGCCGCAGCGCTTGCGTGCGCCGCTTCCGGTTCAGGCGCGAACACCATGGCACCTTGCGGCCACGCTTGCGGAGCCGGCGGAGCCGGTGCCGCCGCCGGCGGTCGCGGTGCCGCCGCCGGCGGTCGCGCAGACGAAGGAGGACCGTGTCGTCCAGACCCTGGTCGAGTTTGGTCGCCCAGTGCGCGAGGAGCTCGTCCGCGCGGCACTGGGCGTCTCCCGGACGACGCTCACGCGGTACCTTAGGCGGCTCGAGGTGGAGGGCCGCGTGGTCCGCACCGGCCAGGGGAGGCGCGGCGATCCCTATGTATACGAGGCGGTCTCGGAGCAGGCTCCCGCACCGGTTGTTGGTGACGGGCGCCCGCCGGCCTGACGGGAGCGGCGTCCATCGGGGGGCGGTGTCCATCCGCCTGTTCCAGACGCAAGCAGATACACGCTCGCCAGCCCGGCCCACTCGTCGTAGCGGTCAAGAAGCGCGGCCGTGTCCTCCGGTTCGGCTCGGCGGCCGAGAAGCGAGCCGCACAGCGTGAGCAGGCCGAGGTCGCCCACCAGGCCGTGCTCGTAGCGGCCGAGCCCCTGCAGGCAGATCACGCCGGCCGACCAGGGCCCCAGCCCGCGCTCGCGGACGATGCGGGCGACGGCGGCGTCCGTCGGCACGGCCCTGAGTCGCTCGAGCTCGATCGTCCTCGAGAGTCGGATGAGCGCGGTCGCCTTGCGCGAGACGAGCCCGTGGCGGCCGAGCTCGGCTGGCGAGAAACGGGCGAATGTCGAGCGTGTCGGCGGCAGGCGCAGACCGGCGAGGTCCGGCGCGGCCAGGCGGAGGAGGCGCGCCTCGAGAGCCCGCGCGGCCCGGGCCTGGATCAGCTGACCGCAGACCGCCTTCAGGAGCGCGTGGGCCACGGTCGCCGAGCGGACCGGCCGAAGGCCCTGTAGCCGATGGGTTGCCCGGCCGATGAGAGGATCGTGAGCGAAGCGCGCAAGAAACGGAGCATGATCGTCGTCGGTGGCGAGGATGAAGCGCAGCAGGTCGACCGCGGCCTCGGGCGCGTCGCTCTCCAGTCGAACCACCAGCGTCCCCTCCGGCCGCTGGTAGACGTTGGCCACGGACGCCGAGCCGCCGGCCTCGAACACCATCGTCAACACGCCGTCGCGCCAGACCCGCGTTGCATCGCTCGCCGTCCGTGCGGACAGCCTGAGATCGTAGGGTGCGCGCGGATACAGACTCGTCTCGAGAAGCAACGCCGCCGGAGCCTATCCAGTCCGGCGGCAGGCTACGGGAAGCCGAGCCGTCCGTCCTCTAGCCGATCGCCGAGCGCAAGCACGTCGGCCGCGGGCACGAGGTCGGCGCCGAGCGAGATTCGCTCGACGGCGATCCACTCGTCGGCCGTCGCCACGAATACTTCGCCATCGTCACGAAGGCCGATCGTCCCCGGCGGCTGGGAGCAGGTCTCTCCTGTGAGACGAGCCCGCACGACGCCGATCGTCGCCTCTCCGACCATCGCCCGCGGATACCCCCAGGGAGGCGGGAACGGGTGAAAGTACGACGCGTGCACCAGCGCAACGACGTCACGTGCGGGACGCGACCACTCGACGTTCCCGTTCTGAGGCGGTCTGCGACCGAAGTATCGGCGTTCCCGCAGATCCTGTGCCCGTGCTGGGATCGCAGACGGGTTGGCGGCGGCGGTCTCGAGCAGTTGAGCGAGGAGCTCCAGACCGAGCGTCGCGCAGCGCGCGCTCACGGTCAGCCCCGTGTCCTCGTCGCCGATCGGGAACCACGATTCGTAGGCGATCGGACCCGTGTCGACGTCCGGCTCCATCCAGTGGACGGTCACGGCGTGCTCCCGCTCCCCAAGGTAGACGGCCCAGCTCGGCGTATTGAGGCCGGCGAAGCGGGGCAGCGGGCCGGGATGGAGGTTGAAGCACCCGATGCGCGGCACCTCGAGCAGCGGCGCCCCCACGATCGTGAGGGAATGGACGTTGGGCAGAAGGTCGATGTCCTGTCGGGCCGCCCAGCGCGCAAACCAGGGCTCGGCGACGACCGCCTGCTGCATCAGCTGGACGTCAAGTCGACGAGCTGCGTCTACGACGGGATCACCACCGCCGTCAGCGCCGGAGCCCGCTGCGACCGCGACGACAATATGGTCGGCGGCCACGATCTGGGCGAGTGCGCGCGCGCCGGCTGCCTCGCCGGCGGCGAGCAGGACGTTGAGTCGTTGTGCGACGGTCGGGCGACCCATGTCGGCTCTGGAGGTAACCGTGGTCGGTCGTTTCAGTGGTGTCATGGACCACGCAGCGTGGGTACCTGGCGCCGACTCGCGAGCCGGAATCTCCCGGTACGTTCGCTACCATGAGGTCCCGGCCACCCGAAAGGACGTGAGCGTCGTTGTTCGAGCGCTTCACTGAGAGAGCCCGCCAGGTAGTCGTCCTCGCCCAGGACGAGGCACGCGCCCTGAAGCACAACTACATCGGCACCGAGCACATCCTGCTCGGCTTGCTGCGTGAGGAGGAAGGTCTCGCCGCGCGCGTGCTGGAGTCGCTCGACATCACCGTCGAGGAGGTTCGTGCGCAGGTCGCGCGGATCGTGGGCCAGGGCGACGAGGTGACGACGGGTCAGATTCCGTTCACCCCGCGCGCGAAGAAGGTGCTCGAGCTGGCGCTGCGCGAGGCGCTCTCGCTCGGCCACAACTACATCGGCACCGAGCACATCCTGCTCGGCCTCGTGCGCGAGAACGAGGGCGTCGCCGCCCGGATCCTGCTCGACTTCGACGCGGATGCCGAGAAGATCCGCAACGAGATCATCCGCATGCTCTCCGGCCCGGGACGGCGCCAGCAGGGTGGGAGCGGGGGCAGCGCGGCCGGAGAGAAGACGAAGAGCTCGAAGCTGCTCGACCAGTTCGGCCGCAACCTGACGAAGCTCGCCTCCGAGGGCAAGCTCGACCCGGTGGTCGGCCGCCAGACGGAGATCGAGCGCGTGATGCAGATCCTGTCGCGCCGCACGAAGAACAATCCCGTCCTGATCGGTGAGCCGGGCGTCGGCAAGACGGCCGTCGTCGAGGGCCTCGCCGCGCGCATCTCGGGAAACCAGGTTCCGGAGCTCCTGAAGAACAAGCAGATCTACACGCTCGACCTCGCGGCGCTCGTGGCCGGATCGAAGTACCGCGGCGAGTTCGAGGAGCGCCTGAAGAAGGTGATGAAGGAGATCACCCAGCGCGGCGACATCATCCTCTTCATCGACGAGCTCCACAACCTCGTCGGAGCGGGCGCAGCCGAGGGTGCCATCGACGCGGCGTCGATCCTGAAGCCCGCGCTCGCACGAGGAGAGCTGCAGACGATCGGCGCGACGACGCTCGACGAGTACCGCAAGTACCTCGAGCGCGACGCCGCGCTCGAGCGGCGCTTCCAGCAGATCCGCGTCGACGAGCCGTCGGTCGACGACACCGTCCTGATCCTCCGAGGCCTGCGCGACCGGTACGAGGCGCACCACCGTTGCACGATCACCGACGACGCGCTGAAGGCCGCGGCGACGCTGTCTGACCGCTACATCCAGGATCGACATCTGCCCGACAAGGCGATCGACCTGATCGACGAGGCCGCGTCCCGGATGCGGATCAAGACGATGACCGCGCCGCCCCGCTACCGCGAGCTCGAGGACGAGATCGAGAAGGTACGCACCGACAAGGAGGCGTCGATCGAGGCGCAGGAGTTCGAGAAGGCCGCGAACCTTCGCGACAAGGAGCGGAAGCTCACGCAGAAAAAGCGCGAGCTCGAGGAGAAGTGGCGCAGCTCGGAGACGATCGAGCAGCCCGAGATCGGCGAGGAGGAGATCGCGGACATCGTCTCGATGTGGACGGGCATCCCGGTCTTCAAGCTCACCGAGGCCGAGTCGCAGAAGCTCATCCGGATGGAGGAGGAGCTGCACAAGCGCGTGATCGGCCAGCACCAGGCGATCGTCGCCGTCTCCAAGGCGATCCGTCGCGCCCGCGCGGGGATCAAGGACCCGAAGCGGCCGACCGGGTCGTTCATCTTCCTCGGCCCTTCGGGCGTCGGCAAGACCGAGCTCGCCCGCACCCTCGCCGAGTTTCTCTTCGGCGACGAGGACGCAATGATCCAGGTCGACATGTCGGAGTACATGGAGAAGCACTCCGTGTCCCGGCTCGTCGGCTCGCCCCCGGGCTACATCGGCTACGACGAGGGCGGCCAGCTCACCGAGGCCGTGCGCCGCAAGCCGTACTCGGTCGTCCTGCTGGACGAGGTCGAGAAGGCGCACCCGGACGTCTTCAACATCCTGCTCCAGATCCTCGAGGACGGGAAGCTGACCGACGCCCAGGGCCGCAAGGTCGACTTCCGTAACACGATCGTGATCATGACGTCCAACATCGGTGCGGCCACGATCTCGAAGAACCAGTCGCTCGGCTTCGGCATGGGCGACGAGTCCGGCCTCTCCTACGAGGACATGAAGTCGCGGATCATGAGCGAGCTGAAGAAGGTCTTCCGGCCCGAGCTGCTCAACCGGATCGACGAGGTGATCGTCTTCCACAAGCTCGCCAAGGAGGAGATCAAGGTCATCGTCGACCTGATGCTCAAGCGCCTGCGCGAGCAGATGGTGGAATACGAGGCGACGATCGAGCTCACCGAGGAGGCGAAGGAGCTGCTCGTCGAAAAGGGCTACGACCCGTCGATGGGCGCGAGGCCGCTCCGCCGCGCAATCCAGCAGCTGATCGAGGACCCGCTCGCGGACTTCGTCCTCGGACGGTCGATCAGCCCCGGCTCGACCATCGTCGTCGACCGCAAGGAAGGCGAGGAAGCCGAGGTCGACATCCGCCTCGTCGAGGGCGAGGTCGAGCCCGAGAAGGTCACCGTCCCGCCCGAGGAGCCGAGCTCCGAAGCGGACGAGAGCCCGAGCGACGACGACTGACCCGAGCGGCGCTGTCGCTGTTGGACGCGGCTAGCCTGCGGCTCGCACTGCGCCCGGCGACCAAGCTCCGGCGAGCAGCTTGCTCGGCGTTCCGGTTCCATCAGCCCGAACGCTCCACACGTCGGTGACTGCGGCGCTCTGTCCCGACGCGCCCTCCGGCAGGCCGTAGAGCACGTGCTCGTCGTCCAGCCACTCGACCTGGTCGCCGACACTGCGGGTCTCGGCGAGGGGCACCGCCTCGAGCGTCTCGAGGTCGAGCACGGAGATGTGCCAGGTGACCAGGCCCAGGCCCCCCGAGCGCTCCTTGAAGGCGAGGCGCGTCTCGTCGGGTGAAAGCGACGGGCATTCGACTCCGTCACGCAAGACGCGAAGCTCACGCGCTCGGAGATCGCCCGCGACGAGGTACGTCTTTCCGCCGGTGCCGAGGGTCGCATAGAAACGGTTGTGATCGCGGGCGAACGTGACGCCCCAGAGGTTGAAGTCGGGCGACCGGATCACCTCGCCGTCGCGGCGCACCGTGAACTGCTCGAGCTCACCCAGCTCGCTACCTGTTTCCGTGTCGACGATCGCGGTACGGGTCGAGAAACCGCCCTGTGCATACGAATGGCCGTTGACGAAACCGTGTACGCGGCCACCCTGCCGTCAGGGCTGACCCGTGCACGGCTGGGCGCCCCCGCGAGAGGGAACGTCGCGAGCTCGCGGAATCGTTCGTCGAACAGCACTGCATCGTAAGTCGTAATCGCACCGCGGTCAGCCTGGAGGCAGATGCCGTGCCCACCCGCGAAGTCCACACGCTCGCAGTTGAGCGCGGTCATCGCGCGGGGCGAGGCGGGATCGTCGAGCGGCACCAGTCCCACACGTCCGTACGTATTTCCAGGCGCCGTGCTGCGGAAGATCAAGTGCGGCTGGGGTGCCAGCTGCACCGCGGCCTCGGCACCGCGCTGCGCCACTGCGGGGGCGTTACGCGCTTCTGCGTCCCTTTCCCGCGCTGCGAGGCCGAGGTACACGGCCGGGACGACGACGCAGACCACGCAGAGGGCCGAGAAGACGATTGCGCGGGTCTTGCGCGACGTCATGATGGAACCTCACGGCGAATGCCCAGGGCGCCGCGATCGCTCGACAGGGAGATGAGGGCATCCCGGGGAGCCGTTCGCACGCCCTTGCCAAGCCGGTCGAGCATGAGGAAGACGGTCGTGGGCGCCCAGGCCCCGGTCGCGGCGAGAAGTCCGAGCTTGCATGCGGCCGAGACGCCGTAACCGACGGCGGCGACCTCCTTGTAGCGCGCTCGCCGGTCGGCTACGAGGCCGCCGAGGAGGCGCACCAGGGCGGTTGCACCCCCGTAGAGACCGTCGATGAGGCCGAACGCGAGCGCGCTGAGGCCCAGCTCGAAGGTCAGGTAGAGCGGCAGGATGGCCACGACCATCTCCTGGGAGAGGTCGGTGAACAGGCTGACGAGCCCGAGCAGGACGACGTTCCTGCCGATGCGGCCGCCTCGGACTCGAGTCGGCGCCGAGACTGCAGACGGTGGATTGCGCAGCGACGTATACAAGGCTCAACCTCACGCGCTCTCGGGCGTGCCTCCAGTACCGGCCGCGCGGGTGACGCTCTCAGCGCACGGTCGGCGCGTTGTCGCTCCTACTACCCATTCGGCTAGTCCTTCCAGGGAGGTAAGGTCGTCCCGACGTCGAGGAGATCGCGCTACGTGAGGCCTCCAAGAACACGATCGAAGCGCGAATCGATTGGTGGCCGGAGGAGCCGTTCCACTGCATCGCCATCGAAATCGCGAGCGCGGCCTTCGTGCTCTTCGAGGACGGCCGGCAGACGACGCGTTGGTGGAGTCCCGGACGGGGCCTGCGCGAGTCGACCCACGAGCCGTAGGGCGAGCCTGCTTCGTTCGAGCAAGAATCGAGGGTCGCCAGATCTGTCAATCTCACGAGAGGAGAGCCGCCCGTGCCTGACGTCCTGATCTTCGGGGATTCCAAGTCTGCGTATCTCCGGCACGAGCTTCCGCTTTCGCTTCCCGACCCGGCCGCCTATATCGAGCGGGACGGGCGGCGCTACGCGATCGGCGGTTCGCTCGACATGCCCCGGCTCGAGGCCCTCGGCGCGCTCGATGTCATCTCCTTCGAGGAGCTCGGCCTCGATGAGGCGCTCGCCGGAGGTACGAGCCTTGCCGCCGGACTGGACGATTGCCTCCTGCGCGCGCTTCGTCGACTCGGGGTCACCGATGCCTGCGTGCCCGCCGACTTCCCGCTCGGAACAGCCGACCACCTTCGCGCCGGTGGTGTCGCGGTGCTCGTCGACGCAGAGCTGTTTGGCCTGAGGCGGCGCTCGAAGACCGCCGAGCAGATCGAGGGCGTCAGGCGTGCGCAGAGGGTGGCCGAGCTCGCCATGGAGTCGGTTCGTGCGGGTCTACGCGAGGGCGGCGACCTCTCGAGCGAGGAGCTGCGCGCCGGCGCCAAGCGCGTCTTCGTCGACAACGGCTGCGTGCCGCACGATCTGCTCGTCCTCTCCTGCGGCCCGCAGAGCGCACTCATCCACGACGAAGGCGCCGGGCCGATCCGCCCGCACGAGCCGATCCTGGTCGACATCTTCCCGCGCGACGCTGCCTCCGGCTGTTGGGGGGACATCACGAGGACGTTCTGCGTCGGGCAGCCCCCCGCGGAGCTCATCGAGTACCACCGTCTCGTCCGCGAGGCCCAGCTCAGAGCCTGCGAGACGGTCAGGCCCGGGATCAGCGCGGGCGAGCCCTACCGGATCGCCTGTGAGGTATTCGAGGCGGCCGGATACCAGACGCGTCGCACGAAGGCCGAGGGGACAGTGCTCGAGGACGGCTTCGCTCACTACCTGGGCCATGGCCTCGGCCTCGATCTCCATGAGGCACCGACGCTCGACGACGGCGGTGAAACCCTGGTTCCCGGCGATGTGATCACGATCGAGCCAGGCCTGTATCGACGCGGCTTCGGCGGCTGCAGGCTCGAGGACGTGCTGCTCGTCACCGAGGACGGCTACGAGCTGCTCACGAGCTTCCCGTACGAGCTGGCGCCATAGCGCATGCGTCGAGACCCGCGGATAGGCCTGCCGCCAGCTCCTCCAGCTCGGACCGGCCGATCGTCAGCGCCGGCGAGACCTGCAGCGCGCCGCCGAGCAGCAGGCGGGTCAGGACGCCTGCCTCGCGCGTAGCGAGGACGACCCGTTCGGGCAGGCCCGGGTCGGCGGCGACCGCGACGGGGTCGAGCTGGACCGCGGCCATGACGGCGGTTCCGGCTCGCACCTCGGAGACGAGCGGATGCTCCGCCAGCGGCGCGAGCGCGTCCGCGAGCTCCGATTCGAGCTCGAGCCCGCGGGCGACGAGCCCCTCCCGCTCGAAGATGTCCAGGTTTGCGAGCCCGGCCGCACAGGCGCCGGCGTGACCCGAGTACGTGTAGCCGTGGCGCCAGAACGCGCCGCCGTCGGGACGCCAGAACGGCTCGGCCACCCGGGGCGACACGAGCACGCCACCGAGCTGGATGTAGCCGGAGGTGATGCCCTTCGCGAACGTCATCAGGTCCGGCTCGAGGCCCCAGCGGGTACTCGCGAACCAGTCGCCGCAGCGCCCGAAGCCGCAGATGACCTCGTCGGCGACGAAGAGCACGCCCGTGTCGCGGCAGATCGCACGCGCCTCGGCGAGATAGGCCGGCCCCGCGGCGAAGACCCCGCCCGCGCCGATCACCGGCTCGCAGAAAAATGCGGCGACCCGATCGGGGCCGGCGCTCTCGATCGCCTCGGCGAGCGCGGCCGCGGAGTCCCACGGGACGTGGACGACCTCCGAAACGAGCTTTCCGTGCCCCGAGATGAAGACGTCGGCGCCGGCCAGGCTCGTTCCGTATGCGTTCAGCCCGTGGTAGGCGCGCTCGCGCGCGATCACGACCGTCCGCTCCGGCTGATCGAGCAGGCTCCAGTACCGGCGCGAGAGCTTGGCGGCGGTTTCGATCGCCTCGCCGCCGCCGCTCGTGAAGAAGACCTTCGACCCGGGCACGGGCGCGCGCACGGCGACACGCTCCGCGAGCTCGAGCGTCGGCCGTGTCGCGATCTCGCCGTAGCAGGAGAAGTGCGCGAGCGTGCCGAGCTGTCGTGCCGCGGCGTCGGCGATCTCGGTGCGGCCGTGGCCGGCGTTCGCAAACCACAGGCCTGCGGTCGCGTCGAGGTAGCGGCGCCCCTCCTCGTCCCAGATCCAGACGCCGTCACCCCGCTCGAGCACGAACTCGCCCTCGGCGTCGACGCGCCCCATGTCGGCGACCGGGTGCCAGAAACTCGTCATGAGCGCAACCTACCCGCTCGATGCGATTCCGTGTAGCCGTCGCGCGTTCCCCGCAAGGACTCCCTCGCCGATCGAGCGCGCCTCGCGCTCGTCGAGCCAGCGGCGCTCGACCGCGGTCGTGAGGACGCGGCCCAGGCCCTCGCGGGCGAGCTGGGCCGACAGCCAGATCACCTCGGGCTCGGAGGCCTCGTCCGAGCCGTACATCACTTTCGCAGGTGGTGCGATGCCCAGTAGCACCTCGAGCTTCTGGTCGAGTGCGAGACTCCCCCAGGGCGTCGTCAGCGACGTGTCGAGGTACACCTGCGGCAGCACCGACGCGACGAAGGCCCCCTCCTCGAGCCAGGGCCAGCCCGAATGGATCAGGACGACCGGCTGATCTGCGTGCTCGCCGAGCAGCGGGAAGAGATCCTGCGGGTGTGCGTGCGCGAGGACGATTGCCGGGTCGCCGCCGCCGCAATGGATATGCACCGGCCGGCCCTCGCGCTTCGCGACCTCGAGCGTGCGACGAAGGAGCGCGTCCCGAACCGGCTTCGCGTGCTCGCGCGTCTCGCGGAACCCGTCCGCGCGCCAGCGCTCGAAGCCCCGCTCGCACTCGTCGCGGCTCGGGTCGCCGACGTCGAGGCCCGTGCGGTATGCGATCACGCTCTTGAAGGCGACGAGCTCGGCGTCGCCGGCCTCCTGCTCGGCCCGCGCGACGAAGGCGTCCTCGAGCTCTGCGAACGACGCTGCCCCGGCGCGCAGCTCGACGATCCAGGGCTCGATCCGCCCGACGCGGTGGAGTCGGGCTGCGCTTGCCGTCGCGAAGTCCTCCCGGGTGATCGTGGGCTGCGGGTAGCCCTCGTCGTAGATCAGCCCGGCGACGTTCGCGTCGGCCCAGAGCGCCGCGCAGTAGCCGGGTGGATCGGCGCCGAGCGCTTCCCGGCGGGCGGTTGCGACAGCTCCCTGTGTCGCCTCGCAGCCGAGGTAGTCGGCGAGCCGCCGGCGCATCGTCAGCGCGAGCGGCGTCGAGTCGGTCAGCAGGCTCAGGTGCCGCTCGGTCTCCTCGTCGGCGAGGCCGGAGGAGATCAGGCACATGCCGGTCATCGTGATCCGGTTCTCGAACCCGATCGGCTCGGCCGCGAGGAGCTCGTCTGTGCGCCAGGGATGACAATGGACGTCGACGACGGGAGCATCCGAGAGGTCGATCACTAATACCTCCAGCGGTAGCGGGTGACGAGGGACTGCTCGTCGACGCCGTTCGTGCTCGCGGCCTCGGCCCGACGGACCGCGACGACGCGGTCGTGTAGATACCCGCCCATCGCGTCGCGCAGGACCTCGGAGGCGGCGAGCGCCTCGGCAGCCGCTGCGAGGGAGTCGGGCAGGCGGTCGATCCTCCCTGCCCGACGCTCCTCCTCGGTGAGCTCGAACGGATCCGCCGAGACCGGCGGCGGGAGCTCGAGACCGCGCTCGAGCCCGTCGAGCCCTGCCGCGACGATCGCGCCGAGGACGAGGTAGGGGTTCGCGGCGCCGTCGACGGACTTCCACTCGACGTTCGCAGCGCCTGCGGCCGCCGGGTCGCCCGTTCCCTCGAGCCTGAGCGACGCCTCGCGGTTCTCGTTCCCCCAGCAGGTGTAGACGCCGGCCCAGTGCGACGGCTGCATGCGGGCATACGACAGCGGGGACGGCGCTCCGAGCGCGGTCATCGCCGGCAGGTGCTCGAGGACGCCGGCGACGAACTTCTCGCCCTCTGCCCGGAGCCCCTCCGGACCGTCGCCGCCCGCGAGCTGGTTCTCTCCGTCGCGCCAGACGCTGAAGTGGATGTGCGCGCCGTTGCCGACCGAACCGGCGACGACCCGCGGCGCGAAGCTCGCCCGCCACCCGTGCTGTTCGGCGACCGCACGGATCACGTGCCGTGCGAGCACGGTCCCGTCGCAGGCGGCAACCGCGTCGCGCGGCGAGACCGAGACCTCCATCTGGCCGTCCGAATATTCGGGATGTACCTGTTCGAGGGCGACGCCCGAGGCGGCGAGCGCGTCGACGAGCGCGAGCATCAGGTCGCCGGTGCGCCCGAACGTCACCGCACCGTAGCCCGGGCCCTCGTGCAGCGCCTCGAAGCCGTCGGGCCCTTCCCGGCCGGTCGTCCACTCGAGCTCCCAGGCGGCCCTCAGCTCGAGCCCCGCATCCCGCGCCCGCTCGACCTGGCGGCGAAGGAATGCCCGCTGGCAGCCCGGCCACGGCTCGCCGGACTGCTCGTGGTGGTCGATCGGCGCCCACGCCCAGCCGGGGGAGCAGCCGAGCAATGCCGCCGCGTCGAGGTCGGCGCGCAGTCGTAGCTCCCCGGACGGACTGTAGAGGCCGGGGTCGTGGGCGAAGGAGTCGTCGCCGAGCGAGAGGCCCCAGACGCTCGACCAGCCGATGCCGCGCTCGGAGGCGCGCCCGATCGCATCGATCGGAACGCACTTCATGCGGGTGATCCCCGCGTTGTCGACGAGAACGAGCGCGACGGCGCGGACCCCCGCCTCGGCAAGCTGCTCGGGCGTCATGCGGAGGCGCCGATCTTAGGGGATCATCTGAAGGTCGTGTGATTCCCGACGCCGAACAGACCGCAGCCAGGACCCTGGAACGCTCCGAGGCGAACCTCGGGCGGGAGTGGCGCTCGATGCGCCCGAACTCCGCGCCGGACGGCAGCCCAGCGGGGCGATTGGTGCAACTCCGGGCGCGTCACGTCAGTCAACATCGCAACGGGGTCGTCGAGAATGTCGTCTCGCGCCGACGCTGCCGCTGATGATCACCGAGTAGGACGCCGACGAGGCGCTCGCGATCCTCGATGACAAGCGCGCGCTAGAGTCCCGGCCTCGATGATCGCCGAGGCGACAGCGCCCGAGCATGACAGCGCGGCGACGCTCGTGCTCGAGCGGGTGGTCAAGCAGTTTCGCGGGCTGCGCGCGCTGGACGGCGTGTCGCTCGACGTCGGCGAGGGCGAGATCGTCGGCCTGATCGGACCGAATGGCAGCGGCAAGACGACCCTGCTCAACGTGGCGAGCGGTGTCATGCGCCCGACCGAGGGCCGGGTCGTCGTGGCTGGCGTCGACGCGACGGGCGCCAGCCCCCACGCGGTGGCATCGCTGGGAATCGGGCGGACGTTCCAGCAGATCCGACTCTTCAGCGAGATGACGGTGCTCGAGAACGTCGAGGTCGGGGCGGTCGCGCGCCGCCGCGAGCTGGCCCTGGTGCCGGAGCTGCTGGGACGGCTCGGCCTGGCCGACGTCGCCGACCGGCTCGCCGTGACCCTGCCGTACGGTCAGCAGCGCCGCGTCGAGATCGCCCGGGCCCTCGCCGGGCGGCCACATTTCCTCCTCCTCGACGAGCCGGCGGCGGGGATGAACGAGGCGGAGTCCGACTCGCTCCTGACGACGATCAAGGCGATTCGCGACGACGAGGGCTGCGCCGTCCTGATCGTCGACCACGACCTCAGGCTGATCATGCGACTGTGCGAGCGGATTCACGTGCTCGCCGAAGGTCGCACGATCTGCGAGGGGACGGCCGACACGGTGCGCCGAGACCCTGTCGTGATCCAGGCCTACCTCGGCACCACGGCCGCTCCGCCTCCCGAACCGCCGCCGGTGGGCGTCTAACTTCCACGTGTCGCGAGCGCCTCAACTCCGTAGACTCGCTTCCTCGGTCGCCCCGGCGATCGTGCCCCCTCGAAGGTTGACAAGGAGGAACTCGGGATGAGACGACGTGTGATTCTCACCCTCGCCGCGCTGCTCACGCTCGCGCTCGCGGCGCTCGCCGCAGGGTGCGGCGGGAGTGACGACGGCGGTGAGGCCGCGCCGCCCCCGCCGGCCGCCGACACGGGCGCTGCGCCGGCCGGCACCGGTGCGGTGGCCGAGGAGGGGAGCGGCGAGCCGCTGACCCTTCGCATCGGCTTCTCCGGAGCGCTGTCCGGCCCGTACGCCGCCTACGACGTTCCTCTTCAGAACGGCATGGAGTTCGCGGCTCAGCAGATCAACGCGGCCGGCGGCCCTGTGCAGGTCGAGATCGTCGCCAAGGACAACAAGGGCGACCAGACGCAGACGCTGACCACCGCCCAGGAGCTTCTCGACGACGGCGTCAACATCCAGGTGATGACGACGGCAGACGCCGGGCTCGCGAGCGGCCAGCTCGTATCCGAGGCCGGCGGCATCATGAGCGTCGGGGGCAACACCGCGCCTGCGATCGTCCGCGACGGCGGCGACCGCGTCTTCGCGTTCGTCTTCGGCGACAACCAGCAGGCCTCCGCGGGAGCCCAGTACGCCTGCGACCAGGGCTACAAGACGGCGTACACGCTCGGGTCGCCCGAGATCCCGTACACGAAGGACATGCCGACCTTCTTCGCCGACGCGTTCGCCCACATCTGCGGCGGCGAGATCGTCGGCGAGGACACGTTCAAGATCGGCCAGACCGAGTTCGGCCCCCAGGTGACGAAGATCCAGAACGCGAGCCCGGCGCCCGACGTGATCTTCTCGCCGATCTTCGTCCCCGACTCCGGCGCTCTGCTCAAGCAGCTCCGCTCGGCCGGGGTCGAGACGCCGCTGATCACGACCGACGGCAACGACTCAAGCCTGTTCGTCGACTCGGGCGGCAGCGCCGTCGACGGCACCGTCTACTCCACCCACGGGTTCGACTCGCCCGGGAGCCCGATCGCGGAGTTCGTCGATCAGTACACGGAGTGGAAGGGATCGCCCCCGGAGTCGAACACGTTCGAGGCGATCGGTCGCGACAACGTCTACGCGTACGTCCAGGCGGTCGAGAACGCACAGTCCGTCGAGCCGGACGCGGTGCTCGAGGCCGTCCTCGCGCTCAAGGACGTGCCGCTCCTGACCGGGAACATGACGATGAACCCGGAGACGCGGCTCCCCGACAAGGAGATCACCCTAGTCCAGATGAAGGGAACGGAGTTCACGCTGCTCGAGCAGCTGATCCCGAGCTACATCGCACCGGCCCAGTAGCTTGGCCGAGCTCCTTCGGGTCGAGAGCCTCGTCGTCCGCTACGGGCCGATCGTGGCGGTGCGCGAGGTCTCCCTTCGCGTCGAGCAGGGCGAGATCGTCGCCCTGCTCGGCGCGAACGGCGCCGGCAAGTCGAGCTTCCTGAACGCCGTCGTCGGGCTCGTTCCCGTCGCATCCGGGCAGGTCTTCTTCCGCGACGAGGAGATCCAGCGGCTGCCCCCGGAGCAGATCGTGAAGCGGGGCCTCGCGCTGACGCCCGAGGGCAGGCGGGTCTTCCCACGGCTTTCCGTGGCCGACAACCTGCGGCTCGGCGCCGTTCCGCAGCGCGATCGCGCCTCGGCCGAGGCAGCACGGAAGCGCGTGCTCGACCTCTTTCCCGTCCTCGGCGAGCGCGCGGGGCAGGCGGGAGGCACGCTCTCTGGCGGCCAGCAGCAGATGCTCGCGATCGGCCGCTCGCTGATGGCGTCGCCCGAGCTCCTCCTCCTCGACGAGCCGTCGCTCGGGCTGGCGCCGATCCTCGTCGACCAGATCTTCGAGCTCCTCTCACGATTGCGCGACGAGGGGACGACGATCCTCCTCGTCGAGCAGAACGTCCACCGCGCGCTCGAGGTCTCCGACCGTGCGTACGTCCTCGTCAACGGCGAGGTCGACCGGGAGGGCCCGGCCGCCGAGCTGCGCGCCTCGGCCGAGATCGAGCGCGCCTATCTCGGGATCGGAGTGTCGTAGTGGTCATCCTGCCCTTCGCGGATGCCGGCCAGGAGGCTCTCCAGCAGGTCATCAACGCCCTCAGCCTCGGGTCGACCTACGCGCTGCTGGCGCTCGGTCTCGCGATGGTCTTCTCGATCCTCGGGCTCGTCAACTTCGCGCAGGGGGAGCTCGTCACCGTCGCCGCGTACACGATGTATCTCGAGAACGAGCGCGGGATCTCGTTCCCGATCCAGGTCGTCTCGGCGATCGCGGCCGCAGCGGTCGCGGCTGTGCTGATGGAGCGAATCGCGTTCCGGCCGCTGCGAGGCGCCAGCTTCCTCACGCTCCTGTTCTCGAGCTTCGCCGTCGCGGTGATCATCCAGAACATCTTCCTCGCGGCCGTCTCCCCGCGGCAGAAGGGCGTCCGCCTTCCCGACGTCTTCAACGAGGCGGTGCGGATCGGCAGCTTCTCGATCGGCTGGCTCCAGATCATCACGACCGTGACCTGCCTCGCATCGCTCGGGGTTCTGACGGTGTTTCTCCGCCGCTCGACTCAGGGCCTCGGGATGCTCGCGGCCGCCCAGGACTTCCAGGTAGCGCGGCTGATGGGGATCCCGGCCAACCGCGTGATCGCCACCGCCTTCGCGATCTCCGGGGCGCTCGCGGGAGTCGCTGCGATCTTCATCCTCGCCCGGCGCGGAACCGTGGAGCCCACGATGGGCTTCATCCCGGTGCTGAAGGCGTTCATCGCCAGCGTGATCGGCGGTCTGGGCTCGCTGACCGGCGCGGTCGTCGGCGGCTTCGTGCTCGCGGCGATCGAGGTCGGGCTCGACGCGACGCTCCCGAACGACATCCTCCCGTTCCGCGACGCCTTCGCGCTCGCGATCGTGGTGGCGATCCTCTACTTCCGGCCCGAGGGGCTCCTCTCCCGCCCGGCCGAGGCGCGCTGATGCCGGGGCTGTGGCGAAGGACGCTTCGCGGTACGGCGATCTTCGCCGTGCCATTGGCGATCGTGGCCGCCGCGGGAAACGCGCTGGCGAGCCCGGCCGACCTGCGGGTGATCGTCAACTTCTTCATCGTGCTCGTCCTCGTCCTCGCGATCCAGTCGTTCTCCGGGAACTCGGGGATCGTCAGCTTCGGCCACGTCGGCTTCATGGGGGTCGGCGCCTACGTCGCGGCGCTCGTCACGATCCCACCCGCGATCCGGGCCGGGCTCGCGCCGTCGCTACCCGGGTTCATTGCCGACAACACGGTCCCGTTCGTCCCGGCCGTGCTGCTCGGCGGCCTGGCCGGCGCTCTCGTGGCCGCGGTGATCGGCCTCGCCCTCACCCGCATGCAGGAGAGCGCGATGGCGATGGCGACGATCGGCATCCTCGTGATCCTGT
Source organism: uncultured Actinomycetes bacterium (assembly GCA_963712465.1). Taxonomy (GTDB): domain Bacteria; phylum Actinomycetota; class Thermoleophilia; order Gaiellales; family Gaiellaceae; genus CAVQHY01. Next base: position 784,704 of record CAVQHY010000006.1, read on the forward strand.
TCGTGGTGTTCGACAACTGGGAGGGCATCACGCGCGGCGCGACCGGGCTGTTCGGAATCCCGCGCTCGACGACGGTCTGGTCGGCGTTTGTCTTCGCCGTGGTCGCAATCGCGATCTGCCGGGCCTTCCGCGAGTCCCGGGCCGGGCTGAAGCTTCGTGCGAGCCGGACCGACTCGCTCGCCGCCGAGGCGCTGGGCGCCGACGTCGTCCGGCTTCGTTGGTGGGCGTGGACGCTGTCAGGCGCGATCATGGGGGTCGGCGGGGCGCTCTGGGCCCAGTACAACATCGCGTTCGGGCCGCGACAGTTCTTCTTCGCGTTGACGTTCAACCTGCTCGCCATGCTGGTCGTGGGCGGCCTCGGCTCGGTTTCCGGCGCCGTCGTCGGCGCCGTGACGGTGACTGCGGTGTTCGAGGTCACGCGCCGTGTCGAGGAGCGGATCGAGGTGCCGGGGACGACCCAGATCGTGGTTGCGCTCCTGATCCTGCTCGTGCTCTACCGGCGGCCCAACGGCCTGATGGGGCTGTCCGAGGCCGACGATCTCCTCGCGCGACGCTTCAGCGCGCTCCGAGGCCGTCGAGGAAGCCCAGCACCGCCTGGTTGAACTCGTCGGGGAACTCCCAGAGGCACGCGTGGCCGCCGGGAACCTCGACCCAGGACGAATCCGGTAGCTCCTCGTGCAGGCGGCGCGAGAGCTTCGGGTAGATCAGGATGTCGCCTTCGCCCACCAGCGTCAGCGCCGGACAGCTGACCGTGGAGAGCCGGCCGCGGGTGTCGTGCGTCTCGATCGAGTGGAGCTGGGCGAGGTAGCCCTCGGTCGACTGCGGGTTTGCGGCCATCAGCTCCTCGATCTCGACGAGCGTCTCCTCCTGCTGCTCGAAGAAGTCGGTCGTGAACGCCCACAGGATGACCTCGCGCTGGGTGAAGCCGACGCCCAGATCGGGCACCAGGTCGCGCCAGCAGGAGAACATCCGCAGGCAGAAGGGCCCCGGGTACGAGTAGGTGCAGCAGAACGAGGCCGAGAGCAGCCGGTCGGCGTGGGCGATCGCGTATTCCTGGGCGATCATGCCGCCCATCGACACGCCGACCAGGTGGAAGCGACCGAGCTCGAGCGTTTCGACCAGCCCGTGCAGGTCGTCGGCCATCTCCGCGGTCGTGTACGGGCCGGGTGGGGTCGACGACTCGCCGACGCCCCGGTTGTCGTAGGAGAGGATGCGGTAGCGCTCGCCGAACGCGGGCACCTGAGCCTCCCAGGACTCCTTTGCGTCGGCGAGGCCGTTCACGAGCACGAGCGTCTCCGGGCCGTCGCCGTCCCACCGATAGGCGATGTCGATCCCGTTGGCGGCGATCGTGGGCATCGAGCTCCTTTCGTCGTCTCGACCTGGACGGTGAATTGTCACGAAGCTGCGACAGGATCGTCGGGACCCGAGCCTAGACTGACCGGGTGGCGAAGACAGCCGTCCAGCACGCGTGCTCGGAGTGCGGGTATGCGACCGGAAAGTGGCTCGGGCGCTGCCCCGCCTGCGGGGAGTGGGGGACGCTCGTCGAGGAGCGCACGCTCGCCGTGGCCGCGATCCCTGCCTCTGCGAAGCCGCTCCTGCGACTCGTCGAGGTCGAGGCGACCGACGCCGAGCGGATGCCGACCGGTGTCGCCGAGCTCGACCGCGTCCTCGGCGGCGGGCTCGTGCCGGCCTCCCTCGTACTCGTCTCCGGAGACCCGGGAATCGGCAAGTCCACGCTGTTGCTGATGGCTCTCCGGGCCATGTCCGCGAGCGCGCAAGACGCTTCTCGTCACCGGGGAGGAGTCGACGGCGCAGGTCAAGCTCCGGGCCGATCGGCTCGGCGGGGGCGGCGAGATCCTGATCCTCGCGGAGACGAACCTCGACGAGGTGTGCGCGACGCTGGAGCGCGAGCGTCCGGACGTCTGCGTGATCGACTCGGTGCAGACGCTCTATGCGCCCGACCTGGGCTCGGCGCCCGGCTCGGTCGCGCAGGTGCGCGAGGCGGCCGGCCGGCTGCTGCGGGTCGCCAAGGAGCACGGGGTCGCGACGTTCCTCGTCGGGCACGTGACGAAGGACGGCTCGGTCGCCGGCCCGCGCGTCCTCGAGCACCTCGTCGACGCCGTCCTCCAGTTCGAGGGCGATCGCTACCGGGAGCATCGCGTGTTGCGGTCGGTGAAGAACCGGTTCGGCTCGACGAACGAGCTCGGCGTGTTCGAGATGACGTCCGACGGGCTCGTGGGCGTCGCCGACCCGTCCGAGCTCTTCGGGAGGCCGGACGAGAGCCAGCCGGGATCGGCGGTCGTCTGCGCGCTCGAGGGGACGCGGCCGCTGCTGCTCGAGATCCAGGCCCTCGTCTCGCCGACCGACCTCGCGATGCCGCGCCGCGTCGCCACCGGGGTCGACCCCAAGAGGCTCTCGATGATCGTGGCCGTGCTCGGTCGCCACGCGGGCGTGGCGCTCGGGCAGGCAGACGTGTTCGTCAACGTCGCCGGCGGGGTCCGGATCGACGAGCCCGGGGCGGACCTCGGCGTCGCGCTCGCGATCGCCTCGGCGGCGCGAAACGCACGCGTTCGCCCTGGGCTCGCCTGCTTCGGTGAGATCGGTCTGACGGGCCGGCTTCGCGCTGCGAGTCAGGCCGAGCGGCGCCTGGGCGAATGCGAGAAGCTGGGCCTCGAGGCTGCGATCGCGCCTGAAGGCACGAGCGCGCATGGCAGAATGCGGGTCGAAGCGGTGAACACCCTTCGACAGGCGATCGCTGCCGGCCTCGATGCGAGCAGACCCCCGGACAGATAGAACCCTTCTCTCGGCGCTGGGCCTCGTCGCGCCGGGCACGTCGCTTCGCTCCGGCATCGACGACATCATCCGGGCCCGGCTCGGCGCGCTGATCGTGATCGGGGAGCCGTCGAACCTGTCCTTTCTGTTCTCGGGCGGGATACGGCTCGACCTGCCGTTCGCGTCGCAGCACCTCTACGAGCTCGCGAAGATGGACGGGGCGATCATCGTCAACCCCTCGATCTCGAAGCTCGTCTACGCGAACGTCCAGCTCATGCCCGATCCGACGATCGCCTCGGAGGAGACGGGCACGAGGCATCGCACGGCCGAGCGCGTCGCCAAGCAGACGGGGGCAGTCGTCCTCTCGATCTCGCAGCAGCGCGAGACGGTCACGCTCTTCGTCGGCGACCTCCGCTACCAGCTCGGCGAGATCTCCGACGTGCTCGCGCGAACGAACCAGGCGCTCGGGACGCTCGAGACCTACCGGCAGCGGCTCGACCAGGGCCTCACGAGGCTCACGTCGCTCGAGTTCCAGTCGGCGGTGATGCTCGACGACGTGCTCGTCGTTCTGCAACGGGCGGAGATGACGACGAGGATGGCGGGCGAGGTCGAGCGAAACTGCGTGGAGCTCGGCGAGGAGGGCCGGCTGATCCGCATGCAGCTGGACGAGCTGATCGAGGACGTGCCGAAGGAGAAGGCGGCGGTCGTGTTCGACTACGAGCTCTCGGGCCAGCCCGCGCAGGGGGCTGCGGTGCTCGACGGGCTGTCACACCTTCCCTACTCGAAGCTGCTGGAGTTCGAGGAGCTCACCGAGCTGCTCGGCTACCCGCGCGACGCGAATCCGCTCGACTACGGCGTCGCGCCCCGGGGCTACCGGGTGCTGTCGCACATACCGCGGATCCCCGAGACCGTCGTCAAGCACGTCGTCCGGGATTTCGCGACGCTCGAGGCGGTCGTGAGGGCGAGCCATCGCGAGCTCGAGGCGGTCGACGGGGTGGGATCGGTCAGGGCGAGGGAGATCCGCGAGGGGCTCAGGCGCCTCCAGGAGCACAACCTGGTCGATCGATACCTGCAGCTGTAGGGCTGCAGCGTGAACCTGGTCGATCGGGTGCCTGCAGCCGGAAGGGTGGGACGCCCGGAAATTGCGCCCGGGATCGGGTAAAATGACGGGGTTCCACGGGTCCGCAGGCAATCGGCGGCCTTTTTTTCGGCCAGAGGAGGATGGGTTGTACGCAGTCGGCGATAAGGTCGTCTACCCCCACCACGGCGCTGGCACCGTGGTCAAGAAGGAGGCCAAGACGGTTCTCGGTCAGGAGCGCGAGTATCTGACCATCAAGATTTTGCACAACGACATGGTCGTGAACGTCCCGACGGAGAACGCCGAGAGCGTGGGCCTTCGGCCGGTGATCGACGAGGAGATGGTCGAGCGTGTCCTCGAGGTGCTCGGTGGGAGCGGCACGAAGATGCCGAAGAACTGGAATCGCCGCTTCAAGCACAACCGCGACAAGATGAAGACCGGGGACATCTTCGAGCTCGCCGAGGTCGTGCGGAACCTGTCGCTGCGCGACCAGGAGAAGGGTCTCTCGACGGGCGAGAAGCAGATGTTCGTCAAGGCGAAGAAGATTCTCGCGTCCGAGCTCATGTACGCCAAGGCGATGGACGAGGACGAGGCTGCAGTGTGGCTCGACGGCGTCCTCACCGAGGTCGCCGTCGCGGTCTAGGGGTCTGGGCTCTGCCGCGCCCCGACGTGGGCGAGGGCATCCTTAGCGGGTGCGTCCCGCCCTGCTCGGACTCATCGCGCTCGCCCTCGTCGCGGCCTCGTGCGGCGGCGGCGGCGAGCCTGGGACGGCCGGAGCGAGCACGGCCGAGGTGGTGCTCCTCTCGCCCGGTTCGTTCGAGCAGGTGGTCGCCGCGAAGCTCGACGACGCCGGTCTCTCGGCCGAGCCAGGCGGGAAGCTGACGGTGAGCGTCGAGGACGGCCTCACCTCGCTCCGGGTCGATCTCGCGGAGGCCTACGCCGGCTACAAGGTGGATCCGTCAAGCCGGGACGAGATCGTGACCTCCGCGGTCGACGACGCGCTCGGGCAGCTCGAGCGCGGTCTGGAAGGCGACTCGTTCGAGGATGTGGAGAGCTCGTTGATGCCGCTCCTCGAGCCCCCGTTCGCGCTGCGGCGGCTGCGGGAGAAGCCGCTGACGAGGCCGTTTGCAGGCCGGCTCTCGCTCGTCTATCTCGTCGACCGCGACGACAGCCGACTGCCCGTGACCCGGAAGGACGTCGAGCGCTGGGGGGTCTCGCCGCGCCGGATTGCCCGGGCGGCTCAGGAGAACCTCGTCGAGCGGACGGAGCCGCTGCTCTGCGAAGAGCAGCTCTGCGGCTGGGCCTCGGGCGACGGCTACGACGCGACGCGGCTCACCTCGGCGCGGCTGCGGAAGGACATCGCGGGTGAGATCGGCAAGGCCGTCTATGCGGTGCCCCGGGACGACGTCTTTGTCGCGGTTCCTGCGAAGTACGCAGACCGGATCCGCAAGAAGGTGTTGCAGCAGTTCACGGAGGCGCAACGGCCGGTCAGCCCGGAGATCTTCACCGAGCGGGACGGAGAGGTCGCCGTCGTTCCGTCCCGATGAGTGCCGAGGCCCCGATGACGTGGGCGGTACTCGTCGCCGCCGGCCGGGGCGATCGCCTGGGCGGCGACCGTCCCAAGGCGTTCGCCGGGCTCGGCGGCAGACCGCTGCTCGCCGAGAGCATCGAGCGCCTCGACGCGTCGGACCGGATCGACGCGATCGTGGTCGTGGTGCCGCCGGAGTGGGAGGAGCCGTCGATCCTGCTCGCCGAGGAGCTCTCCGCGGGCAAGGTGCGCGCGTGCCTCACGGGCGGCGAGACGCGGGCCGAATCGGTGCGGATCGGCGTCGCCGAGGCACCTGACGACGCGGCCGTGATCCTCGTGCACGACGCGGCGCGACCGCTGCTTGCGGACGAGGTGATCGAGCGCGTCGTCTCCGCGCTCGGCGAGGGATGGGACGGCGCCGTGCCCGCCCTGGCCGTTGCCGACACGCTCAAGCGGGGCGCTGCGGACGCGGTCGTCGAGACCGTCGACCGGAGCGGCCTCTACGCGGTGCAGACCCCCCAGGCGTTCGTTGCCGAGACGTTCCGCCGGGCTCTGAGCCGCGGCGACGATGCGACGAGCGACTGCGCCGGGCTCGTCGAGGCTGCCGGCGGCCGGGTCAGGCTCGTGCGCGGCGATGCGAGGCTCGTCAAGGTGACGACGGCCGAGGACCTCGCCTTCGTCGAGGAGCTGCTCGCGCTGGAGCGCGGGACGGCGTGATCGTCGACTACCACATGCACCTGCGCGGCCCGGCGGTCGACGGCGCCGAGCCGCTCGTCCACTCTCTCGCGGCGGTCGAGCGCTTCGTCGAGCGGGCACGGGAGCGCGGTGTCGACGAGATCGCCTTCACCGAGCACGTGTACTACTTCCACCAGACACGGGAGATCTGGTCGCTCCCCTACCACGTCGAGCGCTGCACCTACGACCTCGACGCCTACTGCGACACCGTGCAGGAGGCGAAGCGACACGGCCTGCCGGTCAAGCTGGGCCTCGAGATCGACATCGTGCCCGGACGGCAGGAGCGCCTCGCCGAGCTGCTCGAGCCGTACCCGTTCGACCTCCTCCTGGGCTCGGTCCACGAGGTGCTGACGACGCCGATCGACGACCAGCCCGGGATCTGGGAGCGGCTCTCGGTCGAGGACGTCTGGCGCCGCTACGTGAAGTCGGTGGCCGAGCTCGCGGTGAGCGGCGCGGTCGACGTGATGGCGCATCCCGACCTGGCGAAGATCTACGGCTCGCGGCCCGATCCCGCGGTCGAGGCGGAGCTCGCGGAGGAGCTCGCGGCCGGGCTCGCCGCGGCGGACGTGGCCGCCGAGATCTCCACGGCCGGGTTGCGCAAGCCGGTTGGCGAGATCTACCCGAGCGCGGCCCTGCTCGGCGCTTTCTACCGGCACGGCGTTCCGATCACGACCGCGTCCGACGCGCACGAGCCGCACCTCGTCGGGGAGGATCTCGACCTGGCGCTTTCTCTCGCCCGCGTGGTCGGCTACGACACGGTCTCGGCCTTCGAGGGCAGGACCCGCCGCCAGGAGCCGCTCGGCTAGTCCCTCGCGCGCCCCGCCGCGCCGCGCCGCCCGCGTCGCGCTGTGCTGCGCCGCGCTGTGCTGTCCCGCGCTGTGCTGCGCCGCCGCCAGCCGCGCGCTGGTACAAACTCGACCTTGTGTTGCATCATTCCCCTCCCTTGACCGCGAGAGACCCGCGGTTTCTCTCGCGGGTGATGCAACACAAGGTCAGCGCTTGTGACGCGGGGTCGGGGGCTTCCGCGTGAGCGGCGAGATCAGAGTCGGTATCGGCGTCGACGCCCACGCGCTCGCCGACGGGGTGCCGCTCGTGCTCGCGGGCGTAGGGTTTCCGGGCCACCGCGGGCTCGTCGGCCACTCGGACGGCGACGTCGTCTCCCATGCGCTCGTCGACGCCTTGCTCGGCGCCGCGGGACTCGGCGACATCGGCTGGCTCTTCCCCTCAGGGGATCCGAAGTGGGAAGGGGCGAGCTCACTCGATCTCCTCGCGCGCGCCTACGAGGTCGTCCGCGAGGCGGGCTGGGAGCTGGTCAACGCCGACTGCGTGCTGGTGGGTGAGGAGCCGCGCCTGGCACCCGTGCGGGACGAGATGCGCGCCAATCTCGCCGGAGTGCTGCGCGTCGAGCCCGAGCGGGTCACTGTCCGGGCGACCACCACCGACGGGCTCGGGTTCACCGGACGCGGAGAAGGACTCGCAGCGCAGGCTGTCGCGTTGCTTCGCCACGTTTGACGAGCGACGCACGCGTCGCCCCTATGGGCTCGACTACCGGCGACCGCGGCGGCCGTTCGGGCCGTCCCAGCGGCCGAAGACGAGGCATGCGTTGTGCCCGCCGAAGCCGAAGCCGTTCGACAGCGCGTACGGAACGTCGGCCTGACGCGACTCGTTCGGGACGTAGTCGAGATCGCACTCGGGGTCGGGAACCTCGAGGTTCGTCGTCGGCGGAAGCGTGTCGCGGCACATGGCGAGCACGCTGATCGCGGCCTCGGCCGCGCCTGCCGCGCCGAGCATGTGGCCGGTCATCGACTTGGTCGACGAGACGGGGATCCGCCGCGCTCCGTCCTCGCCGAAGACCCGCTTGAGCACCCGCGTCTCGGCCGCGTCGCCGAGCGGCGTCGACGTCGCGTGCGCGTTGACGTAGGCGACGTCGGTGGGCTGGATGCCCGCGTCGTCGATCGCCATCTGGATCGCCCGCGCGGGGTTGTCGCCTGTCGGGTCGACCGCCGTGACGTGCTCGGCGTCGGACGACAGGCCGTAACCGAGCAGCTCGGCATAGATCTTCGCCCCGCGCCGCTCGGCGTGCCCGAGCTCCTCGAGCACGAGCACGGCCGCACCCTCGCCCATGACGAAACCGGCCCGGTCGCCGTCGAACGGCCGGCTTGCCCGCTCGGGCTCGTCGTTGCGGACGGACATCGCCCTGATCGCCGAGAAGGCGCCGACCGCGAGCGGTGTGATCACCGCCTCCGACCCGCCCGCGAGCATCACGTCCGCCATTCCCGAGCGGATGTAGAGGAGCGCGTCGCCGATCGCCATCGCCGACGCGGCACAGGCGGTGCACGACGTCGCGCAGGGACCGCGCGTTCCGAGCTCGATCGAGACCATCCCGGCCGCCATGTTCGGGATCAGGGCCGTGATCCAGAACGGGTTCATCCGGTCCGGGCCCTTCTCGTGCAGGTGGTCGAAGGCGAGGCTGAGCGTCGCCAGCCCGCCCATCGCGGCGGCGACGGACGTCCCGATGCGTTGCGGCTCTGCGTGCCCTTCGACGTCGAGCTCTGCATCCGCGGTGGCCTCGCGCGCCGCGGCCACCGCGAGCTGGGCGAAGCGATCGGTGCGGCGTGCCGTCTTCCTGTCCAGCGCGACCTCCGGGTCGAAGCCCTTGACCTCGCAGGCGATCTTCACGGAGACGTCGCTCGCGTCGAACTGCGTGATTGGCCCGGCGCCGCTCCGTCCGGCCGCCAGGCCCTCCCAGGAGCTCTCCCGATCGAGGCCCAGCGGCGAGATCATGCCGATGCCCGTCACGACCACGCGACGGCGCTCGTTTCCGTTGACGCTCACGACCCTGGAGACTACCGCTAGAGGTTTCACATCAAGCCTCTAGGAAAGGATGGGAAGCGTGAATGAGACGCGGGTGCCCCCGCCGGGGCGGTTCTCGGCCCACGTCTTGCCGCCCCGCGCCTCGACCAGGCTGTGGGCGATCGCGAGCCCGAGGGCGGCACCGCGGCCCGCGCGCTGGGCAAGTCGGCGACGTGGACCATCGCCAACCTGAACGCGGGCGCCTACAAGACGTTTTGCACCGTTGCCGGCGCGGTGTCCCCCCGCGCGCTCGGGCACGCTCGTGGTCAAGCAGGCGCCGGCCGAGGCGACCGAGACGACGGAAGACTGACCCTCCCAGCCTCGACGTGGACGAGGCCGTCCCGCGCGAGCGCGCTGACGGCCTCGGCGTCGAGACTCCGCAGCGGCCTGTCGCCCGCTGCGACGTCGCGCAGCGTACGAGCCCGTCGCTGGCGAAACGAGCCCTCGAAGCGACTCTGCCTGCGCAGCGGCGGGTAGCGCCGTCCGCGGCTCGGGCAGCGCGAGGCGAGCGGGCAGGCTTCGCAGCGGGGCACGCGCCCGACGCAGATCGTCGCGCCGAGATCCATCAACGCCTGCGCGGACTCCGGGCCGAACTCCCCGCCCGAGCGCTCGAGCACCCGCGCGATGTTCACGTCGACCGGCAGCACGGGCGCGCCGTGTGCGAACCGTGCGACGGCGTCGGCCGTGTAGCGCCCGACGCCCGGGAGCTCGGTCAGGTCGTCCGGCCAGCCGTCCGCCGCGACTCGCTGCGCCGCTCGGTGGAGGTTGACCGCGCGGCGGTTGTAGCCGAGTCCCTGCCACTCGCGGATCACGTCGGCCGGCTCTGCTTCGGCGAGCCCGTCGACGGTCGGCCAGCGCCCGAGCCAACCGACGTAGTAGGGGATGACCCGCTCGACCTGCGTCTGCTGGAGCATGACTTCGCTAACCAAGATCGCGTACGGGTCACGCGTCCTCCGCCACGGAAGATCACGGCCCTGCTCGCAAAACCAAGCCAAAAGGGCGGCCTCCATGGGCGTGAGGCTACTAGCCGCGGCGTCGCTCAGGGCGCGAGGATCGCCCTGCAGAAGAGCACGATCCAAGCGGTCGGAATGGAGGAGGCGATCGCGCTGACGTTGTGGCTCGACGAGAGCACACTAAATTGCATCCCGCTCAATGCGCAGAGGAAGGCCGGCATCGTGGTGGTCGACCGGCACGAGGCTTGAGCGACGCCCACACGCGTGCGGGATGAGTGCGGAAGAAGCAGACCTCTCCCGGGTAGCGACGCGGAACTGGGCGTCGGGACTCGGTCGTTCGACTCGGAGAGCCGCTTCAGGCCGGCTGAACCGCGCTCTTGTCGGGGATCACGGCCACGCGCTGGACGAGCCCGAGGAAGAACGGCTCCGAGAATCCGGCTGCGAAGGCGAGCAGGGCACGGCCTGCCCAGTGTCCGGAGTCGTTGCTGCCGACGTCCAGGGTCCCGCTCTCCATGAGGAGAAGCACGATCAGACCGGCTGTGGCGCCCACGAGCGGCTGCACCCGAATGGCGGGCCAAAAGGAGCGGAGATCGTCGAGGTCGCGCAGGTCGTCGCGAATCCGCATGGTTCCGCTGAGCGCTGCACCCAGGGCACCGGCGGTTCCGGCGACAGCGACCGCCTTCCAGACCTCGTCGGCCGCGAAGTAATCGATGGCGATGACGAGTCCTGCCTGGAGCGCGAGCAAGACCGGCGCGAGCGCGTTCAGATAGCGGCACTTCTGTCCGGCTCTAGCTCGTCGATCACGGCCGGCCTCGGTTCGCTGTGTATAGAGAAAGGAAAGCTTCTCCGCAGCCTGCGTGTGCAGCGCCTGATTCGGCTGGCGCTTGCGGTAATTGCTTCTCATCTGCGTGAGCTCGTCCTTGCCGAAGTGCTGGTTCCAGCCGTGCCAGCGTGACCTGTCCTTCGCACGTTGCGCTTCGTAGTCGAGCTGCGCGGCGATGTAGTCGCCGTTGGCGAGGAGGGGGAGCATGGCCTTGACCTGGCCGCAGAGCTCCCAGGCGGAGTCGATCGTCAACGATTTGACGGGCTGGTCGAGCACATCGCGGAAGCGCGCCTCGATCTCGGCTGTGCGGAGCGAGAGCGAGTCGGGCGGGACGGCGAGCAGGCGGCGTGCATCGGCGATCGCCCCCTGCAGGTACCCGAGCGCCTTCCTCAGCTCCGGGCTTCCGACCTTTCGCTGCCAGCGGGAGGGAGCCAGAAGCTCCTCGAGGGTCGGAGGCGAGACACCGGCCGAGGACGTGGCCCCGCGCGCGTAGGCGATGCGTGCCCGAAGCCGCCCCAGGCGATCGAGCCCCATGACCTGTCCTCCGTGCAAAGTCTGTGTGCTCATCTGTACTCGAGACGGCGCAAGCCGATGTTCTCTTCCGTGTCGCTTTCGCCAGAGCGTCAGCTCGCCGCAGCTAATCACGGAGCCGGACGCTGTGGCCGACGAGATCGCAGGCCGGGTTCGCGGCCTGCTCGGCGACGTCGAGCTGGCGGTGGAGACCGGGTTCGAGCCGCCGCCACGCGCGGAGAAGATCCGGACGGTGTCCTCGGTAGTCCCGGTTCGGCTCTCGCCCGACGCCGTGGCCGATTGACCCGCCCGCATCGTCTCCTGTAGAAGCGCCGCATGGCCGCGATCGGGTTCGGGCTCCTGGCGGCCTTCCTGTGGGGGATCGGCACGGTGGTCGGAGCGCGACTCGTCCGGGCTGCCGGCGCCTGGGGCGCTCTCGGGGCGACGATGCCGATCGGCCTCGCGCTGATCGCGCCCTTTCTCCTGTTCGTCGACCGCCCGTCGGCTTCCGGCGCGGCGTGGGCCTTCGCCGTCGGAGCCGGGATCGGCTACGTGGGCGGGATGGCGTGCTGGATGCTGGCGGTTCGCAGGGGCAAGGTGAGCGTCGTCTCGCCGATCGTCTCGACCGACGGCGCGATGGCGGCGATCTTCGCAGTGGCGCTGTTCGGCGAGAGCCTCGCGCCCGGGGTGGCGGCGGCGCTCGCGGTCGTCGTCGCGGGCATCGTCGTCGTCGCGATCCGCCCAGAGACGGGAGGGCGGCACGGGCAGTTCACGGGTCGCGAGCTCACGCTCGCGCTCGCATCGGCGGCCTTCTTCGGGTTCAGCTTCGTCGCCGGCGGCGAGGCGCAGGACGGGCTAGGCGTCGTGTGGACGCTCTTCGTTTCGCGGCTGATCTCGACGTCGCTCGTCGTCCCGTTCCTGGTCGCGCGAGGAGGCTTCCGGATCCCGCGCGGCGCGATCCCCTTCGCGGTCATGATGGCGACGCTCGACCTCACCGGCTTCGCCGCCTTCCTCGCCGGCGCCGCGTCGAGCGTAGCGATCGCCTCGGTGCTCGCGTCGCAGTACGCGGTCGTCTCGGTGATCGCCGCGTACCTCGCCTTCGGCGAGCGCCTCACCCGTTTGCAGACGGTAGGTGTCGGGATCACGCTCGTGGGCATCGCCGCGCTCGCCTTCCTCCGGGGGTAGCGAAGGACACTGACCGCGTGCGGCGAAGCACCGAGGTGCCGTGATCAAGCTTCTCGTCGTGCTCGCAGCCGTCGTCGGCGCGATTGCGCTCGCCGACGGCCGTTTTGCCGAGGCGGACATCGGGGCGGCGCGGGACGCTGTCGCCGGCGCCTATACGGACGCGAAGGATGCGCTTGCGAACGCCCAGGGAGGGGTGGACGAGCCGACGCGACGGCAGCTCGAGGACGCTCGGGCGCAGCTTGCGGATGCCGTCGACGAGCTCGAGCTCGCCAGCACGGACACGGGCGGCGAGACGGCGCGCGCGCTCGATTCCGCGCGGCGAAAGCTCGAGCGTCTCGAGCGGGCAGATCGACGCCGCGCTCGCCGCCGGCTGACGCGCCGCCCTGCCGACCTTCGCGAGGGGGATGCGAAGATCCCCCGACCGGCGCCCGGATCGACGCCGACTTTCCCCCGGACAGGGCATTCCGTTGGGCTGCTCTCGCGGTGATCCTTCTCTCCAGAAAGCAAGGAGGGCGGCCCTCCGTCACCGTCGATCTCGGGAAGGAAAGAGATGAGACCAGGGGGCAAGCCCGCCGCACAGACGGTCGCCGCCGCCGAGGAGGCGACGGAAGATGTGGTGTAGCGGCGCGCATCGCGGCGTGACCGTGATCACGATCGTCACGATCATCTTCACGCCGTTCTGGCGACACGGCGAGGTGCATCTGAAGAAAACCGGCAAGGAGACGACCGAGACGACGGTCGAATGTCGTCCGCACGCTCCGTGCCCGAAGCGCGTCAGGATCGTCCAGACGGCGATCAGGCCGCCGGTGGTCGAGCCGACCGGGGACGAGCCGACCCGGCCGAAGGGAAAACACGGGAAGAAGAGGCACGACTGGTAGCCGATGCAGACGTTGATGCTCGTCGTGGCGCTCGCGATCGTCGCCTTCGACTTCCAGAACATCCTCGCCTGGTGGCGCGGCAAGACGATCGAGCCCGGCGACGAGGAGTCGCACGACTTCACGATCGTGGTGCCGCTCTTCGGCCACCCGCGCTACTTCGAGAACCGCAACGCGCTCCGTCGCTACCAGGCGAACGTGCTCGTCAGCGTCGAGGTGGGCTCCCGGCTGATGCGGGAGTTCGCCGATCGCGCTCGAGTCCGAGGGCTGGCGCGTCCACCGGGTCGAGCTGGACGCTCCGAATCCGGCGCTTCTCGTCAATGTCGCGCTGAAGGAGGTGACGACGAGCTTCGTGATCCGCCTCGACGCCGACACGATCGTCGGCGGGGACATCCCCGCGGCTGTCGCCGCGGTCGCCCGTGACGGGGCCGATCTCTGCTCGGTCAAGGTCGAGGCCGCGAACCCGGTCACCGTCGCCTCGAAGCTGCAGGCGCTCGAGTACCGGATGGCGATGCTCTGTCGCCACTTCCGGCCGTGGCTCACGTCCGGCGCGTGCTTCATCGGCAGGACGGCGTCGCTCCGCGCGATCCTCGCAAGCCACTCCGCCTGGACACCCGGCGAGGACATCGAGACCGGCCGGGTCGCCCATGCCCTCGGGATGCGGGTCCGCCACTGCGACGTCGTCGTTCGGACCGAGGTGCCCGAGAGCTGGCGGGCGCTCGCGCGCCAGCGCAGGCTCTGGTGGGCGGGCACGTTTCGCCACTGGATCGTGAACGTCGACCGGAACCTCGTACAGCTGCCGGTGTTCACGCTCTACCTGCTCGCCGTGATCTGGGCGTCGCTCTACTTCCGCTGGTGGCACATGGTCGACGTGAAGTCGATTCCGTCCCTGCTCCCGGTGATCTTCGTCGTCTACCTGTTCATCACCGTCGTCAGCAACCTGCAGGTGCTGAGCCCGTGGATGATCGTCTTCCCGCTGTACGCGTTCGTGCAGACGCTGGTGTTCCCGGCCGTCGGCGCCGTCTACTACGTCGTGCTCGCGCTTCGCCGCCGCAGGCTCGGCCGCTACCGCTTCGGCTACGTTCGCCGGGAGTGGGACCCCCGGGCGGCGAGAGTCGTCCCGCGTGTGCTCTCGCCCGCGAGGATGCTGCTCGCGCTCGCCACCTGTCTGCTCGTCGGCTTCTCCGCGGGCGGCGTCGGCGGCCTCGGCCGCCTTCCCGCCCCGGTGTTCGCATGTCTCGTCGCGGCCGCGGCCGCATTGGTCTGCGCGAACGGGATCGCGAGTCGCTCGCACCTGTTCAGGATCGACGGCGCCGCCGGTTCGGTCGCATGTGATCTCGTGCTGCCGCTCCTCCTGATCGGGGCGCTCGCCTTCCTGCTGCTCTCGGCCTCGCTCTCGCTGGTCGCCTGACGACCGGTCGAGGCGGCGCTATCGTCTGGCGCGTGAGCACGCCTGCGCCGAGCCCGCCCGAGCCGACGACGACGGCGCCTTCGCGAGCCAGGCGGGGGCTCCTCACCGTTCGCAACATCCTGATCGCCGTCGTGCTCGTGCTCTTCGTCTGGTTCGCGGTCGAGAACGCCGGCCGCGTGAGAGTCGACTGGTGGGTCGTCGACCTGAACACGCGGCTGATCTACGTCATCCTCGTCTCGTTCGCATTCGGGGTCGTCGCCGATCGACTCTTCCAGCTCCGCCGGCGCCGCTCGCGCAAGGCCGTCGCGACTCCGCCGAAGGACTAGCCTCTAGATTGCCTTCGTGGTTCGCGTTCGCTTCGCGCCGAGTCCCACCGGCTCGCTTCATCTGGGCAGCGCGCTGACTGCCGCCGCGAACCGCCGCTTCGCCGACGAGCACGACGGCGCGATGGTGCTGCGCATCGACGACACGGACGCCGAGCGGGCCGAGCCGGGAGCCGAGGACGCAATTCTCGGTGACCTCGAGTGGATCGGGATCGGCTTCGAGGAGGGCCCGGTGCGCCAGAGCGAACGGGGGCTTCTCTACGAGCAGGCGGCCGAGACGCTGCTCGCGCTCGGCGCGGCCGAGACGGACGACGACGGCGCCGTCCGTTTCGTGCTCGTGCACCGGCCGACTCTGGTGCGCGCCGACGGACGGCCGACGTACCACCTCGCCTCGGTCGTCGACGACGGCGATCTCGGAATCACCCACGTGATTCGCGGCAAGGATCTCGAGCCGTCGACGCCGCTCCATCGGGCCCTGCACGAGGCGCTGAAGTCGAGGCCGCCGGAGTACGTCCACCACGGGCTGATCCTCGGCCCCGACGGCCACAAGCTGTCCAAGCGCCACGCCGCGAGCTCGCTGGCCGACCTGCGCGAGGCAGGGATCCCGGCAGAGGCTGTGCGCCGCTACCTCGACGAGCTCGATCTGCCGCGGCACGACGTTCACCTCGACGAGGCACGCCTCCGCCGGCTGGCCGTGGAGGCGATCGGCGCCATGTCCGACGAGGAGCTCGCCGAGCGTGTCGACGCGCCGGTCGAGCTCGCGCCCGCGCTCCGCGGCGCGCGCGACCTGGCCGAGGCGCGGCAAACCGCGGACTCGATCCTCCACGCGCCGGAGCCGGGCCACGCGCCGCCCGGGGCGGCGCCGACGCTCGCGCGCTTCCGCGAGCTCCGCGAGGGAGCGAACGGCGACCTCGACGCGGCGCATGCGAAGGAGATCGTCCGCGAGCTCAAGGCCGTCGGCGGCGACCTCCGCGCGCTCCGCCTCGTCCTCACCGGCGCGACGAGCGGTCCCGAGCTCTGGGCCGTGCTGCTCGCTCTCCCGCGCGACGAGGCGATCCGGCGGGTCGATGCGGCTGTATAGCTCGCTCAGCCGGCGCAAGGAGGAGCTGCCGCCGCCGCCGGGACCGATCGGGATGTACTTCTGCGGCCCGACCGTCTACCAGCGCATCCACATCGGCAACGCGCGGCCGTTCGTCGTCTCGATGTGGCTGCGGAGCTGGCTGAAGGAAAGCGGGTACGAGGTCAAGCTCGTCGAGAACATCACGGACATCAACGACAAGATCTACGACGCGGCTCGGGCGCAGGGGATTCCCAGCGGCGAGCTCGCGGCGGCGGCGGCGCGCTGGTACATCGAGGACACCGACGGCCTGGGGCTCGGCCGGCCCGACGTCGAGCCGCTCGCGACCGAGAGCGTCCCCGAGATCGTCGCGCTGATCGAGGAGCTCCTCGGGCGAGGGCTCGCCTACGAGTCGGCCGGCGACGTGTACTTCCGGGTCGCGAGCTTCCCCGAGTACGGCGCGCTGTCGGGCGCGCAGCTCGACGACATGGTCGCCCAGGAGCCTTCCGACCTGAAGGAGGATCCCCGCGACTTCGCGCTGTGGAAGGCGACGAAGCCGCACGAGGACACGTCCTGGGACTCGCCCTGGGGGCGCGGCCGGCCCGGCTGGCACATCGAGTGCTCGGCGATGGCCGAGAAGCACCTCGGCCCGTCGTTCGAGATCCACGGCGGCGGGCTCGACCTCCGCTTTCCCCACCACGAGAACGAGATCGCCCAGTCGCGCGGCGCCGGCCGGGAGTTCGCGCGCCTGTGGGCGCACAACGGGATGCTGCAGCTCGCCGAGGAGAAGATGTCGAAGTCGGTCGGGAACATCGTCTCGCTGCGCGACGCGCTCGACGCGTACGGGCGGGAGGCGATCCTCGTATTCTTCATCGGAGCCCACTACCGCAGCCCGCTTGACTACTCGGACGACGCGATCAAGTCGGCGCAGGTTCAAGCTGACGCGTTTCGCACCGCCTACGCCGTCGCCGAGACGAGGACCACGACACTCGGCTGGGATGCGTTCGCCGCCGCGCTCGACGACGACTTCGACACACCGAGGGCGCTCGCGATCATGCACGAATGGCGCGGCGCCGGACAGCGAGACCTGCTCGGGCGAGCCGCAAACGTCTTCGGCCTCCCCGTCGACGTCGTCGTCCAGGCACCGCCGGCTGTTGCCGCGGCAGCTGTCGGCCGCGCACTGGCCCGTTCCCGGCGTGACTTCGCGGAGGCCGATCGGCTTCGCGAGGAGATCTCCGCCGCGGGCTGGGAGGTGCAGGACGTCGCCGTCGAGCCGGGCTATCGGCTCGTCCCGAAGCGGTGAATCGCGAGCTCGTCTACGGTCGGCGACCGGTGCACGAGGTGCTCCGCGTGGGGCGCCGCCAGGTGCTCGAGCTCCTCGTCACCGAGCGGGCGCTCGCGGCCGAGCCCTGGCTGCGAGACACGCCGGGGCTGCGCCTTCAGGTCGCCCGCGAGAGTCGTCTCAGCGAGGCCGCGCAGACGCGAGACCATCAGGGCGTCGTCGCGTTCTGCGAGCCGTACCGTTACGCCGACGCATACGAGCTCGCCGCGGGCGAGGGTGTGCTGCTGGCCTGTCTCGACCAGGTCACGGATCCGCGCAACCTCGGCGCCGTCTGCCGCAGCGCCGAGGGGGCCGGGGCCCGTGGGGTCGTCGTTCCCGAGCACAACGCGACACGCGTCACGGCTGCCGTCTGCAAGGCGTCGGCCGGGGCTGTCGAGCACCTGGGCGTCGCCGTCGTCGTCAACCTCGCCCGCTACCTCTCCGAGGTCAAGCGGGGCGACCTCTGGGTCTGGGCCGCCGCGGGAGATGCGTCCACCTCGGTCTGGGAGGCCGACCTCGCGACGGGCGCCGCGCTCGTCTTCGGTGCCGAGGGTCGCGGTCTCCGTCCAGGCGTGCGCCGCGTCTGCGACGATGCCTTCTCGATCCCGCTCGCGGGCAACGTCGAGTCACTCAACGTCAGCGTCGCCGCCGGCATCGCCCTGTTCGAAGCGGCACGACAGCGGCAGCGTCTCGCGGAGCCTGACCGCCAGGACAGGCGCCGTGTCTGACCCGACCCTCTACCTGTTCGACGGCTGGAACATCGCACGCGCCGGCGACATCGACGACCGGACGGTCCTCGTCGATCGTCTCGCCGGCTGGGTCGCGCTCCGCGGTGCCCGCGGCGTGGTCGTCTTCGACGGCGTGGGGGAGGAGGAGACGGTCGGCCCGCTCGAGGTTCGCTTCGACGCGCACGCAGATCGAGTGATCGAGCGGCTCGCCGCCGAGCACAGAGCGAACGAGGTCGTCTGCGTCGTGTCGTCGGACACCGCCATCCGCGAGACCGCCGGCGTGACGGTGCGAAAACGCGCGTCGAAGGAGTTCTTCGGCGAGCTGGAACGGACACAGGGGACGCCCCCGGCTCCCTGCCTCCCGCACGCGTGTCGAGGACGCGCTCGATGACGAGACCCGGGCGCGGCTCGAGCGACTTCGTCGCGGCCGTTGAAATTCTCTCCACAACGTGCTACCGTCCCAAACCTCGACTTGAGGGTGAGGCTTTAGCCGGGCACGATCGGGCCTCTCTTTCACAAAAGCCCCGCATACAGAGGAGTCTCGGACATGTCGCGTCGCCAGCTCGCCACGCTTGCTCCGCACGAGAAGGCTCAACGAGAGCTTGATGATCTCCGTCTCGTGATCCGCGCGCGCAACGGCGACGACGTCGCCATGGACGCGCTGATCCGCCGCTACACCGGCTTCGTCCGCCTGAAGTCGAGCTCGTACTTCATCGCGGGCGGTGAGGCCGACGACCTGATCCAGGAGGGTCTGATCGGCCTCTACAAGGCGGTTCGAGACTTCCGCTCGGACAAGGAGACGTCGTTTCGGAGCTTCGCCGAGCTCTGCATCACCCGTCAGATCATCACCGCGATCAAGGCGGCGACGAGGTTCAAGCACGCGCCGCTGAACACGTACGTCTCGTTCTCGAACACCCCGGCCGGGCAGGAGGACTCCGACTGCACCGTCGGCGACGCCCTTCCGGGCCCCGCGGTTCACGATCCGGCGATCTGCGTGATCTCCACCGAGGAGCTGCAGAGCCTCGTCTTCACCCTCGGGACGGGTCTCTCGAAGCTGGAGGCCGACGCGCTTCGCTGCTACCTGGAGGGCCTGTCGTACGAGCAGATGGCCGACGAGCTCGGCTGCGACACCAAGACGATCGACAACGCGCTCCAGAGAGTCAAGCGCAAGATCCTCGTCCACCAGGAGTCGCGCCAGGTCCTGTCGTAGACGGCGCGCCGCCCGCACGGCGATACTTCGTGACGGCCGGCCGGTGTAGCTCAACTGGCAGAGCGGCGCCTTTGTAAGGCGACGGTTGGAGGTTCGAGTCCTCTCACCGGCTCTCGAGGTCTCCGCGATCAGCCGAGCGCCCGGATCGCCGCCGTCACCGCAGCCGCGACGAGGACGACGGCGTAGATCGGCGCCCGCAGCGCCATTGCGACCGCCCCCGCGACGAGGCCGGCGGCCCGCGCGTCGAGCGTGAGGGAGCGGCCCGCGGCGAACGTCTCGACGACGACCAGCGCGGCCAGGACCGCCGGCGCGAGGAGCGCGACCGGGCCGGCCAGTACCCGCGGGAGCGCCCGGCCGCCGAGGATCGCCGGGCCGAGGCCCTTGAGCGCAATCGTCGCGCCGCCGACGACGGCGACCGCGAGCCAGGCCCCGCTCATCTCCGCAGGGCTCCGACGAGGCAGGCCGCGCTGCCGGCGATGATCGGGATCCCGGGCGGCGTGAACGGGACGAGAGCCACGGCGATCACTCCCGCCATGACCGCGACGAGGCACGCCTCCCGGCTTCGCAGCTGCGTCACGAGCAGGTAGAGGAACAGCGCCGCGAAGGCCGCGTCGAGGCCGAACCGCTCCGGCGAGCCGAGCGCCTCGCCGACCGCGACGCCCACCACCGTGCCGCCGACCCAGGCGACCCACAGCAGCGAGCCGGCCCCGATCAGCGCGTAGTAATCGAAGCGGCCGCCGCCGCGGCTCGCGAGCGCCCACGACTCGTCGACGATCAGCTGCGCTTCGGCGAGGCGACGGTACGGCGGGCCCCGAAAGACCGGCGCCGCGGCGATCCCCAGCGGCGCGTAGCGCGCGTTCAGGAGAATCGCCGCGACGATCGCGGCGCCCACGCCTCCGTCGGTCAGGAGCGACGCCACCGCGAACTGCGCCGAGCCGGCAAACGTCGTCGTCGACATCACGACCGGCGCGACCCGGCCCATTCCCTCCGCGCGGGCGAGGACGCCGAACGACGCGCCGAAAACGAACGCGGCAACTGCGATCGGCGCCGCCGGGCGCACGCCGGCGCGGATGCGTCCGAACGAGAGTGGAAGTGCTGTATCCATTTCGGGATCCACTTGACGAAGCGGCGGGAAAGCCCGACACTAATACCTGACATTGGCCCCTGGTTCCAGATCCAATCTTGCCCACATTGGTCATAGATTCGGAGCGACCGAGCTCGTGGGCCTGCTCGGCGACTGGACGCACGGAGGCGGCCCGCTCTACCTCCGGCTCGCCCAAGCGCTCAGGGCCGTCGTCCGCAGTGGGGAGCTGCCTGCCGGCGCCCGGCTGCCGGCCGAGCGCGAGCTGGCTCCAGGGCTCGCCGTCAGCCGTACGACCGTGGTCGCCGCCTACAACCTCCTTCGCTCCGAGTCGCTGCTCGCGAGTCGCGTCGGCGGCGGTACCTGGGTCGCGACCGACGCCGCGCCCGAGCGCCGTCCCGCTCCGGTGGTCAGGCTTCGACGCAACCCGCTCTTCCGCAGCCTCGTCGACGGGACACGGGCCGAGATCGACCTCGCCGCCGGCGGCTACGCCGGCCTCCGCGGGCTGCTGAGCTCGGCGGCCGAGGGCCTCGCCGACGACCTCTCCGCGGTCGCCCGCACCGACGGCTACCTGCCCGCCGGCCTGCCGGCGCTACGACTGGCGATCGCTTCGGAGTTCGACCGGCGAGGCCTCCCCACGGAGCCGGAGCAGGTGCTCGTGACGGGCGGCGTCCAGCAGGCGATCTCGCTCCTCGCCGCTGCGTACGTCGAGCGAGGCGACCGGGTCGCGATCGAGGACCCGACGTTCGTCGGTGCGCTGGACGCGTTTGCGAACGCAGGCGCGGCGCTCGCCGCGATTCCGCTTGACGACGACGGAGCGCGCCCGGACGCTCTTATCGACATCGCCCGGCGGTCGCCGCCGCGGCTCGCGTTCGTGGTGCCGACGCACCAGAACCCGACCGGCGGTGTGATGTCCCCGCGGCGCCGTCGCGAGCTGCTCGAGCTCGCGGCCGACCGGGAGTTCGCGATCGTGGAGGACGAGACGCTCGCCGATCTCTCGGCCTCGGGCGTCGACGCGCCGCTTCCGCTCGCGGGCGCAGCTGTGACACCCGCCACGGTCTTCACGCTCGGCTCGCTGTCGAAGCTCGTCTGGGGCGGCCTGCGGATCGGCTGGATCCGCGGGCCCGAGCGGGAGATCGCGCAGCTCGCCGGGCTCAAGGCGGTCAGCGACGTCGGCAGCCCACTCCCTTCCCAGCTGATGGCCGTCCGGTTGCTCGATCGGCTCGACGACGCGCGGGCGCTTCGTCGAGCCGAGATCGGGGCCGCGCTGGACATCGTCGACGAACGGCTGTCCGAGCTTCTTCCGACCTGGTCGTGGCACCGTCCCAAGGGTGGCTTCGCGGTGTGGGTGCGGCTTCCTGTCGGGGACGCGGGCGCGTTTGCGCAGGTCGCCGCCCGCCACGGCGTGTCCGTTCTCCCCGGCTGGGTCACGTCTCCGAGCATGAGCTTCGCCGACCACATCCGGCTGCACGTCGTCCATCCCGCGGGGCTTCTCGACGAGGGAATCGGCCGGCTGGCGAACGCCTGGAAGGTGTTCTCGGAGACGGCGAGATCGCCGCTCGGAGTCGTGGTGTAAGCCGCGGGAATAGCCGGCAAAGGTTGGACGTTTTCCTGGACAAATGCGTACTCTCACCGATATCCGCAGGGAGCTCGACGACGTCATCGAGCGTAGAGCCGAGCTCTGGGAAGACCTCTCCGAGCAGCACGATTCCGCCAAGGTCGCCGAGGCAGCCAGGCTGTCCGAGCGCATCGAGGACCTCTGGGCAGAGTCCCGTGGCGCCCGCGCCCGGCTCCGGTTCGGCGCACCCGATCTGATCATCGCCCGGGCCCGCGCCGAGGACCGGCTCGAGCGCGAGGCGAAGCGCCTTCGGAGAGCCGCCTAGCGCACCTAGACTCACGGGCGTGGGTCGTGCTGCCCCCGCCGTCCAGGTAGTCGCGATCGGGCCGCCCGCAGTGGGCGGCCCGCCCTCGTGAGGATCCTCCTCGTCTCGCAGATGTACCCGGGCCCGGCGAGCCCGGACCTCGGTGTGTTCGTGAAGCAGCTCGAGGACGCGCTCGTGCAGGAGGGGCACGAGCTCACGCGCGCGGTGATCGACCACCGGGGCGGCTCGAGGGTCAAGTACGCGCGACTCGTGCGAGACGCCGTCGTCGAGGCGCGCCGGTTCCGGCCCGACGTCGTCTACGCGCACGTCCTCTTCCCGGCCGGAGCGGCAGGCGCGGCGGCGGCGCAGGCGACCGGGGCCCGGCTGGTCGTGACGGCACACGGCCGGGACGTTCGCAACATCGACGCGATCCCGGGCGTGCGAGCGGCGACGCAGCTGGTCGCCCGACGCGCCGAGCGGGTGATCGCGGTCTCCGGCTACCTGCGCCTCGAGCTCGTGACGAAGCTCCCCGAGCTCGCCGGCCGCGTCGACGTGATCGACTGCGGTGTCGACCTCGAACGGTTCCACAACCGTGACGGCGCCGAGCTTCGCGCCGAGCTCGGCTGGGACGGGGAGCCGCCGTTCTACCTCTGCATCGGCACTCTCGACGAGCGCAAGAACGCCCGTCGCCTCGCCGAGGCCTTCGCCCGGCTCGATCGCGGGAGCCTGGCCTTCGTCGGCGACGGACCGCTGCGCCCGTGGGTCGCCGGCCGCCCGCGGGTGCGGCTTGCCGGGCGCGTTCCGTTCGACGAGGTACCGCGCTGGATCGGCGCCTGCGACATCCTCTGCCAGCCGAGTCTCGTCGAGCCGTTCGGTCAGGCGATCCTCGAAGGGCTGGCGAGCGAGCGGCCGGTCGTGGTGACCCGAATCGGCGGTCCCCCCGAGTTCGTTCCGCCCGAGGCGGGGATTCTCGTCGACCCGGCGAGCGTCGCGTCGATCGAGGCCGGGCTCACCGCGGCCGCCGACCTGCCGCTGCCGAACCCCACCGGACGAGCGGCTGCCGCCGCGCACGACGTCCGGCTCCAGGCTCGGCGAATCGCGAGAGTCCTCGCCGGCGAGGAAAACTGAGAACTCGTTTCAGAATGAGCTGCAGGCCGCCCGGCCGCGCTGGGCGGCGCGATGCTGTGTCCTCGGTCGCGCCCATATCGATCTTGATATGGGCGCTTCCTGCGTCCTTGCCTCGCACCACCCATCGCACCCGGATCGGCGTGCGGTCATTCTGAAACGAGTTCCAAGGCCGTCAGGCGTCGGCGCGCAGCCCGTCGAGGTCGGCGAGCCGAACCTCGACGAGGGGGCGCACGCTCTTCTCGAGGCCCGCCTCACGGGCGACGGCCAGCGCCTCCTCGTAGCTCTCCCGCGCCTTCGCGAGGATGGCCGAGTCGTGCCCCTGCTTGAGGCGGTTGTCGCCGGTGACGAGAAGCTTGCGGATGCGCTCGCGGACGTCGTCCACCGGGGCCACCCTACAGCTATCCTGGCCGCGTGACCCAGTTCGTCGCCGTCCTCCAGGTGCTCTTCTCCGTGTTTCTGGTCGTGCTCATTCTCATGCACTCGGGCCGGGACACCGGCTTCGGCGGAATGGGCTTCACGCCAGCCTCGCAGGGTGGCCAGCACATCGTCGAGCGCAACCTCACGCGGCTCACCGTCGTCGTCGCCTGCCTCTTCGGCGTCACGACCGTTGCGCTGTTCTATCTGCTCTAGCCTGCACTAGCCACCGGCGATCGCGCCGACGATCCGCACCGTGTCGCCGTCGGCGACCGCGGTATCGAGGCCCTGCTCGAAGCGCACGTCGCGGCTCTCGACGTAGACGTTGACGAGCGGTCGAAGCGCGCCGCGCTCGTCGAGGAGGAGATCCGCGACAGGAAGCTGGGCGATCGCCTCGCCAACCGTGGCTGCCTGCAGGTCGAAGCGGTTTCGCCCGCCGGTCTCGCGGGCGAGGATCGACGGCAGACGAACTACGACACCCAAGCCTTTCCCACCACCCCACCCCCGCCCACACTAGGTCCCGCCCGCCCAGGCGCGACCCCACGTTTCTCCCACCGCCCCACCCCCGCCCACACTAGGTCCCGCCCGCCCAGGCGCGATCCCACGCACCTGCTTCCACCGACAGCACGGGTGGGAGCTGCGACGCGATCTCCGTCCACGTCCGGCCCTCGTCGGCGGAGGCGAAGACGGAGCCGCTCTGCGTGCCGACGTAGACCCCGGCTGGGTCGAGCGTGTCGGAGGTCATGCCCTCTCGCAGCACGCCGGTCCAGGCCCGCTCGGGGAGGCCGTCGGACGCGAGCGCCCAGGAGGAGCCGCCGTCCGCGGTGCGGTAGACACCGAGGCGACCGTCCGCGACGACGCGGTTCTCGGCCCCGGTGATCGAGCACACCCACGCGGAGTCGGGGTCGCGCGGGTGGAGTGCCAGCCCGAAGCCGAACTCGCTCGGCAGCCCATTCCCGTCCAGGCGCTCCCACGTCGCGCCGCGGTCGTCTGAGCGGTAGACGCCGCAGTGGTTCTGCTGCCAGAGGCGCTCCGGGCGCTCGGGATGGAGGAGGAGCTTGTGGACGCATTGGCCGACCTCGGGCGCGGGGCCGGGGAGAAAGTCGGCTGCCACCCCGGCGTTCGCCGGCTCGAACGAGCCCGCGCCGTCGTCGCTTCGGAACGTGCCCGCCGCCGAGATGGCGACGTAGATGCGCTCAGGGTCTGACGGATCGAGCTGGATCGAGTGGCAGCACATGCCCCCGGCGCCGGGGTGCCAGCGATCGCGGGTCGGGTGCGCGAGGATGCTCGAAACGGCCTCCCAGGTCTCACCGCCGTCGTCCGAGCGAAACAGTGCTCCGGGGGCCGCGCCGAGCCACAACCGTCCGGGCTCGTCGCGCCTCCCGGGCTCGACGTGCCACGTCTTCTCGAGCGTGAGGCCGCTGTCCTCGGGGAGCCCGAGGCCCTCCGATCGCACCCAGGTGCGGCCGCCGTCGGCTGAGCGATGGAGCGTGGCGCCGTAGACGAAGCTGTGGTTGGCGGCGTAGATGACTCCGTCCCGCGGGTCGAGGACGGCATGGCTGACCTCCCAACCCTCGAGGAGAGGACCTTCGAGCCGCCAGTCGCTGCGACCCTCGTCGGCGGTGAGGACGAAGAGGCCCTTGCGCGTGCCCGCGAGGACGGCGACGGCCATCAGAGGCCCGGGCCAGACCCGGTTCCCACGATTGTGAACGATCCGGTCGCCACAGCCGGCACCAGCGTACCGAACGCGAAGCGGTCGTCGTAGAAGTCGCTCTCGCTCACGAGCGTGACGTCGCTCGAGAGACCGAGGAGGTCACGGACGAGGTCCGGGAACGACGTCGTGAACCTCAGGTTGACGAGCGGCCTCGTCACCTTGCCCCCTTCGACGAGGAAGGTGCCGTCGCGGGTCATTCCGGTGATGATCCCCTGTCGGGAGTCGACGACGCCGAGGTAGTGGAGACGGGTCACGTAGATGCCGTCGCCGACGCGCTCGACGAGCTCCTCGCGGGACGCATCTCCAGGAGCGACCGACAGGTCGAACGAGATCGGGCCGCCCGACTGGGATGCCGGCGGGAGCGCGTGCCCGGTGGAGCGACGCCCGTTCCCCTGTCGCGCGGCGGTGCGGCGATCCCAGACGACGTCGCGAGCGACACCCTCGTCCACGAGCAGCACCCGCTCCTTCGGCACCCCCTCGAAGTCGAACGGCTTCGGGAAGCCCTGCGGGTCGAGGGCGTCGTCCCGAATCGTGAGGCTCGGATGGAAGAGCGGCTCGCCGAGTCGGCCGGAGAGGTAGCTTCGGCCCTCGAGGAACGGAAGCGCTCCGAGCGAGGTGAACCCGAAGTACCAGAGCAGCTCCGAGAAGGCGTACGGCTCGAGGAAGGCCCTGACGCGGCCGGGCTCGATCGTCGTTGCGGAGCCCGTCCGGCGCGCCTTCGCCGCGGCCTCCAGCGCCACCTCCGCCGGGTCGAGGTCGGCGGCGCGCCATGAGGCCGCCTCCGCGTAGCCGGAGCGGGAGTCGTCGGCGGCGACCGTGAGGACAGCGACGTCGGTCGCGGTGCGTTCGACCTCGAGGCCCGTAGTCGACGCCACGCCCATCTCGGTCACGCCGCTCGTGTAGTAGCCGAACAGGCCGAGATCGGGAACTGCGCCGATCGCGGTCCAGGCCGCCCCAGCCTGGTCCTCGGCGGCCAGAGCGGCGGTGTCCCGGTCGAAGCCGGCGACGTCGGGAACGGGCGCAGGCGCGGGGAGGCCCGGGAAGCCGGGGTCTGGTGGGGCAGCGTCGGCAGCCTCCGCCGCCCGCCGTGCGGCCGTGGCGAGGCCGTCGGAGTCGGTGCGGTTCGTCGACGAGCACCCGACCCGTCCGTCGCGCACGATGCGGATCGAGACGGACTCGTCCGCTATCAGCGTCGGCTGGTGAACCTCCGACGCAGCAAACCGGGCCATTCCCGAGCTCTCGACGTGCGCGACGGCGTCGACCTCGTCGCCGTCCGCCGCGGCCACGGCTGCCGCAGCGAGCTCGAGCGCGCGGGTCATCAGTCTCCTCTCCCCCGGCAGACGTCACGAACCGGGGCTTGTGTTGCATCACCCTGCGCGCAGTTCCCCCTCGAAGCGCGCCAGGGACGGGGTTGTTCGCAAGAGTGATGCAACACAAGGTCGGGCTCGTGCGGACACGCCTGCCGAGTCGCAGGCGGGCTCACGGAGCGAGCCCGGACGTTCACGAGCGAACTCCGACGCGCACGTTGCGAAACCGGGCCGGCGCGGCCCCATGGGAGACGTGCGCGTGCTGGCCAGGCTGGCCCTTGCCGCAGTTCGTCAGGCCGAACAGGCGCCACTCGCCCGGGCCCGCGACCGCGTCGAGCGAGCCCCAGAACTCGGGAGTCACGCCCGTGTAGGTCGCGTCGCGCAACATCCGGCCGAGCCTTCCCTTGCGGATCTCCCGGGCCATCTGCGTCCCGAACTGGAAGTTCAGGCGCTTGTCGTCGATCGACCAGCTCTTGTTCGTCTCCAGGTAGATGCCTTCGTCGACGTCGGCGAGCAGGTCGTCGAGCGTCCCCGCATCGGGCTCGAGATGGAGGTTCGTCATGCGCACGAGCGGCATGCGGCTCCAGCCGTCGGCCCGCATCGAGCCGCCGCCGCCCGCACCGATCCGTGCGGCCGTCTCGCGCGAGGTGAGGAAGTCGACGAGCACCCCACCTCGGACGATGGGAAGCGGGGCGGCCGGGACACCCTCGTCGTCGAAGGCGAACGTACCGAGCCCGGTCGGCGTCGTCGGGTCGGCAACCACGTTCATCAGCGGCGAGCCGTACCGGAGTGACCCGCGGTCCTCGGGGTGGAGAAAGCTCGTCCCCGCGTAAGCCGCCTCGGCGCCGTAGACGCGATCGAGCTCGGTCGGATGCCCGACCGACTCGTGCACCTGCAGCGCCGTCTGCTCGGCGTCGATGACCACGGTGGTGGTCTCGGCCGGGCAGGCTGCGGCGTCCAGGAGCGCGACCGCCTCCTCCGCGATGCGTGGAGCCTCGCGCTCGAGCCCCAGTCCCTCGACGATCTCCCATCCGCCCTGACCGCTCGAGCCTCCGTGCGCGCTCGGGTAGCTGCGCACCTGCACGTCGCCGTCTCTCAGGGCAACGGCGTCGATTCCACCCCCGCATTCGACGAACGTCTGGGCGATGTCCGCGCCCTCCGACGAGCGGAACACGCGCTCCTCGCGCATCGCCCGGACGGAGGCGCTGGTGATCGCCACGCCCGGCCGGCGGAGCCCCTCTTCGGCGCGCAGGCAGAGCGCGACCTTCTCCTCGAGCGGGACGGCAACGGGATCGCGCACTGCCGCCGACTCGTACCCGCCGCGTGCGGCGCTCACGGGCGCGAGCTCGATCGGCCGTCGGCCGCGGCTCGACGAGCTCGCCCGCGCGAACGAGGCCGCGCGGACCGCCGCCTCGCGTGCGCCGGCCTCGCTGAGGCGCCGGTCGCAGGCGAACCCCCAGGCGCCGTCGACGAGGACGCGCACGCCGATCCCGGCGGACTCCCCGTCCACGACGGACTCGACCTCGCCGTCGCGGGTCTCCACGTACTGGGTCCTGCGAACGATCGCGCGCGCGTCGGCGTAGCGCGCGCCGGCGGCGACGGCCGCGGCCACGGCGTGTTCACAGAGGTCGTGCACTCCCCGCGAGGAGTCTACTGCCGCGGCGCGTAGACTCGGCGCGTGACGGCCAAGCTCGTTTCGACCGCCGAGGCGGTCAGTCGGATCGGGAGCGGGCAGACGATCCTTGTCGGCGGCTTTGGGCTCGTCGGTGCGCCACTCGCGCTCGTCGACGCCCTGGTCGAGACGAGCGAGGCACGCGATCTGACGATTGTCTCCAACAACATCGGCGAGCCCGGGCGGGGGCTGGGAAAGCTGCTGCGCCAGGGACGGATCCGCCGCGGGATCTCCTCCTACTTCACGTCGAACCCGGAGGCAGTCGAGGCGGTCAACCGCGGCGAGATCGAGGCGACGCTGCTCCCTCAGGGGACGTTTGCCGAGGCGATTCGCGCGGGCGGGGCCGGGCTGGGGGGTTTCTACACGCCCGTCGGCGCGGGGACGCTCCTCGCCGAGGGGAAGGAGGAACGCCTGATCGACGGCGTCCCGCACCTGCTCGAGCCGCCGCTACGCGGCGACGTCGCGTTCGTCTACGCCGCACGCGGTGACGAGCTCGGCAACCTCTGGTACCGACGGACTGCGCGGAATTTCAACCCGTTGATGGCCACGGCCGCCGATTTGGTGATCGCCGAGATCGGCGAGCTCGTCCCGGTCGGGGGCATCGATCCCGAGGACGTCCACACCCCTCACCTGTACGTCGATCTGGTGGTGGTGCGTTGAGCGATCCCAAGCTCGACATCGCCGCTCGTGCCGCGCTCGAGCTCCTGCCGGGGGAGGTGGTCAACCTCGGCATCGGCATCCCGAACCTGATTCCCGGCTTTCTCGGTCCCGAGACCGAGGTCTTCCTCCAGACCGAGAACGGCCTGCTCGGCGTCGGCCCGCGGCCCGTGGAGGGCGAGGAGGATCCCGACGACATCGACGCGGCCAAGCTCCCCGTGACGGCGCTTCCGGGCGCCGCGTACTTCGACAGCGCGGCGTCCTTCGCGATGATCCGCGGCGGCCACGTCGACGTGGCCGTCCTCGGCGCGCTCCAGGTGAGCGCGGCCGGGGACATCGCCAACTGGGCCGTGCCCGGCAAGAGCGTGCTCGGCGTCGGCGGGGCGATGGACCTCGTCGTCGGAGCGCGGCGCGTGATCGTGACGATGACGGCGACCACTCCGTCCGGCGAGCCGAAGGTCGTGATCGAGTGCACGTATCCGCTCACAGCCCGAGGCGCCGCCCACACGGTGATCACCGAGCTCTGCGTCTTTCGCGTCCGCGAGGGGGGGCTCGTGCTCGCCGAGCTCCTGGCCGGAGCGTCCGTGGACGACGTTCGAGCGGTGACCGACGCGCCCTTCCTCATCGACCTGAACTGAGACAATCCCGGCCTTGACGGAGACCCGGGAGACCTTCGACGGCCTCACCACCTGGCAGATCGGCCTCTGGTACGGGCTGATCGCGGTCTCCGTGGCGATCTTCGCCTTCGGCGTCGCGCGTCTCGTGCTCAAGTACCGGCGCGGCCGCAGGACGGAGCCGGTCGAGAGGCCGCTGCACCGGGCGGCTCAGGCGGTGCACATCGTCTTCACCCACTCGTGGATCCGCCGGCGCGATCCCCTGTCCGGGCTCGCCCATCTGTTCGTCTTCTACGGCTTCCTCGTCCTCTTCGTCGGCACGGCGATCCTCGCGTTCCAGGACGACTTCGCCGAGCCCGTGCTCGGGTTCGACTTCTGGAGCGGCTGGTTCTACCTCGGCTACTCGCTCTTCCTCGACGTGTTCGGCGTCACGCTGGTCGTCGGGCTGACCCTGCTCGCGGTCAAGCGCGGAGCGCTCCGGCCGTTTCGGCTCTCGTACCGGCGCCCGGCCGACCCGGCCCCGGAGCTCGCGGGGGAGGCTCGCCGTTACCGGATCGGCGACTGGGCGTTCGTCGGCAGCCTCTTCTTCCTCGCGCTGTCGGGGTTCCTGCTCGAGTCGTTCCGGATCGCCGCGACCGACCCGAGCTTCGAGAAGTGGTCGCCGTTCGGCTGGCTGATCGGCCAGGCGTTCATCGCGATCGGCCTCGACGGGGCCACGGCGGACTCGGCGCGAGCGGTCGACTGGTGGTTGCACGGAGTTTTCGCGCTCTTCTGGGTCGCGTCGATCCCGTTCACGAAGGCTGTGCACATGATCGCCGGCCCGGCCGGGGTCGCCGTCAAGGACGACCGCGCGGGCAGCCGGCTCGCACCGCTGCCAGCCGACGTCAAGTCCGAGGACGTCGGCTACGCGACGATCGACGCGCTCTCGCCGAAGCACCTGCTCGACCTCGATGCGTGCACGAAGTGTGGCAAGTGCCACGAGGCCTGTCCTGCGACCGCGTCGGGCTACCCGCTCTCGCCGCGCGACCTCGTCCTCGACCTGCGCGAGGTCGCTGAGGGCTCGATGGGAAACCGCGCCGCCCTGGGCATCGGCCCGAGGTTCCCGGAGCACGCGCAGATTCTCGGCACGATCAAGCCCGAGACGCTCTGGTCGTGCATGCAGTGCATGGCCTGCGTCGAGATCTGCCCGGTCGGGATCGAGCACGTGCCGATCATCAACCAGATGCGGCGTGCGCTCGTCGAGCGGGGCGAGCTGGACTCCCAGCTCCAGTCGACGCTCGAGACGATCTACACGTCGGGTAACTCGTTTGGCGAGGCCAAGCGCAAGCGGGCGCGCTGGGCGAAGGATCTCGACTTCGGCGTGAAGGACATCCGCAAGGAGCAGGCGCAGTACCTCTGGTTCGTCGGCGACTACGCGTCGTTCGACCCCCGCAACGCCGCGATCACCCAGGCTCTGGCTCGCGTTTTCCGCGCTGCAAGGGTCGACTTCGGGATTCTCTACGACGCCGAGAAAACGGCCGGGAACGATGTCCGCCGGGCGGGCGAGGAAGGGCTCTGGACGTCGCTCGCGGAGGAGAACATCGACACGATCAGGGCGTGCTCGTTCGAGACGATCCTGACGCGCGATCCACACTCCTACAACACGCTCAAGAACGAGTACCCGGCCCTCGGCGGCAACTGGCCGGTGCTGCACCACTCGGAGCTCCTGCTCGACCTGCTCGAGTCGGGTCGGCTCCGACCCCGCCGCGGGCTCGGCTACCGCGTCACGTACCACGATCCCTGCACGCTCGGGCGCTACAACGGCGTCTACGAGCCGCCGCGGAAGCTGCTCGAGGCGATCGGCTGCGAGCTCGTCGAGATGCCCCGGAATCGCGACAACTCGTTCTGCTGCGGTGCGGGCGGTGGGAGGATCTGGATGAAGGAGCTGCGAGACGAGAGCGCCCAGCGCCCGAGCGAGAACCGGATCGACGAGGCCGTCGCGCTCGACGCGATCGACTACTTCGTCGTCGCCTGCCCGAAGGACGTGACGATGTACGAGGACGCGATCAAGACGTCCGGCCACGCGGGGGAGATCGAGGTGCGGGAGCTCTCGGAGCTCGTCCTCGAGGCGCTCGCGCTCGACGTCGAGCCGATCGCCGTCTCAGCAGCGAGCAAGGAGGAGGAATGAGCATCGTGCGCCTCGCGGCCGTCCAGGCGGCGCCCGTGTTCCTGGATCGGGACGCGACCGTCGAGAAGTCCGTCGCGCTGATCGGCGAGGCGGGGGCGAACGGAGCTCGCGTGATCGGGTTCCCCGAGACGTGGATCCCCGGCTATCCCGACTGGATCTTCCGGGCGGCCGTCTGGGATGACGCTGCCTCGAAGCGCGCCTTTGCCCGCTTGCAGCGAAACGCGGTCGAGATCCCGAGCCCCGCGACGGACGCCCTCTGCATCGCGGCCCGTGAGGCGGGGGCGTATGTCGTCATGGGCCTGCACGAGCGCGACTCCACGTACTCGGCCGGGACGCTCTACAACTCGCAGCTTCTCCTCTCACCCTCGGGTGAGATTCTGGGCGTGCACCGCAAGCTGATCCCGACGCACGCGGAGCGGATCGTCTGGGGTCAGGGCGACGGGTCGGGGCTCCACGTGCTGGACACCGAGGTCGGCCGCCTCGGCGCGCTCGTCTGCTGGGAGCACTGGATGCCGCTGACGCGGTTCGCGATGCACTCGAAGGGCGAGCAAATCCACGTCGCCGCCTGGCCGGACGTTCCCGAGCTCCACCAGCTCGCGAGTCGCCATTACGCGTTCGAGGGACGCTGCTACGTCATCTGTGTCGGCTCGTACGAGACGACCGCGCACGTGCCTGCCGACTTCGAGCTCGCCGACTCGCTCGGAGCCGATTCGTCCGGGGAGATCCTCGAGGGCGGGTCCGGGATCATCGGGCCCGACGGGGCGTGGGTCGCCGGCCCGGTGTTCGGCCGCGAGGAGATCGTCTACGCAGACGCCGACCTCGATCGGATCGCCGAGGAGCAGCAAGCGTTCGACGCAGTCGGCCACTACAACCGGCCGGACGTGTTCGAGCTGACGGTCGACGAGCGCCCGCGCGGGCAGGTCCGCTTCGTCAGGCCGGAAGCGGAGGAAACACCCGCACCATGACGTCGGTCGGCTCGTAGCCGTTCGTCGGAGTCACGTCGTCGGGACAGGCCGAGGCGGCGACGACGAGGTCGCGCTCGGCCCTGAGCAGCACGTAGTCGCCCGCCTGCGATAGGGACGGTGCGATCTCGATCACGCGCCCGTCGGTCCCGATCGTCGTGTTGTAGAACCAGTTGATCGGCTCGTAGAAGCGCCTGGGCTCGTAGCCGAAGGCGGCGAGCTCCCGGTTGAAGTTGTCGGTGCAGTTGGGGTGGTCGGGGTCGCCGAACGCCTCATAGGTCTCGCGGTTGCAGGCGATCCCGAACGTGTCGTGCCGGCCGACGGTGTCCTCGACGAGCGTGAGGAGCTGCTCGCCGTCGGCGTCGTAGATCCCCTGCCCGGGAACGGGGAAGAGCCCGTTCACGAGCGCGCGCGTGACCGTTGTCGAGATCCCGACGCCCGGGCGGTCGCGATGGTAGGCGAGCAGGTCCGAGACCTGGCAGCCCTGGATGTCCTCGACCTGCACGTGCTCCCCTGCCGCAACGTCGAGGGCGATCGCGTCGGCGGGTCCGACCCGGCGCTCGACCCTCGGCGAGCCGAGAGTTACGAGAATCGACTTGGACTCGACGGCCACCGCCCGTAGGGTACGTCGAACCGCCGAAAGGAGACAACCTTGAGCAAGGAGACCGCCTTCTACCCCCGTTTGCAGGAGATCTCCGCGGAGTGGATGGATCTCTTCGGCTACTGGGCGCCTGCGGTGGTGACGGACACGCTCGAGGAGTACCGCGCCTGCCGCGAGGCCGCGGCGCTGATGGACTTCACGATGCTGCGCAAGGTCGACATCGACGGCCCGGGCGCACAGGCCTTCGTCAACGAGATCGTCACGCGCGACGTCTCGAGGCTCGGGCCGGGGGAGATCGGCTACGGCGCGCTCGCCGACGTGGACGGGAAGATGGTCGACGACTGCACCGTCATGGTGCGCTCGCCCGACGCGATTCGCTTCTGCGGCGCCAACGACCGCGACTACGAGATCTTCTCCGCCAAGGCGCCGTCGGGCGTCAGCGTGCGCGAGCACACCGACGCGACGCCGCATCTCTGTCTCCAGGGCCCGCGGAGCCGTGAGATCCTGCAGGGGCTGACGAGCTCCGACCTCTCGAACGCGGCCTTCCCGTACTACCGCTTCCGCGAGGACGTCGAGATCGCGGGGATCCCTGTCTTCATGACGCGCCTCGGCTACACGGCGGAGCTCGGCTACGAGCTCTGGGTCGAGCGCGAGCGGGCACTCGACCTGTGGGACGCTCTGCTCGAGGCGGGGCCGCCCGGGGGGATGAAGGTGATCGGGATGATCGCGCTCGACCTCTTCCGCATCGAGGGCGGCTTCATCATCGGCGGCGTCGAGTACGACCCGACCGTCTCACCGTTCGAGTGCGGCCTCGGCTGGTCGGTCGACTTCGAGAAGGGGGAGTTCCAGGGCCGCGACGGGTGCCTGCACGACCGCGACGCGACGGCGCTGCGGCTCACGAGCGTCCGGCTCGAGTCCGGAGGCGACGCGGCCAGCGGCGCGCCGCTCCTCGTCGGCGGCGAGGAGGTCGGCCTCGTCACGCAGGCCGTCGTCTCGCCGTACGCGGGCGGCACCCTCGGCCTCGCGAAGATCCGCCAGGACCTCAGGGTTCCCGGAACCAGGGTCGAGGCGCGCGTCGGGGGCGAGCTCGTCCCCGGCGAGGTCGTCGAGCATCCGGTCTACGAGAAGAACCGCAAGAAGGCAAAGGAGAGCTGATGGTCGAGCACACCAAGGTCGTGGTCAATCTCGCAACGGGCCTCGAGGACGAGGAACGGGTCACGGTGGCTTTCCTCGTCGCTACCGCCGCCCTCGCTCAGGGCAAGCAAGTGGTCTTGTGGGCGACGAAGGACGCGGTCAAGCTGGGGCTCCCCGGCCACGCGGTCGGAGTCGCTTGCGAGGGCTGCCCGCCGCTTGACAGCCTGTTCGAGCAATTCGTGGCGGGTGGTGGCCGGCTGTGCCTCTGTCCGATCTGCTTCAAGGCCCGCGCGCTCGACGAGAGCGAGATCGTTGCCGGCGCGGAGCTGATGGGCGCGACGCCGCTCTGGGAGTGGATCGGGTCGGAGCCGGCGACCGTGTTCTCGTACTGACGCGGCCAGGTTCACGGATCCAGGCGAGGCAAGCCTCGCCCCTACAGGCGGCGGACGATCTCGTCGACTGGTCGGCGATCGGCACGTGCCGACCACTCGTCTGCGCTACGCGACCCGGCATCGAGTGGGCGCGCTGGATAACCGAAGGTGAGCAAGGTCAGGGGCTTCTCGTCCTCGCCGAGACCGAGGAGCTCGGCGGTGCGCTCCCGATCGGGCATGCCGTTGGGGCATGACGCGACGCCCTCGTTCCACGCGGCGAGCATCATGTTCTGCGCCGCTCGACCAGCGTCGAGCGGCGAGCCCGACACGACGACGACAACGGCAGCGGCACCGAGAACGTTCGCCGGTGCGTAGACCGTCTCGGCGATGCGACGGCGAAGCTCGAGGTCGTCGACGACGAGGAACGTCCACGGCTGACGGTTCTTGGCGCTCCCGGCGACGCGCCCCGCGTCGAGGATCCGGGCGAGTAGCTCCGCCGGGATCCGCCTGTCCGCGTAGCGTCGCGTGTCGCGCTTGCTCACGATCGCCAGGCGAGTGTCCACGCGAACAGCCTAGAGCCGTCGACGCGAGCCCGCGAGCAAGCAGCCCCAGGTCGGCGGCTCGTCGCGCAGCGAGGGGAGACGATCCTTCGCGATTGACAGTGGCTGCGCGAGTCAGTAGCGTCTTTTCTAGTAAATCAATCGACAAAGGAGAATAATGACTGGAAGAAGTAAGCGGCTTGCGCCCGTAGCGCTGCTCGCGGCGCTTCTGCTCACGGTCGGTGTCAGCAACGCCTCGGCTCGCGTGGCGCGGGGTTCCGACACCAAGCTCACGCTGGTCGCCTTCTCGACCCCGCGCGAGGCGTACGCAAAGCTCATTCCCGCCTACCAGGCGGCCCTGACGGGGACGGGCGTGACGTTCGACCAGTCGTACGGGGCATCGGAGTCGCAGGCCCAGGCGGTCATCGACGGTCTGCCGGCTGACGTCGTCGAGCTCTCGCTCGAGCCGGACATGCAGAAGCTCGTCGATGCCGGGCTTGTGAGCCCGAACTGGAAGAACAACGAGTACAAGGGGATCATCACCCGTTCAGTGGTCGTACTCGTCGTTCGCAAGGGCAATCCGAAGAACATCCGCACGTGGGACGACCTGGTCAAGCCGGGCGTCGAGGTTCTCACACCCAACCCGTTCACGTCAGGCGGCGCGCGCTGGAACATCCTGGCCGCGTACGGGGCTCAGCTCAAGGCCGGGAAGACGCCCGCGCAAGGGATTGCCTTCGTGCGCAGGCTCTTCAAGCAGGTCGTCGTCCAGGACAAGAGCGCCCGCGACGCGCTGAACACGTTCCTCGGTGGCAAGGGCGACGTCCTGCTCACCTACGAGAACGAAGCGCTGACGGCGCGCTTCAAAGGCGGCGACATCCAGTGGATCATCCCGCGCGCGACGATCAAGATCGAGAATCCGATCGCGGTGATCCAGAAGAGCCAGAACCTGGCCGCCGCCCAGGCCTTTCTGCGATGGCTCTACACGCCGCAGGCGCAGACGCTGTTCGCCGGAAGCTTCTACCGCCCGGTGGTCACGAGCGTCCTGCCGAAGTTCAACTTCCCGGTACGGCCCGACCTCTTCACGATCGACTATCTCGGCGGCTGGGCACGGGTCAACAAGCCGTGGTTCGGACCGAACGGGATCATGGCGAAGATCGAGCAGAGCCTCGGCCTGTCCACAGGCTGATACACGCCTGTCGGGCTCTCACTGCCACGGAGCGCCGGATGGCTCCCCGTCGTCCGGCGCCCTCTGGTAGTAATCTAACTCACCTCGTAGAGAAAGAGGGAGATAATCCTTGCTGATGAGACGCATTAGTCTTCTCACCATACTCGTCACGCTCCTCGCCGTCGCGGCCGCCGGCTGTGGCGGCTCGAGCAGCACGTCGGAGTCCGGTGGAGCCGGGGATGGCGACGTGACGCTCTCGCTCGTCGCGTACTCGACGCCACGCGAGGTGTACGAGGAGCTGATCCCCGCGTTCCTGGCAACCGGCACGGGCGCCGGGGTTTCCTTCGACCAATCGTATGGATCGTCGGGCGAGCAGAGCCGGGCGGTGGAGGCCGGGCTTCCTGCCGACTACGTCGGCTTCTCGCTCGAGCCCGACATCACGCGCCTCGTCGACGCAGGGCTCGTCGCTGCGGGCTGGGCCTCGGACGAGTACAAGGGAATGGTGTCCGACTCCGTCGTGGTCTTCGCCGTTCGGAAGGGAAACCCGAAGGGGATCAAGGCGTGGGACGATCTGGTGCGCGACGACGTCGAGGTAATCACGCCCAACCCGTTCACGTCCGGTGGGGCCAAGTGGAACCTCATGGCTGCGTACGGCGCTCAGCTCGAGCAGGGAAGGAGCGAGGCGGAGGCAGCCGACTACCTGGGCAAGCTACTGGCCAACGTGCCTGTGCAGGACAAGAGCGCGCGCGAATCGCTCGCAACCTTCTCGTCCGGCAAGGGCGATGTCCTGCTCGCCTACGAGAACGAGGCGATCTTCGCGCAGCAGGCCGGCGAGGCCCTCGACTACATCGTTCCTGACCAGACGATCCTGATCGAGAACCCGGCCGCCGTCATCTCGACGGGCAAGCATGTTCAGCAGGCGCAGGCCTTTCTCGACTTCGTCCGCACGCCCGAGGCGCAGCGTGTCTTCGGCGAGAAGGGGTACCGGCCGGTCGACCAGACCGTTGCGGCCGAGTTCGACTTTCCCGAGCCGCCCGGGCTCTTCACGATCGCCGACCTCGGCGGCTGGCCCGACGTCAACGAGAAGTTCTTCGACCGCGAGAACGGGCTCGTAGCGAAGATCGAGCAGGGACTGGGGATCTCCACTGAGTCCAGCTAGCTCCGAGGCACTCAGCCTTCCGGGGCGGAACGCCCAACACGAACGAGCGCGCCTCGGCTGGCTCGGGTTCGGCATCTCGACGGCCTACCTGAGCCTGATCGTCCTGATACCGCTCGCCGCCGTCTTCTGGAAGTCGACGGGCGGCGGCTGGGACACGTTCTGGCAGGCGGTCTGGAATCCCCAGGCGGTCGCCGCGCTGAAGCTGAGTCTCGCCGCCTCGCTGATCGTCGTCGCGATCAACGCCGTCACGGGCACGATCATCGCCTGGGTGCTGGTGCGAGACAGCTTCAGGGGCAAGGGGTTCGTCAACTCGCTCGTCGATCTGCCCTTTGCTCTCCCGACGATCGTTGCGGGCCTGACGCTACTCGCGCTGTACGGGCCGAGAAGCCCGATCGGCGTCGACGTCGCGTACACACGCACCGCCGTTGTCCTCGCGCTGCTCTTTGTCACGCTCCCCTTCGTCGTCCGCGCGGTTCAGCCCGTGCTTCAGGAACTCGACCAGGAGATGGAGGAGGCCGCCGCCTCTCTCGGGGCAAGCTCCCTGACCACCTTCCGGCGGATCGTCCTGCCGAACCTGATGCCCGCGATCCTTTCCGGTGGCGCGCTCGCCTTCGGCCGTGCCGTGGGCGAGTTCGGCTCCGTCGTCCTGATCACCGGGAACATCCCGTTCGACACCGAGGTCGCCCCCGTCCACATCTTCGGCCTGATCGAGAGCGACGCGCCGATCAGCGCGGCTGCGGTCGCGGTCGTCCTGCTTGTCATCGCGCTGGTCGTCCTGGTCGCGGCCGACATCCTGGAGCGCCGCGGACGGAGGCATGGTGCGTAGTCGGATCGCGCTTCGGGTCACGGCGCTCGGCTACCTCGCGGCGATCCTGCTCCTGCCGATCGCCCTCATCTTCTGGCGAACGTTCGAGAACGGCCTCTCGGCCGTGTGGACGGAGCTGACGAGCCCCGCGTTCACGCACGCGCTCTGGCTGACCGTGCTGATCGCGCTGATCGCGGTCCCGGCCAACACGATCTTCGGCGTCATCTGCGCGCTGACGATCGTGAGGCGCAAGACGACGCGCGGCAACGGCTTCCTGAACGCGGCCGTCGGCCTCCCCCTCGCGCTCTCGCCCGTGGTCGTCGGCCTCTCTCTCGTCCTCGTCTTCGGTCAGAAGGGCTGGTTCGGCGAGTGGCTTGCAGAGCACGGGATCCGCGTCATCTTCTCGCTTCCCGGCATGGTGATCGCGACGATCTTCGTCTCGCTCCCGTTCGTCGCCCGGGAGGTCGTCCCTGTGCTCCGCGAGGTCGGCACCGACCAGGAGGAGGCGGCCTGGACGCTCGGAGCGACGCCGCTGCGAACCTTCTGGAAGATCACGCTGCCGGCGATCCGGTGGGGCGTCGCGTACGGCGTCGTCCTGACTACGGCGCGCGCGCTCGGCGAGTTCGGTGCGGTCGCCGTCGTCTCGGGCAGGCTCGCCGGAAAGACGGAGACGCTCACGCTTCATGTCGACGAGCGTTTTGAGGCGTTCGACCTCGTGGGCGCGTACACGGCTTCCGTCGTTCTTGCGATGCTTGCGATCATGACCCTGCTCGCGATGAACCTCCTGAAGCCGAGAACTCAGAGGACGGAAGGGAGAGTTGCCGATGGCGATAGCGGTACGCCAGGTCACGAAGCGGTTCGGTAGCTTCGTCGCGCTCGACACCGTGTCGCTCGCCATCGCGAGCGGCTCGCTCACCGCACTCCTCGGGCCGAGCGGCAGCGGCAAGTCGACGCTCCTTCGCGTGATCGCAGGGCTCGAGCAGCCGGACTCGGGCGACGTGACCATCCTGGGCGAGGATGCGACGAGCCTCCCACCGCAGAAGCGCGGTGTCGGCATGGTCTTCCAGCACTACGCGGCGTTCAAGCACCTGACCGTCCGGAAGAACGTCGCGTTCGGTCTCGAGATCCGCAAGCGACCGAAGAGGGAGATCCGCGAACGCGTCGACGAGCTCCTCACGCTGGTGCAGCTCGAGGGCCTCGCCGACCGCTATCCATCGCAGCTCTCGGGCGGGCAGCGCCAGCGAATGGCGCTCGCTCGCGCGCTGG
The DNA here is from genome assembly GCA_963712465.1 of uncultured Actinomycetes bacterium. Taxonomy (GTDB): domain Bacteria; phylum Actinomycetota; class Thermoleophilia; order Gaiellales; family Gaiellaceae; genus CAVQHY01. The sequence goes on from CAVQHY010000006.1 coordinate 824,684, forward strand.
CCGTCGAGCCGAAGGTGCTCCTCCTGGATGAGCCGTTCGGCGCGCTCGACGCGCGCGTGCGCAAGGAGCTCCGCACATGGCTCCGCCGCCTTCACGACGAGGTGCACGTGACGACCGTGCTCGTGACCCACGATCAGGAGGAGGCGATGGAGGTCGCCGATCGTGTGGTCCTGATGAACCAGGGTCGGATCGAGCAGACGGGCAAGCCGCGCGACCTGTACGAGCACCCGGCGAACGAGTTCGTGATGGGCTTCATCGGCCCGGTCAACCGCCTCGGCGACACGTTCATCCGCCCGCACGATCTCGAGGTTCGACTCGAGGCCAACGGGACGACCGAGGAGGCGATGGTCGAGCGAATCGTCCATCTCGGCTTCGAGGTCCGCGTCGAGCTCGTGCTCGGGGACGGTCGCCACATCTCCGCCCAGCTCACGCGCGACGAGGCGGAGGAGCTCGAGCTCGGCGAGGGTCAGGTCGTCTTCGTCCGCCCGAGCCGGACGACGGTCTTCAGTGCGGCTGCCACGCCTCCGGATCCTTCGTGATGCGCTCGATCTCGTCGGGGAGGGTCCCCCGCATCACGTCGGCGACGGTGACCGACTCGAGCACCGAGCGCAGACTGGCCCGCATCGCGACCCAGACCTCCTTCAGAGCCGCCGCAGAGCCCTCGTACTCGATCGCCTCCGGCCGGGTGCCACGGACGTTCGCCAGCGGTCCCTCCACTGCGCGGATCACCTCGGCGAGCGTGATCTCCTCGGGCGGCCGGGCGAGCCAGTAGCCCCCTTCCGCTCCCCGCTGGCTCTGCACGAGCCCGTGGTGGCGAAGCTCGAGCAGAATGTTCTCGAGGAACTTCAGCGGAATCTGCTGTGCCTGCGAGATCCGCTCGCCCTTGGTCGGTCCCTCGCCGTCCTGAGCGGCGAGCTCGACTACCGCGCGGATTGCGTAGTCGACCTTTGCCGAGACGCGCATTGCCGGATTGTTCCCTGTCTCGCTAGGGAACGGCGGACATCCGCTCGCCCGCCTCCGAGAGGACGTCGCCGAGGATGCCCGTGATCTCGTCGAACTCCGCCTGTCCGGCGATCAGCGGCGGCGAGATCATCACGACCGGGTCGCCGCGGTCGTCGGCCCGGCAGATCAACCCGCGCTCGAAGAGCGCGGGGGAGAGGAACCCCCGCAGGAGTCGCTCGCACTCCTCCGCGTCGAAGGTCTCCTTCGTGTCCTTGTCCCGCACGAGCTCGAGCGCGTAGAAGAATCCGGTGCCGCGCAGGTCGCCCACGATCGGCAGCTCGAGCAGCTGCGCCAGCGTCGCGTGGAAGGCGTCCTGCGACTCCGCGACGTGCTCCACGAGCCGCTCCCGCTTCATGATCTCGAGGTTCTTGAGCGCGATCGCGGCCTGCACGGGGTGACCACCGAACGTGATCCCGTGCGCGTACATCGCCGAGTCCTCGAGGAACGGCTCCATGATCGCGTCGCGGGCGATCACCGCTCCGATCGACGCATACGCCGACGAGAGGCCCTTGGCGCACGTGATCAGGTCCGGACGGATGTCGTAGAGCTCGGAGCCGAACCATTCGCCGAGACGGCCGAAGCCGCAGATCACCTCGTCGGCAACGAGCAGGATCCCGTAGCGGTCGCACAGCTCGCGGACGCCGCGGTGGTAACCGACCGGGGGCGTGAAGCAGCCGCCCGCGTTCTGGACCGGCTCCATGATCACCATCGCGACGGTCTCCGGGCCGGCCGCCTGAAGCGCCTCGTCCAGATCGTCGAGCAGGAAGGCGACGAACTCCGCCTCGCTCTCGTCGGGCGGCCGCCGGAAGCGGTTGGTGTTGCGGACGTGGAGGACATCGGGGACGAGCGGCTCGAACTGGTTGCGAATCGCCGGGATGCCCGTGATCGAGAGCGCCCCCATCGAGGTGCCGTGGTAGGAGATGTGCCGCGAGACGGCCTTCCACCGCCGCTCGCCGCGGGCGCTGTGATACTGGCGCGCGAGCTTCCAGGCCGACTCGACCGCTTCCGAGCCGCCGCTCGTGAAGAAGATGCGGTTCAGATCCCCGGGTGCCAGCTCGGCGACCTCGGCGGCGAGCTCGATCGCCCGCGGGTGTGCGTACGTCCAGTTGGTGTAGTAGGGCAACTCGCGCATCTGCGCCGCGGCGGCCTCGCCCATCTCCTCGCCGTAGCCGTAGCCGATCTGCACGGTGAACAGCCCCGCCAGCGCGTCGAGGTAGCGCTTGCCGTGGGCGTCCTCGAGGTAGCAGCCGTCGCCCCGGACGATGATCGGCACTTCGCCGTCGCGGTAGGCGCCCATCCGGGTGAAGTGGAGCCAGAGGTGCTCGCGCGCCGCGCGCTGGAGCTCCTCCGGGGTCATCGCCTGCGTACGCGAGCTCATTGGGCTCCCACCACCCACCCCCGCCCTGACGAACACGTCCCCTCATGCATCTTTCTTCTCCTTCCGCCACTGCCACAGGACGTTGGCGAGCATGATCAGCACGGCCACCGCGAAGATCATCGTCCCGATCACGTTGACCTGCGGCGGGACGCCCACGCGGGCGGCCCCCCACACGAACACGGGGAAGGTTACCGTCGTGCCCGAGTTGAACTGGGTGATGACGAAGTCGTCGATCGAGAGCGCGAACGCGAGCAGCGCGCCGGCGAGGATGCCCGGGGCGATCAGGGGCAGCGTCACCTTCCGGAACGTGACCCATGGCGTCGCGCCGAGATCCATCGCCGCCTCCTCGAGGTGGCGGTCGAAGCCGACCAGGCGCGCCCGCACGGTCACCACGACGAAGCTGATGCAGAACATGATGTGGGCAAGCACGATCGTCCAGAAGCCGAGCTTCGTGCCGAGGTTCAGAAACAGCGTCAGCAGCGAGGCGCCGAGCACGATCTCCGCGACCGCCATCGGCAGGAAGATGACGAAGTTCACGGCGCCCCGGCCGCGAAAGCGGTGGCGGACGAGCGCGAGCGCCATCAGGGTGCCGAGCACGGTGGCGACGACGGTGGCGAGGCCCGCCACCTTGAGGCTCGTTACCATCGCATCCGACAGGCCCGGGACCCCGAACGGGTTGCGCCAGTACTTGAGCGTGAAGCCTTCCCAGGTGTAGTTGAACTTGCCCGCCGGGTCGTTGAGCGAGAAGAGCACGACGATCGCGATCGGCAGAAGCAGGTAGGCGAGCGCCAGGATCCCATAGACGGTGAGCAGATGGCGGCGCACCGCCCGCCACATGCGGGTCAGGGTGCCCGGGCCATGCCGGCCGGCGAGCTCGACGGCCTCGGCAGACGTGGTCATCCGGCCAGCCGCTCCGCGCCGAAGACGCGCGTGTAGACGAGGATGAGGACGAGCACCGCGGCCATGAGGACGACCGAGAGCGCCGCAGCCTGGCCGTAGTCGGTCAGGACGAGGAACTTCGACTGGATCACGTTGCCGATCATGAACTGCCTCGGCGTGCCGAGCAGCTGCGCGTTGATGAAATCGCCGGCCGCGGGGATGAACGTGAGCAGTGTCCCTGCGAACACGCCCGGCAGCGAGAGCGGCAGCGTGACGCGCAGAAACGACTTGATCGGGCTGGCGTAGAGGTCGTTCGCCGCCTCGATCAGCCGCCGGTCGATCTGCTCGATCGAGACGTAGAGCGGCAGGGCCATGAACGGTAGGAAGTTGTAGGTGATGCCCGCGATCACCGCGGTCGACGTCGCGAGCAGCCGCCCGTCGTCGCCGAGGATCCCGACTGTCTGGAGCGCGTTCACGACGATGCCGTTGTCGGAGAGGATCGTCTGCCACGCGAGCGTCCGGATCAGATAGGTGACGAAGAAGGGCGCGACGATGCACAGCAGGAGCAGGTTCTTGAACCGCCCGCCGCGCACGGCGATCCAGTAGACGAGCGGGTAGCTGATCAGCAGCGCGGCGACGGTCGCGATCCCCGCGTACTTGAGCGAGCGGAGGAACTGCTCCTGGTAGGTCGAGATCGCGTCCGAGTAGTTCGACCAGGCCCAGTCGAACACGTAGCCCACCTGCACCGTGCCGGTCTGCAGCGAGGTGTTCGCCAGGTAGTAGAGCGGCACCAGGAAGAAGAAGGCGAGGAACGCCAGCCCCGGGGCCAGGAGCAGGTACGGCGTCAGCCAGCGGCGGCTGTGCAGCACGATTACGCCACGCGAGGGCCGCCGGGGTTCACGCCCCGATCACGGCCTGCCACTTGGCCTGGTAGTCGGGGTTCTCGAGCGCCGCCGGATCGAACGCGTACAGGTTCGACAGCGTCGCCGCGTCGGGGAAGATCAGCTGGTTCTCGGCGAGCGCGGGGTCGATCTCGACGATCGCCTCCTTCGTTCCCTTCACGGGGGGCACGTAGTTCACATACGCCTCGACCTGGGCCATGATCGCCGGGTCGTAGTAGAAGTTCATGAAGGTCGAGGCACCGGCGACGTTGCCGCCGAGCGGAATCACCATGGTGTCGGTCGCGATCGCGCCACCCTTGGCAGGGATTGCGAAGGTGAGGTTCGGGTTGTCGGGCTGGAGCTGGACCAGATCGCCGGACCAAGCGATCGCGGCCCAGATGTCGCCCTTCGCGAGCAGCGGCGCGTAGTCGTTCCCGGTGAACTGGCGGATCTGGCCGTCGTCGACGGCCTTCTGGAGCTTCGCGATCACCTCGTCGAAGGCGGCCGGGTCGACCTTCGTGGGATCGGAGCCCATCTCGAGGAGGAACAGAGCGACCGTATCGTCCATCGAGTTGAGCATCGTGATCTTGCCCTTGAGCTTCGGGTCGAGAAGCTGCTCGACGGAGGTGAGCTCGCCGCCGACCTTCTCCGGGTCGTAGCCGAGGCCGGTGTAGAACGACTGCCACGGCAGGCTGTACTCGCGGTTCGGATCCCAGGTCGGGCTCGCCAGCGCGTCCTCGAGGTTGACCTTGTTCGGGATCAGCGTCGAGTCGAGCTTCTCGAGGTAGCCGAGCTTCAGCAGGCGGGCGCACATCCAGGCCGTCGGGATGATCACGTCGCGGTCGATCGACTGGCCCTGCGACAGCGGGCCCTGGATCTTGCCGAAGAACTCCTCGTTCGAGTTGATGTCCTCGATGTAGTCGACCTTGATCCCCGTCTCCTTGGTGAACTGGTCGAGCGTGGGGCGAGTCTTCGTCTCCTCGTCGACGTCGATGTAAAGCGGCCAGTTCGAGATCGTGATCGAGTCGGGAAGCTCGCCGGCGCCGGCCGCCGGAGGCGCGGGCGCGGGCTCGCCGCCGTCCGAGCTGTCGATCCCGCCGCCGCCGCAGGCGGCGAGCAGGCCGGGAATGGTCAGGGCGGCGCCGCCGAGCGTCGCGCGCCGGAGCAGCTGTGCACGGGTGATGGGGTCGGTCATTGCAGGTCCTCCTGGGGGGATTCGACTACGAATGTGGCCTCCGGACTCCAGCCGAGCACGACCCGATCCCCCGGAGTCGCAGCGCCTGCCCCCGGGTCGGCGTTCTGAACGTAGACGGCGACCGTCCCCACCGCAGTCTGGACCAGGTACTGCGTCGAGACGCCGATGTAGCTCCGCTCGCCGACGATGCCGGCGAGCGTGTTCGCCTCGCCCTCGCCAGCGAGGCGGATCTTCTCGGGACGGATGCCGACGGCGACCGGCCCGCGCCGGTCGCGAGCGTCCGGCGCCCGCACGTCGGTGCCGTCCGGGAGGCGAACGGTCCCGTCGCCGCCCGCCGTGCCGTCGAGCAGGTTCGAGGCGCCGAGAAAGCCCGCTACGAACGCGGTTCTCGGCCGCTCGTAGAGCTCCGACGGCGTGCCGAGCTGCTCGATCCGGCCCTGATTCATGACCGCGATCCGGTCGGCCATCGTCATCGCCTCTTCCTGATCGTGGGTGACGTGGATGAACGTGATCCCGACCTCGTGCTGGATCCGCTTCAGCTCGAGCTGCATCTGCCGCCTCAGCTTCAGGTCGAGGGCACCCAGCGGCTCGTCGAGCAGCAGCACCCGCGGCTCGTTGACGAGAGCCCGCGCCAGCGCGACCCGCTGTTGCTGGCCGCCTGAGAGCTGACGCGGCTTGCGTTTTCCCAGCCCGCCGAGCGCGACGAGCTCGAGCGCGTGCTCGACGCGTCCCGCGAGCCCGCTGCCCCGGACTCCTCGCCGCCGCAGGCCGAAGGCGACGTTCTCGAAGATCGAGAGGTGCGGGAAGAGCGCGTAGCTCTGGAAGACCGTGTTGACGTCGCGGCGGTACGGCGGCAGGCCGGTCACGTCCTCCTCGCCGAGGTAGATCGTGCCGGCAGTCGGCTCCTCGAACCCGCCGATCATCCGAAGCGTCGTGGTCTTGCCGCAGCCCGACGGGCCGAGGAGGGCGAAGAAGCTGCCGTGGTCGAAAGCGACCGAGATGCCGTCGACGGCGACGACGTCGTCGAAGCGCTTCGTGACCCCTTCGAGGCGCACGTCGAACTCGGGGGGATGCTCTGCATCCCCCCGAGTGACGGTCTCTGTCTTCGCCGTGCTGGCCAATCTAGTGCTTGGCCATCACGTGCTTGACGATCGTGTAGTCCTCGAGCGCGTACATCGACTGATCCTTGCCGAAGCCCGACTGCTTGAAGCCGCCGTGCGGCATCTCCGAGACGAGCGGGATGTGATCGTTGATCCAGACCGTGCCGAACATGAGCTTCTTCGCGGCGTTCAGCGCGCGGCCGACATTCTGGGTGAACACGGATGCAGCGAGACCGTACGGCACGCCGTTGGCCCAGGCGAGCGCCTCGTCGTCGTCGGAGAACTTCTGCACGGTCACGACCGGGCCGAAGACCTCCTTCTGCACGATCTCCGAGTCCTGCTTGACGTCGGTGACGATCGTCGGCTGGATGAAGAAGCCGTTCGACCCGTTCGTGTCGCCGCCGGTGAGAATCGTGGCCTTCGCCTTCGTGGCCCGCTCGAGGAAGCCCGTGACGCGCTCCTGCTGCGACTTCGAGATCACCGGGCCCATCTCGACGTCGTCGCCCTCGGCCGGGTCCGCGACCTTGAGTGACTCGATCGCAGGGACGAGCTCGTCGACGAGCTTCTTGTAGATCTTCGGGCCGGCGATCACCCGCGACGCCGCGGTGCAGTCCTGACCCGAGTTCCAGTAGCCGGCGACCCTGACTGCCGCGGCGACCTGGGCCGGGTCGGCGTCGTCGAAGACGACGACCGGCGCTTTGCCGCCGAGCTCGAGATGCACCCGCTTCAGCGTGTCTGCGGCGGTGCGCATGATCTCCTTGCCCGTTCCCGAGTCGCCCGTGAGCGAGACGATGCCGACGTCGGGGTGCTTGACGATGCCCTCGCCCACCGGGATCCCGTCGCCGGTGATGATGTTCAGCACGCCCGGTGGGAGGATGTCCTGCGCGAGCTCGCCGATGCGAAGCGCGGTCAGGGGCGTCTGCTCCGACGGCTTGAGGACGATCGCATTTCCGGTGGCGAGCGCCGGGCCGATCTTCCAGATCATCATCATCGCCGGGTAGTTCCACGGGCAGATCTGCCCCGCGATGCCGACGGGCTCGCGCCGGATCATCGATGTGTAGCCCTTCATGTACTCGCCGGCGGCCTTCCCCTCGAGGCAGCGTGCCGCACCGGCGAAGAAGCGCAGGTTGTCGACCATCACGGGCGGCTCGGCCCTCGCGACCTCGATCGGCTTGCCGACGTTCGTCGACTCGAGCTGTGCGAGCTCCTCGGCCGCGCCGTCGATCGCGTTCGCGAGCGCGAGCAACGCCTCGGATCGCTCCCCGGGCGTCGTGTCCATCCATTCGGGCAGCGCCGCCTTCGCCGCCGCGACGGCCGCGTCGACGTCTGCCGGGGTGCCGCTCGGCACCTCGGCGATTACCTCCGCCGTGGCGGGGTTCAAGACCTCCATCGTGCCGCCCTCGGCGGCGTCGACCCATTTCCCTCCGACGATGTTCTTGTGCTGCGTGACTGCGACGCTCATCTCGACCTCCGGTTTTCTACAGCCTGTCGAGAGTAGCCCGCCAGGATGGGGCGGACAACCCTGAAGGAACGGCGAATCCTTCAGCCGTGCCTTCGACGTCGTGTACAAGCTAGCGGGTTCCGATCTCCATGCCTACCAGCCGCGGCAGGGCCGCGACCGCGCGGGCGGTCAGCGGCACGCGACGGCCCTGCTCCTCCGCAAGCTCGCGCGCGAGAATCGCCGAGCGAACGGCGCCCCCTCCGACCCGTCGGATCGGCTCCGGCGGCAGCCCGGGAACCTTCCGGCCGACGAGCGGCAACGCGGTCCATTCGTCGTCGTGCTCGAGCACGAGCGACGCGAGGATCCTGCCGCCGAGCCAGGCCGGGCCGGCGCCGTGCCCCGAGTACCCCACCCCGTAGTGGACACGGGCGCCCGGCACCGTGCCGAAGAACGGCAGGTGGTCGGCAGAGACGTCGATCGGCCCTCCCCAGGCATGCTCGATGGCCACGCCGGCGAAGGCGGGCAGGAGTCGCCGCAGACCCGCCTCCGCCCGGGCGGCGGTAGCCACGTCGCCGGTAAACCGTCCGTCTATGAGCCCGCCGTAGCCGATCGGTCCCGACCCCGAGCCCATCAGCACGCGCCCATCCTCGGTCGTGCGGAAGTAGTGGACGAACATGCGGCCGTCGGTGATCGCGACGCCGCTCGTCCAGCCGATCTCCTCCGCCAGGCCGGGCGCCGACTCGGTGAGGACGACGTAGCTGCCGAAGTTGGTGAGCCGCGATCCGGTCGGCTTCCAGCCGGTGGCCGCCGCGTTAACGGCGACGACGACCTCGTCCGCGCGGAGCCGTCCGCGCGGCGTCTCGAGGACGCTCGGCGAGCCCGGACGCAACGCCGTCATGCGCGTCCGCTCGTGGAGCGCAATCCCCTCGGCTAGAACCGCACGGCGAAGTGCGCGGGCGAGCCTTGCCGGCTGAATCGTCGCGCCGTCCGGGTAGAAGACACCTTGACGGAAGACAGGCGAGCGGCAGTAGTCCTGCACCTCGTCAGCGGTCAGGTGCCTCGCCTGATCCTCGACTCCGAGCTCGCACGCCGTCCGCGCAGCCCGCTCGATCGTCGCGTCCTGGGCGGGGGCGGCGGAGACCTTCAGGTACCCACCCTCGCGAAACCAGACGTCCTCCCCGCGCGCGGCGCACCAGTCGCGGATTCCCGGGACGATGCGGCCGGCGAGCCGTGCCGTCTGCAGCGCTCGGGCGTCGCCGAAGAGCCGGCGGAGGTGGGCGAGGTTCGTCCAGTAGCCGTGGACGAAGCCGCCGTTTCGCCCGCTCGGCCCCCAGCCCACCACCTCGGCCTCGAGGACGGCAACCGCCAGCGACGGCTCGCGGACCTTCAGCTCGAGCGCGGTCCAGAGCCCGGTGTAGCCGCCGCCGACGATCGCGACGTCGACGGCGACGTCCCCTTCCAGAGGCGGCGTGTCGGGCTCTTCAGGGGTTGCCGCGAGCGCCTCGTCGAGCCACCAGGCGGGAAGCGTAGGCGCCACGGACACAGCGGGACGACTCTATCCGTGGACATCACAGACCGGCGCCGTGCATCGCACCGCAGCCGACGCGCCTCGTGACAGGAGCGCACAAGGGGTCTGACCCCTTGTGCGCCTATGTTGCAAGGTGGTCGAGCCGCGGTCAGGAGGATGTTCACGGCGCCTGACCCCCGTAAGGCGGTCAGGCGCGGATACGCTCGCCCGCGGGGTCGTGGAGTGGCTCGGCGGCGACCGCCCCGGGTACCCATACCCCGAAGATCTCCACCTCCACCGCAGTGCCTGCGACGGCGTGCTCGGCGGGTACGTACGCGTAGGCGATGGAACGCTGGACCGTGTAGCCGAAGCCGCCGCTCGTCACCCGGCCGACGAGCTCTCCCTCGATCCGCACCGGCTCGGATCCGAGGGCGACCGAGCGCGGATCGGCGAGGACGAGGCAGGCGAGGCGCCGCTTGGGGGGCGCGGCGGTGGCGAGCGCGTCCCGGCCCAGGAAATCGCTCTTGTCGAGCTTGACCGCGAACCCGAGCCCCGCCTCGAATGGGGTCTCGTCCGGTGTGATGTCCGTGCCCCAGACGCGATAGCCCTTCTCGAGCCGCAACGAGTCGATCGCCCTGTAGCCGCCCGCGGCGAGCCCGTGCTCGCGGCCTGCCTCCCAGATCACGTCCCAGAGGCGCAGGCCGAACTCGGTCGGACAGTAGAGCTCCCAGCCGAGCTCGCCGACGTAGGTGACGCGAAGCGCGAGGCACGGCACCGGGCCGATCGAGAGCTCGCGAGCCCGCATGTACGGGAACGCGTCGTTCGCGAGATCGGCCGTCGTGAGCGGCTGGAGAATCTCGCGCGCGCGAGGCCCCCAGAGCCCGACGCAAGCGAGCTTCGACGTCACGTCCTCGACAGTCACGGCCCCGTCCTCGGACGCGTGAGCGCGGATCCAGGCGAGGTCGTGCTGGCCGAACGCCGTCCCGGTGACGATCCGGAACCGCTCCTCATCGACACGGGTCACGGTGAAGTCGCACTCGATCCCGCCCTTCGCATTCAGCAGCTGCGTGTACGTGACCGAGCCGACTTCCCGCGCGACGCGATTCGCGCAAAGCGACTCGAGGAATGCGGCCGCGCCGGGCCCGGCCACCTCGATCTTGGCAAACGAGCTCTCGTCGAACAGTGCTGCGGCCTCACGGCAGGCGCGGTGCTCGGCGCCGATGGCCGGCGACCAGAGCTTGCCCGCCCAGCCCCGCGGCCGGAGCAACTCGTCCCCCGCGGCCGCGTTGGGCTCGAACCAGTTCGCGCGCTCCCAGCCGGATTTCTCGCCGAACACGGCTCCGAGCTCGGCGAGGCGCGGATAGGTCGGCGAAAGGCGAAGTGGCCGACCCGCCTGCCGCTCGTGGCCCGGGTACTTGACGTCGTAGTAGGTCGAGTAGATCTCGACCGTCCGCGCGAGGGTGTACTCACGGCTCCGGTAGGCAGCGCCGAAGCGGCGCGAGTCCATGTGCCAGACGTCGAGGCTCGGCACGCCCTCGACGATCCATTCGGCCACGAGCTGGCCCATCCCCCCGGCACCGGCGAGGCCGTGCGCGCAGAACCCTGCTGCGACCCAGAAGCCGCGAACCTCGGACTCGCCGAGGATGAACTCGCCGTCGGGAGTGAACGCCTCCGGACCGTTGATCAGCTTCACGACGTCGGCGTCCGCGAGCTCGGGAACACGCTCGATCGCGTTCTCGAGCAGCGGCTCGAACCGCGGCCAGTCCTCTCCGAGCAGCCGGCCGTTGAAGTCCCCGGGGATGCCGTCGAGCGACCAGGGCGCGGGATCGCGCTCGTAGCCGCCCATGACGAGCCCCCCCGACTCCGGCCTGAAGTAGACGAGGAGCGAGGGGTCGCGCATCGTCGGCATGTCGTGCGGGAGCCCGGACGGCTTCGTGACCAGGTACTCGTGCGCCATCGGGATAATCGGGACGACGACGCCGGCGAGCGCGCCGATCTCCGCCGCGTACATTCCGCCCGCGTTCACGACCACCTCCGACTCGATCGCTCCCCTGTCGGTGACCACACCGGTGACGTGGCCACCGCGCACGGAAATCGCCGTGACGCGCGTCGACGTGTACACGTCGGCCCCGCGTCGCCGTGCGCCCTCGGCGAGGGCCAGCGTGAGCTGGCTCGGGTCGATGTATCCGTCGGTCGGGAGCAACGCCGCCCCGAGCACACCCTCCGTCGACATGGGTGGGAAGAGCTCCTGCGCCTCCGCCGGCGAGACGAGCTCGAGCGGTAGCCCGAACGTCTTCGCCCAGCCCGACTGTCGGGCGATCTCCTCCATTCGCTCGTCGGACGAGGCGAGTCTCAGCGATCCGACCTCGTGCCAGCCCGTCTCGAGCCCGACCTCGTTGCCCACCGTGCGGTAGAGCTCGACCGAGTTCATCATCATCCGAGTCAGGCTCAGCGTCCCCCGCAGCTGTCCGACCAGCCCGGCCGAATGGAACGTCGAGCCGCTCGTCAGGTCGGCCCGCTCGACGAGGACGACGTCGTCCCACCCGAGCCTGGTGAGCCAGTAGAGGATCGAGCAGCCGCCGACCCCGCCGCCGATCACGACTGCCCGCGCACGCGTCCTCACAGGCGCGGAGCCTATGCGGCCGGCTGCCCGCATGCCGGTACTACCGGGAAGGGGGCTGCGCCTCGGCGATCTGAACCGCCAGGGCGAAATCGGGATCCGCCGCCGTTCGCCTGAGCCGCTCGAAGTGCTCGTCCGCATAGGCGACGAAGTCGAAGTCGAGCTCCGAGATCGCCTGCTGGACGACGCCCCACATCGCCTCGCGAAAATCGCTCATGAACCGCATCAGTCGAAGCGACGCGAGGTCGGCCTCCGTAGCCTCGCCGAAGTACGCCGCGAGGAGCTCTCCGTTCTCGTCCTCGCCGAGCTCGTGGTTGATCGAGAAGTTCGCGAGGTCGAAGAACACGTCGCCCATGCCCGCGTACTCCCAGTCGACGATTCGCAGGCGTGTGCCGTCGTCGAGGAAGTTCGCGTTCAGCAGGTCGTTGTGGCAGGGGCGCTCGGGCTGCGTTCCCCGGGCGCGCTCGATCGCCCCGGCCTGCTCGCGGGCCCACTCGTACGCGGCGGGAAGGGCGACGCCTCGCTCGACGGCAGTCCTCGCGTACTCCTCCACGATCCGGAACGAGTCGAAGCGGCCGGGGATCCGCGGCCCCTCGTGGAAGGCCCGGAGAGCGTCGGCGGCACGGCGAACGTTTTGCGGCTCCCGCATCTCCTCCGGAGGAACGGGCCGACCGTCGATGAAGCGGGTAACGAGGATGGCCTCCTCGTCGTCGAAGCACACGACCTGTGGCCCGACCCCGATCGCCGCCGCGGCGCGGGTGGCGTCGTGTTCCACCGACCGGTCGATGCCGAGGAGGCCGGTGTTCGTGCCCATGACGCGCAGGACGAACGACTCACCTGAGACGTCGACGCGGAAGTTGTGGTTCGTGATGCCGCCCCCGAGCGGCGCGACGACTGCTCCGGCCCCGGGCCACAGCCGCTCGACGATGCTGCTCGGGTCCACGCGCGGATCCTAGACTGACCCCGTGCTCGTGGAGCATCCCGAGTCGGTCGTGCTGGTCGCCGTCGAGGACGGGGTGCTCGTGGGCGTGCGCCAGACGCGGCCGGGAACGCCCGACCGCACGCTCGAGCTCCCCTCCGGGAAGCTCGAGCCCGGCGAGACGCCCGAGCTCGCCGCAGCTCGTGAGCTGGCCGAGGAGTGCGGGCTCGCCGCGCTTCGATTCCGGGAGCTCGGAGCCTTCTGGGTCGTTCCGGCCTATTCGACAGAACGCGTCCACGTCTTCGAGGCCAAGGGGCTGTTCCCGTCGGTCGATCGGCCGCTCGACGACGACGAGGACGTCGAGGTCGAGCAAATCCCCCTCGCCGAGGCCTGGGAGCGGCTCGCCGATGCCACCTCCCTCGCCGCGCTCGCAGTGTGGGAGCGCTCCGCTAGAGACTGATCAGGGCAACGCCGGCCACGACGACCGCGGCGCCGGCGATCCGGGTCGGGGTCACTCGCTCTCTCAGGACGAACGCGGCGAGCACCGTGGCGATGACCACGCTCGTCTCGCGAACCGCCGCAACGGGCGCGGCCGGCGCCCGCTGGAGCGCGAGGAGCACGAGCGCGTAGGCCACCCAGGTCGCCAGGCCGGCAACGACGTTCGAGGCTGTTACTTCGGTACGCACGTGCGCTCGCCCCTTCAGACGGACGATCGCGGTCGCGTACACGAGGGTCGGCCCGATCATCGAGAGCTCGAGGTAGGTGAGCGCGTTCGCCCGCTGCACGCCTTCGCTGTCGATCAACGTGTACGCGGCGATGCAGGCTGCGATCGCGAGGCCGAACGCAACGCCTTTGGCCACAGCGGGCCGTCGGACGCCTCGGACGAGCAGGACACCGAGGGCGACGATCAGCACGCCGGCGGTCTGGGCCGGAGACAACGACTCGTCCAGCACGACGACTCCGAGAACGAGCACGAGCACAGGCGCGGTTCCACGCGCGAGCGGGTAGACGACCGAGAGCTCGGCTCGTCGGTAGGCCGCTGCGAGCATGGCGAAGTACGCGAGCTCGAAGGCGCTCGACCCGACGATGTACGGCCAGACGTCGCCGTCGACATCCCACGTGACGACCGCGACCGGGGCGAAGACGACGACTGCGAAGACGAGGGCGACGGCCGCGGCCGCCTCGGGGTCGCGCGCCCGCGCGAGGAGGACGTTCCAGAAGGCGTGGACAAACGCTGCGGCGAGCGCGAGGAGAAGCGCCGAGGTCGGCACGTCCCGACGATAGTGTCATGCGCGTCACATGCTCTCTCCGCGCGCGCTGCTCTTCGACTTCAACGGCACGCTCTCGAATGACGAGCCGATCCTCTGTGCCATCTTCGTCGAGCTCTTCGCGGAGCAGGGCGTGCCGCTGTCGGCACAGCAGTACTTCGACGAGCTCGCCGGCCGTTCGGATCCGGAGATCGTCCGAACGTGGCTGGGCGACGAGCATCCCTCCGTGGACGCCGTGATCGAGGCGCGCATCGACCGTTACCGCCAGGCGGTCGCAGACGGCTCGAGCATCACGGCCGAAGTACGCGCTGCCATCCGTTACGCAGCCGAGCGCGTACCGGTCGGGATCGTCTCCGGGGCCTCACGCTCGGAGATCGAGCCCGTGATCGAGGCAGCCGGTCTCGACGGTGTGGTGGAGGGGCTCGTCACCGCCGACGACGTCACCAGCGGCAAGCCCGATCCGGAGGGATACCTCAGGGGCCTCGAGCTCCTCGGCGACGGAATCGTCGCGGCCGACGTTCTCGTCTTCGAGGACACCGAGGCGGGCATCGCGTCGGCGAAGGCCGCCGGGATGCCATGCTACGCCGTGCTCGGGACCCTCGACCCTGTGCGCCTCAGGGCGGCGGACGCGATCGTCCCCGCGATCGACGTGCCGCTCATCCGGCGGCTTCTCGAGTGAGCGCGCGTGACGGGCCTCGCCCGTACGTTATCGCCCATCGCGGGGCATCCTGGGACGAGCCGGAGAACACGTTGCGAGCCTTCCGGCGCGCGATCGAGCTCGGTGCCGACTACGTCGAATTCGATGTCCAGGCAACCAGTGACGGCGAGCTCGTCGTCGTCCACGACCTGATCCGCGTCCGGCGCGGCGAGCTGGACGCTTCCGTGCCGACGCTCGACCAGGTTCTCGAGGAGTGCGCGGGCCGCATCGGTCTGGCCGTCGAGCTCAAGCACCCGTATCGTCACCGCCGCCATCGCCTCACCGAGAGGACGCTCGCGGCGCTCGACGCGCACCGCGTCGACCCGGACTCGGTCATCGTCGCCTCGTTCGCACCTTCGGCGATCGCAGAGACTCGGCGTCGCCGACCCGAGCTGCGCACGATCCAGCACGTCCAGCGCGTCCCGATCCGCGCAGCGGCCCGCTACGCGTGGGGCGTCGGCTTCGCGGACGCCCGGGCGACTCCCCGCCGGATCCGGCTGGCGCAGGCGCTCGGGCTCGCCACCACCGTCTACACCGTCAACGAGGACATGCGGATGCGGGAGCTCGCGGCCCTCCGCGTGACGGCGATCTTCACCGACCGTCCGGATCTGCTCCGGGGGGTTCTGGCCGAGAGCTGAGCAGGCGCACGGTCTCGGCCGGGAAGCTGGCGCTCACCCGGCGACCGATCGGCAGCGACCCGGCCGTCGTGCTCGGAATGTCGGCGGAAACCTCGCCGGCCGAGGTCGCCACCTTGACCCGCGTCACCGAGCCCAGGAAGGTGTGCCCGACGACCTCGCCCACGAGAGTTCCAGACGGGGCACCGTCGGACAGCGCGTCGATCGTGAACGTCTCCGGACGGACGAGGACGAGGACGTGATCTCCACGCTGCCGTAGGCGCGCCTCGTCCACCGCCAGCCGCATGCCCGCGAGTTCCACCTCGCCTCGCTCGGCGTCGGTGACCACGGCCTGGAGCCGGTTCATCGTGCCGATGAAGCCGGCGACGAACGGGGTGGCTGGGGTGTTGTAGATCTCCGCGGGCGCGCCAATCTGCTCGATACGGCCGCCAGACATGACGGCGACCCGGTCGGAGATCGACAGCGCTTCCTCCTGATCGTGGGTGACGTACAGCGTCGTGATGCCGAGCTGGGTCTGAATGCGTCGGATCTCTTCGCGGAGCTGAACGCGCACGAGAGCGTCGAGAGCCGACAGCGGCTCGTCGAGCAGGAGAACGCTCGGCTCGATGGCCAGCGCCCGCGCGAGTGCGACGCGCTGTTGCATTCCACCGGACAGCTGGTGCGGATACCGCGCCGCCGCGTCCGATAGCCCGACGATCTCCATCAGCTCGGCGACGCGTGCAGACCGCTGTGACTTGTCCCGCTTCCGCACCTTCAGGCCGAAGTCGACGTTCTGCTCGGCCGTCATGTTCGGGAAGAGGCTGTACGCCTGGAAGACCATGCCCATGTCCCGACGGTTCGCCGGCGCGTTGGTGACGTCGCGCCCTTCGACGACGACACGACCCGTGTCCGGACGCTCGAAGCCCGCGACGAGCCGGAGCGCCGTTGTCTTGCCGCAGCCGCTCGGCCCGAGGAGCGAGAGGAACTCACCGCTCTCGATCGTCACGTCAAGGTGCTCGAGGGCGGTCACCTGGCCGAACGTCTTGCGGAGCTCTCTCAACTCGAGGTGGGCCATCTACCGAGTGCCGCCGATCTGCACCTGGCGACCGCCGACTCCGCGCCCGACGACGAGTAACCCGATCATCGCGACCCAGGTGATGGCGAAGCTGATGATCGAAAGCGCCGCAGCCGGGTATGCAGTCGACAACCCGATGAAGTTGATGTAGACGGCGAACGTGTTGAAGAGCGCGAGGTTCGCGATCGTGAACTCACCCATCACGATCGCGAGCGTCAGGAAGGCTCCGCTCAGCGCGGCGGCGCGGATGTTCGGGAGGATTACGCGCAGCAGCGTTGTTCTCCAGCTGGCACCGAGGCTCTGCGCAGCCTCGGTCAGGGTGTGGATGTCGATCGCGCCGAGGCCGGCGTCCAGGGCCCGGTAGACGTAGGGGAAGGACAGAACGACATAGCCTGCGACCAGGAACTGTGGCGTCGCGATGAAGAACTGCGGCGCCGACCCGTAGATGTTGAGGAGACCGACCACCAGGACGACCGGAGGCACGACGAACGGCAGCACGGTGATCAGCTCGACGAGGGGACGCGCGCGGGGAAGCTTGAGGTTCACCCAGTAGACGGTGGGAATCATGAGCACCAGGCTGATGCCGATCGTCTCGAGGGCGAGCCTGAAGGAGAGCCAGAGTGTCTCCCGGAACTGCGGATCCCGGAAGATCGTGCGGTACGCGTCCAGGCTGGCGCCCGACGTTCCGCCCTTGAGGCTGAAGTTGACGGTGGCGATGAGTGGGATGACAAAGTAGGCGGCTCCCAGGAGCAGCAAGACCGCCGCCGAGGGCGAGATACGAGTCCTCATCGCATCCAGCGGGCGGCGCGGCGCTGGAGGAGCGCATACACCACCATCGAGAAGGAGATCACGACGATCATGCCGAGCGCGAGCGCATGACCGAGATGGGGATCCGAGAGGACGTTCCCGCTGAGCACCTGGCCGATCACGAGCGGCACGAGGTTGACCTTGAGGGAGAGCGCGTAGGCCGTCGCGTAGGCCGAGAAGGCATTCCCGAAGAGAAGGACCATCGCGCCGAGGAACGATGGGAGTAGGAGCGGCACTCCGACGTGGCGCCAGTACTGCCGCGAGCTCGCGCCGAGGTTCGCGGCGGCCTCACGCCACTCGAGCCGGAGGCCGTCGATCGCCGGGGCGATGATCAGGATCATCAGGGGGATCTGGAAGTAGAGGTAGACGATCGAGAGGCCCGTCAGCCCGAAGAGCGAGAAGCCGTGCTCGTACAGGTTGTAGCCGAGCGTGTCGTTGATGAACCGCGTCACGAGTCCGAGCGTGCCGAGGGTCGCGATGAACGCGAATGCCAGGGGAACGCCGGCGAAGTTGGCTGCCACGCCGGAGAAGGTCGTGAGCGTGAGCCTGACTCCTTTCGGAGTGCCGGGTCGAATTGCCGCATACGCGAGCAGAAAGCCGATCAGGCCACCGAGCAGGGCCGTGATCAGACTGATCTGGATGCTCGTCTTG
This sequence comes from uncultured Actinomycetes bacterium, assembly GCA_963712465.1. Classification (GTDB taxonomy): domain Bacteria; phylum Actinomycetota; class Thermoleophilia; order Gaiellales; family Gaiellaceae; genus CAVQHY01. The sequence continues at coordinate 842,718 of CAVQHY010000006.1, forward strand.
TAGGCGTTGAGGAACTGGCCCTGGAAGATCTCCGAGATGTTGCTGAGCGTGAACTGGCCCTGGTCGTTGCGAAAGGCGCCGATCAGAACCGCGGCGGATGGAAGCAGGAGGAACGCGAACGAGTAGAAGAGAAACGGAACGAGTCCCAACCACGCGAGCGAGCGGCGCCGCCGGCCGGGCTCCGCGGAGCCCGGCCGTACGACGTCGATTGCCTCGGAACTCGTCGCCAGGGTCTTACGACCCCAGGACCTTGGGGCCCCATTCGGCTGTGAGGGTGGCCTTGGCCTTCTCCAGCTGGGCCGGTGTAGCGAACTTGATCTTGTCGTAGGACGACGCCGGGGGCAGCTTCGCCGCCAGAGCCGCCGGCACGAGCTTCTTGCGGGCCAGGTCGGGGAACCTCGCCGGGTGCGAGTAGCCCTTGAGCCAGATCAGCTGACCCTGCACCGAGTAGATGAACTCCTGCCAGAGCCGCGCTGCGAAGGGGTGTGGCGCCCACTTGTTGATCGCCTGGCAGTAGTAGCTTCCGTACGCGCCCGAGGACGGCACCGTGACCGTCCACTTGATGTTCTTCAGCTCCTTGCTGTAGCCGATCTGCAGATAGTCCCAGTCGATCGTGACCGGAGTCTCGCCGGAGGCAACGGTTGCGGTCGTGGCGTTGACCGGGACGAAGTTGCCGATCTGGTTCAGGTTCGCGAAGAAGTCGATCCCCGGCCCGATGTTGTCGAGCGAGCCGCCGTTGGCGAGTGCGGCCGAGAACACTCCGGCGAAGGCCGCACCGGCGATTCGTGGATCGTCGTTGAGGGCAACCTTGCCCTTGTACGCCGACTTCGTCAGGTCCTGCCAGCTCTTCGGCGCCGCACTCACGACGTCGAGGTTGGCGCCGAACGCGATCGCCCCCCAGTAGTCGGCGACCCAGTACCCGCCGGCGTCCTTCATGAAGAGCGGAATCGTGCCCCACTGGCGGTTCTTGTACGGCTGGTACAGGCCCTGCTTCTTTCCGTCGATGGCGAAGGACGGGCCGACGTCGAGGACGTCGGGCGCCCGCTTCTGACCCTTGAGCGACTTGATCGCCTGGTTCTCCTCGGCCGAGCTGATCTCCGGAGCACCCTCCACGACCTTGAGACCGTACTTCTTCTTGAAGGTGTCGATCATCTGCCCGTAGTTCGCCCAGTTGCGCGGGAGGGCGATGGTGTTGAGCGTGCCTTCCTTCTTCGCCTCGCTGAGGAGATCAGCGAAGGGAATGGCCGCTCCGCTTGACGGCGGCTTTGGGCTGCCGCCAACGCTGCGCGCGGCCGCGGAGCCGGCAAACGGAGAACGCGGCGAGCCCCGCACCGAGCGCGGCGCCGCGTTTGAGCAGGTCGCGCCTGCTCAGATTCCCGTCCTCCTCCTCCTCGAGTCGCTTGAGAAGCTCGTCGATCTCCCGGTCGTGCATGCGGCCCTCCTTGTTCTCTAGGTTCGCTTCAGGCGATCCTAGGACTCCCTGGAGGCACGATCGTAGGGTGGTTACCACCTAGTTACAAGATCTTCATGAGAATCTGGCCAGTGAAGCATGCGGTGAGCGACCCATTTGCAACCGAGTGGCGTCACTGCGGGCGAGGTCCGCGTGCCACGCGTGGACGGGTCGAGGTCGAGGACGGGGAAGGCCGACGAGCATGGACGAATCCGCTCTGGTTCAGGGCCTAGGCTGGCGCGCACGCGCGCTCGACGAGCTCGGGTCGCGCGCGTTCGACCTGCTGGTCATCGGCGGCGGAATCATCGGCGCCGGCATCGCCAACGAGGCGGCGAGCGCGGGGCTCGCCGTCGCGCTCGTCGACAAGGGCGACTTCGGCGGCGCCACGTCCAGCGCCTCCTCGAAGCTCATCCACGGAGGGCTTCGCTATCTCCGCCTCGGCGACGTGGGGTTGGTACGAGAGGCTCATGCAGAGCGGAGAGTGCTCGCCCGCGTCGTCGCTCCGCACCTCGTTCATCGCCTTCCTTTCCTGGTTCCGCTCTACGACGACGGTCCCTACCGCCCCGCCACGGTTCGCGCTGGACTCTGGCTCTACTCGACTCTCGCGCGGGAGAGGCTCGGTCGCGTGGTGACACCGGACCGCGCTGGTCAAAGCGTGCCCGACCTCAGGCGAGAGGGCCTCCGGGGCTGCGGGCTGTACTCCGACGCGTGGACGCACGACGCCAGGCTGTGCCTCGCAAACGTCCGGGCGGCCGCCGACGCCGGCGCGACCGTCCTCAACTACGCCCCGGTGCTGGACCTGCGGATCGCGGGACGGCGTGTCTGCGGCGCCGAGCTCGACGGCGTCTCGGTGAGCGCCCGCGCGGTCGTCAACGCGACCGGCCCCTGGGTAGACCGGGTCCGGAAGCTCGAGGATCCGACGGCAACACCGTCCGTCCGCCTGAGCAAGGGCGTCCATGCGCTCCTCCCGCTGGAGCGACCCTGGTCGGCGGCGCTGACGATCCCGCACGACGAGGTGCGTGTGTCATTTGCGGTGCCTTGGGAGGGGATGCTGATGCTCGGAACGACGGATGTTCTCTACGAGGGCGAGCCGGATGACGTTCGCGCCACGGAGGAGGATGTGGGGCAGGTGCTGTCCGAGGCGTCGGTCGCGCTCGGCCCTGTCGCCCGCCGCGATGCGGTCCGTTCGGTGTATGCAGGGCTCCGGGTCCTCCCGGGAGCCGGCGACCACACCGCGAGCGCGAGGCGAGAGACCGTCTACACCACGGGACCCGCCGGGATGCTCAGCGTCGCGGGCGGCAAGCTCACCACGTATCGTCGGATCGCGCTGGGCGCGCTCGCCGCGCTGCGGCCGGACCTGGGACTGCGCCGGGTCGACGAGCGGCCGCGGCCGCTTCCAGGCGCGCGTGATCTCGAGGCAACCTCGTCGCTCCTGGCGACGCGCTTCCCCGCGCTCGATCCGTCGGCCCGCGCGCACCTCGTCCACCTGTACGGCGCGCTGGCGGACGAGGTAACCGCTCCGGCCCTGGAGAGGCCGGAGCTCCTGAAACGCCTTCACCCCGATGCCCCGGACATCGTCGCGCAGGGCGTGTACGCCTGGGAGCGCGAGTGGGCTGTGCGCGAGGACGACGTTCTCGCACGGCGGACGACGGTCGCGCTGCGCGGCCTGAGCGTCACGGGGGTCGCTGCCCTAGCGGGGGCGGCTCCGTCCCGGCCGTTCTGATACCTTGAGGCCACGGACGGCATTTCGTCGTCCCGTGAGAAAGCACCTCGTTCCTCCTCCGGCGGCTTCGAGACAGCGATCTCGAACCCCAACAGAGGAGTCGAACATGAACACGCAGTCCTTCGGCGCGCTCGGCGTGAGCGCACCCGTGGAGCGCACGCTCGTCGAGCGCGGCATCCACGCCCCCTTCCGGATCCAGACGCTGGTGATCCCCGACGCGATCGCAGGGCACGACGTGCTCGCCCAGTCGCCGACGGGCTCGGGCAAGACGCTGGCCTTCGGGCTGCCGCTCGTCGAGCGGACCCGCGTCGGCAGCGGTGAGCCGGCCACTCTGGTCCTCGTCCCCACGCGCGAGCTCGCAGCACAGGTCGCCGAGGAGCTCACGGCGATCGCCCGCCCGAAGGGGTTACGCGTCGCAGCGGCCTACGGCGGCGCGCCGATCTCGTCCCAGTCGAAGCGGATCCGCGGCGCGCAGATACTGATCGCGACCCCCGGGCGCCTGCAGGACCTCGTCGAGCGCCGCCTCGTGTCGCTCGAGCGCGTCAAGACGCTGATTCTCGACGAGGCCGACCGGATGCTCGACATGGGGTTCAAGCCCCAGGTCGAGCGGATCGTCCGGCGACTTCCGCGCGAACGCCAGACGATGCTCTTCTCGGCGACGCTCGACGGCGAGGTCGGCGAGCTCGCACGGGCTTTCACCCGCAATCCCGCCCGCTTCGAGGCCGATCTCCCGACCGAGCTCGAGCGAAGCGAGGTCGACCACGCCTTTGTCGCCGTCACGGCGGAGAACAAGGTCGAGCGGCTGATCGAGGAGCTCGAGGCCGACCGTGGGCTCGCGCTCGTCTTCGTCCGCACCAAGCGCGGGGCGGATCGCCTGGTCCGCAGGCTCTCGGCCCGGAACGTCGGCGCCGTCGCGATGCACGGGGACATGCCCCAGCGGGCACGGGAGCGAGCGCTCGACCGCTTTCGCTCCGGTGCGATCCGGACGCTGGTCGCCACGGACGTGGCCGCCCGCGGGCTCGACCTCGACGACATCACGCACGTGATCAACTTCGACCCTCCCGAGGACGAGAAGGGCTACGTGCACCGTGTCGGGCGCACCGGCCGTGCCGGCCGGAACGGTCGCGGCATCACCCTCGTGCTTCCGGAGCAGGAGAGCGAGATGAGCCGCGTGGCAGCCCGTCTCGGCCATCGCGAGCAGTTCGAGCACGGTGGCTTGAAGACGGCGCCGCCGCGTCGCGTCTACACGAGTCGGCGAAGCCGCAGGTCGCGCTGGTAGAGCCGGGCCGCTAGCCCTCGAGCTCGGCGAGCAGGTCGGCCAGGTCGAGCGGCGCGGTGATCATCGCCAACTCCCCGTCGGCCCCGCGCGGCCACTGCTCTCTGGCGCGGTCGCAGTAGAGCTCGATCCCGTTTCCGTCCGGGTCCTGCAGGTACAGCGCCTCGCTGACCCCGTGATCGGCCGCGCCGCTGAGCGGCACGCCGGCGTCGCGAAGCCGGCGGAGAGCCTCTGCGAGCGCCGCTCGGCTCGGGTAGCGGATCGCGACGTGGTACAGGCCGGTCGTACCCCGGGGAGGCGGCGAGCCGCCCTTCGACTCCCAGGTGTTCAGCCCGATGTGATGGTGATAGCCGCCGGCGGACAGGAACGCCGCCTGGTCGCCGAGATGCGCCCGCAGCTCGAAGCCGAGCACGTCCCGGTAGAACGCGAGCGCCCGGTCGAGGTCGGCCACCTTGAGGTGGACGTGGCCGATGTCGACGCCGGGATCGATCGTTTCCATGAGCCCATGCTACTGCGGCGGTGCGCGCACGATGCAGCGAAAGCCGATGTGGCCGGTCGACGTCTCGATCGTCTCGCCCTGCCGTGCGGCGGGCCTGTAGCGCAGGCAGTAGTTCGGCGCGCAGAGGTGCGAGCCACCCTTGATCACCTTGCGTGGGAACCGCTCGCCCGGCGGGCCGTTCTCCGCGGACGTCACCCGCGGGTTGCGCGGGGCGCAGCACGGCGACTCGACCTCGTCCGGGTGGCCGGGGGTGAAGAAGTCGCACGTCCACTCCCAGACGTTCCCGCACATGTCGTAGAGGCCGTAGCCGTTCGGCGGAAAGCTTGCAACCGGTGACGTCCCCTCGTGGCCGTCCACTTTGAGGTTCTGCCAGGGAAACTCGCCCTGCCACGTGTTCGCCATCGCCTTCCCGGCCGGGAAGTGCTCGTCGCCCCAGGCGAAGGCCGCGCCCTCCAGCCCGCCGCGCGCCGCGTACTCCCACTCGGCCTCGGTCGGCAGCTCCTTGCCGACCCACGCGGCGTAGGCCTCCGCATCCTCAAATGCGACCTGGACGACGGGATGGTGGTCGCGCCCGTTGATCGTCGTGCCCGGCCCTCCCGGCTTCTTCCAGAAGGCCCCCGGCACGTACTCCCACCAGTTGCGGAAGTCGCTCAGGTCGACCGGGGCGGCGGTCTTCCTGAACACGAGCGACCCGGGGACGAGCAGCTCCGGGTCGGCGTCGGGATAGTCGGTCGGGTCGAGCGGCCGCTCGGCGACGGTGACGTAGCCGGTCTCGCGGACGAAGCGGCGAAACCCGGCGGCCGTGACCGGTCGCTCGTCCATCCAGAAGCCGTCCACCGTCACACGGTGGACGGGACGCTCCTCGGGGTAGAAGTCCTCCGACCCCATCGCGAACGTTCCTCCCGGCACCCACACCATGTCCTCGCGCTGGGGTCGAGCGGCCATCGATGCACGTCCTGTTCTCGAAGGATTCGTGAGCGGTGAGTCCGTGACGAACGAGGTTAACCGGAACCTAACGCGGTGGGGCCGATCGGGTGACGCGCTCCGCGGGGAGCCGTCGCTAGGGTCGGTGGCGGAGTGCGCAGGCTGCTCTTATCTCGTCTACGCGCTCGTCTTCGTCACGGAGCTCGGCCAGGCGGCGATCGTTCCCCTGCTGCCGACGTTCACGCGGGAGCTCGGGCTGTCCGAGGTGGAGACGGGTGCCCTGCTCGCGGCGGCGACGTTCGCGACGCTCGTCTGTGCGGCACCGCTCGGGATCGCCACCGACCGGTTTGGCCCGCGCCGCCTCGCCGTCGCAGCGGCGGGCCTCCTCGTCGTCTCGGCGCTCGTCCAGGCCGGGGCGGGAAGCTTCTGGGAGCTGCTCGCCGGCCGCGCGCTGTTCGGCGTCGCATTCGCGACGGTGTGGACGGCCGGGCTCGCGCTCGTCGCGGGCGCGACCAGCTCGCGCCGTGCAGCGGCGCTCGGCGCGACGATCACGGTTGGAGGTCTGGCGCATCTCGTCGGGCCGACCTCGGCCGGGCTTCTTGCCGAGCGCTTAGGGGTCTGGGTGCCGTTCGTGGTGATCGCTGTTCTCGCCGTGCTCGTCACGGCGCTGCTCGCGACGGCGCCGAGCGTCGCCGCGGTCGCCGAGAAGCGCCAGCCGCTTCGCGAGGCGGTTGGGGCGGCCCGACGGCATCGCGAGATCAGGAGCGCGCTCGTGACCATAGGGCTCCTCGGCATCGTCGCGGGCATCGTCCCGCTCCTCGTCCCGCTCATCCTCGACGACAACGGCCTCTCCGCCGGGCAGATCGGTGTCGTGTTCTCGGCGGGCGCCGGGGTCTGGATCGTGGCCAGCGCGCTCGTCGCTCGCCTGGGAGCTCGTGCCGCGCGGGTTCCGGCCGCTGCCATCGGGATCGTCGGCCTCGGGCTCGCGCTGCTTCTTCCGGTGGCGACGCTGGCGACCGTCGGCGTCGCGGTCTTCCTGCTTCTCCGGGCGGCAACCCATGCGCCACTGTCGACGATCTCCTACCCACTTGCCGAGATCGGCGCCGGTGCGGCGGGGATCGGCCGCGGGACGGCGATCGGGCTGATGAACGTCGTGTGGGCCGGAGCGGCCGCGACGTCCCCGATCGTCGGTGGTGTGCTCGCCGACGCGCTCGGCGCGCAGGCGACCTTCGCTCTCGTCGCACTTCTCTGCGGTGCGGTCGGGGCCTGGATGCTGCGAGGCGAGGTCGACCGCCGCGAGCGGCGGTGGCTGGAGGCCCAGGAGGCGGCCGGTCTCGGCTAGGCGGTGCGCGCCGAGGCGATCCGGTCGGCCATCAGGCTCACGAGCTCGAACAGGATCGCGGCGCCGTTGCCCGCCGTGATCTGATTCGGACTGTCCTTCGTCGGCATGATGCAGACGAGGTCGGCGCCGACCAGGTCGAGTCCTCGGAGCCCCTGGAGGGTTCGCAGCGCCTCCTTCATCGTCATCCCCTCCTCGCCGAACACGAGGTTCGAGACCGCCGGCGCGACGCTGGGGTCGAGCACGTCGAGGTCGAAGCTGACGTAGACGGGCAGGTCGCCGACGCGCTCGCGGATCGCTGCCACCGCTCCGTCGATCCCGAGCTCGTCGAACTCGTCCTTGTCGATCACCCGGTAGCCGAGCTCCTCGGACACCGCCGTCTGGGCGAACACCGACAGGTGGCCGCGGCGACCAACGAGCAGGCTGTGCGACGGGTCGACGAGGCCCTCATGGACGGCGCGACTTGCCCAGTGGCCGGCGGAGTCGACCACCCCGAACCAGTCCGGCATGCGGTCGAACGTGTCGTAGTGAGCGTCGAAGTGGACGAGCGCAACGGCGCGGCGCAGCGTGCCGTCGCTGCCGGCAAGAGCCCGGAGAGGTGCCAGCGGTACCGAGTGGTCGCCGCCGACGACGATCGGCCGCGCGCCGCCCGCGATCATCGGGCGGAGCGACTCCTCCGCCTCGCGGACGGCTGTGTCGGAGACCATGAAGCTCGGCATGACGAGGTCACCCGCGTCGACGACGGTCGCGGCCGTCCACGGGTCGAGGCCGAAGCGAACGTGCGCCGGCCGCCAGTTGTTCGAGATGTTCCGGATCGCGCGCGGCCCGAGGTGCTGATCCCGCTCGGTCGAGCCGTTGCCGGTCGAGTGCGGCATGCCGACGAGCGCAATCTCGCTCCCGGCTGCGTCGGGAACGTGCGGGCAGCCAAAGAACGTCGGGATGCCCCACCAGTAGACGCTACGCATCGTTCGCTCGGCGTCGTCGTCCATCTCACCCTCCTCGCTCGGGAGGGCGATCCTATTCGAGCGCTTGCGTCGGAACCGCGCGTCGGGTCGCGTCGTCGAGAGCTGTGGCGAGGTGCGGCGCGTCGATTGCGCGCGCAGGCTCGTCGTCTCGAGCTCAGTGGCCGGCGGGTTTCTCCCAGCCCTCGAGCACAGGCGCCTTCCAGTCGGTGCCGACCGTGCGCGAGCCCTCGACCCACGAGCCGAGCTCGGGCTGGGGGAACTTGCAGTGGATCTCCTTCAGCTGGATCCCGTACGAGTTCCCGGACACGAGGTGCTTCATCAGCACCTTGCGCGCGATCTCGTCCTCCCGCCCTGCCGGGATCGGGAAGTAGATCTTCAGGAACGAGTTCGAGTAGCGGTCGAAGACCGCGGGGACGCCGTCCTCCTCGAGGAGCGCGATGTCCTCGAGCCAGTTGATGTCCTCTCCCGGGGTGAGGGCGTCGAGGTCGACGTCGTCGAGCAGCGCGATGTCCTCCTGGTAGGGAAAGCGATGCCCGGCCAGGAACTCCGCGTCGATCGACTTGATCTTCTCGGGCTCGGCGTAGGCGAGCTCGTGGTGGTGCTCGGACACGCTTCCCCCTATTCCGCCGCGACCCGCAGCGGCTCGACGTTGTCCGGCGGCGCCGCGTTCGCGATCAGGTCGTCCTCGGCCTTGATCGCCAGCAGACGCTTCACCTCGGCGAGGATCTCGTGCTCGGTCACGCCCGGGACGTACTGCGTGCCCGCGAGCGGCACCTTCGCCATCGCCGCCGCCTCGACTGTGAGCGCGGCGAGGTCCTCGGGCTCGAGCGAGTGCACGTTCGTCTTCCCGCACGCGCGCGCGAGCATCTGCACTTCCATGGTCAGCGTCGTCAGGAAGTTGTAGACACGCTCGGACGCATCCTCGACGACGAGGCGCTTGCGCAGCTCGGGATCCTGCGTCGTGATCCCGACTGGGCAGCGTCCGGTGTGACAGTGGTAACACTGGCCTGCGGGGACGCCGACCGTGCCCTCGTAGTCGGTGACGCCGGGGATCTCCTTGTTGCAGTTGAGCGCCATCAGCGCGGCGTGGCCCATCGCGACCGCCTTCGCGCCGAGCGAGAGTGCCTTCGCGACGTCGCCGCCGTTCCGGAGCCCGCCGGCGACGACGAGGTCGATCTCGTCCGCGAGCCCGACGTCCTCGAGCGCGCGCCGCGCCTCGGGGATCGCCGCCATCAGCGGAATGCCCGTCTCCTCGGTCGCCACGTGCGGGCCGGCGCCCGTGCCGCCCTCGGCGCCGTCGAGGTAGATGATGTCCGGGCCGCACTTCGCCGCCATGCGCACGTCGTCGTAGACGCGCGACGCGCCGAGCTTGAGCTGGATCGGGATCTGGTAGTCGGTCGCCTCCCGGATCTCCTGGATCTTCAGCGAGAGGTCGTCCGGGCCGAGCCAGTCGGGGTGGCGGGCGGGCGAGCGCTGGTCGATTCCGGCCGGGAGCGACCGCATCTCCGCGACCTGCTCGGTCACCTTCTGACCCATCAGGTGGCCGCCGAGGCCGACCTTGCAGCCCTGGCCGATGAAGAACTCGACCGCGTCCGCGAGCATCAGGTGGTGCGGGTTGAACCCGTACCGGCTCTGGATGCACTGGTAGTACCACTTGGTCGAGTGGTCGCGTTCGGGCGGGATCATCCCGCCCTCGCCCGAGCACGTCGCCGTCCCGGCCATCGACGCGCCCTTGGCGAGCGCCATCTTCGCCTCGAGCGACAGCGCCCCGAAGCTCATCCCAGTGATGTAGATCGGAATGTCGAGCTCGATCGGCTTGCGGGCGAAGCGGGCGCCGAGCACGGTCTTCGTCTCGCACTTCTCGCGGTACCCCTCGATCACGAAGCGGGTGAGCGTCCCGGGCAGGAAGACGAGCTCGTCCCAGTGCGGGATCCGCTTGAAGATCGAGAAGCCGCGCATCCGGTAGCGGCCCAGCTCGGCCTTGATGTGGATGTCGTTGATCACCTCGGGGGTGAAGATCCGGCTGTGCCCGAGGACGTTGGTGTTGATCGGTTCGGTCTCGTCGGCCATTGCGTCTCCCCTAGATGACGAGCTTGCGCTCTGCAGGCTCGAGCGAGTCGTAGTTGTAGAGCACCTTGCCGCAGACGAACTTCTGCAGCTCCGGCGGCGAGCCGAGCCCGTAGATTCGGAACTTGCGCTCGATCAGCTCGGTGTCGGCGTCCGTCCATTCTCCGGGGACGCAGTCGATCCCGAGCGACTTGACCTTGCCGCCCACGTAGATCGTCCCGTCGTACATCGAGTCGCCGAGCCCGGGGCCGACGTCGCCGAGGATGATCTGGCGCCCACGCTGCATCATGAACCCGGTCATCGAGCCGGCCGAGCCGCCGACGATGATCGTGCCGCCCTTCTGGTCGATGCCGGTGCGCGCGCCGACGCGGCCCTTGACGACGAGGTCGCCGCCGCGAAACGCCGCGCCCGTGAGCGAGCCCGCGTTCGACTCGACTACGACGACGCCGCTCATCATGTTCTCGCATGCCGACCAGCCGACGCGGCCGTCGATCTGGATCTCGGGGCCGTCGATCAGGCCGCAGCCGAAGTAGCCGAGCGACCCCTTGAAGTGGATCTTGCAGCGGGCGAGGATGCCGACCCCGAGCGAGTGGCGGGCGCCGGGGTTGTCGATCGTGACCTCCCGGATCCCCTCCTCGTAGACCAGGCGGCGCAGCTCGAGGTTGATCGTCCGCGTCGTCAGGTCGTGGGCGTCGAAGGAGGCCTTGTCGCCGTCGATCTCGGCGATCCGCGGCGCGTCGGCGAGGGGCTCGGCGAGCCCGCGCGCGTCGTACCTGATCGCCCGCTCGCCTACGAGTGCTTCCTCAGGCAACGTCATCCCTCGTCACCTGAGGAAGCACTACCGCTGCCATACCAGCACCTCGCGCTCGTAGGGGTCGTACGTCTCGATCTCGCGGTCGACGAGCTGGCGGATCGCGATCTCCTCCGAGGCCAGCGCGACGACGTCGTCACCCTCGTACAGGACGAGCGGCTTGGCGGCGAGCTCGTCCTTGGCGACGCCGAGCGCGTCCCTCGTCACCGCGATGTACGTGAAGACGCCGTCGAGCTCATCGAGGCTCTCGTTCATCGCTTCCTCGAGCGAGCTGCCCTCGCTCATCTTCTCGGCGAGGTACACGGCGATCACCTCCGAGTCGCACTCGGACATGAACCGGTGGCCCGAGCGCTCGAGCCGGCGGCGCCACATGAAGTAGTTCGTCAGCTGGCCGTTGTGGACGACGGCGACGTCCGAGAAGGGGTAGGCCCAGTACGGGTGCGCGCCGGCGATGTCGACCTCCGACTCGGTCGCCATCCGGACGTGCCCGATCGCGTGCGTTCCCGTGAAGTCGTCGAGGCCGTACTGCTCGCCGACCGACTCGGCGTCGCCGAGGTCCTTGACGATCTCGAGCGAGCGTCCGAGCGAGAGCACCTCCGCCTCGGGGATGTCCTCGACGAGGTCGGCGAGCAGCTTCAGGTCACCGTCGTAGTCGAACGTGACCCGGAACGCGTAGGGCGTCTCCTCCTCGACCTCGTCGACGCGGGCGCCGAGCCGGGCGAGGCGCGCCTCGACCTCGGCGCGGTGGCGGTGCAGCCGATTCTCGTACTCGAAGTCGCGCGGAGTGTTCGCATCGGCGAGCTTGTAGCGCATGACCAGATGGCCGTTCTCCGGCTGGCCGTAGAGGGCATAGCCGGTCGAGTCCGGCCCTCGATGCTTCATCGACTGGAGCATCCGTGTCATCTCGCGACCGATCGGATGCTCGCCGTCTCTGTAGATGATTCCTGCGATCCCGCACACGTCGAGCCTCGTCCTCCTCCGTCGTTTCGACCGCGCCCGTCAGGGCAGGACGTCGAGGTACTCCTTCACGTCCCACTCGCTCACCTGGGCGCAGTAGCGCTCCCACTCGTCACGCTTGTAATGCATGAAGACACGGTACATATCGCCCGGTAGAGCGGCCTTGACGACCTCGTCGGCCTCGAGCGCGTCGAGCGCGTCGCCGAAGTTCATGGGGATCTTCCGCACCTGCTTCCCGGCTTCCATCGCCTCGTAGATGTTCCGCTCCTCGGGCTCGCCCGGGTCGATCTTCCGCTCGATCCCGTCCCGCATGGCCATGATCAGCGCCGCCATCGAGAGGTACGGGTTGACCGCCGAGTCGACCGACCGGTACTCGAAGCGTCCCGGAGCGGACACGCGCAAGGCGGTGGTCCGGTTCTGGTAGCCCCAGTCGGCGAAGACGGGCGCCCAGAAGCCGGTGTCCCAGAGACGCCGGTAGGAGTTGACGGTCGAGGCTGTGACCGCCGTCAGCGCGCCGAGGTGCTCGATGATGCCGCCGATCGCCCAGAGGCCCAGCCGACTCGGCTTCTGGACGTCGTCGGTCTCGGGCATGAACGCGTTCACCTCGCCCTTCCAGAGCGAGATGTTGTGATGGCATCCGTTCGCGGAGACTCCCATGAACGGCTTCGGCATGAAACAGGGGAAGGCGCCCATCTCGCGGCCGACCTGCTTGCAGATCTGGCGGTAGGTGGTGAGGTTGTCCGCGGTCGCCTCCGCGCGGTCGAAGTTGAAGTTCAGCTCGAGCTGCCCCGGGGCGTCCTCGTGGTCGCCCTGGATCATGTCGAGGCCCATCTGCTGGCCGTACTCGATCACCTTGTGGATGATCGGCTGGAACTCGGAGAACTGGTCGATGTGGTAGCAGTAGGGCTTCGAGAGCCCCTCGACGGACGGTTCTCCGTCGTCGCCCAGCTTGAGCCACATCATCTCGGGCTCGGTGCCGGCCCGCAGGTGGAATCCCGTGTCTGCCTCGAACTGCGCCTGGATGCGCTTGAGGTTGCCGCGACAGTCCGACGTCAGGAACGCGCCGGGATCCTCCCGCTCCTCGCGGTTGCGAAAGCACGTGCACCAGACGCGCGCGACCTTCGAGTCCCACGGCAGCGGCATGAACGTCTCCGGCTCGGGGAGCCCGACGAGCTCTGGCGCCTCGGGCCCGTAGCCGATGTACTCGCCGTGGCGATCGGTGAAGAGGTTGGCGGTCGCGCCGTAGACGAGCTGGAAGCCCTTGCGGGCCATCGTCTCCCAGTGAACGGCGGGGACGCCCTTGCCCATGATCCGGCCGGTGACGGAGGGGAACTGGTAGTAGATGTAGGTGATCCCCTCGTCCTTGATCCGCTTGGCCACCTGGGCGACGAGCGCGGCACGCCCGTCGGCGTCGACGAACCGCTCGAGGTCGGTCGCAGTCCCCTTCCTCTTCCTTGCCATCGAGGCCCCTCTCGTTCGCGCTTGACCCGGCGGAGACAGCCGGAATGCAGAGGGCAATACTATTGCCCAACCTCGCTTGGCTCGGTCGCACGGGCAGTAGTTAGGATCGGCACCAAGTTTGCGACGAAGCCGATGCCTTCCGCGCTGTCGGCGCCCGTGGTCGAGCGCCTGGCCGGCTGCCATCGCCGCCCTCGCCATCGGGGTCCTTCTCACGTGCGCGGTAGATGGGTCGCAAGCCGAGCTCGACGCCGGGCCTGCGACCGTACGGTCACCCGGCGCGACGATCGTCTTCGTGAGGCAGATCAGATACTCCGCGCGTGCCGACATCTACCGGATCAATGACGACGGCACGGGGCTCACACGGTTGACGGTGAGCCCGGGCGATGATGTCGATCCTCGCTGGTCGCCGGACGGTGAGAAGATCGCCTTCGTTCGAAGCTTCGGAGACGAGGGGAACTCAGAGATCTGGGTGATGGACGCCGACGGCGGCCATCAGCGTCGGCTGACCCGACACCCGGGCGACGACTATGGGCCGACATGGTCGCCGGATGGCCGGATGATCGCCTTCCAGCGGGCCGAGCGAGAGGATCTCACGAACGCCGAGATCTGGGTCATCCGCGCGGACGGAAGTGGGCAGCGGAACCTGACGCGGAGCGCGGCGGACGACGGCGTTCCTCGCTGGTCCCCGGATGGGCGGACGATCGTGTTTCAGCGACGGCGCAGCAGGTCGCGATCCGAGCTCTGGCGAGTGAGTCTCGACGCCGGGCCGCCTCACAGGCTGGTTTCGGACGCCGTCAATGAGTATGACGTCGGCCATTCCTGGTCGCCGGACGGCCGCAGGATCGCCTTCTTCAGAGCCGCCCCTGAGAGGAAGGCCGATCTCTACGTGATGGGGGCCGACGGCGGCGACCAACGGAAGCTCGCTACGACCCGTAATCCCGCCAACGACCCGGTCTGGTCACCGGACGGCAGCAGGATCTACTTCTCGGGCTTCGGGATCGAGGCTGCGGTCGTTGGACGCCGCGACCAGCCGAAGCCGATTCAGGTCGGCGAGAGCTTCGACCTCTCACCTGACGGGACGAAGGTCGTCTTCATGTGTGGGTACGCGATCTGCGTCGTCGGCGCCGACGGAGTTGGTCAGCGGCAGCTCACGCGCTCGAGGAGGTGCGACTACTTCCCCTCCTGGTCGCCTGATGGCCGGAAGATCGGCTTCCTCAGGGATCCAGACTGTGAGGGCGGTCCCTTTGACGTCGTGCTCATGAGGGGAGACGGGAGCAACCGTCGGGCCCTGACGCGAGGCAGCAGCGTTCTCCAGTACTCCTCGGTCGCCTGGCGCCCGTCGCCCGGCCAAGGGGCGTAGAAAGCCCGAAAGAGCGCGCTGGCCCTGGGCGCGCCCTTCGGATCTCCTAACGGAATCATCAGAAACAGCCAGTACCATCACGGCCTGCTCCATGAGGACGATCGTCGCCGCAACGATCGCCGCTCTGGCGCTGACGCCGCTTGCGGCGGGCTCGGTGCAGGTCGGCTCGAATCCCGTCCGGGTCGCGCTTCGCGTCGGCCCGGGTGGCGCTGCCGAGGCGAGCTGGACGACCGGGTCGGGCGCGCGGCGGGTCGCCGCAATCGCGCCGAGCGGCGAGATCCGATGGGGTCGCGGGATCGCCGGCCGGGATGTGTCCGCACCGGCCCCGGACGTTCGGCTACCGCTCGCCGTCTCTGTTCGCCGAACGCCTGACGGCGCGCTCTGGGCGCTCCAGGCGTGGCGACGGCTGCGGACCGGCTCGGTCGAGCTGCGCTTCTCACGCTGGCAGGGTGACCCCACCCGCCTCACCCTCGACGCGGTCTGCTGCAAGTGGAGGAGCGAGCGGATCCAGGGCGTGGCGCAGTTTCAGGGACAGCCGATCTACGGCTTCTCCTCCACGCGCAAGGGGGTTCCGCTCGACGACTCCGGCCGCAACGTCTATCTGGACTCGTTCCGCAAGGGCGGCTGGCGACGGATGATGGGCATCCTCACCCACCGGCCGACGGGCTTCTACCGCCTCTGGATTCGCCCCAACTGGCGCGGGCAGCGCTACCGGGGCACGATCATCGGGCCGAACCGGGGCTGGACGCTGGCACCCGACGCGCGGGCGTTCGCGGAGTCAGTTCTCGACTAGGAGCTCTCCGGCGAGGAGCTCCATGAGCAGGCCGTCGTGGAAGTCGCCGTCGGCGCCGCGCTCGTAGCAGCGCATCACGCCGACGCGACGAAAGCCGACGCGCTCGTACGCGCGAATCGCGTGTACGTTGGCCAGCGCCGGATCGATCACGAGCCGGTGATGTCCGCGGTCTTCGAAGAGGTGTCGCGCCAGAAGGCGCAGGACCTCGGAGCCGAGCCCGCGCCCGTGGAGTTGCGACGCGATGAACAGGTCGATGCTCGCGTGGCGATAGTCCGGCTCCGGCTCCTCTGCGAACTGAGCAGCGCCGACGACCTCGGTTTCGTGCTCGACGGCGAGCGCCACCACGTCGTCGGGTGTATGGAGGAAGTCCTCGCGAACGCGCGCCTCGTCGTAGCCGTGCCACCACAATGCGATCTGCGGCTCGGCGAGCAGGGCTGCGAGCGTCGGCACGTCGCCCTCGCACACAGGGCGGAGGCGGACGCGGTCGCCCGTCAGCACAAGGGGTTCGGGCGGGCCGGACGCGGGCACCCGCCGAGCGTACCGCCGGGTGCGCGTGAAGCTCCGATCGAGCATCTAGACTCGCCTGTCGTGAACGTCCTCGTCGTCGGCTCGGGCGGTCGCGAGCACGCCCTCGCCTGGAAGCTCGCCCAGAGCCCGACGCTCGGTGCGCTGCACGCCGCTCCCGGCAATCCGGGGATCGCCGAGCTCGGCGAGTGCCATCCGGTGCGAGTGGACGATGCGGAGCGCCTGCTCGGTCTGTGCGACGACGCTGTCGCGTCGACCTCGTCGTGGTCGGCCCGGAGGGCCCGCTCGTCGCAGGTCTCGCCGACGAGCCTTCGTCGAGCCGGGATCGCGGTCTTCGGCCCCGGCGCCGAAGCGGCCCGCATCGAGGGCTCGAAGTCGTTCGCAAAGGAGGTGATGCGGGCGGCCGGCGTGCCCGCTGCGCGGGAGCTCCCGAGGCCCGTCGCTCCGTGCGTGATCAAGGCGGACGGCCTGGCCGCCGGCAAGGGGGTCTTCGTGTGCCGCGGGGAAGCCGACGTCGAGGCTGCGCTGGTTCGGGCGCGGGCGCTTGGCGACCGGATCGTCGTCGAGGAGCTGCTCCTGGGAGAAGAGGTCTCGCTGTTCGCGCTGACGGACGGCTCGGTCGCGATCGCGCTCCCGCCGGCGCAGGACGCGAAGCGCCTGCTCGACGGCGACCGGGGCCCCAACACCGGCGGCATGGGCGCCTACTCGCCGGTTCCGATACTCGATGACGCGCACGCGGAGGAGCTCCTCGAGCTCGTCGTGCGGCCGGTGATCGACGAGCTCGCCCGGCGTGGGTCGCCGTTCGTGGGGCTTCTCTATGCGGGGCTGATGCTGACCGACGACGGTCCGCGCGTGCTCGAGTTCAACTGCCGCTTCGGGGACCCCGAGACGCAAGCGGTACTGCCGCTTCTCGACGGTGATCTCCTGCCCTTGCTCGCCGGGGCCGCCTCGGGCGCGCTCGGTCCAGGTTCCGTCTCCGCCGGATCGGGGGCCGCGGTCACGGTCGTGCTCGCGGCCGCCGGCTATCCGGGATCGGTCGAGACCGGCGTCGAGATTCGTGGAATCGACGCGGCGCGCGAGACCGGGGCGCTGGTCTTCCACGCGGGCACGGCGCTGCGAGACGGCGCGATCGTGAGTGCGGGCGGGCGGGTCCTGAACGTGACCGGGCTGGGCGCGTCGGTCGGCGAGGCGCGCGAGCGAGCGTTCGACGCCGTCCGCCTGATCGACTTCCCCGGCGCCCAGCTACGGCGCGACATCGGCCTTCGCGCGGTCGAAGCAGTGGCGCGATGAGCGTGCCGTCCGCGGCGTTCGTCGGCATCCTGATCGGGTCGGAGTCGGACCGCGAGGCGATCCAGCCCGCCGCAACCGAGCTCGAGGAGCGCGGCATCGCGTACGAGCTCGAGGTGCGGTCGGCTCATCGCAACCCACGCGAGGTCGCAGAGTACGCGGAGAGCGCGGCCGGGCGGGGTGTCCGCGTGATCATCGCCGGCGCGGGCATGGCCGCGGCACTACCGGGAGTCGTCGCCGCGTACACCGAGCTGCCGGTGATCGGAGTGCCGTTGACGTCGTCGAAGAGCGTCATGGGTGGCCTCGACGCGCTGCTCTCGATCGCGCAGATGCCCCCCGGGGTTCCGGTCGCGTGCGTCTCGGTGAATGGTGCGCGCAACGCGGCGATCCTCGCGGCCAGGATCCTCGCGGTCGCCGGTTAGTCCGATGGGGAGCCGACGGAGGCCCCGGTTTGGAGTGCGCCTCGTCCCCGTCCGCGTCCCCACCCAGGGCGGGGAACCCACCCCGGGTGGGTACCGTGATCGGCTCGGAGACTCGAGGCTACCGGGCGATTTCGCGCGAGTGTGCGACACAATCGCGGCAATCGAGCCCCCGCTCGTGCCGATTCTGTGTCGTCGCCGGGCGGCGGTCGACGTGCGACGGCACGCGAGGCTCGGGCGCCGACACGGAGCCTCACTACAATCAACTCGGTGATCGAGCGTTACTCCCGTCCGGCCATGAAGGCGATCTGGTCGGACGAGGGCAGGCTCTCGCGGTGGCTCGAGGTGGAGCTCGCGGCTGTGGAGGCCTGGGGGGAGCTCGGCGTGGTGCCCATCGAGGAGGCGGTGGCCGTTCGCGCGAGGGCGGTCCCACCCGATCCGGCCCGTGTGGCCGAGATCGAGGCGAACACCCACCACGACCTGGCCGCGTTCGTCGACGCGGTTCAGGAGCGCCTGGGTGCGGAAGGTCGCTGGCTTCATTTCGGCCTCACCTCGGCAGACGTGGTCGACACCGCGCTGGCCCTCCAAGTGGGCGAGGCGGGCGCGCTCGTACTCCGCGCGGTCGATCGAGCCACGGACGTGGTGATCAGACGCGCAACGGAGCACCGGGACACGGTGATGGTCGGCAGAACGCACGGCGTCCACGCAGAGGCGATCACCTTCGGCGCGAAGCTCGCCGGGTGGGCGTTCGAGCTCGAGCGTGACCGCGAGCGGCTGGCGGCAGCGCTGGAGGGCATGCGCGTCGGCAAGCTGGCGGGCGCGGTCGGTACGTACGGGGGCGGTGACCCGGAGATGGAGCGGCTCGCCTGCGAGCGCCTCGGCCTCGTACCCGAGTCGGTCGCAACCCAGGTGATCCCGCGTGACCGTCACGCTGCGCTTCTCTCCGCGCTCGCGCTCTGCGCCGCTTCGCTGGAACGCTTCGCCACCGAAGTCCGCCACCTCGCCCGCACGGAGGTGCGCGAGGTTCAGGAGCCGTTCGGGCGCGCTCAGAAGGGGTCCTCCGCGATGCCGCATAAGCGCAACCCCGTTGTTGCCGAACGCATCTGCGGGCTCGCACGCGTCGTTCGAGCCGCGGCGACCGTCGGCCTTGAGAACGTCGCCCTCTGGCACGAGCGGGACATCTCCCATTCGAGCGCGGAGCGCGTGATTCTTCCGGACGCCTTCCTCGCGCTCGACTACATGCTCGACCGATTCGAGTGGCTGGTGGACGGTCTCGTCGTCGACGCAGCGCGCATGAGCCGTAATCTCGACGCCTCACACGGCCTGGTCTTCTCGCAGCGCGTGCTGCTGGCACTGATCGAGGCGGGCCTTCCCCGGGCCGATGCATACCGGATCGTCCAGCGCAACGCCCTGCGAGCGTGGGACGAGGAGACGGGGTTTCGTGACCTCATCGAGATGGACGACGAAGTCGCGGGTCGCCTGGACCCATCCGTCTTGAACGAGGCATTCGATCTTCGCCTCGCCCTCGGCCACGTCGACGTTCTTTTCGAGCGCCTCGCTGCGCTCTCGGCCCGCAACGAAAGGGAGACGGCTCATGTCTGATGCCACCGCGGTGCACGTCGCCAGCGGCAAGGTGAGGGAGATCTTCGAGCTTGATGCGGAGCGGCTCCTGCTTGTCGCGAGTGATCGCATCTCCACCTTCGACGTCGTCCTGCCAACCGAGATCCCCGACAAGGGACGCGTGCTCACGGGGCTCTCCGCATTCTGGTTCGCGCGGACGGGGGCGATCGTTCCAAACCACCTGCTCGCGCTCCGTGCCGACGCTCGATCGAGCGAGGTTCGCCGACTGGAGATGCTTCCGATCGAATGCGTCGTCCGAGGCTATCTCTCCGGATCCGCCTGGAAGGATTACCAGCAGATGGGCTCGACCTCGGGCCATGCCCTGCCCGCCGGCATGGTCGAGTCGGAGAGGCTGTCAGAGCCGATCTTCACGCCGGCGACCAAGGCGAAGGAGGGACACGACGAGAACATCTCGCGTTCCGATGCTGCAGAGCTAGTCGGTAGCGATCTCTTCGAGCGGGTCGAGCACGCCTCGATCGAGCTCTACCGATTCGCCTCGGAACACGCGGGGACGAAGGGGATCATTCTCGCCGACACGAAGCTCGAGTTCGGCCTCGATGAGAACGGCACCCTCGTCCTCGGGGACGAGGCGTTCACGCCGGACTCCTCCCGGTTCTGGCCGGCCGACGAGTACCGGCCGGGTCGGCCGCAGCCATCGTTCGACAAGCAGTTCGTCCGCGACTACTGCGATCGGCTCGGTTGGGACAAGACGCCTCCCGGGCCCTCGCTCCCGGAGGATGTCGTGGCTGGAACGCGCGAGCGCTACGTCGAGGCATTCGAGCGACTCACCGGGCTGGCCTTCCGGGACTACCTCGCCGACCCGAGCCTCGCCCTCGCGTGAGAGTCACCGTCCTCGTGAGGCCCAAGGCCGGGATACTCGACCCTCAGGGAGATGCGGTCGGGGGCTCGTTGCGCCACCTCGGCTTTGCGGTCGGCGAGGTGCACGTCGGCCGCGTGATCGACGTCGACCTCGACACGTCGGACGTGACCGAGGCGCGCGCCGCGGCCGAGCAGATGTGTGATCAGCTGCTCGCAAACTCGCTCGTCGAGAGCTACGAGATCGAGATCTCGGAGGCGTCCGCCTGAGCGAGCTGCGCCCTCGCATCGCGGTGATTGTCTTCCCGGGCTCACAGGACGATCGGGACGCTGCCCTGGCGCTGGACGCGGTCGGTGCTGAGCCGGTGATGGTGTGGCACGCCGACGCGGAGCTGCCGGAAGTCGGAGCCGTCGTTCTCCCGGGCGGGTTCTCGTACGGCGACTATCTGCGCTGTGGCGCGATCGCCCGCTTCGCCCCGGTGATGCGCGCTGTGGAAGCGTTTGCCGCAGACGGCGGACCCGTGCTCGGGATCTGTAACGGCTTTCAGATCCTCTGTGAAGCGGGCCTGCTTCCGGGCGCCCTCGGGGCCAACGGGTCGCTCTCCTTCGTGTGCGAGGACGTGGCCGTGAGGGTCGAGCGCGCCACCGCACCGTTCACGTCGAGCTGCGATCCAGGTCAGCGGCTCACGATTCCGGTCAAGCACGGGGCCGGACGGTACGTCGCACCAGGTGACCTTCTCGAGGAGCTCGAGAGCGGCGACCAGATCGTTCTGCGTTACGAGGCAGGTGAGAACCCGAACGGCTCGGCGTCCGACATCGCAGCTGTCTGCAACATGGCCGGAAACGTCATGGGCTCGATGCCGCACCCCGAACACGCGGTGGATCCGCTCCTCGGCTCAGGCGACGGCGCACATATCCTCACGTCGCTTGCCGACGCAGCCCGGGCGCGTCTCTACGCCTCGGTCTAGGCGCTCGCTTCGGCACCACCTCCCAACCCGAGTGCGGCCGCGAGGCCCGGGTGCTCGCCCAGGCTTGCCCGGAGTCGCTCGAGATCGCGACCGCGTAGGGTGACGGGCCCGCGTCGCCCGACACCATCCGTCGTGTAGGCGAACCGCACCAGCCGCTCGCCCTTCTCGTCCTCGAGCAGCTGGACAATCGAGGCAAACCGCCGGTCGCCGGCCCGCTGTGGAAGCCGGAGCTCCTCCGTTACCGCCGCTCGACCCCAGGGCGTAGCAACCGTGCGTGCCATCCATCGACCCTAGCGAGATTCGTCTCACGGATGGGACAGAGAACGGTAACGACATTGCGCAGGCGGGAGGTCGAGAACGACGTCCACGACGGTCGCCCGGTTTGCGACTCAAGGTTGGGCGCTCAGAGTCCGCCGATCGTCACACGTCGCCGCCCGGCTTGCGCTCGATCAGCTCGACTCGATATGAGTCTAGGTAGTTGTAAACATTGAATAGATGCACTAGGCTGTTCTTGTGACGAGATCACTGGTTGTGGACGGGTATATCCGGGTGTCTCGGCGTGGTGGCCGTGAGGGTGAGTCTTTCATTGCTCCTGATGTGCAGCGGAAGAAGATCGCTGGTTGGGCGAAGTTGCATGACGTTCGGATCGTCGAGTGGTGGGAAGAGATCGATCAGTCGGGGGCGAAGCTCGCGCGGCCTATGTTCCAGGAGGCCCTCGCCCGTTGTGAGCGGAAAGAGACGGGCGGGATCGTGGTTGCCCGATTGGATCGCTTTGCCCGCTCAGCGGTGGATGCGCTTGAGTCGATCAAGCGCCTGAACGCGGCTGGCGCCCGGTTGGTGTCGGTTGAGGACAACTTTGATGGGTCGACGCCGATGGGGCGGTTCGCGATCGGGATTTTGACGTTGATCGCTGAGCTCGAGCTGGAGCGGATCAAGGAGAACTGGCAGATCGCGAATCGGGAGGCAGTAGGCCGAGGCGTTCATGTCTCGTCGCGGCCGCCGACGGGCTATCGGCGTGACGAGAAGGGGCGGCTCCATCGTGACGAGCCGGCCGCGTCGATCGTCGCCGAGGCGTTTCGAAAGCGGGCGACGGGTGCCTCTTGGGAGGAGCTGGCTCGTTTCCTCGAGCAGAATGAGGCGTACCCGCCGACGGGGAACAAGCACTGGTCGCGAGTCGGTGTTTCAGGCGTGCTCAAGAACCCCGTCTACCTGGGCCAGGCCCGAGGCGGAACCTTTGTCAACGAGGAGGCACATGAACCGATCGTTACCCGGGCGGAGTGGGACGCGGTCCAGCAAGGACGTACGGTGCTCACCCCGCGTGATGACTCGGTTGCCTCGAAGGCGCTCCTCGGCGGCCTTGTCCGATGCGCCGGCTGCGGACACACGCTCAAGATCACCGGCACAACCAACCAAACAACCCGCGAGCGCGAGCCCTTCTACTACTGCGTCGGACGCTACGCCACTGGCCCGTGCACGGACCGGGCGAACGTCCGCGCAGACATCATCGACCACCACGTCGAAGAGCAGGTCCTCGACGCCCTGCATCGCGAAGGAGGGCCGCTCGCACAGGCCCTGGCCGCCCAAGGCGAGGTTGAAGAGGCGGTCCGGGCCGTTGCCGAGGCCGAGCACGAACTCGACCTCTTCATCGCAAACCCCAAACTGCTCACGCTTCTCGGCGAAGACAAATTCCTCGAGGGTGTCACCGTTCGCCAACGAGCACTCGACGACGCCCGCGACCAGCTGACGCTGAAGAGCTCACAGGTCGCCCTGATCGACGAGCTCACAAGCGGCGACCTCGTCAACGCCTGGCCCACACTCACGATCCAAGAGAAACGACAGGTTCTGCACGGCTTTCTCGACCGCGTCGTCGTCACCCGCGCCGACAAACGCGGACGCCACGCCAAACCAATCGCTGAGCGCGCCCAGATCGTCATGCGTGGCAACGTTCTCCTCGCGCCGATCCAAACCGAGAACGACCAGCGCTCAGAGCCAAGGCAAGACTAACCCGGCGCGCCTCAGCGGCCAGGGTTAGGAGCCTGCCTGCCGTGTCTCGTTCTAGCCGTTGCGGCGGCCGGGCTTTCGCTCGATGATCTCGACGCGATACGAATCGGGATCTCTCACGAAACAGATGCGCGAGCCGCCCTCGGTCACCGTGTACGGCGGCCGCTCCGGCTCGATCCCCCGCTCCTTTAGCCGCTCGAGGGTTGCGTCCAAGTCCTCAACCCCGATCGCGATATGCCCGTACGCGGTGCCCATCTCGTACGTGCGCCCGTCATGGTTGAGCGTCAACTCCAGCTCCTCGGCCTGCCCAGGCATACCAAAGAAGTAGTTCGTCGCCTCGAGCTCGCCGTCACGGACGATCGGAAGGTCACGCCGAAACTCAAAACCAAGCGCCTCATAGAACAAGCGGCTGCGCTCAGGATCGACGATCCGATACATCGTGTGCAGATACGTAGCCATCTCAAGAGCCTACAGCGGGCCGAGAACGCACGCCCGAACAACTTACAAGACCGCCCGTCGAAAACATCCGCTTACGGAGCCGCCAGGCGGTTAGCTGGTCGCGGCTGGGCGCCGTCCTCGCCGAGCGACTCGTCGTCCTTTGCGCCCGAACTCTTCGCCTTCGGCGTCTGTGACGTCTAGCTCGATCGAGCCTTTGCGCGCATCGGTGAATGTGATCCTTACGGTCGCGCCTTTCCCGTCGGCGATCTCCTCGCCAGAGAGATCAGAAACCCGAACTGTCTTCTTCGCCATACTGGCTCCCCTTTCCCGTGCTGATTGCTAGGCGCCGGAAGAGTAGCCGGTTTGGACGACGGTACGTAACTCGAACAGAACCTGACGGTAAATGAAATAGAACGGCGGCCGCACACGACAATTTGCCGCTGCACGGTCGCCGCTCTCGTTACCGACTGAGCCTAGGCGGCGGCGAACTCCATTGACGTATCCGTTACGTTCGTGCGGTCAGGCTGATCGGTGGCTGCGCCGTCATCTCTCACCGGTACCCAGATCACGTGTGGGTGGCGTTGGCTGAGGACGGCGAGCCAGGCGCGCATGAGGCCGTCGCGCGCCTGCGTGGGGAGGCGGGTATCAGAGGCGCTCGGCTGCACTGTGTGGTTGCGTTCCGAGTCGCGTGTCGGCGACGGTGCGTTCGAGTGGCGTTTTCACTCGCCATGGGCGGTCTCCGCGTCGGTCAGCGCGATGCCGCGATAGACGCGGAGACCGCCGCTCTTTTCGCGCGGATGGCCTCGCCGAGTTAGGTCGCGACCGAGCGCGCGGGCGTCGAGCGGCGTTTCGTCTTCCTCGGCGCAGAAGCGCTCGTACGCTTCGCGTACCCGGCTCGTTTCCGTCTTTGACATCGTGCCGAGCTCACAGCGCTCTTCAAGAAAGCGTCCGACGGTGTCTTCCTCGCTGCGGTAGTCGGCGGTCGCCTTGAGGACGGTGCTGGATTCGCCTAACCCGTTCGTTTGCCAGTCCAGGCAGCCGCGCACGGCCCAGGCGAGGATGCCGGGGAGTTCTTGGTGGAGCTTCGCCGCGAGTTGGTGGTCTTCGCGGCCTTGGAAGCTGACGGTGAAGGGGATGAGGCGGATGCGGCGCCAAGCGGCAGTATCGTCGCCGTCGATCCGCGGTTTGTGGTTGGTGAGGATCCAGATCTTGAAGCCGGGGACGAACTCGAAGAAGTCCTGATATAGGAAGCGGGCAGCGACACGGTCGCCACCTGTCAGCATCTTGAGCAGGGCGAGGTCGAGGGATCGTCGGCGGTTCGATTCGGCGGCAACAACGAGCCGGGCTCGATGCAAGCGAGCGATGTCGCTTCGGGGCGAGCGGTCCTCTTTGAGCGAGCTGAAGCTGGAGAACGGTGTCGTGCGTGCGTGGTCGCCGGCGAGCTGCCCGAGGATCTGCATAAGCGTGCTCTTCCCATTGGAGCCGCCGCCGCAGGCGACGAAAATGACCTGTTCGCTTGTGTCGCCGGTTAGGCTGTATCCCACCGCGCGCTGCAGAAATCCGATCGTGTCGGGGTCGCCCTCGAACACCTCGTCGAGGAACCGCCAGCGCGGGCAAGTCGCCGCCGGGTCGAATGGGATCTCCGTCCCGAGCGTAAGCAGCTCATCGGGGTCGGGTTGGTGAAGCTCGCCGCTGCGAAGGTCAAGCGTGCCGTTGGCGCAGCAGAGAAGCCACGGGTCAGCGTCGAGCTCCTCGGCACGCAGTGCGACAGCCTCCTCGCTTCCGGCGAGTCTGACCATCGCTTCGAGCTGGTTGCGGCTCTGAGAACGAAGCGCGTGCTTGGCAAGCCCGCTACCTGCCTCTCCCCCAAGGCGGGCTGCCTGGCTGAGGAGTTCGTCGGTGAGCTGCTTTGCGAGGCGTATCACCTGGCCCTTCTCATCGCGCCGCCAGCGGCCACCGTCCCAGACGAACCAGGTGCCCGTACGTACGACGTGGCGCAGCTCGTGCCCATGTGCGGCGACGAGCCGCCGGGCGTTGCCTAGGTCGCTGAGGCGAATGTCGGGGTCGTCGAGATCAAGCGGCCCCACACCAGCGCACGCGAACAAATCATCCAGAGCGTTTCCCTCGGCCAGGAAGTCATCAACCCCGACCTTGCCTCCCTCACGGCCTGCGGGAAGGCGCAGCACGCGCACCCGCGCATCCCGCGACTCGAGAAACAGGTGCAGACGCCGGAGCGCCCAGCGCACCTCACGCTTCTCGGTCACATCGGAGTCAAACGCGAGGTAGACGGTGCGACCGTTGAGGGCGATCGCCTCCCAGTCGCCCAGCGCCATCTTGCCGGCCATGAGGTTCGTTCCTCGCCAGTTCCAGACACCCAAGACGCCGATCGCGTCGACGCCCGCGGAGAGTGCGGCATCGACCTTGCGGGCGCCCTCGGTCACAAGCAGCTGCCGCGACGGATCACCGAGATTGGATCTCACGCGCGGGGGAACATCGAGGCGCATTCGCACCCCGGCCGGAGTCTCGTACCTGATCGCCTTGCCCTTCGTCGTCAGGCGCGGCTTGTCGGGCCGCGCCTGGCAGAAGGCGAGCGTCCCCTCGACGGTGTGGATCGGGATGACAAGCGCAGGTACTCGACACTGCCAGCGCTCGAACCCAAGCTCGCCCAGCTCGCCCGCCTTCGTGGCCGAGCGATAACCCCGTTCGACGGCTACCTCGGAGTCGATCGCGGAGGCTACAAGCAGCTGCGCATGATGCTCGAGCAGGTCGGATCCGTAGCCGCTCAAAGCTCCCACTTTCCCCGGCTCGGCGCGAACAGCAGCTCGATGTCCTCGGGGCGAAAGCGGTAGTCGCCCCGATGCCCGATCCGAACCGCGGGTAGCTGCCCTTCACGGACAAGCTGGGCGACCCGGGCGCGCGAGATACGCAAGAACGATGCGACCTCGCGGCTGGTTAAGAGACGTGGAGGATACGTGTTCACGCTCATGGTGCTGTCGCATATCGGAGCGTGATTGAAGAGAAACGGTTACAATGGTGCAAATGAGAAGAACCGGCTCAAAACGGGCATCTCACTCCTGGGCGCTCAAGATCGAGCAGTCTGATTCGCGGCTGAAGACCCAAGGCTCGAAGCTGGGCCTCGAGTACGCACGCGAGCTGGCTCAAGACGACCTCGACCGCTCGCGCGGTGCTCTCTCCCAACGCTACGGCGAGCCGCTACCCGAGCGCCTCACGCCCGCTGAGCTTGCCGAGCGCGACCGGACATCCCCAGTCATAGTCAGGCGACTGATCAAGAAGGCACGCCTCGAACTCTTCGGCGACGTCGGCCCCCGACAGATCCACAACAAGCTCAAACGCGAGCGGGAGATCCAACGCAGACGACAGGCCCTTACCGCCTACGAGAGAGCGGGCCACAGGATCGACCAGCTTGCCGAGGACCTCGCTCCGCTGGTACGCCTCTGCACGTGCGGCTGCCTGCGAGCTCTTCCGACCAGCGCACGCAGCAACCGCAAGTACTACGACAAGACCAATTGCAAAATGCGCCTAAATCGAGGCGGCGGCGAGGCGAGAGCTTCCGCCAAATAATGACCACACGGCCATTGGGCCATTGCGGCCGAAGCAATGAGAGTCAAACAGATGCACGCGCGAGGCGAACTTTCACAAGCAACGGCCGCTACGGCCTGAACGGCCTAGCAAGTCAGGGGCGATAAGCAACCGCGCCTTTCAGTCCCCTACGCGCGAACGCACGGCGGTCGCGGTGAAATCCTATCGGCCGGTGAAATCGTCCGGACGTAGCTCTGCTTCGATCCGAATCCTAAGCAGGCGATCACCTTTACCGAGGATGGCTCAACCAGACCGCTTCTCGCCGACGATCCCTGTTTAGACCGCTTGCCGGGTCAAGGCGTTTAGCCGCGCGATCTCAGCCCGATTTTCGACCCTCCACACAAACTGGTGCAAGCCCTCCGAGTACGCTCGTCCCAGCGCCCGCTCCTTCGCCAACAGAGGGTGTGGACGCGTTTGACCCTTCGAACCCGCGGTAGTCAAACCCTCGCGCTCAAGGACGCGAGCCAGCTCATCGAGACGTGCGCGCATTCCGGCCAAGACACGAAGGCGCTCCTCCTCAGTTGCAGTGAGCTCCGCCGCTCGCGCCTCGTCCAAGACGATCTGTCGCAGTCGATCAACTTGCTCTTCGATCATCACGAAAAAACGGCTTCAGGTATTTGCCCAATTTCGCGGGAGCACACGGCGGCTTTCAAGCGGGTAGTTCGCATCATTGCCCAAATTTTACTCCCCCTATCCGACAGCCTTGTCCTCGACCCAGTTGAGGCATCGGGCAGGTTGAGTGTTCGCGTTGGCCCAGGCTCTTCCGTCGCGCTCGTTGAACCGCCCCCGCTTCGGTGGAGGCCTCGCACTACCCCGGGTTTGGTGGGGCCGCGTTTCTTGGCTCAGGCGGCCGCTGGTGTGGTGGTGTTGATCAATTCATATTCGATCGGTGTGCGCATGCCGAGCGCGGAGTGGCGTCGGCGTCGGTTGTGGAAGATCTCGATGTACTCGAAGATCGCGTTGGCGAGCTCGACGCGGGTCTTCCAGCGGCGGCTGTCGAGCAGTTCGACCTGCATCCGTGACCAGAACGCCTCGATCAGCGCGTTGTCGTAGCAGTCACCGACGGAGCCCATCGAGGGCACGAGCCCCGACGTGCGGGCGCGTTCGGTGAACGCCCAGGACGTGAACTGCGTGCCGTGGTCGGAGTGGATCACGGTCTCGCCGCGGGCGGCATCGCGCTGCTCGACCGCCATCCCGAGCGCGTTGGAGGTGAGGGCCGCGGTCGGATTGTGGCTGATCGACCAGCCGACCACGCGGCGGCTGAAGGCGTCGAGCACGACCGCGCAGTACACCTTGCCCTCCCGGGTCGGGTGCTCGGTGATGTCGGTGACCCATAGCTGGTTGGGGCCCTCGCGGACGAACACGCGGTCGACGAGGTCTCGGCGGTCGCGACACCCGGCATGCCGCGCCGTTTGGGCGCCCCCGTGCGGCCCGCGATGCCGGCGCGGCTGATCAGCATCGCGACGGCGTTGTGACCAACCACGATCCCGCGGCCGAGGACGAGCTCGGCGTGCACACGCACCGCGCCGTAGGCCCCGTAGGAGGTCGCGTGCACCTCACGGATCAGGTCGGTCAGCCACGCATGCCGCACAGCACGGGCCGATGGCGGCCGGAACCGCCAAGCGTAGAAGCCCGCGCACGACACGCCCAGCACCCGACAGGCGACCTCCACCGGCAACCCCTCGCCGGCGATCACGGCGATCGCCTCGAACCGCCTTTTGGGCGCACCGACTCCTTCAACAACTCCGCCGCCCGGCGATGCACCGCCAACTCGGTCTCAAGCTCCCGGATCCGCCGCCTCGCCGCCCGCAGCTCCTCCCGCTCCTCAGAATTCAACCCCGACAGCTCACCGCGATCGATCAGCTCCTGCCGCCGCCACGCATAGATCGACTGGTCGCTCACCTCGAGCAGCCGAGCGACCTCCGCAACCGTCTTGCCCGCCGCGACCAGATCCAACGCCCGCCGCCGGAACTCCGACGGATACCCCCTCCGTGCCATCAACGACCTCCCCGCTCATCATCGAGGCCGTCCCGAGTCTAGAAAAACGAACCCCACGAAACCGGGGGCACAGCAGTGCGTCTCAAGCGGCGCTTCGGAACAGCGGCGCGGCAGGCGGCTGGCCGGCCGGCTCGTGGCGCGCTCACAGCCCCTCGGGTTTCTGAGGCGCGCCGGACCAGACCTCAGCCAGGCAACTGTGTACCGACTACCGGGGTCCAGGCCAGCCGGGGGTCGGCGAACGGGTCCGGCCGAGTGACGGCCCGTGAACGGTGGTGTCCGAGTCCCCCGGGCCTGGCCGCCCGCGAGCGCCGGAGCCACCCAGCCGGCGCGACCGATCGGAGCCGCGCGCTCCCGCGAGACCGCTACGCCGCCTCGGCGTGAGCCCGCGACCCGCGCGACCAGGGGCACCGTGGGGCACCATTGAAAGCGCCCCATTGGGCGCCACACCGACGCTCACTTCCTACCTGAGCCGACCTCGAACCGGGAAGCGTTGGTCGGTGATGCCGGTTGACCGTTCATGCCATCGCCGGAGAGCACTTTGCATGATGCGAAAACGACTTTCCTCCTACTATCCCGGTTAGGGTTAGCCCATGCCTGATCTGGTCCGCTCTTCGAAGTCGCACTCGACCAAGACGATTCAGTCGGTTGGCCGGTCGCTGGATCTTTTGGAGGCGCTTGCGGTGCGGGACGAGGTGGGTCTTGTTGAGCTCTCCGCACAGGTGCGGCTCTTGCCGAGCACGGCCCATAGGTTGCTTGCGACACTTGCGGATCGGGGCTACGTGGCCCAGAACCCAGACACCGGGCGTTATTTGTTGAGCTACAAGGTTGTAGAGCTTGCTGGTAACGCTGGTCGTCGTGTCACGTATCTGCGGGCGCTAGCGCGGCCGAGGCTCGAGGAGGTCTGTCGGGTGATCGGGGAGACGACGAAGCTGGTGCTTATTGAGGGGGCCAGCATCGTGTATCTGGATCACGTCGAGAGTTCGCATTCGGTGCGCGGCTTCGTTCGTATGGGCCAGTCGTTGCCGGCGCACGCGACCGCCTCCGGAAAGGCGATCTTGGCCTTTCAGAGCGTGGAGGCGGTGGCTCTTGTGACGGTGCAGGACTCGTTCGGCGTGAAGCTGACGCCGAACACCGTTTCGTCCGCGGGGGAGCTCGAGGAGGAGCTTGTGCTGGTTCGAGCCCAAGGCTATTCGATCGATGACGAGGAGCATGAGGAGGGTGTTGTTTGCGCGGCGGCGCCGATTCTTAACCACGAAGGGTTAGCGTGCGCGGCGATCAGTATTTCTGGGCCGGCCGAGCGTGTGCGGAAGGCGGGTCCGCACAAGATTGGTGAGATTCTGCGGGCACAGACGGCCGAGATCTCCGCCGAGCTTGGCTACCAGGCTGCTCCGGCTCGGGCGAGGCG
Organism: uncultured Actinomycetes bacterium; assembly: GCA_963712465.1. Taxonomy (GTDB): domain Bacteria; phylum Actinomycetota; class Thermoleophilia; order Gaiellales; family Gaiellaceae; genus CAVQHY01. Next base: position 873,420 of record CAVQHY010000006.1, read on the forward strand.
TCGTGTGCGGGCCAGCGATCGGTCGTCGCGGGCGTAGGGCTCTCGGGGACCTTCGATGGGTCGTCCGGTCGCTTGGAATCGCGAGATTCGAACGCTGGCCCGGATCGCCCATTGCGAGGGGGTTACGACTGGTCCTGACGGGATGCTTTGGGCGGGCGACGAGACGGGAAGGCTGTTTCGCATCGACCCGCTCGACGGTTCCTTCAGCCAGGTGGCGGACGTGGGGGGCATGGCGCTGGGTCTCTGCCTGGACGGAGAGGGCCGGGTCTATGTTTGTCTCTACGACCGGCGCTCGATCGTTCGTCTTGACCCAGCCAGCGGGAATGTCGAGGTCTATTGCGACAGCGTTGAGGGCGAGCCGCTTTCCGCCCCTAACTGGTGCCTGTTTGCTCCTGATGGAACTCTCTACGTCTCGGACTCGTGCCGAACGGGCGGCGAGTTGGACGACACGCCCAGCGGCCGCCTTGTCGCCATCCCCCCGGGGGGAGAGGCCGCCGCAATCGTGCCAACTCCCCCGCTCTTCTATCCGAACGGCATGGCGCTTGCGGCGGATGGGACGCTCTTTGTCGTAGAGAGCTTCCACGATCCGCGGGTGATCGCCATCCGTGATGGAGAGGTCTCCCTCCATGCGCGACTGCCGGATACCGTCCCGGACGGTCTCGCTCTCGACGAGGACGGCGGGCTCCTCGTCTCGTGCTTTCAGCCAAACGTGATCCTAAGAGTTCCGCCCGGAGGCACCAGACCGGAAGTGGTTGTAGACGACTGGACCGGACAACGGCTGCTGACTCCGACGAACATCACCTTCTTCGGGCCCAGTCGTCGGAGCCTCGCGATCGCGAGCTTCTCCGGAACCTGCCTCTACGCGATTGACACTCCCTGGCGAGGCCAGCCTCTCATCTACCCGAACCTTGTTGTGTCGGCGTGAGCGGGCGCGAGCGTCACTCGGGCCGGCCGAGGGCTTCGCGAGCTTCGCCGAGCGCGATGCGTGCGTTGCAGAGGCGCGGGGCCAAGACCTCGAAGTCGGGCAGGTTGGCGCGAGGCGGCTCGACGGCATAGGTGCGCACGAGGGCCTGGCCGGGGCTGATTGCGTCGGCCGTCGCGGCCCGGGCCGCGTCGTCGAGTTCGTTCAAGTAGTCGAGGTCCTCACGGGCGATTCTGGTCGCCTCCTCGCGATCGAGGAACGGCCCATGTCCGGGGACGACCCAGCGAATCGGATTGGAGGCGAGCTCGCTCAAGAGCCGCTCGTAGGTACCAATCGCCTCTCTCAGGGACGCCGTCAGGAACGGGTAGGTGCTCGCCGACATGTAGTCACCGGGAAGCAGGAGCTCGAGGTCGGGGAGGACGTAGGCAAGCCCGTCCGGCGTGTGCCCCTCCGCGGCGACGGCTCTGACCGTGAACGCCTCGCGCGTGAAGACGTCGCCGGCCTCGACGACCCGGTCGACACGAGGATCCCAGGGCCAGCTTGCGCCCCATTCGGCGGCGAGCCGGCGGAGCTTCTCCCTGGTCGTGTCCTGCTCGAGCAGCCGAGCCGTCGTCCTCCCTGCCACCACCGTGGCCTCAGGCAGCCCGAAGACGCCCTGAAGGTGGTCGAAGTCAACGTGCGTAACCAGAAGCTGCGCGGCCCCCACCCGCTCGCGTTGCCCTTCGCCCCACGGCACGGCACGGATCGCGGCCTCCGTGAAGCCAGGTCCGCAGACGAGCGCGCACCCGCCCCGAAGAACGAGAACCGAACTCGTCTCCCACGCCTCGTTCTGAACGTGGTGGATGCCCTCCTCGATCAGACGCGCGCTCGGTTCCATACTTCGTCACCTCGGGCCGCAGAGTCTGAGTGCCGTCGGTCGCACCCTCGTCGAGTGAGGTCTCGGGCGATTAGGTATCGAGCCAGACGTCGCGGTAGTTCCAGCCGCCGAGGTTGAAGAAGGCGCTTGGAACGACTCCCTGCACGTATGTCGCAGCAGCGTCGACAGTGTTCTGATTCGCCCAGCCGATGTAGCCGCCCTCGTCGTATTGGACTTGCTGGACCTCGTGCCAGAGCTCGGTAGCCGCCTCTTCGTTCGGCGCGCCGATCGCCTTCGCGATCAGCTCGTCATACGAGGAGCGACGGAAATGTGTCTCGTTCCAGACTGCGCTGGTGGTCAGCGCTTGCTGGTACCAGGCCGCGAGCGATCCGGCCGCCCAGTAGGACTGCGCGAAGTTGAGGTGCGTGTAGAGAAGTGACGTGTCGAAGTAGGCGCCCGGAGACTCCTTCTTCACCTGCACGTTGACCCCGGCTCCCTTCGCCTGCTCCGCGAACAGCGTCGCAACCTCAATAAAGCCAGGGATCGCGCCCGAGGTGTGGAGGGTGACCGTTAGGCCTTCCTGTCCAGCCGCCTTCAAGAGAGACTTGGCCTGCTCGAGATCCTGTTCGCGCACCGCAAGATCATCTGCGAAGTAGGGAAGCCCTTTCCCGAAGAGGTCATTTCCCAGCGTGCCGAAGCCCGAGAGCGCCCCATCGATCAGCGCCTGGCGGTCGGCGATCAGACGGAAAGCCTGCCTGACCCGCTTGTCCTTGAAGGGGTCGAGGTCGACCGCCATCAGGATAACCTGATAGGCGGGGCTCGGCGCGTCAATGACGTTGATGTCGCCCTGCTCTTTGTGCGCCTTCGCCTGAACGAAGGGGAGCTGGCTCAGCATCTCGAGCTCACCGCTAAGAAGCGCGTTCAGCCGAGCGGTGTCGTCATCGATCGAGACCGCCTCCCACGCGTCGACATACGGCTTCCCCTGCTCCCAGTAGTCGGCATAGCGCGTACAGCGGCTTCGCTCACCCGGCGTGAAGGACTCGAACACGAACGGGCCGGTGCCGATCGGATGCGAGAAATCCGTCTCCCCGTCCTGGATCACCACCGCGTTCTGCTGCACAAATTGGTCGGACAAACGTGCATCTGGACTCTTGAGCGGTACTCGAAGCGTCAACGGATCCAGCTTCTTCAACTCACCAAGGCGAACGTTCACCACCGAGACATGTCCGGCGTGCTTCGGGTCGCCCATGCTCTGCAAGGTGAAGATGACGTCGTCAGCCGTAAACGACTTCCCGTTGTGGAAGGTCACATCCGGTCGCAGCTTGATCTCGTACACCGTCGAATCCGCGTTCGCGTTCCACTCCAGCGCCAACGCCGGCGACTGCGAGAAATCCGAATTGACCCGCACGAGTGGGTCAAACATGTTGTAGGAGCGCGAGCAGTCGATCAACGCCGCCGACCGAGCCGGGTCGAACGTTTCTCCCTTACCCGCGCCGACGCTGCCGACGCGAAGCACGCCACCCCGCTTCACCGCTTGTTCAGCTGTCCCGCTTGTAGTACCCGCCGCTGCAGATGACGAAGTTGGCTCCTCAGGGGCCGAGCTCTCACCTCCTCCACACGCCGCCAGGACACCCCCGAGACCTGTCGCCAGCCCCGCCGCGGCAGCGGCCTTCAAGAAGTCGTGGCGCGAGAGCTCGCGCTCAAAGATCCGGATCCTCGGCCTCCCCTCCTCAGATAAACGCTCGTACTCCCTCAAGCTCACCCCTTTGCACGATGCAGAAACGGTTTGCGCGACGACTCTAGAACACCGTACAGCTCGAGTCAATCGGAGAAGCTCGCATGGTGTCCCGGCAGATGCATACCGGGAGCCGGCTCTCAGTCCTACACAGGCTGGGGGCACCACTACCTTTAGGCACCACACTTTCGTTCGCTGCCTCTGCCCACTCCCGCCCAGTACCCCCTCAACGGGGCCCCGGGGGCGGCGAACGAGAGCCCACCATGCTTGGCCAGAGCTAGTTATAGTTAGCGGTCGTGCTCGAGTCCGCCGGGCTCGGCCGCCCGCGCGACCAGGGGAACCGTAGGGCGCCGTTGAAGGCGCCAATGGCGCCCCCCATGGTGCTCCTCTAAACCTTATGGTTGAGCCAGAAGCTGCCCTCTCTGGGCTGGGGTCGCCACTTCCTTTGGGCACCACATCGACGCTCGCTGCCCTTGCCCACGCCCGGTTAGTACCCCTTCAACGGGGGGCGGGGGTCTAGGCGGTGAGCGTTATCACTTCGTCGTTTTCGAGTAGGACGTAGTTGTCTTCGTGGTAAGCGGTGTTGCCTTTGTCGTCGGAGGCGATGATCTCGAATGCGATCCCGAGCGGCGGCTCGAGGGGGTGGTCGGCGTCGGGCCCGGCGACGTCGGCTCCTGCGCTGAAGAGGTAGGGGCGCATGAAGCCTGCGCCGATTCCATGCCCGAATGCTGGGGCTAGCGGTGTGAGCTCGCGTTCGTTGAGGGCCTGAAGCCCGGTTTCGAAGAGCTGTCGGGGTGTGACGTTGCTCTTCAGTGCGCGGGACATCGCTTCGATGGCGTTTTCGACTCCGCTGATGACTCGGGATTGTTGGGGGGTCGGCTTGTCGCCGACGACGATGGTGCGGGCGAGGTCGTAGCTGTAACCGAAGACATGGCCGTAGCAATCGGCGTGGACGATGTCGCCTGGTTGATAGATCTGTGTTGGGTTCCATGAGGGGAGTGAGGTTCGCACGAGCTGGTGGGCGTGTGGGCCTGAGGCTGCGAGGAAGTTCCAGTGCGTGCAGCCGGGGATCATCGCGGCTTCTGCTAGCGCCGCTCCGACGGCCTGGCCTTCGCTCGTGCCTGGCTTGACGGCTGCGAGGAAGGCGTTGTAGATCCGCCGTCCGGTTGCGCCGGCGTGTCGCATCATGATGATTTCGGTGGGGCTGAGGCGAAGTCGCAGCTGGGCAGCTATGTCGTCAGCCGGCTCCAGGGTGAGCCTGGGGTACGTGGCGGTTAGTGCGGCGGCGAATGAGTGGGGGAGAACCTCGTGGCCGATGATGCCGATGCGGCTTTCGGCGAGCCCGCTTTGGCTTATCGCTGCGACGAGTTCGTTGGTTAGGTCCCAGCTGCGTCGGATCTGGTCGACGCAGGCGTTCTCGGCAACGAAGGCGTTCACGAGAAGAGTCGCTCGGCTGTCGGCGGTGATGATCACACCGCTGTGTTCGCAGCCGCTGATCAGGCCGGGAAGCGGTGTGACCCAGGCGCCGGGGCTGAATTGGTTGGTGAAGTAGTGAACGTCTGAGAAGGTCTCCGGCGTCCCGCCTCGGCCCCAGACCAGGAGTGCATCAAGTCCGCGTTCTCGGGCGAGTGTGATGGCTCGCCTGCGGCGCTCGACGAACTCGCTGGTCGGGATGGACGGGGTGTCCTCGTCGGGGGGCGCGGTCGCCGCGGTGGTTCGGGACGCTAGTTCGGCTTCTCGTGTCATCGCGCTGCGCGTCGTCGTCGCGTCCCGCCCCTCTTCGCGGTGGCTGTCGGTTGTGTTTCCATCATTTCCTGGGCGAGGTAGTCGCGGATCGGCTGAGACAGGCCTGTGATGTGGGCGCTGAGGGTGGCCTCGGCCGCGTCGGGTGTGCCCGACTCGATCACGGTTACGAGTTCGTCGTGGCTGGATGCGAGGCCGCGCAGTTGTCGTGGCGCCAGGTCGGCGTAGCCGTGCAGCTGCAGGCTTTGCACGGCGAGCTGGTCGAGAAAGCCGACAAGGCGTTCCATTCCTGAGGCTCTTGCGATCGAGCGGTGAAACTCGATGTGGGCGATTGCCGCCGCGATGCCGTCCGCTTGTTCGGCCGCCACGTGCATCTCGGTGAGTGCGGAGCGCATTCGTTCTATCGATTCGTGGTCGCGTCGTTCGGCGGCCAGCCTGGCGGCGAGTCCCTCGAGGACTGCGCGCAGCTGGGTGATCTCTTGGAGGTCGGATTCGGTGAACTGAGTGACGCTTGCGCCCCGGTGCGGCCGGACCTCGACGACGCCTTCTCGTTCGAGCTTCAGGAAGGCTTCGCGCAGCGGGGCGCGGCTCACGCCGAGCTCGTCGCAGAGGTCGAGCTCGAGAAGGCGCTGGCCGGGCCGGTAGTCACCGCGGTGGATGCGGCTTCGAAGAAACGCGGCCACCTGGTCGGAGAGCCGTTCGGGTCTGAAATCGCGCTCGATCATCGAAGCAACTCGAGCGTTGTCGCGGCCAGCAGGTTAGCGCCGATAAGGAGTGCCCGTTCGTCGAAGTCGAAGTCCGAAGCGTGGTGTTCGCTTGTGAGACCTGCGCCGATGAGCAGGTAGACGCCTTGCCCTCCGCGGTCGTGGACGCGATCGATCAGGACAGTTGCGTCTTCGGCGGCGTTGCCGGCGGCGAACTGATCGATTCTTGTGACTCCGGCGAGTCTTTGGGCCGCTCGCTCGACGACGGTCGCGAGCTCTGGGTCCTGGGCGGCGTTTGGTGCTTCGCCGATGTGTTCGATCTGAACGCTGACTCCCCAGGCTTGCGCGGTGCCCTCGGCGATTTCGCGCACGCGCCGGTTGAGGTCGCCTTGGATCGTCTTGTTGGTCGCCCATAGCCCGAGTTGGAGTTCAGCGATGGCGGGGGTAACCCCTTGCTCTGTGCCGGCGTTCAAAACGCCGACGTTGACGTTGAACCATCCATCGGAATGCGCCGGGATGGCGTGAAGTGCGATGGCGGTGGCGGCGGCAGCAAGGAGAGCGTTTCGCCCGTGTTCGGGAGCGTTGACGACGTGGCTCGCGCGCCCGTGGAACACGAGCCGGTATTTGGAGGTACCGAGGAACTCGGTTCGGCAGACGATGTGTCCGAGCTCGCGGGCGGCGAGACCAAGATGGGCGCAGAGCAGGTAGTCGACGTCGTCGAGGTGGCCGCGTGCGGCGACGGCTGCGGCTCCGCCGGGGGCTCCTTCCTCGGCGGGCTGAAAGATCAGTCGAATCGTTCCGTTCGGTCGCTCAGGCTGGTTGGCGAGTAGGGCTGCGACGCCCAGGCCGATGGCCATGTGCCCGTCGTGGCCGCACGCGTGCATCACGCCGGGGTTGACAGAGGCAAAGCCGAGCTGTGCGGGTGCGTGGTCGGGCCCGCTTGCCTCGTTGATTGGGAGCGCGTCCATGTCGAAGCGCATCGCGACAGTGGCCCCGTCTTCGCCTGGCAGCGTGGCGACAACCGCGGTTCGGCCTCCCGCCATGGCATCGATGCGGTCGACAATGCTGCTGCTCGCGCGTGCCTTTGCCTCCCACTCCTGCACGCGCTCTGTCGGGAGGTAGTAGGCGGCGGCTAGGTCGATCGCATCGGCGCCGTAGCTAACTTGATAGCCAAGCTGTTGCAGTTCGTCGATCAGCAGCGACGCGGTCTGAAACTCGCAGAATCCCGGCTCGGGATTGCGATGAAAGGCTCGCCGCCAGGCCACGAGCCGGTCAGCGAGCGTGTCGGTGTTATCTGACGCCACTGTGTTCCGTCTGGTCGCCTGCGATCAGCTCCGATGCTGTTTCAAGAAGCGCGATCGCGGTCGATTCGGCCTCGGCAAGAGCGACGTCGGATACCCGATCGTGACTGTCGTCTGCTGTGTGCCAGGCGGGATCCGGCACGCGAGTGAGTTGAGCGCTCGGAACGCCGAGCTCGTGAAATGCCCAGTGATCGGAGGAAGCCATCATGTCGTCTGTGGTGAGCTCGTTGTGGTCAGCGTCGGCTGCACGTGACCAGATGGATCCAGGCTCGCAGCGCAACGACAACCGCTCTCCGACGCCGACCATGTCGAAGTTGAGACAGGCACGAACGTGGGAGAGCTCACCGGCTGTGGCGAGCTTGACCCCGTAGGCGCGGGCGCCGACGAGGAAAGGTTCTTCGGCGCCCGCCAGCAGGATCCGAACACCGAGATCTCCGAGCGAGCTGCGCTGGAGTCTCTCGGCGATCCTGAGCAGCAGCGCCACACCTGAGGCGTTGTCGTTGGCACCGGGCGAGTCAGCGACGCTGTCGTAGTGCGCAACCAAGAGCATCCGGTTTCGATCTGGGTCGAGCGTCGAGGTCAGGTTCGCGCTCTCCAGGGTTCCTTGCCAGACCGACTCCGACACGACGGTGACGTGTGGTGGGCGGCGTACTGCTTGCGTCAGTTCTTGGAGTTCGTTGGCGGCAACTGAACCGATCACGACGGTGGTCTCTGAAAGGAGCGGCAGCGGATTTGGAAGTGGTCGGGCTTCACCGAAGGGGCTTCCGAGCAGGTGCCCGAGTGTGCGCCCGCTGGAGTCGGTGACGGCAAACCGCGGGCAGACCAGCCGTTCGGGGATGATCGGCCAAAGACCTCTGTACACAAGGGCACCTGAGATTCCGTCGGAGCTCGTAGCTTCGGTGTAGGGGAAGGCAACGGCCGGAATTTCGCGGTCGTCGCCTTCGAGCCGGACACTGCAACGACCGGTTTGACGCCACCCTCTGAATGCGAACACGTGCCGCTCGACTGGGAGGCCGAGGTCGACAAGTCGCCGCTCGAGAGCCTCGGCGGCCTGGGCTTCGGCAGCAGTTCCGGCGGGACGGGGCCCAATCGCGTCGGAGAGCTCGCGCACTGTTCGCACGCTGCTATGCCCCTGCCCTCTGAGCTTCGCGAAATTCGTCGGCGACTTGGTGGAGCTTGGCAAAGCGCACCCCCGGTCTTGAGGCGCAGTGTCGGAGAAAGCGCTCGAGCATCGCGATCCGAAATCCGTGGCCGATGCATTGAGGATGGAGCGTGAGGAGTAGCACGCCCTCGGGCACGTTGTCGTACATGTAGTCGAATTGGCTTGTCCACATCTCTTCGACTGCGCTCGGCGCGTGGTCGCCGACGAGGAGCGGGTTTCCGTAGTTGAACTCGAAGTGGCTGAAGTCGTTCATGGTGAAGCTGATCGAGAGTTCAACAAGGTCGAGCTGTTGTCCGAACGTGTTGGGGCCGTCCTCGGCGAGGGTGTCGGAGTCTCGGCACCAGTAGGGGTGGTAGTCGCCTCCAAGAAGGCTTGAGTCGTACCGGAATCCTTCCTCGACAAGTAATCGCAGCAGGCTGCCGTCGAAGTCGCCGGCTGGGACCCGCATGCCTTGCGGCCGTTGGCCGGTGATCCGTTCGAGTGCGTCGTTTGCCTTTCGGATCACGGCGCGCGCCTGGTCGGGCGACAGCTGGTCGAACGCCTCGTGGAGGTAGCCGTGGTTTCCGATCTCGTGGCCGCGTGAGCTGATGTCGGCCGTGATCTGGGGCCAGGTCTCGGCGGTGTGGCCGGGCACAAACCACGTCGTCTCGATCTCCAGCCGGTCGAAGAGTTCGAGTAGGCGCGGAGCGCCTGGTTGTCGCACCGAATTCGCCGCGCGAGAGAGTGCGTGCGCCTCGCGCGCCCCAGGACATCCAGATCGCGACCGCGTCGAAGTCGGGGCTGACACACAGGGTCGCTCGCTGGCTGGTGGTGTCGCTCATGCCGTTACTCCTTGATCGATCCCGCCGAGGGGGCTGCTTGGGCTGACTGGGTGGGGATGAGTCTCTGCTCGATTTGACTGCGTCTCTCTGTTCTTGCTCCGAGTCGCGTGCCGATCACGTCGAGGCCTGCGGCGACGACGAGAGCGAGTCCCTGTATCAGGAGCTGGACGAAGGGCGTGACGTTCATCAGCAGAAGGCCGTTTTGAAGTACCCCGAGGAACAGGACCGCGACGATGACCATGCCGAGGTTTCCCCTTCCTCCCGCGAACGCGACGCCACCAAGGAGGACTGCGCGTCAGAGCATCGATCTCGAGTCCTGCGCCCATGTCGGCAGGAGCCGCGCCGTCGAGTCGTGAGGCGAAGAGAACACCGGCGAGGCCGGCCGAGGCGCCGGTGGCGACGTACAGCCAGAAGGGAAGGGCACGAACGGGGAGGCCGGACAGAAACGCTGCTTGCGGGTTGACACCGATCGCGTACGTGTGGCGCCCCCACGGTGTGAAGCCCAGAAAGAGCCACCCGAGCAGAAACGCGCCACCGGCGAAGAGGACGAGGATCGGAATCGCGGCGAGCTCGCCGGAGCCGAGCGTGTTGAACGGCTCGCCGAGCCCGAAGACGGCGGACTCCGTGATCAGGAGCGTCGTGGCTCGCACGGCGGCGAGCATGCCGAGCGTCACGATGATCGGCGAGAATCCCAGGATTCCGCACAGTGATCCGTTGATGGTGCCGACGACCGAACCGACGACGATCCCGAGCGCGATCGCTGCCGCCGGCGTCCAGCCCCACTCGAGCAGTGAGTAGCCGGCCATGATCGCGCCGAGCCCGACCGTTGACCCGACGGAGAGGTCGAGGTGACCAGCGATCAGCAGCATCGTGCTCGTGACGACGATGATCGAGAGGATTGAGCTGTTGATCAGGATGTTCTTGAAGTTGCCGACGGTCACAAACGCGTCGGATTGGGTGGCGAAGAACGCGCAGAGGCCGATCAGCGCGAGAATCAGGGCGTTGCGAATCAAGAAGCGGACCGCCATCAGGCGACCCCCTCCTCGCCCTGATGGGCGGCCTCGATCAGCCGGCGGTCGGTGATCTCGCTACCCGACAGCTCGGCCGCCAGCAGTCCGCGTGAGAGGACGATGACTCGGTCGGCGAGGAGGACGAGCTCCTCGGTGTCGGACGAGGTGACGAGAACGCCTCGATCGCTTCCCGCAACCGTGTCCTTCAGCGTCGCGTACAGCTCGGCGCGGGCACCGACGTCAACGCCCTGGGTTGGTTCGTCGAGCATCAGCACGCGTAGCGATTTCTGAGGTCCGAGCCAGCGGCCGATCGACAGCTTCTGTTGGTTTCCGCCCGAGAAGCGTTGCGCTTCCATGTCGTATCGGGGTGGGCGAAGGTAGAGACGCTCTGCGAGCCCGGAGAAGGTGGCGCGCTCTCGACGGCGGTTTCGCATTGGTCCTGTCCCGAGACCGCTGAGGCTGGGCAGGAGCATGTTGTCAAGGCTCGAGAGCGGCATGAACAGGCTCTTCGTCGGCGCTCGGACGGAACGAGCGCGATCCCGGCCGCGATCGCATCGCTTGGCCGTCGGAAGCGGGTCGGTGTTCCGTCGAGCCGTGTTTCGCCTCCGTCGAGTGCGCGCACACCGAGGATCGCCTCCAGCAACTCGGTTCGACCGGAGCCAAGCTGGCCAAACACGCCCAGGATCTCGCCTCGGCGAAGCCCGAAGCTGATCGGGCCGATGCCTGGTGCCACCAGCCTGTCGATCTCAAGGAGCGCCGATCGCCGTCAGCTCGTCGACAGCCGCTTGGTCTGTGCTCGGTCGGGCTGAGCCGGCTTCCCCCACGATCGCGTCGATGATGTCCTGACGCGAAAGCCGGCCGACATCGGCCGTCAGGACGGCCTTGCCGTCTCGAAGCACCGTGACACGGTCGGCAATGGTGAAGACCTCGTCGAGGCGGTGCGTGACGTAGAGAATCGGCAGCCGGTGTGCCTTGAGTGTTCGGAGCTGCTGGGCCAGAAGCCCAGCCTCCTTCTCGGTTAGCGAAGCTGTGGGCTCGTCGAGGATGAGAATCATCGGTTCGCGCTCAAGAGCTTTCGCTATCTCGACGATCTGTTGACTCGCCCCTCGCAGGTCCTCGACGACGTCGTCGGGAGCGATGTCATCGGCTGCCAGGCCAGACAGCAGCTGCTTGGTGCGCCGCCGCTGCTCGCGACGGCGCGTGAACGGGCCGTGTCGGAGCTCGCGGCCCAGATACACGTTGTCGGACACCGACAAGGACGGAGCAAGGCTGAAGTCCTGGTAGATGACTGCAACGCCCACGTCTCGTGCCTGCCTGGGCGTGAGTGACGCGTGCGTGTGTCCACCGAGAACGATCTGACCGCTGTCGGGCACGATGGCGCCGCCGACGCATTTGATCAGCGTCGACTTGCCCGCACCATTCGCGCCAATGAGCGCGCGGATCTCACCGTCGGAGACGGCGAGATCCACATGCTCGAGAACGGTGACGCCAGCGTACGACTTGCTGAGGCGACGAACCTCGAAGCCCATCGTCGACGTTCCCGTCCACCCCAGTTACTTCCAGTCCTGCGCGTAGAGAGCGATCTTCGCGGGTGTGAAGCGTGTGAGCAGCGTGTAGGGAACGATCACGTCGCGCTTCTTGCCGGTCTCGATGATGTTGGCGGGAGCGTCGATCATCGCTCGGCCGATGTCTGAGAGCCGCAAGGCGGCGCTAGCCCGGTAGAACGTCTTGTCGAGTATCAGCTCGTATGCCCGCTCGCTTCCGTCGAGCCCACCCACGAACGTCTTTGGGTCGTCCTTGGCACGGCCGGCATTTAGCAGCGCTTGATAGGCGCCTTCCGAGCCGGTGTCGGCGATGCTCAAGACAACGTTGAGGTCGGGGTGTGCCTGCAGGACCGAGTCGATCACCTTCGATCCATCGGGCGCGGCCAACCCCCCGTCCTGCTTCGCAACGATGACGGCGTTGGGGGCGAACTTGGCCAGTGCGGCCTCCATGCCCCGACGCCGATACCGTGCCCAAGCCCCGGCCTCGAAAGTCAGGATCGCAACCTTGGCGTCGCCGCCAAGGTTTGCGTTGATCCAGCGTGCCGCCTCCTTGCCGAGCGTATAGCCACCGACGTAGTGGCGCCAGGTCACCGTTGCGTCCTCGTTCTTGAGCGTGTCCGCATAAGTCACCCAGACAACCTTGTTGCGTCGCGCCTTGGCGGCGACGGCTTCGAACACCTTCGGCTCGGGAACCACCGAGACGATCGCTCCGACCTTGCGCTGAATGAACGACTCGATCGTCGAGACCTGCTTGTTGAGATCGTTCCCGGGATCGTTGATGAACAAGCGATAGCCGCGCTTCTTCGCCTGCTCCTTGGCCCCATCGAGAACAATCTGAACAATCGGGTTACTCGCGTTCGGGAACACAACAGCGATCGACTTGTTCGGAGTACCTGACAACCCCGACGACTCGGCCGGTCGCGCTGTTGCCGATGCAGCGAACAACGCTGTCGCCACAATCGCGACGATGGCAAGCAGGAGCGCCCGCCGTCTCTTCACTCCCTCCATCTCAAAGCTCCTTCCCCAAGCCGTTACACGACGCTCCGCCCGCCGACGACCCGCCTGAAGCACCTCCTTCGCGGATTGTCCGATTGTCGACAATACGCCAGAACTGTGCGAAACTACGCCGCGCAAGAGGCAAAGTCAAGAGCTTCCAATCCCGGTTTCGATGAGACGCCATCAAAGCTCGACGCACCTAAAGAGCGCAGACACCCACGAGAGCTCGCTCTAACCGCCAGGGCGTCGCTTTGATGCCATCTGCATACGTGCCATCCTCGACGGCGGAACGTACGGACCCCTTTGTCCTCGCCCTTGCTGACGTGGACACACCGACGCTGTGCAACGTGATCGACGAGCTCGGGCTCCGAGAGCCCACCTCGGGTTACGCAAGCACCGCGATCAAGCGCTTGTCCTCCGAGCCTGGCCCGATGGTCGGGTACGCGGTAACGGTTGCCGTCGATACCACAACCCCGGGGCAGCGACCGGCGTCTACAGGTCTCTACGGTGTGTTCCAGGCACTTGCACAGGCGCCCGTGCCGTCGGTGATCGTGTTTTCGGAGGTCGGTGCAGGGCCGGCGTTCGGCTGTCATTGCGGCGAGGTGATCGCGACGATCGCTAAGCGGCTCGGCTGCGTTGGGATCGTCTCCGATGCCGGCGTTCGAGACGCCGTAGAGATCGCGAGCCTAGGCGTTCATTGCTTCGCGGCCGGATACGTCGCGGCGCGCGGCAACTACCAAGTGCTCGAGGTGGGCGGCACGGTCACAGTGGCTGGGCTCAGCATGCGAAGCGGCGATCTGCTCCACGGCGACGTCAACGGCCTGACAATCGTGCCGCCCGAGCTCTCTCCACACCTCTCTGAGGCCATCGAGAGCGTTCAAGCGAAGGAACGACGGATACTCGAGTCCGTGTCGGCTCCTTCGTTCAGCCTCGAGCAACTCTCAGCCATCTACGCCTCGAGCGATCGGCGTCGCTGACCGCCTGGATCCACCCAGATGCCGCCGCTCCCCCTGCATCGTTTCTCCTCCCTCGCCCGCCGGCCGACGATTGCGTGAGCATTGCCGCGCAGTGTCCGTGTGGCCGAAGGAGCGGCGTGCCCACGAAACGCGACGCGTCCCTGGGCATATCGGCTACTTTGGTAGATATCGGGGTGGCGGACGAGCGCCATCGGCCTTCCCGAACGGTGCCACGAGTTTGTGCCCGGCGAGAATTGCGACGGTTCCACGCGAGGAAGAGGGCGCGCGCCGACGAAGCGCCGGGGGTGTCCAGGGTAGCCGCCAGTGTCTGATCGGTGTCTCGCTGGAGGTAGAGCTGCGGGCTCGCGGTGATAAGGAAGTCGGCGCGGTCGACGATCGCCTGGAGAAGCTGGGGGTACCGACATGCCCCGTCGAACCAGGGCCAGTTGGTGGCCCAGGCGAAGCTGCTGCGCGGGGTTCCTCGGCGTAGACCGTGAGCTTCTCGTAGGTAGGCATGGAATGGATATCGCCGACCGTCGGGCGACTCCATCAGGACTCGACCAGGTACCACGTTCGAAGATGCACGTTCTCGTTGACCGCGCGATGTTGAACACGACGCCGATCTCGTCGCCGAACGTGTCGTGTTGGCCGTGGTTGAGCTGGAAATGTATGGTCGCAGTCGCTGCGAGTTCGCCATTCCCTCTTGCATCTCCGTGATCGTCGGGGTCGCGGGCGGCGCCGCGCTCCAGCCGAACGCGACCCGCCTCGAACAGTTCGCCGAACTTCGTCGCCGCCCGGAGCGGTGTCGGGCTGGAAACCGAGGTACCAGGGGAAAGATCTTCACGCCAACGGCGCCGACCGTCAAACCCCTCGCGCAGGGACTCGAGCGCATCGGCGCGGCGCTGGCGGTCGAATTTCCGTCACGTAGCTCGAGCCGGGCCTGGATAATGATGAAGCCGAACCGCCAGCGTGCAGCCTGATCGCCCATGAAGTCGGCCGGGTGGTACTTGATCGGGGCATGAGTCGACGAAGTCGTAGCTGTCATAGCGATGACGATCGCCTGGTAGTCGATACTGGCGCGCGCATCTCAGCGACGAGCAGCTATGAGTGCTGGGTTGTGTGACCGGTTGACGAGCGACATCTGGGGCGACGTTCTGCTGGCCAGGCGGCGCACGAAGACGTGCGTCTGGGTGTCGATCACCACCGCTGTGATCGAGTGGCTGCTGATGCTGCACTCAACGCTGCCGCCGACCCGCTGGTCATGGAGCGCGATCCGCGGGCGCTTGTCCTACCGACTTGCACTGGATCTGGTTGCCATCGTCAGTCGCCTCAGCATGAAGGCGTTCTCCATGGCGGGGAATCATCGAGATCCGTCACCCGCCACCCGTGACCGCCGGCGCCGCGCTCATCATGGACGAGCTGGCAGGTACGTGTGTACTACGTCGAGTCGATCACCAGCAGCACGTCACCCCGGAGGAGTTCGCTCAGACCGTGCTGCGAACGGACGCCTGACCGGGCCGAGGTGGAACCCGAGGATCGTCAATCTCGCGATCGGCGCACGTGGCGTTCGGCGGGCCGCAACATCAAGGTGCTGGAGATATACCTACGGAGCGCATCGACGAATGGACCAGCAGCGCTGAGCGATCCTGCTGACGTGAGGCAATCGAGGACTTCGGCCTGCTGTTGTTGATGATGCGGGCGACGAAGACCTTGGTACGAACAGCTCGACACCAGGAACGAGAGGATCGGTCATGCCAAACGAGATCGTCGTCGGTGAGGCCGCCCTCCCCTTCGATACTGGATCCTGGGTGGATCGATCATTACGAATTGGGCTCAGTTTCGAGGGGGAGGGGTACCCCGCATCTTGGGGGATGGCCTACGGCGACGTCACATAGCTGCGCTGAGAGCCGCATCCAGCGCTTCGCAGGCGTTGGAGGGCGACCGTGGAGGAGGCTAGTGTCAATACGAAGCAGGGATCTGTCGCGCTCGTGACCGGTGGCGCGCGCGCGATGAAGCAGAGATTCGCACGACGCTGTCGAGCGACGGATATGCGGTCGCCTTAGCCGACGTACGCGACTGCCCCGTCACCGCGAACTCGATAGCAACGTCGGGGGGCACTGCGATTGACTATGCGTGTGACATCCGTTCGTGGACGACGTCGCGACTGATTGATCGGATTGAGCGTGAGCAAGGGCCGCCTGCAGGGGTAGTTCAAGTAGCTGGTGTCTGGAGACTGTTCCGTGTCTCGATCAGACTCCCGAGACGTGGCGCCGCGTGCTTGCCGTGAACCTCGACGGCACCTTCAACGTCTGTCGATTGAGTGCGGCTCGGATGGCAGTTCGGGGAACGGGCTCAATCGTCTGTATCTCCTCGAACGCTGCGTTCCTTGCCTGGGATGGCGGCGTCCACTGCACAGCGTCAAAGGCCGCCATCAACGGACTCTGAAGGGAATGGCCTTCGAGCTTGGCAAACATGGCATCCGGGCCAACGCGATTTGCCCGGCACCTGCGCACCGACTCGACGGCAGAGGAGCTCTCGGACCCAGACGTGCTCGCGGAGCAGGCGGGAGCCTGCCCCTTGGGACGCGTCGGCGAACCGCTCGACATTGCCGAGGCTGTCTCGTTCTTGACCGATCCAGTCAGAGCCGCCTGGATCACGGGCGAATCGCTCATGGTCGACGGCGGATTCGGTACTCACGGCGAGGGGGCCCACTTCGGTGCCACCATCGGCGCAGTCACCTAGCCGATACGCTCGTTCACGCTCCCTTGAGCTAAGTATGCGGGCAGAGAGCGTGCTGTTCCGGCGGGAGCCTCGGGTATCGTGGCGCCCTGCTTTTGCCTCTCGTCCGGATCCGAGATCCTCTGGAGATGTTCTCGTAATGTCCACACGATTGACCATCTCATCGAGCCGTCCCAACGCAAAGCATCGGAGGTTCGGCAGAGGTCGCTAAGCGAACGGTTCCGGCCTTCCGCGGTATCACCTGATATGTGCGGTGTAATAGATGTGTTGGGCGCTACCCGCAGGGGATGTCCTTTGGGGAGAGGTTCGGGCTCGGTGACGTCGAGCACGGCCCCCCCGATCCGGCCAGAAGCGAGGGCCGACACGAGCGCATCTTGATCGATAAGGCCGCCGCGAGCGACGTTGACGAGATAGGCGCCAACCCTCATCCGGCCCAGGAGTTGGGAGTTGACCATCCCAGCCGTAGTGGAGTTGAGGGAGGCCGAAAGGACGATTGCGTCACTGGCTTCGACGAGGGTGCCAACCTCGTCTGCGCGTAGGAGTCGGTCGAGCGGCTCCTCACCAATGGCGATGGGCGTGCGCCTCGTCGCCCACGTCTCCATTCCGAGTCCCTTGCATGCCGCCGCGACTCCGCGACCCACCGCACCGTACCCAACAATTCCGACTCGCTTCCCCGCGAGCGTTTTCCGCCCTCGATCTCTCTCTCCCAGTCGCGCTTGGTCCCCTGCTGGAACCAAACAGGAAGGTCGCGAGCGAGAGCGACAAGTGCAGCCACGACATACTCGGTCATCGCGGGAGCGTACGCGTCGCCCGCGTTCGTCACGATGATCCCTCGTCCCACCAGCTCAGCCGAGACAAAGTCGTCCATCCCGGCACCGACGAATGAACCCAGCGAAGGCGCGGCATCTGTCCAAGCAACTCACGAAAGCTCACCGGACCCATAGGATCCGCTGATAGCGCCCTCTGCGCATGCGATGCCGGGATCGCCCGGTGTGCCGCCAACTGGGAGTAGGTGCGTTGTGCGGGTGACGGCTCGCAACAACTGCGCAGCGTGCTCCTGCAGGAGGTTCGCAGGTACAACGATTTCCACGGCCCGTCCTACTGAAGCTCGCGCCAAATCCGTTCGCTCGTCATCGGCGGCTCGTGTAGGCGTGCCCCAGTGGCCGCGGCGATAGCGTTTGCAACTGCGGCCGGGACACCGACCACGGGAGCCTCGGCCATCCCCTTCGCTCCGAAGGGGCCGTACTCGGACGGGATCTCAACTATGACGGTCTCCAGTGGGAACGAAGTCTGCGCTGGGAGTTACGTAAGAGACGAAGTCCGAGGTGACGAGGTTACCCACTTGATCGTGTACCAACTCCTCAAGCAACGCCCAGCCTAGACCCTGAGCGATCGCCCCGTGCATCTGCCCCTCGACGAGAGCGGGGTTGATCGCCCGACCGACGTCCTGTACCAAGACATAGCCGAGCACCTGCACAACGCCAGTTTCGGGATCGACTCGCACGTGGGCAAGGTGAGCGGCAGTTGACGGAGCGAGGCCGCTGGCGCTGCCCCTGCGTGCCCCTCGATTGGCTCGGTTTCAGCGTTCGAACCCGCGAACTTCGCGGCCAATCTGGCCACCGAAATCGATCGGCTAGGCGCATCCAGTGCGCGAACGTCGCCATCAACGACCTCGAGGTCGTCCTCAGACGCCTCCAGTTCCTGGGCAGCGAGATGGAGGAGCTGATTGCGCACCGCATAGCCGGCGCGCTCGACCGCGGCGCCAACGGAGTAGACGAAGCCACTGCCGCCGGTGGCCGGACTATGGGGTGCAAACGCTGTACTGGCAACGGCGACCCGTATTCTGTCGGCCGGAAGCCCCGCAGCGTCCGCGGCAATTGCGGCGATGCTCGACGTTGCTCCTGACATGTCAACCGCTCCAGTGATTACGGTGAGACTTCCGTCCTCATCAAGCCGGCACGTCGCTCGCGCTGACTCTTGCGCACCGGGCCAGCACCCGACCGCGAGCCCGACACCCTCGTTCTCAGGGCACGAATCCTTTCTGCGCCAAAGGGCTTGTTTCTCAGCCCGTTCGAGGCACGTCCGCAAACCAATCGGCGGCCAGGGCTCTCCGTCCACCATCGAATCCCCCTCACCGACAAGGTTCTGCAGTCGAAGCCGAAGCGGATCGATGCAGAGACGCGCAGCGAGCTCGTCCAGGAGCGACTCGATCGCGAACGCGGTCTGGGGCCCGCCCGGCGCGCGATCGGCGCCCGTCGGGGAGCGGTTCGTTCGGCACCAAGCGACTGATCGAGTACGAGGGCCAGCGATACGGGTCCTGGTAGGCCAATTCCAACGAACAGTCGATCGACCACTCTCCGAAGGCGCGGTGTCGACCAGGATTCGTGCGAACAATGCGCGGGTCGCCCGTCCGGATTCGCGCCGACCTGACCTCGATTGGCGTGGCGGGGGCCGGCTGCGTGGTGAGAAAGTCCTCACTCCTAGTCAGCTCGACTCTCACCGGACGCCCGACCGCCAGAGCCGCTCCGATGGCAAGAGGCTCGGCTGTGAGAAGCTTCGAGCCAAAGGAGCCGCCAGCGGCGTCGGCTCGACGATGATGCTCGAAGCGGACGTCGAACGCCGGGCGAGTTCCTGGCGAACGTTCAAACTCCCTTCGCATGCTGGCCTCGAGGACGATCTCGCCCGTCGGCTCGGGTCGGGCGGTGGCGGTGTGTGGCTCCAGGTACGCCTGGTAGACCCACGCAGTTCGGACCGACCGTCGACGACCTGCTCCAGCCCTGGAGCATCGCGGCAGCGTCGCCGTGGCGTGCCACGGATCAGCGGTCACGTTGCCGAGAGCCCTTCCATATCGGCCGATGACGGAGGCCCCCACACCGCGTGTCGCGACGTGTCCCCGTGCTCGCCCCCTGCTGTCGTTGTTCGGGCAGACAGAGCGTCAGGCGCCGCGGCGAGCTCGGGTCGAGGACAGGCTCGAGCGCCTTCAAGCTCGACGCGACGCGCTCCGAAGCCTCGTCGGCGGCTGTAGAGTCTCGGCCAACGCCAGCGCCACAGGCTGTCCAGCGAAGAGGGTGCTCCTCGCGTGCGAGGGGCTCGTGCATGCGCATGCCCCCAGCGCTGCTCGGAAGATCAGCCGCTGTCGGGACCCCAGTGCGTCCCGGTGTGGCGAGTGCCCCGGTCGCGTCGATCTGCTCGATCCAGCCATCGGCGATCGGCTGATACGGCCGCGCGTTCGCAGTTCGGCCCCCATCGGTCGGCGCCATCTCGCAATGCGCCCTCGACGATGGCCGCGGAGTCGAGGCGCGGCCGACGGGTCTCGACTCCGGACGTGCGGGCTCGGGCAGCGTCGCCCGTTCTTCCGGTCCCAGGAGCACTCCGTGAGCGCTCCAGCGATGATCGGCGCGGCTGCGGCTCCAACTCTCCGGCATACGAGACCAGACTCCCGACAAGCCGTTTGCCAGGACGTTGCTTTCGAAGTGCCCTCCTGGCACCACGAGAGGTTGCTCGGTTCGATCGTCGCTCACCACTCGGCGAAAGCTCCGTCTGGGTGCCACCGCGGAGTCGGGCTCCAGCGGTGGTCGCGCCTGGACGCGTTCTTAACTGCGGTCTCGTCAATCTCGATCCCGAGTCCTGGGCTGGTCGGCCGGTCTGCATACCCGTCTACCCACTTGAAGATCGAGTCGTCCACGAGGTATTCGAGTGCCGGCGGCCCGAAAACATCGAGGCCCTGCTCCTGAATAATGGCATTCGGCGCAGCGAAACAGATCTGCAACGAGGCAGCGAGCGCGATGACTCCAATGGCGCAGTGCGGTGCCATCGCCACGTCGTAAGTCTCTGCGAACGCAGCAATGCGCCGTGTCTCGGAGATCCCGCCAGCTTGCGCTACGTCGGGCTGGATGATGTCGACTCCACGCCCGAGAATATTCTTGAATTCCCAACGCGAGTAGAGACGCTCGCCTGTGGCGATCGGTACCGAGCTGATAGCTGCGAGCTCTGAAAGAGCCTCTGGATACTCGGGGAGCACGGGTTCCTCGACGAACATGGGTTTTGCGGATTCAAGAAGCGGAAGAAGACGCTTCGCCATCGCCTTCGAGCACCGGCCGTGGCAGTCAATCATGACGTCGATCTCGGGACCGACTGCCTCGCGTACGGCCTCGACTCGGGCCACGATTGTCAATCGCGCCGGGGTGTCGGCAGCGGTCAGAGTGCTGGGTACAAGCTTAAGTGCCGTGTAGCCGGCTCTTACCTTGGCGGCTGCCTCCGTGGCTACAACCGTCGGGTCGTCTTCGCCATCCTCTGCACCAAGCCATGCATAGACGCGCATCCGCTCGCGTACCGGACCCCCAAGGAGTTCGTGCACTGGTACGCCGTGTACCCTCCCTGCAATGTCCCAGAGAGCGATGTCGATGCTGGCCACGGCGCTGGCCAGGTCGGGTCCGCCACGGAAAAACCGCCCCTTAGTCAACACCTGCCAATGGTGTTCGATAGAGAGAGGGTTCGCACCGACAAGCTGCTCCGAGAGCTCGTGGATCGCCGCAGCGACGCTCCAAGGGTTGGTCTGTACGCCCGCCTCGCCCCAGCCAACTATCCCGCCGTCAGTCCCTATCCGGACGAAGAGTGAGTGCGGCGCAACAAAGTAAGTATCGACGCTTCGAACGATCATCGCGCGTGGAAGGCCAAGCGTGGAGACGCCGTTGCGCCCGGCCCTGAGCCTCCGGGCGGCAGGTAGTCGCCTCGCGCGTTGGGCGGGCCAGTGAGGGAGCGGGAGCAGACACTGCGTCGTCTGCTGTTGTTGGCGCACTGCTGCCCGGGTCGGCCGCGTGGCAACTCCAGCCCTCGCCCGTTGAACTCGTGGATCACCTTCAGCACATGCGACTTGTCCGGAGGAAGCATGAGCGCCGTCTTAGCCATGCTCGTCAATCTCGCTGGCGCGAACAAGATCCTCGCATGCCTCGACGCTTCGTGCCTGGCGCTTTTCGATGCGCGCTTCAGAGGTCGGCGCTCAAATCTGTTTACCACTCTCGGGAAGCTCATGAGGACGCAACGGGATCGGCAAGGAGTTGACCCCCGGTCTGTCGTAGGTCGAGGCTGAGAGTGCACCAGGCGGTCAAGAATCGTTACTTGTCATGGGCGTCGAAAGCGTAGTCACTTCGCGAGTGCTGCGACGGCGAAAACTCCAACGACGACCGGAACGGAGGAGCCGACGACGAGCAATCGCATGAGCTGAGGTCGCAGACCAAATACCCGAGCGAGGATGAGGAGGTGAAAGGCGCAGGGCATTGCGGCGCCGAGGTAGAAAGCGGGCGGGATGTCGGCACCAACGACCGCGGCGCAGCCCAAGAGCACAAGCGGCGAGCAACCAAAGCGGATGACGAAGACGCCGGCAGCCCGCAATATCTCGTCTGACCGATAGACCAGGCGCTCGAGTGGCAGTGCGAGTCCGACCTGGAACAGTCCGAGAGGTCCGACGACGTGCTCGGCGATCTGGCGTAGGACATCAACGGAGGCACTCAGTTCGACTTCGCCGCGCCGAAGGGCGAGTGCGGTGACGGCAGCAAGGAGAGGGGGGTTTCGAAGGATTGCTCGCCAAAGGGAAGCCCTCTCATGCAAACCGGAGCCGTGAAGTCGAGCAACCGTAGTTGAGACTGCAATGGATGGGACGAGCCATGCAAGCTGGCTATAGACGACCATATCTGCGAGGCCGGCGGTTCCGAATAGCACCAGGGCGAGCGGGTAGCCCAACGAGCCCGTGTTACCGAACGCACCGCCAAGAGCAAGGGCACCAAGTTCGTCTCGCTCGGGAGCGACGCGGCGTGCGTAGAGGTACGAAATCCCGAGTACAAACCACGAAGCAGCAATGGCTGCGGCGACCGCCAGAGCGAGGTCACGGCCGAGGGTTACCTCCGAAAGGCGTAGAAGGCAACAATGGGGCTAACAACAAAGAACGAAACGTTCCAAGCCCAGCCGCGCAGAAGCCCGGATGCCTGAGCGCGCTGCGCCAATAGTCCGGCCGCGAAACAGGCGATGAGGAGCGCTGCTGTGGTCAATCACACTCGGTGTGCCGACGTTTTACCCTTCGACAAGGCTAGGTGAGGTGATGAGCCGCCCTTAGAGTTCGCTTACGCCTGGTCATCGCCGTCTCGTTGTAGTCCGTCCTCGATGGTCTCGATGCCTCCCTCGGACATCATCAGTTCGAGACGAAGCGGATGCCTTTCAGGGCGCTCCCGAACTAGAGACGCGATTCGGTCATGCTTCAAGACCGACATCGTCTTGTTCCATCTCGCCTCCTCCGACAACGATCGGCCAGGATCGAGCAAAGACATGCATTCGGTATCGACAACGGGAGATCGGTGAGCTGAGGAGCGTCCGTCAGAAGACAGCGGTAGCCTCGATCGACCTGAGGTCGGGCGAGACGAGTGCCGCGACGGCAAAGAGGGTAGTTGCCGGTTTGTGATCGCCGAAGTACTCGGTCCGGGCAGACGCGACAGCGCCGCGATCGGATATGTCAGTAGGGTGAACGCCGATCTTCACGACATCCGTTTTCGACGCCCCTGCGGCGTTGAGCAACGCGTCAATCTGTGCCAGCACTCGCGCGCCTGCTGCTGAGCGTCGGCTTTCCCAAGGACTTCGCCGTCTTCTCCAAGGCAAGCTGTCCGCTGACACTCAGGATGCGAGTGCCAGTAGCCATCGTCGCGGGGGCAATGGCCCGCTTCGAGGTGACGCACGTCTACAGTGACCACGTTTACAGCCATGCTGCTGTCACTCCTTTGCTTGTCTGTCTTGCATTCGCATGACTGACCCAACAGGTCATGTCTGCGGTTGGTTGGTGTTCTGGCCGGTCTTGGGATCGATGAAGTACAGGCCACGTGTGCCCACTGCGAGGGTCCTGTCTCGCCCTCTGACGCAACCGACCGCGAATTGAGTCGGGCGACGAAGTTCGTCCGCATCTCGGCCGCCGACTCCTCGAAACTCGTGAGCGTGTCAGCGTCTATGTCCTCGGCTAGCTCTCTCGTCTCGTCGGTAGTACCGGCGGCACGTTCAGTGAGAAGTCGACGAACGCTTCAGTCCCATCTCCTCGCGGAGATCCACGACGGCCGAGATCGCCGGTCTCCGGAGTCGTCGCCACGATCGTCGCGTCTTCGATGTTCTCGGGCCGAATTCCGAGACAACTTTGTGTCGAACCCACCCGGTGAGTGCGGGGTTCTTTGCCACGGCCTCCCAGTCGACCTTAAGCACATCCCTCCGAATTGACGCATGTTACCCCGTTTGCAGCGGTCAGCGTCGCCTCGACGATGTTCATGGCGGGCGAGCCGATGAAACCTGCCACAAAGAGGTTCCGGGGACGTTGGAAGAGACTTGCGGTCGATCGACCTGCTGAAGGACGCACGTCGCGTCGCAGCTACAGAGTTTCCTAGGTTCATCGCCTCCGTCTGATCATGCGTCACATAGATCGTTGTCACTCCGACCGCTCTTTGGATGCGCCCGATCTCCGTTCTCATCTGAACACGAAGCTTGGCATCGAGGTTCGAGAGCGGCTCGTCCATAAGGAAGACCTGCGGCTCTCGTACGATCGCCCTTCCCATCGCCACTCGTTGGCGCTGGCCGCCAGAGAGGTGCACGGGCCTCTTGAGGAGCTGATCGGTTAGCCCAAGCGCTCGAGCCGCCTCTTGAACCCGGCGGTCAATCTCGCTGCGGCTCACGCGTCTCAGTTTTAGGCTAAATCCCATGTTCTCATAAACGGACATGTGTGGATACAAGGCGTAGTTCTGGAAGACCATGGCAACGTCCCGATCTCTCGGACGGAGCCCATTTACCACCCTGTCGCCGATCCGTACCGTTCCAGTGGTGATCGTCTCCAGTCCGGCGACCATCCGCAACAGCGTCGTCTTTCCGCACCCCGACGGCCCCACGAGTACAACCAGCGACCCGTCCGCGATACTGAGCGACACTGCATTGACGGCTTGCGTGCCATCCGGAAACACCTTCGTGACGCTGCTCAATTCGATCTCGGCCACTAGATCAGAAGTGCGTCTCGCTTCATTGGTTCCCCAAGCCTGCTGTGAAACCACGCATGATGGCCTTTTGAGCAAACAAGAAGATGACGATGAGAGGAAGAACCGCAATGAGTCCCGCAGCCGCGCTCTGTTGGATCACGGGCTCGAACTTCGCCACAAGCGACGATGCGGCAACCGTCGCTGTCCATTTCTCCGGATCCTGGAGTAGCACGACTCCTGCGAGAAGGTCGCCCCACGACCAGACAAACGTGAGCGCCGCAAGTGTGAAGATCGCCGGCTTAGAGAGCGGTAGAATCACCCGGCCGAGCTGCTGAATCAGAGAGGCGCCGTCGATCCGCGACGCTTCGATAATCTCGATAGGAATAGCGCCGCGGTAATAGGCGTACATGAAATATGCGCCGAAAGGAGCATTTAGAGCCGCATAGACCACACCGAGGACGATCAGATTATCGGTCAAAGCAAGAGTCGACAGGATCACAAAGAACGGAATGATGTAGACAACGAACGGTACGATCCATAGCCCCATAATGATCGTGAGCAGAATCTTCGCCCATCGG
Organism: uncultured Actinomycetes bacterium; assembly: GCA_963712465.1. Classification (GTDB taxonomy): domain Bacteria; phylum Actinomycetota; class Thermoleophilia; order Gaiellales; family Gaiellaceae; genus CAVQHY01. The sequence goes on from CAVQHY010000006.1 coordinate 898,478, forward strand.
CCGGGGTGAAGCAGAAACCAGAATGCTCCGGCGCTCGATACGACGACGCACAGCACCACGCCCACTGTTACGGCTATCATCGAATTAACCAGCGACCGTCCGAGCGTCGCCGCTGACCATGCATATTGAACGTGGTCAAGCGTGAGGTGTCTTGGAATGACGCTGATCGGATTGTGGACAAAATCGCTCTGAGTCTTGAACGCAGTAGTCAAAAGGAAGACAAACGGATACAGAAAGGGAATTGTTGCGACGACGACAATTGCTGTGCGGCTCTTGCTCCAGCGCGATCGCTCCGGCTGAGGCTCTATCTCGCCCGTCGTCGGCGGCGAGACACGGCGCCAACTCAGACGAAGCCATCGGCGAGCTAGGGTAATTCTGTTCCGCAGCGCCCGGTCCGCCGCGAACCACTTGACGCTAAGGTTCTCTACGATCTTGGTCATGTGGCTTGAACCGGTACCGGCAGCAGTCCGAAGTTCGCGCCGACTCCGTTGCTTCGCAAATAAGGCTCCCATCAATACGATGAGAGCGACGATCGCCAGCAAGTACACGGCTTCGGCGGCCGCCAAGCCAAAGTAGCCAAGGCCGATCGAATTTTGGTAGATGTCGAAGTCGAGAGTCGTGCTGGCGTAGCCAGGTCCTCCGCCTGTAAGCACGTAAATCCAGCCAAATGTAAAGAGGAAAATGCTAATTACCTGGAACACCACCCATCCTACGACGACATATTTCAGGCTCGGGAGCATTACATAGCGCAGTTTCTGCCACCAGGACGCGCCGTCGAGCTCCGCTGCCTCGAACAGCTCGGGGGGAACGCCGCTCAACGCGGCGGAAAAGATCACCACTCCGGTTCCGAGGCCCGCCCACGCGAGTACGAAAATGAGCACGGGTTTTACGAGCTCGGGCTCGTCAAGCCAGCCGTGGGCGAGTGACCCGAGACCAAGATCCGCCAGAATCGCATTGAGCGGGCCATCTGGAGCAAGAATGGTTCTGAAGAGGATGCCGAGGATCGCGGGCGACAGAACGGCGGGGAGGAAGAAGATCGTTCTGAACAGTCCGGCGGCAGGAACCCGTTCGTAGAGTAGAAGGGCGAGTACAAGCGGCAGCAGCGTCCAAAGCGGAAGGCCCAGCAGGAAGACACCCTCATTCCGTAGGATCTCGACAAATGTGGATGACCTGGCAAGCTCGATGAAGTTATCGATCCCGACGAAAGAGCTGTCGTATCCGGGGTTCCACTCGAAGAGGGATCGGTAGAGGGCGATGCCAACCGGAACGAGTATGACCCCGGCCGTGAGAGCTACCAGTGGTAGCAATAGGAGTGTTTCTCCCAGAGTGTCGCGGACACGCCAAATCGCGCGCCTCGAACCGGCAGCCTCCTCAGGGCTCGAAACCGCAGTACTCGCTGCTGCTGGGCTAGGCCCAGCATCGACCATCATGACCGCTCAGGCGCCCGCCGAGGCTACTTGAACTTCGGTTCCACTTTCTGTCGGATCTCTTCGAGCTGCTCAAGGAGCTCATCAACGGCGATCCGACCGGCGAAGAGATCCGGAGCACGCCGCTCGAACGGCGTCAATATGATCTGTGGAAACGCCATATAGTTTGTGTGGTTCTCCGGGATCTTGATCCACTCGAGAAATTGTGCCTCAGGAGCGTAGTCCGATGGAGTTTCGGCCGCACGGTTGTTCGGCAGCTCGCCTGTCTCAGTCCACAGCCTTTCCTGCGCTGCCACGCTCTCGAGAAACGAGATGTAGTCGTATGCTTCGTCAGGGTGTTCCGACCATCTAGTTATCGCCCAGCCGCCGTTCGGCCCGGAGTCCATGATCGGGGGATAGTGAGATCCAGGTACCGGCGGCTGGAGCATCACGCCGACGTTCTCTGGGCCGAATTCCTTTGCCGCGTCACGGATCTCGCGCCCAGTTGAGAGGTACATGGCACCTTTGCCGCCGAGGAAGTCTGGCCCTCCGTCCTCGAGGAGCTTCGATTCTGGGTGCTCGCCCCAGCACTTATGGTTGTTCGCCTCGATTAGAAGCTCCAGCGATTTCACCATCTCCGGACTGGTGTAGGGGAAATCCATGAGACTGAACTGCTCGAGCTGCTCGGGCGTCATGAGTTGACCGCTCGTGATGTACCAATAGTTTTCTGCCTGGTAGCCATCCTTCCAGCCACCCGTGATGGGTGTGATCCCAGCAGCACTGAGCGTATCGCATGCCTTCAGGAACTCGTCCCAGGTCGTGGGAGGGGCATCCGGATCGAGACCGGCCTGCCGGAAGAGCGTCTTGTTATAGATGTAATGGTAGCCGTAGACCGTATACGGCAGGGCATATGTGTGCCCGTCCGGAGCCTTGGACTCGGGAATGTTGGCAAGTTGCTCCGTTTGCTCGGGTGTTATGCGATCCTCAAGTGGAATGAGCCCGTCGCGGAAGTCCGCGGCGAAGATGCCGGGGTAGATTGAGACGATATCCGGCCCTTTCTTGGCAGCTATCGTCGTGCGAAGCTTTGTAAGAAGCTCGGAATATGGAATGCCGGTGTGCTCGATCGTGACGTTTGGATGGTCCTGCATGTACTCCTGATCCAGCTTTTCCAGAACCGGCTGAAGTCTCTCGGGCACGTACTTGAAATCCCACACTACGAGGGTGATCGGTTCTGCTGACGCCGTCGTTTCGGACGCGGGCGGGGCGGGCTCGGTTGAGGCGACCGGAGGGGCCGACTCAGCCGGTTGCGGCTCGGCCGACGTCTCATCGTCGCTCCCGCCGCACGCAGAGAGGCCCAGAACAAGTGCCAGGGTCGTCAAGGCAACAACGATCACGCTTGAGCGCCAAGGGTTCATCTGGAGCCCTCCTCTGCAAACTCACGTCCAGGGTTCGAGGATTGTCTCTTAGGCCATGGCCGGCTGTTGAACAAACACACCACTCCGTGAACTTGGTGGGCCAGCTGAGGACGACAACACGCTTTCGTCATATGAAATCGTGTTGTGGAGAGCGGCTACCTTACTCTGGCCGCAAGCAGGTGTCAACGGGGCCGTCCCCCAACCTGTGTACGAAGGACCCCGCTTGCGTAGGCGGCAAACCGTGGTAGACCCACAGCTATGGGGGAGGTTGCCATGGCGCTCATGAGCATTCACGCGCCTTCCATCTCGAGGCCGGTATCACCATCGGCAATGCTCTCGTCAGCGAGTCTCGCTGTCGAGGCCGCGCGGGAGCGCCCGCCTGGTGATCGACGTTGGACACCGCTTGGGGTTGTGAGCTAGCCTGCACGCCGAAAAGGCGGGAGGCGGTTTGAGCAGGCCCACGGGCACACAGGTACGTGTCGGCGTCATCGGATGTGGCAACGTATTCCGCCGGAGCTACGGTGTGGTCCTCAAAGGACTGCAGGACCGCGGCGATGTCCAGGTTGTCGCCGCCTCTGATGTGAATCCCGCTGCCCGCGAGGCCGTGAAACAGCACTTCGGGTCGATTCGTTTCACGACAGACTTCGAAGAGGTCACAGGATCCGAGGACGTCGACTTGGTGCTCATACTATCCTCGGGACCAGAGCACGGAAGAATCGCGTTGGTGACTCTACAGGCCGGAAAGCATGTGCTGGTTGAGAAACCAATGGCGAGTACGCTCGAGGTCGGCGCGAAGCTGGTCGAACTCGCGCGGGATCAGTCGCTGTACTTGCTCCCTGCGCCTCACGTAATCCTTAGCCCCACGTTTCAGATCATTTGGAAACGCGTTCTTCAAGGGGATATCGGAAAGGTACTTCTCGCTAGAGCACGATATGGTCTAGGGAAGACGCTCTGGTCCGACTGGTTCTATAGAGCCGGAACAAATGCTCTCTTCGAACTCGCCGTGTACAACATAACAAGCCTTACGGGCTTGATAGGCCCTGCCAAGCGCGTCACTGCTATGTCGGGCATTGCCCTTCCAGAACGCCAATTGGATGGAAATAACATTACCGTCACGGCAAATGATAATGCACAAGTTCTAATTGACTTCGGCGAGAGTGTTTTTGGTGCGGTGACAACCGGAATGTCCATGCATGACTATCGAAGTCCGGCTCTTGAGCTATACGGTAGCGACGGTGTAATGCAGATGCTCGGAGATGATTGGGCTCCCGAAGGCTACGAGTTGTGGAAGGAAAGCACGCGCTACTGGCAACATTACCGTGAAAGCGATCCGCTATGGCACTGGACCGACGGGCTCGTCCACCTCGTTGAATGCATCCAGCAACGCAAGGAGCCGGTGATAACCCCCGAGCATGCGTTCCACGTCCTCGAGATCATGGTGCGGGCTGAGGAAGCGGCAAGCGACGGCCGGACGCGAATCATCGAAAGCACCTTTCCTGCCCTCAGACTTGACGCGGCGAACATCGACACAACGCTCGTTGGGTCTCACTCTCACGCGCCGGCAACGCTGGAGCAGCGAGGTATCTGACGCGCGGTTGTGCCAACTCTGTATGAGGTCTCGCCTTGCCGCGCCTGGCCCAGCGTCTTACTGTCTTGACGAGGGAACGCCTCGAGATCCCGCAGGAGTTCTGTTTGGCATTCTTGCCCGGTCCGCTGTGTGAGGCCTGCAACTGAGCGGTCTGGCGCCCGCCGATCCATGGCAGAGCAAGACAACCTCGGAAGAACTCAGCCGTGAACATGTTGGCGGCAGCGGCGCCAGTGAAGGTCGGGATCATTGGCAGCGGCAATGTGCTTTGGGCGTATCTCCAGCTCCTCGACAAGCTCATACCGCGCGGGCATGCGGTGGAAGGGCCAATCTGTGCTCGTAGAGAGGAAACGTGGCCAGCGTTGCTTGCCCGGCGTCCGGGCGCGGCCCTTGTAGGAGATCCGCTTGAGGTAGTTGAGACCGACGCGGACGTCATCCTTGTCATTACGTCGTCCGACACCCATGTGGAATTTACGCGGTTGGCTCTTGAACACGGAAAGCACGTCGTCGTGGAGAAGCCACTGGCACCTACCTACGAAGAGGGCAGAAGGCTTGTCGAGCTTGCGACCGACCGTGGCTTGAACCTTCTCGTAGCACCTTTCGTCCAGCTCGCCCCGACCTTTCGAGCGCTGTGGACCGCAATCAGATCCGGGGCGATTGGACGCGTTCATTCGGCGCGTGGGCTTTACGGAATGGCAGGTCCCGAGTGGGCACGCTGGTACTACACGAGCAGCAGGGGTCCGCTAGGGGAAATGGGCATCTACAACCTCAAGAGCCTCACGGCCTTGCTCGGGCCCGTTGAGGAAATCCTTGCTGCGGAGGCAACTGCCATACGGGAGCGTCAGGTAGACGGCGTCAATATTGTCGACCCGATCCCGGACGTCTCACATGCGATTCTCCGCCATGAGTCCGGCGCTCTGTCTTCCGTGGTATCAAGTGCCGCCATCCAACACTATCGCCGTCCTGCGTTGGAGCTCTACGGGAGCCAAGGCACGGCGAATCTTCTGGGTGACGATTGGGACCCGCGAGGTTACGAGATCTGGAGAAACGAGGCCGGGCGATGGGAAGAGTATGAGTCGCTCGACCCGACGTGGCTATGGACAGATGGCCTGCGCGAAGCGGTTGCGTCAGTGCGAGAAGGTCGTCCGCCTCGCTGCAACCTAGCCCACGACGTCCATCTGCTCGACGTGCTCGACGGCGCGCGCCGGGCAGTCTCCGAACGCGGCTCCGTGTCCGTGGCCTCGCGATTCTCGAAACTGGACCTGTTCCTCGACCCTTCCCCGCCCGATCACCGCGTGCACGACCACACGCGGTCACCCGAGGAGCAATAGCCTAGGTCTGGGCAAGCGGCGACGGCATCGTCCGGATGTTTGTCACACCGCCCAGGCCACGGCGAGACCCCGGCCTCGATCAAGCCACAATCGGGCCGGGGTTTCTCGAAGGGCCGCCGTCCTGCACCTCTGTCAGGAACAGACCCAGACCATCCCCCACGATTGGTCCGGGCGCGAGATTTGACGTCGAAGCCTCACTCAGTCAAAGTGCCGAAGTCGCTGAAACTTTATTCGCCATATGAAGGAAGGATGACCGAGATGACTTCGGAGGAGCGCTATCTCTTCGACCTGATGGGTTACCTGATTGTCGAGGACGTATTGACGAAACAGGAACTCGAGGAGCTAAACGCGAAGCTCGACGAATACGATCTCTGGCGAAATCTGGGCACTGGCCGCTTCAACGAGGTCTGGACGTACGAGGACAGCTACATCATTGTCGGCCCCCTGCACACATGGGATGACCCGTTTCGCAGGCTGCTCGACCATTCGAAGATCATGCCGTATCTTCTCGAGCTTCTGGGACCGACATTCCGGCTTGACATCTCACATGCGATCCTGATGAAGCAAGGAGGCGGAAAGCTACGACTGCATGGCGGCGCTACGCCTCACAACCCGTCGACTTATTATCACGTTCAGAGCGACAAGATCTACAGCAATCTGCTAGTCGTGTCATATGCGCTCCGCGATACGGGTCCAGGAGAAGGAGGCTTCGCGGGGGTTCCGGGCAGCCACAAGAGCAATTTTCCGTTGCCGGAGGATTTTCGCGAGTTCAGAACAACGGGCCCTTGGCTTCAGCAAGTGCCAATCCGAGCAGGTTCGGCTCTCATCTTCAGCGAGGCGCTAACTCACGGGACACTGCCTTGGAGCGCGCAGCACGAGCGGCGCGCACTTCTGTACAAGTATTGCCCTGGATACATGTCCTGGTCGAAGAAGTACCCTGTCCCGTCGGATGTCATGGACGCCGAGTTCGAACCTATCCAGCAGCGCATCCTCGCGCCACCATACTACGAGCCGACCGAACGTCCTCCTGTCATCGAAGCCAGCACGTGAGGCTGAACGTTGGTGCCTAGGCATCGCGGAAACCTCAGAGGAAGTCGACTCCCTCGGACGGGGCGACAGACGGTTTGAGCGAGCGAGCTCTTCAGAGCGGGCGTTCCCGGAGCTCGTTCCAACCCAAGGACCTTGTCCGTTCGGTGCGCCGAGCATTTCTTCTCCTCGAGACGATCGCACGAGCGCCCACGCCGCCGACTGCGGCTGAGCTCTCAGCTGCTTCTGGTCTCAACGTCAGCACGGTCTATCACCTGCTAAACACGCTTGAGGTCGACTCACTGGTCACTCGGGCTGACGACCGGCGATATCGCGTTGGCCCCCAGGTTCTCTATCTCGCGTCGACAATCTCGGTGTCGGTTCTCGAGCACCCCGGAGTCGTTGCGGAACTTGACATGCTCCATGCATCGAGACGCGAGACCACCTACGTCGGCGCCTGGCAGGGTGGGGAGATCGTTGTTGTTGCAGTCCGCCCTGGGCTGGTTCCTGTTGTGGTTGGTGGCCTTGGGGTGGGACACCAACAGGACTCGCACGGTGCTACGGCAAAGGCAATTCTGGCTTTCTCGGAACCCGAACGGGTCGAACGCTATCTCCAAAGTCGTCATCGCCTGATGGTCGACCGAGAGGCATTCGACGTTGAGCTGACGTTGGTACGGGAGCGCGGCTTCGCCCTGGACGACGGGAGTTTCGCCGAGGGCGTTACATGCGCCTCGACCCCGATCTTGGCCGCTGACGGCTCAGCTGCTGGAGCCCTTTCGATCGCAGTACCCGCGGAGCGTTTCCATCGCTCGTCCGACACGCTTGTCCCGGAGCTAGCTGCAGCGGGCCGGCGTGCGAGCGAACAACTCGGCTACCGCGGGTGGGAACGATGCGACCACGGATCTGCTTGATTTGATGAGGGCGAGCGCGAAACGGGGCGGACGTAAAGAATCGGCGACAATCGGACGGCCACCCACCGCCGAGGGAGGGGCCGCAGAGCTCGTCGCCTGTGAGTCGCGACTGATCCACGCTGGTCCTGTTGGAGGCGTTGTTAGGTAGCGGACAGTATTTGGGCAGTGTCTGTATTGATCGTCAATTCCTCGTACTCGACGTGCTCGAAGGAGCCGAAGCGGCGCCCGTCGACAAGCTCGCTCTTGAATAGTCGGACAACTGACCGACTCGGAGGTGACGATGTACTACGTTGAGTTCTACAGACCAAAGTCCGACGTTAGCCATGAGACCTTCAGATCGGTTGTCGAGGAAACAAATCAGCAGTGGTTCGCTGGTCAACCAGACGATCGTCTTAAGTTGCGCCTCGCTCGCACGTGGCGCCTTGGTCATACTTGTCCCTACATAACTATCGTGGAGATCGACCAAGCTTCACGGCTTGATGAATGGACGACGCAGTGTCTTAGTGACTTGCACTCTCGTGATCTAATTGATCGGTGGCTTGGCGTTCTTGACTGCGATGCGTGCCTTTATGAGGATTTCGGGAACGAGCAGCTCTAGAATCGGCCAACCGGACAGGTCGGTTTCGCAGGAGACGTGAACGGATCTGCTTTCATTGGCCCAGCCGGTGGGACGAGCGTTCCGTAGTAGGAGTCGTATCAGGGGATGATCAGTTCTGGCTCGTGACGCTCCGCCGGAACCTGCACCGCCTCGAGTAGATAGCCGAGATCGGATTGAGTATCGAAGTAGACAAAGATGCCATCCCCGTGGAGGCCAAACCCTCGACCCTGCTGTAGAACTCCATAGCCACATGAGGCCATTGATGCAATCGCCGCATCTGCATCCTCAACGAAGGTGGCTAGGTGATGGAGGCCCGGTCCTCGGTTGCGAAGCCAATCGTGATACACGCTTGGTCCGTCAAGCGCTTGAAGAAGTTCGATCTGCGGAGTTGTGGCGTTAAGTGCGATGCGAACAGAAAATTGAGATGGCGCTCCTCGATATTCCTGAAACCTAACGATGTTCGGAGAATAGGTGAAGATTCTCCATGGCCCACACCGCCAAAGAGCAGAGTATCGGTGACATTCCCTCTCTAGGTCGCACACGAGAATCCCAATCTGTCCAATCGGGCGGCCGTTGTAGGCGTCAGAAAGCCCTGGAAAGGAGAAATGACTCATCGGCGAGTGTGCATTCAACTGTTGCTGGAGTGTAACTCGGGCGCGCATTACGGCGAAGGATGTGTGCGACCGTGAGGCCGCCTCGCTCGGTGCGGGCCCGTGGGCTCGTGGCTCGCATGGACAACGGCCGAGCGCGTGATGTCCCCGCGCCGAAAACCTCACGGGGAGGGCCGTGAGGATGAGAAGGTCGCCCGGTCTACTTCGAGTACGAGCCAGGTCGCGTCATTACCTACTGGTTCCTCTACGGAGCGAGCGCATCGCCGGTCCCAAACCGGCAGTTCAACGCCGGCGCGACGATCCTTGCGCATGAAGGCGACTGGGAGCACATAGGCGTCCGCCTCAACGTGCACGACGAGCCAACGCGCGTCTTCTGCGCCTCCCATCGGGAGGGGCAGGAACTTGTCTCGGCCGATGTAGCGAAGGAGGAGACCCATCCGGTCGTCTACGCGCCTGGGGGACCCATGCCTCGTATCCCCGCGCCGGGGTGTTCGAGCTCGATTGTCCCTTCTTCAACGCCTGCTTCTACGACTTCGTCGGTGCCTCCCAGACGGGCTGGCGAACTTGGGAGCATCTGCGCCCGGCTCGAGAGGGACCCTGGTACGGCGTCGGCGGTGCCTGGGGCACGAACTGGCCGACGAAGAACCTCTGTGGTCCCCTGGGCCCCTCGCCGTACAAGCAGCCCGTGCCCGAGGGGTGGTAACGGACACGCGGCTGCAGTCGGTGCCGAACCGCCGGTAGCCGGCTCCTCAGTTCAATGTTTCGAACGAACTATCTGGATCACGAACGAAGCAGAGTCTCGAGCCGCCGTCACGAATAGTGTACGGCGGTCGTTCGGGCTCGATTCCGAGACTCGCGAGGCGTTCGAGCGTCGCGTCGAGATCGTCGACCGCGACGGCGATGTGCCCGTAGCCGGTGCCCACCTCGTACGACTCCACGCCGAAGTTGTACGTCAGCTCGAGCCGCTCGCCGTCACCGGGAAGGCCCATGAAGATGTTGATCGCCTCCTCCCGGATCGGCAGCCGGCGATGCTCCTCGAAGCCGAGCGCCTTGTAGAACGCGACGGATCGCTCGGGGTCGGTGACGCGGTAGCAGGTGTGGATCAGCTCCATGGATGGTCACTCCTCAGTTGGGAACAGTTGGCCGTCGAGCCACGCGGGGTGACTGCGGTCGTCTGTGCGTCGGCTCCATCGCCTACCTCTCTGTCGCACCCTCACAGATCCTCTTCCACGAGCCCGAAGCACACGGCGTCGTGCCACGTGCCGTCGCGAAGGTACGCGCTGCGCTTCACGCCTTCGCGGCTGAAACCCGCCCGGTCGAACGTGCGGATCGACCTCGTGTTGTACCCGTAGCACTGGGCCTCGACTCGATGGAAGCCCAGCTCACGGATCAGGTGGACGCCGAAACGCCGTGCCGCTTCGGCTCCGACCCCGTGGCCGCGAGCGTCGGGGTGCACCATCAGGCGGTGAAGCTCGGCGATGCGGCTTCGCGGGTTGACGGTCGTGAACGCGACCGAGCCTGCAGGGCACCCGCCGTGCTCGATCACGAACCAGCCGGCCTCGTGGCCGGCACGGCGGAGCTCGGCCAGCAGGGTGTCGCGATCGCGAGGCGCACGCACGCCGATGAACGGTGTCACGTCCGGGTCGTTTGCAAGCTCGACGATGAAGTCGACGTCGTCAGGGCGAGCCGGACGGAGAGCAATCGCCGGTTCGCCCGGTCTCACCTGGGCGGGGGGCACGGCGGGAGGCTAGCGAAGCGCCGTACGTGGCAGCCGGCGACGCCGAGCTCGTGACGAGGGCGCACAAGGGGTCTGACCCCACTTCGTGACGCGATGGCACGATCCGCCCGGAAGGGTAGAGTGACCTTTCCTTTGCAGTCGGTAGCGGAACCGGGCTCCCCGCCACCCACCCCTGACCGGGGGCTCCATCGTGCGCTCGGGCTGACGGACGCCGAGTACGACCGGATCGAGGAGCTCATGGGCCGCGTGCCCAACGACTTCGAGCTCGCCGTCTTCTCGCTGCTGTGGTCGGAGCACTGCGGCTACAAGCACTCGGCGCCACTGCTTGGGCGCTTTCCTACCGACGGGGCGGCCGTACTCCAGGGCCCTGGGGAGAACGCGGGCGTGATCGGCGTCGGCGGCGGCGAGGCGGTCGCATTCAAGGTCGAGAGCCACAACCATCCGTCCGCCGTCGAGCCGTTCCAGGGGGCCGCCACCGGCGTCGGGGGGATCATCAGGGACATCGTCGCCATGGGCGCGCGGCCGATCGCGTTACTCGACGGCCTGCGCTTCGGAGCGCCCGGCTGGCAGTTCCAGCGGGCGGTCGCCGGGATCGGGCACTACGGCAACTGCGTCGGTATCCCGACGGTCGGCGGCGAGTGCTTTTTCGACGAGCGCTACGCCTCGAACTGCCTGGTCAACGCGATGTGCGTCGGCGTCCTCCCGCAGGAGCGCCTTACCCGCGCCGGCGCGAGCGGAACCGGAAACCTGATCGTCCTTTTCGGCGCGACGACCGGGCGGGACGGCATCGGCGGAGCGAGCGTCCTCGCGAGCCAGGAGCTCTCCGGCGCCGACGAGGACAAGCGTCCCACGGTCCAGATCGGTGACCCCTTCACCGGCAAGAAGCTCGTCGAGACGAGCCTGGAGCTCTCCGAGCGCGGCCTCGTCGTCTCGCTCCAGGACTGCGGGGCCGCAGGCCTTGCCTCGTCGCTTGCCGAGATGGCGAGCCGGGGCGGAGCCGGGGTGGACGTCCATCTCGACCGCGTGCCGCTCCGCGAGGTCGGGATGGAGCCGCACGAGATCATGATCTCCGAGAGCCAGGAGCGGATGGTGGCGATCGTCTCGCCGCGCCGCCGGGCCGACGTCGAGGAGGTCTGCGACCGCTGGGAGCTGCACCACGCCGTCGTCGGAGAGGTGACCGACACTGGCGAGCTGCGCGCGTTCTTCGCCGGGGAGCAGGTCGGGGCGATTCCCGCGCGGCTGCTCACCGACGAATGCCCGCGCTACCGGGTGGAGATCTCGCCGCGCGAGCTGGACGAGCCCGTGGCGCATGGGCCGATCGAGGCCGGCGCCGACGCGTTGCTCCGGCTCCTGCGTGCCCCGAACGTCGTCAGCCGGCGATCCGTGTGGCGCCGCTACGACCACCTCGTCGGCTCGCGTACGGTCAGGCGGCCGGGGCTCGACGCGGCAGTCCTCCGCCTGCGCCCGGGCCTGCGAGGCCTCGCCGTCTCGCTGGACGCGGCCGGCCGCCAGGCCTATCTCGATCCGAGGGTCGGTGGGATGCTCGCGGTGCTCGAGGCGGCGCGGAACGTGGCCTGTGCCGGGGGACGGCCGCTCGCCCTCACGGACTGCCTCAACTTCGGCAACCCGGAGAAGCCCGAGATCGCGTGGGAGCTGACCGAGGCGATCGAGGGCATGTCGCTCGCGGCCGAAGCGCTCGGGATCCCGGTCGTGTCGGGCAACGTCTCCCTGTACAACGAGACGGACGGGCGCGCGATCTACCCGACGCCGGCGGTGGGATGCGTAGGCCTGGTCGAGGACGTCCGGACGATCCCGGGGCGGTGGCGTGACGGTGACGCGATTCTCGTCGCAGGCGCCCCGGAGGTGAGACTCGACGGCTCCGAGTACCAGGCCGTGTTTCTGGACGGCCCTGCGGGTCGGCCTGCGGGCCCGGACCTTGCCGCCGAGTCCACTCTCGTCGCCTTCCTCTGGCGACATGCCTCGGTGCTTACGGCCGCCCACGATGCAGCGGAGGGCGGCCTGGCGGTGGCGCTCGCCGAGCTCGCCCTGTGGTCGGGAACCGGCGCTCGGGTGGAGATCGGCACCGACGCGGTTCGCTGGTTCGGCGAGGGAGGTGGGTTGGCGGTGATTGCCTGTCCGCCCGAGGACGTTCCGCGGCTGGACGGAGTGCCGCTCGAGCGGATCGGAACGGCCGGCGGCGACACGGTTCTCGAGGTGCCGCTCGACGACCTGCGCAGCGCCTACGATGGGGAGCTCGTCTAGATGTGCGGCATCTTCGGCATCCATGCGCCCGAGCGGGACGTCGCGAGGCTCTCGTACTTCGGTCTGTTCGCGCTGCAGCACCGGGGGCAGGAGTCAGCGGGAATCGCGGTGTCCGACCACGGGCGGATCACCGCTCTTCGCGACATGGGCCTCGTGAGCCAGGTCTTCACGGAGGACAAGCTGGGGGGACTCCGGGGCGAGGCTGCGATCGGCCACTGCCGCTACTCGACGACGGGCTCGACGCTGTGGCAGAACTCGCAGCCGATCGTCCAGACCGGCCCCCGGCGGACGGTGGCGCTCGGCCACAACGGCAACCTGACCAACACCGCCGAGCTCCGCGCGGAGCTGCTGGCGGACGGCGCGAGGCTCGCCTCGACCTCCGACACCGAGGTGATCGCAGCGCTGATCGCGCGCGATGACCGCCCGCTCGAGCAGGCGGTGGCCGCGACGATGGCGAAGATCGAAGGTGCGTTCTCGGCCGTGCTCGTGTCCGAGGGCAAGCTGATCGGCTTCCGCGACCCCGACGGCATTCGTCCGCTCGCGCTCGGCCGGCTCGACGACGACGTCGTGCTCGCCTCCGAGACCTGCGCGTTCGACCTGATCGGGGCCGAGCTGATCCGCGAGCTCGGGCCAGGTGAGATGGTCGTGGCCGACGAGCACGGCTGGCGCGTCGAGCAGGCAGTCGAGCCGAAGGGAGCGGGGGCTCTCTGCATCTTCGAGTTCATCTACTTCGCGCGCCCCGACTCGACGATGCGAGGCGTCGAGCTGCACGGAGCACGCGTCCGAATGGGTGAGCGGCTGGCGGAGGAGGCGCCGGTCGATGCCGACGTGGTCATGGGCATCCCCGACTCGGGCACGCCCGCCGCGATCGGCTTCGCGCGTGCCAGCGGGATCCCCTACTCCGAGGGGCTGATCAAGAACCGCTACGTGGGTCGCACGTTCATCCAGCCCGATCAGGCTTTGCGCGAGCACGGGATCAGATCGAAGTTCAACCCGCTGGCCGAGCTCCGCGGCAAGCGGGTCGTCGTCGTCGACGACTCGATCGTCCGTGGCTCGACAACGAGGAAGATCGTCAGCATGCTGTTCGAAGCCGGGGCGGAGGAGGTGCACGTCCGCGTCTCGTCGCCGCCGATCGTCTCGCCGTGCTTCTACGGCATCGACATGGCCGACGAGGACGAGCTCGTCGCCTCGCACCGCACCGTCGACGAGGTGCGTGAGCTGATCGGCGCCAGCTCGCTCGCCTACCTCTCGCTCGAGGGGCTGCAGGACGCGACCCGACGGCCGGAGGGGACGTTCTGCCGCGCGTGCCTGACGCGGAGCTACCCCACGCGGATCCCCGAAGACCTTCGCCTCGCGAAGCTCCGCTTCGAGCCTGCCCGCGCGTAGGTGTCGCCGGGCGCCCGCCGGGGACATGGCCGGGGGACAGGCACCGGGACATGTCCGACCCGGCGTACCGCTCCTCGGCTGCCTCCGACGAGCCCGGGCTCGCCCGCCCCGGCCCGACTCAGTACAGCTTCTCGAGCGCCTCGGCGATCTCGAACAGGTCCGCTGTCGTGCCGTAGTGGGCGATGTTGAAGATCGCGGCCTCGGGATCGGTGTTGACCGCGATGATCGTGCCTGCGGTCTTCATGCCGGCCAGATGCTGGACGGCACCGGAGATCCCGAACGCGAGATAGACCTTCGGCTTTACGGTCTTGCCGGACTGGCCCACCTGGCGGGCGTTCGTCACCCAGCCGGCATCGACGAGCGGTCGGGAGACGGAGAGCGTTGCGCCCATCGTCTCGGCAAGCTCCTCGAACTGCTCGAGGTTGTCCTTCTCGCCGATGCCGCGACCGACCGACAGGAGAAACTCGGCCTTCGTGATGTCGACGTCACCGGCCTCCGGCTCGACGAACTCGACGTGTCGTGCGCGTGAGCCGGCCGTCGAGACCTCGACGCGCGACACAGTTGCCGACCCGGCGCCCTCGGCGGGCGGCCACGCCGTCGGCCGCGCGAGCAGCACTACGCGCTCCTGCGCGAACTCGAGCTCGGCGGTGACCTTCGCGCCGTAGAACGACCGCTCGACGACGATCGCGCCACCCTCGTCGCGGATCGCGAAGACGTCGGAGGCGAAGCCGAGCCCGTGCTTCGCAGCAAGCGCCGCCGCGTAGCCCATCGAGTTGACCGTGAACCCCATCAGGACGACGCGGGGGCTCCGGTCGGCGACGAGTCCGTCCACTGCCTCCTGGAACACGTCGTTCTCGAACTCCTCTGACGCGACGGGGACACAGACGATCTCGTCCACGCCGGCCACGTTGACGGCCTCGACGAGCGCGTCCGGCTCCCGCGCGATCAGCGCGACCGTCACCGGCCCGCCGAGCCCCTGGGCCGCCGCGACGAGCTCCCGGGTGACGTCTCGAACCTGCCCGCGGAGATGCTCGGCGACTACGAGGACGCCGCTCACGAGCCGCCTCGGCCGACCTGGGAGAGGCATGCCTCGCCCCTAGAGAGGCCGTCGGTCATCGCAGGCGCTCCTCCACGAGCGTCTTGATTCGCTGCGCGACCTCGGCCGCGTCCGTGCCGAGCATCTCCGCGCCCTCGCCCTTCGAGGGCACGAACATGCGGCGGACGCGGTAGGCGGGCTCACCGCCGCCCTCCGCCTTCCTCACCTCGATCTCCTTCTGCTCCGCCTGCTTGATCGCGCGGAGCGTGGCGTAGCGGGGCTCGTTGATGCCGCTCTGGATCGTCAGCACGGCGGGGGTGTCGACGTCGCACACGTCGACGAGGCCGCCCTCGAGCTCGCGCTGAACGCGCGCCGGCCCCGACCCCGACCACTCGAGCTTCTTGACGACCGCGACTCGGGCCAGCCCCAGGTACTCGGCGAGCGCCGTCCCGGTCGCCGCCTGCACCGCGTCTGACGACTGAACGCCGCACAGGACGAGGTCGGGCGACTCCCCGCGAGCGACCTCGGCGAGCGCCCGCGCGATCGACAGCGGGTCGGGCGACTCGACCCCCTCGACACGGATCGCGCGGTCGGCGCCCATGGCGAGACAGCGGCGGATCGCCTCGTCGACCTCCTCGTCCCCGACCGAGACGACCACGACCTCGCACGAGCCCTCCGGTAGGCCCTCCTTGATGCGAAGGGCCTCCTCGGTGGCGTAGCTGTCCCACTCGTTGAGCGCGGGCTCGAGGTAATCCGGGTCGACGCCACACTCGTCGTCGGTGAACTCGACCTCGTCACCGAGGGCCTTCACCTGCTTGATGCAGACGACGATCCTCACACCAATGCCACTTCGCGATCGATGACGTGCCGCTCGCGCTTGAACGGCAGCGGGATCGACGGGTCCTCCGTGTCGATCTCGCGCGCGAGCCGGTGGCCGGAGAACACAGCGTCGGCGATCAGGCGCGGCGCCTCGCAGTCGCCGATGCGGTAGAGCGCGCTGATGCCCTCCGCCTCGAGCTTGTCGAGCCCGTAGCTGTCCTTGAGCTCGCGGAAGAGCGCCTCGTTCGAGCGTCGCTGCGAGCAGAGGACGACCGCGTCGGCCTCGAACTGCTTCTCGTGGGCGTGCTCGTCGTAGACGTGGACGGCGGTGACGCCGCCCGCCTCGATCTTCGTCGGTAGGTGATACGTGACGATCTCGACGCCGAGCGAGTGGAGCTTGCGATGCTGGTTCGGCGCTTCGAGCGTGAAGTGCATGTACGGGGCGATGTTGCCCATCGGGGTCATGATCGTGACCTTCTTGCCCTCGCTCGCGAGCTTCTCCGCGAGCGACACGCCCATGAAGTAGCCGTCGTTGTCGAAGACGATCACCCGGTCGCCGGGCACCTGCTTGCCCTCGTCCATGATCTGCTCCGGGGTCAGGCAGTACGGCTTCGATGCGTCTGCGCCGTCGACCGTGTCGTGCGAGGCGCCGTTGAGGCCGTCGGTGGCCCAGTAGGACCCGGTCGCGACGACGACGATCTCGGCGCCGTACTCGACGACTTCCTGGGCGGACAGCTTCTTGCCGGAGATGAACTCGACGTTCTTCAGCTTGTCGATCTGGATGCGCCGGTAGTTCGTGATGCGCGCCCACTCGCCCAGGCCGGGAAGCTGGGGGACCCAGCGAATGTGCCCGCCCATCTCGGCCTCGGCCTCGACGAGGTGCACGCGGCGCATGCCGCGTTTGCCGAGCACGACCGCGCACTCCATCCCCGCCGGGCCGGCGCCGACGACGAGGACGTCGTTGTCGGCGTTCTCGGCCTCGGTGAACTTCTCCGGATGCCAGCCGCGGCGCCACTCCTCGCCCGCGGTCGCGTTCTGCGTGCAGATGACCGGTGGGCCGCCGATCTCCCAGCGCGAGATGCACACATTGCAGCCGATGCACTCGCGAATGTCGTCGAGGCGCCCCTCGTCGATCTTCGTCGGGAGAAACGGGTCGGAGATCGACGGGCGGCAGGTCGCGATGATGTCGAGCCAGCCGTTCGAGATCGCGTCGACCATCACGTCGGGGTTCGTGAACCGGCCGACGCCGAGGACAGGCTTCGTCGCGACCTCCTTGATGCGTCGCTGCCAGGGCAGCGCGCGGCCCGTCTCGTAGAAGCGCGACGGCGTCGCGTCCTCGCCCCATTCGGCGATCCCCGAGAGGTTGATGTCCCAGACGTCGACGAGGTGATCGGCCATCTCGACGAAGGGCACGCAGTCGCGCTCGAGCTGCGTGCCGGCCTCGCCGAGGAACATGTCGCACGACATGCGCACGCAGATCGCCGTATCGTCGCCGACCGCCTCCTTCACCTGCTCGATCGTCTCGAGCCAGAAGCGGGCGCGGTTCTCGATCGAGCCGCCGTACTCGTCGGTCCGCTTGTTGTAGAAGGGCGTCAGGAACTGCTGTGGCAGGTACGAGTGCGAGCCGTAGACGTAGACGATGTCGAATCCCGCTGTCCGAGCCCGCTTCGCCGCCTCCACGTACAGGTTCTGCACGTAGCGGATGTCGTCCTTATCCATCTCGATGCAGTACGTCAGGTACTCGAAGTCCGACGGGATCTGCGACGGGCCCTTCGGCACGCAGCGCGTCTCCATGCACGGCGCGTGCGGCCCGCCGTACCACAGCTCGCAGGCGGCGAGACAGTCGTGCTCGTGGAGCATGGCGCACATCAGCCCGAGGTTCTTGATGTCGCCGTCGTCCCAGATCCGCGCCGACATGCGGTGCGTGTCGTCGGACTCGGGCGAGATCGAGCAGTACTCCGTGCACACCGCGGCGTAGCCGCCCTCGGCCTTCATCGCGCGGAAGTACGCCTGGTTGAGCGGCTTCTCGGAGCCGAAGCCGTTGCAGTGCGGGATCTGGTAGAAGCGATTCTTCATCGTCTTCGGACCGATCTCGATCGGCTCGAAGAGAATGTCGTGCCTGGGGTCACGCGCCATCGAGCTACGCCTCCTTTACGACGACCGGTAGCGCGATTCTAAGCGCCTCGCGGATGCCGCGCAGGAAGGTGCCGCGGGTCGTTTCAGGTGGGCGTGGCCTGGAGGCGCGCACGCTCGATCAGCCATGCGGTGCAGCGGAGCGCGTTCGCGCAGATCGTCGCCGTCGGCGCCATCGGCCCCGAAGTGACGAACGCGGCGCCGTCGACGACATAGAGGTTCGGCACGTCGTGCGCTGCCCCCCAGCGGTCGACGACGGACGTGGCCGGGTCGTCGCCCATGCGCGCCGTGCCGAGGAGGTGCCAGCCCCAGGCCGACCAGTCGGCCACGATCGTGTCGATCGCCCCGGCCGCCTCGTGAGCCTCCTTCGCGCGGGCGAGCTGGAAGTCGAGGTTAGCTCGCATGCCGGTGTCGATCTCGAACGTGATCTTCGGAGCCGGGATGCCGTCGGCGTCGGTGAGCACCGGGTCGAGCGTGACGGTGTTGTGCTCGTGGGGGAGATCCTCGATCCCGACGCCCCAGTCGAAGGCGTGCCCGAGCGTGCGCTCGATCAGCTGGTGCACGTTCGCGCCCCAGCGCTCGGCGAAGGGCCGGTCGTCGTAGCGAAAGAGCGTGAAGAGGGGGCCGCCGAGCGGCATCACGTCCCACTGCGCGCCGCGCGGGAAGCCGCGCGAGTCGTCGTGGTCGGCGAACTGCAGCGAGAGGAGCTGGGTGCCCCAGGGTCCGAGCCAGCCCTCGAGGTCGTCCTCGTAGATCCCGAGGACGCTCATGTATGGATGGAGCATGAGTCGCTTGCCGACGAGCCCCGACGAGTTGGCGAGCCCGTCCGGGAAACGGTTCGACGCGGACAGGAGGAGCAGTCGCGCCGTTCCGACGCCGTTCGCGCCGAGGATGACGACGTCGGCCTCCTGCCGCTGCTCGTTCCCGTCGCGGTCGACGTACACGGCGCCGGTCGCGAGGCCCTGGTCGTTCACGGTGATCTCTCGAACTCGTGCGCCGGTGACGAGCCTCGCCCCATGGCGGAGCGCGGTCGGCCACATGGTCGTGTCGGTCGAGGACTTCGCACCCTTCGGGCAGCCCCACATGCACGTCCCCGTCCGCTCGCAGCTGGCCAGGTTGTCGACCTCCTGTGAGCGGATGGCGTGTGCCGCCGGCCACCAGTGCCAGCCGAGCTCGTTCATGCCCTGGGCCGCCTTGCGGCCGAGCTGGCCGATCGGAAGCGGGGGCAGCGCCGGTGCGGGCCCGGCCGGGTACGCGGGGTCGCCGGTGATGCCCGAGACGAGCATCTCCTGGTCGATCTGCTCGTAGAAGGGCTTCATCTCGTCGTACGAGATCGGCCAGTCGTCGCCCATCCCGTCGACCGACCGCATCTTGTAGTCGTGCGGGCGCATCCGCACCCACTGAGCGCAGAAGTGGATCGTCGAGCCGCCGACCGCGTTGAACATGACGGGCGTGATCGGCGAGTTCGTGACCTCGAGCGGGTAGTCGGCGGGATGTCGCCGTATGTTCGGATCGGGGCTCCACTGCGCCTCGGAGACGAGCTCGAACTCCGGCTTGTCGCCCGGGAAGTCTGACGCGTTCATCCAGTCTCCCTGCTCGAGGCAGACCACCCTGAAGCCCGCTTCCGCGAGGTGACGCGCGGCGACGGACCCGCCGGCGCCGGCGCCGATGACGAGCACGTCGGCGCGGTCTCCGTTTCGCGACAGACGGAAGGGGAGCGGCATCGCCGGTTCGCCGCTCGTCTCGACCGGCGGCGTCTGCTTGCGACTCGGGGCTCGCTCGAGCACCGGGTCCAGGAGGCCGTCTCGGAGGTCCCAGTCTGCCTCGTCGGAGAACGGCGGCCGCTTGCCCTGGCCGGGAAAGCGGATCCGCTTGCGCACCTTGACGTTCATGTAGTACGAACCGCTCACGATCGCCGAGAGCGCCTTGAAGCCCTCCGGATCCTCGGCGTGCAGCCTCTGCGCCTCCGCGACCGGGTCCCGCTCGGCCGCCTCGGCGAGCACGCGCTCGAGCGCCGGCAGGAGATCGGGTCGTGCGGCGAGCGCGCGGGCCAGCCACCGGCCGTCACGGTCGGACTTGCTCCAGGCAGGCATCCCCTCGGCGGACGGAATGAGGACGTCACCGAGGGCGTCGAGGGTGGCCCGGGCCGCCTCGTTCAGCGTCGGCTCTGTCACCGTCACGACCCGACTCTAGGACGCGGCTTCGTCCCTGTCCACCTCCTTGTCCCTGAGATACTCCGGGAAACGAGCGAGGAGGGAGCCATGGCGACGACGACGCGCAGCGGAGCTTTCATCGGCGGCGAGTGGGTCGCCGGCGACGGCGAGGAGATCGAGGTTCGGAGCCCCTGGGACGGCGCGCTGCTCGGCTCAATCGTAGGGTCCACGCCGGCGCAGGTCGATGACGCGGTCGCCGCGGCTTCGGCGGCGTTCGAGGGCTGGCGGAAAACGTCGGTGGTCGATCGCGTCGAGCTCTGCCGCGGCGCCTTCCAGCTCTGTCTCGAGCGCAACGAGGAGATCGCGCAGATGATCTCGCGCGAGGTCGGCAAGACCATCCGCGAGTCGCGTGAGGAGATGGAGGAGTTCACCGCCGACCATTTCCGCCGCGCCTCCGAGGACGTGCTGCGCCATGCCGGCAAGGTGCTCCCCTCGACCCAGGAGCGGTCGGGCGCCAAGCGCATCGTGATCGTGCAGGAGCCGGTCGGCGTCGTCGCCGCGGTCAGCCCGTGGAACTTCCCCGTCGACATCGCCGGGATCCCGATCGTCTACGGGCTCGCCGTAGGCTGCACGGTCGTCTGGAAGCCCTCCGAGTACGCGCCGCTGTGCGCGAACCTGTTCGCCGAGCTGCTGCACGACGCGGGCTTCCCGCCCGGGACGATCAACGTCGTCCATGGTCGCGGCGACGCCGGCGCCGCGCTCGTCAGCCATCCCGGAGTCGGCTCGGTCGTCTTCACCGGCTCGGTCGAGACCGGGGAGAAGGTCGCGCGTGACGCCGGCCTGAAGAACCGCGTGCTCGAGCTCGGCGGCAACGGGCCGCAGATCGTCCTCGCCGACGCCGACGTCGAGAAGGCGGCCGACGCTGCGATCGTCGGCTGCTTCTACCTCGCCGGGCAGTGCTGCACCGCGGCCGAGCGGATCCTGGTGCACGAGTCGGTGAAGGACGAGTTCGTCGCCGCGCTGCTGGAACGGACGAAAGCTCTCTCGGTCGGCGACCCGCTCGACGAGGGAATCGACATGGGCCCGCTCTGCACGCCGGCGGTTCTCGCACGGACCCAGGAGCACATCAGCGACGCGGTCGACCAGGGGGCGACCGTCATCCACGGCGGCGGCCACGAGGGCCAGCTCCACGAGCCGACGATCATCGACGGCGTCACCAGCGAGATGCGGATCGCGCAGGAGGAGACGTTCGGCCCGGTCGCGCCGATCATGACCTTCAGGACGCTCGACGAGGCGATCGCGATCGCCAACGAGACGGAGTACGGCCTGACGGCGTCGGTCTTCACCCGCTCGCTCCACGACGCCTGGCGCGCTGCCGAGGAGCTCCGACACGGCACCGTCCACATCAACGAGACCACGAACTACTGGGATCAGCTCGCGCCGTTCGGCGGCGCGAAGAAGTCCGGCGCGGGCCGCGAGCTCGCCGGCTGGATCATCGACGCGCTGACCGAGACGAAGCAGATCTCGTTCGACCTGAGCTAGTGCTCCGTCCCGGAAGTCACTCGCGCTCTGGGCGGCTGCAAAGCGGCGCCGGGCCGCGTCCTCAGTCGCTCCGATATGTCTGCATATCGGAGCTCCCTGCGTCCTTGCCCTGCTTGCTTTTCGCGCGCCAGAATCATCAAGCGACTTCCGGGACGGAACACTAGGGAACGGGCCGAGCGGTCGCAGCCAATGCGCATCGTCGTGCTCGGAGGTGCAGGCGAGGTCGGGACCGCCGTCTCGCGTGACCTCGCCTCCTGCGCCGAGGTCGACGAGCTCGTGATCGCCGACATCGACGGCGCTCGCGCCGCGAGAGTCGCGACCGGTCTCGGAGCGGGCGCATCCGCGGTCGGCCTCGACCTGCGAGACCGGCGCGCCGGCATGGATCTTCTGGCCGGAGCAGACTTGCTCATGAACTGCACGAGCTTCGCCTGGTTCGACGAGGTCATCGCCCTCGCGGTGGCTGCGGGAGTCGACTACGCGGATCTCCTCTCCGAGCCCTCCGACGCACAGCGGTCTGCGGCAACTGATGCCGGGATCACGGCGGTCTCCGGACTCGGGGCGACGCCGGGCCTCTCGAACGTTCTCGTCAGGCATGCTGCAGAAGAGCTCGGCGAGCTCGAGGAGGTGCACGTCTCCTGGGCCAGCTTCCGCACGATCGCCCCGAGTGCCGGCCTTCTCGACACGATCCTGTGGGAGCTGTCCGACGGCTGCCCGACCCGCCGCTACTACCAGAACGGGCGTTTCGAGCGAGCGCGATTCATGGAGGGCTCGCGAGTGGTCGAGTTCGGCTGGCCGATCGGCTCTCAACGCGTCTATTACGTTCCACACACCGAGGTGACGACTCTGCCTCGTTATTTCCCGAGCCTGCGCTTCTGCGCCGTCCGGGGGACATGGCGGCCCGAGTTGATGGACGACATCCGTGTGCTGAACAAGTACGGGCTCCTCGACGATGCGACGATCGAGTCGACCAAGGCGCGCATCTGGGAACGGTTCGGGGAGGAGCGAGACGCGGCTCCCTGGCTGCTCTTCGTCAACGTCGAGGTGATCGCGGCGAGAGGTCGCCGGGTCTACGACGTCAGCCATCCGCTCGACTGGGGACAGGAGGGAACGGGGCGAATGACCGGCGTCTGTGCGGGCGTCGGCGCTCAGCTTCTTGCGAGGGGCTCCGGGGCCGCAAGGCCGGGGTTCGTGGATCCTGAGGCCTACTACGATCCGCACGAGTTTCTGTCCGAGCTCGACCGTCGCGGCTGCGTGACGGTCGAGCAGCGCGATTTCTAGGAGGGGAGATGGCACCGAGTACGTCATGCGACGCGATCGTCATCGGCGGCGGGATCGCCGGCCTTACGACGGCACGGGATCTTCGCGAGGCCGGGCTGTCGGTCGTCGTTCTCGAGGCGAGGGACCGGTTGGGCGGCCGGACGTGGTATCGGCCTTTCGCAGGATCCGACCAGAATGTCGAGATCGGCGGAACCTGGTTCGTCGAGCGCTACCAGCCGCATATCGCGGCGGAGATCAGTCGGTACGGGCTCGCCGTGACACAGAGCCCACCCGGGGCTTCGTTCCGGACGGAGGTGGGCGGTGAGCTGCTTACCGGCTACGCGCCGGTGCCGCTCGAGCAGGCGATCGATCTCGAGCGGGGGCTGTACGAGGTGATTCACGCGGCACGGCGGCTCGAGTTCGGAACGGCGCTCGACACCCAGCCGGTCGCCGACCTGGACATCCCGTTCTCGGCGTTTCTCGACCAGCTCGGCCTGGGTCGCGCAACCCGCGAATACCTCTCCGCGTGGGCTGGCTTCTTCTTCGGCTGCCCCCCGTCCGAGGTCTCGGCTCTGCACGTGCTCTCCTGGGTCTCGGGCTTCGAGAACAGCGCCTGGGCCTGGTATGCGGCGATCACCGACAAGTTCGGAAAGGGCACGGCGAGCTTTGTCGACGCGCTCGCCGCCGACGCCGAGGCCGAGATCCGGCTGTTCGCACCTGTTGCGCGTGTCGACCAAGACGACGACGCGGTCAGTGTGACCACGCGGGGCGGCGACGCGGTGAGCGCGTCTGCGGTGGTCGTGGCGACCCCGCTGAACACGTGGCACGACATCGAGTTTGCTCCGGCGCTCTCGGAGCCGAAGCGTCAGGCCGCGGCGGAGGGGCAGACCGGCCACTCGACCAAGATCTGGGCCCTCGTCGAGAACGCTCCGGATCACGTCGTCGGCGTCGGTTGGGGCGGAGGCCTGAACTGGCTCTCGACCGAGTTCGTAGGCTCCGACGGAAGCTTGCTGGTCGGCTTCGGCACCGGCCCAGAACTGCTCGACGTGACGAGCTCGGACGAGATCCGGCGGGCGATCGAGCGTTTCGTGCCTGACGCACGGGTTGTCGTCACGGACGCGCACGACTGGAACGGCGACGAGTTCTCGCAGGGCACCTGGATGGCGTACCGCCCGGGACAGGTGATGCGCTTCCACTCGGCGTTCCAGGAGTCCGAGGGGCGGGTGTCGTTCGCGGGCTCGGATCTGGCTCTCGGCTGGGCCGGCTGGATGGACGGCGCGGTCGAGACCGGCGCCCGAGCCGCCCGTCAGGCGCTCGTTGCAGCGGCGGCTGCGTCAGTGCATTCGTGAGCGGGCCACGCCCGGCTCGGGCGGTCGTCTACGGGGTCGGGGCGATGGGCTCGATCATGGCCGGCCTCATGCTCGACAAGGGGTGCGAGATCGTCGGTGCCGTGGCGCGGAGTCCCGAGAAGGTCGGACGCGACCTCGGCGAAGTCGCGGGCCTCGACCGCGAGACGGGCGTGATCGTCGACGACGACGCCGAGCGGGTGCTCGCGGGCGCGCGTGCGGACGTCGCGGTCGTCTCGGTGGCCAGCTACCTGAGCGTCATGTTCGATCACTTCAAGGTCTGCCTTCGACACGGAACCAACGTCGTGACGATCGAGGAGGAGGTCGTGTATCCGTGGGAGACGGCGCGTGAGCTCGCGATCGAGCTCGATCGAATCGGGAAGGCGGGTGGAGCGACCCTCGCCGCCTCGGGGGCCCAGGACGTGTTCTGGCTCCACCTGGTCGGCTGCCTTCTCGGCGCGGCGCACAGAATCGATGCCGTGGAGGGACGCTGCAGCTGGAACGCGGACGACTATGGCCCGGAGGTTGCCCGCCACGTGCATCTCGGGGAGACGCGGGAGGAGTTCGACCGGTATCTGGCCGACCACGGGTGGCCGGACTTCGTCGTCCGCGCGACGCTCGAGGCACTGGTCGCGGACGCGGGATTCACCAGCGCGTCGGTCAGACCCCACGTGACCCCGGTCGTCGCCAAAGAGGACACCTGGTCACGGAGCCTCGAACGAACCATCCCGGCCGGACATGTGCTCGGGGTCGTGGACGCCGTGACGATCGAGACCGCGGAGGGCCCGATCTTCTCGTTCGAGATGGGCGGCCGCGTGTACGCGCAGGGGGAGTCCGACGCAAACGAGTGGCACGTCCGCGGCGAGCCGTCACTCGAGCTTCGAAACGACCGTGTGCCTACCCGCGTCATTACCTGCACGTCCGTCGTCAACCGGATACCCGACGTGATCGCAGCTGCTCCCGGTCTGATCACGCTCGATCGCCTGCCGCGGCCGAGGTACCGACCAGGCCCCTACCTGCTCGCGTAAGAGGTGGGGTCTACTCGTTCGTCCAGACGAGGCAGGCCGCGTCGCGCCTGATCTTCCGCGCGGTCCGCCTGAACGACCAGCGGCCGAGGCGCTTGCGATCTGCGCCGAAGACGACGAGTCCGACGCCCTTGTCCTTGATCACCTCGAGGGCGGCCTGCACCGGCCGGGGGTTGTGGAAGACGAACTGCGTCACGCGCACGCCGAGGCTCCTGGCGTAGCGCGTCACGTCGTCGACATCGTCGCGAGTCTCACGCTCCCCGAACGAGCGGGCGGCCACGACCGCCGGGTTTCCGAGCGCGATCGGCACGGCGTCGCAGATGTAGAGATCCGCACCGGTCTCGACCGAGGTCTCGACGGCGAACTCGACTGCGACCCGATCGAACGGGACGTCCATCGTCAGGAGCATCACGGGCTTGACGTCCTGCGCGACGCCTGCTGATGCGGGCTCGGTCGGGCGGCGGAGCGTCGCACCCGAGCCGCTCACGGCTCGGTCGCCTCGAGCTTCCAGGTCGGCAGCTCGCCGGCCCCCCGGAAGACGTGCCGGCGAAGCGGGGGTCCGAGCAGCCGAAACCAGATCAGAGCGGTGAGCGGGCCGGCGAGCGCGGCTCCGCGGATCCCCCAAAGGAAGAACGCGAGCAGCGTCGCGCCGACGACGAAGATGACCCCGAGGGTGATGTAGAGCTTCATCCGCAGCTGCGCCCGCTTGACGGCGAACACGTCGGCTTGCGGGAGGCTCGCCGTGTCGTACCGGCGGCCGCACGAGCAGGCGACCTCGTCGCCGAGCTCGGCCCGATGGGCTTCGCCGCACTCGCAGTTGATCGTGATCGGGATCGCCATCGACCTGAGCCGATTCTACGCTCGGCAAGCGAGAGGGCGGGCTTGCGCCCGCCCTCTCCGCACTGCTCGGATGGTCACCGGCGCCTAGCGGGCTCTCGCTCCGATCGCGGCGGTGTCGATCGCCTCCTGGGACGGCTGCTCGTCGCTCGGGTCGCGCCACTTGAACGGCTTCCCGTGCTGGTGCTGGGCGATCACGTAGCCGGCGATACCGACGACGAGCGCGCCCACGCCGACGAGGATCGCCTCGGGGATCTTCGCCGACGGATTGGTGAAGTCGTCGTTCCACGTGTAGCCGGCGTACTTCAGGAACGCAAGGCCGAAGATGATGAACGAGAGGTTCGCGATGCAGAAGATCCCCGCGAGCCACATCCACGGTTTGGCCAGCCTGATCGGCCGCGGCCAGTTCGGGCGATCTTTGCGCAGCCACAGGATGCCCGAGAGCGCGAGCACGTGCGAAAGCATGTACCCGAGGTTGCCCGCGGCGAGGATGAAGAAGATGTTCGAGAAGTAGAGGAGCAGGAAGATGTTCAGGACGAGGTCGACCACCATCGCCCGGCCCGGCACGAAGTGCCTGTTGAGCACGCCGAGCTGCTTGACCGTCATCCCCTCCTCGGCCAGGGCGTAGAGCGCCCGTGAGCCGTCCATGGTGGCCGTGTTCATCGACAGGAGCAGGCCGCCGCAGAGACAGACGGTCAGGAACGTTCCGAGCCCGTTTCCGGCGATCGAGTGGAGCACGTCGACGAGGTACGGAACGCCGAAGCCGTCAGCGAGGATCCGGTCGTAGCCGACGGTTCCGAGCACCGCGATCGGCAGGAGCGCCGCGAGGACGACGTTGAGGCCCCCGGTTGTCGCGAGCGCCTTGCGCGTGTCGTTCTTCGTGTCCTTGTACTCCGGCGCGAAGGTCGCCGCGGCCTCGGGGCCGTACGTCGACCAGCCGAGGATGTACAGCCAGACCATGACCAGCGCGAACTCCCTGAAGCCGCCGGATTCGCCGAAGGTGCCGCTAACGGTCTCGCCGATGAGGTTCGTGTTCGTCTCGTAGTTGTTGAAATCGCCGCTGACGAACGCGCCGATGGCGATGATCGCCACGGGAATCATCATCAGCGCGCCGGTGACGTAGCTGAGCCAGACCGCCGCTCGCTGCCCCCGGACGTTGAAGAGGAAGCAGAACACGATGCAGGCGACGCCGATCAGCTTGTAGGCGCCGAGCGTCGCGATCACCGGCGGGTCGGGCGCCCAGGTCGCGATTCCGCTGTCCGGGCTCGCGAACTCTGCGATCAGGAGCAGGCCGATGAACCCGCCGTAGATCGCGAGCACGCTCGACCAGGCGAACCAGTAGCCGAACACCGCGATCGGCCCGGCGAGGGAGAAGTGCTTGCGCCAGCCCTCGCGTGCGTACACGGACAGGCCGCCCGGCTTGTCCGGGAACATCGCCGCCGGCTCGCAGTAGATGTAGGCCTGAAGTGCGCCGATCAGCGCCGAGACGACCCAGAGGATCGCGGCGGGCGCGCCGCCGAGCGCGAGAATCGAGAATGCGAGGCCCACGAGCAGGAAGCCCGGGTTCGCGAGACCGATCACGAACCCGTCCCACCAGCGCATGGTTTTCAGTAGATGTCGTTCGTCTACCGCGACCTCAGCCATTGAGCCTCCTCCAGTCCCCCGCCGGTGTCCATTGCGTTGACGAGCCTAGACAGCTGCGCAGACGGCGCAGCCCGTCGCCGTGTCCGCAGGTGCGCCGCGAAGCCCTCAAGAGAGGCGGGACGGTACCACTGTTGGACACTGGTTTCAACAGGTATTCA
Source organism: uncultured Actinomycetes bacterium (assembly GCA_963712465.1). Taxonomy (GTDB): domain Bacteria; phylum Actinomycetota; class Thermoleophilia; order Gaiellales; family Gaiellaceae; genus CAVQHY01. Next base: position 926,697 of record CAVQHY010000006.1, read on the forward strand.
CAGCCTCGGGTCAGGCGAAAGCGGGCATGACCTCGTCGTGGATCAGCTGGAGCTGCGCCTTCACGTCCGGTACGTCCACGTCGCGGCCCGTGAACGCCTTGAGCAGGTAGGCATCGGTAACGCAGAGGACGAGATGGTTCACGCCGCTCGGCTCGATGTCCCGCTTGATCTTGTCGACGATCTCCTCCGGCGTGCCGGCGATCGAGAGCTTGTCCGCCAGCTCAGGGGTCATCGCGTCGATCGCCCCCTGGACGTCGCCCGCCCCGAACGCGTCGAGGATCGGCTGCGCGTCGGCCGGTGAGATGCCGTGGCGCTCGAGCTGCTCGGCGTGCATCGCCGGGATGTAGAAGGCGCCGATCGTCTGCGCGGCGAGTTTCGCCTTGGCCGAGTCGGGGCCGACGGCGAAGACGTCCCAGACCGCGATGTCGAGCTCTTGCCAGTCGCGGCCCGCCCGCTGGGCGCCGATCTTCATGTGCTCGACCATGTACTCGCACGACTCGCGCGAGTAGTTGGCGAAGCTGTGCGTCCCGTCCGACAGCTCGCCTGCGACCTCGAATGACCGCGGCCCGCGCATGGCGCCGATCAGGATCGGCAGGTGCTCCTGGACGGGTCGGGCGAACGTGAACAGGCCCGCGTACTTGTAGAACTCGCCCTCGAAGGTGATTGCGCCCTCGTCGAGGAACGTGCGCATCACGTGGTGGGCTTCCTTCACCCGCGAGAACGGCTTGATCCCCGACGTCCAGTCGATTCCGTACTGGGCGAGCAGGCTGAAGTTGCCGAACGAGATCACGCACTCGGCCCGTCCGTTCGTGAGCTCGTCGAGCGTGGCGATCGCCTGACACACGAGCGTCGGCTCCCTGAGGCACAGCGGCGCGAGGCTCGGCCCGAAGCGGATGCGCTCGGTCTTGTCCGCCGCGGCAGCGAAGAGGACATACAGGTCCTTGTGCCAGGTCTCGTCGGCGGCGTAGACGCCGTGGAAGCCGAGCTGGTCGGCGAGCTTGATCTGCTCGATCGACTCGGCGAGGGGGTAGTCGGGGAGCGTGACGTAGCTGAACTTCATCGGGGCCTCCTTAGCGAAACTCGGGCATGACGCGGTCGTGAATGAGGCGGAGCTGTCCCTGGAGGGACGGGACGTTCTCGATCGTCAGCCCCGACCAGGTCTCGACGAGGTAGGGGTCCGTAAGAGCGAGGACGACGTGGTTGAAGCCGCTCGGGACGACGTCACGGCGGATCCGCTCGACGATCTCCTCCGGCGTACCCGCGCAGGTCAGCTTGTCGCCGATCTCCGGCGACGTCAGCCGGACGCCCTCGGCCACGTCGCCGCGCGTGAACGCCTCGACGATCGGCTGGAGGCTGTCCGGGTCGACGCCGTGGCGCTCGACCTGCTCGCGCGGCATCGCGGAGATGTAGAACGCTGCGACGACGCGCGCCGCGTCCCTGGCGGCCCGCGAGTCCTCGGAGACGGAAGCGACCATCCAGGCGCCGATGTCGAGGGTCGTCCAGTCACGTCCGCCGCGCTCGGCGCCGATCCGGATGTGCTCGACCGCGTACTCCATCGCCTCGCGCGAGTAGGCGAGTGCCTGGTGCATCCCATCTGCGATCTCGCCGGCGAGCTGGAACGACTTCGGTCCCCGCATCGCGCCGATGAAGATCGGCACGCGCTTCTGAACGGGGCGGGCGGACGTGAACAGGCCCGTGTAGTGGTAGTACTCGCCCTCGAAGTCGATCGCGCCCTCGTCGAGCATCGTCCGCATGACGCCGTGGGCCTCGCGAAGCCTCGCCAGCGGCCTCGCCGCCCGGTCCGCGACGTGGTACTGCTCGAGCATCCCGAAGTTCCCGATCGAGTAACCGCACTCGGCACGCCCACCGGAGAGCTCGTCGAGCGTCGCGACCTGCTGGGCGATCATCGTCGGGTCCCTCAGGATCACGTGGGTCACGTCCGGCGCGAGCCGGATCCGGCTCGTTCTCGACGCCGCGGCGGCGAGAATCTGCCAGGAGTCCTTGTGGTACGTCTCGTCGGCTCCGTAGCAGCCGTGAAACCCGAGCTCGTCGGCCAGCGCGATCGTGTCCAGGAGCTCCGCGACGGGGTGGTCGGGGAGCATTGCGTAGCTGAACTTCACTGCCGGGGTTGCGCTTCGTTCTCGATCTCCGCCAGGAGCTCCTCGCCCGAGACGACCGAGTCGGCGAAATGGTCGTGCATCCAAGCCAGGTGCTCCCACCGGTTGTCGACGATGCGGTGGAAGTCCCATTCGGGGATCGCCTGCTGGCGGACGTGCTCGTCCATCAGCGACGGGTCGACCTCGAAGATGTGCTCGTAGCGGCTGATGACGCCGTCCGTTACACCGTGCGCCTCGGGCGGTTTCTGCGCAGAGAGCCGGAAGCCCAGCATCACGCCTCCTCGTAGGCCTGGTCGAGCAGGTACTTGCCGGGGTTCATCACGTTCGCCGGATCGAGCGCCCGCTTCACCTTCTTCATCACTTCGAAGCCGCCGCCGAGCTCGAGCGGGACGAGGTCGACCTCGCCCTCGCGGCACGAGCCGTGGCACGCCGACATCGAGCCGCCGTGCTCGATCGCGACCCGCCCGATCTCGCGCTTCGTGTCGACCCAGGCGGCCCACATCTCGTCGTCGAGCTTTTGTTCCCAGATGCCGACGTCGATCTCGGTGAGGTAGTCGCCACCGGGCCGGAACGCGCCGTTCGTGTAGACGAACATGCCCCAGTCGTCGAACGCGTCGTATCGCTCGCGCAGGTCGGCGACGATTCGGTGCCACTTCTCCCGGACCGCGGGGAGCTGCGTGTAGTTGATCGACGCGTCCTCGCAGTGCCAGCTCATGATCGCGACCTGGCCGTCGTTCGTCCGTCCGTGCAGTGGGGTCGCGTAGCGGTCGTGGCGGGACGCCCAGTCCCCCTGCGAGATCTCGTCGCCGAGGTAGCGTCCCCCGTTCTCCTTGCCGATCCGCAGGAGCCGCTTCGCGCCGGCGCGCACCTCGTCGTCGTTGCCGTACGACGCGATCGCCACGACGGCGCGGACATCGTCGGGCTGGGGGATGTAGGCCTCGTCGTCGCGGCGCAGGTAGCGCACCTTCCACTCGTCGAAGAGGACGACGCCGGCCAGCGTTGCGACGCCGGCCCGGGCGAGCTCGCCGGTCGAGCGCCAGGCGCTGTCGTAGTCGGCGTAGGAGAAGAACGCGGAGAACTCGGCCTCGGGACGCTTGACGAGCTCGAGCGTCGCCTCGGTGACGATCCCGAGCGTCCCCTGGTGGCCCATGAAGAGGTGCTTGAGCTGGTAGCCCGAGGACGACTTGCGTATCTTCCGCCCGCCTCCATCGCCGACGCGGATGATCTCCCCGGTCGGCAGGACGATCTCGAAGCTGATCACGAGGTCGCGCGTATGGCCGTAGCGGCCGCCTATTAGCGACCAGCCGCTCGTCCCGATCCGTCCGCCGACGAGCGAGCACGGGTACGAGGCGGGGTCGTCCGGGTAGATGAACCCGAGCGGCCTCAGCTCCTCCGAGAGTTTGAGCATGTTGATTCCCGGCTGGACGGTGACCGTCCGGTCTTCGACGTCGATCTCAAGGATCCGATTCATCAGCTTGACGTCGACCATGATCCCGTGGCGAAGCGGCACCGCCCCGTCCGTCAGCCCCGTCCCGCCTGCACGCGGGACGACGGGGATCCGCTCGTGGTTCGCGAGCTTCACGACCTCCGAGATCTGCTCTGCCGACGTCGGGAGGACGACGGCCTGCGGGATGTGATCCTCCCACCGGTGCAACGGAAACGGCGCCGGAACGCGGGCCCGGTTGAAGAGCGCCGACTTGCCCGTGAAGACGTGGTCGGCACCGCAGATCGCGACCAGCTCGTCGATCAGCGTGTCGGGAAGGGCGGCGATCGCCATCTCACACCTCGAATCCGGCCGCCTCGGCCACCAGCTCGAAAATGTCGTACACCTCGATGCCCTGGGCCTTTCCCTGCTCGGTCAGCGGACGCTCCGACCACGGACAGGCGGACACGAGCGTGTCCACGCCCTCGAGCGCCCCGGCCTTCGCCACGCGCCGGCGGCTGATCTCGGCCGTCAGCTCCGGCTTCTCCACCCAGAGGTTCGAGCCGGCCCCGGAGCAGTACGACCACTGGGTGACGTGATCGACGTCGACGAACGTGAGTCCCGGGATCGCGCGCAGGATCTCGCGGGGCGACTGCCAGACCCCCATCCGCTTGTTGAGGCGGCACGGGTCGTGGTATGTGACCGTCCGCTCGACCGGGGTGGTCAGCTTCAGCCTGCCGTCGCGGATCAGCTCGGCGATGAGGTCGACCCCGAGCACGATCTCGAACTCGTCGAAGCCGTCGTCGAGCGGTGGATAGTGCTCGACGATCGTGATGTAGTCGTGCGGATCTAGGCAGATGATCCGCTTCGTGCCGGTCTTCCGCCAGTCCAGCATGTTGTGCTCGGCCATCTTGTGGGCGATGTCGACGTAGCCCGTCTCCCACATCGGCCCGCCACAGCACCACTGCTGGCTCATGAGGCCGAACTCCACCCCCGCCGCCTGGAGGATCAGCGCGACGGCGCGCGGCACCGACGGCCGGTAGAAGGCGGCCTCGCAGTCGGCGAAGAGGACGGTCTCGCCTCCGGTCTCGATGTCGAGCCCCGTCGCCCAGGCACGCACCTTGGCGGCCCCGGTCTCGATATTCCAGCCGAGCACGGGTTCGTTGCCCCAGCGGTCGGTGAGCTCTGCCCAGCGCTTCCAGTTCTCCTGGTGGACGCCCGACTCGACGGCGAGGGCGCGCATCGCCTTGACGACGTCGATCGTGCGCTGCCGAAAGCGGTAGAAGTCGCCGGTGAAGAGCGTGTTCGGGCAGCGCAGCTCGCACGCCCCGCACATCGTGCAATGCACGTAGTCGTCGGCGACGTCCTCGATCGCCAGGTGGCCCTTCTCCATCGCGACGACATTCGCGTGGAACGCGGTCGGCGTGTGCGCCTCGTCGCGCGTGACCTGCATCACCGGGCAGACCTCGCGGCAGAACTTGTGGCCCGAGCTGTAGCAGTTGTACGCGGCGTCCCGCCACTCGCCGACGAACTCCTCCGTCAGCTTTCCGTTGCCCGGAGCGCCCTCGACCTCCTGCTTGGCCATGCGCCTCCCCTCGGTGGAGTAGATGAGGCCGACTCTAGGCGGGCTACGGTAGAAATGTCCAGTCATGGGCCGTGAGCGCAAGCCGGTGATCGGGCTCTCCCTCGGACTCCTCGACTTCGGCGACTACGGCGGGGTCGGCTTCCAGCGCCCGGTTGCCATGGCGGGAGGCGTGCCGCTGACGCTGCCGCGCGTCGGCGGCGACCATCTCGACGACGCGCTCGACGCCTGCGACGGGATCCTGCTCGGCGGCGGACGCGACATCGACCCGGCGCGCTACGGACAGGAGCCGCACGAGAAGCTCGCGCCGACCGAGCCCCGCCGCGATGCGTTCGAGCTCGAGCTCGTCGAGCGGGCGCTCGACCGCGAGCTACCGATCCTCGGCATGTGTCGGGGGATCCAGATCCTGAACGTGGCGCTCGGCGGCACGCTCGTCCAGGACGTCTCGCTCGTCGACGAATGGGTGAACCACCCGGCCGATCCCGGCTGGACGCGCTGGAAGGAGGTCGAGCGCTCCTCGCTGGAGGGGGAGGACGAGGTGCCCGACCACCCGCGGCACACGATCTCGATCGAGCCGGGGAGCCGCCTTCATACCGCCCTCGGCGTCACCGAGATCGAGGTCGACAGCTTCCACCATCAGGCGATCGCCCGCGTCGCGGATGCACTCACCGTCGTCGCTCGGGCGCCCGACGGGCTGGTCGAGGCGGTTGAGCTCGGCGGCGACGGGTACGTGCTCGCCGTGCAGTGGGAGCTGCAGGAGGAGTGGCGGGTCGATCGTCGCTTCCTCGAGCCGTTCTCGCGGTTCGTCACAGCCTCTTCCCGCCGCTGAATGGGCATAGCTCTCGGCCTCGCGGCCGCCCTGTGCTGGGGGCTTGCCGACTACTTCGCTGCGATCGCATCGCGCCGGACCGGGGCGCTGCGGGTCGTGCTCGGCTTCCACGTCGTCGCGACGATCCTGCTCGCGATCCTGCTCGCGGCCACGGGCGGTGGGCTCGGCGGCGTCTCCGGCGAGGAGATCGCCTGGTTCGCGCTGATCGGGGCGCTCGGCTGGATGTCCTATCTCGCCTTCTACCGGGCGCTCGCCATCGGCCCGATCTCGATCGTCAGCCCGATCGTATCGGCGTACGCTGCGGTCACGGTCGTCTGCGCCGTCGTCATCTCCGGCGAGCGCCTCTCCCCGGGCGAGACGCTCGCGATCGTCGTCGCGATGCTCGGGGTCGTGCTCGCCTCGTCCGACCTGGCGCAGATGCGAGCGATCGAGCGGGGGGCGGGGGTCGGCATCGGGCTGGCGCTCCTCACGGCCGTGCTGATCGGCGCGTTCGTCTTCGGGGTCTCCTATTTCTCCGATGAAAGCGGCTGGCTCGTGCCGATCTTCCTCGCACGGGCGTTCTCGACGGTGTTCATCGTCGCGACCGCACTCCGCGGCGGCGAGTGGCGATTCCCGGACCGCTCGCCGAGTCTCCTCGTGCTGATCGCGCTGATCGCGGTCGTCGACACCGCCGGCTACATCGCCTTCAACTTCGGCGTGCGGCACGCGGACACGTCTGTCGTGGCCACGGCGTCCGCCCCCTACGCGGTGGTGCCGATCGTCGCCGGCGTGTTCCTGCTGCACGAGCGCCCGAAGTCGCTCCAGTGGTGCGGCATCGGGCTCGTGATCGGCGGGTTGATCCTGCTCGGCCTCGCCGCCTAGCGTCACCCGCGCGGGGAGCCGTGGCGCGCCGGGGTTCTGCGGCGAGCCACGGGGCCCGGCTCGAACGGCCCTGGCCGGGGGACAGGCCCCGGGACATGCCCCGCGGGCCATGGCTGGGCACAGGCCCTGGGATGCGAGTGGGAGACAGGCCGTGAGGCATGACCCGCGGAGCCATGGCCGGGGGACAGGCCCCGCTATCGAACCGTGGCGGGTGCCCGGCTGCGGCCGAGCCGCTCGACGAGGTCGGCTGCTCGGTGCGTTCCCGGGCTCGCCTGCAATCTCCGGGACATCGCCGCGAGCCGCGCGGCCAGCGCGTGATCGCCGAGCAGCCGCTCGACCGCCACGGCCAGGTCCTCCTCGGGAAACGCGTACGTGTCGAGCCGCACGCCCAGGCCGAGCTCGTCGATGCGCTGGGCGTTGTCGTGCTGGTCCCAGAAGATCGGCAGCCCGATCATCGGCTTGCCGTAGTGGAAGCACTCGGTCGTCGTGTTGTTCCCGCAGTGGGTCAGGACGAGGTCGACCTGCGGGAGGATCGCCGGCTGCGGCAGGAACTCCGAGCCGACCATGTTGCGTGCGAGGGTGAGGAGCTCGTGCTGGGGGCCCATGCTCACGATCACGCGGTGGTCGGTCCGGCCGAGCACGTCGATCAGCCGCTCCATCAGCTCGACGTCCGCCGAGCCGAGGCTGCCCAGGCTGAGGTAGAGGAGCCTCCCCTCGCCGCTCAGCTCCGCCGGGAGCTCCCAGGACTCCTCGGTCGCCCGCACGCACGAATCGAGCCGGTGCCACGTCGGGCCGAGCGGGGCCGAGCGCTCGTAGTCGGCCTCCTCGGGGTAGAGGTACATGTTCAGGTAGGGGGACTCGTGCATCAGCTCGATGCCCGGGAGGGCCGGCGCTCCCCGCTCGACGCAGAAGTCGCTGAACTCCGCCTGGGGCGCGCCCATGACGCGTCGGTACTCCTCGTCGAACTCGGCCCAGCGCGACCGGTCGGCTGTCGGGTAGCCCGAGAAGACCGGCGGGAGGTCGACGTCGCGCAGCTCGAGCGGGTTGCAGGAGACGATGCGCGCCCACGGCAGCCCCGAGGCGGCGATGGCGGGGAACGCCACGACGTTGTCCTCGACGATCACGTCCGGCCGGAGCTGGCCGAAGATCTCGGCGAGGCGCTCGTCGACGTAACGCGCTCCGTCGCACAGCGCCTGCCAGGTCGGGAGCAGGAACCCCTCGATCTGCTCGATCGTCGGCCGGCGGAAGATCGGGGCCGTGTCGCGGACGAAGTCCTTCCAGAACTGGCCCGGCGCCTCCTCCGCCTCCGGAGGTGGGCCCAACCGCATCAGCTGTTCCTCGAACCCCTTCGCCTCGAGCGTGCCGGCAAACGACTCCTCGACCACGAAGACGACCCGGTGACCACGCTCGCGCAGGACGTTTCCGATCCCGACGCAGTTGTTCGTCGGCCCGAACGCGGCCTCCGGGAAGAAGACGACGGTCAGCGGTTCGGTCATGTCAACCGCGCGGTCGCTTCTTCTCCGGATCGTAGATCGGGAAGTCGTCGACGACTGCCGGCGCCGTCCCGTCCCCTACGGCGACCTCGAGCCGTGTGCCCTTCTCCGCGAACCGCGACTCGAGGCAGGCCAGCCCGATGATCTTGCCGAGCGTCGGACTCTCGCACGGGCTCGTCAGCATCCCGGCGGGCTCGCCGTCCTTCGTCACGGCGGCGCCGTACTCCGGGACGGGACCCTCGACGACGAGCGTGACCAGCCGCTTCGGCGGGCTCGCCGACTCGGCGCGGAGCGCCTCCTTGCCGCAGAAGTCCGGCCCGTCGAAGCGGATCATCTTGTCGAGCGACATGTCGTAGGGGCTCGTCTCGCCGGGGAAGTAGTCGTAGCCGATGAAGATCAGGCCGGACTCGATCCGGATCGTCTCGACCGCGGCGAGCCCGTAGGGTCGCGCCCCCGCGCCGACGACGGCCGCCCACAGCTGCTCCGCACCGTCCGGGGAGCAGAAGAGCTCGTACCCGAGCTCGCCCGAGTAGCCCGTGCGCGAGACCCAGCACGGGACTCCGCCGACCTCAACCTGCTCGGGCAGGAAGCGGAAGTAGCGAAGCGACGAGACGTCCGCGTCGCAGATCGAGGCGAGCAGCTCCCGCGAGCGCGGCCCGTTGATGCCGACCTGGGGGGTCGACTCGGTCATCGGCGTGATCGCGACGTCCAGCTCTGCGGTGACCTTCTTCAGGTGATCGAAGTCGCTGTCGAGCGCCGTGACGACGATGCAGTTCGTGTCGTCGATCTTGAACACGGTGCCGTCGCCGACCATCTTCCCGTTCTCGTCGCAGAAGGGCGCGTAGCGCACCTGGCCCGCCTCGAGCCCGAGCATGTCGTTCGTGAAGACGCGGTCGGCGGCGGCGAGCGCGTCGGGCCCGGCGAAGCCCCACTTGCGAAGCGGGGACGCGTCCCACACGCCGACATCCGTACGGACGGCCTGGTGCTCGGCGACCGGGTCGCCGAAGTCGCTCGGCCAGTACCAGCCCTCCCAGTCCATGAAGTTGCAGCCGAGCTCGCGCTGCGGCGTGTCGAACGCGGTCCGGATGATCTCGTCGGCCATCAGGTCTCCTTGCGATCGGTTGTCTTCCATCCGAGTGCTTGGGATACGGCCCGTGCATGATCCAGGAGCGGGCCCAGCGCTGCCTCCATAGCCTTCCCGTCGAACCGGGACGCGGGCCCCTGGACGCCCAGGATCGCCACCAGCTCGCCCCGGCTCGCGATCACCGGGGCGGCAACGGCGTTCAGGTCGTCCTCACGCTCGCCGACGACCTGCGCCCAGCCGCGTGAGCGCACGCGCTCGAGCTCGGCCGCGATCGCGTCGCGGTCGGTGGTCGTCCGCGGCGTGAACGCGGCGAGCGGCCCTTCGGGCAAGGTCGCCGGGCCGTACGCAAGTGCGACTTTCCCCGTGGCGGTCGCGTGCCCGACGCTCGGCCGGCCGAGCCGGGCGACGCTTCGCACCGAGGAGTCGCTTGGCACGAAGTCGACGGTGAAGGCGTCGTGCTCCCCCGGCGCCGAGAGTGTCGCCGTCTCGCCCGTCTCGGCTACGAGCGCCTGCAGGTGCGGACGGGCGACCTCGCGCAGGTCGAGCCTGGCGAGGACAGCGTTGCCGAGCTGGAGCAGGCGGAGCCCGAGCCGGTAGCGCCCGCTATCGGCGACGTGCTCGACATAGCCGGCGGAGGCCAGCGTGGCGAGCAGACGCGAGACGGTGCTCGCGTTGATCTGCGTCCGCCGGGCGATCTCGTTCGTGCCGAGCTCAGCGTTCTCCTCCGACAGAGAGTCGAGCACGGCGAGCGCCCGCTCGACGGCGGCGACGTGGCGCACTGCTGGTTGTCCGGTCCGGGGCATGCTAGATTCAGTTCGACGATTTTGACACGCCATTGCCCGGGAGGCAATTAGATATGTCGGTTCCAGCTTCCTCGCCCTACGTCGTCGTCGGCGCAGGCATCCACGGCCTTTCGACGGCCTACCACCTGGCGAAGGAGCTTCGCGCTCGCGGGCTCGGCTCGGGGGCTGACATTACCGTCCTCGACAAGCGCTCGCCCGGCTCGGGCGCGTCGGGCATTGCCTGCGGCGTGGTGCGCAACAACTACTTCCAGCCGGCGATGAGCGAGCTCATGCAGGCCTGCGTCGAGGTCTGGGAGTCCGACCCCGAGGCGTACAGCTACAACCCCGTCGGCTACATCGCACTCGGCCCGCCCGCCCAGGAGCCGGATCTCGCCGCGACGTTCGAGCGGCAGGAGCGCATCGGCTACCGGTCCGAGCTGATCGTCGGCGAGACCGAGGTCGACGCGCACATGACACGGCTCTTCCCCGACTGGCGCGCGAAGGGCGTCACGGCCTGCCTGCACGAGCACCAGGGCGGCTTCGCCTTCAACATGGACTCGGTCGGCGGCCTCGTCGGCAAGTGCGAGTCGGAGGGCGTGGCGATCTGCAGCGGGGTCGAGGTCACCGGCCTCGACGTCCGCGACGACGACACCGTCGGTGCGGTCGAGACGAGCGCCGGCCGGATCGAGGTCGGCGAGCAGCTCGTGATCGCGCCCGGGCCGTGGGCGAAGCGCTTCTGGGGGATGCTCGGCCTGCCGATGACGATCGACGTCCACACGCCCTCGGGCGAGGTCGTCAGGGACCGGCCGATGTGGACGTACTGGAACCTCCAGGAGGGGGAGATCCAGGTCGACCCGATGATGTTCGCCACGGCCGACGGCGGCGCGCCCCCGGTCATCCATCTCGACACCGACGCTCCCCTCCACACCGACGAGGGCGAGCTCGTCACGGACGACCTCTGGGGGATCTACTACAAGCGCGACCGCCACGGCGTCCAGGGCGGCGCCTCGCCGCTGACGGTCGACGGCGACGTCGAGCTCGATCCGTACCCACAGACGACGAACGTCGACCCGACCTTCGCCGACATGTGGTGCGCGGCGCTCTCGCACGCGATGAGCCGCTTCGAGGGCTGCCGCGCCCTCTACAAGGACGCGCGCTCGGGCGGGGTCGGCGCGTTCACAGCCGACAACTTCCCGGTCTTCGACTATCTGAAGCCGAACGTCTACGCGATCCTCGACTCGAACCACGGCTACAAGATGATCGGGGTCGGCCGCGAGGTCGCAAAGGTCGTCCTCGGCGAGCACTCCAGCCTGCTCTACCCGTTCCGCTTCGAGCGCTTCGCCACCGGCGACCTCCACCCGGTCTCGCACTCGCCCTATCCCTGGTCCTAGTCGACCCGTTCGAGCCAGAGACCAAGCGGGCGACGGCGAAGCCCCTCGCGTAGTTCAATACCGCCGTGGCGAGACGGCGACGACGAGAGCATCGGCTCGAGCGCGTCCTCGGCACGCCGGCGCTGTTCTCGACCGCGTACGGCAACGTCGGCTCGTCGATCTATTACGCGCTCGGCGTTACCGCGGTCTTCGCCCTCGGCCTGACGCCGCTCGTCTTCGTGATCGCGGGCCTGATCTTCGCCGCGACCGCGGCGACCTACGCGGAGGGGACGGTGCGCTACCCCGAGGCCGGCGGCTCCTCGAGCTTCGCGCGTCATGCCTTCAACGAGGTCGTCAGCTTCGGGGCGGCCTGGGCCCAGATGCTGAACTACGTGATCACGATCGCAATCTCGGCGTTCTTCGTTCCTCACTACCTCTCGATCTTCTGGGAGCCCCTCAAGGACAACCCGTGGGACGTGATCGGCGGCGCGATCGTGATCGTCGTCCTCGTCGCGCTCAACATCGTCGGCATCCAGGAGTCCGCGAAAGTCAACATCGGGCTCGCGCTCGTCGACTTCGCGACGCAGCTGCTGCTGGTACTCATCGGCTTCGTGCTCGTCTTCAGCCCGAGCGTCCTCGTCGACAACGTCCACTTCGGAGTTGCACCGACGTGGGCGAACTTCTTGCTGGCGATCCCGGTGGGGATGATCGCGTACACGGGAATCGAGACGATCTCGAACCTGGCCGAGGAGGCACGTGAGCCCTCGAAGACGATCCCGAGCTCGATCCGGCTCGTCGCGGTCGCCGTCTTCGCCATCTACTTCACGCTGCCGCTGATCGCGCTCTCGGCGCTCCCGGTCGAGTTGGTCGACGGTCAGTACCAGACGCTCCTCGGGCTGCCGCCGGACGAGGGCGGCTTCGCGAACGACCCCGTGCTCGGGATCGTGGAGAACCTCGGCATCTCGGGGACCCTCCAGTCCGTTCTCGAGGTCTACGTCGGCATCCTGGCGGCGACGATCCTGTTCATCGCCACGAACGCGGGTGTCATCGGCGCGTCGCGAATCACGTACTCGATGGCTAGCTACCGCCAGCTGCCCGAGGTCTTCCGCCGGCTGCACCCGCGCTTCAAGACGCCCTGGCTCTCGCTCGTCGTCTTCGCCGGCATCGTCTCGATCCTCGTGCTCTTGCCGGGACAGACGGACTTCCTCGGCACGATGTACTCGTTCGGCGCCATGCTCTCCTTCACGATCGCGCACCTCGCGGTCATCGCGCTGCGCGTGCGCAAGGGCGACGAGGAGCTCGTCTACCGGGCGCGGCCGAATCTGAGCATCCGCGGTATCGACTGGCCCCTCTTCGCCATCCTGGGCGCACTCGGCACCGGGATCGCCTGGCTGGTCGTCGTTGTCGAGGAGGAGGCGACTCGTTGGGCCGGGCTCGCCTGGCTCGCGATCGGCTTTGTCGCCTACGTCTTCTACCGAAGGCGAGTGGTACACCTGCCGCTCTCGGAGACCGTGCGGGCTCCTGCCCTCGTGCTCGGGCCCGCGCTCCAGATCGAGTACCAGTCGATCGTCGTGCCGGTGATCCAGTCGGCCGAGTCCGAGGAGGCGCTCGTCGCGGCGGCCCGGCTCGCGGCCGAGAAGCGGGCAACCGTCGCGCTCGTCCACGTGCTGGAGGTGCCGATGGACCTTCCGCTCGACGCCGATCTCGCCGAGCGCGAGGATCGTGCCGACGAGCTGCTCGATCGTGCACGTGCTCTGGTGGAGCAGTACGGCGTCCGCTGCGTGACGCGGCTCGTCCGCAGCCGGAGCGCGAGCGCCGCCATCGTCGAGGAGGCCGAGCGTCGCAACGCGGATCTCGTCGTCATCGGGTCGAGGCGAAGGCGCGTCGGGCCTCGGGTGCCTGTGTTCGGGCTCACCGTCGATCGTGTGCTGAAGAAGGCTCCGTGCCGCGTGCTCGTCGCCGCCGGCGGCGCGCCGTGAAGGCCAGGGCCAACGCCACGACCGCTGTCTGCGTCGTCCTCGTCGCGCTCGGAGTCGCGGCGATCGCTCGAACGATCGCGGGCGGCGTCGGCGGCGGCCTCGGCCTCGTTCTGGGCGGTCTGCTCGTGCTTGCCGGCGTGCTGCGACTCGTCCTCGAAGCGAAACGCTGATGGCCCGAAAGCTCCCTGCCGTCCAGCGGATCCTCGACGTGCCGTCCCTGGCAGCGGTCGCCTATGGGGAAATCGGGTCGTCGATCTTCTTCGCGCTCGGAATCGTGACGCTCTATGCCCTGGGGCTGGCGCCATGGGTGCTGCTGGCCGTGGGCGTGGTGTTCTTCCTGGTCTCGCTCTCGTACGCGGAGGGCGTGGCGGCGCTGCCGGAGCCAGGCGGGGCGGCGGCGCTCGTCCGCAGGGCATACAACGATCCGGCCGGCTTCGCTACCGGCTGGCTGCTCTTCCTCGACTACCTGATCGTGATCGCGCTGGCTGCTCTCTTCGTCCCGCACTACCTCGGCAGCGCCGTCGGCTGGGATGCGATCACGGACGGGCCGTGGGACGTCGTGGTAGCGGTCGTCGTCGTCGTCGTGCTCGCGGCCGTCCGGCTCGTTCGCCGCCCGAGGATCTATCGCATCGCTATCGCCATCGCCGGGATCGCGCTCGCCGTCGAGGTGCTCCTGGTGGTACTCGGCTTTGCGCTCGTCTTCTCCCCTGGAGATCTGACCGCGGCTGTCGACTTCGGCACGGCCCCGAGCGTCTCCTCGCTCGTCTTCGCCCTCGCGCTTGCGACGCTCGCGTACACCGGCCTAGAGACGGTCGCGAACTATGCCGCCGAGACGCGCGAACCGGGGCAGGCTCTGCCGCGCGCGCTCTTCGCCGGCGTGGGGCTCGTCGTCGTCGTCACCACGCTCGTGGCGATCGTCGGAGTCGCCGCGTACCCGGTCGAGCCCGATGCGTCGGCCCCGGACGGCGTCGCGACCGCGCTCGGAACGGTCTGGCTACAGGAGCCGCTCGTCGGCATCGCCGCCGCATTCGACGACCATCTGCCGAACGGGGTCGGGGACGTGCTCCGCGTCGTCGTCGGCCTGACCGGTGTCCTCGTCCTGCTCGCCGCGATCACGACCTCGATCTCGGGTGCGGGCAGGCTCGCCCATTCCCTCGCCAGCCGCAACATGCTGCCTCGCTCCTTCGCCCGCGTGACGCGAACGAGCTCGATCGCCCCCGCGGCGGTGGTCAGCACAGCAGTGATCGCGAGCTGCCTGCTCGTCGGCGCCTCTGTACTCGGCACGCCCGTTCGCGGTCTCGCGAGCCTCTACAGCTTCGGGGTCCTGCTGGCGTTCGCGGCGGCCCAGCTCGCCGTGATCCGACTCCGCTTCGCCGAGCCGGACCTCGCGCGCCCGTTTCGGGCGGCGCCGAACATCCGCGTGGGGGGCGCTTCGGTGCCGCTCCCGGCCCTCCTGGGTCTTCCGCTGACTGTTGCCCTCTGGATCGGGGCAGTTGCGACCCACGGTGGTGCGCGTGTCGCCGGCCCGGTTTGGCTCGCGCTCGGCGCGGTGGTCTATGTGCTCGTCCGTCGGCACGAGCACGAAGGCGTGCTCGAGCGCGTCGAGCCCGCTCCACCGGATCTCGTGGCGGCCCACGAAGGTGCGTACAGCCGCATCCTCGTGCCGCTGAAGCTGGGGGAGATCGGCGAGGAGGTGCTCGCCACCGCGCTTCGGCTCGCCGACGAGCACGGCGCCCACGTCGACGTCGTCCACGTGATCAAGGTGCCGCTCGACCTCCCGCTCGACGTCGCGCTCGAGGAACGTGAGGCGCGGGCGCTCGAGTCGATCGCCGAGGCGAAGGAGATCTGTGGCGAGCACGGTGTCGAGATCCACGGGCAGATCGTTCGTGCGCGGTCGCTGGGCGAGGCCATCGTCGGCCAGGCGTCAGAGGAGAGCGCCGACCTGATCGTGCTCGGCTCGGCGCCGCGCTGGCGCCGGCAGTCGCGCTTCTTCAGCCCGACGGTCGACTACGTTCTCCGGCACGCACCCTGCCAGGTGATGGTCGTCGCGTATCCCGACGGCGTGCTGGAGGAGGAGGTCGTAGAGTGAGAGCCGTGAAGGCGTTGATCGTCGGCTGCGGCCGAGTCGGCTCGGCGCTCGCGGCCCAGCTCGACCGCGATGGCTGGGAGGTGGTGATCGTCGACGAGAACGAGGATGCGCTCGACCGGCTCGGCGAGGCCTGGCGGCAGGGGTTCGTCGTCGGACGCGCGCTCGATACGGCGGTGCTCGAGGAGGCCGGCATCGGCGAGGCCGACGCGTTCATCGCGGCCACGAACGGCGACAACACGAACATCGTCGTGGCGCAGGTCGCCAAGCTGCACTACGGCATCGCTTCCGTCGCCGCTCGCATCCACGATCCGGCGCGGGCGGACTTCTACAGCGGTCGTGGCATCGAGATCGTCTCCCCCGCCCAGAGCGCGATCGCCGGGCTCTCGAGCTGGGCGCGCGGCGCGGGCGGGGCCTGATGTTCGTCGTGGTGCTCGGCGGGGGCAAGGTCGGCGCGAACGTCGCGCGGACGCTGCTCGGTCGCGGCCACGAGGTCGTGATCGTGGAGCAGGAGCGGGTGCGCTACGACGAGCTCACCGCCGAGCTCGGCCACCGCGTTCTTCACGGCGACGCGACCGAGCTCTACATCCTCGATCGCGCGGGGATGGGTCGTCCGCCCGACATCGTCGTCGCGGCCACGGGCGACGACGAGGACAACATCGTCAGCTGTCAGCTGGCGACCGAGCGCTACGGCGTCCCGAAGGTGATCGCGCGGGTCAACGACCCGCGAAGCGAGCAGCATTTCGATCTGCTCGGGATCGCGCCGACGGTCTCGTCGACGGCCACGATCATGGCGCTCGTCGAGCACGAGGTACCCGAGCACGAGCTCGTCCATCTGCTTCAGCTTCGCCGCGAGAACCTCGAGATCGTCGAGGTCGAGATCGGCAAGGGCGCGCCCGCCGTCGGAAAGCTCGTGCAGGACCTGCGGCTGCCCGAGAGCTCGCGCCTCGTCTCGGTCATGCGCGATGGCAAGGCTGAGATTGCGGTCGGCTCGACGGACCTGCGGGCCGGCGATCAGGTGATCGCGATCCTCGAGCCGGGTGCCGAGGAAGCGCTCCGCGACCTGCTCCTCGAGCCCTCCGCACGGACGGCGCGATTCTCTTCGTCGCTACGGAATCGCTGACCCTGTGCGGGCTTCGGCCCCGTCGAGCGCGAGTCGATGCGCCAACCATCGCTTCGTCGTCGACTGGGCGAGGAGCGTCACGATGATCGCGAGCGCCACCGTCGTGACGAGCTGCGCCTCGTTCGGGACGCCGCCAGCGACGAGGATGCCGGCGACCGCCGCGGGCACCACGCCCGTCTCGCGCGTCCACGCGACGAAGACGCCCTCCTCCCGCGTCCAGCCACCTCTTCGGTCCGGCAGGAGACAGGCGGCGACGACGATCGGCCGTGCGAGGAAGATCAGCGCCGCGATCGTCGCGAGCGCGGGGAGCGCGTACTCGCCGAACTCGTCGAAGGGCAGATTCGCGCCGAGCGTGATGAAGACGAACAGCACCACGACGTCCGAGGTGATGCCGGCGAACGACCGTAGCTCGGCCTCGTGGTGGGTATGCATGCCGAGTCCGATCACGTCCATGTTGCCGACGATGAGGCCTGCGATGAACGCGCCCAGGTAGCCGCTTCCCTCCGCGGAGTCGATCGTGAAGAAGCTCGCGCTGATCAGGAGCAGGACCGCGATCGCCGGGCTCTCCTTCCACACGCCGACGCGGCGGTTGGAGACGACGAGAGCAAGCGCGACGCCGAACACGACCCCGAGCGCCGTCGAGATACCGATGTCCTTGACGAACTCCCAGAGCGGCTCGGTCAGCGAGCCGCCGCCCTCGAGCACGAACGCGGAGACCGCGAGCGCGAGCACGGCGCCGGTCGGGTCGTTCAGCGCGGACTCGGCAATCACCGTCTGTACGACCTTGGGTCGGATCCGCTCTCGCTCGAAGAGCGGAATGAGAATCGCCGGGTCAGTGGGCGCGAGGACGGCGCCGATCAGCAGGCCGTTCTCGTAGGGTAGGCCGAACGCCGCGGCCGCAACCGCTCCCACGATCGCGGCCGTGAGGATGACTCCGGGGACGACGAGCAATCCGAGGCCGATCGCGACCCGCCGGAGGATCCGGATCGAGAGCCCGAGGCCGCCGTAGAAGAGGATGAAGCCCACCCCGAGCGTGAGCAGGAGCTGGACGCCGACGGACTCGAGCGGGAGGTCGAGCCACCCCGTGCCCGACGGGCCGAGCAGCGCACCCGCCCCCAGCAGCACGACCATCGGCGGCAGCCGCAGCAATCCGGCGACGAGCTCGGAGACGAGGCCGGCGCCGAGCATGATCGCGATCGTCTGGATGACGTCCTGCGCCGACACCCGGCAGATTCTGACCGCGGCCACGGCTTGCGCGCCGCGGGCCGGTGTCGCAGACTGACCGCTTCGTGCTGATCGTCGTGCTGATCAACAACCGAGGTGCGCCCACCGCGCTGATCTGGCTCACGCTCGTTCTGGCGCTCTACCTGACGGTGATCGAACTCCGCCAGCTCGATCTTCACTGGAAGTGGTGGGCGTGGTGGCTGTCGGTCGTCTTCGTCACCCACTTCATCGGCTATCTGATGCTCCGCGGCTACGTTGCCTACCGACGCTGGCACCACCGCCCGGGCGTTTAGGGACTCCACGCTCGGCAAGGTTCTGGCCCTTGCCGTCATTCTGCTGCTCGCGCTCGTCGTCGCGAAGGCCTGTCGCAGGGCCGATCTGCAGGTCTCGCAGGCGCAGGCGATCGAGATCGCCAAGGGCGAGATCGACTACGCGCCTCGCTGTACGCTCGTTCACGTCCTGAACCGCGGGCTCAAGTCGCGCTCGACCTGGGCGATCTCGCTCTCGAAGCCCCTCGAGGCGTCCGATCTCGCCGGCCGCTGGGCCGTGACCGTGGTGCAGGTCGACGGCAAGACCGGGGTGGTCGTCCAGATCGACGAGGGCTTCCAGGACGGCGTCAGATGTTGAGATTCGACACTCGGCCCTGAGAAATGGTGGTCGGTTTCCACCTGGGAGCCGTCCGGTGCGCCTCGTAAGTTCCCCCGTGACGTAGCAGAGCCCCCGGCGTCGGTCCGCGGAGGAGGTGCGCGTTGTTAACGCTCATAGCGCAGACGGTGGAAGAGGTGAACGACCGGGTCTCGCTCGACTCGGCCATCCTCGCCGAGCAGTTCTACTTCTTCACCGTCGTCATCATGTGGCTCATCCACGCGGGCTTCATGATGTACGAGGCCGGCGTCGCTCGTCGCAAGAACGTCATGGCGACGGCGCTGAAGAACATCCTCACGATCGCCGTCGTGACGCCGACGTTCTACTACTTCGGCTGGTACATCTACGGCTGCTTCGAGCACGGCGGTCCGATCGGCGACGGCTCCGGAAGCGCCGGCCCGACCGAGTTCCCCGGCTTCTGCGCGGCGACGACGCCGTGGGCCGACCAGCTCGGGCCGAACCTCAACGACCACATCAACCTCGTCTTCTTCCTCGCCTTCCTCCTCTTCTCGTGGACGACGGCGTCGATCCTGTCCGGCGCGCTGATCGAGCGCTGCCGGCTGTCGGCCTACCTCATCTTCGCCTGCATCCTCGGCTCGGCGGTCTGGATCATGGACGCCGCCTGGGGCTGGAGCGCCGGTGGCTGGCTGACGACGAAGTACGGCTTCCACGACGCGATCGCGTCGGCCGTCGTGCACGGCGTCGCGGGCGCGTTCACGCTGGGCGTGCTCCTCAACCTGGGCCCGCGTATCGGCAAGTACGACATACGAGGGCGAGCGAGAGACTTCAAACCCCACAACACGCACATGACGTTGACGGGGCTGATGCTCATCTTCACCGGGTTCTACGGCTTCTACGCCGCCTGCCTCGTGATCCAGTCGACGCTCTTTCCCGGCTGGCTCAACATCTACCTATCGCCGACGACGCTTGGTTCGATCGCCATGGTGATCACGGTCGGCTTCGCCGGTGGCTTCACCGGCGGCTGGTTCGCGAGTGGAGGCCAGCCGTTCTGGACGCTCTCGGGTGGTCTCGCGGGAGTCATCTCGGTGTCCGCGGGCGCAGACGTCTACCACCCGTCGCTCGCCTACCTGCTGGCGGCATTCGGCGGTGCGAGCGCCGTCTATGTCGGCAACTGGATCGAGAAGAAGCTCCGCATCGACGACGCGGTCGGCGCGGTAGCCGTCCACGGTTACTGCGGCTTCCTCGGCATCGTCCTGGTGGGAATCTTCGCCGGCGGATATCCGACCGGTGTCAACAACGTCCCGAGCTCGATGGGTGGTCAGCTGGTGGGCCTCATGACCTTCTTCGCGCTCGGCTTCCTGCCCGGCTTCGTCTCCTCGTGGGTGCTCAAGAAGCTCAACCTGCTCCGGGTGCCGCCCGAGGTCGAGCTCGAGGGCCTCGACATCGCGGAGTTCGAACAGGACTTCTATCCCGAGTTCGAGAAGGCGCCCGAGGTCATCGTCATGCCGGACGGCACAGAAGTGGAGGCTGCGCCGATACTCCTGGAGGACTACGCGCGGGTGACCAACGGGAGCCCACCACGAACAACGGTTCCGAGCTAGGAGAGGAGGCGCTCGATGATCGACAGCTTTCCGTACGAGTCGTGGCTCAAGCCTGACGGCTCGCTGAATACCGACATCACGACCTTCTGGACGTTCGGGCCCGCCTACGGCGCGGAGGGCGGCAGTCTGACGGGAACCTACGTGATGACCATCCTCGGGATCCTGCTCATGCTCGGGGCGTTGATTGCATGGGTCGTGATGGAGAACCGGCGGCTGAACGCGCATGCCGATCGCCTTCGGGCGGGGATGCAGTGATCGGGAGGAGGAGGTAGGCGTGCCCCAGAGGAAACAGATCGAGTTCCCGCCCGAGCAGTCGCCGCTCCGAGCGGTCACTCCCGTCTGCGTCGGCCTGTCGTTGCTGTTCATCGTCATCGTCGTCATCATCGTTCTTGCGCATCCGCACGGTGCGTTCATCGGGCCGTGGTAGCCTCTGCGGCTTCCGAGTAAGAAGGAGACGATGGCCGGCTACTCGACGTGCGCGATCTGCGGACGTAAGAAGAGTCTCGGGATCCTCTCGAGCGCAAGCTGGGGATCCGTAACGACCAAGGACACGACCGTGCAGGCGTGCCCGACCTGCATGGGCGAGCACGCCGACTGGGAGAGCCGCCTTCAGGCCACCGCCGGTGAAGCCGGAGGGGTCGGCGGCTCGCCCGAGCTGAGCCCTCAGACCTAGCGGCCGGCTGTCCGGTGCGCCGTGGCGCGGGCACGACCTCAGCCGAGCCCTCCGTGGCGACGAGCCCGGCGCTCTTCGGGTGCGGGGGGTGCCATGCCGGTCGATCCCGTACGCGCCGATCGCCGAGTCACAACCCGTTGTTTGTGTTGCATCACTCAGGCCGATCCTCCAACGGCAACCCCGATTGTCCTCTCGTCGCCGTCTCCCGGTGATGCAACACAAGCGACGGCTCGTGACACAGTGGGCGAGGAGGCGCAGAGCGTGGGATTGCCGTCAGGCGAGGTCTACGCGCCCGCTGCCAGGGCTCGCTGGGAGGACGCGGCCGCCGCTTCGACGAGCTGGCGGGCGCGCGTCAGCCGCGGGTCGTCGGCCGTCATGCTCAGGTTGACGGCGACGAGGTTGGCGGAGGCCCGGGCCGCCGACTCGGCGAACAGCGTCGCCGCCGCGGCGTCTGCTCGCAGGTTCGGATTTCCCCGCAGGGCGACGAGCGCGCCCAGCTCCGCCACGTCGGCCGCCGCCTCCGCGATCAGCAACGGGATGTCCGCGGCCCGCGAGAGCGCGTTGCCGATCGCGCGGTTTCGCACCTCGGGCTCGAGATCCTTCGGTAGCCGCATCGCGGTCAGGACCTCCTCGTAGGCCAGCGCGTCGGCGTGTGCCAGCGGGGTCACGTGGGCGCGCAACTGCTCCGCCCGGCCGACGGTGTCTCCCGCTCCGTCCCAGTGGCGCTTCGAGAAGCGGCCGGCCATGGCGACGAGGCTCGCGGCCATCGCGACGACGAAGGCGGCGACCGAGCCCCCGCCCGGCGCAGGCGTCTCGGCGGCGATCTCGTCGAGCAGGCGCAGGAGCTCGACGTCGGCGGGGGCAGGCGTCGTCACGCCTGCGATTCTCCCTCGATCCCGCGGTTCTCGTCTCTAGAACAGCCCGACCGTGCGCCCGGTCTCGTCGACGTCGACGTTCTGGAGCGCCGGCGTGACGCCGAGCCCCGGCATCGTCTGCATGTCGCCGCATAGCGCGACGAGCCAGCCTGCGCCCGTGTACGGGCGCAGGTCGCGCACGGGCACCGTGAAGCCGGTGGGGGCGCCTGCGAGCGTCGGATCGTGCGACAGCGAGAGGTGGGTCTTCGCCATGCAGATCGGCGTGCGGTCGAGGCCCGCCTCGGCGTAGAGCGCGAGCTTCTCCCGGGCGGCCGGGAGGAACTCGACGCCCTCGGCGCCGTAGGCGCGCGTCGCGATCGCCTCGATCTTCTCGGCGATCGGCTGGTCGAAGGAGTAGAGGGGCTTGTATGCGTTCGGACGCTCGGTCGCGGCGACGACGGCCTCGGCGAGCTCGGTCGCGCCCTCGCCGCCGCGCGCGAATGCGTCGTTGATCTCGGCCGCGAACGCGCCGTGGTCGAGCGCGAGCTTCCGCGCCAGCTCGACCTCCTCGTCGGTGTCCTCGGGCCGTCGGTTCACGGCGACGACGGGCTCGAGGCCGAACTCGCGCACGATGCCGATGTGGCGGGCGAGGTTGGCCGCGCCCTTCTCGACCGCGTCGAGCCCGCCCTCGGGATCCTCGGCGTGGTGCTTCATCGCGCGGCAGGTCGTCACGACGACGACGGCGCTCGGCGAGAGGCCGCCCATCGGGCAGACGATGTCGAGGAACTTCTCCATCCCCATGTCCGAGCCGAACCCCGACTCGGTGATGCAGATGTCGCCCAGCTTGAGCGCGACCTTGTCGGCGACGACGGAGTTGTTTCCGTGGGCGATGTTCGCGAACGGGCCGCAGTGCATGAAGCACGCCTGTCCCTCGAGCGTCTGGATCAGGTTCGGCTTCAGCGTCTCCTTCAGGATCACCGCCATCGCGCCGGCGGCCTGGAGGTCGTCGGCCGTGACCGGCTCGCCCTCGTAGGTCGTGCCGACCGAGATCGCGCCGAGACGCGCGCGCAGGTCGGCCAGGTCGTTCGAGACGGCGACGATCGCCATCACCTCGGAGGCGGCGGTGATGTCGAAGCCGGTCTCGCGCGGGTAGCCGTTCGCGCGCCCGCCGAGGCCGACGACGATCTGCCGGAGCGACCGCTCGTTCATGTCGATGCAGCGCCGCCAGCTGATCGTCAGCGGGTCGATGCCGAGCTTGTTGCCGTGGAGGA
This sequence comes from uncultured Actinomycetes bacterium, assembly GCA_963712465.1. Classification (GTDB taxonomy): domain Bacteria; phylum Actinomycetota; class Thermoleophilia; order Gaiellales; family Gaiellaceae; genus CAVQHY01. The sequence goes on from CAVQHY010000006.1 coordinate 949,655, forward strand.
GGTGCGCCTCGAGCGCGGCGGCGAGGAGGTTGTTCGCCGCTCCGATCGCGTGGATGTCGCCCGTGAAATGGAGGTTCAGGTCCTCCATCGGCACGACCTGCGCGTAGCCTCCGCCGGCCGCCCCGCCCTTGATCCCGAACACGGGACCGAGCGACGGCTCGCGCAGGCAGAGAACAGGGTTCTTGCCGATCTTGCCGAGGCCCTGGGTGAGCGACACGGACGTCGTCGTCTTGCCCTCGCCCGCCTTCGTCGGCGTGATCGCGGTGACGCAGACGAGCGGCGCGTCAGGCTTTGCGGTCAGCCGGTCGAGGACTGACAGGTCGACCTTCGCCTTGAAGCGGCCGTAGAGGTCGAACTCGTCCTCCTCGAGCCCGTAGCGCGCGGCGATGTCGGCGATCGGCTCGAGCTCGTGGGCCTGCGCGATGTCGAGATTGGACGGGACCTTCGTTGCCATCTGCGTCTCCTTGGCTGTCGGTAAGGCCTAGTGCGTGACGGAGGCGGCGGCCGCCTCCGACACGAGGGTGTCGGTGATGAAGCGCTCCAGCTTGAACGGCTCGATCAGCCGCGGCGTCTTACCCGTCGCGACGAGCTCGGCGATTGTCGTGCCGACGATCGGCGAGGCCTTGAACCCATAGGTACCCCAGCCGCAGTCGATGACGAAGCCCTCGACCTCGGTCACGCCCAGGATCGGGCTGAAGTCGGGCGTCATGTCGCAGAGGCCGGTCCACTGTCGCAGGATCCGGGTTCCTGCGAGCTGGGGGAAGAGCTCGAGCATGTACTTGGCGAGCTCCTCGACGAACGGAAAGGTGCCCTTGAACGAGAAGGTCGGGTACGGCTCGACGCCCGAGCCCATCAGGAACTCACCGCGATCGGTCTGGGAGACGTAGATGTGGAGCTGTCCCGAGACGATGACGACGTCGAGGAAGGGCTTCACCGGCTCTGTGACGCACGCCTGGAGGATCGTCGTCCACATCGGCAGCCGAACGCCGGCCGTGTCGGCGATCTGGGTCGACCAGCCGGCGATGCAGGAGACGACCGTGTCGCACGCGATCGGGCCCCGGTTCGTCTGCACCCCCGTCACCCGTCCGTTCGCGACGTCGATCCCGGTCACGTCGACCCCCTGGTGGATCTCCGCGCCGCCCCGGTCGGCCGCGCGCGCGTAGCCCCAGACGACCGCGTCGTGACGGATGATCCCGCCCGGCGGGTGGTACAGCGCACCGTAGATCGGAAACGCGCCGTCGAGGTGGATCTGCGGGCAGAGCTCCTTGACCTCGTCGCGCCCGACGACGCGGCTGTCGATCCCGAGCAGCTTGTTCACCTCGGCCCGCTCGGTCGAGACGATCATGCCGCGGTCGGAATGGGCGAGCGTCAGGTGGCCGTGCTGGGAGAACATGACGTTGAAGCCCAGGTCCTGCGAGAGCCCCTCGTAGAGCTTCACGCTCGCCTCGTAGAACTCGGCGCCCTCCGGCGTGCGGTAGTTCGAGCGGATGATCGTCGTGTTCCGGCCCGAGCCGCCCGCGCCGATGTAGTCGCGCTCGAGCACCGCGACGTTCGTGACGCCGTGATTCTTCGCCAGGTAGTACGCGGTGGCGAGCCCATGCGCCCCGCCGCCGATGACGACGACGTCGTAGCGATCGGCGAGCGTGCTCCGCCGCCACATCCGCGACTTGCGCAGGATGTCCTTCACGACTGCAGCCCCAGCGCCGCGTCGACGCCGACCGGGCCGCCGCCGAACGGCTCGGCGGCGTCCAGCGCGACTTCCCAGACGTAGTGCCCGTACTCCTGTCCGAACACGATCCAGTAGCCCGCCCTCGCGCTCGAGGACGTGCGCGGTCACGTGCGCGAGCGCCCCGCTCGTCGGGAACTCGTGCATGTGCGTCAGCCGCCGCAGCAACGCCCCAGCCTGCGGACCGACGAGCGCGAGCACCGAGTACGCGCCCGTCTGGTCGAGCACGAGCTCGAACCGGTTCGCGAGCTTGTCGCGCAGCGCGGACGCGGCGGGATAGCGGCAGAGGACGAGGTGGCGGTCGGGCCGGATCGAGTACCAGTCGAGCACGTCGGCGGACTCGTCGGGTGAGCCTTCGCCGCGCACCTCGATCTTCCCGAGGTGCGAGAGGTCGACGAGCCCGACGCGCTCGAGGCGCTCCGCCTCGCCCGGGACCGACGTCGCCACGAGCCATTCGCCACGCTGCTCGAACGTGGCGCCCGCATCGCGCAGATGGCGCTCGGCGGAGGAGTGAAGCACGGGGAAGCGAGCCCCGGTAGGCGGCCGCGCGATCGGGCGAGAGGAAGTCGAGGCTGCTCACGACCGCAGACGCGCTCCCTCCGGGTCGAAGAACGGCTTCGTGACGACGCGCGCCTTCTCGAGCTCACCGTCGATGCGGACGTCGAACTCGTCGCCGTCGTCGGCGAGCTCGATCGGCACGATCGCCATGCCGATCACCTTGCCGCACCTGCTCGCTCCAGCGGACGCTCGTGACCCGGCCCGCCGACCTGCCGTCGACGACGACCTGGCCACCCTCGACGGGCATCGTCCCGTTCGGCATCTCGAAGCCGACCAGCATCCATTTCAGGCCGCGCTCGGCCACCTGCTCGATCGACCACTTGCCGATGAAGTCGTCCTTGTCGAGCTTGACGATCCACGGCATCGCCGCCTCGAGCGGGTTCGACTCGCCGTCGGTGTCCTGACCGACAAGGATGTGCATCTTCTCGAGCCGGAGGATCCGCTGCGGCTCGAGGCCGAACGGGGCGGCGTTCCAGTCCTGGCCGGCGGCGAAGAGCGCGTCCCAGACGTGCTCGCCGTACGGGCTCGGGAAGTGGATCTCGTAGCCGAGCTCGCCGACGAAGCCGATCCGCAGGACGAGCGCAGGCGCGCCGGCGACGTGGGCGTGCTTCGCGTCGAGGTATGCGAACGCCTCGTTCGACACGTCGATGTCGGCGATCCTCTCCATCAGCTTGCGGGCGTTGGGCCCGGCGACGTTGACGGCAGCGACCGCGCCGGTGACGTTCGCGAACTCGACGTCCATGCGCCAGACGGCGTTCCACCACTCGAACCACTCGAAGACCGCGTCGGCGCCCGTCGACGTCGTCGTGACGTAGAACTCGTCCTCGCCGAGACGGGCGACCGTGCCGTCGTCGAAGATCCGGCCGCCGTCCGTGGTGAGCACGCCGTAGCGGATCCGCCCGATCTTCAGGTCGGAGAACCGGTTCGGGTAGATGCGGTCGAGAAACGTGCCCGCGTCGGGCCCCTTCGACGACGATCTTGCCGAGCGTCGAGACGTCGATCACGCCGATCGACTCGTGCACGCGCTTGCGCCTCGGCGTTCGTGTCCTTGCCGTAGGCGTGCGGCCGCCGCCACGCGCCTGTCCAGAACACCTCCGCGCCCATGTCCCTGTGGGCGTGGTGCATCGACGTGCGCTTCGCCGGCTCGTGCGGCCGGCCGGCGAGCAGGCCCATCGAGACGGCGTCCACGGCGGGCGGGCGGTCGTCGTGCCGATCGTCTCCTCGTCGGTCGAGTCACAGCTTCGCGTAGATGCGGATCGAGTTCGTGTGGCAGAGCTTGCCCTGGCAGGGGCCCATCGTCACGGTCGTGTAGCGCTTGGCGAGCTGGATCGAGTCGTAGCCCTCCTCGATCGCGTACTTCAGGTCCTTGGCCGTCTGGTCCTCGCAGTAGCAGACGAAGCAGCCCTTGCCCTCGCCGAGCACGGGCGCGGGGGAGGCGACCTCGCCGACGTCGCCCGCGCACCCGCCGACCGCCGACACGCCGGCGGGCAGGTCGGTCGGGACGAAGATGCCGCGCGAGCGCGTCGTAGCTCACGGTCGCGCCGGCGTGCGCGAGCAGCTGGTAGGCGGGCTGGGGGCTTCCAGCCATCACGACGAGGTCGCAGTCGATCGACTTGCCGTCCACCGACCATGGCTTTCACGCGCCCGTGGCTTCCCTTCGCGGCGAGCGAGCGGGGCGCCTGCTCGCGGAAGTCGACCACGTCGGCGACCGTGGTACCGGCCCGGCGCAGATCGTCGGCCGCGGCAAGGCCCCGGTCGTCGACGGTGAGGACGACCGCCTGACCGCCCGGCCGGATCGACCAGAAGTTCACGAGCCGACGCACGGCCGTCGGGAACATCACGCCGACCAGGTCGTTCCCCGGGAAGACGAGCGGTTGGTCGCTGATCCCCGCCGCCGCGACGACGTGCTCCGCGCGGAAGCGGATCAGCAGATTGCCGTGCTCGACCGGGACGAGCCCGCCCTCGTAGACCCCGATCGCCGTGGCGGGCGCGAGCACCTCGACGCCGAGGTCGCGGGCACGCTTGGCCAGAAACGATGCCTCGTCGGCTCCGTTCGGAGAGAAGAGGAGCTCGCCTCCGGGCGCGGGGCCCTCGTCCACGAGCGCGACCTCCTGGCCGCCCTGGGCGGCCTCGATCGCCGCCTCGAGGCCGGACCGGCCGCCGCCGACGACGAGGACTTCGACGTGGCGATGCTCGACGTCGTAGCGCTCCGTCCGCTCCGCCTCGGGGTCGAGCGAGCCGAGCCCCGCGGCCCCGCGAAGGAACTTCTCGTAGAGCGGCCAGAAGGCCTTCGGACGGATGAACGTCTTGTAGTAGAAGCCCGGCGGCGTGAACGGCCCGCCGATCTTGTCCGTGATCGCCATCAGGTCGAAGTCGAGCGAGCCGAGGTAGTTCTGCGGCTTCACGCTCATCCCCTCGCGCACCGGCGTCGCGCACGTGCGGACGTTCGGGATGCCGTCGACGGTCATCTGGCAGTTCGGGCAGTGCCCCTGACAGCAGAGCAGGCCGCGCGGGCGGTGGTACTTGAAGCTGCGCGAGAACGTCCTGCGCCCGGCGGCGTAGAGCGCCGAGCCGATCGTGTCGCCCGCGAACGCGGTGACGGGCTTGCCGTTGTACGTGAAGGCAATCGTCGTCGTGCGGTCGAGACGCTCGTGCGCCTGCGGCTCGAGGCGCATCAGGGCGACCCGGCCCCCGGGAGCTCGGTCCTGAGCACCTCGTTCGTGGTCGTGTCGCGCTCGGCGATGAACCACAGGCCGCACCCGTGGCGGTGGTACCACCACTCGCGGTGGACGCCCGCGACGTTGTCCCGGACGTAGAGGTACGTCGTCAGCTCCCGGAGCGTTGGCGTCTCCTTCGGCCGCCGGGTGATCTCCCCGGCGTTGCGAAACTCCTCGCGTTCGCGAGGCCCGCAGTTGGGACAGCGGAGCAGAAGGGTCATCGAAGAGGTATCTCCACTAGGGAAACGCTATTGCCATTCTTGCGGATCCTGCCAACGGGCGCAAACGAGGAGCACCCAGCTCCGAGCCAGCGATCGTCGGGCGCGGCGTCAGATCTCGACTTCGCGGTCGGGATGCGTTCAGAAGCGCGTGAGGTACTCGTTCAGCTCCCACTGGGTGACCTGCTCGTGGTAACGGGCCCACTCCTCTCGCTTCACGCGGATGAAGTAGTCGACGTAGTCCTCGTCGCGGCCGCGGCCGAGCGCGGTGCGCAGGACGTCGCAGCCCTCGAGCTCGTGGGTCGCCTCGAGCAGGTTGGCCGGAAGTGTCTCGAGGCCGCGGCGACGTAGCTCGTCGTAGGGGATCGCGTAGAGGTTCTCGGCGTTCGGCTCGCCTGCGTCGAGCGAGTTCTCGATCCCGTCGAGGCCGGCCGCGAGCACCGCGGCGGCGGCGAGGTAGGGGTTGCACGAGCCGTCGATCGTGCGGTCCTCGATCCGCCCCGGGCCGGGGATGCGCAGCATCTGGGTGCGGTTGTTGTAGCCGTAGCTGATCCAGACGGGCGACCACGTGGCGCCGCTCGCCGTCGTGCCGACCTTGAGGCGCTTGTACGAGTTGACCGTCGGCGCCGTCACGGCGCTGTAGGCCCTCGCGTGCTTCTTGAGCCCGCCGACGAAGCTGTAGGCGAGCTGTGAGAGGCCGAGGCCGCGGGGGTCGGCCTCGTCGAGGAAGAGGTTGGTGTCGCCGTCCCACAGCGACAGGTGGAAATGGCAGCCGTTCCCGGTCAGGTTCGCGAACGGCTTGGGCATGAACGTGGCGATCATCCCGCGCTGCTCGGCGAGGGTGTGAACCATGTAGCGGAAGAAGATCGCCCGGTCGCAGCTCACGAGCGCGTCGTCGTAGGTGAAGTTCTGCTCGAACTGGCCGTTCGCATCCTCGTGGTCGTTCGCGTAGTTGCCCCACCCGAGCTCGTTGCAGTAGCGCGACACCGTGGTCAGGAGCTCGTACTGCCGCGTCAGGCCGGTGATGTCGTAGCAGGGCTTCTCGAGCGTGTCGAGCTCGTCGGCCAGCTCGATCGACCCGTCCTCGCGCCGGCGGACGAGGAAGTACTCGAGCTCGAGGCCCAGCTTCAGGTCGTACCCCTTCGCGCGGGCAGCCGCGAGCACGCTCTTCAGGATCGTGCGCGGACAGTACGGCCAGGGCTCTCCTTCGACGGTCACGTCGCAGGCGAAGCGGGCAAGGCCCGGCTGCCAGGGCACGGGCGTGTAGCTCGCGGGGTCGGGGATCGCGGCGATGTCGGGATCGGCGGGCACCTGGCCGATCTCGCCCGCGGCGAAGCCGGCGAAGCCGGCCCCTTCGGTCAGCAGCGAGTCCAGGTTCGCTGCCGGAACGAGCTTCGCGCTCGGGCGCGCGTACATGTCGACGAACTGGGCGAAGAAGAACTCGATCCCGTCTTTCTTGGCCCGGGCCCTGACCTCGTCGACGGACTGCGGGGCCTCGACCGCCATGCGCTTCTCCCTCCTTGCCGGGGTGGACCGGAGGACACTAACGCGCCGGGGGCCGATCGCCAGTGGCAGGTTGCTACACGCGGCGTGGGGGCGATGTGTCGCTCGCCGCCGTGCCCAGGGCGAGCTGCAGCTTCACCAGCTTGACCGCGATCTCGACCATCAGCCAGTCGTCCTTGCGCAGGTCGAGCCCGGAGAGCTCGGCGATGCGCCGGAGGCGCTGGCGCAGCGTGTTCGGATGGACGTAGAGCACCTCGGCGGTGGCGCTGATGTTGCCGCGCCGTCGCAGGAACTCCTCGAGCGTCCGCAGGAGCGAGGTCGACCGCTGGCGGTCGTAGTCGGCGAGACGCGCGACCGCGTCCCGGTGGCGGTCGCGCAGACCCGCGTCGAACGACATCCGCAGGAGGTACTTGTACGGTCCCAGCTCCTCGTAGGTCATCACGCCCGGCGTGCCCTGCAGGACGGTCGTCCCGAGCAGCGCGTGGCGGGCCTCCTCGAAGCCGGCCGGGAAGCTCGCCGCACCCTTGCACGGGTTCGATACCCCGATCGCGACCGATCCCTCGAGCTCCCGCTGGATCCTCTGGATCGCCTCCACGAGCGCCGCTTCGCCGGCGCTCGGGATGCGGACGATTGCGCGGACGGAGTCGTCACGGCGATCGAAGAGCGAGCCCGGAGCGTATGCGGCAAGCAGCCGCTCGAGCAGGTCGTCGGGGGGCGAGGCGGCGAGGACGAGGTGGCGCTGGTCGATGTCGCACCCGAGCCGCTCGGCGCGCTCGGCCAGCTCGTCCCGCGGGCCGCCGCCGCGCGCGAGCTGCTCGAGGAAGTCCTTGATCAGGTTCTTCTCCGTCAGGCGCTCGATCAGGTCGATCTTCTTCAGCGCCACGGCGGTCTGATTGGCCGCCGCCCGGGCGAGGTCGACCTCGGACGTCCCTTCAGCGATCAGCAGGCCGATGAGCTCGTCCCCGGCAACGAGTGGTGTGGCCACCGTGGTCGTGCGACCGGAGCGCGCGAGCTCGGGACCGATATCCGCGAGCGTCAGCGCCTTCCGAGCGTCGCGCCCGGTCGGCGAGGAGGCGCGCACGTGGAGCTCCTCCGTCGTCGGCTCCAGCAGGTAGAGATGGCAGGCCTCCGCGCGCAGGAGGTCGCGTGCGCGAGACGCGATCTGCGGCAGGAGCTCGTCGAGCGTCTCGGCGCGGGCGAGCGTCTCGCCGAGCGCGGCGAGGTGCTCGAGCTCGGCGACTCGCCGTCGGGTCTCCTCGTAGAGGCGGGCGTTCTCGATCGCGCCCGCGACGAGCGACGCGCTCGAGACGAGGAACTCCACCTCGCCGGGCGTGAACTCGCGCGGCGCCTCCGTGTGAAGCGAGATCACGCCGATCACTCCGCCTTCCCTCGCGACGATCGGGACGGACAGAAGCGCCTGGAAGCGCTCCTCCTCGAGCTCGGGCACGTACCGGTTCCGCGGGTCGGCGAGCGCGTTCTGCGTGAACCCCGGCTCCCGGTGCTCCGCGGCCCACCAGGCGATCCCCTCACCGCGCTCGAGTGCGATCTGACCGATCAGATGCCCGTACGGCTCGGAGGCCGCGGCGAGCACGAGCCGCTCCCCGGCCGCGTCGACGAGGTAGACGAAGCACGCGTTGACCGCGCTCGCGTCCGACAGCAGCCGGACGACCGCCGCGAGCACCTCGTCGAGCTCGAGCGACGAGCCCACCGTCGAGATGATCTCGGTGAGGATCCCGCCCTCGCCGCCGGCGACCGGGAACGCGGCCTGTCGCCGAAAGCTCGGGTCGGGTCGTCATCAGGCGGATCGTAACGACCCGCGCCTGCCGTCAGGAAAAGCGGACTGCCTGGAGACGCCGGCCGACGTTGCCCGCCCGGTCGACGGCCCGTACGGTCCAGAGCCCCTTCGACTTCGTGCCGGGGATCGAAAGCCTCGTTCGCTTAACGGTCGCGAAACGCCTGCCGTTTCGCTCGACCACGTAGCCGCGAATCCCTCCCGGATCGGTCACCGCGTGCCAGCGCAGGAGCAGCGCGCCCCCGGTGGCTACGCCGCGCAGCCCGGTGACGGGCGGCGGCGCGACGGTGTCCGCGAGCAGCCGCCCCGCAGGGTCGACGACGCCCGCGCCGACCTTGAAGCGGACCTCGACCAGCGGCGACAGGAAACCGGCCACGTCGGCGGCCCGCACGCCGTAGACGATCGTGCGGCCCCTGACGCCGCGGTCGACGATCCTCGTCTGCACCGTCTCGTGGACGAGCTCGCCGTCGCGATAGACGCGGTAGCGAACCGGGCCGACGTCATCGACGGCCCGAGGCCACGTCAGCGTGACGACGGGCCCGTCGCTCGAGACGCGGAGGCTGGCCGGGCCGACCGGAGGGGCGGTGTCCGGACCGCCAACGCGGATCAGCCAGCCCGAGTCCTGCGCGTCCCACCAGGTTCCGGAGTGGCCGTAGTAGTCGTCGTGACCGACGTCGAGAACCTGCGCCGAGAGGACGTCGGTCGACGTACCCACCGCCCGGAGCAGATCGCTGTCCGAGTCGCAGACGTGGCCGTCGTTGCAGTAGTGCGGCGCTTGCTGGAGGACGGCGTTGAGCGCGTGGGTCATCTCGTGGACGGCGGTGATCGCGGCGACGCCCTCGCCGTCGCCGGGGCTTCCCTGGCCGCAGGCCTGGAGGAAGACGATCGCGAAGGCGCGAGGGCCGCCGTCGGTGACGCCTGCGTTCCCCTGGCCGCAGACCTTCTGCTCGTCCGCCGGGCCGTCGTAGTAGACCAGGTACTTCTTGTCCGGGCTCGCGAAGCCGAAGGGGAGGGCGTTCAGGTCGGCGACGATGCGGTCGAGCCGACTCTCGAGCGGCGCGTAGTCGGCGCCCGGGCGCGGGAGTCGCGAGCTCGAGAGGTCGAGCTGGCCCAGGCCGGGCGCGCAGCCGGGGAAGGCGAAGAGGTCGAAGCGCAGCCGGCGGGAGGCATCCTGGCCGTTCCACCAGGCGTCGATCGAGGCGAGGTCGGTGGCGATGCCCGAGGCGAGGGATGCGAAGCGGTCGGTCCCGTCGGACGGGACGGCGTACACCACGTGCCACTGGAAGCCGGCTGCCGCGTCCGGAAGCCGATCAGCCGCGGCCGCGTCGGCGCCGCACCAGGTGACGGGCGCGACGGCCGCGTGGGCCGCGCCGGCGAAACCGAGCACGGCAAGGCAGAGCGCTCCGAGAACGAGGGGCAGGCGGGCGATGGGGTCGAGTGTAGCGGCGGGGTCCGCCGCGTAGAATGCGGCGTGACGCGGCCCCGCGGGGGGGCTGGCGGTGACGAGGAGAGGGGGTGAGCTCAGGTGCAGACGAAGGGTCGACTGACGACGCCGTATGTCCGCGAAGGGGGCGCATTGCGCCCGGCGGGCTGGGACGAGGCGCTCGCGCGCGCCGCCGAGGGCTTCGAGAGCGCGCGCGCGGCGGACGCCGGGACGTCGTTCGGGATCTTCTCGTGCTCGAAGGCGACGAACGAGATGAACTTCCTGGCGCAGAAGTTCGCGCGCCAGGTCATGGGCACGAACAACATCGACAGCTGCAACCGCACCTGACACGCTCCCAGCGTCGTCGGTCTGGCGACAGTGTTCGGAGCGGGCGGCGGGACGTCCTCCTACCGGGAGGTGGAGGAGACGGACGTGGTCCTCCTCTGGGGCTCGAACGCCCGCGAGACGCACCCGATCTTCTTCCACCACCTGCTCAAGGGCATCCGCAACGGAGGACGGCTCTACGTTGTCGACCCGCGGCGGACGTCCTCTGCCGAGTGGGCCGACGCCTGGCTCGGGCTCGACGTCGGCGGCGACATCGCCCTCTCGAACACGATGGCCCGGGAGATCATCCACGCCGACCTCGCCAACCGCGCGTTCATCGAGAACGCGACCGAGGGCTTCGAGGAGTACGCCGCGTCGGTCGAGGCGTTCACACTCGAGGAGGGTGAGCGCCTGACGGGCGTTCCCGCCGAGGTGATCCGCGAGGTCGCGCACGCCTTCGCGCGCGCGGACCGCGCGATGATCTGCTGGACGCTCGGGATCACCGAGCACCACAACGCCGTCGACAACGTCCTCGCACTGATCAACCTCGGCCTCCTGTGCGGCCACGTCGGGCGCTACGGGTCGGGGCTGAACCCGCTGCGCGGGCAGAACAACGTCCAGGGCGGCGGAGACATGGGCGCGATCCCGAACAAGCTTCCCGGCTTCCAGGACATCGAGCGCGACGCCGAGGCGCGGGCGCGCTTCGAGGCGGCCTGGGGGGCGCCGATCCGCCCGCACTACGGCTGGCACCTGACGCAGATGTTCCACGCCATGGAGCGCGGCGAGCTGCGCACGCTGTACGTGATCGGCGAGAACCCCGCCCAGTCGGAGGCGGACGTCGCCCACGCCCGCAGGCTGCTCGGAGGCCTCGACTTCCTCGTCGTCCAGGACATCCTGATGACGAAGACGGCCGAGCTGGCCGACGTCGTGCTTCCCGGTACGGCGTCGTGGTGCGAGGCCGAGGGAACGGTGACGAACTCGGAGCGCCGCGTGCAGCGCGTGCGCAAGGCGCTCGACGCGCCCGGAGAGGCCCGCGACGACACGTGGATCCTGTGCGCGCTCGCGCAACGGCTCGGCTTCGACTGGGGCAACCCGAGCGCCGAGGAGATCTGGGACGAGCTCCGCTCGCTGAGCCCGATGCACCGGGGCATGCGCTACGCGCGGCTCGAGGAGCTCGGCGGCATCCAGTGGCCGTGCCCGGACGAAAGCCACCCGGGGTCGCTGTTCCTGCACGGCCGGCTCTGGGAGCAGCCGCGTAGCGGCCCGGCCGCGCCGTTCTCGGTCGTCGAGCACCGCCCGCCGTTCGAGGCTCTCGACGCCGAGTACCCGATCCGGCTGACGACCGGGCGGCGGCTCGAGTCCTACAACACGGGCGTCCAGTCGAACCTCTACGGGTCTCCGCTCCATCGCGGCGAGTCGCTCGACCTCTCGCCCGAGGACGCCGAGCGGCTGCTGCTCGAGGCCGGCGAGGTCGCCCGGGTCTCGTCGCGGCGCGGGTCGGTCGAGGCGCCCGTCCGGATCGACCCCTCGCTTCGACCCGGGCTCGCGTTCATGACGCTCCATTTCCCCGACGAGGTCGACACGAACCTCCTGACCATCGATGCCACCGACCCGAAGTCGGGGACGGCCGAGTTCAAGGCCGCGGCGATCCGCGTCGAGAAGATCACCCCAGCGGTGGCGGAGGAGAGCGGCCGGTACGAGCAGCCCGCCGCCGTCGGCGCCGAATAGGCTTCGCCGATGGATCTCCATCTGCTCGACGCCGAGCCGACGCCGGGCGAGCGTGACGCGGTCGACCACGTGCTCGGCCCGCCCGAGTCCGGCTGGGACGGGGGGCGGCGCGCCGTCGCCGTCGACGGCCGGCTCGCCCGCAGCGGACACGCCGCGCGCGGGCGCCGCGACGAGCTTCTGCCCGCGCTCCACGCCGTCCAGGAGCACGTGGGCTGGATCAGCCCGGGCGCGCTGAACTACGTCTGCAAGCGGCTCACCGTGCCGCCCGCCGACGCGTACGGGGTCGCGACGTTCTACGCACTTTTCTCGCTGGATCAGCGCCCACCGCGCGTCCTGCACGTCTGCGACGACCTGGCCTGCGCGTGCAACGGCGTCGACGCGCTCGTTGCCGAGCTCGAGCAGCGAGTCGGCCCGCAGGGAGCCGTCGCCGAGATCGGCGCCACCCCGTGCGCGTGGTATCGCAGCCCCTGTCTCGGCCAGTGCGACCGGGCGCCGGCCGCGCTCCTCACCGTCGCGGGCGACGACCCGCGCGAGCACGTGCTCGCCCCGGTCGACGCGGACGGCCTCCTCGCTGTGCTCGACGGCGGCGCCGGCCCCGACCCGTCGGCGGTCGTGCCGCAGCAGGGCGAGCCCTCGCTTCGTTTGCTCCGTCGCGTCGGCGTCGTCGATCCGCGCAGCCTCGACGAGTACCGGGCGCACGGCGGCTACTCGGCGCTGCGACGGGCGTTCGAGCTCGGCCCCGAGGGCGTGATCCGCGAGGTCGCCGACTCGAAGCTCGTGGGCCGCGGAGGCGCCGCGTTCCCGATGGGCCGCAAGTGGGACGCCGTGGCGCGCCAGCCGGTGCGGCCGCACTACCTCGTGTGCAACGCGGACGAGTCCGAGCCGGGAACGTTCAAGGACCGCGCGCTGATGGAAGGCGACCCGTTCGCCCTCGTCGAGGCGATGACGATTGCCGCCTACGCCACGGGGTGCGAGCGCGGCTACGTCTACCTGCGGGGCGAGTACCCCTGGGCTCGCGAGCTGCTCGAGCACGCGTTTGCGGAGGCGCGCGCCCGCGGCTTCCTCGGCGAGGACGTCCTGGGGCAGGGCTTCGACTTCGACCTCGAGGTTCGCAAGGGCGCGGGCGCGTACATCTGCGGCGAGGAGACGGCGATCTTCAACTCGATCGAGGGGTACCGCGGCGAGCCGCGCAACAAACCGCCCTTCCCGGTTCAGGAGGGGCTCTTCGGCAAGCCGACGGTCGTCAACAACGTCGAGACGCTGGTGAACGTGCTCGAGATCCTGCGCGTGGGCGGCCCTGCGTTCGCGGAGATCGGCACCGAGGGCTCGACCGGTCCGAAGCTCTTTTGCCTCTCGGGGTGCGTCGAGCGCCCGGGCGTCTACGAGGTCGAGTTCGGGACGACGCTCGGCGAGCTGCTCGCGCTGGCGGGCGGGGTGAGAGCCGGCAGGCCGCTCCAGGCCGTCCTCCTCGGTGGAGCCGCGGGTGGATTCGTGGGGCCGCACGAGCTCGATCTTCCGCTCACGCTCGAGGGCGCACGGGCGGCCGGAACCACGCTCGGGTCAGGCGTCGTCATGGTCTTCGACGACACCGTCGACCTCGGACGCTCGTTGATGAGCATCGCCGGGTTCTTCCGCGACGAGTCCTGCGGCCAGTGCGTACCGTGCCGCGTCGGCACGGTACGGCAGGAGGAGGCGCTCGCGCGGGTTCTCTCGGGCGAGACGCGGGGGTCGGTCGAAGAGGAGCTCGCGCTGATCGCCGAGATGGGCCAGTGCATGCGCGACGCGTCGATCTGCGGCCTCGGCCAGACGGCCTCGAGCGCGATCGAGTCCGCGATCGGGCGGTTGGGTCTCTTCACGAACGGCGCGAAGTCGTGAGCGCGGCAACGATCCTCGCTCCCACCCGCATGGTGGAGCTCGAGATCGACGGGCAGGACGTCCGCGTCTTCGAGGGCCAGACGATCCTCGATGCGGCGACGAAGCTCGGGATCGACACCCCGACGCTCTGCTACGGCTCGACGCTTCGGCCGGCCAACGTTTGTCGCGTCTGCGTCGTCGAGCTCGACGGCTCGCGCGTGCTCGTCCCCGCGTGCTCGCGCAAGGTCGAGCAGGGGATGGTCGTCAAGACCGACTCCGAGCGGGTGAACCTCTCGCGGCGGCTGGTGATGGAGTTCCTGGCGTCGTCGGTCGATCTGTCGACCGCGCCGGCGGCACAGGAGTACGCACGGCGCTACGAGGCGCGGCCGGAGCGCTACGGCCCACAGGCTCCGCCCGATCCCGATCGCGACCGGAAGCGCGCCGGCCACCACATCCACGCCGACGGTCTGACCGCGGCGACGGTGCACGCGCCGGCGAAGGTCGACAACGAACTCTACGTCCGCGACTACTCGAAATGCATCCTCTGCTACAAGTGCGTCGACGCCTGCGGCGACCAGTACCAGAACACGTTCGCGATCGCGGTTGCCGGGCGGGGTTTCGACGCCCGCATCTCCACGGAGTACGTCGCCGAGCTCCCCGAGTCGGCGTGCGTCTACTGCGGCAACTGCATCGCCGTCTGCCCGACCGGCGCGCTCGTCTTTCGGAGCGAGTTCGACATGCGCGCCGCGGGCACCTGGGACGAGGCCAGCCAGACCGAGGTGCAGACGATCTGCCCGTACTGCGGCGTCGGCTGCAACCTCGAGCTGCACGTTCAGGACAACGAGATCGTCAAGGTGACGTCGCCGGACGACCACGACATCACGCGCGGGAATCTCTGCATCAAGGGCCGCTTCGGCTTCCAGCACGTCCAGACCCGAGGCCGCTAACCTCGTCGTCATGGCAACGACCGAGGGGCTGCCCGTCCGGCGGACTGTCGGCGAGGCGCGCGTCACCGTCGTCGAGGGTGCCGCGTCCACGACACGACGCGATCGTCTCGCCACCGAGGAGCCGCTCGAGATCCGGGCGGCCGGCCCCGGCCAGGAACCGGTCAGCGTCGCGGTCACGATGCGAACCCCGGGCGCCGACATGGAGCTCGCCGCCGGCTTCCTCTTCACCGAGGGCCTGGTCGAGTTGGCCGACGAGATCGCGCAGATTCGCTACTGCGGCCTCGAGGTTCCGGAGGAGCAACGCTACAACATCGTTACCGTCCACCTCCGGCGGCCGTTCGATTCGGGCGTCCTGCAGCGCAACTTCTACGCGACGTCGAGCTGCGGCGTGTGCGGCAAGGCGTCGATCGAGGCGATCGAGGTGCGCTGCGCCGCGCTTCCGCCCGGGCCGGTCGTCGGCCGGGAGCTGATCACGAGCCTTCCCGGGCTCCTGCGCGGCGACCAGCGCGTCTTCGACGTCACCGGCGGCCTGCACGCCGCGGGTCTCTTCGACGCGTCCGGGGCGCTCGCCGTTCTGCGGGAGGACGTCGGCCGCCACAACGCGCTCGACAAGGTCGTCGGCAACGCGCTCCTCGAGGGCCGCGTGCCCGAGAGCGAGGCGATCGTGATCGTGTCGGGCCGGGCGAGCTTCGAGCTCGTCCAGAAGGCGGCGGTGGCCGGGATCCCGATCCTCTGCGCGGTATCTGCGCCCTCGACGCTCGCGGTCGACACCGCGCGGCGCCTCGGCCTGACCCTCGTCGGGTTCCTCCGCGGCGATCGCTTCAACGTCTACACGCACCCGGAGCGCATCAGGCTCGACGGGTAATCGCGGCTACGGAAGCGACTCCCGTGCCCGGGCGAGATCCTCAGGCGAGTTGACGTTGCGAAGCGAGCCGAGCTCGGGAAGCTCGTCCTCGTCCAGCCAACGCACGCGAAGCTCGTCGAGGAGCCCTGCCGTGCGCAGCCGCTCCGCGGCGAGCAGCCGCTCGACGGTCGCGAGCACCGAGACCCGGTAGGCGGCCGCGAGCGGATGGACGCGACCGTACGCCCGCGGGACGGCCGCGTCGAAGCCGTCGCCGAGCGCGTCGAGGACACACCGGACGAAGGCGGCCTGCAGGAAGGGCGTGTCCGTTGCGGCGACGTAGGCGTGGCCGGCGCGTCCCTCGAGCGCCCGCAGGCCGGCGGCGAGCCCTTCGAGCGGGCCGCGATCGGCGTGCGCGTCGACCACGACCTCGAGCTCGCGTGGGAGCGATGGAAGCTCCCGAGCGGGCGAGCCGACAACGACGACCGGACCCGCCACTGCGTCGCGGACGACGGCCGCGACGCGCGCGACGAGCGTCGTGCCCCCCCAGGGGAGCGCCGCCTTGTCGGTGCCCATGCGGGTCGAGCGGCCGCCTGCGAGGACGATGCCGCCGGGCGAGCCTCTAGGCCAGGACGTCACGGCCGAGCGGCAGGACGACACGCTCGCGCTCGGCGCCCGTCCCGATCAGGCTGACCTCGACCTCCGCCTCGCGCGCGACGAACTCGACGTAGGCACGCGCCCCGTCGGGGAGGCCCTCGACGTCGGTGACGTCTCCGAGCGGCTCCTTCCAGCCGGCCAGCGTCTCGTACACGGGCTCGGCGCTGTGGAAGTCGCTCTGGTGGGCCGGGAAGTCAGGGCTCTCCGAGCCGTCGCGCAGGCGGTAGCGGACACAGACGGGGATCTCGTCGAAGCTGGAGAGAACGTCCAGCTTGGTCAGCGCGAGCGAGGTCATGCCGTTCACCCGGACCGCGAAGCGGAGGCCGACGAGGTCGAGCCAGCCGCAGCGCCGCTCCCGACCCGTCGTCGTCCCGTACTCGCCGCCGAGCTCCCGCACACGCTCCTGGTCCGGGCCCTCGATCTCGGTGGGGAACGGGCCCTCGCCGACCCGGGTGACGTACGCCTTGGCGACGCCGATGACGCCGTCGATCCGGGTGGGGCCGATGCCGATGCCCGTGGCGGCCGCCCCCGCGACCGGATTGGAGGAGGTCACGAACGGGTAGGTGCCGTGATCGACGTCGAGCAGGGTTCCCTGCGCCCCCTCGAGCAGGACCCGCTTGCCGTCGCGCAGGGCCCGGTCGACGAGGAGGGACGTGTCGGCGACGTAGGGCCGCAGGCGGACGGCGTACGCCTCCATCCGTTCCGCGAGCTCGCCGGGCTGGAGCGGCGCGACGCCGTGGACGCGCTCGAGGATGACGTTCTTCTCGGCGAGCGCGGTCTCGAACTTCTGGCGCAGGATCTTCGGGTCGAGGACGTCCTGAACCCGGATGCCGAGTCGCGCCACCTTGTCCGCGTACGCCGGGCCGATGCCGCGCCGCGTCGTCCCGATCTGGAGCCGGCCGAGATGGCGCTCGCTCGCCGAGTCGATCGCAACGTGCCAGGGCATGATCAGGTGCGCGTTGCCCGACAGCCGCAGGCCCTCCGCCGAGATGCCCCGCTCCTCGAGACCGTCGATCTCCTCGACCAGGAGCTGCGGGTCGACGACGCAGCCCGCCCCGACGACGCAGACCGTTCCCGGATAGAGGATCCCCGACGGAACGTGGTGGAGGGCGAAGCGCTCGCCGTCGCGGATGATCGTGTGGCCCGCGTTCGGCCCGCCCTGGTAGCGGCAGACGACGTCGGACTGCTCGGCGAGCAGGTCGACGATCTTCCCCTTTCCCTCGTCGCCCCACTGGGCGCCGACGATCACGGTGGCAGGCACGGACGGATTGTAGGGACGGGATCCACGGCGCCCGGCCCCCGCCGGCGTAGGCCGGTCTCGCCGCCTACATCGCGGCGAGATCCGCGAACTTGGCGTACCGCTTCAGAAACGAGAGCTTGACCGTGTCGGTCGGGCCGTTTCGGTGCTTTGCGACGATCACCTCGGCGATCCCCTGCTGCTCGGACTCCTCGGCGTTGTAGTACTCGTCGCGATAGATGAAGCAGACGATGTCCGCGTCCTGCTCGATCGACCCCGATTCACGGAGGTCGGAGAGGATCGGCCGCTTGTCGTGCCGTTGCTCGACGGCGCGCGAGAGCTGCGACATCGCGACGATCGGGACGTCGAGGTCGCGGGCGAGCACCTTGAGCGAGCGTGAGATCTGCGAGACCTCCTGGACGCGGTTCTCGGCGCTCATCCCGGACGTCATGAGCTGCATGTAGTCGACGAGGATGAGGCCCAGCTCCGGGTGCTTCGACTTCAGCCGCCGCGCCTTCGAGCGGATCTCCATCATCGTGATCGCGCCCGTGTCGTCGACGTAGACCGGCGCCTTGGCGAGCTTGTCGCAGGCGGCGGTGAGCCGGGGCCAGTCCTCGGGCGACAGCTTCCCCGTCCGCAGCCGCTGGGACTCGACCTTGGCCTCGCTGCACATGAGCCGTTGCGTCACCTCGGCCTTGGACATCTCGAGCGTGAAGAGCGCGACGGGAACCTGGGTGCGGACGGCGATGTTCGCCGCCATGCAGAGCCCGAGCGCGGACTTGCCCATGCTCGGACGGGCGGCGACGACGATCAGGTTGCCGGGCTGGAATCCCGACGTGATCCGGTCGAGGTCGCGGAAGCCCGACGCGACGCCGGTGACGTCGGCGCCCGACTCGTACAGCGCCGTGATGCGCTCGAAGCTCTCCTTCAGGAGCTGCTCGATGTGGCTGAACTCGCGCGGAGGCGCGCTGCTGCGAGAGGTCGAAGACGATCTGCTCGGCCGTGTCGACGAGCTCGGTCGCGTCGCCGGGTCGTTCCCAGCCGAGGCGCGCGATCTCGCCGCCGGCCCGGATCAGGCCGCGAAGGGTGGCGGTCTCGCGGACGATCTGGGCGTAGTGACGAGCGTTCGCCGTCGCGGGGACGAGCGACGCGAGCTCGTGGATGCGCTCCTTGCCACCGGCGTCCTCGAGCTCGCCCCGCTCGGCGAGCTCGTCGGCGAGCGTGATCGCGTCGACCGGCTCGCCCTTGGCGTACAGGGACAGCGCCGCGCGGTACACGCGGGCATGGCTCTCGCGGTAGAACTCCCGCCCGGTCGGGTCGATCACCTCGCTGACCGCGGCGATCGCTCCGGGCGAGAGCATCATCGCGCCGAGGACGGACTCCTCGGCGTCGAGGTTCTGGGGCGGGACGTGCGCCGTCTCGACTGCGGCCATGCGGCCGTGACCATCCCGGACATGCGCCCGGGGCGCAAGGATGTGTGAATTCAGCGATTCCACAGAGGAAAGCACCCGCTTTGCAGGAAAGAACATACGTTCGCACATGAAGCGGACGGCGTTCCCACACCGGGCGTCGGACGCTGTGGAGAAAAGTTGTCGCTCCGAGCGAGAAGATCGTGCGCTTGCCCACAGCTCTGTGGGGTCCGTGTGGAGATCCGGTTACCCGGCCCGAAGACCGGGCGGCGGCGAGACGATCGTCAGTCCTGCGCGGGCTCCAGGTCGGGGTCGTACTCCGGGCCCGTCTCGGCCTCGCCGACGGCCTCGGCGTCGCCGTTGGCCTCGGGCTCGATAGCGCGGCCGGCCGGCTCGGTCATGGGCTCGGAGCCCTCGACCTCACCCGGCTCGACGTCGAGCTCGGGCGGGAGCTCGCCGCCCTCCGGCACGACCAGCGTCTTGACCTCGACCCGGACGTCCTGGAACACGTCGATGGGGATCGCGTAGCGGCCGACCCGCTTGATCGGCTCCTCGAGGTCGATCTTGCGCCGGTCGACGCGGATCTTTCGCGCGCGCCAGATCTCCTCGGCGATGTCGGTCGGCGTGACGGAGCCGAAGAGCGTTCCCTGCGCTCCGGCGTTGACCTCGAAGCGAAGGACGGTCTTCTGCAGCGTCGCCGCGACGTCTTGCGCCTGCTCGAACGTTCGGGCCTCGTGCCGGGCCCGCTCGGCGTCACGGCGCCGCACCTCGGCGACTCGCGCCGGCGTCGCGGTCTCGGCGAGACCCCGCGGCGCGAGGTAGTTGCGCATGTACCCGCGTGCGACGCTGATCACGTCGCCGCGAAGTCCGAGCTTGTCGACGTCCTGGAGGAGGATGACGTCCATCGCCTAGCCGGAGACGTAGGGCAAGAGAGCGACCTCTCGCGCACGCTTGACCGCGACCGCGATCTGCCCCTGGTGTCGCCGACACGCGCCCGTGATCCGGCGTGACCGGATCTTCCCCTTCTCGGAAACGTAGCGGCGGAGCTGGTTGTAGTTCTTGTAGTCGACCTGCTCGATCTTCTCCTTACAGAAATAACAGCTCTTCCTGCGGGCGCCTCCGGGCGGCGAGGGCCGCTTGCGGGTGCTCTCGCGATCGCGATCTCGTTTCGGCGAAGCCATCGTGCGGTGTGCCTCCTAGAAGGGGATGTCGTCGTCCGTGCCGGACGGGCTGAAGTCCGACTGGTCGGCCGCCACGTCGCCTGCCGGGACGTACTGGCGCTGCGGGGCCTCGCCGTCGCCACGAGAGCCGAGAAACTGGACGCTCTCGGCGATGATCTCCACCGCCTGGCGCTTGGTCCCGTCCTGTGCGTCCCACTCGCGCCAGTCGAGGCGCCCGTCGACTCCCACCGGTCGGCCCTTGGACAGAAACTGCGCGCAGCTCTCGCCCTGGTTTCCCCACACGGTCACGTCGAAGTAGTTGGGCTTGTCGCCCCATTCGCCGGACGCCTGATCCTTCTGGCGCGTGTTCACGGCCAGCCGCAGCTTGCAGACGGCCGTTCCGCTCGGCGTGTGCCGAAGCTCGGGGTCCTTGGTCAGGTTCCCGACGAGGACGACGCGGTTGATGTTGGCCATGGTTCTCTCCCTCTCTCGAACGTCTGTTCGATCTTACTCGGCAGCCTGGACGGTCTCCGCCGGAGCTGTCGCAGGCGCCGGCGCGACAACGGGCGGCGGCGGGGGCGGAGCCTGCCGGCGGATCGGCGTCGTCCGTCGCACGGCCAGGTGCCGCACGGCGCCGTCGGTGATCCGGAACACCCGGGTGAGCTCGTCGAGCGTCGCGGTGCCCGCATCGAAGTAGAGGAGGTGGTAGTAGGCCTCGCCCTTCTTCTCGATCTCGTACGCGAGCTTGCGGCGGCCCCAGGGCTCGTGGCCCTGCCAGGCGCCGCCGTCTCGCTCGACGATCTCGCGGGCGCGCGCGACGATCTCGGTCTGGCGATCCTCCGGCAGCTCGGGGTCGAGGAGCAGCATGATCTCGTACTCGTTCACGGTTCCCGTGTTCTCCTTCCCTCGGTCTAGTGGCCCCGCCTGTTCGCGCCGCCTCGGGAATCGGCGGCATCCGGCGGAGCAGGAAGCCCGGCGAGTATAGCTGCCGTCTCCAAGTTGGCAGCCGCTTCCGTGTCGTGGAAGAGTGACGGCAATGCACCGAAAGCTCGCGCTGCTCGCCGGGATGCTCACCGGGGCTGCCGCGGTCCTCTCGGCCGTCGAGCTGCGCCGCCGGCATCGGGTCGGCAGCGCCACGGTTGCCGGCGCGACGGTCGATCCTCGCGCCGAGGAGCTCAGGCGAAAGCTCGTCGATGCGCGCGCCGCCGAGACGGAACCTCCGTCACCCGCGGTTCCGAGCGCGGGAGCGCCGCACGGCGTGGACGGGCTCGAGCCACCGGGCGACGAGCTGGAGGTGATGCGCCGCCGGGTCCACGACGAGGCCCGGAAGGCGGCGGAGGAGATGCGCCGCCGGTCCGAACCGGATACGTAGCGCATCGGCGGGCAGGGCATGCCCTGCCCCTGCCCTTACAGGAGACCGATCGAGCGCAGGCGGATCTGGAACAGGCGCATCGCCTCGGCGTAGAACGCCTTCGAGTCGACGCCGTAGCCGTCACGGAGCGCGTCCTCCAGCCCGGCTCCCAGCTCGAGGCCGCGCTGCGCGAGCCGGCCGACCTCGTCCACGACCTCGGCGATCGCCTCGACGGTGCGGTCGCGATCGAGCGTCATCTGCTGGCGGAGGTACGAGACGCCGATGCCGATATGTCGCGCCTCGTCCCGGGCGACCAGGCGCCGGCCCTCGGCGAGCCCGGGGAACCCGAGCTTGTCGTACTGGTCGGCAACGAGGTTCTGCGCCGTGCGGGCGACGACTCCTTCCGCGACGAGGTGGTACGCGAATACCGCTCGGCAAAACGCTTCCGTCGACCGGTCGTCGCGCAAGCCGAGCACCTGGCGGTCGAGGGCCGCGTAGAGCATGTCGGCGACCGGATCGAGATTCTCGTCGGCCAGGGCCTGCACCGCCTCGACGCCGCCCTGGACACCGAAGACCTCCTCGTAGATGCGCAGCACGCTCTGGCAGTGCCGGTACTCGTCCGCGACCTGCGTGGCCAGGAGCAGTCGCATCTCGTAGGAGGGCGCCGCGTCGAGAAACGGCGCGAGCAGCCGCGCCACGTTGAACTCCGCGTGGAAGCGATGCGCGAAGATCCAGATCATCCCCTCGCGCTCGGCCTCCGAGAGGGCGGCGAACGCCTGGGCATCCCTCGAGAGGTCGAGCCTGTGGGCCGCCCACTGCGTCGACTCCCAGTGCTCGAAGAGCGCCCGGAACGGGCTCGGCGTCTCTTCGAGCGCGGTCTCGGCCGCGGTTCCCGGCGTCGCCGTCACGTCGTGCACGGGCGCAATGCTAGCCGCGGCGGGAAGGCGCGCACCAATCAACCCCAGTTCATACCGGCTGCCGCCCTCCCGCATCCCGACCTCCCTCGATCGGGGGTGAGCGCGGCTCGCGTGCAGTCCGAAACCCCTGGGAGCGGACAGGGCGGGTCCATCGATCGGGACGGAATGCGGCCCTCTTCGTACCACCGACTGCGACTGTTGTAGGAGGATCTCGATGACGAGGAAGCGTTTCGGAAAGAGAGCACGGCTGTCCGTTGCTGCGCTGCTCGCGTGCGTGGTCGCGTTCGCGGCCTGGGGATTCACGGCGTCGAACACCGTTCCCGCGTCGAACGCGGGCTCGGGCTCGGGCGCGATCACCGGGTACACGATCTCGACCGTTCATTACAACCTCAACGCAACGAACCCCCAGAACGTCGACTCCGTGACGTTCACGATCGCGCCGACCACGACGCAGACGCTCAAGGTTCAGCTCCAGAGCGGCGGCTCCTGGTACACGTGCACCAACACGGCTGGAAGCGTGTCGTGCACGACGACGTCGCCGCAGGCGACCGTGGCGCCGGCCGACAACCTCACGGTCGTCGCCGCCCAGTAGACCCTGCCGCGGGGCGGAGCGGGAGACCGCTCCGCCCCGCGAACGTGATCCGCATGAGACGCCGTGATCCCCTCCGCTTCCTCGCCGGCACTGCCGCGATCGCAGTGTGCGGCGCTGCGCTCGTGCTTTGCCTCCTGCTCGGTCTCGTCGCCTTCTCGCGACCGACTGTCAGAAACGTCGAGGCCGGAACGCTCTACCGTCAGGCCGGCGCGTTCTCGTACTCGGCGGTCGTGCCGCAGAGCCCGTTCTACGACGGCCGGCGGATCTCGACCGGCGACGCCGTCTTCACCCGCGTCGTGCCTGAGCTTCCTGTCCGCTTCACCTACGCGCTCCTGACTCCCTGGCAGCACGACGTGACCACGAAGGGCTCGCTCGTGGCGCGTGTGTCGGACGGGTTCGGATGGGTGCGCACCCTCGATCTGTCCGGCTCGACGCGAGCCGCCTCAGACCGTCTGACGCTCACGGGAGTGCTCGACATGGCCGCCGTCCGCCGAATGATCCGAGAGTTCGAGGAGGCGACGGGGAAGCGCAACGACAGCTACCACGTGGCGATCTCGCCCACGGTCGAGCTCGCAGGAGTCGTCGCCGGCCGCCCGGTCGACGAGGTGTTCTCGCCCACGCTCGCGTTTGTGCTCGACTCGGCTCGGATGGTGATCCCGCCGCCGTCCCCGGGAGACGCGGCGCAGGACTTGACGCCGTCGTCGTCGACCCCGCGCCTCTCGGCCGAGCCTGGAACGATCGCTCTCTTCGGGCGCCACGTCGCCGTCTCGGCGGCGCGCACAGTTGCGCTCGTCGGCGGCGCGATCTCGCTCGTCGCGCTGCTGGCGGTCCTTCTTCTCGGTGCCCGGACGAGGCGTGACGACCACGCGCGGGCGGAGTCTCGCTACGGGCGGCTGCTCGTGCCTGTGGCGTCGGTACAACGGCGCGCCCCTGAGACGACCGTGCGGGTGGAGTCGATGGACGCCCTGGCCCGGATCGCCGAGCGCTACGACCGGATGATCCTCCATGAGGACAGTGAGAGCGGCCGTTCCTACTTCGTCGAGGACGACGGCGTCGTGTACAGCTTCGATCCCGCGTCGGCTCCCGCCGGCACCGCTTCGACGCCTCTCCGGCCCGACCCGGCTCACCCATGAGGCTTCGCCGGCTCGTCCGCCTCGGCCTGGTCAGCCTCGCCGTGGCGGTCGTGCTCGTGGCGACCGTCGCGCTGACGGCCGGGAACGCCGTGCCGAGCTCGCTCGCCGACCGGGTCGCCGTCGCCAAGACGGCCAATCAGGCGAAGCCCTCGAACTGCAACGCCCTCAGCCTGACGAGCATCGTCACCGGCAGCGGCACCTTCAACGGTACCGCCGCGGCCGAGCTCGTTCTCGGCTCGAGCGGTGTCGACACGATCAACGCGCGAGGAGGAAGTGACTGCGTCCTCGGTGGCGGCGGCAACGACGACATCAACGGCGGCGCTGGCACCGACGTTTGCATCGGGGGCTCGGGCACCGACACGTTCACGAACTGTGAGACCCAGGTTCCATAGCTCACGACTCGGATGACCCGGCGGCAGCTCGCCCAGATCGCCCTCGGCGCCCTCTCGATCCTGGTGCTGGTGCTCGCGTGGTGGTTCTTCGCGCCGCAGCAGCTCGGCGGACGAAGCACCTACGCGACTGCGTACGGGACGAGCATGGAGCCGCAGCTCGAGCGCGGCGACCTCGTCGTCACGCGCCAGCAGGGGGACTATCGCGTCGGCGACGTCGTCGCGTACCGGAGCCGCCAGCTCGGGCGGCTCGTCATCCACCGGATCGTCGCGATCCACGGCGACCGCTACACGTTCAAGGGCGACGCGAACGACTTCGTCGACTCGGAGCGCCCTACGAGAGGGCAGCTCGTGGGCGCGCTCTGGCTCGCGGTGCCGGTTGCCGGCGATGTGCTCCAGTGGGTTCGCGTACCCCGGAACGCGGCGATCCTCGCGGCCGCGATCGTCCTCGGCCTCCTGCTCACCGGCTCGGGTGTCGCGTACCGCCGCGGCGGTCGTGGCCGTCGCGCGGCCATGAGGGGCGCGGGCCCCGCGACGCGCGGCCCGTTGGTGCCCGGCTGGGTGCACGTCACGCGTGCGGTTCTCGGCGTCGCCCTCGGGTTCTTCGCTCTGCTCGGGCTACTGGCGTTCGCCTGGGGGGCGACCAGGGAGGTCGACGCCGGGGCACTGTATCGCCAGGACGGCGTCTTCTCGTACGCGATCGCCGTGCCCGAGAGTCCCTTCTACGACGGGCGTACGGTGGCGACAGGCGACGCGGTGTTCACCGAGATCGTGGGCCAACTGCCGCTCTCGTTCGGCTACCGGTTCGCGTCGCCGCTTCCCAGCCACGTCACGACGACGGGCACTCTCGCCGTCAGGGTCTCCGACGGGTTCGGCTGGGTGCGCACCGTGATGCTGGTGCATGGAGAGGCGGCCGGCGGCCGCCTCTCGCTCGACGGCGTTCTCGACCTCGGCGAGCTGCGAGCGACCGTGCGGGCGTTCGAGCGCGCGGTTGGCAAGCGCGGCGACGCCTACCGGGTCACCGTCGTTCCGCGAGTACTCGTCTCGGGAACCGTCGACGGCCAGCGAGTCGATCGCGTCTTCTCGCCGTCGCTCGAGTTCGTGCTCGACTCGACCCGCCTGGTCGTCGCTCCGCCTGGGCCCGGAGACGCTCCACAGGACCTGACGCCTTCGTCCTCGACGCGGCATGTCAAGGTCGAACCCCGAACGCTCGCCCTCGCGAGCCAACACCTCGAGGTCTCGGCGCTGCGTGCCCTCGCGATCGTCGGCGCTGCTCTTTCCCTCCTCGGCCTCTGTCTCGTCACGGTCGTGGTGGCGCGAACCCGTCGCGGCGCAACTCTCGCGCTCGAAGAGCGCTACGCCGCGATGCTCGTCGGGGCCACGTCTGTCGAGCGGCGGGTGCCCGAGACGATCGTCGAAGTGCGGACATTCGAGGCCCTCGTCCGGATCGCAACCCGATACGACCGCATGATCCTCCGTCTGCGTCTCGACGATGGCTCGCCGGTGTACCTGGTCGAAGACGACAGAGTCGTGTACCGCTTCGCTGCGGCTGTCGCGCCGGGAGGAGCTGCGAGGGCCCTTCCGATCGCGCCCGTCCCCTTGTAGGAGGCCGCCCCGCCCGGCACGCTGCTCACGTGCCATCCTTCCCGCGACACGAATCCGCGACGAAGGAGGCAGGCATGCCGTACGAGCTTCCGCCGCTCCCGTACGACTACAACGCGCTCGAGCCGCACATCGACGAGCAAACCATGCAGTTCCACCACGACAAGCACCACCAGGCATACGTCGATAATGCAAACAAGGCGCTCGACGGCACCCAGTGGGCAGACAGCCCGGTTGAGGAGGTTCTCGCCGACCTGGGATCTCTACCCGAGGACATCCGCGGCGCCGTCCGCAACAACGCCGGCGGGCACGCAAACCACACCCTGTTCTGGGAGACCATGAAGCCGGGCGGCGGCGGTGCGCCGTCGGGCGATCTGGCCGCGGCAATCGACGCGGCGTTCGGCTCCTTCGACGACTTCAAGGCTGCGGTCAAGGACGCCGGGATCAAGCGCTTCGGCTCCGGCTGGGCATGGCTCGTCAAGGACGCCGGCGGCAACCTGGCGGTCGTCTCGACGGCGAACCAGGACAGTCCGATCTCGGACGGCCAGACGCCGCTGCTCGGCGTCGACGTGTGGGAACACGCCTACTACCTCAAGTACCAGAACCGCCGGCCCGACTACCTCGACGCGTGGTGGAACACGGTCGACTGGGATCGGGTCGCCGGGCGGTTCTCCGGCTGACGACGCTCTGACGACGGGGTTCCGCGGCTTCTAGCCGCGGGCCCCGAAGTCGGCGACGACGATCGTCGTGTCGAGCCTGCCGAAGTCACCGGGCGCGTCCTCGACGCCGATCGCCACGACGCCGACCTCACGCCAGGCCGGATCGAAGAGGTTGCGTCTGTGCGGCGGGCTCGCCAGCCAGAGCTCGATGCACTGGGCTGCGGTGATCGTGAGGTCGCCGAAGCAGAGGTTCTCGCCCACCGTCCAGGCCCTCGTGCCGCGACGAGGGTAGTGACGCGCGATCCGGCCGGCGAAGGAGCTGCCGTCGGCCGACACGTGGGCGAACCAGCCGGTCTGCCCCATCGACCGGGCTTGCTCGCTCGCCGCCGTCGCGAGCGGGTCGGAGAGAGCGAGCGGCCTGAGACCGCGGTTCTCGCGCAGGGCGTTGAGCCGCTCGACGAGGGCGTCCGCGAATGCGACCCGGGCCGGGAAGGCACCGGATGCCCGCCCGACCGTCTGCGCCGCTGCGGCGCCGGCAAGCACGGTCAACGCGGCGGCGATCGCGGCGGCCGTGCACGCGAGATGACGAGAACGCAAGGCAGAACTCCTTGATATCCCCAGCCTGTGGAAAAGCATCCTGAGGGGCGGCGGCGGCCGCGGCCTCCCCCGTATGGGGGATACGCAGGGACCCTGGTATGCGACCGGGTGGAGTTCGGTTAGGCGTCCCTGCGGGTGCCGGAAGGTGCACCGAGTTCCCGGATGCGGGACTGCGTGGGCACCTCGTACCATCCACGGGAATAGATCGCTTCCGTCGACGTTCTAGGCTGAAGGCCGCAGCGAAGAGGAGGAGGATCGATGGCTACGACCGTGCCGGACCCGAGGCGCTGGAAGGCACTTGCCGTCCTCGGCGTCGCGTACCTGATGGTCGTCCTCGACGTGTCGATCGTGAACGTCGCGCTGCCCTCGATCCAGACGGATCTCGACTTCGCCCCCGAGGATCTCCAGTGGGTCGTGAGCGCCTACGCGCTGACGTTCGGCGGCTTCCTACTGCTCGGAGGGCGCATGGGTGACCTCCGAGGGCGTCGGCGCCTCTTCATGGCCGGTCTCCTGCTGTTCTCGATCTTCTCGCTCCTCTGCGGTCTCTCCCAGACCTCCGGGATGCTGATCGCGGCCCGGGCGCTTCAGGGCGCGGCGGCCGCCGTCCTGGCGCCGTCCGTTTTCTCGATCACAGCTGTGACATTCGCCGAGGGGTCGGAGCGAAACAAGGCGCTCGGCATCCTCGGCGGCATCGCAGGCTCGGGTGCCGCGATCGGGGTCCTCCTCGGGGGCGTGCTGACCGAGTACGTCGGGTGGCAATGGATCTTCTTCGTCAACGTGCCGATCGGGCTCGCCGCGCTCTTCTTTGTGCCGCGGTTCGTGCGTGAAAGCCGCGCCGACGGGATGGCGCGTCACTTCGATGTGGCCGGGGCGATCACGGTCACCGCGAGCCTGATGCTCTTCGTCTACGGGCTGACCCAGTCGAACAACGTCGGCTGGGGATCGGCACAAACGATCGGCGTGCTCATCGCGTCGGCCGTGCTGATGATCGCGTTCCTCGTGATCGAGTCCCGTTCCAAGTCGCCGCTCGTCCCGCTCTCGATCTTCCGCCGCCGGACCGTCGCGGGGGCGAACATCGTCGGGCTGATCCTCGGGACGATGGTGTTCGGGATGTTCTTCCTGCTCTCGCTCTACATGCAGCAGGTGCTCGGTTTCTCGGCGCTGAAGACCGGGGTCGGCTACCTCGCTGTCGCGCTGACCGCGATCGTCGCCTCGGGCCTGGCCCAGGCGCTCGTGACGCGGGTCGGCGTGAAGCCGATCCTCGCCTCAGGGATGGTGCTCCTCGGCGCGGGGCTCGCGTGGTTCTCGCAGGTGTCGGTCGACGGCACGTACGTGCAGGACCTGCTGCCCGGCTTCATCCTCGTCGGCGTCGGGCTCGGCTTCTCCTTCGTGCCCGTCTCGATCGCCGCGCTCGCGGGTGCGACCGGAGCACAGGCGGGCCTCCAGTCGGGCTTGATCAACACGGCACAGCAGATCGGCGGGGCGCTCGGGCTCGCCCTGCTGACGACCGTGTCGACGACCCGGACCGAGAACCTCCTCGCGGACGGAATCCCTGCTCCGGTCGCTCTGACGGACGGGTTCAGCCTCGCCTTCTGGGTCGGGGCGGGCTTCGCCGTGATCGGGCTCCTCGCGACGCTGATCGCGCTCCGACGCGACGACCTGCGGATGGAGCAGGCGCCCGCCGGCGCGGTCATGTAACGCGCAGTTGGGCGCTCTCCCACATCGTCACTGAGCCGTCAACGTCCTCGCGACCCCGGCTGGGGTCGTCAGACCGAACCGCTCGTGGCGACGCGCGATCAGCGCTGCGGCGGGTAGTCGCGCACGAGCCGTGCGGCTGAGGCGCCGGCCCGATAGAGGAGCTTGATCCTGGCGACCCTGACGAACGTCCGCAGCTCGCCGTCGCGGCGATGGCGCCTCGCGGACGTGATGACCGAGAGCGGGAGGAGGGCGAAGCGTCCTTCGCGGCGCAGGCGACGGACAAGCTCGTAGTCCTCCATCAGCGGCAGGGGCTGGTAGCCGCCGAGGCGCGAGAAGGCCGCGCGGGAGACGAAGATCGCCTGGTCGCCGTAGGCGGTCCGGCTCAGTCGCGAGACGACGGCGGCGATCCGGCCGGTGAGCCCCGTTCGGGTGTCGAAGCGCAGGCGAAATGCCCCGCCGTCTGCGACCTCGAGTGCCGAGCGCACGGCCCCTCCGGCGCCGTCGGGAAGCACCGTGTCGGCGTGAAGGAAGAGGAGGATCTCCCCCTGCGCGATTGCTGCCCCGGCGTTCATCGCCTCAGCTCGGCTTCCGGGCGCGACGAGGACGTGCGCGCCGGCCGCTCGTGCGCACTCGGCCGTTCCGTCGGCGCTGTCGCCGTCCGCCACGATCACCTCACAGGGCGCGAGCGTGCTTCGGGCCGAGGCAATCGCCCTGGCGACCGTATCTGGCTCCTTCAGCGTGGGGATCACGACCGAGATCGTCGTCAAGGCCTGCTCCTGCGCAGGCGGCGCAGCGCGGGCTCGACGCTCAGCCGCTCGCCCGCCGGCCCGACGAGGCAGGCGAGGTTCAGGGCGATCAGCATCAGGTAGGTGAAGACCCACTCGTTCGGCGCCTGAACGACGAGGAGCGTGATGATCACCGCCTGAACCGTGCCGACGAGGGCGCCGACGCGGGTGAGGACCCCGAGCGTCAGGAGGACTCCGGCGACGAGCTCGACGGCGAACACGAGCGATCCGAAGAGCGTGTAGTGGGGGATGACGGCATCGCTCACGAAGTCGCGAAGCGGCGCGCCGAGGGCGTACTCCTCCGCGCGGCGGAAGTTGTAGAGCAGCCCCTCGGGGTCGTCGCGCCCGAAGTCGGGCGGCAGCTTCCAGCTGAGGTTCGCGAGCCAGATCAGGCCCGTGAAGATCCTCAGGCCGGCGAGGACGAGGGCGGCGTCGAGAAACGGAGGGCTCGCTCCCCGCGCAGCGGTGCGGCGCGGCTCGCTCAGAAGAGCGGCTGCCCGGTCAGCGTCTTCCCGAGCAGGTCGACGAGGACGTCCGTCGTCGGGGCCATGACCGCCGCGGCGCGCGAGTCCCGGAAGAGCCGCTCGAGGGGCAGGTGCTTCGAGTACGCGGCCCCGCCGCAGACGCGCATCGCCGCGTCGGCGACCTCGATCGCCATCTCGGCCGTCGCCGCCTTGAGGCCGAGGATCCCGAGCTGGGCGTCGGGCGCACCGGCGTCGAGCTGATGGGCGACCTCGTAGAGAAACGCCCTGGCCGCCTGGTGTCGCACCTTTGCCTGGCCGAGTCGCGCTCGGATCGTCGGCAGGTCGGCCAGCGTTGATCCCACGTGCTCGAGCCGCGCCCCGGAGACGTGGGCCGCGGCGAGCTCGAGCGCGCTCGCGGAGAGCCCCACGCAGCAGGCCCCGCAGCCGAGCACGAACCACGGCAGCGTCCCGCTCATCATCAGCCCGAACCCCCCGGCTGCGTCGCCGAGCCGCCGGTCGGTCGAGACGCGGACGTCCCGCATGCGCACCGGCGAAGAGCCGTTGCCGCGCATGCCGAGGCCGTCGAACGGCTCGAGCGGCTCGAGCCCGGGTGTCTCGCGGGGAAGGAGGTAGAGCTCCGTCACGAGCGGGTCGTCGGAGCCCGGCGCGCCCACGGCCGTGACATACGAATCGGCCTCCTCGGCTGCGGTGACCCACGACTTGTCGGCGTCAAAGCGCACCCCGTCTCCTTCGTGGACGGCCCGCGATACCTGTGCCCAGAAATGGCTGCGGGAGCCGTGCTCCGAGAAGGCGATCGTCGTCAGGTGCTCGCCGGCGGCGAGCTCGCGAAGCGCCTCGGCCTTCGGGCCGTCGTCGTCCGCGGCGGTCCCGGCGACGAGCGTCCGGGTGGCGACGACGTGCATCGTGTAGACCATTCCCGTCGAGCCGCAGGCGCCCGCGACCTGCTCGATCGCGCCGGCGATCGCGACCGCGCTGCCACCTGCGCCCCCGTACTCGCTCGGGACGCCCAGCCCGAGCAGGCCGGCCGCCCGAAGCGCCTCGAGGCTCTCGGTGGGGAAGCGGGCTTCGCGATCGACCTCGGCAGCGTACGAGCCGATCGCGTCGGTGGGGACGGCGGTCGCGGTGGCGACGGCGAAGCTCATGACGCGCACCTCCTGTCGGTGGGCCGCCAACGGTAGCGACACAGCTTGGGGTGGGGCAGTCGATCGCGTGGTGCTCAGTCGCGGCGAACCGTCGCTCGATCGAGCACAGCGCCCCCCATCAAGTACGCGAAGCAGGGTGAGAGCGTCAGCCTGGCTCTCCAGCGTGATCGTCTCGCCTGACGAGATCGCCTGTCTGACACGGTCGGCTGTGGACTCGTAGCGCTAGAGATCCCGTCCGCCCCGGGTCGGTGGAGCGAATGCACGAGCAGTTCCGCGTCCTCGACCATGATCGTCACGTGTGTGTCGTCGATGAGGAACGTGACGGGGTTGTTGCGGATGAGTCTCTCAGGATATGGCCGACGAGGATGCTGTGTATCGTGGCGGCACGTGGCCGGGGATCGACGCCTGCCGGCGGTTGTCGCTCGAACGCGCGACGAACGAATGGTGCCGACGATCGTTCTGCGAGCCGCGGCCACACGAGCACGGCCCTCCGGCGCGACGATCCTCGCATGCTGCATCAGGGGTTTCCCCGATTCGCCGGACACGGCGTGGCGGAAAACTCTCATACGCCGTGAAGACGTCGGTTCCGTCCGTGAAGCCGAGCCGGGGCCGGCCGTGCGATGTGAGTGCTGAGCTCGCGAGGGGCCCCGGTCGATGCTAGGCCGGCTGAGACAGCGGAGTGGGCGGTGGCCCCGAGGTGCGCCGCTCCTCTTTGCCGGCCGCTCGAATCCCGAGCTCGCTCGCCGGATCGCCGAGCGGCTCGGCGTCCGGGTCGGCTCCGTAGAGCTCGAGACCTTCGCGAACGGCGAGCAGTACTGCCGGTACGGCGACTCGGTTCGGGGCGGCGACGTCTATCTCCTACAGTCCGGCTCAATGCCGGTGAACGACCATGTCCTCGAGCTGCTGGTCATGATCAACGCCGCTCGGCTCGCCTCGGCCCGCCGCATCACGGCCGTCCTGCCGCTGCTTCCCTACGCGCGCCAGGACAAGAAGTCGGCGCCGCGCGAGCCGATCACCGCCCGGCTCTTCGCCGACCTGGTCGAGGCCGCCGGCGCCGACCGGGTCCTCACCATGGACCTCCACGCCGGCCAGATCCAGGGCTTCTTCAGGATCCCCGTCGATCACATGACGGCGCTGCCCCTGTTTGCCTCCTACTACCGGGCTGCGGGGCTCGGCGGGCCGGGCGCTGTATCCGTGTCCCCCGATCTGGGTCGGGTCAAGGCAGGGCGCCGCTTTGCGCACATGCTCGGCTCGCAGCTCGCGATCGTCACGAAGGTTCGGCCGGCGCACGAGCGAGCCGTCGCGGTCGAGGTGATCGGAGACGTCCGCGGACGGGTGGCGCTCGTCGGCGACGACATGATCGTGACGGGCGGGACGCTGGCCGCGGCCGCGGCCGCGCTCCGAGACGGTGGCGCAACGGACGTCCGGGCGTTTGCGACCCACGCCCTGTTCTCACCGGCGGGTCTCGAGATCCTCGATCGGAGCGCGCTCAGCGAGGTGGTGGTCACGGACACGGTCGCGCTCGAGCCGGCAGCTCTTCCCGACAAGGTCAAGGTGCTCACGGTGTCCGACCTCCTGGCCCGGACGATCGGCAGCGTCGCCGCGGAGCGCTCCGTCTCGGCGATCTTCAGCGGTGAGAACGAGCTGTTCTGACGAGAACGGCTCAACGATGACGGGTTGGGCCGTTCTTGCTACCGGAGCTTTCTACCGAGTCTCGTCCGAGCGCCAGGGTCGAATTCCCGATCCCGCACCTGGCCATCGCCTGCGCGTCCTCCCGACGAACCGGTCGATCACGTACCTAACGAGCGAAGGTTCGCTGTCGTCTCGAGTGTCGCGGACGCCGTAAGCCTTCGCGGGCCTGCCCGCACTCGAGTCGCGGCCGGCCGCCTGGGCTCGCGTTCAGGCTACTGCCTTGCGTATTGGGCCAGCCTCCGAAATCGACGGCAACGCAGGGCTCGTCACCGACAACCCAGGCGTCATCGCCCGGTTCGATTGAGACGACGTCGCCGGGAGTGATCTCACCCTCGGTGCCGTCCTCGATCGCGACCTTCATCCGTCCCGAGAGGCAGGTAGAGCAAGTGCGGGGCCTGGCAGCTCTCGGTGCCGGCGATCGGTTTGATGTGCTCGAACCAACGCCAACCCGGCTCGAAGGTTCCGAAGATCACCGGGTGACCGCCTACATTTATGACGTTGGCGTTGCCCTTGTCGGCAAACGGCCGCGCTTCAACCGGGGACGCGAAGCTCTTGATCTCGAGTCCGGCCACAGTCTCCTCCTCAACGTTTACGTGTGTCAGATGCCCGCGGCGCTACCACGACCCTGCGGGATGCCGCCGGCAGCCTGGCGGCGAATGTCTCATTCCGTCGTATGCGAACATACGTGCGCTACCTCGCAGGGGCACGCCTGGGCGCACTTCGACCGCCGCGCCCTCGATCACCCTCGAAGGCGAAGAGGAGGGCGGCCGGCGTCTCCCGGCATCTGCCGGACGCCGGGATCGTTTCTTTCAGGGTTGCGAGCGGGCCGGTGTGCGTGCCCGTCACGTCAGTTCCACCGCCACCGTGTCCGCGGCTGAGCCGTCCTCAGCCGGGCGTGCCGCCGTCGCGCTCGGCGAATCCGCCACCGTCGTCGGCGCGAAGGCGCTCGGCGTACTCCGCGAGCCGGGCGGCAACGAGGGCGTGCACCGTCCCTTGCCGATACGAGCCGGCGCGGCGCCGGGTTCCGGCCGGCCTCACCGGCACACCTGGGAGTCCTTGCGACGCGGTTCAGGCGATCGTCATGTCGGAGCGAATGCGGCTCTCCGCTGACTCCAATCCGTGGCGTCCCCGATGCCGAGGTCGACGGTGTGTGCCAGGCTCGCGTGCATGGGTGCGTTCGGCCGCGCTGTGACCTCAGGGCTGGTGTTCGAGGACCGGCGCGATGCAGGCAGAAGGCTCGCGAAGGCCCTTCGCCGAGAGCCGCTCGAGGACGCGATCGTGGTCGGCCTCGCCCGCGGCGGGGTGGTGGTCGCGGCGGAGGTCGCCCGAGCGCTGCGACTTCCCATGGACGCTCTCGCCGTGCGCAAGGTCGGCCATCCGTTCCAGCCCGAGTATGCGATCGGAGCGGTCACCCCCGGCGGCGCAGCGTACGTGCGCGGGAGGGAGGGGCTTGGCGAGGAGGAGCTCGCCGCCGCCGTCGGCGAGGCTCGCGCGAAAGCGGATCGGCTCGACGCACGGTTGCACGGCGCGCACGCTCCGATCGGCGTCGCCGGCCGGACGTGCCTGCTCGTCGATGACGGTCTTGCCACCGGAGCGACGATGCGCGCCGCCGTCGGCTGGGCGAGGGCGGCCGGCGCCCGCCGCATCGTCGTGGCCGTGCCGGTCGGCGCTCCCGAGAGCGTCGCCGAGCTCGAGCAGGAGGCCGACGAGGTCGTGTGCCTCGAGCGGCCCCCGTGGTTCGCCGCCGTCGGCCTCTGGTACGAGGAGTTCGGTCAGGTGTCCGACGAGGAGGTGATCGCCCTGCTCAAGAGGTCGAAGCGAAACTCGCCTGCGCGAGCACACGCGCAGATCCCCACGGGCGGCGCTGTCGAGCTGCCTGCCGACCTGACCGTCCCTGCCGAGCCGATGGGCTGGGTGGTGTTCGCCCACGGGAGCGGCTCCAGCCGGCGAAGCCCGCGCAACATCGAGGTTGCCGGCACGCTCAACGAGGCGGGGATCGCCACGCTTCTGCTCGATCTGCTGACGCATGACGAGGAGCTCGACCGCGCCAACGTCTTCGACATCGAGCTGCTCGCTGGGCGGCTCGTCGCGGCGACACGATGGCTCCGGGCACGGCCGGAAGGCAAGGGGCTCCCGATCGGCTACTTCGGCGCGAGCACGGGCGCGGCCGCTGCGCTCTGGGCGGCCGCGGAGCCCGGCGGCGAGGTCGCCGCCGTCGTCTCGCGTGGCGGACGACCCGACCTCGCCCGGCCGCTGCTCGAGCATGTCCGCGCTCCGACGCTACTCATCGTCGGTGGGGCGGACACGACCGTGCTCGAGCTCAACCGCGACGCGGCTGACCGGCTTCGGTGCGAGCACCACCTCGCCGTCGTCCCGGGCGCGACCCACCTCTTCGAGGAGCCCGGTGCGCTGGAGCGAGTCGCCGAGCTCGCGCGCGACTGGTTTACACGGCACTTCAGGGCCGCGATCGAGGTGCGCTCGTCTCGAGCGTGATCAGGCGGTTCGCCGCGCTCGAGCTCGAGGAGAAGCGCCCGGCAGCCATGCTCACGACGTCTCGAGGTCGCGTCGCTCGACGAGCAGTGAGCCGGCCGCAAGGACGCCCAACGCCGCCGCGACCACGACGAGGAGTCCCAGCCCGTCGACGCCGGATCGAAGGGGCGACGTGCCCATGAGCCAAAACGGCGAAAGGAAGCGGAAGGGGTCGAGCCAGCCTGCGAGCTCGTGGAGGCCGCTGACGAGATAGGCGGCTGCTGCGGCGGCGGCGGGGACGCCGATCGCGAGCGCGCGACTCGGGATGCCTGCGCCGACCGCGAGCGCCATCCAGCCGTAGAGGAGGCCGAGCGTGGCTAGAGAGGCGAGTGCGGCGGCGATCCGCCCGAGCGAGAGATCGAGGCCGACGAGCGGATCGAACAGCACGAGCGCGATCCCGACGGTCACGCATACGACGACGATCTCGCCGCCCACGGCAGCGCCCTTGGCGAGCACCGCGTCGCGTCGCCGAACGGGATAGGCGAGAACGAGCTCGAGCCTGCCCGCGTCCTCCTCGCCGGCGAAGGCGCGCGCGCCCGACGAAATCGCGATCACGAGTACGAGCAGGGGCAGCATGAGGCTGAAGAGCTCGATGTCGAGATAGCCGGCGCCGGAGGTGATGTCGCCGCCCTCTCCGATGCCGAAGAGCGACTTGAGGACGTCCGGGTAGTTCTCGACGAGCTTGTTGAAGTCGGGGGAGCTCTCGATCGAAGGGAAGATCGCGGTCACGAGGCCGACGTAGGCGACGATGCCGACGCACCATCCGATCAACGCACGCCGATGGTCGCGCAGGCCGCGTCGGACGAGCTCAGCGGCCGTCGTCGGCCTCCCGGTACAGGTCGAGGAAGATCTCCTCGAGGTCGGCGGGCCGGGAAATGAAGTCGACGATCGGATGGCGAGCGGCGACCTTCACGAGAGCATCCATGGCGGTCTCGGGCGCCGACAGGCGGATGGCGGTACCGTCGGCTCCCCCGACGCGGACACCGTCGACCGCCGCGAACGTCGCCGAGTCGACGGGCTCGGCGAACACGATCGTCACGTGTCGCACGGAGCGCTCCCGGAGGCCCTCGACGGAGTCTACGTCGACGAGCCGGCCGGAGCGGATGATTCCCACCCGATCGGCGATGTGCTGCACCTCGTCGAGTGAGTGTGACGAGAGGAAAACGGTGCGTCCCTCTGCTGCCGTCTGTCGAAGCAGCGCGCGAACCTCGTTCTGGAGCAGCGGGTCGAGTCCTGCGGACGGTTCGTCGAGAACGACGAGATCCGGGCGGTGCATAAATGCCTGTACCAGTCCGATCTTCTGGCGGTTTCCCTTCGAGAGCTGGCGGATCGGCCGGTCGAGGATGACCTCGAGGCGCTCGCAGAGCTCGTTTCGCAGCGACTCGTCGACACGGCCGCGAAGACGCGCGAGCGACTCGAGCTGCTCACGCCCGGTCAGTGAACCGGCCAGGCGCAGATCGCCCGGCAGGTAGCCGACCCGCCGGCGCGCGGCAACGCCGTCGGCGCGCGTGTCGAGGCCGAACACCGATGCCCGGCCCGCGGTCGGGTGGATCAGGTCGAGGAGGAGCCGGATGGTGGTGCTCTTCCCGGCGCCGTTCGGTCCGAGGTAGCCGAACACCTCTCCGGGCGCCACGCGGAGATCGAGGTCGACGAGCGCCCGCACTGCCCGCCCGTACGTCTTCGAGAGCCCGTGGGTCTCGATCGCGGCCGGCTCGGGCATGTGGCGATCGTACTCGTGCAGGTTCCGGGCGCGTGAGCACCCGGCTCACGTGTCGGCTGATGGGTAGTTCCCACAGCGGAGGTCGGCGCCGTCACCGATGCGCGACACGTCGGCGGCGGGCGATCCTTCCGGCGTGAAGGCGAATCCTGGCACGATGCGGCCGGGCCATGGGATCAGCGCCGATGGTCGCCGCGGCACTCGCGGCGGCGAGGTGGAGGAAGCCGGAGCTCCGGGGACGAGCGCTACCGTTCGCTGGGACGACGGGGCGAGGACGTACTAGTACCCACGACACCACTAGCCGAGGGCGGCCAGCTCGAGCGAAGCCGAAGGCGCACAGGGCGAAGTGGCCGGCGGAGCGGCCCGAAGGTTGCCGGATCAGCGCGACGCCGGGCGACCGACTCGCATCCACGGGCATCACGTGGACGAGCCCGGGCGTGACGCGGAGATTCTCGAAGCTCGAGGTGTGGACGGGGGTCGCCGTTCCTCGTGCGCTGGGAGGACACGGGAAGGGTCACGCTCGTCCACCGCGGCTCGGACGCGACGATCGACCATCCGCACCGGGAGGAGCAGTCGGGGAGATCGTCAGGTCGTCGCCGGCGCTCCGGGAGCTCGATCTGATGGGGCGTCGATGCGCCGCGCAGAAAGCGCGATCCGACGATCGGCGCGAAGGGCCGATCCGACACAGGGGCGGATGTCGGTTGAAGACCAACGGCAAGGAGCCTCCAGGGTGAGCATCGCAAAGGCGTTTCGGTTCCCCGCCTCCGTCCACTGGCGGGGCGGTCACCTCACCCTTGCGAGCGCTCCGGAAAAGGCGCCGCTCGACATCGCGACGCCGCCCGAGTTCAGGGGCGGCGTCGAGGGGGTCTGGAGTCCCGAGGAGCTCCTTGTCGCGGTGGCCGCCTCGTGCCTCACGGTTACGCTTGCCGCGCTGGCGAAGGCGCGCGGGGTCGAGCTCGAGAAGGTCGAGGGGCTCGGACGCGTCGAGCGAAACCCCGACGGTCGCTTCAAGTTCGTCGCCATCGACTTGGAGCTCGAG
The DNA here is from genome assembly GCA_963712465.1 of uncultured Actinomycetes bacterium. Lineage (GTDB taxonomy): Bacteria > Actinomycetota > Thermoleophilia > Gaiellales > Gaiellaceae > CAVQHY01. The sequence continues at coordinate 988,076 of CAVQHY010000006.1, forward strand.
GTCGCGGCGCGCGCGGAGCACCCGCATGCACTGCGGCAGCTCGTCGACGACGCGGAACGTCTCTGTATCGTCAGCCCCGTGCGAGTCGAACTCGTCGATTTCATCTCCGTACCTACGCGCGACGCCGCGCGTGCAGTCGAGTGGTACTGCGCGGTTCTCGGCCTTCCCCGAAGCGAGTGCACCGCCTTGGAGGTCGAAACGCCGAATGTCACCCTCTCTTTCTGGACGCCGCGCACTACCCCGGGTTTGGTGGGGCCGCGTTTCTTGGCTCAGGCGGCGGCTGGTGTGGTGGTGTTGATCAATTCATATTCGATCGGTGTGCGCATGCCGAGCGCGGAGTGGCGTCGGCGTCGGTTGTGGAAGATCTCGATGTACTCGAAGATCGCGTTGGCGAGCTCGACGCGGGTCTTCCAGCGGCGGCTGTCGAGCAGTTCGACCTGCATCCGTGACCAGAACGCCTCGATCAGCGCGTTGTCGTAGCAGTCACCGGCGGAGCCCATCGAGGGCACGAGCCCCGACGTGCGGGCGCGTTCGGTGAACGCCCAGGACGTGAACTGCGTGCCGTGGTCGGAGTGGATCACGGTCTCGCCGCGGGCGGCATCGCGCTGCTCGACCGCCATCCCGAGCGCGTTGGAGGTGAGGGCCGCGGTCGGATTGTGGCTGATCGACCAGCCGACCACGCGGCGGCTGAAGGCGTCGAGCACGACCGCGCAGTACACCTTGCCCTCCCGGGTCGGGTGCTCGGTGATGTCGGTGACCCATAGCTGGTTGGGGCCCTCGCGGACGAACACGCGGTCGACGAGGTCCTCGGCGGTCGCGACACCCGGCATGCCGCGCCGTTTGGGCGCCCCCGTGCGGCCCGCGATGCCGGCGCGGCTGATCAGCATCGCGACGGCGTTGTGACCAACCACGATCCCGCGGCCGAGGACGAGCTCGGCGTGCACACGCACCGCGCCGTAGGCCCCGTAGGAGGTCGCGTGCACCTCACGGATCAGGTCGGTCAGCCACGCATGCCGCACAGCACGGGCCGATGGCGGCCGGAACCGCCAAGCGTAGAAGCCCGCGCACGACACGCCCAGCACCCGACAGGCGACCTCCACCGGCAACCCCTCGCCGGCGATCACGGCGATCGCCTCGAACCGCCTTTTGGGCGCACCGACTCCTTCAACAACTCCGCCGCCCGGCGATGCACCGCCAACTCGGTCTCAAGCTCCCGGATCCGCCGCCTCGCCGCCCGCAGCTCCTCCCGCTCCTCAGAATTCAACCCCGACAGCTCACCGCGATCGATCAGCTCCTGCCGCCGCCACGCATAGATCGACTGGTCGCTCACCTCGAGCAGCCGAGCGACCTCCGCAACCGTCTTGCCCGCCGCGACCAGATCCAACGCCCGCCGCCGGAACTCCGACGGATACCCCCTCCGTGCCATGAACGACCTCCCCGCTCATCATCGAGGCCGTCCCGAGTCTAGAAAAACGAACCCCACGAACCGGGGGCACAGCAGAGCCTCTAGGAAACCCAGAGTCCTTCAGCCTCACCTTTGCCGGAACCCGAACCTCCTGTCCGGCCCCAACGTGGATCCGCTCGCGGCCACGGCGGACGAGCAGCATTCCCGCGTCGACGATGAACCTCTCCTCCTGACGGAGGTGGATGTGTAGCGGCCCGCCGTTCGCGCCTTTGGCGGCTTCAACATGCGCCCTCAGAACCACGCGACGTACGGCTTCCCCGGCGTCCCACCAACCATGAAGACAAGCGTTCCCGCGTCGAGAGCGTCCGCCTGACGCACAACTTCGGGCGGGATGAGGAGAAGCTCCCCTTTGCCGATTTCGACCTCGGTGCCGTCGAGGACGAAGCGGGCACGGCCCTGCACGATGTAGTAAAGCTCCTCTTGATCGCCGTATCCCACCTCGTCGTGCTCGACGACGAGTTCGTCACCGGCGTCGGCCTCGTTCGCCGCGACGCCAAAGCCCGAGATGCCGAGATGCGCGCCGATAGTCCGCCACTTCCCGCCGAAGTCGGACGCTCGCGCCCACTTGTCCCAATAGCCCGGCTCGTTCTGATCGCCGATCTCATCGAGCCGCGCACGCTTCCATTCGCCCATCAGTCCTCCCGATCCGCGGTACCCGCTCTCCGATGACTTGCGGCCGGGAGCGCGCAAGCTTGCGACAGTCTCCACGAAGCCGTAGTGCCTACTGGCCCCCGGCCGCATCGGCAGTCTGACTCCGGCGAGCGCGCTCGTCCAGATGGCGTTCGGGACGTGTCCCCGCTCGGCCGCGCGGTTACCGACCTCCGGCAACGCTCGCCCCCCTTTCCCGCTCCGATCGGCCTTGCCATCTCGATCCTCCGGGCCATCGAGCGCCTCCCTACCCGGGCAAGCGCTATCTCGCTGGGAGCTCGCCGATCCCGCCGGCCAGGACATCGAGAGCGTGCGCGCGATCCGCGATGAGATCGACGCGCGCATGCAGGCGCTGCTCGCCGAGCTGCTTCCCGACGAGGCCTGATGCCGCTCGGCCGCCAGTTCGTCGCCGAGGCGATCGGCACCTTCGCGCTTGGCTTCGTCATTCGACGGACACGGGAGCCTCGGCGATCACGTCGTACATCCTCGCGGTGATCGTCTGCTCGCCCGGCTCGAGCACCGCGAACACTCTGGCCCCGGCGCCCAGGCGACCTCCGGTTGAGGACTCCCACGCGATGTCGTCGAGCCCGGCCCGCCGCTCCTCGAAGTGATACCCCTGCGCCGCGAGCAGCACCCGCTCCCCGGCAGGGAGCCGTGCACCCGGCGCCGGCGAGAGAATCCAGAGCACCCATCCCTTGGTCTTGACCTCGTAAGTGTCCGAGCAGACGCGGCGGGTGTGGAAGCCGTCGGTCACGACGAGCTCGAGCACGCAATCCGGGCCGCCCGGGAGCGATGTTGCATCGACCTCGATCGAGCCGCTCGGGCCCGGTAGCGCTATTGGCGTCCACGTCTCGCCGTCGTCGTTCGAGTAGCCGAGTGATGCGATGCAGTCGGCGGTGGACGCGCGCCACCTGACCGCTTCCGGGCGAGCAAGGGTACCGGGCCATTCGACCTCGACCTCGAGCTTGTCAGGAGGCGCCGTCTGCTCGAGCAAGACCCTGTCGCCGAGGCTCACGCGCAGGCCTGTCGCCCGTTCCGGGAAGGCGACCAGGCCGAATGCGGCGTGATGGTCTTCACCGCCAGGGGGTCCGCACGGGGCATGTAGCGGCAACATGGTCGTCGCGAGTGGGCGTCCACGCGCGAGTGCCTCGACGCTGAGCTCGCCCTCCTCGCGCGACGGCTCGCCCTCCACGACGAAGCCGGGCTGCAACTCCAGCCCTTCGTCCGTCAGCACCGCCGCGAACGTGAGCACTCTCATGCGAACGGGATCGAGTCGAACATGTGGTCCCAGTGCATGATCGACGGCCACGGCGGGGAGCCGTACCCCATCATCTCTGGCGACCCCGAGGGAACGAGCGTGCGCCTGACCACGTTGAGGCCGGGATCGCTGATCGTGAGCGGCAGCGCGCCGTAGGGCCCGCCCGCGCTCCCGTCGTTGACGTGGCGCAATCCGGAGGCGTGCCCCAACTCGTGCGTGCACCATCGCGCGCTCGAGGCGATGACGATCAAAGCGGGAGGCGGCGCGCCCGTGCGCGGATACGCCCAACCGGTCCAGGGGTACGAGGAGTCATTCGGCACGATCCCGATCCGAACGCCCCCCACGGGCTGGGACGCGAAGAGAAAGCTGTTCGACTGGAGCCGCATGACGAGCCAGCTCCAATTGGCGCTGACGCTTAGCTTCTCCGCGCCTGACAGCGTGAAGGGCAGCGCCGGGTTGATGATGAAGCCGTTCTCCGGGAACGGGTGGCTCTCCGCGGGTCCGGTCAAGCAGGTGTAGAGGTCCGCCATCGTCGGCGCCGGGCTCGCGCTCGACGGGTCGGTGATGAGGAACGGCAGGAACATTTGCTGGGACTTCGGAGTGAACGAGACGTTGACGCCGCCGCTCGCGGGGGCCGCCCCCGTCCACGCCGAGCCTGGTGGGACCGGCTGCATGACCGTCGCGCGGAACTGGACGTTGCCGTTGCACGCGGCGAGCGGGACGTCGAAGTTGATCGAGTCTCCCAGCACGTCCCGGTTGAGCGCCGGGCTGGCCACTCGGGGCCCAGCCCACGGCCACCCGCAATCGACAACCGCACCGGTGTCGAGGTTCTCGGCCACCAGCACGGCGTGCAGGTCGCCGACGCGATTCGGGCCGAGCCCGGTGCCGAAGTCGAACCCGTCGGAGATGCCGCTGTCGACGAAAACCCGCACTGCCGTCCGTCGGTTGGCCACGAGCCGGACGCTGTTGGTCGGCGTCTGTATGGACTGCACTACCTCGATCCGCGTGACCGAGAGCAGCGGGGTGCGGCGCATGCTGAACTCGGCGTCGGCCGGGGTGTCGCCGCAGTCGTTCGTTGCCGTCAGCCGGTACTGCCCCGTGACCGGGGCCAGACCGATGACCGGTGCGAGCGTGACCTGTCCGGCGAGCGGGACTGGGAACGGCAGGCTCAACGGCGGGCCGCTGATCGTCGCGATCTGCACACTGGTGGCGTTCGAGACGTTCCACGTGAGCGTCGGCTGGCCTCCCGGCTCCACGAGGTCCGGCGTGAACCTGAACCGGTTGACAACCGGCTTCCCCCCCCAGTGGACCCGGTTCTCGTTGTTCGGCAGGCACGGCGGGCAGGAGACGGGCGGCGTCCGCACGCGATCGAACCCTCGAGCCCAGACGTCCCCTGCCGGGCCGATGCAGGTCGTCAGCTCGCCGGTGACGCCCTGCGGCTCGTAGTAGGTCTCGCTACTGAGCCTCACGAATCCGGCGCAGCCGGGCCCGATGTCCTCGGGCGCGCGCACGACAACGGCCGAGTCAGACCAGGATTCGACCCTCGCCTCCCGACAGCCCCCACCGAGCGTCGGCACGTACACAGCCACGTCGATCGGCTGGTTCAGCCCAAACCCGCTTCCATGCAGCGTCAACTCGTCGTTGCGGCACACGGGCGAGGGCGTGACCTTCGTGATCCCAGTGGAGTATGAGATCGAGCGGCTCCCGGCCCAGCGTCCGACATCGAGCACGGCATTCACGACTCCGGCGAAGCAGTTCCGCTCCACGAACCGCCCGACCTCCTCCAGCCACTCCGGGATGACCGGTGGTGGCGGCTCGAAGAGGCGCTCGCGTAGAAGGTTGGCTCGCAGCAGGAGGGATTCGGGATCAGGATCGGCGGCCGCATGGATCAGCCCAGCGGCGAGGTCATCACCGAAGTCCCTCCCCGTCAGACCCAGTGCTACGGCGCCCGCCACGAGAAAGCCGACGGATTGGCCGCGCAGAACCTCGAGGCGGTCATCGTCGGTGGGCCCGAAGAGCCGAAGCTGCATCTTGGGTCGCCCTTCGCCACTGACCGCGGGGTGCCGCAGCACGAGCTCGCTCATCGCATAAGCTCCCTCGACGGAGAACGAGGTCGTGGGCGGCAGCTCCGCACGCCATGAGCCAACCCGAAACACCTGCTCTGCGAACGCCTGCGCGCTCGGCGGCAAGCCGTTCACCGAGCCACCGACTCGTAGAGTCGACGCGGCTGCCTAGCTGCTACCGGACGCATGAGTTGATTGAAAGGGCATTACGTCGACCTCCAAGCCGGTCGCCGCAGGTGTGCCCATCCTCTCATGCCTCCCGGTGCGGTACAAGGCGCGCGACGGGTCATCGCGGGCCCGACCCAGAGCTCTTCGCGACGTACATCGAGCCGACCGCGGTCGTGAGAGCGCATGTGGAGACGCTCGTCGACCAGCGCGCCTGCATCATCACGGAGGGCGCCGATCGGGGCGAGTTCGCAGCATCCGATCCGCTCGCCTCCGCGCGCGCCGCTTTCAACGCCACCGCCCGCTTCCACAACCCCGTGCACGCGCCCGAGTGGAGCGAGCCGCAGATCGGCGCCGCGTACCAGAACGTTCGCGCCATTGTGCTCGCCGCGCTCAAACGAACGGTCACGCACGGCCACCTGAGTCACCGGTCTATCCGGGTCACCGCGCCCTCATCGCGGGGATCCGGCGCATAAAGAAAGGCGGCTTTACCGAGCCCCGCGGACTATGTCGACTCTTCCCGATCTACGAGCATCCGTCGAGGCTAAACGTCGCGTCCGACTTAGGTCGATCCCTATAACCCCCCAAGCGCTTGGGGGGTCGGGTTTGCAAATGGTTTGCAGCTGCCTGCCGGGCTCTTTGCTGTGCGGCTGCGAGACAGCCAGCGGCGATGCGGCTGAACTCGCCTGTTCAACGGGAAACGGAGCGGCGCAGGAGTCGAACCTACCCAGCGACGGGTTACGCCGCCTCACCGGTTTTGAAGACCGGCTGGGCCACCGGGCCCGGGCCGCTCCGGCACGGAGCCTAGCCCTAACTCCGACGCCCGGGGTGGGGCCGGGCACTCAGCTCCGTTTGGCCTGTCGCGCGTGAACTGCGACCATGCGAGCCTCGGGCGAAAGGAGGCTGGATGGCGACCAAAGCGGATTTCACCGAGGACGAGTGGAAGATGATGCACAAGGGCGTCACGGGTGCCGGACTGCTCGTCTCGGCGGGCGACCAGGACTTCACCGACAGCTTTGGTGAGGCGGGAGCGCTGGCGAAGTACCTGGCCTCGCGGCGTGAGAGCGAGAGCGAGCTCGTCCGCGAGCTGGCCGGCGCTCACGGGAGTGGGTTCGGGCTGACCGCGTCGCCGACGAAGGTCGAGTCGGAGACGCTCGACGCGCTCCGGGCTGCGACGACGACGGTGGCCGCGAAGGCGCCCGACGATCTGGGCGCCTACCGCGAGCTCGTGCTCGGCGCGGCGGACGCCGTTGCAAACGCGAAGGGTGGGATCAAGCCGGGAGAGACAGCCGCGATCGACAAGATCAAGGAGGCGCTCGGCACCGATCAAGCCTGAGGTGGGGCCGAGCTCGTGCAGTAGCGAGGCGCGAACGAGCCGGTCTAGGCGCTTGCCCGGCGGCGCAGGACGCGCTCGTCGCCGATCCGGCGGGTGACACCGTCGGCGTCGAGACGCTCGAGCAGGAGCTGTGCGTCTCGACGACCGGTACCGACGAGGTCGCGGAAGCGCGCGAGGGTGATCGACCCCGACCGCTCGCACTCCTCGACGGCGAGAACCCTGGCCCGGGCGTACGCGTCGGCAGAGATCGCGAAGCCGTCGCCGAGGCGCACCAGGCGCCCGGCCTCCTCGAGGAAGGCGACGAGCTCGCGGTCAACGGGTTTCAGAGCCACGAAGCCCGAGGCGGCGAGCTCGGCCTCGAGCCGCCCGGCTTCCTCGGCGCGGTCACCGAGGCTCGGGGTGGCACCCGGCGAGTAGGCCTTGGCACCGCGCCGCTCGAGCTCGAGCAGCGGGAGCACCGCCGGCGCCCACGGCCTCGGCGGCAGGAGCTCGGCGATCGGGATCCCCGGATCGAGCGGGGACGCCTGTGAGCGGGCTTCGAGCGCGGCGTTGACGCGCTCGCGCTCGTCGGCCAGCCAGTCGGGCGCCACGAGCCACTCGCCGGCGGTGACCCCCGCGCGCAGTCCCTCGTCGAGTGCGCCAGCGTCGAGGAGCGCGCGGCGGGCGAGCTCGACGCGGCGAACCGGCTCAGCGGCCGCGGCGAGCGCGGCGAGGACGATCGACCCGGGGTCACCCTCCTCGAGCAGCGCGAGGCGCCGCTCGACGAGCCGTCTCGGCGGAGCGGGGTCGAGCACGGTCGCCCCCCCGAGCGTCGTTCGCTCGCGCAGCACGACGCGATCGCCCCGCGCGGCGACGGCGGGTGACGCGAGCCGAAGCTGCGCGTACCGCTCGCCCGCGCGGATCACGCGTGCGTAGTGCTCGGCGGTGCCGTGGTGGACGTGCAGGCGCGCACCGTCGGGAATCTCGTCGAGTTCTTCCAGGCAGACGTCCAGCCGGTAGCTGACCGGGAAAGCCGCCGGCTCGATCAGCGCGTCGCCGCGCCGGATCTGCGATCGGTCGATGCCCGGGAGCGCGACGGCGACGCGCTGGCCGGCCTCCGCGCGCTCGACCGATCGGTCGTGCACCTGCACCGAGCGGACACGTGCCTCGATTCCCGCCGGCTCGACGGCGAGCACGTCGCCCTCGCCGATCGATCCCGACCAGAGCGTTCCGGTCACGACGGTGCCGATGCCTCGGAGGCTGAAGACGCGGTCGACGAACAACCGGGCCGGGCGGGACACGGCGCGCTCCGCGAGGCCGTCCGCGGCCGTCGCGAGCGCCGCGCGCAGCTCCTCGATCCCCTCGCCGGTCTTTGCGCTCACGGGTACGACCGCCGCTCCGGGGACGAGCTCGCGCGCCTCGAGCTCGGCCAGCTCCCTTGTCTCGGCGTCGACCGCGTCGACCTTCGTGATCGCGACGACCCCCTGGTCGATCCCGAGCAGGCGCAAGATCGCCAGGTGCTCGTGCGTCTGCGGGCGCGCCCCTTCGGCCGCGTCGATCACGAGCAGGAAGAGGTCGATCCCCGTGGCCCCGGCGACCATGTTGCGAACGAACCGCTCGTGTCCGGGGACGTCTACAAGCGAGAGCCGCCGGCCGTCGGGAAGCTCGAGCGGCGCGTAGCCGAGGTCGATCGAGATACCGCGCTCACGCTCCTCGGGCAGACGGTCGGTGTCCTTGCCGGTGAGTGCACGGACGAGCCAGGTCTTGCCGTGGTCGATGTGCCCGGCGGTGCCGACGGTGAGGGACACGCCGTCGATGGTAAACCGTGGCGCGTGGGTTACACACTCTCTACAATAGGTGTGTAACCATGGCTCGGATGCGCAGAGTGCAGATCCTGCTCGAGCCCGAGCTCGACGACCAGCTCGGCCGGGAGGCGGCCGCCCGCGGCATCTCGAGGAGCTCCCTGGTTCGCGGGCTCTTGCGAGCGGGCCTCGCCGGCGAGCCGCTTGACAACGGGCTTCTCGGCCTCGCCGGCCTCTGGGAGGGGGGACCGGACGATTCCCAGCGCCACGACGAGATCGTGTACGAGTGGCCGGCAACGAGCTGACCACCCGTGCTTTTCGTCGATACGTCGTACTGGATCGCACTCGGGAACGCTCGTGACGCACGCCACGCCACCGCGATCGAGCTGGGACGCAAGTACCGCGGAGAACTGCTCGTCACGTCGAACCTCGTCCTGGGAGAGACCTGGACCATCGCTTGTAGGCGCGGCGAGCATCGAACCGCGGTCGCCTGGCTCGACCAGCTTCTGACTGAGACGGCGCTTCGGCTTCAGCGCATCGGGACCGACCTCGAGGCCGAGGGCTGGGCCTGGCTGCGAGTGCATGACGAGCGCCGGTACTCCTTCGTCGACGCGACGAGCTTCGCGCTCATGCGGAAGCTCCGCATCCGAGAGGCGCTCGCTTTCGATCAGGACTTCGCCGCCGCCGGCTTCGTCGAGCTCAGGCCGTAGAGGCTCGAGCGACGGCGACCGCCGCAGCTGCCTCGTCGACCTCCGCGTCGGTCAGCGTCCGACAGTCGAGCAGGAGCTTGCCGTCGCGGACGATCCCGACCACCGGAGGATCTCCCAGGCGAAGCGCCGCGGCGAGCTCCTCCTCGAGCGCGCACGCGAAGCTCGCGAGCTCGGCGAGCGGGAGGGCGCCGCCTCCGACGCGCGCGACCGTCTCCTCCACGGTGCCGCCCGTGAGTGACGCGAGGCGCTCGGCGCGAGCGTGCACGGCTTCGGCCGGCTCCTCGATCATCCGGAGGACCGGCACCCGCGCCGCGTCATCCCCGCGGTAGAGGGCGAGCGTGCCCTCGAGTGCGGCCAGGGTCAGCTTGTCGGCGCGCAGCGCACGCTGCAGCGGGTGCCGCCGCAGCTTCTCGACCAGATCCGCTCGACCCGCAGCGATCCCGGCCTGCGGTCCCCCGAGGAGCTTGTCGCCCGAGAAGGTGACGAGGTCGGCGCCCGCCGCCAGGCTCGCCGCCGCGCTCGGCTCGTCCCTCAGCTCAGAAAGCACACCCGACCCGAGGTCGTCGACCAGGTCGAGCCCGGCCCGGTTGGCGAGGCGGGCGAGATCGCGCAGCGCCGGCTGCTCGGTGAAGCCGACGATGCGGAAGTTCGACTGGTGGACGCGCAGGATCAGCGCCGTACGGTCGGTGATCGCGCGCTCGTAGTCGGCGAGACGCGTGCGGTTCGTCGTTCCCACCTCGACGAGCGTCGCACCCGAGCGGGCAAGCACGTCCGGGATGCGGAAGCCGTCGCCGATCTCGATCAGCTCGCCCCGCGAGACCAGGACGTCGCGGCCCTCGGCCAGCGCCGCGAGCGCGAGCAGCATCGCGGCGGCGTTGTTGTTGACGACGATCGCCGCCTCGGCGCCGGTGAGGTCGCGGAGGGTTGCCGCCGCGTGATCCTGGCGCGAGCCGCGGGCGCCCGCATCGAGGTCGTACTCGAGGTTCGAGTACCCGCTGCCGACCTCCTGCACCCGTGCGAGCGCCTCGGCGGCAAGCGGGGCCCTACCGAGATTCGTGTGGATGACGACACCGGTGGCGTTCAGAACGCGCCGGAGGCGAGGACGCAGCAGCGCTTCCAGCTCGGCGCGAGCGAGCTCGACGGGATCGGCAGGCTCGTAGCCCGCCCGGATCTCTGCCCGCGCCCGCCCCAGCGCCCTCCGCGCCGCCTCGACGACGAGCGATCGACCATGCATCTCCGCGAGCGGCACGAGCTCCGGTCGCCCGGCGAGCTCGTCGACCGAGGGAAGCGCGCGCAGGCGGTTGGAGCCCGTCACCCCGGGTGATGATAGATCGGGACCGCCCGGTATCCTCTCCGTCTCGTGACCGAGACGACTCTCGACATCGAGCGGCGGCGAGTCGAGCGTCGCCGGATCGAGCGGCGCCGACGGCTGCGCAACCTCGCCTGGGCGTCGCTCGGCGCGCTGGTCGCCGCCGTGGGCCTGTTCTCGCTCGTCCGGGCGCTCGGCCTCCGAAACTCCGTCCTGCCCGGCGTCGAGGTCGCGGGCGAGGAGATCGGCGGGCTCTCGCAGGACGAGGCGCGCGCCCGGATCGCGGCCGTCGTCGGCGACCGGCTCGGTGAGCCCGTGACCGTGCAGGTCGCGAAGAAGAGCTTCACGATCGAGCCGTCGAAGCTGTTCGCCGTGGATGCGGCTGCGACCGAGGCGCGAGCGTTCGAGCTCGGTCGGGGCTCGTTTCTCGACCGGGTCGCCGCAGCCACGTATCCGCCCTCGGCCGGCGGAGACGTCCAACCGGTCCTGATCGATCTGCCCGAGGGGCAGGCGCTGCTCGCAGCGGAGCTCGAGGACGTCCAGCGAACCGCCGTGTCCGCCCGTGTGCGGATGCGGGGCACGACCCCCGTCGTCGTCTCTGCGCGGGCCGGGATCCTCGTCGACGCGGACGCGCTCTACGACGACCTGCGCGCTGCCGCGCTCGGTAGCGACCGCGAGGTCAAGGCGACGCTCCGCCGCGCGAAGCCGCCGATCACGAACGCGAAGGCCCGGGAGGCGGCGGCCTCGGCGGAGACGATCGTGTCGGCGCCCGTCGCCGTGCGGCTGAAGCGCAAGCAGCTCGGCGAGCTTCGTCCGTGGCAGCTCGCACGACTGGTTCGGTTTCAGCCGGTGTCGAACGGCTACACGATCGTGCTCGACCGGCAGGGCCTCACCCGCGCCGTCGAGCCGTTGACCGCGGAGCACACGAAGTCGCCGGTCGACGCGTCGTTCTACATCACCCGGAAAGACCGGGTCGCGGTCGTTCCGTCGAAGGGCGGCACGAAGGTCGCCGTCGACGCGGCCACGACGTCCCTGCTCGCCGCGGCCCTCTCGCCGACCGACCGCGTCGCCGAGGTCGGGCTCGCCAAGGTCGAGGCCGACCTGACGACCAAGGAGGCGCTGGCGCTCGGGATCCGCGAGCCCGTCGCCGTCTACACGACCGACATGGGCGCCTCGTCGGCGAACCGGATCCACAACATCCATCTCCTCGGCGACATCCTCGATGGCACGGTCGTCCGTCCGGGCGAGGTCTTCTCGTTCAACAGGGTGCTGGGCCCGCGCACGCCAGAGCGAGGCTTTCTCGAAGGACACGCGATCGTCGGCGGCGTCCTCGTCCCGTCGATCGGAGGGGGCGTCTGCCAGACGGCGACGACGATCTTCAACGCGGCGTTCGAGGCCGGCCTGCCGATCATCGAGCGCCACAACCATGCGTACTACATCAGCCACTACCCGCTCGGCCGTGACGCGACCGTCGCCTGGGGCGGGCCGGACCTCCGGTTCGGAAACGACCTGCGCAACGCGATTCTGATCAAGGCCTGGTCGGACGACTACACGTTCACGGTCGCCTTCTACGGGACGCGGCAGGGCCGCAAGGTCGTTGCCACGACGAGCGAGAGGACCAACTTCACCGAGCCGGCGATGCTGTACCGGATCGATCCGAACGCGCCGGCCGGCTCGGTGCGGGCTACGAGCAGCACCGCCCAGGGCTTCGACGTGACCGTGCACCGTACGGTCTACGAGAGGGGAAAGCTCCTACGGGAGAGCGACTTCCCCACGCGGTACACGCCCGAGAATCCGGTGACGATCTACGGACCCGGCGGCGGGGCTCCGGCCGAGGCCGCGGTCCTGCCCGCGAACGCGTAGGGGGCGAGGCTTGCCTCGCCCGGTGTAGAGTCCGCGCCCGATGAATCCCGACGCTGCGACTCTTCGCCTCGCCGTCTTTCCTCGACCCAGCCTCCTGGTCGATACGTTGCTCGTCGCCGGCGGCGCCGGGCTCGTCGCGCTCGCCGCGCAGGTGGAGATCCACCTCGGCTTCACGCCGGTGCCGATCACGGGGCAGACGTTCTCGGTGCTGCTGGTCGGCGCTGCTCTCGGGTCGGTACGGGGCTTTCTCGCCCTCGCGCTCTACTTCGTCGTCGGCATGATCGGCGGCCCGGTCTACGCGGGCGGCGAAGGGGGCTGGGAGTGGGTCACGGGCGCGACCGGCGGTTACCTGATCGGCTTCATGGTCGCGGCAGCGCTGACGGGATTCCTGGCCGAGCGGCACTGGGATCGTCGCTTCGGATCCGCGCTCGGCCTGATGCTGATCGGCAACGTCGTCATCTACCTGTTCGGGCTGCCGTGGCTCGCGGCCAAGATCGACACCGGCTTCGACGGGACGCTCGAGGCCGGGCTCTACCCGTTCGTGTTCGGTGATCTCCTGAAGCTCCTGCTTGCGGCGGCGGCGCTGCCTGGCGCCTGGAAGCTCGTCGAGCGGGCGAAGGGCTCTCCCCGCTAGCCGCTGCTGCGTCCGTCGTAGCTCTCGACGACGGTCTGCACCGCGACCGCCGGGTCGTCGGTGACCGTGACCAGTGCCCGGTCCTCGGTCGAGATCGTCCCTCCGGCCAGGAGTTGGGCGTCGATCCAGGTGAGCAGGCCCGCCCAGTAGTCGGATCCGAACAGGACGACCGGGAAGTTGGTGATCTTCCCGGTCTGGATCAGCGTCAGCGACTCGAACAGCTCGTCGAGCGTGCCGAAGCCGCCGGGAAAGACGACGAAGCCCTCGGCCACCTTCACGAACATCGTCTTGCGCACGTAGAAGTGCTCGAAGGTCAGCGAGAAGTCGAGGTAGGGGTTGGAGCGCTGCTCGTGCGGCAGGCGGATGTTGAATCCGACCGACACGCCACCCGCCTCCTGCGCGCCTCGATTGGCCCCCTCCATCACGCCCGGCCCGCCCCCGGTGACGACGGCGAACTCCTCGCGGGCAAAGAGCGAGCCCACCTCCCGGGCGGCCTCGTACGCCGGATGTCCCGCCGACACGCGGGCCGATCCGAAGATCGAGACCGCCGGAGCTGCGATCGCCGCGGCCGTCTCGAAGCCCGCGAAGAACTCGTCGGCGATCCGATCGACGCGGTCGCGCTCGTCACCCGCCTCGCGGGTGTCGAGAATCTCCCGATCGACGTCCGCCATCGGCTCAGCCTAGACGGACGACAACTAGCTCCCGCGCCCGATCCACTCCTCGCCGCCCTCGTAGACCTCCTTCTTCCAGAGCGGGACGCGCTCCTTCAGGGCGTCGATCGCGTCGCGGCAGGCGGCCAGGGCGTCGGCACGGTGGGGGGCCGAGACGGCGATAGCCACGCTCGTCTCGCCGATCCCGACGCGTCCGACGCGGTGCGTGATCGCGATCCGCGTGAGCTCGTACCGGCCGGCGAGCTCGTCGGCGATGCGCGCCAGCTCGGCCTCGGCCATGCCGTCGTAGGCCTCGTAGTCGAGGTGCAGCACCGTGCGACCGCGCGACCGGGCACGCGTCGTCCCGACGAACGTGGCGATCGCGCCGGCGTCGTTCGAAGCGACCCGCGCCACGACCTCGTTCAGGTCGATCGGCCGCTCGCTCAGCAGGAAGTCGCCCCCGGAGACGGGCGGGATCAGCGCAACCTCGTCGCCTTCGGAGAGAGGGCGCGTGCGTTCGACGTACTCGCGATTGGCCGCGTAGACGAGCCCGCCGGGCTCGTCGCCGAGCTCGAGGCTCGCCCACACGTCGGCGACGCGGGCGCCTTCCGGGAGCTCCAGCTCGCGCTCCGCGGCCCCGGCACGCTCCCTGAGGCCGGCGAACAGCTTGACCGTGACGCGCACAACCCAAGCGTAGTCGGGGGTATAGGGTCCCCGCGATCCGAGGAAAGGAGCCACCATGTCCGTCGCAAAGGTGATCGAGCTGACCGCGTCGTCGCCCGAGAGCTTCGAGGATGCCTGCCGCCAGGGCATCGCGAAGGCGTCGGAGACTGTCCGCAACATCGAGGGCGTGTGGGTGGACGGCCAGGAGGTTCTGATCGAGAACGGCCAGGTCTCCGGCTTCCACGTTCACCTCAAGGTCACGTTCGTCCTCGACTGACCGCGGGTCGGAGGGCCGCCGGGCCTGTCCGCCGGCGGCCACCGACTACAGTGCGGCGCATGGCGACCGCCGGGGACGACCGTCGTGAGACCGACTCGGGGATCGAGCTCAAACCGGTCTACACCGCGGCTGACGTCGCGGGCCTCGAGCTCGAGCCTCCCGGCGAGTTTCCCTTCACCCGCGGCCCGTACCCGGACATGTACCGGGGCCGCCCGTGGACGATCCGGCAGTACGCGGGCTTCGCGTCGGCGGAGGAGTCGAACGCACGCTACCGCTACCTGCTCGAGCGCGGGCAGACCGGGCTCTCGGTCGCGTTCGACCTGCCGACGCAGCTCGGCTACGACTCGGACGACCCGCGCGCGCTCGGCGAGGTGGGGCGCACGGGCGTTGCGATCGACTCGCTCGCCGACATGGAGATCCTGCTCTCCGGGATCCCGCTCGGTGAGGTGTCGACGTCGATGACGATCAACGCGCCCGCCGCGCTGCTCCTCCTTCTCTACGAGCTCGTCGCAGAGCGGCAGGACGTGCCGGCCGAGCGACTGCGCGGAACGGTGCAGAACGACATCCTCAAGGAATACATCGCCCGCGGGAACTACATCTTCCCGCCGCGGCCGTCGATGCGGATCACGACGGATCTGTTCGCCTACTGCCGCGAGCGGTTGCCGCGCTGGAACACGATCTCCATCTCCGGCTACCACATTCGCGAGGCGGGCTCGACTGCCGCCCAGGAGCTTGCGTTCACGCTCGCGAACGGGATCGCGTACTGCGAGGCGGCCGTGGCCGCGGGGTTGTCCCCGGACGAGTTCGGCGAGCGGCTCTCGTTCTTCTTCAACGCGCACAACCACTTCTTCCAGGAGGTGGCGAAGTTCCGCGCGGCGCGCCGGCTCTGGGCGAGCATCATGCGCGACCGCTTCGCCGTCACCAACCCGCGGGCGCTGGCCCTGCGGTTCCACGCGCAGACCGGCGGCTCGACGCTGACCGCACAGCAGCCGGAGAACAACGTCGTCCGCGTGGCGATCCAGGCGCTGTCGGCCGTGTGCGGGGGAGCGCAGTCACTCCACACGAACGGGTTCGACGAGGCGCTCGCGCTGCCGACCGAGCGCTCGGTGCGGATCGCTCTCCGGACGCAGCAGATCCTCGCGACCGAGGCGGGGGGGACCGATACGGCCGACCCGCTCGGAGGTGCGTACTTCGTCGAGGCCCTGACGAAGGAGCTGGAGGAGCGCGCGCGCGAGCTGATCGAGCGGATCGACGAGCTCGGCGGCGCCGTCGCGGCGGTCGAGGCCGGGTTCGTCCAGCGCGAGATCGAGGAGTCCGCGCTGGCGTATCAGCGGGAGGTCGAGACGGAGGAGCGCGTCGTCGTCGGCGTCAACCGCTTCACCGAGGAGGAGGCAGGACGGATCGAGCTGCACCGGCTCGACCCGGAAGCCGAGCGGCGGCAGATCGAGCGGACGGCGCGGGTGCGGGCGCAGCGGGATCCGGGCCCGGTCGAGCGGGCTCTCGCCGCTGTCCGGGAGACGGCGCGGGGTGACGCGAACCTCGTCCACCCGATGCGGGATGCACTGGCGGCCTCATGCACCGTCGGCGAGATCTGCGGCGTGCTCCGGGAGGAGTTCGGCACGCACGACGCGCACGCGGCGCCGTAAGCGAGTGACCTCTCGATCAGAGCTGTGCGGCAAACGCGAGCTCGCAGGCGGTTTCGGAGCTCGCTTCGCCGAGCTCGAGCACGCGCATGCAGGCGATCGCGTCTGCGGGCGGCACGGGGTTCGGCGCGCCGTGGAGGATCGCGTCGCGCACGCCCGCGTAGTAGGCGGGGTAGTCGCCGGGGAGTGTCGGCACCGCCTCGACCGTCGCCTCCTCGACTGACCCGTCCGGCGAGGGTCGCCAGAGCTCGCCGTCGCGCAGGTCGTGGCCCCACCCGTCGGAGCCCGGCCGCCCGCCCTGTTTCAGCACGGCCTCCTGTGAGTCGAGCCCGTGCTTGACGTAGCTGCCCGCCGTCCCGTGCACGACGAAGCGGGGGCTTCCGCCGGCCACCAGCACGCTTCCGTGCAGGATCACGCGGAGGCGCTCGTAGCGCATCAGGATGTGGAAGTAGTCCACCGCCCTCGCACCGGGACGATGCAGCGACAGGTCGGCGTACACGCCGAGCGGTGGGCCGAAGAGCACGAGCGCCTGGTCGACGAGGTGGGGCCCGAGGTCGTACCAGAGCCCGCTCCCGGGCCCGGGCCGCTCGCGCCAGCGGTCCCGGACCTCGGGCCTGAACCGGTCGATGTGCGACTCGAACTGGACGACCTCGCCCAGCGTGCCCGACTGGATCAGCTGCGACACGGTGCGGAAGTCCGCATCCCAGCGCCGGTTGTGGAACGCCGAGAGCAACCGATCCTCCCGGCCTGCCAGCGCCTCGAGCTCCTCCGCCTCGGCCGTCGTCACGGTGAACGGCTTGTCGATCACGACGTGCTTGCCGGCGAGCAACGCGCCGCGGGCGAGCGGCGCGTGCGTTTCGTTGGGGGTCGCGATCACGACCAGCCCGATCTCCGGTCGGGCGAACACCTCGTCTGGCTCGGCGGCGACCTCGACGTCCGGGAGGTCCGCGTGCACCTTCCCTGCGTCGCTCGACACGACGGCGGCCAGTCGCAGCCCGGGCACCGAGGCGACCAGCGGCGCGTGGATGATCTTGCCGACGTAGCCGTAGCCCACGAGCGCGACGTCGATCGAGGTTTCCATGGTCTCGTATCCTTGACGTTCTCGGTCATCGCTGCCGCGCACCTGAAGCCTCTAGGCTTCCCGCGTGGCGACCGAGGATCAGGGCGACTCGACCGGGGCGAAGCTCCGGCGGCTCGACGAGTTGCGCGACGAAGCGCAGCATCAGGGGGACCCGAAGGCGATCGAGCGACAGCGCTCGCGGGGCAAGCTCCTGGCCCGTGAGCGGGTCGAGAAGCTGCTCGACCCCGGCTCGTTCGTCGAGCTCGACCGGTACGTCCGTCACCGCAACCCGCACTTCGGGATGATGGAGCGCCGTCCGTGGGGGGATGCGGTCGTCACCGGGTACGGCCTGATCCTCGGGCGGAAGGTCTTCGTCTTCTCGCAGGACTTCACCGTGTTCGGCGGGACGCTCTCGGAGGCGTTCGCCGAGAAGATCTGCAAGGTCATGGACCTGGCTCTCAAGTACGGCTGCCCGGTCGTCGGGATCAACGACTCGGGCGGCGCACGCATCCAGGAGGGGGTGGTCTCGCTCGGCGGCTACGCAGAGATCTTCTGGCGAAACGTCCAGGCCTCGGGCGTGATCCCGCAGATCAGTCTCGTGATGGGCCCCTGTGCGGGAGGCGCCGTCTACTCGCCGGCGATGACCGACTTCGTGCTGATGACGAAGGGAAGCTCGTACATGTTCATCACCGGGCCGGAGGTGGTGAAGACCGTCACCGGCGAGGAGGTCACGTTCGAGGAACTCGGCGGCGCTGCTGCCCACGCCTCCAAGTCGGGCGTGGCGCACTTTGCCGCGGACGACGAGCAGGCGTGCCTCGAGGACGCGCGCTACCTCCTGTCCTTCCTGCCGCAGAACAACCTCGAGCAGCCGCCCCATTACGAGCCGAGCGACCCCGTCGGCAGGGAGGATCCGGAGCTGGACGCGATCATTCCCGACAACCCGAACAGGCCCTACGACATCCGCGATGTCGTCCGCCGTGTCGTCGACGACGGCCACTTTCTCGAGGTGCAGGAGTTCTGGGCCGAGAACCTCGTCTGCGGCTTCGCCCGCCTCGGCGGCAACCCGATCGGCGTCGTCGCGAACAACCCGCGGGCGCTCGCCGGGACGCTCGACATCGACTCATCGGTCAAGGGCGCGCGCTTCGTGCGCACGTGCGACGCGTTCAACGTTCCGCTCGTGACGTTCGTCGACGTTCCCGGGTTCTTACCCGGAACCGCGCAGGAGTGGGGCGGGATCATCCGCCACGGCGCGAAGCTCCTGTACGCCTACTGCGAGGCGACGGTGCCCAAGATCGCGCTGATCACCCGCAAGGCCTACGGCGGCGCGTACGACGTGATGAGCTCGAAGCACATCCGGGCGGACTTCAACTTCGCCTGGCCGACCGCCGAGGTCGCGGTCATGGGCCCCGAGGGCGCGGTCAACATCGTCTTTCGCAAGGAGCTCGACGAGGCGGCCGACCCCGACGCTCGCCGCGCCGAGCTGATCGCCGACTACAGGGCGCAGTTCGCGAACCCCTACACGGCCGCGGAGCGAGGCTACGTCGACGACGTGATCGAGCCGCGGCGGACGAGGCCGGTCCTCTGCGACGCGCTCGCGACGGCGCTGACGAAGCGCGAGAAGCGACCTCCGCGCAAGCACGGGAACATCCCCCTCTAGGCGTCTGGAGGGCACTCGCCCGAGGCGTAGTTCGTGACGCACCGGCACAAGGGGTCAGACCCCTTGTGCGGCTACGTCACGAGCTCCGCCTACGGCACCCAGGCGAGGTCGCGGGCGAGAAGCGGAAGGCGAAGCCGGGCGCGCGGCTCGGCGGTCGGGTAGATGAGCACGCTCGCCGGGCTTGCCACGGCTGTCCAGCCCTCGTCGGGAGACCACGCGATCGCCGTCGCCCGGCGAACGGGCACGCCCACAGGGCGGCTCTCGCGGTCGATGACGTGAAGGCCGTCGCCGACCGCAAAGGCGGCCAGGAACGACCGGCGCGGGCTCGGATCGAGGTAGCGGATCTCACGTGCCATTAGCGCGGGAGGTGCCACGAGGCGCTTGCCCCGGAAGATGACGAGGAAATCGGCGCTCCCCGAGCCGTGCGGCCAGTAGCCTCGAACCGTGGCGGCGAGGAGGTCGTCGGCGAGCCAGACCAGCTCATGGGCGGAAAAAGACTCGATCACGGGATCGACTCCGTCGGCCGCGTGGAGCGCGCGCCAGAGCTCGTTCTTGGTCAAGATGGTCTCGGTCCGACCGAGCCGATCTCGACTTATCACCTCGCCGAGGAGGACGTACGTCAGCGTTCCATCGGGCTTCCAGGCGGGCGCGCAACCGTCGAGCTCCTCAGGGGCCGAGGAGCTGGAGCTCGCGTCGATGACCTCGGTGCGATACACGTCACAGCGTGCCGCCAGCGTCCCGTCCGGCTGGAGCGTCGTGCCGCCGGCCTCGAGGCGCAGGTCGTGCGATACGGAGAGGCGACAGGAGCGAGCGGCCGCGGGGCGAGGCGGAAGGTCGGGGAAGGTCAGCGCCGACAGACGGCAGTCGGGCGCGCTGATCCAGAGCGTTCCCCGCAGCCCCGAGTAGTAGAGGTCGTCCTCGAGCGGCGTGTGCACGTCCTCGGACGGCGGCTCGGGCTGCTCGATCGCCTCCGACACACGTTTGGCGGGCTCGGCGGGACGGTGCACCAGCGCGTCGACCGCCGCGACGAGGGCCAGCGCGGCGATCGCGGCCACCACGAGCGTGGTGCCGAAGCGCATCGCCGCTCACGATACGCCCCGTGGGGCTACGCGGATTGGAGCGCGATCGGAGCCGGTTGGTCGAACTCCGCTCTGAAAGCGGCCACGATCCCCGGGTCGAACTGCGTGCCCGCGCAGCGCTCGAGCTCGGCAACGGCTCGGTCGTGCGAGAGGCGGCCCCGGTAGATCCGGTCGGTCGTCATCGCGTCGTACGCGTCGGCGACGAGCAGGATCCGTGCGCCGAGTGGGATCTCGTCCGCAGTCAGGCCGGCCGGATACCCGTCGCCGTCCCAGCGCTCGTGGTGGTGGAGCACCCAGGCGGCGACCAGGTCGACGCCCAGCGCGTCGAGCATCCGGAAGCCGATCTGCGGGTGGCGTTCGAGCACGAGCCGCTCGTCCTCGTCGAGCGGGCCGGGCTTGCGCAGGATCTCCTCGGGGATCGCAAGCTTGCCGACGTCGTGGAGGCTGCCGGCGAGCCGCACGAGCTCGACCTCCTGCGTCTCGAGGCCCAGTCGCGTGGCGACGCGCGCTGCGAGCTCGCCGACCATCGACGAGTGGCGGCCCACGTAGGCGTCCCGCGCGTCGACCGCATGGGCGAGCTTGGCCGCCGCCCGGAGCCGGGCCTGACGGTCGGTTCCGGAGGCCAGGCGCCGCAGCTCGGCGAGCTGGACGACATCTGCCCGGTAGACCCGAACACGATCCTTGCCGTGCTTCTTGGCCCAGTAGAGAGCGGTGTCGGCGAGCCGGACGAGCTCGCTGCGGTCGATCCCGTGCGCGGGATAGACAGCGATGCCCGCGGAGACGCTGACCCGTTCGCCGCGCGCGCCGCTCGTCGCGCCGGTGCGCTCGACGATCCGGCTGGAGATCACGAGCGCGTCGGCCTCGCCACAGTCCGGGAGCAGCAGCGCGAACTCGTCGCCGCCGAGACGAAACGCCTCGCCCTCGCGCCGGAGGTGGTCTGCCACCTCGGTGAGGACGACGTCGCCTGCAGGATGGCCGTTGGCGTCGTTGATCAGCTTGAAGTCGTCGATGTCGACGAGGCACAGCGCGAGGGTCGCGTCCCGCTCTCGCGCATCGTCGAGCGATCGCTGGAGTTGCTCGTGGAAGTGGCGATGGTTGCCAAGACCCGTGAGCGGGTCTGTGCGGGCGAGGCGCATGGCAGAGTGAACGTTGGAGCTCGACCGACGGTGGAGCACGACCGCGACCACTGGCCCAACGAGCGCCGCGGTGACGAGCAACACGGCGACCCCCGCGAGCACACCGAGCGAAGGCGCCGAGAGCGCAAAGCCCGCCGCTCCGGCCAAGAGCACGGCAATGCCGGCTGCTACCACCGGTACGGTGACCGGTGTGCCATGGAGCTCGCGGTCGGGTATGTCAACGCCTCCCGCGGCGCAAGGCACGCTTTCGGGCATCGGAGGGTCGGGACAACCGACGGCTGTGAGGGAGTCTGTTACCAGTGCCTGCTGAAGTCGGCGCCCATACGTGTGGCGCCAAAGGCCACCGCAACGACGGACGCGGCGAGGTTTCCGAGCTTCGATCGAACCACCGGTCTCTCCCCTCAGGAGGACGCCAAGACCCGGCAAGTATCCACAGGTCTGGGGATAGCGTCATCACTCGTTGGGGGGATCTGTTCACTGCGACGTCGGATTCCCGTTCTGAGCGGCGGTTGCACCTCCTTCCTCCTCGGGCACGAGCTTCCACACGAGCACGGCGATCGCCGCCAGGAACACGAGCGACTGCTCGACGCTCATCAGGATGCCTCCGAGGTTCTGATCCTTGGCCGCGGAGAGCCCCCAGAGGCGGGGGGCCTGCTCGTAGAAGCCGTAGAACGGCTCGCTCGAGAACGTGAGCACGAGACCGAGGAACCCGGAGAGGACGAACGCCGCCGCGAGGTAGGCGATCCGGAGACCGGTGCCGACGGCGTGCGGGACGTCCGAGATCACCGGCCACCAGAAGACGAGCCCGATCGTGACCAGTGCCACGTGCTCGAGGTTGAGGAGCCACGGGTTCTCGAGCGCCGTGTCGTAGAAGGCGGCCAGGTGGATCCCGTACCAACCAACGAGCCAGAGCGGCAGCGCGATCTTCGGCTGGGTGATGAACGCGAAGGCCCGGCCGCCTCGGGCGGCGAGGGCGGCCCGCATCGCCGGGGTCAGGCCGAGGATCAGAAGCGGCGGGGCCCAGTCGGCGATCATCACGTTCTGAAGCAGGTGGACGAGCAGCAGGTAGTTGGCGGCGATCGTCTCGAGCGGTGAGTTGAGCGCGCCGGTTACGAGTGCGAGGCCGACCGAGAAGGCGGCGATCCTGCGGGCCGGCGGTCGCTCGCGTCTGGCGGCGCGCCAGTAGAGCAGGGCAGCGAGCGCGGCGAAGGCGAGAAGGAGCGGCTCGAAGCTCCAGGCGTACGGCTCGGGCCGCACTAGGTCGTCGTGCCCGGAACCGCCCGGCGCGCCCGCGACCGCGGCGCCGCCACCAGGAGCAGCGCCGCGCACGTCCCGAGCGTCAACAGCTGCTCGAGCATCATCACGACGCCCGCCGACTGCTGGTCTCGGAGGGGCGAGAAGCCGAGCAGCCGCTCGTCCTGCGCGGCGTAGGCGGGGTACAGCGGATCGAACGAGAAGATCAGCACGTCGGCGAGCACCTGTCCCGCTGCGAACAACCCGATCGCGACGCCGAGCCTGCCGCGGACGGAGAGAACGCCGTGACGCGACGGGTCGACGAGCAGGTTCCAGACGAGCAGGCCGGCGACGAAGAAGGTCGCGTGCTCGAGGTCGTGGACGGCGCGATGCGTGAGCGTGTAGTCGTAGAGCGCCGGGACGTGCCACACGGCGATCACGATCGCCCAGATCGTGAGGCTGACGGCCGGGCGGATCAGCCACCCGAGGGTTGCCCGGAGCCAGCGGGGTCGCGCGAGCACGCGCAGGACGGGCTGCGGGAGCAGGAAGAAGAGGAGCGGCCCGCGCACGGAGACGAGGAGGAGCGCCGGGGCCACGTCGGCGATCAGCACGTGCTGGAGCATGTGCGCCGAGAGGAGATACTCCTCGCCGAGGGCGTCGAGCGGCGAGACGAGCGCCAGCACGAGGACTGCCTCGCCGAGGGAAAACAGCGCCAGGCGGCTCCAGCCCGCGCGGTCGCTGCGTCCGCGCTCGCGGAGCTTCAGCCACGCCTGCAGAAACAGGGCGAGCCCCAGCGCCGCGAGCGCGAGCACGAGCGGGTCGGCCGACCAGGCCGACGAGAGCTCGTCGACCGGGACGCGGTCTCCGTGCGCGAGCGGGAGAGTCATACCGGGATCAGAGTCTGCCCGAGGACCCAGAGGCCCGTGAAGGTGTAGCCGACCATGAGCAACACGAGCGGGAGCTGGAGGAGCACGGCCGCGCGGGAGCTGCGATCGATCCCGGGAGATACCCGATGCGCCTCGCGCACGGCCACGACATGCCCCCAGACGATCAGCGCCACCTGCACGTACCAGACGACCGCTCCGGGGACGCGGTTCCAGGGCGCGTAGTCCGCGATCCACTCCCTCCCGAGCGGATCCGCGACGACCGCCCACGTGAGCTGGCCCGCGTAGACGAGATACAGGAAGTAGTGGGAGACGAAGTACACGGCCGCGATCGGGATCAGCGTCGGCGCGTACCGGCGCGCGACCCCGGCCGCTCCGCCCGGCTCCCAGCGGGAGACGAGCACGCAGACGGCGAGGTAGGCGAGCGCGAAGAGGGCGACGCTGCCGAGCAGGAGCAGGGTCTGAAGCGTCGACGTGTGTGCGGCGAGCCAGGTCGAGCGCTCGAGGAAGAACGCCTCGACGTCGGCGTAGGGATTCGTCTGCGAGAAGCCGTCGTAGACGACCGTGGCGAGCGCCGCGAGGACGAACGTTCCGCCCGCCGCACCCAGGGGAGGCTCGCGATGGATCCCCGTCCCGTAGCCGCGAACGCGAAGGAGCCGCTCGTCCGGCGGGGCCGCGTGCCAGAGGTCGTAGCGGCCGACCGCGGCGTCTCGGCCCGACAGGGCGACCTCGAACGGCGCGAAGCGCGCAAGCGTGCGCGCGAAGACGGTGAAGAGCTCGCAGCGGGCAAGCCATGTCTCCGTGCCGAAGACGGCCATGCCGAGGAGCTGGACGCCGACGTACGCGATCGCGATCAGGGCGAGCGTGCGCGGCTCGCGGGCGTCCGGCCAGACGAGCTCCATCCAGGTCCAGATGAGCAGGAGCGCGGTCGCGGGCCAGATCCCGAGGCGCTCGGGGTAGGGGAGGGCGGCCGTGCCGCGACCGGCGAGGCCGCGCTCGAGCCGCCGGCCGGCGGCGCTGAGCGGGCTGACGGCGTCCCAGGCGTTGCCGACGAGCGCCGAGACGATGCCGAGACCGACCCAGAAGTCGACCCAGGTCAGCAACGTCATCGGGTTCTCGAAGAACTCCTGGGCGCCGAAGAGCCCGCCTACGAGCGCGAGGGCGAAGAAAGCCGAGGCGAGTGCCAACCCGATCGTGCCGAGGTGAAGCGGGCGGACCGACGGGTAGAGATCGCGCCGCGGCTCGGGTTCGCGACGGCCGCCCGGGCGGAGCGCGAGGAGGGCCGTCGCGAGGACGACGAGCCCGGCGGCGAGGCCGTAGAGCCAGACGGGTATCGGGAAGCGGTAGTCGATCCCCGGGACGGCGTGCGCGAGCAGGACGCTCATCCGGTCGGGACCGCGCGGCGGCGAAGCGCGATCCATGCTCCGGCCGCGAGCAGGAGCGCCAGCACCGGAGGGATCACGAACAGGTAGTTGAAGCTCTCCTTCTTCGGTGGGACGTAGTCGAGGCTGCCGCGGATCGTTACCGGCTTGCCACCGAGCTCGACGGGGACGGCCCAGTCGAAGACGTGGTGCCGAGCTCGTGGGTCGTCACGGATCGCCGGTGGCGGGATCGTGCTCATCCAGTGGATGCGATGGTCGTGCCACTCGTAGGTCGTCTCCGCCGACACCTTCTCCCACTCGGGCGGTGCCTTCGGATCGGCGTCGGCGGGAACATCGACCTTGCCCAGGCGGTCCGCGTTCAGGTAGGTCGCCGGCGACCGGACGTTCCGATAGACGCCGTCCGGCCCGATGCGCAGGTAGGGCTCGTTCTCGTAGCCCAGGACGACTAGCTCCTCCTCCGAGGAGTTCGTGAGCGAGAGCCGATCGTCGCCCTGCAGCACGTCGACGTAGAGGCCGAGCGTCGGCGGCTCGACCGCCGTGAGCGTCGACACGTAACCCTGCTTTCCGCCGATGCCGTGCGCGAGCGCGGCCGGCGCGGCGAGGAGCGCCACAAGCATGGCCACGGCCAGGACGAGCCGCGTCACGTGCGCTCGGGCCTCCTGCGGAGCGCGACTCCGAGCGCAACGAGCCCGGCGACAAGGCCGGCGATGCCGACAGCGAGTGCGAGCCCGTTGCCGCCGCCGCCCCCGCTCTCCGACGCCGCGGGGGCGGCGGCAGTTTCCGCCGGCGCGGCGTCGACGGGCTCCGCGCCGTCCTCACTTCCCTCGCCGCCCGCATTCTGGGGCGGAGCGCTCGCCGAGACCGTGACGATCGCGGCCGGCTCGTCCGACTCGGGCGGCCCGATCCAGCGCACCTTCGTGCCGTCCTCGTACGTCTGTACGGCGGGAAACGACAGGTCGCCCTCGGCCTGCGGGGTCGAGGCGAGGAAGGAGAAGCGAACGAACGACTCCGGCGGCAGGCTGCCCTTCCAGCGGACGACGTCGATCGACCCGTCCGCCTTGCGCTTTTCGGTGCGCGTCCAGCCCATCGCCTCCTCGAAGGAGAAGGGCACGAGACCGTCCGGGATCTTCAGCTCGACCGCCACCGTCGGAGCGTCCCGCTCGTTCGGAACGAGCAGCGTGAACAGCGTCGGGTCGCCCGGCGCGACCGTGGCGGGGAGCACCTCGATGTGGGCGGCGGCGGCGGGAGCAAGAGCTCCCGCCGCCAGGATCGCCGCCACGAAGGCGAGGCGTCTCATCGCACGGTGAAGCGGAACGTGCCGGTCTGCTTGTCGCCGTCGGGAGCAGTGACGATCCACTTCGCGACGTACGTGCCCTTGCCGAGCCCGGCCTTCAGCGTCGTCTTGACACGGCGCACGTCCTTCCTGTCGATCCTGCCCTTGCCGGTCGAAACGACCTTGCCGCCGGACCTGACGACGAGCGAGCCGGCGAGGATCTGCTCGGAGAACTTGACCGTGACCGTTCGCGGTGCCTTGTCGAGCTTCGCCCCGTCCTTCGGCGACGTCGCGACGACATCGACGTGGGCGAGCGCGGCCACCGGGAACGCGATCGCCGCCAGGGCGACGAGCGCGATTGCGAGCTTCCTGGAGAGATGCACTAGCTGTCCTTTCCGATCGGAACGGTCAGCTCCTGGCGAAAGCCCTCGAACTCCCCCCGACGGCCCTCGACCACGAGTTGCCAGTCGCCGGGCACGAGCAGTCTCGCGCCCGTCACGACGGCGTGGCCGGGCCCGGCCGGGCGGGCGGTAAAGCGAAGCGGCCCGATGTCCGCGCTCGGGAGCGAGGCGGACACGCGCGGGTCGAGGAGCGTCACCGGAAGACCATTTCTGTCAGTGGTGTAGAGATGGATCGTGTTCGCGCCGGCCCGGGCGGGGTCGACCTCGAGGTTGAGCTCGATCCCGCCGCCCAGGTCGGCGGTGGTGGCAAAGGCCCGCTTCGGGACCCCGATCTGCGCCTTCGCCGGAGGCTCGGCTACGAGCACCGCCGTCACCGCGACGACCGCGACGAAGAGCGAGAGCTCGAGCCCGGTCGTGCGCAGGAAGCGTCGCCGCTCGAGCGCCGAGGCGATCCCGGCCCGCAGCCGTGGGACGGAGACACGGTTGTTGAAGAGCCCGAGCGCGAGCAGCGGCAGGACGAGGGCGATCTTGGCGAGCAGGAGCCGGCCGTAGGTCGTCTCCCAGAGCCCGGACCAGGACCGCACCTCGAGGTAGCCGTTGATCGCGCCGGCGACGACGAGCGCCGCCACCGAGAGCACGGCAAGCGTCGAGAAGCGGGGAACCGCCCGCGTGGCGAGCTCCCAGCGTGCGTCGCCCGAGTAATGCAACGCGAGTAGGAGGAAGGCGAGGCCCCCCGTCCACGCAGCCGCCGCCTCCACGTGTGCGACGTCCGCGACGAACGAGACCGTTCCGGCGACGCGGGCGTGCCCGGCCGCGGCCGGAGCGAGCACGAGCAGGACGGCGATCACGAGCGCGGCGCTCGTCGCCCACTCCCGGGCCCGGCCGCCCAACCGCTGCGCCCCGAGAACGAGGTAGACGATCGCGAGCGCGGCCGCCGCCTGGGCGAGCCAGACCTGGCCGAACCGCGTATCGAGCACCGTCCGGATCACCGTCCAGTCCAGCGCCGCTCCGACTCCCGTTCCGGCCGCCTTCGCCCCCTGCACGACGAGCCCGACCGCGGCGACGATCGCCAGCGCCGCGGCGAGGATGCCGACGACCCCGAGCAGGCGCCCGTAGACGGGCTGCTCGGCGTCCTTGAGGACGACGGTGAGGCAGATCGCCCCGCCTGCGATGCCCAGGATCAGCGCGAGGTCGAGAAACCGGAGCACCGTCTGCAAGACGCCGACGTACCCCGGGCTGCTGCTCTGGCGCACCTGATCCGCGACGCCGCCTCCGCTCACCGCTCCGACCGAGAAGAGGTACGACCCCCCGACCGGGTGCGAATCGGCGGAGACGATCCGGAAGGTCACCGTGTACGTGCCGTCCGGGAGGTTCGGCTTCAGCCCGACGGCGACCTGGTCGGCCGACGGCCGCTCGATGCGTCCGGTGTCGACCTGCTTCGTCGACTCGTCGTAGACGCTCAGCGAGCCGAACTGCGTCTCGACGGGCTCGCTGAAGCGCAGGACGACCTGCGTCGGCGCCGTCTGGACGACCGCGTCGTTGGCCGGGTCCGACTCCTCGAGGACCGCGTGGGCGGACGCTGCGGGGGCAGCTGCGAGCACGGCTAGCGCCGCGCCCAGGGCCGCGAGCCCCGCCCGCCTCGACCTGTGCTGGAACGTGCTCGTACTTCCTCCTTCTCGAACGCCCTGCCGGGCCCTGCGGGGCCCGGCGCTTGAATCAGGCGGCGGGAGGGGGTGGGCCGCGCTCGCTCCAGCCGAGCGCGAGCTTGGGCGGCCGCGGGACGGGCACGGCGACCGAGCAGGAAGAGAAGAGCGCGACGCCTCTCGGGGGGCGACGCGGCCCGGGCTGGGCAAGCGCCCGGCCCAGCTCCTCGGCGAGGCCGACCAGGAGGCGTGCGACGAGGAGGGCTGCGAGCGCGAAGGGGAGCTGGAGCGCGATGCCGAGGAGAAACGTCGGCTCGAGCGCGGCTGCGATTGGAACCGCGCCCGAGTGGATGAACCGCTCGAGATGCTCCTGGATCGTGAAGCACACCACCGGCAGCGCGGCGAACCCCCAGGGCGGGGGCAAGGCTGCGCTACCTCCGCGCGCCGCGGCTTTGGCCCGGAATGCGAGCACGAGCAGCACGAGCCCCACGGCGATTCCGACGACGAACGGGGCCTGGTCGAGATAGCCGTGCCCGGTCCGGGCGAGGAGGCGTGCGTGCGCGGCCGCGTCCGGGGCGACGATCGAGTACGTGACGGCATGGGCCCAGATCGACCCGATCGCGGTCAACGAGGCGGCGAGCACCCAGACGAGGCTCGGGCGGCGCATCGAACAGATGATGCCAGCGAACCGCTCGAAAGGGCTTCACACGCCGTAGCGGCTCGACCCGTGCGCATCCTGCTCCCCGGCTCGATCTTCATCATGACGGGGATGTCGCACGGGCACGCGCACACGGTCGAGGCACGAGCGTCGGCGAGCCGGCGAGCCCTCGTGATCGCGCTGTGCCTGACGGTCACCTACACGGTCGTCGAGGTCGTCGGAGGACTCCTCACCGACAGCCTGGCGCTGCTCGCGGACGCGGTTCACATGCTCTCCGACAACGTCTCGATCGGGCTCGCCCTGTTCGCGATCTGGCTGGCGGCAAAACCGCCCACTCCTGAGAGAACGTTCGGCTACAAGCGGGCGGAGATTCTCGCGGCGCTCGCCAACGGCGTCACCCTCGTCGCGATCTCGATCTGGATCTTCATCGAGGCGGCGCGCCGCCTCTCCGACCCGCCGGAGGTGCTCGGCGGCTGGATGCTCGTGGTCGCGGTCCTCGGACTGGTCATGAACGTCGCTGCCGCAACGGTGCTGATGCGAGCGCGCGGAAACAGCCTGAACGTGGAGGCGGCGTTCCGCCACGTGCTCGCCGACCTGCTCGGCTCGTTCGGCGTGATCGTCGCCGCGGTCGTGATCGTCACGACGGGCTGGCTCCTCATCGACCCACTGGTCAGCGTGCTGATCGCGCTGCTCATACTCGTGAGCGCCTGGTCGATCCTCCGCGACTCGACGCGGATCCTCCTGGAGGCCACGCCTGAGGGAATCGACGCGGCCGAGGTCGGCCGGCGTCTGGCGAGCGTAACGGGCGTCGTCGAGGTTCACGATCTTCACATCTGGACGATCACGTCCGGGTTCCCCGCTCTGTCCGCGCACGTCCTCGTCCGGGCCGGCGACGACTGCCACGGGCGGCGTCAGGAGCTCGAGTCCCTCCTCGAGCGCGACTTCGGCATCACCCACACCACGCTTCAGGTCGAGCACGCCCATCAACCCGAGCTCGTGCAGCTCTCTCCCTCGGTCGCCCGCAGGCGCGAGCCCTAGCTAGTTCAGGCGGGGAGAACGTCCTCCGTGCGCACGTCGGGGGTGTGCCGCTCGAGGATCGCCTGCCGCCTTCGGGCCCGGACGTGCTCGGCGAGGAAGTAGCTTCCGACCACGAGCACGAGCGCCCCTGCCTGGGTGAGGATCCCCTCCCACGTCGGGAAGACGCCGAACCAGAGCCCGGCCCAGTACGGGAGGCGCAGGTCGGGAACCGGATGCACGGAGACCCAGCCGACCTTCTGCAGCACCTGCATGGTCGTCCCGACCATCACGACCAGCACCCAGAGAATCAGGATCCCGGTGCCGATCAGCATCTTCTTGTACGGCAGCTTGCGCTGGAGGGCGATCGTGAGCACGCCCATCGCGAGCGTTGCCGCGAGCCCGATCAAAACGCCCACGAGCACGCGCGACGCTCCCGCATCCAGCACGATCGCCTGCAGGAACAGCGTCGTCTCGAACCCCTCGCGGTACACGCTCGAGAACCCGAGCGCGGCCAGGCCGAGGAGCTGTGCCGTCGCAACGCCCAGGCCGACTCCGAGGAGCCGCTTCTTGCGCCCGTGCAGGCCGGCCAGGTGCTCGTTCCAGTAGACGCGGTGGTAGAACCAGTTGAGGATCACGAGCAGCACCGCGATCGCCACGAGCGAGACGATCGCCTCGAGCTTCTCGCCGTAGCGGTTGAGCGAGCCCATCACCGTCTGCGCGACCGCCCAGGTCGCCGCGGTCGCGACGAGTGCTGCCGCGGCGCCGACCAGCATCGGCTTACGGAACTGTCTCTGTGCACCCACCATTCCCGCCATCAGCGCCGCGAGGATCAGGACCGCTTCGAGGCCCTCCCGAAAGACGATGATCGCGGTGTTCGAGACGACGGCGAAGGTCGACCGCGGCCCTGACCCGACCGCCTCTTCGGCGTCGGCCAGGGACTCGTCGAGCGCGACGCGGGTCTGCGCGAGCTCGGGTGGAGAAGACTTGCGGCTCACGAGCTGGGCGAGCCCGGGAAGGCCGTCGGCGCCGTACCAGAAGTAGCCCTCGACCTGAACGAACAGGTCGGGCGCGAGGCCGCGGAGCCTCTGTTCGGGCCCGAACTCGAAGAACGCGTACGCCTCGAGCCGCGCCTGCTCCGCCTTCGAATACTCGCCGGCGGCGACCGCGGCCTGGAGCCGATCGAGCGTCGTGCGGATGACGTCGAAGTCCGCCGTCGAGCCGGCCTGCTTCCACTCGTCCGGGAACATCCCCTCCGCCAGATCGAGCGCCTGGTCGGTGCGCGCCTGGAGCTCGTCCGGGTCGACGACCCGGCCGCCGCGCACGGCTCGTTCCAGGTCGTCGCCGAGCTCGGCCACGAGCGTGCCCAGCCGCTCGGTTGCGCCCGGATCGCGCCGGGCGAGCTCGGATTCGAGGTCGCCGAAGGCCTGCGCGACGCCGTCGCGAAACGTGATCGCCTCCTGGAGCTCGAAGTCGAGCGTGACGCGTCCGTCGTCGACGCCGCGTCCGTACTCGACCGGGACGAGCGCGAGGAACCGGAGCAGCTGCCCGGCGCGCCGCACCTGCTCGTCGGCCGCGAGCGGTGCCGCGCGAAACGCGGCCAGGCCGTCCTCGACGCTCGCACGGGCGGAGGCGTAGTCGGCGGCCTCGAAGGCCGTGGCCGAGGCGACGAGCCGGTCGAACGCGTCGCGGAGCGAGGCGGCGGCCGCCGCGCCGCGCTGGCCGGCATACGCGGGCTCGAGCACCTCGAAGTAGCCGCGGGCGAGCTCGGCCTCGCCGAGGGCGCGGATCGCAAACCGGTTGCCGACCGCCGTATCGGTCGCCTCGAGCGCCTCACGGAGACGCGCCTGGTAGGTGTCGAGGAGATCGGCACGAATCGTGGCGATGGCAGCGGCCGGGGTGACGGTGCCCGCGGCGAGCGCCTCGACCGCGAGCGTCGCGTCCGCGCCCGGCCGCGAGAAGCGGGTCGGCTTGCGAAACTCGCGCACGAGCAGCCAGGAGCGAGCGGCGTCGACGTCGCCCGCCCGTACCGCCGCGAGGAGCGCCCGGTAGCTGCCCGCGAGCACTGCGGTGCGGGCCTGCGCGGCGGCGCCGGCGAGAGCCGGCTCGTCGCCGCTACGGGCTGCGTCCGCTGCCGCCGCGAGTGCGACGGCGAGCCGGTCGGCCGCGCCCGGCGCCGAGCCGCTCAGCCGGTCGGCAAGCGGGCCTGCCCCGGTCCGGGCACGCCGTACGAACGGCCCGGCTGCGGCCGGGCCGTCGAGGACGAGAGCCTTCTCGGCGTCCGCGAGCGCCGTCCGCACGGCCGCGGCGTCTTGCCAGGGCGCGGGCGCGGCGGCCGGGCCGGGCGACGCGCCCGCCAGCGCGATCGCGCCCGCAGCGAGGGCGAAGACGATGAGCCGCACTACTGCTCGATCTCGATTCCGAGCTGGGCGGCGACCTGGGAGATCTGGCCCGCGATCGCGGTGCCGCGCTCCTGGGCCTCCGACCCGAGCGCGTCGGCCTGCTCGGGCGTGAAGCGCGCGCCACCCTCCTCCCTGGCGTGGAGGTCGTCGATGAACGCCCTGAGCCCGTCGAGCTGCGTCTCGGTCTGCGCGCTCTGCGCCTGGTCGACCGAGGCGGCCAGCGGCCTGACGCCGTCGTAGATCACCTGCAGGCTCGAGAGGATGTCGTTGATGTCGGAGAGCCGCGAGACGACGTTGAACGCCTCCCCGTCCGCCCGCTCACCGAGCACGAAGCGCGAGACCTTCCACTGCCCGAAGTACTCGCTCATCGTCGGCACCATCACGACGAGCGCCGTGAAGGCGTCGGACGGCTGCGGCTCCCAGGCGCGGGCGGCGCCGGCGAGCCTGTTGGCATAGAGGTCGAAGTCACGCGCCGCGGCGACGAGGAAGCCCGCGTGCGGGAGGACGTCGCCGAAGCCGGTGGTGCCGTCGCCGTCGAGATCGGCAGGGGTGCCCTGGGGCAGCGTCTCCGGGAGCGTTCCCCAGAGTGCCCCTTCGGTGAGGTTGTAGAAGTTTCCCGGCTGCTCGAGCACGGTGCCGTCGGGCAGCTTCAGGTCGAACGGGACGGCGCTCTCCGGGTCCTCGGCGCCGTTGGCGCCCGCGTCGATCGCGACGTCGTACTCGGCGAGCGACGGCGTGCCCGCGACGATGCCCTCCATCTGCTCGTAGTAGGGGTTGCCCTTCACCCAGTCCGACTTCATGCGCCCGAGCAGCCCGGTCAGCTCGTCGCGGTTGTCGACGTAGAGCCGCTCGTAGTCGAAGCCCGCCGCCTCGGCGAGGTCGTAGTAGCGCTCGGCGTCCGCCTCGAACTCGGACGTGAATCGCGTGAGCAGCTGCGTGTGCTCGAGCAGGTAGTTCTTGATCCCGCCGAGATCGACCATCTCCGCCGCGGCCCCCGGGGACTGAGCCGAGGGAGTCGCAGGCGCGGGCTCCGCGACAGCGGTCGACGAATCGCTGCCGCCGCAGGCCGCGACGCCTAGCCCGAGAGCCAGCGCGGCGAGAATCGCCGTCGGCCTTCCGATCGGAGCTCTGCACGCTCGATCCTGGAAGCTTCGGAGCTCGGTGGCCATATGTAAGGGCGACCTTACAGAAGGTGCCCCTTACCGTGCAAGTGAGGTCGCCCTTACTGCGAGTGAGGCTTGTCGGCCCTTGGCTCGCCCGGGCTCGGGGCGGGCTCGGGGGGCGCCGCGGGCTTGGCCGCTTCGGTCGGCTCGGCCGGCGCTGCCGGCGCCGGCGTCCCGGCGACGCCGGCCTCGGCGAGCGGCCGACGTGCCCATGCGAACGTGTCCTCGTACCAGCCTGTCAGAGGGGCGAGGGTGACTCCTCGCCCGGAGGAGTGGACGAACCACCCGTTGCCGACGTTGATGCCCATGTGGCCGATCTGGGACGGCTTCGACTCGGCGCCTTCGTCGCCGAAGAAGATCACGTCGGCGGGCTGCAGCTCCGCGTACGGGACGCGCTCGGCCGGCTTGACCTCGCCGCTCATCTGGTACGTCGTCCGCCCCTGGAGCGTCTCCGTCAGGGCCGGGGCGTCCGCGAACGCCTCGAGCTTGTAGACACGCCAGACGAACCCCGAGCAGTCGAAACCGCCTGGGGTGTCGACGCCGAACGGCTGCTGCGCGCTCTCCGAGCTGCCGCCCCACACGTACGGGTAGCCGACGAAGCGAAACGCACGCTGGAGCACGAGCCGCTGCCAGTCGGTCAGCTCGGGAAGCGCGAAGCTCGACGCGAGCTCGGCGACCGACGTCTTGTCGCCGTCGTCGAGCTCGAGCACCCGGGCGACCGAGAAGGCCGTCTCGGCCCGGGTGACAGGCGCGTCGGGCAGGATCTCGACCGGGTCGAGCTGCTGCGGGTGATTTGTTCGCAGACCGAGGAGCCGCGCAACGACCTCCGAGCCGAACCGCGACGGGACCCCGATCCCCGCAGCCGCCGCCGCCGCCCGAAATGCCCTCGCGGCAGGCTGGAGGCCGACCACCTTGACGAGCCGTGCGTCGAGCTCCCGCAAGGTGACGGGCGTCTCGGGGCTCGGCAGCTGCACCTCCTCGCCTCCGACCGTCGTCAGCACCTGCGAGAGCTCGCCGTGCAGGAGGACGTCGTCGGGCCGGAAATCCTCGACGCTCGGCGCCATCAGCCCCGCGGCGACCACCTGCGCGATCTGCGAGGCGGCCCAGCTCTCGGGAGCGACCGGCTCGTTCGCGGCCTGAGCGGTCGTGCTCGCGACGAGCGCTACGAGCGCGGCCAGGATGAGCGCGATGCGGCGCATTCCATCCCCCTATCGGAGGATGCAGCCTAACTCTTTAGGGGCGTGTTTAACTTCCGGCGTGGACTTCCAGGCCGATCCGGAGCCGTCCGACGCCGAACGCGAGGCGATCGCACGCGCGCTCGACGCCCTGCTCGAGCCGGACCCGCCGCCGAGCCCCTGGTGGCGTCGCGGGGTGGAGGAGAACGTCCTGGACGAGCCGGTGGAGGAGAGTTAGAGGTCGAGTTGGAAGTTCTGGAGGACGAGCCAGGGGGCGAAGCCCTGTCGGCGGTAGAGGCGGATAGCGGGGACGTTGTCGGCGCTGACCGAGAGGCCGATCGTCTCGCCCGGATGGGCGGCCCAGTAGTCCTCGAGCGCGCGGCTGAGCAGGAGGGCGCCCACGCCGTGCTGGCGCTCGCTCGACGTGACGCCCAGGTGGTAGATCCAGCGGTCGCTCGGATCGATGTCGACGACGGCGACCGGCTGACCCCCGTCCTCGGCGAGATAGACGGTGCCGCGCTCGAGGCCGGTGCGCCAGACGCTCTCGGGGAACTCGCCCGCCGGAAAGCACTCGCGGTAGAGGGCGAGGGCGTCGCCGAGATCGTCGGGGCGCCCGAGTCGCACGTCGACGCCGTCCGGGGTCCCCTGCACCGGCCGGTGTGTGGACGGCAGGAGGCGGTACAGCGCCTGTGCGCCGTGGAGCGGCCGGAAGCCGGCTCGCTCGAGCATCATGCGCCCCGCGACGTTGCGCGTCCCGACCGCGCCGACCACGCGCGAGGCACCCGTGGAGCGGGCAACGTCGATCGTCGCGTGCAGGAGGCGGTGGCCGATCTTCTGGCCCCGCGAGGCGATCGCCACGAGGGGGCCGAAGAGGTCGGCGTGCGCCCAGCCCGCGGCGATCTCGAGCCCGCCGAAGCCGGCCACCTCGCCGTCCTCCTCGGCCACGAGCAACGTCTCGCCCGGCGGCTGGTCCCAGCCGGAGAGCTCCGCTTCCATCTCGGCCGTGGTCTCCCAGATCGGGTTGCCGACCTGCTCCTGGGGCCGGGCGAGGGCACGCCGGGAGAGCTCGAGGACGGCGGCCCCGTCCGACTCTCGAAAGCTACGCAGGCTGGCGGCCACGGAGGAGCGATGGGGCTGATCTCGCATAGTCGAGCCCTGAGACCCAGGTGAACACGAGCGCGACCAGGAGGGCCCACCACGCGACGTCGTCGGAGAACGCGCCGGCCGCCGCGAGCCCGCCGGCGGTCACGGCAGCCGCCTGCGCACCCGTCTTCCACTTGGCGAGCTCGCGGGCGCTGATGACCACACCGCGCTCGACGGCGGCCTGACGGAGGCCGGAGACGAGGAACTCCCTGGCGACGATCGCGGCGACCATCCAGGCGGGGAAGACCACCCCGACGAGCATGATCAGGCCCGCGACGACGAGCAGCTTGTCGGCGATCGGGTCGAGAAGCTTGCCGAGGTTCGAGGTGTGCCCCGTCCGCCGCGCCCAGCGCCCGTCGAACCAGTCCGTCGCCATTCCGAGGACGAAGACCGCGGTCGCCCAGTAGTAGTGGTTGGGGAAGTCCCAGGCGAACAGCACGACCACGACCGGGACGGTGATCGCGCGCGCGAGGGTCAGCTGATCCGCAAAACCCATCTGGAGACAGAATACGTGGGAGATGGCGCCGTTCTCGAAAATCCTCGTCGCGAACCGGGGCGAGATCGCGATCCGGATCGTCCGCGCGGCCCGGGAGCTCGGGATCGCGTCGGTCGCGGTCTACTCGGAGCCGGACCGCGACTCGCTGCACGCGGACGCGGCGGACGAGGCCTACCTGATCGGTCCCGGCCCCGCGACCGAGAGCTACCTCGTCCAGGAGCGGCTGATCGAGGCCGCCCTCAGGGCCGGAGCGGAGGCCGTCCATCCCGGGTACGGCTTCCTGGCCGAGAACGCGGGCTTCGCCCGGGCGGTCGCCGCAGCGGGCCTGGTCTGGATCGGGCCGCCGCCCGAGGCGATCGAAGCCATGGGCTCGAAGACGGCTGCGCGGGAGCTGATGCGCGCGGCCGGGGTGCCGATCGTCCCGGGAACGACTGAGCCGATCGAGACCGTTGCCGACCTGGCACGGCTCGGAGACGAGCTCGGCTGGCCGCTCGCGATCAAGGCGGCCGCGGGAGGCGGCGGCAAGGGGCTCAAGGTCGTCCGGTCGCCCGATGAGGCCGAGCGGGCGCTCGCGTCGGCGATCCGTGAAGGTGAGGCCTACTTCGCCGACCCGACCGTCTACGTCGAGCGCTACGTAGAGGATCCGCGCCACGTCGAGATACAGGTGCTCGCGGACGCCCACGGGAACGTCGTGCACCTCGGCGAGCGCGACTGCACGATCCAGCGCCGCCATCAGAAGCTCGTCGAGGAGACCCCCTCGCCGGCGGTCGGGCCGGAGCTGCGAGACCGGATCGGCGGTATCGCCGTCGCCGCGGCCCGGGCGGTCGGCTACCGAAGCGCCGGCACGGTCGAGGGTCTGCTCGACCGCGACGGCAACTTCTGGTTCCTCGAGATGAACACGCGGATCCAGGTCGAGCACACGATCACGGAGCTCGTGACCGGAATCGACCTCGTCCGCCAGCAGATCCTGATCGCCGCGGGCGAGACGCTGCCCTTCCGTCAGGAGGACGTCCGCTCGAGCGGTCACGCGATCGAGTGCCGGATCAACGCCGAGGATCCGTCGAAGGGCTTCGTGCCCTCGCCTGGCTTGATCACGGCCTATCGCGAGCCGGCAGGGCCGGGGATCCGCGTCGATTCGGGCGTCGTCGCGGGCTCCGAGATCTCCGAGCTCTACGACCCGCTGATCGCGAAGCTGTGCGTCTGGGACACGGATCGGGAGGCCGCCCGCCTGCGTATGCTGCGCGCGCTCGACGAGTTCGTGATCGAGGGCCCCGTCACGCTCCTCGGCTTTCACAGGGCGCTCCTCTCCCACCCGTGCTTCGTCGAGGGCTCTACGTGCTTCGGCCTCGTCGAGAGCGAGTTGATGGCCGAGCGGGCACGGGCGCTGACGACCCCAGCTGCAGTCGCCGCGAGCACTCCTCCTCCACGAGGGACGACGCGCCCGCGCGTCCTGCCCGTCGAGGTCGACGGTCGCCGCTACGCGGTCTCGCTGGCCCGGCCCGAACCGCCCTTCCTCGAGCTCGCCCGCCGCCGGGCGGGGCGCGACCGAAACGGCTCCGGTCTCGGGGGCGGGGGCGCCGGTGCCGTCGTCAGCCCCATGCAGGGCACCGTGCTCGCGGTCGACGTCACGGAGGGGGACGAGGTGCGGGAGGGGCAGCTGCTCTGCGTGATCGAGGCGATGAAGATGGAAAACGAGATCGCCGCCCACCGCGACGGCGTCGTCGGGTCGCTCTCCGTCTCGCCCGGCGAGCCCGTCGCCACGGGCCAGGTGATCTGCGTCGTCACCCCGGTTGCGACCGAGATCGAGCCGACGTGACCACCTGCTCGGCGGTCTCGCTCGCGGCGGGCGAGCCGCTCGCCGCGACCGCGAGTCGGATCGACCACTGGATCCTGCTCGAGTACCGGGGCCTCTGGAACCGGGACGTGCTCGGCGACAGCACGCTGTCCCCGGCGGTCAAGTCGCACCTGCGGCAGCAGCTCGCCGAGCTGGGGCGCGCGCGCCTCCTCTTCGTCAAGAAGCCCGAGCGGCGGGCACACCGCCGGCGGCAGGTCTACGTCGGGACGTCGCGGCCGGGCGAGGAGCGCCTGCTCGCGCTCGAGCTCGACGACGAGGAGGAGCTCGTCGGCGTCGACTTCCTGGCCGCGCTCTCGGGAACGGCGGGGCACGCAACCGCGGTGGAGCATCCGCTCTTCGTCGTCTGCACGCACGGGAAGCGTGACCGGTGCTGCGCGAAGAACGGCCAGCCTCTCTACGACGCCCTCCGTCAGGCCACCGACCCGGGCCGGGTCTGGCAGTCTACCCATGTCGGCGGCGACCGCTTCGCCGGCAACGTCGTCACGCTCCCGCACGGCCTCTACTACGGCCGGGTCGCCCCGGGAGACGCAGACGCGCTGCTCGAGTCCCACGCCGGGGACCAGATCGACCTCGCCCGGTTCCGGGGCCGCTCGGCGTACTCCTTCCCCGAGCAGGCGGCCGAGCAGGCGATCAGGGAGGCGGAGGGGATTCTCGCGATCGGCGGCCTCGCTCTCGTGGGAACCGAGCGCCTGGCTCGCGGCTCGTGGCGCGTCGGCTTCCGCGCGCCCGGCGGCGTCGTGCACGAGGTGGACGTCGTCGAGGAGACGGCGGCCGAGCCGGCCTTTCTCACCTGCGGGGCGGCAGAGCCGAGGCATGCCCTGCGCTACGTGGTGACCGCCAGTCGCGTGCTCAGGCGTCGCTGACCCGCAGGAACCCCTCGCGCACCAGCCGCCGGACGAGGACGAGCCGCCCCGCCTCGTCCAGGTCGCCGGGGAGATCGGCCGGCCGGAAGGGCGCGCCCGCGCAGAAACAGGCCTCGGCCTCGGCGCGCGCGTGTGCCGGGATCCGAACCTCTTTCCCCTCGTAGACGAAGGTCAGCTCGCCGTCGTCGACGAGATCCGCGATCACCGTTCGGCGCCGCTCGACGAGTGTCCCCGCGTCGAGGCGCTCGAGGGCGCGCAGCTGCCCGATCCCGTCCTCGCGGATCGGACGGCGCGCCTGCAGAAACCGCCGCCGCCGCCGCCGCTCGACGTCGCCTGGCCCCAGCCGCTCGCGGAGCCGCTCGAGAAGGTCGTCGGCGGACGGCTCGCCGCTCGCGACGCTTCGCCGGAACGGGAGCTCGTCCTCGCACGCGGCGAGCGCGGCTCGCAGCGCGTCGAGCCAGGTGTACGCAGTGATCCCGATCGTCAGGTGCAGCGAGTCGGCCGTCGACGTCTCGGCCCGGTGCAGCCACCCTCGCGGGAGGTAGAGGGTGTCGCCGGCCTTCAGGACGAGGTCGTCGGTCGGCGCGCCGGGCTTCCCGAGCTCGGGTGACCAGCGCTGATCCTTGAGCGGCAGCTCGAGCAGGGGCTCGTGAACGAGCCACCGCTTCTCGCCGGCGATCTGGAGGACGAGGACGTCGTGCGTGTCGTGGTGGAGCGAGAAGCCCTGCGATGCGCGCGGCGTGTAGTAGGCGTTCGCCTGGACGCTGTGTCCGAGCGCTTCCTCGAGGTGGCGGCAGAAGACGGCGAGCGGGTGCCAGTGCACGTGGAGCGCCTGGAGGACGATCGTGGCGCCCGCCTCCCATTCCTCGAGCACCCGCGGGACGTCGGCGGTCGCCCTGAAGGGCGGGCGCCAGGGCACGTCCGCCGCGTAGGAGCCGACGTCGAGCTGCGAGCCCTCGCGAACGAGCCGAAACGCCGGGTAGCGGATGGCCGTCGAGCAGACGAGATGCTCGACGTCCCCGGTCGAGAGCAGGTCGTCGAACCGGCCCGGCTCGTCTCGTGCGACGACGAGCGGGCGCTGCTCCCAGCGCTCGTCGAAGAACGCGCGGATCGACACCGGCTCGAGGCAGCGCTCGAGCGCTGCCTCGGCCTCGCTAGGCCGAGTCGCTGTCGTCTGCGTCGGCGTCGTCGGCGTCTGTGTCGTCGGTGTCGCCGTCGGTCGAGTCGGTGTCGTCCCCGTCCGTGTCGGCCTGCGGGTCGAGCCGGCCGCGAGTCGAGGCGAGGGTCGTGATCTCGTCGTCGCGAAGCGTGGTCATCGCTCTCCTCCTGATCTGGGACCAGGGGAACGCTACACCGGGGCTCGCGGTCCGGCTGCGCTCCGCGCGACGGTAGACTCGCGCGGCCGGTGGATCTCTACGAGTACCAGGGCAAGGAGCTCTTCGCGCGCTGCGGGATCCCCGTCTCCGAGGGACGTCTGGCGACGACGCCGGAGGAGGCTCGCACGGCTACGGAGGAGCTCGGTGGCCGGGTCGTCGTCAAGGCGCAGGTGCTCACCGGCGGGCGCGGGAAGGCCGGCGGGATCAAGCTCGCTGAGAGCCCCGCCGACGCGGAGGAGCGCGCACGCGAGATCCTCGGGCTGGACATCCGCGGCCATGTCGTGCGCAAGCTCTGGATCGAGCGGGCGTCGGAGATCGCGAAGGAGTACTACCTCTCGGTGACGCTCGACCGGGGGGAGAAGAAGCCTCTGTTCATGCTCACCACCCAGGGCGGCGTCGACATCGAGGAAGTCGCCGCGACGAGCCCGGATGCCCTTGCCCGCCTGCACGTCGATCCGCTGGTCGGCTTCCAGCCCTACCAGGCGCGCTGGCTCTGCTTCACCGCCGGGGTGACCGAGCCCGGCGAGCAAGGGCAGATCGTCGACATCGTCGCGAAGCTCTACCGCGCGTTCGTCGAGTGCGATGCGGTGCTCTGCGAGGTCAATCCGCTGATCGTCGCTTCCGACGGCGTAGTCAGGGCGCTCGACGCGAAGCTCACGGTCGACGACAACGCGCTCTTTCGCCATCCGGACGTGGCGGAGATGCGCGACCTCGACGCGGTTGCGCCCGAGGAGCGCCGCGCCCGCGAGAAGGGCGTCACCTACGTGAAGCTCGACGGGGAGATCGGGATCCTCGGCAACGGTGCCGGGCTGGTCATGTCGACCCTGGACGTGATCGCTCAGGTCGGCGGTAGCCCGGCGAACTTCTGCGATCTCGGGGGAGGCGGCGACGCGCAGGGCGTGGTCGACGCGCTCGAAGTGATTACGGCCGACCCGCAGGTCAAGGGGATCCTGTTCAACATCTTCGGCGGGATCACCCGCTGCGACGAGGTCGCCCGCGGGATCCTCGAAGCGCTCGGCCGGATGACGATCGGGCAGCCGATGGTCGTTCGCCTCGACGGGACGAATGCCGACGAGGGAAGGCGCCTGCTCGTCGGGTCGGCACCGCCGAACCTCCATGTCGCGCCGACGATGCTCGACGCGGCGCGCCGCGTCGTGGAGCTCGCCGCATGAACGCCAATCTGTGGGACGAGCGGGCCGATGTCTACCGCCGCAGCCCTGCCCACGCGGCCGGTCCCGATCTCGAACTGCTCGTCGGCTGGGCGGGCCCCGGCGACGGCAGGCACGCGCTCGACGTCGCCACCGGCGGAGGTCATGTCGCTCGGCGGTTCGAGGAGGCGGGCTGGGTCGTGACGACGACTGACGCCTCCCCGGGGATGCGCCCGACCGTCGTGTCTCGCGCCGAGGAGCTCCCGTTCGCCGACGCGAGCTTCGACCTCGTCGCCACGCGCCTGGCAGCGCACCATTTCGGCGACATCGCCCTCGCCGTGAGGGAGCTCGCCCGCGTCGCACGCGGCGTCGTGCTCGTCGAGGACATCCTCTACCTGGACGAGCGGGTCGAGGAGGCCGAGGCGCTGCGAGACCCCTCGCACGTGCGCACCCACACCGAGGCCGAGTGGCGCTCGCTCGTCGAGCAGGCCGGCCTCGCCGTCGACGAGCTCGTGACGATCGACCGGGTCATGTCGGTGTCGGCCTGGCTCGCCCGCACCGGGTGCGAGGGCGATGAGGCGGCCCGTGTTCGCGAGCTCCTAGCCCACCGGGTCGAGGACGACGCTCTGACGACCCGGGACATCCTGATCAGGGCCGGGAAGCGCTAGTGGCGATCATCGTCGGCCGCGAGACGCGACTCGTCGTGCAGGGCATCACCGGTCGCGAGGGCGCGTTTCACGCCGTGCGCAACAAGGCCTACGGGACGAACGTGGTCGCGGGGGTGACGCCTGGCAAGGGCGGTCAGGAGGTCGAGGGGATCCCGGTCTTCGACTCCGTCCGCGACGCGGTCGAGGCGACACGGCCCAACACGGCCATGGTGTTCGTGCCGGCGCGGTTTGCCGCCGACGCGATCTACGAGGCGGTCGACGCCCGCATCGACACGGTGATCACGATCACCGAGGGTATTCCCGCGCACGACCTGCTGCGCGTCTACAACTACATCCGGCCGCGCGGGATCACGCTCGTCGGGCCGAACTGCCCGGGTGTCCTCTCGCCGGGCAAGGCGAACGTCGGGATCATTCCCGCCCAGATCTTCAAGGAGGGGAGCGTGGGCCTCGTCTCGCGGTCGGGCACGCTCACGTATCAGATCGGCCACGAGCTGACGCAGCTGGGCGTCGGCCAGTCGTCGATCGTGGGGATCGGCGGCGACCCTGTCGTCGGCTCGTCGTTCGTCGACGTGCTCGGCCGCTTCGAGGACGATCCGGAGACCGAACTGGTCGTCATGGTCGGCGAGATCGGGGGCGCCGAGGAAGAGAAGGCGGCTGCGTTCATCGCCGAGCACCTGACCAAGCCGGTCGTCGCCTACATCGCGGGCTTCACCGCCCCGCCGGGCAAGACGATGGGCCATGCGGGGGCGATCATCTCGGGCACGGCCGGGACGGCGCAGGCGAAGAAGGAGGCCCTCGAGGCCCGCGGCGTCCGCGTCGGCACGAACCCGACCGAGGTCGCTCGACTCGCCGCCGAGACGCTCGCCGCGCGCGCGTAATCGGCCGGCTCCCTCGCGCAGCCCGACCCGGGTGCGAGCTCTCTGCGAGGCGCACGAACCGTCCCTTGTGTTGCATCACTCAGGAGAAGGGAAGCCTCCCGTGCGGGGCGATCGGCGCCATTCCTCGCGCCATCCGATCCAGGATCCGGTCGAGCTCCTCGCGACGGCGACGCCTGATCGCGCGGGCAACGATCGCGAGCCGGCGAACCCGCCAGTAGCTCGGCCAGGGCTGGCCCAGACGTGCAGCAACGGGTCGGAGCCGCCGCCATGTCTCGGCGTACGGGAGGCGCTCGTCGTCGATCCACCAGAGCGCGCGAACGAGTTCCGGGTGGATCGGCTCCCAGCGCGGCACCCTCCCAGAGTCCCGTGGAAGAGCGCGCGGGTGATGCAACACAAGCTGGCGATTGTGCGCCGCTTCAGGGCGGCGGCGACCGGGGGGAGGGGGGAGGGGAGGGCTCGGCGAGACCCTCCGGGGGTGCTTCGCTAACCCCTGGGAACGTCGCCGCACGCGGCGAGCGGATAGGAGGTTCCTCCGTACGGACCGTTGGGATCGGTCACCGGGAGCAGCTGCGTCTCGGCGGGGATCTCCGCGGTCACGCCGCCCCGGTACTGGGCGTCGACGACGACGACTGCGAACCGGCCGGCGCCGAGCTCGGCCAGCGTCACAGGCGCTCCGTCCTCGAGGCGCACCGCGCCGGCTTGCGTCGGGAAGTTGCCGTCGCTCGTGAGCTCGGCGATCGCGGCGAAGGGAGAGGCCAGCCTCTCGCAGTCGCCCCGAGCGAGGAGCGCGAGCTGTCCGACGCCCTGGTCGTCGGCCCGCACGGTGATGTCCACGCCGCTGTCTCCCGCCATGATCCTCGCCGTTCCCGACTGGCCCGAGTCGTTCTCCTCGTGAAGCGACACGGTGATCGCTTGGCTGTCCACCGACCCGGTCGCCGAGACTGCATCAGACGTGCTGTCGGAGCCGCCGCACGCGGCTCCGACAGCGAGACACAGGACGACGGCGAAGGCGGCTGCGACAGGGCCCCCGATCCGGGTGCTTGTCCACATCTCGTCGCCCACTCAGGCCCCGCAGGTCGTCTGCGCCGACAGCGTCCGCGCGGCAGGCCCCATCGCCAGCGTGCCGGTGTAGGTCGTCTTCACCGTGTCGCCGACCGGCGTGTCCTTCATCACGATCACGCCCTTCGTGCTGGCGAAGCTCCCCGTCCCGCCGACCACGGGATGGACACACTGGCCGCGAATCAGCCCTCCGGTGGACGGATCGAACGTCGCCCAGTAGACGAACGTGAACTTCATCGTGCCGGACGGCTCGCCGGCGTCGCAGGCCGCATTCCCGTTCGAATCGAGGCAGCCGTCGAACGTCTCCTTCCCCGAGCCGACGAAGGTGGACGCGTTCTTGAAGCGCTCCGTGAACGCGGTGATGTACCACTTGCCGACGAGGCTCCCGTGCATGTCATAGATGCCGTTGGCCTCGTCGACCA
Organism: uncultured Actinomycetes bacterium; assembly: GCA_963712465.1. Lineage (GTDB taxonomy): Bacteria > Actinomycetota > Thermoleophilia > Gaiellales > Gaiellaceae > CAVQHY01. The sequence continues at coordinate 1,032,609 of CAVQHY010000006.1, forward strand.
CCGTCTGCGTGCCCGAGACCTGGATCGTCTTGGCGCTCGCCGTCGTCGCGAGTTCGGGACACGTTTGGCAAGGGCTCCGGGATCTCCACCCTGGAGTCGATCCGCGGCGGGCCGCTCGTGCTGCGGCTCATCGCGTAGAAATGCCCCTCGACGAGGTCGACCTCGCTGAACCACACGCCTGCGGCTCCGGCGTCGATCGCGCACACGCACTCGAGGCCCTCGAGCACGTCGACCATCGCGCCCGTCCGTTCCTGGTAGCTGGCGACGCTCGACTTGGCTCCGCCCTGCCACGCGGCCACGTACACCAAGTCGCCGTCGGCGGCCAGCCCAGGAGGGATCCCCTGCGCGCTTAGCCGGTTGACCGCAAGCGTCTTCGAGTCGACCTGCCAGATCGAGGAGTCGTGTGCGGTCGTCGCCCAGACCGTCGTCCTCGCGACCGCGACGGCCGTCGGCTTGACGCCGATCGCAACCCGGTTCTCGACGCTGTTCGTCGCCGGGTCGATCTGAACGAGCTCCCCCGCCCCGGGAGCCGCGACGGCGGGCTCGCTTCCGCGCAGCAGGACAACCGCGAGGACGGCGGTCACTGCGGCCAGGAGGACGCCGATCGCGAGCGCTACCCAGCGTCGGCGCGTCGCCGTCGCGAGGGGCTCGACCGGAAGCGCCAGCGCGTCACCCGCGTCGGCTACGAGCTCGCGGCAGCTCGCGTAGCGCGCCGCCGGATCCTTTGCGAGCCCGCGTGCCATGACGGCGTCGAGCGCCTGTGGCAGCCCGGGATCGCGTTCGCTGGCTGCCGGGGGATCGTTGTTCACATGGGCCCAGAGAACGGCCAGCAGCGAGTCGCCGCGATACGGCGGCGCCCCGGTCAGGCACTCGAAGAGAACGCACGCGAGCCCGTACTGATCCGCCCGGCCGTCGATCCCGTCGCCCGTGATCTGCTCGGGCGCCGAGTAGTCGGCGGTGCCGGAGAAGCGGGTCGTGTCGTCGGTCGCCGGCGCCGCGTTCTCCGTGGTCAGGCCGAAGTCCGAGAGGTAGACGTGCTCGGGCGGGTCGGCCTCGGGGTCGCGGGCCACGAGCAGGTTCCCCGGCTTGACGTCGCGGTGGACGAGCCCCCGGGAATGGGCGGCGTCGAGCGCGTCGGCGACGCGTCCGAGCAGCCCGAGCGCGCGCTCGGGGTCGAGTCGGCCCTCCTCGGAGAGGATCCCGCGCAGGTCGGTGCCCTCGACGTAGCGCATGGCGATGTAGAGGAGCCCGTCGGCCTCGCCCGCCTCGTAGATCGGCACGACGTTCGGATGGTCGAGGCTCGCAGCGATCTTCGACTCGCGCAGGAAGCGCTCCCGGAACCTGACGTCGGCAGCGATGTGCGGCGCCAGCAGCTTGAGCGCGACACGACGACCGAGTCGGGGGTCGAACGCGAGGTAGACGTCCGCGGTGGCGCCGCGACCGAGCAGCGCCTCGATCCGGTAGCCGGCGAGCTCGGTGCCCACCCGCGGGTCCGTGCGGATTGCCACGCGAGAGAGGATAGGACGTGGCCGCGGTCATGTCATCCACCCTCAGACCGGATCCTTCCTCGAGGCCAGATACACTCGCCGCATGAGCGTGATCTCGTTCGCGCGCGGGATTCCGTCCCCCGACATCCTCCCCGTCGACACGTTCGGCGAGGCCGCACGCGCCGCCGTCGAGCGCGACGGGCGCACGATCCTGAACTACGGCCCCGCGGCCGGCTATCCGCCGCTACGCGAGTGGATCGCCGGGCGGCATGGAGCCGACCCCGAGCGCGTCGTGATCACGAACGGCTCGCTCCAGGGCTTCGACTTCGTCGTCCGCCACCTCTTCGCGGGCGGCGGTCGCGTCATCGTGGACGCCCCCGCCTACGACCGCACGATCAAGACGCTCCTCAAGCTCGGCGCCGAGGTCGAGGGCATCCCGCTGACCGACGACGGGCTCGACGTCGACGCGCTCGAGGGCTCGCTTCGCGCCAGGGGCGCACCGACGCTTGTCTACACGATTCCGACGTTTCAGAACCCTGCGGGAATCACGATGTCGCTCGAGGGCCGTCGCAGGCTCGCCGCGCTCGTCGAGGAGTACGACCTGCTGGTCTACGAGGACGACCCCTATGGGCTCGTCCGCTTCGAGGGCGAGCCGCTTCCGTCGATCCACGAGCTCACCGGCGGCAAGATCGTCTTCTCGAGCTCGTTCTCGAAGACGATCGGCCCGGGCATTCGCACCGGCTACCTGATCCTGCCGGAGCAGCTCGTCAAGCCGATCATCGACCTCGCCACCGACACGTACGTCTCACCGTCGATCTTCGTCGAGGGCGCGCTCAACGAGTTCGTCCGCCGGGGCTCTTCGAGCCCAACGTCGAACGGACGTGCCGCGAGCTCAAGGGCCGGAGGGACGCGATGCTCGGCGCGCTCGAGCGCAAGTTCCCCGAGGGCGCGCGCTGGAGCAGGCCCGAGGGTGGGTACTTCCTCTGGCTCGATCTCCCCGTCGGGGTCGACGCGGCCGAGCTCCTCGCGGCGTCGACCGAAGCGGGAGTGACTTTCATGAAGGGAAGCGACTTCTTCGCCGGGCCCGGCGGGGAGCAGTCGGCGCGGCTCGCATTCAGCTTCCCCTCGGTCGACGAGATCGAGCGGGGAGTCGCGATCCTGGCCGGCCTGGTCCGCGACGCGGCGGGCGTGCCGGTCTAGCCCTCAGTCACGCGGGCGCGAGGACCGGCTCGGGCCGCGGCACGAGCATCGGCTGCGGGGGAGGCTGGAGCGCCTCGCGCTTCGCGGCCCGAAATGTCGGGCACGGCCTGTTCCCGGGAATCGCGCACAGGTCGGCCTGCCGGAAGAAGCAGTCGTTGCAGGTTGTCTCGCGCCGCTCGCCCATTCCGGAACGGCGAATCCTACTGCTCCGGAACGCCCTCCCGGAAGGGTCGCGAAGGACGAAATTCCCGCAAAGAGCGGGGGTTGTCCACCACGACGACTACGATGTCGTCAGGTAGGACAACGCCTCGTCGAACGTCGACACGGGCACGATCTCGAGCCCGTCGGCCCACTTGCGGGCCTCGGCCGCGTTCTTGTCCGGTACGAGGAAGACGTCGGCTCCGGACTGCGGCGGGCTCCGAACGTCTTCTGCTTGACGCCTCCGATCGGCTCGACCGTGCCGTCCAGGTCGAGCGCGCCGGTGACCGCAACCCTGCGGCCCTTGTCGATGTCGGGGCCGAGCTCGTCGACGACGTCGAGCGCGAACGCGAGCCCGGCGGAGGGGCCGCCCACGTCGCGCGTGTCGATCTTGACGTCCACGGGGTAGTGGAACGCTGGTTGACGGCGATCCCCATTACCGCGCGCCCAGGCTGCTGTCGGCTTGCCCGGTGCCCACCCGCAGGTCCTTCGTCGTCCCGTTCGCGGTCGACGGTGATCTCGACCTGCTCGCCCGGCTTCGTTCCCTGCATCGCCCGGTAGAGATCCTCGGGCGTGGAGATCGGCTTGCCCTGCGCTTCGGTGACGACGTCGCCGAGCTCGAGGTCCTCGTCTGCAGGGTAGCCCTGGGTGATCGCGATCACCTCGGCGCCCTCGTCGCGGACGTCGTAGCCGAGGCTTTCGAGCGCGACGGCGATCGCCGTCTTCTGCGATGCGGACATCGCGTCGAGCGAGATCTCCCGTCGCTCTCTGAAGCTGAGGTTCTCGGGGTTGTAGACCTTCTCCGGGACGAGCGAGGCACCTTCGCACGCCCGGGAAGAGCCGCTCGATCAAATTCGCCTTGCGGATCAGGACCTCGAGGTAGTAGATGCCGGCGCCGTCTCCGCTTGTCCTCTCGTCCGGGACGCTGACGACCTCGTCGGCCGGCTGCGCCGGATCGGGCAGGTAGACGTAGCGGTCGGACGGGACGACCCAGAGCACGGCGAACACCGCTGCGAGCACGAGCACGCCGACGGCGAGCGACCCTGTCCAGACGCGTCTGCCGGTCACTGACCGATCGTAACCGCGGGCCCGCCAACCCCGGATGCACCTACCGTTGCTCTCGGGCGTGCGCGTTCTCGTGCTCCAGCACATCGCCTGCGAGCCTCCGGGCGCCTACGAGGACGTGCTGCGCGAGCACGATGCCGAGCTCGTCCGCATCGAGCTCGACGAGGGCGAGGAGCTTCCGGACTGGCGCGGGTTCGACGCGATCGTGGCCATGGGCGGCCCGATGAGCGTCAACGACGAGGACGAGCTCCCGTGGCTTCGCGACGAGAAGCGCCTGGTGGGCGAGGCGGTGCGCGCGGGCGTCCCGTACTGGGGCGCCTGCCTCGGCATCCAGCTGCTCGCCGCGAGCCTGGGCGCGCGTGTCTATCCGGGGCCGCAGCCGGAGGTGGGGTTGCTGCCGGTGACCCTCACGGAGGACGCGCTCCTGGATCCGGTGTTCGCGAGGGCTGCCGCGCGAGCTCGTCACGCTGCAGTGGCACGGCGACACGTTCGACCTTCCCGACGGCGCCGTCCTGCTCGCGAGCTCGCCCGCCTACCGCAACCAGGCGTTCCGGCTTGGAGCCGCGTACGGTGTCCAGTTCCACCTCGAGGTCTCGCGTGAGCTGGCGGCCGAGTGGGCCAGAGTACCGGCGTACGCCGATGCGCTCGACCGCGTGCTCGGGCCCTGAGCGGCTACCCGGCCTCCTGGCCGACTTCGACCGGCACGCCGACGCGATGTGCGGTCGGCGCGGGGGATGTTCGACCGCTGGCTCGTCTCTCAGTGTGGGGTCGCGCCCGACAAGGCGGGGGTGGGGTGGGGGGAGAAACGTGTATCGAGAACGGCGACGACCTCGGCGCACGGCAGTGCCGCGGACGCCTGAAGCTCGGCCTGCTCGGCGTCGGAAAGATCGAGCTCGACGACCTCCTCGATGCCCGCAGCGCCGAGCTTGACCGGGACGCCCATGTAGAGGCCGTCGATCCGTACTCGCCCTCGAGCAGGGCCGTACAGGGAAGCACTCGCTTCTGGTCGTGCACGATCGCGCCGATCATCTCGGCCACCGCCGCCCCCGGCGCATACCAGGCGGACGTGCCCAGGAGCTCGACCACCTCGCCGCCGCCCTTGCGCGTGCGCTCGACCAGCTCGCCGATCTTCTCGACGGGGAGGAGCTTGGTCAGGGGAATGCCGCCGACGCTCGTCGAGGAGACCACCGGGGACCATCTGGTCGCCGTGCCCGCCGAGCACCATCGCCTGCACGTCCCGGTCCGACGAGCCCGTCGCCCAGGCGATGAAGGTCCGGAAGCGGGCCGTGTCCAGGATGCCGGCCATCCCGAAGACGCGCTCCTTGGGGAGGCCCGAGGCCGTCTTCGCCACGTGGCACATGGCGTCGAGCGGGTTCGTCACGACGACGACGATCGCATCGGGGAGACCTGTCGACCGCCTGCTGGGTGACCGAGGCGACGATCGTCTGGTTCGTGGTCACGAGATCGTCCCGGCTCATTCCCGGCGCGCGCGGTCTGCCGGACGTGACGACGACGATGTCCGAGTCGGCCGTGTCGTCGTAGGAGTTCGTGCCTGCGATTCGCGCCTCGTAGCCGAGAACCGGGCCTGCCTCGTTCATGTCGAGCGCCTTGCCCTGCGGGAGCCCCTGGACGATGTCGACCAGGACGACGTCTGCGTAGTCCCCGCGCGCAACCTCCTGGGCCACGGTCGCGCCCACGTTCCCCGCTCCGATCACGGTGACCTTGGCTCTCACGTTCCCTCTCCTCGGTTTGCGGGCGAGGCCTGCCTCGCGCCTACACCCGAACGCCCATGGTTTCGATGATCGCGTCTGCGACCTCGCTCGTCCCGACGGCGGTCGGATCGTCGCGCGACGCCTTCATGTCGTACGTGACCGACCTTCCCTCGGAGATCACGGCGGCGATCGCGTCCTCGAGCCGGCCGGCCGCGTCCCACTCGCCGAGGTGTCTGAGCATCAGCACGCCCGAGAGCATCATCGCCATCGGGTTGACACGGTTCTGGCCGGTGTACTTGGGCGCCGAGCCGTGCGTCGGCTCGAACACCGCCGCCTGCGTGCCGAAGTTGCCGCCGGAGCGAGCCCGAGCCCGCCGACGAGGCCCGCGGCGAGGTCCGAGACGACGTCCCCGTAGAGGTTCGGCAGCACGAGGACGTCGTACTCCTCCGGGCGCTGCACGAGCTGCATGCAGAGGTTGTCGACGACGTGGTCCTCGAACTCGACGTCAAGGTTTTCGGCCGCGACCTCGCGCGCGACGGACAGCCAGAGCCCGTCGGTGAACTTCATGATGTTTGCCTTGTGCACAGCCGTGATCTTGCGGCGGCCGTTGGCGCGTGCGTAGTCGAAGGCGAACTCGAAGATCCGTCTCGTCCCGCCCACCGAGATCGGCTTCACGGAGATTCCGGAGTCCGGGTGAATGCGCGCCTGACCGTGATCGGCGATCCAGTCGATCAGATCGGCGGTCTCGGGCCGGCCCTCCTCGAGTCTGATCCCCGCATAGAGGTCCTCGGTGTTCTCGCGCACGACGATGAGGTCGACCCCCGCATAACGCGAGCGGACGCCGGGGTAGCTCTTGCAGGGCCTGACCTGGCCGTAGAGATCGAGGCTCTTGCGCAGACCGACGTTGACCGAGCGGAAACCGGTTCCGACGGGTGTGGTGATCGGCCCCTTGATCGCGACCCCGTTTCGCCTGATCGAGTCGAGGACGCTTTCCGGCAGCGGATTGCCGCCGTAGCGATCCATCACGTCGGCACCCGCGTCCTCCACGTCCCAGGTGAACTCGACGCCCGTAGCCTCGAGTACACGACGTGTGGCCTCGGCGATCTCGGGGCCTGTCCCGTCGCCCGGGATCAGGGTCACTCTGTGCGCCACGACGGCTGACTCTATCCCAACGGTGTCAGGTAGATTCCGCGGCAGCATGAGCGACTTCAAGCCTGGGCTCGAGGGTGTTGTCGCCTTCGAGACGGAGATCGCCGAGCCGGACCGGGAGGGCGGAGCGCTCCGCTACCGGGGCGTCGACATCGAGGAGCTCGTCGGCGGCGTTCACTTCGAGCAGGTGTGGGGGCTGCTCGTCGACGACGCCTTCGAGCCGGGCCTTCCGCTCGCCGAGCCGATCGCTGCCGGCGGCCTTACCGGCGAAGGCCCTGCCGACCTTCAGGCGGTCACCGCTCGACTCGGCGCCGAGTGGGGGCTCGAGAAGCTGATCGACATCTCCGACGAGCAGGCGACCCAGGACCTCCGCCGTCTGTCGGCGGCGATGATCTCGGTCGCCGCGCAGTCCGCGCGCCGTGCCGATGGGGATCAGCGGCCGGTCGATCGCTCGACGATCGAGCTCGGCGACACCACCGCGGAGCGCTTCCTCCTCGAATGGCGCGGCGAGGCCGACCCGAGGCACGCGACCGCGCTCGACACGTACTGGATCTGCACCGCCGAGCACGGGATGAACGCCTCGACGTTCACCGCCAGGGTGGTTGCGTCGACGGGCTCCGACTGCGCAGCGGTGCTCTCGTCCGCTGTTGGAGCGCTCTCGGGACCGCTCCACGGGGCGCGCCTGCGCGCGTCCTGCCGATGCTCGACGCGGCCGCCGGGGCCGACGACGTCGGCCGGTACGTGAAGCAGGTGCTCGATTCGGGCGAGCGCCTGATGGGATTCGGGCACCGCGTGTACCGGGCCGAGGATCCACGCGCACGGCTCCTCCGGCGTGCAGCGATGGAGCTCGAGTCGCCGCGCTTCGCAGTCGCGGAGGAGCTCGAGCAGGCGGCCCTGGCCGAGCTCGCCGAGCGCCATCCCGAGCGCGTGCTCGCGACGAACTTCGAGTTCTGGTCGGCGGTCGTGCTCGACGTCGCCGAGATCCCGCCTCCGATGGCTCCGGCGATGTTCGCGTGCTCGCGCACCGCCGGCTGGTCGGCTCATATTCTCGAGCAGAAGCGAACCGGTCGCCTCATCCGCCCGTCTGCCGTCTACGTGGGGCCGGCGACGCGACCGCTCGCGTCGGTCTAGAGCTTCGTGCTTCTTCCCGACGCGGTCGCTCGAGCCTCGGAGCTGACGGACGAGAGGAAGCTCGCCGAGCTCCGGCACCTCGTCGCCGACGAGATCGAGGAGGGAGTTCGCGACCCCGACTTCCGCGTGCGTGCGATCGCGTACCGCGCCGTGGGCCAGCTTCGCTTCACGCAGAAGGCGGAGCTGATCAGACGGGGGCTCGAGGACGAGAGCCCGGCCTGCCGAGGTTCCGCGCTCCTCTCGCTCGAGCTCCTGTCGCGTGAGCACCCGGGCCCCGTCAACGGACTGCGCTCACTCCTCCACGCGCTCGCAAACGATGACCCGAACCAAGCCGTGCGCCGCCTTGCCGTGCTGTGTCTGAAGAACGGCTCTCCGTCGAAGGACACGATCACGCTCCTCGACTTCATCGCCGAGAGCGACGAGGAGGAGCGCGAGCTTCGGAGCACGGCTGCCTCGGTCCGCGACGCGCTGAAGCGGAAGGCAGCGGCCCGCTACAACACGGCCGCGACGGACACCACCCGGACGGACTCCGGCCGGGGCCCCGCCGCGTACCTCCCTCCGCGTTCGAGCCCACTTCGCCGGGTCGCGCGCGTGTGTCTACGCCGCGCCGACCCCGTCGCGCCTTCGAGCTGAAATGAGCAAGGGGCTTGACATTGCACGCTTCATTCGGTG
>CAVQHY010000007.1:0-183516 GCA_963712465.1 uncultured Actinomycetes bacterium
TTGGGAAACGCGGAGCCAACCCGACAACCATGCGGGTTGGAGCCCCGTGCGGGCCAGAGCGCGGGCCAGTCGCTGAGCGAAGATGGAACGGCCGCTCAGTACAACATCCTGAGCGACTCGGCCTCACGGGCGCTGTTGCGCGAACCCAGCGGCTAGGCGCGGCCGGTGCGCCGTCGCCGGGCGTCCTTCGCGAGGACCGCGGCGAGCGGGTCGCTCCCACGGATCGCGCCGGCCACTCCTGTCGTACGCGCCGTGAACACTCGCTGCCTCGTTGAGTAAGGTTGCGGTGTCGATCCTGGCGACCGGGGTTAGAGTCGGGTCTCCGAGGGCACGAATGTGCCAGCAGGGAATCCGATGCCGCGACGGTCACGAACTGAAGACGAGACGATGCGGGCGACGATCAAGGAGAAGCGCGAGGTCGCGAAGGGGACACTGTTCGTGACCTTCGACCTCCAGGGCGAGGAGGTCGACTTCAAGCCGGGGCAGTACTTCTTCGTCACGTTGCCCGACGTCGGCCACCAGGACGAGAAAGGCCTTCGCCGGCATATCAGCGTCGTGACGTCGCCAAGGGAGAAGGGCGTGCTCGGCCTCGCCACGAGAATACGTGACACCGCCTTCAAGCGAACGCTCGTCGAACTGAAGGTGGGCTCCGAGGTCGACGTCGAGCCGCCCAAAGGGAAGTTCATGCTGCCCGACGACACCTCGCGCCCGCTCGTCTTCGTCGCCGGCGGCATCGGGATCACTGTCTTTCGCAGCATGCTTCGCTATATCGCCGAGGAGCACCTTCCGGATCGCGTCACGTTGATCTACTCGAATCGCGACCGCGAGTCGACGGCGTTCCTCGACGAACTACGCGAGCTCGAACGGGAGCTCGAGGGCTTCCGGCTCGTCGTGACGATGACCGAGGACACTGGTTGGGACGGCGAATCGCGGAAGATCGACGCCCAGTTCTTCGACGAGTACCTCGAAGGCGATCTGAACCAGTACACGTTCCTCGTCGCCGGCCCGCCGGGGATGACCGAGGCGATGGAGAAGGCGTTGGGGGAAGCGGGAGTGAAGGAGGAGAACGTCATCGCCGAGCATTACACGGGCTATTGAGCGGGGACCGCGAGAAGCACCTGCTGGGAGGGACCACCCTCAAGCGAGAGGAGCCGACATGGCGCAGGCCGAGATTGGATTCGAACGCGACATCCGCCCGCTGTTCCGGGACAGGGACGTGAAGGAGATGTCCTTCGCCCTCAACCTCGCGTCGTACGACGACGTACGGGAAAACGCAGAAGCGATCTACGGAAAACTTGAGGACGGCAGCATGCCGTGCGACGGCGCCTGGCCGGCGGACAGGGTGGAGCTTTTCCGCAACTGGATCGACGCCGGCAGACCGCAGTAGGCAGTCCTCTACACCGCAGGATGGGATTCGCTGACGCGCGATCCCAGGCGCGACACACCCGTAAGGCCGGCCGCCCAAGTCGGCCGCGAGCTTCGACAGGCAGGGGAGGCGCTCGTCGCCTGGTCACGATCGTCGCTACCGACTGAGGCGGCGCCGCTCACGCTGGGGGGTCGACCGAATTTCTAATTCGCGCTCGCTTCGACCCCGACCTCGACCTCGACCACCTCGAGCACCCCGGCTGCGTCAGGCTCGTCCTCGTCCCAGGCGGCGACCATCGCCTCCGCGTCCTCGCGGCGGACGAACTGGTCGATGACGCTCTCGCACGTTAGAACGAGAAGCTCCCGAAGCGTTAGCGGAGTCCGAGTGGGGTTCGGCTCGCCGGAAAAGGAACTGGCTCGCTCCCCGGACGAGCCGGAAGGCAAGAGGGTGTTGCTCGCCTGAAACGGATCTGAAACACGACGAGCGCAACCTTCCCCGCGGGAGATCACGTTGCCGCACGAAGGAGGAGTTCGATGAACATGAACGGAGTGGTCAGGCTGCCTGTCACTGTCGCCGTCGCGACGCTCGCGGTCGTCGCCATCGCCTTGCTCGTGCCGTCGTCGCCGCGATCAGCGACGGCGCCGCAACGCGGTTCAAGGTATGCAGTGATCGAGAACGGCGTTCGGTTCTCGTTCGCGGTCTCGACCATCGCGGGCTGGGAAAGGTTCACCGTCGCGACCGGCAAGAAGCCCAGAGGGCGGATCTCTTTCAACAGGTCGATCGTGGGGGCGCAAGGCGCCGAGGCGATCATCTATTGGTCGAGCTTTCCCGACGGCGACTACGCCGATCCGTGTGCCCGTCTGCTGGGCCGGTCGGTTGGCCCATCGGCCGCCGCTCTCGCGGCTGCAGTGGCGACGGCGCCCGGAACCAGGCTCGTCAAGGGGCCTTCGAGCGTCACCCTGGGTGGGCAGCCCGCGAAGAACGTTGTGCTCACCGTTGGCAAGAACCTCGGCTGTGACCCTGGGTTCTTCTACAGCTGGGATAACTACCGGCTCGGCGGTGCGTTCTGGCACATGAGCGCGGGCGACACGATCCGGGTTTGGATCGTCGCCGTGGACGGGATGCGCCTCTTCATCGCAGCCGCGACAAGCGTGCAGTCCGAGTCGGTCAACAAGGAGATCCAGCAGATTGTCGAATCGATCAGGTTCGACTAGAGCGAGCCGCACACGCGGCGGTCATCCGAGACGAACCCGGAGCCGTCCTGCGGACGCTGCGGCGCAGCACCCGGCCTGTGAGGGTGCGTGTTCGGCCCGGAGCGCGGGCTAGTCCAGGCCCTCCCAGCTCTGCCCTAGTTCACGCTCATCTCGACCTCGACCTCGACCACCTCGAGCGCCCCGGCGTCGTCGGGCTCGTCGCGGTTCCAGGCGGCGACCATCGCCTCCGCGTCGTCACGGCGGGCGAATAGGTCGATTGTGTCGCCGACGAGGGTGTTGCCAGAAGGTAGGCGTGTCCACGACGCCGTAGAGGATCAGCGACATTCAGGCGGAGATGACGACGGTTCCGGGGACGTCGCCGTGCATGTCGGACAGTTTGACTACTTCCTTGCCGAAGGGAACGAGGACCGCTGCCGCCAGCTTGAAGTTCCCCACGCCCAGGGGGATGCCGATGATGGTGAGGCAAAGGAGCACCCCGCTGATCAGGTGGAGCAGCGCGAGCCACCAGCCGGCGAGCACGAGCCAGAGGATGTTGCCGATCGCGCTCATGGCCTTACGCCGCCCCGCGGTCGGGACCAGCACACGGCCGAACGGCCACAGAACGAACGGCGCGAGCTTGAACGCCTGCAACCCGAACGGGATGCCAATGATCGTGATGCAGAGCACCACGCCCGCGATCAGGTAGGCGATCGCGAGCCAGATCCCGCTCAGGACGAGCCAGATGATGTTCAGGATCAGGCGCGTGGTTGCTTCCTCTGTTCGTCAGCCGGAGGCGATTCTACGGCCGGCGTGACTATGTGGGAGGTGCCGTCGGCCGCTTCGACTGCCTCGTCAGGTCGATCACGTCCCCGACGAGGGAGAGTTCGCCGGCGCCTCGGGTGTCGCGGACTCGTGTCGCTCGCCGAAGGCTCGACCTTGTGTGGGAGCAGTGACTCGTGGAAGATGGCTCTCGAGGGCCGAGCAGCGAGGGCTGTTTGCCCGCCCGCTCGTACGGGAATGGTGCCGCCACGCCTTCTGATTTCGTGCGCTGGTGTTGACGCCGCTGGAGCGCGAGTTCGAGGGTGTCCGCCGTGTTGTCCTGGCGTCTGAGGAGGAGAAATGAAGCGTTTGGCGATTGTCGGGGGAGTGGTTGCGCTCGCGGTTGTTGCGTTGTCTGTCGGTACTGGTGGTGCACAGCAGCCCGGAGAGCGGACGTTCACCCTGATCGAGGGAGAAGGCGGGACATTCGGCTTCGTCGACAACCCGCCCAAGTCGAAGGGCCAGACAGAGAAGACGTTCACGACCTCGGTCGGCGACATGCTCGTTTTCGCCAGCCCGCTTCTCGACGAGGCGAAGGCCCGGGTTGGCACCCTGCATGCCAGCTGTGTTGTCACTCGCGGCGGCAAGACTGGCAAGGCCGCATACCAGTGCACCGCCACCTTCGTACTCAAGGACGGGGCAATCGCGGTCGACGTGGCCTTCAACGAGGCCCAAGGAGCCAACATCACGATCGCGATCACCGGCGGCACCGGCGCCTACGAGGGAGCCCGAGGCAGCATCGCCTCCAAGGAAGGGCCGAACGACACGTCCATAGACACGGTTCACCTCCTCCCGTAACAGAAGCCGAGCCACCATCAGACGGAGAGGCGGGACGCCAAAGCCCGCCTCTCCCTGCTCTTCTCAGCTAGTTCGCCCTCACAGCGAGTTCGATCTCAACGACCTGAACCACGCCGACGACTCTGGCCCGTCCCGGTCCCAGTTGGCGACCCATCGCCTCCGCGTCATCCCGATGGACGAACAGGGTCGATCACGTCGCCGACGAGGGAGGGCTCGCCGTCGTCTCGGGTGTCACGGACGCCGTAGAGCGTCAACGACCTAACCGGAGGGTTCGGCGGCGGGGGTGGGTTGCCGTCCACTTTCGACCGGTTGCTTCGCTCTTTCAAGAAGCCGCTCGAAGGTTGGTGACTTCGCCCTGCCAATGACGAGGAGCTCAGCCAGGAGGATCAAGACTAGGGTCGTGGCGACGCGTCCGCTGTCATAAGTCCCTGCTGGTCGGTGATGGTCTCCTCTCTCGCCGGGGCGCACTCGTCGCCGACGACTTGCTCTGTACTTGGTCCTCGTGCTCGCTGCCCGCCAAGCGGAGTGGGATTGACCACTCCGGCGGCGCATCAAGGGCGGCTATGAGCGCCCGTCGGCCACTTGAACGCGCCACGCCCCGGAGCTCCCTTGCGCCGCTCGGGCGAGCTCGCATGAAAATCTGGCCTCCTTCGCCACGAAGGGACCGCCTCCCCACTTGATTGAGCCCCCGAGCCCCGCACGGCACTCTGGCCCGCACCGTGCGGCCGGATGGAGGACTGGAGGCGTTGGCTCCTCACCGCGCTCGTCACAGCGACGAAACCATCCTCATGATGCGAAGCGGCCGCAGGGCACCCTCCGGGGCGCAGGGCCTTCGGCCCGCCCAAGCCCAGAAACGGCTTGAACTGGCACGACACACCTGAACTAGCTCGAACCGTTGCCACCGGGTAGCCAACGGTTCAGGAGACCGTTTCCTCGAGGCCGGCGAGAGCGCGAGCGCGATCGTGCTCCGTTCCGGCCTTTAAAAGCGGGGCACGATCGTTCAGGCACGTCTGAAGGTGCGCTGATGATTAGTCGGTCGCGGGCCGCCTTCGATCAATTCCGTGACCCCGGAGACGTCCTCGCCGAGCCGCGTCGCGGCGGTTAGTCGATGTCGCTGACGACGAGGCGAGTGACCTTCAGGCCTCGGAGCCGTCGAGCGATCACCTCGGAGCTGCCCTCTTCGAGCCAGGTTGCCTCTTCGTCGGGGCGCGTGACCACCACCACCTCGTCCGCGGCGAAGTCACGCAGCGCATCCTCAGCGGCAAGCAGCGGATCCGAGTCGCCGGCCGATGCCTCTGTCTGTTGCGAGGGCAGCGCGTCAGCGATCGAGGATGCTGTGTCGTCGGCCCTCTCTCGCGCGTCGTCATCCGCGTTCGTGAGCCACTGCAGGCGGGATTGGTGCACGGCGGGCACGACGACCCGCAACTCGTCGATGTCGTCGCCGAGCGCCGCCCGCAACGCGCCGACGGGCCATTCCGAAGAGCTGATTACGAGGACGTTTCGCATGATTGTGGCTTCACCTCTTATTGGCGGCGCGTGTCGCGGAATGCTCGCCGAGGCTACGGTACGCGCTTAGTGTACGAGCCGTAACGCTCGGTTTTGCTTGCGGTGAGGTAGTTGTGATACGTGAGCAGTGAGACGTTCAGCGTCGACGGGTTCAGCGTCGACGGCGCACAAGAGTCGGTTTGCACAATCGCGAAGTCCACGAGTTAGGGGGAAGCCCAATGCCAGGAATCGAGATCAAACCTCTCGACAGTCCCGACGAGACCCGCCCGTTCGCCGACAAGGGCCGAGCTGAGATCGTGAACATCGGCGGGCAGGCGGTGCTGCACGGGTACTTCGAGCCAGGCTGGCGCTGGAGCGAGCACATCAAACCGATCGCGGGCACAGACAGCTGCCAGTCGTCTCACTTCCTCTACGTGGTAGGCGGCCGCATGAAGGTCGTGATGGAGGACGGCAGCGAGGGCGAGTGCGGCCCCGGCGACGTCGTCAAGATCGAGCCTGGCCATGACGCCTGGGTTCTCGGCGACGACACGTGCGAAGTCGTCGACTTCGGCGCGATACCAACATACGCACAGCGGCAATAGGCCCAGCACACGCACTGCAGCTAGTTCGCCGGTACAACACCCGAGACGGCCACACCGAACCGTCGCTCGTCGGCGACGTGACGAGCTTTTCGTCGCGACCGTGAGGCGCGGAAGTGATAGTCGCAAACTGGGATCGAGACTAGCCGCAGGACGGCTGGGTGCTCGAGATCGTGGAGGTGGAGGTCGACGTGTCGACGTCGTTGAACTAGACCAAGCCGGACGTCTGGACGATCGAGAGGCTGATTCAGTTCGTTCGTCCAGTAGTCCCGGCTCGTCGCGAAGCGGAGAATCATGGCTGCCGGGAGGCTTTCTCCGGACCCCTTCGATCCGGCCCTCGCCCCATGCGGTCCGTACCAGCCTCCCGGCCCACTCAAACCTTGGGGGCCAAGCCCCTAGCGATCCCCGCCCGGTGCTCACGGCAAACACCGCCGAAGCTCGGATCGCTCGAAGCAAACCACGGAGGCTTGGCCTCACAGCGGCCTACGGCCTCGTCACGGATCTGTGAAGTCTGCGCGAGATCCTGGTTAGGTCGGGCCGCGTGCGGGAAGGTGTCGGGTAGGGAGTCCTGTCACAATTCTGGGGGGAAGGCGTCCGCGCCCGGGCTCCCCCACCGGTTTCTGGTGATCGTGGGGTTGGTGTTAGTCGGCGGTAGCGAGGCGCAAAGCCGGGCGGTTGGGTTTGAGCGTTTTTCGCTCGTAGAGGCGCTTGTCGGCGAGTCGGCCGAGGCCGAGGGCGTCTGTGGCTTCGGTTGGGTAGACAGCCCAGCCGAGCGTGATGTCTGCTCCTTGGTTGTGTAGTGCATTCTCGAGCTGTTGCACGAGCTCCCAGGCCTCGTTCTCCGATCGGGTTGAGACGAGTGCGGCGAACTCGTCCCCGCCTACCCGCGCGACGACGTCCCCGGAGCAGACTGAATCTTGAAGGAGGACGGCGGCCCGTCTGATCGCCCGATCGCCCTCGGCATGCCCATTCGCGTCGTTGATCCGCTTCAGATAGTCGATGTCGCCGTAGAGAAGTCCGAACGCCCGACCGGTCGTCATGCGAGTGGCGAGCGCCTCCTCAAAGCCGCGCGAATTGAGAAGACCGGTGAGATGATCGCGCTCAGCCAGGTCCTTGAGTTCGAGCAACGCCGCCCGGTTACGAGTGGCGAACCAGCCAAAGGCAAAGCCGACCACCACGAACGTGACGAGCCTGATCGTCGTCGCGAGCGTGACGAGAGACGCCGGAGGCAGATGCGGGTTGCCAACCACGCCGACCGAATAGAGGGCAGCTGCGAGCAGGCCGCCGACAGCGCCCGTACTCGGGCCCGTAGCCATCGCAAGCAGCATGATCGCGAGATAGAAGAGATGCCCCGTCCCAAGCCCCGGCCGCTCGAACACAAGCACGAGCATGTAGACGACGCCAAACACGCAAGCGGACGTGCAGGCAAGCAGCCAGCGAGAACGCACGCTTGCGAACACTTCCCTGACCATGACCCTCAACCGAGCAGCTGTCCTCCCCCAATCGAGGAGAAGCCAAACCGCGCACGCAGGTCGACCCCACGTCGAGCCGCCTCGCGCCAATGGTTGAAGGGCGACTACGCCCGAGAGTAGATTCGTGCCGATAGCGGGCGTCGAGCGGGGAAGGCTCTTTGTTGAAGAGACGGATGATGTGGACGTCGTTTCGCTCGTCGGTGCGCATGGTCTTGCGAGCGCCCCCGGGCTTCGCGAGATGCTCGGCTGGTCTCGCCGCGCGGGCCGCCCCGTGGTGGTCGACATGTCGCGGGCGACACTGGTCGACTCAGCCGTCCTGAGCGTGATCCTGAAGGCCGGCCGCGAACATGAGTCGAAGCTGGTCGTGCAGTATCGCCCCCAGGGGCTCGTCACGCGTGTACTTGAGTTGGCGGGACTGTTGGAGTTGCTCGAATCCGCGCAAACGCGAGCGGACGCTGTGCGCATCGAGGCGAAGGCGAAGACCGATCGGTTGGACGCGCGGACGCTGGCGAGGCTGGCCGCTTCGGGGTTCCTGGAGACGGTGTGGGCGCCGGACGAGCGGACGCGGGCGCTGCGGCGGCTGTGCGCGCGACGGGAGGCGCTCGTTCGTGCCCGCACCCGCGCGAAGAACGAGGCGCATGCGGTGCCGGCACGTAACCTCTGCGGCCGCCCTCCGGTTACTGACTGCTTCGGTAAGACGGGCCGGGCGTGGCTGGCCGAGTTGCAGCTGCCGGTCGACGAGCGGCTGACGCTCGACGGCTGCCTTCGCCAGATCGACTTCCTCGACGGCGAGATCAAGGCGCTCGAAGCGGCGCTGGCTACCGAGGCGCTCGGATCGCCACAGATCCTGCGCCTGATGACCGTCCCCGGTGTCAGCCTGCACACCGCGGCGGCATTCGTGGCCTCGGTCGGCGACATCCGCCGCTTCGCCTCCGCACGACAGCTGGTCGGTTATCTCGGTCTCGACCCGCGCGTCCGGCAGTCCGGCAACGCCGAGGCCCGCCACGGTCGGATCAGCAAAGCCGGTTCCAGCCTGACGCGAGGAATGCTCGGCGAGGCCGCCTGGTCGGTCGCCCAGACACCAGGGCCGCTGCGGCCATTCTTCGAGCGGATCCGTGCCCGCAAGGGGCCGCAGGTCGCCGCGACCGCGACCGCCCGCAAACTCGCCTGCCTCTTTTGGTGTCTACTGACCCGCGAGGAGGACTACGCCTACCAGCGGCCTTCAATGACCCGCGCGAAGATCCGCGGTCTCGAGCTCGCCGCCGGCGCGCCGCCACGTAAAGGCGTGCGCGGGATCGCCGGCAACAAGAACGCCCAGACGCGCGCGGCCGAACGCGAGCTCGCACGCCGCGCCGAGATCGCCTACCGGCGCACGGTCGCCGACTGGAAAGCCTCCGGCCCAGCAAGAACGGGTGCGGGCGCGACACCGGGGCGCGCATCTTCAAGGCCCTCGAAGGGCAAAGCCGCGCGACAGACTCCGTGAAGCCCCAAAGGTCTGCTCTTCGCTACGTCAGTCACCCGCACCCGACGACAGGATCCCACCAGCCACCACCAACGTCCACTTGACTTTCATCCGTCGGTCATCAGCCGCTTCGCGACGATCCCGTGTTCGGCGAAGAAGGCGAGAGCGCGCTCGACGAAGCCGGTCACGGTCGCGGCTTTCTCGTCGGCGTGGAGCTCGACGTAGGCCAGCCGCGAGTGATCGTCGACGATCGCGTGCGCGTAGTCGTAGCCGACTCTGGTTGCGGGCCGCATCCAGTTGCGAGAGCGCTGCGAGCGATCGCCGGTGACGCGGTGGCCGGGCCGCAGGAAGCGCGCGTAGCGGCTTGTGTCCATGTGCAGCAGATCGCCGGGGCAGGGCCACTCGTAACGGTTGGCCGGCTCCTTGGTCGCCGCCGGCCGCCGGGAGATCCCCGCTCGCTTCAGCACCTTCCAGACGGTCGAGTGCGCGAAGCCGGTCGCACCGGCAACCAGGCGAGGTCCCCAGCCGGTCTTGCGGCGACAGTCGCAGATCCGCCGCTGGAGCTCGGCAGCCAGCAGCCGCGGCGAATGCTTCGGCCGACTCGAGCGATCCAGCAGCGCCTGCGGCTGACAGCCGCCGTCGAGCCAGCGATGCCACCAGCGATGGGCCGTGGCCGGC
The DNA here is from genome assembly GCA_963712465.1 of uncultured Actinomycetes bacterium. GTDB lineage: Bacteria > Actinomycetota > Thermoleophilia > Gaiellales > Gaiellaceae > CAVQHY01. The sequence goes on from CAVQHY010000007.1 coordinate 9,873, forward strand.
GAAACGCTGAAGGCGGCCGCGGCCGCCTTCAAAGACAGACCGTCCTCGACCGCGAGCACCAGCGCGAGCCGGCCCGCCAGTCCGAGCTTGGCGTTAGCGTGCAGATACATCCGCGCCCTCCTTTGAGCGTGAGTCCGGGAAGACCCACAGCCTCGAAGGAGGGCCGGATAGAACCCTCAGCCGTTCACAACGTGTGTAGGCATGTCAGCTAGTGAGCGAGTCCGGGCGCGGAGCGGTGGTCGTCGCGCGGGTGCGTTGCGGACCGGAGGCGAGGATGTGATGCCGCTGCTCAGGGTCAACGGCGCCGAGCTTTACCACGAGGTGCGCGGTGATGGCCCCGCGGTGTTGCTGATCATGGGAATGACCGGGGATGGCGGGCACTTTGAGGAGTTCGCCGACCTGCTGGCGGCCGAGTTCACCGTCGTCAGCTACGACCGGCGCGGCAACGGGCGCAGTCCGCGGCCGGCGGGTTGGGCCACGACCTCGCCGGAGGAACAGGCCGAGGACGCGCATGCGCTGCTCGCTGCGCTCGGCCTGACCCCGGCCACGGTCTATGGCAGCAGCGCCGGCGCGACCTTCGCTCTGTGTCTGCTGATCCACCATCCCGATGCGGTGCGCGGCGCGATCCTGCACGAGCCGCCGCTCGTGCGGCTGTTCGACGATCCGAAGGCACGCGGCGCGGTTACGGCGCTCGTCCAGGAAGCAATGGCGGCCGGCGGGCCCCCGATGGCGATCGAACGGCTCTGGTGCTACGTCTCCGGCGACGCCAGCTGGGAGCACCTCCAACCCGCCCTGCGTCAGCGGATACTGGTCACGGCCGAGACGTTCTTCGAGGTCGAGCTCGGGTGTTACGAGGGTTTTCTGCCCGACGACGAGACACTGGCGGCGATCGCAGCGCCCGTCTTGGTACTGGTCAGCGAGCAGAGCCTGCCGGTATACGCGCAGGCGGCCGGCCGGCTCGCCGAGCGCCTCGGCATCGCAGCCACATGGACTCCCGGCACGCACACCGCATACTACGACCACCCGCACGAGCTCGCGCAGACCATCCGGCCATTCCTTCGCCAGGTCAGCAGCATCACCCCATAGACAGCAGCCGCCCAGCTTCGGCCCGCGTGAAAGCCAACCGCTCGGCCGACAACGAGGCGTGCGCTCTCCTTCCCACGCGCAGGGGAGCCCAGCGGCGGGGCGCACCGACTTTGGCGCCCGCCCTCGCACGCGAGGCGCCTACCGTCGCGCTCACGCACACAGTCGGCCGTGGCGTCAGCGGCGGGCGAGCCGGCGACCGCTCTCCGTCTCGGGCGGCGTGTAGTTGAGCTGGTAGTGGTGGTACAGAGCTGACTCGTCCGACTGGCTGAGCTCGTCGCCATGCGTTTCGATGTTAGGCGCGTCCCTTACCTCGTCCCTGGACACCGTCACCTGCAGGTTGTCAGGGCCGATCGTGAGCCCACGCAGCGGCACAAAGGTCAAGTGGCCTAAGAACAGGCCCTCCTTCACGGTGCCAAACATCGGCTCGTCAGTCTCGACGTCGACGTACACGTCCCCGAGCTTGCCGATCTTGTCGCCGTCTCGGTCGACCAGATCCTTGCCGTGCCACTCGGCGATGTTCTGATGCTTGGTCATTATCTGCCTCCTCGTCCCCGCACTAGTCCGGCGGGGTGCCCCTCGTTACGCGGTGCTCTCCTTCGGTTCGTACGTCGCTGACGTCTGTATCACACAGGGCGTGACCCGTCATTCGGGTGACTCGAGTCGCCGCGAGCTAACTCCGTTCGCGGCTCCTCGGTCGCCTGTTCAGCCCTATAGCGCTCCTCGTACTCACGCCCCCGCTCTGCCTCCTCACGCCCCTCCTCACCATGGCGCTCTGCATCCTCGCGCGTTTGCTCAGCCTGCTCACGCTCACGCTCACGCCCTCGTCGGTATTGGTCATAGCTGTCCGGATCCGTCGATCGCCACCGCGTGCGGACGTAGTTACCGACGTTCTTCAGCTTGTCAGCCACACCCATTGTGCCCACCCATGTGAACCCCGCCGGCACGATATCGAATGGCAGACGGACCGCACAGCCACTGCGTGCCACCCATCCAGCGGAAGACTCTCCTGAGTTGGCCGCGGGCTACACGCGGTCAAGCTCGATTACAGATCATCGAGATCGGGGCGCTCGATGCGGGCTCGTCCCGAGCGCTCGGACGAGCACCCCTACGGCGTCAGCGGCGAGACGTTCAGGGAGCGGTCTTACCTTCACGCCATCGTTGCCGGCGACGTGAGCGACACCGCTGCTGCTCCTCCGGTGGAGGCCGCGAGAGCGGTGCGAGTTGGCTCGTCTTGCCTCGTGATCGCTTGAAGGCGCACAAGGAAAATCTTGTCGTTCAACCAGGATCGCAAGAGAACACGACTTAGAGAATGAGAATCCGACGACAATCTGACTGGCTAGGGCATGCCGAAAGGAGTCGCGATGATTATCAGCACCATGAATGACCTCCCGGGCTACCGGATCGACGAGGTGTTGGGCGAGGTGTTTGGCCTCACCGTCCGCTCGCGCAACGTGGGCTCTCAGATCGGTGCGTCGTTCAAGTCTGTCGTTGGTGGGGAGCTCAAGGGGATGACAAAGATGCTCGTCGAGGGTCGCGAGCATGCCACCCAGCGTCTCGTCGAAGAGGCGGAGGGAAAGGGGGCCAACGCGGTCGTCGCCTTTCGCTTCGACACCTCGGAACTCGGGAGCACCTGGACTGAGATCTGCGCCTACGGGACGGCGGTACGGGCGACGCCGGCCTAGCGCGGCAGTCGATGCGAAACGAGAGTTCAGGTCAACGCGACCCGGTTCCGTTATCGGCAAGCCTACGAACGTGGCGGCGATGCCACCCGGGCAGCTCGGGCCGTGCCCTTCGCAGGGGTGCCGCGCTCGGCGAGCTCGGCGACTTAGGCCCCTCGCCTCGATCCCGCGGGGGGACCGAACCGATCCTCGTGTGCTTGCGAACCATGCCCGGAGCGGCCTTCTGCGACCGGCCCGAGGGTGTATTGGCAATCCCCCGCTCCCTTCGGGTCGGGCCGCTTTCCCTCATTAGGTAGGTTCCGAACCGCCGTTCTGCGGTCCTGACCTCATGATCAGGCTTCGTCGATACGCCGTTACGAGCCCACGACCGGCCGACCACGCTCCGGGCCCTGCGTCGATGCTATGTCGATACCGTGCTGCGATGCGCGGATTGGGTGAACGATGAAGGCTGCGGTCTGCGAACGGTACGGGCCGCCGGAGGTCGTGCAGATCAGGGAGGTGCCGAAGCCGGTGCCGGCGGACGGTGAGGTGCTGGTCAAGGCCTTTGCGACGACGGTCAATTCCGGCGACGCCCGGGTGAGGGCGCTGCGCGTCCCGCGCGGACTGAGCCTGCCGATGCGGCTGAAGCTCGGCTTCACCAAGCCGAAGACAGCCCATCTTGGGCTTCGAGGTGGCCGGGCAGGTCGAGGCGGTGGGGAGGGCGGTCACCCGCTTCCAGCCGGGCGACAGGGTGGTCGCCTCGCGCGGGTTCGACTTCGGCTGCCACGCCGACTACGTGACCGTGGCCGAGCAGGGAGCGATCGCCACGATCCCCGAGAGCCTGAGCTATCAGGATGCCGTGGCGCTCTGTTTCGGCGGCACGACGGCTCTCATCTTCTTCCGGCTGGGCAAGCTCGCCCCTGGTGAAACGGTGCTGATCAACGGCGCCTCCGGTGCGGTCGGCACCATGGCCGTGCAACTCGCCAAGCACCTCGGCGCCGAGGTGACCGCCGTGTGCAGCGGCGCCAACGCGGAACTGGTCAAGCGGCCTCGGCGCCGACCACGTCATCGACTACACAAGCGGAAGACTTCACCCGCAACGGGCAGCGCTATGACGTGATCATGGACAATCACGGCAACGCGCCCTACACGCGGGTCAAGGGTTCGCTGAAACCGGGCGGCCGGTTCCTGATGGTCATCGGCGATCTCTGGCAGATGCTCGCCGCGTCGCGGCAGAAGGCCGTGATCAGCGCCAGCGAGAACGATTCCTCGATCACCGCCGACAGCTATCGAACCCTCATGTCGCTGGCCGAGCAGTGGAGTGCTCAAGCCGGTGATCGATTCGGTCCTGCCATTCGCGCAGATCGTCGAAGCGCATCGCCGGGTCGACGGCGGCCACAAGGTCGGCAGCGTCGTGCTCACGTTTGGACAGGACGGCTGAACCATACCCCGATCGTCCGCCAGAGATACGCAGACAACGCGCACAACGGGTTGGACCATCCAAGGCTCCTTGGGGCGCACATCAGCACTTCGCCGACGACGACACGAGCTCGCCCGCGAGGATCACCCGCGGTTCGAGCGTGCCGCGCTTCGCTGGCACGCCCGGTACTGCCGTGAGGTTCGTGACGTGTCACCGCAGGAGGCGGCAGCGGTGTTGGCGCTGTTGCCGATGCTCGCCGGGCCGAGAGCACAGCAGGCGGGGGTCGCGTTGGCCGAGCTGATCTACCGGCGAGAGACGCGCCAGCTGTGTGAGGCGCTCATCGCGGCCTCACGATGAGAGGACCTGATGGAGGGGCCGGGGGAAAAGGGCTCAGGGGACGTGACCGGCTGCCGGTGGTAGCGTTGCTGCGGATCGTTCAACGCCGACTCGAGAAGGGGTCGTGATGACTGAAACGCTCAAGGGAACTTGCTTGTGCGGCGGCGTCGAGTACGAGGTTCAAGATCCCGAGTCTCTGGGTTACTGTCACTGCACTCGCTGCCAGCGATGGACGGGCTCGAGCCTTGCAGGCGTGGTCGTGGCCAAAGAGAACTTCAGGCTCACCAAGGGCGAGGACTTGGTCAAGCGCTACGAGAGCGAGTTCGCGCCCCGCAACTTCTGCAGCAACTGCGGATCCAGCCTATATGACGACCTCGGCGAGAAGTACTTTGTGGCCGCAGGACTGATGCGCGACCTCGAACTCAATCCGAGCTTTCACCTCCAGGTCGCATACAAGGCCAGCTGGCACGAGATCGGCGGCGACGCGCCGCAGTACGCCGAGAACCCGCCGGCCTGACGCCCAGCTGCAGTTCGGGGAGATCCGGGGGCAGCCAGACGCGGACGCCGACCAGACGGTCGCCCCTGAACGCGTCGAAGACGCCGCCGAAACGGAGATAAGACCGGATGACGCCCTCGTACACCTCGGGGGTCAGAAAGGCGCTCGTCCCTAGCCCACGGACGAGAATCCCTACGGCGTCGGCGGCGAGACGTTTGGGTAGCGGTGTCACTTTCACGTCGCCGCCACCACCTGGGACGGGAGCTACGTTGCTCCGGCTCTTTCGCTCGCTCCTCCGCGTTGGCCCACGGCTGGCCCGCGCCGACATTCCATGCGGCATCGCAAGGACGCTCTGGTCTTCAAGACCAAGACTCATCGCGAAGATTCCCGCTCTAGCCAGCGCTCGAGCTCTCGAAGGGGATCAGCCTGCGCCGGCCGCTGCAGACGACCCGAATGTTCGGCAGGACGTGCCGCTCGAAGTGGTCGACCGACACCCCGAGGCACCCCGCAGCCTCCGCCTTGGACAGCGCGAGACGCGGCGTCGATGACGTAGAGCCCACCGACTCGATCACGCTCGCCTCTCTGAGCGCAGAGCGGCGGGGATGAACTGGTCGAGGATCTCCTCGCCTACTCCCCGGATCGTCAGCGGCCCCCCGTCCCGTCCGGTCACCTCGATCCGCTCCACAGGCCGGCCGAACACACGATCCAAGAGGATCTCGGCGATGTCCGCAGTCATGGCGTCGGCTCCCCCGTCTCGATCGTGGTCGGCCGCTCACGCAGCCGGTCGAGACGGGCGACGAGGCGCTCACGAACGGCGGCGAGCTCGACCGGGCCGCCATCGGCCCCGGTCAGCTCGGTGCGCTGAGCGGGTCGACCGTAGGCCTCGGCGAGCACGCTGACTGCGGCGGCGATCTTTGCCCGTTCGTCGTCGCTGAGGAGCCCGGACTCGAAGGCCGACCAGATCAGCTCGAAGTGCTCCTCGACCTGCTCACGCAACCGGTCGCGGACGGACTTTCCCTGCTCGCGGCGGACCTCGCCGCTGCGGATGCCGCCCTTGCGGCCGTTCTCGGCCGGGTCACGGCCCGGAGCCCCAAACCGGGTAGAAACGGCAGGAAGCGGGGCTGACCCCTGGCCGCCCAACTTGGCGGACGGCGAGTAGGAGAATCCGACCGAAGGAGAGCCATGAGTCGCACGACCGGCATCGAGACCCGACACTCGCGAAGCTGCCCAGCGTCAGCCACAGAGATGCACGCTGCCGCTGTATTCCCACCATCAGGGCGTGGGTCTACGACCACGAAACGGCATCGAAGGTGCGCAAGGCATTCAGCGGCCCGGGAGCTCTTGCAGCGGCGAAGAACTGGCGGGCCGATCGGACCGTCGCTCGATCTGAGGGCGAGCCTCTCGGCCTGACCCGCGTCACGCTGCGCGAGGCGGGCGACGAGTTCATCGGCAAGGCGAAGGCCGGTGAGATCCTTTACCGCGGTAGGCAGCCTTACAAGCCGTCGTGTCTTCGGACGTACGAGGCCGACCTGACCCGTTACGTGTACCCAGACCTCGGATCGAAGCGGCTCTCCGACATCCGCCGCCGTGACCTCACCGGGTTGATCGAGCGTCTCGGCGCTCAGGGACTCTCAGGCTCTCGGGTACGCGGCATCCTCAACCCCGTCCGCGTGATCTTCCGCCGTGCGGTGCGGGCCGAGCTGATCGCCGTGAACCCGACCGTCGACCTCGAGCTGCCCGAGGCGGCCGGGCGGCGGGAGCGGGTCGCGACCGTCGAAGAGGCGCTCACACTGGTCGGCGCTCTACCGGAAAGCGACTGCTGCTTGTGGGCGACGGCCGCATTCGCCGGGCTCAGACGTGGCGAGCTGCGCGCGCTCCGCATGAGTGACGTCGACCTCGACGCGGGCGTGATCCGCGTCTCGCGAGGGCGAGACGACATCGAAGGGCCAATCCAGACCAAGAGCGCGAAGGGCACCCGGACGGTTCCTGTCCCCTCCCTCCTGCGGGGCTACCTCGCATCCAACCTCATGCGGACCGGCCGACGCGGAGACGACCTGATCTTCGGCCGCACCCCGTCGGAGCCGTTCACGCCGACCAACATGCGCGACCGGGCGAACGCGACGTGGACGGACGCCAAGCTCGAGCCGATCGGCCTCCACGAGCTCCGGCACACGTACGTCTCGCTCATGGCCGCGGCCGGGTTCGGCTTTCATGAGATCGGCGACTACGTCGGCCACTCGTCGACGCATATGACCGACCGGTACCGCCACCTGCTCGACGGGGCCGAGGCGGAGGCGGCCCGCCGCTTCGACGAGTACCTCGCTTCGCAGCGTCGCCGCGGGCCAGTTGCGGGCCAGTCGGGTGGCCCGCAGGGCGGTTTCTAGCGGTTTCCAGCGGCAGACGAGACAAAGGCGAAAGAACCCTGAATCCCGTTCCAGAGGCGGGATTCGGCTTGGTCAGCGGGAAGCGGACGACGGGGCTCGAACCCGCGACCCTTGGCTTGGGAAGCCAATGCTCTACCAGCTGAGCTACGTCCGCGCGAGGTCGATTCTAGGCGAGAAGAGGGGCGACCGCCGCAGCGCCGCCCCTCGAAGCGACAATCCTACTCCTTACAGTCTGCTAACAACAAGGCCGCCTCGAACGTGCCCGGAACGCGCTACGTTGCGGGTGGTTATCGTAGGTAGTGGCCCGGGCGGCGGGCCACTTCAGAGAAGGAGGCGGCGATGGACCTGCAGGCGCTGGAATCCACCGCCCGCGCGCTCGTGGCTCCGGGAAAGGGAATCCTCGCGGCCGACGAGTCGACGGGGACGATCGAGAAGCGGTTCGCGTCGATCGACGTCGAGTCCACGGAGGAGAACCGGCGCGCGTACCGGGAGATGCTCTTCACGACGCCCGGATTCGGCGAGCACATCTCGGGCGTGATCCTCTACGACGAGACGCTGCGACAGTCCCGAAGCGACGGCGTCGCGTTCGCGACCGTGCTCGAGCAGGCCGGAGCGATCCCGGGAATCAAGGTCGACACCGGGGCCAAACCGCTCGCGGGGGCGCCCGGTGAGACCGTGACCGAGGGTCTCGACGGGCTTCGCGCGCGGCTCGAGGAGTACCGCGGCCTCGGTGCGCGCTTCGCGAAATGGCGCGCTCCGATCGCGATCGGGCACGGCCTGCCGACGAGCACCTGCCTCCACGTGAACGCGCACGCGCTCGCCCGCTACGCGGCGCTGTGCCAGGAGGCCGACATCGTGCCGATCGTGGAGCCCGAGGTGTTGATGGACGGTGATCACACGATCGAGACGTGCTACGAGGCAACGGTCCGCACGCTGACCGGTGTCTACCACGAGCTGTACCGGCAGCGAGTCGTTCTCGAGGGAACGCTCCTGAAGCCGAACATGGTCCTCTCCGGGAAGGAGTGCCCGGTGCAGGCCGGAGTCGAGGAGGTCGCCGAGCAGACGCTGCGTGCGCTCCGCACAGCGGTTCCGGCGGCCGTGCCGGGGATCGTGTTTCTCTCGGGCGGCCAGACGGACGAGCTCGCGACGGCGCACCTGAACGCGATGAACCGGCTCGGTGGCAACCCGTGGGAGCTGTCGTTCTCGTACGGGCGAGCGCTCCAGGCCCCGGCCCTGAAGGCGTGGCGTGGCCAGTCGGCGAACGTCGCGGCCGGCCAGCAGGCGCTCTACCATCGAGCGAAGCTCAACGGCCTCGCCCGCTCCGGCGACTACACGGCCGACATGGAACAGCTCGCCGCGTAGGGGCGGGGCTCGCCCCGCCTTGCACGCCCCTAGGAGTACCGTCCGCCCGCGATCGCGCGGAGCTTCTCGAACGCGTGGGTTGCCTCGATCTTGCGAAACGTCCCGGAGCGCGACCGCATCACCAGCGAGTCGGTGACCGCCCCACCTCGGGTGTAGCGCACGCCCTGAAGGAGTGCTCCGTCGGTCACGCCGGTGGCGGCGACGAACACGTTGTCGCCGGCACAGAGGTCGTCCGTTCCGAGCACCCGGTCGGGGTCGATGCCCGCAGCGACGAGCGCCTGCCGCTCCTCGTCGGTGCGCGGCCAGAGCCGGCCGTGGAGCGCGCCGCCGAAACACTTCACGGCGGCTGCCGAGATCACGCCCTCGGGCGTCCCGCCGATCCCCATCAGCATGTCGACCGGCCCGCTCGGGCTCGCGGCGGCGATCGCCGGGGCGACGTCGCCGTCGGTGATCAGGTTCACCTTCGCGCCGCAGGCGCGCAGCCCGTCGACGAGCGGCGCGTTGCGCTCGCGGTCGAGAACGACGACGGAGATCTCGCTCGGCTCGACCCCCTTTGCCCTGGCCGCCGCCAGCACGTTCTCCTCGGGCGTCGCCTCGATCGACACGGCGTCCCTGAGCGCTTCGCCGCACGCGATCTTGTCCATGTAGACCGCCGCGCCGGGAAAGAGCATCGTGCCGCGCTCGGAAAGGGCGATCACGGCGATCGCGTTCGGCTGACCGACCGACGTGAGGCGCGTCCCCTCGAGCGGATCGACGGCGATGTCGACCTGCGGCGGCTCGCCGTTGCCGATCTCCTCGCCGTTGTACAGCATCGGCGCCTCGTCCTTTTCCCCCTCGCCGATGACGACGACACCCTCCATCGGCACGGTGTCGAGCATGTAGCGCATCGCGTCGACGGCGGCCTGATCGGCGGCGATCTTGTCGCCGCGCCCGATCCACCGGCCTGCGGCCATCGCCGCCGCTTCGGTGACGCGCACCAGCTCGAGCGCGAGGTTCCGATCGGGCGCCGTCGTCGACATTGCACGGATCCTAACCGGGGTCGATGGCCTCGACGACTGGGGGTCGGCGCAAGCCCTGTCCCCTCGCTCGCTACGACTCGGTGTGCCGGGCGGCCTCGCGCTCGCGCAGCTCGATCCGGCGGATCTTCCCGGTGAGCGTCTTCGGCAGGTCGTCGACGAACTCGATCTCGCGCGGGTACGCATAGGCGGCGAGCCGCTCGCGGACGTGCGCCTGGATCTCCCGGGCGAGCTCGTCGCTTGCCACAGCGCCGTCGGCGAGCCGCACGAAGCCCTTGACGATGTGACCCCGCAGCTCGTCGGGAGACGCGACGGCCGCCGCCTCGACGACGAGCGGGTGCTCGACCATCGCCGACTCGACCTCGAACGGGCCGATCCGGTAGCCGGCCGAGATGATCACGTCGTCGTTTCGGCCCTCGTACCAGACGTAGCCGTCCCCGTCTCGCCGGGCGACGTCCTTCGTGCGGAACCACTCGCCGCCGAAGACCTCACGTGAGTCCTCGGGCCGGTTCCAGTAGCCGAGCGGGTAGTGCGGGTTCGACCGGGCTCGCAGGCAGATCTCGCCCGTGTCACCGCCGGGAACGGGATTCTCGTCATCGTCGAGGAGCGCGACCTCCCAGCCCGGGAGCGGCTTCCCCATCGAGCCCGGCCGGACTTCCATCGTCGGGAAGTTTCCGCACAGCGGATAGCTCTCGGTCAGCCCGTAGAAGTCGAGGATCCGGATCCCGAACTGGCCGTCGAACCAGCGGATCACCTCGGGGTTGAGCGGCTCTCCCGCCGAGCACGCGATCCGCAGCGAGACTCCCGGGTACGAGCCCGCGACGTCGCCGAGGGCGGCCATCGCCCGGAGCGCGGTGGGGGTGGCGAACAGGTTCCGAACGCCGTACTTCTCGAGCACGTAGAGGGTCTGGGCCGGGTCGTAGCCGCCCTTGCGGGCGAAGACGGCGATCGGTGCGCCGAACCGCCATGGCCCGAGGATCCCCGGAACGATTCCGGCGATCCAGGCCCACTCGCCGGTCGAGTGGAACACCTCGTCCTCGCGGATGTCGTGGCAGAGCTCGAACTCGTTGTGGCTGAGGAGATACCGGTGAGCATGGAGGATCCCCTTGGCGAGCCCCGTCGTGCCGCTCGAGTAGTAGAGCTGCGCGGGCTGGTCGGCGGGAACGTCGAGGGTGGCGAACCGGTCGGAGGCGGCCTCGACGGCGCGGCCGTGCTCGCCGTCGACGGTGAGGATGCGTTCGAGCTCTGGGAGCCCGTCGCGCACCGCGTCGATCCGGCTCCGGTTCTCCTCGTTCGTGACGACCACCTTCGCGCCCGAGTCGCGGAGCCGGTGCGCGATCCCCTCGTCCCCGTAGAGGATCGAGAGCGACAGGAGAATCGCGCCGACCTTGTAGGTCGCAAGGAAGGTCGCTGCTGTCTCCGGCAGCGGCGGGAGCATAACGGCGACCCGGTCCCCCTCCCCCACGCCGACGTCGCGCAGGGTGTTCGCCGTGCGGTTGGCGAGCGACTGCATCTCCCCGAAGGTGATGACGCGCTCGGCGCCCGTCCAGTCCTCCCAGTACATCGCCACGCGCGCGGGGTCGTGCCGGTCCAGCACGTCGGCGGCGATGTTGTAGCGGTCTGGGACGTCCCAGCGAAACGCCGCGCACATCTCGTCGTACGGGCCGGGGCGCCAGCTGCGGTAGCTCACGACGCGACGATGCTACTCGCCCGTGGGACTTCAGCGATAGCCCTTCGAGGCCGAAACACCTTTGACCGTGCGCGTACCGCCCCGACTCATGCTCGCCCTCAGCCTCGCTGCCTGCGGCCTAATCGCCGTCGCCGGATCCGTCTCGGCGGGCGGCGGCGCGACGTGCGGCGGCGAGAACGCCACGATCGTCGGGACAGCCGGAGACGACTCGCTGTCCGGGACCCAGGGTGGCGACGTCATCGCCGGGTTGGGCGGAAACGACACGATCGACGGCGAGGGCGGCGACGATCTCGTCTGCGGCGACGACGGTAACGACACACTCGGCGGCGGACCCGGAAGCGACACCGTCCTGGGCGGGATCGGCGACGATGCCCTCGACGGCGGTCCGGGCGTCGACCTCGTCTCCTTCTTCTTCGCCTCGTCAGCGGTAGCGGTCGACCTCGGCAGCGGCTCCGCGACCGGTGAGGGAACCGACACGCTCAACGGCTTCGAGCAGGCGGAGGGGTCGAATCTCTCCGACATCCTCGCCGGCGACTCGAAGCGGAACTTCTTGGCCGGCGCGGGCGGGAACGACCGTCTCTACGGGGGCGGGGGGTCCGACACGCTTGCGGGAGACGAGGGCGACGACACCCTCGACGGCGGCCTGGGCTTCGACTATGCCGACTACTCGTTCGCCCCGAACGCCGTCAAGGCGAATCTGACCCGGCGCCGGGCGAGCGGCGAGGGGAGCGACCTTTACCTCGCACTCGAAGGGATCGTCGGCTCCGACTACTCGGACACGCTGACGGGCGACTCGCTCGGCAACGCGCTCTTCGGAGGAGCCGGCGGCGACGTCCTCGCCGGACTCGGCGGAGACGACGATCTCCACGGCGGCCCGGGCGGCGACCGGCTGGACGGCGGCGGAGGCCCGGACGTGCTCGACGGAGGCTCCGGCAAGGACGTCTGCCGAAACGGCGAGAAGCGCAAGTCCTGCCCGTAGGGGTGAGCCCGACTACATGCGCTCGGGCGCCTCGACCCCGATCAGGTCGAGGCAGCGCGCGATCACGGTCTTCGTGGCGACACAGAGCCCGAGGCGAAACGCCTGCGCGTCGCTCTCCAGCACGCGATGGTGGTGGTAGAAGCGATGGAAGTCGTCCGCCACGCGAATCGCGTAGGTCGGGACGGCGTGCGGACCCCGCCGCTCGGCCGCTTCGCCCGCCACCCGCGGTAGCTCGGCGAGCCGCTTGACGAGCCCACGCTCCTCGGGCGCGAGCTCCGCGGGCGGCGCGGTCGACGGCACCGCACCGGCCGCGTTCCGCAGGATCCCCGCAATCCTCGCGTGCGCGTACTGGACGTAGTAGACGGGATTCTTCTCGCTGCGCTCGGCGGCGAGATCGACGTCGATCTCGATCGCCTGGTCGTGACCGCGCGAGACGAGATACCAGCGCGCGGCGTCGACGCCGATCTCGCCGACGAGCTCGTCCAGGAGGACGACGTCGCCGCGGCGCTTCGACATCTTCCGCGACTCTCCACCGCTGGTGAGGTGGACGAGCTGATAGATCAACACCTCGATCCGATCGGGATTCGTGCCCAGCATCGCCGCCAGCGCCTTCAGCCGGCCGACGTAGCCGTGATGGTCGGCGCCGAGCACGTAGATCGCCCGTTCGAACCGCGCCAGCTTGTGGCGTATGTACGCGGCGTCGCGGGCGAAGTACGTGGGCTCGCCCGTCGCACGGATGAGCACGCGGTCCTTCTCGTCGCCGTACCTGCTGGTCCGCGCCCAGACGGCCCCCTCGGACTCGTACGTGTCGAGCTCGGCCAGCGCCTCGGGGATCTCGGTCTCGATCCGACTCTCCCGCTCCCAGGAGTCGACGCGCACGCGGAAGCGCTCGAGCGACGCCTCGATCCGCGCGATGGTGGCTCGCACCGGGTCGTCCGTGGAAGCCGCGAGCTCGTCGACGTAGGCCCCGTGGTAGCCGTCCTCGGGCGGCTGCTCCCCCCTCCGTCTCGCCTCGACGGACGCGCGAAAGCGGTCGATCTGCGTGCCCGCGTCGTTGAAGTAGTACTCCTGCTCGACGTCGTGCCCGGCAAAGCGCAGCAGCCGGGCGACCGAGTCGCCGTACGCGCCGTTGCGCGCCGACCCGACCGTGAGCGGTCCGGTCGGGTTCGCCGACACGAGCTCGACCTGGATCCGCTCCGCACGCGTCGCCGACCGGGCGCCGTAGTCCGCTCCGGCGGCGAGGATCTCGGCGAGCACCTCTCCGTACCAGTGCGGCGACATCACGAGATTGAGGAACCCTGGCGGCGCAACCGCGGCGTCGGCGACCCCCGGGAGGGCCACCGCTCCGGCGCGCAGGTCCTCGGCGATCTCGAGCGGCGGCTTCCTCCGGGTCGGAGCAAGCCGGAGCGCGACGTTGGTCGCGTAGTCGCCATGAGATGGATTGGAAGGTCGTTCGAGCGCCACCGCCGTGCCGGCGACGGTCGTGAGCCCCTCTGCGAGCCGATCCAGGGCGGTCTGCATCGCGGATATGGTACGGACGTGGAGGAAGAGCCCCAGGAGCGCCAGCTCAACATCCACATGGACACGGAGCATCTCGGGGGCGTGTACGCGAACTTCGCGAACGTCAGCTTCTCCGACTACGAGTTCACGATCACGTTCGCCCGCATCGACCACGAGGTCGAGGACGGCGACATGCCGGGCGTCGTCGTCACCCGCGTGAACCTCTCGCCGAAGTTCATGCGCGAGCTCCAGGACGCGATGGCCGACTGCTGGTCGAAGTACCAGACCCGCGAGGGGATCAGGAACCTTCCGGAGTCGCCCTCGTAACGCACTCCGGCGGCGGTGCCTGCGCCGTCCGCGTCGCGTACGCGCACGCCATCGCAATCCGGTCGATCGTGCGCGGATGCGAGGACAGCCACAACCTCGCCCACCCGGGCGGTTCGGGGTCGACGAGGCCTGACAGGGCGAGTGAGCGATCGAGTCCGATCGCGCTCCGCGGATCCCTGGTGGCGACGAGCGCCCGCCAGTCGGCCTCCGCCTCGTAGCGGCGCGAGACGACGTTCGTGAACGGCTGAGCGGCGAGGACGATCACGAACGCGACGAGCAGCCCCAGCGGGACGTTGGCCGGGTCGGCGGCGCCGCCGGGACGACGCTCCAGAACCTTCGCGAGCAGGAACGTCGCCGGAATCGCCAGCAGCGCAAACCACGCGACCGCCTTCCACACGTGCCTGCGGGCGACGTGCCCGAGCTCGTGCGCCACGAGCGAGAGGAGCTCGCCGCGCGACAGGCTGCCGTCGAGCGTGGTGTCGTACAGGACGACGTGCTTCGTCGGCCCGATCCCCGCGGCGTAGGCATTCTCGGCCGTCGTCCGGCGACTCGCGTCGGCGACCTCGACGGCGGCCACGCGAACTCCCTCTTTCGCGGCCAGCTCGCGGATCTCCGCTGCGAGAACCGGGTCGCGCAGGGGCTCGAGTCGGTTGAGCAGTGGCTCGACGACGACCGGTTGGACGAGTACGAAGAGCACGCCGACCCCCGCGAGCGCGGGCCCACCGGCAAGCCACCAGCTCCGGCCGAGCCGACCCGCGAGCCAGAGCACGCCCGCGACACAGAGCACGACGATTGCGAGGCGCACGCCGAGCGCGATCACCCGGTCGCCGAGCCAGCCTCCCCAGCCCTGCGTCGAGAGCCCGTAGCGACCCCGCCACCAGTGCCCGACGGCGGCGAGCGGCAGCGTCGCGAGGAACGCGGCAACCACGACCAGCTCGGCGATCGACACGCCCACCCGTATTCGGCCGGCGACGAAGGCTCGCACGCGAGCCGCGAGCGCCGGCCCCTTCCAGGCGGCGAGGGCGACGATGGCGAGCTCGATCGCGGTGGAGGCTGCCCAGAGGGAGTGCGTCACCCTGCGGTAGTCCTCGATGCGCGCCAGGTCATCCGCGGAGAACGACGCATTCACGTCGAGTTCGGGAAGCGCGAGGCTCGGCACCGTCGTCCGCCAGAGCAGCGCGCCCGCGAGGACCCAGCCGGCAAGCAGGACTCCCCCGAAGACGCGCGGTAGTGTTGCCCGGCTCACGTGCGCGTCGCCCTCATCTCTGACATTCACGGAAACCTGCACGCGCTCGACGCGGTCCTCGGAGCGATCGACGGCGAGTCACCCGACGCGGTCTGGTGTCTCGGAGACCTCGTAGGCTACGGGCCGAAGCCGAACGCGTGCTGCAGCGCGGTCGCCGCACGCGCGTCGGTTTGCCTCGCCGGAAATCACGACCTGGGCGTGCTCGGTCGGCTCGACATCGACGAGTTCTCGCCGGAGGCGGCGCTCGCGGCACGCTGGACGGCGGCGGTGCTCGACGAGGCGAGCCGGGCCCTGCTCGAGAGCCTGAGCCCGCAGGCTCGAGCCGAGGGTGCCGGCCTCTTTCACGGAAGCCCACACGACCCGATCTGGGAGTACGTGCTGACACCGGAAGCGGCGCTGCTCGCGTTCCACTCCTGCGAGGACGATCTCGTGCTCGTCGGCCACAGCCACGTCCCGCTCGCGATCTCGTTCGCGGACGGCGAGCTCGAGGGCGGCCTCGTCGAAGGGGTCGCGCAGATCGAGCTCGCCCCGACGCGTCGCTGGCTGCTCAATCCCGGCTCGGTCGGGCAGCCGCGCGACGGTGATCCACGCGCGGCCTGGCTCCTGCTCGACCTGGGCGGCCGCACGGCCTCGTTTCGCCGCGAGAGCTATCCGGTCGATCGCACCCAGGCGGAGATCCTGGAACGCGGGCTCCCGGAGAGCCTTGCCGCCCGCCTCGCAGAGGGCGTGTGAGGCGAGCCACGCTTCGGCCCTACGACGAGGCGGTCGATCTCGCCGTCGTCACCTCGAGCCCCTCGCGGGTGAGGGCGAGCTGAACCTCTTCTCGCGCCTTGTAGATCCGCCACTTGACCGTCGCAAGGGTGATCTCGAGCGCGTCCGCTATCTCCGCATAGGAGAGGCCGACGATGTCGCGGAGGAGCAACGCCATCTTCAGGTCCGGATTGAGCGCCGCCACCGCGCGCCAGACGCCGTCGATCGTCTCGAGCCGCTCGAGCGGCGCGTCGACCGCTTCGAGCTGGGGCGCATCGTCCAGCGAGACGGTTCCGTGCGGCCTGCGCTCGCGGGCCCTCAGCTCGTCGAGAACCCGGTTCTTCGCCACCTGGAACAGCCAGGTCGTGAAGCGGCAGCGAAGCGAGAACGAGCCGAGCCCCTGGTAGATGCGAAGGAAGATCTCCTGGGTCAGGTCCTCGGCCAGCGCACGGCTCCCGACCATGCGCAGTACGTAGTTGAACACCGGCACCTCGTAGGTCCTGACGAGGATCGAGAACGCACGCTCGTCACCGCGCTGAGCCTTGCGGAGGATCGACGGATCGGGCTGGGGCAGGGGCAAGGGCTGGGGTGCCTCGGCGCCGAGTATAGACCGCCTCGATCACCGGAGGATTAGGCCGGAGTTACGGCGACGTCGTCACTCGTTCGCGTGCGCTTTCTACCGTTCACCGAGCGTCTGTGACGTCTCGACCAGCGAGCGGCCGCTCATCTCCCGCGGCGAGGCGAGGTCGAGCAGATCGAGGGCCGTCGGGACGAGATCGGCCAGCGTGCCGCCCCCGGCGAGGGAGATGCCGTCGAGCGTCACGACGAGCGGGACGGGGTTCGTGGTGTGCGCGGTATGCGGGCTCCTCCCGTCAGCCTCGAGCATCTGCTCGGCGTTGCCGTGGTCCGCGGTCACGAGGCAGACGCCCCCGAGCCGCTCGACCGCACCGACGACCCGGCCGAGGCACGCGTCGGCAGTCTCGACCGCCCTCACGACCGCGGGGATGACCCCGGTGTGGCCCACCATGTCCGGATTGGCGAAGTTCACGATCGCGAAGCGGTACCCGCCGCCGATCTCCTCCTCGAAGCGGCGGGCGACCTCGACGGCCGACATCTCGGGTTTCTGGTCGTAGGTCGCGACGTCTCTCGGCGAGGGTACGAGGATGCGCGTCTCGCCGGTCCACTCCTCCTCGCGGCCGCCGTTGAAGAAGTACGTCACGTGCGCGTACTTCTCGGTCTCGGCGACATGGAGCTGCCGGGCTCCGTGCAGTGCGAGAACCTCGGCGATCGTCTCGTGGACGTCCTGCTCCGGGAACGCCACCGGACAGTCGAGATCGGCGCGGTAGCGGGTCATCGTGGTCAGGTCGACGTCGGCGTCGAGCAGCTTCTCCGTCAGCTGGCGGACGCGGTCGGGGCGGAAGTTGAAGAGGATCGCCGCGTCGACTTCCCCGATGCGTGGCCCGGGCAGGACAACCGGCTCGACGAACTCGTCGGTGACGCCGGCGGCGTAGCTCGCCCGGACGGCGACTACGGGATCATCGGCGCTCGCTCCACGACCGGCGAGGATCGCATCGAGTGCCCGCCCCGTCCGCTCCCAGCGGCCGTCGCGATCCATCGCGTAGTAGCGCCCGCAAACGGTCACGACCCGCGCGCCCTCGGCGACGAGCTCGCTCAGATCGGCCGCAGCCGCGCGCGGGGAGACGTCGCGGCCGTCGGTGAAGGCGTGCACGACGGTCCGCCCGGCCATCCGCTCGCGCCGCGCGAGCTCGAGCAGCGCCCGCAGGTGGTCGATGTGCGAGTGGACGCCGCCGTACGAGACGAGGCCGAGCAGGTGGACGTCGCCACCGCGCGCCCGGGCGCGGGCGAACGCACCGAGAAGCGCCTCGTTCTCGAAGAACGCCCCGCTCGCGATCGCCCGGTCGATGCGGACGAGGTCCTGGTCGACCACGCGGCCGGCGCCGATCGTGAGGTGCCCGACCTCGGAGTTGCCCATCTGGCCCGGCGGGAGCCCCACGTCCGGTCCGGATGCGCTCAGCGTGGTGTGCGGATACCGCTCCCAGAGGCCGTCGAACACGGGCGTCTCGGCCAGCTCAACGGCGTTCCCGGGCCCGGGCGGGGCGCAGCCCCAGCCGTCGAGCACGACGAGCGCTACGAGAGGGAGGCCGCTTCGCAAATCGCCGCGAACGACTCGACGTCGAGTGACGCGCCGCCGACGAGCGCCCCGTCGACGTCGGGTTGCGCGAGAAGCTCCGACGCGTTCTCGGGCTTGACGGAGCCGCCGTACAGCACGGGCACGTCGAGGATCTGCTTGATCAGCTCGTGCGCCTCCTGGGCGATCGCGGGCGTGGCCGTCCTGCCCGTGCCGATCGCCCACACCGGCTCGTAGGCGATCACGATCCCGTCGCTCCCGACCGACTCGGCGATCGCGGCGACCTGGCGTCGGAGCACCTCCCCGGTCCGCCCTGCCTCGCGCTCGGCCTCGAGCTCCCCCACGCAGGCGATCACCGCCAGCTCCGCGTCGAGCGCGGCACGAGCACGCCTCGCGGCTGTCTCGTCCGTCTCGCCGAAGTGCTGTCGCCGCTCGGAGTGCCCGACGATCGTCCCGCCCGCACCGGCCTCACGGGCCATCCCGGGGGAGATCTCGCCGGTGAACGCCCCCTGCTCCTCCCAGTGGACGCTCTGGGCATAGACGAACAGCTCGGATCCCTCGAGCGCGAGCGACGCGTCGGCGATCGACACCGACGGAGGGCAGACTGCGACCTCGACACCTTCGAGCCCGGCCAGACGCTCCGCCAGCGCGGCACAGAACGACACCGCCTCCGACGGCCCCTTGAACATCTTCCAGTTGCCTGCGATGAGAGGTCGGCTCGGCCCGGCCACGGTCGCGCCATCGTACGGCACGCGGACCGGTCAGTCGTCCGACTCGTCGCCGCTCGAGCCGCTGCCCGAGCCATCCGACGCGCCGGAGTCGCCGGCGTCCGCGGCGTCGTCCGGCTCTTCGGGCTCCTCCGGCTCCGTCGTCGCGGCGGACTGGGAGCTCCCCGGCGAGCCCGAGCCTGACGAGCCGGACGACCCGGGCGACCCTGAGCCCGAGGAGCCCGCGGATCCGGACGAGCCGGAGCTATCGCCGCTTTCCGCCTGATCGTGACCCGACGCTTGCTGCTCGTGGTCTTCCTTGCCGTCGTCGCCGCCCCCCGGGCCCGATGTCCCGGACGGGCCCGACCGGTCGTCGTCCTCGTGAGCGTCGCCTCCATCCCGTCCGGAGCTGTCGTCGTCGTCCTCGCCTGAGCGCGCCGGCTCGAGCGCCTCGGACTCCTCGCCGTCGAGATCGACCACGGGCACGGCCGCAGCAGGCTTCTCTCGCTTGCCGCCGCTTCCCTTGCCTCGCTGGTCGGCGCCGCGGTCCGGGCGCGTCTGGGCGACCGTGGGAGCGCCGTCGTCACTTCCCGCGAGCCGCGTCGGCAACGGTGCCGTTGCGAGCGGCCGCGCCGAGGGCGGTGGCGTCGCAGGCAGCGGTTGCGATGCGACCACCGCGGCGGCAACCGCGGACGCTCGACGAGCCGGAGGATCGCCGCGGTGCGTCTCGACGACGCCGACCGCAGTTCCGGCGGCGCCGACCGCGATCGTGGTCGCCGCGACCTTCGCCGCGAGCGGCGCTCCGACCAGCTTTGCGACGAGCGCGCCCAGGCCTGCGCCTCCGGCTCCTCCGGCTGCTGTGGCGGCCACCCCCGACCCCCCAACCGCGAACCCGGGCACCGACTGGACAAGCATCTCTCGGATCGCCACCGGCACGGCGACACCTGCCGCCGCCGTCCGCAGCGGGCCAAGGCGCTCCTGGAGCGTACGGCGGGCGCGGAAAATCAGCGACTCGACCGCGGAAACCGAGACTCCGAGCGCCGCCGAGACCTCGTCATAGCGCAGACCGCAAACCTCGCGCAGCACGACCGCCTCCCGCTGGGCATCGGGAAGCTCGAGCAGCGCGGCGACGAGAGCGGCCAGGTCGGCCCGGCGGGCGGCCTCCTGCTCCGGGCCCTCGGCCGAGACCACGAGGCTCTCGTCGAGGGAGAGCGGCTCGCGCATCCGTCGCTCGACGCGGGCGCGACACTCGTTGCGGGCGATCGTCCCGAGCCAGGCGGCCGGGTCGCGTGGATCGGTTCCCGACAGAAGGCTCTTGTGCGCCGAGAGAAAGGTCTGCTGAGCGGCGTCCTCGGCGTCCTGTGGGTCATGCAGGAGCAGGCGGCACAGGCTGTACACCATGCGCCCGTGCTGCTCGTAGAGGTCGGCGAGGCGTGCGCCGGCCGCCCCACCATCGGGGCGGCCGGATTCAATCCGCTGCGGCTCGGCGACCATCGCCACCGAGGTTATTCGTCGTCCACCTCGCCATCGCCGTGCCCCGAGTGGTGTCCGTCGCCGTCGTGCTCGTCGTCGTCGTCCCAGTCGCCGGTACCGGAGTGATCCTCCTCGTCGCCCTTCTCAGCGTCCTCGGGACACGAATCGTCGTCATCGTCGTCGGCGTTGCCGGGCCCGTGATGCTGATCCTGGTCGTCGTCGAACTCGTCCTCGGCCTCGAAGTCATCCTCGGCCTCGAAGTCGTCCTCGGCCTTCGCGGCGCGCACGACCCACTGCCCGCCGACGAGGTCGCACGTCATCTCGATCAGGTCGCCGACCGCCACCGTCCCGACACCCTCCGTGCCGGTGAAGCACGTCACCTGGGCGGTTCCCGAGCCGATCGTGATGGAATCCGTGCCGAGCGCGGACACCGTTCCCTTCACCTCGATCTCGTCATCGATCGCGGCCTGGCTCTGATCCGAGCCAAGCGTCTTGATCGACCGGGCCGCGAACGTTCCGTCGGCGAGCCTCCGCGCTTTGACGTGTACCCGCTGGCCGACGTGGAGCGACCGCATCCTGTGGCGCGCGTGGACGGTGCGAGCCATCTTGTTCTTGGAGACGGTCGTGACCGTGTCCCGCTTCACGTTCTTGGCCACGACGACGCCGTTCCAGTCGGCGGCGCCGGCCGCCGAGGTGAACACCGCGGCAAGCATGACTACGAGGGAGAGGAGAAGGAGTCGTCTCATCTGCATCCTTTCGTTACACCGCCCCGGCGGGGGCGGACGATTGCCTGGCCTTCTACGAGACAGGAGGTGGATCGGCGGAAAAACTTGCGCCCGAAAGGTCCGAATCCCCCGTTGGAGCTGCTCGCGGGCCGAGTCGCCAGCCTGCCTGTGCGCGCAAGCCGTCGCACGCGGACTAGTCTGGACCCCCCGTGTTAGGAAGTTGGACCCCCCGTGTTAGGAAGTCGTAATGGAGGGAATCGCGGCGACGCCTGGCAGCACGCGACCCTCGAGCAGCTCGAGCGAGGCGCCCCCGCCCGTCGAGATCCAGTCGATCCGGTCGGCCAGTCCGAGCTCCTCGATCGCACGGACCGAGTCGCCGCCGCCGACGACGGTACGCCCCGGACACGCGGCGACGGCCTCCGCGACTGCCTTCGTCCCCTCCGCGAAGCGGGGCCACTCGAACACGCCCATCGGGCCGTTCCAGAACACCGTCCGGGCGCCGGCGATCCGTCCGGCGAACGCGGCCCGCGTCGCCGGGCCGATGTCCAGGCCGAGCCAGCCCTCCGGAACCGCGTCGCAAGCGACGATCCTGGCCTCGGCGTCCGGCTCGAACGCGGCGGCCGCGACGACGTCGACAGGCAGCAAGACCTCGGCCGTCCCGTCCAGCGGAGCACGAGCGGCCAGCTCCGCCGCCATCTTCCCTCCGATCAGCAGGGAGTCGGCCTTCTCGGCAAGCCGCTCGAGGACGCCGATCTTGTCCGCCACCTTCGCGCCGCCCACGACGGCGACGAACGGCCGAGCCGGGCTCACGAGCAGGCCGCCGAGCTCGTCGAGCTCGCGCAGGAGCAGCAACCCGGCGTAGGCGTCGAGATGCCGCGCGACACCCTCCGTCGAGGCGTGGGCGCGGTGCGCAGCTCCAAAGGCGTCGTTCACGTACAGGTCGGCGAGCGCGGCCAGCTCGCTGGCGAAGGCGTCGTCGTTGGCCTCCTCGCCGGGATGGAAGCGCGTGTTCTCGAGCACGGTCAGCGGCGCCGACACGTCGTCGAAGGCGACCGCGCGGCCGAGGAGCTCGGCGAGCCGTTCGGCGACCGGCCGTAGCGACAACGCAGGGTCCGGGCCGCCCTTCGGCCGGCCGAGATGCGAGCAGAGGAGCACCTGGGCCGCGCCCCGATCGAGCAGCAGGCGGATCGTCGGCAACGCGGCCCGGATCCGCGTGTCGTCGGCGACGCGCCCATCCTCGAGCGGCACGTTGAAGTCGACCCGCACGAGGACGCGCTTGTCTTCCACGTCGGCCGTCTCGACCGACCGCGGGAGCCTCAACCGCACCCCTTGAACGGGCGCGGCATGCCTCGCCCGCGGATCACAGGACCCTCTGGACGAGGTCGACGAGCCGGCAGCTGTAGCCCCACTCGTTGTCGTACCAGGAGAAGACCTTCACCTCGCGACCGTGCGCCATCGTCAGCTGCGAATCGAAGACGGACGAGTACGGGCTGCCGATGATGTCACTCGAGACGAGCGGGTCCTCCGAGTACTGGAGGATTCCCTTCAGCGCCCCGCGATCCGCGACCTCCGCAACCCGCGCGTTGACCTCGTCGGCCGACACGTCGCGGCCGAGGTGCGCGACCAGGTCGACGATCGACCCGTCCGGGACCGGCGCGCGCACCGCGATCCCGTCGAGCTTGCCCTTCAGCTCGGGGATCACGAGCCCGATCGCGCGGGCGGCTCCGGTGGAGGTCGGGATCAGGTTGATCGCCGCGGAGCGGGCCCTGCGGAGGTCGGAGTGCGGCAGGTCGAGGATCCGCTGGTCGTTCGTGTACGCGTGGATCGTCGTCATGAAGCCCGACTCGATCCCGAAGGAGTCGTTCAGCACCTTCGCCACCGGTCCGATGCAGTTCGTCGTGCAGGACGCGTTCGAGATGATGCTGTGGCGCTCGCGATCGTAGGCCTCGTCGTTCACGCCGAGCACGATCGTCACGTCGGGGTCGGTTGCGGGCGCCGAGATGACGACCTTGGCGGCACCTGCGTCGAGGTGCTTCTGGCCGCCGGCGCGGTCGGCGAAGATCCCCGTCGACTCGAGCGCCACCTCCACGCCGAGCTTCTTCCACGGGAGGTTCGCCGGATCCCGCTCGCTGAGGAGCGTGAACTGGGCGTCGCCCACCCGGATCGCGCCGTCGAGCGCCTCGACCTCCTCCGCGAACGGGCCGAGCACCGAGTCGTACCGCAGCAGATGGGCCATCGTCTTCGCGTCGCCGATGTCGTTGACCGCGACGATCTCGACATCAGCGCCTTGCTTCCGCGCCGCGCGGAAGAAGTTGCGGCCGATGCGCCCGAAGCCGTTGATGCCCACCCGCACGCTCATTCGCCTGCCTCCGATCCGGATCGCTGACCCCAGCGGGCGATTCTACTTCTCGCCCGACGGGCGGCTTCGAGCCACTTGGCAACAGTTGTCGCTTTACCTCCTATACTCCCACTCTCGAGCGGGAGCCGCGATCGTCCGGTGTCGGATTCAGACCCCGTCCGGCGCCAAGGTTCGGAACGCGGCACATCCGGAGGAGAAGGTCGTCCTCGGAGCTTCTCCTCCGGCCCGCTCGATTGACCCCCAAAGACCTGGCGGCTTTCGGGGGAGCCCCCTGACGAAACCACGGTTTCCCTCGCCCCTTCCCGCTACAGGTTGGAGGCGAGCTTCTGCAGCTTTCTCAGACGACGATGAGTGGAGGCCTTCGTCGCGGGCGGGTGCGCACGTCTCGCCAGCTCGCGCAGGGAGAGGTCGGCATGCCGCTTTCGGAGCTCGGCCATCTCCCTGAGCTCGGCCGGGAGGTCGTCGAGCAGACCCTCGGCCTCGAGCCGCCGGATGGCGGCGAGCTGAGCATCCGCGGCGCGGCTCGCCCGCTGGAGGTTCGCGTGGTCGGCGTTCGCGAGCCTGTTCGCACGGCCCCGCGTGGCGGAGACCACGGCGTCCTCCTCGAGCCTGAGCGCCGCCTCGTGCGCTCCCATGAAGGCGAGGAGCTCGGCGATCGTGTCGACGGCCTTCGCGTATGCGATCGCGTGCCTCCCCCGGTCGTGCACTCGCAGATCGAGCTCGTCCTCGCCCGCGAGCTCCGCCAGCAGCGCGGCGCCGGCGACGGAGGAGGCGCGGAGCTCGAGATGCGCCCGGCGCGGGCCGGTCGCCGACCCGGCGGCGAGAAACGCGCCTCGCAGGTACGAGGCACGACAGCACGAACGCCCGACGACGCGGCGCGGGGGTCGCTCGAGGGGGGCGAGGGTCGCGTCGAGCACCCCGGCCTCGTTGAGCCCCTGCAGCGCGCGCGGATCGTCGCCGAGCGCGAGCTGAAAGCGCCGGGCGCGGTCGAACGCGTGCTGGCGGTACGTGCGGATCTCGCACGGGACGCCGTACGAGCGGACGAGGGAAAACGCGCGACGGGCGACTGCAGAGCTCGTCAGCTCGACCGTCACCGTGATCCTCCCCGCGCCGTGCAGGTGGACGCTCCCACCCGTGCGCACGAGCGCAGACAGCTCGGCGAGGCGACAGCAGGCGCTGCGGGGCTCGATCGCCGCCAGTTCGCCCCGCACGTCCTCCGAGAGGGTCACGGGGCGCCCGCAGTCACAGTGTTACTCCCTCGAGCGCCAGCATCCTCCGCTTGTACCCGACCCCGAGCGAGCCGTACGAGCCGATGCCGCCCGCCGACACCACGCGATGGCAGGGGAGCACGAGCGGGAACCGGTTCGAGGCGCAGAACGTGCCGGCTGCGCGCTGGGCGTTCGGGTAGCCGGCCAGAGCCGCAAGCTCCCCGTACGTCACCGTTTCCCCGCGCGGGACACCGCGGAGTGCTTCGGCGATGTCCTGCTGGAAGGCCGTACACCAGTCGAGGTCGAGCTCGACGTCGTCGAAGGACACCGGCGAGCCGCGAAAGAACGCCGCCATCCGCCCGGCCAGCGGATGCTTCTCATCGACCGGCGCCGACGTCTCCCGCGCAGCCGGCTGCTCGTGCCAGAGGAGGCGCTCACCGTCGAGATAGAGCTCGCCCACTCCCCAGCCCGGGGCCTCGTACGCGACGACGTTCACGGCGAGATCGCGGATGAGCGGGCGGGACTCCTACGGGCGGAGATGGGCGGTGGGAGCAACCCTCATAGAATGCCCCGAGATGAGCGCGCCGGGGATCTTCCGCCCACCTGCGCCGGTGAACGAGCCGATCCGAGGCTACGCGCCCGGGACGCCCGAACGCGCAAGCCTCAAACGGCGACTCGAGGAGCTGCGCAGCCAGCGGCTGGACATCCCCTGCATCATCGGCGGCAACGAGGTTCGCACCGGCCAGACCCGCGAAGCGGTGATGCCGCACGACAAGGGCCATGTCCTCGCCGACGTCCACCAGGGCGGGCCGGCCGAGGTCGAGCGGGCGATCGCCGCGGCGCATGAGGCCTGGCAGGACTGGAGCCGGATGCCGTGGGAGGACCGCGTCGCCATCTACCTGCGCGCGGCGGAGCTCCTCTCCGGTCCGTGGCGGGACACGCTCAATGCGGCGACGATGCTCAACATGTCGAAGACGGCCCACCAGGCCGAGATCGACGCGGCCTGCGAGGTGTGCGACTTCTGGCGCTTCAACGCCGACTACCTCGTCCGCATCTACGAGGAGCAGCCGATCTCCTCGCCAGGCGTCTGGAACCGGCTCGAATACAGGCCGCTCGAGGGCTTCGTCTTCGCCGTCAGCCCGTTCAACTTCACCGCGATCGGCGCGAACCTGACCGGCTCGCCCGCGGTCATGGGCTGCACGGTCCTGTGGAAGCCCGCCTCGACGGCGGCCGTCCCCGCGTACTGGACGATGAAGCTGCTCGAGGAGGCCGGCCTGCCGCCGGGAGTGATCAACCTCGTCTACGGGTCCGGTGCGGAGATCGGCGACGCGGCACTCGCGAGCCCCGAGCTCGCAGGCGTCCATTTCACCGGCTCCACGGGCGTCTTCCAGGGGATCTGGAAGACGGTCGGGGGAAACATCGAGCGGTATCGCGGCTACCCGCGCATCGTCGGCGAGACCGGCGGCAAGGACTTCGTGCTCGCCCACCCCTCGGCCGACGTCGACGCCGTCGCGACGGCGATCCTGCGCGGCGCCTTCGAGTACCAGGGCCAGAAGTGCTCGGCGGCCTCCCGCGTCTACGCACCCTCGAACCTCTGGCCAAGGCTCCGCGAGCGACTCGCGGAGGAGGCCGCGACGATCCGCGTCGGTGACGTGTCCGACTTCTCGAACTTCATGGGCGCGGTCATCGACGGGAGCTCGCTCGCCACCCAGCGGCAGGCGATCGAGGAGGCCCGCGTGCACCCGGACACGGAGATCGTCGTCGGCGGCGGAGTCGACGACTCAGTCGGGTACTTCGTCGAGCCGACGATCGTGGAGACGCGCGACCCGGACTTCCGCCTGCTGCGCGACGAACTGTTCGGGCCGGTGCTCACGACCTACGTCTACGACGAGGCGAAGTTCGACGACACGCTCGAGCTGATCGATCGCACGGCCCCGTACGCGCTCACCGGCGCGATCTTCTCCGACGACCGCAAGGCGATGATCCGCGCGTTCGAGGCGCTCCGCTACACGGCGGGCAACGTCTACCTGAACGACAAGCCGACCGGTGCGGTCGTCGGCCAGCAGCCGTTCGGCGGCGCCCGTGCGTCGGGCACGAACGACAAGGCGGGCTCGATGTGGAACCTGATCCGCTGGGTATCCCCGCGCACGATCAAGGAGACCTTCATCCCCGCCACGGACTACCGCTACCCGTTCATGGCGCCCGACTAGGGTCACGCCTCACGCGGCGCCGGTCTTGTGCAGAGCGGCGTAGATCGCGCGGCCCGTCTTCGGCGGAATCCCGGGAACGCCCTCCAGCTCGTCCCGCGACGCCTCGAGCAGTCGCTCCGGCGAGCCGAAATGGCGGATCAGCGCGCGCTTGCGGGCGGGCCCGACTCCGGGGAGGGCGTCGAGGATCGACTCACGGGCGATCGCGTCGCGGCGGTGACGGTGAAAGCCCAGCGCGAAGCGATGCGCCTCGTCACGGATCCTCTGGAGGAGCTGCAGCCCCGCCGAGTCGCGCTCCAGCCGGATCGCGGCGGGGCGACCCGGGACGAAGACCTCCTCCTCGCGCTTGGCGAGCGCCACGACCGCGACTCGCGGCAGCTCGTACTCCCGCATCGCCCGCATCGCCGCGGCCAGCTGTCCCTTGCCGCCGTCGACGACAACCAGGTTCGGGAGCGAGGCGAACCCCTCGTCGTAGTCGTCCACCCGCGACGCGTCACCCGCGCGCGCGAAGCGGCGCCCGACGACCTCCGCCATCATCGCGAAGTCGTCCTGGCCCTCGACGCCGCGGATGCCGAACTTGCGGTAGTGCGCCTTCTTCGCGACGCCGTCCTGGAAGACGACCATCGAGCCGACCGGTGCCGAGCCCTGCACCTGCGAGATGTCGAAGCACTCGATCCTGATCGGCAGGCTCTCGAGGTTGAGCCGCTCGCGAAGCTCCTCCAGCGCCTCGATCCGGCGCAGCCGCTTGCGCTCGGCGTCCGCCCGGTCGCTCTGAAGCGCCAGCTCGGCGTTTTGCTGGGCCAGCTCCTGGAGGCGTCGCTTCTCGCCCCTGAGCGCGGGGCGGATCTCGACGCGCGCGCCGCGACGCTCGCTGAGGTATTCGGCCAACCCATCCAGCGGGCCCGAGTCCGAGGGAACGACGATCAGCGGCGGAACGCTCGGCGAGCTTCCGTAGTACTCGAGGCAGAACGCCTCGATGAGCGCTGCAGCGTCCTGTCCGGCGGCGTTCTCGAGATAGAAGGTGTGGCGGTCGACCAGGCGCCCGTCGCGAAGCGGGAACACCTGTACGGCCGCCGCGGCGCCCGCCGCCGCGATCCCGATCACGTCGACGGTTCCGATCGCCCGCTTGTCGGCGGCCTGCCGCTCGGCGAGGTGGCGCACGGCGTAGAGCCGGTTTCGGCAGCGTGCCGCCTCCTCGAACTCCTGCCGCGCGGCCGCGTCTCGCATCCTCCGCTCGAGCTCGGCGACGATCGGACGCGTCTCGCCCGAGAGGAACTCGATCACCCGGTCGATCAGCGCCCCATAGTCGTCCTTCGAGACGTAGCCGACACACGGCGCGAGGCAACGCTGGATGTGGTAGTCGAGGCAGGGGATCCCGGAGTGACGACCGGGCTGGGGCCCCTCGCAGGGACGAAACTGGAACACTCGGTTGAGGACGTCGAGCGTCTCGCGCACCTTCTTCGCCGACGAGTACGGGCCGAAGTAGGTGACGCCGCGGCGGTGACGCTCCCGCGTGAACATCACCCGCGGAAAGTCGTCCTCGACGGTGACGGCGATGTACGGATACGACTTGTCGTCGCGCAGGCGCACGTTGAACGGCGGGCGGTGGCGCTTGATCAGGTTCTGCTCGAGGTGCACCGCCTCGCCCTCGGACTGCGTCACGATCACCTCGATCCGGGCCACCCTGAGGACGAGATCGTCGATCGCCGGCCGCGAGTCCCCGCCGCGGAAGTACGACCTGACGCGGGCGCGGAGCGACTTTGCCTTCCCCACGTAGAGGACGGTGTCGCCGGCGTCGCGAAACAGGTACACGCCCGGTCGCCCGGGTAGCGCACGGAGCTGCTCCTCGACCGGCTCGGAGCCGATCGTCCCGGCGGTGCTCATCGGCTCCAGCCTAGCCTCGGCCGTCCAAGGCGAGAACCGAACTCACCACTAGTTGTCATTTGTAAACGGCGCCGCGCTGTGGAAAACTCTTGAGCAGTGACACATCCTCGTGCGCTTGCGACGTTGGTCGTCGTCGCGACGATAGCCTTCGCGTCGTCCGCTCCCGTCGCCGCCCAGCCCGGCATGGTCGTCGGCGCAGCGGACGACCGCGTCAGGACGCTGAGCTTCGTCGACTCGAAGGCCGAGTTCGAGCTCGCGGCCGCCGTCGGCATGAACGCGATGCGGGTGACCGCGCTGTGGCGGCCGGGAACGCCGCCCGACCTCGCCCTCTACCAGACCACCTCCCAGGCAGCCGCCCTCACGGGGATGCGCGTGTTCGTCTCCGTCTACCCGGAATCGAACCGCGCGGTTCCGCTCGACGACGGGGCGCGCGCCGACTTCGCGGGCTACGCGGCGACCCTCGCGCGGGCTGCGCCCGGACTCAGGGACTACATCATCGGCAACGAGCCGAACCTGAACTTCTTCTGGCTGCCGCAGTACAACGCCAACGGCTCGAGCGCCTCTCCTGACGCCTACGTACGGCTGCTGGCGGCCACGTACGACGCGCTCAAGTCCGTCGATCCGGGGATCACCGTCATCGGCGGATCGGTCTCGCCCGCAGGAACGGACAAGCCGAAGGGAGAGCGGCCCACCCACTCGCCGGGCAACTTCATCCTGGGAATGGGCCGGGCCTACAGATCGCTCGGCCGGGCAGCGCCGATCATGGACTGGTTCGCGTTCCACCCGTACATGGCGCGTTCTCGCATCTCGCCGTTCTCGCGCAACCTGAAGACCTCGCGGATTGCGCTCAACGACTACGGCAAGCTCACGAGCTTCCTCGGACGCGCCTTCGACGGCACGGCGCAGGCGGGATCGACGATCCCGATCGTCTACGACGAGTTCGGCGTGCAGACGATCATCCCGAAGCCCAAGCAGCCCCTGTACACGAAGCTCCGTCACCCGACCGCCGGCGACGCCGTACCCGAGGGAGTCCAGGCCGCCTACTATCGCGACGCGCTACGGATCGCGACCTGTCAGCCGACCGTGGCCGCGTTCCTGTTCTTCCACACCGTCGACGAGCCGGACCTGCGCCGCTGGCAGTCCGGGCTCTACTACCCCGACCGGTCGCCGAAGTCGAGCCTCGCCCCGGTTCGCGACGCGATCCTCAAGGCGCGCGACGGCTCGCTGACGTCCTGCCCGGTAACCGGCTGAGCCTCCCGCTCTACCAGGGCGGACGGGCGGACCCGCCCGCCCGCGAGACGGGCCCGCCGTTCGCACATCGAGGGTAGGCGGGAACGTGTGTCCCGTGTGAGACGGGACGGCTACGATTCGGCCGTGGCCGAAGAGATCGCGCAGTACGTCGCCTACACCCTCTACCGGGTGGATCCCGCCTGGCGGCGACTTCCCGAGGACGAGCGGGCCGCCGCCAAGGACGCCTTCGCCGACGTGATCGAGTCGTGGCAGGAGCGGATCGGGCTGCACGCCTACAGCCTCGTCGGCGTACGTCCCGAGGCCGACCTGATGCTGTGGAAGCTGACCGAGCGCTACGACGACCTCCGGGAGCTCGGAACCGCGCTCAACGCCACCGGGCTGGCCGGCTGGCTCGAGACGCCCTACTCGTACCTCGCCGCGGCCAAGTACTCGCCGTACTTCGACAACGACAGCCGGCGGGGGCCCCGCCGCGTCGTACCGCGCCTCGCCCCGTACCTGGTGGTGTATCCGTTCGTGAAGAAGCGCGAGTGGTACACGCTCTCGATGGAGGACCGCCGCCGCGCCATGCACGAGCACGCCGAGATCGGCAGCGGCTTCCGGACGATCACGAACCACACGACCTACTCGTTCGGGATCGACGACCAGGAGTTCATGACCGTGTTCGAGTGCGAGGAGCCGGTCGACTTTCTCGAGCTGATGAAGACGCTGCGCGAGACCGAGGCCAGCCGCTACACCGAGCGGGACACGCCGATCTTCGTCGGCACGCTCCAGGACATCCGCGCGATCCTCGACTCGCTCGACGGCGCGGCCGTGTCCGCCCGCACCCCCGCCTGAAGCGTCTCAGTAGCCGTAGGTGTGCTGGTCGCGCCACACGCGCCACATCGAGAAGCCGCACAGCGCGAGCACGGCGAAGAAGACGAGCGACTCGCGGCCACCCGACGGGTACGCGAGCACGAACGAGGCGACGACGTTGACGACCGCCAGCGCCGCCGCGCCGTAAAACACGACCTTTGCTCGCACCGACCAGTACGAGATCTCCTCGCGATTTCGCCGCCACAGCCGGTACAGGGCGAAGGCGATCGCCACGAGAAAGAGGATCTGGAGGGCGAGGAACAGGTAATCGAGCCCCTCCTCCACCCCGGCCGCCGTGATCGCGGCCGCGATCACCACGACGATCAGGAGACCACGAACCGTGGGGCTGATCCGCATCAGGACGACGTCGTGTACGCGCGGACGGCGAGCGCCGCGGTGACGAGCGACGCCGCCGCGAACCACGCCAGCCGGCGGACCGGCGCGGGCGGCGCGTAGAGCCAGGGCGAGAGGACGACGCCGAGGGCGAGCGCCCCGTAGAGGTAATGGAGCTCGTCGCCCGTTCGCCTTCCGTCAGAGAGCAGGAGCAGCCCGATCGCGACCTGCGCGATCACGAGGACCTGGGCGAGCGTGAGGATGTGGGCATAGACGCGCCCCGGGGGCCGCTTGCGCCAGAGATAGAAGCCACCCCAGCCCGCCGAGAGCAGGCACGCGACGATGACGAGCACCGCGTTGGCGGCGTGCAGCGCGAGCATCCCGGCCGCTGAGCCTAGCAGCGGCCTCCCGTGGGAGCCGCACGCGACCTGCCCCATGGTCGATAGGCTGGCCGCCATGGTCAGCGAAGGCGCGCATGCGCCCGACTTCGAGCTCACGGCCGACGACGGCGAGCCGGTGAAGCTCTCCGACTACCAAGGGCGGCCGGTCGTCCTCTACTTCTATCCGCGTGACGAGTCGCAAGGATGAATTTACAGTAAGGCGGCCCCGAGCTTTCTCCGCGCCAACTTGCTCCACGGCACGGGACAACGAAAGACTTGCGGGTGATGAAACGGAAGTCGGCCGGCCAACACGAAGAAAGCGCGCGAGCGGCCGATCGAAGTCTGCGAAGAAGAGCGGGACGATCTCCTCGACTGCTGGCGGCAGCGCGGCGCCCTCGACTCCCTGCGCCCGAGCTGCCGCCTACTCCAGCACCATCTTGACCAGCTTCGTGCCATCGTCGTCGCCGCTCTCGACGGTGACGCCGAGAACATAGACACCCGTCTCCCATGTGTCCGACGGAACGACATCGAGGTTGTAGAAACCGGGCCGAATTCTGGGGACTACCGCGTCGATGGCCACGCCAGATCCTCCCGGGGCGACGAGCAGGTCGTCGATGGTGAAGTTGCTCTCCGTAAGCCCTGACACCCCCTTCCCGTCTCGGTCTGTGATCGCCATGCAAATGACACTACGTTCGCTGTTGCGTGGAGCCGCCGCGACGAGCTCAACGATCGTTGAGATGGTCAGCTTGGGCATGCGTCGACCCTCCTTGCTCAGATCCACCTGGCTACCGGAGCGTGAGCGGAACTGGGTGGCTAGATGCGCTCTGCCCAGCATCCTGCCACCGGCTCCGCGCTGCTGTAGCCTCATAGCCGCCAGCGTCTGCACACTGCGTACCGCCGCATCGAAGCCCGGGGCCGACCGACAGTCTCAGGGAGAAAGGCGGGGTCGCGGGTAGGCTCGACGGCTTCTCCGGCCCCGGCGGGCTTCCTTCGCGAGTACCGCCGGAAGCGGCGCGCTCCCCTTGAGCGCACCCTGCACGCCGCGGCCGATCGCCGGGATACCGCGAAGGTCAGGGACGGAACCGGCGGCGACCACCGTCCGCTCCGCCTTGAGCTCCGCGACGACACGTCCGGCTGCACGAAGCAGGCATGCGGATTCCGGGATCTCTATGGCGAGATCGAGCAGGCGGGCGCCGTCGTGCTCGGCGTCAGCCCCGACACCGAGACGGCGCACGTGAAGTTCAAGCAGAAGTACGGGCTCCCGTTCACGCTCCTGGCCGACCCCGACCACGAGGTCGCAGAGGCCTACGGCGTCTGGGTCGAGAAGAAGATGTACGGCAAGACGTCCATGGGGATCAAGCGGTCGACCTTCGTGATCGGCCCGGACGGCACCGTCAAGAGCGCGATGATCGGCGTCAAGCCCGAGGAGAATCCGGGCCAGGTGCTCGCCGTCCTCGGCAGCCGAAGCTAGGACGCCGAGGCGACGCGTCGGGCGGCGAGCTTCTTGCCGCCCTCCCAGCCGGCCGCGAACAGGCACACACCTGCGCCCGCGAAGATCACCATTGCCTGGGCTGCGATCGCGAAGGCAACGGCGGGCCCGGCGCCGAGACCGCTGGCGATGAGGATCGCCGCGCCCGCGCCTGCCTGGGTCGCGGCTCCCGCGGGAGCCACGGGCAGCGCCGCCGACGCCGCTCCGGCGCACAGAAACGCGATCGCGAGCGGAATCGAGACGGCGACGCCGAGCGCCTGGAGGAGGAAGAGCAGCGCGACCCCGCGCGCGAGCCAGGAGGCGAGCACGAGCACCCAGGCCTTCCAGGCGTCCCGTGTCGAGGTCGTGTGGAGGTGGAGCCAGCGCGTCAGGCGAAAGCGCAGCATCCGGCCGCTGGCGATGAACCGCGGCAGGAACGTCATGATCAGGCCCGCGCCCAGCCCCGCGGCGGCGACGATCGAGAGTCCGACGCGAATCGGCGTTCCCGCGTCGGACGTCGCGGCGGCGGTCGAGGCGAGCGGCATCAGCGCCGCCGCATCGACGAGGCCGAGCATGAACAACGAGAGGCAGACCGTCGACACGCCCGATGTCGTGCCGGGATAGCGGCGAACGACCGCTACCCGGACGACGTCGTCGAACCTGCCCGGAAGCGCTGCACCCGTGACGCACGCGGCGCCGCCCGCCGCTGCGAGCGCGAGCGGCTCGGGGCGCTCGTGCGGGGCGAAGAGCCGCTGCCAGCCGTATGCCTTGAAGGCGTAGGCGAGAAGGAAGCTGAGACCGGAGGCGGCGAGGAGCTCCGGATCCGCGTTCGCCAGGGGCCAGCCGGTGTCCGCGAAGTGGCGGTAGGCGAGGTAGCCGAGGCCGAGCGCGAGCACGACCGACAGCGAGTTCAGGGTGCGGCGACCCCGTTTCGAGCGCAGCTCTGCCCACAGTCGTTGCATGGCAAGCAGCATCGGCCGGCCGGCCCCCTAGCCTTGACCCTTGAACGGGGGGCGCGGGGCTGTCGGGATACGTGAGCGTGAGTTCAGCGGGTGCCTTCGCTGGAAGCTGCGGATGAGCCCTGAGCCTCCGGTGGGCTCAAAGCCTAGTGACGAGATCGGGCGTGTACTGACGAGAGCTGGCTCGAGAAGCTTGCTCGGGCAAGGCCGGCTCGCTCGCCTCCGCTCTTGCGAGGATACCAGGACGTCGGCGGGCGGGCAGCCGGGCATTCGCACCCTCTCTACTCCGCGGCGTGGTGTTCTCCTCGTCGCCCGCCGACCGGCTTTCGTGTGCGAGCTCTGGGCCGCGAACGCTCGCCCGTGCGTCGTTCGCTCTCAGCAGGGCGTCGGGAGGGGCTCTTCCCAGGACAAAAGACCTGCAAATGACCCGGATGCGGATGAGAGGACTTGAACCTCCACGGGGTTACCCCCACACGGACCTGAACCGTGCGCGTCTACCAATTCCGCCACATCCGCTCGACCGCGGATCGTAGCAGCGGGTCCTATCACCCCTCCTGACTCCCGCGACTACCATCCTCGTATCCTTCGCGCTTGCCTCGCGGCCGTCCTTCTGTTCACGTTCCTCGCGCTCGCCGGGCCGACGGGCGCCGTTGCGGGCCGGACCGAGGTGGTCGTCGAGCTGGGCGCGGTGCCCCTCGGCGCGACGCGCGGGCTCGCAGCCGCCGGTCGCGCACGGTCGATCGCCGCGGCGCAGCGCCGTCTCGAAGCACGTGTCCTCGCCGCCGTACCGACGGCGGAGGTCACGTGGCGGTACGGACGTGTGCTTGCCGGCCTTGCCGTAGCGCTGCCGGACGACGCCGTACCCAGGCTCAGGAGCCTTGCGGGGGTCGCCGCCGTCTACCCGAGCTACACCTACCGAGCGCTCGGCTCGCGTGGCCCGGCGCAGATCGGCGCGCCCCTGCTCTGGGGTGCGGGCCTCACGGGCACGACCGGCCGCGGAATGAAGATCGGGATCATCGACGACGGGGTCGACCCGTCACACCCGTACTTCGACCCGTCCGGCTTCGCCCCGCCGCCGGGCTTTCCGAGGGGAGATACCAGGTACACGTCCGGAAAGATCATCGTCGCCCGCGCCTTCGCGCCGCCCCGCCCTGCCTGGCGCTACGCGTCAGTGCCGTTCGACCCCGAGCTGTCCGAGCACGGCACGCACGTAGCCGGCATCGCAGCCGGCGATCCAGGCGTGCGCGCTCCCACCCGGGGCGGCCGTCCGGCGCTCGAGCTGTCGGGCGTCGCGCCGCTCGCCTACATCGGCAACTACAAGGCGCTCACGATTCCCTCGGGTTTCGGCCTCAACGGCAACTCGCCGGAGCTGGTCGCCGCGATCGAGGCGGCCGTCGAGGACGGCATGGACGTGATCAATCTCTCGCTCGGCGAGCCCGAGATCGCTCCCGAGCGGGACATCGTGGCGAAGGCCCTCGACGGCGCGGCGGCCGCCGGGGTCGTGCCGGTCGTGGCGGCCGGAAACGAGTTCGAGGAGCGCGGCGCCGGCTCGATCGGCTCGCCCGGAACGGCCGCCCGGGCGATCACCGTCGCCGCCGTCACGGGCACGGATGCAGTCGGGGTGCGAGCTCGGGTCCTGGGCCCGGGTGAGGTGCCAACCGCGCTGCGATCGTTCGGCCTTCTGCCGATCGGCGTGTCCATGCCACCGGGCCCGCGCAGCGTCGAGGACGCCGACCTCTGCAGCGCGCCGCCCGCGCTGGACGGATCGCTCGTGCTCGTCCAACCGGGCGGCTGTGCCTTCCTGGCGAAGACACGGCGGGCGGCCGCGGCGGGCGCGGCCGGGCTCGTCGTGCCCCAGGATCCTCCGCTCCCCGCGGGCAGCTTCCCGCTCCCCGTGCTCTCGGCCCCGCCTGAGATCTTTGACGAGCTGACCGCCTTCGAGGCGGCGAGCGCGCCCGAGGACGTCGTCCTGGAGGTCCGCGACGAGGCGGTCGCCGTCACGGCGCCGGGCGGAGTGATCGCCGAGTTCTCCTCGGGCGGTCCGACGCCGCTTGGACTCGCGGCGAAGCCCGACATCAGCGCTCCCGGCGTTGACGTGCTGTCGTCGGTTCCCCGATCGTTCGGCCTCTACGACCTCCTGTCGGGTACGAGCATGGCAACCCCCCATGTCGCGGGGGCCGCGGCGCTGCTGCTCGAGCGGCATCCCGCGTGGACCGTGTCCCAGGTCAAGTCGGCTCTCGTCACGACCGGGGCGGCCGTATGGGAGAACGAGAGACACGCTGTCGAGGCCTCCCCGGCGAGACAGGGAGGCGGCCTCGCCGACCTCGCGCAGGCGGACGCCCCCCTCCTCTTCGCCGAGCCGCAAAGCCTCGCGCTCGGGCTCCTCGACGTCAGCCACGGGGAGGCCCAGGCCGGTGCGTCGATCCGGCTCGACGACGCCGGGGGCGGCGCAGGCACGTGGGCCGTGAGCGTCGTGGAGCGGGCCAGCGCCGGCGGCGCGCAGCTGACGGCGCCGGGCACCGTGGACATTCCCGGCACACTCTCCGTCACCGTTCGGGCCGGTCGAGGGGCCCGCGAGGGCGAGCGCGCGGGCTTCGTCGTCCTGCGACGTGACGACGTCCAGCGCCGCATCCCGTTCTGGTTTCGCGTGACGCGCCCGCGGCTTCCCGGGGAGCACTCCACCCTGCTGCGGGCGTCCGGCACCTTCACCGCGACGACCGTGGGTGGGCCGTCACGGGTCGATCGCTACCGGTACCCGGACACCGGAGCCCGCCTGCGCGGGCCGGAGAAGGTCTTCCGGGTCGCCGTTCGCCGTCCGGTGGCGAACTTCGGCGTCGCCGTGATCGCCGGTCGCGGACGGGCGACGATCGAACCGCGCGTCGTCACCGGAGCCGACGAGAACCGGGTCGTCGGTCCTGCCGGCCTGCCCGGCGCTGTCAACCCCTACCTCGACATCGTCTTTCTCGGCCGGACGCCGATCGCGGGAGCCCTCCACCCGACGCCCGGGACGTACTCGATCGTCTTCGACTCCCCCGAGCGCCGGGGAGCGCCGTTCACGTTCCGCTTCTGGATCGACGACGTCACCCCGCCTCGGATCGCGCTGCTCGAACGCCGTGGACGCATCCTCCAGGCGCGCGTGACGGACACCGGCTCGGGAGTCGTTCCCACGAGCGTGACCTACTCCCTGGACGGCAGGCCGGCCGACACCGCTCTCTACGACCCGGACACCGGGATCGCGCGGATCGACGTTCGGCAGGCGCGTCGGGGACGGCATACCCTCGAGCTTCGTGCCTATGACCGCCAGGAGCTCAAGAACACCGAGAACGCCGGACCGATCCTCCCGAACACGCGCGTCCTGCGGACGAGGATCGTCGTGCCGTAGCTGGGTGAGCTAGGAGCGGTCGCGCTCCTCGATCACCGGCAGGTTCTCGAGGTCGCGCTGGACGCTGGCCGCGAAGTCGTCGGCGTCGTCGACGTCGTCCCCCTGGATCACCGTCAGCTTGCTCTTGCGTTTCGCGCGCGCGCGTTGCTCGAGCGCGTCGCGGCCGAGCCGCGCGCTGATCCTGGGCCACTCCGCACCGATCAGCAGGATGACGGCGACGGCGAGCAGGAGGATCGCCACGATGCTCACACCGTTGATTCTAGAGCAGCGCGGCGTCCCGAACGAGCGCGCCGCGTGGGTGACCGGCCTAAACCGAAACGCCGCCGCAGCCGATTGAGCGTGCGTGAGCCCCGACACCGCCCTCGCACTGCTCGTCATCCTCGCGTGGATGACGGTCGCCCGGGCTGTGCTCGTCTACGTGAACGTCCTCCCGAAGACCTGCCACCGGTGCGGCAGGCGCTTCGAGCGGCGGCACCTCGGCGAGCCCGTCTGTCGCTGCGACTAGAGGCTCCGCGACATTCCTGTCCGTCGCGGGCGCTCTCGCGGCGAGGATGCGACGATACCGAGCGTATGGCAGCCGAGCCGATCCGGATCGACCGGGACGCGAGCGCGGCGCGCATCGAGCGGGACGTGGAGACGCTCGCCGGGGTGGCCTACACCACCTCCCCTGAGGCGGTGCGCCGCTACGCGTACACGCAGGTCTACCGCAACACCCTCGACTACTTCACCGGCGCGCTCGAGGAGCTCGGGTTCGACGTCTCGGAGGATCCGGTCGGCACGCTCGTCGCTCAGAACCGGCCGACCGGCGAGCCCGTCTTCGGGATCGGCTCGCACTGCGACTCGAACCGCAACGGCGGCAAGTACGACGGGACGCTCGGGGTCGTCACCGCGCTCGAGGTGTGCCGTCTCAACGCCGACCACGACCTCGGCCTGCCGCTGCGGCTGATCTCGTTTCTCGAGGAGGAGGGCTCGGGGTTCGGCCAGATGCTCCTCGGCAGCCGCATCGTCGCCCAGCGCGTCACGGAGGAGGAGCTGCGCGAGGGCTTCGTGGCCACGGACGACGGCCGCAGCTTCTGGGAGCACGCCGAGGACGCCGGCTACCGGCCTGCGGACTGGCGCGAGGCGATCCACGTCCTCGACGACCTCGCCGGCTGGATCGAGACGCACATCGAGCAGGCGCGCGTCCTCCAGGACACCGGCAACCGGCTCGGCGTCGTGAGCGCGATCGCCGGCTACGTGCACGCCGACGTGACCGTGCACGGCCGCGCCGACCACGCGGGTGCGACGCCGATGGACTTCCGCCTCGACCCGACCCTCGTGCTAGCCGAGACCGTCCTCGAGCTCGAGCGGCTCGCGCGCGAGGCCGGCCAGGGCACGGTGGCGACGGTGGGCGAGATCGAGGTCGAGCCGGGCCTGATCAACGCGATCGCGAGCCGCGTGCGCTTCTCGCTCGACATCCGCGGCGTCGACGAGGACGCCTTTCGCGGCGTCTTCGGAGCCGTATCGGCGTTCGCGGCCGGCGCCGCTGCGCGTCGTGGGATGAGCGCCGAGGTGGTCCAGCGGCAGACCCTCCCGGCCACGCCGATGGACGCGCGGATCGTCGCCGCGCTCGAGGACGCCGCGCGCGCGACGGGCGAGCCGGCGACGACGATGGCGAGCGGCGCCGCCCACGACACGATGTGCGTCGCCGACCACGCGCCGACGGCGATGCTCTTCGTGCCCTGCAAGGACGGGATCAGCCATTCCCCGCTCGAGGACGCGAAGCCCGCCGATGCGGCTCTGGCCGCGGAGGTCGTCCTCAACGCGATCCGCGCGCTCGTGTAGCTCTTCCCCTGACGCGCGTGGCTCGCGATGCCGGCAGCCGTTGTCGCCCGAGCCGCGCCGCGTTACGGTTGGCGCGATGACGTGTCCGGATTGTGGCGCGACGAACGCCGATTCGGCGAGGTTCTGCACGGAGTGCGGGACCGGATTGGCGGCCGCCTGCGCAGCGTGCGGGGCCCCGCACGCTGCCGGCCAGCGCTTCTGCGCGGACTGCGGAGCTCGAATCGGCGAGCCGCACACGGGCGATGCCGCGCTGGAGGCAGCGCGCGACGAGCCCGCCTCCGAGCGCCGCCTGGTCTCAGTCCTTTTCGTCGATCTCGTCGGCTTCACGGGGCTCTCGGAGAGCAGGGACGCGGAGGCGGTGCGTGAGCTCCTTTCGACCTACTTCGAGACAGCACGCAGGGTGATCGGGCGCTACGGCGGGACCGTCGAGAAGTTCATCGGCGACGCCGTCATGGCGGTCTGGGGCGCGCCGTCGGCGACGGAGGACGACGCCGAGCGCGCCGTGCGGGCGGCGCTGGAGCTCGTCGCAGCCGTCGCCACGCTCGGCGAGGAGGTCGGCGCGCCCGAGCTGCGCGCCCGGGCCGGCGTGACCACGGGGGAGGCGGCGGTGACGCTCGGAGCCTCGGGCGAGGGCATGGTCGCCGGCGATCTCGTCAATACCGCGTCGCGGATCCAGGCAGCGGCCGGCCCGGGCACCGCGCTCGTTGCCGAGTCGACGAGGCGCGCAACCGACGACACGGTCGTCTACGAGGAGGCCGGACACCACGAGCTCAAAGGCAAGGCCGAGCCGGTCACGCTCTGGCGCGCCGTTCGCGTCGTCTCGGGCGCCAGGGGGGCGCTCAAGTCGCATCGGCTCGAGGCGCCGTTCGTCGGACGTGACCGCGAGCTGCGTCAGATCAAGGATCTGTTCCACGCGTGCGCGGATGAGAAGCGAGCCCAGCTCGTCTCTGTCACAGGCATCGCGGGCGTCGGCAAGTCGCGCCTGATGTGGGAGTTCTACAAGTACTTCGACGGGCTCGTCGACGATACGTACTGGCACCGCGGACGGTGCCTCGCCTACGGCGACGGCGTCGCCTACTGGGCGCTCGCCGACATGGTGCGCATGCGCTGCCGGATCGCCGAGGACGAGGAGCCGGCGCCCGCGCTCGCGAAGCTCTCCGCGACCCTCGACGAACATCTGCTCGACGCCGACGAGCGGCGTTTCATCGAGCCTCACCTTGCGCAGCTGCTGGGGCTCGAAGAGCACGGCGGCCCCGATCGCCAGGACCTCTTTGCCGCGTGGCGCCTGTTCTTCGAGCGCCTGGCGGAGACGTATCCGACCGTGCTTGCGTTCGAGGACGTGCAGTGGGCTGACTCGAGCCTCCTGGACTTCATCGAGTACCTGCTCGATTGGTCTCGCAACCACGCCCTGTACGTCATCACCCTGGCTCGGCCCGAGCTCCTCGACAGGCGCCCGACCTGGGGAGCCGGCAAGAGAAACTTCAGCTCGATCTACCTCGAGCCGCTGTCCGAGACGTCGACCAGGGAGCTCCTCGGCGGGCTGGTGCCGGGGCTTCCCGGAGAGCTCAGCGAGCAGATCCTCGCCCGGGCGGAGGGAATCCCGCTCTACGCGGTCGAGACCGTGCGCATGCTCCTCGACCGCGGCCTCCTCGCCGAGGAGGGCTCTGCGTACCGGCCGACCGGAGAGATCACGGCGCTCGAGGTGCCGCAGACGCTCCACGGCCTCATCGCCGCCCGGCTCGACGGGCTCTCGACGGACGAGCGCAGGCTCCTCCAGGACGCCTCGGTCCTCGGCAAGACATTCGCCCGCGAAGGGCTCGTCGCACTCTCGGGTCTTCCGCCGGATGCGCTCGAGCCGTTGCTGACGTCGCTCGTGCGCAAGGAGGTCCTGTCGCTCCAGTCCGACCCCCGCTCGCCCGAGCACGGCCAGTACGGCTTTCTCCAGGAGCTCGTGAGGCACGTCGCGTACGAGACGCTCTCGAAGCGAGATCGTCGCGCGAAGCACCTCGCCGTCGCCGCGTACCTCGAGGCGGCCTCCCCCGACGACGACGAGGTGGTCGAGGTCGTCGCCTCGCATTACCTCGTCGCCTACGAGACGGTCCCGGACGCGGACGATGCCGAGGCGATCAAGGCTCGCGCCCGCGACACGCTCGCGCGCGCCGGGGCGCGAGCCGCGTCGCTCGCCGCAGCGGGCGAGGCGCAGGGGTACTTCGCGCGGGCGGTCGAGCTCGCGGACGACCCGCGCACCCAGGCGGCGCTCCTCGAGCAGGCGGGCGAGTCGGCCCGGGCCGGCGGCGACTACGGCACGGCACAGGAGCACTTCGAGCGGGCGGTGGCGCTGTTCGAAGCCGAGAGTCAGACCCATCCCGCAGCGCGGGTATCGGCCCGGCTCGGGGAAATCCTCTACGAGCGAGGCCTTGCCGAGGAGGCCCTTGCACGCATGGAGGAGTCGTTCGCGATCCTCCGCGCGGACGAGCCCGACGAGGATCTCGCGATGCTCGCCGCCCAGCTCGGCCGCCTGCATTCGCTGCTGGGCAACGATGCGATCGCCCTGGAGCGACTCGAGTTCGCGCTCGACATCGCCGAGCCGCTCGACCTGCCGGAGGTGACATCGCAGGCGCTGAACTCGAAGGCGCTGACCCTGAAGCTCCGGCCTCACGAGTCGGGCGCGCTTCTTCGCGAGGCACTTCGGATCGCGCTCGACCACGGCCTCACCGCTGCCGCGTTCCGCGCCTACACGAACCTCGGCTGGCTCGCGCAGCAGTCGTCCGCTCCGATCGCAGGCTGGCTCGAGGCGCTCGACGCGGGCCTGGCGCTTGCGCGCCGCCAGGGCGATCGTGGCTGGGAATGGGTGCTCCTGACCCATCTCGTCGAGTACCTGTTCGCCGTCGGCGACTGGGACGGGGCGCAGGCGCGGGCCGATGACATCGGCGAGAAGGCACAGCTCGTCGAAGCCCAGGGCGCGTACCCGTACGAGGTCCTGCTCCGGATGAGCGTGGAGCGAGGGGAGCTCGCCGAGGCGCGGCGCCTCTGGACGCGTGTGGAGGGGCGCCAGCAGGCGGCCGAGCTTCAGGACCGCGGCTTCGCGGCGCTGGCGCGTGCGAGCCTCCGGCGCGCCGAGGGGACGCACGCCGACGCGCTGGCGGCCGGCGAGGACGCCCTCGCCACGCTCGTGCGCGACGGCAACCTCTGGAACGCGGCGGACGGCTTCGCGGAGGCGGCGGCGGCCGCGCTCGCGCTCGGCCGGCTCGAGAAGGCGGAGGAGCTTCTCGCCGCGCACGACCGCCTGCCCCCGGCGCAGCGCATCCCCTACGCGGACGCGCAGGCGGCGCGCCTCCGGGCTCTCGTCGACGCGGAGCGGGGCGACGACGCGGCGGCCGCTGCGGGCTTCGACCGGGCCGCCTCCGCGTTCCGTGACGTCGGTGTCCCCTTCTGGCTCGCGGTAACGCGGCTTCAGGAAGCCGAGGTCCTCGCTTCGCGTGACCGGGCTCCCGACGCGGAACGTCTCGCCGAGGCCCGCGAGATCTTCGAGCGGCTGGGCGCGAGGCCCTGGCTCGAGCGAATCGATCGCGTCGCGACGGCGCGGCTTGCCACCGCATGATGGTCGACCGCGCCCGTCTCCGTGAGCTCAGCGAGCGCGAGACGCGTCGTTTCGTCGAGACCCATCCGCGCTCGCGCGAGCTCTACGAGCGCGCCGAGGGGTCGCTGCTCGCGGGCGTGCCGATGCACTGGATGACCGAGTGGGCGAGCGCGTACCCGATCTTCGTCGACGAGGCCCAGGGCGCCCGCTTCGTGGACGTCGACGGGCACGAGTACGTCGACCTCTGCCTGGGCGACACGGGCGCGATGGCGGGACACGCGCCGCCCGCGGTGACTGCCGCGGTGGCCGAGCGGGCCGCGAAGGGGATCACGTTGATGCTGCCGACCGAGGATGCGATCGCCGTCGGCGAGGAGCTGACGCGCCGCTTCGGCCTCCCCTCGTGGCAGCTCGCCCTCACGGCGACCGACGCGAACCGCTTCACGATCCGCCTCGCGCGCGAGCTGACCGGGCGGCCGAAGATCCTCGTCTTCGCCTGGTGCTATCACGGCTCCGTCGACGAGTCGTTCATCGTCCTCGAGGACGGTCGCCCCGTGTCGCGGCCGCGCAACATCGGCCCTCCCGTCGATCCGCCCGTGACGACGCGCGTCTGCGAGTTCAACGACCTCGACGCGCTCGAGCGCGAGCTCGCCCACGAGGACGTGGCGTGCGTGCTCGCCGAGCCGGCGCTGACGA
The DNA here is from genome assembly GCA_963712465.1 of uncultured Actinomycetes bacterium. Classification (GTDB taxonomy): domain Bacteria; phylum Actinomycetota; class Thermoleophilia; order Gaiellales; family Gaiellaceae; genus CAVQHY01. Next base: position 53,557 of record CAVQHY010000007.1, read on the forward strand.
ACATCGGCATCGTCCTGCCCGACCCCGGCTTTCACGACGCCCTGCGCGACCTGACGCGCCGCTCCGGGACGCTCCTCGTCATCGACGAGACGCACACGATCTCCGCCGGGCCGGGCGGGTATACGAGGGCGCACGGGCTCGAGCCGGACTGCCTGACGATCGGCAAGACGATCGCGGGAGGGGTGCCGGCGGCGGCGTACGGGTTCTCGGCGGAGACGCGCGACCGGATCCTCGCGGCACTTCCGCCCGAGCAGGCCGACACGGGTGGCATCGGCGGCACGCTCGCGGGCAACGCACTCTCGCTCGCGGCAACCCGAGCCTGCCTCGCGGAGGTGCTCACCGAGTCGGCGTTCGCACGCATGATCTCGCTCGGCGAGCGGTTCGAGGCCGGGGTCGCCGGAGCGATCGCCGAGGCCCGCATCCCCTGGAGCGTGACGCGCCTCGGCTGCCGCGTCGAGTACTGGTTCCAGCCCACCCCAGCACGCACGGGCGCCGAGGCGGCCGCTTCCTACGATCACGAGCTCGACGGCTACATGCACCTGTACGCGCTCAACCGGGGCGTCCTCCTGACGCCCTTCCACAACATGGCGCTGATGTGCCCGGCCACGACCGAGGCCGACGTCGACCGGCACACCGAGGTGTTCGCCGAGGCGGTCGGGGAGCTCGCCGCCTAGAGAGCGGCGAGGAAGTCGCCCATCCGACCGAGCGCCGCGCGCAGGTTCTCCTGCGAGTTGGCGTACGAGATCCGGAGGTTGTCGCGGCCGACTTCGCCAAACGCCGAGCCGGCGAGCAGCGCCACGCCCGCCTCGTCGAGCAGACGGGCGGCGAGCTCGTCGGCCGGGATCGGCACGTCGCCGACGTTCGGGAACGCGTAGAAGGCACCGTGTGGGGTCCGGCACGAGACGCCCGGCAGCGCGTTCAGGCCCGCCACGACGACGTCGCGCCGTACGCGGAACTCTTCGAGCATCGCGGCGGGCGCGTCCTGGGGGCCGGTGAGCGCCTCGACGCCGGCGAGCTGGACGAACGGCGGCACGCAGGAGGTCGAGTTGACGAAGAAGCGGACGAGCGGGTCGACCAGTGACTCGGGCACCGCCGCGAACCCGCAGCGCCAGCCGGTCATAGCGTAGGTCTTCGAGAGCCCGTCCAGCACAACCGTGCGCTCGAGCAGCCCCTCGTGCGAGGCGACGCTCGCGAAGTCGCCCTCGTAGAGCATCCGCGCGTACACCTCGTCCGAGAGCACCCAGGCGTCCGACCCGGCCAGGAGCGCTGCGGCCTGAGCCGTCTCCTCGGGACCGACCACGCCTCCCGTCGGGTTCTGCGGCGAGTTCAGGATCACGAGCTTCGTTCGCGGGCCCAGTCGCTCCTCGAGGTCGGCGAGGTCGAAGACGAAGTCGCGCTCCTCGAGCAGCGGCAGCGCCACGGGTGTCGCCCCCGCCCACCGAATCGCCGACTCGTAGATCGGGAAGCCCGGATCCGGGTAGATCACCTCGTCGCCCGGGTTGCACGTGGCCAGGATCGTGAAGAAGAGAAACGGCTTCGCCCCGGTGCCGACGAGGACGTGCTCCGCGCGGACGTCGACGCCGCGGGTCCGCGAGAGGTAGTCGGCGCAGACCTCCCGGAACTCCGGGATTCCGGCCGACGGACAGTAGTGGGTCTCCCCGGCCCGCAACGCGTCGGCAGCGGCCTCGCAGATGTGCTGGGGCGTGGGGAAATCGGGCTCGCCGATCTCGAGGTGGATCACGTCGCGGCCTTCCCGCTCGAGCTCGCGGGCCCTCGCGAGGACGCTGAAGGCGGTCTCGGTGCCGAGCCGATCGAGGCTCGCGGCGAGACCGGGTGTCCGGATCGCGCTCAACCGGCCGGGAGCATACCGGCGGCGAACGTTCGACCCTCGGCGCAGTTCGCCCGGCGTTCGCACTCGGAGAGCACCTGAACGTCCGGCGGGCTGGCACGACCACGAGGCCAGGTCAGGCGGACGAGCAGCGACGCGTCGTTGTTTTCGTAGTCGAGCTCGCGCAGGCGGCGAGCGGCGTTCACGCGGTGGACGAGGACGTAATAGCCGGCGGCGACCTCGGTAAGGTCGAGGTACTGACCTTCGAGATGTGCCGGGTAGACGTCGCGGTAGCCGACGGAGGCGCCTTCCTCGATCGCGAGCCGGTCTCTGTCGGCGGGGCCGCAAAACGCCTGGTAGACCGGCCTCGAGGGCTTGCCCGGCACACGAACACCCTGATCGATCTCGTGCCGATCGCTGAGGCAGAAGCCGGTTTTGCGGTCGCGCACGACGAGCGCGAAATCCTCCGCCCGGCGCAGCTCGTACCGCTCGAACGGAAGGACGTGCCAGTGCTCGTGCGTCTCGGACTCGACGTAGCGGACGATGCCGACCCCCCGGTACTTGCGTACGCGGCCGTTGGAAAGGAGAACTCCCTGGTTGGCGACCATGAACGGCTCCTCGACCGAGAGCCGACGCGCACGGACGATGAGGGGACCGCGGCCGATGTTGTCCACGGCCGACGTGAAACCGAGGTGGAACCGCTGCTTGCCCGCGCGAACGACGGGCTGGATCACGAGATCGTGAGGGACGCGCTGGTCGAGGTCCGGGAGCAGCTCCTCGGCCGGCTCCGCCCGAACTCCCCCCACACCGCAGAGCACTACCGCGAGGATGCAGGAACCGAAGGCGAGGGAGCGCACGGGTCGCGGATTCTACGGACGCGCTAGGTCCGGCTCGTGAGCTCGGCGACCGCACGCGACAGGACCCGGGCGCCGAGGTCGCAGTAGTAGGGCGCCGTGTACTCCTCCGGATTGTGACTCACGCCGCCGCGGCTCGGAACGAACAGCATTCCCGCAGGCACGTGGGTGCCGAGGATCATCGCGTCGTGGCCGGCGCCGCTCGGCATTCGAGCATGCGTCGCGCCCTCGGCCTCCGCGGCACGCTCAAGGGCGCGCTGGACCTCCTCGGCGAGCGCCACCGGCGGCTTTCGCTGCGTCGGGACGACGTCGAGCTCGAGGCCCTCCTCGGTGGCAACCGCGTCGAGCGTCTCGTGGACAAGCGCTTCGACCCGCGCGAAGCCCTCGTCGGTTGGCGAGCGGACATCGATCGAGAGCTCGGCGAGCCCGGGAACGACGTTCGCGCCGCCCGGCTCGACGCGGATCTGGCCGACGTTGGCGGTCATGTCGTCGCTCGACCGCGCCTCGGCCCGCAGCGCGAGGACGACGCGCGCCGCGCCGGCAAGCGCGTCGCGACGCAGGCCCATCGGGGTCGTGCCTGCATGGTTGGCCTCGCCCCGGAAGGTGACCCGCAGGCCGAGGAGCCCTGCGATCCCCGTGACGATCCCCAGGTCGATTCCCGAGGACTCGAGCCTGGGGCCCTGCTCGATGTGCAGCTCCAGATAGGCGCCGACCCGGTCGATTCGATTGGCCTTGCCGAGGTGATCGAAGTCGTAGCCGGCCTCGGCCATCGCCTCGCCGATTCCCCGGGCGCGCCAGTCGTCGAGGTCGAGCGAGCCGACGAAGGCGCGGCTGCCGAGCATCCCCGTGCGGAAGCGGGCTCCCTCCTCGTCGTTGAACGACACGACCCAGATCGGCCGCCGGGGCTCGAAGCCCTCGCGGCGCAGGATCCGCACGGCCTCGAGCGCCGCAAGCACGCCGAGGGCACCGTCGAAGCGGCCGCCGCGGGGCACCGTGTCGAGGTGCGAGCCGACGAGGACGGCCTTCCCGTTCCCGGGGTGCCAGTAGCCGAAGACGTTGCCGGCTGCGTCGATCTCGGCCTCCAGGCCCTCGGCCTCGAGGCGCGAGACGAGCCAGCGGTTGGCGGCCTCGAGCTCCGATGTCCAGGCGAAGCGACTGACACCGCCGGCGTCCGCGCCGATGGCGGCAGCCGCCTGGAGGTCAGCGCTGAGGGACGACACGGCGCTTGCGGTACCAGCGGACGAGCTCGACGGTCGCCGCGACTCCGAAGGCGATCACGAATGCGAGCAGGAGGCCCTTCCACTTCTCCTCCTCGAACGTCTTACCTCCGAAGTAGCCAAGCAGGCCCGCGTAGCAGGCCCACAGAACGCCCGCGAGCACGTCCCAGCGGATGAACCTCCGCCACGGCATCTCGAGGGTCCCACAGGCGAACGTGATCGCCGTGCGCCCGCCGGGGATGAAGCGCCCGATCACGATCAGGTAGCCGCCGCGCTCCGCGATCGCCTGCTCCGCCCAGTCGAGATGGCGTCGGCGGTCGCCCTTGAAGTACCGCTCGGCGAGCGGCTCGCCGATCGTGCGTCCGAGCGCATACGAGATGTTGTCGCCGAGAATCGCGCCCGCGGCCGCGACGAGGATGATCTGCCAGATCGGGTGTCCGCCTTCCGTGGACGAGGCAACCGCCGCCGTAATCAGCGCGGTCTCGCTGGGAACAAGCGGGAAAAACGCGTCGATCGCGGCCAGCGCGAACACGATCGCCAGCGTCCAGTTCGAGGTTCCGATCGAGTCGAGGAGCGAGTCGAGGAGCGCGAGCGGCATGACGCCGATGGTACCGCCGTGAGAATCTCGGGCAGTCTCGACCGAGGCGGAGCCCGGTCGGAACACGCCGCCGCAAGCCACGTCCCGGGGACAGGCTAGGGGACATGCCCCTCCGGCTCACGCTATCCGCCTGCGATCCCGCGTGGCCGTGTCACCAGGTTGCTCTCAGGCGCGGCTCTCCTCGCCGACGCAGCGACCCGGCGGCGCATCACCACGGTCTGTTCGGACAGGTCCGGGGGCCTGTCCCCGGGACAGGTCTTGCGGCGCCAGGTCGAGAGGGATCTACCTAGTGCGAATGCTCGGCGGGCAGGCCGAAGCGTCGGGCGGTGCCCTCCTGGGAGTCGAACTGGATGAACACGGCCGGCTCGTCGCCGACCACCCAGGCGTCGTGGCCGGCCTCGATCACCGCGAACGCGGGAGCGACGACCTCGTACTCGCACCCGTCGGCGTACACGCCCTGGATGTGCCCCCGCGCGAGGAAGCCCACGTGCGTGTGCATGCAGTAGTCGGTCTTCGTCACCGGCTTCATGTGCGTCGACCACCGGTATCCGGGTGGATACACGATGCGCTTGAGCCGCCCGTTCCCAGCCCGGGCGACGTCGACGCTGAGACCTCCGACCTCGTGGTGCTCGGCGTCTTCGATCGGCGCCAGCAGCGGGTCGTCCATGGCGCGCAACCTTACACGGAGCGGGTCGTGCCGTCGGCGCCGATGAGCGAGAAGAACTTCTCGTCCTGGATCGTGTCGGGGCTCGGAAACGCGACCTTCGAGTGCGTCAGCCCGAGGGCGACCAGCGTCTCGGCGATCTTGATCCCGACCGGGCCCGGGTTGATCACCGGGCACGGGAGGTTGGCGGCCATGTAGTCGCCGGCCTGGTGCATCGTCGTCGAGCCGAGCAGGATCACGTCGGCCCCGTCCTCGTCGATCGCCCTGCGCGCCTCGGCCGTCAGCTTCTCGAACATCTCCTCCTCCTTGCCGGCGAACAGCGACTCGACGTCCGGGGGGATGTTCACGGCGCGGATCGACGCGCACTTCTCCCAGAGGTGGTAGGTGTCGAGGTTCTTCTCGTACAGGTGCCGCCAGCGATCCCACATCGTCACGATCGAGAACCGCTTGCCGAGCATGATCGCCACGGCGTACGAGATCAGCCCGGGGCCGATCGCGAGGATGTTCAGGCGCGACCGGATCGCGTAGAGGCCCGAGTCGGAGACCGTGTCCATGATCACCGCGTCGTAGCCTTCCTCCTCGGCCCGGAAGGCCACCTCGGCGATGTAGACGTCGAAGAGCATCGACTCGTAGTAGTCGGTGACGAATGTCGCCGAGTTCCGGACAGGGACGCATTCGACAACGGTGTCGGGGCCGAGGAGCTCCTTCGGGATCTGCGCCGCGCGGTTCGCGATCCCCTCGTCGTCGAACGGAAACGGGATGATGAACTTGATCCGCATGCCGACCTCCTACGTGGTGACGGGGACGTCGCCGAATACTCCCTGGACCCGCAACTCGGCGATTCGCTCGGAGCCGTAGCCGCAGAGCTGAATCAGGACCTCCTCGGTGTGCTCGCCGCGGAACGGGGCGCGGCGGAGCGGCTTTCTCTCCTCCCCCACCCTGAGCGGCGTCGCCACCTCGCGCACCGTGCCGAAGCGGGGATGGTCGATCTCGACGACCGCCTCGCGGGCAGCCGCCTGGGGGTCGTCGAGCGCCTCCGCGACGGAGTTCACCGGCGACGCCGGGACACCGGCCGCGGTCAGGACGGCGAGCCATTCGTCTCGGGTGCGCGCGAGGAACGCTTCCTCGAGGATCGGCTCGAGCGTAGCGCGGTTGACATCACGGGCGGCGAAGTCGGCGAAGCGCGGGTCGTCCGTGAGCTCGGGCCGTCCCAGCGCGTCGCAGAGCGCCTTCCAGAACTTCGGTTTCGGACAGGAGACGACGAGCCACCCGTCGGCTGCACGGAAGTTCTGGAACGGGACGATCGACGGATGCGCCGAGTTTCGCCTTCGCGGTGGCTCGTACCCCTCCGTTGCGACCCAGGTGCCGACGTACATCAGCTCCGCGAGCGCCGTCTCAAACAGCGAGACGTCGCAGTCGCAGCCGACCCCGTCGCGCCGTGCGCGCCAGAGCCCCGCCAGGAGCGCAAGCGCCGAGACATAGCCGCCGGAGAGGTCGACGAGCGACAAGCCCGACTTCGTGGGGGGCCCGTCGGGCTCGCCGGTGAGGCTCATCCAGCCGGCGATCCCCTGCATGTTGTAGTCGTAGCCACCCTCCCCCGCCCGCGGTCCGGTCATGCCGTAGCCCGACAGCGAGCAGCAGACGACACGAGGGTTGATCTCGCAAAGGTCCTCGTAGCGGATCCGGAGCTTCTCCGGCTGGTCGCCGCGGAGGTTCGAGTAGACGGCGTCGACGGCGCGCACGAGATCCTCGAGCACCTCGCGGCCGCGGGCGTGGCGCAGATCGAGCGAGATCGACCTCTTGTTGCGGTTGAACGTCTCGAAGAAGAGCGAGTCCTCATCCTCCTGGAAGGGAGGCACGTACCGGCCCACGTCGCCGCCCACCGAGGGATCCTCGACCTTGATCACGTCCGCGCCGAGATCGGCGAGCTGGAGCGTTCCCCAGGGACCAGCCCCGTACTGCTCGATTGCGAGGACGCGGACGTCGGCGAGCGGGAGGCTCATCCCGACCAATGTCTGACTTTCACGGCACGCCGTTTCTACGGCCTTCGAACCGCGGTGTCAAACTGGCACACGCCCGTGGATCTCTCAACTCCCGAGCAGATCGCGGCGACCATGATGGACGAGTTCGGCGTCCCGGGCATGGCCGTCGCAGTTACCGACCGCGACCGCGCACGCGAAGTCGTCTATGCGGGCGTCGCCGACCGCGAGTCGGGCCGGCCGGTCACGAGCGAGACGCTCTTCCCCATCGGGTCGATCAGCAAGACCATGACCGCGCTCGCCGTCTTCCGCGAGGTCGAGGCCGGTCGCATCGACGTCGACGCCCCCTTCGCGACGTATCTGCCCTGGTTCCCCGTGAGGTCGGAGCACGAACCGATCACGGTCCGCCACCTCCTTACGCATACGGGCGGGATCGTGTCGGGAGCCGAGGGCTCGCCGTCGGCTATCGCCGATGTGATGGCGCTTTCGCGCACGGTGGCCTGCGAGCCCGGCGTGCGCTGGCACTACTCCAACGTTGGCTACGCGGCACTCGGCCTCGCGCTCGAGCAGGTAACAGGACGTTGGATCGGCGACGTGATCGCCGAGAGCGTCCTCGAGCCTTCCGGCATGGCGGCGAGCGCTCCGGCCATGACCCACACCCTCCGCGGCCGCCTCGCAACCGGGTATTCGCCCGTCAACTGGCGACCACCGCGCCGGGCCGGAGAGGCGCTCGCGCCGGCGGCCTGGGCCGAGTCGGACGCGGCCTCCGGCAGCGTCTGCGCCACCGCGGAGGACATGGCCTCGTTCTTGCGGGCGCTCCTCGCCGAAGGCCGACCGATTATCTCGTCTGCGAGCTTCGCACAGATGACGGATCCGATCGGCGACGCGGACAAGGGCTGGGACTACGCCTGCGGAATCGCCGTCCGCGTCGACGGGCCGCGCCAGCTTGCACACAACGGCTCGACGCCGGGGCACGCCGCGTCCTTCACGGTTGACCTTGACACAGGCCTGGGGGCCGTCTGCCTTTGCAACGCGTATGACATGCCTGGGTTTCCGCCTGCGCGCGTCGTCGACGCGCTTCTCGGCGAGCCACCGGGCGACCCGCCGGCGCGGCAGGAGCCACTCGACGACTCGGTTCCAGACAGCTGGAGACCGTACGTGGGTACCTACGCCGCGTACAGCCCCTGGTACCCCGGCATCGTCGTCGGGACGCGCGACGGCATGCCGGTCGCCGTCTCCTCCGAGGGCGAGGAGCTCGCGCTCGTCGCCCTTCCGGACGACTCGTTTCGTCTCGGTGAAGACGAGCGCACACCCGAGCGGATCCGCTTCGGCCCGCTCGTCGACGGTCGTGCCGCCTGGCTCGAAACCGCCGGCTGGCGCTACGGCCGGCTCGGGTTCTAGCCGATCCCGCTGCGCTCCTCGATGCGCACGCCGCGCCCGTCCTCGGCGCGCGTGGAGGCTATCCGGGCAAGGCCCGTGCCTGCGTGCGGACGGCGTGGCGCCAGGCCTTCTCGTAGTAGGGCGTCAGGAACTCGAGGTGGTCGCGCATCTCGCCCGCCGCGGCATCGGCGTCGGCGGCCTCGACGGCCTCGATGATCCGGCGGTGGTGCTCGTGCACGGCCCGGTGGAACTGGCGGCCGAGCGTCGAGCGGGCGAGATTGGTCTGCAAGACCGAGAAGATCGGCTGAGCGGCGATCGCGAGCAGGGCGTTGCCGCTCGCCTCGATCACGCACGAGTGGAACTCCGAGTTGTAGGCGAACTCCTCCCGCGTTCCCAGGCGTGGCTGATCGGGAGGCACCGTGGCCCGAAGCTTCTCGACGTCGAGCTCGGTGCGCCGCTCCGCGGCAAGTCGCGTCGCCGGGATCTCAACGAGCTCACGCGCCTCGAGCAGCTCCTCCAGGGTGACGCGCTGGGACTCGGTCAGGAGGTTGACGTTCGCATGGACGAATGCCGAGATGTGATCGACGGTCGGGAGCGTCACGTAGCTGCCACCGGCCGCTCCCTTGGTCGTGCGGATCAGGTTCTGGGTCGCGAGGACGCGCAGCGCCTCGCGAACGGTCGCCCGGCTGACCCCGAAGTCGTGCGCGAGCACCGCCTCGTTCGGGAGCCGGTCGCCCGGCGACAGCCGCCCGCTCAGAATCAGCTCCCTGAGGTGGTCGGCCACCTGCTCGTACGCCTTGCGCACCCTCAGGACAGGCACTACGTCCGGCAGCTCGCGCACCGTCTTCAGTCGACGGTCGGGCGCGAGCGGGCGTCCGGTCATTCGATCCCGTGCTCCCGGTTTCCGGCGATCGAGACCGGACTGTTGTACCGGACGAGCTGATCCCCCAGGTGCTCGGTCAGCGAGCTTCCCCGTGGTTTCGACCGAAGCTCGGCCCTGAGGGCGTCGGTTGCGGCAACGTCGAGCTCGAGCGTGACCTCGTCGGCGAAGACGACCCCGTAGGCGTCGCGCGCGAGCTCGACGCTCGTGAAGTCGTCGAGCACGTCCTCGCGCACCTGGGCGGGATCGCGCTCGAGCGGATCGCCGTACCCGGCGGCATTGGGCTCGCGGAACTCGATGAACTCACCCGCGGCGAACGGGATCCCGGTCACCTTCGCGTCGAGGTGCTCCTCCCGCGCCGTGTCAGGGTTCTTGCGACACGAGGCGACCAGGCCGTCCCAGCCGCCGAAGACGGCCTTCGGAGGGTCGGTCTGGCGATCGCCCTCGCACGAGTAGGTGCCGTCGACGAGGAACCGGTTGCGGCGGACGATCCCGATGCCTCCGCGCCATTTCCCCGGAGCGGCGGACTCCGGCCGGAGCTCGTACTGATCGCACCGGACCGGGAAGCGCATGTCGAGCTCCTCGATCGGGTTGTTGCGCGTGTTCGCCATCAGGTTGTCGACCGAGTCCATCGCGTCCTTGCCGAAGCGGCCGCCGTAGGAGCCCTCGTTCACCTCGAGGTAGAGCCAGTACTGGCCGATCGCCTCGTCGAAGCCCGCGTACGCGCAGAAGTGGATGCCGGCCGAGTTGCCCGCGGTGACCTTGTCCGGCAGCGCATCGGCGAGCGCCAGAATCGTGTTGTCGACGACCCGCTGCACCTGGGTGAACCGCGAGAAGCACGCGCGCGGGAAGCTCGGGTTGAAGATCGTTCCCTTCGGCGCGATCACGTTGACAGGCCGGAAGACGCCGTCGTTCTGGGGCACATGCTCCGGGAACGTGACCTCGTCGAGGAGAATCGTGCGGACGGCGTAGTAGGCACCGACGAGCAGCGACCCTTCGAACGGCACATTGAAGCCCGTCGGCACCTCGGGGTTCGACCCGGTCAGGTCGATCGTGATCTCGTCGCCCTCGACGATGACCCTCGTCTCGACCCGCAGGCGGACTCCGCGGTTGCGCGCGTCGTCGTCGAGGAAGCCGACGACCGGCCCGTAGACGCCGTCCGGGATCTTCGCGATCTCCGTGCGCAGCATGCGCTCGGAGTAGTCCATCCAGTCGTAGGCCGCGCTCATGACCACCTCGACGCCGTAGCGCTGAACGAGCCGCAGGAAGCGCTCGCGGCCGAGCTGGCACGCGGCGAGCATGGCGTTCATGTCGCCGCGGTTCATGGTCTCGGTGCGGACGTTGTCGAAGATCATCCGGTCGACGTCCACGTTCAGCTCGCCGCCCCGGTACCAGCGCAAGCCGTAGTACATCTTCGCCTCCGCGTAGACGTCAAACGCGTCCGCGTTGATCCCCGGGTACGAGCCGCCGACGTCGAGGACGTGCGCGGTCACCGCTGCGAAGCCCAGAAGCTCGCCGTCGTGGATGATCGGAACGGCCACCGCGACGTCCGGCGAGTGGGAGGCTCCGAGGTACGGGTGGTTGTGGACGATGACGTCGCCCTCCTCGATGTCGTCTCCGAGCCGGTGCTGGAAGCCGCGGATGTACCACGGGAGCGAGCCGATGTGCATCGGCGTCGAGTCCGATTCGCAAAACTCGCGGCCCTCCGAGTCGAAGATGCCGGCGCCGAGGTCCTCCGACTCGCGGATGATCGACGAGTAGGACATGCGGAAGAGCACGCCCGCCATCTCCTTCGCAATCGCGTGGTACGCACCGCCGAGGACGCGGAGCGTGATCGGGTCGACCTCGACGCGCGGCCTCGACGGCGGGCCGGGCCGCCGGCCGACCTCGTACTCCGTGACGCTCATCGACACACCTCCGAGGCGCAGTTGGCACGGTCCGTGACACACACGTGCGCCTGCGGGCGGCACGCTCCTGGAAGCCCCACCCGGGTGGGTCCCACCCGGGTGGGAGAAGTGCGGTCTGGGCCGCGACCGAGCGCGGCGCTCACGCCCGCGCCCCCATCCCCGCAGCGATCTCCCGGGCCTCGGCGGACGCGCCGACCTCGATCACGATGTTCCCGAAGCGGTCGACCTGGGCGTCGACCCCGGGCGGGATCACCGTCGTCGAGTCGTACTGAAGCACGATCGCGGGGCCCGTCAGGCGGTAGCCGGCCCGGAGGCGCGCGCGGTCGTAGAGGCGGGTCGCCACCTTCTCGAGCCGCCCGTCGACGCGGAACCAGGCCTCGCCGTCGCGAACGAGCGCGTCCCCCGGGTCGTCGCCGTCCTTCTCCACCTCCAGATTCGCCAGCGGCGGCATCAACCCGATGCCGCGAACGCGGACGTTGGGAATCTCGATGTCCGAGTCCTCGAACCGCCGCGAGTACTCACGCTCGTGGCTGTCGTTGAAGTCGGCGTGCAGCTTCTGCACCCAGTCGTCGTCGATCGCGCCCGACCCGGCGTCGACGCGTAGCTCGTAGCCCTGGCCCAGGTAGCGGCACTCCGCGATCCGCTGGATCACCACCTGGTCGGCGGCGATGCCGTCCTCCTCGAGCTGGGCGCGTGCCTGCTCCTCGAGCTCTTCGAACGCCTGCTGGAGCGCGGCCGCGTCCAGCGCCGACACCCGCTGATACGTCGTCGTCACGTACTCGTAGACCATGTCCGTCGCGAGCAGCCCCATCGCGGCGGTGACGCCCGGGTACGGCGGCACGAGGACGTTCGGCGTCCCGACCTCGAGCGCGATCTGAGCCGCGAACAGCGGCCCTGCGCCCCCCTCCGCCACGAGCGCGAAGTCCCGTGGGTCGTAGCCCTTGCGGACCGAGTTTTCCTCGATCGACTGCACCATCGAGTGCGTGAGGATCTGGACGGCCCCCATCGACGCCTCCTCGACGGTCATCCCGAGCGCCTTCGCAGGCCCCTCCTCGAAGGCACGGCGGGCGAGAACCCCGTCGAGCTTCATGCCGCCGCCGAGAAAGTCCTCGGCCGAGAGCCAGCCGAGATTGACCATCGCGTCGGTCGCGGTCGGCTCCGTTCCCCCACGGCCGTAGGCGGCGGGGCCCGGGTCGGCGCCGGCGGAGCGTGGCCCGACGCGGTAGATGCCACCCTGATCGACGTAGGCGATCGAGCCGCCGCCGGCGCCGATCGTGTCGACGTCGACCATCGGGATCATCGCCTGGTACGGGCCGACCTTCGTGTCCAGCAGATGCTTCATCCGCAGGTTTCCGTCCTGCGCCAGGCCGATGTCCGCCGACGTGCCGCCCACGTCCAGCGTGATCACGTTGCCGTAGCCCGCCTGCTTCCCGGCCCAGATGCCGCCGACGACGCCGGCGACGGGCCCCGACATGAGGAGATTGACCGGCCGACGCGTCGCCGCCTCGGCGGTGGCGACGCCGCTCGCCGAGGTCATCAGGTGCAAGCCGGTCCGCACCCCGAGCCCACGGAGCTCCTCCTCGAGCCGACCGACGTACGTCGCGACCTTTGGGCCGACGTAGGCGTTCAGGCAGACCGTCGAGAACCGCTCGTACTCGCGGTACTGCGGGAGCACCTCCGACGAGACGGAGAGGAACGCCTCCGGAAACTCCTCCCGCACGATCTCGGCCACCCGTGCCTCGTGCGCGGGGTTGAGGAACGAGAAGAGGAAGCACACCGCCACGGCCTCGACCCCGGCTGCCTTGAGCCGCCGCACCTGCTCGCGCGCCTTCTCCTCGTCCAGGGGAACGAGCGCGACGCCGTCCTTCGTGATCCGCTCCGGGACGGTGAGGCGGTAGCGACGGCGGACGATCGGATACCGCTGCCAGGGCAGGTCCTGGTAGTTGGAGAAGTTGAGCGGCTTCTTGTGGCGCGCGATGTGGAGGATGTCGCGATAGCCCTCGGTGGTGATCATCCCGACGGTGGCGCCGTTGTGCTCGATGACGATGTTCGTCGCGATCGTCGTGCCGTGGAACACCTGGTCGAGCGACGAGGGCGTCTCACCGGCCGCGGCGGTGAGCTCCTGGATCCCCTGAACCGTTCCCTGCGACGGGTCGGCGGGAGTCGTCGGCAGCTTGTGGACGAGCACCCTGCCCATCTCGTCGTCGACATAGATCAGATCGGTGAACGTCCCGCCGACGTCCACGCCGATGCGCTTCACCCTCCGCTCCCGGGCGTGAGGACGATCTTGCCGAAGAAGTCGCGACTCTCCATCAGCTCCATCGCCTCCTTCGCATGCTCAAGCGGAAACGTAGCCGCGACCTGCGGCCGCAGTGCTCCGCGCGCGGCGAGCTCGAAGCAGGTCTCCACCTCGTTGCGGGTGAACACGAACGAGCCGATGATCGAGAGCTGTCGCCGAAAGAACGGGATGATGTCGAACGGCACGACCTCGCCGGAGTGCGCGCCGCAGATGACGAGCCGCCCGTCCTTCGTCAGCGAGTCGAGCCCCTTCTGGAACAACTCGCCGCCCGTGTGCTCGTAGACGACGTCGACGCCGTTGTCGCCCGTCGCCTTCATCACCTCCTCGACCACATCCTGCGTGGCGTAGTTGATGCCGACGTCGAGGCCGAGCTCCTTCGCCTGCGCGAGCTTGTCGTCGCGGCTCGAGGTTCCGATCACGGTCGCTCCCGCCAGCTTCGCAACCTGTACGGCCGCCGAGCCGATCCCGCTCCCGACGGAGTTGACGAGCACCGTCTCGCCCGGTTGCACCCGCGCGCGGGTGATGAGCATGTGCCACGCCGTTCCGAACGCGATGTGCGTCGCTGCGGCCTCGACGTCGGAGAGGCTCTCGGGTACGCGGACGAGCTGGGATGCCTTGGCCACCATCCGCTCGGCGTAGGCACCGGACGAGCCGATGCTGATGAACCACGAGGGCGCGACGCACAGCGACTCCCGGCCCGTGCGGCAGTACCGGCAGTCGCCGCACGTGGCGATCAGGTACGGCGAGACACGGTCGCCGACCTGCCAGCCGTCGACGCCGTCCCCGAGCGTCGTGATGCGGCCGACGGGCTCGACGCCGAGGACATGCGGGAACTGGATCGGAAAGCGAGAGGTGCCTTCGCGCGCGTCGATGTCGAGGTGGTTGAGCGCGCTCGCGGTGATCTCGATCTGCACCTCGCCCGGGCCGGGCTGGGGCTCTGCGACCTCGACCAGCTCGAGGACGTCTGAGTGCCCGAACTCGCGAAACACGACCGCCTTCACGCGAAGACCTCCTGGTCGGCGGGTGGAAACATCGATCGGATTGCCCGAGCTTGCGTTTATGTCTGACTTTCGAGAATCTGTCAACCTGCATGCCGACGCTGGCCACAGCCCGGTCGTTTCTGTTCGTTCCGGGGAACGACGAGCGGAAGGTGCGGAAGGCGTTCGAGGCGGAAGCGGACGCCGTGATCGTCGATCTCGAGGACGCCGTGCCCCCTGCCGAGAAGCTCGAGGCTCGCACTGTCGCCCGGTCGCTTCTCGGCGACATCGCCACCCCGAGCCTCAGGCTGGTCCGCATCAACGGGGCCGAAACCGGGCTCTTTCACGGCGATCTCGAGACCGCGGTCGAGGCGCACGTGGACGGCATCGTCTTGCCGAAGGCGGCGCCCCGGTCGGTCGAGGCCATGGGCGAGCTCGAAGTTCCCGTGGTCGCGATCGTCGAGACTGCCCGTGGGCTGCGAGACGTCTCGGCGACGTCCGGCGACGACCGCGTGGTCGCGCTCGTGCTCGGCGCCGTCGACCTCGGGCTCGAGCTCGGCCTCGAGCCACGAGCAGATGGACAGGAGCTCCTCCTTGCCCGCTCGACGCTCGTCGTCGAGTCGGCCGCGGCGGGCCTGCGCGCTCCGATCGACCAGGTGTGGACAAACGTGAAGGACATGGAAGGGCTCCGGAGCGACTGCGACCTCGCCCGCTCGCTCGGCTTCCGCGGCAAGGCGTGCATCCACCCGACCCACGTCGGCGTGATCAACGACGCGTTCTCCCCGAGCGCAGCGGAGCTCGAGCACGCCCGGCGCGTGCTCGAGGCATACGAGCACGCCGCCTCCGACGGTCGCGGGGCCGTCGCTCTGAACGGCGAGATGATCGATCTGCCCGTCGTCGAGCGGGCGCGACAGCTGCTGAACGACGCGAAAGGACACATCGCGCATGTCGACTGACGCGACGGCGGCGCCGAAGGTCTGGCGCGGCCGCTTCTACGAGGACTTCGACGTCGGTGACGTCTTCGAGAGCCGCCTCGGCCGCACGATCACCGAGACGGACAACATCTGGTTCACGTGCCTGACGCTGAACACCAACCAGATGCACCTCAACACGCCCTACGCGGAGCGGACGCGCTTCGGGCAGCAGCTCGTCAACTCGGCCTTCACGCTCGCGCTCGTCGTCGGCCTCACCGTTCCCGACACGAGCGAGAACGCCGCCGCCAATCTGGCCTGGAACGACATCAGGTTGCCGAAGCCGGTCTTCGTCGGCGACACGCTCTGGGCCGAGAGCGAGATCACGGAGGTGCGACCGTCGAAGTCCAATCCGAACGTGGGCATCGTCTCGATGCGCTGCCGCGGCATCAACCAGCGTCGCGAGGTCGTGATCGAGTTCACGCGGACGTTCATGGTCTACAAGCGCGATGCCCCCGAGGTGACCAACACCTTCCCGGGCACCGACGAGGGCTGGACCGTCGAATGAGCACTGCGGCCGAGCGTCTGGCGGAATGGGCAGTCGGGCTGACGATCGACGACATCCCGGCCGAGGTCGCCCAGCACGCGAAGCTCCATCTGCTCGACGTCCTCGGCTGCGGGCTTGCCGCGAGCGCGCTCGACGTCGCGAGCGAGGGCCGCACGGCGATGGCAGAGCTCGGGGGGCCCGACGAGGCAACCGTGATCGGCTCGGCGGCGGGCATGCCGGCGGCGAACGCGGCGTTCGCGAACGCGATGATCTGCCACGGCCTCGACTTCGACGACACTCACGCCGACTCGGTCAGTCACGTCTCGACCGTGACCTGCCCTGTCGCGCTCGCCGTCGCCGAGGCGCATGGTGCCTCCGGGCGCGACGCGCTGGCCGCGATCGTCGCGGGCAACGAGACGACTGCCCGGATCGGCATGGCCGCCGCGGGCCTCTTCCACGAGCGCGGCTTCCATCCGACCGCGATCTGCGGCGTGTTCGGGGCAGTAGCCGCCGGTGCAAACCTCATGAACCTGGGTGCAGCGAGGGCGACGAGCGCGTTCGGCATCGCGGGCTCGTTCGCCGGTGGGCTCTTCGCCTACCTCGCCGACGGCACGGCGACGAAGCCGATGCACCCGGCCTGGGCGGCGCACGGCGGCGTGCTCGCGGCCCGGCTGGCCGCCCACGGCGCGGAGGGCCCGCCGAGCGTGCTCGAGGGGAAGTTCGGCCTCTACCACGCATTTCTCGACGCAGCCGAGGGGGAGATCGACATCGACGGGCAGGTCGCCGATCTCGGTGAGCGGTGGGAGACGCCGCGGATCGCCTACAAGCCCTATCCCGCGTGCCACTTCGCCCACGGAGCGCTCGGCGCGACGGCCGACGCTGCCGTCGGTGTCAGCGCGGACGACGTCGCCGAGGTCGTCGTCACGGTGCCCGAAGCGGGTGTCTCGCTCGTGCTGGAGCCCGCCGCTGCCAAGCAGGCCCCGCGCACCGAGTACGAGGCGAAGTTCTCGCTCCAGTACTCGGCCGCCTCGATGATCGTCCGCGGGTCGGCCGGCGTGGCCGACTACATGCCCGATGCGATCGATGACCCGCGCGTGCTCGACCTCGCCCGGCGCGTCCGCTACGAGGTGAAGGACTACCCGACGTACCCCCAGGCGTTCCCGGGCGGGGTACGCATCGTGACGAAGGACGGGCGCACCATCGAGGCGGAGCTCGCGTACCAGCGCGGCGGCCCCGACGCGCCCTGGTCGGCCGACGAGGTGCTGGCGAAGTTCCGCGCGAACGTGGCGCATGCACTGACGGATGCCGACGCGGAGGCGCTCATGGAAACCGCTCTCACTCTCGAGGAGCAGGAGCAGCTGCGCCCAGCGCTAGCACCGCTCGCCCGTGTGACGGCCGCGGAGTGGATCGCCGGGTGAGTCGGCCCGGCCGACGCGTGGCCGACACATCGCTCGTTCGTGCCGGCATGCACGGGATCGCGCTCGACGGGAACGAGATCGGCGTCACCGTCTTCCCCGAAGCCGGCGGCAAGATCCTCGACCTAATCCACAAGCCATCGGGGAAGAACCTCCTGTGGCGGAACCCGCGGGTCGGGCTCATGAAGACGTATCCAGGTGCCCCGTTCGACGACGTCTGGTGCGG
The DNA here is from genome assembly GCA_963712465.1 of uncultured Actinomycetes bacterium. Taxonomy (GTDB): domain Bacteria; phylum Actinomycetota; class Thermoleophilia; order Gaiellales; family Gaiellaceae; genus CAVQHY01. Next base: position 71,239 of record CAVQHY010000007.1, read on the forward strand.
CGGCTGGGACGACCTCTTCCCGACCGATGCGCCCTGTGTGATCGACGGGGTTGCCTACCACGACCACGGCGATCTCTGGATCGGACCCTGGGAGTGGTCGCTGCAGCGAGACGACGCCGAGCGAGCCGTGCTCTACCTTCGGCGCCACAGCGTCTCGCTCCCCTGTCTCGCGGAGAAGTGGGTCAGCGTCGGACGCGAAGAGACCGCAGTCGTCGTCCGCCACCGGCTCACCAACCTGGGTGCGGCTCCGATCTCGTACTTCTGGAACCAGCACGTCGCGCACGCGATCGAGCCTGGCTCGAGGGTGCAGCTTCCTGCCACGCGGGTCGGCGTCGAGCCCTCGTACCCCGGCCGAAGCGCGGGAGGCCCTGGGACGCTGTCGTGGCCAAGCGACGCTACGACAGGCGATCTGAGCGTCCTTCCCGGCCCGGAGGCCGGGCTCACGGAGTGGCTCTTCAGCGAGGACCTCCGGGAGGGATGCTGCGCCGTCACGCACCCCGGGGCCGGCGTCGGTCTCGAGCTCTCGTTCGATCGGTCGATCTTTCCGACCGTCTGGCTCTGGGGCGTGTTCGGCGGCTGGCGCGGACACCATGTCCTGCTGACCGAGCCGTGCACGAGCAGGCCGGGGAGCCTCGCCGACAGCATCGCGCGGGGTGACGCCGCGAGCCTCGAAGGTGGAGAAGCCGTCGAGACCGAGGTGGTCGCGACCGTCCTGACGGACATCGAGTCGCCACTTCGAGCCGAGTCGACGCCGACCGCGGCCGTGACCGAGTGAGCTCGATGGAGCCGAGCCCGGAGCAGGGCGAGCTCGTCCAGGTGATCCGCGACTGGGTCGACAGGGAGGTCGTGCCGGTCGCCTCCGACTACGAGCATGCGGACGAGTACCCCGAGCCGCTGGTCGAGCAGATGAAGGAGCTCGGTCTCTTCGGCGTCACGATCCCCGAGGAGTACGGCGGGCTCGGCCTCGATCTGACGACGTACGCGCTGATCCAGGTCGAGCTCTCGCGCGGCTGGATGTCGCTCTCTGGTGTCCTGAACACGCACTTCATCTCCGCCTGGATGATCGGGTCGTTCGGCATGGACGAGCAGCGCGCCCGGTACCTGCCGCGGATGGCGAGCGGCGAGATCCGCTTCGCCTACTCGATGACCGAGCCCCACGCGGGCTCGGACGTGCAGGCGATCCGCACGCGTGCGGTGCGAGACGGTGACGAGTTCGTGATCACCGGGCAGAAGATGTGGGCCACCAACGGCCTGCGCGCCGACGCGGTCATGCTCCTCGCCGTCACCGACCCGGAGGCCGAGCCGCGCCACCGCGGCATGACGGCGTTCATCTGCGAGAAGCAGCCGAACGTCTCCGAGCAGCCCGGCCTGACGGTGCCCCCGCCGCTTCGCAAGCTCGGCTACAAGGGTGTCGAGTCGACGGAGCTCGTCTTCGACGGGTTCCGGACCCCGGCCGCGAGCGTCCTCGGAGGCGAGGCAGGCGTCGGCAACGGCTTCAGGTACTTCATGGGCGGGATCGAGCTCGGGCGCGTCAACATCGCCGCCCGCGCAGTCGGCATCGCGACGCGGGCGCTCGAGGAATCGATCCGCTACGCGCAGGAGCGGGAGGCGTTCGGCAAGCCGATCGCGCAGCACCAGGCGATCCAGCTCAAGCTCGCGCAGATGGCGACGAAGATCGAGGCCTCGAGGCTGCTGATGCTGCAGGCCGCGCGGCGCAAGGACGCGGGAGAACGGGCCGACCTCGAGGCGGGAATGGCGAAGCTGTTCGCGACCGAGACCGCCGAGGAGGTCGCGCTGGAGGCGATGCGCATCCACGGCGGCTACGGCTACTCACAGGAGTTCGTCGTCGAACGCCTCTACCGCGACGCGCCGGTCCTCATCCTCGGCGAGGGCTCGAACGAGATCCAGCAGCTGCTGATCGCCCGGCGGCTGCTCGAGCGGCACGCGATCTAGCTGGTTAGCCCGCGCGGGCTGGTGCGGCCGCGCGGCTGGCCGGCGCTCGAGCCGGCGACGGGCGAATGAGCGGCTAGGCGATCGGTCGCTCGGGCCGATCGGCGACGCTCGGAGCGCCGCCGATCAGGTCATCCAGCTGGTCGTGGCGCGCCTTCCACCGCCGCCAACGAGACTCGTAGCGCTCGCGACACCGCGTGGCGTTCGAGCGAGCCATGCGCCCACCGTCCTCGCGGTAGAACCAGCGCGCCCACGGCGAGTCCGGTTTGGCGAGGCGCAAGGCGGCGACAAGGCCAACCACGGGAACGGCGACGGACAGGACGCCCAGGATCAGCTTGCCTTTGAGGATTGCGATCACGGATGTGAGGACGTGGAACGCGATCACTGCGAAGAACATCCTGCGGCCGATCTGATCGAGGTCCTGCTTTTCGGCGCCGAACGGCGCCGAGGCGACCAGGCAGAGCCCGCCGAAGAGCAGGGTGGCGACGACCGCGTCGATCGAGCTTCGTCCCTCGCGGCTCCAGTAGACGTCGTCGAGGTGGAACCAGAGGGCAAACTCGTCGAGCGTCAGCGCCGCGCCGACGCCGAACAACACGGCCAGGAGGTTGTACCACCAGCCGTAGGGGTCGAAGGCGAAGTTGAAGAGGCCCGCGCTGAGCATCAGGAAGATTCCCGGGACCATGTGATGGACGTGCACGCCGCCGACGCTACCGCTGCCCCAGCCGCGCTCTCGGGCCAGCCGTGTGTAGAGGCGGGTCAGCACGAACGTGATCAGGAACGCGAGCAGGAGGAGGAAGAGCGGCTCGCGCCCTGGGTCGTGGATGGCCGGCTCGTAGCCGGGGACGAAGCGGAACCAGTTCACCTGCGTCGAATCAAACCACGGCGCGGTAACGAGCGCAGCCCGGGTTATGGTCCTGCCGGCTCGACGGCGGCCCCCGCCGGCGCCTCCACGACGTCGTCTGCTTGTTTCGCCGATGCGAGCGCCACCAGCCCGACCAGCGTCACCGCGAGCGCGGCCAGCGCCCCCGCCACGCCCGTGGAGGACTCGTGCAGCTGCTCGTCGAGCAGGAGCATGCCGAGGAGCAGGCTCGCGATCGGGTCGAAGGCCATCGTCGTCGCGATCGCCGGCGCCAGCGCGCCGGTCTGAAGCGACACCTGGCTCAGGTAGAGCCCGACGACGCTGACGACGGCGAGCGCGTACAGGTGCCAGTCGGCGACGACCGCGACGAAGCCGTCGTCGAAGCGGTCGACGGTCGCCTTCGTCAGAGCGGCGGTGAGACCGAAGAGCACGCCCGCCGCGGTGCCGAACAGCGCGGCCTTGACGCCTGCCCGCCGCCGGAGCCCCGCCACCACGAGCGCGGCGGCAACACCGAAGCAGATCCCCCCGGCGACGAGCCAGTCGCCGAACGGCGCGTCGTCCTTGCCGCCGGTGGGGTTCGAGACGAGGAGGAAGACGGCCAGGCCGACGGTGACCGCGAGGGCGCCGAGCCACTCCCGGCGGCCGACCCTCTGAGCGGTCAGGCGCCTGCCGAGCGGCAGGGCGAAGACGACGGTCGTGACGAGCAGCGGCTGGACGATGACGAGCCGCCCGATCCCGAGCGCCGCCGCCTGCGCGACGTAGCCGAGCGCATCCACGACGATCCCCAGGAGCCACACCGGCCTCCGCAGGAGCCGGAGCAGGAGCCCCGCCTCGAGCGCCTCGGACTTCGGCTCCTGCAAGGTTCCCTTCTGCTGCAGCACCGTACCGAGCGCAAACAGGAACGCGGCGACGAGGGCAAGGGAGATCTCGAGCACTGGCTACGGGATCCTCTCGCACGGGGCGGTCATCGCCGGAGTCTCCTCGACGAGGCGAGGCCCAGGCGCGCCGCGACCCTGTACCCGGTCCCGACGGCCATGCCCGCGACCACGAGCGCGAGCACGCCGAGCAGGATCCGCCAGCGGGCGCGCAGGTGGAGCAGGACCGCTCCGAGGGCGACGAGGATCGCGACGACGGCGGCGCTCGCGACCGTCCACCAGTTCGCGATCGGAAAATCGACGATGCTCGCCACGCCGAGGCGACGATAGACGGTTCCCGTACGCATGCCTCTAGACTCGCGGCGCATGGACTTCGGCCTGCCCGACGAGCTCACGGAGATCCGAGCCGCGGTTGGCGACCTGTGCGCGCAGTTTCCCGGCGAGTACTGGCGCGCGCTCGAGCCCGACCGCTACCCCGAGGAGTTCGTCGCCGCGCTGACCGAGAACGGCTGGCTCGGCGCCCTCGTGCCCGAAGAGTACGGCGGCGCCGGGCTCGGGCTGGGTGCGGCGAGCGTCATCCTCGAGGAGATCAACGCGTCCGGGTGCAACGCGGGCGCGTGCCACGCCCAGATGTACACGATGGGCACGGTGCTGCGGCACGGCTCGCCGGAGCAGAAGGCCCGGTACCTCCCGGGGATCGCCTCCGGCGCGCTGCGGCTGCAGGCGTTCGGCGTCACCGAGCCGACCGCGGGCTCGGACACGACCTCGATCCAGACGACAGCCGACCGTGTCGACGGCGGCTACGTCGTGCGCGGCCAGAAGATCTGGACGTCGCGAGCCGAGCACTCCGACCTGATGCTCCTCCTGGCGCGGACGACGCCGATCGAGGAGGTGGAGCGCAAGACGGAGGGACTGTCGACGTTCATCGTCGACATGGAGGCGGCTCTCGCTGCGGGCACCATGACGATCCGCCCGATCCGGACGCTGATGAACCACGCGACCACGGAGATCTTCCTCGACGGGGTCGAGATCCCCGCCGACGCGCTCGTCGGCGAGGAGGGCAAGGGCTTCCGCTACATCCTCGACGGCATGAACGCCGAGCGGATTCTGATCGCGGCCGAATGCGTCGGGGACGGGCGCTGGTTCGTCGAGAAGGCGAGGACCTACGCGTCGGAGCGCGTCGTCTTCGGTCGCCCGATCGGCCAGAACCAGGGCGTGCAGTTCCCGATCGCACAGGCGCACGCGGCGATCGAGGCGGCCGACCTGATGCGCTGGAAGGCGGCGTGGCTCTTCGAGCAGGGGGAGCCGTGCGGGCCGGAGGCGAACATGGCGAAGCTCCTCGCGGCGGAGGCGTCCTGGCAGGCGGCGAACGTCTGCCTCGACACGCACGGCGGCTTCGGTTTCGCCGAGGAGTACGACGTGGAGCGGAAGTTCCGCGAGACACGCCTCTACAAGGTCGCGCCGGTCTCGAACAACCTCATCCTCGCCTACCTCGGCCAGCACGTCCTCGGAATGCCGCGCTCGTACTGAGCCTCGACTTCGTCACAAACGCGCACAAGGGGTCAGACCCCTTGTGCGCGCGCGTCACAAGCTGCGAACCGGGGGCGTTATGCTGCCGCCATGACACATGAGCTGAAGATGACCGCCGCAGCGGCCGGGGAGCTCGAGGACTGGGGACCGCTCGAGCCGCCGCTCGCCGAGGCGCTCGGCGATCCGATGCCGACGCGCGGAGTCGAGACGTGGGCGAGCCCGGACGAGAAGGTCTCGACCGGCATCTGGGAGTGCGAGCCCGGCCCGTCCCGGTGGCACTTCTCCGGGAACGGCGAGTTCATCCACGTGATCAGCGGCCGGATGACCTGCACGGACGAGGCGGGCGACGCCGTGACGCTCACCGCCGGTGACTCGATGACGTTCCCGCCCGGATGGAAGGGCGAGTGGCGAATCGAGGAGACCCTGCGCAAGGTCTACACGGTCTTCCCCGCCGCCTGATCGCCCGAGCTATCCCGGTTTCGGCCGAGGCGGGCTACCCTATCCCCCATTCGCATGAGCATGCCCTCTGACAGGTATCGCCCGTACGCGTTCGGCGTCGACCTTCCCGACCGCACGTGGCCCGACGCGAAGCTCGAGCACGCCCCGGTCTGGTGCTCGGTCGACCTCCGGGACGGCAATCAGGCGCTGATCGACCCGATGGACGTCGCCCGCAAGCGGCGCATGTGGGAGCTGCTGATCCAGCTCGGCTTCAAGGAGATCGAGGTAGGCTTCCCCTCGGCGTCGCAGCCGGACTACGATTTTACGCGCCTGCTGATCGAGGAGCAGCTCGTCCCCGACGACGTCTGGATCCAGGTGCTCGTGCAGTGCCGCGAGGAGCTCATCGACCGCACCATCGAGAGCATCCGCGGCGCGAAGCGCGCCATCGTCCACCTCTACAACTCGACGTCCGAGCTCCAGCGTCGCGTCGTCTTTCGCGAGGACCGGGAGGGCGTCGCGACGATCGCGGTCGCCGGTGCCGAGCTCTGTCTGCGGGCGCTCGACGAGCTGCCCGAGACCGAGATCAGGTTCGAGTACTCGCCGGAGACGTTCGTGGGCACCGAGATGGACTACGCGCTCGAGGTCTGCGAGAGGGTGCTCGACGTCTGGCAGCCGAGGCCCGACTGGAAGACGATCCTGAACCTCCCGGCCACCGTCGAGATGGCGACCCCGAACGTCCACGCCGACCAGTTCGAGTGGTTCGGCCGGAACGTGAGCCGCCGAGACTCGGTCGTCCTCTCGATCCATCCTCACAACGACCGGGGCTGCGCGGTGGCCGCCACCGAGCTCGCGCTGATGGCGGGCGGAGAGCGTGTGGAGGGCGCCCTCTTCGGCAACGGCGAGCGCACCGGCAACGTCGACATCGTCACGCTCGCGCTGAATCTTCTGAGCCAGGGCGTCGACCCGCAGCTCGACGTCTCGGACATCGACGAGGTCCGGCGGGTCGTCGAGTACTGCAACCAGCTGCCCGTACACATCCGCCATCCGTACGTAGGGGAGCTCGTCTACACGGCGTTCTCGGGCTCGCACCAGGACGCGATCAAGAAGGGCATGGAGGCACTCGAGCAGACGGACGGATCGCTCTGGGAGGTGCCCTATCTCCCGATCGACCCCAAGGACGTCGGCCGGACCTACGAGGCGGTGATCCGCGTCAACAGCCAGTCCGGGAAGGGTGGCGTCGCCTACGTGATGAGAGCCGAGCACGGCCTCGACCTGCCGCGGCGCACGCAGATCGAGTTCTCACGAGTGATCCAGCATCTCGCCGAGACGGAGGGCGGCGAGGTGACGCCAGAGCAGATCTGGGAGTCGTTCGCGGAGGAGTACCTGCGACCGGGGCCGGTCGAGGTCGTCGGCCATCGATCGGTCGAGGAAGGCGACGAGCGCGAGACGCTGGAGGTGCGCCTGCGCCTGAACGGCGAGGAGCGGGTTGTGATCGGCCGGGGCACGGGCCCGATCGACTCCTTCGTCGACGCCCTCCGCGAGCTCGGCGTCGACCTCCGCGTCCTCGACTACCACGAGCACGCGGTCTCTGCAGGCGAGGACGCGACGGCGGCGAGCTACATCGAAGCGGCGCTCGGCGACCGCGTCCTCTGGGGAGTCGGCATCCATCCGAGCATCGTCACGGCGTCGCTGCGAGCGGTCGCGAGCGCGGTCAACCGGGCGACGAACGCAGGGATCGTCGCGCCCGGCGAGACCGCCCTGGCCGAGAGCTAGCCGGGCAACGGCTCGGGCGCGCTGCCGCTCCAGATCGACGTTGACCGTCTCGGGCGGCGACGGAAGGTGCGACGTGCAGCCGTCGTTGTCATCCCTATGCGCGTCGTCTCGGTCAACGCCGGCCTCCCCCGCACCGTGGTGTGGAGGGGTCGCGAGGTGACGACGGCGATCTTCAAGCGGCCCGTCGAGGGGCGCGTGCCGCTTCGCACCACGAATCTCGACGGCGACCGCCAGGCCGACCTCACCGTCCACGGCGGCGCCGACAAGGCCGTCTACGCCTATCCGGCGGAGCACTACGACCTGTGGCGCGCCGAGCTTCCCGACCGCGAGTTGCCGTTGCAGCTCGCGGGGATCCCGTTCGGGTCGTTCGGCGAGAACCTCACGGTCGAGGGACTGCCGTCCGAGGACGAGGTCGCGATCGGCGATCGCTACCGCGTCGGCTCGGCCGAGCTCGTCGTGACGCAGCCGCGCCTCCCCTGCTCCAAGCTCAGCCTGCGCTTCCAGCGTGAGGATATGGTCAAGCGCTTCCTCGCGAGCGGCCGCACGGGCTGGTACTCCGCGGTCGTGCTCGAGGGCGGCGTGGCCGCCGGAGACCCGATCGAGCTCGTCGCACGCCATCCCCAGGCCGTGCCGGTCGCCGCCGTGACGCGGGCCTATGCGGTCGACCGAGACGACGGGGTGACACTGGAACGGCTCGTCGGGCTCGACGCCCTCCCGGCTGACTGGCGGGCGCATTTCGCCGAGCGGCTCGCGTCCCTCGCCTGACGAGGCCGGCTATTCTCGCGGCACACCGGGGATGACGACGAAGGAGGCTCCCATGACGGACGTAGCGACAGACGCAGGCCGCAAGATCCTTGCCGGCAGCTTCGCGACAGCCGACGGCGGCTCGCGGGCGGCCGGAGCGCTCGGCGGCTCCCTGCCGGACAAGATCGGCAACACCGCGGTCCTGACCGTTCGCGCCGACGGCAAGGCGAAGTTCGTCGAGTCGAAGGACTGGGGCGCCGGGCGGGGGGCGTTGCTCGGAGGCGCAATCGGCATCATCGGCGGGCCGGTGGGCATCGTCGCCGGCGCCGGGATCGGCGCCCTCGTTTCCAAGCTCCGCGACTCGGGCTTCCCGAACGATCAGCTCGAGCAGCTCGGCAGCTCGCTGCAGCCGGGACACTCGGCGGTCGTCGCCGAGATCGCCGCCGAGGCGGTCGATACGGCGAAGGAGCTGCTCGGGCCGCTCGGCGTCCAGGAGATCGTGGTCGAGGATCTCGACGCGAGCGTCGCCACGCTCTTCGCCGACGAGACCGAGCCGGCGCCGGAGCCCGAGGAAGCGCCCGAGCCCGCGGCCGCCGAACCCGTCGAGGCGCCGGAGGCACCGAAGGCGCCGAGCTAGCCCAGCTAGCCCGCCGCGGCAGACTGAACGAAGCCCACGAGCTCGGGGATCAGAGCCGGGTCGATCTCGTGGCCGAGGGCCGACTCGCGGTACGTGAGGTCGGCCCCGGCCGCCTCGAGCCGCTCGCGCGCGCGGTGCGCGAAGTCGACCGAGATGATCGGGTCGCGCGAGCCGTGCGCGAGCAGCACGGGTAGCCCACGCGCGAGACCCTCGTCGAGCGCCCAGCCCTCCACCGTCGGGATGAAGCCCGAGAGGGCGACGATGCCGGCAGGTCTCGGCCGGCCGAGGCCGAGACCGAAGGCGAACGACATCACCGCTCCCTGCGAGAAGCCGCCGAGCACGGTGCGGCCGAGCGGCACGCCCGTCTCGCTCGGGAGCGCGTCGAGCCACGCCGATCCGAGCGCGTACGTCTCGGCGAAGGTGGCCGTGTCCGGATAGCCGACCCGCGGGACGGCGTACCAGTGCGCGCCCCCGGGGGGCAACGAAAGCGGGCCCCGGGGAGTCACCCCGACGAGCCGCCGCTCCGGATCGAGCGCGTCGAAGAGGCCGAAGAGGTCGTTCTCGTCCGCGCCGCGCCCGTGGAAGAGCACGAGCGCGCCCTCGGGCTCGGCCGCCGCCGGGCGCACGCGGTGGGCTAGCGTGGCGCCCACTGCTCGCGCGGGTTCGTAATCGGCGTCAGCACCGGCTCGATCTCGGAGCGCATGTGCTCGAACGCGGGCGGCAGGATCAGCGCCTCGCCGAGGTGATCGGGATCCTCGTCGACCGAGAAGCCCGGCCCGAGCGTGGCGATCTCGAACAGCACGCCGCTTGGCTCGCGGAAGTAGATCGAGCGAAACCAGAAGCGGTCGATGACCGGGGTGGGACGCAGCCCGGCCCCGGCCACCGCCCGCTGCCATGCGTCGTGATCCTCCATCGTCGACGCCCAGGCGACGTGATGCACCGTGCCCGCTCCGCCGATACCGCGGTCCGCGGGCGGCGCATCGTAGGCGTAGAAACCTCCGCGCGCGGCGCCCCGCACATCCCACAGGTCGACCCCGGACGACGAGAAGGCGAGCGTCTGCTCGAGAAAGCCTGCGCTGGCCACCGGCCCGGCGCTGTAGGCGCGGACGCCGTCGAAGCCCTGGAGGGCGACCTCGAAGGGGACCTCGGGGTGATGCGCGACCAGCGGCTCGTCGCCTGTGTCGACGACCGCGAGCTCGAGGCCGAGCCCCTCCGGGTCGGCGAAGCGGACGTGGCCCGGCTCGCGCTCGACCTCGACGCCCTCACCGGCCAGTCGCTCGACCCAGAAATCGAGCGCCTCGTCGGAGGTGACTCGCCAGGTGATTCGGTGCACCATCCCCGCGCCGGCGCGACCGGGCCGCGCCCCCGGGTACTCGAAGAAGGTGATGTCGGCGCCGGGCGATCCCTTCTCGTCGGCGTAGAACAGGTGATACACGGTCGGGTCGTCCTGATTGACGGTCTTCTTGACGAGGCGCAGGCCGAGCACGCGCGCGTAGAAGTCGACGTTGCGCGGCGCGTCGCCCGTGATGCACGTGACGTGGTGGACTCCCTCGAGTCTCATGGCGGCTCCCAGATCTTTGACTACACAAATACCAACGCGAGACGGTCGATCGCTCTTCCCGTATCTTCCCTGCGCGCGTGGTATCGACGCACGAACTCCCACCACCCCACCCCCGCCCTGTCGGGCGCGACCCCACTGACACCGCGGAACTTCTGAAGCCGTACGTCCCGCGGCTCCTGATCACGTGGCTTCGCGAATCCCCCGTCGAGCGGACGAGAGAGATCGACGGGACGCTCGCGTTCGTCGACATCTCCGGCTTCACGACGATGACCGAGCGGCTCGCGCGGAAGGGCAAGGTCGGCGCCGAGGAGGTCAGCGACACCCTCAACTCGTGCTTCACCGAGCTCCTGTCCGTCGCCTACGACTACGGCGCGGGGCTCGTCAAGTGGGGCGGCGACGCCGTCCTCCTCCTCTTCGAGGACGACGAGCACGCAGCGCGGGCCTGTCGCGCATCGCTGGGCATGCAGCGGACGTTGCGGGCGATGGGCCGGCTGCGCACCTCCGCGGGCTTCGTGACCCTGCGCATGTCGATCGGCATCCATTCGGGGAGTTTCCTGTTCCTGCTCGCCGGCGACAAGCACCGGGAGCTCGTCATCGCCGGGCCTTCGGCGAGCGCGACCGTCGACATGGAGTCCGTCGCCGACGCCGGCGAGGTGGTGATCAGCGCGGCGACGAGCGCGTTGCTCGACCCGTCCGTGGTCGGCAAGCCGAAGGGCACGGGCCGGCTCCTAACCGCCGAGCCCGCAGTTTCGGTCGAGCGGGCGGCGCCGGCCCCCAGCGTCACCGGTCTCGACCTCGCGGCGTGCATCCCGCTCGGCATCCGCGAGCACCTCCTCGCCGACGCGGGAGACGCCGAGCATCGCTCGATCACCGTCGCGTTCGTTGAGTTCGGTGGTACGGACGATCTCCTGGAGCGCTCGGGCCCAGACACGCTTGCGGAGGCGATCGGCGAGACGATCGGTGCGGTTCAGGAGGCGGCGCACCGCCACGGCGTCGTCTTCCTCGAGTCAGACATCTCGCGCAACGGCGGCAAGATCCTGCTTCTCGCGGGTGCGCCGCGGAGCACGGGCGACGAGGAGGAGCGAATGCTGCGCACCGCGCGGGCGATCGTCGACGCAAGGGCGCCGCTTCCCCTTCGGATCGGCATCAACTCGGGCCGGGTGTTCGCGGGCGACTTCGGCCCGCCGTATCGCCGCACCTACTCCGTGAAGGGCGACGCCGTCAACACCGCCGCGCGGATCATGGGCAAGGCGAGGCACGGCACGGTGATCGCGACCGAAGGCGTCCTTGCCCGCTCGCGAACGACCTTCCGCACGAGCCCGGTCGGGCCGTTTGCGCTCAAGGGCAAGTCGCAGTCGGTCGCGGCCGCAGAAGTCGGCGAGCCGGTCGGTCGGACGGAGTCCGACCGGGTCGCACCACTGATCGGCCGCGGCCCGGAGCTCCAGGCGATGCTAGGTGCCCTCGAGTCGGCACGCGGCGGCAGCGGGAGGCTCGTGGAGGTCGTCGGCGAGCCGGGAATCGGCAAGTCGCGTCTCGTCGAGGAGCTGCGGGAGCGCGCCAAAGGCACGCCCGTACTCTCCGTCGCCTGCGAGCAGTACGAGTCGTCGACGCCGTATTTCTCCTTCTGGCTCGCGCTTCGGAGACTCCTCGGCGTCCGCGACGGCGAGCTGTCGGCGCGAGTCGAGCAGCGCCTGCGTAGGCGTGTCGGGGAGTCCTGCCCGGAGCTCGAGCCCTGGCTTCCGCTGCTCGGCGTGCTTCTCGACCTCGAGCTACCCGAGACCCGGGAGACGGCGGAGCTCGAGGACCGGTTCCGACGTGCGCGACTCGAAGAGGTGACGGCGCAGCTGCTGGACTCCCTGCTCCCGGGCCCCGCGATCGTCCTGTTCGAGGACGTCCACTGGATGGACGAGGCGTCCGCGGACGTCCTCCGACTGCTGACGACGGGCCTCGCCGATCGCGGCTGGCTCGTTGTCGCCACGCGCCGCGACGTGGAGACCGGCTTCACCGCGCCCTCGGACGAAAGGTGCGTGACGCTGCGGCTCGAGCCGCTGGGCGAGAGCGACCTGCAGGCACTGATCGTGGCCGAGACCGATGACGTACCGATCCCCCCTCACGTCGCCGCCGCTCTGGCCGCCCGGTCGGGTGGCAATCCACTCTTTCTCGGCGAGCTCGTGAGCGCCTCGCGCGCAGTCGGGATGGATGCGCTGCCAGACTCGGTCGAGGCGCTGCTGTCGGTTCAGATCGATCGGCTCGAGCCGCGCGACCGCACGGTGCTCAGGTACGCGTCGGTGCTGGGCGCGAGCTTCTCGCAGGATCTCCTGCGCGCCTCGCTCGAGGGGCGGGAGTACGCGCTCGACGATGGCGTCTGGGAGCGGCTCTCCGACTTCGTACGCCGCGATCGCTCGGGGATCGCGCGTTTCCGACATGCGCTCGTCCGCGACGCCGCCTACGAGGGCCTCCCGTATCGCCGCCGCGTCGACCTGCACGGGCGCGTGGGCGAGACGATCGAGCGGCTCGCGGGCGCCGAGCTGGACGCCGAGGCGGAGCTCCTGTCGCTCCATTTCTTCAACGCTCACCGCTTCGACAAGGCGTGGCGCTACGCGCGTGTCGCGGGCGACCGAGCGAAGGCGGTCTACGCGAACGTCGAGGCGTCGGAGTTCTACGAGCGGGCGATCCAGGCGGCGCGGCGGCTCGACGACGTCTCGTCGCAGGACGTCGCCGGGGTCTGGGAGTCGCTCGGCGACACGCGTGACCGTATCGGCCTGTACGTCGAGGGCACGGCCGCGTTCCGCGCCGCTCGCCGGCTTCTCGCCGGCGATGCTGTCGCCGTCGCCGCCCTCTACTTGAAAGAGGCCTGGATGCAGGACCGGCTGGGCCACTTCTCGCAGGCGCTCCGCCGGGCCCGGCGGGGGCTCACCTCCCTCGAGGGCGTGCCGGGTGCGAAGGCGGCGGCGAAGCGGGCCGAGCTGCTCGCCTGCTACGGCGTCGTCCGCCAGGGCCAGGGCCGCCAGGCCGAGGCGATCCGGTGGTCCCACCGCGCGGTCGCGGCGGCCGAGCATGCTGGCGAGAAGCGGGCGCTTGCGCAGGCGTTGTTCGTTCTCGACTGGGCCTACGTCGAGCTCGGCCAGCCGGAGAACGCGACACGCGCCCGGCTCGCGCTCGCGCTGTACGAAGAGCTGGGCGACATTGCCGGGCAGGCTGTTGTCTACAACGGGATGGGAGCGTTCGCCTACTGGCAAGGGCGCTGGAACGACGCACTCGACCTCTACGGTCAGGGTGAAGCCGCATCGAGGCGACTGGGCGACCCCGTCAGCGCGGCAGACGGCAGGTTCAACATCGCCGAGATCCTGGTAGACCAGGGGCGTCTCGGCGAGGCCGAGGAGCTCGTCCGGGACGCGCTCCGCGTGTGGCAGGCGGCAGGCTCGAAGGCTCGGGTCGCAAACGCGATCCGCCTGCTCGGCCGCATTGCCTCGCGGACGGGCCGGGTGGACGAGGCGATGGAGCTGCTCGACCGCGCGCGCGCAGACTTCCAGGCGCTCGGGATTCAGTCCGACGTCGTCGAGACCGAGGCTCGTATCGCCGGGGCCCTGGTTCGTAGCGGCAGCTCCGTGGAGGGGCTCCGGCTGGCCGAAAGCGCTCTCGAGCGGGCAAGCGGCCTCTACGTCCCGCTCCTCCAGCGCGTCCGCGGATACGGGCTGATCCAGCTCGGAGAGTTCGAGGCGGGTCGCGTCGCGCTAAGCGACAGCCTCGACTCGGCGCGGACTCAGAGCGCCGACTACGAGGCGGCGGTCACCCTCGACGCGCTCGCCAACCTCGCCGAGCTCACCGCGGACGGCTCCGCTCCGGCTCTGAAGGCTCAGCGCGACGACATCCTCGCCCGCCTCGGCATCGTCTATATCCCGCCGTTCCCGGTGGCCGGCCGGCATGATCGGCCGGCCACCGCCTCGTAGAACACTCTCTCAGCGTCCCCTGACGAACGGGTCATGGGTCAGGATGAACTTGACGCGCAGGTCACCCTGCATGTCACGGCGCTGCTTCGCGATGCACGGAGGTCCGGCCTTCCAGCAGAAGGGGATCGGATCTGTCACGTGCCCGTCATCGTCGACCTTGCAGAAGGTCACCCGCTTGCTTGCGAGGATCTGGTAGATGATGTCGAACGCGGTCGAGAAGTCCTGCTGCCCGGAGATGACCGGCAGCAGGTCGAGCCACCGAGTCGGCAGCTGTGACCGGTCGATCTCGAGCCAGAGGACCAGGGGGTTGGCCGCGCTGACACCGGGCGGAACCGCGACGGTCACGCCGGTCCCCACCGTACCGTCGCAGGGGCTTCCGGGCACGTTGAACACCGTGAGCGAGAGGGTTCCCGCACCGGCGCCCGCGGGAGTGGACGCCTGCGCGACGGTGTTGTTCGTCGGGCTGGTGTCCGTGCCGGTCGACGCCGTGCAAGCGCTGGTACCGCTGCACACCGTCGAGTCCGACGTCACGTTAAAGGTCGCGCTCGTAGCCGAGACGTCGCCGGCCTTCGCAACCAGCGTGTAGCCGATGCCAGGCTGGCCGATCGAGAGATCGCCGAACGTGGCTGTTCCTCCCGTGCTCGTCTGCGGCGTCGACCCCGAAAGGACGCCCGTGCCCGGCGGGTTCGCTCCGATCTCGAGGTCCACGGACGTCTCGACCGCGTTGCCCCATGCGTCGTCGACGTCCGTTGTAACCGCGGGTGTGATCGTCGCGTTGAACTCAGTGTTCGTCGGCTGCTGCCCGAACGCGATCGCGGCGGGTGGCCCGGGCTGGACGTCGACGCCGGTCGCCCCGGCGACGACGCCGTTCGAAACGGTCAGCGTCTGCCCGAGGCCGGCCAGGAAGGCGGTCACGTTGGCCACGGCCGTGCCACCGCTGAACGAGAGCGCCCCGTACACGGGCACCGTGCCGTTCGGAGCGTTCCCGAGCCCGCCGAGAGCAGGGGCACCGACGTTGTCGGTCGCGTTCCCGCAACTGTCGGCGGCGTGGACCGTGACAGCGAACGGAGGAGGCCCGGCTGTCTGCGTGCCGATCGCGTCGAACGAGAACACCGCTGCCGCGCCCGGCACGACCGAGGTCGTCGGCTCGGCCCCAACCCGCGAGAAGGAGTTGCCGGTGAAGGTGTTCCCCTCCTTGGCCGCCGTTGGCCATGTCGATGTTGCGAGCGGACAGGGGACCGTGGCCGAGATGGTCACGTCGACGGCCTGGCCGGGCGAGAGACGATTCGCCGTCGTCGTGCCGCCGGCGCGAAGCTGAAGAACCGCTCCTACCTTAGTCGCCGTCCAGACCTTGCCGGCCGGCGGCGTCAACGAGTTCACGCTCGCGAGCCCGAAGCCGGCCGGCACCGTCACGTTGGCCGAGCCGAGCTTGAACGAGGTACTTGTCGGCGAGGTGTTCTTGATCGTCACGGTGAAACTCGTCGTCGAGCCGGCGGCAGCGCTCGTCGGCGAGATCGAGGGCGTGTAGAACCTCGTGGCCAGCGCGGCCGGAGCCAGCGCGGCCGCGAGGCCGAATATCGCCAGGAACACGAGTAACCGCCGATGACCTCGCCCGCGAAGCAACCGAGTGCCGACCATGATGAGAACCCTCCCTCTCGCCGCCAGAGATCGTCAGCGTTTCACAGTGGACAACGATCGTCAACGGCCCTCCGCGCCTTGGAAGGCCATGTTCCGGGGACAGGTCCCGGGGACATGGCCCGCTACGCTCTAGGGGAAGAGGTCGCGCTGCGGCGGCATGACGATCTCGCGGGCGCTCCCTTCCCCTTCGGGCACGCGGTAACCGCGGACGATCGCGGCCGGCACGCCCTGTGCCTGGCCGATGACGAGCTCGGCGGCGCCCGCGAGCTCGTCGGCAACCGCGACCACCGTCGCGTGCAGCTCGTAGCCGCGCGTGTCGGGGGTGCCGCGGAGGTCGAGCAGGGGGCGCATCCCGGCCACCCCGATGGCGACGTCGGTCGTCCCCTGCCGCCACGGCCGCCCGAACGAGTCGGCGACGACCACGGCAGGCGCGACGCCGAAGCGCGCGACGAGCGCGGCACGGAGCCGGGCCGCCGACGCGTCCGGGTCGCGTGGGAGCAGGACGACCCACCCCTCCCCGGGTGCATTCGAGCGGTCGACTCCCGCGCTCGCGCAGACGAACCCATGCTCGGTCTCCGCGATCACCAGTTCGTCACGGCGCCGGCGGATCCGGCGCGCCTCGCGCAGGACGACCGCGAGATAGTCGGCGGCCTGCTCGACACTGCCCTCTGCCTTGGAGACGGCCTTCTGCGCCACGACGACCACGTCTCCCGTCTCGAGCCCGCCGGCCCGCTCGACCGCGTCGGCGAGCAGGCTGCCCAGATCGGCCCCCGGTTCGATCTCCGGGAGCCCCGAGAGCGGCAGGATGCGGATCTCAGCCAGGGGCGGTGACGGTCGGCGTCGCCGCCGGCCAGCGCTCGTGAAGCCGCGGCAGCACGTCGCGCGAGAACAGCTCGAGGAAGCGACGCTGGTCCGGGCCCCGGCGCGTGAAAGATCAGGTGCGTGAAGCCGAGGTCGACGTACGAGCCGATCGCGTCGGCGCACTCGTCGGGGTCGTCGGTGACGATGAACCTCGTCGGAGCCCGCTCGATGTTCGCGTCGGCGACTCGTTCCATCTCGACCGGATCGTCGATGCCGCTCTTCTCCTCGGTCGTCAGCGCGAGCGCGGCCCACCACGAGCACGCGTCCCGCGCGGCCGTGAGGTCGGTGTCGTAGGAGACCTTGATCTCGATCATCCGCTCGATCGCCGAAGGGTCGCGGCCGGCCGAGCGGGCGCCCTCCTCGAGGCTGGCGATCAGCTCCTCGTAGAGCTCGGGCTTCTTGCCGCTGGTGCAGATGAAGCCGTTACCGACACGACCCGCGAGCTTCGCAGCGAGCGGGCCGGAGGCGGCGACGTAGATCGGCACGGGTTGGTCGGGACGATCGTAGACCGTGGCGTTGTCGGTTCGGTAGTGCTCGCCGTCGTACGTCACGCGCTCCCCTGTCCAGAGAAGGCGGATCAGCTCGATCGCCTCGGCCAGCATCGCCCGGCGCTCCTTCGCGCCGGGCCATGGAGATGCGGTGGCCGGAGTCTCGTTCATCGCCTCGCCGGTACCGACGCCGAGGACGACACGGCCGGGGTTCAGCGAGCCAAGCGTGCCGATGGCCTGCGCCACGATCGACGGGTGGTAGCGCATCGTCGGCGT
Organism: uncultured Actinomycetes bacterium; assembly: GCA_963712465.1. Lineage (GTDB taxonomy): Bacteria > Actinomycetota > Thermoleophilia > Gaiellales > Gaiellaceae > CAVQHY01. The sequence goes on from CAVQHY010000007.1 coordinate 88,819, forward strand.
GAGCACGCTCGTTGCCAGGGTCACACGCTCCGTCCGCTCGCCGAGCGCACCGAGCCAGACGAGCGAGTTCGGCGCGTGGCCGGTCGAATGGCGCCACGGCTGGAAGTGGTCGGACACCGCAACCGTGTCGAAGCCCAGATCCTCCGCGACCACGGCGTAGTCGAGCAGCTCGCGAGGGCCGAACTGCTCTGCCGACGCCTTGTATCCGTAGCGCATCGTCACGACGCGATCGCCGTCCGCTCGACCGTGCCCGCGAGCAGCTCGAGCGTGCGCGTCGGCCGGCCCTCTGCGAGGAACCGCTCGACGTCGGCAGGCGTGTCGAGATCGAGCGCCGTGCCTGGCCGATCGACGACGACCGCGTCGAGACCTGCCGCGCCCGCGAGCTCGACGTGCCGGGCAGCGCTGCCCTTCACGCCGAAGCAGGTGAGCATCGCCGCAGGCGGCCTCATGGCGACAGCGTTGGTGCCCGCGTCGACCGCGCGGGCGATCGCGATACCGCGTTCTGGAGTCGCTGCGAGGAGAGCGCCGAGGTCGGATCGCTCGACGAGAGGGATATCGCCCGAGACGACGGCCGCCAGCGGCCCGGCGACCACCTCGGCCATCGCCGCTGCGAGTGCCTCGTTCCAGCCGAGCCCACGGTCGTCCCACCAGTCGACTCCGTGTCGGCGCGCAAGCGTAGCCGCGGTCGGGTCCGACGACACGAGCGTGACGGCGCCGACCCCACGGACGACGTCGAGCACGTCGGCGACCATCGCGCGCATGAGGTCGGCGCGCTCCGCCGGCGATAGCAGCCCGGCCAGGCGGGTCTTCGCGCCGTCGAGGCGCTTGAGCGGGACGAGCACATGAACGCCCTCAGCCATGGCGCAACGCTACAGAATCAGTGTGACCTCGGGCCCTGGGCGGCTCCGAGCGGCTTTCGACGCCGACAGTCTCTCCCGAGCTGCGGGATATCCGCGATCCAGATCGGGCTTCGCACGGATGGCCGCCCGGCGCCCACCAGCGACACTCGCGGTGGAGGCTTTGTATGCGGACCACCTACGCCGTGACCTGGCAGGAGACGGGTACCCCGCCCCATTCGGGCCGGCTGGAGCTTCGCTCGCGCGGCCTGTATTTCGAGGCGACAGAGAACGATGCGAAGCGGACGGCGATCGTGCGCGAGATCGCCTACGAGGACGTCGCCGAGATCAGAGTCGGGCGAGTCGAAGCGGAAAGGATCGGCGGCCGGCCGACACTCGTGGTCGAGCGGCGCGCGGGCCGACCCGTGCGGATCGCGAGCGTCGCTCAGGCGGGCATCATCTCCGAGCTCGCGGAGCGTCTCGCGGCTCTGGTTCTCGGCGGCCGGGGAACGAGCCGCGTGGTCGCAATCCTTCCGCTGAAGGAGCGCGCTCGAGACCGGGCGCGAGACCTGCTGGCGAACGGCCCGCCGTTCGACCCGGCCGGCGTCGGGCTCGAACGCCATCACGTCTTCCTCACCGATCATGAGGTTGTCTTCCTCTTCGAGGCGCCAACACGATCGGTGATCGAGCGCCTGATCGCCGACCCGAGCCTGTGGGCGGCGGCCGCCGCCTGGCGGGAGCTCGTAGCAGGCCCGGCGCGACTGGCGGAGGACGCGTACGTGTGGGCCCGAACCGACGGGGTCGACGCGGGCAGCTCGTTCGCGGCCACGTCCGGACGGGACGAGAGCGAGTACGGCGACCTCGATTGCCCGTAGCCAACTTCCGTAGAATCCCCTCGGCGCAATCCCGGATTTCGCGGCTGGCGGCACGGGGCATGGGCGGGAGGATCACTGAGAACCCCAGGTTCCAAGGAGGTCATCGATGAAGACCATCGTCGTCGGCTATGACGCAACCGAGCCGGCCAAGCGAGCCCTCGAGCGAGCTGGTGAGCTCGCAAAGGCATTTGGCGCCCACGTGATCGTCACGAGCGTCGCGCGGCCGCTCGTTCCTGCCGGGCGCAGCATGGGCGCGATCGACCCGGTCGACCCACCCGAGAAGCACGAGGAGGAGGCCAAGCACGCTTCGGAGTCCCTCGAGGAGCGCGGGCTCGGGAGCGAGTACGTCGTCGCGGTGGGCGACCCCGCTGATCACATCGTCGAGCTTGCCGAGCAACGCGGAGCAGACCTGATCGTCGTCGGGACGCGCGAGCCCAACCTGATCGAGCGTCTGCTCGGCCTGAGCGTGAGCGACGGCGTTCAGCGCAAGGCGCACTGCGACGTGCTCATCGTCCATTGACGAACCTCGAGACCTGCAGGAAGCCATGAGCGACAGCAGCGCGACCAGGGTGCTCATCGCCGGAGGTGGTGTCGCGGCGCTCGAGGCCGCCCTCGCCCTGAGAGCGCTCGCCGACACACGCGTGAGCGTGGAGCTTGTCGCGCCCGAGCCGCATTTCTGGTACCGGCCGCTCTCCGTGACGGAGGCGTTCGGGCTCGGCGAGGCCCTGCGGTTCGAGCTCTCGGCGCTGGCGACGGCCGCAGGGGCGACCTTCTCGCCGGCAGCGCTGGTCGACGTCGACGCGAAGGGGCACCGTGTCCGCACGTCATCAGGCGCCGTGATCCCGTACGACGTGCTCCTGGTTGCCTGCGGGGCGGTCCCGGCCCCCGCCGTCCGCGGCGCTCTCACCTTCCGCGGTCCGGCCGACGTCGAGAAGATTCAACGTCTTCTCGTTGAGCTCGCCGACGGCGTGGTACGCAGCGTCGCGTTCGTCATACCCCTGGGTGCGGTGTGGTCGCTGCCGGCCTACGAGCTGGCGCTTCTGACGGGCGCCCACCTCGCGGCGCGCGAGATCCACGGCGTCGAGCTTGCGCTCGTCACGCCCGAGCGGGAGCCACTACAGCTCTTCGGGCCCGCGGCGACCGAGGCCGTGCGCGAGCTGCTGCGCGAGCGTGGCGTGACCGTCCACGCCGGCGTCTACGCGGACGGGGTCGTCGACGGCGCGCTGTCGCTCGGGCCCGAGGGGAAGCTGATGGCCGACCGGGTCGTCGCGCTGCCTCGCCTCTACGGCCCGCGGCTCGCCGGGCTCCCGGAGACCGCCGACGGCTTCGTCCCGGTCGACGCACACGGGCGGGTGTACGGGCTCCAGGACGTCTTCGCTGCCGGCGACGCCACGAGCTTTCCGGTCAAGCAAGGCGGGATTGCGGCTCAGCAGGCCGAGGCCGCAGCGGAAGCGATCGCGGCGGACGCCGGCGTCGACCTCGAGCCCCGCCCGTTCCGTCCGATCCTGCGCGGACTGCTCCTGACCGGGAGCCTGCCCCGGTATCTGCGCCGTGAGATCGCCGGTGGCTCCGGCGAGACCTCTTGGGCGGGCACGGAGCCCCTGTGGTGGCCACCGGCGAAGATCGTCGGTCGCCACCTCGCGCCCTTCCTCGCAACGCTGGCAGGCACCGAGGTCCCGCGCGAGCCGCCGGCCGCGACCGGGGACGTGCCCATCGAGGTCGAGCTCGACCCGGATCGGGTCGCCCGGCTCACGGCAGGCCTGCTCGAGGTCCCGCGGAGCCGGACTCCCCCCCGGAAGTAACGGAAGGCGTTCGCCGACATCATGGAGTTTCATTCGCTCGAGTCCACCGAGGGCCGGCGCTATGCCGAGATGGGCCGCTTCCTGACGCCCGCCGGCGGGGAGACGAGCGACGAGGCCGCGGCCGCAAAGGATCCGACGACCGGCCGGCCGGTCGAGAACAGCCTCCGTACCCTCTGGGTGACGGAGACCGCGCTGGGCACGGCGCTCAACACCTCCTTCTTCGCCGAGCGGGTCGCACTCTTCTCGATCGTCATGGGCGCCGCCATGCTCTTGACCGGCATCGGGTTCCTCGTCCTCACACTGGGAGGGGCACTCGGGGTCGCGGCGATTCCGGAGCGAAAGGAGACGCTCGATACCGCGTCGGCAACGGCGTAGCGGCACTCGCAGCAGGCGGCGGCGGATAGGGCCGGGGTGCCCGCCGCCGCTGCCCGACCGCCGCCCTTGTGTCGCGCAATCGGTACCCGCCAGGTGAGCGCCAACCCATTCTCCGTCTTCGTCGCCGCCACCATCACTGCCCTGGCCACCGGCCTCGGCGCACTTCCGTTCCTCCTGAGCCGGACCCCCGACAGGTCGTGGCTCGGGCTCGCCAACGCGCTCGCGGCCGGGTTCATGATCGGCGCCAGCATCGGGCTGCTCTGGGAGGCCCGGCAGTACGGAACCGGGCGTGCCCTCGCCGGCGCAGCCGCCGGCGCGATCCTGATCGTCCTGACGCGAGCGCTGCTCGGCCGCAATCGCCAGGTCCATTTCGGTGCGTTCACCGGCGGCGACGCGACCAGGATGCTGCTGATGGTCGGAGTGATGACAGTGCACTCGTTCACCGAAGGCATCGGGATCGGCGTCGCCTTCGGCGACGGTGCGCAGCTCGGCTTCGTGATCGCCCTGGCGATCGCCGTCCACAACGTCCCCGAGGGTTTGGCGATCAGCCTCGTCCTGATTCCGCGCGGGGTTTCGGTACGCGGCGCTGCGGGCTGGAGCATCTTCTCGAGCCTGCCCCAACCCCTGATGGCCGTTCCCGCTTTCGTCTTCGTAGAGTCATTCGAGCCGTTCCTGCCTGTGGGTCTCGGATTCGCAGCCGGCGCAATGCTCTGGATGGTGGCGGCGGAGCTTCTGCCTGAAGCCGTGGAGGCGGCGCCTGTGCGGGCCGTCTCCGCGGTGGTCGTCCTCTCCGCTGCGGCGATGATCCTTCTCCAGGCTGCTCTGCTGTGAGGCTGAGCCGCTCGGCCGGCCGGGCGCTCCGCAGCTCGATCGTCTGCGTCGAGCCGCCACGCCTTCACTCCTCGAGCAGCCCCTCCGAGATCGCGTACCGAACGAGCTCTGCCCGGCTGGAGAGCCGGAGCTTTTGCATGATGTGCGCCCGGTGCGTCTCGGCCGTGCGAACGGAGATGAATAGCATCTTCGCGATCTCCTGATTGGTATGACCGAGCGCGAGCAGACGAAGCACCTCGCGCTCGCGGTCGGAGAGCGGGTCGGCCGCGGCTCGCTTGCGTTCCTCGGCCTCGGCGGCGAGCAGCCGGGCGCCGAGCGCCGGGTGGAGGTAGCGCTCCCCGGCGGCCACGGCGCGGACGGCGCCCACGACCTCCGTGTCGGCAGCTTCCTTGAGGATGTAGCCGCTCGCCCCGGCGTCGAACGCCTCGCGCACGTAGCGCGGGTCGTCCTGCATCGACAGCATGAGCACCTTGGCGTCGGGGACCGCCTGCCGCAGGGCGGGCATCCCTTCGATGCCGCTCCGTCCCGGCATGACGACATCGAGGAGGACGACGTCTGGCCTGTGGGTCATCGCCTCGAACACTGCACGGTCTGCGTCGGCAGCCTCGGCGACCGCCTCGATGTCCGGTTCTGCGTCGAGCACACGTCGCAGGCCGGCGCGCACCACCGCGTGGTCGTCGACCACGAGGACGCGGATGCTCACCGCAGCGGAACCTCCACCACGAGCGTCGTTCCCTTGCCCTTGCTGGACTCGACCCGGAGGCGACCGTCCACGAGCGCGACCCGCTCGCGCATCCCGACGAGGCCGAACCCCTCGTGCCGCGCCGCCGCGGGATCGAAGCCGCGGCCGTCGTCCTCGATCACCAGGGTGACGCCGCGGGCGTCCTCGTCGTCGAGGTCGATGGTGACCCGCCGTGCGCCGGAGTGCTTGACCACGTTCGTCAGCGCCTCCTGCACGATCCGGTAGAGGGCGGTCTCGACCTCGCTCGGCAGACGCTTGTCTCGGAGCCGGGACTGGAGAACGACGAGGAGCCCCGTCTGCTCGCGGAACGTCTCGGTGAGTCGTTCCAGCGCCGGACCCAGGCCGAAATCGTCGAGGACCGAGGGACGGAGCTCGACCGCCAGCCGGCGGACGTCCTGAAGCGTCGACACGACGAGCTCGCGAACCGAGGCCATCGCAGCCCGGCCGTCGTCGCCGGCGAGCGCCTGCTCGAGCGGCTTCAGGCCGAGGAGAATCGACGTGAGCGCCTGACCGGTCTCGTCGTGCAGCTCACGCGCCAGGCGCTCGCGCTCCAGCTCCTGGGCGGCGACGACGCGGCCGACGACATCTCGGCCGACGCGCTGCGAAAGGTCGACGGCAACGGCAGCGCGAGAGGCGAGCGCCTCGGCGAGACGAAGGTCGTCGTCGGTGAACGCGGGCGTGTCTCCGCTCTTGTCGTGGGCGATGATGACCCCGATCGGCCGGCCGCGCACGACGAGGGGGACGAACAGCGCCGAGTGGACGCCCAGCCGCCGGGCCACCTGCTGATCGATCTCCGGATCCTCGAGCACGGAATCGACCCGCTCGCTCCGTCCCCGCTCGACCACCCGTCCTGCCTTCGAGCCTGCCAGCCCGAGGCGGATGCCGACGACGCCGTCTGCCTCCCCCTCGGCGGCGACGACGCCGAGCGTCTCGCCGCCGTCCGGTAGCGCGATCAGCACCAACCGGGCGTCGACGAGCTCGCGCAGATGACGGGCGACCAGACCGAGCAGCGGCTCGAGCTCGAGCTCCGAGACCAGGGCGTCCGAGATCTCGTTGAGCGACTCGAGCTGGCGAAGCCAGCGCGTCGACGTCTCGTAGAGGCGAGCGTTCTCGATCGCAACTGCCGCCTGGGCGGCCAGGAGCTGCGTCACCTCCTCGTCCTCCTCGGTGAAGTCGTCCCCGCCCTCCTTCTCCGTCAGGTAGAGATTCCCGTAGGCGACGCCGCGGAGGAGGATCGGCACCCCGAGGAACGTCTTCATCGGCGGGTGATGTTGCGGGAACCCGACCGAGCGCGGGTCGTCGGCAAGGTCGTGTAGCCGCAGCGTCCGTGCCTCGCGGATCAGGACTCCGAGGATGCCGCGCCCGCGCGGCAGCTCCCCGATCAGCGCGTGTGTCGTGGGGTCGATCCCTGTCGTCAGGAACCGTTCGAGTGCCTGCCCTGACTTGTCGATCACCCCGAGCGCTGCGTACCTGGCGCCCGTCAGCTGAGCCGCCGTCTCCACGATCCGTTGCAGGAGCGCGTCGAGCGAGAGCTCCGAGCTGAGTGCGATGCCAGCGTCGACGAGAACACGCAGGCGGTCGAGCTTCCTCGTCGAGGGTTCCACGACGACATTCTTGCCGAGCGTGCCCCACCTGATCCTCGAAACGCGGATCCTCCCGCCGTGTCAGTCGCCTCCAGAAGCGACCTTGCCTGACGCGGGCACGCCGCTCACGGCGAGGTCGCGCGGGGCAAGCGTGTCGGCAATGTCGTCTGACCAGGCCTTGATCGCGTCCCAGTCGCGCGCGTCCGAACGGGGCATCCGATTGAAGGGGAAGTGAAGCCTGGCTGGATCGACGACGCCGCCGAAGACGGTCACGGCGATCGGCTCGACTCCCTTGGCTTTTACCAGGGCGTGGTCGAGCTGCTTGCGTGCGCCGGCAACGTCGCTCTCCTTCATGGTCAGGGGGCCCATCCCGAAGACGGCGAGGGGAAGCCCCGCGAGCACCTCGCGGTGTCGCTTCAGAAAGCCGCGGGCGTCCTTGTGCCAGCGGCCCATGTAGAGCGAGCCTCCGAGCACGACGCCGGCATACCCGGTGAGGTCGTCGACGTCGCCGGCAGGACGCGTGTCGACGGAGAGGCCCCGTCCGCGCAGGGCCGCTGCCACGGCCTCTGCAACCTCGCGTGTCGACCCCTCTTTCGTGGCGTACGCGACGAGGACGGAACGTGTCATGCGAGCTCCTTTCTCGACGGCGGTACTGGCGGGTCGGCGCGCCCTGACCGCAGATAGACGAACCAGTAGATCCCCCCGACCATGAGCGCTCCGCCGATGAGATTCCCGATCGTCACGGGCACGAGGTTGTCGACAAAGAACGACCGCCAGGTCAGATGCGAGAGATCCGGCAAGTCCGACTGGCCGTCGATCCAACCGGTCTGAGCCTTGAGGAACAGCCCGAACGGGATGAAGTACATGTTCGCGATCGAGTGCTCGAAGCCGGCGGCGACGAAGGCGGCTATCGGCAGCACGATCGCGAGAATCCGATCCGCGGTCGTCCGCGCGCTGTAGGTCAACCAGACCGCGAGACACACGAGCGCGTTGCAGAACACGCCGAGCGCAATCGCCTGGACGAAGCCGAGATCGGTCTTGGCGACGGCGATGCTCAGCGCTTGGTCCCCTACTGCTCCTCCTCCGAACGTGTACTGCTTCGTGAGCAGCATCAGGGCCGCCGTCAGCAGAGCGCCGACGAAGTTCCCCACGTAGACGAGCCCGAGGTTGGCAAGCAGCGGGCCTGTCGCGATCCGCCTGCTCGCCCACCCCATCACGAGGAGGTTGTTGCCCGTGAAGAGCTCCGCTCCGGCGACGACGACGAGGACGAGGCCGAGCGAGAACGCGAGGCCGCCGAGGAGCCGCTCGACCCCGTACGGCACCCCCTCGTCGCCCGCCATCACCGTGGTCATGAACACCGCACCCATGGCGATGAACGCACCTGCGAGAACGGCGAGCGCAAAGGTCGTCACCGCACCTGCGGCCACCTTGCGGACTCCTATCGTCGCGGCACGGCCCGCCATCTCGGCCGGCGTGAACGCGTCGATCGCGAGCGGGACCGACGATGCGCTCCTCCGATCGTCCCTCTCCGCGACGCTCGTCAACCGCGTCCCACGCTGGTCACGCCCGCACGATCGTCGACCTTCACCATGTCGCTCGTCATCATGTCCTCGACTCTCCTGGCGTTCTCCGAAGCGCTCGGCGCCCGTGCGACGAACGTCATTCGGGGTCACGCCGATCAGTCCTGCGGGCCACTACGGACGCCTCACGAAACCCCGGCCGCGTGGACGATCAGAACGGGCACTTCAGCATGCTGTGCGCACTCGCTCGAGACCGAGCCGAGGAGGAGCCCCACGAAGCCGCCGTGGCCCCTCGACCCGACGACGAGCAGGTCGGCCCGGGCCGCCTCCTCGAGGAGAACGCTTGCGGCCCGTCCCTCTCGTACTACGTGCTCGACCTCGAGCCCCTCGAGATCGCCTCCAAGGCGCTTCAAGGTCTCCTTCTGAATCGCCTCCGCGTTCCCTTGGAACTCCTCGTTCATTCCGACCAGTGGCGACGCACCCACGCCGCCGTAGGCGACCGCCGGCACGTGCCACGTAGTCACCAGGAGCAGCCGGGCGCCCCGAAGCCGTGCCTCCCGAGCCGCATGGCGAACCGCCTCGTCGGCGCCCGGCGAGCCGTCCACCCCTACCACGATCGTCTCCACTGACGTCCTCCTTGGTCAGCCCGTCGACTACTCCCGTCGCCCAGATCGCTTTCGCATAGGCGCAAGACTCGCCGGGCCGGTCGCGTCGAGCATCCGCATTCCTGCTGGTCGGAGGTGCGGACAACTACGGACCTCAACCCGCCGCCGCCACGAGCGTGCGTGGTTCTCCGAAGCAGGATGCGGGATTTGCTCTGGACGAATCAGGGTCACGCCGATGGCGCGGAGGCCTGTTCGGCCGAGCATGAGCCGGTTCGTTCGCACACTCCCACCCGTCTTGCAGGATCGCCTCACGGTCAATCAGGAACACCGGCCGTGGCTGCAAGATGATTGCGACAGAATTGGCCCATGCTCGTGAGCGTCCTCGCCGGTGGGGTCGGAGCCGCACGCTTCCTCGACGGCCTCGTCGGCGTCGTCCCGCCGCGGGACGTGACCGTCGTCGGCAACGTCGGCGACGACTTCGAGCACCTCGGTCTGCACGTGTCGCCGGATCTCGACACCATCCTCTACACGCTCGCAGGAATCGTCGACCCGGAGCAGGGATGGGGGCGGGCCGATGAGACCTCGAATGCGCTCGCGACCGTTCGGACGCTGGGCGGCGAGGACTGGTTTTACCTCGGCGATCGCGACATCGGCCTCCACGTCGTCCGCACCGAGCGGTTGCGCCGAGGCGAACCTCTCTCGTCGATCACCGCGGACATCGCCCGCCGCCTCGATCTGGGGGTGCGCCTCCTGCCGGCGACGGACGACCAGGTTCGGACGATGCTGCGGACGCCGAGCGGCTGGCTCGACTTCCAGACGTACTTCGTGCGCCGTCGCCACCAGGACGACGTCCTCGAGCTCGAATATCGTGGGGCCGGCGACGCAGTTGCGGCGCCCGGGGTGATCGAGGCGATCTCCGGCGCCGACGTCGTCGTCGTGGCTCCCTCGAACCCGTTTCTCTCGATCGAGCCCATACTGGCGATCGACGGCGTTCGGGCGGCGCTGAAGGCCCGAACCGGCCCCGTCGTCGCGGTCAGCCCGATCGTGGACGGCCGCGCGATCAAGGGCCCTGCCGATCGGATGCTCCGCTCGCTCGCGGGCGAGGCGAGCCCACGCGCCGTCGCCGAGCGCTACCGGGATTTCCTGACGCACATGCTCGTGGACACGACCGACGCCGAGTTCGTCGACGTGCTCGGATCGCTGGGAATCGCGGCCGCCGCGCAAGACACGCTGCTCGACCGGCACGACAGTCGCGTGGCCGTCGCCCGGGCTGCGCTCGACCTCGTCGCCAGGTACCGTGAATGAGAGCTTTGCGAGAGGCCCGGCTTTGGACCGCCTCAACGACATCCTCCAGCGAAAGCCGCTCACACCCGCAGACCAGGCGCACGAGCAGGCCCTGAAGTCCGCGCGACAGGCGCTGAAGCAGGCCGAGCGTGCGCACGCCGCCCGCGTCAAGGAGCGGCGAAAGGCGCTTGTGGCTGCCGAGAAGGCGAACGCGCGCTCCGTCGCCGAGGCCGAGCACGCGCTCGCGGAGGCGGCGCGTTCGGACGACCCCGCTCTTCGCCGCGCCCAGCAGGCCGTCGCGGAAGCACGACGCGGTCGGGAGCTCACCCGGCTCGGCGAGCTCGTGCTCTACGACGACCGGATCGAGACACCGGAGGGGACGGTTGAGCTCTCCCCGGGAGTACGGGCGATCGTCGACGCCCCCGGCAACCTCGTTCAGCGAGAGCTCGCGATCGGCCGCACGGGCGTCGAAGCCGCCGCTGCCCTCGCCGCTCTCCAGGCGCGGGCGCGGCGCTCCCGGGACGAGCCCGTGATCCTCGTCGAGGCACCTGCCCTCTTCAGTATCAGACCCTGTGAACACGACGCCGACGCGGCCCGCGAGTTTGCCCGGCGCGTGAACGTCGCCGCCCTGAACGCCGCCGACGTCGTCGCCGGTCGCGCCGGCGCGGTCGCCGAGGCCGATGCGACGCTCGTCGAGCTGCGAGCGCGTCGGGCCGCTGCAGTGGCCGCGGCCGAGTGGTCACTCGAGCGCGCCGAGCAGGACACCGCGGCGATCGAGGAGGCGCGAAATGGGCTCGCAGACGCCGAGGCAGACACGGCCGAGATCGAGGCCTCCCGAACGGCCCTGGAGGCACTCGAGCAGTCCGGGGCAGCCGGGCCGGGCGGGCAGGGGGCTCAGTCGGGGGGTCAAGGGGCGGCCGATATGCTTGACCGGTGAAGGAGTTCGAGGCCCTGATCGAGACGCCTGTCGACGAGCTCCTCCCGGTCGCCCGGGAGCTGCGCGAGCAGCGGACGGGCGCGCTGATCACGTACTCCCCGAAGGTCTTCATCCCGCTCACGAAGCTCTGCCGCGACGTGTGCCACTACTGCACTTTCGCTCAACCTCCCCGCCGCGGCGAGCGCGCCTACATGACCGCCGACGAGGTGCTGGCGATCGCGGCGGCCGGCGCCGAGGCCGGTTGCCACGAGGCGCTGTTCACGCTCGGCGACAAGCCCGAGCTTCGCTACCGGGCGGCACGCGACGAGCTCGCCGAGCTCGGCCACGAGACGACGATCGACTACCTCGCCGCGATGTGCCGTCTCGTCCTCGACGAAACCGGCCTTCTCCCCCATGCCAACCCCGGAGTCATGAGCCGCGATGACCTGATGCTCCTGCGCGAGGTCACGGCCTCGCAGGGGATCATGCTCGAGACGGTCTCCGATCGGCTGTCCGAGCGTGGGGGCCCGCATTTCGGTTCCCCCGACAAGATGCCGGCGGCGCGGCTCGAGACCCTTCGACTCGCAGGCGAGCTTGCGGTTCCGTTCACGACGGGGATCCTGATCGGGATCGGCGAGACGAGGCACGAGCGGCTCGAGGCGCTCGCTGCCATCCGCGAGCTGCACGCGCGCTACGGCCACATCCAGGAGGTGATCGTCCAGAACTTCCGGGCCAAGCCCGGCACGCGAATGGTCGACCATCCCGAGCCCTCGCTCGACGAGCTGCTGTGGACGGTCGCCGCCGCCCGGATCGTCCTGGGCCCCGAGCTGAATCTCCAGGCGCCGCCGAACCTGTCGTACGAGAACTTTCCGCGGCTGCTCGACGCGGGGCTGAACGACTGGGGCGGGATCTCGCCGGTTACGATCGACCACGTCAACCCCGAGGCGCCGTGGCCGGAGGTCGTCCGACTGGCGGCCGCCACGGGCGACCACGGTCTCGAGCTCGTTCCGCGGCTCCCCCTCTACCCGGAGTACGTGGCCGACGTCGGCCGCTGGTGCTCGCCCAGGGTCGCCACCGCAGTCCTGCATCGGTCCGACGCGTCGGGGCTCGCTCGCGAGGATCGTTGGGCAGCCGGCTCCCCGGGCCATGTCCCGGGGCCTGTCCCCGGGACACGACCCCGCGGGACGGCGTCTCCGGCGATCGCGGCCGCCCTGGCCGGGGCCGCAGTGGGCCGCGAGCTCGACGAGGAGGACGTGACCGCGCTCTTCGAGGCTCGCGGGTCGTCGTTCGAAGCCGTGTGCGCCGCCGCCGACGACCTGCGGCGCGAGGTCAACGGCGACACCGTCACCTACGTCGTCACCCGCAACATCAACTACACGAACGTGTGCTACTTCCGCTGCGGCTTCTGCGCATTCTCCAAGGGGAAGCTCGCCGAGAACCTCCGTGGGCCGGCGTACGTCGTCCCGATCGAGGAGATCGTGCGGCGCAGCCGTGAGGCGTGGGATCGGGGCGCCGTCGAGGTGTGCCTCCAGGGGGGCATCCACCCCGGCTTCACAGGCGACACCTACGTCGAGATCTGCGAGGCGATCAAGCGCGAGCTGCCCGACCTCCACGTCCACGCGTTTTCGGCGCTCGAGGTCTGGCAGGGCGCGGCGACACTCGGCATGTCTCTCGACGACTACCTCGCACGGCTCCGTGACGTCGGCCTCGCCTCCCTGCCCGGGACGGCAGCGGAGATCCTCGACGACGAGGTCCGGCGGATCCTCTGCCCCGACAAGGTGTCGACCGGGCAGTGGCTCGAGGTGCACGACGCCGCTCACCGTGCCGGCCTGCGCTCGACGACGACGATCATGTACGGGTCGATCGAGGGGCCGCGCAGCTGGGCGCGCCACCTGCTCGTCCTGCGCGACCAGCAGCGGCGCACCGGCGGCTTCACCGAGTTCGTCCCGCTGCCCTTCGTCCATATGGAGGCCCCGATCTATCTGAAGGGTCGGGCACGGCCCGGGCCGACGTTCCGCGAGGCGATCCTCATGCACGCGGTCGCGCGGCTCGCCCTCCATCCCTGGATCACGAACGTCCAGGCGTCCTGGGTCAAGCTCGGGGTCGAGGGGGCACGGGCGGCCCTCCGCTCGGGCGCGAACGACCTCGGCGGGACGCTGATGAACGAGTCGATCTCCCGGGCTGCCGGCGCGAGCCACGGCCAGGAGATGCCGCCCGAGGGAATGGAAGCGCTGATCCGCGCGGCCGGTCGCGTCCCGCGCCAGCGGACGACGCTCTACGGGGCTCCGCCCGAGGAACGCACGCGGGCGTCGTTCGGCGCGCCACCGCTTGCTGAGCCGCTCAACCCCGCCGTGAACGATGCGAGGCTCGAGCGGCCCGCCCGGCTCGTCCGGCCCGGCCTGGCGGCCGGCGTCGGCGTCCGCTAGCCGGGCCGAGCTCGCCGACTCGATGCCGATCGGCCGCATGTGTACGTCCGAAGAGGTCGCCCCGGCCATCCTCTTTCTCTGCTCCGACGAAGCGTCGTACATCACCGGCGCAACGCTCGCAATCGACGGGGGCTACTCGGCGCGGTAACTACTCCCGGCCCCCGCGCACGTCGGTAACGTCCGGCCTGACCGCACGCGACGAAGGGAGCCGCGATCGTGAAGATTCGGATCGGCGTCCAGACTCAGCCTCAGCACGCAGACTACGACGCCCTTCGCCACGCGTGGCTGGAGGCGGAAGAGATCGGCGCCGACGTCGTCATGAACTGGGATCACTTCTTCCCGCTCTACGGCGACGCCGACGGCAAGCACCTCGAGTGCTGGACGACGCTCGCGGCGATGGCCGAGGCGACCGAGCGCGTCGAGCTCGGCGCGCTGGTCACCTGCAACTCGTACCGCAATCCCAACCTCCTCGCCGACATGGCACGGACCGTCGACCACATCTCGGGCGGCCGCCTCATCCTCGGGATCGGCTCCGGCTGGTTCGAGCGCGACTACCTCGAGTACGGCTATGAGTTCGGCACGGCGGGGAGCCGCCTGCGCGACCTCGACGCGTCGCTGGACGTGATCGAAGCGCGCTGGGCGAAGCTGAACCCGCCGCCGACGCGCAAGATCCCGGTGATGATCGGAGGCGGCGGCGAGAAGGTGACGCTGCGGATCGTCGCCGAGCATGCCGACATCTGGCACGGCTTCGGCCCGCTCGACCGGTTCCGCCAGAAGGCCGGCGTCCTCGACGAGTGGTGTGCAAAGGTCGGCCGGGACCCGGCAACGATCGAGCGCTCGGTCACCGCGAAGGACCCGGGGGAGGCGGAGCGGTTTCTCGAGGCAGGCGCGACGTTTCTCGTCTACTCGGACCAGGGCCCGAGCTACGATCTCGGCCCGCTGCGCGAGCTCGTTGCCTGGCGCGACGAGAAGAACGCGTAGCAGCCCACTCGCTACGGCGTGGCCTCACGGGACGTGTCCCGGGGCCTGTCCCCGGGACCTGGCCGGTAGAGACACGGCCCCGGCTCAGCGCGCCAGGTCGCGCAGGTCGACGTCCTCGTCTTCGAGCAGCGCCGGATCGACCTTCGTGCGGGCAGCGACCAGAGGTGTCGCCCGACGCACGTCGCGGCCGCGGTTGAGCCCCACCGCGGCGTTCAGGCGACCTCCCTCGAGGTAGAAGCCGACGAACTGGCGCTCCTCGAGGCTGCCGCGGATCACGAGCTCGTCCCAGGCGCCGGGCAGGCCTGCGAGCTGGATGTTGTCCTCGTACTGGTCAGACCAAAACCACGGCGTCTCGGCGTACGGCTCGCGCTTGCCGAGCAGGCTGCGGGCGGCGTGCTCGCCGTGCCTGATCGCGTGCTGCCAGTGCTCGACGCGGGTTCGGCCGAGCGTTGGATGGTCGAAGCGGGCGACGTCGCCCGCCGCGTGGATCCCCTCGATGCTCGTGCGGCACAGCGCGTCGACTCGGATCCCATCGTCGATCTCGACGCCCGCGCCTGCCGCCACCTCGACCGCCGGCTCGATGCCGACGCCGACGATCGCGAGGTCGCAGTCGACGGCACGCCCACTCCTCGTGCGCACCCGTGAGACGCGGCCGACGCCCTCGAACGCCTCGACCAGATCGCCGAGGACGACCTCGACTCCGTGCTCGCGATGGAGCCCGGCCATGACCTCGCCCACTCGTTCTCCGAGGACGCGGGCCAGCGGCGCGGTCTCGTCGATCGCCGTCACGTGGACGCCGAGCGCACGCAACGACGCGGCAACCTCGGAACCGATGAAGCCGAGCCCGACGACGACCGCGCTACCGCCTTGCCTCGCAGCCGCCCGGATTCGCTCCGCGTCCTCGACGGTGCGCAGCTCGAGCACGCCGTCGAGGTCGATCCCGGGGATCGGGGGACGCCGGTTGCGTCCTCCGGTGGCGACGAGGACGGCGTCGTAGGCCAGGCGCTCGCCGTCGACGAGCTCGACCGCGCGCTCGGCGGCGTCGACCCGCTGAGCGGCGACGCCGAGCCGAAGCTCGATCGCCGCGTCGTCGTACGCCGCCTGCGACCTGACGAGCGCGTCGTCGAGCGTCGTCTCGCCGCGGAGAAGCTCCTTCGAGAGCGGCGGCCGCTCGTACGGCAGGTGCGCCTCGGCGCCGACGAGCACGAGCGAGCCCTCGTATCCCTCGTTCCGGAGGGTCACGGCAGCCGTGGCGCCGGTCAGGCTCGCGCCCACGATCACGACCCGATCGAGAGTCACGACCGCTTTTCTACCGTTTCCGCGGCGCTCCATGCGGACCAGGCCTCGATCGTCACCTGCACCACTGGGCCCGGTGGCGGGACGTGTCGATACTGCGGATACTTGGCGACGAGCGCTTCGAGGGCCCGTGCTCGCTCGCGATCGTCCTCGACCTCCCGGGCGCGCCCGTCCGCCCGCACCCACCAGAGTCGCGTCCAGTCCTCGTCGTAGACGTCGACCAGAAGCGACACGCTCGGGTTGGCGCGGATGTTGACGAGCCGCCGGAGCTCGGTCGTCCGCTTCGGCTTCGCGTCGACCGCCCACCAGAGCGTGTCGTGCTCCAGGGCGAAGCACACGGGAACCACGTGCGCAGCGCCCCCTGGTCCCACCGTGGCGATCCTCGCGACCCGCGCCTGGACGAACCGTTCTCGGGCCTGCTCGCGGGTCATCGGCCGGCGATCGCTTCCCCGACCTCCCGGACGATCTCCACGAGCGCGAGCACGTCACTCTCGCGCGTGCGGTAGTTGACGAAGCACGGGCGCAGCCAGGTCGCTCCGTCGACGACCGCGTCGGCGACGTACACGCGGCCGTCGGCCTGAAGCGCTCGCGCGAGGTCGTGGTTGTGGACGTCGAGGTCGGCGTCGGCGCCAGCGCCAGGCCGGTGCCGGAAGCACACGACCGACAACTCGGGCTCGAGCAGGAGCTCGAGGTCGGGCTGTTGCAGCACTTCCTGGGCGAGCAGCCGCGCCTGGCCGAGATTCCGCTCGATTGCGTTACGGAACGCCTCGGCACCGTGCACGCGAAAGGCGAGCCAGAGCTTCAGCGCGCGAAACGGCCGCGAGTACTCGAGGGTGCGGTCAACCGGATCCACCTCACCCTCCTCGTGCGGAATGTACATGGCGCGATGGAAGAACGCACGCTCGAGATCGGCGAGGTCGCGGACGATGACGACGCCGCACGCCTTCGGTAGGTAGAGCCACTTGTGGGCGTCGACTGCGATCGAGTCCGCGCGGTCGATCCCCGCGAAGAGCGCGGCCGTCGAAGGGGCTGCGGCGGCAGGGAGACCGTAGGCGCCGTCCACGTGCAGCCAGACGCCGGCGGCAGCGCACACGTCGGCGAGCTCGCCGATCGGGTCGACCGCGCCCGTGAGCGTCGTTCCGCCGGTGGCGACGACCGCAATCGGCGTCACGCCGTCCGCCCGGTCGCGGGCGACAGCTGCCTCGGTCTCGTCAGGGCGCATGCGCCGATGCTCGTCGAGCGGGATCGCCCGCACCCAGTCGCTGCCGAGCCCGAGGATCTCGGCCGCGCGGGCCACCGAGTAATGCGCGTCCAGCGAGCAGTAGATCGCCCCGCGACGACCGCCCAGACCCTCGAGGCGGGAGCCGGGAAACGCACGCTCGCGCGCCGCTGCGAGCGCGGTCAGGTTGGAGACCATGCCGCCGCTCGTGAACGCTCCGCCGCCGACCGGGTAGCCAACGAGCTCGCCGACCCAGCGCAGAGCCTGGGCCTCGACGAGGTTCGCGGCGGCCGCCTCGGTGGCGAGATTGACGTCGTGGCAGGCCGCGAGCGCGTCGGCGAGGACGGCGATCTCGAGCCCGGACGAGCCGATGAACGCGAAGTAGCGCGGCCGGGCCTGCGCCAGGCTCGTGTCGAGGATGCGCGCGGCTTCGTCGAGCCCCCGCGTGGCGGGAGTGGGCTCCTCCGGCAGGCCCGTCTGGAGAAACGACCGCAACACCGCATCCACGGGCGGCTGGTCCGGGCGGGCGCTGTCGAAGCTCCGCCATGCCGCTTCGACCAGCTCGGCCGCGTGCCGGAGCACGTCGGCGCGGGGCGCGTCGAGCTCCAGGTACGTCGCCTAGCTCCCGGTGTCCAAGGGCGTGCCTTCCCGGAGCAGGGCGTCGTAGCGATCCGACCACGACTGCTCGTCGTCGCTCAGCGCCTTCAGGTCGACGTACGCCGTCTCGACGTCGGCGACCGAGCTGAGGTCCTTGCGAGTCGCCACGCCGTACTCGGCGAGGACCTTCTGGCCGTCGCCGAGGAGCCAGTCGACGAAGAGCATCGCCGCCGCGGGATGAGCGGAGCTCGCGATCGGGCCGACGCCGTCGGTCTTCGTGACGACGGGCTGAACGACAGGCTTCCAGGCCAGCGGCGCGGCGTCGCTGGCGAACTTCCCCGCGAGGTGCTCCAAGTCGACGAAGAGCGGAAACTCGCCCGCCGCCTGGAGCTCCGCGGCGGCCGAGTGACCTTTGACGACGAGCGCGTTTGCGGAGATCGCCTCGAAGAGCCGATCGACCTCGTCCTTCGACTTGCCGTGCGCCAGCCAGTAGTCGTAGAGCGTCGCGTACCACTCGACGTCGCCGAGGTCGAGCGCGAGCTTGCCCTTCCATCGGGGATCGGCGAGCTCCTCCCAGGATTTCGGCACCTGGTCCGGCGCGAGCAGATCGGTGTTCCAGGTGAGGACGAAGGTGTTCTGGGCGTCCGACGTCCATCCCTCCTGCGCCGCGCCAGCGATGAGCCCCGCGGCAGCCGGGGACGCATAGGGCTCCAGGATTCCCCGGCCGACGAGATCGTTCATCTCGAGACCCCCCGTCTCGACGACGTCCGCGCCCTGGAAGTCCGCATCGGCTTCCTGGATGAGACGGAGCTGGAGATCTCCCGTCTGGGCGCGATACACGGCGACGTCGAGGTCGGTGGCGTCCTCGAACGCGTCGGCGACATCGGAAAGCAGGCTCGAGCTGTACGACGTGTAGAAGGTGAGCTTCCCGCCCTCGGCCCGGGCAAGCTCGAGCAGCGCGCGCTCACGCGCCTCGCCGGAGAGCCCGTCGACCGCTGCGGCGACGTCGTCGAACGAGGAGCTGTCGGGCTCATCCGAGGAGCCGCCGCAGGCCGCAAGACCTGTCGCCGCCGCGAAAGCGAGTGTCGCCACCAGGACCCGCCGTAGAGGCTTCGGGAGGTTCGACACCATCGGGGGCGCCGATTATGATCGGTCGATCTGACGGCGTCCAGCGTGAGCCGCTGCACCCGTCGCCTCTTCCGGTGACAGAGCTCGCAGCCACGAGGACAGGACGCGGATCGCGGCCGGCAGGTCGTGGCATTCGTGCCGAGATCGGTGTCGGCATCGTCGTGGGGGCCGTCCTCGCCTGCACCGCGCTCGTTCCGCTCGGGTACCTGCTGTGGCGCACGTTCGTCCGTGACGGCGCGTTTTCGCTCGACTCGTTTCGGCGGGCCTACGACGAGCAGGGCCTCGGCGAGATGATCGGCAACTCCTTGGCGTTCTCGCTCGGGACGACCATCCTGGCCGTCGCCATCGGGACGTGCCTCGCCTACCTGGTCGTACGTACCGACTTCCCCGGGCGGCCGCTGCTCACCCTGGTCGCGCTCGGGCCGTTCGCCGTTCCAGGCGTCCTCTACGCGGTCGCCTGGATCTTCCTCGCGAGCCCCAACTCGGGCGCGATCAACCGTCTGCTGGAGCCGGCGCTCGGCAGCGGAGCCCTGGACGTCTTCACGCTTCAGGGCATGATCGTCGTGGAGGGCTTTCACCTGACGCCGATCGCGTTCCTCGTCATGGCCGCGGCGTTCCGCTCGCTCGACCCCGCTCTCGAGGATGCGGCAATCGCGAGCGGCGCGTCGCTCAGGATGACTCTTCGGCGGATCACGCTCCGCCTCGTCGCCCCCGCGCTGGGCGCCGCGGCCCTGCTCGTCGCCGTCCGTGCGCTCGAGGCCTTCGAGGTGCCCGCCCTCATCGGCATCCCCGGCGGGGTCTGGGTCTTCACCTCACGGATCTACCGATCGACCTCGGAGTATCCGTACGACCTCGGCCAGACGGGCGCCTTCGCCATCTCGCTGCTCGCCCTGACTCTCATCGGCGTGGTCGCTCTGGCCCGGATCACCCGGAGGGAACGGAGCTACCAGACGATGACGGGTCGCGGACATCGACCCCGCCCCGTGTCGCTCGGACGGTGGCGCAGGCCGGCGATCGCCCTCGTGACGCTGTACGCGGCCGTGGCCGTCGTCCTGCCCGTCCTGATCCTCGTCTACACCTCCACCCAGCCGTTCTACGCGCCACCGTCGCTGGCGCGGCTCGGCGACGCCAGCCTCTCGAGCTACGCCGCCGTGCTGAGCGACCCGGGGACGTTCCGGGCGCTCGGCAACTCGGCGCTGCTCGCGTTCGGCGCAGCGACCGCGGTCGTCGTCTTCAGCGCCGTCGCCGCGTGGCTCGTCGTCCGGACCCGCGTACCGGGCCGCCGGCTCGTCGACAGCGCCGCTTTCCTCCCGATCGCGATCCCGGGCATCGTGCTGGGCGTGGCGTTCGTCGCCCTCTCCCTGCAGCTGCCGCTCGGCCTCTACGGGACGCTCTGGATCCTTCTGCTGGCGTACTTCACGGAGTTCCTGGCATACGGGATGCGATACTCGTCCGTCTCGATGGGTCAGATCGGCTCCGAGCTGGAGGAGTCGGCTCGCGTCAGCGGCGCCGGGTGGTGGCCGACCTTCCGGCGAGTGCTCGTGCCGCTCGTCGCGCCCGGCCTGATCGTCGGCTGGTTGTACGTGTTCGTCGCGGCGATCCGTGAGCTCTCCGCCTCGATCCTCCTCTACACACCGGGAAACGAAGTGCTCTCCCTGACGATCTGGAACCGGTACGAGAACGGCGACTTCGGTGAGCTCGCCGCCCTCGGCGTGCTCATGGTCGCCGGCCTCGGCGTGCTCGTCTTCGCGGCCTACCGGCTCGCGCCGATCCTCAACCTCCGCGACGTATGACGGGGCTTCGGGTCGAAGAGCTCACGAAGCGCTTCGAGCACTCCCGACGCGACGCGGGGCGCAACACCGCAGTCGAAGAGCTCACGTTCTCCGCCGCGCCGGGGACGCTGTTCACGTTGCTCGGCCCGTCGGGCTGCGGCAAGACCACGACGCTTCGCTGCATCGCGGGGCTCGAGCGCCCGGACAGGGGCACGGTCGCCCTCGACGGCTGCACGCTGTTCTCGTCAGCCGCCGGAATCGACGTTCCGGCCAGCGAGCGTGGCCTCGGCATGGTCTTCCAGTCCTCGGCGATCTGGCCGCACATGACCGCGCACGCCAACGTCGCCTTCCCGCTCGTCGCCGCACCCCGACGCCGTCGGCTGCCGGGCCCGGTGATCGCCGAGCGGGTCGAGCGGGCGCTCAACGTCGTTCAGCTCGGCGAACTGGCCGGCCGGCGCGCCACCGATCTGTCCGGTGGGGAGCAGCAGCGACTCGCGCTGGCGCGCGCACTCGTCCTCGAGCCACCGCTCCTCCTTCTGGACGAGCCACTCTCCAATCTTGACGCCCGGCTTCGTGACGAGATGCGCTTCGAGCTCAGACGGCTGCAGAGCGCCGTCGGCGTAACGACGGTCTACGTCACCCACGACCAGGCCGAGGCGCTCGCGCTGTCCGACGCCGTCGCGGTCATGCGCGACGGCCAGATCGACCAGATCGGCCGGCCCGCAGACGTGTACGAGCGCCCGGCCTCCCGTTTCGTGGCCGACTTCATCGGCGCCGCGAACCTCCTGCGTGGCTCCGTCGTCGAGCGCCGCAACGGCACCATCGCGGTGCAGACGGACGCGGGAACGCTGCTTGCCACCGCTCCGACCTCGCCGCAGAGCGCCAACCGAGTCCTGGTCGTCGTGCGGCCCGAGAACGTCGAGATCGGGCCGGAGGACAACCCCGAGCACGGGGAGCCTGCGTGGCGTGGGGTTGTTGCACAGCGAGCGTTTCTCGGCGACCGCATCGACTACGTCGTGCGCGTTGGCTCCGTCGACGTCCGCGTCCGAACGGACGCACGGCGGCCGCTCGACCCGGGGTCGCGCGTGTCGCTCCGCGTGCCGCCGTACCTTTGCTCGATCGTGTCGGCCGAGCCGTGAGCGAGGCACTGGCCTTCGCACGCTTCGCGGGTGGCCTGCGAGGGTTCCTCCGCACCCCGGGGACGCTGGTCGAAGCGCGCGAGCTCGTCACGACCGCCATCGCTGCGCGCGAGGAGAACTTCTTGCGGGTGCTCGAACGCGGCATCTACGGGCGCGCGGGAAACCCGGTCCGCGCCCTGCTGCTCCATGCGGGAGTGGAGTTCGGAGACGTTGCGGGCCTCGTGCGCTCGGTCGGGCTGGAGGAGGCGCTTCGTCGGCTTCACGGCGAGGGCGTCTACGTCTCAATCGAGGAGTTCAAGGGCGGCAAGCCGATCGAGCGTGCCGGTCTCTCGCTCCCGACGACGAGCGCGAGCTTCGACAATCCGTTGCTCGCGAAGTCCTACTCGGGCAGGACGGGTGGCTCGCGCAGCGCTGGGCGTCGCATCAAGGTCGACCTCGACCTCGTCGCTCACGAGACGGCCTACGACTGGCTCACCTACGAGGCCCACGGAGCGTTGCCGGACCGCCGGTCGGCGCTGTGGCGCCCGGTGCCGCCCGGTATCGCCGGCCTCAAGAACGCCCTTCGCCACGCGAAGCGACGTGTTCCGCTGGAGCACTGGTTCACGCAGACGCCGTTCAGCCCTCGTCACGGCGCCGGCCGCGACTACGCTCTGGGTCTGACCGTTCTCGCCGCGGCTCGCGCAGCGGGAGCAGGTCTTCCCTGGCCGGAGCACGTGCCCGCAGGACGGGCTTCGCGGGTCGCCCGCTGGCTCGCGGGGCATCGAGCCCGGGGCACACCTGGTTTCCTGTCGACGCCTGCAAGCTCCGCGGTGCGCGTCTGCCTGACCGCGCGCGAGCTCGGGCTCGACATCTCGGGTTCGATCCTCCGAATCGGCGGCGAGCCGTTCACAGAGGGCAAGGCCCGCGTGCACGCGGATGCCGGCTGCACGACGATCCAGAACTACGCCATGGGGGAGCTCGGCCGCGTCGGCATCAACTGTGCGGATCCGGTCGCGCTCGACGATTTCCACATCGCCACCGACCTCCTCGCCGTTGTTCAGCGCAGCCGGTCGGTCGGCTCGCACGGCGACGAGGTCGGCTCGTTCCTGTTCACGACGCTTCACCCGGCCAGCCCCAAGCTCTTCGTCAACTTCGAATGCGGAGACTTCGGGGTGCTCGAGCAGCGCCGCTGCGGCTGCAGCCTCGGCGCGCTCGGCTACTCGACCCACGTCCATACGATCCGGAGCCACGAGAAGCTGACCAGCGAAGGGATGACCTATCTTGGCTCCGACCTGATCCGACTCGTCGAGGACGTCCTGCCCGCACGGTTCGGCGGCGGGCCGGCCGACTACCAGCTTGTCGAGCAGGAGATCGAAGGAATCCCGCGGGTGTCGATCGTCGTCAGCCCGAGACTCGGGGCGATCGACGACCCCTCCGTGGTCGAGACAGTACTCGGCGAGCTCGGCTCGGGCCGCGCCTATCGCGGGATGATGGCCCGTGTCCTGCGAGAGGCGGAGACGCTCCGGGTCGTCCGTGCAGAGCCATACGTGACCGCGGGGGCGAAGGTCTCGCCGCTGCACGTGCTCGGTCGAGCGGACGGCAGGTGACGACTGCATCCCACGAGGCCCGCTGGGACGACTTCGCCGAGCTCTGGCTCGAGGAACGTCCGCAGCGGCTCTGGCGCCTGCACTCCGACGCTGTCAACCGAACGCTGCTCGCGGCGTGGCTCCCCCCTGTGCCGGGCCGCGTGCTCAAGACCGACCTGTTCGACGAAGTCGCTTCGGTGGGTCTCGTGCCATCGTTGCTCGCCCGCGCGGAAGAGGTCGTGGGCATCGACGTCTCCGAGCGCGTCGTCGAGGCCTCGACACGGGCCAATCCCGGTCTGGTGGCGCTCCGGGCGGACGTCCGCCGGCTGCCGTTTGCCGACGCGTTCTTCGACTGCATCGTCTCGAACTCCACCCTCGACCACCTCTCCTGCGAGGCCGATGTCGCGCAGGCCCTCTCGGAGCTCGCGCGGGTACTGGCGCCGGGCGGACACCTCGTGCTTACGCTCGACAACCCGCTCAACCCGGCCGTCGCGCTGCGGCGGGCGATCCCGGGCGCCGCGTTCGATCGGATCTGGCGCCGCCACCCTCGCCTTGCCGTGCGTGTCCTGCCCGAACGGGTGCGCTGGACCTGCGGTTCGGACGGGTTGAAGCGGCTGCTCCACCAGGCAGGGCTGACGACGCTCGAAGTCGGCGCCGTACTCCACGCTCCGCGGGCGCTTGCCGTCGTCGTCGCCGACGCGCTCGACGGCCGCTCCGGCCGTACGTACCTACGGGCACTCGACAGCCTCGAGTCGCTTGGCCGGCTGCCGACGAGAGCCGTGACCGGCCATTTCGTCGCGGCCCACGCTCAGCGCCCCCCGGGCCTGTGCTGAGCTCCCTCCGCGGGACGGGGATCGTCATTGGTGCCGCCCTGCGAGACCGAGGCGCCCCGACTCTCGATCCGGAGCGGCTCCAGGCCCGGCGCGATGCCCGTGCCCGCCAGATGGTCCGCTACGCCTCCGAGACGGTGCCCCACTACCGGGAGCTCTTCACGCGCGAGGGCATCGACCCGCGCGAGATCGCAGGAGCCCAGGATCTCCAGCGCCTCCCGATCATCGAGAAGGAGGAGCTCCGAGCCGACCCGGAACGCTTTCGCTCGACCTCCGCCGACGCCGCCGACGCGCTCGCGTTCGAGTCCATGGGCACCTCGGGCGTCCCCGTGACCATCTACCACGATCGGCGGTCGCTGCTCGAGAACATTGCCTACGCCGAGCGCGAGCGCGCGGTCGTGTCGCGCCTCGCCGGCAAGAGCGTTCGCGCCGTCTACCTGCACGTGGCGACTCCGACCGGTATGGGGCGGCGCACGCAAGCCTTCTACCGCGCAGCCGCATATCTGCCGGTGCGCCCGCGCCGGGTGCGGGTTTCGTTGTACGAGCCGATCGACCGTCTCGGGGAGGCGATCGACCGCATTCGCCCGGACGTCGTCCGAGGCTGGGGCACGCATCTCGAGCTCCTCTTCAGAGCGCTGCTCGAGCGCGGATATCGCGGGCATCTCCCCCGCGTCGTCAGCTACGCGAGCGAGGGGATGTCTCCGGAGGGAAAGCTGTTTTTCGAGCTGGAGCTCGGCCTTCCGGTCGTGTCGAGCTACGCGGCCGTCGAGAGCTTCAGGATCGCGTTCACGTGCGAGGAACGGCGCGACTTCCACGTCCACGACGATCTCTGCCACGTCCGCCTCGTCGGCCCCGACGGCCGCGACGTCCCGTCCGGCTCGGAGGGCGAGGTCGTGATCTCGAACTTGATCAACAGGGGGACCGTGCTCCTGAACTATCGCCTGGGCGACCTCGCCTCGGTGGCGGGCCCGTGCCTGTGCGGGCGAACGTTGCCGCTACTGTCGGGCGTGCGAGGCCGCACGTCGGAGCTCGTCACGCTTCCCGACGGCACCCTCATCCACCCCGTCGCCGTCTGGGAGGTCATGCGCGGGCGACCCGGTCTCGTTCGCTACCAGCTCGTGCAGCTCGGACCGGCTCGGTTCACGCTCAAGCTCGTGACCTCGGATCGGGAGACGTACGAGCACCATGCCGCCGGCGCCGCCGTGGACATGTCGAGGTTTCTCCGCGGAGCGACCGTCGAGCCGGAGTTCGTCCCACTCGCTGAGGCGGGCACGGTCGGGAAGTTCACACGCGTCGTCGCCCTGAAGCCCGGCGGCGGCTACACACCGCGTTGACCCCCGGCGCCGCCGACGGCGCTCAGCCGAGCCCCGCGAGAACGGCGTCGCCGAACGCTCGCGTGGACGCCGTCCCGCCCAGGTCCGCGGTCGGCTGCTCACGGAGGGCACGGTCGACGGCATCCTCGAGCCGCGCGGCCTCCGCGGGCCTGTCGAGGCCGTGCGTGAGCATCAGCGCGGTCGAGCGCAGCATCGCCGCAGGGTTCGCGATTCCCTTCCCCGCGATGTCCGGAGCCGAGCCGTGCACCGGCTCGAAGAGCCCCGGGCCGCGGTCGCCGAGGCTCGCCGAGCCCGCAAGGCCAAGGCCGCCGGCAACCGCGGCGGCCTCGTCCGAGAGGATGTCGCCGAACATGTTCTCGGTCACGACGACGTCGAACCGCTGGGGCGCCTCGACGAGCTGCATGGCGGCGTTGTCGACGAGCATGTGCTCGAGCTCGACGTCTGCGTAGTCGTCCGCCATGCCCGACACCACCTTGCGCCACATGCGTGAGGTCTCGAGGACGTTCGCCTTGTCCACGGACGTGAGCCTTCCTCTGCGGCCGCGGGCGAGCTCGAATGCGCGGCGGCCGATCCGCTCGACCTGGTGCGGGTGGTACTCGCACGTGTCGAAGACGGTGCCGTCGGCTCGTGTCCCGCTCGCGCCGAAGTAGATCCCGCCCACGAGCTCGCGGACGATCAGCAGGTCGACGTCCCCCCGCCGCGAGGGGCGCAGGTTCGCGTAGACGTCGAGCTCCGCCCGGAGCCGGAGCAGCCCCTGCTCGGGGCGGATGTCCGCGGCGTCGTAGTCCGGGGCGCCAATCGGCCCCTTGAGCACGGCATCCGCCGCGCGGCACGCCTCGAGCGTCTCCTCTGGGAGCGGCGTCCCGTGCGTGCGGATGGCCGCCGCCCCGAACGGCGCCTCGACGAGCGCAAGCTCGGGCGCGAGGACGCCCAGGACGCGCCTCGCCTCCTCAGCGATCTCCGGGCCGATGCAGTCGCCCGGCAGCAGGACGACGGTCAGACCGACGCTCCAACCCTCCCCGGCACGCTCTCGACGTAGGCGATTGCCTCGTCGACGCCGACCACGTCCGCGTACTTCGCCTGGATGTCGAAGAGGTTTGCCTCGTGCGGGGCCCGGGCCCGGTCCCCCACGCACTCACGCGGGACGATCGCCGGAAAGCCGTTCTGGAGCAGGTCGATCGCCGTCGCGCGGACGCAGCCGCTCGTCGTCGCCCCGCAGAGAACGACCGTGTCCACCCCGGCGTTGACGAGGATCGCGACGAGGTTGGTGCCGAAGAAGGCCGAGGCGCCCTTCTTGACGAGGACGGGCTCGTCGTCGCGCCGGCCGAGGCGCGGGTCGATCTCCACCCAGCGCCCCCCGAGCTCGAGGTCGGCGAGCGCGGGCAGCTTCTGGAGCCACAGCGAGCCGTCCCCCCCGCCCGGCGCGAAGCCGATCGTCGTGAACACGACCGGCACGCCTCTGGCGCGCGCAGCGTCGAGGAGACGTCGGGTCGCATCGACCTCGGCCGTCATCTCGGCACCGAGCCGGCTCTCGGGATCGGTGAAGCCGCAGGAGAAGTCGACGACGAGCACGGCCGGCTTCGACCCCAGGAGGAACTCACGCCCGAGCTCCGCCCTCGCGTAGGCCTCTCTGGCGGCGTCGTCGCTCATCGTGTTTCTACCGTCTTGGCACAACCCGTCACAGATCTGTGCGTATTCGAGCGATACGCTGAAGGCGGGTGGTGGGTGGTCCACTCCCCACCCAAGGGTGGGGTCCGGGCGCTCGCTCGACCCGGATAAGCGGTCACGCGACCGCCCTCGCGTTGACGAGCTCCTCGCCGAAGCGCGCACGCTTGACGAACTGGCCCGCGCCGGGGTGCGCGACACACTCGTCGCCCTCGATGATCGTCTGCCCGCGCACGAGGACGACCTCAGGGGCTCCGGTCACCTCCGTGCCCTCGAAGAGGTTGTAGTCGACGTTCGAGTGGTGCGTCTTCGCCGAGATCGTCAGCTTCTTGTCGGGATCCCAGACGACGATGTCGGCGTCGGAGCCGACCGCGATCGTCCCCTTCTTCGGATACAGGCCGAAGAACTTCGCCACATTCGCGGACACGAGCTCGACGAAGCGGTTGGGCGAGAAGCGCCCGGCGGAGACGCCGAACGTCCAGAGCATGTGCAGCCGGTTCTCGATCCCCGGGCCGCCGTTCGGGATCTTCGAGAAGTCGTCCTTGCCGAGTGTCTTCTGGCCGTCCCAGTTGAACGGGCAGTGGTCCGTTGAGACGACCGAGAGAACGTCCGTGGCGAGGGCGTGCCACAGGTGCTCCCAGTTCTCCTTCGGTCGTGGCGGCGGCGTGTACACGTACTTGCCGCCCTCGAAGTTCGGCTGATCGAGCTTCGACTCGTCGACGAACAGGTACTGCGTGCACGTCTCGCCCCACGCCTGCCAGTCGTCCGTGCGCGCGCGGGCGATCGGGTCGATCGCCTCCTTGCAGGAGACGTGGACGACGTACAGCGGCGCCCCGGCGACGCGCGCCAGCTGGATCGCGCGGTTCGTCGCCTCGCCCTCGGTGAGCGGCGGGCGCGTCCGCGCGTGCCAGATCGTGCCGAGGTTGCCCGCCGCGACCGCCTCCTTCACGAGGACGTCGATCGCGTCGCCGTTCTCGGCGTGCACCATCACGAGCGCACCCGTATCGCGCGCAACCTGCATCGTCTTGAAGAGCGTCTCGTCGTCGACCATCACGGCGCCCTTGTAGGCCATGAAGAGCTTGTAGGACGTCACGCCCTCGTCCGGCATGGTCGCGAGCTCCTCGAGCGATCCGCCGGTGTGCAGATCGGTGATCGCCATGTGGGCGCCCACGTCGATCACCGGTTTCGCCCGCTCGACCTTGGCGTGCCAGTTGCCGAGCGCCTGCGCGAAGCTCTCGCCCGGATACTGGACGCAGAAGTCGACGAGCGACGTCGTACCGCCGAACGCTGCGGACACGGTGCCGGACGTGAAGTCGTCGCAAGTCGTCGTGCCCCCGAAGAACATCTCGATGTGCGTGTGCGGGTCGATCGCGCCGGGCATGACGATCTTTCCCGTCGCGTCGATCACCTTGTCGGCCGCCAGGTCCAGCGACTCGCCGATCAGCGTCACCGTCCCGTTCTCGGCGTAGATGTCGCCGACGTAGTCGTCGGCCGCAGTGACGATGCGGCCGCCCTTGATCAGAACGGACATCTCTGGACTCCCTTCTCTGCTCGAGCTATCTGTGTCGCCTTCATCAGGGTCTCGACTAGCGCGCCCGCGCGCCGAGCTGACCCGCCTCGATTCCCTCGACCTGGCCAAGCTCCTCGCGCGCCTGCACCTCGGCCGCCACCCCGGCGCTGCGGCGGCGCAGCACGACGACCGCGACGATCAGGAAGATCCCGACGGTGATCAGCGAGACTGCGGTCGTCGCCGTGCCGAGCGCGTAGAGGTCCGGCTGGATGATCGAGCCGACCGTGAGGGCGAAGATCTGGATCGGGAGGGTGTTCTCGCCGGAGCCGAGAACGAGCGCCGTGCGGTCGTAGTCGTTCCAGGAGAGCGTGAAGCCGAACAGTAACGCACCGAAGATCCCGGTCCAGATCAGCGGCAGCGTCACCTCGCGAAACGTCGTACCGGCGCTCGCTCCGAGATCGCGCGCGGCCTCCTCGACCCGGACGTCGTAGCGGTTCCAGACCGCGACCATGACGAGGAACCCGAACGGCAGGCCCCAGATCACGTTCGTCCCGAGCGCGGTCTTCCAGATGTCCGGCTGGAGCCCCATCGTCTCCCAGAAGAGCGCGGTGCCGAGGCTGAGCAGGAAGCCGGGCGTCATCAGGCAGAGGAGGATCAGGTAGAAGAGGATGCCGTCGCCCCAGAAGCGCCGCCGGAACGCCATCGAGAGGGTGAGTGAGAGCACAGCCACGACCGCGCCGACGGCGAGGGCGAGGTAGAAGGAGCGCAGTCCCGTCTCCCGGATGTCGTCCGCGTGCGAGAGCGGGAGGGAATCGTCCCACAGCGCCCGCCACCAGTTGAGGCCGAGGCCCTCGACCGGAAACGTCAGGCCGCCGCGTGGCCCCTGGAACGAGAGCACCGCCATGACGATGATCGGCCCGTAGAGAAAGAGCAGGAAGAGCACGAAGTACGCGGCGAGCGCCCGCCTCGACCACTTGCCGCGCTCCATCAGTGGTCGCTCCGGGAAGTTCGGTGGTGATTGGCCGAGCGAGAACCGAGCAGCGCTAGGACGCAGGGAGCCCTCATACGTGAACGTATGGGGGCGACCGAGGACGACGCGATGCGAAGCGTTCGCAGCCGGCCAAGCGGTGCCGGATTTCCCGGAGCGACCACTTAGCTAGAGGTCCTCGCGGAGGTTGGAGAACCGCAGCAGCACGAAGACCCCGAGCATCATCGCCAGGACGAGGAAGACCGCAGACGCCGCGGCGGTCGGGTAGAGGACGTTGTTCACCTGGTTCTGGATGATCGTCCCGACCGAGCCGACGGTATTGCCGCCGACGATCCGGTACGTGCCGTAGTCGCCCATCGAGAGGACGAACACGAAGATCGATCCGATCACGATCCCCGGGGCCGACTGCGGCAGGATCACCTCGCGGAAGGACTTGAACCAGTTGGCGCCCAGGTCCCGTGATGCCTCCAGGGCGCTCCGGTCGACCTGGGCGAGCATGAAGAAGAGGGGCGTGACCATGAAGAGGATGTAGAGCTGGATCATCGCCAGCACGACGGAGAAGTTCGAGAAGCTGAGGATCGCGAGCGGCTCGTCGATCAGGCCGAGCCGCTCGAGCACCGTGTTGACAGCACCCTCCCGGCCCATCAGCGGATAGCGCCAGGCGACGGCGCGGATGATGTAGCTCGTCCAGAAGGGCGCCAGCGCGATGATGAAGAGCGCGACCTGGTTGCGCAGGTTCCGCACGGTGATCGCGAGGTAGTACGCGACCGGGAACCCGAGCAGAAGGCACGCACCGACGACGATCAACGAGTTGAAGAAGCTCTGCCGAAGCTGGCTCCAGTAGACGGCGCTCGAGAACAGCTTGTCGTAGCTGTCGAGCGTCCAGGTCTTCTCGAACCCGCTCGACGTCTGCGTCCAGAAACTGACGAGGATGATGGTGACGACGGGGGCGACGAGGAAGAACAGGAGCCAGAGCGTGCCCGGAGCGGCCCAGGCCGCGGTCACCCACCCCCTGCGGCGATCGACGCCCGCCTCGCCGAGCGCTCCCTCCGGCAGCGGCGCAGGCTCCTTCTCGACGAGCTCCTCGACCTCCTCGATCTCGGCGACGTCGAGACGCGGCATCGCCCGATCGTCAGGAGGCAAGGAGCTGGACATCCTCCTCCTTCCAGGAGATCCGTACCGTCGTTCCCTCCTTGCCGCGGAAATCCGGATAGCGGTCGCCGGGGACCTTCGCGAGCATGCGCTCGCCGCCGACGGAGAGGTGGAGCTTCACGAGGTCGCCGAGGTACTCGACGAAGACGATCTCGGCGGTCGCCTGGTTGACGCCGTCCCCGCCGCCACCCCCCTCCTCGACGCTCGTCGCGGCGGCGCGGATCGACGCGGTCGCAGGCGAGCCCGTGGGCCGCTCCGCCCCCTGCGCCCGGAGACGGACTCTGATCGTCCCGTCGTCGATCGTCAGCCGGTCGCCGTCGCTTGCCGCGACCGTGCCCCGAACGAGGTTGTTGTCGCCCATGAACGCGGCGACGAGCTCCGTCGCGGGTCGGGTCGAGATCGTCAGCGGATCGCCGATCTGCTGGATGCGGCCGTCGTTCATCACGACGATCCGGTCGGCCATGGAGAGGGACTCCTCCTGGTTGTGCGTCACGTGGATGAACGTGATCCCGAGCTGACGCTGGAGGTTGCGCAGCTCGACCCGCATGCGCAGTTGCAACAGCCGGTCGAGGTCGCCGAGCGGCTCGTCGAGCAGAAGCGCCTTCGGCTCGGTGACGAGCACGCGCGCGAGCGCGACGCGCTGCTGCTGCCCGCCCGACAGCGCGCGGGGCTTTCGGTCCGCGAGCTGGGTGAGACCCACCATCTCGAGGGACTCGAACGCGCGCCGCCGGCGCTCTTCCTTCGAGACGCCGTGCATCTTCAGCCCGAACTCGACGTTGTCGACCACGCTCTTGTGCGGGAAGAGCGCGAAGTGCTGGAACACGGTCGTGGTCGGCCGCTTGTCGGGCGGGAGGCCGACGAGAGACTCCCCGTCCAGCAGGATCTCGCCGCTCGACGGCTCCTCGTGGCCCCCGATCATGCGCAGCGTCGTCGTCTTACCGCAGCCCGATGGGCCGAGGAGGACGACGTACTCCCCGTGCTCGATCGTCAGATTGATGTCGTCGACCGCGACGACGCCCCCGGCGAACACCTTGGTCAGGTGGCGAAGCTCGAACCCCGCCCCGCCCGCGTGGGTGGAGGGGGCGGCGGCTGCCGCCCCCTCCATCTCAGTCGTGTCGTTTTGGTCGCCTGCCTGCTCCGCCATGGGGCCTAAGCGGCCTGGAACTCGTTCCACTTGGCGACCATGTACTCCTCTTCCTGCGGGTGCGAGTTCCAGGTCAGGTAGTTGCAGGCGCGGTCGGTGAACGAGCCGCCGTCGCGGGTGGTACCGGCCTTGATGTCACCGGGCTGACCCGTGATGCCGGGGAGGTCCGTGGCGGCAGGCTTGCCCTCGATCCAAAAGTCCCACTCGTCGGGGGTGACGTACTGGCGGCTCGTCTCCTGGACGGCGTTGTAGTAGCCCTGGCGCATCATGATCGCGCCGGGGACGCCGCCGAGCCACCAGTTGATGTAGTCGTATGCCGCCTGGAGCTTCGCCGGGTCCGTGAGGCTCTTCGAGATCGCCTGCCCGTCGGACCAGCCGCGGAAGCCCTCGGGCGGCGCGGCATACCGGACCGGGATGCCCTGGACGACCAGGAGCGCCACCGCGGGCGACCACATCGACTCGATCACGACCTCGCCGGAGGCCATCAGCTGCACGGATTCGTCGAACGTCGTCCAGAACGCCCTGAACTGACCCTTCTTCTTGTAGTCGTTGAGGATCTTGAACAGGCCGTCCATCTCCTCCTTGGTCATGTTCCCGAGGTCGGCCACGTCGATCAGGCCGAGCGCCTCGGCGGCGGCGCCGAGATCCTGGAGCGAGATCGTCGGGTCCGCGAGCACGGCGACGCGGCCCTTGTACGCCGGGTTGAGGAGCTCCGCCCAGGAGAGCTCGTTCGGCTCCTTGGCGATGACGTCCGTGTTGTACCCCATCGAGTCCATGTTGAAGTTCTGAGGCACGCCGGTGACCCATTGCGGCTCGTCGCCCGCGCCGGCGATCGGGCTCGCCGTGAGGTCGGACGGCCACTGCACGAGCATTCCCTCGTTCTCCGTCCGGGTGTTCGGGGACACCGTCCAGGTGCCGCTCGCGTCGGGATCGACGTACAGCTTGGTCACCGGAGCGTCGCCCTGGCCCACAACGCAGGTCGTGCTCGCGGGGTCGACCTTGCCGAGCTTGAAGAGCGGGTTGACCTGATCCCAGAGGGTGATCTTCGTGCGATCGATCGGCTGGAAGTTTCCCGAGGGCCAGAGCCGGTCGTACTGGTAGTGGTAACCGGAGAAGACGTCGAACGAGTCCGGCTTGGTCAGCGCGATCTGCTCCATCGTCACCGTGTCGGTGACCTGGAATTTGAGCGTGAAGCCGAGGTCCTTCTCGGCCGCCTCGGCGATCGGGTCGATCAGGTCGACGCCGAGACCCAGGACGTTGAGCGTGCCCGTGAACTTCTCCGCGGCCGGTGCGGCCTCGGACGTGGCCGGCTCGGACGTGGCCGGAGGAGCGGCCGGCGCCGGCGTCGCTGCTTCCTCGTCGCTGCCGCCGCCGCAGGCCGCGAAGAGGGAGCCGAGCCCGACCGCCGCAGCGAACCCGGCGCCTCCCTTGACGAGATCGCGACGGGTCAGGCCGCGCCTCTTCAGCTCGTGCTCGAGCTGCCTCTCGAGGTTGTCTCGATCTCCTTCACGTTCACTCATACCGTCAGTCTCCTTTCTCCTCGCCGGCCGGAACGCTCTGGGGCGCGAATCGACACGGCGCTGCTCGGCGGAGACGCGTCGCGTCGGTGTGACAGGAACTCCTGTACGAGATCAGCCCCTTGTATACGGCCTCGGGCACCCGTTCGTCAATGGCGGTCCAGCTCGTCATGTCTGACTTTCGGGCGCGCGAGGGCGCCTGGTGCCTCCTCCACGTAGGCTCGTTACCCCGATAGGACGTCCGCGGAGGCCGTCGGTTTGTGCGTCCGGGTTATGTCGCAGCCGCCTCGCTTGCCGCGCGCGCTCGGGCCGCTACAGCACGGTGGCGGGTGAAGAACTCGATCACGACGCGGTTGTGCTCTTCGCTCGAATCGAAGATCGTCGAGTGGTTCCCGCCGCGGACGACGTGCTTCTCGGCGCCCCGGATGCCTTCGACGATCGCCTGCTGCCCTGCGCCGGCGGGCCCCTGGTCCCAGGGCGTCATCAGGTCCTCGTCGCCGCCGATGACGAGCGCGGGCGAGCTGATGCGCGGGAGCCACTCGCGCAGATCCATGTCGCACATCGCCCGGCAGGCGGCGGTGAAGACCTCGAGCCGGTTCGAGTCGCGCAGGATCGTCTGGATGTGCGTCGCGAGCGCCTCGGCATCCTCTTGCTCGAGAAACCGCTTCGAGAGCGCCTGCCAGGTGATCAGCTCGGCCAGGATCCGGCTGCCTGGACCGTCGGGGTCGAGCGTGGCGATGTCGATCCAGTTCTTGAAGATGAGCCGGCCCGCGACGCCGAGCTTCGCAGCGGCGCAGTTGATCACGACGGAGGTGGTGCGGTGCGGGTACTTGCCGGCGAAGACGATCGCGATCATCCCGCCCATCGAGGTCCCGTGGACGTGCGCGCGCTCGATCCCGAGCGCGTCCATCAGCCCAGCGAGGTCGTCTGCCCAGACCTCCATGTCGTAGTGCTGGATCGGCCGGTCCGATGCCCCGTAGCCGCGCATGTCGTAGTCGACCACGCGGAAGTGCTTCGAGAGCTCGGGGGTGGCCGGGTCGAAGTTGTAGTGCCCGAACCCGGCGCCGTGGACCTGGACGACCGGCTCGCCCTCGCCGGTGACCCGGTACCAGAGGTTGACCCCGTTGACCTCGATCGTCCCGTCCATCGATCCTCCCGGCTTGCGCAGGTCTCGTCCGAGGCGCGATTATCGCACGATGTCAGACACTCGCCGCCCCGCCCGGGCGGAGGTCGTCGGCAGCCTGCTCCGGCCACCCCGGCTCCGCGCGGCGGTCGACGAGCTCTACGGGCCGGGCCACAGCGCGCTGCTCGCCGACGAGCGTGCCAAGGACCGCTCTCGCCTCGAGGCGCTGGAAGACGAGGCGATTCGCGAGGTGGTGAGGCGACAGGAGGAGGTCGGGCTCGATGTCGTCACCGACGGAGAGTTTCGCCGCTGGATGTTCCTCAACTCGTTCTACGACGCGGTCGAGGGATTCGACACCGCCAAGACCGTGACCTTCACCGGCCGGGGCGGCGATGCTGTCGAGCTGCACGTCCACCGCGTCACGGAGCGGCTGCGACAGGTCGACTCTCCCGCCGCCCGTGAGGCGGCGTTCATGATCTCGGCGACCGAGCGGCCGTTCAAGGTGACCTTCCCCGCCGCGTCGATCTTCGCCCATCCGTTCTCGTTCGACGCGGCCGAGCCGGGCGGCTACGGGAGTCTCGACGAGCTAGTGGTGCACATGATCGAGATCGAGCGAGGGCTCATCTCCGACGCGATCGGCACGGGGTGCCGCTACGTGCAGCTCGACTTTCCGCTCTACCCGTACCTCGTCGACCCGAGCTGGATTGCACGATTCGAGTCCGCGGGGCACGATCTCACCGACCTGGTCGAGCGATCGCTCGCCGCCGATCGCACGGTTCTCGAGGGCCTGCCGCCGAAGGTCACGTCCGGGCTCCACGTGTGCCGGGGCAACTACCGCTCAAGCTGGATGTGCGAGGGCTCGCTCGAGCCGGTCGCCGAGGCGATGTTCTCGCTCCCGTACGACGTGTTCCTCGTCGAGTGGGACGACATCGGGCGCGACGGCGGCTTCGAGGCGCTCCGGCTCGTCCCCCGACCCGGCCCGATCGTCGTCATGGGAATCGTCTCGTCGAAGACCCGCGAGCTCGAGCGCGAGGACGACCTCGTTCGCCGGCTGGAAGAGGCCGCCGCATACCTGCCGCTCGATCAGCTCGCGATCTCGCCGCAGTGTGGCTTCGCCTCGGTGGTCGAAGGCAACGACATCGACGAGGACGCCCAGTGGCGCAAGCTCGAGCTCGTCGCCCGCGTGGCCGACCGCGTCTGGTCGTAACCGTCCCATCGCGCCCTCCAGCTCGGTGACGATCGTGCACGACCGCACGCCTCCTGGCCCAACGAGACACGCCCGGGTCTGACCCCTGACATGACGAACCCTGACATAGCCACCGTGGACATGCCGGGGTCAGACCCGGTTCGTGACGCTCGCCCACGGGCGCCCGGTTCGCCGCACCGCGGCCGACTGATCGGGCTAGCGGGCCCGCTTCAGGAGATCGAAGATGCCGCGGACGATCTCCTTCTGCACCGTTGGCGACCCGAGCATGTCGGCGAGCGGGTCTGCCGGCGGCGGCGTGCTCTTGCGCCTCGACCGTCGCTTCGGCGTCTGGTGCGGCGCGGGGGGAAGCCCGTCCTCCGGGGTTGACGAGGTCGCCGGCGCCTCGAGGCGGGCGGCCAGCAGCTCCTTGGCGCTCTGCGGGTCGAGCCGAGTTCCGTACTTCGCAAACAGCGGCGAGGCAGTCGCGACGACGTCGACGTCGTCGGCGGGGCCCATCCGCGACGCGGGCGCGCGCAGGCGCGTGTGGACGACCGGGGTGGGCACGCCGTGCTCGTCGAGGATCGTCACGGCCGCCTCGCCGGTGCCGAGCGAGGTCAGGAGCTGATCGAGGTCGTAGAGCTCTGACCTCGGGTAGGTTCCGACGGTCGCCCTGAGCGCCTTCGCGTCGTCGGGCGTGAAGGCCCTGAGCGCGTGCTGAATGCGGTTGCCGAGCTGGGCGAGAACGTCCTTATGGACATCCTTGGGCTGCTGGGTGACGAAGAACACCCCTACCCCCTTGGAGCGGATCATGCGCACGGTCTGCGCGACCGACTCGACGAAGGCCTTGCTCGCACCCGTGAAGAGCAGGTGCGCCTCGTCGAAGAAGAAGACCAGCTTCGGCCTCTCGAGGTCGCCGACCTCGGGCAGGTCCTCGAACAGCTCGGCGAGCATCCACATCAGCGCGGTCGAGAAGAGCGCAGGCCGATCCTGAACGGCGGCGAGCTCGAGACACGAAACCACGCCGCGGCCGTCGAGGGAGGTACGAAGCAGATCGTCGAGGACGAGCTCGGGCTCGCCGAAGAACTCCGACCCGCCTCCGTCCTCGAGCGCGACGAGCGCGCGGAGGAGAACGCCGACGGTGGCCGGGGAGACGCCGCCGATCCCCTTCAGGTCCGCCTTGCCGGCGTCCGAGTCGAAGTAGGTGAGCAGCGCACGGAGATCCGACAGGTCGACAAGCGGAAGCCCTTTGTCGTCGGCGAAGCGAAAGACCAGCTGCAGGCTCTGCTCCTGCGTCTGGTTCGCGTCGAGGATCTTCGCGAGCAGAAGCGGGCCGAAGTCCGAGACGGTCGCGCGGACGGGGACGCCCGGGCCGATCCCGCCGAGAGACAGGAACTCGACCGGCGAGCCCGCGGGTGTGAACGCCAGCCCGAGCTCGTCCATGCGCTTCGCTGCGGGCCCGTCGGTGCCACCCGGCTGCGAGATGCCCGACAGATCTCCCTTGTAGTCGGCCGCGAAGACCGGCACGCCGGCCGCCGACAGCTGCTCCGCGAGCAGCTGCAGCGTGATCGTCTTGCCGGTGCCGGTAGCGCCGGCGATCAGGCCGTGGCGGTTCATCATCCCGAGCGGGATCTGCACGACGGCGTCCGCGGCTGTCTCGCCGTCGAGCACTCCCCGGCCGAGCTCGATCGCGGGCCCGTCGGCCGCGTACGCCTTCGCGATCGTGTCCGAGAACTCGCTCACCGGCTGGGCGGCGAGTCTACGGGATCGCCGTCGTTACCACCCGGGCCGCGTGCGCCGCCTCGTAGGCGGCGATCTCGCTCTCGTGCTCGAGCGTCAGGCCGATCTCGTCGAGGCCGTTCAGCAACCGGTGCCGGGTCATCTCGTCGAAGGCGAACGGGACGGTGCGCCCATCCGGAGCGGTGATCGTGCCGGCCTCGAGGTCGACGGAGATCTCCGAGCCCGTGTCCATGTTCACCGACTCCATCAGCCGCTTGACCTCGTCGGCCTCGAGCACAATCGGGACGAGCCCGATCTTGGTGCAGTTGGTGTAGAAGATGTCGCCGAACGACGGCGCGACGACGACCTCGAAGCCGTAGTCGGCGAGCGCCCACGGCGCGTGCTCGCGCGAGGAGCCACAGCCGAAGTTCCGGCCGGCGAGCAGCACCTTCGCGCCGGCGAAGGCAGGATCGCTCAGCTCGAAGTCGGGCCGCGGCTCGCCGTTTTGATCGAAGCGCCAGTCGTGAAACAGGAACTCGCCGAAGCCCGTCCGCTCGATCCGCTTCAGGAACTGCTGCGGAACGATCTGGTCGGTATCGACGTCGGCACGGTCGAGGACGGCGACCTTCCCGGTGACCCGGCGAAAAGGCTTCACGTGGCTCCCACAACCCCACCCCCGCCCTCGATAGTCCCGCCCAGGCCCGCCCGGGCGCCCCACGTAACACCGGCAAGCTCGAGCTCCCGGACGTCGACGAAATGGCCCTCGATCGCCGCGGCGGCGGCCATCGCCGGGCTGACGAGATGCGTCCGGCCGCCGCGACCTTGTCGGCCCTCGAAGTTCCGGTTCGACGTAGACGCGCAGCGCTCGCCCGGGCCCAGGACGTCTGGGTTCATTCCGATGCACATCGAGCACCCCGCTTCCCGCCACTCGAACCCTGCGTCGCGAAAGACGCGGTCGAGACCCTCCTCCTCGGCCGCGCGCTTTACCTGGGCCGAGCCGGGGACGACGAGCGCCCGCACCCGTGGGCTGACGGTCCGGCCGGCGACGACGGCAGCCGCGGCACGCAGGTCCTCGATCCGCGAGTTCGTGCACGAGCCGATGAACACGCGGTCGACGGCGATGTCCTCGATCGCCGTCCCCGCACGGAGGGCCATGTACTCGAGCGCCCGCTCGACGGCGGCGCGCTCGTCGGGGTCGGCGTAGTCGTCGGGGGACGGGACGCGCCCGTCGACCGGCGCGACCATCCCCGGGTTCGTCCCCCAGGTGACCTGAGGTCGCAGCTCGTCGACGTCGATCTCGACGACCGAGTCGAACTCGGCGCCGTCGTCGGTCGCCAGCGACCGCCAGCGCTCGACCGCCTCGTCCCACGCGGCACCTTTCGGCACGGCGGGACGCCCCTCGAGGTAGGCGAACGTCGTGTCGTCCGGACCGACCATCCCCGCCCGAGCGCCCGCCTCGATCGACATGTTGCAGATCGTCATCCGGCCCTCCATCGACAGGGCGCGGATCACCGGTCCCGCGTACTCGAGCACGTGGCCGGCACCGCCCGAGACGCCAAGCCGGCCGATCGTCCCGAGAATGACGTCCTTGGGCGTCAGGCCGAGGCGCAGCTCGCCCCGGATGTCCACGAGCAGCGTCCGCGGGCGTCGCTGCGGCAGCGTCTGCGTCGCGAACACGTGCTCGAGCTCGGAGGTGCCGATCCCGAACGCGAGCGCGCCGAAGGCGCCGTGCGTGGACGTGTGGCTGTCGCCGCACACGATCGTCATCCCGGGCTGCGTCAGACCGAGCTCCGGTCCGATCACGTGGACGATCCCCTCGCGGCCCGACCCCGTCGCGTAGATCGGAACCCCGTACTCGGCGCAGTTGCGCTCGAGCGCTTCGAGCTGGGCCCGGGCGAGCGGGTCGCCGACCGGGCCGCCGTCGGTCGGAACGTTGTGATCCATCGTCGCGATCGTCCGGTCGGGTCGCCGCACGCCGCGGCCGGCCAGCCGCAGGCCGTCGAACGCCTGCGGCGAGGTCACCTCGTGGATCAGGTGGAGGTCGACGTAGAGGATCGCGGGCTCGCCCGGCTGCTCGTGGACGACGTGATCGTCCCAGACTTTCGCGAACAGGGTCTGCGGCATCTGGTAGCGGTTATACCACCCGGCCGACGGCCCAGCTCAGACCCGGGCGATCCATGCAAGAGTTCTGGCCGACGGGGTCGGCTCGAGTCGAAAGGCGGTGACCTGAATGGCGCGGTACCTGATCCAGGGCTCCTATACGGCCGCGGGCGCGAAGGGCATCCTCGCGGAGGGCGGGTCGAAGCGGCGGGCGGCGGTGGACGAGATGGTGAAGGGCCTGGGCGGCTCGATCGAGAGCTTCTACTTCGCCCTCGGCGACGAGGACGTCTGCGTGATCGTCGAGGCGCCCTCGAACGTGGACGTGGCAGCCGTCAGCCTCGCCGTCGGCGCCTCGGGCGCGGTGCGGCTCCGGACGACTGCGCTGCTCACGCCCGAGGAGATGGACGAGGCGGCCAAGAAGAGCGTCGCCTACCGACCGCCGGGCGGGTAAGGCGCGTCAGGGCCGCTCGGCGAGGATCCGGACGGGCTCGACGGGGGCGGCAGCGAGGTCGGCGCGGAAGGCGTCGTCGCCCGCCCAGGCCTCCTTGGGCACGAGCCGGCGCAGGAGTGTGAGCTCGACGGGCGACTCGGCGAACGGGTAGGGATCGATCGAGACGTGCCACGGCCCGCGCGACTCGAGGCCATATTCGGCGACCTCGCCGGACGTGCCTGCGTCGTGGTCTCTCATGCAGAAGAAGATCGAGAGGCGGTCCCAGAGCTGGAGCAGCCGGTAGCCCTCCCAGCGCTCGTCGTCGGCGATGCCGAGGGCGGCGATCCGGTCCGGGAAGCCGTCCTCCTGCTCTCTGACGAAGACGTCCACGAGCGCCTGATCGTCCGCGGCCCGCGACAGGGATAGGCCCGGATCGGTGCCGTAGCGGCCGTTGTAGATGCCCGCGCCGTGCATCGAGAGGAGCAGGCCGGCGTACGGGTCGTGATCGGTGACCGCCGCGATCGCCGCCCGGTAGAAGGCCAGGTGGGAGGGCACCTGGACGTCGAGGAAGTTGCGCGGCCGCCCCTCCTCGTCGAGACCGGGCGCGCGCTCCCAGATCGCCCACCCGTCGTCGTGGCGGCGCGCGACGATCTCGAGCGAACGAAACGGCTCCGGGCGCGGCGACCACGCGCGCACGAACTGGCCGCAGAGATCGGCATGGTCGGTCTGGAGCACGATCTGCCACGCGTCGCCGGCATCGCGGACGAACATTGCTCCATTCTGGCATCGCTTCTACGATCTGTCGCAATGGGTAGTCGAACGCTCGAGTACGCATCGCACGCTCGCCGCCTCGGCACGGGCGTCATGCTCAAGTCAGCGGCGGACACGCTCTGGGGGGCGAAGAGGTTTCTCGGGCTCCGGGCGGACCTTGCTGAGCTGCCGCAGGTGAAACCCGCCAAGGTGGCCGTAGCGATGGAGCCGCGCGACGTCCGTTCTTTCAGGGGCTTCGACGAAGAGTTGCGTCAAACCTCCGGCACCGACCACGCCCAGGTGCTTTTCCGGACCTGGCTGGCCGCCGCCGGCGTTCAGGAGCTCTATGCAGCAGTGGACGACGCCGGCGCCCCAGTCTACGTTCAGTGGCTCGTGCGACACCGCGATCAGCACCTTCTCCGGGATGAAGCGCCGAACCGACACCCCGAGCTCCGGCCCGACGAGGTGCTGCTCGAGGGCGCTTACACCTTCGTCGCGTTCCGGCGCATGGGGGTCATGGCCGACGGAATGTCACAGCTCCTCCACACGGCCGCGGCCGAGGGAGCGCGAACGGCATTTACCTATGTGGAGCCCGACAACATCGGCTCGATGCGCGGCTGCGCGAGCGCCGGCTTCGTGCTCGACCATGTGCGCGTCAACTCCCGCCGGCTCGGCCGGACCGTCAGTACGGTGCGACCGGCTGACGCGACGGAGACCGACAGCTGGCAGGGCGCGGTGGGCCCGGCTGCGTAGCGGGCCAAGCGCGCCATCCGCGTTCTCGGCTAGCAAGCATGTGCGCCTGCGAGCTCGGCGAGGTGCGCCAGGACCGCGCTCGCAGTGACAACGTCGGCGTACTTCGTGTCGAGGTCGTACAGGTTCGCCTCGTGCGCGGCTGGATTGCGGTCGCCGACGGCCTCGCGGGGTATGACGACCCGGTAGCCGTGCTGGAGCGCGTCCACCGCCGTCGCGCGGACGCAGCCCGACGTCGACGCGCCGGCCACGATCACGGTGTCGCAGCCATGCGTGGCGAGGATCGACGCGAGCCCGGTGCCGAAGAACGCGGAGGCCCAGCACTTCACGATCACGGCCTCGCCGTCGGTCGGCGCGATGCGCGGGTCGATCTCGATCCAGGGCGAGCCGGCCTCGAGCGCCAGCAGCGCGGGCACCTTCTCGATGAAGACCGCGGCCGCCTGCTTCGCCGCGTCGTCGAAGGCGACGGTGGTGAAGACGACGGGAACACCCGCGCGGCGCGCTCCGTCGAGCAGGCTGCGGATCGCCTCGACGACGTCGTCGAGCTCGCAGACGAGCGGCGAGGCAGGGTCGGTGAAGCCGACGTTGACGTCGACGACGACGAGAGCCGGACGGCGCCCGAAGCCGACGCGGCCGTGGAATCCCTCGAACTTCATCGGCGCACCACCTCCTCGATCGAGCGAGCCATGCCGCCCTACGAGGGCCTCGGAATGCCGTCGCCCTCCCTCACCCGCGCCAGAGCGTCCTCGCCCGACTCGAGCGGCGACCAGCGAAGCGGCTTCGCCGGCGTCGGCGGCTCGAGCCCCGTCTCCTCCTGGCAGCGAGCCAGCACGTCCTCGAGCGGCGGTCCGTAGTCGAACGCCAGCGCATCGCCGCGCTCGGCGCGCTGGCGCGCTCGCTCGACCTCGGTCCCCCCGGCATCGCCGACGACGACGCCGTACCCCTCCTTCGCAGCCTCAGGGCTGACGAGCCCGAACGCGACGTCGCGCTCGACCGCCTCGACCGGCCGGTCGAGGCGGTCCTTCCAGCCACCCCCGCCTGCCGTTCGGTAGACGAGCATGTCGCCGGGCTCGACCTCGACGTT
The DNA here is from genome assembly GCA_963712465.1 of uncultured Actinomycetes bacterium. GTDB lineage: Bacteria > Actinomycetota > Thermoleophilia > Gaiellales > Gaiellaceae > CAVQHY01. The sequence goes on from CAVQHY010000007.1 coordinate 131,590, forward strand.
GTCGCACTTGGAAGGCAGCACCTGCTCGGTCCCGTCGGCGCGCACGAGCAGCTTCGAGGAGCGCGCGCCCGGCCGGCCGCCGAGCACTCCCCACGGGCGTGTCAACCAGCGGTCGTCGTGGATCGAGACCTCGCCCGGCTCGAGATAGACGTAGCGCTTCTCGACCCCGTTACCGCCGCGATGGAAGCCGGGGCCGCCCGAGTCGGTCACGGTCGTGTAGCCGTCGATCCGCAGCGGGTAGTACGCCTCGAGGTACTCGGTCGGGATGTTCTCGAACAGCGGCCACCACGAATGCCCGTCCATCCCGTCGCCGATCGGCCGGCCGGGAATCCCGCCGTAGAGGATCTCCATCGAGTAGAAGAACTCTCCCCGGCCGTCCCAGCCCGAGTAGAGCATGTACGGGCTCGTGCCGTAGCCCGACGCGGTGTTCAGCTCGGGCGCGTTCTTGCAGAGCGCGCCGCCGAGCACGTCGAACAGCCGCGCGAGCGCGTGCGTGCGGCAGCCGAGCGCCGACGGGAAGCGTGGGTTGAGCAGGCTCCCCTTCGGCATGACGACGTGCAGGAGCGGGTAGAAGCCGTCGTTGAAGAGAATCTGGGGATCGTTGACCATGATCAGGTAGATCCCGATGAACATCTTGAACATGCCCTCGGAGAGATAGAAGTTGATCGGGCCGAGGGCCTGCGGGTCGGTGCCCGACCAGTCGAAGAAGGCGTGGTCGCCTTCCCGCCAGATCGTCAGCTGCATCCTGAACGGGCCGTTGCCGAGGCCGTCGTCGTCGACGTAGTCGACGAACGTCTGCGGCTCCTCGGGGATCGCGACGCTGATCAGGAAGCGCATCGCCTCGTACGTGCGGTCGAGCAGCGCCTGCAGCCCGGCGAGATACGTGTCCTTGCCGAAGCGGTCGCAGAGCTCGATCACGCGCTTCTCGCCCGCACGGCAGCCGGCGACGATCGCGAAGAGGTCGGCCCGGTTCATCTCGGGCAGGCGGACGTTGTTGAAGATCAGCCTGAGGACGTCCTCCTGCGGCTCTCCGCGCTCGATGATCTTGAGCGGCGGGATGATGATCCCCTCCTCGAAGATCGTCCTCGCTCCGGTCGGGAGCGAGCCGGGGAGCGGCCCGCCCGCGTCCATCTGGTGGCCGAACTGCGACGACCAGCCGACCAGCTCGTCGTCGTAGAAGATCGGGACGAGGACGAGCCAGTCGTTCGTGTGCGAGATCGAGGCCGAGCACTTGAACGGGTCGGACGTGAGGATGACGTCGCCCGGGTAGATCCCCCGGTCCCACTCCTCCATCATCTCGTTGATGTAGGCGCCGAACTGGCCGACGACCATGCGCCCGCGCGGGTCGGTGATCATCGGGAACTCGTCGTGCTGCTCCCGGATCACGGGGCTCATCGCCGAGCGAAACAGCACGGCGTCCATCTCGAAGCGCGCGCTCTTCAGCGCGCCCTCGATGATGTCCAGGGTGACCGGGTCGATCTCGAGGTCGGGGATCTCGGCGATCCGGAGCTCTTCGGTGATGGCCATCGCGCTCTCCCTCAGCTCTTCGGGTTGATCAGGATGTTGAAGTTCACGTCGACCTCGGCCGCGTAGCCGGGCAGGACGACGGTGGTGGCGTCGAACTCGGTCACGATCGCCGGGCCGTCGAAGCGCATCCCGGGCGCGAGCCTCGCGCGGTCGTAGATCCTCGTCGGCACGCGCTCGCCCTCGAAGACGATCTCGTGCTCCTCGGCCAGGGCCGCCGCCGCGTCCTCCCGGCCGAGCTCGCCGACCGGCAGCTCCGGCTTGGGCACCGCGCCGAAGCCGATCGCGCGGAGGTTGACGATCTCGACCCGGGTGTCGTGCATGCGAAAGCCGTACAGCTGCTCGTGGAGGCCGTTGAAGCGCTCCTCGAGGTCGGCGAGCCCCCCGCTTCGCACCTCGTCAGGGTCGATCGCCACGGGAATCTCGTACCCCTGCCCCCGGTAGCGCATGTCCGCGGCGTAGGAGACGCTTCGCGCCTCCTCGGCGATCCCCTCGCCGTCGAGCCAGCGGACGGCTCGTCCGCCGAGCTCGTCGAGGATGCCGCCGACCTCGGCGGGATCCGCCTCGTCGAGGATGCGGATGTAGGTGCGCGCGAACTCGTCGCGAAAGTCGGCGACGAGGTCGCCGATCGCGCAGAGGAGGCCGGGAGCGGGCGGCACCAGCACCGGGAACGAGCCCATGATCTTCGCGACCGCGTTCGCGTGCAGCGGCCCGGCCCCGCCGTACGCGACGAGCGCGAACTCGCGCGGGTCGTGTCCGCGCTGGACCGAGACGAGCCGCAGCGCGCCGGCCATGTTCTCGTTCACGATCGCGAGGATCCCCTCGGCGGCCGCCTCGACCGAGTCGAGGCCCATGGCATCGGCGACGGTCTGAACCGCGGCTCGCGCGGCGTCGACGTCGAGCTCCATCTCGCCGCCCAGAAGGCGCGGTGGCAGGTGGCCGAGGACGACGTTCGCGTCGGTGACGGTCGGCTCCTCGCCGCCTCTCCCGTATGCGGCGGGGCCCGGGTCGGCGCCTGCGGACTGCGGCCCGACGCGCAGCGCCTTCGTGAGCTGCGGAACATGGGCGATCGAGCCTCCGCCCGCTCCGACCGTGTGGACGTTGACGGAGGGGACCTTGATCCGGAAGTGGCTGATCGACGTCTCGCGGCCGATCGTCGGCTGGCCGTTCTGGCAGAGGGCGACGTCGGTCGACGTGCCGCCCATGTCGAACGTGAGGATGTCGTCGTACCCCGCCTTGCGGGCCACGAAGAGTGCGCCGGCGACGCCACCGGACGGACCGGAGAGGATGCCGTAGATCGGGTTTCGAGCCGCCTCCTTCGTCGTCATCAGGCCGGCGTCGGAGCGGAGGAGGTTGACCTCGGCCTTCGCCCCGATCTCCGTGAGCGACCGCTGGAGCTGCTCGACGTAGGTGGCGACGCGCGGCCGGACGTAGGAGTTCATGCACGCCGTCAGGGTGCGCTCGTACTCCCGAAACTCGGGGAGCACCTCCGACGAGAGCGTCACCGGGAACCCCGGGTAGAGGCGCTCGACGATCGCGCCGATCTGCTCCTCGTGCTTCGGCGAGACGTAGGAGTTGATCAGGCCGACCGTGAGCGACTCGACCCCTGATTCGACCAGGTCGCGGACGATCTCCTCGACCTGCTGCTCGTCGACGGCGACGATCGTGTTCCCGCGCGCGTCCATCCGCTCCACGGCCTCGCGCGTGTCGGCCAGCGACGCCGGAGGATCCGGCTTGATCATGATGATCCAGCCCGCGAGCGGCCCGGGGGTCTGCGAGCGCGCGAGGTGGAGGATCTGCTTGAAGCCCTGCGTCGTGATCAGGCCGACGCGGGCACCCTTGGACTCGAGCACCGCGTTCGTGGCGACCGTCGTGCCGTGGAGGATGTTCTTGCAGTCGGCGGCCTCGATGCCCGCCTCCTGGCAGATGCGGCCGACGCCGGCGAGGACTCCCTCGGACGGATCCGCGGGAGTCGAAGGCGTCTTGACGCGATACTGCGCGCCGCCGTTCGAGTCGCTCACGAGGAAGAGGTCGGTGAACGTTCCGCCGACGTCGACCCCCAGCCTGTACGCCATGTGTGTCTTCCTTTCCTAGCCGGCGACCGGCGCGAACGTGCCGGCACGGTAGACCATTCCCTCGAGCTGACGCTCGAGCACGCCCTCGAGCCATTCGGCGACGACGATCAGCTCGTCGAGCTCGATACCCGTCTCGACCCCCTCGCCGTGCAGCAGGTACACGAGATCCTCGGTGCAGACGTTTCCCGTGGCCCGGGGCGCGAACGGGCACCCTCCCACGCCTCCAACCGAGGCGTCGAACACGGTCGCGCCGGCCTCGAGCGCGGCGAACGCATTGGCGAAGCCGGTATTGCGCGTGTTGTGGAGATGAACGCCCACGGGGCGGCCGAGCTTCACGCCCTCGGAGACGAGGTGTCGCACCTGGCGCGGAACGCCGACCCCGACCGTGTCGGCGAACACGATCTCGTCCGCGTCCGCCGCGACGAGGCGGGCCGCGAGGTCGAGCACCCGGCCGGGGTCGATTGCGCCCTCGAACGGGCACCCGAACGCCGTCCCGATCGTCACCGTGGCGCGGATCCCGTCCGCGTGCGCGCGTCCGACGATGCGCTCGGCCGAGGCGGCCGACTCGGCCACCGCCGCGCCCGCGTTTCGCTGATTGAACTCCTCGCTGGCCGCGAAGGCGAAGTGCGCCTCGTCGAGCCCGGTCGCGACGAGCCGGTCGTAGCCCCTGTCGTTGAGGGCGAGGCCGGCGTACACCGCGCCCTCTCGGCGCTCGATCGCGGCGACCACGTCCTCCGCCCCGGCCATCTGCGGCACGCGGGCGGGGTTGACGAAGCTGCACGCCTCGATGCGAGGCACGCCCGCGCCCGCGAGACGGTTGACGAGCTCGGCGCGGGTCGAGGGGTCGAGGATCTTCGCGTCGTTCTGGAGGCCGTCCCGCGGCGCGACGTCGCAGATCGTCACCCTCACGGCCCGCCCCCTGTCTCGATGAGCCATGGCCCGGGGACAGGCCCCTCGACATGGATGGTGACGTTCGCTGAGCACCCCCTGAGCCCCCAGGACATGTCCCGGGGACAGGCGAGGGGACAGGTCCCGTGGGGGCCGGCCCTTCGCCGAGCGAGGCCACCGCTGACCACCGCCGGCCTCACAGGACGCCTTCCGCGCGGAGCGCGGCGATCTCCTCGTCGGAGAGGCCGAGCAGACCGCCGTAGACCTGGCCGTTGTGGCTCCCCTCGTCCCAGGTGGCCGACCAGCGGACGGCTCCCGGCGTACGGGTCAGCTTCGGCACGATCCCGGGACCGATGTACTCGCCGAACTCGGGATCCACGTGCTTCACGAGCATCTCCCGCGCCTGGTACTGAGGGTCCTCGAAGATGTCCGCGATCGTGTAGATCGGGCCGCAGATGACCCCGGCCTCGTTCAGGATCTCGTCGATCTCGCGCGCGGTGTGAGACCGCGCCCAGTCGGCGACGATCCCCTCGATCTCGTCCTGGCTCTCCCCGCGGGCGAGGTGGGTCGCGAACCGCGGATCGTCGGCGAGCTCGGGCCGGCCGATCGCCTCGCACAGCCGGCGGAACACCTTGTTCGCGTTCGCCGCGATCACCATCCACTTGTCGTCGGACGACCTGAAGATGTTCGACGGTGCGATCCCCTTCAGGTTCGTGCCCTGCGGCCCGCGGACGATCCCGAGGCGGTCGTACTCGGGCACCGCGCTCTCGAGCAGCGCGAACGCCGACTCCATCAACGAGACGTCGACGACCTGGCCGAGCCCCCCGCCGAGGGCATCGCGCCAGTAGAGCGCGGCGAGGATCCCCTGGGCGGCGAACATCCCCGCGAGCGAGTCGCCGAGCGAGATGTGCATGCGCGGCGGCGGCTGATCCGGAAACCCGTTGATGTGGCGAATCCCGCCCATCGCTTCCGAGACCGAGGCAAAACCCGCGCGCTTCGCGTACGGCCCCGTCTGTCCGTAGCCGGACACGCGGGCGAGGATGATCTTCGGGTTCGTCTCCGACAGACGCTCGTAGCCGAGGTTCCACTTCTCGAGCGTGCCCGGGCGAAAGTTCTCGACGACGACGTCGGAGCGCTCGACGAGCCGGAGGAGGAGCTCCTGCCCGCGCTCGTGGCGAAGGTTGAGGGTCACGCATTTCTTGTTGCGCGACTGGACGGGCCACCAGAGCGACCGCCCCTCGTAGCGGGCCTTGCCCCAGTCGCGGATCGGATCCGGCTGGCCCGGCGGCTCGACCTTGATGATCTCGGCGCCGAGGTCGCCGAGGAGCCGCCCCGTGAACGGCCCCGCGAGGAGCTGGCCGAGCTCGACAATCCTCACGCCGGCGAGCGGTCCGGGCCCGCCGCGCTCGCGGGCGTCGACGTCAGCTGCGATGGCGGATTCCGTCATGCCTCTCCTTCAGCCTCTCGATCAGGAAGTCCCGGGCCTCGAAGACGTGCTCTTTCATGAGGAGCTCGGCGCGCTGGGCGTCGCGGGCGGCGAGGGCGAGCGTGAGCTGCTGGTGGTAGTGATCGGAGACCCGCTTCTGCTCGGGTGAGTACCAGGTGAACGACCGGTAGACGAGCGGCAGCTCGACGACCTTGCGCACCATCTGGGCGAGCCGCTCGCTGCCGGCCGCCTCGAGGATCGTCGAGTGGAAGACGAGATTCTCGCCGATCAGGTCCGCGAGGACCTCGTCGCCCGCCGCCAGCTTGGCGAAGCGGGCGTTCGACTCGCGTAGGCGCTCCAGGTCCTCCTCTGAGATGCGGCTCGCCGCACGCCTCGCCGCGTGTCCCTCGAGCAGCGCGCGCAGGTCGTAGAGGTCGTCGATCTCGTCGGGCGCGTAGGCGCGAACGGTCGCACCGCGGTTCGGCGCCGAGTCGACCAGCCCCTCGGCCTGGAGGTACAGGAGGGCCTCACGCACCGGGGTGCGCGAGATGCCCAGATCTCGAGCGAGCTCCTCCTCTTTGAGCCGCTGGCCGGGCTCGAGCCGCCCGCCCATGATCGCCGCGCGGATCAGCTCGGTGGCGGCGACGCCGGCGTTCCGGGTGAGCGGTGCCTGACCGTCGTCGAGGATCCTCGCCACGGGGCGGCAGCATACTGTATGCAAAGCGGTTTCTCCGGCGACTCTCATGCGGCGGTGGCCTCGGCCTAAACCGTCGCGTCCCGCTCATCGAAATACACTTCAGGAGCCCGGATGGCAGCTGAAGAGTCACCTCTCTCGACCGGCCTCTCCGGAATCGGCGACCGCGTCGCGGGCCTCGCGCGCGCGCGGCGATGTCAGCCGCATCGCGACGATCGTTGCCGCATGACGGCTCCGGCCGTCTTCGGGCTGCAGCGCGAGGTCGGAGCGGCCGTCGCCGGTGATCGCTCGCGACGATCCTGATGTCGGCGCGGACACGATCGCCCCGTCCGAGATCGAGACGATCGACCGCCTGACGAGCGACAAGGTCTTTCGCTTCCGCTTCCAGCAGCTCCAGGACGGGACGGCCGCACTCGTCCTCGACGATCTTCGGCTGCCGCCCCCGAGGAGCAGACGGCGCCGGCCGAGACTCAGCCGGCCCCGGCGGACACGACGACCGCGCAGTAGCGTGGACGACGAGGCTCGCGCCGCCGTCACGCGGGCGAAGGCGCGGCTCGACAGGCTCGACCTGTACCCGCGACCGGTCAGCCTCGACCATGTCCACGTCCTCGTGGTGCCGCAGCTCTTTCGGCTGCCGTGGATGCGGCGCTACGCCGGGTACGCAGTGACCAGTCTGATCCTCCTCAGGCGCCCGCCCGGGGCGGGCGCCTCGGACGACCTCGTCACGCACGAGCTGTGCCACGTCTGGCAGCAGCAGCACCGTCGGCTGACGATGTTCTGGACGTGGCTCTCCACGCGTTACGAGGAAAACCCGTTCGAGCTCGAGGCGCAGCGGGCCGTGCTCGAGACTCGGGAGCCGACACCCGGCGCCTGAGGCCGCCTAGGAGGAGCAGGGCGAGCGGAACGGCCGCCGCCAGCACGAGCCATGGTGCGAGGGGCGTGACGCGGAGCGCCGGGTTGGAAGCGGCGAGGGGGCCCGCCCCCAGCCAGGTGCGCGCGGCACGGACAGCCGACCCGACCTCGTCCTCGGCGAAGACCCGCCCGCCCGAGGTCGCGGCCGCGAGACGGCCGAGCTGCGCATCGACGGTCGCGTCGGGACGGTAGGCGGGGTCTGCGCTGCCGTCCGACGCGAAGACGCGCTCGCGTGCATCCCAGAAGCGGACGATCACGAGACCGATCCCGGAGCGCTCGAAGCTGCGGCTGACCGCCTCGGGGTCGAAGACCCGGCTCTCGCCGTCGGTCAGGAGGACGACGAGCCGCCGGGCCGCCCCACCGCCGAAGAAGTTCTCCCGGTCCAGCCGCTCGAGCACAGCGAACGTGGTCGCGCGCGCCTGACGCTCCCGTGGCGGTGGCCGCTCGATGCCGATGGCACGCGTCGCGACCGCTGCGAAGGCGGAAGCGTCGGCCGTCGGAAACAGGTGCGGGAGGGCACGGTCGGTCATCGAGACCACGCCCACGGGGATCTCGGGAAGCGAAGATCGGATGCGCAGCCCGGCCCCGACCGCCCGTTCGAGGCGCGTCGGCGCACCGGCCGCGGCGGCCGCGCTCATCGAGCGGGACGTGTCGAAGACGACGTACGCCTCGGCATCCGTGCGGGCGCGGGCTCCGGCGACCACGCTCACGACGGGCTGCGCCGCGGCGAGCCCGAGCAGCGCGAATGCGACGACGAGGGCAGTCGTGGCTCCCCGCCCGGCGCCGCGGCCGGGAGGGTCGAGGCCGAGGGCGCTCCGTAGCGGTGCGGCGCGCCGCTCGCGCATCCGGATCGCCCAGATCGGAAGCACGACCGCGACGGCGACGAGCGCGCCGAGCGGGCTCAGGAACCCTGGGTCCGGCACGGGTACTAGAACCCCTCACCTGCGGGAGTAGCGCCGGCGCCGGCGTCGCCCAGGCCGCCCGAGTCCCGTCGCGGCGCGGTCGTCTGTCGCGCCAAGATCGTCTGGAGCAGCTCGACGTTGCGCTTCGCCGCCTCGTTGTCCGGGTCGATGAGCGCCGACTCGCGAAACGCCTGGAGGGCCAGCACCCGCAGACGAGCCGAGCCGCGGTCGTCCAGACGCGAGCTCTCGAAGAGAAGCGCGCCGTCGAGGTTGGCCGCGGCGGACCGAAGCGCCGCGCTGTCGCCGGTACGCGCGAGTCGCAAGAGCTCCGACTCCGCGCGCGCCTGGAGCGCGAGCACCGCCTCGGGCTCGAGTCCCGGCCGGCGACTCTCGAGCACGAGGCCGACCGATCTCCGGTAGTCGCGATCGTCTCCCAGGGCGAGGATCGAATCGGCCGCCCGCCCCGCGGCGCCCGGCGACCCCGCCGGAGGGGCGCCGGCGGCGATCCTCGCTCCGTCTCGCCCCAGCAACGCCTCCGCCGTCAGCACGGCGTGAGCGAGAATCGCGAGCACGGCCGCGACGGCGACGGCGAGGAGCGCGACTGCGGCGGTGATCACGTTCCTCCGGGTCACTGCCGGGCCGCCCGCACTCGGCCCCAGGCGAAGGGGACGACGAGGAGCTCATGGGCGGCGAGCGCGAGCGCGACGATGCCGACGAGCGCCGCGACCGCGAGCGGGAAGTTGCCCGAACGCAACCCGCTCCCGTTCCCGGCGACCGAGGCCAGGGCGACCACGCGCTCGCTGCCGATCGCGCGACGGTAGAGCGCGACCTCCGCATCGGTCGCCGGCGGAACGGCCACGATCCGCAGGTCGATCCCACGCCGACCGTAGTCGGCAAGCTCTCCGGCGAGCGGTGCGACGTCCTCGGCTGCGCCGGACAGGTCGCTGACGAGGAGCACGCTCCCGCCGGCGACCCGGTCGCGCACGAGCGCCTCGCGCGCGGCAGCGAGGCCGGTCGAGATGCGCGTGCCGCCGCTGAAGCTCCCGAACCAGGGGCTCAGGGGATACGTCGTCGGTGCCGGCGCGCCCGGGCCGGCGGCGCGGTACGACTTCGGGCGCCCCGCCGCGCCGGGATCCCGCTTCGGCTCGAAGAACCGGATGAACGGAACCAGCTCCCGCGCCGGGGTTCCCGGCGGCAGCGCCTCCTGCGCCGTGTCGGAGAACAGGACGAGGCCGACCCGCGCCGACCCGCCGTCGGCGTCGGCGATCTCGTGCAGCGTGCGCGAGATCTGCCGGTACACGAGATCGGAGACGCTGGTGGAGAAGTCGAGGACGACAACGGTGCTCCCGTCGGTCGCGAGCAGCCCGGCGACGGGCGCGGCCGGCTCGCGCAGCAGGAGCGCGGCCGCCGCGAGACAGGCGGCGACCGCGAGGACGAGCGCCGTACGACGTAGCGCGCTGCGGCGCGCCGCACGACGGAAGGCGGACGCGTCGGCCAGCAGGATCGCCTCGCTCATGCGGCGATCCCCTTCCGCACCGATGCCGCGAGATCTCGCATCCGGTCGATGTCGGGAGGCGCCGCCGACCACGCCAGGCGCCGGGCATCGGCCGCAAGCGACCCGTCGTCGACGGCTCCGGAGAGCGCGTGCAGCGCCAGGCGCCGCTGCTCGACGGTACCGTCCGCCCGCTCGACGAGCCCGAGCGCCCGCTCGAGCTCGCCCTGCCCCTCCTCGACAACGTCCTCCGTCGCGGAAGCCGCGGCCAACCCCGGCCGAAGCCGCCGGGCGAGCCAGACGCCGGCGGCGAGCACCAGCGCACACGCCGCTCCGCCGAGGAGCCAGCCGAGCACGGTGGGGTCCACCCGGGCCGACGCGGCGGGCAGCGCCGCCAGATCGGCCTGGGGGGACGGGTCGACGACGTCGTCTCGGTCTAGCCGCGACGCGACGACGAGCCCGGGCCACGGCACGGTCACGGTGACGACGCCGTTCGGGGCGGGATACTGAACCCTCGCGGCCAGCAGCTCCAGCTCCTCGCGTGCCTCGAGCGGCGCGCAGCCGCGGTCGACGCACTGGATCGGGTAGACGTAGCGCAGGTGAGTCGTACGGCCCGCGTCGGCGCGAGTACGCTCGATCGGGCCGACGCGGGCAAACGGCGAGAACCGCGTGCTGACGACGATGGCGTCGAGGTTGACCAGCTCGTTGTCGACGACGACATCGATCGTGGCGGTCAGCCGGTCGCCGAAGACGTGCCGGGGCCGGTCGATCGAGCCGGTTGCCGTCAGTGGCTTCGCGGGACGCACCCCCGCCGGCTCCGGGCCGCCCGCGAGCAGGACGGCGACGATCGCGGCGACCGCGACGAGCGCGAGCAGGCCGAGCGCAACGGGGAGCGCGCGCCTCATCCCCGGCCCCACCGTACGAGCCTGCGCGGCGCACTCCGACCGTCCGCCCAGATCGAGAAGGCCTCGAGCACGCCGGCCGGCCCGTCGGAGCTCACCAGCACATGGTCGAGGCCCGCAGCGGCAAATCGGTCGAGCAGATCTCGCAGCCGCCCCTCGTTCGCGAGCCGGCGCGCGGCCACCTCGGCCCTGGTGAGCCGGACCGAGCGCGCGCGGCCGCCTGCAGGCCCGGCGACGGGGAGGGTCGCGCCCGCCACGTCCGGGAAGCTCTGCTCCCACACCGGATCCTGAAACACGACCGGGACGGCGTCGTAGCGGAGTGCGAGGGTCCGCCAGTCACAACCCGGCGGCGCGAGGAAGTCCGACAGGAGAAAGACGAACGATCCAGGAGGCGCCTCGAGCTCGCCGAGACTGGCCGGCGGCCGCTCCTCGTGGGGGCAGCGGGCGGCATCGGCGCTTGCGACGAGGACGCGGTAGGCCTCCTCGACGGCCGCCGGTTTCGAGAGCCACGGGAGCTCCTCCGGGAAGAGCGCCATCGACGGCGAGGGATCGACCGAGACAATCACGCGCACCGCCTCCTCGGTCAGATGCTCGCGAACGACGAACTCGTCCCGCCCGGTCGCTGCCGAGCGACGCGCCGACGCGCGATGGTCGATGCGGCGGATGTCGTCGCCGGGCGCGTACGGGCGCAGTCCGGCGAGGTCGGCGCCCGTGCCCCGGCGGACCGAGCGCAGCGCGCCGGCGGGACGGCCTGCGACGCGCCGCCGCGGGACGAGCGGCACGGTGGCCGTCGCCGGGCTCACGCGAGCGGAGCGCGCTCGAACGTCCGCGCGCGAAGCTCTTCGAGCGCGCTCGCACGGCCCAGCTCCCGTGACGCGGCGACGAAGGCCGACGTGAAGAGCACCCGATGGCCGACGACGGGGACGAAGAGCGTCTCGACGTCGGCCGGCTCGACGTGGTCGCGCCCCGCGCAGAGCGCCCACGCGCGCGAGGTTCGCTCGAGCGCGAGGCTGCCGCGCACCGACGCCCCGAGCTCGACGATCGGCAGCTCGCGCGTCGCGCGAACGAGGTTCACGACCCAGCGCTGGATCAGCGGGTCGACGTAGACCCCCTCGACCGCCCGCTGGAGCCCCGCGACGTCGTCGAGGGAGACGCAGGACACGAGCTCTGCGAGTGGATGGCCGTGGCGCTGATCGAGCACGATGCGCAGCTCGTCGTCGTCGCCGGGGTAGCCGAGCGATGTGCGAAGCAGGAAGCGATCGAGCTGCGCCTCGGGCAGGAAGAACGTGCCCTCGTGCTCGATCGGGTTCTCGGTCGCGAGCAAAAGGAACGGGTCGGGGAGCGGCCGCGTGACGCCGTCGACGGTGACCTGCCCCTCGGCCATCGCCTCGAGCAGCGCCGACTGGGTCTTCTGCGTCGCCCGGTTGATCTCGTCGACGAGAACGACGTTCGCGAAGATCGGGCCCGCCCGGAAATCGAAGTCGCGCGTTCGCTGGTCGTAGACGGAGAGACCCGTGACGTCCGACGGCTGGAGGTCCGGCGTGCACTGGATCCGCGAGGCTTCGGCGCCGGCGATCGAGCCTGCGATCGCCCTGGCGAGCACGGTCTTGGCGGTGCCGGGCACATCGTCGAACAGCACGTGGCCCCCGCTCGCCAGCGCACACACGACAAGCCGGATCTCTTCTCGCTTCCCGCGGACGACCGTCTCGAGGTTCGAGACGAGCGCCTCCGCCGCCGCGACCGCGTGGGCGAACGCGCCCGCGCCGCCGGGCACTGCGACGAGCGGTCGCGCAACCCGGTTCGGCTCCTGCTCGGCCATGCGCTTCTCCCTCTACGGCGTGCGTGCGGAGGTGGATTCCGCATTAAAGCGCCCGGGCAACGCCTCCGCGGTCACGCGGGGCGAGCCTGCGCCCGCGCGCGCCCGAGCCCAGTAGCGACGAGCGCCCCGGCGGCGGCCAGCACCGCCGTGGTCAGCCAGAGCGCGTTCCACCCCGCGTGCGCCGCAAGTGCACCCATAACGGGCGTTGAGGCGGCTGAGAGCACGAAGACCAGCGTCGCCGCGACCGCGACGGACTGCGCCGCGAGCTCGGGTGGAGTCCACTCCCCGGCACTGACGTAGACGAGGGCGTTCCAGCCGAGCGCGCCGAACGCGAACACGATCACGGCGGCGATCGCGGCGGCGGGGCCGAGGTGGAGCGCGAGCGCGAACACCAGGCCGCCCGACGCCGCCACCCAGCCCGTGCAGACGAGCATCTGCACCCGCCGGGTCCCGCCGTCACGGTCGGCGAGCCGTCCCCACACGATCCGCGCGACGCCCGCCGTCACGTTGAGGACGAAGAACGCGGCGCCGGCCGCGAAGGTCGACAGACCCGCGTCGCGAGCAGCGGGGACGGTGAAGCTCAGTAGCGCCTGCAGGACGACGATGTAGAACGCCGCCACGACGAGGAGGCGCTGGAACCCGGGCGCGCTCCAGATGCGCCTGAGTCCCATGGGCGGCCGCTCGTGCGCGGCCGGCACGCCTCCCGCGACCGTCGCGAACAGGATCCCGGCGATCGCGACCGGGACCGCGCAGGCTCCAATCGCAAGCCGGGCGCCTCCGACAGCGTCGAGCACCGGCAGCAGCACCGCTCCGATTACGCCGCCGAGGGGAACCGCCATCTGCCGGACGCCGAGCGCGAAGCCGCGCCGATCGGTCGGATAGACGCGGAAGAGCGACCCGATGCCCGCGATCGGGATCGCCGCCATCCCGATACCCGAGAGCACCAGGAGGGCGATCAGCACCCCCGCCGAGGGCGCGAACGCCGCCGCTGCGAGCGAGCAGGCGCCGATCGCCGAGCCCGCGAGCGTCGCTCGGCGGCCGCCGTTGCGGTCGACGACGATCCCTGCTGCGTAGAGGGCAATGCCGGAGCCAAAGAGGCTCGCTGTCAAAACGGCGCCGAGCTCGGCGAGACTGAGGCCGAACTCCGCGCGCAGCTCGGGCCCGATCGACGGCAGCCCAAAGTTGACGACGGAGACAGACGCCTGGGACGCGGACGCCCAGACGAGCACCCTGCGCGGAGACGGCACCTAGCGATCCTTCGGAGCCACAGCCCGGTAGACCGCCGAGTAATCGAGCGCGCCCAGGCCGGCCGTCTGCGCCTCCTCGTAGGCGCCGAGCGCACGGCGCGAGATCGGGACGTCGATCCCGCACTCGTCCGCGAGCACCAGAGCCAGCAGGAGGTCCTTCGTCAGGAGATCGAGCGTGAACATCGGAGCGAACCCGTCGGAGGACGGGTGCTCGGGCCGCACCCCGCCGATCGGGAAGCGCCGGCGCAGCACGGACGAGTCGCTCGTCGAGCTCGTGAGGAGCTCGTACGCCACCGTGGGATCGATCCCCTCACGCTCGAGGATTCCGCAGGCTTCCGAGATCGCGACCATCTCGGTCGCGACGACGAGGTTGTTGCAGAGCTTCACGACCTGGCCGGATCCCGCCGGCCCGACATGGCGTACGAGCGAGCCGAGCGAGCCGAGCAGCCCCGCCCAGCGGTCGAATACACCCGCGCTGCCCCCGACCATGATCGCGAGCGTCCCTTGCTCCGCCCCGGTCGGACCGCCGCTCACCGGCGCGTCGAGGAAATCCACGCCGCGCGCCTCGAGCTCGGCGGCGAGCCGCTGCTCGAGACTCGGCGGGCTCGTCGACATCTCGATCACCGTCGTACCTGCCCGGGCTGCTTCGCCAAGCTCGCGAACGACCACCGCGACCGTCTCCGGCGTGGGCAGGGACGTGATCGCGACGTCGCAGTCGGCGACCGCCTCGGCGAGCGTGGCCGAGGCTCCGACGCCGAGCGCCTCGGCGCGTGACGCATCGACGTCGTATGCGTTGAGCTCGTGCTCGGCCGCCACGAGGCGCCGCGCCATACGCGACCCCATCGTTCCCAGCCCGACGAATGCAACGCGACTCACCGCTCTAAGGTACGCGAGGAGCATGCGCGATTTCGAGCTTCCCGACCAGAACGGCGACCGCTTCGGGCTCGGAGCCGAGCTCTCCCGGGGAGCGGTCGTCCTCGTCTTCTATCGTGCCGACTGGTGTCCGTACTGCAACGGCCAGCTCGTGGAGCTGGCACGCGCACACGACGACTTTCGTGAGGCCGGCGCCGCGCTGGCCGCGATCTCCACCGACGCGATCGGCGCGGGAGCGGGACTGACGGAGAAGCTCGGCCTTCCCTTCGCGCTCCTCTCCGACCCCGACGGGACGGGCGCGATCAGGCAGTTCGGCGTCTGGCACGAGGCCGAGAGCGTTTCGCGGATCGCTGCCGTCGCGCTCGCGCCCGACTGGCTCGAGGTCTTCCACTTCGAGGGCGCCGACTACGCCGACCGTCCTGTCACCGCCGACATTCTCGAGCCGGTGCGCGCGCTCGGGCTGATTCCCCGCGAGCCCCGCGAGGGCGTCCATCCCCACGTTCAGCCGGAGCCGTCCGGGCGGGCCATGGCGCCCTGGGAGCTCGCCCTCTACCTGCGCGGAGTGAGCAGCTCGAGCCGCGCGATCTACGAGCGAAACGGCGACGAGGACGCCGGCCGGGTCTGGCGCATGGCCGACCGCTACTACGCGTTCTTTGCGGCCTCGTAAAGCACCGCGGGCCCGCCGAAGCGGGCCCGCTGGGCGTTCGGACGACCCCGTCCGCTAACCGGCGAGGCTCGGTGGCACGAGCACCGTGTCGATGACGTGGATGACGCCGTTCGTGGCGTCGACGTCGGCGAGGACGACGGTGGAGCCGCCGTTCAGGGTCAGCTTGCCGGCCGTGATCGAGAGAGCGATCGGCTCACCTTCGACCGAGGTGACGGTGCCGTTGGCCTTGGCGACCTCGATCGCCTTCGGGCTCATGATGTCGCCCGAAACGACGTGGTACGTGAGCACCTTCGTCAGGAGCTCGGGGCTGGACACGACGGCGTTGTAGGTGTCCGGAGCGGCCGCCTTGAGCTTCTCGAAGGCCGCGTTCGTCGGTGCGAACACCGTGAACGGGCCGGGGCCCGACAGCGTCTCGACGAGGCCCGCCTGCGAGACCAGCGCGACGAGCGTCGAGAAGTCGGGGTTGCCGGCTGCGATCTCGACGACGGTCTTCGTCGGCTTCTGCGCCGGCTTGGGCGCGAGCGACGGCGGGACGATCACCGCGTTGATCGCGTGGATGACGCCGTTCGAGGCCCCGACGTCGGCGATGACGACCCGCGCGGACCTGTTCAGGACGATCTTCCCGTTCTCGAACGAGAGCGAGATCCGCTCGCCCTGGACGGTCTTCACCTTCGCGTTTGCCTTGGCAGCCGCAACCCCCGCCGACGCGGGGATCTTCTTGGCGACGACGTGGTAGGTGAGAACCGTCTTGAGGAGCTTCTTGCTCGAGGTGACCTGCCTGTACAGATCCGGGCTTCGCTTCTTCAGGTTGGCGAACGCCTGGTTCGTCGGCGCGAACACCGTGAAGGGGCCACCGTCGGCGAGCGTGCTCACGAGGCCGGCCTTCTTCACGAGCGAGACGAGCGTCGAGAACTCACTGTTCGCGGCGGCGACTCCGACGATGTTCGCGTGCTGCGCGGGGGCGGCGCTCTCGGCGGGCGCAGCCGACGCAACGCTCGCGAAGGAGCCGACCGCCACGATCGCAGCCAGAGCGACTGCAAAGCACTTCTTCATCTCTGTCTCTCCCTTCGTAGTGAGTGGTTGTCTCTTATACGTCTAAGTTTCTGTCCTGGATCAGTCCAATGTCATGCATCCGTTCCAGCGTCCGGCGACGTACCAAGACGGCGACATGGCGGACGAGTCCCGCACCTCCTGCCATCCCGAGCTCGAGAGCCTGCTCGGGCCGTACGCGCTCGCCGTCCTCGGCGCGTGCGAGCGCAGGTCGATCGAGCGGCACCTCGCCGTCTGTCGACCGTGCGTGAAGACGGTGCGCGACTACGCCGCCGTCGTCACCGCGCTCGAGTCCGCGCTCGCCCGGCGGGTTCCCCCACGGCGGCTTCTGGCCCGCATCCTCGAGCGGGTCGCGGCCCTCGATGGTCGCTAGAGCAACGAGGCGAGGTTGCCGCCGAGCACACGCGCCTTCGACTCCTCGTCGAGGTGCGACCACTCGACGCGCCGGATCTCGAGACGGGGATCGGTGAGCGGGAACCCGCTCGCGTACACGAGCCGCGTGGCCCCGAAGCGCGCGACCACCCCCTCGAGGAAGTCCTCGCGATAGACGCCCGCCGTCTGCAGCAGGAGGTTTGGGCAGGCGGCGAGGGCGAGCTCGACGTCGGTCTGCCCGAGACCCGAGATATTGATCTGACCCCCGTTGGTCGCGAGGAACGTCACCGCGGGAAAGCGGCGTGCGAGCTCCGCCACCTGCAGCCCCTCGGAGAGCCAGGGATAGCCTGCCGCGACGACGACCGGCACCCCGTGCTCCCGGGCGACGTCGACGACCGCGTCGACGACGGCGGCGCTGACGCGGAACGTCTCCTCCCACGGATGGAGAAAGAGCCCGCGCAGGCCGAGCTCGCCGAGCGCGCGGCGAGCGTCGCGCACCGCGTCCACGCCCCGGTTCGGGTCGACGCGCCCGAAGCCCACGAACCGGTCGGGGTGGGCGGCGACGGCGTTCGCGACGTGCGAGTTCGCCGGGCCGAGCTCGTACCGGCGCGGCCTGACGGGGCAGACGACGGCCCGGTCGATCCCGGCCGCCTCCATGCGCTCCAGCAACCCGGCCGGCGTGGCTGCCCAGCCGAACAGCGACTCGCCGAGGAACGTGAGCCCGTCGACGATCACAGCCCGAGCAACCGCTTCGCCGTCTCTCCGAGGACAAGGCTCTCGGCCTCCGGCTCGAGCCCCGCGAGGCGAACCTTCTCGACCTCGATCCGCGGCGAGCACACCGGCCCGTCGCTGCCGTAGATCACGCGCTCGGGCCCGAGCCGCTCGACCGCCTCGCGGATCTTCGCCGGGTAAGGCATCGCCGACGTCTCGAGCACGAGGTTCGGCACCCGCTGGGCGACCTCGATCGCCTCGCCGACGTGGTGGTAGCCGCCCATGTGGCCGAGGATCACCGTCGCCTCCGGGCACGCCTCGGCAGCGGCGGCCACCGCCAGCGGCGTCGTCAGCGGCTCGTCGCCGCAGTGGAAGAGCGTCGGAATGCCGAGCTCGGCCGCCCGGCGAACGAGCCGTGCCGTCGTCTTGCTCGCGGGGTGGTCGATCGTCGTCACCGGATGGAGCTTGAGCCCCTTGAACCCGTACTCGGAGATCGCGCGCTCCAGGCCCTCGACCGCGCGGTCGCCGTACCAGGGATGGATGCGCGCGAACGCGTGGAGTCGTCCGGGGTACGTTGCGCACGCGTCGCGAACGAGCTCCAGCGCCCCCTCGTTCACCTCGGGCCAGTCGACGATCGTCATCACCACGCCCACGTCGATGCCCGCCTCGTCCATGCGCTGGACACAGAGCTCCGCGCCCATTTGCCACCCGAGCGCCGGTACGTCGTCGACATGGAGGTGCATGTCGATGATCATTGGCGCCATCGTGACAGACGACCGTGCGAGAATCGTCGCGTTTCTGCGGCGCGCCGACGAGAGCCTCGTCGGGCGGGTCGAGCCGTTCCGGTTCGGGACGGCTCTGCTCACCGATCCGCTGCCGAAGGTCTGGGACGTCAACTACCTGCGCGTCGAGCGGCCGGCGACGGCGGCCGAGCTGGACGCGGAGGCCGAGGCGATCCACTCGGCGCTCGGACACGGCCACCGCAAGCTGCTCGTCGAGGATGCGGAGCTCGCCGCGACGCTGCGCCCGGAGCTGGAGGCGCTCGGCTGGGAGGCGGCCGAGAATGTGCTGATGGTGCTCCGCCGGCCGCCCGACCGTCGCGCCGACACGAGTCCCGTGCGCGAGGTGTCGCCCGACGAGCTGCGGCCGGCACAGCGTCGCGGCATGGAGACCGAGCCGTGGGCGTCGGGAGACGACGACGCCGTCGAGCAGGTGCTCGCCGCCCAGTACCTGGAGGGCGCGTTCCACGTTCGCCGCCTGGCTGCGCTCGTCGACGGCGAGATCGCCTCGTACTGCGACCTCTACGAGGATGGCCCGATCGCCCAGGTCGAGGCTCTGATGACGCTCGAGGCGTATCGAGGCCGCGGCCTCGCGCGCGCCGTCATGTCGAAAGCGGTTGACGAGGCTCTGGCGGGCGGCGCCGAGCTCGTCTTCCTCGTTGCGCTCGCCGAGGACTGGCCGAAGGAGCTCTGGGCGAAGCTCGGCTTCGACGTCGTCGGCTCCGTGTGGTGGTTCCAGATCACGCGGGACGGCCGGCTCGAGCGCGAGCTGCGACGGCTCCTCGAAGAGACCGGTGCGACCCGCGTCACCCTCCGTAGCGAGCGGCCGGACGACTTCTACCCGGTCACGCACGAGACCCTCTCGCCGGGGGCGATCTCGATCAGAGACGGAGCCGGCGTCGACCTGCGGGGGCAGCCGGTGGCGCGCCTGCTCGAGGAGACCGGCGAGCAGGTCGTCCAGCACGACTGCGCGACCGCGTTCGACGATCCCGCGTTCCAGCTCATGCTCGAGGCGTACGGCGGGCTCGCCTCGCAGATCGTCACCCCGATCCTCGAGGGCGGCCGCCTGGTCGCGATCCTCTCCCTCCACCAGTGCGGTGAGCCCCGCACCTGGACCGACGACGAGATCGCGCTCGCCGCCGGCACCGCCGACCGCGTCAAGGAGATCCTCAATGCATAACCGCTGGCACCCGGACCTCGAGCCGGCCGTTGTCGTGCGACCCGGCGACGAGCTCACGCTCGACTGCGAGGACGGCCTCGCGGGCCAGATCACACGCGACACGAGCCACGACGACCTCCTGTCGGTCGACCTCGACCTCGCGCACGCCATGGAGGGCCCGGTCTTCGTCGACGGCGCCGAGCCTGGGGATCTGCTCGAGGTCGAGCTGCTCGCCTTCGCGCCCGACACATTCGGCTTCACCTGCATCATCCCCGGCTTCGGCTTCCTCGCCGACCTCTTCCCCGAGCCGTACCTGATGAAATGGGACGTCGGCCGCGAGCACGCGACGACGCCGGCGCTCCCGGGAGTCCGCATCCCGGCCGCGATCTTCCCCGGTGTGATCGGCGTCGCGCCCTCGCACGAGCTCATGCGGGAGATCCGGCGCCGCGAGGACGAGCTCCGGGCGCGTGGCGGGGCCGTGGTGGGCGATGCCCCCGCGTCGGCCGTCCCGGGCGAGGCGGCAGAAGGGCTGATGACGATCCCGCCGCGGGAGACCGGCGGCAACATGGACATCCGCGGGCTCGTCGCCGGCAGCCGTCTCCTGCTCCCCGTGCACGTCCCGGGCGCCCTGCTCTCGGTCGGAGACGTCCACTACGCTCAGGGAGACGGCGAGACGAACGGCACCGGGCTCGAGATCGCGGCCGCCGTCACCCTCCGCGTGGGCGTGCGCAAGCGCCCGGCACGACTGCCGCGCTTCCCGGTGTACGAGACGCCGCCCGAGTGGCCGCGGCGCTGGCTCGCGACGACGGGGATGCCCGTCACGGCCGACGGCCGCAACGAGTCGATGGATCTCTCCCTCGCCGCGCGCAACGCCGTCCTCGAGATGCTCGACCACCTCGTGAGCGAGCACGACTTCACGCGAGAGGCGGCGTACTGCCTCGTCAGCGTCGCGGTCGATCTCCGGTTGTCCGAGATCGTCGACATCCCCAACCCGCTCGTGTCCGCGCTGCTCCCCCTCGATATCTTCGAACCATGATCGCCCAGCCACCCCACCCCCGCCGCCCACACGATTCCCGCCCGCCCGTGCGCGGCCCCGCATGACCGACCGCGACGAGACGGTTCGCGCCCGACGGCGGCAGGAGGCGCTCGACTCGCTCGAGCTCGAGCGCCGGCGCGAGGAGGCGTTCGCGACCCGGCTGGAGGCCGCGCTTCGCGACCTCGAGGCGTGGCGCGCCGACGAGGCTGCCTTCGCGCGCATGGAGCCGGACGATGTGGCGCTCCTGCGCCGGATCGGCTTCGCAGTCACGCAGCCGACGGAGGACGCTCGCGCGCGGCTCGAGACGCAGGTCGGCGGGCTCGAGGCCGAGATCGCCGAGACGCGCCGGCGGCAACGCGCGTACGAGCGCTACGCCGAGGCGCTTCAGGAGCCCTCCTGAGCATCCCCGTCTTCGCCGCGGGGCACGTGCTCGCCGCCGTCCCCGAGGAACGCGCGGTCGACGAGGTTCGCACCGCGTTTCTCGAGTACGCCGCCGGCCGTTGGCAGATGCCCTCGAAGGTCTACGTCGACGCGTCGCCGGACGGCGACTTTCGCGCGATGCCCGCGGCGGGGGCCGGCTATGCGGTTCTCAAGTGGGTCAACTCGTTTCCTCGAAACCCGGCGCGCGGCCTGCCGACGGTGGCGGGCGTCCTCCTGCTGTCGGAGTCGACCACTGGACAGCTGCTCGCGATCCTCGACGCCGCGTCGCTGACGGCGCTGCGTACGGGAGCGGCCGCCGTGCTGGCCGCTGAGACGCTCGCCCGGCGGGATGCGGGGCCGGCGGCCGTGGTCGGCTGCGGTGTCAACGGCCGGGCCGTCGCCCGTACGTTCGCCGCGAGAGGCCGTGAGGTCGCGGTTTGGGATGCCGACCCGACCCGGGCTGACGCGGTCGCGCGCGAGCTCGACGTGCGAGTCGCGCCGGGCCGCGACGCCGCGCTCGCGGCCGACGTCGTCGTAACGGTCACCCCCGGCCGGGAGCTGATTCTTGCGGCCGGGTCGCTTCGGCCAGGTCAGCACGTCAGCCTGATGGGCGCCGACGGGCCGGGGAAGGCCGAAATCGCCGTCGAGGAGCTCGTACGTGCCCGCGTGATCGTGGACGAGTGGGCGCAGGCGAGCCACAACGGCGACGTCGCGCGGGCGGTCGAGACCGGGGCTCTCAGGCGGCGCGACGTCGCCGAGCTGGGCCCGGTCCTCGCCGGCGACGAGCCCGGCAGAACGACGGACGAGGAGATCACCGTCTTCGACTCGACGGGCCTCGCCGTGCAGGATCTCGCGATCGCGCTGGCGGTCTGGAGACGCTACGAGGCCGACCCGGCCGATCCCGCGTTCGCCGGAGTCGGCCGAATCGTTCTCTGAACGTCAGCGCAGCGGGATCGCGATCGAGGGCATCGGGGCCCCCGTCGCGCCGCGAATCTTCATCGGGAATCCCATGAAGGCGAACTCGTACTGCTTCTCGGCGGCGAGCTCCTCCATGTTCACGACCTCGATGATCTGCGCCCCCGCCGTCGTGAACATGTACGAGTGGACGGGGAGGAACACGTCCGGCTCCTCGAACGGGATCACCTCGAGGCCGATCGTGTCGCCGGCGATGCACATCGCTCCGGCCTCCTCGCACAGCCACTTGGCGGCGGCGAGGCCGATCCCGGGCGGCGCGAGCAGGTAGCCGTCGAAGTCGGGCCACTTGGTCATGCGGCCCAGCCGCACGCAGACGACGTCGCCCCGGCGTAGCTCGACGCCCTGCTTCGCCACCGCATCCTTCAGCTCCTGCGGCTGGACGGCATAGCCGTCGTCCAGACAGTCGACCCCGTGCAACCCGGCGATGTCGAGCAGGACGCCGCGCGCCATGATCGGGGGGTACTTGTCCGTTCCTCCGACCGTCCAGTGGCGCGAGCCGAGATGCGTGTCGGCCGTCCAGCCGTTCCAGAAGCAGCCCCAGTGGCCGAGATGGTTGAGCGTGTCGATGTGCGTGCCGCAATGCGTGTAGAGCGTCATCGCGTCGCCGCAGTACGAGTACTTCTCGTGGACCTTCGCGCCGACACCCGAGAGGTTGTCGTGGATCGACCCCTGCGGCGTGTGGGTCATCCAGAGGTCGAACTTCGGGTCGCCGGCCGCCGACCAGGACGGCATCCCCACGAAGTAGTCGACGTTCAGGTCGAAGACCTTGCGCCCGTCGAGCCGGTCGAGGATCGTCTTGACCGCGTCCTGCGTCAGCCAGTTCAGGCGCCCGATCTCGTCGTCGGGCCCCCACGGGCTCTTCGAGACCTTGAGGCCGTCCTTCTCGATCACCGCCTCGTAGACGAGGCCCTCCTCCGTCGTCGCCATCGCAGCCCCCTTTCGCTCGGCCGGAGCCGCGACTCTACTACGCGACCACCGCTGGAGCGATGCTCGAAAGTCGGAAGCGACGACCCGGGCAGCCGACGCGTGTCCGGGCGAGCCTTCAGCGCCTATCGTTTCGGAACGTGACGCGCGCCCGTCTCTACTACGACGTCGTCTGCCCCTACTCGTACATGGAGTCTCACGCAGCCGAGGCGGCCGAGGACAGCGGGGCGATCGAGCTCGAGTGGCTCCCGCTCGAGCTACGTCCCGCGCCGAGATCGCTCCTGGCGCCCCGCGGCGACCACCTTCGCACGGACTGGACGCGACACGTCTACCGGCGCGCGCTCGCGCTCGGAATCGAGATCCACCTTCCCCGCTTCCAGCCGCGCGCGACGCTCCCGCTCGCCGCGTGTCTGTGGGCGGACGAGCAAGGCGCGCTTCGCGCCTTCAGACGAGCGCTCTACGAGGCGTTCTTCTGCGAGGGCGAGGACGTCGCGACAGACGCCGAGATCTCGCGGGCCGCGCAGCGTGCCGGTCTCGACCCGGAGGCGGCGGTCAGGGCCGCCTACGCTCCTGACCTGATCGGGCGCCTCGCCGCGATCCGCGAGCAGGCGGCGACGGTCGGCGTACTCGGCGTCCCAATGCTTCTGGCCGAGGATGGCTCGACCCACTGGGGGATGGGCGGGATCGAGCGACTTCTCGCCGGTGAGCCGCTCGTGCCGCGGCCGGCGGGTCGCTAGACCTCGACGCCGAGTCGGTCGAGCAGCGCGTCTGCGTCCGCGTCGATCTCGACGGGACGGAGCCGCTCCTCGATCGGGTCGGGCGTCTTGAGGCCGTCGCCGGTGACGAGCAGGACGACGCGGTCGGACTCCCCCACCTCGCCTCGTCGCACCGCCTCGCGGAGCGCTCCGAGCGTGACGCCCGCGGCGGTCTCGCCGAAGACGCCGGTCGTCTCGGCCAGGAGACCCATGTTCTCGCCGATCTCCTCCTCGGGGGTGGCGTAGACGGCTCCGCCGCTCTGCCGCGCGGTCGCGGCGGCGAGGTCGCCGTCGGCCGGGTTGCCGATCGCCAGCGACCGGGCGACCGAGTGGGGCCGGACGGGAGTAACCCGGCGCTCCTCCCGAAACGCCGCCTCGACCGGGGCGCAGCCCTCCGCCTGGCCGCCGAACTGGCGGGGGCCCGGACCGTCGACGAGCCCGAGGCGGCGCAGCTGCGCGAAGCCCTCGCCCACCTTGGAGAAGAGCGATCCGGAGGCGATCGGGCCGGCGACGACGTCCGGCTGCTCCCAGCCGAGCTGCTCGGCGATCTCGAAGGCGACGGTCTTCGACCCCTCGGCGTAGTAGGAGCGCAGGCCGACGTTGACGAAGCCCCAGCTCGGGAGCTCGAAGGACAGCTCGACCGTCAGGCGGGAGCAGTCGTCGTACGTGCCGCGGACGGCGTAGATCGTCGCGCCGTACACCGCGGTCGCGACGAGCTTCTCGGGCTCGAGATCGGTGGGGCAGAACACCGCTGCCTCGATCCCCTCGGCGGCGGCGCGGGCGGCCACGGCGTTCGCGAGGTTGCCCGTCGACGAGCAGGCGATCGTCTCGCAGCCGGACTCGAGCGCCTTCGCGCAGGCCACGGCGGTGACCCGGTCCTTGAAGGAGTGCGTCGGGTTCGCCGTGTCGAGCTTGAGCAGGAGCTCGCCGACGCCGAGCGCCGACGCGAGCCGCGGCGCCGACACGAGCGGGGTCATCCCGGGCGCGAGCCGGGGCTCCTCCGGCGCGTCGACCGGCAGGAGGGACGCGTAGCGCCAGATCGAGTGCGGCCCGGCGGCGATCGACTCACGCGTCACCGTGGCGGCGAGGGCGTCCCAGTCGTAGACGGGGTCGAGCGGCCCGAAGCAGCGGCTACAGGCGCCGATCGGATCGAGCGGATGGTCGGTCTCGCAGACTCGACAGCGAAGGGAAAGTGCAGGCACGTCGGAGCTCCTTGTCGTCTCGCTCTCATCCTCCGAGCCCCTAAGGCGGCTCGGCCGGGTTTGGCACCTTGCCCGTGGTATGGGGGCAGGTTGCCGAGGCGTCCCAGGGCCGGTTCCCTCAGCCTCTCTCGATGCGAGCGGGACTGCGCCCGCTCAATCGACGCGAGGATAGCAGCTAGGCGCGCCGTAGACTCTGACCGAGCGTGCAGTTTCAGCTTCGCGACATGACTCGAGAGGATGCCCGCGAGATCGCCGCGTGGCACTATGAGCCTCCCTACGACTTCTACGACGCTTCCGCCGACTCGGCAGACCTCGCCGAGCTGCTCGAGCCCACAGGTTGGGGAAGCGACTACTTCGCAGCCGACTCGGACGGGGCGCTGGCCGGGTACTTCCACTTCAAGCCGCTCGACGAATCGGTCGAGATTGGACTCGGCCTGCGCCCGGATCTCACCGGCCGCGGGCTGGGCTGCGACTTCGTCGAGGCCGGCATGGCATTTGCGCGCGATCGGTTCTCCCCGGCCCGCTTCACCCTCGCGGTCGCGACCTTCAACCTGCGGGCCATCTCCGTGTACGAGCGGGCGGGATTCACTGCGGAACGGCAGGTGCTCCGCGAGACCAACGGGGGTCAGTTCCAGTTCGTCGAGATGAGCCGGGCGGAAGGCACTCTCACGCGGTGACGCTGAGAGAGGCAGTCGAACGGGAGGCGCTCACGGCGCGTCGTGCCGCGGCCGCGCTCGACGACGCCGCCGTCTCGGACGCGCTCCGGGCTGCCGCCGCGCTCGTCCGCGAGGAGCGGGGGTCGATTCTCGCCACGAATCGCGCCGACCTCGAGGCCGCCGAGAACAGGCTCGACTCGGGGACGCTGGATCGGCTCCGCCTCGACGACAGCCGCGTCGAGGCGCTCGGCGTCCAGATCGCCGGTCTCGCCGAGCTGCCGGGCCTCGAGCGCGAGGTCGGGGAGCGACGGCTGGCCAACGGGCTGCTGATTCAGGAGCGTCGCATCCCGATCGGCGTGATCGGGGCGAACTTCGAGGCACGGCCGAACGTCGCGCTCGACGTGGCAGGCCAGCTCTTGAAGAGCCTCAACACGGGAGTGCTGCGAACGGGCGCCGCTGCGCTCGGCACGGTCACGACGCTCGTCGACCGAGTGCTGAGGCCCGGGCTGGAGCGCGCCGGGCTCCCTGCGGGTGCGATCGGACTCGTCCGCTCCGCCGACCACGAGGGCGCGCGCATCCTCGTCTCGCTGCCCGGGCTGATCCCGCTCGTGATCCTCCGCGGCAGCGGCGAGACAACGGCGCAGCTGGCGCGGCTCGCCGCCGAAAACGGCGTTCGGACGCTGGCGCATGCCCAGGGAGGCGGCGTCCTCTACATCCACGAGGCGGCCGACACCGCCAAGGCGCTTCGGATCGCCGAGGCGAGCCTCGACCGCCTCGGCGTCTGCAACCGGCTCAACCTCGCCCTCGTCGACCGGGGCGCGGCCGCAGTTCTTCCCGTTCTGCTCGAGCTCTTCCGCGAAAAGGGACTCGAGATCCGCGCGACCGAGCGGGTCGACACGCGAGGCGACGGCCTCCTGCCGCTCGACCGGCCGCTCGGCCACGAGTGGGCGAGCGATCCCGGGCGCGTCGCGACGATCACGGTCGACGTCGTCGACGACCTCGACGAGGCGGTGCGCGTGGCGAACGAGGAGACGTCCGGCCTCGCCGCCGGGATCGTCACCGAGGACGCCGAGGCGGCCGAGCGCTTTCTCGACACCTACCGTGGCACGACCGCGTTCTGGCACGCAACGACGCGATTCGCCGACGGGTTCGAGCTGACCGGCGCGCCCGAGACCGGGATCAACGTCGACTGGACTCCCGGGCCGCGCGGCCCCGTCACGTACGGCGACCTCTACCTCCGCCAGTACCGGATCCTCGGCGACGGCACGCAACGGCGCTAGTGGCCCGCCGCCCGATCGTCGTCAAGCTCGGGTCGAGCCTCACCACGGGCGAGGGCGGACGACCGCGGGCGCGTATCCTGCGGCGGCGGGCACGCGAGATCGCCGCGGTCGTCCGGGCCGGTACACCGGTCTGCGTGGTCTCTTCGGGCGCAATCGCGCTCGGCCTCCCCCACCTCGGTCTCGCGCGCCGCCCCCGCGACGTCCCCAGGCTCCAGGCCGCGTCTGCGCTCGGCCAGGCCCGTCTCCAGCAGGCGTGGGAGCGCGCTCTTGCCCCGGAAGGCCTCCACGCCGCCCAGATCCTCCTGACGGCCGGCGACGTCGCCGACCGCGGCTCCTATGTCAACGCGCGCAACGCGATCGAGGCGCTGTTCGCCCTCGACGCGGTGCCGGTGATCAACGAGAACGACGCGACCGCGACCGACGAGATCACCTTCGGCGACAACGACGCGCTCGCCGCCCAGGTCGCCGTGCTCGTTCAGGCCAGGCTGCTGGTGCTCCTGACCGAGGTCGAGGGCGTCTACACGCGAGCTCCCGGGGAGCCCGGGGCGGAGCTCGTCACCGAGGGCCACCGGGTCACCGACGCCGTCCTCGGCGACGCGTCGGCAGCTGGGGAGCGGAGGGATGCGGAGCAAGGTGCTCGCCGCCCGCATGGCGTCCGAGGCCGGGATTCCGACGGTGATCGCCGGGGGCGCAGGCACGGAGGTGCTCGGGCCGATCCTCGCCGGCGAGCCGCGGGGGACGCGGTTTCGCGCCGCCGAGCAGGAGCTTTCCGCCTACAAGCTGTGGCTTCGGTTCGGCAAGCCGGTCCGGGGCACTCTGCGACTCGACGAGGGGGCGAGACGTGCCGTCGCCGAGCAGGGCCGGAGCCTGCTCGCCGTCGGCGTCGCCGCGTGCGAGGGCCGCTTCGAGGCGGGAGACGCCGTCGAGCTGGCGGGGCCCGGAGGAGTCGCGTTCGCCAAGGGCATCGCGGAGGCGCCGGCGGCGGAGATCGCCGCCCGACCGCGCGGGCTCGAGGCGATCCACCGCGACCGGCTCGTCCTCTACTGACACGTCCAGCGGCCCGTCCCCCTGGGCGGCCGGGCCTGCGCGATCGATGCGTCAGGCGAACGTCTCCCAGAGCAGGAAGAGGTTCAACGCTGCGATGACGACCGCGACGACCGAGGCGGCGAAGATCGTCTGGCGCGAGTTGGCGAGGTCTCCCATCAGGCTCCGCCGGCTCGTGAACACGACGAGCGGCACGAGCGCGAAAGGGATACAGAACGAGAGCACGACCTGGCTGAGCACGAGCGCCCGACTCGGGTTGACGCCGAGCGCGAGGACGATGATCGCCGGCGCGAGCGTCACGGCCCGACGTACGAACAGCGAGATCTGGCGGTTGATGAACCCCTGCATGACGACCTGGCCGGCGAGCGTGCCGACCGAGGTCGAGGCGAGCCCGGACGCGAGGAGGGCGATGCCGAAGAGGAGAGCCGTTCCCCTCCCGCTCTCCGCCTCGAGCCCGTAATAGGCCTCGGGGATGCTCTTGACGTTCGAGCCGTAGAAGAACGCGGCGAAGGTCGCCAGCATCGCGATGTTGACCGCTCCGGCGATGGCCATCGCGATGATCACGTCGATCCGCTCGAAGCGCTGCACCCTCCGCCGCTCCTCGGGATTCCGCCCGACCACCCGGTGCTGGGTCAGCGCTGAGTGCAGGTAGACCACGTGGGGCATGACGGTCGCGCCGATGATGCCGACGGCGAGGAGGATCGACTCCGTCCCTGCGAAGCCTGGAACGAAGAGGTGGTGCACCATCTGTTGCCTGTCGATCGGGGCGACCAGGAACTGGAACGCGAAGGCGACCACGATCACGCCGACACCGGTGGCGATGACCGCCTCGAGCCGGCGAAACCCATACCGCTGGAGCGCGAGGATCGCAAACGCGGCGGCGCCGGCGATCAGCCCCGCGGCGACGAGCGGCGTGCCGAAGAGGAGGTTCAGGCCGAGTGCGGCGCCGAGCACCTCGGCGAGGTCAGTCGCCATCGCCATCGTCTCACCCTGGAGCCAGAGCCCGATCGAGGCCCAGCGCGGAAAGTGGTCGCGACAGACCTCCGGGAGGTTTCTGCCTGTGGCGATGCCGAGCTTCGCCGACAGCGTCTGCACGAGCATCGCCATCAGGTTCGCGCTGAGGACGACCCAGAGGAGGAGGTAGCCGAACTGGGCGCCGGCTGCGACGTTCGTGGCGAAGTTCCCCGGATCGATGTAGGCGACCGAGGCGACGAACGCAGGTCCGAGGAACGGCCAGAGCGCCCTCAGGCCGTGCCGCTGGCCGTGCAGCGCGGCCTGGGCCGCACGAAGTGTCGCCGCTTCGCCGGGAAGGACGTCGCCGACGCCGACTTCGCCGCGCGGCGTGGGCTCCGGGGCCCCCAACCCTCCCTACACGGGCGTGGTGATCGCGCCCTCGCTGGCCGGAGCCACCTGGGCGGCGTACTTCGCGAACACGCCGGCCGTGTAGCGGGGCGCCGGCGGCTGCCACTCCCTCAGACGCGCCGCGATCTCGTCGTCGGAGAGCTCGACGTCGAGCCGACGGCCGTCGACGTCGATCACGACCGTGTCCCCGGTGCGGATCGCGGCGAGCGGGCCGCCGGTGAACGCCTCCGGGCAGACGTGCCCGACCATGAACCCGTACGTGGCCCCGGAGAAGCGGCCGTCGGTGACGAGCGCCACCGATTCCGACAGCCCCTCACCGACGATCGCCGCCGTGATCTGGAGCATCTCCGGCATACCCGGCGCGCCGACAGGCCCCTCGTTGCGGATGACGACGACGTCGCCGGGCTCGATCTCGCCGGCCTTGACCGCCGCGAAGCAGGCTTCCTCCGAGTCGTAGACCTTCGCGGGCCCGCGATGGTGCATCCGCACGTCCCCCGCGAGCTTGATCACGCACCCGTCCGGGGCGAGGTTGCCTCGGAGGATCGCCATGCCGCCGCGAGGCTTGAGCGGCCGATCGATCGTGACGACCACCTGCTGACCGGCCTTCTCCTCGGCGGCGTCGGCGATCTCACCGAGCGTGCGCCCGTCGACCGTCAACGCATCGCCCTGGATCAGGTCGCGCTTCGCGAGCTCCCGCGACACGAGCGACAGGCCGCCCGCCTCGTAGAGGTCGGTGGCGACGTACGTGCCCCACGGCTTCAGGTCGGCGATCACGGGCGTCCGGGCGAGGATCGTGTCGAAGTCGTCGATCGAGAGCGGAATGCCGAGCTCGCGCGCGATCGCGAGCAGGTGGAGAACCCCGTTCGTCGAGCCGCCCGTTGCAGCGACGGCCGCGATGGCGTTGTCGATCGCGGCCCGGGTGAGGATCTGCGACGGGCGGATGTCCTTGCGGACGAGCTCCATCACCGCGCGTCCGGCCTGTTCCGCGGCTGCGTTCTTCGTCGGGTGCAGCGCGGGGATCGCGTTCAGGCCGCCGGGGCTGATGCCGAGGAACTCGAGCACGGTTGCCATCGTGTTGGCGGTGAACTGCCCGCCGCACGCACCCGCGCCGGGGCATGCCACCGACTCGAGCTCGTGCAGGTCCTGCGGGCTGATCTTGCCGACTGTGAGCGCGCCGATCTGCTCGTACACGTCCTGGATCGTGACGTCGCGCCCGCGAAAGCGCCCCGGCGCGATCGAGCCGTTGTAGAAGGCGAGCCCGGGGATGTCGAGTCGGGCGAGCGCCATCACGGCGCCGGGAAGCGTCTTGTCGCAGCCGACCAGGCAGACGAGCCCATCGAGCAGGTGTCCGCGGCAGACCAGCTCGATCGAGTCGGCGATCACCTCCCGCGAGACGAGCGACGCCCGCATGCCCGACGTGCCCATCGAGACTCCGTCCGAGACCGAGATCGTGTTGAACTCGATCGGTGTGCCGCCCGCCGCGCGGATCCCAGCCTTGACGTACTGCGCGAGCTCGCGCTGGTTGAGGTTGCAGGGCATCGTCTCGATCCACTGCGTAGCGACGCCCACCAGCGGCTTCGCGAGATCCTCGTCGGTGAAACCGACGGCCTTCAGCATCGAGCGGGCGCCGGCCCGCTCGAAGCCGTCCGTGAGCGCGCTCGAGATGCGCTTGGCCGGATCGGAGGGAAGCTCGTACGGATCCTCGGTCATGCGCGGGAGTCTACGCGCGGGATCGCAGCGGTCGGGCGATACTGAGCCGGTGGACGGCATCGTTCGCGGCGACGACGGACACGACCGCTGCTGGTGGTGTGCGGCAGCTCCCGACTATGCCGACTACCACGACCGCGAATGGGGCTTCCCGGTCACCGAGGATCGGCGTCTGTTCGAGAAGCTCTGCCTCGAGGGGTTCCAGGCCGGGCTCTCGTGGCTGACGATCCTGCGCAAGCGCGAGGCCTTCCGCCGGGCGTTCGCCGGCTTCGACCTCGAGCGGGTCGCGCGCTTTCGCGAGCGGGACGTCGAGCGGCTCCTGGGCGACGCGAGCATCGTGCGCCACCGCGGCAAGATCGAGTCGACGGTCAACAACGCCGGACGCGCTCTCGAGCTCGTCGACGAGCACGGCTCGCTCGCCGCCTATGTCTGGAGCTTCGAGCCCGCAAGTCGCACCGTGCCGCTGACTCGTGCCGCGCTGATCGAACAGACGACCTCGCCGGAGGCGATCGCAATGGCGAAGGACCTCAAGCGACGCGGCTGGACGTTCGTCGGCCCGACGACCGCCTACGCCTTCATGCAGGCCATGGGGCTCGTCAACGACCACCTCGGCGGCTGCTTCGTCCGGGAGCGGGCCGAGGCGGCGCGCAAGCCTCAGACACGCTCTGCCGGAAGCCCGCGGCGCGACCACTCGCTCCACGAGCCGGGGTAGAGCCGCGCGTCGGGTCGGCCCATTCGTGCGAGCCGGAGGAGGTCGACGCACGCCGTCACCCCCGAGCCGCAGTAGACGGCGAGCTCGCCGGCGCCCGCGAGCTCCTCCGGGATCGCACCCGCGGCGTGCGGAGCGTTGACCGCCCCGGGGATGTGGCCGAGAACGGGGTCCAGGCGCGCGATCGGGTCGTCCGACTCGTCCCCGCGGAACCGCTCGGGGGCGCGCGCGTCCACGATCACGAGGTGCGGATCGTCGAGGCGTGCGAGCAGCTCGTCGGCCTCGATCGTGTCGCCCGTTCGTGGCGCCCGCGGCACGAACCCGGCGGGCTCGATCCTCTCCGACCCCGATCGAAGCGGGCCGAGCCAGGCGCCGAGGCCCCCGTCGAGGACGGCGACGTCGTCGTGTCCGAAGTGGCGCAGGAGCCACCAGAGTCGCGCCGCGCCACCCGCCATGCCCTGGTCGTAGGCCACCACGAGGACGCCCGCGCCGATCCCCGCCCGCAAGGCGGCGGCGGCAAAGCGCTCTGCGGTCGGCAGTGGATGACGGCCCGCGGCCGGTGCGTCGGACATGTCCGACAGGTCGTCGTCGAGATCCATGAACGCCGCTCCCGGAACGTGCCCCTCGAGGTAGAGCTCCCGCCCGCGCCCAGGGACGAGCAGGTCGAAGCGGCAGTCCACGAACTGAATCCGAACTCCCACCGCCCCATCCCCGGCCTCCTCTGCCCCTCCCGGGCCCGCCCCGGGCACGACCCGCCTACGGCCCCGCTCCGACGCGGGCGGTCGACAGCGGCAGCACACGCGCCTCCGCGAATCGGTCCTCGAGCTCTGCGGAGCAGGCGTCGACGAGAGCCGGACGCGACCAGACGATCACCGACGGCCCCGAGCCGGACAGCGTCGCCCCGATCCCCCCAGTAGGGAGCTGCTCGCGGATCGCGCCGAGGAGCGGGGCGGTCGCGGCGCGGTGGGGCTCGTGCAGGCGGTCGTCGAGAGCGGCCGCGAAGAGCTCCTGGGAGCCGGAGGCGAGCGCGGCGCCGAGCAGCGCCGCGCGGCCGGCCGTGTAGGCGGCGTCGCGGTGGGAGACCTCGGAGGGAAGAGCCGCCCGGGCTTCGGCGGTCGACACCCGCTCCTCGGGAACGACCGCGATCGGCACGAACGGCGCGCTGTCTGCGATCCGCACGACGCGGGTGAAGCCTTCGCCGGCCCAGGCGAGGCAGACCCCGCCGCAGAGCGCCGCCCCGAGGTTGTCGGGATGCGGTTCCAGCTCGAGCGCCCGTGGAAGCAACACCTCCGGCTCGGGAGCCCGACCCTCCAGCATCGCCGCAGCGACCAGCCCGGCCGCTATCGTCGCGGCGCTCGAGCCGAGCCCGCGGGCGAGCGGGATGCGGTTCGTAAAGCGGAACTGCCTGTTCGCGGGCGAGGAGAGAAGCGCGAAGGCACGGACGCCGAGATGGTCTGCGCCCAGCGGAATCTCGGCCGCGCCCTCTCCCTCCACCTCGACGCCGAACGCCGTGCCCTCGCTCACCTCGAGCTCGTTCCAGAGCTCGAGCGCGATGCCGACGCAGTCGAAGCCGGGGCCGACGTTCGCGGTCGTGGCCGGAGCGCGCACCCGGACCGGCGTCATCGACTCAGCCTGCCGCCGCCGCGATCGCGTCGGGATCGGGATCGACCAGGACGGCCGGCGGGCTCACGCGCGACGCCGTCTCGGGATCCTTGAGGCCGTGTCCGGTGATCACACAGACGACCGTGGCTCCGGCGAGCGGCGGATACAGCTCGAGCGCCGCGAGGCCCGCAGCCGAGGAAGGCTCGCAGAACAGCCCTTCGACGCGGGCCAGCTCCTTCCAGGCGGTGAGGATCTGCTCGTCGGTGACGGAGACGATCCTACCCTCGGTACGCGAGACCACCTCGTCCACCTCGTGGGCGTGCACGGGATCGGCGATCCGGATCGCGGAAGCAACCGTCGTCGCCCGTTCCCCCGCCTCGGCCGCGACGATCCGCGACGGCATCCCGCCGAGCTCTGCGAAGCCCTTGCCGTAAGCGGTCGTGTTGCCGCCGCCGCCGTACGGGAGATAGATCGTGTCCGGCGCGGCACCGAGCTCCTCGACGATCTCGAACACCGCCGTCTTCTGGCCCTCGAGCCGGTAGGGATTGACCGAGTTCACGAGCGCGTGCGTGCCGCGCTCGGCGAGCCCGACAGCCGCAGTGAGCGCCTCGTCGAAGCTCCCCCGTACCTCGAGAACGCGCGCGCCGACGATCCGGGTCTGCGCGAGCTTGGCGGAGGCCACGGCACCCTCGGGCTGCAGGATCAGCGCGGAAATCCCGGCCCGGGCCGCGTAGGCGGCTGCGGACGACGCGGTGTTCCCCGTCGAGGCGCAGATGACGCCTCGCGCCCCCTCCTCGACCGCCTTCGAGACGGCGATCGTCATGCCGCGATCCTTGTAGCTCCCGGTCGGGTTCGAGGCCTCCCACTTGAGGTGCAGGTCGATTCCGAGTCGCGCGCCGATCCGGGGCGCGGCAAGCAGCGGCGTGGAGCCCTCGCCGAGCGACACGATCGGCGTCGCGTCGGTGATCGGGAGGCGGTCGCGATACCGCTCTGCGAGCGGGACGGTCATGCTGCGATGACGGGCAGCGCCGTCGGCCGGGCCCGCGACTCCTGCAGCGCCTCGATCTCGGCCAGGGCGTCCGCGACGCTGCCCGCCGGCGCCTCGTGCGTGACCACGTGCAGCGTCGCGCCCTCGTCGGCCTGGTGCTGCACGAGTCGCGCGACGGACACCTCGTGGGCGGCAAGCCGCTCGGCGACGTGCGCCAGGACGCCGGGCCGATCTGCCACCTCGATCTGGAGGTAGAACGGCGACGCGAGCGCGCCAGAGGGCATCCGCGCGAGCTCACGCCAGCAGGCGTCGTTCTGCAAGAAGCCGGTGCCGGTGGTGCCGATGACGCTGACCATGTCGGCCACGACCGCCGAGGCCGTCTCGATCCCGCCTGCCCCCGGCCCCTCGAGCATGATCTCGCGGATCGCGTCGCCCTGGAGCATGACGGCGTTGAACGCCCCTTCGACGGAGGCGAGCGGATGGTGACGGTCGACGAGGGCGGGCGAAACGCGGACGTCGACCTGGCCGTTGGCAAGAGTCGCCTGGCCGATCAGCCGTACGACCGCGTCGAGCTCCCGTGCCGCCGCGACCTGCCCGGGGGTGATCCGCTCGATCCCCTCGTGGTGAACCTCGGCGAGCTCGACCCGCGTGCCGAAAGCCACCGTGGCGAGGATCGCCATCTTCGCGGCGGCGTCGGCGCCCGAGACGTCGTCGGTCGGGTCGGCTTCGGCGTAGCCGAGTCGCTGGGCCTCGGCCAGCGCGGACGCGTAGTCGCTCCCACCCTCCATCGAAGTGAGGATGAAGTTGGTCGTCCCGTTGACGATCCCGAGCACCCGGTGGACGTTCGTCACGACCAGAGCCTCGCGGAGCACCTTGATCACGGGGATCGCTGCACAGACCGACGCCTCGAAGCGGAGCTGCACCCCGCCGGCGACCGCCGCGGAGAACAGCTCGGCGCCGCGCTGCGCGACGAGCTGCTTGTTGGCGGTGACCACCGGGCGTCCGGCCTCGAGCAGCGAGAGCACGTACTCGCCCGCCGGCTCGATCCCGCCCATGACCTCCGCGACCACCGCGATCGACGGATCTCCCAGGATCTCCGCGATCTCGGTCGTCAGGACGGCATCGCTCGGCGGCGTAGCCCGCTCCTTGCGTGGATCGCGCACGAGCGCCTTCACGACACGGAGGCGGTGACCGGTCGCCCGCTCGATGTCCTCTGCCTGGTCGCGGAGAAGACGGTCGACGGCGGAGCCGACCGTGCCGTAGCCGAGAAGCGCTACGGGAACGTCAACCGCTGCCACTGTCTTCCCGGACCATGAGCGCGCGCAGCTCCTTGCCGACCGCCTCGATCCGCTCGGCCTGGGCTTCGGCGCGCATCGCGTCCAGCCCCTTCTCCCCGGTCTCCATCTCGTCGATCCACTCCTGGGCGAACACACCCTCGCGGATGTCGGAGAGCAGCTTGCGCATGTTGTCGCGCACGTGGTCGTCGATCACGCGCTTGCCGCGCGAGAGGTCGCCGTACTCGGCCGTGTCCGAGATCGAGTAGCGCATGCCCGAGAGCCCGCCCTCGTAGATCAGGTCGACGATCAGCTTCAGCTCGTGCAGGCACTCGTAGTAGGCGATCTCGGGCTGATAGCCGGCCTCGACGAGGGTCTCGAAACCGAGCCGGATCAGCTCGGTGACGCCGCCGCAGAGCACGGCCTGCTCGCCGAACAGGTCGGTCTCGGTCTCCTCGGCGAACGTCGTCTCGAGCACGCCGGCGCGCGTGGCGCCGAGGCCCGCCGCGTACGCCATCGAGAGCTCGCGCGCCCGGCCGCTGGCGTCCTGGGCGACCGCGAACAACGCCGGGGTCCCGTAGCCCTCCGTGTAGAGCCGGCGCACGATGTGCCCGGGGCCCTTGGGCGCGACCATGATCACGTCGTGCCCGGGCGCGGCGTCGATGCGACCGAAGTGGACGTTGAACCCGTGGGCGAAGAGGACGGCGGCGTCCGGTGCGAGGTTCGGCTCGATCTCCTCGGTCCAGACCTTCGGCTGCACCTGGTCGGGCAGCAGGATGGCCACGAGCTGCGCGCCCCTGACGGCGTCCGGGATCGACCGAACCGTCAGCCCGGTCTCCTCGGCGGCCGCGCGGGACGGGCTCCCCTCGCGGAGCCCGACCTCGACGGTCACACCGGAGTCGCGCAGGTTGAGCGCGTGAGCGTGCCCCTGGCTCCCGTAGCCGATGACCGCCACCTTGCCCGTGAGCAGGCCGAGGTCGCCTTCGCGATAGATCGTCGCCATCTCGTTCCTTTCCTGAATGAACGGTGCCCGGCGATTCTAGGGAGGGGACGACGATACGCGCAGGTTGGGATGCCGCCGTGCTTCAGCCCGTGGAAAGCACTACACGAAGTCTCCCGGCTCGAATCCGTCGTCGACTCGGTCAGTCGCCTTCCGTCCGGACGCATGCTTCGGCGGGTTGGCGAGCCGGTCCAGCCTCATCAGCGACGAGAGGATGCTGGATGCTCTCAGAAGACGTTCTCTGAAGTCAGGGATGCCGCTGACCCGCTCCCAGATACGCTCGGTTGACCCATTGGTAGACGCTGTAGATCCCGGGCGCCGTGGAGATCATCGGGTTTCGCTTGGCGAGATCGCGACCACGCTTCTTGGCGAGGTTGGAGACGAGTGGCCGCGCAACAAACTCATCGAACGCCTCGACGATCCGGTCCGCTACGCCGGATGAGACGGCGAGCGCCCGCCTGGACGTCCCGCGTCAGTTGTGCGCGATCATCGGCGCCCAGCACGGCAGATCAGAACGTCCTCGAAGAACTCCCCGGCTCGGCGGCCAGTCCTTCGGTTCACGTGGCGCGTACGCCTCTCCTCCAGCCGCAGAGCGGCATCCGCCAGGATCCTCGGATACAGGCTCCGCGAATCGTTGACGACGATGATGATCCTGGCGCCGTCCTTGAGCTGGCGTGTGGCATTTCTGAAGACTGCCGTCATGTCCGCTGAGTAGGCCTCCAACGCGCGCTTGCTCGTCCCCGCCGTGGCCGTTCCGATCTCCGAGTCGCGCCTGTCATTCAGGCCGAGTAACTCATAGGCATAGCGATGCTGCTCGTGATAGTCGATGAGACCGGGATAGGGCGGTGATGTGATGACGCCGTCCGGGCGCCACGGCAACTCAACGGTTCTGGCGTCGGCATGCAGGGCTTCGACCCGGTGATCTGTCCGAACGACCGCGAAGTCTCTCAGTCGCCTGATCGTGTCGATCGTGTAGCGAGACAGGAACTTCGCAGCCTCCTCGACCGGCCGACAGATTCGCTTGTGCTTGTAGCAAAAGTATTCACTCGTGACGGGGGCGCGCGGGAAGTCGAGGTCGAAGTGTGTCGTCCGACGGGCCGATCGGCCCGCACGGGAGAGAATGACCTGCGCAACGCCCAGAACCTGACCGTCCAGCCGCCGGGACACGACCTCCCGGTAACGGATCAGCTCTCCCAGCGCGCGAGGCGCGTACCAGCTGCGCAGCCAAGCGTTTGCCGATTCAGTCGGTGCCGGACCTTCACGCCGCGCCTCCTCGAGCACCGCCCGAAGAGCCATCTCCAGAGCACCGAGCTTGTACTGGGTGGTCTTGACACGGGTGAGAAGACAGTTGAACGCGGAGATGTCACAGCCGACCGCGTCCGCCCCGAAGGTGTTTGCCTCGACAAGCGTCGTGCCTGAGCCGACAAACGGGTCATAGATGGAGTCGCAAGCCGCGAAATGGCGCCGGAGAAAGATGTCCACGAGCTGAGGCACGTACTTCCCGAGGTACGGGTGGAGTCCGTGAATGTGCTTCGTCCGCTGGACCTGCGGAAGCTCGCTCTCGGACCAGGAGAGCGATAGGTCGATCTCGCGGTAAAGAGCCTCCTGCGTACGTCCGGGCACGGACGGTCAAGTCTACGAAGACAACCGGCTGGGATCCGACCGCGGGGGGAGAGCTCTCGACTAGCGCAGGACGTGCTGGCGTCGCGGCGTCTCGCGCCTCGACGAGGCGCGGCCGAGGCCGATTCTGCCGGTGCGCACGAGCTCCTTGACGCCGTGCGGCCGCACGAGCTCCTCGAAGGAGTCGATGTCCTCGGGCGGCCCGACGACCTCGAACACGATCGCCTCCGAGCCGAGGTCGGCCACGCGTGCCTTGAAGACGTCCGCGAGCGCGAGCAGCTCGGCGCGCCGGTCGGGCGGCGCCGTCACCTTGATCAGGGCGAGCTCCCGCTCCACCGACTCGTCCGGCTCGAGCTCGGCCACGCGCAGGACGTTGACGAGCTTGTGCATCTGCTTCTGGATCTGCTCGAGCGGGTGATCCTCGGCATCGACGCGGATCGTGATTCGCGACACGTCGGGGCGCTCGGTCGGGCCCACGGCGAGGCTCTCGATGTTGAACCCACGCCGCGCGAACATGCTCGTGATCCGCATCAGCGCGGCGGGCTTGTTCTCGACGTGGACGGAGATCGTGTGCCGCATTACAGGGTTCTGATCTCCTCGGCCGCCCGCTCGGGCGACCATTCGAGCAGATCGAGTGCGGCCGCGCCCGCGGGGATCATCGGGAAGCAGTGCTCCCGCGGATCGACGCGGCAGTCGACCACCGCGGCGCGACCCAGGGCGAGCGCCTCCTCCAGCACTCCGGCGAGATCGTCCTCGCTCGAGACCGTGTAGCCGGCCGCCCCGTAGGCCTCGGCGAGCTGCGCGTAGTCGGGCACAGCATGGGTCAGGTGCACCTGCGAGAGCCGGTCGTCGAAGAACATGTTCTGCCACTGCTGCACCATGCCGAGGTAGCCGTTGTTCACGAGCACGACGACGATCGGCAGGTTCTCGAGCACTGACGTCGCGAGCTCCTGGCAGGTCATCTGGAAGCAGCCGTCGCCGTCGACGCACACGACCGTCGCGTCGGGACGTGCCGCCTTGGCGCCGACGGCGGCGGGGATGCCGTACCCCATCGTGCCCAGCCCGCCGGAGGTGATGAACGTCCGCGGATGTCTCGACAGCAGGTACTGCATCGCCCACATCTGGTGCTGACCGACCCCGGTCGTGAAGACGACGTCGTCGCGGTCGGCGGTGAGCGCCTGGAGAGTCTCGAGCACGGTCTGCGGCTTGAGAAAATCTCCGTCCTTGCCGTAGCGGAGCGGAAACTCCTCGCGCCAGTCGGCGAGCTGCCGTAGCCAGGCCTCGGTCTTCGTCTCGGTGCCGCCGTCGCGAAGCCGGCGCAGCTCGGTCGCGATGTCCGCGAGCACCTGCCCGAGCGGCCCGACGACCGGGATGTCGGCGTGGCGGAGCTTCGAGATCTCGGCCGCGTCGATGTCGAGGTGGACGATCGTGGCGCCCGGGGCAAACGCGGAGAGCTTGCCCGTGACGCGGTCGTCGAACCGGGCGCCGCAGGCGATCAGGAGGTCGGCCTTGTTCATCCCGAGGTTCGACCATTTCGGGCCGTGCATGCCGGGCCAGCCAAAGTGAAGCTCGTGCGTCTCGGGGAAGGCTCCCTTGCCCATCACCGTGGAGATCGCCGGGAGCCGCCAGAGCTCGGCGAGCTCCAGGAGCTCGTCGACGGCATCGGCGTTGAGCGTCCCGCCGCCGACGTAGAGCACCGGCTTCTCGGCCGCCGCGATCGCCTTGGCCGCCTCCCGGATCTGGCGCGAGTGGCCGCGCGTCGGCGGGCGCCACCCGGGCAGGTCGACCTCGTCGGGGTAGGTGAAGTCGATCTCGGCCTCCTGGACGTCGCGGGGAACGTCCACGAGCACGGGGCCGCAGCGGCCGGTGCGGGCGATGTGGAACGCCGCCTTCATCACCGCAGGAATGTCGTTCACGTCCTGCACGAGCCATGAGTGCTTGACGATCGGAATCGTGATCCCGGTGATGTCGCATTCCTGGAACGCATCGGTGCCGATCAGATGACTGCGCACCTGGCCGGTGACGCAGACGATCGGGGTCGAGTCCATCCAGGCGTCGGCGATCGGCGTGACGAGATTCGTCGCCCCGGGTCCGGATGTCGCCATCGCCACGCCCACCCGGCCTGACGCGCGCGCATACCCCTCGGCCATGTGGCCGGCGCCCTGCTCGTGGCGAGCCAGGACATGGCGCACGGTCGACCCGCGGGCGAAGGCGTCGTAGATCGGGAGGATCGCCCCGCCGGGTATCCCGAAGCACACGTCCACGCCCTCGGCCTCGAGCGAGCGGAGGACGGCGTCGGAGCCCAGCATCTTCGTCATCGCATTACCTCATCTCCGCTGCGAACTCGTGATCCCTCCGCGCACCCGGCAGCTCTGCGAGGAGGACGTCCATGAACTGGCGTGTCGTCGAGC
Source organism: uncultured Actinomycetes bacterium (assembly GCA_963712465.1). Lineage (GTDB taxonomy): Bacteria > Actinomycetota > Thermoleophilia > Gaiellales > Gaiellaceae > CAVQHY01. The sequence continues at coordinate 172,047 of CAVQHY010000007.1, forward strand.
CGGGGCCCGACTCGAGCATATCCGGGGTGACGGCGTCCGCCGCAAGCGCCTCAGCGACGGCGTTGTCGAGCGTTCTCGCGGCTGCTCGCTCGCCGAGACCCTCGCCGAGCATGATCGCGGCGGCCAGGAGGATTCCACTCGGGTTTGCGACTCCCTGGCCGGCGAGCTCGGGGGCGGAACCGTGTGTCGGGCCGAACACGCCGGGGCCCCGCTCGGCAAGACGGCCGGAGGCGACCACGCGGGGGAGCGCGCTCGTCGAGGCCGCCATCGCCGAGAGCGCCTCCGCGAACACTTCCTCGGTGACGACGACGTCGATCCGATCCGGGGCATGCGCAAGCTGAGGCAGCGCCTCCTCGAGGGCGAGACGCTCGACGATCACCCCTGCGTGGCGGTCGGCCTCCGCACGGACGAGCTCCTCCCACGCCGACGACGCGCCCACGGAGACGAGATGCGCTCGCCGCTCGCGCGCGATCGCGAACGCGCGCGCGACCGTCCATGCGGCCGCGTCGGCGACGAGCGGACTCACGATCGCGAGGTCGGCGCCGTCGGCCACGACCCGCTGCAGCCGCCAGGTCAGATCGAGCGACGCCTTGACGCCCTCGAGCGCGGCTTCCTTCGTCGACGCGACCAGCACGGCGTCGGCGGCGCGGCATGCCTCTCGCGTGGCGACGGGCAGCGGGTGGCCCCACTGCCGGACGGCGTGGCCCCCGAACGACGCGTGCGTCTCGAGGACACGAAAGCCGTGCAGCTGTCCGACCGCCGCGACGGCGCGGCTCGCCTCGGCCACGAGCTCGGGGCCGACGCCGTCCCCGGCGAGAAGGGCGACGCGATAGCGCCTGCGCTCGGGTACCGGGCTCATCGGCGGAAAGTCTCGTCGATCGGGTCGTGGCACGTCATCTCGCTCCTGAGTATCGGCAGAGGCTTCGCAGCAGCGAATCACCACCGCCGGCGCTGATTCAGTGGACTGTGGGGACGCCGCCGCGCCCTGTCAAATCCGAGGGCGAACCGCGCTTGACGTCGGAGTCGGTTGGCCGTACCGTCCTTCTTCGGATGACGCGCAAGGACACCCCGGCCATTGCTTCGACGGCGGTCAAGCGCGTCCGTGCACGCTAGCCGGCGTCCCGCCTCCGCCATCGCCGGCTAGCTCCATCAGGCGGCTCACCCTCAAGGACACGAAAGGCGCACCGTGAGCGCACGACATGCCTCCCTTTACGACCCGACGATCGAGCGCGATGCCTGCGGCATCGGCTTCGTCGCGGACGCGGGCGGAGGGGCCAGCCGGGAGATCCTCGACGCAGTCCTCGAGGCGCTCTCTCGGGTGCGGCACCGCGGCGCGTTCTCGGCCGATCGCAAGACCGCCGACGGCGCGGGAGTGATCCTCCCTCTCACGTCGTATCTCGCCCCCGACGGCGCGGGCATCGCGATGATCTTCTCCCGCGGCGACGGGTCGCGCGAGGCGGTCGAGGCGGCATGTCGGGCGGAGGGCGTCGAGGTCGCCGGCTGGCGCGAGGTGCCGGTCGACACGGAGGCGCTCGGGCCCTACGCCGCCGAGCTGATGCCGACGATCGAGCAGGCCGTGCTCGGGCGGCCGGCCGGGCTGGACGACGACGAGGCGGAGATGCGGGCCTACCGGGCGCGGCGGCGCGCCGAGCGTGGGAGGGAAGCCGACGGCGAGAGCCTTTACGTCGTCTCGTGCTCCTTCCGCACGGTCACGTACAAGGCCCTCTGCGCTGCCGACGAGCTCGCGCACTTCTACCCCGATCTCCGCGATCCGTCGCACGCCGTGCCGTTCGGCGTCTTCCACCAGAGGTTCTCGACGAACACGTTGCCGTCGTGGGAGCGCGCGCAGCCGTTTCGCGTGCTGTGCCACAACGGCGAGATCAACGCCGTGCAGGGAAACATGAACTGGATGCGGGCGCGGGAGGGGCGGTTCGGCTCGGCGGACGACGAGCTCCTGCACCCCGTTCTCGACGAGTCGGGCTCGGACTCCGCGATGCTGGACAACGCGCTCGAGCTGCTGGTGCGCGGCGGGCGGGACATTCACCACGCGATCACGATGCTCGTGCCACCTGTCTGGTTCGGCGACGAGGAGATGGAGCCTGCGGTCAGGGACTTCTACCGCTACCACTCGGGCCTGATCGAGCCCTGGGACGGCCCGGCCGGGCTCGTCTTCACCGACGGCCGCGTCGTCGGCGCCGCGCTCGATCGCAACGGCCTGCGCCCGCTTCGCCTCGCCGTCTGCGAGGACGGCCTGGTCGTCTGCTCGTCCGAGGCGGGTGCTGTCGACCTCGCGGGGCGAGGCGCCGTACGGCGCGGCAAGCTCGGCCCCGGTCAGCTCCTGTCCGTCGACCCCGACCGGGGCGTCGAGTACGACGGTGAGATCAAGCGCCGGCTCGCCGCGCGCCAGGCGTACGGGACCTGGCTCGCCGACGGGCTCGTCGCCGGGTCGACCGGCGAGCCGATCGCTCCTCCCGAGGAGGACCTCACTCCCCGGCAGGTGCTCTTCGGCTACACGCGCGAGGAGTTGATGCAGATCTTCCGGCCGATCGCGTCGCACGCCCACGAGCCGACCTACTCGATGGGCGACGACTCGGCGCTCACGCCGCTCGCGAACCGGGCGCGGCCGCTCTACGCGTACTTCCGCCAGCAGTTCGCCCAGGTCACGAATCCTCCGATCGACCATCTGCGCGAGCGCTACGTCTTCTCGCTCCGGACGCTCCTGGGCGACCGGTCACCGATTCTGGTGGAGGGGCCCGAGGCGGCGCACGGAGTCGAGCTCGAGAGCTTTCTGCTCTTCCCCGACGCACTCGCCCACCTCGGCTTCACGCGGCTCGACTCGACGTTATCGCCCGACGAGACCCTCGCGGAAGGGTGCGCGCGGCTCGCCGACGCCGCCGAGGCTGCGATCCGCGGAGGCGGTGGGATGCTCCTCGTGACCGACGAGGCGGCCGGCCCAGACCGCCCGCCCATCCCCTCGCTCCTCGCCGCGGGCACGGTGCATCAGCGGCTCGTCGAGACTGGTCTGCGCACGTACGCGACGCTGCTCGTCGAGAGCGACGAGCCGCGCGAGGTGCACCACTTCGCCTGCCTGCTCGGCTACGGGGCCGAGGTGATCTGCCCCCGGCTCGCGCTCGAGACGCTCGCGTCGATGGCCGCCGCGGACAAGATCGGCGGCGACCACCCCTCCCCGCCCGAGGCCCAGGTTCGCTTCAAGACGGCGATCGAGGACGGCGTCCTCAAGGTGATGTCCAAGATGGGGATCTCCGACGTCGCGAGCTACTGCGGCGCGCAGCTCTTCGAGGCGATCGGCCTCGCGCAGGAGGTCGTCGACGTCGCGTTTCGCGGCACCCCCTGCCCGATCGGAGGAGTCGGGTTCGCCGAGCTCGAGGAGGACGTCCGCGCCCGCCTCGACGCCGCGTACGGGCGGAAGCCCGAGCTCGAGAACCCCGGCTACGTCAAGCACCGCAAGGGCGGCGAGCTGCACGAGACGAGCCCCGAGGTCGTCGACGCGGCGCACGAGCTCGCGGCCGCGCACGCGCTTCGGGGCGCCGTCCGCCACGACAGCCGCCCGCTCTACGAGAAGTACGCCGCGCTCGTCAACGGCCGCGCGCCGATGGAGCTGCGCGACCTGCTCGAGCTCGTTCCCGCCGCCGAGCCCGTCTCGATCGACGACGTCGAGCCGGCTGCCGAGATCGTCAGGCGCTTCTCGAGTGGCGCGATGTCGCACGGAGCGCTCTCGGCCGAGGCGCACGAGCTGGTCGCGATCGCGCTCAACCGTCTCGGCGGCAAGGCGAACTCCGGCGAGGGCGGCGAGGACCCGGCGCGGTTCGGCACCGAGCGCAACTGCGCGATCAAGCAGGTCGCCTCGGGCCGCTTCGGCGTCACGCCCGCGTACGCGTCCTGGGCGGACGAGCTCCAGATCAAGATCGCGCAGGGCTCGAAGCCGGGCGAGGGAGGCCAGCTCCCCGCGCACAAGGTTTCCGAGGAGATCGCGCGCCTGCGCCACACGCAGCCGGGCGTCGCGCTCATCTCCCCCCCGCCCCACCACGACATCTACTCGATCGAGGATCTCGCCCAGCTCATCTTCGACCTCAAGCAGGTCAACCCCAGGGCGGACGTCTCGGTGAAGCTCGTCTCCGAGGCCGGCGTCGGGCTCGTCGCGGCCGGCTGCGTCAAGGCGCTGGCGGACGTCGTCCACGTCGCCGGCGCCGACGGCGGCACCGGCGCGAGCCCGCTCTCGTCGATCAAGAACGCCGGCGCGCCGTGGGAGCTGGGGCTCGCAGAGACCCAGCAGGCCCTCGTCGCGAGCGGCCTGCGCGGTCGCGTGCGCGTGCGCGTCGACGGCGGCTTCAAGACCGGCCGTGACGTCGTCCTCGCCGCGCTGCTCGGCGCTGACGAGGTCAGCTTCGGCACGGCGCTGCTCCTCGCCGAGGGCTGCCTGATGGTGCGGACCTGCCACATGGACACCTGCCCCGTCGGGATCGCCACCCAGAAGCCCGAGCTGCGTGCCAAGCTCGAGGCGACCCCCGAGATGCTCGAAGCCTTCCTGCTCTTCGTCGCGGAGGAGGTGCGCGAGCACCTGGCGCTGCTCGGTCTCCGCTCGTTCGACGATGCCGTCGGTCGCGTCGAGCTGCTGCGACCGCGGGCGGGCCTGGGCGGGTCTCGGTCCACGGGCGAGGGCAGAGTCGGCCTGCTCGAGCTCGGGCCGCTGCTGGCGGACGTCCGCGCGCGGCCGGAGACCCCACCTCGATACGTGGGGCGCCGTCCCCTCGACCCGACCGGCCACGAGCTCGGCGACCGGCTGGCGCAGGACGCCGCGCCCGCACTCGAGCGTGCCGCGGACGTCGAGGTCGTCTACGAGATCACGAATCGCGACCGCACCGTCGGCGCCAAGCTCGGCGGCCTGATCGGTCACCGCTTCGGCGCGAACCCGCCTCCCGGGCGGGTCCGGGCAACCCTTGCCGGGACGGCCGGCCAGAGCTTCGGCGCGTTCCTCGCCGACGGCGTCGAGCTCGACCTGAGCGGCGAGGCGAACGACTACGTCGGCAAGGGAATGGGTGGGGGCCGGATCGTGATCCGCCCACCCGTGGACGACGCGGGCGACCCCGTCCTGGTCGGGAACACCTGCCTCTACGGCGCCACCGGCGGCGAGCTCTACTGCGCGGGGGCGGCCGGCGAGCGGTTCGCTGTTCGCATGTCGGGCGCGACCGCCGTTGTCGAGGGCGCGGGTGGCCACGCATGCGAGTACATGACCTCGGGCACCGTCGTCGTCCTCGGCGAGACCGGCCCGAACCTCGGCGCGGGGATGTCCGGCGGCGAGGCTTTCGTCCACGACCCGCACGGCGTCCTGCCGCTCCGGCTGAACGACCAGCTCGTGACGGCGAACCGCCTCGAGCCCGACGAGGCCGGCCGGCTACGCGCCCTGGTCCAGCGCCACGCCGAGCTGACCGGCTCCTCGCGCGCCGCCGATCTCCTCGCCCGCTGGGACGACGTCACCCGCGGGTTCTGGCGGGTCGCCCCGAAGACCGAGGTCGCGCGGATCTCCTCGGCCGAGGAGGGCACCGTCGCGGGGAAGGGAAGCTAGAGGCTAGCTCCGCGCCAGCCGGAAGACCGAGCCGTCGTCGGACAGCAGGTACAGCTCCCCCCGGGCGTCCTCGCCGAACGAGGTCAGCTGCGGCAGCGTGAACGGCTCACGCCGCAGGCCGACGCGCCGGCCGTTCGCCACCCTCATGCTCCAGACCGTGCCCGAGCAGTAGTCGCCCAGGAAGTAGCGTCCGCGGGCGCCGGGAACTCGCTGACCCCGGTACACGAAGCCGGCCGTCACCGAGCATCCCTGCGAGTGGGAGTACTCGAACACCGGGCCGACGACCCGGCCGCCCGGCGTGAAGGGCTTGTCCTCGAACGAATGCGTCCCCTCCCGGACGTCCCAGCCGAAGTTGACCGGGAGGCGCGCGCCGCGGCGTAGGAAGTCGATCTCTTCCCAAGCGCCCTGGCCGACGTCGCCGATCCAGAGGTCGCCCTTGCTGCGGTCGAACGAGAAGCGCCACGGGTTCCGGACGCCGTAGGCAACGAGCTCCCAGCGCGCGCCCGGGTCGTCGACGTCGAGCCGAAGCACCTTTCCGAGCGGGCTGTCGAGGTTCTGCGCCCGGTTCTCGGGGTCCCCGGCCGACCCGCCGTCGCCCATGCCGACGTAGAGCTTCCCATCCGGCCCGAACGCGACCTGTCCGCCGTTGTGGTTCGCGTACGGCTGTGCGACCTGGAGTAGCTCGCGGGCGCGGTCGCGGGCGACGACCCCGTTTCGCACGGGGAGCTCGACGACGCGAGTGTCGCCGTCTCTGTTGGTGTAGTTCACGTAGACGAGCGGCGTCTGCGGGTAGTCGGGGTGAAACGCCATCGACAGGAGCCCCTGCTCGTTGCCTTCACTGCCGACGACGTCGGCGATGTCGAGGAACGGCTGCGAGCGCACCCGGCCGCCGTCGAGCACGACCACGCGTCCCTCCTTCTGCACGACGTACAGGCGGCCCGGCTCGCTCCGGGGAGCGGTCGCATGGGTGATGCGCCCGAGGCCGGAAGCCACCTTCACCACCCGCAGGCCGTCCGAGGCGATCGGCGCGTCCCCGGCCGCCTCGGTTCCGCCCGCGCCGCAGGCGGCCAGAACGACGGATGCGAGCACGACCCCAAGTCCTCGACGCACCAAGAGAGCGTACGGGCTACTCGCCCGCGACCATGCCACCTCTAACGGTTTCCGAACAGGCGGGCCGCGAGATCGCCCACGTCCTTGACACGGTCCCGAGGCAGTTGTCACGCTGCGCCGAGTTGGCCGAAGGCTCGTGAGCTCGCACGATGCCACCGTCGTGCTGGTCGGGACGCTCGACACGAAGGGTGTCGAGTACGCGTACCTGCGCGACCGGATCCGTGAGCACGGCGTCGCCGTCGTCCTCGTCGACACGGGAGTGCTGGGCACACCGCTCGTCGAGCACGACGTGACCCGCTGGGAGGTTGCCGAAGCGGGCGGTGCGGACGTCGAGCGCCTCGCGGCCTCCCGCGACCGCGCGGCGGCCCTCGAGGCCATGGGCCGCGGCGCGGGCGTAATCGCACGCCGCCTTCAGGCCGAGGGACGGCTCGACGCCATCGCCGGGCTGGGCGGGACCGGCGGCACGAGCGTCGCGACGGCGGCCATGCGTGCGCTCCCGCTGGGTACGCCGAAGCTGATCGTCTCGGCCGTCGCGCCGCGCGACCTCCGGCCCTACGTGGGCGGCACCGACCTGACGCTGATGTACGCCGTCACCGACATCGCCGGGATCAACCGCGTCTCGGCCCCGATCCTCTCGAACGCGGCGGCCGCCGTTGCGGGCATGGCCGGGTCGCGAACACCACCCCTCGACGAGACGAAGCGGCTCGTCGGCGCGTCGATGTTCGGGATCACGATGCCCTGCGTCGACGCGGCACGGAAGCGCCTGGAAGACCTCGGCTACGAGGTCGTCGTCTTCCACCAGACCGGCACCGGCGGACGTTCGCTGGAGGAGCTGATCCAGGCTGGCCTGATCACCGCAGTGCTCGACGTCACGACCACGGAGCTCGCGGACGAGCTCGTCGGCGGCATCTGCCCTGCGGTGCCTGAGCGCCTGGAGACCGCCGGCAGGCTGGGCATTCCGCAGGTCGTCACCCTCGGTGCGATCGACTTCGTCTGCCTGGGCCCGCTCGAGAGGATTCCCGAGAAGTGGTCTGCCCGGACCTTCCACAGGCACGCGCCCGAGATGGTCGGCATGCGAACGACGCCGGACGAGTGTGCCGAGCTGGGCCGGACGATCGCGAACAAGCTGAATGCGGCAACCGGGCCGACCGCCCTCTTCGTCCCGCTCCGAGGAACCTCGCTCTATGCGACGGAGGGTCAGGTCTTTCACGACCCAAGCGCCGACCAGGCGCTCTTCGCCGCGCTTCGCGAGAGCGTCGACCGCACGCGGGTGGAGCTGCACGAGGTCGACCTCCACATCAACGACCGCGAGTTTGCTCTCGCCATGGCAGACCGGCTGCACGATCTCGCGGGCAAGCGGATCGCCGAGAGGGACGTCTAACCGCGCTCGGCGGGTGCCGCCAGCACGGTCGGCGCCCGCTCCGGCGTCAACGTGCGCCCGGCCGCCAAGGCCGAGTCGAATGCGTCGCCGCCGAGCTGGGCGCGCGCCTGGGCGACGGCAGGCTCGTAAAGTCGGCGCCAGTACGCCGGCCGGCTTGCACCGGTTGTGTCGCGAATGGCGTCGGCGGCGCCGAGCAGGCTCGCGGCCGCCTCGGGCTGCTCGGTCGCGAGCGCCGTTCTGGCCAGCCCTTCGAGTGAGATGGCACTGAGCCAGCGATCGCCCAGCTCGATCGAGAGGCTCAGGCTCTCCTCGTAGAGTGGCCGCGCCGCTTCGTAGTCATGCCGGCCCGAGGCGGCGTCGCCCAGGAAGCAGACGGCCTTCGCGATCGTTCGCCGGTCGCCAAGCTCACGTGAGATCGCCAGGCTCTCCTCGAGGAGCGGACGCGCCCTGGCGGGTTCGCCCTGACTGAGAGCAGCCAGTCCCAGGTGGAGCAGGCCGAGGCCGATCCCCTCGGCGTCCTCGAGCTCCCGGAAGCCGGCCAGACTCTGCTCCGCGAGCCTGCCGAACGTCTCGTCGTCGCCGCTGTAGAACGCCGCCAGACCGAGACGTCCGAGCGTTCGCGCGATCCCCTGGCGGTCGTCGATTCGTTCGAAGATCTCGAGCGCCTCCTCGAAGGTCGACCGGGCGGTCGCGTAGTCGCCCGCCGTCCGCGCCGCGAGCGCGAGCCCGCAGAGAGCGCTCGCGACACCGCGCTCGTCGCCCGCCCGCCGATAGAGGTCGATCGCATCTGTACAGAGCGCCCGTGCCTGCACGTAGTCGCCCTGGTAGTGGGCGAGCACTCCCGCCCCGTTTAGCGCCTTGGCCCTGACCGTCGACGGCGCGCGACCGCCGGCCGCGAGCGCCTCCTCGAGCCAGCGGCGTCCCTCGCCGAGATACCCGCGTGCGAGCCAGAAGGCCCAGAGCGCCGCGGCCAGCCGAAGCGCTGTCTCACCCGAGCCGACGTCGAGGAAGAAGCGGAGGGCGGCGCGCAGGTTGTCGTTCTCGCTTTCCAACCGCTTCAGCCAGTCTGACTGGCTCGGCCCGGTTAGCTGCGGAACGGCCTCCTCGGCGAACGCGAGGAAATGAGCGCCGTGCGCGCCGCGCACGTCGTCCTCGTCACCGCCGTCGGCGAGCCGTTCCCGCGCGTACTCGAGGATCGTCTCGAGCATCCCGAGGCGCTCCCCGACCCGATGGACGAGGCTGTTGTCGACGAGCGACGCGACGTCGTCGAGGGTCGCCGCACAGACGTCCTCGGCCGACTCGAGCGTGAAGCCGCCGGAAAAGACACCGAGCCGCGCAAGGAGGCGCTGCTCGTCGGGCCCGAGCAGCTCGAAGCTCCAGTCGAGGGTGTCGCGAAGCGCTTGCTGACGAGCGGGGAGATCGCGCGGGCCCGCCGCGAGCAGCTCGAGACGCTGATCGAGGCGGGCGCGCATCGCCTCGAGGGAGAGGAGCTTCGTCCGTGCCGCGGCCAGCTCGATCGCCAGCGGGAGGCCGTCGAGCGCCGAACAGATCTCCTCCACGGCACGCAGGCCCACCTCGCCGAGCTCGAGGCCGGGCTCGGCAACGCGAGCGCGCTCGACGAAGAGAGCGGCAGCGGCATCGCCGTCCAGCGGGGCGAGCACGTACTCGGTCTCCCCGGAGAGCCGCAGCCGGGTCCGGCTCGTGACGACAACCTTCAGCCCGGCGCACGCCCCGACGAGATCGACGAGGAACGGCGACGCCTCGGCGACGTGCTCGAAGTTGTCGACCACGAGCAGGAGTTGCCGCTCGCGGAGGTGGTACGTGAGGGCCGCGAGCGGCTCGTCCCCGCGATCGCCCAGGCCCAGCGTCCGTGCCACCGTCGCAACGACGAGGCTCGGGTCGGCGACGGCGGCGAGCTGAACGTCGACGACGCCGTCGGCGAACTCGTCAGCGACCTCGTGCGCCAGCGCGAGAGCCAGGCGAGTCTTGCCGACCCCGCCGGGACCCGTGATCGTGAGCAGGCGTACGTCCTCGCCGTGGAGGAGCTCGCGCAGGGCTGCCAGCTCCTGCGCGCGACCGATCAGCTTCGTCGGCGGGACGGCACCGACCAGCGCCCGACCGGTCGAATCGACCGCTTGGGCATACGCAGGACGGGCGGGCTCGGAACGCCGCTCGAGCGCGACGCTCGCCGCCTCGACCAGCTCGCCACAGCTCGCGTAGCGCGCCGCGGGCGCCTTCGCCAACGCCTTCGCGATCACTTCGTCGAGCCCGGAGGCCAGCTCGGGGCGCCGTTCGCTGATTCGCGGCGGCGCCTCCTCGAGATGGCCGTACATCACCGCCAGCCCGGAGCTCCGCCGAAACGGCGGCTCGCCCGCCAGGCACTCGTAGAGCACGCAGCCCAGCGAGTAGATGTCGGCGCGGTGGTCGACTTCGCGGCCCTCGATCTGCTCGGGGGCGATGGTGTCGAGCGTGCCCACCATCTGCCCGTTGGCGGTGAGGCTGCTGTGCGAGGCCGACGTCGCAATTCCGAAGTCGGCGAGGTAACAGTGCTCGGCGCCGCCCTGGCTCGCGATCAACACGTTCGACGACTTGACATCGCGGTGGACGAGGCCTCGATCGTGGGCGAAATCGAGCGCGTCGGCGACCTGAGCCACGATCGCCAGGGCCCGCCCCGGCTCCAGCAGGCCTTCCTGGCGAAGCAGGGCGCTAAGGTCCGTGCCCTCGACGTAACGCATGACGATGTAGAGCTGCCCCTCGACCGCTCCGGCATCGTGGATGGGAACGACGTTCGGATGCTCGAGTGAGGCAGCGAGCTCCGACTCCCGCAGGAAACGCTCGCGGAAGCTCCCATCCTCGGCCAGCTCCGGAGCGAGCAGCTTGATCGCCACCCTCCGTTTCAGGCGCGGGTCCCAGGCTCGATACACGACGCTCATCCCACCCCGCCCGAGCAACGCCTCGATCCGGTAGCCGACCAGCTCGGTACCCACTCGGGTGTCTGCAATGGTCAAGGGTTTCTCTCGCCCTTCCGACCAGAGCATACGAGCCGAGGCCCCACTAGGATCGCTCTCGTGCCCCTGGCCGACTGCAACGGCTACTGCCTCTACTACGAGATCACGGGCGATACGTCGACCTCACCTATCGGCGGGAGCTTCGGCAGGCCGGCGAGCCGCGCGTCGCTTGGCGAGTACCTCGACTAGAGCGTCCGGCTGCCAGAAAGAGACTCTCGACGCAAGTAGAGCTTTGCGGCATCGAACGGCACCCACGAGGATCCAACCCCCGTGCCCTTCGCCGACTGCAACGGCTACTGGCTCTACTTCGAGCTCCAATGTCAAGCCGGATGTCAAGAATGTGAGTCCAACCCAGGGCATGCGAACGCTTCTCTCGAGGCCGCAAAG
>CAVQHY010000008.1:0-690916 GCA_963712465.1 uncultured Actinomycetes bacterium
GCCGTCGGCACGCTGGAAGTGGGTCAGTTTCGGCCCGATGCCTCCATCCTGATCGCTTATGAGTCCTTGCTGCACGGGGAAGATGGAAGCAGCGCGTTCTGCTTCCAACTCGACCAGCTCGTCAGGCAACGTGATCGTCACCGTCGCTCTCTCCATGGTGGCTCCTTCGACGATAGCGCGAAGAGCGATCAGGCTCTCGACCTCTTGCAGGACAACCACGTCCGGGATCGAAGTGCCGTCGCGGGTGATCTGTCCGAACCGCCCGACAGACCTCGTGTTTCCCACGCTCAAGGGGCAGAAGGACAACTGACAGAACGTCCGTCGCCGGCTTCTCCTCGAGGCGAAGACCAAGGCGAACACGAAGCTCGCGGAGCTCAGGATCGACCCGATCGGCAACGTGACGCTGCATGGGCTACGGCGGACATCCGCATCGCGTCGCTGCGCCGCTGGTGACGAAAACACCCCGGAACGCCTGAACGGGCGACCGTGCACGCTCAGAGGGGCATCAGCGCGACGACGCGAAACGCGCACGGGGGCGTCGCGAGCACATCGACGTCTAGGATCGCCCTGTGCCCTTCGCCGACTGCAACGGCTACCGGCTCTACTTCGAGCTCCAATGTCAAGCCGGATGTCAAGAATGCGAGTCCAACCCAGGCCATGCGAACGAATCACTTGACGCGGCAAAGGCGCATGTGGAAACGCTTGTCCACGCCAGTCCACGGGTGGAGTCGATCCTCCAGTTCGGCGGCTCGCTGTTCGGCCGGCAGAACTTCGGCTTCGTCAACGACGGGTTCCGAGAGAACTTCCACCTGATCAGCTTCGACGCGCGCGGGTACGGCCGGTCGGAGGCGCCGCTCGAGCCGTACTCGATCGAGGAGCGCGCCGACGACGGCGCCGCCCTGCTCGACGCGCTGGGCTACGACCGCGCTCTCGTGCACGGAACGTCGATGGGCGGGATGGTCACGATCGCCTTCGTCGGCAAGTACCCGGACCGGACGATCGCCGCCTGCGCGGACTGCGGGCTGGCCCGCTGCGATCTGTACCGGCGGACGCTGTTTCGCACGTGGCGCAGCATGGCCGAGGCGATGCCGCTCGACGAGATGTCCGACGCGATCACGGTCCAGGCGGTCGGCGCCGACTACCTCGAGGAGCATCCGGAGACGTTCGACATCGTCCGGTCGATCATCGGCAAGAACTCCCACCACACGATCCGCCAGGCTTGCGTGGCGATGGAGGAGATGGACATCGAGCACCTCGCGCGACAGATCCGCCGGCCGATCCTGCTCACGAACGGAACCCACGACACGATGACCCCGCCCCGCCTCGCCGCCTCCGGCTTCGGCGCCCAGGACATCGTCACCGCGGTGCCGAACTGGGCGACGATGTTCGAGTTCGAGACCATCGGCCACGCCGACCTGCTCGAGGTCCCCGACGAGGCCGTCCGGATCGTGACGGCGTTCTTCCTCGACGTGCTGGAGTCCGGTCGATGAGCACCTACGACCGGGTCGCCTCGCTCGAGCTCGTCGTGGACGGCTACGAGCTCGAACGGCTCGAGACTGAGGTCTCGAGCGACTTCACCCGCGTCACCACGATCGTCATCTTGCGAGGCGACGGCCACGAAGGCCGAGGGGAGGACGTCACGTACGAGGCGGCCGACCACGATCGCCAGCCGAAGCTCGACCTGGCCGGGCGCTACACGGTCGACTCGTTCTCGGAGCGCCTGGAGGAGCTCGAGCTCTTCGACGGCGGACCCAGCCGCGAGCAGTTTCGCCCGTACCGCCGCTGGGCGTACGAGAGCGCAGCGCTCGACCTGGCGCTGCGCCGGGCCGGGACGTCGCTGGGGGCGGCCCTCGGCCGCGAGTCACGGCCGGTGCGCTTCGTCTCCTCGACCCGTCTCGACGTGCGCGGCTGGCTGGCGCTCTACCCCGACCTCGAGTTCAAGCTCGACCCCACCCCCGCCTGGGATCGAGAGCTCGCCGCGCAGATCGCGGCCACCGGCCGCGTGCGCACGCTCGACTTCAAGGCCTACTACACGGGCACATCGGTCGACAACCCGCCGGACCCGGAGCTCTACGCCCTCTGCCTGGAGAGCTTCCCGGATGCCGTGATCGAGGACGCAGGCATCACAGACGAGACGCGGCCCCTGCTGGAGCCGGTGCGCGACCGCCTCTCCTGGGATGCGCCGATCCACTCGATCGCCGACGTCGACGCGCTCGAGTGGGAGCCGCGCTGGCTCAACATCAAGCCGTCTCGGTTCGGGTCGACGCGCCTCCTGCTCGATTGCCTCGACGCCTGCGCCGAGCGCGGGATCACGCTCTACGGGGGCGGCCAGTTCGAGCTCGGGGTCGGCCGCGGCCAGATCCAGGCGCTCGCCAGCCTCTTCTACCCCGACGGCCCGAGCGACATCGCGCCCGGCGGCTTCAACGCGCCCGAGCCGATGGCTGGGCTGCCGCCGAGCCCACTCGAGCCACCGGCCGAGCCGATCGGCTTCGAGTTCTAGCGCCCGTCGCCGGCGACGGCGACCGTGATCCCGGCGTCGGGGATCTGGCGGACAGCAGGAAGATCTCGGGGACGATCTCTGCGGCGGTCTCGCGAAACTCGGGCGACGAGGCCTGGCGGAGCGCCCGCTCGTGCCCGTGGAGCGGGTCGAGGATCAGCGACCGCGAGCGGCCGAGCACGTCATCAACGGCGCCGACGACGAAGAGGCGCCGATCTTGCGCCCCTCGCAACCCTCACGTGCGAGCTCGACAGCGGGCTCGATCACGTGCTCCGGGGAGCGGCGCCGATTCCGCGTGCAACCTACCCGTCGGCAGACGTCGCCGAAGATCGCGTCGAGCCGATCGAGCCGTTCGTGGAGGCCACCGGCCAAGCGTAGCTGCGCGCTGCCGGGTTGCTGCGGGCTCGACGGGGAGCATCGAGCTGATCGGCGCATGCGGTCGCCGAGCCCGCAGACCTTCTCGTCGACGCCTCGCGATTCTGGTTCCGCACCGCGTCCATGGCGGGCGCGAGCATCTCGACGTCGACCTGTTGCCGCGAGTGGCGCGGCGGTTACCTTCGACCGGGATGGAACCCGGGGAACCACCTGACCTGCGCGAGGACGAGCGCCACCGTTCCGAGGAAGAGGAGCGCCGCCAGAGCCTTCTGCCGCATAGTCGTGGTCACCTCCCTTCTAGAACCGGAAGTCCTGGAGCGCCTCGGCCGCACGCCGGTAGAGCCCGGCCGCGGCGCGTTCGTCTCCGCGGACGGCCGCAAGGTCGCCCTGAGCGACCCAGGCCGCCGCCTTGTGGCTTGCGGACGACATCTGGGAGAAGTTCTTCTCGGCAACTGCGAAGGCGTCGCCGGCCTCGTCGAGACGACCCTGCTCGAGCAGCGCGCGGCCGAGCACGAGCCGGGCGTTCCCGATCTCGTGAAGCTCGTCCTCACGGTCGCCGAGCAGCTCGAGCGCCCGTCGCGCCTGTTCCTCGGCGAGCTCGTTCTCGCCGATGCGCTGGTGCACCTGCGCGAGCGAGGAGACGGCGTAGGCCGCATCGATCTCGCTGTCGGACTCGAGCGCGACGCGAAACGCGTCCTTCAGGTGCTCGATCGCCCGGTCGGGGTTGCCGAGCAGGAAGTTCAGCCCACCGAGGTTGTTCAGCAGCTTGCCGATGTTGACCTCGTCGGCGACCTCCTGGTAGCGCTCCCGGGCGCGCTCGGCATACGTGCGCGCCAGCACCCAGTGGCCCGTCCGCTCCGCGACGAGCGACGCCTGGAAGTAGACGTGGGCCGCCGTGCGGGTGTCGTTCAGGCTCTCTGCAAGCTCGAGCGCATGCTCGACGTCCTCGCGCGCCGCCTCGAAGTCCCGCTGGCGCTGGTAGCAGCGCGAGCGCCACTCGAGGATGTGGGCGCGAAGGCGATCGGCCGGGAGGCCGGAGCGGGTGAGCAGGTCATGCGCCTCGCTGAGCAACGAGACGGCCGTGGAGATCGAGTTGAGCTTGTAGCGGCAGCAGCCGAGCCGGTAGAGGACGTCAGAGCGCTCGACGTCGGTGAACTCGGGGGACTCGGAGAGCGCCCGCGCGCGCTCGAGCAGCGCGATCGCCGGACGGACGTCGCCCAGGTACATCCGACCCCAGGCCTCCGCGAGCAGGGCCCGGAGCTCGAGCTCGGGCGCCTGGACGGTCAGAAGCGCCGCCTTCACGTCGACGAGCGCCTCGACAGCCTCCTCGTTGGCGTTCTTCTCGAGGCTCGCCTCGGCGAGCGTGACGATGCTCTCGACACGGTTGCGCTCGTCCGTCGAGACGCCGATCTCGAGGAAGGTCGTGTCGACTCCGAGCTGGCCGGCAAGCCACTCGATAGTCTCGGCCGTGGGTCGCGTCTTCCCGCGCTCGATCTGGGAGACGTACTCCTTCGAGCACCGGTCGCCCGCGAGGTCGGTCTGCGTCAGGCCCCGGGCGATCCGAAGCTGGCGGACGCGGTCGCCGAGATTGGTACGCGGCGAGACGGCGCGGACAGCTGCGGCGAGCTGCTGCATGTCTCTCATCATCTGGACAGAAGTCAACACGACAATCACCCGTTAGGGTCAACCCCCATCGGGTCGTTGTCGGCTGAGGAGTGGGCGAGGACTACCGCGACTGCGTGGCGCGAACGAAAGGGCCCGTGCCCGCCGGCCGGTGACCCGCCCACGTCACGAGGGCGTCGACGACCGGCCCGAGCCGCTGACCTGCGTCGGTGAGGCGGTACTCGACGCGGGGCGGGCGGGCGTCGACGACGACCCGCTCGAGGACGTCGGCGTCCTCGAGCTCGTGGAGTCGGGCCGCCAGGGTTCGCGGCGGGATCGACCCGAGTACCTGACGGAACTCGTTGAACCGGACCGCACCGGCATGTGACGCGGCCAGGACCGACAGCAGCCAGCGTCGCTCGAGGAGGTCCGCCGCGCGGCGGACCTCCTCGGGCAGCGGCGTGCAGCTACGACAGCGCGACATCGGGCCTCGGAGCCGGCTCGAGCGCCAGCTCGAGCACCTCACCCAGGCTCATCACCGGGTGGAAGGCCATCGCCTCTCGGACGTTCTCGGGAACGTCGTCGAGGTCGGCGCGGTTTCGCTCGGGCAGGATCACGTCGGTGAGCCCGGCCGCGTGGGCCGCGAGCACCTTCTGCTTCAGACCGCCGATCGGCAGGACGCGGCCCTGGAGCGTGACTTCGCCCGTCATGCCAACGGTGTGCTTCACCGGCCGGCCGGTGAGCAGAGAGGCGAGCGCGGTCGTCATCGTGATGCCTGCGCTCGGCCCGTCCTTGGGGATCGCCCCGGCCGGGACGTGCACGTGGAACGAGGTGTCGTCGAATGCCGACTCGTCGACGCCCAGCTCGCCGGTATGCGCCTTGACGTAGGACAGGGCGATGCGCGCCGACTCCTTCATCACGTCACCGAGTTGTCCCGTGAGCACGAGATCGCCGTTCCCCTTCATCCTCGTCGCCTCGATGAAGAGGACGTCACCGCCCGTTCCGGTGACCGCAAGGCCGGTCGCCACGCCCGGGTTCGCCGTCCGCTCGGCCGCCTCCTGGAAGAACTTCTGCTTGCCGAGCGCATCACGGACTCCGTCCACGTCCAGCGCCACCGGCGCTTCGACCGTGCCCGAGGCGATCTTCGTCGCCGTCTTGCGGAGGACCTTGCCGAGCTCGCGCTCGAGCTGGCGCACGCCAGCCTCCCGCGTGTACTCGGCGACGACCGCCGCGAGCAACTCGTCGGAGATCTCCACCTCGCCCTCGAGCAGACCGTTTCGCTCACGCTGGCGGGGCCACAGGTAGCCGCGCGCGATCGCGACCTTCTCGTCGACCGTGTAGCCGTCGAAGCGGATGATCTCCATCCGGTCGAGGAGCGGGCCCGGGATCGTGTCCGCGATGTTCGCCGTCGCGATGAACACGACCTCGGAGAGATCGAGCTCCACGTCGAGGTAGTGGTCGCGGAACGAGTGGTTCTGGGCCGGGTCGAGCACCTCGAGCAGCGCTGCCGACGGGTCGCCGCGCCAGTCTGCGCCGACCTTGTCGACCTCGTCGAGCATGATCACGGGGTTCATCGTGCCGGCGTCTCGCAGGGCCCGGACGAGCCGTCCGGGCAAGGCGCCGATGTAGGTACGGCGGTGGCCGCGGATCTCGGCTTCGTCGCGAACGCCGCCGAGCGACATGCGCACGAACTCGCGCCCGAGGGCGCGGGCGATCGACTCGCCGATCGAGGTCTTGCCCGTTCCGGGAGGCCCGATCAGGGTCAGGATCGCGCCCGACTTCTTGTCCTCCTCGATCCCGCGCTCCTGCCGGAGCTTGCGCACCGCCAGGTACTCGACGATGCGGTCCTTGACGTCCTCGAGCCCGTAGTGATCGGCGTCGAGAACCTCGCGCGCGTGGGCGGGATCGAGGCGTTCCTCGGAGCGCTTCGCCCACGGCACGGCGACCAGCCAGTCGAGGTAGGAGCGGATCATCGACGCCTCGCCGGACTGCTCGCCCATCCGCTCGAGCCGCCCGAGCTCGCGGTCGGCCTGCTCGCGCACCTCGTCCGGCATGCCCGCCTCGTCGATCTTCGTCCGGTACTCGTCGACGACCGAGGCGTCGTCCTCGCCCAGCTCCTTGCGGATCGACTCCATCTGGCGGCGCAGGATGTACTCGCGCTGCTGCTTCTGGGCGCCTGACTCGACGTCCTCGCGGATCCGCTTCCTGATCTGCATCTCGGCCATCCGATCGCGCTGGAAGCGCAGCGCCAGCTCGAGCCGTGCACGCACGTCGACCGTCTCGAGCAGCTCGACCTTCTGCTCGAACGTCACGTCAGGTGAATAGCCGGTCGTGTCGGCCAATGCGCCCGGCTCGGTGATCGAGCGGACGAACGCGCTGATGCGGCCGTCGTCACCGCGCAGCTCGAGAATCTCCTCGACGACCGCCCGATACTCGGTCGAGAGCTCGCGAATGGATCCGTCGGCCTTCTCGGGGTCGGGCTGCTCGTCGACCTCGACACGCAGACGGCCCTCGTGGTCGGTGACGGCGGCGCCCGCGACGCCACGATGCAGGCCGTTCAGCGTCACCGCCCGCCCACCACCCGGCAGGCGCACGCGGTCGACGACCTCGGCGACGGTGCCGACTCCGGCGAAGTCGCTCTCGTGACGCGGGACGAGCAGCACCCGCTCCTCGTTGCCGACGTCGATCGGCAGGGTTACGGTCATGTTCGGGAAGACGACGATGTCGTCCAGGGGTACGAGCAGAAGCGTAGTCACGATCTCAGTCTCTCCGCATTAGGTTTCATGGCTGTCACGCAGAAACTATAGCAATTGAACTAGGTACTTCTCGCTACACTCCCCTGGATGCGACCTATGGGCAACGGCACGGACGAGCTCCCCGAGCGGCCGGCCGACCCCGCCGTCCGCCGGGCGAACCTCCGTCGTGTGCTCGGGCTCTTCCGCCCCTACCGGACGCGGCTCTCGGCCGTGCTCGCGCTGATCGTGGTCTCGGCCGGCCTCGCAATGGTGTCGCCGTTCCTGCTCAAGGCAGTCCTGGACACGGCGCTGCCCGAGCGCGACAACGAGCTCCTGTCGGTGCTCGTGGCCGGGATGATCGCAATCGCGATCGCCACCGGCATTCTCGGCGTCTACCAGACGCTCCTGTCCAACCAGGTCGGGCAGCGCGTCATGCACGACCTCCGCTCGTCGGTCTATCGCCACCTGCAACGGCTCTCGCTCGCGTTCTTCACCCGCACGCGGACCGGTGAGGTGCAGGCGCGCATCGCCAGCGACATCGGCGGGGTGCAGAACGTCGTCACCTCGACGGCGACGTCGATCGTGTCCAACGCCACGACCGTGCTCGCGAGCGTCGTCGCGATGTTCATCCTCGACTGGCGCCTCGCCGTCGTGTCGCTCGGCCTGGTCCCGCTCTTCGTGCTGCTGACGAAGCGAGTCGGCGATGAGCGGAAGCGGATCACGACGACGAAGCAGGAGACCGTCGCCGACATGTCGAGCATCGTGCAGGAGTCGCTGTCCGTGTCCGGGATCCTGCTCGGCAAGACGATGGGCCGGTCGCGCGAGCTGGCCGACCGTTTCCATTCCGAGTCGCAGCGGCTCTCCGAGCTCGAGGTCAAGCAACGCATGGCCGGCCGGTGGATGATGGCCGCGATCCAGATGACGTTCGCGATCATGCCCGCGGCCGTCTACTGGTTCGCGGGCCAGAGCTGGCTCGGTGCACCGGTGTCGGTCGGCACGGTCGTGGCGTTCACCACGCTGCAGACGAGGCTCTTCTGGCCGATCGCCTCGCTGCTGAACGTCCAGATCGACGTGCAGACGTCGCTTGCGCTCTTCGATCGGATCTTCGACTACCTCGACCTCCCGGTCGAGATCGCCGAGCGGGAAGGCGCACGTGTGCTCGACAACGGTCAGCTGCGCGGTGCGGTGTCCCTCGAGGATGTCTGGTTTCGCTACGCGGAGGATCAGTGGATCCTGGAAGACGTGTCGCTCACGGTCCCGCCGGGCACGAAGACGGCGATCGTCGGAGAGACGGGGTCCGGGAAGACGACCCTCGGCTATCTCGTGGCGCGGCTCTACGACGCCGAGAAGGGCCGAGTCACCATCGACGGCGTGGACGTCCGCGACCTCACGTTCGGGTCGCTCGCCGACGCCGTCGGCGTCGTGTCACAGGAGACGTACCTGTTCCATGCGAGCGTGCGAGACAACCTGCGCTTCGCGAGCCCGGACGCGACGGACGAAGCGGTCGAGCTCGCGGCGCAGGCGGCGCAGATCCATCACGTGATCGCGTCGCTTCCCGAGGGCTACGACACCGTGGTCGGCGAGCGCGGCTACCGCTTCTCGGGCGGGGAGAAACAGCGGATCGCGATCGCGCGGACGATCCTGCGCAACCCGCCGATCCTCGTCCTCGACGAGGCGACGAGCGCGCTCGACACCGAGACGGAGCGTCAGGTGCAGGAGGCGCTCGAACGCCTCGCCGAGGGCCGGACCGTAATCGCGATCGCGCACCGCCTCTCCACCGTCCGCGACGCCGATCAGATTGCCGTGCTCGACGCGGGCCGCGTCGTCGAGCGAGGGACACACGAGGAGCTCCTCGCCCAGGGTGGCCGCTACGCGGCGCTCGTCGCCCGGGACGCGGAGCTCGAGCCGGCATTGCCGTGACGCCGCCTACCGGCGCCTGACCTCACCTCGACCGCAGGCAACCCGACACAACCGACGGCCACAGACATGTCCTGGGGACAGGCCCTTGGACACGCCCAGTCTGGCCATCGTTTCGTAGATGCTCCTACCGGTAACGCGACCGCCGGTATCGTCGTGGCAGTTTCGCGACGTCGTCCATGTCTGGGCTGGGCATGTCGAGGGGACAGGCTTGGGGACCTGACCCTCTCGAACACGTTCCGGCACACGAGCGTCCCACCGACCGTCGAACGACACGTCCGGCTCGACCGCTCACGCCGCCGGCGCCGTGCGTTACGGCGCGATCTCGTGCAGGACGTCGAGGTAGGCGCCGAATCCCGAGTCGCTGGCCCACTCGTCTGCGCTCTCGACCGATGTTCCTTCGCCCCACTCGTTGAACGTGAGCACGAGCTGGAACAACGCGGCCGAACGGGACATCTCTTCGACGCTCGCCCGCCAGCGGCCCAGGTCGCGCGGGACGACGTTCGCGTCACCCGGCTTCGAGTAGCCGGGGCTGATCGCGAAGGAGTCGCGGCCGAGCCCCGCTGTGTAGACCAGCGGGTTGTAGTAGTGCCACGCGTCGGGCTGAGCGCTGCAGTCCCCGTTGTTCGGGAACGCCTTCAGCACCACGAACGCGTCCGCCGGCGCTGACTGCTTCCAGCGGTCGGCCATCTCGCAGCGATCCTCGCCCGACGAGTAGACGAACACGACGAAGCGCCCGTCCACGCGCAGGTAGTCGTCTGCGGCGGCGTAGCGGTCGCGGATGTAGTCGAGATCGGCGCGGATCCGCTCGGGACTCGGCGTCCCCCACCCCTCCGGCTCGTAGTAGATCGCCCACTTGAAGCCCGTGCCCCGGCTCACCTGCAGCAGGTCGGCGAAATGGGCGTCGGTGTAGTGATCCCGTCCCCACCACGACGCGATCCCGGCAGTGATCTGCCCGTATTGCATCGCCTCGATGTGCCTGCGGATCACGTTCGGATCGGCCGAGTTGTAGTAGCCGAGCGTCGGGTGGTAGGCGGTGAACGGCGAGATTCCCTCCTGCGACCAGGCCTGCGGGAACCAGGGGTAGTAGAAGGCAGCGCGGATCGGATTCGGGTTCTCGGGAAGCGGCTCCGGCGCGGGTTGCTGCTGGCTCGCTACCGGAGTAGGGGACGAAGCGTCGCCCGTGGGCGGTGCGGCGCCCTGTGAGCCGTCACCCGGCGTGAACAGGACGACCGTGCCGCCGTCGGGGTCCTGCGGCCTTGCCGACGGCGCAGGCTGCACCTCGGGGGTGAGCACTCGCTCGGGCACGGGCGTCCCCGAGGCGGTCGCGCTCCACGATTCGCTTCCCTGTCCGCCGGCGTCCACCGGGGCGGAGGGTGGCTGGGGAACGGCTTCGTGGATGGTGGACGGAGACCCGGCGAGGGCGGCGGGCGGTGCCGCGGCGCCCGATCCGCCAAGCGCGTCCAGAGCCATCGGTGCGAGGAATGCGGCGGCGAGCGCGGGCAGCGCGAGCAGTACGACGAGCCTGGTCACTCCAGGCGCTCATCGGCACCCGCTCCGGGGCACTTGAGCGACTACCCCGTCTCGAGCCAGGCGAGGACACGCTCGACGTCGTCAGGTCGTGTTCGCCGTCCCTCGAGGCACAGGCGAAGCGCGTAGCGACCGTCGAGACGAGTCGAGGAGAGGTGCGCCAGGCCGCTCTCGTTGAGGCGCGAGAGCAGCGCGGCGTTGAGCCCGGCGACGCCCGCCTCGCCACCCGGCCCTCGGCGGCGGAAGCACACGATCCCCAGCGTCGCCGGCGAGAGGAGCTCGAGGGTCGCGGAGCGTTCGATTCGCGCCTGGGCCTGCTCGCCGAGGTCGATCGCGCGGTCGACCGCCTCGCCGAACGGGACGCTGCCGAAGGTCTTCAGCGACAGCCAGATCTTCGCCGCGCGGGCGGGACGCGTGAGCTGGATCCCACGATCGCCCATGTTCACCTCCGCCCCGTGAACAGCCGCGTCGTGGAGGTAGTCGGCGGTCAGGTGAAAGGCGCGCTCGAGCGCCCCCGGTGCGCGCACGAGCAGACACCCGGTTCCCCAGGGCTGATGCAGCCACTTGTGCGGATCGAGCGTGATCGAGTCGGCGCGCGCGATCCCGTCGAGGAGCGCCCGGCCGCGCTCGGACAGCACCGCGAAGCCTCCGTAGGCGGCGTCGACGTGAAGCCACAGACCACGCGCGGAGCAGAGCTCGGCCAGCCGGCCGAGCGGGTCGACGGCGCCCGTGCTGGTCGCGCCCGCGTTCGCGGCGACGAGAAACGGGCGCAGTCCCGTGGCCGCGTCGGCGTCGACCATGTTCGCGAGGGCGTCCAGCCGCATGCGCCACGCGCCGTCGACAGGCACCGGTCGGACCCGCTCGGGTGGAACCCCGAGTACCCGGCAGGCGCGCTCGATCGACGCGTGGCTCTGCGCCGAGTGATAGACGACCGCATCGGCTGCGTTGGTCTCGACCCGGTTGGCACGCGCGCAGGCAATCGCGACCAGGTTCGCCTCGGAGCCGCCGCTCGTGAGCACGCCGGCCGCGCCGTCCGGGTAGCCCAGCCACTCCTTGAACCAGTCGACGACGACGAGCTCGAGCTCGGTTCCGCCCGCCGACCCGACCCACGTGCCCGTGAACGTGTTCGTTCCCGCGGCCGCGAGCTCCCCGACGATGCTGGGCCAGGTGGGGGCGCCGGGGATGTACGCCATGAAGCGCGGGTGATCCGTGGCCTGGCCGAGCGGAAGGACCTCGGTGAGGAGGCGCTCGACGAGTGCCTCGGGGTCACCCGGCTCGCCGGGGGGCGGCTCGCGGAGCAGCGCCTCGAGCTCGGCGCGTGTGCCGGTCCGCCCCGCCGGGCTCGAGTCGAGGTGCTCGAAGCGCTCCACGAGCAGGTCGACCACGCGGTATCCGAGCCGGCGCATCGTGTCCGGATCGAGCTCGAGCGGATCGCGCGCGTCGGGCACCGCGCGAGCATACAGAGGGGTCGTCCGCCGCTACGTGACCCGCGCGACCGCGGTGTCGACGCCGAGCTGCTCGCCGGCCTCGACGAGTCGTCGCAGCCGGTCGACGGCGTCCCAGACGTCGACGAACCGTGTGTAGAGGGGCGGCAGGCCGAAGCGAATCGAGTCCGGCGCGCGGAAATCGGGCACGACGTTCGCGCGTTCCACCAGCGCTCGGCAGATTCTCCAGGCGTCCGGGTGCCGGAACGAGACGTGCCCACCTCGAGCGGCCGAATCTCTCGGCGTGCCGAGCGTGAAGCCGAGCGGAGCGAGCAGGTCGTCGTGGAGCTCCACTGCAAGTCCGGTCAACGCCTCGCTCTTCTCCCGGATCGGGAGGATGCCGGCATCGGCGACGAGACGGATTCCCGCCTCCGCGGCCGCGAGATCGAGGATCGGCGGCGTCCCGGCCAGAAACCGTTGGACTCCCGGCTCCGGGTTGTAGGCGGGGCCCATCGCGAACTGGTCGCGCTGGCCGAACCAGCCCCAGATCGGCGAGCGCGCAACCTCCTGGAGCTCACGGCGCACGTACAGGAATGCGATCGCACCCGGGCCGCCGTTCAGGTACTTGTACGTGCAGCCGACCGCGAGGTCGGCCCCCGCTGCGTCGAGCTCGATCGGGACGGCGCCGGCCGAGTGGCTGAGATCCCACAGGACGAGCGCGCCGGCCTCGTGCACCGCGCTCGTGATCGCGCCCATGTCCGCGATCGCGCCGGACCGGTAGTTGACGTGGGACAGGCACACGAGGGCGACATCGCCTCCCGCGCATGCGGCCGTGAGCTCGCCCAGACGCGGCTCGTCCAGGAGACGGAGCTCGAGCCCGCGCTCTGCGGCCAGCCCCTGGAGGACGTAGCGGTCGGTCGGGAAGTCGGCCGCGTCGGCCACGACGACCCGCCGGTCCGGCCGGAGCTGGAGCGCGGCCGCTGCGAGCTTGTACAGGTTCACGGTCGTCGAGTCGGCCATCAGCACCTCGCCTGGGCGGGCGCCGAGAGCGGCCGCCGCGAGCAGGTCACCGACGAGGGTGGGCAGGTCGATCCACTCCGGCCACGCGGTGACGAGCCGGTCCCCCCACTCCCGCATGCGCTCCGACACCGATTCGATCGCGGCCTTCGGCAGACGGCCGAGCGAGTTTCCGTCGACGTAGATGCGATCACCGTCGCCGAAGACGAACCGCGCCCGGAACCCCCCGAGCGGATCGGCGCCGTCGAGCTGCTCTGCGTCCGCGCGGCTCGGAGCCCGGCCCTCGCTCATGGCGAGGCACCCTAGACGATCGAATCAAATACGCTTTCCCGATGGAGCTGACCGAGGGCGAGCAGCTGCTCTGGGAGGGGAAACCGTCGTGGCGCTCCACTATGACCTTCTACCTGCGGTTCGTCGCCGCCGGCCTGATCCCGCTCGCGGTGATCCTGATCGCGAGAGCCGTGTCAGACGTCGACTGGTCGGTCTGGATCGGGATCCTGATCGCGCTTGCCGCGCTGGTGTTCGGAGTGTTGATCGGCTGGGTGCGCCGCCACTTCACCCACTACACGATCACGAACCGGCGCATCACGATCCGAACTGGAGTGCTCGCCAAGACCGAGCGGACGGCGAACGTCGACCGCCTGCAGAACGTTACGATCCGCCAGTCGCCGCTCGACCGCGTCTTCCAGGTGGGGAACCTGGACTTCGATACCGCCGGCGGGGACTCCGACTCGAATCTCAACTTCCTCGGGATCGATAATCCGCAGGACCTCCGTGACACGATCGCGCGCGAATACCTCTCGGAGAAGCACGGGCTGGCGCGGGACCCGACCGCCCAGGGACTCTAGAGACGTGTCGGAGGCGATCGGGCGAGGCTACGTCGTCGACTCCGACGACGTCGAGGCTGTCCCGGACGCGGGCGACACCTCGTCGACGCGCACAACGATCGACGCGACGAAGGGATCCGACCGTTTGACGCAGCGCATCGTCTCCTTCGAGCCGGGTCGCTCGCGGCCGCGCTCCCCCGGGGCGCGCCTGCAAGAGATCCTCTACGTCGTCTCGGGTGAGGGAACGCTCCACCTCGACGGCGAGCATCGCCTCGAGCCCGACACGGGCGCGTACCTCCAGCCGACGGATGTCTACGAAGTCGACAATCCGGGGCCGGAGAATCTGGTGATCGTTTCAGTGCTCGCGCCGTTCGAGGCGACCGGCGTCGAGCCGGGCCCCGGTCGCAAGGTCACAGTCCACTTCGCCGACCAGCCGCAGATCCCCGTGGGTGGCCCCCGCGAGTTTCGCTACCTCGTCAACGAGGAGATGGGCTGCCTCGACGTGACCCAGTTCGTCGGCCTCGTCCAGCCGAGCCGCGCCCCGGAGCACCATCACGTCTACGACGAGGTCGCCTTCATCGTGGAGGGCACCGGCGTCATCCACATCGGCGACCTGGACGAGCCCGTCCGCGCCGGAACCTGCATCCTCTTCCCGCGCGGTCGCATGCATTGCCTCGAGAACACGGGCCCGGGGCTCATGCGCGTGATGGGCGTGTTCTACCCGTCCGGAAGCCCCGGCCTGCACTACACGGCGGACGGGGCGACCACCTAGTGCTCCGTCCCGGAGGTCACTCGCGCGCTGGGCGGCTGCAAAGCCGCGCCGGGCCGCGTCCTCACTCGCCCCGATATTTCTCCATATCGGGGCTCCCTGCGTCCTTGCCCAGCTTGCTTTTCGCGTGCCAGGATCATCAAGCGACCCCCGGGACGGAGCACTAATGCCGCGGATCGTCCGCGAGGCCGACGTCTCCTGGGAGGGGAACCTGGCCCGCGGCAACGGCGCGATCGCGGCCGCCACCTCGGGCGCGTTCGCCGGGCTGCCCTACTCGCTTCCGACCCGAGTCGGCGCTTCAGAAGGAAAGACGAGCCCGGAGGAGCTCCTTGCCGCCGCCCACGGCGCCTGTTTCGGGATGTCGCTGGCGGGGGAGCTGACCGAGCTGGGAACGCCTCCCGAGCGCCTGGATGTCCACTGCACGATCACGATGGACGAGGTGGAGGGCAAGGGTCACCTGATCGTCCATTCGGCGATCGAGGCGAGAGGGCGCGTTCCCGGCGCAACCGCCCAGAGCTACGCCGAGGCGCTCGGCAAGGCCCACGCCGGCTGTCCCTTCTCGACACTCGTCAGGGCGAGCGCGGCGGTCGAGATCACGGGCTCGCTGGAGCCGTAACCGTCTCCGCCGAGGGCTCCGGCTCCGCGTCGGCGTACGCGTCGTTGCCCAGAGCGGCGAGCCACCGACGCATCCACCGGTGGACGGTGCCGGGGCCGACGAGCATCTCGTCGGGCAGCTCGAAGTCGGAGGGAAGCAGCAGGAACGGGTACTGCTGGGGCCCGCCCATGCCGCCGTGCGAGCCGACGAGCTCCTCGAACGCAGCGACCTCCTCGAGGTTGGGCCAGTACGTCGAGTTGACCATGATGTCGGCGACGTGGGGGAAGCCGTCGGTGCGCTTCGCCTTTGCGGCGGCGTGCTCGCCGTACGGAGCGAGTGGATCCTCCCCGTCGACCCGGTTCTCGTCGAGGTAGTGCGTGCCGCCCTTGCCGATCACGACCGCGCCGTGCTCGGCGGAGTGGACGAGGAGGAACCCGATCGCGGGATGGTCTCGGAGCGTGGGGATCAGGTTCGGATGGAGCTCGTTCAGCTGCTCGAGGGTGAGCCGGCCCGGGACGCGGGGGAACGAGATGAGGCCGAGGTTGCCGGAGGCGAGCGCGACGAGCTCGGGCGGAGCCTCGGCCTCTCCCTTCGTTCCCGTGTCGGGCTTGCGCTGCTCCTCCGCGTCCGGCCCCAACGCGACGTGTCCCTCCTCGGACGTCTTCCCATGCGTCACCGCTCGCGTGATCCTGCCCGTCACGCCGCCTCCTGAGGCAGCCGCGGTCATCGTCGTGCTCAGGTGCATGAACCCTTCGTCGCCCATCTCGCCCTTCTCCACTTCGGCGCGCGTGGCCTGCTCGACGAGCTCCTCGAGCGTCATGTCGTAGCGCTGGTAGAACGTCGCCCCCTGCGATTGGCCGTGGTCCGAGAGGACGACGAGCCGGTAGGGCCTCGGCGCGTCCTCGGTCGCTCGCCGGATCCGCTCGAACGTCTGGTCGAGGTTGCGCAGGACGGCGAGCGTGTCCGGCCGCTCGATGCCAGAGTGATGAGCGACCTCGTCGTAGCCCGAGAATGTGGCGTACACGACCGGCCTGCCGGCGTAGACGTCGCCGATCACCGCCGACATCGCGAGGTCGCGCTGGACGACGACCATAAACGCTCGCATCAGCGAGTAGACGAAGCCGCGGCGGATGCGCGGCCAGACGTCCAGGCGGGCCTGCTCGTTCGCGTTCCAGAGTTCCTTGCCGACGTCCGTGGCGAGGAGAACGAGCGTCCGCACGACCGAGTAGGGGTTCGAGAAGTACGCGAGGTAGCCGGCGCCCGTACGCTCGGCGTGCCGTTCCTTCTGACGCACGGTCGCGATCGTCAGCGACGAGAACGGCGCGTCGCCCGAGTACATGTTCGAGCGGCTCGCCCCGTCGGCGTAGAGAAGCCCCTTTCCGGTCGACAGGCGCTCCTCGATCGCGAGGACGTCCTTCGGCGCCGACGATGCGACCGCACGGCCGAGCGCCTTGTCCCACCAACGGAACGCGGGAATGTCCTCGTTCGAGCCGAGCAGGAGCCCAGTCTGTGCTGCGCCGGTCTGCGACGACCAGTCCGTCTCCCACTTGACGAGACGATGCGACCCGTCCTGCACCCAGCGGGCGAAGTTGGGCGCGTTCCCATCCTGCATCGCCCTGCGAAGCACGTCATACGCGAGCCCGTCGATCTCGAGGAAGATCACCCCCGGGATGTCAGAGGTGATCGCCCCGGTCTTCTGCATCTGGCGCTTCACCGTGCGGCAAAGCAACGCGTCGTCGTCCCCGATCGAAAGAGCCGTCGTGACGACAACGTTCACAAGCGTCAGCCAGATCGCGAGCACGATCCCCTGCCAGAGCTTGTCGACGCTGAACCCCGAGCCGATCAGCTCGCCCACGATGTAGACGAAGAGGCCGTTGAGCGCGATGGCGCCGAGGCCGAGCGTCCAGACGGTGAACGGCAGCGCGTAGCGGATCAGCGCGGGCCAGATCAGAGCGTTAACCGCACCGAGGACCGCCGCCGCTAGAAGCGATGACCAGAAGCCCTCGACGCTGACGCCGGGAATGAATGCGGCGCCAAGCCACAGAGCGAGCGTCGTGATCAGCCACGAGCTCAGCACGCGGATGAGGGTGGTGCGCCAGCCGGGGCTGTCCTGGGTCCTGCGTGTAATGGGCTTCGGTTTGCTCATGCGATCGGCCCGACTCCGAGGCCGGAAGGGAAGGGCAGGATCCTACAAGGAGACGTCTCGGCCGGCACAGGTGTCTGCACGGACACGGGCGCGAGCGCCAACTCCAGGCTCGAGCTCGATCAGGCAGCGGGGGCGTCGTAGCTTCGCTGTGTTCTCGTCGCGGTCGCTGGCGGTCGTCATGCGCGCTCGCGAGCAGGAACCGATCCCGCGTCGGGTCGGGCGCGATTGTCGCTGCACTTCGCTATCACTACTCGGCGATGAGCCAGTACGCAGGCGCTGCCCTCGCTTCGGCTGAGGCGCAGGTTGCGGCCGCGCGCGACGATCCCGCGGCGCGTCTTGCCTTGGTCGTGCAGACATACCACGGGCCCGACCGGCCGCGCCCCGCGACACCTGCCGTTCCGACGGGCGGCGTTGTCGTTCATGCGCTGGCAGGCGCACCGCGGTGTACTGAATCCGCTCGACGCCTCGCCGCCCGGCAGCGTGTGGTGGCGAGCGGTCAACGAGCGACTGCTGCGGGACGGATGCGAGGCCGTTGCACTCGTCGGCGGCGTGGCCGGAGAGCCGTCGTCGCAGGCCGTGCGGCTGTGGCTGGAGTTCATCGCGAGACCGACGGGGCGGAACTGGTACCGAGCTCATAACGCGAGCATCGTGGTTGCCTACCTGGAACACCGTGACCTCGCCGAAGCAGAGAGCGCGCCGGAGCGCTTCTTCATGAACGTCGCGCTGGTCCGCGTGCTCTACGCGCACGCACTCGTCGGGGCGCCGCGCCTTGCGCTGGGACCGACACGTGTGGCGCTCCCCGCACATGCCACCGGTCGGGCGGGTTCTCGAACGCGCCACCAGGGCCCGGTGAAACCAGGCGAGCGTTCCGCTCGTCGAGCGATCGAAAACGCAAGCGGCCGGTCGACCGTAAGGCCCACGGCGCGGCGCATGCGTTCGCACGCCTTCGTGCTCGCTGAGTGCGACCCAGTGCCCCCTAGCACCGACGAAGAACCGCCCTTGAAGCGACCCGGAGCGAGCTCTGGAGCCGTCTCGCTGACACTCAAGAACTCGCTCCAGAACTGGCCCAGTGGTCCTCAGGGGAGTTCTTTCAAACCCTCCTGAAAGTCTTAAAGACCTGCTCGACGGACGACTCTAGGATCTCACGAGTCGCCATTCCAAGCAACAACGGGCGCTCGGTTCCCGGACGCTCGTTGTTCAGTGGACTTCGCCTTCCGGGGCCAGTTTGGGGAAGTAGTGCCAGGCGACGTCTCTGAGGACCTCGATGATCAGCTCTGACGTGGGTTGCACGTTGGGGTCGCCGAGTTGCGGCGGGAGGTTCTTCACTCCCAGTTCCTTGACGTGTTCGATGATGCCTGACCCGATGGTCTTCCCGAGTCCGCTGAGGGCTTTGTCGATTAGTGCGTAGTCGATCGCCCATTCGGGAACAGGCTGCGCTTCGACGGTCGTCCAGGTGTCGGGGCTACGTGGTGTCTCGCGGGTGAAGAGGTGGTCGAAGGTACGCGCCGACGCGTCACGTTCAGTGAGCGCATCGCCGAGTCCCCACGTCTTTCGCAAGGTCGCGATCAGTGATGTGTGGCGGTACTCCTCGTTGTAGACCGAGCCAGGTTCGACCCATGGCGACACGAGGATGGCGGGAACGCGGTACCCGGAGCGGTCGAACTTGAAGCCCATCTCGCCTGCCGGTGCCGCCGGGTTGGGCGGAGCGGCCGGGCCGGGCGGCACGTGGTCGTAGGTTCCACCGGGTTCGTCCCAGCCGATCAGCAGGGTCGTGTTCCAGACGTTCGAGCCTGACTCCGAGGTCGCGCCCCGGTAGGCGTTGAACACTCGCGCGAGGAAGGCTTCACCGCCGAGCACCGAGGACGGCGTGTCGACTGCGATGTCTTTGTTGTCACCGAGGAATGACCGGCCCGCTGCAGGGTGGTAGTCGCCGTGTCCGGACAACATGTTCGGCTCGATCAGGGCGAAGTCGGGCAGGGTTCCGGCGGCGGCATCCTGTTCGAACTCGGCGAATGGCACGAAGTTCGTCGCCAACCGGTCTTTCAACCGCGAGAAATGGATCACTCCGGCGAAGGACAACGGCATCGACTGCACGTAGACCTTCCACGTCTTACCGTGCTGCTCCAGCCGCTCGAAGATCGTCTCTGCATCGTTCTTCGTGAACCACTTCTTCGCCGGGCTGTTCACGACCAGGCCCGACGAGGTCGCCGCCGTCCAGAACGACCTGTTCATGAACGTCTGCGACGGCACCTCGCAGAACCAATGGTCGAACACCCCGAAGTCCCGCGCGACCGCGCTCAGCACAGGCACCTGCTCCGGCGTGTACCCAGTCATAATGTGGGCGTACTCCTCGAAGGTCGGCTGGCGACCCACCTCACCGGTGAACGTGCTGATGTAGTCGGTGACGAACCCGTCCATCGTCGGTGTCGCGCCCGCCGCGGGCGCGTTCCAGGGCTCCGTCACGCCCTCGCCGATCTTGAACCGGTTGTGCTCGTCGAGGACGTTGAAAAGCTGCGTGTTGGTGTGGTACCACTCCTCGCCCGAATCCGGGTTCGGCGAGTCCATATCGGTCGCGACCGCGTACGGAACAACCTTGCGCTCGGCGCCGTGCTCGGCCCACTCCGGAATCGGATTACTCAGCTCCTTGCCGATCACGCCCTCGAACGTCTTGCCGTCCTCCGGGCCGTAGAGATGCCCGAGCATGTTGTCGAGCGAGCGGTTCTCGAAAAGCACCACGACAACATGGTCGAGTGCATGGCACGGAGTGCATTGGCACGGGTAGCTGAGGCAGACACGCAGGTCTCCATTCGTTCGAATTGTGAGCCAACGGCGAAGACCCTAACGCTGTGGATCGGAGAACGATTCGAACACCGACGCAGTTCGGACGCGGGAGCGGTGCCGATACCAACCGCCTCTGGCCTCCGCGCCGCCGGAGCCCAGCCTTATCGAGTCCCAGCGCACATCGTCGGCGACGGTTCAAGCCCACGACGGTAGCCATAACACGTTGCGGGAATTACAACGGAAATGGAGGCGGCGGGAATCGAACCCGCGTCCACGGATGCACCGGGGAGAGCGTCTACAAGCATAGTCCGCGCTTTCGTTTCGACCGCCGGCCGGCTCGCGGACGGCCTACCGACGGGCTAGCCATCCTTTGTGGTCCCGCCTCGGGCGATTGGCTCTCCCTCGGCGTCTAGCCCGTTCGTTGACGCCGGTGATCCGATCCACGGGCCGAGACCGGTCCGACGCGTTGCCTAACGGTTAATTAGGCAGCGAGTGCGAGTTCGTTATCCGCACTTGCGTTGTTCCCGGTGGATTTACGAGGCCAACCGGGGACCTCGGCTTGCAGCTCATCCGGCGAGCCACCCATGTCGAAACCAGGACGCCCCCAGACGGTCGCAGTATAGCCGTGCTGCCTCAGTCCTCCCGCCGGCCCGTCTTCAGCGCGCGCTCGATCTGCCGTCGCGCGTCGCGGTCGGCGAGGTCACGACGGCGGTCGCGCACGTCCTTGCCCCGCGCGAGCGCGAGCTCCACCTTGACGCGACCGTCCTTCCAGTACAGACGGGTCGGCACGATCGTCAGCCCCTTCTCGGCCACATTCGCGGCGAGCGAGTCGATCTCCCTCCGGTGGAGCAGGAGCTTGCGGTCTCGGTCGGGGTCGTGGTTTGCGAGGTTTCCCTGCGCGTACTCGGGGATGTGGGCCCCGACGAGATAGACCCCGTCGCTGCGGACGTCGGCGAACGAGCGCTGGAGGGTGACGTGCCCTTCGCGGAGAGTCTTCACCTCCGTTCCGGTAAGCGCTACGCCCGCCTCGACGCGGTCGAGGAGCTCGTACTCGTGCCGTGCACGCCGGTTCTCCGCGATCGGCTTGGTTCCGGTCGTCCTGGCCATCGCCCCATGGTACGTCCCGGACCAAAAAAATTCGCCGAGCCGGTTTCGCTTTCGTCTACCCCCCCGACGGACATTCCGCTTCCGCGTAGTGCCTACCGGGAGAGCTTCGACCTAGTCGCGCTCCGTGCTCGGCGCAAGCGGAAACCTACGGCACAGTCACCCTCGGACGCAAGGCCGGTCGGAAGTCAATTCCCGCAAAGAGCACACTTTCCCTCGATGCCCAGCCGCTACGTCGGTGCCGGTGCGAGCTCGATCTTTCCTTCGACCCGCTTGACGGCGTCGACCCTGACCCGGAGCGGGTCGCCGAGCCGCACCGTCGCTCCGCTGCGACGACCGACGAGCGCGGTGCCGAGCGGGTTCAGCTCGTAGTACTCGCCGTGCAGCTTCCTCGCGGGAAGGTACCCCTCGAATACGCCGTCGAACCGCACGAAGGCCCCCGAGCCGATCAGCCCGATCACCTCGCCTTCGAACACCTGCTCCCAGCCGGTCTCGAACAGCCTCCGGTCGAGGAGCCAGGCGAGGCAGAGCCCGTCCGCCCCGTGCTCAGCCTTTGCGGCCTCCCGCTCGCGGAGAGACGTCGAGTCGGCAAGCGCATCCAGATCGGCGGGCGCCGGCGCGTCGGCGAGATCGAGCTCGCGCAGGAGCGCGCGGTGACAGACGAGGTCCGGGTAGCGCCGGATCGGCGAGGTGAAGTGGCAATACGCCTTGCTCGCGAGCCCCGAGTGGCCGAGATTGGCAGCGTCGTAGCGCGCCTGCTTGAGCGCCCGCAGGACGAGTGCCGGAAACGCCTCCGTCCCTCGTCCCGACCGGTGCGCGTACTCGCCCACCCGCGCGGCGAGGCGCGCGGCGAGCCGAGCCGACTCCGCCGGAGTCAGATGCTCCGGCACCGGCGGCGTCGGAACCTCGAGGTCTGCGAGCTTCGCGACCAGCAGCTCGACTGACTGCGGGTCGGGCCGTTCGTGAACGCGGAACAGGGTCTCACTTCTCCGAGCGGCTAGGAAGTCGCCGACGGCCTCGTTCGCGAGGATCATGTGCTCCTCGACCAGCATGTGCGCAAGGGGCTCCACCTCGATCCAGGCTCGTTCGACCCCGCCGTGCCCGTCGAATGCGAACTCGATCTCACCGGTCTCGATCTGAAGCGCGCCTCGCCCGTAGCGACGGCGACGAAGCTCACTCGCCAGCCTGTGCGCGAGTCGCAGGGCATCGGCGAGGTCGCCGCCGGCCTGCGCGGTGCCTGCGAGCACCGCCTCGGCGTGCGTGTACGTCAGCCGATCTCGACTTCGGATCAGGCTGCGGTAGAAGGCGGGCTCGCCCACCCGTAGATCGCCGTCGAACGGGATCTCGATCGTGACGCAGCGGCGATCCTCATGCGGGCGAAGGCTGCACAGGTCAGCCGAGAGCCGCCCGGGAAGCATCGGCTCGACGGTTCCCGGCACGTAGACGGAGTTGGCCCGATCGGCCGCGTCCCGGTCGAGCGGTGAGCCGGCCGGCACGTAGTCCGAGACGTCGGCGATGTGCACCCAGACGCGAACGCCGTCTCCTTCCGCGCGCAAGCTGAGCGCATCGTCGAAGTCCTGAGCGCCATCGGGATCGATCGTGAACGCATGCAGGGAGCGAAGGTCGACGCGGCCCGGATCGGGCCCGGCAGGCTGCGAGAGCAGAGGCAGCGGCGGCGGAGCGCGGCGCAGGCCCAGGTGCCACAGATGCGCCTCGAGCACCGCCTCGATCGCGCTCGGTCGACCGAGCACCCGCTCGATCCGCGCTCTGCCACGCCCGCCGGGTCGCGACCGCGGAAGCTCGAGCACCACCAGGTCGCCGACGGCGGCGTCACCTGCCCCCTTGCGATCGACGACGACGGGCACGCCGCCCGCGAAGAACGGCTCGCCGACGAGCAGCTTGCCGCGACGGGCAAGCTCGCAGACCAGGGTCTCCAAGCTATCTCAGCTGTCGAAGCGCGATGCGCTCGAGCTCGTCGAAGAGCACGTCCTCCGCGACGATGACCCCCTCGTCATACGGGGTCAGAGGATCGTCCGTGGCCGCGACACCGGGTGTGAGGCCGCGGCCGATGATGTCCTCACCTGTCGGCGTCCGGTAGGTCGCGGTCGTCAGCTTCAGCGCGGCTCCGTTCGAGAGCTCCACGACCGACTGCACCGAGGTCTTGCCGTAGGTGCTCTCGCCGACGACGACGGCGCGGCGATGGTCACCGAGCGCCGCAGCGACGATCTCGGCGGCGCTGGCGCTACCGCGATCGACGAGCACGACGAGCGGGAGCTTCGGACGGCGCGGACGACCCGAGACCCGATAGACGAGCCGGTCCTGATGCTCTCCCTCGACCGTGCAGACCACACCCTTGTCGAGGAAGAACGAGACGACCCGAACGGCCTGGTCGAGTAGCCCGCCCGGATTCCCGCGGAGGTCGAGGACGAGTCCCTTCGCCCCGTTCTCGACGAGCAGCGTCGAGGCGGTCTCGAGCCGTTCGGCGGCATTGGCTGCGAACGCCGTCAGGCGGACGTAGCCGACCTTCGTCCGCTGCACGGTGATCATGCGATAGCGAAGCGACGGAGACGCGATCCGCTTGCGAACCACCGTGAAGCGCATCACGCCGGCCTCGGGACGTCGGACGGCGAGGCGAACGATCGTCCCTTCCTCGCCCTTCATGAGCGCCAGCGACTGCGCATAGGTCATGTGTCGGGCAGGTTTTCCGTCGATCCTGACGATCACGTCGCCCTTGCGGATCCCCGCCTCCCGTGCCGGCCCTTCGAGGGCGGCGGTGACGATCAGGCCCTCACGCACCTGCCCGACGTTGAGCCCGACGCCCGAGTAGGTTCGCGCCGTCTGGCTGCGAAGCGACGCGTACTCGTCCGGCTCGAGGTACTGCGTGTACGGATCGCCGAGGTCATCGATGATCTCGTCAACCGACTCCTGCACGAGGATCGTCGGCTTGACCGGCCGGTAATAGGCGTCGAGCAGGAGCCTCCGCACCTCGTGCGTGACGGCGCTCACGCGGGGATGCGTCGGGGCGAACCTCGGAACCATCGTGGCCCTCGTCGGCACCGAGCGCGCCGCGGCGCTGCGCTCGTCGGCGCCCAGACCGGCGACGACCAAGGATGCGAACGCTCCCCCGAGCAGGAGCAACAACGCACCACACAAAACCACCCGTCTCATCCGGCGCGGGGTGAGTCTAGCGGAGCGCTTGGGCGCGCCCCGCCGGTCAGACGCGAAGGAAACGCCGGAGCGTGATCCCCGATCCCGCAGCGCCGACCAGGAGGCTCACTCCGATCAGAATCAGCGCCGTCAGGGTGAAGCTGAGCGCCTGCACATCGGGATTGGAGAAGGCGTCGTTTCGGTCGAGGATCGGGGATGCCGCCTTGCGTGTGATCAGGAGCAGGACGACCGCGGCAATCGACCCGAGCAGGCCGCAGAGGAGCCCTTCGAGCATGAACGGGCCGCGCACGAACCAGTTGGTCGCGCCGACGAGCTTCATCACCTCGATCTCCCGCCGTCGGGAGAAGATCGAGAGCCTGATCGTGTTCGCGATCAGCATCGTGGAGGCCACGAGCAGGATCGCGCTACCGATGAGGAAGATCAGCCCGACGATGCGCGCAATCTGCAGGATCCTGTCGCTCTTCTCCTTCTCGGTCGTGACCTTCGAAACGCCCGCCGGCCGGGGTCTCAGCTTCTCGGCGATCACCTCCTTGTCCTCGGCGTCGACGGGTGTCACCTCGAACTTCGGTGGCAGCGGGTTGGATGCAAGCGCCCCGGTCAGGTCCGGGTAGCGCTCCTTCATGATCGAGAGCGCTTCGTCCTTCGAGACGAACGAGATCGACTCCACCTCGGGAATCGCTTGCAGGCGGCGGGCGACCGCGTTGATCTCGCGCGTCGACGCATCCTTCTCGAGGAAGACGTTCACCTGGATGTCCTTCTTGAGGTCGGTCGTGTACGAGAACACCCAGGAGCCGAGGGCGATGAACAGGCCGAGCAAGAACATCCCGATCAGAACGGTCATCGTCGCCGCGACCGACGTCGACAGATTCGCCCGGATCGAGGCAAGCGCCTCGCCGACGAAGAGCTTGGCCCTCATTGCCTAGGCGTAGCCGCCGCGGCGTTCGTCGCGCACGAGGGTGCCGTCTTCGAGCGCGATCACACGGCGGCGCATCTTGTCGACCATCTCGCGATCGTGCGTCGCCATCACGATCGTGGTTCCGGTGCGATTGATGCGGTAGAGAAGCTGCATGATCCCGACCGACGTGTCGGGATCGAGGTTTCCGGTCGGCTCGTCGCAGATGAGCAGCGGCGGGTGGTTCACCATCGAGCGAGCGATCGACACCCGCTGTTGCTCGCCGCCCGAGAGCTCGTGCGGGTAGGAGCTCCCCTTGTGGGTGAGACCGACCAGGCCGAGCACCTCCGGCACCTTGAGACGGATGTCCCTCCGCGAGGCCCCCTGCACCTTGAGCGCGTAGGCGATGTTCTCGAAGGCGCCGCGGTTGGGGAGAAGCTTGAAGTCCTGGAAGACGCAGCCGATGTTGCGCCGCAGCATCGGCACCTTCGAGCGCTTGAGCCGCTGCAGTTCGCGACCGCCGACGATGATCTTGCCCCTGGTCGGGTCGAGCTCCTTGAGGAGAAGGCGCATCATCGTCGACTTGCCCGAGCCGGAGGCGCCGACCACGAATACGAACTCACCCTTCTCGATGTGAAACGACACGTCGCGGAGGGCGACGACATCCGGCTCGTACACCTTCGTCACGTTCTCGAAGACGATCATCGGCGTGCCGCTCGTGCGCGGCGGCGAGATCGCTTCCTCGGTCAGGACGGCCGTAGAGCTACCGTGGCCGTTCGTGTCAGACGGGTGAGTGGTCTCTTGCACCGGATCGCGCTACGGGCCAGGTCCCCCCGCGGCAGGGCCGTGACCGGTCTGGAGTTCCCGGTCAGCGAGTCTAGCGGAACTTCCGGTGGACTACGCCGCCTAGCCGAGCGTTCCTGCCGCCTTCGCGAGCAGGTACGCCTGGATAAACCCGTCGAGCTTCCCGTCGAGGACGCCCTGGGCGTTTCCCTCCTCGACGTCCGTGCGGTGATCCTTGACGAGCTGGTATGGGTGCAGCACATAGCTCCGGATCTGGCTGCCGAAGCCCGTGTCCATGACGACGCCGCGCTCCCTCGCGAGCTCGGCCTCGCGCCTTTCCTCCTCGTGCTCGGCGAGGCGGCTCTTCAGGACGCGCATCGCCGTCTGGCGGTTCGAGAGCTGGGAACGCTCGTTCTGGCACTGGACGACGATGCCCGTCGGGACGTGCGTGATGCGCACGGCCGAATCGGTCTTGTTGACGTGCTGTCCGCCGGCCCCACTCGCCCGGTAGGTGTCGACGCGAAGGTCGGACTCGTCGATCTCGACGTCCGCGTCCTCGGGGAGAAGCGGACTGACGATCACCTGCGCGAACGACGTGTGGCGTCGATGCGCAGCGTCGAACGGCGACAGACGAACGAGCCGGTGAACGCCGCGCTCGGCCTTCAGGACCCCGTAGGCGTTCTCGCCCGAGACCGTGAAGGTCGCCGACTTGAGCCCGGCCTCCTCCCCGGGCGATGCCTCGAGCAGCTCGGTGTGAAACCCCCGGTCGGCCGCCCAGCGCAGGTACATGCGCAGAACGATCTCGGCCCAGTCCTGCGCGTCCGTTCCGCCCGTGCCCGCGTGGATCGAGACGACCGCGTCGCCGGAGTCGTAGTCACCTCTGAACAACGCGTCCTCCTGGAGACGCTCGAGCTGACGCCTCAGGGCGGCGACACCAGCCTCGAGCTCGGAGAGCTCGGCGTCGCTGGACGCGAGCTCGAGAAGCTCGCTCAGGTCGCCCGCCTCGCGCTCGAAGCTCTCGTAGCGCTCGACCCGGCGAGCCAGACGCGCGTGATCGGACGAGATCCTCGCCGCGGCTTGCTGGTCGTCCCAGAAACCGGGCGCGGACATCGCCGCCTCGAGCTCGGCGACCCTCGCCTTCAGTGCTACCGGGTCAAAGGTAATCACGGACCCAGCCGAGCTGGGCCCTGATCTCCTCGAGCTCTCGCTCCAGCTGCGCTCGATCCGGCACGAGACCGGATCCTAGCTTGCTCTCCAACGCAGCCGCAGCTCGGCGGGACGGCGGAACGCGAACCCTGCCGGCGGCGTCGCGTGCTCGAGCTCGAGCGCAGGCAGCTGCTCGAGCAGTGCACCGACCGCAACGGTGCCCTGCATGCGCGCCATGTTGAACCCGAGGCAATGGTGCGCGCCGTGGCTGAAGGCGAGGTGGTGACGCGCGTTGTCCCGCACGACGTCGTACCGCAGCGGATCGGGAAAGACCGACGGATCGCGGTTCGCGGCGAGCGTGCTCAGCCCGATGAACTCCCCACGTCCCAGGTCGACGCCGCCGAGCGACGTCTCGCGGCTCGTCCAGCGCTCGATGAAGCTGACCGGTGGAATCAGCCTGAGCGCCTCGTCGATCGCGCTCCCGAGCAGCTCGGGTTTCGCACGCACCCCGCTGAGCTGGTCGGGGTGCGAGAGGAGGAGCAGCACGGCGTTGAGCACCATCGACTCGACGGTCTCGACCGCACCGAAGAGGATCACCCGCAGCTGGGCGACGATCTCGTCGTCGGTCAGGTCGTGGCCGTCTTCGTTCGCGACCGCCGACGTGACCGACTCGTCGGCGTCGGTTCTGACACGCGCGATCTCGGCGAGCAGGATTTCGTTCAGCTCGTCTCGCGCCGCGTCGGCGCTGCGTTGGGGCTCCGGATCCCCGTCGTACACCATCGCGCCGGCGAACGCCTCGTAGAAGCGTCGCACGGCGTGCACGTCGTCGAGCGACAGACCGAGGATGTCGCCGGCGACCCCGACCGCGAAGGGCCCTGCGAAGTCATGACCGAGCTCGCATTCCCGCTTCGGCCGCAGCGACTCGACGAGCTTCTCGACCCGAGCTCGCACCGGCGCCTCGAACCGCTCGCGCACCGCGCGAAGCCGGAACGGAGCGTCGAACGGCGCCCGCTGGCGCAGCTGGTCGGGGCCGTCCGTGGTGAGCATCATCACGCCGAGCGATGCCCGGACGAGGTTGGGCTCGGCCCAGACCGTGAACGCGTCGCGGTCGCCGAGGAGCTCGCGGCCGAGCTCGTACGACGTCACGAGCCAGCCGCCGAGCGCCGGAACCCACGAGATCGGCTCGCATGCCCGGAGGGCGTCGAGCGCGACCTCCCGACCGGCCTCCTCCAAGTCGGCGAACTCGATCGCCGCGCCGCCCGGGAAGCGCGCCTGACGTTCGGCCTCGGCCGCGGGATCGAGCTCGACCTGCGAAACGAGCCCGACGAGCTCCGTCACGTCTGGTCTACAGGGAAGGGGGCGAGGGGACTAGGGAAGGGGGAAAGGGGTAACCGCAGGTTTCCCCACCGGGGGCTCCCCCGGCAACCGGCAGGTTTCTGGGGGTCATGAGCCGTGGCATTTCTTGTACTTCTTGCCGGAACCGCAGGGGCAGGGGTCGTTGCGGCCGACCCTCTCCTCCTCGGAGACCACGCGCTGCGGCGCAGCGACGGACTCGGTGATCGGCGGGACGGTCGCCACGGCTCCCTCGGCTACGCCGGCCGCTTGGATGGCGTCGGCGCCGGCGACCGACTCGTGCTCGTAGAAGAGCCCGCCGTTCGGGGCCGACGCGGGCTCGAGCTCCTCGGCGTCCTGGCGCTCGATCTCGACCCGCAGCAGGTAACGCACGACCTCTTCGCGGATCAGCGCCGACAGCTCCTCGAACATCGCGTGACCCTCACCGCGGTATTCGACGAGCGGGTCTTTCTGGGCCATTGCGCGCAGGTGGATGCCCTCGCGCATGTACTCCATCGCCTCGAGGTGCTCGCGCCAGCGCAGATCGACGACCTGAAGCACGAGGTAGCGCTCGACCCGGCGGAGAAGCGGCTTGTCGGGCTCCTCCGGATCGGGCCCGATGTCCTCTTCCTTGTGACCGTAGGCGTCGCGTGCATCCTCCTGGAGCTCCTCGATCAGCTCCTCCTGCGTCAGCCCGTTCATCTCCTCGCGTGTGAACTCGGTCTCGTAGAGGGTCTCCATCTCGCGGTAGAGGGAGTCGAGATCCCACTCCTCGGCGAACTCGGATTCGGTGTGCTGGCGCACGATCCGGTCGACGACCTCGTCGATCCAGGCGTACATGTCCTCCGAGAGATCCTCGCCCTCGAGCACGCTGCGGCGCTGCTCGTAGATGACCATCCGCTGCGTGTTCATGACGTCGTCGTACTTGAGGACGTTCTTGCGCGACACGAAGTTCTGCTCCTCGACCTTCTTCTGGGCGTTCTCGATCTGCTTCGAGAGGATCGACGCCTCCATGGGCTGGTCGTCGGGGAGCTTGAAGCGGTCGATGATCTTGTAGATCCGGTCGCCGGCGAACAGGCGCACGAGCTCGTCCTGGGCCGACAGGTAGAAGCGAGACTCGCCCGGGTCGCCCTGCCGCCCCGAGCGGCCGCGCAGCTGGTTGTCGATGCGGCGCGCCTCGTGGCGTTCGGTGCCGAGGACATAGAGGCCTCCGAGGTCCCGAACGCCCTCGCCGAGCTTGATGTCGACGCCGCGACCGGCCATGTTGGTGGCGATCGTGACGGCGCCGAGCTCGCCCGCGTCCTTGATGATCTCCGCCTCGCGCTCGTGCTGCTTCGCGTTCAGGACGTTGTGCGGGATCCCCTGGCGCTCCAGCAGCTTCGAGAGGTGCTCGGAGACCTCTACCGAGATGGTGCCGACGAGTACGGGCTGCCCCTTCTCGTGGCGCTCCTTGATGTCCTCGATCACCGCGTCGTAGCGCGCTTCCTTCGTCTTGAAGATGAAGTCGTTCTCGTCCAGTCTCTCGACGGCGACGTTCGTCGGGATCTCGACCACGGAGAGGTCGTAGATCTCCTGGAACTCCTTCTCCTCCGTCTTGGCCGTGCCGGTCATGCCCGCGAGCTTGTCGTAGAGGCGGAAGTAGTTCTGGAGCGTGATCGTCGCGAGCGTGACGTGCTCCTCCTTGATCGCCACGCCCTCCTTCGCCTCGATCGCCTGGTGGAGTCCTTCCGACCAGCGTCGCCCCTCCATGATCCGGCCGGTGAACTCGTCGACGATCTTGACCTCGCCGTCCATGACGACGTAGTCGTCGTCTCGGTGATAGAGCGACTCAGCCTTCATCGCCTGGGTCATGTGGTTGACGAGCTGTGCGTTTCGCGGGTCGTAGAGGTTCTCGATGCCGAGCGCATGCTCGACCGCCTCGATCGCGGACTCTCGCGGAGAGACGGTCTTGAACTTCTCGTCGAACTCGTAGTCGGCCCCGTCGTCCTCGACGGGCATGCCCTTGGGTACGAACTTCGTCGGCACTGGGCGCAGCTGGCGGACGATCCGGGCGAAGTCGTAGTACATCTTCGCGGCCGTCTCCGGCTCGCCCGAGATGATCAGCGGCGTGCGCGCCTCGTCGACCAGGATCGAGTCGACCTCGTCGACGATCGCGTACCTGCGGCTGCGCTGAACACACCCCTCGAGCGACGTCGCCATGTTGTCGCGGAGGTAATCGAAGCCGAACTCCGAGTTCGTGCCGTAGGTGATGTCCGCCGCGTAGGCCTCCCGTCGCTCGACGAACGGCATCATGTTCCGGATGAACCCCGCACGCATGCCGAGCGCCTCGTACACCGGCCCCATCCACTCGGCGTCGCGCTTGGCGAGGTAGTCGTTGACGGTCACGAGATGGACGCCCTCGCCCGGAAGCGCGTTCAGGTAGAGAGGCATGGTCGCGACGAGGGTCTTCCCCTCTCCGGTCTTCATCTCCGCGATATCGCCTTCGTGGAGGACGATCGCGCCCATCAGCTGCACGTCGAACGGCCGCAGGCCGAGCGCGCGGCGAGCCGCCTCTCGCGCCGTGGCGTAGGCCTCGAAGACGAGCGCGTCGAGCTCCTCGCCGTTTTCGAGCCGCTGCCTGAACTCGCCGGTCTTCCCGGCGAGCTCGGTATCGGACAGCCGCTCGAGCTCGGGCTCGAGGGAGGTGATGTAGGCCGCCTGCTCGGCGAGGCGCTTGAGCCGCCGTCCCTCGCCCATGCGGAGGACTTTCTCGAGTGCTCCGTAGTTCTGCGGCATCGGACTAGAGGGTAGCGATCAGAGGGGATTCACCGTCAAGGCCCAGCGGCCGTCTCCGACCCTATCGGCGCGGGCGACGAAGGACTCAAATCGAGCACGCCCGCGCTCCTCGATCTCGTGCAGGGCGACGGCGAGCTCGGGCAACGGCGTCTCCACCGGCTCACCGTCGACGGATGACGTGACCTCGCCGTCGGGCGCCGCGACGACCTCGAGCGAGCCGGCCGAGATCGAGGCGGACAGGGCGACGATCTCGACGTCGAGCGACCGGGCTCCGACGGCCCAGCGGTTGTCCGGGCGCCGGGTTGCGTTGACCGCGTACGGACGATCGACGCTTCCGGCGACCACCGCTGCGAGCGCTTGCGCCGCCTCATCGCCGACGCCCTCCGCCCCGACCAGCGACCCGTCTTCGAGCACGAGGAGCTCGAGCTCC
Source organism: uncultured Actinomycetes bacterium (assembly GCA_963712465.1). Classification (GTDB taxonomy): domain Bacteria; phylum Actinomycetota; class Thermoleophilia; order Gaiellales; family Gaiellaceae; genus CAVQHY01. Next base: position 31,846 of record CAVQHY010000008.1, read on the forward strand.
TCGACGCCGGCCGCATCGAGCGCCGGCAGGTCGACCAGCCAGGTGGCGTCCCAGCGGCGGACACGCGAGAGCCCGGTGATGCCCGCGGGGAGCTGCATTCCCTTCGGCTCGATCGGATCCAATCCTGTCACGGTCGCACCACGTCGAATCTAGCGCATCCGTCCTTGGGGGCGGACGGCCCGCGCGAACGTGACGACATCGACCTCCCTCGCGCCCGCACGCCGAAGCTCTGTCGCCGCCGCCGAGACCGTTGCGCCGGTCGTGTACACGTCGTCGACGAGCACGAGACGCCCCCCGGCAGCGCCGGCCGCCCGGAAGCGGTCCCTGACGTTCGCCCGTCGGGCGGTGCGCGAGAGGCCGGCCTGACGGCGCGTGAAGCCCTGCCGCTCGAGGACGGGGGTCACCGGGAGAGCCCAGGCGTCGGCAAGTGCCCGGGCGAGGGCCTGAGCCGCATTCTGACCGCGCCAGAGCGTGCGCTCGGCCTCGCCCGGAACGAAGGCGATCCCCTCCGCAGGGGGCCGCGGAACCACCTCCACGACGACCAGCGCGAACGTCTCGGCGAGCCGGCGAAGACCGCGCTCCTTCCAGGCCGCAACCAGCCTCCGAGCCGTGCCCTCGTAGACGACCGCGCTTCGCGCGGACGCGAAAGCGATCCGTCGGCCCGAGCATTCCGCGCAGCGCTCCACGGGCCATGCGGTCGGCGCCCCGCACCGGGCGCAGAGCGGTGGCCGTAGGCGTACGAGGGCTGCGAGGCAGGGTTCGCACACGAGCGGCCCGTCGGCGCCGCACGACGCGCAGCGAACGGGCAGCAGCAGATCGACGAGCCCCACGCACCGAGCGTACGAGCCGGATTCGCACGCGGGTGCGTCGAGGTGTCAGGAATTCGATGCGGCCGGGTAGCGTAGGACGCTCTCGGCGAGCTTCGACGCGTCGCCGAAGATCCCGGCGATCGCGAGCCCCTCGTCTGGAACCCGCGTCCCGGGCAGCAGCGCGGCGCGGCGGATCGCGGCGGCGCGCCCGACGTGGCATTCGGCTCCGATCGCCGCCGGGCCCCGGATCTGGGAGTCCGCCTCGACGCGCACGTTCGGGCCGAGCACGATCGGGCCGTCGAGGACCGCGGACGGGTCGATCGAGCAACCCGCCTCCGCCCACACGCCCGGGGCGACCTCCTCGCCGGGAATCTCGACGCGCACGTGCCCGAGCACGGCGTCGAGGATCGAGTTGCGAAACTCGTCGAGGTCGCCGATGTCGTTCCAGTACGCCATCGTCGTGTACGCAAACACGGGCTCGCCGGCTGCGATCAGCTGCGGCCACAGGTCGCGGCCGAAGTCGACGAGCGTGTCGGCCGGGATCCGATCGAGCAGCTCGGGCTCGATCACGTAGACGCCGCAGTTGGCGAGCTCCGACTTCGCTTCGTCCCGTCGGGGCTTCTCCTGGAATCCGCGAATTCGCGTGTCACGGTCGAGGATGACGACGCCGTAGGAGGAGGGATCCGAGACGGGTTTGACCGTGAGGGTGGCGAGCGCTCCCATGCGCCGGTGATGACCCAGGAGCGCCGTGACGTCGACGTCGTGGAGCCCGTCGCCGGACGTGACGAGGATCGTGTCGTCGCCGAAGAACTCCTGCAGCTTCTTCGTCCCACCAGCCGTGCCCAGAAGCTCCGGCTCGAAGGACCACCTGATCGACATGTCGAGGCTCGAGCCGTCCCCGAAGTGGCTCTGGATCGCCTCCGGGAAGTGGTGGATGTTGATGCCTACCTCACGGACGTCGTGGCGGTGGAGGAGGTTGAGCAGGTGGTGGAGCACCGGCCGGTTGGCCACGGGCATCATCGGCTTGGGCAGGAAGTCGGTGAGGGGTCGCAGACGCGTCCCCAGTCCCGCCGCCATCACCATCGCCTTCACTGCTCGCTCTCCTCAGCCGCCGGAGCGGCAAGCCCCCCGTCAGCGGGGATCGCGTCTCGCAGCGACTCCGAGTACGGCGTCCGATGTACGCCCAGCTCCGTGACGACGGCGCCGATCAGCTCTGCGGGAGTCACGTCGAACGCCGGGTTCCTGGCGATGAACCGCTCGGTGACCTCGCCCGGCGCGCGTTCCTCGATCGGGATCTCGTCCCCGCCGGCGGTGGCCTGGTCGACCGTGGTGGTCGGCGCGACCACCGTGAAAGGGATGTCGTGGCGGGTGGCCAGCACCGCGAGAGAATACGTGCCGATCTTGTTGGCCGTGTCGCCGTTGGCCGCGATGCGATCGGCGCCGACGAACACGTGCGTGACCTCGCCGCGGGCCATCAGCGAGCCGGCCGCCGAGTCCGCGATCACCGCGTAGGGCACGCCGAGGCGCTCGAGCTCGTACGCGGTGAGACGGGAGCCCTGGAGCAGGGGCCTTGTTTCGTCCACGACGACGTGCTCGACCAGCCCACGGGCGAAGGCGCTCCGGACGGCGCCCAGCGCCGTGCCGTAGCCGCCCGTCGCCAGCGCGCCCGTGTTGCAGTGCGTGAGGATCCGGGCGCCGCTCGAGAGGAGGCCGGCCGCGTGCTCGCCCATGCGCCGGCAGCGCTCGACCTCCTCCACGTGGATCGCGCGGGCCCGCTCCGCGGGATCCACGGCGCGTCGAACCTCGCCGACCGCCCAGGCGAGATTGATCGCCGTGGGCCGCGACGCGACGAGCGTTGCGGCCGCGGCGTCGGCGTTCTCGCCGCGCTCCACCGCGAGCGCGTACCCGTAGGCACCGGCGATTCCGATCAGCGGGGCGCCGCGCACCGCGAGCGTGGCGATCGCGTGGGCGACGTCCGCCGCCGAGCGGCAGACGAGCTCGAGCTCCTGCTCCGGGAGTCGGCGCTGGTCGAGCAGGACGACACGGTCCCTCTCGAGCCGGATGATCTCGTCGGGGGCTAGGTCCCCTCGTTCCAGCTGGTCAGATACTTCGCCTGCTCCTCGGTGAGACGGTCGATCTCGATGCCCATCGTGGCCAGCTTGAGGCGGGCGATCTCCCGATCGATGTCCTCGGGGACGTCGTAGACCGACGGCCGGAGCTCGTCGGCGTGCGCGACGATGTACTCGGCCGACAGGGCTTGGTTGGCGAAGCTCATGTCCATGACGGCGGCCGGGTGACCCTCGGCCGCGGCCAGATTGACCAGGCGGCCCTCGCCGATCAGATACAGGCGGCGGCCGTCGGCCAGGGTGAATTCCTCGAGGTTCGTCCGCGTCTCGCGCGCGGTCGCCGCAAGCTCTCGCAACGCCGCGAGGTCGATCTCGACGTTGAAGTGCCCCGCGTTGCACATGATCGCGCCGTTCTTCATCCGCTCGATGTGCGAGCGCGCGATCACGCTCTTGTCCCCGGTAGCGGTGACGAACACGTCCCCGGTCTCGGCGGCGCGATCCATGGTCGTGACCTCGAAGCCGTCCATCGCCGCCTCGAGCGCCCGCATCGGCTCGACCTCGGTCACCAGCACGTGCGCGCCCATGCCCTTCGCGCGCATGGCGATGCCGCGACCGCACCAGCCGTAGCCGGCCACGACCACGCGCCGGCCGGCGAGAAGGATGTTCGTTGCGCGGAGGATCCCGTCGATCGTCGACTGACCGGTGCCGTAGCGATTGTCGAACAGGTGCTTGGTCTTCGCCTCGTTCACCGCCACGATCGGGAAGCCCAGCTGTCCCTCGGCCTCGAGCGCGCGCAGGCGGATCACGCCCGTCGTCGTCTCCTCGGTGCCGCCGACGATCTCGCCGAGCTGGTCGCGCCGCGTCGAGTGGAGAACGCCGATCACGTCGGCGCCGTCGTCCATCGTCAGGTGCGGATGGTGGTCGACCGCCGCCGAGATGTGCTGGTAGTACGTGTCGTTGTCCTCGCCGCGGACGGCGAAGACGGGGATTCCGTATTCGGCGACGAGCGCCGCGGCGACGTCGTCCTGCGTCGAGAGAGGGTTCGACGCGCAGAGGACGGCGTCTGCTCCGCCCGCCGCGAGCGTGCGCATCAGGTTCGCGGTCTCGCTCGTCACGTGCAGACAGGCCGAGATGCGGTAGCCCGCGAGCGGCCGCGTGCGCTCGAACGCGGTTCTGATCGTGGCCAGCACGGGCATCTGCCCGTCGGCCCATTCGATCCTCGTCACTCCCTGCTGAGCGAGCGCGAGATCCTTGACGTCGTGCTGAAGGGTCGCCATGGCGCTGAGTCTACTGAGACGCTTTCTCGCCGGACGCCCGCCCGTAGCGGTCCTCGAGGCGGACGACGTCGTCGAGCTCGGGAGTCGAGACCTCGAGCAGGAGCGTGTCCTCGATCGCGCGCATGCGGTGCACGGTGCCCGGCTCGAGGTGGAAGGAACGCCCCGGGGCGACCTCCTCGGTCGACAGCGGCCCGCCCTGCTCGCCGATCTGGAACTCGATCAACCCGCTCCAGACATGGATCGTCTCGTCCTTCAGCTCGTGGTACTGCAGGCTGAGCTGCTCCCCGGCACGGACGAACAGCACCTTGCCGCAGTAGCGCGCGGCGGGCGAGTACACGAGCTCGTAGCCCCACGGCTTGTCGACTCGCCGAACCGGGGCGTCCCAGCGCGCCAGGCTCACGAGCCGCCTACGCCCACGACGCCGACCTCGGGCGCCACCACGGCGTCCCGCACCCGCGCGCCGGCAGCGACCGACGCTCCCGGCAGCACGGCCGCGCGCTCGAGGCTCGCGCCGCGGCCGACGCTCGCGCCGGCGCCCACGTAGACGAGCTCGCCCAGCGTCACGCCCTCGGCCACGTCCGCATCCGCCTCGACGACCGGCCCCTCCTCGCGCGCGAGGAGGTCGAGGTGGGCCTGGAGGAAGCTCTCGGGTGTTCCGACGTCGAGCCAGTAGCCGGGGAGGTGCACGGCCTGGAGCTCGCCGCGGGCGGCGAGGCGCGGAAACACCTCGCGCTCGATCGACACCGCCCGATCCGGTGCGACGAGCTCGAGCACCGACGGCTCGAGCACGTAGAGGCCCGCGTTGACGAGGTTCGTATCGACTTCACCAGGCCGTGGCTTCTCGACGAACTCGAGCACCCGGCCGTCGTGATCCGTGCGGACGACGCCGTACCGGGAAACGTCCTCGACGGCGGTCAGCAGAATCGTGGCGCGGGCGCGCGTCGCCCGATGTCGCTCGACGAGCGCGGAGAGATCCGCTTCGCGCAGCGAGTCGCCGTTGAGGGCGAAGAACGTCTCGCCGACGCCGTCGACGGCGAAGCGAATGCCACCCCCGGTTCCCCGCGGCTTCGGCTCGACCCGGTACTCGAGCGCCATGCCCTCGTATTCGCCGCCGAAGTGAGCCTCGATCTCGGTCGGGAGGTAGCCGCACGCGAGCACGGCCCGCCGCACGCCGGCGCCGCGAAGATGATCGAAGGTGTAGGCGAGCAGCGGACGCCCAAGCAGCGGGAGCATCGGTTTGGGCGTGCGCTCGGTGAGCGGACGCAGCCGCGTCCCCTCGCCGCCCACGAGGATCACGGCGGGGAGCATCAGCGCTGCATGATCGACTCGAGGGTCGGAGCGGCACGCCCGATCCCCTCGTAGACGAACCCCGCGAGGCGGACCGCCTCCGGGTCGAGCAGGTTGCGCCCGTCCACGATGAGCGGGTTGCGCATCGCCGCCCGCACCTCCGCCGACGCGACGTCCCGAAGCTCGGGCCACTCGGTGACGATCACGGCCGCGTCTGCGCCTGCTACCGCCTCGAGCACCGTGTCGCAGAGCTCGACGCCGTCCATGAGCTTCCGCGCCTCGTCGAGGGCGACGGGATCCCAGCCGCGAACGCGGGCTCCCTCGGCGATCAGCCGCGAGACGAGCACGAGGCTCGAGGCGTGGCGCATGTCGTTGGTGTTCGGCTTGAAGGCGAGCCCGAGGACGGCGATCGTCCGGCCGCGCAGCTTGCCCAGGTGCTGCTCGAGCTTCCCGATCACGCGGCGCTTCTGAAGCTCGTTGACCTCGATCACCGCCGCGAGGAGCTGGAAGTGGTAGCCGGAGTTGCCCGCCAGCTGCTTCAGCGCCGCGACATCCTTCGGCAGGCAGTTGCCCGAATAGCCGATTCCCGCCCGCAGAAAGTGCGAGCCGATGCGGCGATCGAGACCCATCCCCCTTGCGACGAGCTCGACGTCGGCGCCCGTGACCTCGCAGACGTTCGCGATCTCGTTGATGAAGCTGACGCGGGTCGCGAGCATGGCATTGGACGCGAGCTTCACCATCTCGGCCGAGGCCACGTCCCCCCGCACGACCGGTGCCTCGAGATGGTCGTACAGGGCGGCGATCCGGTCGCCGTCCTCGTCGGCAAACGCCCCGATCACGACCCGGTCTGGATTCGAGAAGTCGTGGATCGCGGTTCCCTCGGCAAGAAACTCGGGGTTCGAGACGTAGCCGACGTGCTTGAGGCCGCGAGCCTCGAGCGTCGTTCGCACCATCTCGCCCGTGCCCACCGGGACGGTGCTCTTCATGACGAGGACGACCCGCCCTTCGACCTCCGGAAGCTCGTCGACGACGCGCCAGACGGCCGAGAGATCGGCGTCCCCCGAGTACGTCGGCGGCGTTCCCACGCAGACGAACACGATGCGCGCCGAGGCGAACACGTCGGCGATGTCGAGCGTGAAGCGGAGACGGCCGCCGGCCCGGGCGACGACCTCGTCGAGGCCGGGCTCGAAGATCGGCAGCTCTCCCCGCTCGAGCGCCTCGATGCGCTCGGGCAGCACGTCGCGCACGACGACGTCGTGCCCCGCGTCGGCGAAACAGGCCGCCGTAACGAGACCGACCCAGCCGGCCCCGATCACGCCGATCGGTTCTTTCACTTCCCTGACCCTAGTGGCTGCAGCCCCTTTGCGATAGCCAGCATCGTCTCGTTCGACATCCTGTCGAGCAGGGTGTTGACGACCCAGTACGCGCCGCCGTTCTCCTCGAACGCGACCATGTGGAGCTTCGAGCCGTTGTAGAAGAGCTTGTACGCGCGCCCCTTGATCCAGCGCGTCACGCTCGGCCCCTGGACGAGCGGGGCGTCCGTCCAGCTGGTCTCCTGGATCCCCCACCAGTCGTTGCGGCCGCCGTAGTCGTAGACGAGCCGCACGGCGTCGTGGTCGTTGACGCGGTAGACGCGGATGGGGACCGTGCGGTCGAGAAACGACGACTCCTCGCGGACGGTCGGGAGCTGGAGCGGGAAGTCGACCTCGCGCTGCGCCTTGCGCAGAACCGACCGGGCGTGCTTCGGATCCTTGCTCACAGCCGGAGGCTGGTACTTCTCCGTCTTGTCGATGACGCCCGGACCGAGGGTGTTGGTGAAGGTCTGGCCCGTAACGACGAGGAGCATCGTCTCGATCCCCGTCTGGGGCGTCGCCGCCTCGATCTCGCCGTCGCCGAACAACTTGGCGACCACCTTTGCCGCGGGCCTCGACCCGGTGACGGACGGGTCGTACAGGATCTTCGTGTGGAAGTAGTCGAACGTCTTCGCGTTGCCGCCGACGATCGTCTGGTAGCCACGCTGCGAGAGGGCGTAGGCTGCCTCGTCCGCCGAACCGGCGACACCGTTCCCGTTGACGACCTCGATCGTCGTCTCCGAGGGAGGCGGCGCCTGCGGCTCCGTGGACTTGCGACGCGTGGCGATGTTCGTCGCCTTCTTCGCCGCGTTCGGATCGGGGTTCAGAAACTCGCGGACGATCTCGTCGACGTTCGACTGGTCGGTGCGGAGCTCGGCGTAGCCCGTGATCTTCGCCGGGTCGATCTGCACCTGCACGAAGTTGCCGGCCGGGAGCTCGTAGGCGAGCTTCGCGTAACCGTACAGCGTGTCGACGTCGATCTCCTTCCCGCCGCCCGCACCGACCTCGACGTTGTCGGTGATCGCGTTGACGATCCCGGGAACCTTCGTCACCGACCAGAGACCGGAGATCTGCTGCTTGAACGCCTTCAGGAACTGCTGCTGGCGGGCCGAGCGGTGGAAGTCCGAGTCGGTGTGGCGGAAGCGCACGTAGTCGAGCGCCGCGCCTCCGGTCAGCTTCTGATAGCCCGGCTGGAGGTTGATCGTTGCGTACTGATCGCCTGAGGAGTTGTCATTGAAATACCGGCGGTCGACGTCGACGTAGACGCCCCCCACCTTGTTCACGATCTCCTTGAAGCCGTGGAAATTGACCGAGATGAGGTAGTTGATGCGCAGGCCGGTGAGCTGCTTCACGGTCTTGAGCGTCCCCTTCGGTCCGCAGGCCGCGTACGCCGCGTTGATCCGTGCCACGAACGGAGCCGAGTTCTTGCAGCCGGGGATCTCGACGACGAGGTCCCGCGGGAACGAGAGCATCGAGATCGTCTGCTCCTTCGGATTCGCGCGGGCGAGGATGATCGTGTCGGAGCGGGAGACGTCGCTCGCCTCGACGCCCTTGCGCTGGTCGTAGCCGATGATCAGCGCCGTCGTCGGCTCGCCGGGGGTCGGGACGTCGAGCACCTCCTGCGCCGCCTTCGCCTCGGGCGAGTGCGCGCGCACGGCCTTGACGCTCTGGTTGATAAAGAGCCAGGCGCCGCCACCGAGGGCGCCGGCCGCCATCAGCAGGACGACGAGGAACCAGCCGAATCCCTTGGCCGCGGTGCGGAGCCAGCTGCGACCGGGCGGCGGGTAGCGTGTGAGCGCCCCCCACGGGGGCGGAGTGGCGACGGGCGGCACAGCTGCGCGGCCGTTTCCGTTGCCGTTGGCCGCCAGGCGGCCGGAGTTCCTCTTGAGCGTCGTGCGCACGCGTCTTTGACGTCGAAAAGCCCTTGCAGCAGGGGCGGCAAAGGCTCACTCGAGGATACCGGACGCTTCGGCGGATTGGATCACTTCCCTTCCGGGCGACCTGCGGGGGTCGCCTACCGGGGTAGGCTTGGCGAGCCGTGGCCGCCGAGTACGTCTACTCGATGCACAGGGCCGACAAGTTCTACGGCCCCGAGCGGCAGGTGCTCGCGGGCATCTCGCTCTCGTTTCTTCCGGGCGCGAAGATCGGCGTGATCGGGCCGAACGGCGCCGGCAAGTCGACGCTGCTCAGGATCATGGCCGGGCTCGAGGAGCCTTCGAGCGGCAGCGCCGAGCTCGCCACGGGCGCGACCGTCGGGTTCCTGCCACAGGAGCCCGAGCTCGACCTCGAGAAGGACGTGCGGGGCAACGTCGAGGACGGCGTCCGGCCTCTTCGCGACCTGCTCGACCGCTTCAACGAGATCTCGCTTCGTTTCTCCGAGCCCCTGTCGGACGACGAGATGAACGCTCTGCTGGAGGAGCAGGGCTCGGTGCAGGATCAGATCGACCGCCACGACGCCTGGCGGCTCGACGAGACGCTCGACCACGCGTCCGAGGCACTGCGACTCCCGCCTCCCGACCAGGATGTGTCGACGCTCTCGGGCGGGGAACGCCGCCGCGTCGCGCTTTGCCGTCTCCTCCTGTCGGCCCCCGACCTCCTTCTCCTCGACGAGCCGACGAACCACCTCGACGCCGAGTCGGTCGCCTGGCTCGAGCGCTTCCTCGAGGACTATCGCGGTACGGTGATCGCCGTCACCCACGACCGGTACTTCCTCGACAACGTTGCCGGCTGGATCCTCGAGCTGGACCGCGGGCGCGGACTGCCGTTCAGGGGGAACTACTCGTCCTGGCTCGAGCAGAAGGAGGCCCGGCTCGCCGTCGAGGAGAAGCAGGAGTCCGCCCGCCGGCGCACCCTCCAGCGCGAGCTCGAGTGGGTGCGCATGAGCCCACGGGCGCGCCACGACAAGTCGAAGGCGCGCCTCGACGCGTACGAGCGGCTGCTGGCGGAGGAGGAGAGCGTGCGCCTGGACTCGGTCGAGATCCACATTCCGGCGGGCCCACGCCTGGGCGACGTCGTCGTCGAGGCGGACCACCTCACGAAGGGCTACGGCAACCGGCTGCTCGTCGAGGACCTCTCCTTCTCGCTGCCGCCGGGCGGGATCGTCGGCGTGATCGGGCCCAACGGCGCCGGCAAGACGACGCTCTTCCGCATGATCGTCGGCGAGGAGCAGCCCGACGCGGGAACGCTTCGGATCGGCGACACCGTTCAGCTCGCCTACGTCGATCAGAGCCGCGAGGCGCTCGACCCGGCCGGCACGGTCTGGAAGGAGATCTCCGGCGGTCACGACACGGTCACCCTTGGCAAGCGCGAGGTCAACTCGCGCCAGTACGTGTCCTGGTTCAACTTCCGGAGCGGCGACCAGCAGAAGCGTGTCGGCGATCTCTCCGGCGGCGAGCGGAACCGGGTCCACCTCGCCAAGCTCCTCCGGGCCGGCGGCAACGTCATCCTCCTCGACGAGCCGACGAACGACCTCGACGTCGACACGCTCCGGGCGCTGGAGGAGGCGCTCCTGGACTTCGCCGGCTGCGCCGTCGTGATCACGCACGATCGCTGGTTCCTCGACCGGGTAGCGACGCACATCCTCGCGTTCGAGGGCGACTCGCAGGTGGTCTGGTTCGAGGGAACCTACGAGGAGTACGAGCAGAGCCGCCGAGCCCGCCTCGGCGCCGAGGCCGACCAGCCGCACCGGATCCGGTACAAGCCGCTCGTTCGCGCCTGAGCGAGCTCCTGCTCCGGGTCGCGTCGTTCCCTGGCTCGATCGGACATGGCCCGGGGCCTGTCCCCAGGACATGTCCCCTAACTCAGGGAAGCCCGAGCCCGGCGCGCTATCCGGCGTCGGGCGCGGCGCAGGCCACTTCGACCCGGATCCCGTCCGGATCGAAGACGAAGAGCTCGTAGTACCCCTCGATGTCGCGGTCGTCCTCAGGCGGGAAGTGGATTCGCGCACCGATCTCGAGACAGCGCTCGTAGGCTGCGTCCACCTCCTCTCTCGTGTCCACGTAGAAGGCCAGGTGCTCGATGCCGACGTCGTAGTAGCGATGCTCGCCGCCGTCGGCGGGCCGAAACCCGAGCAACTGGTCGCCGTAGCGGAGGTAGACGATCTCCTCGGAGCCGCGGTAGCTCGGATAGCGGCTGTCCTCCTCGAGCCCGAGCGGCCCGAGCAGCGCGAGGTAGAACGCCAGGGACCGCTCGACGTCCTTGACCGCCAGATCGATGTGGTGGATTCCGCGGGCGGGCATTGGGCTCCCTTCTGTCGCGGGTCGGGGCGAGCGTACGACATCGCCTGCCCTGCACGGTGCTCGAAGCTCGGTGCTCAGCCCACAGAGCTGCGCGGCACCGCGCGAAACGACGTGATCGTCGACCTCGACGGCAACAGCCTCATCCACGGTCGCGGTGGGGACGACACGATCTGCACCGGCCCCGGTAACGATCAGATCTACGGAGACGGCGGCCGAGGCATGCCTCGCCCCTACGCACGGCCGCAGTTACGCCGCTACGAGCCGCCGCCGGCGATGGCGAGCTTGTTCTCGGCGTGGCGGAGCTGCTGCTCGACGCGCCAGCGGTCGATGCCCTCCTCGCCACCGTCGGCGCGCTCGAGGAGGTCTCGAGCCTCGTCGGCCTCGACGCGCGCAGCGGCGACGTCGATGTCCTCCGCCCGGACGGCCTGGTCGACGAGCGCGATCGCTCGATCCTTCTGCACCTTGAAGTAGCCGGGCCCCGTCGCGAACGACCGCCACTCGCCCTCGGCGCGGACGCGGATCTCGCCCGCCCGCAGCATCGCGACGAGCGGCGCGTGGCGCGCGAGGACGCCGATCTCTCCGGAGTCGCCCGGCACGACGACCATCTGCGCCTCCCCCTCGAACGCCGCCCCGTCAGGCGTGACGACCGAGAGGTCGAACGTCTTCTCGGTGCCCTCGGCCACGAGCGGCGGGCCCTACGCCGCCTCGGCCAGCTTCGCGCCGTGCTCGACGGCCTGCTCGATCGTGCCGGCCATGTAGAACGCCCCCTCGGGCAGGTCGTCGTGGCGGCCCTCGATGATCTCCTTGAAGCCCTTGATCGTGTCGTCGAGCCGCACGTAGACACCCGGCTGACCGGTGAAGGCCTCCGCCACGTGGAACGGCTGCGTGAGGAACCGCTGCACCTTGCGCGCGCGCTGCACGACGAGCTTGTCCTCGTCCGAGAGCTCGTCCATGCCGAGGATGGCGATGATGTCCTGGAGGTCCTTGTAGCGCTGCAGGAGCCGCTGCACCTGGGTCGCCGTGGCGTAGTGGTCGTCGGAGACGACGCCCGGCTGCATGATCCGCGAGACGGAGTCGAGCGGATCGACGGCCGGATAGAGGCCCTGCTCGGTGAGAGCGCGCGACAGCACGGTGGTCGAGTCGAGGTGCGCGAAGGTGTTCGCGGGGGCCGGGTCGGTGAGATCGTCGGCGGGCACGTAGATCGCCTGCACCGACGTGACGGAGCCCTGGCGGGTCGACGTGATCCGCTCCTGGAGCTGTCCCATCTCGGTCGCGAGCGTCGGCTGGTAGCCGACCGCGGACGGCATGCGACCGAGCAGCGCCGACACCTCGGAGCCCGCCTGGACGAAACGGAAGATGTTGTCGATGAACAGGAGGACGTCCTGGCCCTGCTCGCGGAAGTACTCGGCCATCGTCAGGCCCGAGAGTGCGACACGAAGGCGTGCGCCCGGCGGCTCGTTCATCTGCCCGAACACCATCGCGGTCTTCGCGATCACACCCGACTCGGTCATCTCGAGCCACAGGTCGTTGCCTTCGCGCGAGCGCTCGCCGACGCCGGAGAACACCGACAGGCCCGAGTGTTCCTCTGCGATGTTGCGGATCAGCTCCTGGATCAGCACCGTCTTCCCTACGCCGGCGCCGCCGAAGAGGCCGACCTTGCCGCCCTTGACGTAGGGGGCGAGCAGGTCGATCACCTTGATTCCCGTCTCGAGGATCTCGACCGTCGGCGAGAGCTCCTCGAACTGCGGCGGATCGCGATGGATCGGCCAGCGCTCCTTCGCCTCGAAGTCGGCGCCCTCGTCGATCACGTCACCGAGGACGTTGAAGATGCGGCCCAGCGTCACCTCGCCGACGGGCACCGAGATCGGCCCACCGGTGTCCTCGACGTCCACGCCCCGCGCAATGCCGTCGGTCGAGTCCATGGCAACCGCGCGGACGCGATCGTTTCCGAGATGCTGCTGGACCTCGGCGATGAGCTCGACGGCCGGGCGGCCGTCCTGCTCGGCGACGCGAATCCGAAGCGCGTTGTAGATCGCGGGCAGCTCGCCGGGGAAGACGGCGTCGATGACGACGCCCTTGATCTCGACGATCTTGCCGGGCTGGGTGGGCGAGGCGGTGGCGGACATCGGCTCCTGACTTCGTCGCTGACGAAGACCAAGTCTAATCGATAGGCGGCGCCGTGTTACTAAGTCTCGCTCAGAGATTCGAGAGAGTCGGACTAAACCGCTTCTTCTGGCGGGTTCTCTGGCTCGACCGCGGGCGGACGGGGTGTTACTAGCCCGGGTCGAATCTGCTGGGACGGCCTTCCACCCCGATCGAGGAAGCCGAGTTGCGGTGCCGGCGCCTTCGGGCTCTCGTCCGGACGGCCGAGGAGCGCACCGAGGAGCGTCCCGAGCACCGCGGCGGCTACGACCGCGGCGATCGCCACCCGGCGGCGCACCGGAGAAGCGACACGACGCCGCGGCACGAACACCTCGGTGGGCTGCTCAAGCGGGGCGGCGCGAACGAGCGCGGCCGTCTCCTCGATCGAGGCAGCCCACTCGCGGCACGCCGCGCACTCGCCGACGTGGCGCTCGAGCAGGCGCGTCTCGAGCTCGGAGAGCTCGCCGTCGAGCGCGAGGGACGCCGATTGTCGCGCCCGCTCGCAGCGGAGGGTGGTTGCCCCGGCCATACCTGTGTAGACGATAGCCCGGCTTCGAGGTTAGACGGTCTCGGTCTGAGCGCGAAGCCGCGCGCGCTCGGCCTTGCGCTCCCGCATCTTGACGGGATCCGGGACCGGCACCGACGAGAGCAGCTCCTTCGTGTAGGCGTCCCGCGGGTTCGTGTAGACCTCTTCCGCCGGGCCGACCTCGACGAGCTTGCCTCGGTTCATCACCGCGATGCGATCGCTCATCGTGCGCACGACGGCGAGGTCGTGGGCGATGAAGAGGTACGTGAGGCCGAAGTCCCGCTGCAGGTCCTTGAGCAGATTCAGGATCTGTGCCTGGATCGATACGTCGAGCGCGGACACCGGCTCGTCGCAGATGATCAGCCTCGGATTCAGGGCGAGCGCACGGGCGATGCCGATGCGCTGGCGCTGTCCTCCCGAGAACTCGTGCGGGTAGCGGTTCGTGAAGTCGGGGTTGAAGCCGACGACGTCGAGCAGCCGCCGCACCGTCTCGCGACGTGCGCGCCGGGTGCCGATCCCGTGCACCTCGAGCGGCTCCGAGACGATCGCGCCGACCGTCATGCGGGGATTGAGAGACGAGTACGGGTCCTGGAAGACGATCTGCATCTCGCGACGGGCCCGCCGGAGCTCCCCACGACCCACGGTGGTCAGATCGGCGCCCTGGAAGATGACCGCCCCCGCGGTCGGCTTGACGAGCTGGAGGATGCAGTACCCAGTCGTCGACTTGCCCGAGCCGGACTCGCCGACGAGGCCGAGCGTCTCGCCCTCGACGATCTCGAAGCTGACGTCGTCGACGGCCCTGACGTAGTCGACGGTTCGCTCGACGAGGATCCCCTTCTTGACGGGAAAGTACTTCTTGAGGCCACGGACGTCGAGCAGAGCGCCGTTGGCGCCGGTACCCGACCCCGTCGCGGGGCCCGGTGGCGGGAAAGGCTCGCTCACACGCCTACCGCCTCCGGCTCGTTCGACCGCATGCTCGCCGGGTGAGCCGAGCGGACGAGATGGCCGGGTCGGAGCTCACGGAGCTCCTGCGGCGACTCCGCGCAGCCGTCCTCGAGCGTCGCGTAGCGGCAGCGCGCCGCGAACCTGCAACCTTCGGGCGGGCTGACGAGGTCGGGCGGCCGGCCGGGAATCGCCGTCAGGCGCCCCTCCCGGATGCCCTCGCCCTCGATCTGGGGCAGCGCTCCCAGCAACGCCTCGGTGTAGGGATGCTCGGGCCGGTCGTAGAGGTCGAGGACGGACGCCTGCTCGACGATCTGACCCGCATACATCACCGCCACCTCGTCGGCGACCTCGGCGATCACGCCCATGTCATGCGTGATCAGGATCATCGCCATGTCGTACTCGCGCCGGAGCTCGTCCAGCAGGTCGAGCACTCCGGCCTGCACGGTCACGTCCAGCGCGGTCGTCGGCTCGTCGGCGATCAGAAGCTTCGGACGGCAGGTGAGCGCGATCGCGATCATGACCCGCTGGCGCATGCCGCCCGAGAACCGGTGGGGATAGTCGCGCAGCCGCTCGGCGGCGTTGGGGATGCGCACCTCGTCGAGCAGCTCGGCCGCACGCTTGCGCGCCTCGTCCTTCGACATCCCGAGATGGCGGCGCATCGTCTCGGTGAGCTGCGTCTCGATCGTGAGCGTCGGGTTCAGGCTCGTCATCGGGTCCTGGAAGATCATCGCGATCTCCTTGCCCCGGACGTCCTCGAGCTGCCTGTCGTCGAGCTGGACCAGGTCGCGCCCTTCGAAGAGCACCTGCCCGCCGACGATCCTCGCGGGCGGCCGCGGGAGCAGTCCCATGATCGAGAGCGCGGTGACCGACTTGCCGCATCCGGACTCGCCGACGATGCCGAGCGTCCTTCCCTTCTCCACCGAGAAGCTGACGCCGTCCACCGCATGAACCACGCCCTCGCGAACGAAGAAATGCGTCTGGAGATCGACGACCTCGAGCAGCGCCACGGCCGATCCCCTACGTCTTCCGCGTGCGCGGGTCGAGGGCGTCGCGAAGGCCGTCGGCGATGAAGTTCGCGCAGATGACGACGGTGCCGATCATGATCCCCGGGACGGCGATGATCAGCGGATGCGACCGGAACGCGTCGCGTCCCTCCTGCGCCATCGACCCCCAGGACGCCTCCGGCGGGCTGATGCCGAGCCCGATGAAGGACAGAAACGCCTCGCCCAGGATCACGCCCGGGAGCTCGAGGAAGACGGCGATGACGAGGATCCCGAGCGTGTTGGGGAGCAGGTGCCGCGTGAGCGTGCGGTACCAGCGGGCACCGACGGCCTTCGCGGCTCTGACGTAGTCGTTCTGCTTCAGCGACATGATCTGGCCGCGCACGACGCGGGCAGTCGTGAGCCACGTGGCAATCGACAGCGCCACCACCATCGACCAGAAGTTGACCGTGCCGAAGATCTGCAGCGTGATGATCGCGAACGGCAGGTACGGGAGGCCGAAGAGGGCGTCGAGGAAGCGCATCATGCCGTTGTCCACCCGCCCGCCTACGAAGCCGGAGATGCCGCCGTACGCGACCCCGATGATGAGGATCACGAACGTCGCTGCGAGGGCGATGCCGATCGAGATCCGGCCCCCGATCGCCGTGCGAACGAGCAGGTCGCGCCCGAACTTGTCCGTGCCGAGCGGGTTCGACAGGCTCGCGGGCGCGTACGACTTGGAGAAGTCGACGGTGTTCGGGTCGGCCCGCGCGAGGAACGGATAGATGATGCAGAAGAGCACGATCATGCCGAACACGATCGCCGCGACGAGAGCGCCTCGGTTCCTGATGTAGCGGTGCCAGGCGTCTCGCCAGAGGGTGGTTTGACGAAGCGGCGCGCCCGCGGTGCTGGGGAGATCGACCCCGTGAGCTCCCGGGATCTCGCGAACGCTCGTCAGCGTCGGATCAGCGCGACTCTCGGGTTCTGGGATCGAGGAAGCCATAGAGGATGTCGACGATGAGGTTGGCGATGATGATGATGATCGACAGGACGACGGTCAGCCCCATCACGACGGAGTAGTCGCGGGCCGACACGGCGGTGATGTAGTACTTGCCGATGCCGGGGATCGCGAAGATGATCTCGATGATGAACGTGCCCGTGATCAGGGCCCCGAGCAGCGGCGCCATCACGGTGATCACCGGGATCAGCGAGTTGCGAAAGACGTGCACGCCGATGACGCGGCGGTGGCGAAGGCCCTTCGCCTTGGCCGTTCGCACGTAGTCCTCCTGCAGCGTCTCGAGCATCGTCCCGCGGACGAGCCGGGCGAAGTACGCCATCGGGAAGAGCCCGAGCGCAATGATCGGCAGGATCACGCGCGAGTCGAAGCTGAAGAAGCCGAGCGGCCAGCCGCTCGTGGGTAACAGCCCCCATTTCAGGCTGACGTAGTAGATGAGCAGCGTGGCGACGAGGAACGCGGGGATCGCGGCGCCGAGGTTGGCGATGAACTGGCCGAAGTAGTCCCACACCGTGTTCTGGCGTAACGCCGACATGATCCCGATCGGCACACCGACGATCAGCCCGAACAGGAACGCGAGGATCCCGAGCTTGATCGAGCGCGGGAACTGCTCCTTGACGATGTCGTTGACGGTGCGATTGCGAACGACGAGGGATGGCCCGAGGTCGAAGGTGACGACGCCTTTGACGTAGTAGGCGTACTGCTTCCACCACGGGTCCGTGACGTGGAACTTCTCGTCGAGGTTCTTCTGAATCGCAGGCGGAACCGCACGCTGGGTCTGGCGAAACGGGTTGCCGCCGATCTGGCGCATCATCAGGAACGTGAGGAGGATGACGAGCAGGATCACGGGGATCGTCCAGAAGATCCTCCGGATGATGAACGTCGTCATCGAGCCAATCCTCTTCCTCTAGCGGCCGTTACGCAAGAAACGCGAAGGGGCAGGGCCGGTTGACCGGCCCCGCCCCTCGCATTCGGAGCCCGGTGGCTAACCCTCCTGCTTGACCACCTTCGTCCAGTCGGTCTGGTCGAGCAGGTTGATGTTGAGCGTGTCGCGAACCGACGCGTTCTCGAGGTTCGTGTAGACGCCGTAGTAGAGCGGGATGAACGGCACCTGACCGTCCGGCCCGAGGAGGATGTCCTCGGCCTGGCGGTAGAGCTGGTAGCGCGCGTCGTTGTCGGGCGTGGCGCGCGCCTCGGTGATCACCTTGTCGTACTCGGGTCGCAGAAGTTCGAGTTGTTGTTGCCGCTGTCGCACGTCCACAGCTCGAGGAAGTTGATCGCGTCGACGAAGTCGCCGACCCATCCGTACCGGTACAGAGTCGACCTCGTTGTTCGGCGGCGGGCCGAGGAACTTGAGGAACTGCTGCCACTCCTGCACCTTGATCTGGCTCTTGATGCCGATCTGCTCCCACATCGACTGGAGCGCGACGGCGATGTCCTTGTTACCCGGCGACTCGTTGACGAAGATGTTCACGTTCGTCTTCGGGCTCTGGGCCTGGGCGAGCACCTGCTTCGCCTGCTCGACGTCGCCGGTCGCCGGGCGTCCAGGGGGAGTTCGGATTGATCACGTCGAAGCCGGGCATGCCGAGCGGCGTCCAGGACGTCGCCGGGACCTCGTCCGCCTGCGTGATGTTGTCGATGATCGTCTGGCGATCGACGGCGAGCGACATCGCGCGGCGCTGGTTCACGTCGGTGACGTTCTTGACGTTGAACCCGTAGGCCTGGGTGAGGAGGCCGGGGTACTGCTGGTAGTCGTCGGTCGTCTTGAGCCGGGCGATCTCCTCGGTCGGGATCTGCTCGTCGAGCGAGTCGACCTCACCCGCCTCGAACGCCTGGACGGCGGTCGTGCCGTCGACGATGATGCGACCGTCGAACTTCTCGAGCGTGACGCTGTCGGCGTCACGCCAGTCGGGGTTCTTCGACATGACGAGCGTCGCGTCCGGCTGGTAGTCGTCGAGCAGGAACGGCCCGTTCGTGACGATGTTGCCCGGGTCGGTCCACTTGTCGCCGAACTCCTCGATCGTCGCCTGGGGAACCGGCAGGAAGGCGCTGTGCGTCGACTGCTGCACGAACCACGGCTGCTCGCTCGTCAGGGTGACCTCGAGCGTCTGGTCGTCGACCGCCTTGACGCCCACGGCGTCGCGAAGCGCGTCACAGTCGTCCTTCGCCGCATCGCAGCTGTTGTAGTCGATCGCCCCCTCGATCCCGTAGAGCTGGTAGGAGTAGGGCGCGGCGAGCTCGGGCGACAGGATCCGCTTCCAGGAGTACTCGTAGTCCCCCGCGGTGACCGGGTCGCCGTTCGACCACGTCGCGTCGTCGCGCAGGTGGAAGGTCACCGTCTTGCCGTCCTCCGACACGTCCCAGCTCTCCGCGACGGCCGGCTCGGGCTGGAGGTTCTCGTCGAGCTTCACGAGCGGGTCGAAGATCGCGAACGCGATCTTGTTCGACGTGGTGTCCTGCAAGAGGTTGGGATCGAGCACGACGTTCGAGCCCAGCGCGTAATGGAGCGTCTGATCCGCCGCCGCCGTCCCGCCTCCGGCTGCGCCTCCACCGGTGTCCGCCGGTGCGCCCGTCTCTCCCGGCGGCGTCGCCGACTCCTCGTCCCCGCCGCCGCAACCGGCGGCCGCGAGCGCCAACACCGCAACGACCAGAGCCGCGAACAAGACCCATGGTTTCCTCGACACGTTCCGCCCTCCTGTCTACGCGTTGGTTCTCAGTTCTCCAGGCCGGATAGCTCTCCTCCGGGCACACGACCGGCCGACATGGTAGACGTCGGAACTGGACGGGAAGTTAGGAGAGAATCACGCGACGCGCCTCGTCTCGACGATCTCGCTGTCTTCGAGCTCCGTCGTGCAGCCGCCGATCGTGTAGAGGCTCGAGCCGATCGCAAAGGCCTTGAGGCCGTGGCGCGCCGTCAGCGAACGCGGCCCCTCGCGCCACGTGCCGGTCGCCGCGTCGTAGATGAGGTACGTGCTCTCCCAGACGAGATGGATCTCGTCACCGACGACCGCGGCGCCGAGCAGCTCCATCGGCTTCGGCATCGTCGGCCCCTCGCGCCAGCGCCCCGTCTGCGGGTCGAGGATCCACACCTCCGGGAGGATCTCGTCGCCGCGCCGCCCTCCGAAGGTCCAGATCTCACCGTCGTAGACGACGGCGCCGAACGTGTGGTTCGGTCGGGGCAGCGGCGTCGAGCTGGTCCACGCGTCGCGCTGCGGGTCGTAGACGAACACGTCGTCCTGCTCGGCGCCGTCGACGTAGCCGCCGAGAACGTAGATGCGGCCGTCGAGAGCGACGGCGGCGTGGTTGAACCGCGGCTCGGGCAACGGGGCGCGTGTCTCCCACCTCCGGCGCTCGACGTCGTAGGCGTACACCTGCCTCCCGTCTTTGCCCGCCGCGTCACCGCCGATCACGTACATCGTGCCGTCGAGTGCCGCCCCCGCGGCGGCCCGGGTCGGCTCGGGAAGCGGTGAGAGCGTCGTCCACGAGTCGGCCGCGGCGTCGTAGGCCTGGAAGGTCGCGAGCCGCCTGCCCGTGTTGCCGACCATGCCCCCGGCGGCGTAGACGAGCCCGTCGAGCTCCGCCGCGGCGACGTAGCTGCGCCGCTGCGACATGGGCGTCGCGTACGTCCACGGCGCAGCCTGCGCCTCGTCGGAGCCGCGGCTTCCGAACACGGCGGCAACGGCCGTCAGCACCAGGGCGATGCCCAGAACGACCGCAGTGCCGCGCCTCCAGCTCATCGAGGCAAAGGGTGCCTACGATCGTGGCCGGAGGGCGCCGAACCCGCCGCGACCGCTATACGAGCGCGTCCGCCCCCGACACGACCTCGAGGATCTCCTGCGTGATCTGCGCCTGGCGGGCCCGGTTCATGTCGAGCGTGAGCCGGTCGACGAGCTCGCCGGCGTTGCTCGTTGCGTTTCGCATCGCGGTCATCCGTGCCCCGTGCTCCGACGCGGCCGACTCCAGCAGCGCCCGGTAGATCGTCGTCTCGACATACGTCGGTAGGAGACGTGTGAGGATCTGCTCGGGCTCGGGCTCGTAGATGAAGTCGCCCTCGAGGGCGATCTCGTAGGGGCTCTTCTCGTCCTCGTCCTCACCGATCGCGGTCCGCGGAATCGGCAGGAGCTCGATCTCCTCCACCGTCTGCGTGAGTGGCGAGACATAGCGGTTGTACACCAGCACGACCCGGTCCACGTCCCCGTCCGTGAACAGCTCGATCACCCGGCGCGCGATTGCCGCCGCGTCCGCGTAGGCCGGGCGGTCGGTGAAGTCCGTCCACGCCTGGTCGGTCTCGAGCCGCCGGAAGCGAAGCGTCGAGCGACCCTTCTTGCCGACGACGAGCCACCGCACATCCTTTCCCTCGTCGCGGAGCTCCCGCCCGATCGCGAACGCGCGGCGGAGGATGTTCGCGTTGAACGCGCCGGCGAGCCCGCGGTCGCCCGTCAGCGGCAGGATCGCGACCGCCTTCACGTCACGCTGCTCGAGCAGCGGAAACCCACCCTGCGCGTTGCGCGCCGTGCCGATCATCAGCTCCTGCATGCGCTCGGCGTACGGGCGGAGCGCGGCGATGCGCTGCTCGGCCCGTCGGAGCTTCGCCGCGGCGACGAGCTCCATCGCCTTCGTGATCTTGCGCGTGTTGCGAACCGAGCGGATCCGCCGCTTGATGTCCTGGAGCGAGGCCAAGAAGCTAGCCCGCGGCCCCGACGAGGCCGGTTTCCTCGCGGATGGCGAAGGCGTCCTTGAACCGCTTGAGCTCGGCGTGGAGCTTCTCCTGCAGCTCGTCCGAGAGGTCGCCCGTATCGCGAATCGCCGCGTACGACGATTCCTCGACGCGGAGTGCCTCCGCCAGCTCATCCTGGAAGCGAGGCACCTGGGTGGTCGGAACGTCGTCGAGATAGCCGTGGATACCGGCGAAGATCGCGACCACCTGCTCCTCGAACGCCCACGGCTGGTACTGGGGCTGGTTGAGCGTCGCGACCATCCGCTCGCCCCGGGCGAGAGTGCGCTGCGTCGCCGGGTCGAGCTCGGATCCGAACTGCGCGAAGGCCTCGAGCTCGCGGTACTGCGCGAGGTCGAGCTTGAGGCGCCCGGCGACCTTCTTCATCGCCTTCGTCTGCGCGTTGCCGCCGACGCGGGAGACCGAGATGCCGACGTTGATCGCCGGACGAACGCCCGAGTAGAACAGGTCGGACTCGAGGAAGATCTGGCCGTCGGTGATCGAGATGACGTTCGTCGGGATGTACGCCGACACGTCGCCCGCCTGCGTCTCGATCACCGGCAGCGCTGTCAGCGAGCCGCCGCCGAGCTTGTCGGAGAGCTTGCAGGCGCGCTCGAGCAGGCGCGAGTGGAGGTAGAAGACGTCGCCGGGGAACGCCTCGCGCCCTGGCGGGCGGCGCAGCAGAAGCGACATCTGGCGGTACGCGTCCGCGTGCTTGGAGAGGTCGTCGTAGATGCAGAGCGCGTGGCGGCCCCCGTAGAGGAAGTGCTCCCCCATCGCACAGCCGGCGTACGGCGCCATCCACTTGATCGGGGCGGCCTCGGACGCGTCGGCGGTGACGATGACGGTGTAGTCCATCGCGCCCGCCTCCTTCAGGCGGTTGTGCACCTGGGCGACCGTCGACGCCTTCTGCCCGATCGCGACGTAGACGCAGACGAGGTCGCCGCCCTTCTGGTTGAGGATCGTGTCGACGAGGATCGCCGTCTTGCCCGTCGAGCGGTCGCCGATCACGAGCTCGCGCTGGCCGCGGCCGATCGGGATCATCGAGTCGATCGCCTTGATGCCCGTCTGGAGCGGCTCGACCACCGGCTGGCGGTTGACGACGCCGGGGGCCTTGAACTCGAGCGGGCGGCGCTCGGTCGTTGCGATCGCGCCCGCACCGTCGATCGGGCGGCCGAGCGGGTCGACGATGCGACCGACGAGCTCGTCGCCGACGGGAACGGAGAGCAGCTGGCGGGTGCGCCTCACCGGCTCGCCCTCCGAGACCTTGTCCCATTCCCCGAACAGGGCGACGCCGACGTTGTCCTCCTCGAGGTTGAGCGCGACGCCGACGACGCCGTGCTCGAGCTCGAGCATCTCCATCGCCATGCAGTTCTCGAGGCCGTAGACGCGGGCGATGCCGTCGCCGAGCTGGAGGACGGTGCCGACCTCGGCGAGCTCCGTCTCGACGTCGAACTGCTCGATCCGCTCCTTCAGGATCGCGGTGATCTCTTCCGGGCGTAGCTTCACGGTCTTCTCATCTCCTCGTGACGAGCTCTTGGCGTAGCTGGTTGAGACGGCCGCGCACGCTCGCGTCGACCCGGAGCGAGCCGGCCTGGACGACGATCCCACCGATGATCGACGGATCAACCTGGCGGGTCGTTTCCACCTTGCGGCCCGACGTCTCCCCGATCCTGCGGACGATCTCCTCGGCTTCGGCCTCCGAGAGCTCGACCGCAGTCGTGAGGTCGAGCCGGAGAACGCGCTCCTCGCGGGCGATCAGGCGCTCGAGCTCCTCGTGAACCTCCTCGACCTGGTCGAGGCGGTGCTTCTCGCCGAGCAGCCGGATGAAGTTGCGAAACAGCTCGTCCGTCTCGCCGAGGACGGCGAGCAGGGCCTCCTGCCTGGCGCGGGGGTCGATCTGCGGGTTGCGCAGGAGCCCACGCAGCTCCGGTGACGACTCGACGGCCGCGGCGAAGTCGCCGAACTCCTCCCGCACGCGCGGAAGGCGGCCCTTCTCCTTCGCCGCGTCGAGCAGCGACTGCGCATAGATGCGGTGGGCGACGGCCATTGTCGGCTCTAGTTCTCCGATGCGAGCTGCTTGACGTCGAGCTCGGAGACGGTCTCGTCGATCAGGCGCTTCTGGTCGTCCGAGTCCAGCACCTTGCCGGTGACCTTCTCGGACGCGAGCAGGGTCAGCTCGACGACGTCGCGCCGGATCAACTCGCGCAGCTTGCGATTCTCGGCCGCGAGCTCGCGCTGGTTCTCGTCCAGTCGGCGCTTGAGATCCTCGTCGGCCTGGGCCTTCGACGCGGCGAACTGCGCCTTGGCCTGCTGCCGCGCCTCCTCCAGGATCGTCTCGCGCTCGGCCTTCGCGGCCTCGCGCTCGGCCTGCGTCAGCTCACGGAGCTCGCGCGCCTCCTCGCGTGCGTGGTCGGCCGCGTCGAGTGCTTCACGGATCCGGTCGCGGCGCTGGTCGATGATCCCCTGGATGCGCTTGAACGCGAGCTTGCGCAGCACGAGGAAGACGATCAGGAACGTGACGATCGTCCAGATCATCAGTCCGGGCACGACCGAGATCAGGTCGCCGCCGCTGTCCTCCTCCGTGGCCTCCTGGGCCAGGACCGCTACGCCGAGGAGCGTGTCCATCAAACGAGGACGTAGGCGAGGAGCCCACCCAGCAGGGCGTAGAACACCACGGCCTCGGTCAACGCGAAGCCGAGCCACTGGATGCCCTGGAGCTCGCCGCGCAGCTCGGGCTGGCGCGACACGGCCTGGATCATCGAGCTGAAGATCATGCCGATCCCGATGCCCGCACCGACGGCGCCGAGGCCCACGCCCACGCCGAACGCGATCGCCTTGCCGAGATCGGCGACGTCGCCGGTCGTCTCTGCGAGGAGAAAGTCCACTGTGCCTTCCTTTCCTAGTGCTCCGGCTCGATCGCGCCACCGATGTAGATGGCGGAGAGGAGCGCGAAGACGAACGCCTGGATGGTGACGACGATCGCCACCTCGAAGATGTACACGGCCGTCGCAACCGGGATTGCGATGACCGCGATCGCGAGCGACTCGAAGATGAAGATCAGGCCGAGCATGACGAGGATCAGCATGTGGCCGGCGAGCATGTTGGCGAAGAGACGGACGGAGAGCGAGATCAGCCGCATGAACTGGGAGATGATCTCGAGCGGGATGATCAGCACGAGCAGACCCTTCGGCACGCCGCTCGGGATCCAGCTCTTCAGGTACCTGGAGAGGCCGTTGAAGCGAATGCCCTCCCAGTGCGTCGCGAGGAACGTGACCAGCGCGAGCGCGAGCGTGACGGACAGGTTCGCCGTCGCCGCGTAGATGCCGAAGGTCGGGAGATCGACCCCCGCGACCGAGAACGTGTCGTTCGAGATCGGCAGCGGGATGAAGCCGATCAGGTTGACGATCCAGATGAAGAGAAAGAGCGACGCCACGTAGGGAAACCAGCGCGAGATCCCCTTCGCCGGCAGGTTGCCCTCGGCGATCTGCGTCTGAACGAGCTCGTACAGGCCCTCGCCGGTCGTCTGCCTGCGGTCGGGCCGCAGCGAGAGGCCGAAGCGCATGATCCAGACGCCGACGACGATCGTGACGAGACCGGCGAGCCAGAGGTAGACGACGGCCTTGTTGACCGAGAGGTCGATCGGCCCGAGCTCGATCGGGATCCACGAGTCGAGGGTGAACTCGTCCTGCGGCTGGAAGTCGCCGGACCCGGCCGCGAGCAGGAGCGAGCTCAGCGCCGCTCACCTCCCGAGAAGTACGCGGACAGGCTGAGCACGAGCTCGACCGTGTAGGCGAGCGCGTAGACGAGGATTCCCGCGACGGCCACGTCCGGATCCCCGGCGGCCGCGATCACGATCGCGACGAGCACGACGAGGATACCCCGGCCCATCATCCCGAAGGCTGCCGGCCCCGAGCCGCCGAGCGTCGGGTTGCCGATGCCGAGGTGGTTGAAGAGAACGCCGAGCAGCTGGCTCGCGACCCAGAGGACGGCGCCGAGCGCCCAGCCGCGGAGCGACCAGCCGCCGATCAGGAAGATCGGCAGGGCGAGCAGGACGATTGCCCCGCCGGCGATCGTGGGAACGCGGCGGTCCGGGAGCGGCCGCGGCCTCATCAACGTGCTCGCCATTACAGCGAGCTCCGAAACGTCAGATAGACGGCGACGATCGACGCCGGAATGCCGATGACCGCGCCGATTGCGATCCCGATCCCGACCGATCCCGCGGCCAGACCGATCAGCGCACCGCCGACGAGACACACCCCGAGCACGGCGAGCAGAAGCCCGCTCGCGCTCAGTGGGTCGAAGGAGGTGCGATCTGCGGCCACGGCGTGGGTCATCTCCGTCGGCCGAATCGTACCAGGTGAGGCCGACTTCGTGACATCGCAAATCGCGCTGTTATCAAGGAAAATGACCCACTGGAGGAGGACTTTGTACGCCGCGTCCCCGAACGGCCGCCCGCAGTGTAACCGCGGTCTACGCGGTCTTGCGCCGGCGTCTTTCGTCCGCCTCGCTCCGCCAGTTGGCCCAGCCCCGGATGCGCCCGATCGTCACGATCTCGAGCAGTGCGATCACGTAGATCGACGCCGTGAGTGCCGCGACGCCGATCAGCCCCACTGCGACCGTGGGCCACAGGTGCCACTCCCCGCCGGTGCGAAACGGGACGAATCGGGTCGCGAGCGCAGCCCCGGCCAGCACAGCGCACCAGCAGTAGAGCGTCAGTGTCGCCCGCCGCTGCGAGTAGCCGATGTCGAGAAAGCGGTGGTGGAGATGCCAGCGGTCTGCCGACACCACCGGCTGGCCGTACTTCAGGCGCTTCGCGACGACGAACGACGTGTCCACGATCGGGATCGCCAGGACGAGCAGCGGAAAGAAGAGCGCGACCGTCGCGGCCGTCTTCAGGAGCCCCTGAACGGCGACCGTGGCCAGCACGAAGCCGAGCAGCAGCGATCCCGAGTCACCCATGAAGATCCTCGCCGGATAGAAGTTGTCACGGAGGAAGCCGAGGCACATCCCGCAGACGATCGCCGACAGGACCGCCGCCTCGGGCTTCCCGAGCGAGAGCGCGATCACGGCGAACGTGCCGCCGGCGATGGCGCCGATTCCTGCCGCGAGCCCGTCGAGCCCGTCGAGGAAGTTGACCATGTTCATCACGGCGACGATCCAGACGAGCGTCGCGGCTACCGCGAGCCACTCCGGGAGCGCCTGGATGCCGACGATCGGGAAGGTGAAGCGATCGATCACGACGCCGAACCCGATCGCCACCGCGGCCGCCGCGAGCTGGCCGCTCAGCTTGCCCCACCAGGGCAGCCCGATGAAGTCGTCGACCAGACCGACGACCACGGCGACCGTCGCCCCGATCAGAATCCCCCGGTACGGCCCCTCCAGGTCGAGGAACGCGAGCGAGGGCACGACGAGGCCGAGGAAGAGCGCCAGCCCGCCCAGCACCGGGACCGGCCGGCGGTGGATCTTCCGCCGCTCCCCCGGCCGGTCGACCACGCCGAGCGCCCGGCCCATCTCGCCGACGATCGGCGTCATCGCGAGCACGACGACGAGCGCGACGAGGAAGCCCCAGAGGACGTCCGTGTGAGCTTGGAAGGTGTCGAGCACGTCTCTGCCTTTCGGGCGAGCATCCCTCGCCCCTACAAGGGTATTGGACGCTATTTCGTGCCGTAGAGGCGGTCGCCTGCGTCGCCGAGGCCGGGCACGATGAAACCCTTGTCGTTCAGCCGGCGGTCGACGGCCGCGACGACGATCGGCACGTCCGGGTGCGCGGACTCGATGTGGGCGATCCCCTCGGGCGCGGCGATGATCGCGATCAGGCGAATCGACTGCGCTCCGGCCCGCTTGACGGTCGCGATCGCGGCCGCGGTCGAGTTGCCCGTCGCGAGCATCGGATCGAGGATGAGGACGTCGCGGTCGCCGACGTCCCCGGGGAGCTTCACGTAGTACTCGACCGGCTCGAGCGTCTCCTCGTTGCGGTACAGGCCGATGAAGCCGACGCGCGCCCCGGGCACGAGCGAGAGGACGGCGTCGAGCATGCCCACGCCCGCGCGGAGGATCGGGCAAACCGCCACCTTCTTGCCCGAGATGCGCTGCACGGACATCCGCTCGAGCGGCGTCTCGATGTCGACCTCCTCGGTCGCAAGCTCCTTCGTCGCCTCGTACGTGAGCAGGAGCGTCAGCTCGTGGACGAGCTGGCGGAACATCTGGGTGTCGGTGCCAATGTCGCGCAGCAGCCCCAGCTTGTGCTGCACCAGCGGATGTTCCACGATCGTCACGCTGCGCGCGACGATCGTCAGGTCGTCAGCCGCCATCGTTCTGGTAGGTCGCAAAGCCTCTGAAGCCCGTATACAACGGTCGCTTCCGGCAGAGATCTGCGCTTTGGTCGCGCAGGGCGGCGAGGTCGGCGCCGGCCGCGAGCGCGGCGCCGATGATTGCCGCGACCTCGCGGGTGTCGGCCTCGTCGAAGCCGCGCATCGTGATCGCGGGCGTGCCGAGCCGGACGCCCGAGGCGATGGTCGGCGGCCGCTCGTCGAACGGCACGGTGTTGCGGTTGACCGTGATCCCGACCTCGTGCAGGCGGTCCTCGGCGTCCTTTCCGGTCCACTCGCTCCGGCGAAGGTCGAGCTGGACGAGGTGCGTGTCGGTGCCGCCGGTGAGAATCTCGAGGCTCGCGGCGACCAGGGCCTCGGCGAGCGCGTCCGCGTTCGTTCGCACCTCGCCCTGGTAGACGCGAAACGCTTCCGACGCCGCGATCCTGAAGCAGACGGCCTTGGCAGCGATCGCGTGCTCCAGGGGTCCGCCCTGAAGACCCGGGAAGATCGCGCGGTCGATCGCCTGCGCGTGCTCCTCCCGGCACAGGATGAATCCCGACCGTGGGCCGGCGAGCGTCTTGTGCGTCGTCGACGTCACGACGTCGCAATGCTCGACGGGGTTCGGATGGAGCCCGGCGGCGACGAGCCCCGAGAAATGCGCCATGTCGCACCACAGCCTCGCCCCCACCTCGTCCGCGGCCTCTCGGAAGCGGTCGGCCTCGATCTTGCGCGGGTAGGCGGAACCGCCGCAGACGATCAGCTTGGGCCGGTGCTCCTGCGCGAGCCGGCGTAGCTCGTCGAAGTCGATCAGCCCGGTGGCGCGGTCGACGCCGTAACCGACGACGTGGTAGTAGCGGCCCGAGAAGTTGACCCGGAGCCCGTGCGTCAGATGCCCCCCGTGGTCGAGCCGCATCGCGAGCACGGTGTCGCCCGGCTCGCAGAGCGCGTAGTAGACGGCCATGTTGGCCTGTGCCCCGGCATGCGGCTGAACGTTCGCGTGCTCGGCGCCGAACAGGGACTTCGCGCGCTCGATCGCGAGCGTCTCGATCTCGTCGACGACCTCGCAGCCGCCGTAGTAGCGCCGGCCGGGGTAGCCCTCGGCGTACTTGTTCGTCGGGACCGATCCGACCGACTCGAGCACGCTCGGCCAGGTGAAGTTCTCCGACGCGATCAGCTCGATCACCGACCGCTGGCGCTCGAGCTCGCGCTCCAGCAACGCCGCGATCTCCGGATCGACAGTCCCGAGGCCGGCCTGGCGAAGCTGCTCGAGGGCGTCCTGCGCCACAGCCATCGGGAGGATCCTATCCCTGCTCCGCGTCGCTAGCGCGTTGCCTCGGCCGCCCGGGCGAGTGCCTCGACGGCGGGCACGGCGCCCTCCCGCAGCACGACCGGAGCCGGCCCGGTGAGGTCGATCACCGTCGACGGGGTTCCCGGCAGCGGCCCGACGTCCACGATCGCTCCGACCTTGGCAACGAGCGCACGCGGGATCGCGTCGATCGTCGCCGGGTCCGGGCCCCCATGGAGGTTCGCGCTCGTCGCCGCGACGATGCCGACCCGGTTCAGCACTTCACGGGCCGGCGGCGGAAGCTCCGGCACCCGGATGCCGATCGACGTCGGCACCCGACCGCAGAGCCAGCGGAAGCGGCGTGCCGGATTGGGGAGCACGAGCGTAAAGGCGCCCGGAAGAAGCGCTCGGGCCACGACCGCGGCGGGGCCGCGCAGCTCCGGCACAGCGTCCAGGATCGGCTCGAGCTCGGAGGCGAGCAACGCGATCGCCGTGCGCTCTGGGCGCTGCTTGAGGGCGAAGAGCTCGAGAGCCGGTGCCTCGCGGTATCCGTCCGCGCACAGCCCGTAGACCGTGTCCGTCGGGAGGATCACCGTCCGACCCGCACGAATCGCCTCGACAGCCACGTCCACCGCATCGCCATCGACCGGGCGGCCCCGAACCGCGCGACCTCGAACCGCGCCGCCTTCGACCGCGCTGCCTTCGTCCGAGCCGCCGCCGACGTCAGCCACGAGCACCCCCTTGTGTTGCATCACCCGCGCCATGATCCCCCGAATTCTCTGCGCGCGGGAGGCGAGTGATGCAACACAAGGGCGGACTTGTGACGCTCGGCCGGCGCTTGCCTGCTGCTGCTCTGCCGCTGGCTAGTCGTCTCCGCCGAGACGGGCTTCGACGACGCGCTCGCGGCCCGTGAGGTCGAGCGCGGTTTCGATCCGGGCGTAGCCCTGCCCGGCGAGGATCTCCTTCACCTCGCCGGCCTGGTCGTCGCCGCACTCGAAGAGGAGCCAGCCGCCGGGAGCGAGGAGATCGCGGGCCCGCTTCGCGATCGCCGCGTGCGCCCCGACGCCGACGACCGCCTCGCGCGGCTCGTAGAGGCGGATCTCCGGCTGCAGGGCCGCGAAGTCCGCCGGACGGACGTACGGGGGGTTCGAGACCACGAGATCGAACGGGCCGGGGACGTGCGCGGAGAGGTGTCCGTGGACGAGCTCGACGCGCCCGTCGAGTCCGCAGCGAGCCCGGTTCTCGGCGGCGAGCGCGAGGGCGCCCTCGGAGATGTCCGTCGCGATCACGGCCGCTCCCGGGTGCTCGTCCGCGATCGCCAGGGCGATCGCGCCCGAGCCGGTTCCGACGTCGAGGACGCGCGGCTCGGGCAGCCCGGACAGATGCGCGAGACAGCGCTCGACGACGACCTCCGTCTCCGGGCGCGGCACCAGGACACGCGGATCGACGGCGATCACGAGCCGCCGGAATCCCCACTCGCCGAGGATGTACGCGAGCGGCTCTCGCGCGGCGCGGCGCTCGACGAGCGGACGCAGCGCTGCCTCGTCGACGTCGTCCTCGGACACGTAGAGGTCGGTCCGTGAAACGCCGAGCGCATGCGCCACCAGCAGCTCGGCGTCGACCCTGGGCGTGTCCACCCCGGCGCTCGCCAGCTCGCGCTCGACCTCGGCGACCGCGTCCAGCGGCCTCACGCGGCGGTGGCGGCGGCCTCGAGCGCCTGACGGCGCTCCTCTGCCTGGAGCGCCTCCGTGAACTCGGCGAGGTCGCCTTCGACGATCTGGTCGAGACGCTTGAGCGTCAGCCTGATGCGGTGGTCGGTGACCCGGTTCTCGGGGTAGTTGTACGTGCGGATCTTCTCCGCTCGCTCACCGGTACCGATCTGCGAGCGCCGCTGCGCGGACAGCTCCGCGCGCTGTTTCTCGAGCTCGTGCTCGAGCAGGCGCGCGCGCAACACGCGCAGCGCCTTCGTCTTGTTCTGGAGCTGCGACTTCTCGTCCTGCATCGCGACGACGAGGCCCGTCGGCAGGTGCGTGATCCGCACGGCCGAGTCGGTCGTGTTGACGCTCTGACCGCCCGGGCCGGTCGAGCGGTAGACGTCGATCTTCAGCTCGTTCGGATCGATCTCGACCTCGACCTCCTCGGCCTCGGGCATGACGGCGACCGTCGCAGTCGAGGTGTGGATCCTGCCGGCGGACTCCGTGGCGGGCACGCGCTGGACGCGGTGCGTCCCGCCCTCCCACTTGAAGATGGAGTAGGCGTCGCCGCCCTTGACGGCGAAGGTGACGTCGTTGAAGCCGCCTGCATCGCTCGGATCGGAGCCCAGCACCTCGGTCCGTAGCCCTCGGCGCTCCGCATAGCGGGTGAGCATGCGGTAGAGGTCACCGGCCCAGATCGCCGCCTCGTCGCCGCCCGCCCCCTTGCGGATTTCGACGATGACGTCACGGCCGTCGTGCGGGTCGCGCTCGACGAGCGCGATCTTGATCTCCTCCTCGAGCCGTTCGACCCGCTCCTCGAGCTCCGGGACGAGCTCGTGCAGGTCCGCGTCTTCGCGGGCCGCCTCGAGGTCGTCCGAGGCCTCGCGCCACTCGCGGGCCAGCCTGAACGGCCCCTCGAGCTCCTTCAGCCTCCGCCCCGCATCGGCCGACGCTGCGCGATCGGAGAAGACCGCGGGATCGGACATCCGCTCCTGCGCGTCGGCGTGCGAGCGCTCGAGCTCGGCGACGAGATCTTCCATCGAGGCCATTACGCCATCACCTCGACCTTGCGCTCCTCGGGTGTCAACCGGCCCTCGAGATGGAGCACCTGCTCGAGCGCGCGGATCGAGACCTCGATCTGGTCGAGCGAGGGCTGCCGCGTCGTCAGGCGCTGCAGCCAGAGGCCGGGGGCGAGAAAGGTTCGCAGTGCCGCGTTGGACTGGTGCCGCCCTGCGAAGCGGATCACCTCGTAGGCGAGCCCGGCGATCACCGGCAGGAGCAGGATCCGGGACACGATCAACCAGTACCAGGCCGGCCGGCCGAAGAACGCGAAGACGAAGATCGCGATCACCATCACGTACAGAAGGAAGGCCGTCCCGCAGCGCACGTGGATCAGGCTGTAGCGCTGCACGGTCTCCGGCTCGAGCTCGGCTCCGTCCTCGTAGGCGTTGATCGCCTTGTGCTCGGCCGCGTGGTACATGAACACGCGCCGAAGGTCGGGCAGGAGCGAGATCAGCACGAGATAGGCGACGAAGATCGCGACGCGGATCAGCCCCTCGACGATCACGAACCACCAGTCGCCCTCGATCGGCAGCCAGTTCGTGATCAGCGCGGGGCCGACCTTGAAGACCGCGAGGGCGAAGCCGATCGCGATCGCGAACGCGAAGATCAGCTGGCCTCGCGTCAGCTCGTGCTCGGCCTCCTCGTCGCCCTCGGCCGCGGCGTAGTTCGCGGAGATGGCGAGCGCCCGAAAGCCGATCGCGAGCGACTCGCCGATCGCGACGACGCCCCGGAGCACCGGAATGCGGAGCCAGCGATGCCGCGCGAACGCCGACGTGACCGGCTTGTTCACCTCGGCGATCTCGCCGTTCGGCTTGCGCACGGCGACCGACCACGCCGTCGGCCCACGCATCATGACGCCCTCGAGGACCGCCTGGCCTCCGATCGGCGCAGCGCTCACGGGAGCGAGTGACCGCCTAGCGGCGGGTGGAGCCGGCCTTCTCGAGCCGGCGCTGGAAGCGCTCGACGCGGCCGCCGGAGTCGAGGAGCTTCTGCTTGCCCGTGTAGAACGGATGGCACTCGGAGCAGATCTCGACGTGGAGCTCGGGCCTCGTCGAGCGGGTCTGGAACGTGTTCCCGCACGAGCAGGTCACGGTGGAGAGAACGTACTCGGGATGGATGTCTGTCTTCATCTCGCAACGAGGATAGCAGCGGCCGTCTCGGCCACCACGTTCCCGCCCGAGACGATGACAGCCACTGTCTTGCCCTCGACGTCGGGGATCTTGCCGGCAAGGAGCGCTCCCACTCCGACGGCCCCTGCCGGCTCGGCAGCGAGCTTGGCGTGCTCGTAGAGAAAGCGGAACCCGGCACCGATGTCCTCCTCCGTGACGAGCATCGACTCGACGCCGTGTCGGCGGCACAGGGCGAGCGGGAGGTCGCCCGCGAAGGGAGCGTTGAGCCCGTCCGCCACCGAGTCCGGGACGATCCGGACCGGCTTGCCCGCGAACAGCGCGGCGTGGAGCGCGGCGCCGCGCTCGGGCTCGACCGCGACGATCCGCGCCTTCGGGGCGGCGGCGATGATGCCGGCCACGAGCCCCCCGCCCCCCGTCGGCACGACGATCACGTCGGCGTCGGGGAGGTCCTCGACGATCTCGAGGCCGACCGTGCCGTGCCCGGCCACCATCCTCGGGTCATCCCAGGGGTGCACGTGCACTCTGCCGGTCTCGCGCTCCAGCACGGCGAGCCGCTCGAACACCTCGTGTGGCCCCGCCGCCTCCTGGTCAACCGCGGCGCCGTATCCCTCCGCGGCGGCGCGCTTCAGCTCGTTGGCCCCCTTCCACATGACGACGAGACAGTCGATCCCCTCCAGCGAAGCGCCGTAGGCGAGCGCGGCGGCATGGTTCCCGGCCGACGCCGCGATCACGCCGCGCCGCTTCTCTTCGGCGGTCAGCGAGGCGAGCTTCGTGAGCACGCCCCGCGGCTTGAACGAGCCCGTGCGCTGGAGGAGCTCGGCCTTCAGGTACGCGCGGCCGCCGAAGGCATCGCCGAGCGTCGTCGACGGCAGGAGCGGCGTGCGGTGGAGCCGGTCGCCGATCGCCTCGCGGGCGGCGGCGACGTCTGACTCCGTGACCGTTGCCATCTGTCGAACCGTAGCGCGGCGGGCGGCAGGAGCCCGCTGGGCTTTCCCGCCGTCACGATCCGGTGCTTGTGTTGCATCGTTCGGCTCCCGAGAGCAGACACATTGGAGGGCCCTGGCGCGGGTGATGCAACACAAGGCCTCGCTTGTGACCGACGTCGACGCGGGCGCGCCCGGGGGCGCCCGAGGCCGCGCGGAGGCCTGCGTGAGCTCTACGTGAGCGTGTAGGCCGGCCCGTCGCCGCCCTCGGGCGGCGTCAGGCGTCCGCCCTTGGCGGTGATCGCGCCGCACTGGACGCAGTTCGAGGCGGTTACCTCGACTTCGACGACGTTCCCGGCGGGGCTCGCGTCCCCCTTGATCTCGTAGACCTGCGCGGGGCACATGTGCACCCAGGCCTCGGCGACCTCGCGGCGCACCTTCGTCGCGACGCGGACGTGGCTGGGCGCGTCGTCGCGGGTCTGGTTGCCGCTCGCGTAGACGCTCGAGAGCTTGTCGAAGAAGAGCGTGCCGTCGGGCGCGGGGTACCGTGCCGCGGCGCCGTCGGGCTCGACCGCGACCGCGGCGTCCGCCTCGAGGGCGACGTTGTTGCGCGGCAGCTTTCCGCGCGTGCCCAGCGCAACGCCCGCGCGTGCCGATCCACCCACGAAGCCGTGCTTGAACGCCGGCCGCATGTTGCGGACGCGCTCGAGGTCGGTCCAGACGTAGCTCTCGCGCAGAGCCCGGTCGTAGCCGCCGAGGACGCCCGGCTCCCACGCGGTGCGGCCGGGCTCGAGGGCGGCGAACGCCGCGTCGGCTGCCAGCGTTCCCGAGCGGATCGCGTAGTGGATGCCCTTGAGCGCGGGCACGTTGACGAAGCCCGCCGAGTCGCCCGCGATCAGCGCGCCCGGCACGTGAAAGCGCTCGGGGAACGCGAGGAAGCCCCCCTCGGGGATCGTCTTGGCGCCCCAGGCGATCCGCTCGCCGCCGTCGAGGATCCTGCGGACGAACGGGTGGCCCTTGAACTCCTGCAGCAGGTCGTGACAGGAGAGAGTCGCGTCGGTCGAGTCGAGCCCCACGACGAACCCGATCGAGACCATGTCCTCGCCCATCGGGTAGATCCAGCTGCCGCCGAACTCGCGCCAGCGCTTCCCCTTGCGCAGCGGCCAGCCCAGCGTGTGGACGACGCGCCGAAGCGGGCGCGCCACGTTCCAGACCTCCTTCACGCCGAGCGCGTACACCTGGGGCGCGCGGCCGATCCCGAAGCGCTCGGTCGCGACCCCGGTCAGGTGCCCCTGGGTGCCCTCGGCGAGGATCGTGACGCGCGCTGTCATGTCCGAGCCGGGCTCGAACCGGGCGAGCTCCTCGCCCGACTTGCCGCGTCCGCGATCGCCGGTGCGGATGCCCACGACCCGGCCACCGGAGACGAGCAGCTTTCGCGCTGCCGTCTCGGGAACGATCGTGACACCGAGCTCCTCCGCCCGGTCGGCGAGCCAGCGCGCGAGCTGCGAGATCGAGACGACGTAATTGCCGTGGTTCCACATCGGCGGCGGCGCCGGAATCCGCTGCGCCCGACGGGGGGTCATGTAGTAGACGCCCTCCCGCTGGACCTCGCCGTACGTCGGCACGTCCTCCATCACGAGGCCCGGGAAGAGCTGTCGCAGCGCACGAGGGTTCATGACCGCGCCGGAGAGGAGGTGCGAGCCGACCGACGCGCCCTTCTCGACGACGGCGACGGGGACGTCGCCGAGCCGCTCGCGCACCGCGGGGCTTCGCTCGAGCAGCTGGCCGAGGCGGATCGCGGCTGCTAGCCCCGCCGGACCGGCGCCGACGACGAGGGCGCCGACCTCGACCCGCTCGTCCGGGGGATCGCTCGGCTCGCCGACGAACTCGGCCGCGTCGAACGGCGGCGGGAAGTCGGCGGGCCGGGCGGTCATCCGCCGCGCCGCGCCCGAACGAGCTCGGTCAGCTTCGGAACGATCTCGTGCAGGTCGCCGACGACGCCGAGGTCGCAGAAGTCGAAGATCGGCGCGTGCGCGTCTTTGTTGATCGCGACGATCACGGACGAGCTCTGCATCCCGACCTTGTGCTGGATCGCCCCGGAGATCCCGCAGGCGACGTACAGCTTCGGCGCGACCGACTTGCCCGTCTGGCCGACCTGGGTCGAGTACGGGTACCAGCCTGCGTCGACGACCGCCCGGGTCGCGGCGACCGCGCCGCCGAGCGCCCTGGCGAGCTCCTCGACGAGCGTGAAGTTCTCGGGACCACCGAGGCCCCGGCCGCCTCCGACGATGATCTCGGCCTCCTCGATCGACGGGCCCTCGCTCGTCTCCTGGACGTGGTCGACGAGGACGGCCGCCCGCGACCAGTCCTCGACCCCCGCCGCCACCTGCTCGACCTCCGCGGCAGCGCCCGTCTCGACCGGCTCGAACGACCCCGCCCGGATCAGGGCGAGCCTCGGACTGGACGTCCAGCCGACGTCCACGAGGACGGAGTCGCCGAGCGCCGGGCGCTTGCCGACGAGCAGACCGTCGCGAAGCTCGAGATCGGTCAGATCCCAGTTCACGCCCGCGTCGAGCCGCGCGGACAGGCCCGCCGCGACGTCGGCGCCGAGCACCGAGCCGGCGAACAGGACGGTCTCGAAACCCCGTTCGGAGATCAGGGCCGCGAGCACGTCCACGAGGGGCTGGGGCAGCGGCGAGGCGAGCGCCGGATCGTCGGCCGCGAGCACCCGCGACGCCCCGTAGCGACCGAGCTCCTCCACGCCGGAGAGACCGGAGCCGCACACGACCGCGGTCACGTCACCGTCGAGCGACGCGGCCTTCGAGAGGACGCCGAGCGACGCCTTCTGCGGCTCGCCGCCGTACGTCTCGACGAAGACGAGTGTGGGTGGTGCCACTAGACGAGCTTTCTCTCGGCCAGGAACTCGACGATCTTCGCGGCCGAGTCTCCTCCCGCGTCCTCGAGCCTGACCGACTCGCCCCGCGGCGGCGGCGCTCCGAGCGCGAGGACGACGGTGCGCGAGCCGGCCGTGCCGACGTCGTCGGGAGCGAGTCCGAGATCGGCGATCGACGCCTCGTCCTGCGGCTTCTTCTTCGCGCCCATGATCCCCTTGAGCGACGGGTAGCGCGGCTCGTTGATCGCGTCGGACACGGCGACGACGCACGGCAGCGGCGCCTCGATCACGTCGTAGCCGTGCTCGGTCTGGCGCTTTGCTCTCGCCCGATCTCCCGAGATCTCCAGGCTTGCCGCCTGCGAGATCATCGGGCGCCGCAGGCGGTCGGCGACGGCAGCCCAGAGCACGGCGCCGTCGGAGTCGCCGGCCTGCTGGCCGAAGAGGACGAGATCCGGGGCTTCGCGCTCGAGGGCCCGTGCCAGCACCTTGCCCGTGGCGACGAGGTCGGAGCCCGCCGCGGCCTCGTCGGTGACGAGAAGCGCGCGATCGGCCCCCATTGCGAGCGCCTTGCGGAGCGAGTCCATGGCCCCGGCCGGCCCGATCGAGACGACGACGACCTCGTGCGAGGCGTCGGCGTCCTTGAGCCGAAGGGCCTCCTCGAGCGCGTTCGTGTCGTACCCGTTCAGCGCTCCCTCGCCGCTCCGATCGAGCCGGAACGTCTCGGCGTCGAGCCGCCTCGGTACGGATGCGTCCGGAACCTCCTTCATGCAGACCGCGATCTTCACCGCCGCGATCCTAACGAAGGGCCGGCGTTCGACTCCCCCAAAGGGGTCCGCTAGGGTCCCGCACTTCGAGCGCCGCACCGGGGGCCTCGGCAGGCCGATGCACAGCTACCGGACGACAGCCCGATGGATCGTCCTCCTGCTTCTGACGTGGGTCCTCACGGGGACGGCGGCTGCGGGAGGCGGGACGGAAGTACCCGACCTCGTCTTCCCGGTCGTCGGCGACGTCGAGTACGCGAACGACTTCGGCGACCCGCGCCCGCAGGGGCCGCACGAGGGGAACGACATCATGGCCGACTGGCGCGCGCCTGCCGTCGCGGTCGAGGACGGCAAGGTGCACTTCTACACGGGGTCGTCGCGTGGGGGCTGCCTGCTGTACCTGTACGGCAAGAGCGGAACGACGTACCTGTACATCCACCTGAACAACGACCTGACCACGAAGAGCGAGGACCGCGGTGGGTGCAACGAAGGCGTCGCCTTCGCTCCCGGTCTGCGCGACGGGCAGAAGGTCAAGGCAGGCCAGCTCGTCGCCTACGTCGGCGACTCGGGCGACGCAGAGGGCATTCACCACCACCTGCATTTCGAGGTGCACCCGAACGACGGCGGCGCCGTCTCGCCGTACAAGCATCTCAAGCGCGCGCAGCACCTGCTCTACGCGGCGCCGCAGGCAGGCCAGACGCTGACGCTCGCCCTCTACGGAACGGTCGAGCTCGCCGAGCCGGGGCTCCTGACGATGAAGCTCGAGCGGCAGCGCGGGTCGGACGGCACGCGGACAGCGATCTCCAGCACGATCACGGTGACGGTTCCGTCCGAGGCGGTGATCGAGCGGGCCGGGCCGAAGAGCCGTAGGCTCGCGCCGCTCGACTCGGCGAAGCCGGGCGAGCGCGTCGTCGTCTGGACGGCCGCGGTGCCCTCGGGGCTCGAGGCCCAGGCCGGCCAGCCCGGCGCCGTTCAGGCCACGACCGTGCTCTACCGCGGCGACGACGACTCGTAGAGCGCGGCGCGGAGCTCACGGGACGCCCCCTCGGGATCGGGTGCGTCGCCGATCGCCCGCACGACCGCGACCCGGGCGGCCCCCGCCGCAACCACGGCGTCGATGTTCGTCCGGTCGATGCCGCCGATCGCGAACCACGGACAACGGGCATGCGCGGCCGCGTACCGGACGAGCTCGAGGCCGACCGCAGGACGACCCGCCTTCGTCGGCGTCGCGAACACGGGCCCGACGCCGATGTAGTCGGCGTCGGACGCGTCGATCTCTCCCGGTACGTGCGTCGACTGGCCGACGCCGACACCGAAGGACCGCGCCTCGGCCACCGGGAGGTCGTCCTGGCCGACGTGGACGTAGTCGGCGCGGCAGAGGACGGCGAGGTCGGGCCGGTCGTTGACGACGAGGGGGATGCCGAGCCTGGTCGTCAGCTCTCTCATCTCCTCGAGCACCGGCAGGAGCACGCCGTCGGGCAGAGCCTTCTCGCGGATCTGCACCGCGTCCACCCCGCCCCGGACAGCCGCCTCGACGAGCTCGTCGAGGTCCGGGCGAACCGCGGTGATCAGATAGAGGCGGCTATCCACCTGCGACCGGACGGGCGACGACGACGGCGTCGCCCTCCTCGAGCACGACCTCGGCGTAGCGGTCGCGTTCCACAGGCTGGCCGTTGCGCTCGACGAGCGCGTAGCGCCCGGCGAACCCGATCCGCTCGAGCAGGGCCGCCACCGTGTCGCCGGCCTCGCCGTCGTACAGCTTCCCGTTGACCGTGATCACGAGCCCCGGATCAGCGCGTCACGACGCCTTCGACCGGGCTCGACGGTGAAGCCGTCTCCTGCTCGTCCATCGCTCCTGCGAGGTACGCGCCGCGTCCGGCCTCGACGCCGAGGCGAAACGCACGTGCCATCCCGACCGGGTCGCCTGCATTTGCGATCGCCGTGTTGACGAGCACCGCGTCGGCGCCCAGCTCCATCGACTCGGCCGCATGCGACGGCGCACCGAGGCCGGCGTCGACGACGACCGGAACGCCGGCCTGCTCGACGATGATCCGGATCGCCTCTCGAAGCTTGAGCCCACGGCCGGAGCCGATCGGCGCGGCAAGCGGCATCACCGCCGCGCAGCCGAGCTCTTCCAGCCGCGTCGCGAGCACGGGGTCGGCGTGCATGTACGGGAGCACGGTGAAGCCGTCGGCGATGAGCTCCTCCGCGGCCGCGAGCGTCTCGACGGGATCGGGCAGGAGGTAGCGGGGGTCGGTGATCACCTCGAGCTTGATCCAGTCGGGAAGCCCGCCCGCACGGGCGAGGCGGGCCATGCGCACGGCCTCCGCCGCCGTCTCGGCCCCCGACGTGTTCGGAAGCAGGAGGATGTCGTCGGGCAGGAAGGCGGTGATGTCCTCCGCCGGCGCGTCGAAGTCGATCCGCCTCACTGCGACCGTGACCATCTCGGCGCCCGAGGCGTCAACGGCGTCTCGCATCCGCTCGAACGTGTCGTACTTGCCCGTGCCGAGAATCAATCGCGACCGGAACGCCCGACCCGCGATCGTCAGCTCGTCTGCCATGGCGCTCCCTTCGCTGGCATGACCCAGATCAGGTTCCCCGGTCGCGGCCTTCGCGGCCGCCTCTCAGCCCCCGTCGCAGGGACTCCCGTCGCCGGTAAGGGTAGCGCGGCGTAGCCCTCAGGTGACGCCGGCGGCGACGTAGCGCCAGTCCGGCTTGCAGACCTGGAAACTACCGCGTGCCGCAGAAGCGCATCGCCGCGACGGCGAGTCCCTGGGCGCAGGCGACGAGGTCGTCGACGGGGACGAACTCGTCGATCATGTGGGCGACCGAGAGACCCCCCTGAACGAACCCGGCCGGCCCGTACGCGACCGAGGGGATCCCCGCGAGCAGCGTGAACGTCGCGCCGTCGTACCACGAGTCGAGCCCGGACAGCTTCCCCGGCCGGCCGACGTCCGCGCTCGCGTCCTGCACGACTCCCACGATCGGCTCGTCCTCGGGGATCTCCATCGGCATGACGCCGTTGGGCCACCAGTCGAAGACGGGCGGATGCTCGGCGAGCCAGTCGTCCGCCGCGGCCGTCTCCCGGAGGATCCACTCCTCGACCTCGCGCCTGACCTCGGCACCCCAGCCGGTCCCGTCCGCCTGCGTCGGGAGGTAGAGGCAGGCGATCGTCAGCTCGCACGCCGACGGGTAGGTGACCGCCCACTCGCCCGCTTTCGCCATCGTCGGGAGGACGTCAGGGCGGCTCAGCCGCGGGTGCTCGAGCTCGGACCGTGAGGCCCACTCCCGTCGCAGGCCCTGCGCCGCGGCGATCACGACCTGCGCTTTCTCGATCGCGTTGACGGCGCCGCCGTCGCGCCAGCCGGGCTGGAAGACCTCGGCGTGTCCCGTCTTGCCGGGCACGGTGATTGTTCCGTACTCCGAGCCGCGGCACGACACCCACGTGTCGAAGCCGGTGGGCTCGGTGACGATCCCGGCGTCGGCGGCGATGCCTCGCTGCACGATCGCCGAGCCGCCGGCGCCCGAGGACTCCTCGTCGGTGTTGGTCGCGACGACGAGATCGCCGTCGAGCCGTACACCGGTCTCCGCGAGCACCGCGGCCGCGAACGTCATCGCCGCGACTCCGCCCTTCATGTCGCACGCGCCGCGGCCGTAGATCTTGCCGTCGCGGATCTCGGCGTCGAACGGGTCGCTCGTCCACCGGTCGATCGGCTCGGCGGGAACCGCGTCGATGTGCCCGTTGAAGAGGAGGCTCTTGCCGCCGCCCCCGCCGCCGAAGCGCGCGACCAGCTGCGGCCTGCCCTCGAAGCCGAGCCCCGGCGGCACGAGCGGCCGCCCGGCCGTCTCCTCGACCGACGGTTCCCAGAGGTCGATGTCGGCGCCCGCGGCGGCCAGCCGCTCCGCGAGGTGGTCCTGGAGCGCGCGCTCCTGGCGCGGCGGATCGTCGGGCTCGCGCGCCGTCGTGTCGAGGCGGACGAGCGTTTGCGCGAGCTCGACGAGCTCGTCGCGCCGCCGCTCGAGCTCGTCGCAGACGCGCCGCTCGGGCTCGCTCAGGCCCATGCGATCAGGCGGGGTCGCGCCGGAGCGGCTGGCACATGCAGTGCACGCCGCCTCCTGCCTGGAGGAACATGCTCATGTCCGGGTCGTAGACCGTGAAGCCCAGCGCCCGCAGGCGCGCGTTCAGCTCCTCCGACTGGGCGACGGAGAGGACGCGGTCGTTTCCGAGCGCGACGACGTTGCACCCGAGCCCCATCGTGTCGCGGAAGCTGACCGGCACGATCTTGATCCCCTTCGACTCGAGCCACGCGACGATCTCCGGGTCGGTGGTGTCGAGACAGACGGCCGCGAGCTTCTCGGCGAGCATGCAGACCATCAGGTCGATGTGCACGTAGAACTCGTCGATCGGCGCGTACCGAACCTCGAGGCCCTCTGCCTCCATCCAGCCGCCGACCTGCCGCGCGGCGACCTCCTCGCCCCGCAGCCCCGTGTAGCCGACGAGCGCGCACCCCGGCTCGATCAGGTTGAAGTCGCCGCCCTCGAAGTTGCCGGCGCTGACGAGGTCGTAGATCGGGATGCCCTGCGAGAGGTAGAAGCGCAGCGTGGCCGAGTACTCGCCGCGCCTGCGCGGGCTGGCGAGCTGACAGATGACCGCGCCGAACGGCGTCATGAAGCTCGAGTCCCGAGCGTAGACGCCGTAGGCGAGCTCGTCGCGTGCCTCGAGCAGGTGAACGCTGACGCCCGCCTGACGGTAGGCGTCGACCATCTCCCCGTGCTGCCGCAGCGCCAGATCGCGGTCGAAGCGATAGCCCTTGCGCAGCGACTCTCGCACGAGCGCGCTGTACTGGGCGTTCTCCTCGCCCAGCCAGCGAAACGCGTCGGGCGCCCCGAGCAGGACGTCGCGAAGGACGCCGTATTCGGAGTTGACGCCCCAGTCGTCGAGCACCGGCGAGCCGCCGCCTTCGTGCCGTGCCCGCAATACGCCCTCGAGTACCGCGCTCGAGCTCACCTGACTCCTCCGATCCTCGTCGCTACCGATGGGAGGATGACGCAGCAATCGCCCGCCGTCCACCCTCGGCCAGACCCGCCCACTCGCCTGCCCGCCCGACCCGCCCGCCTGCCCGCCCGCCCGCCCGCCCGCCCGCCCGCCCGACCCCGAGCTCCTCGGCGAGGCCCTCGAGGACCAGCCGCCTCATCCGCTCGAGGCTCGCGCCGGGCGCCTCGTGGAGCACCTGGAGCGCGAGCCCGTCGAGCAGCGCGACAGTCGTGTCGACGAGATCCGTCACCGATGCCTGCGGCCGGAACTCACCCGAGGCGACACCGGTCTCGATCGCGAACCGGAACGGCTCGCACCAGACCGCGTAGACGTCCGTCATCTCGCCGCGCAGGCTCGGGTCGCGCGCGTACACAGCCCAGAACTGGAGCCAGCGCGTCCAGCGCTCGCGGAAGGTCGGCGGGTGCGTGACCGCCTCCACGATCGCGACCAGCCGCTCCCATGCGTCCTCGCGGCCGTCCTCGGCCGCGAGGAGACGGGCGACCGCCCGCTCCGTCTCGTAGGCGAACGCCTCCATCAG
The DNA here is from genome assembly GCA_963712465.1 of uncultured Actinomycetes bacterium. Lineage (GTDB taxonomy): Bacteria > Actinomycetota > Thermoleophilia > Gaiellales > Gaiellaceae > CAVQHY01. The sequence continues at coordinate 74,832 of CAVQHY010000008.1, forward strand.
CAGGCGCCTGCGGGAGCGGAAGTAGTGCTGGACGGTGCCGATCGAGACGCCCGCCTCTTCGGCGACGTCGGAGAGGCGCGTCGCGGTGAGACCCCGCTTCGCGATCACGCGCAGCGCGGCCGTCAGGATCTGCGGCCTGCGCTCGGCGGCCTTGCTCGGGCGTGGGCTCATCGCGAGGGATGTCGCGTCATCGGTTCCGGTTGCGTCCGCCCGGCGGGTGCCCCACAATAGCGGCTTGTTGCGAGAAGGTCATACGACCGTATGAACTACGACGCCGTCGACGGCCACATCGTCCTCGAGAGCGTCACGAAGGCGTTCGGCGAGGTGAAGGCCGTCGACGACATCACCCTGACGATCGAGAAGGGCGAGTTCTTCTCCCTGCTCGGCCCCTCGGGCTGCGGGAAGACGACGACCCTGAGGATGATCGCCGGGCTCGAGGAGCCGACGGCCGGCCGGATCTTCCTCGAGGGCCGCGACGTGACGTACATGCCGGCCGCGCGACGCCACGTGAACATGGTCTTCCAGGCGTACGCGCTGTTCCCGCACATGTCCGTGGCCGAGAACGTCGCCTTCGGGCTGCAGATCAAGAAGGTGCCGAGGAAAGAGACCGACGTGCGGGTCGCCGAGGTCCTTCGAACCGTCCAGCTCGAGGGGATGGAGAAGCGACGCCCGACACAGCTCTCGGGCGGACAGCAGCAGCGTGTCGCGCTCGCCCGCGCGCTCGTCAACCGGCCCGCCGCGCTTTTGCTCGACGAGCCCCTCGGCGCCCTCGATTTGAAGCTGCGCAAGGAGATGCAGCTCGAGCTGAAGCACCTCCAGGTCGAGACGCAGACGACCTTCGTCTACGTCACGCACGACCAGGAGGAGGCGCTCACCATGTCCGACCGCATCGCGGTCATGGACGGAGGCCTTGTCGAGCAGGTGGCGGGACCGAAGGAGCTGTACGAGCGGCCGGCGACGCCGTTCGTGGCCGGGTTCATCGGCGTCTCGAACGTGATCCACATGCGGCCGGAGAGCCGCGAGGACGGCGTCGCCGTCCACCGGCTCGGCGAGGGCGAGCGGCTGCTCGCGAAGACGCCCGCAAACGGCGACTCCCCCGAGCTCCTGATCACGGTGAGGCCCGAGAAGATCAAGTTCCACGAGCTCGAGGAGCCCGCGTCCCACGTGTCGGCGACCGTCGCGGACGTCGTCTACCTCGGGTCGATGACCCAGTACATCGTCGACCTGTCGACCGGCGATCGCCTCACCGTGCACCGCCTGAACGACGAGATCGGCTTCGAGCGCCCGATCGTGGTCGGCGACCGCGTGACGCTGCACTGGGCGGCAGAGCACAGCTTCGTCATCACCGGCGAGGAAGGCAGGGAGGAAGCGGCGCGCTAGCGTCGCGTAACCACAAGGAGGAACTTGAGGATGGAACGGAAGATGAACCGCCGCGGGTTCGTCGCGCTCTCCGGCGCGACGGGCCTTGGGGCCCTACTCGCCGCCTGCGGCGGCTCGAGCGATTCTGGGGCCGAGCCGGCGGCCTCGCCCGAGCCGGCCGCAGCGCCGCCGGCCGAGTCCGCCGCAACCGGCGAGGCAACGACGCCTCCTGCCGCGACCGGGCCGAAGTTCGACCCCGCCTCCGAGCCTGACGGGACGATCGAGCTCTTCGAGTGGGCGGGGTACGACAAAACGTCGCCGTGGATGTGGAAGACGTACACGAGCGGCGAGTACGGTCAGAAGAGCCCGCTCAAGTTCACGTTTCTCGAGGACGACATCCAGGCGCTCGCGAAGGTCGCCTCGGGGTACAACCCTGACCTCATTCACCCCTGCATCGCCTACTGGCCAGACTGGAACGCTGCAGAGCTGATCCAGCCGTTCGACACCTCCCTTCTGCCGGACTACGAGGGCATCCCGGAATCAATCCGCTCAGCCGGCGTAAGCGACGACGGCCTCGTCTTCGAGGTCCCGTTCGACATCGGCTTCTCCTCGCTCGTCTACCGCGCCGACAAGATCCCGCTGACTCCCGAGACGGAGTCCTGGAGCATCCTTCTCGACGACGCCTACAAGGGGAAGATGTCGACCTACTCCGACGATGTCACGATCATCAAGATCGGGGCGCTCATCAACGAGGGCGCGATCGACCCCAACAAGCTCACCTCGGATCAGATCGCGGCCGCGAAGGAGACGATGAAGAAGGCCAAGCCCAACATCCGAACCTTCTGGAACAACAACACCGACAACCAGAACGACTTCATCAACGGGAACGTCTGGGCCTCGTACATGTGGCCGGACGGCTACTGGAACGTCAAGAACCACCCGAAGATGAAGGACGTCGACGTCCGATACATGTGGCCAAAGGAAGGTCGGCTCGGCTGGGTTTGCGGCTTCGTCCTTAACTCGCAGACCGAGCGGCCGGGGCGGAGCACGCTGGTGGTCGCGGCCGCCAACGCCCCAGCGGCGGGTGCCGCCCTGACCGACAACTTCCAGTACGGCTCGGCGCAGACGAACGGTGTGCAGGAGCTGATCAAGAACAAGGCGCTGATCAAGACGTTCAGCCTCGACGACCCGTCGGCCTTCACGTCGCCGAGGACGTGGTTCGAGGTGCCGCTCCCAAACCGGAAGGAATACGTCGACGCGGGAACCGAGGTGAAGGCCTCGTAGGCGACGGGAGGCCGCGCGCCTCACCGGCGCGCGGCCTCGGCCGTCGAGGAGCGACACGTGGCGACGACTGCCCAACCAGTTCCGGCGATCCAGGTCGAGGCCGACGCTCGAAGCCGCAGGCTGCAGGACCGCGCGGCAACGCTCGCGCTCTCGACGCCGACGCTCGTCCTCCTGCTCGTCTTCTTCCTCGTCCCGATCTACTTCATCGCTCGCTTCAGCTTCGGGCTCGAGCGGTTCGCGAAGAACGCGGCCGCGGCCGAGCTCACGGGCGAGCTCGCGAGCTTCTCGACGCAGCTCTGGCGCGACTTCCTGAGCTCGGGCGTCGACCTCGAGCTGTTCGGTTCGGCGACGGTGCACCTGCCGAGCTGGCTCGGCGGGATCGTGTTCGTGCTGCTCGTGCTCGGCGCGGTGTTCGGCAGGAGGCTCCCGCGATACGGCGGTTGGGTGACGGCCACCTCGTTCGTCCTTCTGCTCGTCCCGTTCATGACGATCCCGTGGGGGAACAACCTGCTGCGGGTCGCCAAGCTGTCCTCGGAAGGGGATTTCCTCCGGCTCTTCTTCAAGTCCGTGACGATGGCGACGACCTCGGCGGTCCTCGCTGTCATCATGGCGTTCCCCGTCGCGTACTTACTCGCGTTCGGGATCAAGAAGTCGAAGTACATCTGGCTGCTCGTCGTGATCACGCCGTTCCTGACGAGCTACCTGCTGCGGATCTTCGCCTGGAAGGTGATTCTCGGCGACCAGGGCCTCATCAACAGCGCGCTCTTCCAGCTGCACCTGCGCGACCCGGACCACCCGCTCTCCTTCCTCATCTACAGCCAGTTCACGGTCATCCTCGTGCTGCTTTACGCCTGGGTGCCTTTCATCGTCCTGCCGATCTTCATCGCGCTCGAGAACATGGACCGCCGGCTGCTCGAGGCGGCGACCGACCTCGGCGCGAGCCGCTTGAAGGCGCTCCGGCGGATCACGCTCCCGATCGCGGCGCCGGGGATCGTCGCCGCCTTCCTCTTCGTCTTCATCCCGTCGATCGGCGAGTACATCACGCCGTCGCTCGTCGGCGGCAACGACGGCTACATGTTCGGGCAGGCGATCGCGAGCCAGTTCGTCGGCGGCACGCTGAACTGGCAAGTCGGGTCGGTGCTCGCGATCTTCCTGCTCGGCGTCGTGCTCTTCCTCACGGCCGCGACGTCGCGGTTCATCCGCCAGGGAGGAGGGGCGACCGCGTGAGCAGGAGCACGGGCGACGTCTATCTGTCACGGACGGGGAGACGTGTCCTCCTCGTCTTCTTCGTCGGCTTCATCGCGTTCATGTACCTGCCGTCGATCCTGCTCGTCATCTTCTCGTTCAACGCGTCGACGATCATCGCCTTCCCGATCACCAGCCTGACGACAAGCTGGTACAGGGCCGCCTGGGAGGACCAGGAGGTCCGGGACTCGCTCATCGCCAGTCTCAAGGTCGCGGCGGGAACCGCGGTGATCGCGACCGTGCTCGGCGTTCTCGTCTCCTATGCGCTCGCCCGGCGGACGATGCGGTTCAAGGCGGGGCTCTCCGCGCTCGTGCTCGTGCCGCTCGTCGTCCCGACGGTCGTGTTCGGCGTCGCGCTGCTCGTCCTCTTCCGTCCAAACGACCCGGTGATCCCGATCCCGCTCGGCCTGTGGGCTGTGCTGATCGGCCACATCGTGATCGCGCTCCCCTTCTGCGTCCTCCTTCTTCTGCCACGGATCGCGTCGATCGACCGAAGGCTCGAGGAGGCGGCGCACGATCTCGGCGCGTCCGGCCTGACGACCTTCCGTCGGATCATTCTGCCGCTCATCATCCCTGCTCTCCTCGCGTCCGTCATCGTGGCGTTCGTGATCTCGATCGACGAGGTCGTGATCGCGAGCTTCCTCGTCCAGGATCAGACGACGTACCCGGTGTACCTCTACTCGGGACTCCGCCTCGGCGGCCGGACAAGCCTGCTGATGCCGGTCGCGAGCGTCATGCTCCTCGTCAGCTTCCTGCTCGTGTTGGCGGCGGAAGCTGTCAGGCGGATCGGCGAGCGTCGGGTCGGCCTCGCTTCGTGAGGGCGCGCGTCCTTGCGGCCGCCTCGCTCGTCGCTTTGACCGGCTGCGGCGGACAGACGGTCGAACCCTCGTCGCCCCCGGCCGCTGCGAGCCGGGCCGCACCCGATGCGGCGAAGGCCCAGAGGGAGGCCGCGCGGAAGCTCCTCGCCAAGCTCGAGGCCGAGGGCGGCTGCAGCTGCACGGCCGCGATCAGGGCGCGCGACCGGATCGAGCGCGGGCTCGCGACGAAGCGCCCCGACGGCGACATCCTGTCCGGCTGACTCAGGCGGAGTCGCGGACGAGCTCCATCGTGGAGCAGTGCACGCCGCCGCCGCCCTTCTGAACCTCGTCGTAGGGGATCGCCACCACCTCGACGCCTCGGCGCTCGAGCAGCTCGCGAGTTCGCGGGTACCCCTCGCACATCAGCACCCGACCGGGCCTGACCGTCAGCGAGTTGATCGCCCATTCCTCCCCCTCCGGGCACGGGATCGCCTCGATACCCAGCCCGGCGAGCCGCTCGAGAAACCACTCCGGGAGGCCCGGGGGATCGACCAGCGCCTTGTCGGCGTCGACCATCCCGAGGTGCCCGTCGAGGTGGATCGAGTAGCCGCGCAGGGGCACGACGACGAGCTCGATCCCGAGCCAGCGAAGCACCTCCTCGAGCTGGCGCGCCCCCTCCTCGTTGCAGCGGATCGACGTCCCGTAGGCGGCGACGGTCGGCCGTAGCTTCACGAACGACCCTCCCTCGAGCATCCCCGTGCCGACGATCGTGCGGAGGATCGGCATGCCGATGCGGCCGAGGGTCTCCGTGACCAGCCGCTCCTCGCCGCGGCGCATCGCGGGGGCCATCCGCCCCACGACGGCGCCGCCCGGGACGGTCAGCAGCGGGTCGCGCGTGTAGATCGGCCGCGACAGGTGGGCGGGAGCGTCTCCCTCGACGTAGACGACCTCGACTCCCTCGGCCTCGAGGGTCGCGACGAGCCCGGAGTGCTGCTCGTGAACCTTCGCGAGGTCCGGCGGGTCGCGCGACTCCCAGTACCACATGCCGTCCGGGTCGACGAGTGCCGCGGCATCGTCGTCCCAGCAGTCCGTGCGCACGCGCGCCCACTCGTCCCGCGGCCGCCGCATCAGCACCGAGCGGAGTGGGCCGACCTCGTCGGAGGCCCCCCACGCGCGACCCCACACGCGCAGCTGCTCTTCGGGCGCCTCGAACGGCGGCTCGGCCTCGATCCGCATCTGGCCCTGGTGGAGCGACTCCGTAGCCCAGTCGTTCACCCGTCCCACGCTCCTTCCACGATCCCTTTGGCGACTGCCTCTCCCGTCGACGGCGCCAGCGCGACACCGAGCTGCCCGTGGCCGGCCGCGAGCAGAAGCCCGGGTAGCTCGGGCACGGGGCCGACGAGCGCCCCGCCCGGGGCCGACGGGACGAGGTACGGCGTGCTCTCGACGACCCGCAGCTCCTCGAGCCCGCGAACGATCCGGCTCGCCCCCGCAGGATGGGCTACTGCAAGTCGGCCGGAAAGAAGCGGTGCGACCCAGGCCTCACCGTCCACGGCCGGACGCTCGATCGGCTCGGCGGGAGGATCGACGACGAGCAGCTCGCCCGGCTCATTCCGGAAGTCGACGCCGAGCCCGGCCGACTCGCAGAGCTGACGCGTGCCCGCCCCCGCGGCGACGACGGTTGTTTCGGCGGCGATCTCGCCCTCGTCGGCCAGAGCGCCTCCGACACTGCCGCCGCGAACGCGGAGCGCCTTCACGTCGCAGCCGGTCGTCACCGCGGCTCGGTACGAGCGCGCCTCGTCGGCGAGCGCCGCGGCCGCCGCCCGCGGGTCGATCCGCCGCGCCGGCCAGTCCTCGGGCGGCGCACGGTCGAGGAGAAACGCACCGCCGCTGAAGTGGTGGAGCGCGAGGTACTCGTCCGCGCTCACGTCGCGCGGAACGAGCGCGAGCTCGAGCGCCGATGCGCCCGACGCGAGAGCAGCCCGCTCGAGGAGCCGGACACGCAGGCCCCGCTTCGCGCAGGCGGCGGCAACCGCGCAGCCGACGATCCCGCCGCCGACGACGAGGACGTCGGGCGCGCTCACCGTGCCCGGGTCGCCGGCCGGGCGAGCGCGTAGACGGGCTCGCGGCCGGTGAGCGCGAGCATCAGATCGTGCGCGGCGAGCCGGTGCACCGCCTCGTCGGCGGCCACCGAGTACCAGGACGCATGGGGGTTGACGATCGTGTTCGGCCAGCCGAAGGCCGGCTCGCCGGCCGGTGGCGGCTCCTGGGGCAGCACGTCCAGGGCCGCGCCTGCCAGGTGGCCGGACGTGAGCGCGGCGCCCAGGGCCTCATGGTCGACGAGGCCGGCGCGAGCGCAGTTGACGAGGAAGGAGCCGGGGCGCATCGCCGCCAGCGCGTCGGTGTCGATCAAACCGCGTGTCGACTCGTCGAGGGCGACGTGCAGCGTGATCACGTCCGCGCGGGCCAGAAGGTCGCGGAGGGACGCGGCCGGCTCGACTCCGGTGGCCGCGATCTCCGGCTGCGGAACGTGAGGATCGGCCGCCACCACCTCCATTCCGAGAGCGACGGCCCGGCGGGCGACGGCGCGGCCGATGCGGCCGTAGCCGACCACGCCCAGACAGGCGCCCTCGACCCGGCGGGGTGGCGACGGATCGACATCCCACCCGCCGGTCCGGGCGTGCGCGTCGAGCACGACGATGCCGCGGAGCAGCGCCACCACCAGGCCGATCGTGTGCTCGGCGACCTCCTCGGTGCAGTAGCCGGCAACGTTCGAGCACCAGACCCCGGCCGCGGCGAGCGCCGCGACGTCGAGATGGTCGAAGCCGGTCGCGTTCGTCGCGACGGCCTCGAGCCGGGGAAGCCGCTCGAGCTCGGCTCGCCCGACAGCCACCTCCGGTGGCACGAGCAGGCCGACGATGTCCTCTCCCTCGGGACGGTCGCCCCGCTCGACGCCGACGTCGGCCTCTCGCAGCGCCTCCCGGGCCGCGTCGAGGCTCCACAGCGGATCGAGGAGGAGGACGCGGCCCAGGAGGCGCGGTGCGCTACCGCCCACGAAACTCCGCTGGCCGCTTCTCGACGAAGGCCGCCATGCCCTCCTTCTGGTCCTCCGTCGAGAACAACATCGCGAAGAGCCTCGCCTCGGTCTCGAGGTTGGAGCGGCGATCGCCGCCGAGGGCGAGGTTGACGGCCTCCTTCGCCGCGGCCAGTGCCACCGGGCTCTTCGCGGCGAGCTCGCCGGCCAGCTCGAGGGCCTTCGGGAGGAGCTCGTCCGGCGGGTACACCCCGTTGACGAGCCCGTGCGCGAGCGCCTCCTCGGCGCCCACAGTGCGGCCGGTGAACACGAGCTCCTTCGCGTAGCCGAGGGTGGTCGTGCGCGCGAGCCGCTGCGAGCCACCCCAGCCGGGAATGATCCCCAGGTTGATCTCCGGCTGGCCGAGCTTTGCGCCGGCGGACGCGAGCCGGATGTCGCAGGCGAGCGCGAGCTCGCAGCCCCCGCCGAGCGCGAAGCCGTTGATCGCCGCGATCGTCGGCTTGGGCATCGTCTCGAGCAGCTCGCCGCAGCGGTGGCCGAGCGCGCCCCAGTCGCGGGCCTCCATCACGCCAAGGCCGTGCATGTACTTGATGTCCGCACCCGCGACGAACGCCTTCTCGCCGGCGCCGGTGAGCACGACCGCGCGCACGTCCGCGTCCGCTGCGAGCTCCTCGAGCCGGTCGCGCAGGAGCGCACAATGCTCGAGGTCGAGCGCGTTCAGCGCGTCGGGCCGGTCGACCGTGACGACGGCGGTCGGTCCGTGGCGCTCGACGTCGATCACCGCACTCCCACCACCCCACCACCGCCGGCCACCAACCCGCCCAGGCCCGATACCAACCCGCCCAGGCCCGATACCAACCCGCCCAGGCCCGATACCAACCCGCCCAGGCCCACCCGGGCGCGACCCCTCACGTTCTCACCGGGGCGTTGTTCTGCAGGAAGTCGACGATCTGGCCGACCGGCGCGCCCGGGGTGAACACCTCGGCCACACCCTGGGCCTTCAGTGCCTCGGCGTCCTCTGTCGGGATCGTCCCGCCGACGACGACGAGGACGTCGTCGAGGCCGTTGTCGCGCAGGCCGTCGACGATCCGCGGCACGAGCGTCATGTGCGCGCCGGAGAGGATCGAGATGCCGACGGCGTCGGCGTCCTCCTGCACGGCGGTCTCGACGATCTGCTCAGGCGTCTGGTGCAGGCCCGTGTAGATCACCTCCATCCCCGCGTCGCGCAGCGCCCGCGCGATGATCTTCGCGCCGCGGTCGTGACCGTCGAGGCCAGGCTTGGCGATCACCACACGCAGCCGTCGCGCCATGGGGACATCGTAATCGCGCTTCGTCCCTCCCACAGCCGTCAGGTAGGCAACACTACTGCGAATGCGCCTGACCGTGATCGGCTCGTCCCCGGCCTGGCCCAACCCGGGCGGGGCGCAGTCCGGGTACCTCCTCGAGAGCCCGCCGCACGCCGAGACCGGCCGACTGCTGCTCGACTGCGGGCCGGGAGTGCTCTGCCGCCTGCGCGAGCAGGGCCAGCCGGCGGTCGACGCGGTCGCGATCACGCACTTCCACCTCGACCACTGGGGCGACCTCGTTCCGTGGGCGTGGCTTCGGGCGTACGGCGCCGATCGCGAGCGGCCCAAGCCCGAGGTGTGGCTGCCGCCGAACGGACACGAGGAGCTCGCGACCTTCGCCGGCTTCTGGGGGCTGCCCGACATGTTCACCTCCGTGTTCGAGCTGCGTGAGTTCGCCGACGACACGCCCTTCGAGGCCGCCGGGTTCAAGGTCGAGGCGAGGCGGGTCGAGCACTACGGCCTGCGTGCGTACGGCTTCCGGGCCGCCTCGAACGGCAAGGTGCTGGCCTACTCGGGCGACTCCGCCCCGACGCAGGAGCTCGCCGACCTCGCACACGGCGCCGACCTCTTCCTCGTCGAGGCGACACTCGCGAGCGGCGACAGCGACGGCGTACCGCGCGGGCACCTCTCCGCCGACGAGGCGCTCGCGGCCGCGGACGGGCCCGTGCTGCTGACACACCGCCCCGCCGAGCTGCCTCCGCCCGAGGGAGTCTCCGTCGCGCACGACGGGCTCGTCGTCGAGATCTGAGCCGGACGTGACGGCACGAGGGCGAGTCGAGACCCGGAGCCGGACCGGAGAAGATCTCATGAGCCCTGGCCGTCGCTTCGCCTGCGCGGTCGCGCTGCTCCGTCGAGACCGGCCTGGCGGTCTCGACGAGCTGGAGGCGTGCTTCGCCGCGGGGGCGGTGCCCGGTGCGCTGGAGGGCGCCTACGCCGGGCGGCTCCTCGCGGTGACGATGGGAACGCTCCGCGACGTCGCGGCCGAGGGCCTCGCGCGACGATGGCTCCCGTGGCTCGGAAAGACGTTCGCGGCCGCGGATGGCGACGGGCGCAACCTCCTGACCCCGGGCGGGGCCCGTGCCGTGCGCCTGACGCTGCCCGGCTACCGCGGCCTCAGGCGGGAGAGCAGCCAACGCTGGTCGGGGTTTTGCTTCACGACGAGCGTCGGGGAAAGCGCCGTCGTTCCCGGCGTCGACGTGCTCAGGATCGACTACCGCGACATCGCAGAGAACCCGGCCTGGCCGGTGCGTCGCGTGCTCGACGAGCTCGTCGAGATCGAGGACGGCTCGTACCTCGGCCAGGCGCTCGTCCACTGGCGCGGGGGCCTGCGGCGCGCAGCCTGGTTCGGGCTCGACCGCCGACCGGCAGGCTCAGAAGACCGGCGTCTCGCGCCACACGCCCCAGACGTCGCGTAGCGCGTCGCAGGTCTCCCCCAGCGTGGCGCCGGCGCGCGCGGCGGCGAGGAGCACCGGGACGAGGTTCGCGGTCCCGTCCGCGTGCTCCCGGACGTCGGCGAGCGACTTCTCGACGGCGGCCGCGTCACGAGCCGTGCGCAAGGCCCGCACGCGCTCGACCTGACGCGCCTCGAGCGCAGGATCGATCCGCAGGGTGGGTATCTCCTCGGACTCGGCCTCCTCGAACGCGTTGACGCCGACGACGAGGCGCTCGCCCCGCTCGACCTCGGCCTGGTAGCGATACGAGGCGGCGGCGATCTCGCCCTGGAAGTAGTTCGACTCGATCGCCGGCACCACCCCGCCCAGCTCGTCGATGCGCGCGAAGATCTCGTAGGCCTCGCGCTCGAGTCGGTTCGTCAGCTCCTCGACGAAGTACGCGCCGCCGAGCGGATCGATCGTCGAGGCGACGCCGGTCTCGTGTGCGAGCACCTGCTGCGTGCGCAGCGCGATCGTGACAGCGTGCTCGGTCGGAAGCGCGAGGGCCTCGTCGAACGAGTTCGTGTGCAGCGACTGGGCGCCGCCGAGGACGGCGGCGAGCGCCTCGACGGCGGTGCGCACGATGTTGAGCTCGGGCTGCTGCGCGGTCAGCGAGACACCGGCCGTCTGCGCGTGGAAGCGCAGCCGCAGGCTTCGCTCGTCGCGGGCGCCGAAGCGCTCTCTCAGCTCGCGCGCCCAGATCCGCCGCGCCGCGCGGTACTTGGCGATCTCCTCGAAGAAGTCGATGTGGGCGTTGAAGAAGAACGACAGCCGCGGCGCGAAGGCGTCGACGTCGAGCCCTCGGGCGATCGCCGCCTCGACGTAGGCGAGGCCGTTCGCGAGAGTGAACGCGAGCTCCTGTGCGGCCGTCGAGCCGGCCTCGCGGATGTGGTAGCCGGAGACGGAGATCGGGTGGAAGCGGGGCAGCTCGCGAGCGCAGAACTCGATCATGTCGACGCAGAGGCGGACCGACGGCCCCGGCGGGAAGAGCCACTCCTTCTGGGCGACGTACTCCTTGAGGATGTCCGTCTGCATCGTTCCGCGTAGCTCCCCGGACGGGACGCCCTGCGCCTCGGCCGCGCAGACGTAGTAGGCGAGCATCACCGCGGCCGGGCCGGAGATCGTCATCGACGTCGAGACCTCCCCGAGCGGAATGCCGGCGAAGAGCGCCTCGACATCGCCGACCGAATCGATCGCGACGCCCTCGCGCCCCACCTCGCCGAGCGCCAGCGGGTGGTCGGAGTCGTAGCCCATCAGCGTCGGCATGTCGAAGGCGACGGAGAGCCCTTCCTGGCCCCGCTCGAGCAGGTAGCGAAAGCGCGCGTTCGTCTCCTCGGCGGTACCGAAGCCGGCGAACTGGCGCATCGTCCAGAGCCGGCCGCGGTACATCGAGGCGTACGGACCTCTCGTGAACGGAAACTCACCAGGGAAGCCGAGGTCCCGCGCGTAGTCGATGTCCGCCGAGTCAGGCGTCGACAGCGGATCGATCCCCAGCCCCGACACTGTCGCGAAGACGGCGTTGCGCTCCGGCTCGGCGGCGTACCGGTCGCGCAGCCAGCGTGCCGTCGCATCGACGCCCTCGCGGTCTCCGGTCGTCGCCATCGCCACGATCGTAGCCGGGCCGATCGGCTGACAGGGAGCTTCACACGGCGTTAAGCGGATACGGCCGCGTTAGGGACTATTCTGAGACTCGGGTACTCGTTCTCATGGCGGGAAAGAACCGAACGATCACGCGCTGGTCCCTCGTCGTCGCGGCGCTCGCGGCGACGGCCGCCGTGGTTGCCCCCTCCGCGCCGGCGAAGGTCACAATTCCCGCGTCGTTTCCGGCCGCCGGAGAGCTCGTGAAGCTGGAGGTGGTCGTACGCGCCCGGCCCGACCCCGGCTCGCGCATGGTCAGGAAGCTGCGGCAGTTTCGCCCCACCTTCCACCTCCAGGAGATCCTCGCGCTCGAGGCGCAAAGGGGAGCGGACGGACTGATGTGGTACCGGCTCAGCCTCCCCGGTCGCCCGAACGGCCAGCGCGGATGGGTGCGCGCCGACCAGGTCGAGGTGAAGCCGGCAAGGAACCGGATCGTCGTCTACCGGGGGGCCCGGAGGATCGAGGTCCGCCGGCTCGCCGACGACGCGCGGTTGCTCCGCGCGAAGGTCGCGATCGGAGCGCCGGGCGCGGAGACGCCGCTCGGCCGCAACTACTACGTCCAGTCTCGCTTCGTGCCCACGAACTCGTTCCTCGGGACGTTCGCGCTCGAGACGAGCGCCTACTCGAAGCTGTCCGACTGGCCAGGCGGCGGCGTCGTCGGCATCCACGGCACGCCGCTCCCGCAGCTCCTCGGTCAGGCCGTCTCCCACGGCTGCGTACGGGTGCACAACCGCACCGCGAACGCACTGAGGCGGCTCGCGCCGACCGGTACGCCGATCGACATCCTTCCGTAGCCGAAGCGCCTGGCTACACGGCCCGGGCCAGGAACCCCGCCGGACGGCGGATGTCCAGCTCGTAGCCGGGATCCTCGTACGTCGTGCCGGGGGCGAGCGCCGTCCAGCGCCCGCCGGCATGCCGCGTCACCATCACGCGCTCGAAGCGGTACGTGAACCGGTTGCACGTGGCGCGTCCGCCATTCCAGCTCTCGGCGATCGCCATCGGCGCCCACGCCCCGTGGCTCCCGGGGAGCAAGACCGGCTCGCTGACCGGGCGTCCGTCCACCCAGACGCGCCAGTGGTCGCGCCGGCCGGCCATCTCGAGTACGGCGATGCGGTGCGCCTCGCCGAGCGCCACGAGCGAATCGACCTCCGTGTAGACCGGTGCGTCACCGGGGCGCGCGACCTCGTAGTAGAGCTTGTTCGTGGTCCCGGAGAACCCGCTCAGGCCGACCTGGATCCACTCGTCCTCGCCGTTCGGTCCGAGCCCGGGCCCTCCGAGCCCCACCCAGGCGCCGACGTGCCCCCACTCGACTCCAGGGAGCTCGAGCGCTCTGACTGTCGCGCGGACGCCGTGACCGGGGGCGCCGTTGACGAGACCGGCGTACGAGTAGCTCTCGTTGCAGACCGCCGCGGTCGCGCCCGAGGCGAGCACCGCTGCCGCCGCGAAAGCGACGAGCGTCGTCGAGAGCCTGCGACGGATCGGCACCGAGTCCTCCGGGTCTGGGTCGGAACGGGGCCGTCGGCCCCGCTGGCCCGGAGATCGGTCGCCTCCCTAGAACGGGTGATCCCTCTCGCGCGCTATCAAACGCGAGGTTGCAACCGACACTCGATCGAGTGACAGCGCCCCCGGCTGGTGAGCCGGGGGCGCTGGGTCGATCCGTGTGGGTCGGCGCTCGCCTAGCCGGTGACGGGCGGCTGGAACGCGCCCGCGATGCCGACGCGCTTCGCGCACTTGCCGCTGGACGGCACCGTGAACGTCGTGATTCCGGGCCGCTTCGGCGCGATCGTGACGAAGACGACTCCGTTGGCGTTCGTCTTGACCGTCTTGACGAAGCCGGGGCCCTTGACCTTGACCTTGACGTTCTTCATCGGCTTGCCGTTCGTGGCGCGGACGGTGATCTTGATCCGCGCCGTCGAGCCGACCGTGATCGTCCTCTTCGAGATCGTCATGCTGGCGCACGTCGCCGGCGGCTTGAACGGGCCCCTGATCGTCGTCTCCGCCGACGCCGTGTTGTTGTTCGTAGTCGTCTCCGCCTGCTGTCCGACGACGACGACCGTGTTCAGGGCCTTCGTCGCACCCGTGGCCTTGTTCGCCTTCACGACAATCGTGACCGTCACCTTGGCGCCGGCGTTCATCGTGCCGATCTGGCACGTGACGACCGGGCTGGCGACCGTGCATGAGCCCTGTGTCGAGCTTGCCGACACGGCGCTCACGAAATCGATCGGAAGCGTGTCCGTCGCGACGACGCCCGTGGCCGTGCTCGGGCCCGCGTTGGTGACGACGATCGTGTAGGTGATGTTCTGGCCGACGTCGACCGGGTCGGGCGCGTCGCCCTTGGTGACCGAGAGGTCAATCGCGGGGGGCACGACGACCGTGCTGCCACCGCCGCCTCCTCCGCTGCTGCCGCCGCCGCCACCACCACCCTTGTCGTCGTTGACGATCGTGCAGGTCTTGCTCTCGCCGAGCGCGATCGTGGCGTTGCAGTCGCCGGAGAACGACGGCGTGTAGCCCGACGGGCCGCTCTCCTGCACCTGGTAGGCGCCGGCGTCGAGCGTGACCGTCGTGCCCGCCGAGTCGCCGGGGAACGAGTCGTCCGAGACGTTCGTGCCGATGACGTTCATGGTGAAGTCGCCAGGCTTGGCGGTGCCGCCGTTGTCGTTGACGACCTCCTTGATCACCGTCAGCTTCGCCGCGATGTCGTCGTTGACGATCGTGCACTCGACGTCGTCGCCGAGGCCCAGCGCGACCTTCCCGCCGAGCTCCGACGGACAAGCCTCGTCGCCGGTGATCTTGACGAACGCGTACCCCTCGAGACCCTCCTCGCCGATCACGTACGAACCCGCCGACAGCGTCTTCGCCTCACCCGAATCGACAGGTTCACCGCCGATCGAGAGACCAAAGTCGTCCGGCCCCGCCGTGCCGCCGTTGTCGTTCACGACCTCCTTGATCAGCGTGAGGGTCGCAGGCCCGTCGCTGTTCTCGACCGTGCACGTCTTCTCCTCACCGAGGGCGATCGTGCCCGTGCAGTCGGCCGAGAACTTGCCCTCGTAGCCGCCCGGGCCCGACTCGGTCACGTTGTAGGCGCCGACAGTCGTGAGCGTCTTGGTGACGCCGGTCGCGGAGCCGGAGAGCGAGTTGCCGCCCGCGGCGGTGACGCCATTGATCAACATCGTGAAGTCGCCAGGCGCAGCCGTGCCGCCGTGCTCGTTCGTGACCTTCTTGATCACGGTGAGCTTCGCCGGAATGTCGTCGTTGACGATCGTGCACTCGACGTCGTCGCCGAGGCCCGAGCGCGACCTTCCCGCCGAGCTCCGACGGACAAGCCTCGTCGCCGGTGATCTTGACGAACGCGTACCCCTCGAGACCCTCCTCGCCGATCACGTACGAACCCGCCGACAGCGTCTTCGCCTCACCCGAATCGACAGGTTCACCGCCGATCGAGAGACCAAAGTCGTCCGGCCCCGCCGTGCCGCCGTTGTCGTTCACGACCTCCTTGATCAGCGTGAGGGTCGCAGGCCCGTCGCTGTTCTCGACCGTGCACGTCTTCTCCTCACCGAGGGCGATCGTGCCCGTGCAGTCGGCCGAGAACTTGCCCTCGTAGCCACCGGGGCCCGACTCGGTGACGTCGTAGGCGCCGACCGTCGTGAGCGTCTTCGTCACACCGGCCGCCGAGCCTGGGAACGAGTTGCCGCCCGAGGCCGTGACGCCGTTGATCGACATCGTGAAATCGCCCGGAACAGCCGTGCCGCCGTGCTCGTTGGTCACCTTCTTGATCACGGTGAGCTTGGCCGGGATGTCGTCGTTGGTGATCGTGCAGGTCTTGGAGTCGCCGTAGGCGATCGTGCCTGCGCAGGTGGCGCCGATCGACTTCGCATAGCCCGCAGGCCCGCCGCCGGTCTCGTCGACCGAGTAGGCGCCGGGGCTCAGGTAGACGACCGTTCCGGCCTCGCTGCCGGGGAAGGACGACTGGCTCGGCTGGTTGCCGGTGACCTGCATCGTGAACTGCCCAGCCGTCGCGCTGCCCCCGTTGTCGTTGACGACGTGCTTGATCACGGTCAGCTTCGGCTTCTTGCGGTTCTTGAAGGTGCAGGTGATCTCGTCGCGCTGCTCGATCGTGAAGCTCGCCGGGTTGAGGACAGTCGAGCCCTTCTTGCACTCGGCGAAGTAGTTCCCCCAGTCGGGCAGGCCGGCCAGGCTCTCAGTCACGCTGTAGCCGCTTCCCGCCTTCAGCAGGGGACTGGTGTACGTCCCGCCGCCTTGGAGGCTAAAGGGAAAGTTGACGGCGTCGGGCCCACCGGCAAGCGTGAACGGGAAGGTGTCCGAGCTCGCCTGGTCGGTGAGCTTCTTGACGATCACCTTGCCGCGCTTCTGATTCTTGAACGTGCATTTGATCTCACCGCCCGCGCCGAGCGTGATCGACACTTTTCGCTGCGCGAGGTTCGGCGAGTAGGTCGTGCCGCCACCTGGCTTGGTCACGATGCACGTGAGGCTCTCGAGCGCCCAGTACCAGGCGGGCGGCGCGCCCTCCGTGACGTCGTAGCTCCCCGGGGCCAGCGTCAGTCCCTTCGGGGGGGAATCGTCCGTGAGCGAGAAGCCCGGCTGCCCGGTCACCGTGAACGCGAACACCTCCGGGTGGTGCGCCGGATCGGTGACCTTGTCGATGATGATTTTGCCGGTCCCCGAAGGAGGCGTTACCTCGCCGGCGGCGGCGGGTCCCGCGCCGACGGCCACCAGCGTGCCAACGAGCGCACCCAAGAGCGCGAATTTCCGAAAACAAGTCACCGCAGTCTCTCTCCCCTGATCGTGGTACGTCGCAGTGCCCCAGAAGGGTCACGCCTAAGTGATCCAGTCGCGGAGTCTAACGTCAAGCCCGGAAGGCCCGTATGAGCCGAAATCTCCCCCGTTCGGGGGACGCCCGGGCAGATCCGCACCGTTCCACGCGGGATCGTGGCGCACACCAAATCTCTCAGGCTCCACTTCACGGTTAGATACGTCGGGCCGACACACAGGCCCGGACGGCATGGTCAAACGGTTCGAGTGATTCCCGTCCGATACCTCTTTCAGACGTGCTTCCGCTTGAGTCACGGGCCCGAGTTGCCGACGACGCTTGTAACGACACCGTCCGGTCCTGCGGTCCGGACAAACGACGAATCGATGGAGAGAGTGCACATCCTGCGGCGCCCCGGCCTCCTCGCTGCCCTGGCCGGGCTCGCCGCGCTCGCGGCCGGTCTCGGACTCGGGCTGACGACGCTCGGGCTACGAGGGTCGGGCGACGCGCGCGACCTGCCGTCGTTCCTCGAGGACGCCGTCGGGTCCGGCCCTTCCGTCCGGCTCGCCCACCGCGAATCTCGGCGACGACGTCGGCGTGGCGCTGCGGCGGAACGGCTACACCGTCTCGCTCGACCGCGGCCAGGCGGTCACGCTGGCCATGCACGGGTCGGGCTCGGCCTGGACCGCGCACGCCAACGGGGTGACGCGCTCGACTCCCTATGGTCATGAGATCCTGCTGCTCGTTCCCCGTCGAGCAGAGCAGTTCCTCGCGGTGTCGACTCGACAGGGCGCCCGCACCTGGCGGTGGCGTCTCGACACGAACGGGCTGGAGCCGCGACTGCGAGCCGACGGCGGCATCGATCTGTGGGACGGCAGCGAGCGTTCCGAGCTCGGCCTCTCCCCCGTGGCCATCTTCGACGCGGACGGACGCGACATCACGCCGGACGGACTCGACTGGCGCCTCGCCGGAAAGCCCGGCGCGTGGCGACTCGAGCTTCCTCTCGACGACGCCGACCTGCCGCTCCCCTACCTGATCGACCCGGGCGTCGTGCTGAGCGGGACGGCCACCGCGGACAACGGCGCGGGCGCAGCGAGCCTGACCATCCCCAGGCCGGCGGGCGTCGTCGAAGGTGACCTCCTCGTCGCCCAGGTGACGGTGCGGGCCAACGTCACGATCACGGCTCCCGCGGGCTGGAGCGTCCTGCAGAACACCAACAACGGCGCGTTCATCCGCCAGGCCGTCTACCGGCGAAACGCCGGTGCGTCGGAGCCCGCCTCGTACGCGTTCACGCTCTCGGTCGCGGGGCGCGCGACCGGCGGGATCGCGGCGTACGGCGGCGTCGGGCTCACGCTCGGGCTCACCTCGAGCACGGCAACCGGTACCTCCGCGACCCCGACGGCGGGCTCGATCGCGCCCGGAGCCGCGAACACCATGCTCGTCGCCCTCTACGGGATCGACAACGGGGATCAGATCGCACCGCCCGCGGGCATGACCGAGAGGTGGGACGTCGTCTCCTCGGACGGCGCCGCGTCCTCGCTGAAGGTCGGCTCGGAAGCCGCCGACGTCCTGCAGGCCGCCAACGCCGCCACCGGGACGAAGGTCGCGACCGCAACGACATCCGGTAACTGGGTCGCGCAGCTGCTCGCCCTACGGCCCGACATCGTCAACCCGACGATCGCCGTCAACGCGCCGACCGAGCAGACAGGCGTCGGCAATCAGTTCTACGTGGCCGGGACGCGGACGCAGTACTTCCGGCCGACAGGCTCGGGCTCGTTCGACCTCAACGCAACCTCGACCGACGCCTCGGGCGTTCGCAAGGTCAACTTTCCGGATCTGTCGGCGTTCGGAGGCTGGAGTGGGGCCGGCGGCGACGACACGACCTCTCCCTACACCAGCCCGGTCACGTACTCGTGGTCGGCCGGCGCGGCGGCTCCCGGCGTCCAGAACGTCACCGCCACCGACTTCGCGGGGAACACCGCGAGCCAGACGATCACGATCGCCGCCGACGCGACGGGCCCGACGGGGATGACCGCCACGCTCGTCGGCGGCCCCGGGTACTCGACGCTGTCGGTTCCGCTGACCCTGACGAACGGCGCCGACGCCGCGTCCGGGGTCGATGCGACGTCCGGCTTGGTCGAGCGGGACACGGCAACGCTGACGAGCGGCGTGTGCGGCGCCTTCCCGGGCACGTGGTCGACCGTGACGCTCTCCGGAGGGGCCGACACCACGGTCGTTGCGGGCAACTGCTACCGCTACCGGCGCGTCATCTCGGACAACGTCGGCAACCAGGCGGCCGGCACGCCGTCTGCGAACGCGCTCGTCGACACCACAGCGCCGACAGCGGCGCCGTTGTCGGTGGCGGAGACGCCGGCGAGCGGGGCCCAGCACGTCGTCGGCACGACCGTCTACTACCGGCCCGGCGCCAGCGGCACCTTCACCGTCACCTCCGCAGCCACCGACGCCGAGTCCGGGATCGCCTCCGTCACCTTCCCCGCGATCGCGCCCGTCGCCGGCGGCACCGACGCAACCTCCCCCTACACCCGCGCCTACGCCTGGACCGCAGCCACCACCGCCACCGGCGCCCAAACCGTCACCGCCACCAACGGCTCAGGCATCTCCGGCGGCGCCGCCACCTTCACCCTCACCCAGGACGCAACCGCACCCACCGGCGGCTCCGTCGACTACCCCGACGGCTACGACACCGACGGCACCGTCACCATCACCACCACCAACGGCACCGACACCGGCTCAGGCCTCAACGCAGCCTCCGCAATCATCCAACGCTCCACCGCCACCCTCACCGGCGGCACCTGCGGCGCCTTCGGCGCCTGGGCCACCGTCACCAGCCCCAACACCGTCACCACCGGCAACTGCGCCCAGTACCGCTACCAGATCTCCGACAACGTCGGCAACACCACCACCTACACCACCACCAACACCGTAAAAGTCGACACCAGCGCCCCAGCCGCCCCCACCCAAACCCTCACCGAAACCCCCACCAGCGCCAACCAACACATCACCGCCACCACCCTCTACTACCAACCCGGCGCCACCGGCGGCAGCTTCACCGTCACCTCCACCGCGACGGATACCCAGTCGGGCATCGCATCCGTCAACTTCCCCGCCGTCGCAGGGCTCACGGGCGGCGGCGCCGACAGCTCCTCTCCCTACACGTCGCTCTACACCTGGAACGCCGCCACGAGCGCGAGCGGCGCGCAGAGCGTCACCGCCACCAACGGCGCGGGCCTCACCGGTGCGGCGGGCACGTTCACGCTCGCACCCGACTCCACGCCGCCCGCCGGCGGCTCCGTGACCTACCCGAACGGCTACGACGCCGACGGGATCGTCACGATCACCACGGCCAACGGCGCGGACGGCGGCTCGGGCATCAACGCCGCCTCCGGCCTTCTCGAGCGCCGGACGGCCACGCTCGGCGGCGGCACCTGCGGCGGCTACGGAGCCTGGAGCACCGTCACCAGCCCCAACACGATCCCCGACGGGCTCTGCGCCCAGTACCGCTACTCGATCACCGACAACGTCGGCAACACCGCCACCTACACGTCGGCAAACGTCGCGCGGGTTGATCTGACGGGTCCGTCGGCGGCGCCGTTGTCGGTGGCGGAGACGCCGGCGAGCGGGGCCCAGCACGTCGTCGGCACGACCGTCTACTACCGGCCCGGCGCCAGCGGCACCTTCACCGTCACCTCCGCAGCCACCGACGCCGAGTCCGGGATCGCCTCCGTCACCTTCCCCGCGATCGCGCCCGTCGCCGGCGGCACCGACGCAACCTCCCCCTACACCCGCGCCTACGCCTGGACCGCAGCCACCACCGCCACCGGCGCCCAAACCGTCACCGCCACCAACGGCTCAGGCATCTCCGGCGGCGCCGCCACCTTCACCCTCACCCAGGACGCAACCGCACCCACCGGCGGCTCCGTCGACTACCCCGACGGCTACGACACCGACGGCACCGTCACCATCACCACCACCAACGGCACCGACACCGGCTCAGGCCTCAACGCAGCCTCCGCAATCATCCAACGCTCCACCGCCACCCTCACCGGCGGCACCTGCGGCGCCTTCGGCGCCTGGGCCACCGTCACCAGCCCCAACACCGTCACCACCGGCAACTGCGCCCAGTACCGCTACCAGATCTCCGACAACGTCGGCAACACCACCACCTACACCACCACCAACACCGTAAAAGTCGACACCAGCGCCCCAGCCGCCCCCACCCAAACCCTCACCGAAACCCCCACCAGCGCCAACCAACACATCACCGCCACCACCCTCTACTACCAACCCGGCGCCACCGGCGGCAGCTTCACCGTCACCTCCACCGCGACGGATACCCAGTCGGGCATCGCATCCGTCAACTTCCCCGCCGTCGCAGGGCTCACGGGCGGCGGTGCGGATGCGTCATCGCCGTACTCGGCTGCTACACCTGGGACTCGTCGACCACAGCCTACGGCGACGCAGGAGCGTCACCGCCACGAACGGCGCCGGTCTGACGAGCGTTCCCGGCACGTTCACGCTCACGCCGGACTCGAGCCCGCCGAGCGGCGGCTCGGTCGACTATCCGGACGGCTACGACGGCGACGGGACGGTCACGATCACGACCGCCGGCGGCACGGATGCGGGCTCCGGCCTCGACGCGAGCACGGGAGTCCTGGAGCGGCACACCGCCGCGCTCGGCGGCGGCACCTGCGGCGGCTACGGAGCCTGGAGCACCGTCACCAGCCCCGACACGATCCCCGACGGGCTCTGCGCCCAGTACCGCTACTCGATCACCGACAACGTCGGCAACACCGCCACCTACACGTCGGCAAACGTCGTCAAGGTCGACCTGAGCGGGCCCACCACGCCCGTCGTCACGCTGAGCGAGTCGAGCCCGTACGCGTTCCTCTCGAGCTCGACGGCGATCTTCGTCAACACGGGACAGTCGGGGACGTTCGACGTCTCGGCAACGGCCGACGACGCCGAGTCCGGGATCGACAAGGTCTCGTTCCCGAACGGCGTCGACGACACCTCGGCTCCCTACTCGGCCACCTACGGTCTCGGGGATCTGAGCGGCGCGCAGACCGTAACGGCCGTCGCCAGCAACGGCCTGACCGCGAGCGCCGGGTTCACGGTCACCCCGGACACCACTCCGCCGAGCGGCGGTTCCGTCGACTACCCCGACGGCTACGACGCGGACGGAAGCGTCACGATCACCTCGACCGACGGCGCCGACGGCGAATCCGGCCTCGCTGCCGGTACGGGCGTGCTCGAGCGCGCGACCGCCACGCTCGCCGGCGGCACCTGCGGCAGCTACGGGTCCTGGACGCCGGTGACGAGCCCCGACACGATCTCCGGCGGCCTGTGCGCCAGGTACCAGAACTCGGTCTCCGACAACGTCGGCAACGTCGCCACCTACACGTCCGCCAACGTCGTCAAGTTCGATGGGACCGACCCGATCGCGACCATGGACGACCCCGGCTCGCCTCTGAGCGGCACGGTGACGCTCAGCTCGACGGCGAACGACCCCGAGTCGGGTGTCGCCACGACCGTGTACGAGATCTCCCCGGCCGGCGCCTCGACCTGGACGCCCGTCACCAACCCGTGGGACACGACGTCGGTCGCCGACGGCCTCTACGACCTCCATGTCGTCGTCACCAACACGATCGGCGGCGTGACGACGTCGGCTCCGGTGACCGACCGTCTCGTCGACAACACGTCGCCGGGAGGCGGCGGCGGGCCGGGTGGCCAGTACCTCAGCGGCACCGTCACGCTCACCGCCAGCCCGACGGACTCGGGTGCGGGAGTCGTCTCCGTCGAGTTCCAGTACCGACCGACCGGATCCGGCCCCTGGACGACGATCGACACCGACACGGACGGCAGCGACGGCTGGTCGGCCGATTGGGACACCACGAGCGTGCCCGACGGCGACTACGACATCCAGGCCGTCGTGACCGACGGCGCCGCGAACCAGGGGACGATCACCATCGGCACGAAGACCGTCGACAACACGCCGCCGACCGCCTCGATCGACTTCGGGCCCACCGACCCCTCGCCGACGACGACCGCGGCGTTCGGGCTCGCCTCGACCGAGAGCGGGTCGAGCTTCGCGTGCAGTATCGACGCGGGCGCGTTCTCGGCGTGCACCGACCCGAAGACGTACACGGGGCTCGCGCTCGGGCCCCACACGTTCCAGGTGCAGGCGATCGATCTCGCCGGCAATACGAGCGCGCCCGCCGGGTGGAGCTGGACCGTGACCTCTCCGCCGCCTCCTTCCCCGTCGCCGTCGCGCTCCCCGAGCGACCAGAAGGCGCCGACGACGCCCGAGAACTTCCGCGGTGAGCTCGACGTGGACGGCGAGACGCTCTTCCTGCGCTGGGATCCCGCCACCGACGACGTTGCGGTGACCGCGTACCTCCTCTACGACCGCAGCAAGCTCGTCGCCACGATCTCCGGCGACCAGCTGCACGCGAAGATCGGCCCGTACGGCCACGACGATCCGCGGGTGTTCACGCTCGCGGCCGCCGACAAGACCGGGAACGCGAGCCCACAGACGTACGCGCTGCTCGCAGTCCCCGACGTCGCAGGGCTCGCGTCCGACGCGGCGGGGGACGCCGTCGAAGCCGCCGGCTTCGAGCCGGGCACGATCGTCAGGGAGCCGTCGAACGAGGTCGCCAAGGGACTCGCGGTCCGGGCCGGCGACGAGCCGATCGCGCGCGAGGGCTCGACGCTTCCGATCGTCGTCTCGTCGGGACACGGGAAGGCCCGGCTCACCCTTCGCGCGGGCAGGCCGACCATCGTCGCCGAGCACGGCAAGGAGCTGCTCCGCGTGACCGTGCGCACGTCCAGGCCCACGGTCCTCCGCGCAGCGCTCGCGCGGCCGGGCGAAGCACCGGTGATGAGCTGGCGCACGAGTGTCCGGGCGGGCCGGCACACCCTCGAGCTGATCCTCCCGCGGACGCTTCCGGACGGCCGCTACCGGCTCGTGCTCCGGGCGGGCTTCGGCGCCGAGAAGGCGACCGTCAAGCGGTTCGTCGCAATCGCGCAGTAAGCGCGTACGCGACCACACCCGCGAGGACGACCACGCCGCCGCCGGCGATCGACTCGAGCGGGAGCGTGAACGCGAGCACGACGCAGCCCACGACTCCGAGCACCGGCAGCCACGGGGCCCGCCGGCCCTCGCGCACGCGGAGCCGAAGCGCGGAGGCATTCGTCACCGCGTAGTAGAGGAGCACGGCGAACGAGCTGAAGCCGATCGCCGAGCGCAGGTCGACGAGCACGACGACCACGGCGACCACCGCCCCGACGAGCACCTCGGCGCGCCGCGGAACGTGGTGATCCTCGTCGACGGCGGCGAGCGATCGTGGAAGATCGTCCTCCCCGGCCATGGCGAAGATCGTCCGGCTGACGCCCGCGAGCAGCGAGAGGAGCACTCCGAGCGCGCCGATCGCGGCACCGGCGGTCACGATCGGCGCGAGCCAGGCGAGGTCGCCGGCACGCGCGGCGTCCGTCAGAGGCGCAGCCGCTGCCGCGAGTCCCGACGGCCCGAGCACGACGAGGACGGCTACCGCGACGACCGCGTACACACCGAGCGCGAGGCCCAGCGCGATCGGGATCGCCCGCGGGATCGTGCGTGCCGGGTCGGCGACCTCCTCACCGAGGGTCGCGATGCGAGCGTAGCCCGCGAACGCGAAGAAGAGAAAGCCGGCCGACTCGAGAACCCCGCCCAGCCCCGCGGACGGCCACAGCGGCGTGATGCGGCCGGCGTCGGCGTCGCCGCCGAAGAGACACGCGACGACGGCCGCCGCGAGAGCTGCAAGCACGAGGACGACGATCACGCGGGTCACGACGGCGGTCTTCGTAACGCCGAGGAGGTTCACCGCGGTGAGCGCGACGACGGCGGCGACCGCCAGCGGCCGCGCCGCCTCGTCGTCCACGTAGAGGCCGAAGGTGAGGGCCATCGCGGCGAGGCTCGCCAGCTTGCCGACGACGAAGCACCAGCCGGCGAGGTAGCCCCAGAAGCGTCCGAGCTCCTCCCGGCCGTAGACGTACGTTCCGCCCGAGGCCGGGTAGACGGCGGCGAGCTGGGCAGACGCGGTGGCGTTGAGAAGCGCGACGATGCCCGCGATCGCGAGCCCGATCAGGAGGCCCGAGCCCGCAGCCTGCGCCGCCGGGGCCCAGGCCGAGAAGACTCCCGCCCCGATCATCGAGCCGAGCCCGATCACGACGGCGTCGCCCAGACCGAGGCGGCGCGCCAGCCGCGTCGGCGGGTCGCGATCTAGGGGCCTAGCGGGACGCGCCGGGCTTCCAGAGCGGCTCGGGCACACCGTCGTTCGCGGCGCGGGCGAGGATGAACAGGAGGTCAGAGAGCCGGTTCAGATACGCGATCGCGAGCGGGTTGACCGAGGCGACTGCGGCGAGGGCGATCGCGGCACGCTCCGCGCGACGGCACACCGTCCGGGCGAGGTGCAGGCGGGCAGCCGCCTCGGTGCCCCCCGGGAGGACGAAGCTGCGCAGCGGCTCGAGGCGCTCGTTCGCGGCGTCGCACAGCTGCTCGAGCCGGTCGATCATCCCCTGGTCGACCCTGAGGCGGTCGCGCTGGTTCTCGAGCGGCACCGACAGGTCGGCACCGAGGTCGAACAGCTCGTTCTGGATCCGTTCGAGCCACGGCACGAGCTCCGCGGGGGCCGCGACGATCGCCAGGCCGAGCATGGAGTTGAGCTCGTCGACCGTGCCGTAGGCCTCGATCCGCGGGTCGGTCTTCGCGACGCGCTCGCCGCTTCCGAGGCTCGTCTCGCCGTCGTCGCCGCCGCGCGTGTAGATGCGGTCGAGGCGCACGGGCTCGTCCCGGCGCTTGCTCACGCGACCGCACGCTCCCGGCCGAGGCCGAGGATCGAGCGGGCGATCACCAGCCGCTGGATCTCGCTCGTGCCCTCGTAGATCTCCGTCACCTTCGCGTCACGGTAGTAGCGCTCGACCGGGAACTCCTTCGTGTAGCCGTAGCCTCCCAGGATCTGGATCGCCTCGCCCGTATGGCGCCGCGCGACGCCGGAGGCGAAGAGCTTCGCCTTCGCACCAGCCTCCGTATGCGGCTCGCCTCGGTCGCGCAGCCAGGCGGCGCGATACGTGAGCAGCCGCGCGGCGTCGATCTCGGTCGCCATGTCGGCCAGCTTCCACTGGATCGCCTGGAACTCGGCGATCGGCCGGCCGAACTGCTCTCGCTCGAGCGCGTAGGCCCGGGCCGCGTCGTAGGCGGCCTGGGCGATACCGACCGCCTGGGCGGCGATGCCGATGCGGCCGCCGTCGAGCGTCGCCAGGGCGATCGGGAGGCCTCGCCCCTCTTCCCCGAGCAGCCGGTCCCGACCGACCTCGACGCCGTCGAGCGCGAGGTCGACCGTCGAGCTGGAGGCGAGACCGAGCTTCTCCGCCGACCGCGTGACGGCGAGGCCGCCCGAGTCGCCGTCGACGAGGAAGCACGTCACGCCCGCGTCCGCGCGCGCGAACAGCACGATCGTGCCGGCGTCGGCGCCGTTCGTGATCCACTGCTTCGCCCCGGTGAGCCGCCAGCCGTCGCCATGCGCCTCCGCGCGCGCCCTCAGCGAGGCGGGATCCGATCCCGCCTCCGGCTCGGTCAGAGCAAACGCACCCAGCTCGTCGCCCCGCGCGAGCGGTGGCACGAAGCGCCGCCGCTGCTCTTCGGATCCGAAGCTCACGATCGGCAGGGTCGCGGCGCTCGTGTGCACCGCGAGCGTGACGCCGATCCCCGCGTCCGCCCTGGAGATCTCCTCGAGCACGAGCACGTAGGAGACGAAGTCGGCGCCGGCGCCGCCGTACTCCTCGGGGACGCAGATGCCCGTGAGGCCGAGCTCGCCCAGGCGAGGGATCAGCTCGCGGGGGAAGCGATGCTCGCGATCCCACTGCGCGGCATGCGGCGCGATCTCGGCCTCCGCGAACTCTCTCGCAAGCGCCTGAATTGCACGCTGCTCCTCCGAGAGCTCCAAGTCCAGTGCCACCGGGAGAGCGTAACGAGGGCCTAGGCCGCCAGGAACTCCCGGCGGGTCTCCAGGAGCGCGGGCTCGGCCTCACGGAAGGCGTCGACCACCTCCGGATCGAACTGACGGCCCGCCTCGCGGACGATCTCGGCGCGCGCCTCGTCCCACGAACGCGCCGAGTGGTACGGCCGGTCGCTCGTGATCGCATCGAGCGCGTCGGCCACGGCGAAGATCCGGGCGCCGCGAGGGATCTCCTCGGCGGCCAGCCGGTCGGGGTAGCCGCGCCCGTCCCAGCGCTCGTGGTGCGAGCGGACGACCTCGATGCCCGCGCCGGCGAGAAGCGCGACCCCTGACAGCATCTGCTCGCCGAGGATCGTGTGGGTTCTCATCAGGCGCAGCTCGGAGCCGACGAGCGGCCCGGGCTTGCGCAGGATCGCGTCGGGGATGCGGAGCTTGCCGACGTCGTGCAGGAGAAACCCGTACTCGAGACTCGCCTCACCGGCGAGGCCGGGATCGACGAGCACCATCAGCTCGACCGCGTATCGCTGAACGCGCTGGGAGTGCAACCGGGTGCTGAAGTCCTTGAACTCGAGCGCCGACGCAAGCGCCGACACTGTCTCCCGGTAAGCGTCCTCGAGCAGGCGCCTCTGCTCGCGCTCGACCTCGAGCAGGTGTCGGAGGTCGCGAGCGTACAGCTGGAGCTGCTGCTCGCTCGTCCCGTTCTTGGCCGCGCGGAAGGGAACCGGGTGGAGCCCGCCCGCGAGCCGCTCGACTGCCGCGAGGAGCTCGAGCGGGCTGAAAGGCTTGAGCACGAACGCATCGGCGCCCGCCTGCTCCGCCTCGAGTCGCCGGCCGTCGCCGGAGCCGGTCAGGACGAGGACCGAGACGTGCGCGGTGGCGGGCGAGCCCTTGATCTCACGGCAAAGGTCGATCCCGTTCGTGCCGGGCATCTGCACGTCCACGACGGCGACGTCGGGCAGCTCGCGGGCCAGCGAGGCGAGCGCGGCGGCAGCCGAGTCGGCGGACTCGAGCTCGACGTCCACCGCCTCGAAGGTCGCACGGAGGAGCTCGAGGAGCCCCGGGTCGTCGTCGACGAGGAGAATGCGCATGGCCTCTGCCCAGCGCCCGCCGCAGAGACGCGGTACAAGAGTAGACGTCAGCGCGCCCGAGCGCGAGCCTCTACGCGGGATAGTCGTAGAAGCCGCGCCCGCTCTTACGCCCCAGCCGCCCCGCGGCCACGTATTGCCGCAGCAGTGGACAGGGCGCGTAGCGCGGGTCGCCGAGCCCCCGGTGCAGTACGTCCATGATCGCGACGCACGTGTCGAGCCCGATCAGGTCGGCGAGCGCGAGGGGGCCCAGCGGGTGGTTGAGGCCGAGCCTCGCGATCGTGTCGATCGACTCCGCCTCGGCCACCCCCTCCATCAGCGCGTACGCCGCCTCGTTGACGAACGGCATCAGGATCCGGTTGGCGACGAAGCCCGGGTAGTCCCGTGCCTCGGCGGGTGTCTTGCCGAGGTCACGGGCAAGGTCCGAGACGGCGGCGGCCGTCTCGGCGGACGTCTCGAGCCCCCTGATCACCTCGACGAGCGCCATCAGCGGCACGGGGTTGAAGAAGTGCATGCCGACCACACGATCGGGTCGCCCGGTAGTAGCGGCGAGCGCCGTGATCGAGATCGACGACGTGTTGGAGGCGAGAATCGCGCCCTCCGGGAGCACGGCGTCCGCGCGACGGAAGACCTCCGCCTTGACCGCTTCGTCCTCGACCACGGCCTCGATCAGCAGATCGGCGGCGACCAGGTCCTCGACGGGCGCCAGGCGGGCGAGCACGTCGTCGGGGTCGGGGCCGCCCTTCGCCGCGAGCTTCTCGAGGCTCTTGCGCGCCGCCGCCAGCCCTCGCTCGGTGGCGCCCGGCGCAGCGTCGTGCAGGGAGACTCGCCGGCCGGACGCCGCGACCACCTGAGCGATCCCGGCGCCCATCTGGCCTGCTCCGACGACGAGAACGTGCTCGAACCGCATCGCCGCGGGAGTATCACATCGAGGCCCTTCCGGCGGGCGCAGCGCGAACGATCGCCTTGTGTTGCATCAGCTGATCCCCGAGAGCTCACCTGGCGCCGGATTCACACGCGATCACGCACCCGTTGATGCAACACAAGCGGCCGCATGTGACGTCCGGCGCGCGAGCCTGAGCAGATGGCTCGACCGGGAGCCGGGACCTCGCCTTGGCTGATGGACGGGCTCTACGCCTCGAGCAGGAGCGCGTCGCCCTGACCGCCGCCCGAGCAGATTGCGACGAGCCCGAGGCCACCGCCGTTTCGGCGTAGCTCGTGCACGAGCGTGGCGAGAATCCGTGCCCCCGACGCGCCGATCGGATGGCCGAGCGCGACCGCGCCGCCGTTCACGTTCACGGCGTCCGGGTCGGCGCCGAGCATGTCGATCGAGTTGACGACGACCGACGCGAACGCCTCGTTGACCTCGACACGCGCGACGTCGTCGATCCCCTTCCCGGCCTTCGCCAGGGCCTTCCCCGCCGCCAGGGCGGGCGTCCTCGCGAGGAAGGCGAACTCGTCGGCAACCCAGCCCTGCGCGACGATGGTCGCGAGCGGCTCCAGCCCGCGGCGGCGCGCCCACTCGTCGCTCGCGACGACAAGCGCGCCCGCGCCGTCGTTCACGCCCGGCGCGTTGCCGGCGGTCGTCGTCCCCTCGGGATCGAAGACCGGCCGGAGCTTCGCCAGCCGCTCGAGCGACGTGTCGCGCCGCGGGCCCTCGTCGGTCGTCACGTCGCCGACGGCGACGAGCTCGTCGGCGAAGCGCCCTTCGTCGATCGCGCGCACCGCCCGCTCATGCGAGCGCAGCGCCCAGCGATCCTGGTCGTCGCGCGCGATCTCGAGCTCGCGCGACACGAACGACGCCTGCTCGACCATGTGCATCCCGTCGAACGTGGACGTCAGCCCGTCGAACACCATCGAGTCGACGAGCTCCCCGTCGCCGAGCCGGTAGCCGAAGCGCGCCTTCGGCACGAGGTACGGGGCGCTCGACATCGACTCCATGCCACCCGCGACCACGACCTCGACGTCGCCGGCACGGATCATCGAGTCGGCGATCTCGACCGCCCGCACGCTCGATGCGCAGACCTTGTTGATCGTGTCCGCCGGCACCTCTTTCGGAATCCCCGCGCCGACGGCCACCTGGCGCGCCGGCGCCTGACCCGCCCCCGCCTGGAGCACCTGACCCATGATCACGTACTGGACGTCGTCCGCGCCTACCCCGGATCGTTCGAGCGCGGCCCGAACCGCGACCGACCCGAGCTCCGTCGCAGGATAGGCGGCAAGGCCGCCGCCGAGCTTCCCGAACGGCGTTCGGACTGCGGAGAGGATGATCGAGCGGGCCATGCAGCCAGCGTAGCCGCTTCGCTGAGCGGCTCTCGGTCGGCAGGTCCCTGCACGGCGACCGCCTGGCCGATCTCCCCTTCCCGACGAGAGTGCCCGACGACATCGTCGCCGAGGGCCGCGTGCGGCCGCACCACGGGCTTCCTGACTCGGGCTGGGTCAGCCGTCCAATCGCCGGCCCGGAGGACGTTCCCGACGTCGTCGCCCTGCTTCGCCTCGCCTACGAGCGCGCGGCGGCTCGTAGCGCGTCCCCCTTTCGGGGTCGAGGCGAGCGTCGCTCGAGCCGATTGACCGGGCATGGGGAGTCGTGCCGCGGCCGTGGCCGCAACGCTCGCGGCGGTCGCCCTCGCCGCCGGCGGGGCGTGGAAGGCAGGCGTCGTCGAGCTGCCCTTCGTCGGAGACAGCTCCGGTGAGGTCGACGCTCCCGGCGTCTACCTGGTCGCACTGGGCGAGTTCCCTCGCGAGGAGCTCGACCGGATCGCAGCCGGCTACCGCGACCGGTATCACGTCCCGGTCGGGGTGCTCGCTCCGATCCCCCTCGACCGCGAGTCGTTCGACGCGGGACGCAACCAGCTCGTCGCCGAGAAGGCGCTGGCGCTGGTCTCGCACGAGCATCCGGAGGTGGTCGAGAAACCGAGAACGGCGCTCGTCGCGCTGACGATCCAGGACATGTACGTTCAGGGAAAGCCGTGGGAGTACGCCTTCGCGGCCCACGACTCGGCGCCCTACGCCGTCGTGTCGAGCGCGCGCATGGATCCGGCCTTCAGCGGGCTCCGATCGATGCCGAAGCTCGCCGAGTCGCGCCTGCGCAAGACCGTGGCCCGCGAGATCGGCGTCATCTACCTCGGCCTGCCCCTCTCGCGCGACCGCCGCAGCCTCCTCTACGGCGACGCGCTCTCGCCCGACGACCTCGACTTCATGACCGCGAGCTACTCGCCGAAGCCGTACCGGGCGCAGAAGTCAAACTGGCTCGCCGGCGCGGAACGCGCATGCGAGAGTGCCGGACGCGCCGCCGCCGCCGTCAAGCCGTCCACGGCACCGAGCCCGGCCGAGCTGCTCGCGTCGGGCCTCGTCACCGTCTCGGTCGACGCCGGTCTCGCCCGCCGGCTCGAGCGGCTCGACCCGGTCGCGACGGATCGTCACCGGGTGAAGGCGCTGCTCGCGCTGATGAGCCGGGCCGAGCGACGCGACGCGCGGGTGCTAGCCGAGCTCGGAGAGAGCTGGAGCGAGACGACGATCGAGCGCTGGCGGCAGGCAGGGGCGAGCGACGTCGCCGCGATGCGGGCGCTCAGCCTCCAGCTCGGCGCGGACGCGTGCGCCGCGTATCTGGGCTCGTAGCGCTCACAGAAGCCGACTTGACGGCCCCGCGCACGCTGCCTAGGCTCTCCGCGATGACGTCCTCCGTCCACGCGTGGTGGGGCTGGCGCCGCGAGCGGGGCGGGGGCGTCGCCTGAACTGACCCGACGCCAGCCTGTTCCGCTCACGACCTTCCAGCCGGGAGGTCGTTTTCGTTTCGCGCCCGATGCCTACCGCCGACATCTCCACCGACCTCGTCACGCCGCTCGGCGCGTACCTGAGCCTGCGCGGCGACGGGGCCGCCTTCCTGCTCGAGTCGGTCGAACGGGGGAGGCTCGGACGGCACAGCTTCGTCGGCTCGGGCTCGCGATTCGTCTCGTTCGACGAGGCGGAGCTCGAGGTGGCGGCCGGACGGCATGTCGTCGGCTACCTCGGCTACGACCACGTCGCCCGGCTCGAGCCGACCGTGGCGCTTCCCGAGGCGGGTTCCGACTCTCCGGAGAGCCGCTTCGTCGTCGCCGACCGGCTCGTCCGCTTCGACCACGCTGCGAGCGTCGCCGAGGTGCTTGCCGGGGATCGAGACGAGATCGCCTTCCGTCTCAGCGCACCGGTCGGCGAGCCGGTACCCGGCCCCACGGCGCCCTCCCCCACGCGTCGGCTCCCGGACCAGGCGAGCTACGAGGCGGGAGTCCGGACGGCGAAGGAGCACATCCGCGCGGGCGACGCGTTCCAGATCGTTCTCTCGCAGCGCGCCGAGCGCCCCACTGGCGCCTCGCCGCTCGCCGTGTACCGGGCGCTGCGGCGCATCAACCCCTCCCCGTACCTCTTCCTGCTCGAGCTCGGCGAGATCTCGCTCGTCGGCTCCTCTCCGGAGACGCTCGTGAAGCTCGAGGGCACCCGCGCGAGCCTGAACCCGATTGCCGGCACGACCGCTCCGGGCGAGGGCGATGCCGAGCGGCTGCTCGGGTCCGAGAAGGACCGAGCCGAGCACATCATGCTCGTCGACCTCGGGCGCAACGACCTCTCGCGCGTCTGCCGTCACGGCACGGTTCGAGTCGAGCGCTTCCTCCAGGCCGAGCGCTACTCGCACGTGACGCACCTCGTCTCCGAGGTCGCGGGCGAGCTCCTGCCGGACCGCAACGCCTTCGACCTCCTCCGCGCCTGCTTCCCGGCGGGTACGGTCTCGGGAGCGCCGAAGGTGCGGGCGATGCAGATCATCTCCGAGCTCGAGGGATACCGCCGCGGCCCGTACGCCGGGGCGATCGGCTACCTGACCCCGCACGGGGACATGGACACGTGCATCGCGCTGCGAACGGTGTTCATGACGGACGGTCTCGCCCGACTCCAGGCGGGCGCCGGGATCGTTGCCGACTCCGATCCCACGGCCGAGCACCAGGAGTGCCTGTCCAAGCTCGCCGCGATCGAGGCGGCGATCGACGCCGCAGAGCGTGGTGGTGACCCCGATCGGGGGCGGGTGGTGGGGAGGAAATGATCCTGCTGGTCGACAACTACGACTCGTTTACGTACAACCTGGCGCACCTGTTCCAGGAGCTCGGCGCGGAGGTGACCGTGCTGCGAAACGACGCGGTCGACGCCGACGAGGCCGAGCGGCTTGCTCCGAGCCATCTCGTCATCTCGCCGGGCCCGGGCCGGCCCGAGGATGCAGGCGCCTCGATGGCGATCGTCGAGCGCCTGGGCGCGCTGGTGCCGACGCTGGGCGTCTGCCTCGGCCATCAGGCGATCGTCGACGTGTACGGAGGGTCCGTCGGCCAGGCCAAACGGCTCATGCACGGGAAGGCGAGCCCGGTCGAGCACGACGGACGCGGGATCTTCACGGGCCTCGAGAGCCCGCTCGAGGGAGGCCGCTACCACTCGCTCGCCGCGGTGACCGTCCCCGACGTGCTCGAGGTCTGCGCGACGACCGAGGACGGCGAGGTGATGGCCGTGCGCCACCGGGAGCTCCCCGTCGTCGGGATTCAGTTCCACCCCGAGTCGGTGCTGACTCCCCTGGGGCCGGAGCTGGGCAGGAACTTCCTCGAGGGACGCTTGTAGGGCGGTGGGCTGGCAATGATCCAGGAGGCGCTCGCGCGCGCCCTCGACGGCGAGAATCTCTCGCGCGACGAGGCCCGCGCCGTGATGGAGGAGATCATGGACGGGGCGGCGACTCCGGCGCAGATCGGCGGTTTCCTGGTCGCGCTTCGTTTCAAGGGCGAGACCGCCGACGAGATCGCAGGCTGCGCGGAGGCCATGCGTGCCCACGTCGTGTCCGTCCGGCCGTCGCGCGACGACCTCGTCGACACGGCCGGGACCGGCGGCGACCGGTCGGGAACGTTCAACATCTCGACCGCGGCGGCCTTGGTCGCCGCGGCGGCAGGCGCCGGGGTCGCGAAGCACGGCAATCGTGCGGTGTCGTCGGCGTCGGGGTCGGCGGACGTCCTCGAAGCCCTCGGCTTCGACCTCGCCCAGGAGGCCGAACGGATCGCACAGTCGATCGACGAGCTCGGTTTCGGCTTTCTCTTCGCTCCCTCCCACCACCCGGCGATGGCCCACGCGGCCCCGGTGCGCCGCGAGCTGGCGACGCGCACGATCTTCAACGTGCTGGGGCCCCTGACGAACCCTGCAGGCGCGCGGGCGCAGGTTGTGGGCGTGTACGCGCCCGAACTCGTGCCGACGATTGCCGAGGTGCTCGCACAGCTCGGCGCCCGGCGTGCGTTCGTCGTCCACGGGGCGGGCGGGATCGACGAGCTCTCCCCGGCCGGTCCGAACCTCGTCTGCGAGGTCGCCGACGGGTCGGTGATCGTGCGCGAGATCGACCCCGCCGACTTCGGCGTGCCGCGCTGTCGACCCTCCGACCTGCGGGGTGGCAAGCCGCACGAGAACGCACGGACGATTCGCTCGATCTTCGCCGGAAGGCGGGGGCCCAAGCGCGAGGCGGTGCTCCTCAACGCAGGGGGAGCGATCGCCGCGGGCGGCCATGCAGAGGATCTCGCGGACGGGTACCGGATCGCGGCGGAAGCGGTCGATTCCGGCGCGGCCGCCTCGCGCCTCGAGGAGCTGGCCGCGTTTTCCAGGGGCGTTCCCGTCTGATGGGCCGTTTCACCGACGCCCTAGGCGCGCCCGGTCTGGCGGCGATCGCCGAGTTCAAGCGGCGCTCGCCCTCAGCGGGGGACATCCGCCCAGGAGCCGATCCCGCCGAGCTCGCCCGCGCGTACGAGGCGAACGGCGCCGCCGCGATGTCCGTGCTCTGCGACAAACGGTTCGCGGGATCCTTCGCCGACCTCGCCGCCGCGCGCGCGTCGACGTCGCTGGCGCTCCTGGCGAAGGGCTTCTTCTCGACCCGCGAGCACCTCGTGGAGGCCAGGGAGGCGGGCGCCGACGCCGCGCTCCTGATCCTCCGCGACCTCGACGACGACGCGGCCGCCGCGTTTCTCGGACACGCCCGCGACCTCGGGCTCGATGTGCTCGTCGAGGCGCACACGGCCGCCGAGCTCGACCGCGCCGTAGCGCTCGACGCAGGCGTGATCGGGGTCAACGCGCGCGATCTGTCGACCTTCGCCATCGATCGGCAGACGCAGCTCTCGCTGGTCGCCGGGGCGCCGCGAGACCGGATCGTGATCGCCGAGAGCGCCGTGCACTCGCGGGCCCAGGCGGCAGCAGCCGAGCTCGCCGGGGCTGACGCGGTGCTCGTCGGCACGGCGCTGATGAGGGCTCCCGACCCGGGAGCGAGACTCGCCGCGCTTCTCGCGCGGCCGCTCGTCAAGGTCTGCGGGCTGACGCGCGCCGAAGATGTCGCCGCCGCTGCGGAGGCGGGCGCCGACCTCGCCGGCTTCGTGCTCGCCGAGAGCCCACGGCGCGCCGAGGCCCCTCTGCCCGTGCCCGAGACAATGCTCTCGGTCGGCGTCTACGTCGGCGAGCCCCGCGACGACGACACCGACCTCGTCCAGCTGTACCCGGAGGAGGACGGCCATCGCGGGCGCGACGGCGTCCTCTTGCGCGACGGCGAGCAGGTCGCCCGCGTGCTCGACCTGCCGTGGCTCGCCGAGGACGACGGCCACTGGGCGCGCGCGGCCGGAGCCGCAGGACGGATCATGCTCGCCGGTGGGCTCTCGCCCGGGAACGTCGGCGCGGCCATCGGACGGGTCCACCCCTGGGCAGTCGACGCGAGCCGGAGCCTCGAGACCGAGCCCGGGATCAAGGATCACGACCGCGTCCGTGCCTTCGTCATGGCGGTCAGACGGGAGGAGGCGTGAGCACTTCAACGGACACGCGCGCAGGCTGGTACGGCGAGTACGGCGGGCGGTTCGTACCGGAAACGCTCGTGCCCGCCCTCGACGAGCTCGAGGCCGGCTGGCGTCGCATCGCCCCCGACCCTGCCTTCCAGTCCGAGCGCGACCACCTCGCACGCACCTACGTCGGGCGCCCCACCCCGCTCTATCGCGCCGAGCGGCTCGGCGGCGACCGGCGCATCTACCTGAAGCGCGAGGACCTCTGTCACACGGGCGCCCACAAGATCAACAACGCCGTCGGGCAGGCGCTCGTCGCCGTGCGGCTGGGGAAGAAGCGCGTCGTCGCCGAGACGGGAGCGGGGCAACACGGCGTCGCCACCGCGACCGTCTGTGCGCGCTTCGGGCTCGAGTGCGTCGTCTACATGGGGTCCGAGGATGTTCGCCGCCAGGCGCCCAACGTCGAGCGGATGCACCTGCTCGGCGCGAAGGTGGTCCCCGTGGAGATCGGAACCAGGACGCTCAAGGAGGCGATGAGCGAGGCGATCCGCGACTGGATCACGAACGTGGAGACGACCTACTACCTGATCGGCTCCTGCGCCGGGCCGCACCCGTACCCGGAGATCGTCCGCGAGCTCCAGGCTGTGATCGGCCGCGAGGCGCGGGAGCAGATCCTCGAGGCGGAGCGCCGCCTCCCTGACGCGGTCGTCGCCTGCGTCGGCGGCGGCTCGAACGCGATCGGGCTCTTCGCCGGGTTCGTCGACGACCCGGACGTGCGGATCGTCGGGGTCGAGGCGGCGGGCGCGGCGAGCCTGGGTGCCGGTCGCACGGGCGTGCTGCACGGGTCGCGCTCATCGATCCTCGCCGACGAGGACGGCCAGATCCTCGATGCGCACTCGATCTCGGCCGGCCTCGACTACCCGGGGGTCGGTCCCGAGCACGCCTGGCTTCGCGACACGGGCCGCGCGAGCTACGTCGGCGCGACCGACGAGGAGGCGCTCGCCGCGTTCCACCTGCTCGCCGAGCGCGAGGGGATCATTCCTGCGCTCGAGCCCGCGCACGCGCTCGCACGCGCGCTCGACCTCGAGGGCGCCGAGCTCGTCCTCGTCGGTCTGTCGGGTCGTGGGGACAAGGACCTGGCCACGGTTCTGGCCGCTTCGTGAAGAAGCTCTCGATCTACCTGATGGCGGGCCCCGCGACGCCCCAGCTGGCCGAGGCGGCCGTCGAAGGCGGCGCCGACTGGCTCGAGCTCGGCTTTCCGTTCTCGGATCCGCTTGCGGACGGGCCCGTGATCCGGCTGGCCGGCGAGCGGGCTCTCGCTCAGGGGATGCGGACCGGCCGTTGCCTCGAGTGCCTCGCCGAGATCCGATCGCGGGTCGGCGTTCCGCTGGTGCCGATGACGTACGCCTCGATCCTCGAGGCCTACGGCTACGAGCGCTTCGAGGCCGACGCGCGGGCGGCAGGGGCGACGAGCTTCATCGTGGCCGATCTGCCGATCGAAGCGCGTCCCGACCTCCGCCGTGTCCAGCTGGTCGCGCCGACGACACCGAGCGATCGCATCCGTGCCGCGGCCGAGCGGACCGACGGCTGGCTCTATCTCGTCTCTGTGACCGGGACGACGGGCGCCCGTGAGAGCGTCTCGGGTCAGCTCGCCGGGCTCGTCGAGCGCGCGCGGTCCGTGACCGACGTGCCCCTACTCGCGGGCTTCGGGATCTCGACCCCGGATCAGGCGGCCGCAGCCGCCGCACTCGCCGACGGAGTGGTCGTCGGCAGCCGGGCGATCCAGATCGCGGAGGAGACGGGGCCGGCCGGCCTGCGAGACTTCGTCGCCTCGCTTCGGGCGGCGCTCTAGGGGCACGCGGGCGCGTACTCCACGTCGGGACCGACGTCGACCGTCCATTCGGAGCGGGTGAGCGAGCGGCCGGCGAGTCGGCACGCGATGGCCACGAAGCGCTTCGGGTCGAGGTTCCAGAGCATCGGCTGCCCACCGAGTCCGACGGTGGCGAGCCTGCCCGCGGAGGAGAATCGAACGGTCGCCTGGCCTGCCACGGGTGCCGAGGGAACGAGGTCGGCGACCAGCGTCTGCCGCGCGACGTCCCAGAGCTGAAGGCCTCCAAGATAGGTCACGCCGCCGGACGCATCCACCAGCGGCTCGCGGCTGACGAGCGCCGCCAGCATCGTCGCGTCCGGACCGAAGACGAGGCTGCTCGGGCCACCGTCGCCCGCGACAGGCGCGGTGGTGCCGAGCCGGCGATCGCCGTCGACGTCCCAGAACGTGATCGTCCTCGAGCCCGCCGTGGCGAGCCTGTCGCCGGCGGGCGAGAGGGCGACCCCGAGGCTCGCCGGCTTCTCGCTGCCGATGCGATCCCCGGTCGCGACGTCCCAGACGGCGACGGCGCTCCGGGACCCGGTCTCGCCGAAGACGGCGTTCCCGGCCACGCGGCGCACGTCCTTGCCGACGTCGACGCTCGTCACTTCACCCTCGAGACTCCCGATCTGCGTGTCGCGCCGGAGGTCCTGCACGAGAGTCGTCCCGAGGTCCGGAACGACGGCGATCGGCGTTCCATCGGGTCGGAATCCGACCGCGGCGATACGCCCCTCGTCGAGCACGACGGTTCGCGCCTGCGCCTGGTGGGCGAGCGGCTGCAGCACGACACGCTCCCCATGGGACGCAGCACCCCACACGACCAGCTCGTCCGGCCCGAAGGCGATACGCGGCAGGTCGAGACCCGTGGCGATCTCGTCGCCGGTCGGTCTGCCCGAGGCCGTTCGCCAGAGTTGCACGCTCCCGTCGGCGCGGGCGGTTGCGACGATCGAGCCGTCGGGGCTGAACGCCACGTCGGTCGCGTCGTCCACCGCCAGCGGTCGAGCGAGCGGCACGAGCGGTCGGCGCAGCTCGGCGAGCGCCACCGTCCCGGTTGGCCCCACGAGAACCGCGCCGGCGCCGTCGTTCGTCGGCCAGACGCCGAGGTCTGTGGCCGCCTGCGGGAGCGAGATCGGCAGGCGGGCCTGGCTCTCGACGTCCCACAGAGCGACGCCTTCGCCGTCGCGGGCAAGCACGGCACTGCCGTCGCCGCTGAAGCCGACGTGCGAGACGACGCCCCCGCTCGACTTCAGGGACCCGCCGACGGGAGCGCCGCTCGAGGCATCCCAGAGACTCACCGTGCCGTCCCAGCTCCCGACCGCCAGCAGCGTGGGACGCGTCGGGCTGAACGCGGCCGTCGACGGAGGCGAGCACCCGCCCGGGTCGGGAGAGAATCCGGTGCCCGGCCGAATGCGAACAGGGTTGCCCTCCGGGACGCCGTCTCGCAGCCGCCAGACGTCGGTCCAGGCGATCTGTTGCGCCACCGGCCCGTCGACCCCGACCACGGCGAGCATCGATCCGTCTGCGTTCACGGAGACCTCGCACGCGAAGCCGTCGGGAATCAGGTACGTCATCTCGCGGCCGTTCCACACGCCGATGCGCTGCACACCAACCCGCCCGCCGGCCCAGGCGACGAGGCCAGCGGATGCGGCGGCCGTGCTGAAGACCTGCTGCTGACCGAAATCCGCCGTCGTTCCGGGCGGACCGAACGCCGGCACCCACCGCCTACGGTCGAGGTCCCAGACATGCACGTCGAGGCCACGGAAGCCGAGCACGACCGCGCGGCCGTCGGCGCTGACGGCGAGGCTCGTAGGCTGTCTGGACAGGGGAACGACGGTCTCGAGCCGACCTTTCACGAGATCCCACACGGCGACGCCGCCCGCCTGTCGGGCCAGCGCGAGAGTCGTGCCCCGAGCGTCGACGGCGGCAAGCGCGGCCGGCCGATCGTGGAGGAGCCGCCGAAGCTGAGAGCTCCCGGCGAGCGCGCTCAGCAGCACGTCGCGCGCCTCCGCGCTCGGGTCTCGCTCGTATGCCTCCGCTCCGAGCAGCAGCGCTCGGTCGAGCCGGCGGTCGCGCAACGCCGCCTGCGCCTCGACGGCGAGCTGCCTCGACGTCGCGAGCCGCGCCTGCCGGACCGCCTCGTTTCGCTGGTCCCGCGCCTCGTTGCGTTGCAGGAGGGCGACCACGGCGAGCAGCGCGGTCGCGGCGAGCGCGATGAGGATCGCGCCGATCGTGATCCGCTGGCGACGGCTCGTCGCCCGCCTGCTCGCGAGGATGTACTCGCTCTGGAGCGGCGTTGGCTGCGGTTCGCGGTGCGCGGCCTGCTGGGCGAGCCAGCCCTCTGCGTCGCGCAGGTCGCTGCCACGTAGCAGCAGGCTGTTGTCCCTGCCCTTCCGGTTCCAGGCCTCCGCGCGCTCGAGAAGCCGCGTATGGACACGTGCCCACTCGGGCAGGTCGTCGATCGCCGCGACCAGCGAGTCGAGAGCGCCGGCGAAGTCGTCCGTCTCGCGGAAAAAGACGTAGTTACGGCTCGCGAACTCGTCCGGAACCACCTCGCCGTCCGGCTCCCGACGCAGGAGCGGCAGGAGCCGCTTGCGCTGATCGAACGCGTGAGTCCACTCGTGCCGGCACACCTCGGACCGGAGCGAGTCGGGGGTGATCACGAGCGCGAACGTGTCCGCGCCCTCGATCCCGAGAGCGAGCTCGTTGCGCCACTCGACTGCCGGCCCGATGTCGTCACGGTCGAACCAGACGTCCTTTCCGCGCGCGTCGAGCGCCGAACGGAGCCTCTGCACGAACTCCTCGTCGCGACGCGAGTAGGAGATGAAGACGTCGGTCACGGTCCTCCTGCGGTGATGACGCGCGACGGGGTGAGGAAAGTGTCGCAGAGACGGCGACCGTGATCCGCCGGCAAGC
Source organism: uncultured Actinomycetes bacterium (assembly GCA_963712465.1). Lineage (GTDB taxonomy): Bacteria > Actinomycetota > Thermoleophilia > Gaiellales > Gaiellaceae > CAVQHY01. The sequence continues at coordinate 115,410 of CAVQHY010000008.1, forward strand.
GTGAGCGAGCCCCGCGGCCGGGCAGGCGGCCGCGGGGCCCGCAGCCCCAGAGGAGGGCGGGCCTTCTTAGTCGGTCGAGTCGGACTCGGTGTCGGCCGACCTGACCGCGACCACGACCTCTTCGCAGCTCGTCGTCCTGTCCTCCGGCCGGATGTAGGCAGTGTCCGCGCCGTCTCCGCAATCGAGCGTGTCGACGGCGTAGTCGCGGGCGAGCGAGTAGAGCACGTCGTCGCCGCTTCCACCGGCGAGCTCGTCGAGACCCCAGCCCGCGAACAGCTTGTCGTTGCCGTCGCCGCCGTCGAGGTCGTCGCCGCCCGAGCGTCCGAAGAGGATGTCGTCGCCGCCGGAGCCGTTCAGGTCGTCCGAGCCCCAGTGGCCGAAGACGATGTCGTCCCCGTCGCCGCCGTCGGCAACGTCGTCGCCGCGCCCGCCGAAGACCACGTCGTCGCCGCCGAGCGCGGAGATCGTGTCGTTGCCGCTCTTGCCGACGATCGCATCGGCGGACTCGGTTCCCGTCAGCGTGTCGCTCCCGCGCGTGCCCGGTACCCAGGCGGCCCAGCTCGCCGGGATCAACGCCAGCGCTCCGAGGGCAGCAAGCGCGAGGATGGTCAGGTTCCGTCTCATCGTCGTCCTTTCAGTGGCGCTGCGTGGCCGATCTCGTCAGAGCGGAGCAAAGCGGGTCGTTGCTAACGGCCCATGCGGAGTCCGTAAGGCTGCCGTGAGACTTCGTTAGCGACCGGTAAACCTCGTACGCTTCCGTCGTGACCGTCCTCGAGACGCGCGTCGACCGGGACTCGGCGGACTTCGGGACAAACCGGGCGAGGATGGAGGCGCTCGTCGCGGAGCTTCGCGAACGGACCGCACGAGTCGCGGGCGGCGGCGGTGCGGACGCAGTCGAGCGTCATGGTTCGCGCGGCAAGCTCCTCGCTCGCGAGCGGATCGACCGGCTGCTCGACCCCGGCTCGTCGTTCCTCGAGCTCGGCAGCCTGGCCGCATGGGACCTCTATGGCGGCGACGCGCCGTCCGCGGGGATCGTCACCGGGATCGGCATCGTCTCGGGACGGGAGTGCGTCGTCGTCGCCAACGATGCGACCGTCAAGGGCGGCACGTACTACCCGCTCACCGTGAAGAAGCACCTGCGGTCGCAGGAGGTCGCCCAGCAAAACCGGCTCGCATGTATCTACCTGGTCGACTCGGGGGGAGCGTTCCTGCCCTTGCAGGACGAGGTCTTCCCCGACCGCGACCACTTCGGGCGGATCTTCTACAACCAGGCCCGCATGTCCGCGCAGGGGATCCCGCAGATCGCCTGCGTGATGGGATCCTGTACCGCCGGCGGCGCCTACGTGCCCGCGATGAGCGACGAGACCGTGATCGTGAGCGGAACCGGGACGATCTTCCTCGGCGGCCCACCGCTCGTGAAGGCGGCGACCGGCGAGGAGGTGTCCGCGGAGGAGCTCGGCGGCGCCGACGTTCACGCGCGGGTCTCCGGTGTCGCAGACCACTACGCGCTCTCCGACGAGCACGCGCTCGCGCTCGTTCGGGAGATCGTCGCCAACCTCGGCGCCCGCAAGCCCGACCCGCCGTGGCAGGTCGAGCCCGCGGCCGAGCCGATCTACGACCCGCGTGACCTCTACGGGATCGTCCCCGCCGACCAACGCGTGCTCTACGACGTCCGCGAGGTGATCGCGCGCCTCGTCGACAGCTCCCGCCTCCACGAGTTCAAGCCGCTGTACGGCGAGACGCTCGTCTGCGGCTTCGCCAGGATCGAGGGGTACCCCGTGGGGATCCTCGCGTCGAACGGCGTCCTGTTCTCCGAGTCGGCGCTCAAGGGCGCCCACTTCGTCGAGCTCGCGTGCGCGCGGCGAATCCCGCTTCTGTTTCTCCAGAACATCACCGGCTTCATGGTCGGCAAGCAGTACGAGGCAGGCGGGATCGCAAAAGACGGCGCGAAGCTCGTGACGGCGGTGGCCTGCGCCGAGGTTCCCAAGTTCACGGTCGTGATCGGCGGCTCGTTCGGCGCCGGCAACTACGCGATGTGCGGGCGCGCCTACTCCCCACGTCAGCTGTGGACGTGGCCGAACGCGCGCATCTCCGTGATGGGGGGCGAGCAGGCGGCGACCGTGCTCTCGGCGGTCGGTAGCGCCGACCCCGCAGAGATCCGCGCGAAGTACGAGCGCGAGGGCAGCCCCTACTACGCGACCGCCCGGCTCTGGGACGACGGCATCCTCGACCCGCTCGACACGCGGCCCGTGATCGCGATGGGGATCTCGGCGGCGCTGAACGCGCCGATCCCCGAGACGTCCTTCGGCGTGTTCCGGATGTGAGAACTCGCTTCAGAATGAGCTGCAGGCCGCCCGGGCACGCGGTCATTCTGAAAACGAGTTCTGAGCCCCTAGCCCGAACGCCTAGAATGCTCGTCCGGGCAACGATCTCTCGCTGCGGCCAGAAGGGAGTCGGTGAGATGGAGGAGCTCTTCCCGATCGCCAGCGGCCTGCTCGTCGGCGCGCTACTCGGCGCCGTTCGCCCAAAGCTCCGGCTCCTCGTCGGGGTCGCGCTCGCGGTCGCGCTCGGCGTGCTGGCCACCGTGGTCAGCGGCGAGTTTCGCCTGAGCTGGGCGTATCTTGCAATCGACATCCCGCTCGTGGCCGTCAGCGCCGCGATCGGCTTTCTCGCCGCCAAGCGGGTTCGAGCGATGGTCGGCTCGGCCTCGAGCACGTAGCGCGCGAGCCCGGCGGGGAGCGCTCCCCCGAAGGACACGCCCGGGGACAGGCCCCTGGACACGTCGCCGCTGGACACGTCTCGGGGACAGACCCTGGACACGCCACGCTAAACACGTCTGGAGGGGACGCGGCGCCCGTGGTGGGCGCGCACCGGCCCGAACGGATCATCGATCCCCGCCGGCTCGACGACGAGCCACCATGGGCAGCCGTTCGTCGCCGACGCTAGAGGACGAGGGTCTCGGGGGCGATCTCGGTGCCGGCGAAACGGTCGAGTCGGTAGGGCGTGAGATCGAGCGTCGAGCCGCCGTCGAGGACGAGCTCCGCGACGACACGGCCGACGGCAGGCGACTGCATGAAGCCGTGCCCGGAGAAGCCGCAGGCGACGACGAGATCGTCCGCGGCTCGGTCGACGATCGGGTGCGCGTCCGGAGTCATGTCGTAGAGCCCCGCCCAGGCGTCGGCCGCCCGGGCTCCCTCGGCGGGTGGAAACCGGTGCGTCAGCCGGGCGAGCCAGTCCTCGACGAGCGACCCGTCGACCCGCTCGTCGAACCCCCAGCGAGGCGTGGATTCGCCCATCGCCAGCACGAGCGACCCGCCGCGGCGGCGGAAGTGAAACCCCGTCTCGGACTCGATCGTCACCGGCAGGCGGCTCGGCGCGACCACGGGAGTCGTCAGCACGAGCTGGCGGACGAGCGGGCGCACGGGCAGCTCGACTCCCCGCGCTGTCGCCACCTCCGCCGACCAGGCGCCGCACGCGACGACGAGGACGTCCGCGTCGAGCTCCTCGGCCCTCGTCCACTCGTGCACCTCGACGCCGAGCGCGGCCGCCCTGCGGACGAGCTCACGCGTGACCGCGGGCGGGTCCGCCGTGCCGTCCTCGCCGCAGAAGACGCCGCCGAGGACGTCGCCGGAGCGAATCCCCGGCACGAGCGCCTCGACGCCTTCGCGGTCGACGGGGTGCACCGGGACGCCGAGCTCGGTCTGGACGGCGCGCCGGGCCTCGAGCTCGGAGAGCCCCTCCTCGGTCGTCGCGAGGAAGAGATAGCCGACCTGCTCGAACAGGGGCGTCCCGAGCTCGGTGAAGAGGCGCAGGCTCTCACGGGCGAGCACGACCTCCGCCTCGGTCGAGAACTGCTGACGGATTCCCCCGAAGGCCTTCCCGGTCGAGCCGCCTGCGATCTCACCACGATCGGCGAGCACGATTCCCTGCGCCCCACGGAGCGCCAGGTGGTAGGCGACGCTCGCGCCGATCGCGCCGGCCCCCGCCACGACGATCCTCCGCACCGCACCTACTGTAGGCGTGGAGAGCCGTCGACGCCGCCCGCGTCGGATGCGCCTCGAAGCGCCCCGTACCATGCGCGCGTGCCGCCGATCGCCAGGCTCCTGGTCGCGAACCGTGGTGAGATCGCGGCGCGAATCGTCCGAACGTGCAGACGACTTGGGATCGATGCCGTCGCCGTCTCGGCTCCCGACGACGCGGGGGCGTTCCACACGCGGCTCGCCGACGAGACGGTCCCCGTGGCCTCGTACCTCGACGCCGGAGAGCTCGTGCGGGCGGCGCTGACGGCCCAGGTGGATGCGGTGCATCCCGGCTACGGGTTCCTCTCGGAGAGCGCCGTCCTCGCGGAGGCCGTGGGCGGGGCCGGCCTCGTGTGGGTCGGCCCGCCGCCGGCAGCGTTGCGGCGGGCCGGCGACAAGCTGGATGCGCGCCGGCTCGCCGCGCGGGCGGGCGTGCCGGTGCTTCCGAGCGGGGCGGCGGAGGAGATCGGCTTTCCGCTCCTCGTCAAGGCGGCGGGCGGCGGCGGCGGGCGGGGCATGAGGCTCGTTCGTTCAGCCGACGAGCTGGAGCCCGCGCTCGAGGCCGCGGGCCGCGAGGCAGAGGCCGCCTTCGGCGACGAGACCGTGTATCTCGAGCGGTGGGTCGAGCGGCCGCGCCACGTCGAGATCCAGCTCCTCGCGGACACGCACGGCGCGTGTGTGTCGCTCGGCGAGCGGGAGTGCTCGCTCCAGCGACGCCACCAGAAGCTGGTCGAGGAGAGCCCGTCGCCCGCGGTCGACGAGACGCTCCGCGTGCACCTCGCCGACGCCGCGATCGCGATTGCACGAGAGACCGGGTACGTCGGCGCCGGTACGGCGGAGTTCCTGCTCGACGGAGACGGCTTCTTCTTCCTCGAGCTCAACGCCCGGATCCAGGTCGAGCACCCCGTGACCGAGCTCGTCACCGGCCTGGATCTCGTCGAGCAGCAGCTCCTGGTCGCCGCAGGCGAGTCGCTAGGGCCCATGCCCCTGCCGGCCGGCCACGCCGTCGAGGCGCGCCTCTACGCCGAGCATCCGGTCACGCTCCTGCCCCAGTCCGGCCGGATCGAGCGGCTCACCCTGCCCGACGACGTTCGGGTCGACGCGGGCGTGACCGTGGGCGACCGCGTCCCTACCGCCTACGACCCTCTGCTGGCCAAGCTCGTGAGCTGGGCGGAGACCCGCGACGAGGCGCTCGACCGGCTCGCCACGGCGCTGGCCCGGACGGACGTCGGCGGGGTGACGACGAATCTGCCGCTGCTTCGCTGGCTCGTCGATCACCCGGAGGTGCGTGCGGGGCGGACGACGACGGCGTTCCTCGACGACCACCCTCCGCTCGCCCCCCACCATCCCCTCGAGCCGGTCTGGTTGGGCGGCCGGCGGCACAACCTCCCGGCGGCACCGCTTGCCCCCCCGCCGGCGGGCGAGCCCACGCCGGTCGCCGTGGGGTTTCCCGGAGGGGAGATTCGGGCGCCTCTCTCCGGCACGATCGTTCGTGTTCTCGTCGGGGAGGGAGACCGCGTCGCCTCCCGTGTGCCGCTCGTCGTGCTCGAGGCGATGAAGATGGAGACGCCCCTCGCGGCGCCGTTCGAGGGCATCGTGCGCAAGATCCATGTCGCCGAGGGAGATCAGGTGGCCGGCGGCGCCCTTCTGGTGGAGCTCGGCTAGCCTCCGCAGCGGTCCGAGTCGGGGCAGACGGCGAGCGGCGTCGCGGACGGCGGTGCGGTCGGGCCCCCGGGCCAAGCGAGCTCGAGCAGCATCGACGCCGCGTTGTTTCCGTATTCGCTCTCTTCGATGCTCCGGTCGACGTTGACCCGGTGTACGAGCAAGTAGCGGCCGGCGGACAGCCCCGTGACGTCGAGGTACTGGCCCTCGAGATGCGCGTGGTAGTCGTCGCCGAAGCCTGGGGTGATCCCCTCGCGCACGTGGAGGAGCCCCGGGGCGTTGAGACCGCAGCGACCGACGTACACGGGTGCGGCAACAGAGCCCGCCCGGTAGCGGTCGCCGAGGCAGAAGCCCGACTTGCGGTCGCGAAGGACGACCCTGGCGTCCCCCGCTCTGCGAAGCTCGTAGCGGTCGAAGTCGAGGTAGTGCCAGTGGCGATGGTCGGCCTCGACGACGTAGCGCAACAGGCCGATCGCCTTGACCCGCCTGGTGGTGCCGTCCGCACGGCTCACGAGCTGGTCGGCACGCATCGCCGGCTCTGCGCGGCTCGCCCGCCTGCCGTCGATGACGAGAGGGCCGGCGCCGTGGTTCTCGACCGCGGAGTCGAAGCCAAGCCGAAACTGTGGCCCGGCAGCCCCGGCGACCGTCTCGACGAGCAGGCCCCCCGGGGCGCGCTGGTCGAGATCGGGCAGGATCTCTTTCACCCCGTCGGGCGAAGCTCCGGCGATGCCTCCCGCCGCGAGCGCTGCGGCAACGATGACCGGTAGCAAGAGCAGACGCATCCGAGCCAGCGAGTCTACGTGCCGTGTCCGGGGCTCAAGCCCACGGGGCCCGAATGCCGATAGGAATCCTCAGTGAGCTGGCTGCTCGTCATCGTCGTCGTGGCGGCGCTCGTCGCGGTCCTCCACGCGATCCTGCTGGACGCCGAGCGCCTGCGTCGTGGCGTGCGGCCCCGTCGCTAGCGAAGCCTCAGCCGAGGAGATCCTTCACCCTGGTTGCGAGGGCCATGTCGCCCTTGACCTTGATCTTGCCGGTCAGGAACGCGGTCGTCGGGCTGCCGCCGTTGCGAAGCTTCTCGAACGTCGCCTCCGAGAACTCGATCGCACAGTCGGCGTCGGCGTCGCTCTCCTCGACCGTCACCGCTCCGTCGCGCACGTCGACCAGCCAGCTTCCCACTCCCGTCACGTCGAAGCGGTAGGACGCCGTCAGCCCGCTCGTCGCTCCCGGGTCGAGACGACCTGGAAGGGTTTCGAAGAACTCGCGCGCGCTTGCTGCCATGGGGCCTCCCTGGAGTCAGGCTGTCACCGGTGACGCATCCGTTTCTATCACCCGCGGCTGTCTCCTCGCCGGGGGGAGGAAGAACACGAGTGCCAGGCAGAGCGCTGGCCCGACCACGGTTGCGAGGACGGCAGCCTCGAGATCGATCGCGTCTGCCAGCGCGCCGAGGGCGGTCGCGGCGATCCCGCCGAGGCCGATCGCGAGGCCGATCGCGAGCCCCGAGGCCATGCCGACGCGGCCGGGGAGGTACTCCTGGCTCATGACGATCGTGACGCCGAACGTGCCGATGATCGCGCCGCCGGCGAGGACGAGCGCGAGCTCGCCCCCGATCCCGTCCAGAAACACGTAGCAGAGGATCAGGGGCACGGTCGCGGCGAAGCTGGTGGCAAGCACAGCGCGGCGTCCGAAACGATCCGCGAGCGGGCCGCCGAGCAGCGTGCCCGCTGCCCCCGAGAGCAGAAACAGCGATAGCAGCAGGGTCGCCTGGCCCTTCGAGGCGCCGCGGGAGATCTGGTAGAGCGGCACGAACGTGAACAGGCCCATGTGAGCGACGCTGCGCAGGCCGACGATCACGAGCAGGAGCGCGAGCGCCCGGGGCTGGCTCCCGAGCGTCGAGGCCTCGAGCCGGCGCGCCCCGCTCGGGGCGAAGGACGCGAGGTAGGGCAGCAGTACGAGCAGCACGGCGCCGACGATCAGCCCGGGGATTGCGAGGACGATCCCTCCCGCGAGCCCGAAGGCGAGGATCGCCACCGTCGCGACGATCGGGCCGAGGGCGAAGCCGACGTTGCCGCCGACCGAGAAGAACGACATGCCGCTCGCGCGCTTCTGCCCGCTGACGAAGCTCGCGAACTTCGACGCCTCGGGGTGGAACGCGGCCACTCCCACGCCGGCGAAGAGGACGCAGACGACGACGAGCGCATAGGAGGGCGCGACGGCCGCGCACGCCATGCCGATTCCGGCGATGGCGGTTCCGGCCGGGAGCAGCCAGAGGACGCCGCGCGCGTCCGACCAGAAGCCGAACAGCGGCTGGACGATTGACGACGCGAACGTCGAGCAGAGGACGAGCGCCGCCGCGAGCGTGTACGAGAGGCTGAACTTCGTGACGAAGAACGGCAGCAGTGCGGGCAGCGCACCCTGCGACAGATCGGTCGCGAGGTGGCCCGTCGAGAGGGCGCCCATCGCCTTCCTGTCCACCTCCGCGAGCACGGAGCTGAGAATAGTTGTCTACGCGGGTTGTGCGTACTGCTGGACGAACGCTCGCGAGAGCTCGTGCTGCAGCCGGACGATTTCGAGGCGGTTGGCCTCGAGCGCGTCGGTGCTTCCTCGGCCCCGCAGGCGCTCCCGCTCTCGCAGAAGCCCTCCAAGGAGACCCTGAAGGGCTTCTACGGGGAGAGGGGTTCGCCCGCTGGGGGAAGCGGGCGGGGAGGGTAGGGCTGCGCTCATTGTGCGCATGCCGTCTATCGGCTCCACCCTGCTCTGCCTTTAGACGACGGATCCCGCACACGAGGGATGTCGGATACGATCGCGCGTCCATGGAGATCGACGTCCTCGACGGCGCTCTCGAGGCCGTCGAGGCCGATGTGATCGTCTTTCCCGTCGTCGAGCCGGTCGACCTCTCGGCGGCGGCCCGCGCCCTCGACAGTTTGCTCGGCGGAAGGCTCTCGCACCTGGTCGAGGACGGCGAGCTGACCGGCGAGCGCGGAGCCGTGACGCACGTGCACACGCTTGGCGAGCTTGCCGCCCATCGGGTCGCCACGGCCGGGCTCGGGCCGCGGGAGAGCGTCGATGCCGACGCCCTCCGCACCGCCGCAGCTCGGGCCGCCGAGCGAGCGCGCAGCGTCGGCGCGACGACGATGGCGTGGGTCGTCGAGAAAGGGACGATCACCCCGTCCGAGCAGGGCCGGGCGGTCGTCGACGGCATCGCGCTGGGGCAGCACGACCCGGGCCGCTGGAAGACCGCGGACGGGCGCAAGGGCGAGCTCGAGCGCCTCGTGCTGTGCGGGCCCGCAGCCGGCGCTGCGGCGGACGAGGCGCGCCGCGCCGCGGTCGTCGCCCGGTGGACGAACCGTTGCCGTGAGCTCGTCGACATGCCGGCGAACGAGCTGACCCCCGAGGCGCTCGCCGCAGCCGCCGGCGAGGTCGCCGCGGGCGTGCCGCACATCACGTCCGAATCGTTCGAGGCCGAGCGCATTCGCGAGCTCGGGATGAACGCCTTCGCCGCCGTCTCGCAGGGCAGCGCGACGCCGCCCCGCCTCGTCACGATGACCTACGCGCCTCCGGGCGCACCCGAGAATCCTGTCCTCGGCCTCGTCGGCAAGGCGGTTACCTTCGACTCGGGCGGGCTCTCGCTCAAGCCGGCGGGCCGCATGGGCGACATGAAAGCGGACATGGGCGGCGGGGCAGCGGTGATCGCCGCACTCGGGGCGATCGCAGAGCTCGGGGTGCCGCTGCGCGCGGAGGCGGTCGTCGGGGCGTGCGAGAACATGCCGAGCGGCAGTGCGTACCACCCCGGCGACATCGTTCGGGCCGCGAGCGGGAAGACGATCGAGGTGACGAACACCGACGCCGAGGGCCGCCTCGTGCTTGCCGACTGCCTCTGGTACGCGCGGGAGCAGGGCGCCACGCATCTCCTCGACCTGGCGACGCTTACGGGCGGAGTCGTCATCGCCCTCGGAGACTTCTACGCCGGCCTGTTCGGGAACGACCCTGTGTGGGTCGACGCCGTCCGGGCCGCCGCCGAGGCGAGCGGCGACCACGCCTGGCCGCTGCCCCTGCACGAGACGTACGCACGGCTGATCCAGTCGACGTACGCAGACATGACCAACTCGAACGACCTGAGACAGGCGGCTCCGGTGTACGCCGCCCGTTTCCTGCAGGAGTTCGCCGGGGACGGCCCGTGGGCGCACCTCGACATCGCGGGCACCTCCCACCTCGAGCGCGGTCGCGGCGACTACTACAACGGCGAGGGAGCGACGGGCTACGGGGTGCGGCTGATCGCCGAGCTCGCGCGGCGACTCGCGGGGGAGTAACAGCAACGGACCTCGACCTCTCCGGCGAGCAGGAGCTTCTACGGCGGACCGTCCGCGAGTTCGCCGAGAGCCGTGTCGCGCCCGTCGCGGAGGCGCTCGACCGCGAGGAGCGCTTCCCGTACGAGATCGTCGCCGAGCTCGGTGAGCTCGGCCTGATGGGGATTCCGTTCCCCGAGGACGTCGGCGGCGCCGGCGGCGACACGCTCGGGTACGCGCTCGCGATCGAGGAGCTTGCCCGTATCGACTCGTCGGTCGCGATCACGGTGGCGGCGCATACCTCGCTCGGCACGATGCCGATCCACCTGTACGGAAACGACGAGCAACGGCGGCAGTGGCTTCCGGATCTGTGCTCGGGCCTGCGGCTCGCCGCCTTCGGGCTGACCGAGCCGCAGGCCGGATCGGACGCGGGTGCGACGCGGACGACCGCCGAGCTCGTCGAGGGAACCTGGGTCGTCAACGGAACCAAGGTCTTCATCACCAACGCCGGCACCGACATCTCCGCCTGCGTGACGATCACCGCGCGCACGGGTCCGGACGAGATCTCGAACGTGATCCTGCCGAACGGGACGCCCGGCTACGAGCTCTCGCCGCCGCTCGCGAAGATGGGCTGGAAGGCGTCGGACACCCGCGAGCTCGCCTTTCGCGACTGTGCCGTCCCCGAGGGAAACCTGCTCGGCGAGCGCGGAGCCGGGTTCCGCCAGTTCCTCGAGATCCTCGACGGCGGCCGCATCTCGGTGGCCGCGATGGGGGTCGGCCTCGCGCAGGGCGCGTACGACCTCGCGCTCGCCTACGCGAGGCAGCGCGTGCAGTTCGGGCAGGCGATCGCCCGCTTCCAGGCCGTCCAGTTCAAGCTCGCCGACATGGCGACGGAGATCGAGGCCGGCCGGGCGCTCCTCTACCGGGCGGCCTGGCTCAAGGATCGGGGGCGGCCGTTCGCGAAGGACGCGGCGATGGCGAAGCTCTACACCGGGGAGCTCGCCCGCCGGGTCGTCAACGAGGCCGTGCAGATCCACGGCGGCTACGGCTACATGGCCGAGTTTGCCGTCTCGCGCTTCTACCGCGACCAGAAGGTGCTCGAGATCGGCGAGGGAACGAACGAGGTGCAGCGGATGGTGATCGCCCGCCACCTCGGGCTCACCTGAGCCGCTCCGTCTCGTAGCCCCACTCGACGAGACGGCCGAGCAGCTCGCCGCAATGCTCCTCGTCGCGGGTGGCGAGCGTCAGCTCGACCTCGGTCTGCGCCAGCTGGAGGCTCATGCCCTCGCGGTGGTGCTCGACCTCGAGGACGTTGACGCGCTCGGCGGCGACGTGGGCGAGGAGCGCCGCGAGAGCCCCAGGCCGGTCGCCGATGCGCGTCCGCACGACGAGGTAGCGCGAGGCCTTCGTCATCCCGTGGCGGATCACCTCGGACACCAGGGTCGGGTCGATGTTCCCGCCCGAGAGGATCGCGCAGGCTCCGGCAGTACCGGAGACCTTGCCGGCCAGGAGCGCGGCCACCCCGGCCGCGCCGGCCCCCTCGACGACGAGCTTCACCCGCTCGAGCAGGAGCAGGATCGCATGCGCGATCTCGTCGTCGGAGACGGTGACGATCTCGACGCCCGCGTCCCGGAGCACCGCCCCGGTCAGCTCGCCGGGTGTCTTGACCGCAATCCCGTCGGCGATCGTGTAGGCGAAGGTCGTCGAGCCCGCGAACGGCGCGCAGCCCTCGGCCTGGACGCCCACCACGCGCACCTCGGGGCGGAGCTCGGCGAGCGCGAGCGCGACGCCTGCCGTCAGCCCGCCCCCGCCGAGCGGCACGAGGACAGCCTCGAGCTCGGGAAGCTGTTCGGCCAGCTCGAGCCCGAGCGTTCCCTGGCCGGCGACGACATGAGCGTCCTCGAAGGCCGGGACGAACGTTGCGCCGGCCGCGACCCGCTCGCCGGCGGCGGCGACTGCCTCGTCGAAGCCCTCGCCGGCGAGGATCACCTCGGCGCCGTAGCTCCTCGTCGCCTCGACCTTCGCCATCGCGGCGTCCAACGGCATGAACACCGTCGCGGGCACGCCGACCTCGCGGGCTGCCCACGCGACCGCCTGGCCGTGGTTGCCGGCGCTGGCCGCGACGACGCCTGCCTCCCGTTCCGCAGGCGAGAGCGCGGCCAGCCGGTTGACCGCCCCGCGGATCTTGAACGAACCCGTTCGCTGGAGGTTCTCCGCCTTGAGGATGACGTCCCGGCCCGTGAGCCGGGTCAGCGTCTCCGAGCGAAAGACCGGAGTGACGCGCGCCACGCCCGCGAGCCGGTCCCGCGCAGCTCGGATGTCGGCCGTGGTCGGAGCGGTCATGACGACGGGTCGATGCGAAACACCTTGTGCATGATCTCCGCGACAGCGGTCACAGGGTCGAGCTCGTGCCGGCGGACGGCGTCGAGGAGCCGCCCGAGCTCGGGATCGTCCTTGACCGCCCGCTCGAGGTGTGCGCGGGCCCGCCCACCGGCCAGGGCGAAGACCTCGGCGGCGAGGTTCCGTGCCCGACGCTCGGCGAGCAGGCCGCCCGCCTCGAGCCGGGCCCGGTGAGCGACGAGCGCGTCCCAGAGGTCGTCGATCTCGCCGCGCAGCGCATCGGTAAGGACGACGGCCGCGCGCTGACCCTCCTCCCCCAGCGAGATCGCCTGACGCAGATCGCGCACGAGGTCGGACGCGCCCGGGCGGTCCCGCTTGTTGACGGCGATCACGTCGGGGATCTCCATGATCCCGGCCTTGAGCGCCTGGACGGCGTCCCCGGAGCCGGGCATGAGGACGAGCAGCACGGTATCGGCGACCGAGGCGATCTCGATCTCGGACTGCCCGGCGCCGACCGTCTCGAGCAGGAGGAGGTCCTTGCCGGACGCATCGAGCAGCAGCGCCGCCTGGAGGGTCGCCTCGGCGAGGCCACCGGCGTGGCCGCGCGCTCCCATCGACCGGATGAAGACCTCGGGGTCGAGGAAGTGGTCGGCCAGGCGGATGCGGTCACCGAGAAGCGCGCCGTCGGTGAACGGGCTCGAGGGGTCGACGGAGATCACCCCCACGGCCCGCCCGAGCTCTCGCGCGCGGCCGACGAGACGGGCGATCAGGCTCGACTTGCCGCTTCCCGGCGGGCCCGTGACTCCGATCGAGTACGCACGGCCCGTGTCCCCGTAGAGGGCGCGAATGAGCTCCGCGGCGGCGGGGTCGCCGTTCTCGACGAGCGTGATCGCCCGCGCGACGGCGCGCCGGTCCCCTACCCGGACGCCCTCGACGAGCGAAGCAAGCGACCAGGAGCGCGCCATCAGAGCACCGAGGACGTGGGGCAGTACGCCTCGTCCGCGGCCGGCTCGCCCCCGGTCCGCTCGGAGGCGACGCGACTCAGCATGAAGTAGGCGGTCACGGCGGCGGCCGCGAGCAGCGCCGCGCTTACCACCCAGACCTCTCGTGCGCCGATCGCGTCCGTGAGCGGGCCGGCCGCGACCATGCCGACGGCGAAGCACGCGTACCCGGCGCTCATGATCGAGGTGAACACCCGCCCACGCAGGTGATCCGGAGCGCCACGAAAGCGAGCCAGGTCCCGATGCTCGAGACGAGGGTGGCGACGAAGAGCAGGCGGAAGTCGCGGGCAGTGCGCAGCAGCGCGAGCAGGGCTCCGCTCCCTCGACTCACGCGCGAAACGCTAACAGCCGCTCTTTCACGAGCCCGGAGCCTGGCCCGGCCGGCCGGGGTTGAGGTTGTCGAACCCGCTTGGGGGCATCACCGCGGGCCACGTTCTCCCTGGCTGGACAGGCACCCCCGTCCAGGGCCGTTCACATGGTCGGCGAGCCGGCGAGGACGCGCGCGAGCGCCTCGCCGAAGAGCGCGTTCTCGTCCTCCGTGCCGACCGTGACACGGATCGCGTTCGGTGCGCCGAACGGCCCGAGCGGGCGGACGATCACGCCCTCCCGTAACAGGCGCTCGAAGAGCCCCCGCGCGTCGCCGCCGGCCTCGACGTAGACGAAGTTCGCGACGGGCGGATCGGCGAACGGCAGGCCGAGCGACCGGACGATCTCGACGAGTTGCCCGCGGGTCGCCGCCGTCGCCCGACGCCGGCGCGAGATCTCGCCCTCGTCGCCGAGGCTCGCAAGCGCCGCGTCCTGGGCGGGCTGCGTCACGTCGAACGCGTTCCGCACCTTCAGGATCGCCTCGACGACGTCCTCGGGCCCGACGCCGTAGCCGACGCGGAGGCCGGCGAGCCCGTAGATCTTCGAGAAGGTGCGCAGGACGAGGACGCGCCGGCCGCGCTTCAGGTACTCCTCGATCCCGTCGGGGTAGTCGGGATCGTCGACGTACTCGAAGTACGCCTCGTCGAGGACCGTGAGAACGTGCTCGGGCACGCGATCGAAGAACGCGTCGATCCGGGCGCGGCCGACCATCCTCCCTGTCGGGTTGTTCGGGTTGCAGAGGTAGACGAGCTTGGTGCGCGGCGTGATCGCGCCCAGAAGCGCCTCGGGGTCGTAGGCGTGGTCGGCGAGCGGTACGGTCTTCACGATCCCGGCGAGCTTCGCCGCGCCGAGGACGTAGCTCGGGAACGAGGGCCAGCCGCACACGATCTCGTCACCCGGATCCAGAGCCGCGAGCGATAGGTAGCCGATCACGCCGTCTGCGCCGGCGGCGACGGCGATCCGCCCGGCAGCGACCCCGTGCTTGGCGGCCAGCGCCTCCCGTAACCGGAACATGCCGCCGTCCGGGTAGCGGTTGAGCTCTGGAGCTCCACGCCGGAGCGCCTCGAGCGCCGCCGGGAACGGCCCGAACTGTCCCTCGTTCGACGCGAGCTTGACGACCCGGTCAAGCCCGAGCTCTCGGCGCACCTCCTCGACGGGCTTGCCCGGCTCGTACGGCACGAGCGCGTCGAGAGCCTCCCGGATCAGCCGGCTGCTGGACACGCACGAGACCTTAGAGGCTCCCGGGGGAGCACGACGCGGCCTCGACGGGGCGGCTCTGAGCACTGGAGGCTTGAAGTGAGATGGACGCGCCCCAGCGCGCATCAAGCCTCTACGCTTTCACCCATGAGCGAGATCGGGCTCTTCCCGCTCGGGATGGTGCTGCTGCCGGGCGAGCAGGCGCCGCTCCACATTTTCGAGCCGCGCTACCGCGAACTGATCGGGGAATGCCTCGACACCAAGGCGAGCTTCGGGCTTCTGCTCGCTGACGACGACGGCATGCGCGAGGTCGGCACGAAGGCGAACGTCGTGGAGGTGCTCGAGCACTTCGAGGATGGGAGGCTGAACATCGTCGTCGAGGGCGACGCGCGCTTCCGGCTCGTCGAGCTGACCGACGGGCGGGCGTTCGCGACCGCCGAGATCGCCGTCGTCGAGGACGTCGGGGACGCGCCAACCCAGGACGAGCTCGACCGCTGCCTCGGTGCTTACAACCGCGTCGTCGAGGCGGCCGGGGCCGAGGTCGACGACCTCGATCCCGATGCGCCCAGCGTCGCGTATCAGATCGGCGCCCGCGTCGACCTCGGCGTCGAGGTGAAGCAGGATCTCCTGGAGCTGCTCTCCGAGCGGGAGCGCGTCGTCATGCTGTCGCCGCTTCTCGACCGCGCCGCGGAGGCGGTCCGCCGAGAGCGCGAGATCCGGGAGCGGGCTGCCACGAACGGCCACGTCGAGCCGTTCTAGCGGCGTGCTCGCAGCCTCGCGCTCGCCTGCGGACTCTCGCCACGAAGGCGGGACAGGACCGGCACGAAGCGTCACACACGCGCGCGCTCGTCCTCGTTAGGGTCAACCCAGGGGAGGTGGGTGGGCGCATCCCTTCCCAACGGCCGTCTGCAGGAAGGCGGCCCCGTCCCGCATCAGCGGCGGCGAACGCCGTGCACGGGGCGGCCGGCTGCTTCCCACGCGTAGTACGAGGCGCTCGGACCGAAGGACGTCTCGTAGGCGACCACGCGCGGATTGCGGCCGACCTCCTTGGCTCTGGCCGCGTGCCGGAGGAGATTCGGGTCGTCTCGCTCCTGCCAGACGAGAATCAGATGCGCGGCGGTCATGAACTGCGCGACGAACGAGCAGCCCGCCGCAGGACACGGAAACGGGTCGGTGCGGACACAGAACCAGCCGGTGTGGTCGGAGCCCGTGTCGTCGGTCCAGAGCTCCTCGTCGGCGACAAGCTCCTGGTCCTCGACCAGGATCGTCCCGGGCGCATGCTCGAGCTTCTCGGTCACTGGGCGCGGATCAGGTTACCGGCGAGGTCGAGCTCGACGAAATGACCCGCCGACCCGGATCGATAGCTCGGGCACTGGTTCGCGGGCGCGTCGTCGACAGCCTGACGCGGGTCGTGCGCGACGTCGACCACCCAGGCGGGAATCGCGGGAAGCGGGTCGGCGAGACAGGGGCCGTTCGCGAGGTCGAGCCCGGACGCGACTGCCTGCGCGTAGACATCCCGGGCGGCCGCGATGGCAGCTCCCCGGTCGTCGTTTCCCTCCCCTCCGCCTCCGCAGGACGCGAGCAGGAGCGCGGCGGCGGCCAGCGCGCGTCTCACGACCTACACCTCCTTCGCCATCAGGAGGGCGTCGAGGTACTCGCCGTCCCGCCGATAATGGCGCCGGCGAAGCCCCTCTTCCCGGTAGCCCAGGCGGCGGTAGAGTGCCAGCGCGGGCTTGTTGTGCGGGAACACGTGCAGCTCGAGCTTGTGGACGTTCGCGTCGCGCGCCCAGTCCTCGGCCGCCTCCATCAAGGCCTGGCCGATTCCCCGCCGTCGCTGGTCGCGGGCGACCATGAGGCCGAGATCAGCCACGTGCGCGCTGCCGGGATGGGGATCCCGTGCCGCCGACAACCGCCCCACGATCCGCCCGTCGAGCTCGGCGACGAGAACGGCCGCATGAGGGTACCGGCGGATGGCCCGGATGTACCGCCGCTCGTCGGCCGCGCTCCGCCACTCGCCCGCCGTGATCAGCCACCCCTCGTCCTCGCGCGCGACCGCCCGTGCGAGCTCGACCAGGGCTGCAGCGTCGGGTGGTTCCGCCGACCGGATCGTCACGGTCATCGGACGACCTCACCCGCGCCTCCGCGCCGCGGATCGCCCGCGGCCTCGAGCGTTCCATCGTGGACGCCGACCGCCGACACGCCGCCGAAGAAGAGGTTGCGCCGGGGCCACCGAAAGACGCTGTAGCCGGCCTCCTCCAGCGCCGGAGCGACCGCCGCGTCGATGCCCCCCTCGAGATGGAGCGTTTCGCCGTCGAGGTACACGCGCGGCCTGTCGATCGCCTCGCGGACCGTCAGGCCGTGGTCGACGACGTTCACGACCACCTGGACGATCGCAGCACGAAGTCGCTCGGAGCCGGCGCTGCCGACGACCAGCCGCGGCCGGCCGGCCTCGAGCACGATCGAGGGCGCCATCATGCTCGTGAGCCGGCGGCCCGCGGCGCTGCTGCCACCCCCGGGATTGAGGTCGAGCTCGCCGAGCATGTTGTTCAGGTGGATGCCGGTGCCGGGAACGACGACGCCCGACCCGCAGCCGGTCGACGACGAGAGCGAGGCTGCGTTGCCGCGAGCGTCCACGACGCTCACGTGCGTCGTGGACGGAAGGCCCGGTGGCTCGAGGACACGCTCGGGAATCGCACCCCGCACGCGTCGAGCCGCTGCGGCGATCGAATCACCCGCCAGAAGCTTCGCCGCGGCCCCACCCCGGCGCAGGTCGGCCGCGAACGAGCCCCCGCGCGCCCGCGCCGTCTCCCGCATCACCTCGGCGAGCTGGGCGATCGCCGCGACAGAACCGGCGTCGGGCCGCACGACGTGGTCGAGAATCGCGAGCGAGTACGCGATCAGCAACCCACCTGAAGACGGCGGGGCGTTCGAGACGAACTCCCTCTCGCCGAGGCGAACGCGTACGGGCCGGCGGCTGACGACGCGGTACGCGGCAAGATCCGCCCTCGTGAGGCGGCCGCCTCCCTCCTCGACGCTCGCCACGATCCGGCGGGAGAGATCGCCGCGATAGAAGGCGTCAGGCCCGTCCGCGGCAAGCGTCTCCAGCGTGTGGGCGAGGTCGGTCATGACGATCCGCTCGCCGAGCCCGATCGGTCCGCAGGCCCCGTAGACCGCCCGGCCCGCATCGCCGCGGCGGAGGACAGGGTCGAGGATCGCGTGCAGGTACGTCTGGGCGCGGTTCAGCACGACGCCGGAGCGTGCCAGGGCAACGGCGGGCACGACGAGGTCCTCCCACGCGAGGCTCGCGTAGAGCCGGTGGGCCTCCGCGAGACCCGCCACCATGCCCGGCACCGCGCAGGACGCCGGCCCGACGAGGAAGACCTGGGCCGTGCTCGTATCGAAGCGGATCTCGACCTGCTCCATCGCGCTAGGCCCCGCTCGTCCGTCGCGCCCGGGAGTCGAGACGAAGAAGTCGAGCAGGCGATCGGCGCCGTCGCGCGCCCGGTGGACGAGCATGAAACCACCCGCGCCCGGACCGGTCAGCGGACTCTCGGCAACCCAGGCGACGAGAGCTGCGGCGATGCAGGCGTCCACGGCGTTCCCTCCGGCCGCCAGAACGTCCGCGCCGGCTCGCGCCGTGAGTGGATGGCCGGCGGCGATCGCGCCCTTCACAGGCGGGAGGGTAGCCCGATGTGACGAACGAGCTACAGGTCGCGCAGGAAGCTGGGCGGCTCGAGCACCGTTTCCTCGCTTCCGGGCGATCCAACCTCGTGTCCGATCGGCACCCGCCGACTTCCCGGCTTACCGATCCCCGTGGCGATCACCGTCACCCAGAGCTGGCCGCTCAGCCGCTCGTCGATCGTGGCGCCGAAGATGATGTTCGTCTCGTCCGTGGCCGCCGCGCGGATCACCTCCGCGGCCTCGTTCACCTCGAACAGCGTGAGATCCTCGCCGCCGGCGATCGAGAGGATGATCCCGCGCGCGCCGATGATCTCGGTGTCGATCAGGGGCGAGCGGAGCGCCCGCTCGGCTGCCTCCCTCGCTCGGTCGCCGCCGGTTGCGAAGCCGATGCCCATCAGCGCCGACCCGGCGTCGCTCATGATCGTGCGAACGTCGGCGAAGTCGAGATTGATCAGGCCCGGCATGGTGATCAGATCGCAGATGCCCTGCACGCCCTGGCGCAGGACGTCGTCGGCGACGCGGAAGGCGTCGACAATCGACGTCGAGCGGTCGAGCACCTCGAGCAGGCGGTCGTTCGGGATCACGATCACGGTGTCGCAGACGCCGCGGAGCGCGTCGACGCCCGCCTCGGCCTGCTGGCGGCGCCGGGTGCCCTCGAAGCGGAAGGGCACCGTCACGATCCCGACGGCAAGCGCGCCGAGCTCGCGGGCGATCTTTGCGACGACCGGCGCGGCGCCCGAGCCGGTGCCGCCGCCCTCGCCCGCGGTGACGAACACGAGGTCGGATCCGCGCAGCACGTGCTTGATCTGGTCGTAGGCCTCCTCGGCAGCGCGGCGCCCGATCTCGGCGTCGGCGCCGGAGCCGAGCCCCTGGGTGAGCTCACGGCCGATGTGGAGCTTGATCGGCGCTTCGCACGTTCGCAGCTGCTGGATGTCGGTGTTCAGCCCGACGAACTCGACCTGCGAGATCCCGGCCTCGATCATCCTGTTGACGGCGTTGAGGCCGCCGCCGCCGACGCCCACGACGCGGATCACCGCGAGGTACGACGACGAATCGCTGCGCGGCGACAGCTTCATGCGAGGAGCGGGATCCGCCCAGCGCGCGACCGGCGGCTCTTCCACGGCGGTGGCTCGGTCGGCGGCGGCGGACGTCGTGCTCTCGGCCGCGGCCGGATCTGCCTCGCCGGCCTCCGGAGCCGAGCGTGCGGAACTGATCTCGACGACAACGTTGGCGCCGGACCCTGACCCACCCAGGCCCGACCCGGGTTCGACCTCGATCGCCGGCTGCTCGTCGTCGAGCTCAGCGAGCCTGTATTCGACCGTCGGCATCTCCTCGACGCGCGGCACGGGCGCGTCGGCGTCAGGGTTGTCGCCCTGGCGCTGCGCGGCCTCCGTTGCCTTGAACAACTCGGCCAGCGGGCCTTCACGCATGCTCGCGCGGCGACGCGCCATTAAGTACCTCCTTCGCCAGGGCACGGTAGGCCTCCGCGGCCGAACCGGTCGGATCGTACTTGAGCACCGAGCTGCCCTGGACGGGCGCCTCGGCGTAGCGGATGGTCTTGCGAATTCGCGTGTCGAAGACAAGGTCGCCGAAGTTCTCCCTGAGCATCTCGACGGCCTCCCGGCTGTGCAGCGTCCGGCTGTCGAACATCGTCGGCAGGATGCCCTTGATCTCGACGACCGGGTTCAGGTTCTCGCGAATCATGGACAGGGTGTTCTCAAGCTGGACGAGCCCCCGGAGCGAGAGGTACTCGCATTGCACGGGCACGATCACGGCGTCCGATGCGGTCAGGGCGTTGATCGTCAGGAGCCCGAGCGACGGCGGGGTGTCGATCAGGATGAAGTCGTAGCGGCTGCGAACCGGCCCGAGCGCCTTCTGCAGAGCTCGCTCGCGGCCGATCATGCTCGAGAGAGCGAGCTCGGCGCCGGCGAGATCGATCGACGAGACGGCGATGTCGATCTCGACGTGATGAGTCACGTCCTCGATCGGCACCTGACGGACGAGAACGTCGAACATCGAGAGCTCGACGGTGTCGGGATCCATCCCCTGGCTCATCGTCAGGTTGCCCTGCGGGTCCAGATCCACGGCGAGCACCTCGTACCCCTGCTCGGTGAACGCGACCGCGAGGTTCAGCGTGGTCGTCGTCTTGGCCACGCCACCCTTCTGGTTCGCGAAGGCGATGACCTGACCCAACGCTACTCCTTGCTCTGCAGGCGTCCTGACGAACGGACGCGCGAGTATGCTCGAGAGGCCCATAGGCACCTCTTCTTCGGGCCAAGCTAGCACATTCCTTCCGGCGGTCAGAGCACCGTCCGGGGGTGCGATCAGCGGCGAATCGCGAGGATCGAGAGCATCTCGAAGCAGGCGTTCGCCGCGACGAACGACGTAACGCCTGAGGGGTCGAACGGAGGCGCGACCTCCACGCAGTCGAATCCCCGAAGGTCGAGCCCGGCAAGCGAGCGGACATAGGTCAGCGCCTCGCGACTCGAGGGCCCCGCGACCTCAGGCGTGCCGGTGCCGGGCGCGAAGGCGGGGTCGACGAAGTCGATGTCGAACGAGAGGAAGCACGGTGAAGTGCCCACCCGATCGCGAACGCGTTCCGAGAACCCCGCGGGACCAAGCGCGGCGAGCTCCTCGTAGCTCAGGGCGTCGATGCCGAAACGCGCCGGAAGCTCGACGTCCTCAGGGCCGTAGAGCGAGCCCCGCAGGCCTGCCTGAACCGAGCGCGCCGGGTCGACGAGGCCCTCCTCCACCGCCCGCCGGACAACGCTTCCGTGGAAGAGCTTCTGCCCGAAGTACTCGTCCCAGAGATCGTGGTGGGCGTCGAGCTGGATGAGGCCGAGCGGCCCGTGCACGCCCGCGAGCGCGCGCAGCTCCGCGAGCAGAACCGAGTGGTCGCCACCGAGGCAGAGGGTGGTCACCCCCGTGCGGGCGACCTCGGCGAGCGCGGCCGCCGAGCGCGCGAGCGAGTCCTCCGTCGACCCCGGAACGGTCGGGACGTCTCCGTAGTCGACCATCGACAGCTTCGCGACCACATCGACGCGAAGAAGTGGGTTGTAGTTGCGCAGGAGCGCCGATGCGCTACGGATGCCCTCGGGCCCGAAGCGCGCTCCGGTCCGGAAGCTGACCGCGCCGTCGGTCGGGATGCCGACGACTGCGACGTCGACTCCGTCGAGGTCGCGGACGTGCGGTAGCCGCATGAACGTCCGCGGGCCCGAGAAACGCGGCAGCTCGAGCGCGTCGGGTGGCCCATACCGCGGCATCTACCGATCGTATCCGGCCTCGGCCGCGACCACCTCCTCCGCGGTGCTCGCGGGCGCGAGCGCCTTCCGGCCCTCCGCAATGGCCGACGCTGACCGCACGAGGCAGTCCTCGAGCGCGTCCGTCGCCGCCCTTTCCAGCCCGCCGATTCTCCCGCCGGCCGCCCGCTCGACCGCGAGCCAGTCCTCGCTCTCACGCAGCAGGCGTCGCACCTCGCCGAGGAGCACGGGCGCCGCCGCGCCCGACCGCTTGAGCTCGTCGATGCGATCGAGCCGGTCGATCACCCTGCGCGCCTCGTCCATGTCCCGACCCTAGCCGGCCAAGTCGCAACAGTCTGTGACGCTTCGTGGCAAGACCGCAACGAAACCGTGTCGAATCGACCCGTCCTCTTGCACAAGGGCGACCCGAGGGGAAGAGGACGGTCAGCCGGGGCGGCATGGAAGGCCGCACCGGGCGAGGGACGAGTCGACCGGGCGGGCGATCAAGCCCGGGCGAGGGCGGGTCAACCGGGCGGCCGATCCAGCCGGTCAGCCCGGACGGGAGGATGGGCTTAGCCTGTCGCGAGGATTCGCGCCGAGGTGGTCACCTGCGGTCGCGGCCGGACGCCGAGCAGTGCCTCGTCGAGCGCGTCGATCAGAGCAGGTCGATCGCCGTGCAGCAACGTCTCGGCCAGCGCTCGGCGCACCGCGTCCTCCGCGTGTGCACCCGGGCCGTCGCCGTCGAGCAGCGCCCGGAGTGCACACAGTAATCCGGCCCGGTCCCGAGGCGACTCGCCCAGGAGCACGGAGGCACGCATCGCCGCGGCCCACGGGCCTTCCTCACAGCCCAGGAGCATCTCGAGCGCCTCCCGCAACTCGTCCGCCCGCTGCGGGCCCTCGTGAAAGAGCGCGAGCTCCCAGCGGTCGATCGCCTCGAGCAGATCGGGATCGCCGGGTGTCGCGGCGAGACACTCGATCAGGGTCGCGACGAGCCGGCCGCGAAACTGATCGAGGCGGTTAGGCTCTCCAGGCGGCAGCTGCGCCGAGACCGACGGCACGGGACGCACCCCGTAGGGCCTCAGGTCCAGCCGCTCGAAGAGCACAGAACCGGCGGCGATCGCCCCGGGCACGGCAAGGCGCAGGGCGCTGACGAAGCGGCCCGTCTCGGCCGCCGCGTCGGGCACAACGAGAGCCGAGCCCTCGAGCGCGAGCGAGAGCTCGAGCACGAGCGTCCTGTCGACCTCACGGCCGAAATCGCGCGGGAGCAGCCGGCTCGAGTCCGGCCAGTGGTCCGCGAGCTCGCCGCGGCCGGCCGGCCGCACTCTGAGACCTCGCCCGAGCTCGACGACCTCGCCCGCGGTCAGTCCGACCAGCGGCGTCAGCGCGACGAACGTGCGTGACTCACCGAAGAGCGACCGCTCGAGCCCGGCGTAGGCCCGGTCGAATGCGGCGTCGTCCCAGTCGAAGCCGCCGCACGCCTCCGCGGTCGCGACGAGCAGCGGGATCAGGATCGTGCGACGGAGAGCCTCGTCCTCGCTCGCCCGTTCGCCCGCATGAGCGCGGGCGAAGATCCCCGCAGCCGGCTCGTCGCGCAGCGCCTCGAGCGCGTCGCGCGCGTCGTCGCGGGCGCCCAGCCGCTCCGACCGGGCCTCGACGAACGGGCCCACCAGCAGCTTGTACTCGTACAGCGTCGGCCGCCCGGGAGCGACGTGCTCCTCGAACGCCACCGGAACCTCGGCGCCCGACTCGAGCTCGCGTCCGAGCTCGAAGAACGTGCCGAGACAGAAGGCGCGAAGGGCCGGGCGAAGGGACGGTGAGCGCGGGGCCGCAGGCACCCTGTCGGTTACGGGACGGCCGGCTCCGTTCCTCCCTGGCACCCGGGGCACCAGTAGGCGACGCGCGCCGAGTCACCCTGCGGACGCGAACGGATGATTCCGCCGCAGCGGGGACAGGGTCGCCCGGCGCGGCGATACACCGTCCGGGCCGCTCGTCCCGACCGCATCGCGAGCGACGTCTCGCCGAGCAGCCGGCGCAGCTCGCCGTCGGACAGCTCTCGCAGGCGCCGCCACGGCGCGATCCGCGCAAGCCAGAGCCCTTCCGCCCGCCACATGTTCCCGATGCCCGCCACGAGCCGCTGGTCGAGCAGGGCCTCGCCGACCTCGCGCTCCTGGTCGGCGCTGCGACAGCGCCTGAGCATCGCCTCGAGGTCGGGGGGATCATCCAGCACGTCGGGGCCGAGCTGATCCACCGGACCACCGCGGCCGAGCGCGAGCACCGGGCCGTTCCAGAGAACGGCCTCGAGCTCGTCGCCGCGAAGCACGAGCCAGGGCGTTCCCGCTCGTCTCGTCCCGGCCGGATGAACGTGCCAGCGACCGCGCATGCGCAGGTGGCTACGCAGGACGATGCCATCCTCGAAGGTGAGCAGGAGGTGCTTGCCGACGGCCTCGACCCGCTCGAGCCGCAGGCCGTCCAGGCGCTCCGCGATCCCGAGCGCCGCCGCGCGCGGGTGAGGCGCCTCGACGGCGACGACCTGACCGGTGAGGACACCGACGCGGTCGGCTGCACGGCGAAGGCTGTCTCCCTCGGGCACAGACGGGAGGGTAGACCCGAGGGACGCAGTTACGATCGCACACGTGGCTCAGACCCTCGAGGACTGGAGCTCGAATCAGCGCCAGACAACCGCGGGCGCGGTCGAGTCGACGCAGCGAGCGCGGCTCGACGACCCCGTCGTGGCCCTGAGCGAGGCGGGCGCGCGTCGTCTGGGCACGCTCTACTGGGAGACCGTGGGTCGCGCCACCGGCCACCTCGTGCAGGCTCGGAGCTGCGCCGGCCGGGTCGAACTGCGGCTGCTCGGGCGTGGACCCCTCCTGCTCAGCTTCGACGAGCCCGAGCTCGACGTCGGCCCCGGTCGGGTCGAGTGCCGCTACCCGATCCGGGGCGGGCTGCTGGCTCGGCTTCCCGCCGGCGCCATCACCCTCGCACAGCACGAGAACGGCGGCACCGAGGTGAGCTCCGTGATCACGGGGTTCTTCCCGCGCCTCGGCGCGAGGCCCGGCCGACCGAGCTGGACCGGTGCGCTCTATGGACACGTGCAGTCGCGAATCCACGTCGCCGTGAGCCGCCGCTACTTTCGCCGCCTGCTCGCGGAGAGCCGCCACGAAGCGGTGACCGGGCAATGAGGGTCGTGGTCTTCGGTGCGACGGGAGTGATCGGCCGCGCGCTCGTGCCGGTGCTGGCCCAGCAGCACGAGGTGATCGCCGTCTCGCGCGGTCCTGCCCGCGACACGGCCGACACCGTGACGTGGGCTCAGGCCGACGCGACCGACCCGTGGTCGGTGGCGACGGCGCTCGAAGGGGCCGAGGTCGTCTACTACCTCGTCCACTCGCTCGGCTCGAAGGACTTCGAGGCGAGAGACCGCCGGGCCGCGCAGACCGTGGCGCAGGAGGCCGAGTGGGCACGAGTCGGGCAGATCGTCTATCTCGGCGGCTTCGGCGACGAGAATCCCGTGCTCTCACGACACCTTCGCAGCCGCCGAGAGACGGGCGAGCGGCTGGCCGCCGGCTCCGTCCCGGTAACGACGCTTCGCGCGGCGATGGTCGTGGGCGCAGACAGCGCCGCCTTCGAGACGATCCGCGCGCTCGTCGACCGGCTACCGATCATGGTTGCGCCGCGCTGGGTGACGACGCAGACCCAGCCGATCGCGCTCGACGACGTGATCCGCTACCTGGCCGGCGTCTGCGGGCTGTCCGCCGCGATCGGCCAGACGTTCGACGCAGGCGGCGCCGAGGTGATGACCTACCGCGAGATGATCGAGCGGGTCGCCCGCCTTCGGGGCAAGCATCCGGTGATCGTCGAGGTTCCCGTGCTCTCGCCGCGGCTCTCGTCCTACTGGCTCCACCTCGTGACGCCCGTACAGGCGTCGGTGGCCCGGCCGCTGATCGAGGGGCTTCGTAGCCCCACCGTGGCGACCGACGACCGCCTGCGCTCGCTCGTGCCGTTCGAGCTGACCCCCTTCGACGTCGCGGCACAGGAGGCGCTCGGCGAGTAGCGCACGGCCGCCGGTTCGTGCTTCGAGGCGGCGTGTGGCACCATCAAGCGGTGCCCGGCAGGTCGAGATCGTTCGCGCGTGGAGGCTGGCGCGACGGCGAGGTGTGGCTCGAGGACGAGATCGACTGGTTCTCGTCGCACCAGGGATCGGCCGCGTCTGCGGTTCCCAGCCGGCCGTTGCTCGGAGGCTCGGGCGGCGTCGCCCTGCCCCCTGCCTGGGTTGCGAGCCCGTGGGCGCGACGCGATCCCAGACATGGGTACGCGGGGGAGCCCGAGCGCCTGCTCGAGAGACGACGGCTCGCCGCGTGGCTCGTCGCGGCCGCCGTTCTCGCGGTGGTTGCCGCGAGCGCGGCGCTCCTTCTCCCGCGCGTCGCCGAATTTCGGGGAGGCCCTCCCCGGCCGGCGACGGTCCCCGCCACGGCGCAAACGGGCGTGCCCGGGGTTCGCTGGGAGGCGACGGCCGCGCAGACCCCGGCGGCGGTGGCCGCGTTCGAGAGCCTCTATCCGGATATCCACTGGCGCCGTTCGACGTCGGTCGGGCTGCCGCACGCAGGACGGCTCGTCGACGGCGTGCAGCTCCCGATCGAGGGCTGGGACTGGGTGACGTGGGATCCCGAGCGCAATCGCGTTCCCAACCGCGCGAACCGTCTCTACGGTACGGACGCGCTCGTCCGCACGGTTCTCGGCGTGATCGGGGACTACCGGCGCGCGTTCCCAGGGGCGCCGCGCGTCGTCGTCGGCGACCTCAGCCTGCTTGGCGGCGGGGAGATCGCCGAGCACGCCTCCCACGAGAACGGCCTCGACGTCGACGTCTACTACCCACGCCGGGACGGCGTGCTGGCGGCACCCACGCGCGTCGACCAGGTCGACCTCGCTCTTGCCCAGGAGCTCGTCGATCGCTTCGTCGCGGCAGGCGCGACGCTCGTGCTCGTCGGCTACTTCACCCCGCTCGACGGCCCGCCGGGCACCGTGATCGCGTATCCGAACCACGACAACCACATGCACGTGCGTATCGCGCCGCCCGCCGGCTCGCGTTGACATCTCCCTCCCTTGCCGCGCCGGCCCGCGCGCGGCGATCATGCCCCCGTGGATCGTCCCGAAACCCGCTATGCGACCACGGTCGACGGCCTCCACATCGCCTATCAGGTTCTCGGCGACGGGCCCGCAGACCTCGTGTTCGTGCCCGGCTTCGTCTTCAACGTCGAGCAGCTCTGGGACTGGGGGGTGACGGCGAGTTTCGCCCGCCGCCTCTCCGAGTTCACGCGCCTGATCGTCTTCGATCGCCGCGGCACCGGCCTCTCGGACCGGATCGTCCAGAGCGGCGAGCAGCTGACGCTCGAGGCCCGGATGGATGACATCCGCGCCGTCATGGATGCCGCCGGCTCGGAGCGGGCGACGCTCATCGGCTTCGAGGAGGGCGGACTCACCCTGACCGTCATGTTCGCGTCCACGTACCCCGAGCGAACCGCCGCCCTGGTATCGCTCGCCGGAGCGGCTAGGTCCCGCTGGGCGCCCGACTACCCCTGGGCCTGGACGGACGGGCAGTGGGAGAGCTTCCTCGATCAGACCCGGCACGGCTGGGGCACCGAGGCGTACGCTCGGGCCGAGGGCGCTGGGGTCTGGCCCGGCCTCGACGATCCCGCCTGGGTTCGGGACTACGCCATGTGGATGCGGCGGTCGGTGAGCCCGGGCGACGCCGCCGAGCTCTTCCGGATCGACAGCGAGACCGACGTCCGGGAGCTCCTGGCGACCGTGCGCGTCCCGACCCTCGTCGTTCACAGAATCGGGGACAGGGAGAACGACGTGGAGGAGTCCCGCTACCTCGCCGGGCGGATTCCGGGAGCGATGCTCGTCGAGCTACCCGGCGAGAGCCACGGCTGGATGTCTCCCGACCAGGACGAGGTGCTGGACGAAGTCGAGCGGTGGGTCAAGACGCTGCGCGAGGAGGAGGCCGAGCTCGATCGCGTGCTGGCGACGGTGCTGTTCACGGACATCGTCGGCTCGACCGGGAAGGCGGCCGAGCTCGGCGACGCCGCCTGGCGCGATCTCGTCGAGCGCCACCACGCCGCCGTGCGCGCACTCCTGGCCCGCTACCGCGGCCGCGAGGTCGGGACCGCCGGCGACGGCTTCTTCGCCAGCTTCGACGGGCCCGCCCGAGCCGTCCGCTGCGCCCGCGCGATCGCCGACGCAGTCCAGCCGTTCGGCCTCGAGATCCGCGCGGGCCTCCATACCGGCGAGGTCGAGACGATCGACGGCAGGGTCGGCGGCATCGCCGTCGCAATCGGCGCCCGCATCGGCTCGCTCGCCGGCCCGTCGGAGATCCTCGTCTCCCAGACCGTCAAGGACCTCGTCGCCGGCTCGCGCCTCACCTTCGAGGACCGCGGCGAGCACGAGCTGAAAGGCGTCCCGGGCGAGTGGCGGCTCTACGCCGTCACGGGATGACCGCCTTCAGGCGCGGAGGACGGCGCGGCGGGGGCCGGCGAGGAACCCCGCCTCGACGAGGAGCGGCAGCACGTCGGATTCCGCGACGGGCCCGCCGTCGAAGCGCTCGACCGCGAGCCGCCGCCCTCCCTGACCGCGGACGTGATCGACCAGCGCCGCGAGCGCGTCCCGCAGCCAGACCTCCCCGGGCTCCCTGAGCGGAACAAGCGAGCGGCCGCCGCGCTCGACGTAGAGCGCGGGCTCGCCTCCGAGCAGGACGACGTGCGCGCCCGCGACGCGGGCAGCGCGAGCGCCGGCCCGCTTCGGCCACGGCAGCGCGGCGCCGTAGGGCTGGGCCGGGTCCGCCGCGGCGAGCACGAGCGCCCTCTCCCCGGCGCTCGAGTCGCGGAGCCGCTCGACGGCTCCGGGGAGCGCGAACTGGGCGCCGCCGAGGCCCTCGACGAAGTAGCCGCGGCGGCAGACGCCGAGCGTCTCCAGCTTACGGAGCTCGCCGTAGACGGCGCCGTAGCCGCCCGGAACTCCCTCGCCGCGGACGCCGTCGCGCGTGACGATCCCCTGCCGCTCGAGCAGCAGCTCGGCGAGCGCACGCGGGTCGGCGGCCTCGGGGAAGACCTCTGCGGTCGTCGACCAGCGGCCCTGTGTCGCCGTGATCGCCTCGGATCGCCGGCGAGCGAACCGCCGTGGCCGCCGCTCGAGCCTGGGTGCCGCATGGCGTCGCTTGGCACGAAGCGGCTGCCAGGCGTCGTTCGTGGCCTCGCCGGCCCAGACGAGCTCCCAGAGCGCGGCCAGCGCCTCCTCGGCCTCGAGACCGCTCGCGCCCACGAGGTCGTGCCAGAAGAGCGCGCCCGGCTCCAGCGCAGCGCGCACCGCCTGAGCCGCCGCGCCCTCGGGTGCGGGAAGCGCGCCGGGACGGCCGAGCACCGAGGCATCCTCGCGGAAGAAGAGCGCGGCCCGCTCGAGCCCTGCGCCGACCCAGACGACCTCGCCCGAGGCGCAGAGCTGGTCGAGCTCGGCCGGGCGAAAGCCGGGCACGCGGCGCGGGAGGACGTCCGACTCCCAGAGCGCGACGGGGAGCGAGAGCCCCTGAAGGGGAACCAGGGCCTCCCGCAGCGTCGCCCGCCGGTCGATCCCCTGCCAGGCGGGAAGGAAGCGGCCGAGGGCACCCTGGTCGACGGGCTCGACCTCCTTGCGGAGCGCGGCGAGGCTGGCGCGGCGTAGGCGCCGCAGGACGTCGGGATCGCACCATTCGCGTTCGGAGCCCCCGGGGCGGAGCTCGCCACGGACGAGCCGGCCCTCCCGCTCGAGCGCCGCCAGCTCCTCGTCGGCGCGGTCGTGCGGGAGGCCGAACCGAGCGGCGACCACGGCGGTCGTGAACGGGCCGCGTCCTCGGGCGAACCGGACGAGGAGGCCGGCGAGTGGTGCTTCCGAAGCCTCGAGGAAGGCGTCGGGAAGCCCCGACGGCGGCATCGCGCCGACGGCGTCCCGGTAGCGGCCCGCGTCCTCCGCGGCGATCAGGCGCTCCTCCCCGCCGACGCGCACGCGTACGGCGCGGCGCTCACGTTCGAGCGGCTCGGCGAGCGCCACGTCGAACTCGCCCGCACGGAGGTCGCCGCGGCGGAGGAGCACGTCGTGGAGCCCGTCCGGGCTGCGCGGCGCGCCGCGCAGCTCGCCTTCGACCTGCTCGAGCGCCCCCGGGTCGATCAGGTCGCGAAGCTCCTCCTGGCCGAGCAGCTCGCGCAGCAGGTCGCGGTCGAGCGCGAGCGCCTGGGCCCGTCGCTCGGCGAGCGGCGTGTCGTCCTCGTACATGTAGGTGGCGATGTAGTCGAACAGGAGCGAGGAGGAGAAGGGCGACGCCGTCTGGGTCTCGACCTCGACGAGATCGATCCGGCGCGCCTCGAGATCGGCGAGGAGCCCGCGCAGCGACGGCAGGTCGAAGACGTCCTGGAGACACTCGCGGTACGTCTCGAGCACGACCGGGAAGTCGGCGTAGCGGCGGGCGACCTGGAGCAGGCTCTGCGCCTTCAGCCGCTGCTGCCAGAGCGGCGTCCGCTGCCCCGGGCGGCGGCGAGGAATCAGGAGCGAGCGGGCGGCGTTCTCGCGGAAGCGAGCGCCGAAGAGCGCGGTGCCGCCGAGCTCGGAGACGACGAGGTCGTCGAGCTCGCCCGCCCCGACGAGGACGTCGTCGAGCGGCGGCGGGCTCTCCGCGTCGGGCAGGTGGAGAGCGATGCCGTCGTCCGACCAGATCGCATTCACCTCGAGCCCGAGCGAGTCGCGCAGCCGCGCCTGGAGCGCGAGCGCCCAGGGGGCATGAACGCGGCCGCCGAACGGCGTGAGGAGGCACAGCCGCCAGTCGCCGATCTCGTCGCGGAAGCGCTCGACGACCACCGTTCGGTCTGACGGGACGACGCCGGTCGCACGCTCCTGGTCGCGGAGGTAGGTGACGAGGTTGCGCGCCGCGCGCTCGTCGAGCGAGTGGTCGTCGACGAGGCGCGCCGCAGCCCGACCGTCGTCGAGCGCGACGAGCTCCCGCGCCGCGCGCCCGATCGCCTGTCCGAGCTCGAACGGCCGCCCGACGCCCTCCCCCTTCCAGAACGGCACCGCGCCGGGGACGCCCGGGGCCGGCGAGACGAGCACCCGGTCTCGCGTGATCTCCTCGATCCGCCAGGTGGTGGCGCCGAGCAGGAACGTCTGGCCCTGTCGCGCCTCGTACACCATCTCCTCGTCGAGCTCGCCGACTCGACCCCCACCCCCGGCCACCCGTCCCCCACCCTCGACGAGGAAGACTCCGAACAGGCCCCGGTCGGGGATCGTTCCGGCGTTCGTGACCGCGAGACGGCGCACGCCCTCCCGGCCGCGCACGAGGCCACGGGCCCGATCCCAGACGATGCGCGGCCGCAGCTCGGCGAACTCCTCCGACGGATAACGGCCGGCGAGCATGTCGAGCACGTTCTCGAGCTGTGCCCGTGAGAGATCGCGAAACGGGTACGCGGCGCAGACGAGCTCGTGTAGATCGTCGACGGCGATCTCCTCGTCCGCCGAGATCGCCACGATCTGCTGCGCGAGCACGTCGAGCGGCTGGTGCGGAATCCGCGTTTCCTCGATCGCGCCTTCGCGCATCGCCCGTGCGACCACCGCGCACTCGAGCAGGTCGGCGCGGAACTTCGGGAAGATCCGCCCCTTGGACGGCTCGTCGAGGCGGTGACCGGCGCGGCCGACCCGCTGGAGGCCGCGTGCGACCGACTTGGGAGACTCGACCTGGACGACGAGGTCGACGGCACCCATGTCGATCCCGAGCTCGAGCGACGAGGTCGCGACGAGGCACGGGATCTGCCCCCGCTTGAGCAGCTCCTCGACCTCGATGCGCTGCTCTCGCGCGAGCGAGCCGTGATGTGCGCGTGCGACCTCGCTCTCCGCCAGGTCGTTGAGGCGTAGAGCGAGCCGCTCAGCGAGGCGGCGGTTGTTGACGAAGACGATCGTCGAGCGGTGCGACCGGACGAGCTCGAGCAGCGCCGGGTAGATCGACGGCCAGATCGAGCTGCCGTTGCCTTCGCCGGGGACCCCACCACCCCACTCCCGCCCTGACGGGCTCGTCCCCGCCGGCTCGCGCATGTCCTCGAGCGGCACGACCACCTCGAGGTCGAGCTCCTTCGCCCGGCCCGCGTCGACGAGCTCGATCGGGCGGCCGCCCGAGACGAAGCGGCCGATCTCGTCCATGGGGCGCTGGGTCGCTGAGAGGCCGATTCTCTGGAAGGGCTCGCCCGTCAGTCGCATGAGCCGCTCGAGCGAGAGCGCGAGGTGCGCCCCGCGCTTCGTCCCGGCGACCGCGTGCACCTCGTCCAGGATCAGGGTGCCGACGCCCGCGAGAATCGAGCGCGCCTGCGACGTGAGCATCAGAAAGAGCGACTCGGGGGTGGTGATCAGGATCTCCGGCGGTGTGCGGAGCATCTGCGCCCGCTCGCGGGCCGAGGTATCGCCCGTGCGGACGGCGACGGAGAGCTTCGAGCCGATCCCGGCGATCGGGCCGCGAAGGTTGCGCTCGACGTCGTAGTTGAGCGCCTTCAGCGGGCTGACGTAGAGCACCTGGGTGCCCTCGCCCGGGACGGCGCGGTCGAGCGCCCAGAGGAACGCGGCGAGCGTCTTCCCCGATCCGGTCGGCGCCTGGATCAGGACGTGCGCGCCCGAGGCGATCGCCGGCCAGCCACCCTCCTGGGCCGGCGTCGGAGCCTCGAACGTGCGCTCGAACCACTCGCGGACGGGCGGGCTGAAGGTCGCGAGGGGAGTCACGGGCCCAGACTAGCGGTGGACGGCTTGAATCGATCGCCGCCGCTGATTTACCCTTGCCCTCGATGCCGAAGCCGAGCTCCGAGGGCTTCCTCGACGGCCTCGCGCGAGCCCTGGCCGAGAGCCGATGCCTCGGGCGCGCGCGCTGCGGATCCTCGGCGGAGCCGTCGTCGCAGCCGCGGTTCCGGCCGCGCTGCGCCCATAGCGCGCGCATCCGAGGCGCGCACCAGCCGTCGGCCACGCTCGGGCTCTGCCGGAAGAACTGCGGGCGTCCCGACGGCGAGCCCGGACTCGGGCTCGTCGTCCTCGTCGTCGCCGTGGGCGAGCGCTCGCTCGGCCGTCCTCGCCCTCGCCGGGGCCGGAATCGCCCGCTGAGCCCGCCCGCCAGACGGTACGATCGTCACAGTGCCCAAGCACCGTGGCAGCGTTGCCCGTCTCCACTTCACGGGTGTGGACGAGGCCGATCGGATCCTCGCCGAGGATCCGCTCGCGCTGCTCGTCGGCTTCGTCCTCGACCAGCAGGTGCCGCTCCAGAAAGCGTTCGTGGGACCCTACGAACTGCAGCAGCGGCTGGGGTCGCTCGACGCCGGGACGATCGCCGCGATGGACCCGGCCGAGCTCGAGGAGGTCTTCCGTGCCAAGCCGGCGCTCCACCGCTTCCCCGGCGCGATGGCGCTGCGAACGCAGGAGCTTTGCGCGGTCGTGGTATCCGAGTACGACGGCGACGCCTCCCGGGTGTGGACGGAGGCGAACGACGGCGCAGACCTGAAGGCGCGTCTGCTCGCGCTTCCGGGGATCGGCGAGATGAAGGCGACGATGCTCGTCGGCGTGCTGGCGAAGCGCTTCGACGTCCAGCCCCCCGGGTGGGAGAAGTTCGCGCCGACGCACCTGTCGCTCGCCGACGTCGACTCCCCCGAGGCGCTTGCCTCCTATCAGGACGCGAAGCGCGCCCACAAGGCCTCGCTCCGATCCGGATAGGCGCACGGCGTAACTTGCGCTTTTGCGCACGATGACGGAACATCGTCGTCGTGCCCAAGCACCGCATCATCATTCCGGCCAACTCACCGCTGCCCAAGCGGGCCGAGGTCGAAGAGATCGTCAGCGCCGGCAAGGGCGTCCTGGAGAGCTACTCCGTCCAGCCGAACGGCAGGCGCGCTCAGGCGGTCGTCGACACGACTGCGAGCAGCGGTCCCGACCTCGCGGCCATGGTCGCCAGGCTCGGTGCCGAATCAGCGAGCATCCTGCTGACGGAGGAGGAGTTCCAGCAGCACCGGCGCTCGCCGTCCGACTAACCCGACCTGACGCTATCCCGTTGGGGAGCGACCAGGTGCGCATCCGCCCCTGCCGCGTGGAGGAATGCGAGCGCTCGCTCGCGCTGTGCCTCGGCCCCGGGGTTCCCCACCGCGGCAAGCTCTTCTGCCAGAGCGAGTCGCGCCACCGCCTCGTCCGGCTTCGACCCGATCTCCGCGTAGACGTCGGCCGCGGCCGCGAGCTTCCCTTCCGCCACCGCTCTCGCTGCGTCGAGCCAGCGAGTCGGCGCTCTGACGCTCTCCGCGGCCGTCAGGAGATCCGACTCCCGGCCGAGTGCGCGGACGACCCAGGCGAGATCTGCCGACCAGAACGACGCCGGCGTCTCGCCGCCGCTCGCAGACCAGAGCCGCAGCTGCTCCTGGGCGAGCCGGCCCGCCTCCTGCACGTCCCCGCAGGCGAGCTGAGCTCGCGCCGCGAACGCCAGCGCCGGGTAGAGCTCCTGCGGATAGCTCGCCCCTCGTGAGAGGTCGAGCACCCACCTGGCATCCTCCCGGGCGCCGCCGGGGTCTCCGCGCGCCAGGCGGATCCGCCCCCGCACGAGGCGATAATCCGTCACCGTCGTCTGGGCCGCCGCATCGGTCTCGGCGATGAGCCTGTCGGCCAGGTCCGCCGCCTCGTCCCAACGACCTCGCCAGTAGAGCTCGTACAGCCGCTCGCTCTCGAACCAGCGAATGCGGTCGGCGTCGCCGAGGCGCTCCGCCGCGGCCCGGCCCTCCGCGTAGAGATCGAACGCCCGTTGGAGGTTCCCGATCTCGGCAACCGTCGTTCCGAGGTTGACGTAGCCGCGGATCGCCTCGGGCGAGCCGAGCGCGACCGCGATCTCGATCGAACGCTCGAGATCGGCGATGCCGCCGCGGTCGCCGATGCCGGCACGCGCGACGCCGATGTTGTCGAGCGCGTGCGCACGCAGCTCGTCGAGCCCGAGCTCCTCGGCCATCCGCAGCGCCTCGAGGCCGACGCGAATCGCCTCCTGACGCGATCCGGCGAGCATCAGGAAGCGTGAGAGCGTGCTCACCGCGTTGGCCTTCGCCCGCGACGGCGGCGCTTCCGACAACAGCGCGACCGACTCCTCGAAACGGGAGAAGGCGGCCGCGGTCTCGCCGGCCATCCAGTCGAGCTCTCCGAGCAGGCCGATCGCCTCCGCGGCCTGCTCGAGCTCACCCGCCGCCAGCAGGCCTTCCCGCGCCTCCACGAGCTCCTCGGCGCCGGCGCCCTCGGCGTGGAAGCGAGCCTTCCCGAGGCGTGCGAGGAGCTCCGCATAGCCGCCGTCCCCTCTGGACCAGAGATCCCGGGCGACCCGGTAGTGACGGACTGCGGCGGCGAACGCGTTCAGGGCAAGGGCTCGATCCCCGGCGTCCCGGAGTGCGAGACCGGCTCGTCGCGTCTCAGCCTCCGTCTGCCGACCCGCGGCACGGTCGGCCTCGATCGCGCTGAGGTAGTGGTGCGCGAGCATCTCCGCGCGATCCTCGCTCCGGTCCGGCGCGAGCGACTCGATCCAGTCGGCGGCAAGCCGGTGCTTCTCGGCTCGCGCCGCCCGCGGAATCTGCGCATACGCGACGTCGCGCACGAGCG
The DNA here is from genome assembly GCA_963712465.1 of uncultured Actinomycetes bacterium. GTDB lineage: Bacteria > Actinomycetota > Thermoleophilia > Gaiellales > Gaiellaceae > CAVQHY01. The sequence goes on from CAVQHY010000008.1 coordinate 150,851, forward strand.
CGTGCAAGAACGTGTACTGCGGCTCGCTGGCAACGGCGGAGGGCCGGTCTCTCCGGATCAGCTCCCTGCGCTCGAGCTGATCCAACCGATGCTCGACCGACCACCGCGGCGCCCGCGCGATCGCGGTGAGCGATCCGAGCCAGAAGCCACGCCCCACGACCGCGGCGTCCTGGAGAAGCGCCTTCTCCTCGAGCGGGAGGGCGTCGAGGCGCGCCGCGATGATCCCCTGGACGGACTCGGGCAGCGGCAGCTCGTCGGGCGCCTCGAGCACCCAGCCGCGACCGCTCCGGCGCAGGAGTCCCCGATCCTGGAGCATCCGCAGGTACTCCTCCGCGTAGAGGGGATTGCCGCCCGATCGCGCGAGAACGAGCGCCTGGAGCTCGGCCGGAAGCAGGGCCTGGTCGAGAACAGCGGTGACCAGCCGCGCCGTGTCGGGCTCGGGGAGCGGACTCACCGTGATCACTTCGAGACCGTCTGTCGACGCCCACTCCGGGCGGCGCTCGAGGAGCTCGGGACGCGAGGTCGCGAGCATGAGCACCGGCCCCGTGAGCCGGGCGAGCTCGTGGCCCACGAAGTCCAGCAGATCGTCGTCGGCCCAGTGGATGTCCTCGAAGACGAGCACGAGCGGCCGTCTCGCGGCCAGCCCACCGAGGAACCTCCGCCAGGCCGCGAAGGCCTCGACGCGCCGATCGCCGCGAAGCTCCTCGATCGCAAGGCCGACGAGCGGCCGCAGATGCCTCTCGACCCACGGCGCCTCCGCTGAGTCGTTCACGGCGTCGGCGACGGCCAGGCTGAGCTTGTCGCCGGCCCGTTCGGCCGTGTCGGTCTCCAGGATCCCCGCCTGGGCCTTGACCATCTCGCCGAGCGCCCAGAACGTGACGCCGTCGCCGTAGGGCAGGCAACGGCCCTGACGCCACCAGACGATGCCCGGCTCGTCCGCCACGCGCCTCGACAGCTCCCAGACGAGACGGCTCTTGCCGATCCCGGGCTCGCCCACGAGGGTGACGAGCCGAGGCATGCTCGACGTCCGTGCCTGATCGAGGGCGGCGGCGAGAGCGTCGAGCTCGCGCGCGCGGCCGACGAGCGACGTCTGGCGCCGAAGCGGGTCGACGCCGGTGCGGGCGCGAGGGCCGATCACCTCCCACACCGGCACGGGCTCCGCCTTGCCCTTGACCCGCAGCGGGGGAGCTTCGCGTAGCTCGATGCGGGCGACGGTCGCCCGATAGGTCGCCTCATCGACGAGGATGCCGTCGACTGGCGCTCCGGCCTGGAGCCGGGCGGCCGTGTTGACGACGTCGCCGTGCGCCATCGCTTCGCCCTCCTGGGGGCGGGCGCCGAGCGAGACGACGACCTCGCCGGTCGTGATTCCCATGCGCACGTGCAGATCGATCCCGTGCTCCTCGTTCAGGCGCTCGAGCGCCTCACGCACCGCCCAGGCGGCTCTCACAGCGCGCTCCGGATCGTCCTCGTGTGCCAGCGGCGCGCCGAAGAGCGCCATGACGGCGTCCCCGATGAACTTCTCGACGGTTCCGCCGAAGCGCTCGAGCTCGGCCCGGGCACGCTCGTAGAACGGCGCCACGAGCTCCCGCACCTGCTCCGGATCCAACCGCTCGGCGCGTTGCGTGAACTCGATCACGTCGACGAAGAGAACGCTCACCACCTTCCGCTCGAGCGTCGTGACGGGTCGCGGCAGTGCCTCTCCGCAGGCGACGCAGTAGGCGAGGCCGGCGTCCACTTTCGCTCCGCATGCGGCGCATGCCTGTTCGAGCGCGCATCCGCAGCGACCGCAGAACCGGGCTCCCGCCGGGCTCTCGAAGCCACAGGCCGGACAGCCCACGCTCAGCCTCCCTGGTTGCCCACCCGGCCGACGGTACCACGAGTCGGCGCAGGACCACGAACCGCTGCTCAGGGCGATGAGAAGCTCCTTGCGCCCGCGGCTCGTAGCTGACGCCACGACATTCCCTACACTGCCAGGGCCGTCGCAAGAAAGGGAGCTCGATCATGGCCTCGGGCGAAACCGACCGGCCCTCGAAGGTTGTGTTCCTTGCGACCGACGGATCCCCGAAGCACCTCTCTCGACCCGACTAGCCGATGACGCCGACCGAGAGCCCACCCTCCCACGCGCCGGCCGGCGCCCTGCTCGCGCTTCGGCTCGACGATCTCCTCGAGCGCACGGCCGAGACGACGCCGACCCCAGGCGGCGGCTCGGTCGCAGCGATCTCGGGAGCCCTCGCGGCCGCCCTCCTCGCCAGAGCGGCGCGCGGCTCCCGCACGGCGTGGGAGGACGCGGGCGGCGCCGCGGCTCAGGCCTGGTCTCTCGGCCGTCGCCTCGCCGTGCTGGCAGAGGCAGACTCGGAGGCGTTCGCGGAAGCGCTCGACGCCCTGTCGGGCGGCGGGGAGAGCTCCGGCGACGGACGCGACGCCCTCCTCGCCGAGCGACTCGCCCGGGCCGCCGAGGTTCCGCTCGAGATTGCCGCGGCAGCCGCCGACGTCGCCTCGCTCGGAGCACTGGTCGTGGAGCGAGGAGACAGCGGCATGGCAGTCGACGCTGCCGCGGCCGTCTTCCTCGCCGACGCCGCCGCCAAGACGAGCCATCAGCTCGTGCGTGTGAATCTCGGCACCCGAGGTGACGACACTCGCCTGGCACGCGCCACCGCGTTCGCGGAATCATCGCGTGTCTCGGCGAGGCACGTCATCGACACCCTCGGCGAGCACCAATGAGGCCAGGAATGGAGCGCCGAACCGCCACCATCGCCCCCAGGCTCATCGCGTCGAATGTCGCTCACTGCGCTTCCTGACACCGAGCTTGTCGCCCGGTGCAAGCAGGGCGACGGCGACGCATGGCGCGAGCTCGTCAACCGGTTTTCCCGTTACGTCTACGCGATCGCGACGCAGGCGTTCCGGCTCCGGTCTCACGACGCGGAAGACGTGTTCCAGGAGGTGTTCGCGCGCACGTACGAGCACCTCGACAGGCTCCGCGACGACGCGGCGATCCGACCCTGGATCGCGCAGCTCACCCGCAGGCTCGCGATCGATCGCCTGCGGGCGAATGCGCGGGTGGAACTGACCGGCGAGGAGCTTCAGCCGCCGGGCGTGGACGACTCGATCGAGCGGCTCGACGAGGCGCTGACGGTCCGGGACGCGATGGCAGAGCTTCCGGACCACTGCCGGGAGATCCTGGACCGCTTCTTCGCCGCCGACCAGAGCTACCACGAGATCGGCGCGCAGCTCGAGCTTCCGGCCGGGACGATCGCGAGCCGGATCTCGCGCTGCCTCGCCAAGCTGCGCGAGGCGTTCGAGGGAAGAAAGGACACCGGTCCCGCGTCCAGAGGACGGTGATGTGATCGTGAGCCGTTATGACGAAGAGCATCTCGCGGAGCTGATCGCAGCTCTCCCGCCCGCTCCCGAGGGATGGGTGCGGGCGGCGCAGGAGCTGCCGCTCATGCGCCGCGGGCTGGACACGATCCTCGCACGCTTCGAGGCGGACGAGGAGTTTCGGCGGGCCTGCGCGGCCGATCTCGAGACGGCGCTGGCGGCGGCCGGCTACGCATCCGATCCAGACGTCCTCGAAGCGGTTCGCGCCCGGCTCTAGCGGAGCACCTCGGTCGTTTCGCACCCCGTGGAAGAGCGCGTGGCTTCCCGCCGTCTGGTTTGGCACAGGACGGGCAGGATCAGAACGGAGGAGACACATGAAGTTCCGCAGACACCCCACCCTCGTCAAGCGAGTCGCACTCGGACTCGCAGTCGCCGCCATCGCCGCCCCAGCGGCCCAGGCGCAGTTCCCGACGGGCTCCGCCCAGGCCGGCGCGCTCACGGGTCAGTCCGGCGCGCTCGCGGGCGAGTGGTCCGGGTACATGAGGGCGCTCGAGCTTCGCAGCCAGGCGCTCAACGAGCTCTACGGCCTGGGCTCGGGGGCAGTCGTCGGCGTGGTCGACCACCGTACCGGGGACAGGTACGGAATCGCCGCCCACGAGCGGTTTCGCGAAGGCCTGAACGCGGTTGCGCCGGTTCCCGACGCGCTCGACCGCTTCCTCGCGAATGACAGCATCGCAGGAAGGCAGCAGGCCGGAGCGCTCGACAACCCGGTGTCGACGATCGGCGGCGCGCCGGACAGCGTGACGCACAACCTGCCGATCCCGCAGACCACGACCGCGGCGACGCCGGTGGTGTCGACGTCCGGCGACGGATTCGACTTCGGCGACGCCGGGGTCGGCTTCGGCATCGCAGCCGCGATGGCACTCCTCGCGGGGGCGGCGGTCATCGGCCTCGGCCGCCGCGACAGGCCCGCAATCGGCGCCTAGAGCCGTTGCGGGTCTCCGACGGGCGGGCCCTCGGGCCCGCCCGTCGCCTGGTCCATGCCCCACGGGCTCACGCCGATCGGCGACCGCCGGGGAAGAAACCGCCGCGCTCCTCCGTCCCGTGGGCACAGGACGAGCACGGATCAGAACCCAGGAGGAGACACATGAAGTTCCGCAGACACCGCACCCTCGTCAAGAGAGTCGCACTCGGACTCGCAGTCGCGGCAATCGCCGCCCCGGCTGCGCAGGCGCAGTTCCCCGAGAGCTCCAGCCAGGCCAAGACGCCATCGGGCGAGTCGGCGCAGTACCTCAAGGCGCTCGAGCTGCGCAGCCAGGCGCTCAACGAGCGCTACGGTCTGGGCTCGGCAGCCGTCCCCGACGCGGTCGACCGGTACCTCGCCAACAGCGCGCCGCAGCTCGACGGAAGCGTCGGCCGGCCCGCACCGGCCGACGGCGTAGTTGCGAGCGCCACGAGCACGCCGATCCCGGCGACGCCGATGCCGGTGTCCAAGGCCGGGCCGACGGTCCTGCTGGGAGCACCGCAGCACCTGCCGTTCGGCGCCCGCGGCGGCCCGGTTCGCAGCGGGATCCTCGTCCGCCAGCCGGTGACGGCTACGACGACGGACGGGAGCTTCGGAAGCGACGACGCGATCGGCCTCGGGGCCGTCGCGGGAATCGCGCTCCTCGCCGGTGGGATGGCACTCGCCTTCTCCCGGCGCGGCAAGCCCGCCATGGGCGTCTAGACCGGCAGCGACCACGGACGAGCGAAGGGCGGGCCTTCGGGCCCGTCCTTCGCGCGGAGGGAAGAAAGCGATCGCCTCGGCCGTCCAGTGAGCATGACCACGGCGAAGGGGGAGCGATGACATTCCGGCGGCGACGCCACATCCTGCGCAGAAGGCTTGCGCTCGGCCTGGTGCTCGCGGTGGCCGCTGCGCCGAGCGCCGGCGCGGCGGTCCACCATGGCGGCCCGAGGCCGGTCGGCGACGCGTCCGAGCTCGTGCTCCGCCGTGATCCGGCTAAGGCCGTGCAGACAACGATCGGGGGACGGCTGGCCGACGGGCGGATCGCGCCGCTCGTGGCTCCGCGGGCTGCATATCCAGGCACCACCGGCGACGGACACGTCGACGGCCTCGATGTCGGCATCGGGCTCGGCATCGTCGCCGGTGTACTCGCGCTCGGCGTCGGCGTCGCTCACCGCGTTGCGACGCCCACAGAGCCTGCGCCGCACCACTAGCGCAGGGTTGGGGGACGGATACGGGCGGGTCCGCGGCGGGCCCGCCCGTATCGCGGTCCGCCGCACCAAAGGTCGCTATCCTCGGAGACCGTGCCCGAGAGCCCGCGCACGCCGCGCCGCCTCGCCCTGATCGCGCTCCTCGCGCTCGCGCCGATCGTGGTCGCGATCGTCGTCGCCGTCGTCTTCACCGGCGGAGACGGCGAGTCGGCCAGAGCGTCGGGGTCGAGCGCCGGCGGAGATCCCGCCGCGGCGCTCCCGCTCCATCCGGTCGCCGGGAACTTCGAGCCGGACGGCACCAAACTCGAGAGCTGCGACGAGCAGACGTGCTACGAGCAGGCGTTCGGCAACGTCGCCTACTACGACGGCCCGAAGGCGGCCCTCGATCTCTTCGACGAGAAGATCGCCGAGGGCGGCCCGATCGAGAGCGGCTGCCACCGGATCGCGCACCGGATCGGCTCGGCCTCGCTCGCCCGCTTCAACGGCAACGTCGCCAAGACATTCGCTGCGGGCCGGGCGAGCTGCTGGTCCGGCTACTACCATGGCGTCCTCGAGCGGGCGTTCGCGCCCGTGAAGTCCTTCGACGCCGCTTCCCTCGGCAAGGTCGCTCGCGGTCTCTGCGACGACGCGTCCGTCAGGAAGATCACCTGGCTCGCCTACCAGTGCGTGCACGGCCTCGGCCACGGGCTCATGCTCCACACGGGCTACGATCTCCCGCTCTCACTCGACGTGTGCGACGAGCTCGCGACGAGCTGGGATCAGACGTCCTGCAAGGGCGGCGTCTTCATGGAGAACATCTCGACCTCGTACGGCGTCAAGTCACGCTGGGTGAAGGGCAAGGAAGACCCCGTGTATCCGTGCGACGTGGTCGACGAGAACGACAAGCTGTACTGCTACCTGATGGTCACGTCACACGTCCTGCGCGTGATCGACTGGGACTGGGACAAGACGGCCGAGATCTGCTCGCAGGTCGAGACGAACTGGGTCGCCACGTGCTTCCAGTCGTTCGGTCGGGACGCCTCCGGATCGTCCCGTCAGGATCCCGACGAGATCAGGCGCCTCTGTGTGATCGCGCGGCCCTATGACGGCGAGGGAGACTGCATCTCGGCCGCGGCCAAGGACATGACCGCGAACTATGCCGGCGGGCAGCAGGCCGCCGAGCTCTGCCACGGGACGGCCAGGAGTCTCCGGGGCTGGTGCTACTACGCGATCGGAACGATCATGGGCACGTTCAAGGCGACGGACGACGAGCGTCGCGCCGATTGCGCCGCGATCACGACGGTCGCTCGCTACGTCGCGCAATGCGTCCGGGGCGCGCTCGGCCAGGGGCCGCCTGCGGCCGCGATGTAGAGTCGAGGCACGCCTCGCCGCTACGGCACGCCCGCGAGGGGATGCGCCCGGCTCTCGCGGAGCATCTCGCGGGCGATCACGAGGCGCTGGATCTGATTCGTCCCCTCGTAGATCTGCGTGATCTTCGCGTCACGCATCATCCGCTCGAGCGGGTACTCGCTGACGTAGCCGTAGCCGCCGAGGATCTGAACCGCGTCGGTCGTCACGTCCATCGCGACGTCCGAGCAGTAGAGCTTCGCCATCGCGGACGCCTTCGTGAGCGCAGCACCGTCGACGCCCTCGTCGAGCATCATCCCCACCCGGTAGAGGAGCCCGCGGGCCGCCTCGCATCTCGTCTCCATGTCGGCGAGCATGCCGGCCACCAGCTGGTGCTCGCCGATCGGCCTCCCCATGGTCTCCCGCGTCCGCGCGTAGTCGAGGGCATAGTCGGTCGCTCCCTGAGCGATCCCGAGCGCCTGGGCGGCGACACCCGGGCGGGAGCGGTCGAGGACGCGCATGGCGATCCGGAAGCCGTCGCCCTCCTCGCCGACCAGGTTCCCGGCAGGCACGCGGCAACCCGTCAGTGCGAGCTCCCCCGTCGTCGATCCCTTGATCCCCATCTTCGGCTCGATCCGCGTCACGTCGAAGCCGGGCGTCGAGCCCTCGACGATGAAGCACGAGATTCCGGCGTGGCCGGCATCCGGGTCCGTCTTCGCGAAGACCGTGTACAGCTCAGCCACGCCTGCGTTCGTGATGAAGCGCTTCGTCCCGTCCAGCACGTACTCGCCGCCCTCACGCCGTGCCGTCGAGCGCATCGCCGCCGAGTCGGAGCCCGAGCCCGCCTCGGTCAGGGCGTACGCGGCGAGCCATTCGCCGCTCGCGAGCCGGGGCAGCCAGCGATCCTTCTGCTCCTCCGTGCCTGCGAGCTTGAGCGCGAGCGAGCCGAGCTCCTGGACTGCCAGGATGAGACCGCTCGTCGCGCACGCCTTCGAGATCTCCTCCACGGCGACGAGCAGCATCAGCGCGCCGGTTCCCGTGCCGCCGTGCCGTTCCTCGAAGGGCAGGCCGAAGATCTCGGCCTCGCGGAAGAGCTCGACCACGTCCCACGGGAACTCACCCGATTCGTCGATTCCCGCGGCCCGGGGCGCGATGCGCCCGCGCGCCAGCTCGCGAACGAGCTCGCGAAGCTCCTGCTGCTCGGGCGCGAGCGGATCGTGGCTCACGCCGGGGAGTCTAGGGTCTGAGCTACCGCCCTTCGCCTCCGAGCCGCCGTTTCCAGTAGGCGCCGGGCCCCTTCCCGGACGGCATCCCCGCCACCGAGCTGAGCACGATCAGGACGATGATCACGAGCCATGCGTACCTGAAGCTGTCCGTGAAGATCTCGACGGCGAGCACGGCGAGAGCGGCGAGCGCCAGCAGCCAGCGCACGACGTTCCACGCTCCAGGACTCACGACTCCTGCTTTCGACGGCGGACGACGAGGACTCTAGCGCCGCCTCCTCGAAACGGGCCTTCCCGCGTAGATTGCGGACGTGATCCTCACCAACGGCGTGATCCGCACGCTCGACCCGTCGCTGCCCACGACGGCGGCTCTTGCGATCGCCGGCGACCGGGTCGCCGGCGGCGTCGGCACGCATGAGACGGCGCTCGCGCCACCTGACCGGGTCGATCTCGGCGGCCGGTGCGTCGTGCCTGGATTCTCCGACGCGCACGTCCATTTTCCGACCTGGTCGCTCGCCCGCAGGCAGGTGCGCCTGGAGGGCGCGGACTCGCTCGCGGAGGCACTCGGCCGCGTGGAGGCGGCGAGCGCCGGCGTCGCCCCAGGGGCTTGGCTCCGGGGCGTCGGCTGGAGAGACGACCGCTGGGAGGTGGCACCGACGCGCCAGGCACTCGATGCGGTCACCGGCGACGTGCCGACCGCGCTCATGGCCAAGGACTACCACTCGCTGTGGCTCAATTCGGCAGCGCTGGCACGCGCCCGCGGCGACCTCGCCGTCCGCGGCGGCGTCGTGGAGCTCGACGCCAATGGCGAGCCGACCGGGGTCCTCCGCGAGGAGTCTGCCTGGCGGTTCCGCGACGTTCATGCCCGACCCGCCGACGACGAGCTGGTGGACGCCTCTCGCGAGGGAGTCCGGATCGCGAACGCCCGCGGGGTCACCGCCGTCCATGACAAGGACGGGTGGCTCGGAGCGCTCCGCGTGTGGCAGCGCCTTCGAGACGAGGAGTCGCTCACGCTGCGCGTCTGGCAGTCGCTGCCGCACGACCGGCTCGACCTCGTGACCGAGCTCGGGATCGAGTCGGGATTCGGTGACGACCTTGTTCGGATCGGCTACCTCAAGGTGTTCATGGACGGGACGCTCGGCTCGCGAACCGCGAGGATGCTCGACGGCTCGGGCGTCGAGATCACGAGCAAGGACGACCTCGTCGAAATCGTCCGGCGGGCTGCCGCGGCGCGGTTGCCGGTCGCGGTGCACGCGATCGGGAACCTGGCCAACCGGGACGCGCTCGACGCGTTCGACGAGACGAGCGACGTCTGGCGACCGCAAGGCCTGCGGCAGCGAATCGAGCACGCGCAGCTGCTCGCACCCGAGGACGTGCCGCGTTTCGGCCGCCTCGGAGTCGCTGCCTCGGTCCAGTTCAGCCATGCTCCGTCCGACCGCGATCTGGCTGACCGCTGGTGGACCGGCATGACGCAGGGGGCGTACGCCTACCGGTCGCTGCTCGACGCGGGCGCCGTCGTCGCGAACGGATCGGACGCCCCGATCGAGGAGCTCGACCCGCTCCTAGGGATCCGAGCCGGAGTGTCGAGAACGCTCGACGAACGCGCTGCCTGGCACCCCGAGCAGGCCCTGACCGTGGAGGAGGCGCTTCGCGCGACCTCGGTCGCCCCGGCGTGGCTCGCCGGGGACGAGCATCGTCGCGGCACGCTTCTTCCCGGGCGCCTCGCGGATCTCGTCGTCCTCGACCGCGACCCCGTAGCCTGCCCGACCGAACAGCTCGGCGACGTCGAGGTCGTCGCCACGATGCTGGGCGGCCGCTGGGTCTTCAACCCGCCGCCCTGGAGCTAGGCGGCCTTCCCCTTGACGAGGAACGTGCTCGAGCCCAGCGCGGGGCCGTACTTCGCATCGGCGCGCTTGCCGAACCCCGGCCAGACGTACCAGCGGTACCGGCCCGGCCGGAGCTGATAGGCCCGCTTGTCGTAGACCCAGCGCCTGCTCAGGACGAGGCTCGCCCGGTTCGGCCACGCGCTCAGGAGCTTACGCTTGCCGCGGTAGAGCTGGACGTTGTAGTACTTCGCGTTCGCCGTCCGCGCCCAGGCCAGCTTGACGGGGGGAGCGACCACCTCGTCCTCGGCCGGCCGGACCAGGAGGATTTTCTTGCCCACCACGACGACGGCGACCCCGGCAGACCGGTTCCCGGCCCGATCGAACGTCGCGATCACGTAGCGGTACTCGACTCCGTTCTTGAGCTTCGTGTCCGTGTAGCTCGTGCCGCGACCCTGGTAGACGACCTTCTCCCCTGCCGTCAGGGCGCGTTGACTGACGGCCCGCGTGACGAGGACATAGGCGAAGTCGGGATCGTTCGGCAGCACCCACCGCAGCGTCACCGACCGGTTCCCGACCTTCGACCTGGGACGGGTGACGTCCCCGGGAGCCTTCTGATCCGGAAGCAACCCTACCGTCGGATCGAGCGGCTCCCCCGCGGGCGGCCGCTCGAGCACACGGATGATGGTCGCCTTCGTCGAGCTGTTCCCGGGCGATCCCGTGTGGTCGGTCGCAGTGAACGTGACCTTCGTGTTGCCGAGCGGCAGGAAGTCGGGCGCGTCGTTCGTCACTGTCGGGTTGGGATCGACGCCGAGCTCGTCGACGGCGGTCACTCCTGCGAAGAGCTTGACGATCGTCGTGTTGGAGGCCGGAACGCCATCGGACCGGTTGGCGTAGATGCTGAAATCGTTCGGGGCGCCGTTGATGATCGGAGCCTTCGTGTCCACGACGTTCACGACGAAGGAAGCGCTGCCGCCGTTGCCGCGGCTGTCGCTCGCCGAGCACACGACCGTCGTTGCCCCGGGCGGCAGCGTCGATCCCGAGGCCGGATTGCACGTCGTGACCGGCACCGGCCCGTCGACGGCGTCGAGCGCCGTCGGCGACGGGAGGTAGTTGACGGCCGCCCCGGCGGGCCCGGCTGCTTCGACGGTGGTGGCCCCGGGGACGCTCACGACGGGCCCGGTGGTGTCGCGCACCACCACGTTGAACGAATCCTGATCGGCATTGCCGGCGTTGTCCGTGGCCGTGCAGGTCACCTTCGTCGTTCCGACCGGGAACGTCGCCCCCGGACCGGGTGAGCAGACCACCGACGGCGATTCATCCACTACGTCGCTCGCCACCGGAAGCCCGTACGAGATCACGGCTCCCGTCGGCGACGTCGCCTCCGCGGGCGCGACCGACGGCATTGGGCCGAACGAGGGCTCGGTCGTGTCGCGCACGGTCACTGAGAACGTGCCGGAGGAACTGTTGCCGCTTGCATCCGTCGCCGTGCAGGTCGCCGTCGCCGTTCCTAGGGCGAAGGTCGCTCCAGGGGCCGGAGAGCACCCCACCAAAGGCGACGCGTCCACGTTGTCGGTCGCCGAGGGCAGCGCGTAGCCCACGATCGCACCGGCGGCCGACGTCGCCTCCGTCGGCGCCGGCGACGGGAGCGTCCCCAGCAGCGGGGATACCGAATCGGTCACCGTCACTGAGAATGATCCGAACGCGGTGTTTCCGCCGTCGTCGGTCGCCGTGCACGTCACCGAGGTCGTCCCGACTGCGAATGTCGACCCCGACGGCGGCGAGCACCCGACGGTCGGCGACCCGTCCACCGCGTCGCTCGCCGACGGCTCCGTGTACGACACGGTGGCGCCGGCGGCGGACGTCGCTTCTGCCGCCGGCGGCGCGGGCAGCGGGCCGAGCGACGGCGGCGTCGTGTCGGCGACGACGACGTCGAACGAGCCGGTGACGGTGTTGCCCTCGCTGTCTTTCGCCGAGCAGTTCACGGAGGTCGCCCCCAGCCCGAACAGCGAGCCGGGCTCTCGCGAGCACGACACGGTCAGGGGTCCATCCTCGGGATCGTTCGCAGAGACGCTGAACGAAACCGTTGCCCCCGAGGAGGCGGTGGCCTCGACCGTCACCGTCCCGGGGAGGCTCAGCGTGGGCTCGACGCCTGATGCCCCGGAGACGACGGCAAGCGCGACAGCGCCGGCTCCGAGGAGGACGACGATGCGCGACGGCCATGCGCGGGGCCTACGGATTCCAGCTCCCTCGGACGAAGCGGACAACACCGACGATCATGCCCCCGAGCGTGGCGACCACCGCGAGGGTGAGCGCAACGCCGATGGCGATCAGGAGCGAGGAGGATCCACTCGCGGACCCCGACGCGCGTTCGGGCACAAGCAGCAACGGCGCGGCGGCTCGATCGGAAGGCTGGTCCACGGCGATGGCCTCACGGGGGCTCGATGCGGACGCGGCGTCGGCCTGGCCTGCGTCACGCACAGCGCCGCGCGCTCGCTCGAGCGCGCCGACCGTGGCCGGCGTACCGCTTGCCGTGGGCCGCGGGTCCTTCGGACGGACCTTGCGGGCGGCCTGCTGCTTCGCCTTCGCCTTCGCCTTCGCCTTCGCCTTCGGGCTCGGACCCGAGTCGCTCTCGCTTTCGACGGCCTCATCGTCTGACGGCTCCTGGGAGGTCGCGGGCTCGGGCGGCGACGGCGGCGGAGGCGCAGGGTTGGGCTTGGAGCGCTTGGTCGAGGTGGCGGCCGGAGCCGGATCCGGCTCCGGCAACGGCTCCGCCGCAGGCTCGTCGACAGGAACCGTGGCCGCAGCCGGCTCGGCGGGCTCGAGCGGCGCAGTCGCCGGCTGGGGAGTCACAGCAGGCGGCGGCGAGCCCGGCGGCTCGTCGGCCGTCTGGGCCCGGCCGGGCGACGCCCACAGGAGACCCCAGACCACCAGCAGGCCGAGCACGGCGACCAATCCCCGACGCCGCAACGGGTGCACGACACCTAGGTTCTGTTCATGTGGCGACGCCGCCATCGCCGCTCCTCGCAGTTCGAGTGCACGCACATGAAAACAGCTACACGCGTAGCTTTCAAACGAGCCGCGTCCTGAGGGTACGCTAGCGAGACCAGGTGGTCGTGCTCTCGGGCACGACCGTGGGCAACGCGACCGTCCGCGCTGCGAGATCGGCGGCATGCTCGTAGACGTCGAGCGCCTCGCCCTCGCGGCCCTGAGCGCGGAGGAACTTTCCGTACGCCCGGTACGTCTCGGCAAGCTCCTTGCCGGCGCCCTGCTCGACGAGGCGCTCGACGGCGGTCCGGTACGAGCGATCGGCCAGGTCCGGCTCGCTCAACCGCTCGAAGACCTCGCCCAGTGTCCGCCACGTGCGGGCGACCTCGACCTGCTCTCCTTGCTCGAGCAGGTCCAGCGCCTCGAGCGCATCGGCCCGGGCGACGTCGAGCTCGCCGGTCTGCAACCCGAGCCGGGCGCGCTGCGCCCGGACCGAGCCGACGTACGCGGGCTCGGACAGGTCGCGGAACAGGCGCTCGGCGATGTCGAGATGATCGGCCGCGCCATGCGGGTCACCCTGATCGATGAGCAGGGTGGCGCAGTTTTCGTGCGCGCAAGCGAGGTAGAACGTGTCCTCCCCGGCCTCGAGGAGGGCGATCGCCTTCCGCGTGTACTCGAGCGCGCGGACAGGCGGCCCCTCGAACGCGTAGTAGCGGGAGAGCGACCAGTACAGCCGGATCAGGGTGGTTCGGTCCTGCACCCCGTCGGCCTGGGCGACAGCCGCGGCGAGCGCCTCGTGGGCGGCGGCCGTGTCGCCGACATCGGTGAGCGCGTAGCTCAGGTACGTCGCAAAGCGGACGTACAGGACCGCGTCGGGGGATCCCGAAGCGACGATCTCGTCGAGACACGAGCGAAACAGCGCCACCGCCCTCGGGGTCTCGCCGGACGCGGCGTAGGCGCGCCCCAGAGCCGAGTAGAGATCCGGTCGGTCGGCTACCGGGGGCCGGCTGCGCTCGAGCACGCCCTCCAGGAGCTCGATCGCCTCTCGGAACCGCCCCTGGCTGCTCAGCGCGAGCGCGAGCCCGGCACGGGCCCGATCGGAGTGGTCGCGGCTAGCGTCGTCCCCGGACTCGGCGAGAAGGGATCGAAAGCGGAGCTCTGCCTGCTCGGCGTCGCCGAGTCGCAGAACGAGCTCGGCCTCGCCGAGCTCGAGCTCTCGCTCGGCGGCGGCAGGAACCTCGCGGCCGGTCTCCAGGTACTCGGCGGTGACGCCGAGCTTTGCCGCCAGCACCCGGAGCGCCCTGATCGAAGGCTGTCGCTGACCTGACTCGATCCGAGATACGTACGTGAACGACACACCATCGCCCGCCACGTCTCGCTGGGAGAGACCGCGCTCCGCTCTAAGCCGGCGCAGGCGGGAGCCGATCGGCTCCGTCATCTCGTGCTCGTCCCTACCCATCACACCCCAACCCATCGTGCCCGCTCCGACGACACAAGTCAACCACTAAGAGGGTCTAAGGGAAATCGATCCAATGGCCGACATGACGTCTGTTACCACGCGGCAACAGCCCGATCCAAGGAGGATCCCCGATGAACCTGCGGCATCTCCTCGCCATCCTGGCCGTAGCCGGCCTCGCCCTCGCGAACGGCGGCTACCACTGGGGCCCCTAGCGGCAGCCGATCCAACCCGGGGGGACGTGCACCGTCCCCCCGGGACACTGCCGTTCGCTCCCTTCACTACAATCCGGTCATGCGGACGATGCGACCAGTGCACGACGCCAACTGCTCGGTCGCGTGTTCGGCGGACATCATCGGCTCGAAATGGACGGCTGTGATCGTCCACGACCTCTCCGAAGGTGCCCGCCGCTTCTCCGAGCTCGAACGCGCATGCCCCGGGATCAGCCCGCGCACGCTCTCCGAGCGCCTGCGCGTGCTCGAGCACGACGGCATCGTCGTACGGCAGAGCTACCCGGAGTCGCCGCCGCGCGTCGAGTACGAGCTGACGGAGAAGGGCCGCGACCTGCTGCCGATCATCGACGCGATGCGGGAGTTCGGCCACAAGTGGCTCGTCGAGGAGCACGGGCACACGCATGCCGTTCCGCCCGTGATCCAGGCGGCGGCGGTCTAGCCCTCGGGTCGGAGACCGGCGAAGGAGACGAGCAGCTCCTGCGCCGCGGCGACGCCGAGCGGAAGGTAGCGCTCGAGCAGCCTCTCGTTGGGCGAGTGGACGTTCCCCTCCGGAACGTCGAACCCGGTCAGGACGGTCGGGATCCCCCGCTCGCTCAACGCCGGCACGATCGGGAGCGAGCCGCCCGAGCGCAGGAGAATCGGTTGCACGCCGAGCGCGCGCTCGAACGCCGCGCGCGCGAGTCGTACGGCTGGCGCGTCCGGCGCGACGAGCCCAGCCGGCCCCGACGCCCACCGCTCGACGTCGAGATCGGCGCCCTCCGGAGCCGCAGCGCGCAGCAGCGACTCGAAAGCGGCGGCGATGTCGTCCGCGTCCTGGCCGGGTGCCAGTCGGATCGACACGTTGGCGCGGCTTTCGACGGGCAGGACCGTCTTCTGCAGGTCCGGCTCGCCTCCGTGAACGCCGTTGACGTCGACGGCGGCCCCCGCGAGCGTACGGAGGTAGAACTCCGCCGCAGCGGTCTGATCGGCAGGGCGAGCGCCGGCGGCGGCGAGGACGCTCGCGCCCGGCTCGAGCTCCTCCCAGCCTGAGAGCTCGTCCTCGGTCGGTGGAATCGTGCCGGCGCGCAGCTCGGCCGGCGTGGCCACCACCGCCGCGAGCGTCTGCACGAGTGCATGCACCGCGTTCATCGCGGCTCCCCCGAAGACGCCCGAGTGCAGGTCGCGCGCCCCTGTTCGCAGCGTGAGATGGAAGTAGACGATCCCGCGCGTCCCGACGTAGAACGCCGGCGCGTCGACGCGGACCATGCCCCCGTCGAAGATCACGCACACGTCCGCTCCCCGGTCGTCGGCGGCGAGGAACTTCACGATCTGGTCGCCGCCGGACTCTTCCTCGCCGTCGAACGCGATCCGAACGTTGACGGGCAGACGGCCCTCGCGGGCCAGGGTCTCGGCCGCCTTGAGCAGCAGGTAGTTGTTCCCCTTGTCGTCGGCCGCGCCGCGTGCGTAGATCCAGCCGTCCCGCACCTCCGGCTCGAATGGGTCGGAGTCCCAGAGCTCGAGCGGAGCGACAGGCTGCACGTCGAAGTGGCCGTAGAGAAGCACCGTCGGCGCCGAATCCTGGTCTGTCGTCGCCCTGATCTCGCCGACCGCGAGCGGATGGGTGGAAGTGTCGACGAGCTCGCACTCGCCCCCCGCGCGCCGGACGAAGTCGCGCACCCACTCGCCCGCACGCCGGACGTCTCCAGCATGCTCGGGATCGGCGCTGATGCTCGGAATGCGCAGATACGCGAAGAGCTCGTCGAGCCAGGCTGGATCGGTGGGCACGGTGGCGGAGTCTAATTGCGCCGGTTCGGCGCCCGTCCGGCTCAAGTCACCGGCAACTCGTGCCGTTGAGTAGCAGCGTGTCCCGGTCATGCGCGCTCGCGCTTCTCCTCGTTCTCGCGGCGGCCGTGGCCTTCCCCGGATGCGGCTTGGCGGGATCACTGGACGCCCTCGGGGACACGGAGACGGCGCTGGAGAGCGTCGGCTTCGTAGCTCCCAGGGTGACGCCCGACGTCGGCGCGGACAACCGCGACGTCTACGCGGTCGCCTACGAGCGTGGCCCTACGGTCGACGCGAGAGCCGATCGCGAGACGGCTGCGCGAGTCGTGTGGACCACTCTCCCCTACCGAGTCTCGGCCCTCGCGCTCGAGGACACGACGATGTCGCGTCGCGAGCTCGAGGCGACGTTCGGACCGCGGCCGGCGGAGCTCGACGCCAGACGTGTGGGAGACGACCTCAAGAGCACCGGCACAGCGCTCGTCACGATCGGGCCGCTCGTGCTCCTCGGCGCTCTCGCGGTCGCGTTTCTCGGTATTCGGCGCGCCTTTCGAGACTAGACCGGCTACGCGACGTCGCGAAGCCGCGCCGACTCCGCGAGCGCCTGCAGCTTCTTCAGGCTTTGATTCTCGATCTGGCGCACGCGCTCACGCGTGACGTTGAACGCTCGCCCGACCTCGTCGAGCGTCCGTGGATGCTCCCCGTCGAGGCCGTACCGGAGCTCGAGCACGCGCCGTTCACGAAACGAGAGCGTCGCGAGGATCCGGGTCAGGGTCTCCTTGCGAAGCTGCACCTCGGCCACCTCGTCCGGAAGGGGCGTCGAGGCGTCGGCGATGAAGTGGCCGAACTCCGACTCCTCCTCGTCGCCGACCGGCTTCTCGAGCGAGATCGGCGCCTGGGCGCTGCGGCGGATCTGGTCGATCTCGTCCAGGTCGAGCTCGAGCTCACGCGCGATCTCCGCGGTCGTGGGCTCGCGCCCGAGCTCGGCGAGGAGCTTTCGCTCGGTACGGCTGATCTTGTTCAGCTTCTCGACCACGTGGACGGGCATCCGGATCGTCCGCCCCTTGTCGGCCAGAGCGCGGGCGACCGCCTGGCGGATCCACCACGTCGCGTACGTCGAGAACTTGAACCCCTTGCGGTAGTCGAACTTCTCGGCGGCCCGGACAAGGCCGATCGTCCCCTCCTGGATCAGGTCGAGAAAGGGGAGGCCCTGATTGCGATAGTTCTTGGCGATCGAGACGACGAGCCGGAGGTTCGATTCGACCATCTTCCGCTTCGCGTTCATGTCGCCGCGCTCGATCCGCTTCGAAAGCTCGACCTCCTGGGCGGCGGTGAGCAGCGGCACCTTGCCGATATCGCGGAGGAAGAGCTGGAGCGCATCGGTCGACATCTCGCGCGCCTCCGGGGCCAGGTCGAGCTCGACCTCCTCGCGGGCGTCGCCGGGCTGGTTGAGCACCTCGATCTGGAGCTCGTCGAGCGTCGCGTAGAAGTCGTCGATCTCGGAAGCCTCGAGATCGAGCTCGTCGAGCGCCAGCGCGATCTCCTCGTACGTGAGGAAGCCGGCTTCCTTCCCCTTGCCGACGAGCGCTCTCGCGTCTTCGTGCTCGAGCATCACCGCTGCGGCTCCTCTCTCGCCTCCCGCCTGCGGGCTCACGGGACTCCCCTCCTGACCGTAGGTGCGCCGATCGAGCTCGTCAACTGCGACCGCGTCACGATAGCGCCACCAGAGTGTGGGAACTGTCGCACGTAGCCCGGACGGTTCGCGGTGCGTCACCCGGGGCGTGGCGTCTTCGGCAAGCCTGGACTTCGACCGACCGCGTCAGGCGCGGCACTGCGACCCGTCGGCCCCGTCCGCCCCAGGGAGCAGGCCGAGCAGATCGACCAGCGCCTCGAGCTCGCCGGGCGAGGCCCGATCCGCGAGAAGCTCGTGCAGAACCTGTTCGAACATGTCGGCGGCGTCCGACAGGGTCGCCCGGCCGCGCTCGGTGATCAACGCGTAGGTGACGCGCTGGTCGGACGGGCACGCCGCCTTCTCGACGAGGCCGGCCTGCTCGAGGCCGTCGAGGAGCCGGGTCACCCCTGACGGGGTCAGCAGGACTCGCTCGGCGAGGTCGACCCGTCGCAGGTGGCCGCCGGGCTCCCGCGCGAGGGCGAGCAGGCACTCGTAGTCGGTAACGGTCAGCCGGTGGGCTATGGCAAGCCTCGCCTCCAGCTCGCGACGGAGGGTCGCGTTCGCCCGGACGAGGCGGGCGAACAGGGTCACCTCGATCGGAGGAGCGGTCGTGATCTCTAAAACTTGACGACTCAAGTAATCCTCGCTAGAGTTATTTGCGCCCTCAAACGTATAGCACGGAAGGAGACCACAGTATGAGTGCAGTCGAGGCTATCCAGGCACGAACCGAGCTCCCGAGCGGCACGTGGAGGCTCGATCCGACCCATTCGACGATCGGCTTCGCGGTCAAGCACAACCTGATCGCGACATTCCGCGGTGCCTTTGCCGACGTCGACGGAGGACTCGGCCCGGACGGGCTGGTCGGGTCGGCGCGCGTCGCAAGCGTCGACGTGGACGAGCCGAACCTGAACGGACACCTTCAGTCGCCCGATTTCTTCGATGCGGAGCGACACCCGGAGCTTCGCTTCTCTTCGCGCTCGATCCACGTCGACGGCGATGCGATCACGGTCGACGGTGACCTCACCATCAAGGGGATCACGAAGCCCGTCACGCTCATGGGCTCGATCAGCGGCCCGATCGACGATGCGTTCGGCGGCTCCAGGATCGGCATCGAGCTCGAGACGACCGTCGACCGGCGCGAGTTCGAGCTCAACTGGAACGCCCCGCTCCCGCAGGGCGGCTTCGCGGTTGCGAACGACGTCACGATCCGCGGCGAGCTCGAGCTGACGAGGGAGCCGTAGGTGAGGATCCTCGGGATCCCCGGCAGTCTGCGGAGCGGCTCGCACTCACGCGAGCTCCTCCGCATCGCGGCCGACCTTGCGCCGCCGCCTGCCGAGCTCGAGCTCTGGGAGGGCCTCCGTGCCGTTCCTCCGTTCGACGCGGACGATGAGGACACGCCGGCCGCGGTGGTTGTGGCGCTGCGCCAGTCTGTCTCTGCCGCCGATGCCGTCCTGATCTCGACACCCGAGTACAACGGCTCGATTCCGGGACAGCTCAAGAACGCGCTCGACTGGGCATCCCGGCCGGTGGCGACGAATCCGTTTCGCAACAAGCCCGTGGCCGTCGTGAGCGCGAGCACCGGCTCGTTCGGGGGCGTCTGGGCGCAGGCGGAGCTCAAGAAGGTGCTCGGCCTGATGGGCGCGAGAGTCGTCCCGACCGAGCTCGCCGTGCCGAAGGCACACGAGCGGCTGAACGAGCCGGACGACGAACTGCTCGACGGAGTCGCGACCGCCCTGGCCGCGCTCGTCGCGGAGCTCGAGCCCGCGAGCGCTGCAGCCTAGCCACTCGCCGAGGTCGTCCCGACAGCGCCCTCGTCCAGCCGGTCGAGCAGCTCGCGGGCCTGGCGACCGTAGACGCCCGACGGTTCTGACCTTCGCGCCGCGTCGAGCTGGCGTCTCGCCTCGTCCACCTGGCTGAGCCAGAGCAGCATCAGGCCCAGGTGGAACCGGACGACGGCCGCGTCCGGGTTCGAGGCGGCCAGCGGGCCGAGTCGCGAGAAGGCCTGGGCGGGGTCGTCCTTGTCGAAGCGCGCGACGGCCGCGGCGGTCTTCGCCTCGAGGCTGTCCGGGTCGACCGCAAGCGCCCGGTCGAACGCGTCTCGTGCGGAGACGGCTCTGCCGAGGCGCTGGAGAACGGATCCGTAGAGCAGCCAGTCTGCGACCCCGCCCCGCTCGGCCCGCCGCCGCAGCTCGGCGAGCTGCTCCCCGGGGGCGAGGGCGTCGAGCCCCGCCTGGTCGGGCCCGTCGAGAACGAAGAACGGTCGACCCGGGGGCATCTCGGGATGGGCGAGGTCCTCGGCACGAAGCGCTGAGGGCGAGTCCGGCTCGCGACTCTTCGCGAGACGCCATTCTCGTTCGGCCCCTGCCCGGTCGCCGTCCGTGAAGAGAGCGAGCCCCAGGTGGAGGTGGGCCACAGCCCTGCCGGGGTGCTCGGCGACGATCGCCCTGAGCTTCTCGGTGGTCGCGGTCGGCCAGGCGGCCACCGCCGCTCCCACCTGCGCCTCGACCGAGCCCGGCTCGCGCTCGAGCACGCTCTCGAACCGCCGAAGCGCGCCCGCCCGATCTCCGCCGTCGTACAGGCGTTCGGCAGCGATCAGATCCCGATCGATCGGCGTCTCGGCGAGCGAGATCCCGAGCTGAAGCGGGGGCGGCTGCGCCGCCGGAGCATTCTCCCCACGCGAGACCACCGCGACCGCCGAGGCGGCGCCGGCAGCGGCGAGCGCAACGACGGCGACGATCAGGCGAACGCGGGTGCGCGAAGACACGCCCGCGAGCGTAGCCACGCCCGGGTACCCGGGAAGCCAGAGGCGCTCGGCGACGTTACGAAAGAAGCAGCGTTTCGCTTCAGTTGGTGAAGCGACTCCCGCTATACTCCTTGAAGCTATGCCGTCCTACCGAGACCACCTGAAGCAGGTCAAGAGCGAGATCGACGAGGTCGATTCCGCCCGCGCTGCCGAGATCCTCGGGGATGGCGCGGCCGTCTTCGTCGACGTGCGCGAGCGGGACGAGTGGGAGGAAGGCCATATTCCTGGCGCGACCTGGATTCCTCGCGGCCACCTCGAGTCGCGGATCGAGGCAGTGGTACCCGACCAGGCGCAGCCGATCGTCGTCTACTGTGCCGGCGGCAGCCGCTCGGCGTTCGCAGCCAGGACGCTCGAGGAGCTCGGCTACGACAACGTGGTGTCACTCGCGGGCGGCTTCACCGACTGGAAGCGAAACGGCTTCGAGTGGAGGGCGCCGAAACTCCTCACGGAGGCACAGCGCAAGCGCTACAGCCGCCACCTCCTCATCCCCGAGGTAGGTGAAGAGGGCCAGCAGAAGCTGCTCGAGTCGAAAATGCTCCTGATCGGCGCGGGCGGGCTCGGATCACCGGCCTCCCTCTATCTCGCCGCTGCGGGCGTCGGCACGCTCGGGATCGTCGACGACGACATCGTCGACGAGTCGAACCTGCAGCGCCAGATCGCCCACTCGCTCGAGCGGCTCGGCGAGTCGAAGGCCGACTCGGCAAGACGCACGATCGAGGCGCTCAACCCGGACGTGGACGTCAAGGTCTACAAGACCCGCCTTACCTCCGAGAACATCGAGGACGTCCTGGCCGAGGGCTGGGACGTGATCGTCGACGGAGCCGACAACTTCCCGACGCGCTATCTCCTGAACGACGCGTCCGTGTGGCACCGCATCCCGATCGTGCACGGCTCGATCTACCGCTTCGAGGGACAGGCGACTGTCCTGAAGCCGTTCGAGGGGCCGTGCTATCGCTGCCTCTTCCCTCAGCCTCCACCGCCCGAGCTCGCGCCGTCGTGTGCCGAGGGCGGCGTGCTGGGCGTCCTCCCGGGGATCGTCGGCTCGATCCAGGCGAACGAGGCGATCAAGCTCGTCCTCGGCGCCGGCGAGCCGCTGATCGGTCGTCTGCTTCTCTTCGACGCTCTCGAGACGTCGTTCACGGAGATCTCGCTCCGCCGCGACCCGAGCTGCCCGGTCTGCGGCGAGACCCCGACGATCACGGAGTACATCGACTACGTCGAGTTCTGCACCGGGACTGTCTCCCACCACCCCGCCACAGCCCTGTCGGGCGCGACCCCGCGGGTCTCCCGCTAGGCGATGGCGAAGGTCCGCATCCCACCGACGCTGCGCGCCGAGGTCGGAGGCGCCCGCGAGATCGATGCCTCGGGCACGACGATGCGTGAGCTGCTCGAGGACCTTGCGGAACGCTACCCCGGTCTCGGCAGGCAGGTGCTCGAGGACGGAACGGGCGAGATCGCTCCGTTCGTCAACGTCTACGTCGACAACGAGGACGTCCGAACGCTCGAGGGTCTCGAGACGGCAGTGTCCGAGAGCTCGACCGTCATCCTCCTGCCGGCGATGGCCGGCGGCGAGGTGGAGCCGGCGCTGCCACGCGTGGCCACGTCGCTGCTCGACCTGATCGGGAACACGCCGCTCGTGGAGCTGCCGCGGCTCGCTCCTCACGAGGGCGTCAAGCTCTACGCGAAGCTCGAGGGCCAGAACCCGACCGGCTCGGCCAAGGACCGCGTCGCCAGGGCGATGCTCGAGGCGGCGGAGAGCTCCGGCGAGCTCGAGCCCGGACGCGAGCTCCTCGAGCCGACGAGCGGCAACACGGGCATCTCGCTTGCGATGGTCGCGAAGCTGAAGGGGTACCCGCTGACGTGCGTCCTTCCCGAGAACGCCACCGATGAGCGGATCCGGCTACTTCGCCTCTACGGCGCGACGATCATCTTCTCCCCCGCCGCCGAGGGCTCCAACGGAGCAGTCCGGGTCGCGCTCGAGCTGGCGCAGCGAGATCCGAAGTGGTTCATGCCGTTCCAGTACGCGAACGAGGCGAATCCTCGCGCCCACTACGAGGGCACGGGCGCCGAGATCGTCGATGCGCTCCCACGCGTGGACGTGCTCGTAGCGGGTCTCGGCACGGGTGGAACGCTGATGGGTGCGGGCGAGCGGGTCCGCGAGGCGTTCCCGGAGGCGATCATCGCCGCCGCCGAGCCGCTCCAGGGCGATCACGTGTATGGCCTGCGCTCGCTCGAGGACGGATACACGCCGCCGATCCTCGACGTCGCGAAGCTCGACCGGAAGATCCTCGTCACCAACAAGGAGTCCGTCGACGGCCTACGGATGCTGCTCGACCGCGAGGGCATCTTCGCTGGGGTCTCTTCCGGCGCGGTCGTCCACGTCGCGCGACGTCTTGCCGCCGAACTCGACGAGGGCGTGGTCGTCGCGATCCTCGCCGACGGCGGCTGGAAGTACCTCTCCGGAGAGTTCTGGGACGCACCCGCCGGCTCGGTCGAGGAGTCGATGGGCACCAAGCTCTGGTGGTGATCCCGTTCGGGGGCGGGCGGTGGGGGCGGTGGTGATCCCGTTCGGGGGCGGGCGGTGGGGGCGGTGGTGATCCCGTTCGGGGGCGGGCGGGGAAGCCCTTGGTGATACCCGAGCCGGTGCGCTCTGCTCTTGTCGAGCACGCCGAGGGTGAGCTGCCGAACGAGGCCTGCGGGCTTGTCCTATTGCGCGACGACGTTGCCGAACGCTACGTGGCGGGGCGAAACAGAGCCGCGAGCCCGTATCGCTTCGAGCTCGATGCCGGCCCGGAGGTCTGGTTTCTCGAGGACGAGGGGTACGAGCTTGCGGTGTTCCACTCGCACGTGTCGAGCCCGCCACGGCCTTCGCGCACAGATGTCGAGAACATCGGCCTGTGGGAGGGCAAGCCGTACCTCATCCTCACGGTGCGAACCGGCGAGCTCGCCGGGTGGCGCATCCAGGACGGCCGCGTCGATCCCGAACCGCTCTCCTGACAGGAGCCTCTGTCGCCCTCGCGCGGTTCGAGGGGCACGACGAAAGTCGTAGCTCTCACGGTCCTCGTTCTCGTCCCGGCTCCCGACACTTGGGATCTCGGTGCGTGGAGCGGGCTGGAGCTCCTGCGCAGGCACGAGCGCCGCCGCCCGCGCCTGCCCAACCAGCTCTCGCCCTTCGTAGAGGAGCGGATCGTCGACGATTGCGGTGCGTGCCGGCTGATTG
Organism: uncultured Actinomycetes bacterium; assembly: GCA_963712465.1. Classification (GTDB taxonomy): domain Bacteria; phylum Actinomycetota; class Thermoleophilia; order Gaiellales; family Gaiellaceae; genus CAVQHY01. Next base: position 174,882 of record CAVQHY010000008.1, read on the forward strand.
GTGGCAGCAACCGTAGAGGACAGCATCCTCACAGTCACGGATTCGGGCATGCGAACGGCTGGCGTCGAGCATGCACCGCCCGTTGAACACAACCGGTCCTTCAGCTGACCTTGAATGTCCCCTTCATCGACGACGCATGCGGGTCGCACAGAAACGTGTAGGTGCCCTTCGTGAGCTTCACCCGAAACGACGCACCCGTCTTCGCGGGAACGGTGCTGGCAACATTGCCCGACTTCTTCGTCGCCACGTTCGTACCCTTGACCGAAGCCTTTCCCCTGAGCAGATGGAAGTTGTGGATCGCGCTTTTGTCCACGATCCGCACGACGTACGTGCCAGGTGGGATCTTCTTTACAGGCTTGCCGTCGAGGGTCAGGCCGATCTCGAACGCGTTTGGGTTCCCCATCGTGCCGACGGTGCCGATCAATGTCTTCGGCCTCGGCCCTGCCGTCGCGGGCGTGACAGCTGCGAGAGCGACGAGGGCCAACGCGACACAACCGACGAGACGACCAGTCATTGACTCCCTTTCTAGTGGATCGATACCTCAGTCAGACGAGGTATACCCGGCAGATGCGAAGCGTGCGCCAGTTGGCAGCGAAGCGGACGGCGCACGGAGGAGCGCGGGCGCCGCCCGCTTGCGAGTGGTCGCTGTTTTCGTCAGCTGACCGTGAATGTTCCCTTCATCGCCGAAGCGTGGGGGTCGCACTGAAAGGTGTAGGTGCCCTTCGCCAGCTTGACCGTCACGCTCTTCGTCTGCTTCGCCGACACGGCCGTCATCACCGGCTTGCCCTTCGTGTCCTTGACCTTCTTGCCGCCCTTGAGCAGGTCGACGTTGTGGAGTGCCGACTTGTCGACGAGCTTGAACGTGTAGGTGCCGGCCTTCAGGGTCGTTACCTTCTTCCCGCCCTGCGTCAGCGTGATCTTGAACGCGTCCGAGTTCACGGCGAGCGTGAGCGGTGTGGCGTCCGACGAGCCCGTCGCCGGCAGGACGACGACGAGCGCGGCGACGAGCGCGCCGAGAGCAACGAGCATGCGGCCTCTCATGAATCCCCTCTCTCTACGTGGGCAGGTTCTCTCTCCTGTTCGCAAGTTCTACCGGCTCCGGATTCGCACGAGCAGCAGTACAGGGTCAGCTCAGCGAAGACCGCGGGCTGCACGACGACGCTTCGAGTACGCGTCGACGAGCACGGCGGCGAGCAGAACGAGGCCCGTGATCACGAACTTGGTGCCCGAAGCCAGCCCGAGCAGATCCATGCCGTTCTGGATCGAGGCGATCACGAGCGCGCCGAGAAGAGCCGACACCACGCGGCCGACGCCGCCGAACAGGCTCGTGCCGCCGATCACCGCCGCGGCGATGACGAGGAGCAGGAGGTTCCCGCTACCGGTGTTGGTCGCCACCGAGCGAAGTCTCGAGGCCAGCATGATCCCGCCCACACCGGCCATGAACGAGCTGATCATGAAGACCACGATGCGAACGCGATCGACGCTGATACCGGCGCGCCGGGCCGCCTCGGCGCTGCCGCCGACGGCGTACACGTGCCGGCCGAACCGTAGCCGCGTCGCGACGAACGACCAGACAACGAGAAGGATTCCGAGGATCAGCACCACCTTCGGCACACCCCGGTCCTGATTGCAGTACCAGACCGCGGCGAAGATGACGACGGCCAGCCCGACGGTCTGGAGCACGATCAGCATGGCCGGCTTCGCGATCAGCGCCCGCGCACGGCGCGTCTGCGCCGTCCGAAACTGCGAGACGGCGTACCCGACCACGGCCACGGCCGCGACGACCCAGCCCCCGACGTCGCTGAGAAAGTCGTTGGCGATGCCGATGACCGCCCCGCTCTGGATCCTGATCGTCCCGACGGACGATGCCTGGGTCGTCAGGATCAGGACGACCCCCGACCAGATCAGCAGACCCGCCAAGGTCACGACGAAGGACGGCACGCCGGCTTTGGTGATGATGAGACCTTGAACGAAGCCGATTGCAGTCGTACAGAGCAATGCGACGCCCACGGCGAGCCACCACGGCCACCCGGGATCGTCCGGGCGCAGCAAGAGGGTCATGACGACGCCCCCGACGGCGCTGACGAACGCCACGGACAGGTCGATCTCGCCGAGCAAGAGAACGAAGACGACGCCGATCGCGATCGTTGCGATCGCCGACATCTGCAGTAGCAGGTTCGTGAAGTTCCGCTCGGTCAGGAACGTGTCGTCGAGCAGCCCGAAGATGATCGCGATGACGACGAGACCGACAATGATCGGAAGCGACCCGAGCTCCCCAGCGCGGATCCCCTGCCACCACCGCCGCGCGTAACCGGAGAGCGTGTCCGCGGACGTGTCGCCCGCCGCCTCCACGCCTGTCACGCCCGACGTACTCGTCGCGGCGGCCGGCTCAGGGTCGACCTGCCCTTCAATGCTCATGTCTGAACGACCTCGGGGTCGTCCATGCCCGGGACCTGTTCCAGCGTCCCGGCGGTGATCGCCTGCACGATCTCCTGCTGTGTCGTCGCGGTGCGCTCGAAGATCGCCACCCGCTGGCCGAGGCGAAGCACGGTGATGCGGTCGGCGACCTCGAAGACGTCGTGCAGGTTGTGCGAGATCACCACCACTCCCAGATCGCGCTCTGCCAGACGACGGACGAGGTCCAGCACCTGCCGGGTCTGGACGACGCCGAGGGCGGCGGTCGGTTCGTCGAGGATCACGAGCCTCGAGTTCCACATGACCGATTTTGCGACCGCAACCGCCTGGCGCTGTCCACCCGAGAGGCCTGCGACTGTCTGGCGAACCGAGCGCAGCGTCGTGACTGAAAGGCTCGCGAGCGTCTCGGAGGCGGTGCGCTCCATGCTCGACTCGTCGAGCACGAACCCGTTGCGGGTGCGCTCGCGCCCAAGAAACATGTTTGCCACCACGTCGAGGTTGTCCGCGAGCGCGAGGTCCTGATAGACGACCTCGATGCCGAGCCTGGCGGCGTCGCGGGGTCCGTGGATCTTGACCGTCGCGCCGTCGTACCGCACCTCGCCTTCGTCGAACGGATAGATCCCGACGACGCCCTTGATCAGCGTCGACTTCCCGGCCCCGTTGTCGCCGACGAGCGCCATCACCTCCCCGCGGCGAACCTCGAAGTCGACGTGGAAGAGCGCCTGGACCGCGCCGAACGCCTTCGAGACGTCCCGACACTCGAGAAGTGGTGCGTCAGCCATGTCCTCCCTTCCCACCGAGCATTAGTCCCGACGGCGCGGACGCCCTCACGGACGTCCGCGCCGTCGAAACCGTCGTGATTACCCGGTCGAGGCGCCAGAGGCGTTCTGCTGGCACCAGTCGGTCTGCGCGGCGTCACCCGTGCAGATCTCGTCGATCGTACGGAACCCGTCCGCGATCACCGTGTCGGCGATGTTGTCCACGGTTACCCCGATGGGCGTGAGGGCCAGATACGGCACGACACCGTCACCCGTCGGCGCGTCGGCAGGCTTGCCGTCCGCCGCGGTGATGCCGATCGTCGAGAACTCGAAGTCCGACTGGACCGCGGAAAGGTCCGTCTCACCCGAGCACAGCGCGATCGCGGCGTTGGCTGCGACATCGGCTTCTGCCTGGATCGGCTTGTAGACGGTCATCGTCTGGTTGCCGAGAACGATGTTCTGGATCCCGGCAGCCGTCGCGTCCTGACCGCTCAGCGGGACCTGCCCGACGCCGGCCGCATCGAGGGCGTTGATCGCCTGCTGCGCCAGGTTGTCGTTCGCGGCGAAGACCGCGTCGACCTTGTTGTTCGCGTCCGTCAGGACCTGCTCCATGATCCCCTGGCCCTCGCCGTTCGCGCCCCAGCCGGGGACGAACTGGTCTGCGACGAGCGCCCAGCTACCGTCGTCGACGTGCTTCTGGACCGTCGCCGCGTAGCCGTCCTTGAAGAGGAACGCGTTGTTGTCCTCCTCGCCGCCGTTCAGCATCACGATCTGTGGCTGGTCGAGCCCGAGGCCGTCGATCACCGGCTCGAGCACCTCGGCCATCGTCGCCCCGACCTTGACATTGTCGAAGCTCACATAAGCCGCTCCGCCCGAGCTGCCGGTGTTGAACCGGTCGTACTCGATCACCTGGACGCCTGCTTCCTTCGCCTGGTCGATGATGGCACCGCCAGAGCCTGTGTCGATACTCGTCATCACGATCACCCCGGCACCCGCCGCGATCGCCTGCTCAGCCTGCGACTGCTGCGTCGCCGCGTCACCCTCGGCGTTGACGATCGTGTGGTCGATCCCGGCCGCCGTGAACGCCTTGTCGAAGTACGGACGGTCGTCGGTCTCCCATCGCGGCGACGACGCGCTGTCTGGGAGAAGCACCCAGATGCTCTTGTCACAGGCGCCGCCTCCGGTGGCGACGGCCCCTGTGCTGGCCGCAGCGCCCGTGTCTGCGGGCGGCGGCGCCGCCTCGCCGCCGCTCTCGTCGTCGCCGCCGCAGCCGGCGGCCGCGAACGCGAGCGCCCCGACCAATACGACGAGGAGAGCCCACCACGACCTCCTCATACCGACCCTGCTATCTCTTCCTCTCACGTGCCTGACTCCTCCCGTGCTCGTTTGATCCCCGGGGCATTCTGACGAGTTCGGCAACGATAAGTTGTGGTTCTGTGAACGTCAATGTTTTGTCTCTGCTTACGAGACAGGAGAGCTCAGCGGCTCGAGCGCCGGATAGAGCGCCCGGAAACGCGGATAGCCCTCGTCGTATGCCTCCAGCCAGCGCGGATCGGGCGTGATCGTCTCGCGAACGCGCACGGAGGCTGCGACCGCCTCGTGGACGTCGGCGAAGACTCCGCCCGCGACGCCGCCGAGCAGCGCGGCACCGTAGGCGGCGCCCTCCTCGACCGCCGTGCGCTCCAGCGGGACGCCGAGCACGGACGCGACGATCCGAAGCCAGAGGTCGCTCCTGGCCGCCCCGCCGGAGACCCGGCCGACCTTCGGCTCGACGCCGAGCAGCCGCAGCAGCTCGAGCGAGTCGCGCAGCCCGTACGCGACGCCCTCGAGCACGGCGCGGACGAGCGCCCCACGGTCGTGCCGCAGCGTGAGCCCGGCGAACGCGCCGCGGGCATCCGGGTCGGCATGCGGGGTACGCTCGCCGGCGAGGTACGGAGCGAAGAGGAGCCCCTCGGCCCCCGGCCCCCAGGCCGCCGCGGCCGTGGTCAGCTCCTCGTACGTCGCCCCCGGGGCGAGTGCGTCCCGAAACCAGCGAAGCGAGCCCGCCGCAGAGAGCATCACGCCCATCGCGTGCCAGGCTCCGGGGACGGCGTGGCAGAAGGCGTGCACGCGGGCCTCGGGATCGGCTGCGAACGACGGCAGTGCCGCGAAGACGACGCCGGAGGTGCCGATCGCCACCGAGAGCGGTCCCGGCCGGTCGACGCCGACGCCGAGCGCTCCCGCGGCCTGGTCGCCCGCCCCGGCGGCGACGGGCACGCGGCCCGCGGTCAGGCCGGAGATCTCGGGGGACTCGAGCGCCGGCGGGAGCCAGGTGCGCGACAGGTCGAGCGCAGATAACACCTCGTCGCTCCACCGGCGCCCGGCAACGTCGAAGAGGAGGGTCCCCGACGCGTCGGCGACGTCGGTTGCGCGCTCGCTCGTGAGCCGGAGCCTGACGTAGTCCTTCGGGAGGAGGACATGCGCGATGCGCCGATACACGTCAGGCTCGTTTCTGCGCAGCCAGAGGAGCTTGGGCGCCGTGAACCCGGTCAGGGCGCGGTTCCCCGTCAGGGCGATCAGCCGGCCGAGGCCGACCCGCTCCTCGATCTCGGCGCACTCGGCCGCGGTTCGCTGGTCGTTCCAGAGCATCGCCGGCCTGAGCACCCGCCCGCGGGCGTCGAGCGCGACGAGCCCGTGCATCTGGCCCGTCAGCCCGATCCCGGAGACGTCGCGGACATCGAGCCGGGCCAGCGCTCGCTCGCTTGCGCGCCACCAGTCCTCGGGGTCCTGCTCGGCCCATCCCGGCCGGGGAGTCGAGAGCGGGTACTCCTCCTCGGCCTTCGCGAGCACCGCGCCCGTCGGCGAGATTGCGATCGCCTTGACACCGGTTGTCCCGACGTCGAGGCCGACGAGTGCAGGCTCCGGCGTCATCGGGCGGGTCGTGGATCGCCCGGGCCTCGAGCCCTCAGGCGCCGAGGGCGGCGTAGACGAGCTCGTAGGCGCGAACTGCGTCCTTCCCCGCCTGCGCCTCACGGAGCGCCGACTCGTCGATGCGCCCCGCGACTCCCTCGATGAAACGCCACTGGAGCACGCTGCGGCGCACCGCCTCGACGGCGTCTTCCGTGTACGGGTAGAGGTCGAAGCCGAGTCGCTCGCCGTTGTCGCCGTACCCGGCGCGCCGGAGCTCGAGCGCGAGCTCGAGCGTCTCCATGAACGCGGTCGCCCCGACCATGTTGTCGTCGTCGAAGGTCCCCCATCCGGAGTTGGCGTGCTGGTGGCCGAGCAGCCCCTCGGACGCGAGCAGCGCAGCGTACTCGCCGAGGCTCTCCCCGTTCATGAGCAGGTGCTGCCAGTCCATGTTGACCTTGACGTTGTCGAGGCCCTGACGGCGGAGCGTGTGAATGACGTGCAGCGTCATGCCGACGTTGCGCATGAGGATCTTCATCGCCGGCTCGGAGTTCTTGTGCTCGAGAAAGAGAAGCACCCCGTGGTCCTTGCAGCGCTGGGCGGCCTGGCCGATGCCGTCGACGAACAGCGACCAGCTCTCGCGATACGCGGTCTGGAACGGGTAGTTGTAACCCTCGATGCCCGGCCAGATGATGAAGTTGGCGCCGAGCTCGCCTGCGAAGTCGGCGGCCGCCAGCGTCCGCCGTACGGCCTCGCTGCGGATCGCCGGGTCGGGCGAGCAGAGGCCGCCGCGGCCGAAGAGCGGATCGAGGTGGAGGCCGGTCGCGACGCAGTAGATGCCGTGGGGGCCGAGCGCGTCACGCACCTCGTCGAGATTCTCAGCCGACAGCTCCTGCGGGTAGTGGAACTCGTAGTCGTCGATCAGATCCCCGAGACCCGCGACGGCGCGGCGCACACGCTGTGCGGTCGTCTCGTCGCGCCACTGCGGCTGATAGCCGCCGGGCACGAAGCGTGTGACCATCGAGCTCAGCGCCCAGATGCCGAGGCTCGTCTTCACGGATCAACCGCCCTGAGCATCGCCGCCGAGTCGGCCGCGAGAAACGCACGCTGCATGGCCCCTCCCTGGGTGAACGAGCCCAATCCGGTCGGTTCGGGCGCGCCTCGCATCCTAGTGTTCCGTCGGCCGCCGAGCACTCGAACGAGGGATCGTCGGGCGGGCGGGCAAGCGATATCCTGGCGCGCAGAGATACTTTTGGGGGGAGGGAGTGCGGTTGAGGCGACTGCCACGCCCGTGGGACTACCTCGTGGTCGCTCTCGGCGCCGCTGCGATCGCGATCGGCTCCGTTTTCCTCTTCCGCACGATCGGGTCTGACGACGCGCTCGAGCGGCCGACGCCGGTTTCGGCAACGTCTCCGGGAACCGAGGTCGTCGCGGAGGACGGCTCCGTCGGCGCCGCCGCCTCGGGAGGAGGCGTCGACTCGTCGGCGCGCGGCGCCGGGTCGGGTGCAAAGACGAGCAGCGTGCCGGGGTTGGTGGAGGGCGAGGTCACACCGACGGCGGTCGCCGTCGGTCTCGCGGCGGGCGGCGCGCAAGGCACGGTCGCGAGCTCCGAGAACAGCCCGACCGGAGCCCCCGGCGGGCAAGCCTCCGCCCCGCCCGGGCCCCCACAGACCCGCCCGTCCGATGCGTCGCCCGGCGCCGGACCGTCGCCGTCTCCCCCCACGACTCCCCCACCCCCCGGAGCTTCCGGTCCGTCTCCGGCCGCTCCCGAGCCGCCGGCGGCCGCGCCTTCTCCGCCGCAGCCTCCCTCGCCCGCTCCCCCTCCGGCACCGACGCCTCCCCCTCCTCCGTCCCCGGCCCCGCCACCTCCGCAACCACCGCCTGCTCCTCCTGCCGACGACGACGGGGACGACGACGATCCGACACGCGGCGGGAAACACCGCGACCACCATAGGCAGCACCACGGCAGACACCACGGACACGAGAACAGCCCAGGCGAGAACGAGCAGCCGCAGCCGCCGCCCGTTCTGCCGTCGCCGCCCACGGAGCCGCCTGGCTCAGAGGACGACGAAGGCCAACCTCAGGAGCCCGCATCGCCCGAGCCCGGTGGGAATGAGGACGATGGCTCCCCCGCCGAGCCGGGGCCGGCTGAGGACGACCCACCGCCCGAGCATCGAGACCGGCACGACGACCGCCAGGGTGAGCGCGGGCACCGTCATGAGCGCGGCTAAGCGGAGCGCGCTCGTGGGCGTTTGCGCGCTTGCCGGCCTCATGGCCACGGGCTCGTCGCTCGCGCTGCCGCTTCCGGCCGCGCCAGGGTGTCCCGTCTTCCCGGCGGACAACCCGTGGAACCGTCGTGTCGACGACCTTCCCGTCGCGGCGAGCTCGGCCGCGATCATCCGCTCGATCGGCGCGGACGAGGGCCTGCATCCTGACTTCGGCTCCGGCCTGTGGGACGGAGGGCCGATTGGCATCCCCATCACCGTCGTCGGGCCGGGGGCCCCGCAGAGCCGTGTCCGGTTCGACTACGCCGACGAGAGCGATCGGGGCCGCTATCCGATTCCGAGAGGGGTGAAGATCGAGGGCGGCCGAGGCGCCGACGGCGACCGGCACGCGATCCTGGTCGACCGCCGCTCGTGCAGGCTGTACGAGCTCTTCGCCCTCCGCCCCGACCCGTGGCGCGCGGGCTCCGGAGCGATCTGGGACCTCCGGTCGAACCGGCTGCGGCCGGCCGGATGGACGTCGGCCGACGCCGCCGGCCTTCCGATCCTCCCCGGGCTCGCCCGTTACGACGAGGTCGCTCGAGGGGTCATCGACCACGCGCTGCGATTCACCGTCTCGCGCACCCGCCGCGCCTACGTCTGGCCCGCGAGACATTTCGCGAGCGACCTCACCGATCCGGACCTGCCCGCGATGGGGCTACGCGTCCGCCTGAAGGCCGACTACCCGATCGACGGCTTCCCACGGCAGGCGCGCATCGTCCTGGAGGCGCTCAAGCGCTACGGGATGATCGTGGCCGACAACGGCTCGGACTGGTACATCAGCGGCGCACCGGATCCGCGCTGGTCGAACGACGCCCTCCACACGCTCGGCCGCGTGACCGGATCGGCCTTCGAGGTCGTCGACACGAGCTCGCTGGGACCTCGCGGGTAGCCGTTACTCGAGCTCGCCCATGTAGGCGGGCCAGTCTCGCTCCGGCTGGTTCCAGTCGGTGGCGCCGGGCTGCTTGAGCGAGACGTGGCACATGGCGGAGTCCGGAGTCGCCCCGTGCCAGTGCCAGAGGCCCGCCGGGACGACCACGACGTCACCCGGGTGGATCCGCCAGCGCGTTCCCTCGATCGCGACGACGCCCTCACCCTCGAGCACGTGCAGCGTCTGCTCGACCGGGTGGATGTGCGGCCGCGTCCGCCCGCCGGGCGGGAAGAACACGGCGAGGAACTCGGTGCCGTCGGGGGCCGGGTCGCCGTTGACGGCCTGGATGCGAACGGCGCCGTCGAAGTAGGAGGCTCGCTCCCCCTCGACGAGGACCGCCGCGTCCGCGGACACTCTCGCGAAGCGCACGGACCGAGTCTACGCGCTGGAGGCTTGATCTAACCGCTACCGACGCCTGCGGACTCCAGATCGGGCTCGCCGGGGGGCGGGAACTCGACGTCGAGGCGCATGATCCGGGGGCCCTCCACCTCGACGACCTCGAAGCGCAGTCCATCCCACTCGACCTCGTCGCCCTTCTCGGCTGCCCGCCCGAGCGAGCCGAACACGAAGCCGGCAACCGTGTGGTAGTCCTCCTGTGGGAGCTCCTGGTGGAACTCCTCGTTGAAGTCGTCGATCGGGAACGTGCCGTCGATCCGAACCCTGTGCTCGTCGAGGCGCTCGATCGACTCGTCCGGGAGGTCGTACTCGTCCTCGATCTCGCCGACGATCTCCTCGAGCACGTCCTCGAGCGTGACGATGCCCTCGAACGAGCCGTACTCGTCGAGCACGATCGCCATGTGCTGGTTCGTCCTGCGGAACTCCGCGAGCAGCGCGCCGAGGTCCTTCGTCTCGGGAACCACGTGCGCGGGCCGGACGAGACGCTCGACGACGACGTTGTCGAGCCCGTTGTCGTACATCGCCGAGAACAGGTCGCGGACATGGAGGATGCCGATGACGTCGTCGAGCGAGCCCCGATACACGGGATACCGCGTGTACGGCGAGTCGATCACGGCGGCCAGGCAGTCCTGCGGCGGCAACTCGATCGAGAGGCCGACCACTTCGGGTCGGGGAACCATGACCTCGTGCGCCTCCTTGTCGGCGAAGTCGAAGACCTTGTAGAGCATCTCCTCCTCGGCCTCCTCGATCACGCCCGTCTCCTCGGCGGCGGCGACGATGAGACGGAGTTCCGCCTCCGTATGGGTAACGACGCCCGCTGCGGCGGGCTCGATCCCGAAGAGCTTGGTGACCGCGTTCGCCGATGTCTGGAGAAACCAGACGAGTGGATAGGTCGCCACGTAGAACGCCTCGACGGGAAGTGCCACCCACAAGGCGGTCTCTTCGTTCTTGGTGAGCGCGATCGCCTTTGGCACGAGCTCGCCGAGGACGACATGGAGGTACGTCACGATGGCGAAGGCGAGGACGAATGCAAGACTCGTCGCGAGGACGGGATCGAAGAGCTTCTCGAGCAGCGGCTCGCCGATGGCGCCCAGAAGAATCGAGAAGACCGTGATTCCGAGCTGGACGGTGCCGATGAAGCGGACCGGGTCGTCCATGATCCGCAGCGCGATTCGCGCACGACGGCTGCCCTTCGCGGCCAGATCGATGAGACGTGACCGACGCGCGGTTACGAGCGCATACTCGGCCGCGACGAAGAACGCGTTCCCCAGAACGATCAGGAGAACAGCGACGATCCGGAGTACGTCGCTCACGCCCCGCTCTCCGGGGCGTGGGTACTAGGTGGGAGATCGTCCACTAGTCCGCACGAGGATAGCGAACGGCCCACACGGACTCGCCTCGGGCGACCGTCTCGAGCGGCTCGAAGCTCTCGTCGAGGACGGCGAGGTCGGCCCGGTAGCCGGCGGCGATGCGGCCCCGGTCGCCGAGGCCGAGCAGGCGAGCGGGAACGAGGCTCGCCATCGTCGCCGCCTCGCGCAGGCCGAAGCGCGCGGCCCGGGCCACGAGCGCGGCGCCTGCCCGGTCACCGCCGAGGAGGCGCCCGTCCGGCCGCTCGGCCGGGGCCGAGACGCGGTCGCTCGTCAGGGCGATGCGCTCGGCGCCCGCGACCCGAACGGTCAGCTCCTCGACGCGCGGATGCAGGTGCCTGCCGTCGCCGATCAGCCCGAGCGTCACCCGGGGATCGAGCAGGAGCTCGGGCACCGGTCCGGCCGCGCGGGACCGGACGGCGCCCATTGCGTTCCACACGTGCGTTGCGAAGCGCGCGCCCCGCTCGATCGCGGCCCGCGTCGTCGCCGCGTTCGCGTGCGTATGGCCGACGGCCGCGACGACGCCCGCGGCCGCCACCGCCTCGATCGCGTCGAGGCCGCTGGGAAGCTCCGGCGAGATCGTCATCAGTCGCGTCCGTCCGTCCCGCAGCCACGAGCCGAGCGCAACGAGATCGACGGCCGTGAGCTCGCCCACCGGGATTGCTCCGGCTACCTCGGGATTCAGGAAGGGACCTTCCAGATGGAGGCCGAGGCAGAGCGGGTCGTCGAAGAGCTCGCCCGGGTCGCGCGTCGCCCGGAGGTAGCCGGTAACGCCCTGCGCGGCGATCGCGTCGGCGTCGTAGACGTGGAGGTCGACGAATCCGGGCAGGATCATCATTTCCTGGGGCGCCTCGGGCTCGGCGCGAGCGGACACGATCCGGTCACCGTCGACCGTCACGACCCCGGGATAGGCGCCGTCGACGGGATCGACGAGGAGCCCTGCCAGCTGTCTCACGGGAGCTGTGCGCGGGCGAGGGAAGAGCTCACGCACGAAACACTAAAGTCAGGCCCCCCTCTGCCCGATAGTGGAGCGTGGGAGCCGCCGTGCCCGACGAGATCACCTGTCTCATCGCAGACGACCACGAGGTAGTCCGGGAAGGACTTCGCCTCTCGCTTTCGCGGTCCCCGCACATCCGCGTCATCGGCGAGGCCTCGGACGGCGCCAGCGCGATCGCGATCGCCGAGCGTCGCAGGCCGAACGTGATCATCATGGACGTGCGGATGCCGGGGATGGACGGCCTCGAGGCGACGAAGGTGCTCTCCGACAAGCTGCCCACGACCTCCGTGCTCATCTTCACCGCCTACGGCGAGCGCAGCCTCCTGGGCCGGGGGCTCGAGGCCGGGGCGAAGGGTTACATCCTCAAGGAGGCTCCCCACCAGACGCTCCTACGCGCGATCGAGAAGGTCGCGAGCGGCGAGGGCTACGTCGATCCGGCACTGATGCCGGACTTCCTCACGCGCGAGCGCGAGGAGATGCTGACGGCCAGGGAGCGCGAGATTCTCCAGCTCCTCGCGGACGGCATGTCGAACGCCGACGTGGCTGCGAAGCTCTTCATCTCCCAGGAGACCGTGAAGAGCCATGTCCGCCACATCCTCGCCAAGCTCGAGGCGGACACCCGGACCCATGCCGTCGCGATCGCTCTTCGCGAGTCGATCATCGACTAGATGGTCGATCGGCAATTCCGGCACCGCCGGCTGATGCCCGATACACAGCGCCTCTCGTCCCGCTCGCCCTTGCCCGTGCCAGATCTGGTACACGCTACGGGCGATCGAAACGCGAGGCTCGGTCTCGACGACCCCCGACACCACCCCAATTACCGAGCAACCATCTAGCCTGTCCACGGTGCTTGGCCTGATCGGGCTCGCCGGGGCTGGACTCGCCGTCGGGCAGCTCCTGCGCGAGCGGCGCCGTCATCGTGCAATCGAGAGCGAGCTCCGGGAACGACAGGCCGAGCGTGCCGTCCTCGCGGAGCGCCTGATCACGGCCGAGCAGGACGAGCGCCGTCGCCTCTCGACCTACCTGCACGACGGGCCGCTGTCGCAGATGTCCGGAATCGCGCTCATGCATGACGCTGCCCTCGCCGCGATCGAGGACGGGCGTTACGACGATGCCGAGAAGGTCATCCGCACCTCGCTCGAGCGCGAGCGGTCGACGATCCGCGAGCTGCGCGATCTCACGTTCGCGATCGAGCCGCTGGTGCTGCGCGACCACGGTTTCGCCGCTGCGATTCGCGCGCTCGGGGACCAGATCGAGCAATCGGACCGGATTACCGTCTCGATCGACGTGGAGGCGGGCGAGCGCCTCGGCGAGAAGGCTCAGGCCGCCCTGTACCAGATTCTCCGGGAGGCGCTCGCTCAGTCCGTTCGGCGCAGGCCCACAGTGATCGAGGTGCGCGTCCGCGAGCAGGCCGACGGAAGCTTCCGGCTCGACCTCCAGGACGACGGCATGGGCGAGCGGCGCCGCGCGTCGATCGAGGCGATCGAGGAGCGTGTTCGCATCCTCAACGGCCGTTTCGCCGTCGACAACCTCGATCGGGGCGGCACGGCGGTCACGGTCACCCTGCCCGCCTACGTCGCCGCGGCCGCGACGGGCTAGCGTCGTGACCGCCGGCTCGCATCTCTGCTTCGTGTGGCGCGCGACCGGCTACGAGCTCGTGACCCGACCGGGACCGCCGCCCGCGCCGGGAAGCGAGGTCGATCTCGGCGACGAGGGTGGCGGGCGGTTCGTGGTCGCGAGGCTGGGGCCGTCGCCGCTTCCCGCCGATCCGCGGCGCTGCGCCTATCTCGAGCCAGCCTAAGCTGCAGCCAGGCGCGACGCGACGACGACACGGTCGCGGCCCAGCCGCTTGGCCCGGTAGAGCGCCTCGTCGGCGGTCGAGAAGAGCTCATGTGCGTCGGCGGTCGTCTCGTCCACGCAGCCGATGCCCACGCTCACCCGTAGCTCGACCGCCGCGTCCGTCCCGTTCGACACGGGCAGCGGCTCGTTGGCGATCCGGGCCCGCACCTTCTCGGCGGCGATCACGGCGCTCTCCTCGTCCGTCTCGGGCAGCAACAGCACGAACTCCTCGCCGCCGTAGCGGGCGACGATGTCGGAGATACGCGTCGCGAGCCGGATCCGCTCCGCGACCTGGCGCAGGACCGCGTCGCCGGCACGATGGCCGTAGGTGTCGTTGACGCGCTTGAAGTGGTCGATGTCGACCATCAGGCAGGCGAGCGGTCGGCCGTACCTCCGTGACAGGGCGACCGCCTCCTCGGCGCGGGCCTCGAGCCCACGACGGTTGAGAAGCGCGGTGAGCCCGTCGGTCGTCGCCTCGTAGGCGAACGCGTCCCTTACGGTCTTCGTCCGGATCGCCGCCTGCACCCGCGCCAGGAGCTCGTCGGTCCGGAACGGCTTCGTCACGTAGTCGATGCCGCCGGCCGCGAACCCTTCGAGGCAACCTCCCGGCTGCGCGCGGGCGGTGAGGAAGATCACAGGGGGCGCCGTCGGGCCCAGCTCCTGGACGCGACGGCACACCTCGAGGCCGTCCACCACGGGCATCGAGACGTCGAGGAGGAGAAGGTCGGGGTCGTGCTCCTCGATCAGACGGAGCGCCTCCTCCCCTCCCTCGGCCGTGAGCACCTCGTACCCGGCCCTCGCGAGCCGAAGCGCGACGAGCTCACGGATGTCGAGGTCGTCGTCGGCGACGAGTACGAGGGGTCCGGCGGCCATCTCGAACGCTGTATCGGCCTCGCCTGCCCCCTCCTGATCCCCCGGCCGGGCGTAGAATCCCCGCCTCGTCGACCCCCAGGAGGCCCTGTGCTCAGCTTCGGCGTCACCGTGCTGCCCGACCCGCCGTACTCACGCCTCGTCGAGCTGATGCGGCTCGCCGAGCAGAGCGGGTTCGACCACGGTTGGACGTACGACTCGCACGTTCTCTGGCAGGAGGGAATGGTCCTGCTGACGCTCATGGGTCAGGCGACGGAGCGGCTGAAGATCGGCCACTGCGTTACGAACCCCGGTACGCGAGAGCCGACGGTGGTCGCGAGCGCGTACGCGACGCTCCAGGACGTCACAGGCGGGCGCGTCGTCTGCGGCATCGGGCGCGGCGACTCGGCCCGGCGGGTGATCGGGTACCCGCCGGTGAAGATCGCCGAGTTCGAGGCCGCGCTGCGGATGATGCGCGAGCTCATGGCCGGCCGGCCGGTTGAGTGGAACGGCAAGGAGATCGCGCTCGGCTGGGTCAAGGACGGCCCGGAGATCCCCATCTACGTCGCCGCCTACGGGCCTCGCGCGCTCGGCGTCGCGGGACGGGTCGGGGACGGCGTGATCATCCAGCTCGCCGATCCGGTGATCGTCAGGTGGATCATGGAGCAGGCACGGACGGCCGCGGCCGAGGCCGGTCGTGATCCCGACGCTCTCGAGTTCATCGTGTGCGCGCCGAGCCACGTCTCCGACGATCTCGCAGACGCGCGAAACCAGGTGCGATGGTTCCCGGCGATGGTCTCGAACCACGTCCTGGACATGATCGAGTCGCACCACGAGGGGGACGCGGAGATCCCGGTCGAGCTGACCGAGTACGTCAAGGCGCGGAAGTTCTACGACTACGCCGAGCACAGCCGCGTCGGCGCGCGACACGGGGAGTGGGTGACCGACGAGATCTGCGACCGCTTTGCGGTGATCGGGTCGGTCGACCAGATCACCGCCAAGCTGAGAGAGCTCGAGTCGATCGGCGTCAGCCAGTGGAACATCTACCTGATGACCCACAGCCAGGAGGAGACGCTCGAGGCGTACGGCTCGCGGATCATCCCTTCCCTGAAGGGAGCCGCGTAGTGCACGCGTTCGGCGTCGGCGAGGTCGTGGGCCGGCTCGAGGCGGCCGGCGGTGGGTACGAGGTCGTCCACGCCGCGCCCGGGCTCGAGGTGGGCGTGTACGTGCTCGTCGCGCCCGAGCCCGATCGCCAGACCCCTCACGAGGACGACGAGGTCTACCTCGTCCTCTCCGGACACGGCACGCTCGTCGTCGACGGCGTGTCCGTGGAGCTCACGGAGGGCCAGGCCGTGTTCGTCGAGGCGAACGCGGAACACCGCTTCACGGGGTACGAGACGCTCAGCCTCCTCGTCGTGTTCACGCCGCCCGCCGCGGAGGCCACCCCGCTCCACCGAAGCTACGCCGACGACTGACGCAGGCGCGCCGCTCGGCTCACGCCGGCGGGACCACGACGACCGGACATGACGCGTGGTGGACGCAGTACTGCGACACCGAGCCCAGCACGAGGCCGGTCACCCCGCCTCGGTGACGAGCGCCGACGACGAGCAGATCCGCGTCGGTCGAGAGGCTGACGAGAGCCTCGCCGGCGTCTCCGTCGACGACCACCGGCTCGACGTCGACGCCGTCGATCTCGGCGAACGCCTCTTCGATCAACGCGCGGCCGCGCGCCTCGAACGCGACCCGCAGCTCCTCGGCCGGAAGCTCCGGGACGAGCGGATACCCGCCGACCGCGGGCTCCGGGACGGAGACCGAGAGTGGAGCGACCCACGCATGCACGGCCTTGATCGTCGCAGCGCGGAGGCGCGCCTCTTCGCCCGCCCACCGCACGGCCGAGCGGGCTGCCGGCGACTCGTCCACGCCCACGACGATCGTCCCGCTCACGACGCGAGTATAGGCTTGGCCGCCGTGATCAGGGTCGAGCACTCGATCGTGGTCGACCGTACGCCGGCCGAGGTCTTCGCCTTCCTGACCGACCCGGCGAACCTCCCCGCATGGCAGGGGAGCTGCCGGTCGGCCCGGGCCGACGGACCGGTGGAGGTGGGGGCGCGGATCACGGAGAAGCGGAGCTTCCTGGGGCGCGAGGCGACGTCGATCGTCGAGGTGACCGAGCTCGAGCCGGAGCGGCTCTTCACCCTCGAGGTAGTCGAGGGGCCGGTCGCGTTCAGCGTCCGCCACCGGCTCGAGCCCGCGGGCGACGGCACCCGAGTGACGGTGAACGCCGAGGGCGAGCCGGGGGGTGTGCTTCGGTTCGGCAGCCGCTTCGTCGCCCGGGCTGTCGAGCATGAGACGCGGAAGAACTTCGCGCGGCTCAAGACAGTGCTGGAGACTCGAGCGTAGAGTCCGGCCCCGGGGGCGCCGCGCGACTGAGCTGCCGGCCGATGCGCGGGAGGGCCGCGAGCGCCACGACGCCGGGGATCGTGGTGAGCCAGAAGCTGAACAACCGGTAGGCGACGACGGCGAGCAGGGCCGGCGCGAGCGGCACGCCCACGAGGGTGAGGGCGAAGGTCATCGCGGCGTCGACGCCCCCGACGCCCCCGGTGGGTAGCGGTAACAGGTTCGCGGCGTAGCCGGTGCAGTACGCAAGGACGATGGCCGGGATCGACACCCTCTGATCGAACGCTCGCAGCGCGCCCCAGAGACAGACGATGTCGCCGACCCAGTAGAACGCCGCTCCCGCGATCGCACGCGCGCCCTGCGGCTCGTCGGTGAGCCGTCCGACCAGCACGACGCCCTGAACGGCGTCGGCGAAGCCGCGCCGAAACCAGCTCTGCGAGGTCGTGCGGGAGAGGCGCTCGACTCGAATCGGCCGTGTCACCCAGCGCGCCGCGAGCACGCACGGAGCGACGATCGCGATCCATGTGAGGCTCAAGGCGAGGGGTGCGTCCTCGCCCGGGATCACGATCATGAGCACCGCGGCCACGACGGCGAACAGGCCGTAGATCCCGTAGAGGAGCGTGTTCAAGGCAAGCACGCGCACGGCCGAGTCGTGGCGCTCGGCGCCCGCACGGCGCAACGCCCAGTAGTTGACGGCGAGCCCCCCGGCCCCGGCTGCAGCGATCAGTCGCGTTGCGCCGAGGCTCGCGAAGACGACGACGGTGCTCGTCCAGACGCCCAGACGCGGCCCGCCGTTGACGCCGGCCGTCCCGCGGAACGCGAAGACGTAGCCCACGTACTCGACGACCACCGCTCCGAAGCACACCGGGAACCAGATCGGGTTCGCTGCCCGGAGCGAGTCGAGGACCGTCGCGAACCCGGCGGCACGAACGAGCAGCAGGGTGACGCCCACGACGACGAGAACGCCGAACCCGAACGCGAGCAGCGATCTCCTCGTGCCGATCTGCTCTGCGTCGAACGCCATCGAGCGCTAGGGATGTGTCGTCGGGCCGTCGTGCGGGACGACGTGGTGGGCGCCCACCGCCATGCGCGAAGCCTAATCAGGCGATAGGTCTACGGGGCCGTGCGCGCGCGACCTGCGTGTGCGAGGCGCAGCGCCGCAAGCACTGCGAGCGAGACCATGACCGCGTCGCTCGCGACGCACCAGACGCAGATCGCCTCGATTACGGCGACCTGGACGACGAGCAGGTAGAGGCTAAACGCGAGCCCGCCGAAGGCGAGCGCGGCGCCGGCCGCTCGCCCGACCTCGCCGCGAACAAGGGTCGAGCCGAGGATCAGCGCGTACCCCACGAGCCCGAGGACGGCGACCGGGACGCCGCCCGCCTCCGCGTAGCGAGAGCTCTGCACCTGCTCGCAGCCGCCGGTCGTGCAGACGAGCGCCGACCTCGTGTACCGAGAATAGACGAGGTACGCGGCGATCCCCATTCCCACGAGAGCGAGCACAGCCATCATGGCGCGCAGCCGCCCCTCGCTCACCGACCCCGCACCTCCCCCGCCACCCCACCCCCGCCCTGCGACGGCACGGCTCCGCCGTGCCTGTTTCCCCGCCGCCCGGCCCCGAACGGGGTCACCACCAGGGCGTCAGGCTCACGATTCGAGGAGAGGATCGAGCTTCGCACGGAAGGCGGCGATGTCGAGCGCACCGACACCGAGCGGCGCGGCGGACTCGCCCGCCCTCGCGTAGATGAATGCCGGGGTTCCCGGAAACTGGCCCGCCTGAAACGTGGAACGCGCCTGATCGAGGAGCGCGTCGACCTCGTCCGAATCCATGTCATCGAGCATGCGCTCGACGTCGAGACCGGGCACGCGCGCACCCACCTCGCGCAGGAGGTCGTCCGTCACCCAGCCCGAGTTCTCCTCTCCCTGAACCGCATAGAGGAGCTGGACGAGGTCCCAGAGCCTGTTCTGGAGACCCGCCGCGTACACCGCGCGGACGGCCGTCTCGGAGTCCTCTCCCAGGAGATCGACGCCGTCGAACTCCAGCTTGACATCGCCCGAGCGCACGTACTCGTCGACGAGCGACGGGAATGTCTCGTTCGAGAACTGTGCGCAGTACGGGCACTGGAGATCCGCCAGCTCGACGACCACGACCTTCGCGTTCGGGTCGCCGAGCTCGATTCCGCTCTGCGGGATCCCGGCGAGAAACGTATCGTCGCCCGTCGGCGCTGCACCCGTTGTCGCGGCGTTCGAGGATCCGGCACCCGTTGTCACGGCGTCCGTGGCCGCCGCTGGTGGAGGCGGCGGCAGGGTCGCCTTGCCGTCGTCTTCGCCTCCGGAGACGCTGACCCCTATCAGTACGGCCGCGATGAGGACGGCAGCCCCGGCAACGACCGCGTAGATGGCCCGGCGGCTCACGTGTCGTATTGAAGCGGGAACGCCCGAGCTTCGCGTCCGGAGCCGTGCTGCCGAGCCCCTGGGGCCCTTCCGCTCGCCTTGAGCCGGTGTGCCAACGTGCCGATGAGAACGGTATGAGGGAGTCCGGTTCGCGGGCCACCGCGCTGGCCGCGCTCGGCTACGGCGCGCTCCTGCTTCCCGTGGCCGTTGCCGCTGGAGGCATTGTTGCCTGCTTCGTCGTCGACTTTGCTCCCCTCGGAGTGCGGGTCGCGATCGCGGTGATGCTCGTCGAGCTCCTCGTGGCGCGTCCACTGTTTTTCCGTCGCCGCCGGGCCGAAGGCGTCGTGCTCGGCCCGGGCGAGGCATGGCCACTGCTCGAGCTCGTCGAGGAGGCTCGGGTCGCAGCCGGAGCGAGGCCGCTTCAGACGGTCATCCTTTCGGGCGCGCCCGAGACCCGCCTCCGCCTCTTGCGTCGTTTCGGCCCGTTTGGCCGGCCGCGGTCACAGCTCGTCATCGGCCTGCCCTCCCTCGATGCGCTCACCCTGGACGAGACCGCCGCCGCCGTCACGAGCGAGCTCGCCGCTCATGGCCAGAGCGGCGGTGCGTCCCGCTGTCTCCGGCGGCGGGCCGTCTGGCTCGACCTCGCTCAGGAGCTTTCCGCCAGACGCTGGAGCGGGCTCGTACTCTCGCCGTTCGTCCTCGTCGCGCGACGCTATGCAGCGACGACGGCCGGGCTCGCCCGGGAGTGCACGATCGCGGGAGACGCCGACGCCGCCGGAGCCGTCGGCGCCGACGCGGTCGCCCGCGCTCTCGTTCGGCTCGCCCTCGCCCGCGAGGTGCTCGACGCCGCCTTCTGGCCCGCAGTCTTCGAGACCGCCGAGCGTCAGTCCGACCCACCCGGTCCTTACACGCTGATGCCCACGTTCCTCGCCCACGCCAGCGGGCGTGCGGACGCGGATCGCCTGCTCGGGGCCGCGCTGCGTCGACGGCACCGCTCTGGCGACGGCCCGCCGGCGCTCGGGGAGCGCCTGGCCGCTCTCGGCGTGCCCGCTACCCTGGAGCTCGTCCACACGGAGGGCGAGTGCGGCGCCGCCGATCGGCTGCTCGGATCGTCGGCCGCCTACCTCCGTCGGAGCCTGGATCGCGAATGGGCGGCGACGCGGTTGCCGCGCGCACCTAGAGACGGGAGCGCGTCGTCGTCCGGCCGTGAGGCCGTCGCGCTCTAGGGGCCTGCGCTTCGAGGGCACGGCCGAGGATGCCGGCGAGCAGGCGTTGGTCGTCGCGCGTGAGGTCGGCGATCCATGGGGGCGGCTCACTCATGCGCTCGACGACGCGAGCACGAAGCTCCGCGCCGGCCGGGGTGACGGCGAGCGCCTTCACGCGCCGGTCGTGCTCGGCGTTGCGACGCTCGACGAGGCCTCGACCCTCGAGCCGATCAACGATTCCGGTGACGTTCGAGGCGTCGCAGACGAGGTGGTCAGCGAGCTCGCTCATCGGGATCGGGCGCCCCGGCTCGAGCAGGCGGAGCGCATGCGCCTGCATCGGCGTCAGCTCGAGCTCGGCGAGCATGGCAGCGAAGTGCGACTTCTGAGCCATCATCAGCTGCGTGAGGCGACTCCAGGCGTCACGGCCCGTCCGTTCGGTTGTCATGGCGGAATCATAGTTCATGACCTCGATACTCGATAACATCAACTATTGAGGTAGTCTGCTTCGTCATGACCATTTCGCCGGCAATCGAGGTCGAAGGGCTCGTCAGGGAGTTCAAGAAAGGGCCGCGGGCGGTCGACGGAATCGACCTCGAGGTCGATTCCGGCGAGATCTACGGCTTCCTCGGGCCCAACGGAGCCGGGAAGTCGACCACCGTGCTCGTGCTAACGACCCTGCTACCGCCGACAGCCGGCGTCGCGCGCGTCGCCGGCCACGACGTCGTCAAGGAAGGAGCAGCCGTCCGGGCCGCGATCGGCGCGGCGCTCCAGGAGGCCGCCCTCGACCCCCTGCTCACGGGCCGGGAGCACCTGCGCCTCCAGACGGCGCTGCACGGCATCCCGCGCGCCGAGCGTTCGCGGCTCGGAGTCGCTCTGCTCGAGCGCGTCGGCCTCTCGGAGGCCGCCGACCGCAAGGTGGGCGGCTACTCGGGCGGCATGAAGCGCCGGCTCGACCTGGCGCTCGCGCTCGTCCATTCCCCGAAGGTCCTCTTCCTCGACGAGCCGACGACCGGTCTCGATCCCCAGAGCCGCAAGGCGCTGTGGGAAGAGGTCGGCCGCCTGGCGAAGGAGGAGGGTGTGACGGTGTTCCTGACGACGCAGTACCTGGAGGAGGCGGACGTCCTGGCCGACCGCGTCGGGATCATCGACCACGGCCGCATCGTCGCGGAAGGGACACCCGCGTCCCTCAAGGCGGAGATCGGCCGCCCGCGCCTCGACGCGACGCCGGCGAACGCGGACGAGCGAGCCGCGGTCGAGGAGGTCCTGAGCCGCTTCGGGGAACCCTGCACCGGCGCCTCGGGAACGGCTTCGGTGCGGCTCGAGAACGGCGCCGAGAGCCTGACCGAGATCGTCCGCGCGCTCGACGCGGCTGGGCTGTCCGTCCACGACCTCGACCTCCACTCACCGACGCTGGACGACGTGTTCCTCGCCAAGACGGGCCGGTCGCTCGAGGGCGCCGAGGCCGAGGAAGAGGCGCTCGTCCCCGCATGATCGCGACGACCCGCACTCAGGCCGCGGCCCTCTCGCGGCGCTCGGTGCTGAGAACGCTCCGCCAGCCCGCGAGCCTCGTTCCCTCGCTGCTGTTTCCGCTCCTGCTGCTCGCGGTCAACAGTGGCGGCCTGAGGTCGGCGACGAAGCTGCCGGGGTTCCCGACGACCTCGTACCTCGACTTCGCGCTCGCGTTCACGTTTCTCCAGGGCGCGATCTTCTCGACCACGAACGGCGGCACCGACCTCGCCCGAGACATCCAGACCGGGTTTCTCAACCGCCTCGCGCTCACGCCGATAAGCCGTGGCGCGCTGCTCGCCGGCCAGCTCGCGGGCGTCGTCGCGCTCGGGCTGCTTCAGGCGAGCGTCTACGTGGCCGCCGGTCTCGCCTTCGGCGCGAGCATCAAGGCCGGCATCGCCGGTGCCCTGCTCATCTTCGCGCTCGCCCTGCTCGTCTCGATCGCGTTCGGGGCGATCGGCGCGTTCATGGCGCTGAGAACGGGCTCCGGCGAGGCGATCCAGGGCCTGTTCCCGCTGCTGTTCGTGCTGCTCTTCCTCAGCTCGATGGCGCTGCCGCGGAACCTGATCGAGAGCGACTGGTTTCGCATCGTCGCCACCTACAACCCCGTGTCCTACTTCATCGAGGCGTTTCGCAGCCTGATCATCACGGGCTGGGACGCACAGGCGCTCGCGCTCGGCTTCGGCCTCGCCGCGGTGCTGGCGGTCGTCGCGCTGACGCTGGCGTCGCGCGCGCTTCGTACACGACTGGCACGGACATGACCGAGCGGCAGAACTCGCCCTCGCGTTTCTGGTCGGTCGCCTTCGGTGTCGCGTGGCGCAACCTGCACAACTTCTTCACGAACCCCGCGCTGATCCTCCCCGGCCTGCTCTTCCCCCTGTTCTTCTTCGTCGCGTTCGCGGGAGGCCTGTCGGTCGTGGCGAACGTGCCCGGCTTCGACTTCCCGCCCGGGTACACGGCATTTCAGTTCGTGTTCGTCCTGATCCAGTCGGCGGCGTTCGGCGGAGTGTTCACGGGCTTCTCGATCGCCCGCGATTTCGAGAGCGGGTTTGCCCGGCGGCTGCTGCTCGCGGCTCCGAACCGGAAGGGGATCATCGCCGGCTACTCGCTCGCGGCACTCGGCCGGTGGGCCTTCACCGCAACGGTGGTGACCGTCGTGGCGCTCGCAGTCGGGATGGAGATCGACGGCGACGGCGTCGACGTCTTCGGCCTCTACGCGCTCGGCGCGCTCGTGAACGTCGCCACCGGGCTCTGGGCCGCAGGCGTGGCGATGCGCTTCCGGACGATGCAGGCCGGGCCCGCGATGCAGGTGCCCGTGTTCCTGCTCCTCTTCCTCGCTCCGGTATACGTGCCGCTCGACCTGCTCGAGGGCTGGATCCATTCGGTCGCCAGCGTCAACCCGGCGACCGCGTTCCTCGAGACCGGACGAGGTCTGATCGCGGGCCGCCCGACGGGCATCTGGCTCGCTTACGGCCTCGCCGCGGGCCTCGGCGCCCTGTTCCTCGTCTGGGCGCTGCGCGGCCTGCGCGCCGCCGAACGAGCCGGTTAGCCCTCCTCCAGCTTCGCCAGCCCCGTCAGCGTGTTCCGGGCGCTCCAGAGCTCGGGATAGAAGCGCCGGTGGATCAGCTTCTCGAGCATCTCGACCGGCGTCCCCTGGGTCCCGACGACGTCGAAGCCGATGATCCGCTCCACCGTCTTGAAGTGACCGATCCGCCAAAGCGTCAGCCGCTCGTCCCAGTCGGTGAGGAGCTCGGCAAGCTGATAGAGCTCCTCGCGCTCGCGTCCCCGCTGGTACAGCTCGACGACGGAGAGGCCCTCCTCGCGCAGCAGCTCCGAGTAGGCCTGCCCGAGCTCCGGTGAAACCCGTCTCGCGGCGTTGAAGCCCGGGGAGTCGAAGCCGCTCCCGTGGCCGAGGACGCGCCGCACGTCCTGGTACTCCCAGGGCGACATCTGCTCGAGCATCTCGAGCTGGCCGATCACGAGCCGGATCCCGAGGCACGCCCGCCGGAGCAGCCTGATCGCGCCCGCGAGGTCGCGCTCGTGGATCAGCCCGGTCGCCGTCTCGACCTCGAAGCAGGCGTGCTTGAGCCACAGCTCGGACGACTGGTGGACGGTCTGGAAGAGGAGCTCGTCGCGGTGCGCCATCTCCCCCGGGGACTTCTGCAGCGAGAGGAGCTCGTCGGTCCGGAGATAGCGCTCGTAGTCGCTCGCCCCCCGACCGTCGAGCACCGGTTGCAGCGTCTCGTCCATCGCGCTCTCTCCTCGCTCGTTCGCGAAATGAGCATACCCGGCGTCCCCGCGACGAATGAGCCGGCCGCTTGTCAGTTGCGCATGCTTGGTCCCCACTGGCACAATCCCGCGGTGAAACCGGCGGTAGGGGACCGCTTTCCAGGCCAATTCGTCCTGACCACCATTGCGGAGGGGTCGTGCGTTCAGCTTCCCCCGCCCAGCCGCATTGCCCCGAGAACGCCGGCCTGCCCAAACGTAACGGGGAAGCAAGGAGGAAGTACATGAAGAAGAGTCGTTGGTCAGTCGTGGCGCTGGTGACGGTCGTTCTCGCGACCCTCGCGGCGACCACGACCGCCAGTGCGGCGAGGGTGCCGTATGCATCCACCGCCGCGTCGGCTGCGTCGTGCACGGCGCCCCAGATCGGCCTGATTGCGCCGATCACGGGCCCGGCAGCCTCGATCGGCAAGGAGATCCGGGACTGGACGCGCTATTCGGTGTCCAGCATCGGCAAGTCGCTTGGCCTCAAGGCGAAGCTCGTCGAGACCGACAACCAGCTCGATCCGGCCCAGGCCTCGAAGCGTGCGACGCAGCTCAACTCGAACTCCGCCGTGCTCGGTGTCGTCGGCCCGGCCGACTCGCAGTCGGTGCTCGCGTCGGCACCGATCTTCAAGAAGACGAAGATGCCGTACCTCTCCGGCTCGGCGACGCGGACGACGCTGACCGACGGGTCGATCCCGACGTTCTCGCGGGTTATTCCGAACGACGGCGTCCAGGGCCCGACGACGGCTCGCTTCATCAGGACGAAGCTCAACGCGAAGAAGGTCGTGATCATCGACGATCAGACGGCGTACTCGGTGCCGCTCGCCAACTCGGTTCAGTCGAACCTGAAGGCGAACAACATCGCTGTCGACCGGCAGTCGGTCAACCAGACCCAGACCGACTTCTCGGCGCTCGTCGCGACGGTCGGTGACGATGTCGACGTCCTGTACCTGCCGTGGCAGATCGCCGCCAACGGCCAGCTCTTCGCCCAGCAGATGAAGGAGCAGGGCAAGAAGGCCACGATCATCGGCTCGGACGGCCTCTTCTCGGGCGACTTCACGTCCGAGGGCGCGTACGTCTTCTCGTTCGCACCGGACATCCGAGGGATTCCTGCGGACAAGGCAATCATCAAGGGCTTCACGAAGGCGTACCCGAACACGAACTGGGGCACCTTCGGCCCGCCGGCGTATCTCTCGGCTCAGGTGCTGTTGATGGCCATTGACAAGGCCTGCGCCGACGGCAAGGTCAGCCGCGCGGAGGTGGCAAGGGAGGTTCGCAAGGTGAGGATCCCGAACTCGATTCTCGGGGAGCCTGCTCGCCTTCGGCCCGAAGGGCGATCCGCTTCCGGCGAAGTTCTACGCTTTCCAGATCAAGAAGGGCAAGCCTGTCCTTGTCGGCTAGCAGGTAGCCCCAGAAGCGCAGTCGACGTGCGGCCCGCCCGAACGGTGGGCCGCACGTCTGTTGCCCGAGCCCCGACCCGCTTACCCAACGGCGCGTGTGCCCGAGCCCCGACCCGCTTCCCATGGATCGCGTAGCCTGCCGCCAGCTAGCCCGTACGGCCCACCCTCAGCTCGACGCGGAGGGTGGGCCGTACGTTCGTAGTGCATCACCTTTCACGTGCTGGATCAGTTCGTCCAGCAGCTCGTCAACGGGCTGACGCTCGGAAGCGTCTACGCCCTGATCGCGCTGGGCTACACGATGGTCTACGGGATCCTCAAGCTGCTGAACTTCGCCCACGGCGAGGTGTACATGATCGGGGCGTTCGCCGGCTACGGCGTGCTCGTCGGGCTCGGCGGGCCGTTCAAGCCGGTCGTACCGATCGCGCTCCTCATCGTGCTCATGTTCCTCGCCGGGATGGCCGCCTCGGGCCTGACCGGAGTGGTCGTCGAGCGCGTCGCGTACCGGCCGCTCCGGAACGCGCCGCGGATCGCGCCGCTGATCTCCGCGCTCGGAGTCTCCTTCTTCCTCCAGAACTCGGCGCTCCTCGTCTTCGGCGCCGACATCCGAAGCTACGACACCTTCGATCTCCAGGGCGGGACGCTCTTCACGACGGGCATCCACTGGGGGCCGCTCAACATCTCGCTGATCCGCATCCTCGTGATCGTCACGACGATCGTCCTCATGGTCGCCCTGACGCTCTTCGTCGGCCGCTCGAAGATCGGCAAGGCGATGCGCGCTACGTCACACGACCGCGAGGCCGCTGCGATGATGGGGATCAACGTCGACCGGACGATCGTCGTGACATTCCTGATCAGCGCGATGCTCGCCGGAGCCGCCGGCGTGATGGTCGGGCTCGTCTTCCAGCGGATCTTCCACTACATGGGCTTCGCGGCCGGCCTCAAGGCGTTCACGGCGGCGGTGGTCGGCGGCATCGGGTCGATCCCGGGAGCGATGCTCGGCGGAGTCATCATCGGCCTCGCCGAGGCCTTCGCCACCGGGTATGCGCCGCAGGGCTCGACGTTCCAGGATCTCTACGTCTTCGCGATCCTGATCGTGTTCCTCCTCGTCCGCCCCCAGGGCATCCTCGGCAAGCCCGAGATCAAGAAGGTGTAGACG
Source organism: uncultured Actinomycetes bacterium (assembly GCA_963712465.1). Classification (GTDB taxonomy): domain Bacteria; phylum Actinomycetota; class Thermoleophilia; order Gaiellales; family Gaiellaceae; genus CAVQHY01. The sequence goes on from CAVQHY010000008.1 coordinate 201,907, forward strand.
CGAAATGGCGAAGGTCGGCAAGGACGAATGGGTCGCGACGGTCGACGAGCGCACGGAGGAGGCGACCGGACTCCGTGGGAGAGCCCGGCGCGCCTGGTATGCCACCCCGCCGGGGATTCGCCTCGCCCCGTTCGTCGTGGCCGCGGCGATGTTGCCGTTCATCACGAACTCCGAGTACATCGTCCGGATCTCGCTCGACACGCTGGTGTTCGTCCTCCTCTGCCTGGGCCTGAACATCACGGCCGGCTGGGCCGGGCTGCTCGACCTCGGGTACATCGCCTTCTTCGGCTTCGGGGCGTACATGTACGCGTTTCTCGCCTCGGACCATTTCGACATCCACTGGCCGACGATCGTCGTGCTCCCGATCGCGACCGCGGCGACGGTCGCGCTCGGATTCCTGCTTGGGTTGCCGTCACGTCGCTTGACCGGCGACTACCTCGCCATCGTCACGCTCTTCTTCGCGCAGATCTTCGTCCTGCTGACGCTGAACGGAAACCGGATCGCGCTCCCGGGAAGCGACCAGCCCACCGACGTCACCGGCGGCCCGAACGGGATCACCGACCTGGATCCGTTCGAGTTCCTCGGCGTCACGTTCGACGGCTTCGAGAGCTACTACTGGTTCACGCTCCTTGCGGTGGTCGTCGTCGGGGTCATGCTCTGGTTCGTCAACGGCTCGCGAACCGGCCGTGCCTGGCGGTCGGTGCGCGAGGACGCGCTCGCCGCCGAGGTCCTGAGCGTCCCGGTCAACCGGCTCAAGCTGTTCGCGTTCGCGTTCGGCGCGGGCATTGCCGGTTTCACGGGGACGATTTTCGCCGCCGTCCAGACCGGGGTCTTCCCGCAGAACTTCGATCTCGCGCTCCTGATCACGGTGTACGCCATGCTGATCCTCGGCGGCGCGGGCAGCCTCGTCGGCGCCGCGCTCGGCGCGATCATCATCAACGCCATCCTCGAGGTCCTGAGCACACCGGAGCAGGCGACGTTCGTGTTCTTCGTCGGCATCGGGCTCGCGCTGCTCGTCTACGTCCGCCCGTGGTGGCGCCTGGGTCTGATCGCGGGCGGGACGGTCGTCTTCGGCATCGTCGCGTACCAGCTGGCGGACGCGCTCCGACCGGCCTGGACCTCCGGGACGATCGAAGGCGGCAGGTTCTCGGATCTCCTCAGCGGCTGGGTCATCCATCCGGCCTACCCCGAGCAGCTCGGCAAGTACGCGTTCGTCGCGCTGATCGCCTGCGTGATCGTGCTCAGCCAGTGGAGAAGCTTCTGGGGGCGCACGCTGCTGCTGATTCCGACGCTCTATCTCGCGGCCATGGCCTGGGAGGACATCCTCGTCGAGAACCCGAGCGTCACCCGGCTGATCCTGCTCGGCGCGTCGCTCGTGGTCCTGATGACCCGCCGGCCCGAGGGCATCCTCGGGCAGAAGCGCGTGGAGATCGTGTAATGGCTCTGCTCGAGCTGGCCGCGGTCTCGAAGTCCTTCGGCGGGCTGCGCGTGATCCACGATCTCGACCTGCACGTCTTCGAGAGGGAAATCGTCAGCGTGATCGGCCCGAACGGAGCGGGCAAGACGACGCTCTTCAACCTGATCACGGGCATCTTCCCGCCCGACAGCGGCCAGATCCTGCTCGACGGCCAGAGCCTGCTCGGGCGCGAGCCGCACCAGATCTGCGACCTCGGGGTCGCGCGAACGTTCCAGAGCCTGCGGCTCTTCCTCAACATGACTGTCAAGGAGAACGTGATGGCGTCGCAGTACGGCGGGACGCGCGGCGGCATCGCCGCAACGATCCTGCGCCTCCCGTCGGCCCGACGCGAGGAGAAGGAGATCGCCCGGGTCGCCGAGGAGCGCCTGTCCTTCTTCGGCAAGCGCCTCGTCGGCTACCGCTGGAACCAGCAGGCCTACAGCCTCTCGTATGCGAACCGCCGCCGCCTCGAGATCGCCCGGGCGACGGCTACCCGGCCGCGCATTCTCCTGCTCGACGAGCCCGCGGCGGGCATGAACCCGGCGGAGACACACGAGATCACCGAGCTGATCGCCCAGCTCCGCGACGAGGCCGGCTACACGATCCTCGTGATCGAGCACGACATGCACGTCGTCGAGGGCATCTCGGATCGCGTGGTCGCGCTGGACCACGGAGAGAAGATCGCCGAGGGCTCCTTCGACGCGGTGGCGACGAGCCCCCGCGTCGTCGAGGCCTACCTCGGGACGAAGGCGACGGATACGAAATGAGCACGAACGCGACCCCACCGATCCTCGAGCTCGACGGGATCAACACGTACTACGGACCGATCCACATCCTCCAGGACATCTCGCTCTCGGTCGGCGAGGGCGAGCTCTGCGCGCTCCTGGGCGGGAACGCGTCGGGCAAGTCGACGACCCTGAAGACGATCCTCGGGATCGTGAGCCCGCGGACGGGCACGGTGCGCTTCGTCGGCGAGGACGTCACGGATCGCACGACGAGCCACCGCATCTCGAAGGGCATGGCGATCGTGCCCGAGAACCGGCGGCTGTTCGGCCCGATGACGGTGCTCGAGAACCTCCAGATGGGCGCGTATCTGCGCCAGGGCGATCTGAAGGAGGACTACGAGCGGGTCTACTCGCTGTTCCCGAGGATCTACGAGCGCCGCTCCCAGCTCGCCGGCACGCTGTCGGGCGGCGAGCAGCAGATGGTGGCGATGGGGCGGGCGCTCATGTCCCGGCCCCGCTTGCTGCTGATGGACGAGCCGTCGATGGGGCTCGCCCCGGTCCTCGTCGAGCAGAACTTCGAGATCATCAAGCAGGTGCACGAGTCGGGCGTCGCGATGCTCATGGTCGAGCAGAATGCAAACATGTCGCTCTCGATTGCCGACCGCGGCTACGTCCTCTCGACGGGCCGGCTCGTCCTGCAGGGCGCCGCTGCGGAGCTGATCCAGGACGAGGAGCTCCGAAAGGCGTACCTTGGCCGCTAGGGTGGGCGCGCTTCCGGGCTCGATCCGAGGTCGCTTTCCGATCCTCGAACGGCAGGTGTACGTGAACTCGTGCTCGCAGGGGGCGCTCTCGGACGCCGTGCGCCAGGCGTACGAGAACTACCTCCGCGACTGGGAGGAGAAGGGTGCGCCCTGGGAGTACTGGGTCGAGCGATCCGAGACCGCACGAACGGCGTTCGCGGGCCTCGTGGGCGCGCGACCCGACGAGGTCGCCGTGACCACCTCGATCTCGCAGGGGATCAGCGCCGTCATGTCGGGGATCCGGTTCGACGGGGGACGCACGAAGATCGTCGTGTCCGACTTCGAGTTCCCGACCGTCGGTCAGATCGCACACGCACAGGAGCTCCGGGGCCGCCGCGTCGTCCACGTGCCGGAGGCGGGCGACGCGACGATCCCGCTCGAGCGCTGGGACGAGGCGATCGACGAGGAGACGGCGGTCGTGGCGTTCCCGTACGTCTGCTACCGGAACGGGAGCCGGCTGGACGTGGAGGCCGTCACCCGGCTCGCGCACGAGCGCGGCGCGCTCGTCCTCGTCGACGCCTACCAGGCAGCCGGGGCGATCCCGATCGACGTGAAGGCCCTCGGCGTCGACTTCCTCGCCGCGGGCACCGTGAAGTACCTGCTCGCGTCGGCCGGACTCGGCTTCCTCTACTGCCGCGGCGAGCTGGTCGAGGAGGTCCTCCCCGTCCAGACCGGCTGGTTCGCCGACGAGGACATCTTCCAGATGGACATCCACGACTACTCGCCCTCGCGCACCGCGCGGCGCTTCGAAGCTGGCACGCCGCCCGTGCCGAACATCTACGCCGGGATCGCCGGCATCTCGCTGATGCGCGAGATCGGCGTCGCCGAGACCGAGGAGCACGTGCGCGGGCTGAACGCGCTCCTCCTCGACGGCCTGGACGAGCTGGGCGCGTGCGTCGTGACACCGCGCGACCCCGCGCGGCGTGGGCCGCTGATCGCCGTGGCCTCGACCGACGAGCACGCGCTCGTGTCGGCGCTCGCCGGCGAGGGCGTGATCACGTCGTCGCGCGACGGGAACCTGCGCGTCTCGATGCACTGCTACAACTCGGCCGACGACGTCACGGCCGTGCTTGCCGCGGTCGAGCATCACCGCGACCTCCTCGCCTGATGTGCCGCACGCCGCGCGTCTTCCCGAATGCGCGGCCCGGGCTTCGTCGTCGACTACTCGAGCCTCGCCGTCGGACATGGCGTGGCCGTCCCCGCCGGGACGGCGTCGACCAGGTCCCGGCGTGCGAACGTCTTCCACCGGACGGTCCGGGCCGCACGTCTGATCGCCCCGGGCGACCGAGGCTGCTGGGCGCGCAGCTCGAGTAGCCGGACGATCGCCGCGGTCGGGCGGTAGGGGTTCGCCACCGAGGCTCCGTCGTCGAGCGAAACCGCGGCGACGAGCTCGCCGTCGACCTCGGCAACGAGGAGCCTTCCGGCTGGAAGCGACCGGCTATCGAGCTGCGCGACCCGCACGAGCCCCGGCTCGTCGTCGTCGCGCGCCGCCCGAATCGTGACGGACGCGAAGTCCGGATGGGCCGACTGGCGAGGGCGACGCTGAAGGAGCACCCCCTCAGGATGGCCGAGGTTGTCTATTAGCTCAAGTCGAGGTATTGTCATCGTCCATTACGAACTCTGATCGACTTCTGAGCATCGAGGTTCGTCATCTCGCGGCGCTTCGCGCGGTCGCGCGTGAGGGCTCGTTCGGGCGGGCAGCCACCGAGCTCGGCTACACGCAGTCCGCGGTCAGCCAGCAGATCGCCGCGCTCGAGCGGATCGTCGGCGAGCGGCTCGTCGAGCGCCCAGGCGGGTCCCGGCCCGTGACACTGACGCAGGCTGGGGACCTCCTACTGCGACACGCGGAGGCGATCGTGGCCCGTCTGGCCGCGGCCGAGGCTGACCTCTCGGCGCTCCGGGAAGGCGAGGTCGGCCCGCTGCGGATCGGCACGTACCAGAGCGTGGGTGCTCGCATCCTCCCCGGGCTGCTCCGGCGCTTCCGTGAGGACTGGCCGCTGGTGGAGATCCACCTGACCGAGTCGCCCTCGGACCCGGATCTGCTCGCGCTCGTCGAGCGCGGTGAGCTCGACCTCGCGTTTGCCATGTACCCGCTCCCGGACGGTCCCTTCGAGGCGGTCGAGCTCCTGTCCGACCCGTACGTCCTCGTCGTGCCGGCCGGCTCGCGGTTCGCAGCGCACGACGAGCCGATCCGCCTAGCGGACATCGCCGGCGAGCCGCTGATCGGCTCGAAGGCATGCCGGAGCTGGTCACACGTCGCGAGTCTGATCGAGGCTCGCGGGCTTTCTCCCCGCTTCGTCTTCGCGTCCGACGACAACGACACGGTGCAGAGCCTCGTCGCCGTCGGCGTCGGCCTCGCGCTCCGCCCTCTCCTTGCGGTCGACATCGACGACGAGCGTGTCGCGGTGCTCCCCCTCGAGCCTCGGGTTCCGCGGCGCGTGATCGCCCTCGCGTGGCACCGGGACCGCTACAGGACTCCACCCGCACGAGCGTTCGTCGAGGCGGCCGTCGCCTTCTGCGCCGAGCTGGGGCACGAGCTGCGCGCGGTCGCATAGAGTCGGTCCGTGGAGGAGCGGGAGCTCGGGCGCAGCGGGATCGCAGTTTCCCGGGCGATCCTCGGCCTGGGCAACGTCGGCGGGATCGGCTCGTCGCCCGCGTTCTTCGGGCAGGGCGAGAGCGAGGAGGAGGCGTTCGCGCTCATGGACGCCGCCTGGGCAATGGGCATTCGCGCATTCGACACCGCCGACGCCTACGGGGGCGGACGCAGCGAGGCCGCGATCGGTGCGTGGCTCGCGCCCGGCACGCGGCGGCCCGTGATCGCGACGAAGGTCTTCCACTCGGTCGAGGGCGATCCGTCCGACACCGGGCTCGAGCCCGAGCGGATCCGGCGGCAGTTCGAAGGGAGCCTGCGCCGGCTCGGCCTCGCCCGGGTCGACCTCTACCTGATCCACGAGCCCGATCCCGAGACGCCGATCGTCGCGACCCTGGAGGCGCTCGACGGTCTCGTCCGCACGGGTACCGTCGGCGCGATCGGGGCCTCCAACGTCGACGGCCCGTACCTGGAGGAGGCGCTCGCGGTCTCGAGAGCACGCGGCCTCGCCCGCTTCGAATGGGTGCAGAACTCCTACTCGTTGCTCGACCGGGAAGCCGAGCGCGAGGTGCTGCCGCTCTGCGTGCGCGAAGGCCTGGGGTTTACTCCCTTCGGGCCGCTCGCGGGCGGCTGGCTGACGGGGAAGTACCGGCGCGGCGAGCCCTACCCTGCCGGCTCGCGGATGACTCTTCGGCCCGATCCGTACGCACCGTTCGAGGACGGCGCCGTGTTCGACGCGCTCGAGGCCTTCGAGGCCGCCGCTCTGGCGCGCGGCGTCGAGCCTGCGGCGCTCGCGCTCGCGTGGCTGCTCGCGCACGCGCACGTCACGGGCGTCGTGATCGGCCCGCGGCGTCCGGAGCACCTCGATCCGCTCGAGGCGGCGCTGGCGCTCGAGCTCTCTCCGTCCGAACGCGACGAGCTCGCAAGGATCTTCGAGCGGTGAGCGTCCTCGTCCTCTCGCAAGCCGACGTCGAGCGGCTGCTGCCGATGGAGGAGTGCATCGAGGCGATGGAGCGCGCGCTCGCCGAGCTCGCGCGCGACGAGGCCCACCAGCCGCTCCGCTTTGTCGTGCGGCCGCCCGACGCGCCCGGGCTGCTCGGGCTCATGCCCGCGTACCGGCCGGGCGCCTGGGGACTGAAGACCGTCTGCGTCTATCCGCAGAACTCGGAGCGGGGGCTCGACCCGCACCAGGGCGTGGTGCTGCTGCACGACGGGGAGACCGGTGTGCTCCGGGCCGTGATCAACGCGGGCGCGGTCACGGCGATCCGCACCGCCGCGGTCTCGGCGGCCGCGACGCGGTGGCTCGCCCGGAGCGATGCGCACGAGGTGGCGATTCTCGGAGCCGGAATCCAGGCGCGGGCGCACCTCGAGGCGATGCTCTGCGTGCTCCGGCCGGAGCGGGTGAGGATCTGGAGCCGCACACACGAACGCGCCCAGTCGTTGTGGCGGGACGCGGCGACGAGGTTCTCGCTGGCGACCGAGGTGGCCGAGACCGCCGAGGAGGCCGTGCGGGGGGCCGACGTCATCTGCACCTGCACGGCGTCACGCGAGCCCTTCGTTCGCCGCGACTGGCTCGCGCCGGGGGCGCATGTGAACGCGGTCGGCTCGAGCATCCCGGTTGCGCGCGAGCTCGACACGGCCACGATCGCCGCCGCCGCGCTCTTCGTCGACCGGCGCGAGTCGGCGGTCACCGAAGCGGGCGACTACGTGCTCGCCGCCGCCGAGGGCGCGATCGGACCGGAGCACATCCGCGCCGAGCTCGGCGCGGTGATCGCCGGTCTCGCGCCCGGTCGGGGCTCGGACGCCGAGCTGACGGTCTTCAAGTCCGTCGGCCTCGCCGTCGAGGATCTCGCCGCCGCCGAGCTCCTGGTTCGCCGAGCCCGCGAGGCGGGCGCCGGCACGGAGGTCGACCTCTGATTGCACTCACCGAGATCGAGACGGCGCGGCGGCGGCTCGGGAGCGCCGTCGTCCGGACGCCGCTGGTGCGCCTCGGCGCTGAGACCGACGCGGAGGTCTGGCTGAAGCTCGAGAACCTTCAGCCGATCGGCTCGTTCAAGCTGCGAGGCGCGCTGAACGCGATCCGGTCGGCTCCCCCGGAGGCGCTCGCCGCCGGCGTTCTGACTGCCAGCGCGGGGAACATGGCCCAGGGGGTGGCGTGGGCCGCGCGCGAGGCGGGCGTGCCCTGCACGGTGGTCGTCCCCGAGCATGCGCCCGCGACGAAGGTCGCGGCGATCGAGCGGCTCGGCGGCAGCGTGGTGAAGGTGCCGTTCGAGCGCTGGTGGCAGACGATGATGGAATCCCGTTTCGACGGGCTCGAGGGGCTCTTCGTCCACCCGGTGCAGGACGAGCAGGTGATGGCCGGGAACGGGACGGTCGGGCTCGAGCTGCTCGAGGATCTCCCCGACGTCGACGCGGTGCTCGTGCCGTTCGGCGGCGGCGGGCTGACCGTGGGCGTCGCGAGCGCGGTCAAGCAGATCCGCCCTGAGATCGAGGTCTACGCGGTCGAGCCGGAAACAGCCGCACCGCTGGCCGCGTCGCTCGCCGCCGGCGAGCCGCGCGACGTCGAGTACACACCCTCGTTCGTCGACGGAGCAGGCGCGCGGACGCTGCTCGAGCCGATGTGGCCGCGCGTGCGGGACGTCGTCGACGGGTCGTTCACGGTCTCGATCGAGGAGACCGCACGGGCCGTTCAGGCACTGGCCGAGCGAAACCGCGTCGTGGCGGAGGGCGCCGGCGCCCTCGGGGTCGCCGTGGCGCTCGAGGGCCGCGCGCCCGGACGAAGGGTGGCGTGCATCGTCTCCGGTGGGAACATCGACACTGCGCAGCTCACTGCGATTCTCACGGGCGCGACGCCCTGACAGCTCGAGACGTGTCCCGGGGTCAGACCCCCGGCCATGGCCCCGGGAGACATGTCCGATGGCCTGTCGAAGGCCGATCTCGCCCGGTCATGTCGGGTGGCCATGTCCCGGGGACAGGCCCCGGGACATGGCCGTCAGGGACGAGACTCGGAGGCGTCGAAGATTCGCAGTGGCACGGACGCCAGCGGCTCGCCGCCCGTCTTCGTCACGCGCCAGGTGTCCTGCATGTAGAGGCATTCGCGGCCGTCGTCGGAGATCGCGTGCGGATGCATCGAGAGCACCATGTTCTCCTCGAGCACGCTCTCGACTCCCTCGCCGATCTTCGGGAACTCGATCATCGTCATGCCGATCGAGTGGCCCGTGACGTGGCCGAGCTTGAAGCCGCGGTCGTGGAAGCCCTTCGAGACGGCTCGATGGACGTCGTGAGCCGTCGCTCCCGCCTTCATCGCAGTCTTCGCGGCCTCGAAGTACTCGTCGTACGCCTCCGCCATCCGGCGCGTCTCGACGCCCGGCTCGCCCCCGGCGGCGATCGCCCGGGACACCTCGACCCAGTGGCCGCCCGGGCCGGCGACCTCGAGCGACGGGAGCATGAAGTCGCCCGCCTCGACCCGCCGCGCCGAGCTCGCGATCCGAAACTCCGGCGACGCGATTCCCGGCTCCTCGCCGACGAGGACCATGTCCATCGTCGCGCGCCCACAGCCCTCCGAGACGAAGTAGCGCTCGGCCTCTGCGAGGATCTCCGCCTCGGTCCGCCCCACCTCGAACGCCTCGAGGAAGATCCAGAAGCCCTCCTCGTTGATCCGCACGCTGTCGCGAACGGACTCGATCTCGAGCTCGCTCTTCACCGCTCGCGCGTGGTCGAGCTCGACGTCCCACCCGACGAGCTCGAAGCTCTGATCCGCCAGAGCCCGGTAGTCGCGAACGGTCATCGTGTAGTCGAGGCCGTAGACCCCGACGCGCTTCCAGCCGCGGTCGCGGATCCGGTCGCGCAGCCACTCGCCCGGCCGGTCGACGAAGACCTGCTCGTCGATCCACGTCGTGCCGTGCTCGCCGACGTAGCGGGCCTCACTCGGGAAGACGATCGCGGGCTCCCCCTCGAGCGGCAGGAGCACGTAGGCGTAGCGATGCACGATCAGGAAGCCGGAGAGGTACGTCACGACGCCCTCGAAGCCGGTGTACTCGCTCCCGCACGCGATCACCGCGTCGAGCCCGTCCTGCGCAAGCGCCTCCCGGATGCGCCCGTACCTTCGGTCGATCTCCGCCTGGTTCACGCGTCCTCCTGTGTCCATGACCGCTCCACGCCCTTGACGAGCGCGCAGACAGCCTCGTTCAGCGGTGTCGGGACGCCGAGCTCGGCGCCGACCCGTGCGATCCCGCCGTTCAGGTAGTCGATCTCCGTCGGTCGACGCGCCTCCACGTCCTGGAGCATGCTCGCCTTGTGCCCGTAGGCCACCTCGGGCTTCGCCGCGTGGTCGATCAGATCCTCGGGGTCGGCGTCGAGGACGATCCCCTGTGCGGCGGCGACGGCCTTCCCCTCGTCGACCAGACCGCTCACGAACCGGCGCAGCGCGGGATCCTCGCAGACCCTCCCGTGCGTCAGCCCGGTGAGGGCCCCGACGGGGTTCGTCGCCGCGTTGAAGATCACCTTCCGCCACTGCGGACCACGCGCGTCGGCGACGGCTTCGGTCGGCATCCCGGAGCGCGTACACGCGTCGGCGAGTCGCTCGATCTCGTCCGTGGACGCAGGCTTCGGCTCGAAGGGCCCGATCGTTGTGTCGCCGGCCACGTCCCACTGGACGCGGCCCGGGGCGAGGATCTTGCCCGCCGGAAACGTCGTACCCCGGATCACGCGTGCGACATGCGCCGCGATCGCCTCCTCGTTGCCGATCCCGTTCTGAACCGAGCAGACGGCGCCGTCCGCGAATGCGTGCGCGGTCGCGGCGATGGCCGCCTCGGTGTGCATCGCCTTCGTCGCGACAATGCCGTAGTCGCACGGCGGCAGCGCCGCCGCGTCGGTCGTCGCACGAATTCCGGTGGCGACGAGATCGCCCGCACCCGACAGCGCGAGCCCCGACTCGTTGATCGCCGCGACGTGGTCGGCTGCGAGGTCGTACGCCCAGAGCTCGACGTCGTCGAGCTGCGCCAGGTGCGCCGCGAACAGCGACCCGACAGCCCCGCAGCCGACGACGCAGATCGTTATCGCCACGACGCCTCCTTCCCCTTGACGAGCCTGTACATCGTCTCGTGTCGCGGCACCGGGACGTCGAGTCGGCGAGCCTCGCGTACGAGCGCGCCGGTGATGAAGTCGACCTCGGTCGGGCGTCTGGCATTCACGTCCTCGAGCATCGACGGGAGGTGCGCGTAGTCGCTTCGGCCGGTCTCACCTCGGCTCACGGCGAGCACGTTCATCTCCCAGGGATCCTCGTGCAGCTCGATCCCCGCCGCCGCGGCCACGCACTTGCCCTCGTCGACGAGCTCGTGGACGAGGTGGCCGAGATCGGTCGGCGCATCCTCCGCTGCGAACAGCGCGACGTGCGGAAGGCCCGTCACGGCGGCGACGGTGTTGACGGTCGCGTTGAAGATGAGCTTCGACCACTGCGCCGGGAGGAGGTCCGGGAAGGGCTCGGCGACGAGACCGCCGGCCACCAGCAGCCCCGCGATCTCGTCGACCGTCTCGTAGGGCGTGGCCGTCCCCGCGTACGGCCCGAGCCAGGTGGCGGTGTCGAGCTCGTACTCGACGTGCGCGTCGGCGTGGCGGACGCCCGACATGAACGTGACGGCCGAGATGATCGGCCAGCCGCCGAAGCGGCCGACGATCTCCTCGGCGCCGAGGCCGTTCTGGATCGTCATCACGACGGCGTCCGGGAACTGCCCCTCGAGGCGGGCCGCCGCGTCCTCGAGCTGCGTCGCCTTCGTCGCGACGATCACGAGGTCGACATCGCCGAGCTCGGCCGGATCGGTGGCCGCGGTGAGCGGCGCGACGAAGTCGCTCTTGCCCGAGATCCGAAGCCCCGTCGCGCGGATCGCCTCGGCCTGCGCCTCGCGGCGCACGAGGAGGGACACCTCCGCCACACGCGTCAGATGGGCCGCGTAGAGGCTTCCGATCACGCCCGCGCCGACGATGCAGACGCGCTGGATCACGGCGTCGCCTCGGGGGACGGGCTCGCCGGGCGACCCCGCCCGGCCCGGTGCAGGAATCGCAGCGAGAACTCCTTCCCGCCGGTGATTCCCGAGGGCCGGAAGAGGAGGATCCCGAACATCACGGCCGCGACGCCGACGAGGCGCGTCCCCTCGGGAAAGTCGACGTCCCACGACCCGAGGCTCGCACCCTCCTCGCCCTTCCCGAGCAGCGTGTCGAGGAGGCTGATCAGAAGGGCGCCCACGACCGCTCCCCAGAGGCTGTAGGCGCCGCCGACGACGAGCATCGCCAGCGTCAGCAACGTGAGGTCGAGATACACGAGCGTGGCGGTGATGTAGCCGAGGAAGTGCACGTAGAGCCCTCCGGCGAAGCCGGCGAGCGCGCCCGAGATCGCGAACGCCCAGAGGCGCTGGCGGTGGATGTCGATGCCCGACGCGCTCGCCGCCGCCGGATCCTCGCGCGACGCGCGCAACTGGCGGCCGGGCCGGCTCTTCTGGTAGACGAACGCAATCGCGGCGACGGCGACCGCCCCGGCGGTTGCCTGGACCAGACCGGTCGTCTCCGGGACGAGCGGGAGCGTCTTCGCGCCCGGGCCGATCCTCGTCCAGTACTGGAGCAGGTTGAACGTGATCCCGAGCACGGCGAACGTCGCGATGCTGGCGGCAAGCCCGGAGAGGCGCATCAGCGGAATGCCGACGAGGAACGCGTAGCCCCCGCCGACGATCGCGGCCAGCACGAGCGAGATCGGACTCGAGACGCTCAGGTCGTGCAGGAAGCCGAACATGTCGTTGGATACCGCCTTCTTCTGGACGGCGTCGACCGTCGCGAGGGCGGCGATGAAGGCGCCGACTGCGACGAAGCTGACGTGGCCGAACGAGAGCACGCCGGAGTTGCCGATGAACACGTAGAGCGCGATCACGATCGCGGTGTTGATGAGCGCGTTCTTGAGCTCGATCGCGGTCTCGGCCGAGGTGAATGCTCCAGCGATGCCGACGGCGAGGAGCAGCACGACCGGACCGGCCAGCTCGATCGGAGAGGCGCCCCGGATCCGCTCTCGCAGGTCAGACACGCTCCACCGTCCGCTTCTGGAGCGGCGAGAACAGCCCGTCGGGACGCAACAGCAGGACGATGATCACGAGCAGGAACACGAACGACTGGAGGAACACGCCCAGGTCGGTCGGCAGCCGGCTCCCGAGGAAGGCGTAGGCGAAGCCGACCACGAAGCCGCCGGCGGTCGCGGTCGTGAGCCGCTCGAGCCCGCCGACGACGACACCGACGAGCGCGAGGATCGTGATCTGGATGCCGTAGTCCGGGGTCACGAGCGGGCTCTGGACGGTGAGGAGCACTCCGGCCGCCCCTGTCAGCACGCCTGCGAGCAGGAACGCAAACAGGATCACCCTGCTGGCCCGAACGCCCAGGATCTGCGCCGTCCTCGCGTCCGCGGACGCAGCGCGCATCTGCAGGCCGATGCTCGTCCGGTTGAGGAGCAGCACAGTGGCGGCGAGCAGCACGGCGCCGACCACGATCGCGACGAGCGTGACCTTGCGGATCAGCAGCGAGCCCACCTCCCAGGTCTGGTTGAGCTCGCCGAGAACGCCGACCGCCGTCCCCTGCGACGTGTAGCGCAGAAGGGCGATGCTCTGCAGGAGGAACGTCAGGGCGAAGGTAGCGATCAGCATTGTCGCGGGCGCCGCCCGGCGCAGCGGCCGAAACGCGATTCCCATCGCGACCGAAAACACGGCCGTGACGGCGATCGCGGTGGCGATGCTGGCCGCCCGGGGCCAGGATCCCGTTTCCGCGAGCGTGTAGGCGGCGGCGGCGAGCAGCGACGCCTGCGCGAAGTTGACGAGCCGCATGACGCCGAAGACGAGGCCGATCCCGATCGCCACGAGCGCGAAGATCGCGCCCTGGGCGATCCCGTCGATCAGCGACTGGACGAAGGCCATCTACCCGAAGTAGGCGGCCGTGAGCCGCCCCGTCTCGCCCGCGTCCCGCGGCGTGAGCGTCAACCTGAGCTCGCCGTTGGCCATCACGTACGTCCGGTCTGCGAACCCGACCGTGAGCTGGCCCCGCTGCTCGACGAGGAGGATGGTGATGCCGCGGCTGCGGATCTCGGCCAGCGCACGGAACACCGTCTCGACGATCGTCGGCGCGAGACCGAGCGACGGCTCGTCGAGCAGCAGCACGTCCGGCCGCGCGACCAGTGCGCGTGCGATCGCCAGCTGCTGCTGCATGCCGCCCGACAACCCACCGGCGCTGCGCGCGCGGGAGTCCCGGACGATCGGAAAGAGCTCGTAGACGGACGCGAGATCGTCGTCGATCCCCTCCCGCGAGCGGCGGCCGACGAGGCCGAGACGGAGGTTCTCCTCCACGGTCAGCGAGCCGAAGATGTGCCGGCCCTCGGGAACGAGCGCGATCCCCGAGCGCGTGATCGCGTCGGTGCGCTTGCCGCGGATCGAGCGCCCCGCGAGCCGGATCGAGCCGGCGTGGGCAGGCACGACGCCCATGACGGTCAGGAGCGTCGTCGACTTGCCCGCCCCGTTTGGCCCGATCAGCCCGACGATCTCGCCGCGGTCGACCCGGAGGCTGAGCCCGCGCACGGCGGGAACGCCGCCGTAGCGCACCTCGAGATCCTCGATCTCCAGCATGGCGCCGACGGGGACGGCGCCCTCCGGGCGCCTCTCACCCACCACCCCACCCCCTGACCCCCAGGACCGGGACGCCCTCCGGGCGCCTCTCACCCACCACCCCACCCCCCGACCGGATCGACGACCCCTTCGGCGCCGGCCGCCCCCAGGTACGCGGTCGCGACGTCCGTGTTGCGCCGGATCTCCTCGGGGGTGCCCTTGACGAGCGTCCTGCCTTCGTCGAGCACCTGGATCCGATCGCACACCTCCATGATCAGGCCGATGTTGTGGTCGATCAGGAGCACGCCGGCCTCGAACTCGTCACGCACGGCCCTGACGACCGCGGCGAAGTCGGGGATCTCGGCCTCGTGCAGGCCTGCGGCCGGCTCGTCCATGAGCAGGAAGGACGGGCGCGTGGCCAGAGCCCGCGCGACGCCGAGCTTGCGCTCGTCCCCGTGCGGCAGGACGGAGGCCGGCTCGCCGGCACGGTCGGAGAGCCCGAGTCCCTCGAGCAGCTCGCCCGCGAGCCGTGCAGCCTCCTTCGCGGGTGCGCCGACGCCGAGCGCCGCCACCTCCACGTTCTCGCGCACGGACAGGCCGCCGAACAGGTGGCCGTGCTGGAACGTGCGGGCCAGGCCGAGCCGGCCCCGGCGATGGGGCGACCAGCGCGTGATGTCGTTGACCCCGAGCGCGACCCAGCCCGAGTCGGGGAAGTCGAACCCCGTGATCACGTTCACGAGGGTCGTCTTCCCTGCACCGTTCGGGCCGATCAGCCCGACGACCTCGTGGCGACGGAGCTCGAGCGTCACCCCCCTGAGGGCGTGGACTCCCGCGTAGGAGCGGAAGATGCCGGTGGCCCGGAGCGTTCCGGGCCACCGTGCAGTCGTCGAGGGACTCGCTTCGGGCAATCCTGCGCGATCAGATCTTGGGCAGGACCCTCGTTCGCACGAACCCGACCACCTTCGGAACGGAGTTGGTGTACTGGAGCACCCGGTACTGCCGCCCGGACACCGTGTGGAGGCCCGGCGAGAAGCTGATCTTGCCCGAGATCGTGGGAACGTTCTTGAACTTCTCGAGCGTCGCTGCAAGCACCGACCCGGTCGTCGATCCGTTCGACGCCCTGATCGCGGCGGCGAGCCCCTGGATCGCAGCGGCGCCGGTCACGAAGCCGCCCGTCCCCGGAGCCTTGCCCTGTTTCTTCATCTCGTCGACCAGGGCGCGCACGGCCGGGTTCGGGTCGTCGCCGAACACGGACGCGTATGTCGTCACGTAGTAGTTCGAGATCTTCGGCGACTCCGGCAACCAGTAGGCACCGTCTCCCGACCACGGCTGGATGATCGGTCTGTTGTCACCGGCGCTCCGGATGCCGACGACGGCCGTCGTCAGATCTCCTGGGAACGTGCAGAGCGCGATCGCGGCAGAGTCCTCGCCGACGACGCGACTGACGACGTTGCCGACGGTCTTGTCGCCCTGCGTGAAGCTCTCGCTGCCGACGATCTTTCCGCCTAGCTGCTTGTAGCGGGCGGTGAACGCCTGACAGATGTTCTGGAAGTACGCGATCGCGTTGTCGGTCACCGTTACGGCCGTCCTCCAGCCGCGCCGGATCGCGTATTCGGCCATGGCGCCGCCCTCGTCTTGGCCGACGTTGCCGAAGCTGAACGCGAGCTTGCCGGCGGCACCGAAGCGCTTCGGCCCCATCTGATCGGTGCCGATGCACGGCGCGACCGTCAGTTTCTTCGCCGCGAGCGACGGCTGGATCGACGGCGTCGCCCAGTCGACGTCGCACGTCACCCACATGATGTCGGCCTTCTGGCCGATCAGCTTCTGGGCGCAGGCCTTGCCCTTCGCGGGCACGAACTGCCAGTTGCAGACGAGCATCTTGAGCGGGCGGCCGCCGACCCCGCCGGATTTGTTGATCTTCGCGATCTGGATCTGTGCCGCGGTCAGGGCGGGCGCATCGAACGGGGCCATCGCACCGGTCAGGTCAACGACGGCACCGATCACGATCGGCTTCTTCTGGGCTCCCCCACCCTTCGCGACCGTGGCGCCGAAGGCGGCGAGCGCGATCGCGAGAGCGAGGGCCGCGGCGATCGCCGCAGACCTACCGGGTCGTCTCATCTTCGATCTCCTCCCTTGTCTCCCCTGGCCCTCCTCCGAGGGCACGTTGATACATGTGACCCCACGGCGGTCACGTTGGTTAGGCGTAGGCCGGCTCTGCCTCGATGCCCGCAGGACGGAAGTGGGGCATGACGCGGTCGGCGAAGATCTCCTGCGCCTTGATCGCCTGCCAGTGGGCGAACCCGCCCGCGTTGACCGTGATCGACACCTCGGTCAGGCCCTCGCAGACGTCGCGCACGGCCTCGATGCGCTCGATCACGTCCTCGGGCGTGCCGACCCAGATGACGTCGCCGTCGATCATCTCCTCGTACGGCGTCTCGGCGAGCTGCTCGAGAATCCCCGCGGTGTAGAAGCCGTACCCGGCCTCCTGCATCACCTCGGCCGGCGGGAGCTTGTCACCGCCTGTGAGCGGCGACGCGTTGCCCGCGAGGAAGTTCTTCATCCCCTGCTCGGCCTCACGCCGGGCGGTGTCCCGATCCTCGTCGAGGTAGCACGCGTGGATCCAGACGATGTCCGGCTCCGTGCCGTGCTCTGCGCATTTCGACCGGTAGAGGTCGAGCTGATCCTTCAGCGCCGCGTACGGGAGCAGCGGCGGCACCACCACGGCCCAGCCGTGCTCGGCGGCGAGCTCGTAGGTGCGGTCGCTCGTGCCGCCCAGGAAGACACGGAACGGGTGCTCGGGCCTCGGGACGATGTGGGAATCGTCGATCTTGAAGAACCGCCCGTCGTAGGAGAACCGCTCCTCGCGCAGAGCGGTGAACAGGATCTCGAGCGATTCCTCGTAGCGGTCGCGTGTCTCGGCGACGGGAATCCCCGCCTTCGCGGGGATCCAGCCGTGCCCGCGAAGCGCGCCGAACTCGTAGCGGCCCTCGAACAGGATGTCCGCCATCGCGATCTGGGAGGCGAGCACCGTCGGGTTGTGGTACGGCAGCACGTGCCCGAGCGTGCGGAACCGGATGCGCCTCGTCCGCTCGGCGCAGGTCGCCCAGAGCGCGAACGGGTTCGCCGAGATCGAGAACCTCGGGAAGAAGAAGTGCTCGATCACCGCGTAGGCGTCGAAGCCGAGGCGATCGGCGTGAACGCACTGCTCGACGACCTCGTGGTACAGACGCCTCGGCGACTTCCCCGGCCAGTGCTGGATCTCGGAGTAGAGCGAGAACTTCATCGGCGCCTCCCTGGCGATCCCCCGGACCCTCCGACCGGGCCACGGCCGCGACTCTGAACCGTTTGCGATCAGGTGTCAAATCCCTAGGAACCGCAATCCCGCTCCGGAAGCCGCATCTCGGGCTCTGACACCCCGCCGCGTAAACGGAGCGCAAACGCCCGAGAGTACATGGCAGATGGTGATGGCCGCTTCCCGGGCGCGGCACAGGTCTTCGTCCCTTGTCTACCTTTCGAGCGCTTGGGCTGCTGCTACCGCTCGGGCGCATGTCGACATCGTCGAGCCGTAGGCGGCCGAATTGGTCCCGGGGGTCGATTCTGGGATCTCGTCTCGCGCCCTCGTCTCTTCCTATGGGCCGGGTGCTTCGCGGGGCCTCCTGCAGGATCCCAGCGTCGTCGACGAGTTCGGCGAACCCCACGTCCTCCTATGCTCGCTGTGGCCCCGGCGGGCGCGTCATCAGGCCACCGCCGTCGCTAGCTCCATCAAGCGATCCGCCAACGACTCGATCGTCTCGCGCAATGCGAGCCGTTCCCGCCACTCAAGCGGGATGGCGTCGACGCCGTAGATCGCGCCGGCAAGCTCGCCGGACACGGCGCCGGTCGTGTCGGCGTCCTCGCCGAGGTTGACGGCGGCGAGGCAGCCGGCACGGAAGTCGTCCGTCGACCACAGCGCCCAGAGCGCCGCCTCGAGCGAGTGGACGACGAAGCCGCTGCCGCGAATCTCCGGAGGCTGCTTGCGCTTGTACGACCCGCGCGCGATCTCCTCGATCTGAGGGTCGAGGTCGCCCCAGTGCCAGAACGCGTCGTCGAACAGCTCGCCCTTCGGAACACCACGTGCGGCGGCGGCAATCAGCGCGCCGAGGTAACGGCAAGCGTCGACGGGCCGCGCGGCCGCGTGCGTCGTCCGCGAGCTCTGCGCCGAGCGCTCGATCGCTTCTTCGATCCGAGCCGCGTAGGCGAGCGGTACCGGCGCGAGCCGCATGATCGATCCATTCGCCGCCGACTCCGGGTTGGTCGATCCCGACAACGGCTCCCCGGTCTCCGCGAAGCGACGTAACGCGGCGCTCACCGTCCCGCCGATGTCGAAGCAAACGCCGTTCGACGACAGATGCCCCTCGCGCCACCAGCGGAGATACCGCTCCATCTGGTCACGCGGATCGAACCCGACGAGTTCGACGAGGCTCTCGGCGAGGCAGAGCGCCATCGACGTGTCATCGGTCCACTGGCCTGCCGCAAGACGGAATGGCCCACCTCCAACCATGTCGTCGATCGGCGGGGCGGTCCCTGGTGAGGTGAACTCGAGAGTTGTGCCGACGGCGTCGCCGGTCGCGAGCCCCAGCAGCGCGCCACGAAATCGATCGAGTGCCTCCATCGTCACCACCTACCAGCACCGGGAAGCCACATCGCGACATAGGGCGGTACGGGACGATACGAACACCGCCCGCTCAGGTGTCAAATCTGTGCTTCGACCCACCGCGGAAGCCGCTCGCGGACCCGGCTGACGAGGCTCGGGCGCAGGAGCTCGTGGGCGACGAGCGTTCCCGAGCCGGCGCCCAGGCCCGGCCCGGGGTGCGTGCTCGCGCCGATGTGCCAGAGGCCGTCGATCGGCGTACGGTGGCCCGGTTGCGAGGGGAGCGGACGCCACAGGAGGTTCTGGTCGAGCGCGCACGAGCCGGAGTAGATGTCGCCGCCGACCATGTTCACGTTCGCGGCGGCGATGTCGGCCGGGGAGAGGACGACGCGGTCGAGAAGCGCAGACTCGAGGTTCGGGACGTGCCGGCCCAGCCGCGCCTGGATGCGGTCGCCGTAGCGCTCGCGCAGGCCCTCCGTCCACGTGCCGTCGCCGACGTCGAGCTCGCCGGCGGCGTCGCCCCTGAGCTCACGCGGAAGCTCCTGGAGCTGGATCCAGAGAATCCACTGCCCGGCTGGCGCCCGCGACGGGTCGACCGCGCACGGCTGACCCACCACGATCGTCGCCTCGGCGGGAAGCAGACCGCGCTCGGCCTCGTTGACTGCGCGGGAGACGCCGTCGAGCCCGGGCGTGACGTGGACGATGGCCGTCTTGCCGAGCCGCTCGTCGCCCTCCCAGCGCGGCGGCTCGTCCAGCGCCATGTGGATCTGCATGCCCGGCCGGCCGTAGCGAAACCTCCCGGCTCCCTCCACGACGGCCGCCGAGACGGGCGCGTCCGCCAGGAGGCGCTCGTAGAGCTGTTGCGGGGTCACGTTCGCCACGACCGCCTCGGCTGCTCCCACCGTCTCCCCGTCGGCGAGCCGCACGCCGGCCGCCCGGCCGCTGCCGACGACGACGCGCTCGACGTCGCAGCCTGTCCGCAACTCGCCGTCCGCATCGCGCACGATCCCGGCGAGCGCGTCGACCAGCATCACGCCGCCGCCGCGGGGCACGGGCATCCCACCGAGCTCGATCGCAACCGCGATCACCTGCGTCATGAACCCGGAGCTCGCCTGATCCGGTCCGAGCCCGGTGTGGAGCACCCACGGCGCGAGCAGGCCGTGCGCCCGAGGCGAGGCGAACGTCCCGGACGCCCAGTCGCGACACGTCGTGAGGACGTTGCCGGCGAACTCGAGCGCCCCGCGGCGGCCGAGCCGCCGCAGCGCCTTCCCGGCGAGGGTCGCTCCCGACTGCGACCAGAGCTCGGTCGTCAGGACCCCGAAAGCGAGGTCGGCGTTCGGCATGAACGCACCGACCATGCGTCGCCACGCCTCGCCGTCACCGGGCGCGTGGCGGTCGAACTCGTCGGCGTTTCCGTCCGTCGACGTCGTAAGGAAGGCGCTCTCGCCGTCGGGAAAGAGCGTGGCGGTCGGATGCTCGGTGTTCAGGTACTCGAGACCGCGGGCGGTCAGATCGTCGCGGAGCTCGGCGTAGGCGGCCGAGCCGGCGAAGAGCGGGTGCCACGAAGCGAAGACCTCGTGCACGAAGCCGGGTCGCGTGATCTCCGCGGTCCGGATCGCGCCACCGAGGTGGTCGCTGCGCTCGAGCACGCATACGCGCTTACCTCCTTTCGCGAGCAGGGCCGCGCACGCGAGCGAGTTGATCCCGGAGCCGACGACGACGACGTCGTAGGTCATGGAAGGGACTCTCCCAGCGTGTGGAACGTGCGGTCGAAGTAGAGCAGCGGCCCGTGCTGGCCCTCACCGAGCGGGCCCGAGACGACGACCTCGTCGACGTCGCCGACGAGGACCGCGTGGTCAGCGACGTCGAAGGTGCGATCGACCGAGCAGTCGAGATGGGCCAGCGCGCCGGCGACCGGCGTCGAGCCGAGCTCGGCCTCCCGCCTCTCCTGGAAGGCGTCGACATACTTCGGCGCGCCGGGTGCGGCGCCCAGCTCGGCGAGCGAGCGCTGGTCGGCGCGCAGGATCGAGACGCCGAACCGGCCCGTCTCGCGGATCGCCGGTAGGCAGCTCGCCGAATGCGCAAGCGAGATGAGCAGCTTCGGCGGGCTGGCGGAGATCGAGCAGCAGGAGCTGATGGTCAACCCCCAGTGTCGCTCCCCCACGCGCGCCGTCACCATCACGACGCCGCCTGCGAGAACGCGCATCGCCGCCTTGAACGCCTCGGAGTCGACCCCGCCCGGCGCGAAGGCGGGATCCGCCTCGACCTGGCCCCTGACGAGGAAGACCCGCGGGTCGAGCTCCAGGTCGGCGTAGTCGCTCACGGGCCGAGATCGCGGCTACCCGGCAAGCGCCGCGATAGACCCGTCGTCGCCGGCCTCACGCGCTGGCCGACCCGTGCTACCGGGCCGACAGGAACGGGCTGTTCAGATCGGGCGCCATCTCGGCCTCACCGGTGCTCGGGGCAGGCGCCTCGCCTTCGCTGACGGCACGCCGCGCCTCAGCCGCAGCCGCCTTCTTCTCCTTCTTCAACTCGCGGCGTTCCCTCAGAGCCTGCTCCCGCGCTCTCTTCGCCGCTGTCTGCTGCCTCTTGGTGCTCGAACCCATGAAAGGCCTCCTGTTCGCCGCTCGACGCGTCCACGGGGCTTGTTTGCCTCCCTCACACTACCGGCAAAACCGGTCTGCGCGGCTCACACTAGCCCCCCATGACTCGCCGTAACCGCTGCTCAGACGGTCTCGTTGTTCCCGTGCCTCGAGTCGAGCATCGCGGTGCACTCGATCTCGATCAGGAGCCCCGGAACGGCCAGACCCGTGATTCCGACGATCGTCTGGGCGGGGTGGTCGGCGCCGCCGGTAACCGCGTCGATTCCAGCGGTGATCGTCTCGTACTCGGTCGGGCGGGTCGTGTAGATCGTCCTGCGAATCACCTCGTCCCAGCCGGCCCCGGCCGCGCGCAGCGCCGCCTCGACGTTGCGCATGGCCGCCTTGGTCTGCTCGAGCAGGTCGTCGCCGCCGACGAGGCCGAACTCCCGGTCGAGCGCGACCTGCCCGGCGAGGCAGACGACCTGCGTGCCCTCTGCGATCGCGACGTGACTGAAGCCTGGCGCCGGGTGGAGCTCCGCTGGGTTAACGAGCTCACGACGAGCCATCAGATCCTCCTTCGGTGGGAACGATCCCGTCGGGGAACGAGCACAGCTTCTCGGGCGCAGCGTTGGTGACGAGCCAGTTGTCCTCGATGCGCAGGCCGCCACCACCCTCCCAGTAGCAGCCCGGCTCGATCGCGAGCACCATGCCCGCGCGGAGCTCGCCGCCGCCGGCCTGGTGCGCGTATGGGGGCTCGTGCGCGCGCGCGCCGACGCCGTGGCAGATCGGATGCGACGGCTGGCCGGGGTAGCCGATTGCCGCGATCCCGTCGCGCACGCGCCGGTCGAGGTCGGCCAGGCTCGTCCCCGGACGGCAAAGGGCGACCGCGTCGTCGTAGACGCCGAGCAGATCCTGCTCGAGCTGCGCGTACTCGGGGGTGAGCTCGCCCGGGACGAGGTTCTTGGTGTGGTCGCACCAGTAGCCGTCGGCGGAGACCCAGATCTCGAAGAGCGTCGGCTCGTTCTCGACGATCGGGCGGTTCGAGGTGGCCGTGAAGGTGCGGATACCGGGGCCCGACCAGACGAGCGAATAGCCGCGCGCCATCCGCACTCTGCTCGCGTGGCCGACCCCGACGGCGTGGACGTGCGCCTCCCAGATGGCCGCGGCCTCGGCCTCGGTCATCCCGGGGCGCAACCGCTCCCGTACGTGGACCATCGCGAGGGCGGCGATCTCGTTCGCGAGCCGCATGCGCTCGAGCTCCTGCTCCGTCTTCAGCATCCGCGCCTCGGCGAGGAGTGGGCTCGCGTCGGCGGCGGCGCCGAACCCCCGGAAGAGCGCGAGCGTCGGCGTCGTCGGCTCACCCACCATCAGGTCGGCAGTCTGCGTCCCCTGCGAGAGCTCGAGCCCGACCCGCTCCAGGCCTCGCTCGGCGACAACCGACTGGGCGAGCTCGAGCGAGCGCGCGGTCGGCGGTCGCGGGTCGCGCTCGTCGTAGCCTCGGAAGAGCCGGATGTCGTCGGTCCAGGCGGTCTCGCGCGCGTCGGCCTCCTGCGGCTCGAGCACGCACAGCGTCGGCTCCCCGTCGCGGGGGAAGACGAGGATGTCGTAGCCCTTCATCGAGAGGTAGTTCGAGAGGTAGAGGACGTTGTCCGGCGCCCGGACGACGAGCGCATCGAGCTCGTGTTCGGCCATCAGCGCGCGGATGCGCTCGAGCTTCGGCTCGTCGCGCGGCCAGACCGCGGCCGGCGCCTCCATCCCCGCCGGCGCCCGCTCCCCGGCTCCGCTTGCGGTTCCTCGAGAATTCACGCTTTCGTCACGGATCCGGCGCAAAGCAGTGCGTTCCGTTCGGGTAGCGTGGGGGCACAGGGGCGGGCTGGACCCCCGGGTGGGTGGGGCTGAGTTTGGTGGGGCTGTACCTGGTTGGATCGCAGCCTTGCTACCACTGGACGCGCGGCGGTGCTGGCTCGCCGTGGCCGTCCCGCCATGAGACGACCGGGTTCGCGAGCACCCCGATCCGCTCGATCTCGCACTCGATCAAGTCGCCCGGGCGCAGGTAGAGGGAGGCGGCGTCCTCGCTGAACCCGGCCACACCGGACACGGTTCCGGTGGACAGGACGTCCCCGGCTGAGTAGCCGAGCGCGGAGTAGTGGGAGATGATCTCCGGGATCGTCACGGACATGTTCCCGGAGTGCGAGACCTGTCGCGGCTCGCCGTTTACGCGCAGCTCCATCCGCAGGTCGTGCGGATCGGGCACCTCGTCCGGGGTCACGATCCAGGGGCCGAGCGGACAGAACGTGTCGATCGCCTTGCAGAACGAGAACACGCCCGAGCGCATCTCGCGCCGCTGGATGTCCCGGGCGGTGATGTCGTTGAAGATGACGTAGCCGCCGATGTGGCCGGCGGCCTCCTCGGGCCCGAACCACTTGCCCGCCTTCCCGATCACCACGGCGAGCTCGAGCTCGTAGTCGAGCTCCTCGGTCAGGTGCTCGGGGTAGATGATCGGATCGCCGGGTCCCACGATCGCGTCGACGTTCTGAAAGAAGACGATCCAAGGCGCGATCTCGTGCGACCAGCCGACCCGCTTCGACTCCTCCTCGTGCTCGCGGAAGTTCCCGGCGGTGTGGAAGAACTTCTTGGGCGCAATCGGGGCGCGAAGCCTGGCGGTCGCGAGCGGCAGGCGCTCGCCGGTCTCGTCGGCGCCGCCGCGCTCGAAGTACTCGCGCATCGTCGGCACGTCGAGGACGGCGATCTCCTCTCCGTCGACCACACCGACCTTGCCGTCGTCGAACGTGACGAGCCTCATCTGGTCAGCCTCGCGTCTCGAGCCACGCGATCACGTCCTCCGTGTTGCGGTCGGGTGGGAACACCGGATAGAAGGTCTTGGCGATCCACCCCGTCTCGAGCATCAGCGTCACGCGGCGGTAGAGCGTAGCCGGGCCGAACTCGAACGTCGGCAGCCCGAGCGCCGAGCCGAGCCGAAGCTCGGGGTCGGAGATCACCGGGTACGGAAGCCGGAGGCGCTCGGCCGCCTCGACCTGCTCGTCGAGCGACTGGGCCGAGAGGCCGGCGACGGCCGCCCCGAGAGCGCCGATCTCCCCCGCGTGGTCGCGGAAGGCGCAGGACTGCGGCGTGCAGCCTCGAGCGCCGGGGATCGCGTTCCACTCGTCGGGCACGGGAACACCGGGCTTCCCCGTGCGCGGATAGACGTAGAGGACGGCGAGCCCGGCCGCAAGGTCGGCGAGGTCGACGCGCCCCCGCGACGACTCGAGCACGAGCGGCGGCACAGGAGTGCCGATGAGGTGGTCGCACGCACCGTCGTCGACCGGGACGGGCAGGCCGGGAGGCAGGGCCTCGAGGCTCATCCGGAGACACCGCAGACGCGCATCGCCGCGCGGGCATACACCTCGGCCGTCCGCGCCAGCCCCTCGATCGAGAGGTTCTCGCCCTTGAACGTGTCGAGCAGGCCCGTCGACGTGCCGTAGTTGACCGTCGCGATCCCGTAGCGCGTGAGCACAGAGGCATCCGAGAACCAGCGCGTGACGTCGCGCTCGGGCGTGTCGCCGAAGACCTCCGCGTGCGACGCGTCGATCGCCGCGACGAGCGGATGGCTCTCGTCGATCTCGGCGCCCGGCGCGGTTACGTAGACCTCCGCCTCGATCCCGTGATCGGGGAAGCGCTCGCGCAGGGCCCGGACGAGGTCGAGCACCTGCCCGCGGGCCGTCGCCATCGGCTTCGTCGGCGGCACCCGGACGTCGAGGAAGAGGTCGGTGCGGTGGGGAGTGCGCGAGACGCGCCAGCCGAAGCCGCCCTGGATCGCACCGACGTTGACGATCGCCTTCGCGCCGCGATAGGCGTTCTCCGGGTCGTCCTCCCACGTCGGGATCCATTCCGTCACCGCGTCGAGCACCTCGCGCATGCGGAGGATCGAGTTCTCGCCGCGGCGCCCCTCGCTGAACGCCGTGTGGATGAAGTTTCCCTGCGTCGAGATCCTGAGCCAGAGAGAGCCGAAGTGGCCGAGCACGACCTTGCCCTCAGTCGGCTCGCCGAGGATGCACATGTCGGCGACGCCGCCGTGAGACACGAGGTAGCGGGAGCCGGCGGCGTAGCCCCGGTACTCGGCGCCCTGCGCGTCTCCCCACTGCGTCTTCTCGATCTCGCCGCAAACGGCCGCGATCATCAGATCGCCGCGGAGCCGGAGACCGGCATCCGCGAGCGCGCGCACGGCCTCGACGTAGCAGGCGAGCGCCCCTTTCATGTTCGAGATTCCGAGGCCGTACAGCCGCCCGTCCTCGACGAACGCGTCAGGCTGGAAGCCCGGCACGTGCGCCAGCCAGGGCTCGCGGCCCGAGTACGACGTGTCCACGTGCCCGTTGAACATGAGGCTCGGCCCGCCGCCCACGCCCTCGCGAATCCCGAGCACGTTGGCCCGCCCCTCCTCGACCTGCTGCCACTGCACCGTGAGCCCGAGCTCGACAAACGTATCCCGCATCAGCTCCGCCATCGCCTGCTCCGAGCCCGTGAAGCTCGGCGTTCCGATCGCGCGGCTCGCCCATTCGACGAGCCGATCCCGTTCGATTGCGATCGGGACGCTCACGCCTGCTCGACCTGGTAGGTGACCGAGAGGCTGGCGGCGACGGTCGCCTCGCCTGCCTCGATCGGGACGTCGGCGGCCATCGCCTTCATCGCCATGCCACGCGGCTCGGGACGATGCGCGCCCGTCTCGACCGCCTCGACGAGTGCGCCGAGCCGCATGCCGAGACCCGCGGCGAGCGCCTCCGCCCGCGTGCGCGCGTCGCCGGCCGCAGCCCGTAGCGCGTCGGCGCGCGCGGGGTTCCCCGGCGACACCGTCCACCACGGCCCCTCGACCCGCGCGCCTGCCTGCTCGACCGCCTCCCCGAGCAGGCGACCGACGGTGGCCGCGTCGCCCGTGGTGACCGTCAAGCGCTCACTCGCGCGATAGCCGCGATGCTGCCAGATGCCATCCCGGTGCTCACCTGCCTCGGAGACGGACACACCCGTCGTCGTCCGCGCGGCCGGGCCGATCCCCAGCTCGTCGAGCAGAGCGAGCAACGTCCGGGCCCGCTCGCCGACCTCGGCGAGCGCCTCGGATGCGGCTGGCCGCACGGATTCAACCGTGAGGGCGAGCGACCCCTCGTCGGGCGGGGTCGAGACCTGTGCGCGTCCGACGACGGTCAGCGACGCCATCAGCCGCGCGACCGCCCTCTTTGAGGGACAGTCCCCGGGACATGTCCCGAAAGCGGGAATCGCCTACAGGAGGAACGGTCGGCGCGGAGCCGGTCCCGCCCGAGACCGTCGCCGCCGGCCATGTCCGGGGGACAGGCCGGGAGACATGGCCCGAGTAGGCATGTCCGTACGGCTGCGACGCTCATCGAAATCGTGGTAGCACCTTCTCGCCGAACAGCCGTAGCTGCCCGACTCGGTTCTCGCCCCACAGCTCGAGCATGACGTGCGTGCAGCCCGCCTCGCGGTACTCTTCGATCGCTGCGACACAGTCCTCGGGCGTACCCGCGATCGGCTTGCACTTGGCGAGGATCTCGTCGCTTACCGCCGCCTTGGCGGCGAGCCGGCCGCCGCGCTCCATCGCCTCGGCGACCGGCCGGATCTCGTCCTGCGAGAGGGCGGCTAGCTCGAGCAGCGTGTCGGCGGCAGCCTGGATGTTCTGCACCTTGTTGGCGAGGTACATGCCCGCGATCTCGCGCGCGCCCTCTCGCCCGCGCTCACGGTCCTCGTCGATCGAGGCGACGATCGTACAGCCGACGTCGATCGTCTCGGGATCGCGCCCGGCCTCGCGCGCGGCCTCCCCCATCAGCCCGCGCGCGTACCGCACGAACGCCGGCGTCGTGATCGAGGCCGTGAGCAGGCCGTCGGCGAGCTCGCCGGCGGTGCGAAGCATCATCGGCCCCGTGCCTGCGACGTAGACGGGGACGTCCCAGCGCGGCGTGTCCGCGTCGTCGCGAAGCGCCGGGACGTGGGCGGAGAACGTCCCGCCCTCGTAGTCGAACGACTGACCGGACAGGACACCCCGGCAGATCCGAACGGCGTCCTTGATCGCCCCGACCGGCTTCGCCCCCTCCCCGATTCCCGCGTGTCGCATGAAGATCTTCGAGACGCCGAGCCCGAGGTAGAAGCGCCCACGCCCCGCCGCCTCCTGGGTGACGCGCGCCTCCATCGCGATCTGGACCGGGTGGCGCGTGTACGGCGAGATGATCCCCCAGCCCACCGCGAGCCGCTGGGTCGCCCCGGCGACCAGCGGCGAGAGCGCCGTCGACGAGCGCGCCTCCATCGAGTGCTTGCGCCACCACGGATAGGCCTCCGCGAGCCAGATCGTGTCGAACCCCGCCTCGTCCATGACGCGCGCGTGCTCGAGGATCTCGCTCAGCGGCTCCATCGTCAGCTGCATGACGCCGATGCGGAAGGGGAGCGTCACGCCGTCACGCCGAGACAGGCCTCGATCGACCCGAGGAACGCCGGAAAGTCGAACTCGGGAACCTCGGCGCCGGGTGGGAAGTGCCCCTCGAAGAGCGGGAACCAGCCTCCGGGTGGGCCGGGGTTGAGCGCCAACGTGGTGAGCCCGTCGGCGGCGTATCCCGCAATCCGCTCGCGTACACGGCCGGCCGGGCCGCTCAGCGTCAACGCATCCGCCATCTCATCGGTGACGAGCCGAGCGGCGCCGCGCATGTCCGCGGCGGCGACCCGCTCGGCTATCGCCTCCCGTTCCTTCGCGAAGCCTGCGAGCTCGAAGCTAGTCGCGTACGCGGGCGACGAACTCAGCGCCGTTCCGAACATCACCACCTGACCCCTGACCTGCTCGAGCCCCTGCGGCCCGACGACAGCCGGGAAGCCGCACGCGACATCGAAGCCCTCGAGCGACCGGCCCGCCCGAGCCGCACCGACCTCGAGGTTCGGCATCACCACCTCACGCACGTACTCCCGAGACCAGAGGTACCCGAGCACGCCGTCTGCGAGCTCGCCGGCCAGCTGGATCATCTTCGGCCCGACGGCGGCCATGTAGATCGGAACCTTCCCTGCGGGCGGCATCGTCAACGCGAAGCCCCTGATCGAAAAGATCTCCCCCTCGTGCGTCACCGTCTCGCCGCTCAGGATGCCGCGCACGATCGTCAGGTACTCGCGCATCGCCCGGAGCGGCCGCTCGTAGGTCGCGCCATGCCAGCCGTCGACGTACGAACGCGACTGCAGGCCCAGGCCGAGGACGAGGCGGCCGTCGGAGACGTCGTACAGACTCGCGGCCGTCATCGCGGTCGTCAGCGGCGAGCGCGCCCAGATGCCGACGACACCCGTCGCGAGGACGAGGCGCTCGGTCCGAGTCGCCGCCGCGGTCGCAGGCACGAACGCGTCGCCGAAGGTGATCTCGGGGATCCAGACGCTCGCGAAGCCCGCCTCTTCGGCGCGCGCCGCGTAGTCCACCACCATGCCGACCGGGAGCGCCTCGAGGAAGATCCCGAGCCGGGGCTCCGCCATCAGGCCGCGCCGGCGACCTGGGCCTCGAGCGAGGCGAGGACGTTCTCGACCTGTTGGTTCACGATCGGCGCGAAGACCCGCTGACCCATGGCCCCGACCTGGCCGGCGACCTTGACGTCCGCTTGCCAGGCCATCGAGGTCTTCTGCCCGTCCGCCGTGAGATCGAAGGACGTGTCCATCGCGATGATCGCACCCACGCCCTTTCCCTTCGCTGAGAGGCGCGCGTGCTCCGGGGCGCGCTCCTCGAGCTTCTCGAACGCGAACGTCAGCTTGAGCCCACCGAGCCCGAGCGGCACCTTCACCTTCGCCGACCAGTGGGTCGGATCCTCGATCGCGAAGCTCTCAACCCCCGGCAGGGTCTGCGCGAGCTGCTCGGGGTCGTTGAGGACGCCCCACACGCGGTCGACAGGCGCGTCCAGGACCTTCGTGCCTTCAACCTTCACGATGTCTCCGCGCGTGACTCCACCGTCACGGCCGCCCGGCTCGCATCCGGGTTCTCCATCAGCCGGTACACGCGCTCGGGCGGGTTGAACGAGTCGGTGACAATGCCGCCGCCGGCGGCGCGCAGCGCGTCCTGGATCGCCGCGCACACGGCATGGATCGCGGCGCCGCCGCCCTCGCCCATCCCCTTCGTGCCGAGCGTCGTGAATGGCGAGGGGCTCTCGATCGAGCCGGTCTTGATCGGCGGCATGTCCAGCGCGTGCGGCACGTGGTAGTCGTAGAAGTTGGCGGTGAGGAGGTTGCCGTCCTCGTCGTAGGCGAACGTCTCGTACAGCGCGGCGCCGATCCCGTGGGTCGTCGCACCGAGCACCTGACCCTCGACGATCTGCGGGTGGATACGCGTGCCGCAGTCGTCCACCGCCGCGTAGTCGACGATCTCGACCTCGCCCGTCTCCTTGTCGATCTCGACCAGACACGCGTGGATCTGAGTTGCGTACGTCAGGGTGAGATTGCCGTACTTGCGCTCGATGTCCGGGACCTCGAACGGCGGCCGGTAGACGTAGCGGCAGTTCATCGTGATGTCCTCGGTCTCGGCCGGTAGACCCGCGTTGTTGGCGTTGACGATCGCGCCGAGCGCCATGAACGGGAGCGCGGCCTCCGGGTTGTCGGCCCGCTTCGCGAAGCCTCCCTCGAGGACGATCCCTTCGGGGCCGTCGGCGCCCAGGATGAGCGCGGCGAGCCGCTTCATCTGGACGGCGAGCGCGTCGGCGGCGCCCTTCACCGCGCCGAGCCCTGTCACCGCGAACTGGCTCGCGTACGTTCCCGAGAAGCCCGCGTGCGAGTTCCAGTACGAGTCGTGGCCGGCACGGACGGTCACGTCGTCGGGCGAGCACCCGATCGTGTCCGCGACGACCATCGCCGCCGTGGTCTCGTGCCCCTGCCCCTGCGGCGTCGTCCCCAGCGTGACCACGACCTCGCCGAAGATGTCGAGCTTCACCGTGGCGACCTCGTTGTTCCCCGAGAACTGGAGCTCGGGGTTGAGCAGGCGCGACTGGCCGAAGTTGTTCGTACCCGAGTCGAGCGTCGACCCGATGCCGAGCCCGAGGAGCTTCCCGCGCGTCTCCGCGTCACGACGGCGCGTCTCGGCCGAGTCAGCATCGACGAGCTCGAGCGCGATGTCGAGGCAGCGCGCGTAGTCGCCCGAGTCGTAGACGCAGCCGTTCGGCGTCGTCCACGGCATCTCCTCGGCCTTGATGTAGTTGCGCTTCCGCACCTCGACGGGGTCGAGCGAGAGCTCGTGCGCGACGATGTCGACGATCCGCTCGCAGAGCCAGAGGTGCTGCATGCGCGAGTAGCCGCGGTTCGGCGACACGGGCGCCTTGTTCGTCATCACCTGCGTGAACTCGACGCGGACGTTCTGCCAGCGGTACAGGCCCGGCGTGACCTGCGCCCAGATCACGCCTCCGAGCGGCTCGTAGCGCAGGAACGCGCCCGCGTCGTCGAGCGCCTTGGTGCGGAAGCCGAGCAGCGTGCCGTCGGCCTTGACCGCGACCTCGGTGTCGTGGAACCAGCGCTCGTTGCCGTGCGACATCGACTGGTGGAAGTCGGTGCGCCACTCGGTCCACTGGATCGGGCGCTTCAGCTTCCGCGCCAGGAGACAGCAGGCGACGAGCTGCGGGTGCGAGGTGATCTTGTTGCCGAAGCCGCCGCCGATGTCCTGCGACACGAAGCGGAGCTTGTCGAGCCCGACCCGCATCGCCGGCCCCATCATGATCGCGGCGAAGCCCGGGAACTGGTTGTTCGAGTAGATCGTCCACTGACCCGTGCCGCGGTTGAACTCGACGAGAGCGCCGTCGGTCTCGAGCGGCGTCGAGTTGAAGCGGTCGAAGTGCAGCTCGGAGATCCTCACGACATGGTCGGCCTCGGCGAACGCGGCGTCGAGATCGCCCCACTCGTAGACGCCCGTCCAGGAGAGGTTCGACTCGACCTCCTCGTGCAGCACCGGCGCGGCCGGGTCGAGGGCCGTGCGCGCGTCGACGAGCACCTCGAGCGGTTCGTAGTCGACCTCGACGAGATCGGCGGCGTCGCGCGCGAGCTCACGCGTCTCCGCGACGACGGCGACCACGGCCTCGCCGACGTAGCGCACCTTGCCGACGGCGAGCGCGTAGTCGCGGACGTTCGCACCGGGAGGCGTCGTGATCTGGAAGAACGGATCGGTCGCGATCGCGACCTCGTCCCCGGTCAGCGTCCCGTACACACCCTTCAGGTCGACCGCGGCGCTCAGGTCGATCGAGAGGATCTTCGCGTGCGCGTAGGGCGAGCGGACGAAGTGGACGTAGCCCATGTTGTGCCGGCGGACGTCGTCGACGAAGACCCCCTGGCCCTGGACGAGGCGCCGGTCCTCCTTGCGGGGGAGCGACTGACCCTGGTAGCGCCCGACCTCGAGCTCGACGGGTGCTGTGGTGACGGTCTCGCTCCTCATCACACCCCACCGGCCGCCTGGATCGCCTCGACGATGCCCACGTACCCGGTGCAACGGCAGATGTTGCCCTGGATCGCCTTGCGCACCTCGTCCTCCGACGGGCCCGGGTTTCGCTCGAGGAGGCTCTTGGCGCTCATCAGCATCCCCGGCGTGCAGTACCCGCACTGGAGCGCATGGTGATCGGAGAACGCCTGCTGCAGCGGGTGCAGCTCGCCGTCCGCGCCCGCCAGCGACTCGACGGTCTCGATCGAGGCGCCGTCCGCCTGGATCGCGAGCATCATGCAGCTCTTCACCGCCTTGCCCTCGACGATCACCGTGCAGGCGCCGCAGCTTCCCGTGTCGCAGCCGATGTGTGTTCCCGTCAGGCCGCAGTCGTCACGGATGAAGTGCACGAGCAGGCGGCGTGCCTCGACCTCGAGCTCATAGGTCTCGCCGTTGACGTCGACCGTGACGCGCTTGGCGGCGTATATGTCTTTCACCTCTCTCCCACCACCCCACCCCCGCCCTGTCGAGCGCGACCCCACGCTTCTCCCACCACCCCACCCCCGCCCGGCGGAGTCCCACCCATGCCCGCCCGGGCGCGACCCCACGCTTCTCCCACCACCCCACCCCCGCCCCGGGACATCCCGCCCTCCCGTACGCGACCCCACCTCATCGACCCAGCGCCCGGTCGATCGCCTCGCGGGCGGCCCGCACGGCCATCACCTCGGCGACGTGCCGGCGGTAGTCGCTCGTCGCGTGGACGTCGGCGGGTGGCTCGAGCGTCGCGCCGAGCCCCTGCGCTGCGAGCCGGACGTTCGCCTCCGACGGCTCGACGCCCGCGAGCGCTCCCTCCATGCCCGTCGCGCGGACGGGCGTGGCGGCGACGCAGCCGATCGCGATCCGCGGCTCCTCGACCGTGCCGTTGCAGCGCAACGCGGCCGCGACGTTGACGATGCCCGTGCCGTCGCGGCCGATCGTCATCGAGGCGAACCCGGCCCCCTCGTTCGACGCGGGCGGCGGGAGGGTCACCCGCACCAGCACCTCGCCCGGCGCGACCGCGGTCATGTACACGCCCTCGAAGAAGTCGGCTGCGGTGACCGTTCGCTCGCCGTCGGCCCCGACGATCGTCATCGTTGCCCCGAGCGCGACCAGGACCGGAGGAAAGTGGTTCGTCGGGTCGTTGGCGCAGATGTTGCCGCCGATCGTGCCGCGGTTTCGCACCTGCTGGTCGGCGATCACGCCCGCGACCCGTCCGAGGATCGGCCGCGCCTCGCGAAGCGCCTCGTGCCGATCCAGCGTGTCGTACGTCACCATGGCGCCGAGCTCGATCGCGCCGTCCGCGCCGACGGCAACCTCGTCCAGGCCGGGGATCGAGGCGAGGTCGACGACGAGGTCGGGTGTTGCGACACGAAGCTTCATCACGTTGACCAGCGTCTGTCCGCCGGCGATCACGCGTGCGTTCTCGTTGGCAGCGAGAAGCTCCACCGCCTCGGCAAGAGTCGAGGGACGTGCGTACTCGACGGCCTGGAGGAGCATGCCGTCTTATACGAGATTGCGCCTCGTCACCGCAACCTCCGACCCGTGTATCGTCGGCCGGATGAGCACGCGGACGGACACGGGGAGAGACACGGATCTGGACGCCGCTGTCGCGGATCTCGCCGAGCGCTTCCGCGCGGCGCTCGATCCTCCTGAGCGCGCGGGGGTCGACGTCGAGCCGGCCGCGCTCCGAGCGCGCATCGACGAGCCCCTCCCCGAGATCGGCGTGCCGATCGAGGGCCTCCTGGGCGAGCTCGTGGAGAAGGTGGGCCCCGGGCTCACGGGCACGACGGGCGGCCGGTACCTCGGCTACGTCATCGGTGGTGTTCTGCCGGCGGCCGCGATCGCGGAGGCGTGGGCCGATGCGGTCGACCAGAACCCGGGTCTCTGGACGCTCTCGCCCGCCGGCGTCGAGCTCGACCAGGTCGTCGTCGGGTGGCTGTTCGACCTGCTCGACCTTCCGCGCGGCGGCGGCACGATCACGACGGGAGCCACCGTGGCCAACACCGTGTGCCTCGCCGTCGCCCGGCACGCCTTCGGCAAGCGACACGGGGTCGACCTCAAGGTCGACGGCGTCGCGGCGCTGCCGCCCTACGCCGTCTACGGCAGCGAGGAGCTCCACTTCACCAACGTGAAGGCGCTGCGGACGCTCGGGCTCGGATCCGCGTGCGTCCGCACGATCCCCGTCGACGCGGACTTCCGCATGTCGGCGCCCGCGCTTGCGGACGCGATCGAGCGCGACCGGTCGGCCGGCGTCGAGCCCGCCGTCGTGATCGCCCATGCAGGATCGGTGAACACAGGCGCGTGCGACCCGCTCCCCGAGATCGCCGCCGTCTGCGCGGAGCACGGGCTCTGGCTCCACGTCGACGGCGCATTCGGCGCGTTCTTTCGCCTCTCCGAGCGTACGGCCCCGCTCGTCGAGGGGCTCGACCTCGCCGACTCCGTGACCGTCGACGGCCACAAGTGGCTGAACGTGCCGAACGGCACCGGCTTCGCGCTCCTGCGCGACCCGGCTCTCCACCTGGAGACGTTCTCGAACGTCGCGCCCGCCTACCTCACGCAGGGGCTCGACGTCGGCGTGGACGAGCACCAGCTCGGAATCGAGGCGAGCCGCAACTGGCGCGGGCCGGCGGTGTGGGCGGCGCTCAAGTCGCTCGGACGTGAGGGCGTGGCGGAGCTCGTCACCCGCTGCTGCGACCTCACGCAGGAGCTCGTAGCGATGGTCGAGTCCTCCCCGCGCCTCGAGCTGACCGCGCCCGCTCCGACCTGCGTCGCCTGCTTTCGCTACCGCCCGGAGGGCTGGAGCGAGGGAGCGGAGCTCGACGAGCTGAACCGCTCGATCCAGCGGGAGGTCGCGGCGGCCGGAGAGATCTTCGCCACCGGGGCAGGGCTCCCCAACGGATTCTCGCAGCGGGCATGCATCGTCCACTGGCGGACGACCCGCGGCGATGTCGAGGCGCTCGTGGCCGCGGTGGAGGAAGCCGGCTCGCGTCTCGCTGCGGGCCCGGAATAGCCGTCCCTTCCAGGACGTTTGTACCTACAGAGCCGCTGCGCGACTCGTTCGCTCGACGCGCGGCGGCAATCGAGAACTCTCCGACCAAGGAGCATGAAGACTCACGTGACCACGCACGACATCGACAACACCGCCGACGTCCTCGACCCCGAGACGCTCGACGACGAGCCATGGGAGCCGGAGGCCACGACCGACGGCATGCAGCTCTTCTTCAACCGCATCGGGCGCTACCCGCTGCTCACCCCTGCCCAGGAGGTCGAGCTGGCGAAGCGCGTCGAGCGCGGGGACGCGGCCGCGAAGGACGCGATGATCAACGCGAACCTGCGCCTCGTCGTCTCGATCGCCAAGCGCTATCAGGGGCACGGACTGCCGCTGCTCGACCTCGTGCAGGAGGGCATGTTCGGTCTGATCCGCGCGGTCGAGAAGTTCGACTGGCGCCGCGGGTTCAAGTTCTCCACGTACGCGACCTGGTGGATCCGCCAGGCCGTGCAGCGTGGCGTCGCCAACCGCGCCGACACGATCCGCGTGCCGGTGCACGTCGGCGACCGCGCGCGCAAGCTCGCGCGCGCCGAAAACGAGCTGCGGGCGAAGCTCGGCCGCGACCCGACGGAGGAGGAGCTCGCGCGGGCGACCAAGCTGAAGCTCGAGCACGTGCGCGACGCGCGCGAGGCCGCGCGGGCCGTGACGAGCCTCGACCGGCCGATCGGAGCCGACGGCGAGATGTCGCTCGGGGACCTCTTCGCGGGCGAGAGCGAGTCACCCGAGGAGGAGCTAGAGGAGACATTCCGCGCCGAAGCGGTGCGCGGCGCTCTCTCCGAGCTCACGGAGCGCGAGCGCGAGGTGATCAAGCTGCGCTTCGGCCTCAGCGACGAGAGCCCGCAGTCGCTCGAGGAGATCGCGCGGCGGCTCGAGCTCACGCGCGAGCGCGTGCGCCAGCTCGAGGCCTCGGCGCTCGAGCGGCTCGCCGAATGCGAGGCGCTCGAGCTCCTGTCCGAAGCCGCATAGATCAGGGTCCCCAGCTCGGGCGGGGACACCTGGCGCCGGGCGAGTCAGACGCCGCGGAAACCCGTCCGCAGGTCGCCCAGATCCCAGGCCCCGGACAGGCGGATGGGGCCGTCCGGATCCACGAGCACACGATCCTCCACGTGCAGAACGGTGCCGTCCTCGCTATCGAGGCAGTAGTCGTAGGCGAGCACCATTCCAGGCGCGAGAGCCAGGTCGTCGAACTCGGAGATCCACGGGCGCTCGCGAAAGTCGAGCCCGGTGCCGTGGCCGATCTTGAGCGTCGTCAGCTCGAACCCGCCGGCGGAGGCCCTGCGGGCACACTCGCGCCAGAGCGTCCCTGGATCGGCGCCGCAGACGAGGGCCGAAAGGCCCGCCTCGTAGACGTCGACGTACCGGGCATAGGCCCCCTCGAACGCCGCACCGTCGCTCAGGAGGAGCATGCGGGTGATCAGAACCCAGTAGCCGTCGACCCGTCCGACCACCCCGAGCCGCACCGGGCCGGACGCCGGGAGCCGATCCGTCCCCGGGTGGTGGTGCATCGAGCGGTTGTTCCGCGGTGCGATGCAGCTTCCCTCGACCTCGCTCGTCCGCCCGGGCAGCAGCTCCTCGAATCGCGCCGCGATCAGACGGGCCACCTCGCGCTCCTCGATCCCCGGCAGGCAGGCAGCCGCCCCGACGGCCACGGCCCGCTCAGCCGCAGCGCTCGCCTCGGAAAGCAGCGCGATCTCCTTTTCGTCCTTGACGATGCGCGGCTCGAGCACGAGGTCGTACGAGACGACGAGGTTCGCATCCGGCAGCGCGTCGTGGAGCTGGGCGAGCCAGGCCGCTGCCATTCCGTCCTCGACGATCACCTTCCTCGCCCCGCGGCCCGCGAGCACGGCCGCCACGCGTCTCCAGGGATCGTCGCCGAACTCCCGGAAGGGCTCGAGCCGAAGCTCCTCGTGCTCCGCTGCGAGCTGATCGACCTCGAGCACGCATGCGACGAGGGCCGGCGGCTCGGGCGGCGCGATGACGCACACCACCGGCCGCTGGGGGATCAGGCGCATCGTGTAGAGGTGGACTCCGACCGCGTGGCGCACGGCCGGCTCGGACACGAGCACGAACGCATCGGCGCCCTCCCGCGCCAGCACGGCCTCGTACGCGCGGGCCCGGCTCATCCCAGCTCGACGAGCTCGAGGGGCAGCTGGGAGAGAATCTCGTTGCCGCTCTCGGTCACGACGACGTCGTGCTCGCAGTGGAACATTCCCTCGTCCGTCCACATGCCGGGCTCCATCGTCAGCACCATCCCGGGAACGATCGTGGTTTTGTCGCTTCGCCAGACGTCGGGAGGCTCGGTGACAGCCATGCCGAGCCCGTGGCCGTATCGCTCGGCGCCGCTCGAGAACTCGAGCCGCCGCTCGGCCATCGCCTCGTCGACGAGACGGGCGGCGTCGCCCGTGGTGCGGCCCGGGACGAGCGCTGCCGTGCCGAGCTCCGTCACCTCGGCGACGAGACCCTGCATCCGCAGCTGCTCCGCGCTCGCCCGGCCGAGGACGCACGCGCGCGAGAAGTCCGCCCAGTAGCCGCCGACGCACGCGCCCATGTCGACGAACACGAGATCGCCCGGGTCGAGCGCGCGGTCCCGGGCGACGCCGTCGACCCGGTCGTACTCGCCCCGGCCAGAGACGACCCATGTCCACGCGCCGTCCGCACCCGCTTCGGCGAGGGCGGCGCGGAGGAGGCTGGACACGTCCCGTTCGGTCATCCCGGGCCGCAGCCGCGGGAATGCGCTCTCGTAGGCGCGACCCGTGGCCGCGCAGGCCTCCCTGATGCGGTCGACCTCTGCCGGCGACTTGATCCCGCGCACGCTCCAGATCGTGGACGAGCAGTCGACCGCCTCGGGCACGCACCGCGAAAGCTCGAGCACGTCGCCCGGCGTGGCCATGGGGCGAAGCTGGCCGTCGAGCTCGAGCCCGACCCGGGCGCACTCACGCTCGGAGAGCAGACGGCCGATCTCCTCCACGGGAGCTCCGCAGAGCGACTGGTAGCCGCGCACGTCGACCACGGCGCTCATCTCCACGACGCAGCGCACGGTCGAGCGATGGACGACGAAGACCGGTTCGCCCGCGGTCGGAAGGACGAGCACGCGCGGTCGGGCGGCGCTCCCGATCGGCGCGACGTCACCGAAGCCGGTCAGCCACCACGTCAGCCGGTCGTCGGTCAGAACGACCGCGTCGAGGCCGTCTCTCGACATCGCCTCGCGCAGCCGCGCGAGCCGCTCGGCGTACTCGCCGTCGGAAAAGCGGATGCGGCTCCAGTGGTCCACCGAGCTACCGTCGGGGCGGGTTCCAGCGCAGGTGCTCGGGGCGGCGATCGGCGATCGGCGGAATGTCCGCGTCGCGAAACCACTCGCCGAACGCGATCAGGCTCTCGACCGCGTCGGCGAGAAACGCGTCGCCCTTCTCCGCCGACGCGAGCGACGGGCTCCCTTCGGTCCCGTTGGCGGACGTCTGGCTCCACCACGGCACGAGGTGGATCGGCCCGAAGCCGGCGGTGTCCGAGTACGTCCACTCGTTGTTCAGCGTCGAGATGCAGTCCTCGATCAGGTCGGGACGGACGCGCTCGGGCTCGACCGCGAGATACGCGGAGGTCTCGAACTCGCACGCGTGCGCCATCCCGCCCGGGAAGGCCGACTCTCGTAGCTCTTCTCGCGATCCGCGGCAGAGATCCCACCACGACGTCGCGGCGGCGAGCGCCGGCGTCCGCAGCGTGACGAGGCGCGCGGCGAGGTTCATCACGTTGACGTTCGACCCGTGGCCGTTCACGAAGACGAGCTTGCGAAAGCCGTTCTGGGCGATCGACTCGCCGATGTCGTAGTACAGCTCGAGCAGTACCTGCGGGCGAACCGAGTAGCCGCCCGGAAAGTCCATGGTGTGCTCCGTGTAGCCATAGTGCACCGGCGGGAAGGCGAGCAGGAGATCCGGCCGCGAGCGGGCCGCGCGCAGGACGACCTCCTCGGCCAGGCGCGTGTCGACCTCGACGGGTAGGTGCGGATCGTGGGTCTCGAGCGTCGCGACGGGGACGACCGGAATGCGCCCGGACTCGACGGCCTCGACCACCTCCGGCGTTCGCATGTGCCGGACCTCTGCCTCTGGCACGAGCCCCCCTCCTCCTCTCAGTAGCTCTGCGCGAGCTTGGCCATAGTGCCACCGTCGACGACGAGGCTGGCGCCCGTGACGAACGAGGCCTCGTCGGAGGCCAGGAACCAGATCGCTCGGGCGATCTCGACCGGATCCGCGATGCGTCCCATCGGGACCTCGGACTCGGTCTGGGCGCGAACGCCGAGGATCTCGTCCCCGGCGAGGCCG
This sequence comes from uncultured Actinomycetes bacterium, assembly GCA_963712465.1. Classification (GTDB taxonomy): domain Bacteria; phylum Actinomycetota; class Thermoleophilia; order Gaiellales; family Gaiellaceae; genus CAVQHY01. The sequence goes on from CAVQHY010000008.1 coordinate 241,120, forward strand.
AGCCACATCAGCGGCGTGTCGGTCGATCCCGGCAGGACGCAGTTGACCCTGATCCCCTCGCGTGCGTAGTCGATCGCCATCGAACGCGTCAGCATCTCGATGCCCGCCTTCGCCGCCGAGTACGGGCCGAGGCCGGCGATCGCGCCCCGGGCGAGAATCGACGCGATCGTGACGATCGCCCCACCGCCCGCGCGGCGCAGCTCGGGGACGACCGCGCGGCAGCAGAGAAACGTGCCCTTGAGCGAGACGTCGACGGTCCGGTCCCAGTCCTCCTCGGCGATCTCGTCGACTCGTCCTCCATCGCCCACCCCGGCCACGGCGACGAGAGCGTCGACCCGGCCGAACCGCTCGACCGTCGCGGCCACGAGCCCGTCGATCCCGGCCGCATCCCGGACATCGACCGGGTGGGCGAGCATCCGCTCGGGCTCCGGTGCCGAGCGCACGGCCTCGCGCGACCCCTCCTCGTTCTGGTCACCGACGACGACCGCGAAGCCGCGCTCGTTGAACAGGTGGGCAGTCGCACGGCCGATCCCGCTCGCTCCACCCGTGACGATCGCGACCCGCGGGTCAGCCATCGGGCTCCTCCAGGGCGGGGAAGACGACGCCGTCGTCCGCGTGCCACGACAGCTCGACCCGGGCCCCGACGCTCAGCGCGCTCGGCCTCGGCCCCGTCGCACTCGACCCTGAACGTCGGCCCACCGGGCACGACCCCGACGACCAGTGCCCGCGGGCCTCGGGCAATCACGTCCTGCACGTCGCCGGCCGCCGCGCAGTCCCCGTCGCCGTCGAGGCGGATCCGCTGCGGGCGAACGACGTAGACGGCCTCGTCGCCGACGAGCAGCCTCCCCTGGACCCGTCCGGCGAGCTCGCGCTCCCCCCCGACGCGTACGACGCAGCGATCCCCTTCGACCGAGACGACCTTGCCGGCCCAGGCGTTGGCCTCGCCGACGAACGTCGCTGCGAAGAGCGACCGGGGCCGCCGGAAGAGCTCGAACGGCGAGGAGTCCTGGACGACTGCGCCGTCGCGCATGAGCACGATCCGATCGGACATCGTCAGCGCCTCCCCCTGGTCGTGGGTGACGAAGACGAACGTGGTGCCGAGCTCGCGATGGAGGCGGCGGAGCTCCTCCTGCATCTGCGTGCGCACGGCGAGGTCGAGCGCGGTCAGCGGCTCGTCGAGCAGAAGGACGTCGGGCTCGGGAGCGAGCGCGCGGGCGAGAGCGACTCTCTGAGCCTGTCCACCGGAGATCTGTGTCGGCATCCGGTCGGCGAGGTCGGGCAGGCCGACCAGCTCGAGCATCGCGAGCGCCCGCCGCCGGCGCTCGGACCTGGCCACGCGGCGGACCTTCAGCCCGAAGGCGACGTTCTCGAGCACGGTCAGGTGTGGAAACAGCGCGTAGCGCTGGAATGCGAAGCCGAGCCCGCGCTTCTGCGCCGGCGAGCTCGTGACCCGGCTCCCGTCGAGATAGACGTCCCCGGACGACGTCGACTCGAGCCCTGCGACGATGCGCAGCAGCGTCGTCTTGCCGCAGCCCGACGGGCCGAGCAACGTCACGAACTGACCGTGCTCGATCTCGAGCGAGACCCGGTCGAGAGCGGTGACGTCCCCGAACCGCTTGGTCACGTCGGCGAGCCCGACCGCGCTCATGAGACTCCCACCACCCCACCCCCGCCGGGCTGAGTCCCACCCAGGCCCGCCCGAGCGCGACCCCTCACTGCGCGACCACCTGGCGCAGACCCTCGGCCCGCCTCCTCCTGCCGATCCCCCGGACGAGGAGGGCCGCCGCCGCCACCGCGAGCCAGGAGGCGAGGAGAAGAGTCGTCGCGATCGCGTTGATCGCGGGCGAGACCGTCGAGCGCACGTTCGAGAAGATCACGATCGGAAGGGTGTTCTCGGGACCGATGACGTAGAAGGTGATCACGAACTCGTCCAGCGACAGCGCGAGGCAGAGCGCGAGCGCGGCGAGCAGCGCCGGCCGCACGATCGGCCAGATCACGTAGCGAAGCGACTGCAGCTTGCTCGCGCCGAGCGTGCGCGCGGCCTCGTCGAAGGCGGGATCGAGCCCCGCGAAGCGCGTGCTCGCGACGAGGACGTAGAAGCCGAGCGTGTAGACGACGTGGGCGATCACGACGGTGCGCAGCGACAGCGGAACCCCGACCGAGACGAAGAAGGTCAGCAGCCCCACGCCGATGAAGAGGCCGGGCATTGCGAGCGGCGCAAGAACGAACGCGAGCAGGACCGTGCGTCCGGGAAACCGATGCCGTGCGATCGCCCAGGCGGCCGGCGTTCCGATCACCGCCACGACCGCAAGCATCGCACCGCCGATCACCAGACTGTTCACGAAGGCGTGCTGGAACTTCGGGTCCGAGAACGCGGTGTCGTACCAGCGCAGCGACAACCCCTCGATCGGGAAGCTGAGGCTCCGCGCACTGTTGAACGAGAAGAGGATGATGACGAGGACGGGCGCGAGCAGGAACGCGACCACGAGCCCGACGTAGATCCTGAGCGCGATCCTCACAGCTGTCCCACCACCCCGGCCCCGCTCATCTGACCATCCGGTAGATGCCCCGGCCGGCGACGTAGATCGCGAGCGTGCACAGGGCGAGCGAGAGCATGAAGACGAGCGAGATCGCCGAGCCGTGGGAGTAGTCGCCGTTGGGAAGAAACTGAATCGAGATCAGCGAGCCGAGCAGCACACCGGAGGTTCCGCCGACCAGCTGCGGGGTGACGTAGTCGCCGGCGGCGAGGATGAACGTGAACGCGAATGCCCCGAACGCGCCTCGCCCGATGATCGGCAACGTCACCCACCCGAGCGCCTGGTACCCCCTGGCGCCGAGCACCCGCGCGGCCTCGACGACGTCGTCCTCGAGCCCCTCCAGCGCGGCGTACAGAAGCAGGATCACGAAGGGCAGGAAGATATGGGTGAGGGTGAGGATGACGGCGAACCGGTTGTAGAAGAGAAAGAGCACCGGCTCGTCGGTGACTCCCGACGTCTGGAGGAGCCAGTTGATCGCACCTTCGCGGCCCATGAGCGTTCGCCACGCGTAGATGCGGACGAGGTAGCTCGAGAAGAGCACCGTGACGATGATCCCGAGCAGCAGGGCCTTCCATGCGCCAGCGCGGAAGCGCAGGTACCAGGCAACCGGGAAGGCGACGACGAGCGTCACGCCGGCGACGACGAGGCCGGTCCAGATCGAGCGCACGAGCGTCTGGACGACCCCCTTCTTCGACAGCACCTCCTGGAACTGATCGAGGTTCCAGTCGTGCGTGATCTGGAAGTACTGCGTCCGCCAGAACGCCGTCAGGCCGAGGTTTCCGACGGGCACGAGCAGGAACGCCGTCACGAACAGCGCCGCGGGCAGGGCGAGGGCGATGCCGATCAGCCAGCCCCGGACCGCGCGGTCGGGGCGTGCGGCAGCGGAGGCGGCGCCCGTGGCCGCGGGCGCGCCTCCCGTTCCGCCGGCTTGCATCCCGAGCCGCTCCGGCTCGCTAGCCCTCGGCCTTGAACGCCGCCCAGGCGTCGAGCCAGCCCTGGAAGTTCACGACGTCGGGGTCGTCCTCGGGCGGCAGCGAGTAGAGCGGCGCCTGCTCGATCCACGCGGAGACGTCGTCGTACGGGAACAGCTCGGCGACCGCTGGGTCGAGAAGCGGCACGGCGTCGGGCTGAGTCACCCCCTGCGTGAGCGAGTTGCCGGTGTAGGCCTGCACGTCAGGTGTGAGCGCGTGATTGATCCACCCGTACACGGTGTCGGGATCGTCGGTGTCGGGAGGAACGGCCCAGGCGTCGCAGTACGTCGCGCTTCCCTCGCTAGGCACGACGGACGCCGCGTTGCCGCCCGCCTGCTTGATCAGGCCCTCGAGCGTGTTCACGGGCGGGATGCACGCCACCACCTCGCCCGACGTGAAGAGGTTGGCCACGTCTCCCATCGACGGCGCGATCGTGCGGGCGTTTTCGCGTACTCCGCGGTAGTAGTCGATGATCGCGTCGACCTGCTCCTGACTGTAGTCGGGGATGTTGTCGTAGCCGAGCACCCGGCCGCCCACGAGCATCGCGCAGTTCGGGTCGTCGATGATCGCGACCTTGCCCTTGAGCGAGGGGCTGAGCAGGTCCTGCCACGACGAGGGCTTCGGCATCCCGTCCGGGTTGTAGACGAGCACCCATGAGCCCCAGGTGAACGGAACGCCCCAGAGGCTGCCGTCCGAGTTCCACCACTGCGCGTTCTGGAACTCCGGGTAGTTCTTCGTGAGATTCGGCACCTTGTCAGGATCGATCGGCGACAGGATGTCGAGCTGCTTGTAGAGATCCCAGTACCCCTGGTAGTAGGAGATGAGGTTGAAGGTCCCCGGCGACTGCGTGACCTTCGCCTGGATGTCCTCGTGCGTGTTGATGAACGACGGGTTGAACGTGATCCCGTTCTCGTCCTGCCAGGTCACGAGAGCCTGGTCGCCCTGGAGGTCGTATCCCTGCCACGAGAGGAAGTCGATCGTCCCGCCCGGGACCTCGCCGGTCGCGCCTCCCGCAGCCGCGCCGGTGTCAGCCGCCGCGCCCGTGTCGGCCGGCGGTGGAGCTGCGGACTCGTCGCTTCCGCCCCCGCAGGCCGCCAGGAGGGCCGGGCCGGCTCCAAGCGTCACGGTGACGACTCCCGCCCGGCGCAGGAGCTCGCGCCGCGTCAGCTCACTGCTGCCTCGATGTGCGGTCATGTTCCTCCCCACTCCTTTCCCTCTCCGATCACGTTGGGCTCCAGTACCGCGCGCCTGCCGGCGCGATCTCCACGTACACGGACGGCCGAGCTTCCTTCGCCGCGTACCTCTCGAACACCGGAGTCGTGAGCTCGCTCGCGTGCACGGCTCGGATCCGCTCGATCGCACTGAGCACTTCCGGCGGCGCCTGGTCGGGATCATGGGCACGTGCCGTGCCCTCGATCGTCGCCGCACGCAAGTTCTCGAATACCTCGCCCTCGTCGACGAGAACGGCGATCCTGGGGTCGCGCCGGACACTTCGGACCGTCCCGTTCTCGAGCGTGTCGAGGACGATCCGCTCCCCGTCGAAGTCAAACCAGAACGGTGCGACGTTGGGCCCGCCGTCCGCCCCGAACGGTGGCGATGCGAACGACGCGTGCACGGTCGAGCAGATCGCGCACGTTCTCTGGGATCCGAGGCGTCGTCACGGTGCGATCGGATGCCAGTCGAAGCCGAGCTCGCCGACGAGGTACCGCTCGTAGGCCTCGTCGCCCGTACGGACGACTCCGACCATCCGGTGTGCGTCCTCGCCCACGCGCAGCCGCAGCGGGCCGGCGTCCTTGCGAAGCTCGGCGACGACCGCGTCGGCAACCTCCGCGGGCGCGAGAGACGTCGGCGACATCCGGGGGTACGCCCTGGCCGACGCCGCCCGCATCGCCGCGTACGGCCCCTCGGCCTCGAGCCCGCGGGCGGCCTTCATCTTCGGGCCGAAGTCGCTCTCGGTCAGCCCCGGCTGGACGTCGAGCACGCGGATGCCGAAATGAGCGACCTCGAGGTGGAGCGTCCACGAGAACCCCTCGACCGCGAACTTCGACGTCCGGTAGGCGCCGATCCCCGGGTACGGAGCCTCGCCGCCGAACGACGAGACGTTCACGATCGCCCCCGCGCCGCGTGCACGCATTCCCGGGAGGACCGCGCGCGCGAGCCGCCAGGGCCCGAAGACGTTCGTGTCGTACTGCTCGAGCAGCTCGTCGTCGGCCACCTCCTCGATCGCTCCCTCGAGCCCGTAGCCCGCGTTGTTGACCAGGACGTCAATCCGGCCGACCGTGGCAACCGCCGCGTCGACGTCCTCCGGCGAGGTGACGTCGAGCGCGACCGTCCGAAGCCCGTCACCTTCGAGATCCTCGACCGACTCACGCCGTCGCGCACCCGCCCACACCAGAGCTCCCTCCCGCCCGAGCGCGAGCGCGAGCGCACGGCCGATGCCGCTCGAGCAGCCGGTGATCAGACAGCGTGCTCCCTCCAGTCGCATCGCGGCGTTCGCCGATCGTCTCCCTCACGATCAACTTGTCTGATAACAGTTAAGTGATAACCATAGGTACGAGGCAATGAGCCCGTCAAGCAAGACGCCACCGATCACCCTGACGCGCGTCCCGCCGCGGCGCAAGCTGACGGCAACGGTGGCCGAGCAGCTGCTCGGAGAGATCCATCATCGCGGGCTCGAGCCCGGAACCCGCATGCCGTCCGAGCGCGAGCTCATGGACGCACTCGGGGTCGGGCGCTCCACCGTCCGCGAGGCGCTGAACGGCCTGGCGATGCTCGGTGCGATCGAGATCCGCCACGGCCAGGGGGCGTTCGTCGCAGCCGAGCCCGAGCAGCCGAGCGCCCCGGAGATCACCGCGGCGCTCGCGAAGGGCGTGACACGCGACCTCCTCGAGGCGCGCCGGCCGGTCGAGACGGCTATCGCTCGGCTTGCCGCCACGAGGCGCACGGCGGCGGATCTCGCCGAGATCGAGGCGGTGCTCGCACGTCACGCGCACGCTCTCGCCAGAGGGCGGCCCGCGGCGCGCCCGTCGGTCGAGTTCCACCTCATGCTCGCCGAGGCGGCCCACAACGAGGTGCTTGCCGGGTTCGTGGCGTCGTTTGCCAAGCTGCTTGCCGAGCGTGGCCCGGAGCTCGAGGACATCGACGGCTACCGCCAGTGGGAGCTCGCGGACCACCGCGGCCTCTACGACGCGGTCGCGGCGTCCGACGCGCGCCTCGCGGCCAGGCGGATGCAGGCTCACCTGACCCAGGTCGAGCGCTTCCACGCCCGGCTCGGCGCCGCCCCGTGAGCGTCGCGGGGCGGGAGGGTTCCGTGACCGTTCCGTGGACGCCCGGGCTCTCGCTCGTCTGCATCGCGTGCGGCGAGCGGGCCGAGCCGTCGTTTCGCTGGCACGGCTGCGAGTCGTGCGGCGCCCCGCTCGAGACGAGCTACGACGCAGCTTCCCCGCGCGCGCTCGCGCTGGCGGAGGAGCTGCTCACCGATCTCGGGCGGGCTCCGACGCCGCTCGTGCCGCTTCCGGGCAGCGCCGACACCTGGCTCAAGCTCGAGTACCGGAATCCGACCGCTTCCCACAAGGATCGCCTGCACGCCATCACCTCCGCCCTCGCCCGACTGGCCGGCGCGCCCGGGGTGGTGACCGTCTCGACGGGAAACCACGGGGTCTCGTGCGCCGCGCACGCGGCCCGCGACGATCTCGGCTGCGTCGTCCTGTCGACCGGAGAGCTGCCGCCGGTGCTCGAGGCGCAGATCGGAGCCTACGGGGCGATCGTCGGCCGGCTGGCTCCGGCCGAGTGCGACGCGGTGTTGCTCGAGCTCGTCGCCCGCGGCTGGCACCCGGCCACCGCGACCGACCCGGCGCTCGCAGGCGCCGGGAACCCGTTCGGAATGGACGGGTACCGAGCCGTGGCGGACGAGATCCTCGCCGAGCTCGGCCGGGTCCCCGAGGCGGTGGCCGTGCCCGTCGCGAGCGGGGACACGTTCGTCGGAATCCTGCGCGGCTTCGAGGCGCATGCCGCCCGCGGCGGTGGTCCGCTCCCGATCATGCTGGCCTGCCAGCCCGCGGGCGCGGCGTCGCTGGAGGCCTCGGTCGCCGCAGGCCGCCCGGTCGTGCTCGACCACCCGCACTCGATCGCGCGCTCGACCGCCGATCCGTCCGCCGGCCGACTGTCGATCGCAGCGCTCGCCTCGTCGGCCCGCGCCGTGGTCGTCCCCGACTCCTCGATCGCCGACTCGACCCGGCGCCTCGCGACCGCCGGGCACTACGTCGAGACGTCGTCGGCGCTGGCGCTGGCAGGCCTCGAGCGAGCGCGTGCGTCGGGGCTCGTCCCCCGGGACGCCACCGGTGTCGCGATCGTCACCGCGAGTGGCCGCGGCTGGAGCGAGGACGAGCCGGCGGTCGTCGAGGCGCGACGGACCGCCACGTCACGCTTGGAGCTCCTCGATCTCCTCGCCTAGGGCTCAGCGCGGTACGTGAGCTCGACGACGTAGCCGTCCGGGTCGGCGACATGCAGGGTGCGCTCGCCCCAGGGCCGGTCGGTCGGAGGGGCCAGGACCTCGACGCCCCGGGTCGCGAGTCGCTCGTGCTCGGCATCGACGTCGTCGCAGAAGAAGGCGACCTCTCCCTGCGGCCACGACGCCGCACCGGCCGGGGCGGCCCGCCCGATCAGCTCGGGCAGGGCAGCCCGAGCGTAGAGCGCGAACTTGGCCCCCTCGGTCGCGAACTCGGCGTACGTCTCGTTCGCGAAGCGAAACGGCAGGCCGATCGTGTCACGGTAGAAGCGAATCGAGGCGTCGAGGTCGGAGACGAAGAGGATCGCGTAGCCGAGCCGCACGGGGCCGCCGCTCACGGGAGAAACAGCGTGAGCTCGGGCTCTCGCTCGCCGCGAAGCGCCTCGAGATCGACCTCGACGCAGCGAATCCCCCGCGTCTCGGCCAGCGTCACCGCCTGCGGACGGAACCGCTGGGCGGCGAGCACGCCGCGACAGCCGTTCCGGGCAGGGTCGGCATGGATCCGCTCGAGGTAGCGGGCGAGCTGCTCGACCGCCTCGATCGTCGCGACCCGCTTGATCTCGACGGCGACCCACTCGCCGTCGTCGTCGCGGCACATCAGGTCGACCGGCCCGATGTCGGTCGGCCACTCGCGGCGCACGAGCCTGAGCTCCTCGCCGAGGGCGCCCGGCCGGGCGGCGAGCTCGACCTGGAGGTCTCGCTCGACCCCGTCCTTCTCGAGCCCGGCGGCCTCGCCCATATCATGCGTGACGTCGCTCAGCACCTCGACGACGCGGATCTCCAGGCGGTCCTCGGTCTTCCCCGCACGCTTGCGAACGACCAGGCGCTCGAGCGGCTCGCCCTCCTCCTCGACCGTCGTCGGCGGGGTCATCCAGTTTAGCGGCTTTACCTTAGAGCCGTCCGCTGTCCGACCAGACCAGAAACGTCCCGTCAGCCTTGGTCATAAGCAAGCGGACGGCCTCGGGAAGCTGGGTAGAGAGCCGTCCCGTGTAGGACGATCTCGCAGCGGGCGACGACGAGACGCACGGAGCGGGCAGCGTACCGTCCCCTTCGGACGGGGGAAGTACCGTCTCCGAGATGGCTGACGATCTACCCGAGGATCCATTCCCGGCTGATGTTCCCGAGGAGCTTGGCGACCTCGCTCCGATCTGGCAGGACGCCGCGGTTACGTTTCAGCAGGCGCACCTTGACCTCCATGCAATGGTCAATCAGGAGTCTCTCGGCAACCTCTGGCGAGCCGCGTTCGCGATCGAGGACAACCTCCGGACTCGGTTCGCCCTGATCCAAGCGGCCACAGCGATTCGCCGTTCGAATATGACGCCGGACGAGTTCGCTCGGTGGAATGTTATGGAGTAGGTGGGCATCCCCCCGCGCCGCCGAAGTCTCGCCCCGGGGTCGACGCGGAGTATCGCACCCAGGAGGTCGTCGGTTCGAGTCCGACTAGCTCCACCAAAGACTCGTAACTTGAACCACGAGGCTTCTCCTTGAGGCCTCGTGGTCTTTCTGGGTGTCTTGTGGAGAGGGTCTGGGTGGCGGGCTTCCCGGCTGCCTCGATGAGGAGGTCGAAGGGTTCTCGGAAGGTGCCGGTGATCTCTTCGGTGTCGTCGATGACGAATCGTTCGAAGAGTGCTTGGTTGAGAAGTCTTCGGGTGTGGGGTGTGGCGTCGAGGAGCCAGTAACCGGTAAAGGAGGTCATCATGACTCACATATCAACCACCACCGCGGCGGTCGGTACCCAATGAACGCCCCCGCCTCAATCACCATCACGCCAGTCCGCGTTGCCGACCTGCTCGCCGAGGGCGAGCGGATGCCGGTCTACGTGCACGTCATCGACCATCCCGATGCGCGCGTGCTGGTCGACACCGGCATGACGGAGCTGCACCCGGCGGTGGCCGACCTCGATCCCCGCCTCCGTCCACTGAGCAAGCAGGACTTCGACCTCGCCGGCATCGACATCGTCGTCAACACACACCTGCACTTCGACCACTGCGGCGGCAACCACCTCTTCGCCGGCAGGCCGATCTACGTCCAGCGTCGGGAGCTCGACGACGCGCGCAGCGAGGACGACTACACCATTCGCGAGTGGGTCGAGGCGCCCGGCGTGCGGTACGTGCCGGTCGACGGCGAGCTCGAGCTGCTTCCCGGGCTCCGGCTCGTCCCGGCGCCGGGCCACACACGCGGCATGCAGGTGGTCGTCGTCGAGACTGGCGGGCGTCCGGTCGTCGTCGGCGGCGACGTGGCGGTTTGGTTCGGCGAGCTCGACGAGCCGCACACCGAAGGCCAGCTGCGGGTGCGCGCGCTCGACCCCGAGCTGGTCTGGCTCGCGCACGAGCACGAGCCGTGGCGACCCCGCACCGTCTAAGGCATCACGCCGGCGCTCTCTGGGCCTCCCGGGTTCCGTTCAACAGCCTCTTCGAGGCCCAGCTGCTCCTAGAAGACTGGCGGGTCCAGTACAACCACTACCGACCCCACCAATCCCTGAGCTACCAAACACCCGCCGAATACGCCCACCAATGGAGGAACGACAACCAACCAGAACTCTCATAACGCGTGGACCGAAAACGGGGTCCGGTCAGGTGGCCCAGCTCCCAGAGAGAGTTCAACGCGGGCGTGTTGCACGCCTAGACCTTGGATGAGACAATTGTTACGAGGCGAGTTCGAGGACGGTGTGGACTAGCGACGGGGGGTTGTGAAGCTGCCCGGTTAGGTCCATACCCCTGTTTTCCAGGGAGAACGTGAGTGGGAAAGTGGTCGGGTATGAACCCGACCTCTGCAAGCGGTCTCCTGCCCGCCCCGCTCCATTGCTCCGATTTCCAGGAAGAACGTGACCAGCCAATGTGTCACGTACGAACCCCTGCCCCTGTAGATCGCTACGCCCTCGGTCGGCGGTTCGTCAACTCAGCCGAGTTCGGGTCAACGCCTGAACCCGCGCGAGTCAAGTCGATTGCTGCGGCTGGGCAGCGCGAGGAATGGGATAGGAGAGCATGACCAGCAGCTCCCGATCCATCACCGACTCGCCGGCGGCTTCCCGTTCAGCCATGCGCATGACCGATTGTTCGTGATCCACCATGAACATGACGAGCGGCGCATCCTCGGGCGGCGCGACGTCGACGAGCGCTTGGAACCTCTGGGCATACGGAAGAGCCAGCTCTGCGAGAGTCGCCATCGCTTCCGTCCACGGGCGCGAGGCGAATTCCGCCGCGGCGGCGGCTCCGTCGGATCGCAAGGTCTCGTCCTCCACGAGAGGAATCCCGTGCCTTGCGAGAAGCGGCCTGAGCCTGACCTTTGCCTCCGATTCGAGCTGGAGGAACAGGCTCAGCTTGTATTTCTCATCCGGGTCGGACGCCAGGTCGAGCCAGCGGGTCGCCAGCGCCTCACCGAGGATCTCCGCTGCGTACAGCTCAGCAACGCCGGCGAGATAGGTGCTCCTGTCCATCTTCCCCTCCTAGAGGTTCGGCGCAGGGCTCGAGGCAACCTACTGCGAATCGAAAGGCACGTACGGTGAGGAGAGATTACTCTCCGCGGCGGGGAGCCAGACCGCGTCGTGACCGGGCGGAGTGCTCCGCGGTGTTGACGGTGTTCAGGCCTCGAGCTCGCGTGTGAGGAGGTACGCGTCGCCCGGCCGCTGCTCGAGATCGCCCGGCAGACGGAACTCGCCGAGCGGGAGCCGGGTGCTCACGACCCCGCAGACGCGCATGGGCGACAGCCCACGGCAGTTGCGGCGGTCGAAGGGAGGCTATGCTCGGAGCGTGAAGGGAGGGAAGCGGTGAACGTCGCCATCTTCGGCGGGCTCAAGCGTCCGTTTCCGCCCGGCTGGACGAAGGAGACCATGATCGCGATCCTCGGGGGCGCCGACCTCGATCTGTCGAGCAGCCCGCCGGGCCCAGATGCCCGGCTGACCGCGGTTGCGATCCTCGGCGGCGTCAAGATCCTCGTGGCGCCGGGAACGCGCGTCTCGCTCAGCGGCTTCGGTCTGCTTGGCGGCCGCGACGTCAAGGTGTCACCGAACGAGGACGGCCCCGCAATCAGCATGAGCCTGTGGGCGTTCCTCGGAGGGGTCGAGGTCAAGGAAACGGAGCCGACGAGCACCTCCTGAGCGTGCCTGCCCGTGCTCGCCATCGCTGACGGTTCGGGCGATGGGGAGCGACATCACCTCGCAAGGCTCAGACGTCAGTTTCGCTGTTCCGCTCACCCCGGAAGCCGTGCTTCGCCACGACCCACGTCCCGAGGAACGCAAACAGTGCCACGACAACTGCTGACGGAACGATCGTGCGGCTTCCAGAAACATCAGCGCTCACGATGTCTGGGCCGTAAACAGCATCGAACAACACCGAAAGCCACATGATGATGATCGCCAGCGATGCCCACATCTCCGGGACGAGGAGCTGTAGCGACCGACGAGGCTTCTCCCGAGTCACACCCGACGGCTCGTGCGGAATCGTCGTCATATCTCACACCTCCTTCCACCCTTACGCTCGCAGAGTGGAGTGGGCATGGCATCGGGGAGGCACCGGATCGCTCTGCGTAACTTCAAGCAACCTCACGGCGCACTGGGGAGTTGCAGACGCCGTTCACGCCAGGCGGCTGCAGGAACTGGGCTCGGAGCTGAGACCGACGCTACCTACTCGCCGGTCCAGGTGGGCTCGCGCTTGTCGAGGAACGCCCCGATGCCCTCCTGCGCGTCGCGAGCCATCGAGTTCGTGGCCATGACGGTCTTCGTCAGCTCGTACGCGCGGTGCTCGTCGAGCTCGACCTGCGCGTAGAAGGCCTCCTTGCCGATCCCGACGGTGAGCGGGCTCGAGCGCGCGATCCGCTCGACCAGCACGGCGACCTCGGCCTCGAGCCGCTCAGGCGGGACAACGCGGTTGACGAGGCCCCACTGAAGCGCAGTCGGCGCGTCGACTAGGTCGCCCGTCAGCAGCATCTCGAGCGCGCGCTTGCGGCCGATCGCCCGCGAGAGCGGCACCATCGGCGTCGAGCAGAAGAGACCGATCTTGACGCCCGGAGTCCCGAAGCGCGCGTCCTCGCTCGCGACCGCGAGATCGCAGGCGGCCACGAGCTGGCAGCCCGCGGCGGTCGCGACGCCGTGCACCTTCGCGATCACCGGCTGGGGAACGCGGTGGATCGTCTCCATCAGGACGGTGCAGACGTCGAAGAGACGCTCGTAGAAGGGGAGCTCGCGTCCGACCATCTCGCCGAGATCGTGGCCTGCCGAGAAAGCCGGGCCGGCGCCCTCGATCACGATCGCACGTACTCCCGGTGCGGCGCCGAGGGCCTCGAGGGCGACGATCAGCTCCTCCATCAGCTCGAGTGAGAGCGCGTTTCGCTTCTCGGGCCGGTTGAGCGTGATCCGCGCCGCGGGCTCGTCCTCGACGACGAGGAGAGTGCCCGGCACCGTCGCGGCGAGGTCTCCCACGGGCCGAAGGGTAGTTCATGCTGGAATTCGTGCGTATGAGCTCCCCCGACTCCCTCGCCCGCAGGGACGACCTGCGCAACGTCGCGATCGTCGCCCATGTCGACCACGGCAAGACAACCCTCGTCGACGCGATGCTCTGGCAGTCGGGCTCCTTCCGCGACAACCAGGACGTCGCCGAGCGGGTTCTCGACTCCCACGACCTCGAGCGCGAGAAGGGAATCACGATCCTCGCCAAGAACACGGCCGTGCGGCTCGGGGGGACGAAGATCAACATCGTCGACACCCCCGGCCACGCGGACTTCGGCGGCGAGGTCGAGCGCGGCCTGACGATGGTGGACGGCGTGCTCCTGCTCGTCGACGCGAGCGAGGGGCCGCTGCCGCAGACGCGCTTCGTGCTGCGCAAGGCGCTCGAGGCAGGACTCCCCGTCGTGCTGGTCGTCAACAAGGTCGACCGGCCCGACGCGCGCGTCCGCGCGGTCGTCGACGAGGTCTACGAGCTCTTTCTCGACCTCGACGCGGACGAGTCGCAGATCGAGTTCCCGATCGTCTACACGAACGCGAGAGCGGGCCGGGCCGGGTGGAAGCCGGATGGGCTCACAGCCGACCTCGGCCCGCTCTTCGAGCTGCTGCTCGCCCACATCCCCGCACCCACCTACGACCCCACACACCCGCTGCAGGCGCTCGTGACCAACCTCGACGCCTCACCGTATGTCGGCCGGCTCGCGCTCTGCCGCATCCAGCACGGGAGGCTCCGCCGCGGGCAGCAGGTCGCGTGGTGCCGCGCGAACGGGACGATCGAGCGAGCGAAGATCACCGAGCTCTACGTCGCCGAGGCGCTCGACCGGGTGGAGGCCGAGGAGGCCGGCCCGGGCGAGATCGTCGCCATCGCCGGGCTCGCGGAGGTCACGATCGGCGAGACGATCGCCGACCCCGACGATCCGCGGCCGCTCCCGGTCACCGTCGTCGACGAGCCGTCGCTCTCGATCACGATCGGAATCAACACGTCGCCGCTCTCCGGTACCGAGGGGGACAGGCTGACGGCGAGCCTGATCAAGGCGCGCCTCGACGCCGAGCTCGTCGGCAACGTCTCGCTGCGCGTGCTGCCGACCGAACGCCCCGACGCCTGGGAGGTACAGGGCCGCGGCGAGCTCCAGCTCGCGGTGCTCGTCGAGATCATGCGGCGCGAGGGCTTCGAGCTCACCGTCGGCAAGCCGCAGGTGGTGACGCGCGAGCTCGCCGGAAAGATCTGCGAGCCCGTCGAGCGGCTCGCGATCGACGTTCCCGAGGAGTACGTGGGCGTCGTCACGCAGCTGCTCGCGCTGCGCAAGGGCCGGCTGGAGCAGATGGTCAACCACGGCACGGGCTGGGTGCGGACGGACTACCTCGTCCCTGCCCGCGGGCTGATCGGATTCCGCACCGAGTTCCTCACCGAGACGCGTGGCACCGGGATCCTCCACCACGTCTTCGACGGGTACGAGCCGTGGCACGGCGAGCTCCGCACCCGACCGACGGGCTCCCTGGTCGCCGACCGGCCGGGCCCGGCGACCGCGTTCGCGCTCCAGAACCTCCAGGAGCGTGGCTCGCTCTTCGTCGGCCCGACCGAGGAGCTCTACGAGGGCATGGTCGTCGGCGAGAACGCCCGCGCCGAGGACCTGGACGTGAACGCGGGCAAGGAGAAGAAGTTGACGAACATGCGCTCCTCGACCTCGGAGGAACTCGTCCGCCTGATCCCGCCGCGGCCGCTCTCGCTCGAGCAGGCGCTCGAGTTCATCCGCGAGGACGAGTGCGTCGAGGTGACGCCGAAGAGCGTCCGCCTGCGCAAGGTCGAGCTGTCCGCGTCGGCGCGCCAGAGCCAGGCCTCGAGGCGCAAGCGCGAGAGCGCGCCCGCGTAGGGCCTCTCAGCCGGCGCTCGTGACGCTTCGCCAGGTGATCGTCAGCGTGATCGACGTGGGCCGGTTGCTGTTGTTGCGCGCGGTAAACGTCCACCGCTTGAGGCCCGGTGTCGCCGGAGTGGTGATATCCGTGCAGACGAGCGTCCCGGCGGCACCCTGGCAGACGTCGCCGGACTGCGGGTTGGCGGTGTTGATGACCGTGAACGCCGACCCGCCGACGCGACGCTGCGTCACCTTGACCTTCTTCGCGCCGTCGCTCGACGCGCGCAGCACGAATGCGAACTCGCCCTTCGGCACCTTGCCGACCGTGAGCGACGCCACCTGGCCCGGCGCGAGCTTCACGTCGAGCTGATAGCGGTTCGGCTGGCCGAGCGACGTCGCCGGTAGCGCCAGCGCGATCGCCGCCACTGCTGCGGTCAGATGGCGAGCTCCCACGATCCCCCTCCTCGCTCGTGCGTTGCGGTCACGGGCAAGTATGCCCGACCTTCTAGCGCGAGAAGCGGCCTGCCTCTACGCCGACGGCATGACGAGGCACGGCTCGTCGCCGGTCCCCTCGCAGACGCCGGCCACCTGCTGGAAGAGACCCATCATGAAGGCCGAACGGCGGCCGGGCTCGAGCAGATCCTGGCGGCGGACGCGACCCAGCCGCTCGAACGTCCGCCAGCAGCCGCTGACGCTGTCGATCTGGATCCAGTCCGAGCTGCTCTCCGTCACGAGGAGGAGGCGACGCCCGGGCTCGTACTCGCAGACCCAGTTGACCGTCGAGGTAGCCGTCGGGAAGTTCTCCCTCGTCGCGGCAAGACGCTCGAGCAGGTCCTCCACCGCCTGCCAGCTTGGCGCACCCCCCCTCGACGTAGCGGCGGACGCCGGGGTCTCGTGCAGCGTGCGAGCGGCAAAGCTCTCCCAGGCGCCCTGGCCGCACGCGGGGCACGCCGTTGGTCGAACGGCCACGACCACCTGGTAGCCGCAGTGCCGGCAACGCACTCCGGCGTTGCGCATCGAGGAATCACGCCCGCCCCTGGGAACGCCGACGCGCGCGATGCCGACCCCCCTCAGCTTGGTCTGTCTCACCCGCCTGGCCCACGCAGGGCTTGCGCGCTCGTCCCGATCGCCATCGACGACTCTCCTCCCGTCGCGAACGGGCAGGGAATGCGCTGGCGCGCGAACCGGTACTCGCTCTCGTTGCAAGAGATTCTAGCTGCAATCGCGCGGGCTCTCGGCCGCGAAGCCCGCGGACGCGGGCTTCGCGGGTTCGCCTGCCCGGCCGGGCCAGCGCGGCGGCAGCGTGCACGGGCTGGGCCAGGCGCACCGGATGCGCGACGCGGAGGAGCTCGGCGGGATCGACCACCGCCTTCACGGCCCGCCGCTGCCGAACGCTCGGATTCATGGCTCTCCTCGGATCGGCTGCCGCCGCCCCATCGCTCGTCGTTGGCGTTGTCGCTCGGCGTCTCCGGAAGAATCACAGCGACGAGCGCGCTTGGGAAATGCGGCTATCCGGCGCTCCAAGTGCCGCCAGCCACACCACCGATCCTTCGGCAACCGCGGGTGTTAGTCGGTCCACCAGCCGGGAGTCATCTCGGCGTCGTGCAACCCGCTCGAACCTGCGCCGAAGACGATCAGCTCCGCCCCATCCGCGCCTGCTTCGAAGCTCCGCATCGTCTCCTTCGCGACACGCACCGCGTCCCACGGCCGAAGCTCGACAACGTCGTCCTCGAGCTTCATCCGGCCGCCGCCTTTCAGGAGGACGTAGATCTCCTCTTGCTCCCCGTGTCTGTGCGCGAACGGCGACCTGTAGTTCGGTGCGAAGCGCTGGTAGCTCAGGCCCGAGCGCTCGCACCCGAGCGGCTCGCGGGCGAACCGAGCTTCCAGCCCGGGCGAGAGGCCGAACCTCGGCGCCTGATCCTCGATCTCTTTCAGGTTCCTGATCGTGTAGGCGTTCACGGTGCCCCTCCGCTGATCGTCACTTGCGCCTGCTGCATTGACGGACGGCCCGAAGCCGGTCAGGGAAAAGGCCCGCTCGTACGGGCCTTTTTCGAGTAGCGGGGGCAGGATGTGGACACATTCCCCCCACCGAATCACCTACCGCTTGACGGAGATTCGGCCGCTGGAATCGAATTGAATCGTCGGGCCCCTGAGTCCTCATTCCGAGCGCCACACGCCCAGGCGTGCGCACATACTCTCGACCAGTCTCACCGGCTCTTCGAATTGCTCTGAGCATCCGCGGAGCTGCCTTCGAAGCCTCTGAGAATACCCGGGGTGGCCCACGGCGGGGTAAGCCCCGTTCAGAACGACCTGACGCGTGGCCAACGTCAGCTCATGCCCACCCGATGAGATGCCATCCGGCGAGGAGCGGGACGAGCGCGATCGTTGCGATAGCAAGGGCGACGTACTGCAGCCTTACGGCGCTCGACCACCAGCGTCCGATCCAGCCCAAAGCGGCGAGAACCACCATCGAGGCGCCGAGGACGGTTACGGCCAGCGGCAGGTGCACCGCCAGCTGCTCGGCCGGGGAAAGGTCGAGGTGGCCTGCGTATCCAGTGTCGACGAGCCCGGGGAGCCACGCGAGCAGGGTCACGGTTCCGAGCGTGAGCAGTGCGGTCGCACTCGCCACCAGCGCCGTAACCCGGCGCCAGCGGCGCGTCGCGGCCCGCTGATCCCTCGACGAGGAGCGCGGGGGGCGGGAGCGTCGGAAGCTCCGCACCGGCGCGGCGACCAGCCAGATGACGGCGATGAGCGCGGCTGCCCCGAGGATCCCCCACTGCCAGGTCGAAGGGCCGCCCGAGACACGAACGAGCCTGAAGTTCCGCCAGGTCGGGACCCTGCCCCGGAAGTCCAGCGTCTCACCGTTGTCGGCGAGAAACAGGCCGGGCTCGACTTCGGTGAGGCGGTGACGGACGGGCGCGTCCGCGTTGTCGTCGGTCTCGAAGTAGGGGACGCCGGCATCGACGACGAACCGGTCCGGCGGACCACTCAGGTCGAGGTAACCCCACGCAGGCATTCGGTAGAGGCCGGAGTAGGCCGCCCAGCGGGAGGCCTCATCTCCCGTCGCGACCATGGCGGCGTTGGCGACGAGGTTCGCCATCCCAGACGGGGGCTCGAAGAAGGTGTTCGCGTCGGCGACCGGCGGCCGCCACGGCAGCGCAAGCAGCCGATCGCGATACACGCCAGGCTCGCTAAGGAGGTCGGCCAGGATCGACAGCGCGAGGTCGCCCTGGAGGTGATGGTCCTGGGAGTTGGTCAGGATCGCGACCCCGATCCCGAGCTGGGGCAGCCACCACAGGTCGGAGATGAACCCGAACCCCCCACCCCCGTGGTCGAGAAGGTCCGGTCGTTGGTCCCAGCGGTTCCAGCGGTGTCGAACCACGCCGAGCGCGTAACCCGCCGGCGCGCCGGCTCGCGGCGGCGGGACGGTCTGCATCTCGGCGAGCCACTTCGGGTCGAGCACGACCCGGCGGTCGATCGAGCCTCCGTTCAACTCGAAGCGAAGAAAGCGGGCCAGATCCGCGGCGCTCGTATAGAAACCGCCCGCCGCCGTCATCGGCACGTCGACCGGCGGCTCCGGGTATGGGTGCACATGCCCTACGGCGCGGTCGGCAGTCGCGCGGATCACGGCCCGATCGAAGGTGCTGTGGTCCATGCCCAGCGGCTCGAGCAGGGAGTCGCGCATGACCTCTGCAAACGGCTTACCCTCGACGCGCTGCAGGATGTAACCGGCGAGGTCGATCCCCAGATTGGAGTAGGCATGGCCACTGCCCACCGGGAAGCGCAACCAGGTGTCGGAAATGCTGCGGACGTGCGCGTTGAAGTCGCCGGGGTCGAGGTCGTTGTTGTTTCCCACCGGCGCCTCGTGCGTGAAGCCGGCAGTGTGGCTGAGGAGCATCCGAAGCGTGATCTTCCGTTCTGGGTGCTCCTCGAACGCGCTGTGGACGGTGAACTCTGGCAGGTAGGTCGTGATCGGCGCGTCGAGGTCGAGGCGGCCGGCTGCGACCGCCTGCATGACCGCTGTCGCCGTGAACAGCTTCGACATGGACTGGACGCTGAAGATCGTGTCGGCGGTCACGGGAGCCGAGCCCCGTCGATCGAGATGGCCGAAGCCCTCGACCCACAACGTCCGGTCCGCGTCGACCAGCGCGACGGCAAGGCCGGGTATGCCTTGCTCTGCCATCAACTCCGGGATACGTGCTCGGTACTTCGCGATGATTGTTGCGGCCGGGTTGGCCGCGACGGCCCGGGGCGTCGAGTCGAGCGGACCGATCGAACTCGCCAGCGAGAAGGCGAGTGCCGCGACAACCGCAAGAGCGACGCGTTCGCGCGGCCAGCGTGAAACCGTCGCAGCAACCACCCGAACGGTCATCGAATCGCCGCTCCTCCGTTCAGCTTTGACCACCAAGCATCATCCACCCCCGACACGGTCTCAGCATCCGCGCTAACTATGGAGGACGCCCGCTGACGCGGACCCATCTCCGAGTCGACTCGGCCCAGCTCGGATTCAGCGCGCTCGTGGCCGGCTTGGACGCGCAGGAGTTCATCGCGCCGACGAGCCACATGATCCCGTGATAGTGGGGATGGCCGACGCTCCTAGCCCACATCGGCTGTGTACCCCTACCAGCAGGGAAAAGGCCCGCTTCTGCAGGCCTTTTCCAAAGTAGCGGGGGCGGGATTTGAACCCGCGACCTCCGGGTTATGAGCCCGGCGAGCTACCTGACTGCTCCACCCCGCGTCGCGAGGCGAAATCGTAGCAAAGCGCCGCGCCGAGCCGGCCCTCGCGGCGGCTATGCCGTGAGCCGGCCCTGCGCCCGGGCGCGCTCGAGCAGGCCGTCGGGAACCGGAACACCCGGCGGACGCCCGTCGACGAGGTGGTGGACGAAGACGTAGACGAGCGGCACGTACGGGGACTCGAGCCGAAGCAGGGGCATGCCCGACGGCTGGAGCTGGACGGCGGGCACGCCTCCGGTCCCCACGGCCATCGCGACCTGGCCAGCCTCCGCGTACCAGAACGACTCGACCTGACCCATGGTCGTCAGTACCAGCCGCTGGCTCGTCACGGCGAGATCGGCGGTGCCGAGGTTGTGCCAGCGAGGGATCGCAGCGCGCTCGGCCTCGGCCTTCTTCGACGCGTTGTGTGCGAGGCTCGCCGCGCCCGTCAACGCGAGGCCCACCGGCCCGCCGACGAGCAGGAACGACTTGCGGTACTGGACGTTCTCGCCGTAGTAGCCGACGACGTTGACGGGTGCGACGCGCGCGTGCGCGACCTCGCCCGGCCCGAGCTGGACCGTTGCCGCCTCCTGCGGCAGGGCCGCCCCGGCCGCGAGCGCGCCCGACCACTGGTAGGCCCGCAGGTACCCCTCGTCGTATGCCGTCCACTGCGCCGCGCTCACGCGCGGCGACGATAGCAAACCGCCTAGGCGGCCTCAGGCTCGGGCGGCGGCTCGTCCTCGGCGAGCCTCCGGACGAGGCCCTCGCGCGGGAGGATCCCGATCAGGCGGCCGTGCTCGACCACCGCCAGGCGGTCGAGCTCTCGCTCGGCCATCAGGTGGATCGCCTCGTCAAGCGGTGCCTCCGGGACGATCGTCTCCACGCCTGTCGCGATCTCGCCGACGGCACGGTGCGCAGGGTCGGCGCCGTCGGCGACCGCCTGAACGATGTCGTGGACGGTAACCGCGCCCACGAGCAGGCCGTCGCGGATGACCAGGACGCTCCCGACTCCAGGGCGGGCGAGCAGCCTGGCCGCGTCGCGGATCGACGCGTCGTGCTCGAGCACGCGCGGATCGGAGACGAGGGCCTCGCGGACAGTGACGGGATCGCCGGTCACGCGCGCGTCATTCCGGCTCGACGAGGAGCACGAGCTCGTCCCTGCCTGTGACTCGGACGTGCTGGCCCGTGTGCGCCCCTACGTCGCAGCGGGCACGCCAGATCTCGCCGGCGAGCTTCACCTGACCCTCGGGAAGGCAGGGTCTCGTGACCTCGGCGCGGCGCCCGATCAGCGTCTCGGCGCCGACCTGCACCTTCTTGCGCTTCGCGTAGTACAGCCCGAAGATCACCTCTGCCACGTCGATGACCGCGGCGACGACGATCACGACCACGGACCACGGCTGGTCGAGAACGAAGACCGCGAGCAGGATGGCGATCAGGAGGAGCAAAGGCCGGGGGCGTTGGCCTCTGTGGGCGCGCCGGCTCTAGGAGCTCTGGCGCGGCGGTGCGCCGTCCTCGGCGGCCGCCGGGGACGGCTCGGAGGCGACGGCGGGAACAGCGACGGGGGCCGGGGCCGGCTCCGCGACAGCCGTAGCGGTGACGACGACCTCCTCGGGGGCATCCTTCTTCGTCGGAGCGAGCGGGTTGATCGCGTCCTTGAACTCGCCGGGGGTGTCCCCGAGCGCATCCTTGAGCTCAGAGGTGTGATCAGTGACCGACTCCTTGAACTCCCGCATCCCGCGCCCGAGGTTTCGTCCCATGCTCGGAAGCTTCTTCGGGCCGAAGACGAGCAGCACCACGACGAGGAGGATGAGGATCTCCCAGATCCCGAGATTCGGCATATGACTACGGTAGCAGGGCGCCGACGCACAGTCCTACGGTTGCGCTGCCCGCGGCCGTTGGAGGACGTCTCGACGGGTCGGAGGCCGTCGTGGCCCCTGATACCGTTCGGTCGATGAGCACGAACGGGAGATCCTGGAGCTACGCAATCGCCGGCAAGGCGCGAACCCCGGAGCTGCGCGAGTTCTCCGGGGAGCTGCGAACGGCGCTCGTAGGCGAGGGCTTCGCCGAGTCGCCCGATCAGAAGGACGCCGACCTTGTCATCAACCTGATCGACCCCGACGACCCCAAGCCCTTCCGCCGCAAGTCGCGAGGCACGTTCGTCGCGGCGCTGCACGAGCAGCTGACGCTGCCGGCCGACACGCTGGCGCTCAACTACCCGCTGCTCGTCCGCGCGCTTGCCAACACGGTGCTCTGTTACGTGCCCGACGAGGGCGTCTGGTTCGTCACGCCCGAGCGCGGCAACTACCGCGTGTGGGCCGACGGCGGCGCGACTGCGCTGGCCGAGGCGGTGATCGGACGCCTCGCCCCGCTCGCCCGCTCGCGGCTGGTGATCGACAACGAGTTTCGCACCGACCTGGAGCAGGAGCTCTGGGAGGGCGACGAGATCACGAGCCAGGTCCACCGTGCTGGTGTGCGTCTCGGCGAGCTGAACCTCCTCCCGAACCCGTTCCCGATCGACGACCTGCTCGACGAGCGCGACATCCGCCACGTCAAGCGGCTGTACGGCCTCGGCGGACTGTCCTACGGCAACCTCTCCGCCCGCAAGGACGAGCGCCGCTTCTGGATGAGCGCGAGCGGCGTCGACAAGACCAAGCTCGAGGTCCCCGGCCGCGACATCCTGCTCGTGTCGGACTACGACGCCGAGAACGCGCGCATCGTCCTCTCCGTGCCTCCGGACATCGAGCCGAGGCGGGTCTCGGTCGACGCGATCGAGCACTGGATGATCTACCAGGCTCATCCCGACGTCGGAGCGATCCTCCACGTCCACGCGTGGGTGGAGGGCGTCGCCGGGACGGAGATCAACTACCCGTGCGGAACGGAGGAGCTCGCGTGGAGCGTGTCCGACCTGCTCGCCGCCGAGCCCGACCCCGACCACGCCGTCATCGGCCTGCGAAACCACGGCATCACCGCCACGGGCGAGAGCCTCGACGAGATCCTCGACCGGATCACGCCGACGCTGCTCCATCAGGTGCCGATGTATTGAGGGTTCGCGGGCGCGGCAAGCCCCGTCCCTACAGGTACTCGCGAGCGGTGTCGGCGATCGTCTCGTCGAGTGGCCGGGTCGTGAACCCGAGCTCGCGCTGGGCCTTGGCCGGCGTGTGGAACCACCAGTTCACCGCCGCCCGGGCGACGGCTCGGGAGACTGACCAGGGGACGTAGGGCGCGAGGGCGACGGCCAGGGGACGCGCGAGCGGCAGCATCAGCCGCCGCACGCCGGTCACCTCCCCGACGCGCCGGAAGAAGGCGGCGTGGCTCAGCAGCCCGTCTGGGCTCGCGAGGATGGTGCGCTCACCCGCACGGCCCCGCTCGGCGAGCCCGACGAGGCCGGCGGCGACGTCCCGCGCGTCCACGAAGGAGAGCCCGCCGGGCGCGTGATAGCGCAGCGTCCCGTCGAGGTAGCGCCGGACCGGCCAGGTCGACACCTGATAGACGTCGCCGGGGCCGATCAGGAAGCCCGGGTTCGCGACGACGGCGTCGGCGCCGCCTGCGGCCGCGGCG
Source organism: uncultured Actinomycetes bacterium (assembly GCA_963712465.1). Taxonomy (GTDB): domain Bacteria; phylum Actinomycetota; class Thermoleophilia; order Gaiellales; family Gaiellaceae; genus CAVQHY01. Next base: position 264,696 of record CAVQHY010000008.1, read on the forward strand.
AGCACGATCTCCTCCGATTCCCGCTTCGTCGCCGCGTACGGCAGGCGGCGCGCGGACTCCGGGAAGGGCATGTCCTCGTCGCCCGGCTCGGCGGGAGAGGGCACCGGCCCGAGCGCGGCGTCGCTCGAGACGTGGACGAGGCGAGCGCCCGGCTCGAGCGCGTCGACGACGTTGCGCGTCCCGTCGACGTTCGCGGCGCGCAGGAGCGGCAGGTCCCGGGGCTCCCACGAGACGACGCCCGCGAGGTGGAAGACAAGCGAGTGGCCCGCGACCGCGCGACCGAGCGCGTCGCGGTCGGCGAGCTCGCCGCGCACGACCTCGACGCCGAGGCCCTGGAGCCACCCTGCGTCCGTTCCCTCGCGGACGAGGGCGCGCACCGCATCGCCGCGCTCGAGCAGAAGCGGCACCAGGTGCCGGCCGAGGAAACCGGTCGCGCCGGTGACGAGGACGCTCACCGGCGAAGGAGCCTACAGGCGCTACGATCGGCACGGCCCATGAGGCATCTGGCTCTCGCCGTTCGAGATCAGGAGCGGTCGCGCCGTTTCTACGAGACCTACCTCGGCTTCGACGCCGAGCCTCCGCGCAGGTACGACGACGGCGTCCTCATGCTCTACGACGCAACCGGGTTCGCGCTCGCGCTCGGGGAGGTGGACGAGCCGATCCAGCTCCCGCCCTTCCTCCACTTCGGGCGCGGGGTCGAGAGCCCCGAGGAGGTCCGGGCGATGCGCGACCGGCTCAGCTTGGAAGGCGTCCCCATCTTCGAGTGGTGGGAGGAGCCCGAGTACGTGAGCGTCAAGTTCCTCGACCCGGACGGCTACGTCGTCGAGATCGCCTGGGAGCCGGAGGACGACTAGCTTAAGAGCGCTCCACGGAATGAGGCACGGTGCCGCCCGGCCTCCGGACCGACGTGTCCTCATCCTGTGAGAAGCTCTTCACGCGGCGAGCAGCTTGCGCAGCGCGTACTGAAGGATCCCACCGTGCCGGAGGTAGTCGCGCTCCCGAGGTGTATCGACGCGCACGCGCGCGCTGAAGCGGATCGGCGCGCCACCCGCGTCGGCGGTTGCGGTCACCGCCACCTCACGTGCCTCGCCGTCCGCAACGCCCTCGACGGCGAACGTCTCCCGGCCGGTCAGCCCCAGAGTCGTCGGCGTCTCGCCGTCGGCGAACTGGAGCGGCAGGATGCCCATGCCGACGAGGTTCGAGCGGTGGATGCGCTCGTAGCTCTCGGCGATCACCGCACGGACGCCGAGGAGGTTCGGCCCCTTCGCGGCCCAGTCGCGCGACGAGCCCGAGCCGTACTCGGCGCCCGCGATCACGATCGTCGGCACCCCGTCGGCGAGATAACGCTCGGACGCCTCGAAGATCGTCGTCTCCTCTCCGTCCGGAAGATGGACGGTCACCGTTCCCTCCCCTCCGGGCACGAGCAGGTTCCGCAGGCGGACGTTGGCGAAGGTGCCGCGCACCATCACCTCGTGGTTTCCACGCCGCGAGCCGTACGAGTTGAAGTCCCTGCGCTCGACGCCGTGCTCGACGAGGTAGCCGCCCGCGGGACTCTCGAGCCTGATCGAGCCGGCAGGCGAGATGTGGTCGGTGGTGACCGAGTCGCCGACCATGACGAGGCAGCGCGCGCCGGAGATGTCCGCGACCGCGCCGGGCTCCAGCGACATCCCCTCGAAGTACGGGGGCCGGCGAACGTAGGTCGAGTCCGGCTCCCAGGCGAAGAGGTCCCCGTCCGGAATCGGCAGGTCCCGCCAGCGCTCCCCGCCGGTGTAGACGTCGGCGTACGTCTTTCGAAACATCTCGCCCCGAACGGCGTCCGCGACCACCTCCTGCACCTCGTCGGCGGACGGCCAGAGGTCGTGCAGGAAGACATCGGCCCCGTTGTCTCCACGCCCGAGGGGCTCCTTCGCGAGGTCGATGTCCATCCGCCCCGCAAGCGCGTAGGCGACGACGAGCGGCGGCGACGCGAGGTAGTTCGCCTTGACCTCCGGATGGATGCGCGCCTCGAAGTTGCGGTTACCCGAGAGGACGGCACAGACGACGAGGTCGCCCTCCTCGATCGCGCGCGACACCTCGCTCGGAAGCGGCCCCGAGTTGCCGATGCACGTGGTGCAGCCGTACCCGACGGTGTCGAAGCCGAGCTCGTCGAGGTACTGCGTGAGGCCGGCCGCCTCGTAGTACTCGGTCACGACCTTCGAGCCGGGCGCGAGGCTCGACTTCACCCACGGCTTACGGCGGAGGCCGAGCTCGACCGCCCGCTTCGCGAGCAGCCCGGCGGCCACCATCACCGAGGGGTTCGAGGTGTTCGTGCAGCTCGTGATCGCGGCGATGACGACGGAGCCGTGGTCGAGAAACGCGCGCTCCCCCCCGACCTCGACCTCGACGCAGCTGAACGTGCGCGGCCGCTCGGCGACGGAGGCCGGGGCGTTGTCAGGAGCCATCCGGTGTGGGCCGGGCGCGACGGCCGCGGGAGGATCGCTCGCGGGGAACGACTGCGCCGAGTCGGCATCGAGACTCCCGTTTCGATACTCGACGCCGAAGCTGTCGAGCGAGGAGAGGAACGCGCTCTTGGCCTCGGCGAGCGGGACGCGATCCTGGGGACGTCGCGGGCCGGCGAGGCTCGGCTCCACCGACGCGAGATCGAGCTCCACGACCTGCGAGTACGACGGGAACGCTCCCGGCTCGTGGAACAGGAGCTGCTCCTTGCAGTACGCCTCCACCAGCGCGACCTGATCTTCGCTGCGGCCGGTGAGGCGCAGGTAGCGGAGCGTCTCCTCGTCGACGGGGAAGAAGCCGCACGTCGCTCCGTACTCGGGCGACATGTTTCCGATCGTGGCACGGTCGGCGAGGGGCAGGCCGACGAGGCCCTCGCCGAAGTACTCGACGAACTTCCCGACGACGCCCACCCGGCGGAGGATCTGCGTCACCGTGAGGACGAGATCGGTTGCAGTCGAACCCTCCGGCAGCTGCCCCGTGAGGCGGAAGCCGACCACCTGCGGCACGAGCATCGAGATCGCCTCGCCGAGCATCGCCGCCTCCGCCTCGATCCCGCCGACTCCCCAGCCCAGCACCCCGAGCCCGTTGATCATCGTCGTGTGGGAGTCGGTACCGACGAGCGTGTCCGGAAACGCGAACAGCTCGCCGTCGAGCTCGCGCGTCTCGACGACCCGGGCCAGGTATTCGAGGTTGACCTGGTGGCAGATGCCGGTGTTGGGCGGGACGACCTCGAGGTTCGCGAAGGCGCCCTGACCCCAGCGTAGAAAGGCGTAGCGCTCGGCGTTGCGCTCGAACTCGAGCTCGGTGTTGCGGGCGATCGCGAGCCGTGTCGCGAACTCGTCCACCTGCACCGAATGGTCGATCACGAGCTCGGCCGGGATGTGCGGGTTGATCCGCGCAGGGTCGCCCCCGAGGTCGCGCATCGCGTCGCGCATCGCCGCGAGATCGACCACGGCGGGGACGCCGGTGAAGTCCTGCATCAGGACGCGCGCCGGCCGGTACGAGATCTCGTCGACCGGCTCGGCGGTCGGGCTCCAGCGAACGATGGCTCCCACCTCGTCGAGCGAGCCCCCGCCGAGCGCCTCGGCCCGCAGGACGTTCTCGAGCAGGATCCGCAGCGTGTAGGGGAGGCGCTCGACGTCGTACTCGGGCGGCAACGCGTCGAGCCGAACCGCCCTGAACGAGCGGTCTCCCACCGAGATCGTCCCCAGCGCGCCGAAGCCGTCGGCCATCGCAACGAAGCCTAGTCGAACCCCGATCTCGGTAGGCTTGCGCCCGTGCAGCTTCCCCGCGTCGGTGTCTGGACGTCCGTTCCCGGCCTGTCTTCGGCCGCGTCCGCCCGCCAGAGCGTGCGGGCGATCGAGGAGCTCGGCTACGAGGCCGTCTGGTTCCCGGAGAGCGTGGGCTCGAAGGAGGCGATGTCGCAGGCGGCGATGCTGCTCGCCTGGACGGACCGGATCGTCGTCGCCACGGGGATCGCCAACGTTTACGCGCGCGACCCGATGGCGATGGCGAATGGGGCACGCGCCCTCACCGAGGCCTACCCGGGACGCTTCCTGCTCGGAATCGGCGTGAGCCACGCCCCGTCGATCGCCAAGCGCAGCGGCGCTGACTATGCGAAGCCCGTCGCGACGATGCGGGCCTATCTCGACGCGATGGACGCGGCTCTCTACCGGGCCCCCGAGCCGGACGAGACGCCTCGCGTGCTCGCGGCACTCGGTCCGAGAATGCTCGAGCTCGCCGCCGAGCGAAGCCTCGGCGCCCATCCCTACTTCGTCCCCGTCGAGCACACGCGGCTCGCCCGCGAGACGATCGGCGCCGGCCCACTGCTCGCGCCCGAGCAGGCCGTCGTCCTCGAGACGGATCCCGCCAGGGCGCGGGCGATCGCGCGCGGGCACATGGGCTACTACCTGGGGCTCGACAACTACCGCAGCAACCTCGTCCGCCTCGGCTACGCGGAGGCCGACTTCGCCGGCGACGGCAGCGATGCGCTCGTCGACGCGGTCGTCGCCTGGGGCGACGAGAGGGCGATCGCCGCCCGCGTCCGGGCTCATCTGGAGGCCGGGGCCGACCACGTAGCGGTGCAGGTGCTCGGGGAGGATCCTGTCGCTCCTCGCCTCGAAGATCTCGAGCGGCTCAGCTCCTTGCTGCTCTCACTGTGACGATGCGCCTGCTCCGCGCCGCGTTCGGCTCGGCCGCCGTCGCCGTCGTGGTGACCTCGATCGCGGCGTGCGGCGGTGGCTCAGAGCCGGCAGCGACGCCCACGCCGCCGGCCTCCACCGGCGCCGGAACGAGCCTGTCGGAGAACGAGGGCCCACCACCGTGGCCCGCACCGTCCGACCCGCTCGCCCGAGCCGTCGCCGCCGGTCTCGTCCCCGAGATCCGGGAGCAGCTCACCTACCACGTCCACTCCCACCTCGACGTGTTCGTCGACGGCACGCCGGTCGTCGTTCCCGCGGGAATCGGCATCGCGATCGACGACCCGGGCGTGAAGACCTTCGACACCGACGAAGGGCCCGCCTACGGCGGCATCGAGGGCTGCGACCAGCCGTGCATCTCGCCGCTGCACACCCATGACGCGACCGGGATCCTCCACACGGAGTCGGCGACCCCGGACCCGAACACGCTCGGCCAGTTCTTCGTCGAATGGGGCGTTCGCCTCGACGACTCGTGCGTTGGCGGGTTCTGCCGCCCCGACACGCCGATCGCGATCTACGTCGACGGCGAAGCCTACGACGGTGATCCGCGCGAGATCGGGCTGGCGGACTTCCGCGAGATCGCGATCGTGATCGGCACCCCACCGGCCGAGATCCCCTCGAAGGCCGACTTCTCGAACGCCTGAGAGACCCGACGCCGCGTCGGGCTTTGCCCGATGCGGCTCACCCCGGCTGAGATTCAGAGGTGATACCACTCGAGTCGTCATGCCCGACGCGCAGCGTCGGGCGGACTCGAGTGGTGAATGCCGGGGGTGGGAGTCGAACCCACACGCCCCTTGCGGGACAGGGGGTTTTAAGCCCCCCGCGTCTACCGTTCCGCCACCCCGGCGCCGGTTAGCCTGACGAACCGTTCGGCTGCATGACGCCCTGATTCACCCCCGGGGCGAGCGCTTCCGGCGGGAACGGCTCCGGGCCCTTGAACCGGTACGCGTCCCGGAACGACGTGAACGCCTGCTCGTCGAACCCGTCCGTGCACGTCATCAGCCGCGTCCACGCGGTGACGGCGATGTTCGAGCCGAGTCTCGGGAGGGGTGCGACCACGATCCCGTTCGGATCGGGCTTGTACCAGTCGACGATCTGCTGAACCTCTGCGTCGCCGACGTTCTCCCCGTACTGGACGACGATCCCTCCGTGCTCGAGGTTGTGGATGAGGAGGATCTGCTCGATCGGCTCCGTGTACACGTTCCAGATCGCCGGCTCGGGATAGTGGGGCCCGCTCGTCGGCGGCGAGGAGTTGTACTCGAACTTCGGATTGCGCTTCGCGACGTGCTGGCGGCCCATCGACGGGAACGTCTGAACCGTGCACCCGGCGGCCGCGGTCTCGTCCGCGAGGCTCTCCCCACCCCCGGAGACCGCGAGCGCGATCCCGACCGCTGCCCCGGCAACAACGAGCGCTGCCACGACGGCGATGATCGCGACTCTCCGCCCACCTCGGCGGCCACCCTCCGAGGCCCCTTTCGGCTTCGGGTCGTTGGTGCGCTTCTTCGGCGCCTGGACGGGCCGCGGCGGGGGCGGAACCTGGCTCTTCTTCTTCTTCGCCACGGGCCGCTCAACGGTAGCAAGCGCGATCCTGCGGGCCCGCACCGAAGAACGCGGCGACGTCGTCCAGATCGGCCACCACCCGGGCAGGTGGAAGCGCCTCCAGGAAGCGCCGGCCGTACGAGCGCGTCCGCAGGCGCGGGTCGAGCACGGCCACGACGCCCTCGTCCCCGTGGCCGCGGATCAGCCGGCCGAACCCCTGGCGGAGCTGGAGGATCGCCGACGGAACCGCGTACTCGGCGAACCAGTCGCCGCCACGCCGCGCGATCCGCTCGCACCGGGCCTCGACGAGGGGGTCGCCGGGCGCCGCGAACGGCAGCTTGTCGATCACGAGCAGCGAGAGAGACTCTCCCTGGACGTCGACGCCCTGCCAGAAGGTCGACGTCGCGAAGAGCACCGAGTCGACCTCGTCCCGGAAGCGCTCGAGCAGCCGCTCGCGCGGGAGATCCCCCTGACGCAGCACCGGAAACGGTAGCCGCGGCGAGCACCGCTCGACGAGCTCGTCGAGGGCCCGGTACGAGGAGGTGAGCACCAGCGCCCGCCCGCCCGAGAGCCGGCAGAGCGCGACGACCTCGTCGGCGAGCGCCGGAAAGTAGCGAGGGGTTCTCGGCTCGGGCAGCTGCCCCGGGACGTAGAGAAGCGCCTGCGAACGGAAGTCGAACGGTGAGGGGAAGACCTCTTCCCGGGCGTCGTCGAGCCCGAGCCGCTCACGCAGAAACGCGGGCTCCAGGGTGGCCGAGACGAGCACCGCGGTCGTCGCCCCGCCCCAGAGACGGTCACGGAGGAGCTCGGCGACCTCGACCGGCCCCCAGGCGATCGCGCCCGGCTCGGCCCAGGAGACGCGGGACGGATCGTCGACGTCCAGACAGGTCTCGACGTCCGAGGCCAGCCGGCGCGCCCGCCTGGCGAGGGTGTCGAGGTCCTCCCCACCTCCGGCGAGCGCTTCACCGAGCCCGTCGAGAGCGTCGCCGAGCGCGAGGAAGAGATCGGCGCAGCGGTCGAGCTCGTGCGGTCCGAGGCGTCGCCTTCCCCCCTCGGGCTCGACCGCTGCGATCGCGGCCACGCCGATGCGATCGACCTCGGCCAGCGGTCGCGCCGGGGGCGCGACCGACGCCTCGCGGCACCCGCGCTCGACGTCGCGGGCGAGCTGGCGGAGCCCGGTGAGCGACACACGACCTCCGAACCAGCTCGCGGCCGCCTCCTCGAGCCGGTGTGCTTCGTCGAAGACCACCGCATCGTGCTCGGGCAACACGCCGCCCTCTGGGTTGCGACCTCGCAGCGCGAGATCGGCGAAGTAGAGCGCGTGGTTGGCGATCACGAGCTCGGCCTCGCCCGCACGCTCGCGCGCCCGCTCCGAGAAGCACGTGGCGGTGAACGGGCACGTTCGCCGCCCGCAGCGGTCAGCACCGACCGCGAGGTCGGCCCAGAGCGTCGGGCTCGGCTCGAACGGGAGCTCCGCCCGGTCGCCCGTCGCGGTCGTCTCGATCCAGTCGCGAAGCGCCTCGAACTGGTGCCCGTCCTCGGCGGTGCGGAAGAGCCCGCCCGCGGAGCCGCCGAGCAGCTCCACCCCTTGCAGGCTGCGCCGGCACAGGTAGTTCTGACGGCCCTTGAGGACGGCGACGCGGACATCCCGCCCGAGGGCGGCGGCAGCGGCCGGGACGTCCTTGGTCAGAAGCTGCTCCTGCAGGGTTTTCGTCGCAGTCGCGACGACGACCCGCTTCCCCGAGGTGAGGGCGGGCACGAGGTACGCGAGGCTCTTCCCCGTGCCGGTGCCCGCCTCGGCGAGCAGGTGCTCCCCATCGTCGAGGGCCTCGGCGACGGCCGCAGCCAGGGCGCCCTGCTCCGCCCGCGGCTCGAAGCCGGGGAGCGCGGCCGCGAGCGGGCCGCCGGGTCCGAAGAACGTCTGCATCGGGCCGCCGAGCCTAGAGTCTCGTCCGGCCAGCATAGCGAACGAATGTTCGCGTCATTGTCGCGAATCCGAGGCGACACTGTTCCAGCGGAGGGCGGGGCTGCCGGAATCCAATCGCGGTCGTGGCTGACCGGAGCCGGGGGTCCGTACACTGAGCCGGCGTGCTCGTCCCCCGCATCGGCGCCGTCATCCTCCTGATCGGCCTCGGCTTCGCTTTCGCCCAGCTCGCCCAGCTGCTGTACGTCGTGGCCGTGGAGGGGTACTCGAGCTGGATCGGCGTGCTGATCCTGGTGGCACCGACGGGCATCGTCGCGTGTACGAGCGCCGTCCTCGTCCTGCGCCGCGACCCGCGCGGCGCAAGGCTCGTCTGGCCGCTAGTCGCGCTCGTGACCGTGACGGCGCTGATCACGTTCCTCGGCCTCCCGCCCGTCGGCCGGTTCCTGGACGACTACGAGGAGGCAGCCCTCGCCCGTGGCGTCGATGTGCCGACCTACCGCAGCGAACAGGGCTGGGACGAGCAGCGCTACATCGAGCAGCGAACAGCCGACGTCCGCAGCCAGGGCGTTCTCGGCGCCGTCGGCGCCGTCGCGCTCTACGCCGTCCTCGTCAGAGCGGGAACCACGCGCCGTCGGCGCACTGCCTCGCCGGCCCAGAAAGCCGGCTGACCGAGAGCGCTACGGCCGGTCCGCAACCGGCCGCACTCGAAGCCCCGTTCGCCCGCACGGGCACTGCTCGGGCACCGCGACGGCGATGAACCCCGTGCGGAGGCGTAGAAGCGGTGTCGCATCCCGCTCGAGATGCGTGAGGACGACCTCGCCCTCGCCGCCGTCCCCCGGTCCCACCTCGGCGCCGGTTTCTGGATCCACGAGCTCGAGCAGGACCGTGCCGCTTCCGAGCACGTGGAGCCCCGAGCGCCGGTCGCACTCGGCCGCGAGCAGGTCGCAGACCGCCGGCTCACCCCAGACGAACGAGACGCGCGCACCCCAGACGTCCTCCAGCTCGGCGCGTGGGTCGTTGCCCTGTCGCCGCGCGATCAGCAGCTTCGAGAGGGCGAGCGCGTGCGGTGACTCGCCCCTGCGTCGAGCCTCGCCGGCGAGCGCAAGCGCTCGCTCGGCGGACGCCAGCAGCACCGTTGGAGCAAGCCGGGGCCACAGGTCGAGAAGCTTCCGATCGTCGAGGTCGCTGCCGGAGAGAGCGGCCGCGCCGGCCGTCTCGATCGGCCCTGCGCCGGCGGTCAGCAGCACGTCGAGCACGACATCGCTCGGGCGCAACCCGGAGGCCCAGAGGCTCCGGGCGCCGACCTGGGCCGCGCCGCGGATGTCACGATCCGTGTACGCAGTAACGAGGGGAACGCCTCCCGGTCCCGAGACGCTGCAGACCCGGACGATCTCGACGGGGTCGGCGCACGCAAGGTCGCCGTAGGGCGGGGATGCGCGCTGGGCTCGGGCGACCTCGTCGGCAGTCGTACTCGGAACGCCTGTGAGCTCGGTCAGGTCGGCGATGTCGCCAAACCGCTCGAGCCGCGCGGCATGGAACGGCGCGCAGTCCCTGATCCGGGCAACTTGCTCGGCCAGTCGCTCCTTCTCGAGCTGTCGGAGCCATACCGTCGGCATCGTCTCGACTCGCTCGTCGAACAGACGGGCCCAGCGCATGGTCGCGAAGCCTATCCGCGTCGGGAAAAAAGATCGCTCTTTGCGGGAAAGTGACGCGCCGTCGCTTGACCGCCCGCGGCCGTGGCGTCTAGGCTGCGCGGGCCAAGTCCGGAGAGCCCTCGGGTTCGCCGGATTTGGCGTTTAACGGGACGGTTTGCGTGGCGCCGTCCGACCGCGCTCCTATCGTTCATCGGTCCATGACCGTGATCGTCGCGCTCCTGCTCGGGTTCGGCGTCGGCGCAACCGGCGTCTGGCTTGCTCTGCGAGCTCGCACGCGGGTGCTCGAGCGAGAGCTTGGGGATCGTGCTGCCGAGCTCGGCGACGCCCGTACCGACCTGGCGCAGACACGATCGACGCTGGAGCACGAGCGGGCGTCGGCAGCGGAGAAGCTCGCGCTCGTCGAGCACGCAGAGGCACGACTAGCGGACACATTTCAGGCCCTCTCCGCGGAGGCGCTGCGTACCAATCAAAGCTCGTTCCTCGAGCTCGCGAAGTCGTCGTTCGACGGCCTGCAGACGCAGGCCCGATCCGACCTCGATCAACGCCACAAGGCCGTCGAGAGCCTCGTCGGGCCGCTCCGCGAGTCGCTTGAGAAGGTCGACGGGAGGATCCAGCAGCTCGAGGTTGCGCGCAGCCGGGCGTACGGCGACCTGGGCGCGCAGCTACGAACCCTCGCCGAGACGCACGAGAGGCTCCGCGCGGAGACGGGAAACCTCGTCAACGCCCTCCGTACTCCGGCGGCGCGCGGCCGCTGGGGTGAGATTCAGCTTCGTCGGGTCGTCGAGATGGCGGGCATGCTGGCGCACTGCGACTTCGACGAGCAGGCGAGCGTGACCGCCGACGAGCGACGCCTGCGGCCCGACCTCGTGGTCAGGCTGCCCGGCGGGAGGAACATCGTCGTCGACGCCAAGGCTCCGCTCCAGGCCTATCTCGAGGCGATCGATGCGCCGGACGAGGCGATGCGCGCCACGAAGCTCGCCGACCACGCGCGCCAGATCCGCGATCACGTCGCGAAGCTCAGCATGAAGAGCTACTGGGAGCAGTTTCGTCCGACGCCGGAGTTCGTGGTGCTGTTCATCCCCGGCGAGGTCTTCTACAGCGCCGCGCTCCAACAGGATCCCGGCCTGATCGAGCAGGGCGTCGGGCAGCGTGTCCTGATCGCGACGCCGACGACGCTCATCGGCGTCCTCCTGGGCGTGGCCCACGGCTGGCACGAGGAGACCGTTGCGCAGAGCGCGCGGGAGGTAAGCGAGCTCGGCCGTGACCTGCACGGCCGCATCGCGACACTCGGCGACCACGTGCTCCAGCTCGGCCGCAGGCTCGACGGCGCGGTCCAGGCGTACAACCAGACGGTCGGCTCGCTCGAGCGGCGCGTGCTTCCAGCGGCGCGGCGCTTCGCCGAGCTCGGCGCGAGCGGGAGCCGCGAGATCCCGACCCTCGAACCGGTTGACAAGACTAGCCAGCTTCCGCAGGCTGCTGAGCTCGTCGGCGATCCGAACGAACCGGCGGAGTTCCCCGACACCCGTCGCGAGGCGCCGGCGGGCGACGTGCGCGACGCTGCCTAGAGGCTCGACGTGAAATGGGCGTGCCTGCGGGGTGGGCATGCCCCGCAAGTGGGGGTCGGGAGCACTAGGGGTCTGTCCGGAAACCCGGGTGCGTTCGGGACTCGCGCGTAATCGCGCCTGGCAAGGACGCAGGAGGCGCCGCTACTGAACCAAGTAACGGCGTCTTCGAGGACGCCGCCAGGCGCGGTTACGCGCCGCCTCCGGGCGGGGCTGGGTTTCCGGACAGACCCCTAGAAGCGAAGGAGGGCGGCGATCCCGCCGACGGCGTCGAGGTCAGGCCGTGTGCGTACCGCCCAGACCGTGCCGCCGTGCGAGAGCGTCCGATGGACGGCGAGGTCGAGCCCTTCAGAATGCTCGTCCAGCTCCGTCCCGTCGAGTGGACACTTACCGCCGCTCGCGGCAACCCTGCCGCAGGCGGCGCACCGCCAGGCAGGCCGGTCGACTCCTTCGCGGGCGAGGAGAAGCTCAACCCGACCGTCTGACGTCGCCTCGAGCGTCGCCGCCCAGCCACCCACGGCCCGCCCGTTGCGACCGGCCTCCTCCTGCCAGCGATCGAGAAGCTTGACCTCCTCGTCGTCGCGCCAGCGATCGAGCACCGGCGTCGCCACGGTGAGCAGCTCGGCCGGCGAGGCGTGGGCGTCGGCGCTCGTCCACCCGACGATGGCCGCCCGCGTCGCGGCGGAGACGAGCCCCTGGAACTCCGCCCACGTCTCCTCGGAGCACACGACGACGGCCTTTGTTCCGTGAAGACGTCGCAGAGCACGATCGAGCTCACCGGCCACGGTCTTCAGATGCTCGCGGGCGAGCTCGTCGACGTGACGCTGCTGGCGCGCCTGTGCCAGTCCGCCCCGATCGTGACGCCTCGGCTGCTCTTCGAAGCGATCGGCGAGCTCGTCCAGACGGCCGGCACGCAGCTGGTAGAGCTGGCCCTTCTCCCGGCCGACGACGAGGACGAGTGCGCCTTCCCCACGGCCGACGAGCGGAACGAGCGGGGCGAGGAACAGGTGTCGATCGACCTTGACGGCGTCACGCACGGGCTCCGTCAGCGGCAGGGAACGCCAGACGTTGTCGAGCCCGGCGCAGAAGACCGCGAGCCCGTGCGCTCCGTCGCGGTCGAGCTCCTGCACGATATGGCCGCGGATGCGCTCGAGATCCTCCCTGAGCCGGAGTCGCTGGTCGTGCGACAGCTCGCGTCGATTCGCGCCGTCTGCCCGCGCCGCCTCGTCGAGCAGCGAGTTGAGCCGCGCCCGAAGATCGTCACCCTGCGACGCAGCCGGATCGAGGTCGAGGTAGAGGCTGATCGCGCAGCCTTTCACCGCCTCGAAGGCTGCGAGATCCCTCAACTCGTCCCAGGTAATCGCTCGAGCCATGGCGCTGTGCACTCAGATCCGCTCCTCGGAACCTACAGGAGCGAGAGGCCGTCCCACCACCCCACCCCCGCCCTGTCGGGCGCGACCCCGCGTTTCTCCCACCACCCCACCCCCGCCCTGTCGGGCGCGACCCCGCGTTTCTCCCACCACCCCACCCCCGCCCTGTCGGGCGCGACCCCGCGGAAGGATCCGTCCGGTCTGATCGTTCAACTATCTAGAGGCCCGGTCGGGCCTCTATCGTTCCACCGTCAGAGAGGTAGACGTGTCCGATAACGGCGTCCGAGAGCTCATCATCATCGGTGGAGGACCAGCCGGGTACACCGCGGCCCTCTACAGCGCACGAGCGAACCTACGCCCGCTCGTAGTCGAGGGCTTTCAGTGGGGCGGCCAGCTGATGATCACGAGCGAGGTCGAGAACTACCCTGGCTACCCGGACGGGACGATGGGGCCGAAGATGATGGAGGACTTCCGAGCCCAGGCCGCGCGCTTCGGTGCCGAGTACGTCACCGACGACGTGACGAGGGTCGACTTCTCGCGCCAGCCCTTCTCGGTCTGGGTCGGGGACGTCGAGCATCGTGCCGAAGCGGTCATCGTCGCGACCGGGGCTACCGCGCGACAGCTGGGCCTCGAGTCCGAGCGCATCTGCCAGGGCCGCGGGTTGTCGTACTGCGCGGTATGCGACGCCGCGTTCTTCGTCGACAAGGACGTCGTCGTCGTCGGTGGAGGCGACTCGGCGATGGAGGAGGCCACGTACCTGACCAAGTTCGCCTCGAAGGTGACCGTCGTGCACCGGCGGGACACGTTCCGTGCATCCCCGATCATGGTCGAGCGCGCTCGGTCGAACGAGAAGGTCGAGTTCGCGCTCGACGCCGTGGTCGAGGAGGTTCTCCAGGACGAGCAGGGCCTCGTCCAGGGCGTCCGCGTCCGCAACCTCAAGACCGAAGAGACGAGCGAGATCCCGTGCCAGGGCGTGTTCGTCGCGATCGGCCACGACCCGACGACCACCCTGTTCCGTGACCACCTCGAGCTCGACCCGGCCGGGTACATCGTGACGCCCGGCCGGTCGACGCTCACGAGCATCGAGGGCGTGTTCGCCGCCGGCGACGTCCAGGATCACGTCTACCGCCAGGCCGTCACCGCGGCCGCCTCGGGCTGCATGGCTGCGCTCGATGCCGAGCGCTGGCTCGAGGCGCGACGGGACCGTGCCCGCCAGCCGGTCGCAGCACCGGCGTAGTGGCCCCGGGACAGCCGAGCATCCCCGACTCCGCGGCTACGATCCGGACGATGCCCTTCTACATCTGCCCGAACTGCCAACAGCGCTCCGTCGACCACGACGGGCTCGAGGACCTGACCAACGAGGCCGTCGGCTGCTCCCACTGCGGCTTCGGCTTCCTCTTCGAGTTGATGGACGACTACTACCCGGGGCCCAATACCGGCTTCATCGTCTGTGACCAGGGCTGTCGCGTTCTCGCCACGGGTCGTGGCGTCTTCGAGCTCACCGGCTTTCGCGAATCCGACGTCCTCGGTCTCGACGTCCTCGACGCGTTCACGCTCGACACGGTCGACGGCGCGGATCAGAACCCGGTGCGCATCGCCGTCGAGTGGACCGCCCGCCAGCTCGGCAAGAAGATGACGCTCACGACGCGGGCCGGGATCACCAAGGCCGTCACGGCCGACGTCTTCCCTGCCTACGACGAGGACGGCGGCCTCCTCGTCGCGCTCTCGCCCGACGGCGCTCCCGGCTGACCGGGTCCGCCGCGTCAGCGCGGTGCCGGGGCCAGGCGTGTACGTGACGGCGCGCGATCCAGCAGGGACGATCTTCGACCCGATGCGGTCTGTAGGCCGGTCGGCGCTCGAGCCTGTGCCTGCGTTCACCCGGGCTCGGTCTGCTCGACCCGGGGCTCGGGGTCTCCACGGCCGGCGATCCGTCCCGTCGCGTTGCACGATCAGCCGGCCTGGGTAGCTATTCGCTCATCGCGTACCCCTCCTCTCGCGCGCAGAACAGCCGGGACTCGACCCACGCCTGGAGTTGCTCGAGAGCGGCGAGCGACTCCGCGAGCAGCTCGATGCGCGCTCGCTGCTCCCCGAGATCTGTCGGGACGAGGATGCCGAGCGCCTCGAGCCTGGCAACGTCCTCGCCGCCGAGAGACTGTTTCGCCTCTCGCTCAATCGCCGCCCGGCGCAGCTGAGCGCGGCCACGTTCGAGCTGAGCGGCGAGGCTGGATGCCTCCGCGGCAAGAGAGTCGGCGTAGAGCGCGAGGTCGACGGCGCGCATTCCACGACCGTACGCGACCAATCCGCACCGATGGCACGCGGACCGTCACGAAAGGCTGAAGGCTTCGTGCCGATCCAGTCAGGTGCGACGCGAAGGGCAAAGGTCGGCGAGCACGCATGCTCCACAACGGGGCGACCGGGCGTCGCACACGCGCCTGCCGTGCCAGATCAGCAGGTGCGGAAGACTTCCCCAGTAGGCCTTCGGGACGATGCGCTGGAGATCGCGCTCGATCCTTGCCGGGTCCTCGTGCCGCGTGAGCCCGAGGCGCTGCGAGAGCCGCCGCACGTGCGTGTCGACGACGATTCCCTGCACGGCTCCCCGCTCTGCGGCGACGACGTTGGCGACCTTCCTGCCGACTCCGGGAAGCCGCTGTAGCTCGTCGAGCTCGAGCGGGACGAGACCGTCGTACTCCTCGATCAGGAGGCGCATTGTCCCGCGTAGGCTCTTCGCCTTCTGGCGATACGTCCCCGTGGGTCGGATGTCCTGTTCGAGCTCCCCGAGCGAGACGGCCAGGTAGTCCTCGGGGCGTCTGTACTTCTCGAACAGGCTCTGCGTCACCCGGTTGACGGTGACGTCGGTGGTCTGGGCGGAGAGGATGACCGATACGAGCAGCTCGAGCTCGGTGCGGAAGCTAAGCGCGATCACCGCGTCGGGATGCTCGGCTTCGAGCCGCTCGATGATCGCGCGGATGCGCTCCCTCCGGGGCCCGACCCGGCGGCGTGCCTCGGCGACGTAGCTACGCGCCATGACCCCTCGCGAGGGTTTGGCCGGCCTGCAACCGGCCCCTAGTGCTCCGTCACTGGACGCCGATCGTCGCCGTCGCTGCCGCGCTGGGGAGCCGCGGGCCGGCGCAGACGACGTCGAGTGCGGGACAGCCCTCGCATACGAGCTCGCCGGGGGTCGGGCGAAACTCTCCGTCCTGGATCGCACGAATGGCGGCCGAGAGACGTTCCTCGAGAGCCGGAGCATCGTCACGCCCGAACCTCGCGGTGACCACCTCCTGCGGTCGCTCGAGGAAGACGTAGGTCACCTCGACCTCGTCGGCGCCGGCCCGGAAGCACGCGAGCGCGTACACGAGGCGCTGGAGCTCGTACTCGGCATCCACGACCTCGGCGGGCGTGAGCTCGTCCAACCGGTTCGTCTTGTAGTCGACGACGAGCGCCTGTCCATCGACGAGCCGGAAGAGGTCGAGCCTGCCGTGGAGGAGCACCCCGTCGTGCTCGAACGCGAATGGAAGCTCCGCGCGCACATCGTCGAGCGCAGCAAGTCGAACCGCGATCCTGGACTGGTGCCATGCAAGCACGAGCGCCTCGATCCGGTTCAGGTCCGCGTCGCTCGCGGCTGGGCGAAGGGCCGCGGCGCGGGCCCTCGCGTCCTCCGCGGCGACGCGATGCTCCAGCAGCACGTGCACGGCGTCGCCGATCTCGGTCGCGGCAAGGCCCTCGGTCGTCCCGTTCTCGCGATCTGGCCGGGCTTGCCCCTCTCCGTCGTGGGCTCGGAGCCCGACGATACGCTCCGCGTAGAAGCGGTAGCCGCACCGCTCGAAGAGCGCCAGGGCCGAGTACGAGAGCCGGCGAATCCGGAACGCCGGCGGCGGCGGAGCCGCCGGCAGCTCGGCGAGCACGGGCGCGGCCGGCCCCGAGCCCTCGTTCCCGGGCCGGAAGAGCTCGAGCTGCTCGACGTCGCCGTGCTCGGCGGGCGCGCCTTGCTCCGGTTGCCGACGATCAATCCTCACGACGACCCGTGCCCCGTCGCGCTCGAGCTCGACGGGACCGTCGGCATCGAGGTCGACCGCGAGTCGCTCGAGCAGCCACCTGATCGAGGTCTGCCCCTCACGCCTGCCGACCGGGTCGACGGCGCCCGACACGATCAGCCGATCGATCGCCCGCGTCATCGCGACGTAGAGGAGCCGGCGATTCTCCGCCTCCTCCGCGACCCGCTCGGCCTCCCGCACCTCGTCCCAGCCGAGCGCGCCCCGCCGCCTGCCCGTCGCCGGGTCGACGACGCGAAACCCGAGCCGCCCGTCGGGGACGCACAGGATCCCGTCGGGATCAGGCGAGGGGGCGGCCCGGCCCGCGTCCGCGACGATCACGACCCGAAACTCGAGCCCTTTCGCAGCGTGGATCGTCAGGAGGCGAACCGAGTCGGAGCCTTCCTCCTCGGCGACGGCCTCGATCTCTCGGGCACCTGCGGCCTCCTGGTCGCGCAGGAAGCGGACGAAGCCTTCGACATCAGGGCCGCGCAACTCCTCGTACGAGCGTGCCAGCCGCCCGAGCTTGCGCAGATTCGCGTAGCGGCGCCGCCCGTCGGCACGCGCGAGGACCGCCAGGTCGTAGTCGTGCTCGACCACGATGCGGTCGATCAGTCGCTCGAGCCCCGCCGTCTGAGACAGACTGACGAGCCGGTCGTAGCGTTGCCTGAACGCCTCGAAGAGCCGCCGGTCGCGCGGACCGACCCCGGCCGGCGGGTCGCGCTCGAGACCCGAGAAGAGGGGTCGCCGGCCCGCGGCTTGCCGCAGCAGCACGAGCGCGTCGTTCGAAACCCCCACGAGCGGCGACGCGAGCACCGTCGCGAGGGCCTCGTCGTCGTAGCGGTTGCGCAGCAGCCGGAGGTAGGCGAGGACGTCGAAGACTTGCTGCTGGCCGAAGTAGCCTCTCCCAGCGGCCCGGTAGGTCGGAAGCCCCTCCGCCCTGAGCGCAGCCTCGTAGCGCTCGGCGTCAGTGCCGGCCGCGAACAGCAACACGACGTCGCCCGGCTCGCACTCGCCCGCGTCGACGAGCTCGCGCACCCGCCGCGCGATGTGTCGGGCCTCGGCGCCGCGCCAGTGAAGGTTCCCCTCCCTGTAGGTCGACTTGTCGGTTACGAGCAGCTCGACCGCCGGCCCGAACTCGGCGTCGGCGAAGCGGCCGGCCGCGACCAGCGGCTCGAACCCGTCCCCGAACTCGGCGCCGAAGACCTCGTTGACCACGGCGAGCACCTCCGGGCGCGAGCGGTAGTTCTGCGTCAGCGCGAGCAGACCCGCGCTCTGAGCCCGCCGCTCCCGGAAGACCTCGACGTCAGCGTGGCGGAAACGATAGATCGACTGGAACTCGTCGCCGACGAAGAAGAGCTCCCGGGCCTCGCTCTCCGCGCCGTCCGGGCCCGGCCCGCCGACGAGATCCACGAGCTCGCACTGCAGGCGGTTCGTGTCCTGGAACTCGTCGACCATGATCGAGCGAAACCGCCAGCGCAGCTGCTCGCGGATGGGCTCGCCCGAGAGCAGGAGATCGCGCGCGACGAGCTGGAGGTCCTCGAAGTCGAGCGCCGACTCGCGCGCCTTGGCGGCGCGAAACGACTCGTCGAACCCCGCGAGCAGGGTCTCGAGCAGGGCGCGGTCACGCGTCGCGACCTCCTCCAACGCCGCCTGCTCGACCACCGCAAGCGCTTCGTCGAAGGAGCCGAAGCGGTCGCCCTCGAGCCGTAGAGCTCCGAGGTCGAGGAGACGATCCGCGGGCGGTGGCGGCGTCAGTTGCTCGAGGGCGCGACGAAGCCGCTCCTGCTCGTCGGGAAGCTCGCCCGTGTGCTCGAGAGTCGTCTCGGCGATCTCGCGCAGGGAACCGAGCGCTGCCGCGAGGGAGGCGTCCCCTGGAGCGGCCAGCTCCAGCGGCCGGCCGGCGGACCGGAGTCGCTCGTACACGTTGGTGAGCATCGAGGCCAGCCCACGGGCGCCGTAGGTCGCGAGGAGCTTCAGCCGCTCCGGATCCCGCCCCGCGCAGAACGCTGCCAGCGCCTCGTCGAACGCTTCCGAGCGGAGAACCGCCGCCTGGCTCTCGTCGAGGACGCGGAACCGCGGATCGATCCCCGCCTCGAAGGGGAACGTCCTGAGCAAGCGAGCGCAGAAGCCGTGAATCGTCGCGATCCAGCCACCGTCGATCTGTCGCGCCAGATCGTGCTCTCCGAGCTCGTCGAGCCGCGCGCGAATCCTGGAGCGCAGCTCTCCAGCAGCCCGCTCCGTGTACGTGATCACGAGGACGGCGTCGAGGTCGAGGCCGCGGTCGACGACGGCACGCACGAACCGCTCGACGAGAACGGCCGTCTTGCCGGTTCCGGCGCCGGCCGACACGAAGACGACGCCCGACTCCTCGACGGCGGCGAGCTGCTCGGCGTTCAGCATCCGGCCGGTCACGCCCTCTGCACCCGGCACATCGACCAGAGCTCGCACCAGGGCGGGCAGCTCCCACCCTGTGGGTCGTGGGCGACGTCGCCCGCCCTGATCCGGCTCACCGACGCACGGGCGTGCGTGCGAGCCCGCTCGACGGCGGCCCAGAACTCCTCCTCCTCGAGGTAGTCAGCCGGCCTCAGGCCGGGGAGCACGTCGTCCCTGGCCTCCGCCCTCAGGAGCCCCCGCGCCTCGCGCGCGCCCGAGAGGGAGCGGTAGAGGCCGCCGAGCGGCTCGACGCCGACGAGGTCGCGCAGCGCCAGGATGTAGAGCGGGATCTGGAGTCGCCGTTCCGAGTCGATTCTGGCGGCCGAGAACGCAGTGCCGGACTTGTAGTCCTGCACGATCCCACGTGCGCTGAACGGATCGACGTCGATCCGGTCGATCTTCCCCGAGACCGTGAACCCGCCGAGGTCGAGGCCGCGCTGGAGCTCGACCGCCGCTCGGTCCGTGCCGAACGCGACCTCGAACCGTCGCGGCTCGAGCGGGAGCCCGAGCGCGACCTCGCCGCGCACGAACTGCTCGAGATCGCGCGCGAGCACCTCCTCGAGCTCGAGCCGCTCGACATCCGTGAGCTCGAGCCTGACCTGCGAGGCGATCGCGTCGTCCAGGCATTCGCGCAGGAAGACCAATGCCTCGTCGAGACGCGACGCGTCGACCTGGTCGACGCCGAGACGCTTCGGCAACCCCGTGTAGAAGCGATGGAGCGCCTGGTGTGCGACCTGGCCGCGCACGCGGGGATCCGCCTCCGCGTCGATCGGCCTCGGGTCGACGACACGCGTGAAGAGCCACATCGAGGAGCAGCTCACGAACTGCTCGAGGTCGGTGACCGAGAACCTCGACGTCTCGGCGAGACGGCGCAGCACGATCGGGTTCGTCAGCCGGGTCGGCCGGACGAACCCGGCGAGCGCCCGCTCGACGCGCCGACCCCACCCGTTCGCGCGCGCGAGTGCCCGCGCCGTCGCGTCGTCGTTTCGGGCGATCGCCGCCGTTGCCCGCAGGCGCTCGCGCTCGGTGGGCGCTCGTTCCAGCCCCCAGGTCAGCTCGGAGAGCCGTCGCCGCCGAGTCCACCGCTCGACGTCGTCGCGCGCGAAGCGGCCGCGGACGTCGTCCCAGAACGGGCTCGGCTCGCGCGGGCGGCCGTCCTCGTTCGTCGCCTCGCGGACGAGGGTGAGCCGCTGCCAGGGGCGCGTACACGTCGTGTAGAACAGGTAGCGGTCGCGGGCAACTGCGTCGGGCCTCCGCAACCGCCCACCCCGCGCCAGCTCGTCGAGCTCCCTGCGGCGCTCGTCGGTGAGAAAGGGTGCCTCGTGCGGGCGCCTGGGCAAGACCCCCTCCTCGAGGCCGAGTACGAAGACCGCCCGGAAGCGGCGAGTCCGCGCCCGCAGCAGGTCGAGAACGGCGACCCGCCCGGGGTCGCGCGGCGCGGCGAGACGGACCGGGGCGCGCTCGAGCGCCGCGACGAGCGCCTCCGGCCCCACCGAAGCGCCCATGCTCGAGAACTCCACGAGCTCGGCGAGGAGGTCGACGGCCGAGCGGTGCGCGCGAAGGTCGAGACGCGCGGCCTCGACCACGGGCGGCGCCTCGAGACCGTAGGCGGCGCGCAGCATTCCGGCCAGGGCCGCGCGGGCACCCTCGAGGTGCTCCCCGGCGGCGCGAACGGCGTCGAGGGCAGGAACGCCGTGGCCGAGCAGGCGCAGCGTTTCGGCCTCGACTCGCTCGACGTCGGCGACAGCCCTGCCGCGCAGCCGTCCCTCGACGAAGTCCGCGCGCGTGCGTGCGAGCCCGGAGTAGGGCGAGCGCAGGAAGGCGAACAGCTCACGGCGCCCACCGCCGAGCCAGGCGAAACGCAACAGCCCAACGAGCGCCCGGCCGAGCGGCGTACGTCCCAGAGCGATCCGCCCCTCGAACGCGTACGGGATCCCCAGCTCGGAGAAGGCGGCCTCGAGCGGTACCCGCGTGCGCTCGAGCGAGGGGGCGACGACCGCAATCTCCTCGGCGGGCGTCCCGCTCCGAACCAGCGTGAGGATCTCGTCGCCGACGAGCTCCAGCGCCGCCCGGGATCCCGCCGCCTCGAGAAAGCGCACCGCCCCTTCGAGCGCAGGGGGCTCCCCCCCGCTGTCCTGAAACAGCGTTCGCTCGAGATGCGCCAGCGCCGGCGCTTCGTACCAGCCTTGCGCGGGGAGCTCCTCGATCCGGTTTGCAAGCGCGGACAGGTCGTCGGCGACGCGGCGCAGCGCGGCGAAGGCGGCCCGCGCGGGCTCGTAGGGCAGCGACACGGTCACGTCGGTGCGCCCCGCGAGCGCCTCGAGCAGCCGCCATTGCGCGCCGGTGAGATCCTCGAATCCGTATGCAAAGACGGGGGACCCGCCCCACGCGTCGAGGGCGCCCGAGACGCGCTCGACCGCGCGCCGCTCGGCGGCCGAGCGGTCGCAGACACCGAGCCGGTCGAGCTCGGAGCGGTAGGCACCGTAGAGCGCTCCCAGGTCGCCGCTCACATCGTCGGGGTCGACGAGCGCGGCCTCGAGCTCCACGATCGCGTCTCCGAGTGCCTCGGCGAAACCGCCGAATCGCGCCGAGCGTCCGACGCCGTCGAGCGCTGCCTCACGCGCGACGCGTGCGAGCACCAGCCCGCGGGCCGCATCGCCGATCACCGGTCGTGGATCGGGATCGGCGCGGAGAATCCTGCGGAACAGGTCGTCGAACGTCCCGATCTCGCCGCCGAGGAGCGCGGACGCCCGGCCCAGCAGCTCTCGCTCGATGGGGTCGACATCTCCTCCCGTCGGAACGACGAGAAACGGGTCACGGTCGACCGATTCCAGATAGCGATCGAGGAGCCGCGCGACCTTGCCGGCGTTCGCCGGACCCACGAGCAGTGCCAGCGGCATCCAGGCGATTCTAGTTCGCCTCCCGGCCACGACCCGGCGGCCGGGAGGCGAACACCCGCGCGCCTAGACCTTGGCCTTGGGCTTGCGGCCGCGCCGGGCGGCGGGGGAGCCGGGCATCTTCGCCGCGCAGCTGTCGCAGAGGTCTGCGGCCTTGGCGCCGCGGCGGGCGTCGGTGTAGGTGATGCGCATCCCCGCCCCGCGACCTTCTTCGACTTCGGCGCTGCAATTGTCGCAGACCAATACCGTCTTTCGAGCCAATGGATTTCCTCCCCGTGAAGTGATTGGTTGTGACGACTCTACCGATTATCCCACTGGCAATTCAAGTTGGTAATTCGATGCGAGGCTACACTGGGGACACCTTGTAGACTGGCGAATTGATATGACCAGCAGAACGATTGTGATTCTCGAGGGCGACGAGACGGGCCAGGAGTTGCTCGAAGAGGCTGTCCGCGTCCTCCAGCCCGACGTCACCGGGATCGAGCTCGAGCTGCCGCGCTACGATCTCTCGCTCGCCGGCCGGCGGGCAACGAGGAACGGCATCGTCTACGAAGCGGCGGCCGCAGTGCGTGAGGCCGGGCTCGGGTTGAAGGCGGCCACGATCACTCCGGAGAGCGCCGACGACGTTGGCAGCCCGAACCGGATCCTGCGCGAGGAGATCGGCGGCCACGTGATCGTGCGCACCGGCCGGCGCATCCCGGGCGTCGTGCCGATCGGCGGCGTCCACGCCCCGATCTCGGTGGTGCGGATGGCGGTCGGCGACGCGTACGGCGCGCGCGAGTGGCGCGAGGGCCACGGCGAGGACGAGGTTGCGTTTCGCACCGAGCGGATCGAGCGCCGCGTCTGCCGCGCGGTCGCTGAGTTCGCGTTCCGCCATGCCGAGCGGACGCGGGCGAAGGTGTTCGGCGGCCCGAAGTACACCGTCTCCCCGGTCTACGAGGGGATGCTCAAGGAGGAGATGGACGCGGCGGCCGTCCGACACCCCCAGGTCGGCTACGAGCCGCAGCTGATCGACGCGACCTTCGCGCTGCTGATCCACTCGACCGGCGACCCACTCGTGATCCCGTCGCTCAACCGCGACGGGGACATTCTCTCCGACCTCGTGCTGCCGCTGTTCGGCTCGATCGCCGGATCGGAGTCTTTGCTCGTGGCGTTCAACGACGACTACACGCCGCGGGCACTCATGGCCGAGGCCGCCCACGGTACCGCGCCCGCGCTGTTTCGCAAGAACGTCGCCAATCCGATGGCGATGATCCTCGCCGCCGGAGCGCTGCTGACCCACATCGACGACGACGAGGCACGCGCGGCCGGCCGCGCAATCCGGGAAGCCTCCCTCGAGGCTGTCTCCGCAGGCGTTCGGACGGCCGATCTGTCAGGGCACGCCTCGACGAACGAGTTCACGGACGAGGTGATCTCGCGGGTGCGTCAGAAGATCGAGGTCTGGGCAGCGCTCGGCGAGGTGTGACGGGAGTCCGCTCCTACCTCGCGAGCCTCAATCCGCGCCTGAGCCGGCCTGCCTGGACGCTCGAGCTCGGCTTTCTCGTCAACGCGTTCGGGACCGGGGTCTCGTACCCGTTTCTGGTCATCTACCTGCATAACGTGCGGGGAGTCGGGCTCGCGACCGCCGGTCTGGTGGTGGCGACGATCGGCGCGGCCGGGCTCGCGAGCGGGCTGGCGGTCGGGAGCGTCGTCGATCGCGTCGGGCCGCGCCGCATGCTCTGGACGTCACTGGGCGTGCTCTCCGTCGGGTACGCGTCGCTTGCATTCGTTCACACGGCCGGGGAGGCGTTCCTCGCGGCCCTGCTCGTCGGGATCGGCGGTGGCGGGTTCTGGCCGGCGCAGCTCACATTCCTCTCGCGCCTCGTCCCCACGGCTCGGCGACACGCGGCCTGGGGGCTCCAGAGGACGTTCCTGAACCTCGGGCTCGGCCTGGGCGGCCTCGTCGGCGGTCTGATCGCGCGGTCCGACGACGCGTCGACCTTCACGGTGCTCTTCGCGGTCAACGTCGCGACATCGCTCGCGTATGCCGCCGTCCTGGTCGCGGTACCGCAGCCGCCGGTAGCTCTCCGCTCGACCGAGGAAGCGCCCGCTCGTGCCGGCTACTCGGCCGTCGCCCGCCACCGGCCGTTCGTTTGGCTGATCGCTCTGAACGTCGTGCTGATCGCCGTCGGCAATGCACAGCTCGAGCTGCTGCCCGTCTTCGCCAAGAACGAGGCGGACGTCAGCGAGGTCGGCATCGGGCTGATGTTCCTCGCCGCGATGCTCGCGCTGGTGATCTTCCAGCTCCCGGTCGCGAAGGGGATCGAGGGCCACTCGCGGATGCGGGCACTCGCGCTGGCGCCCCTCCTCTGGGCGGTCGCCTGGCTGGTCGTCGAGGGCGGCGGCATCCGGCTCGACGCGATCGCGGCAGCCGTGGCCTTTTCCGTCGCCGCGGCTGTCTACGGCCTGGGCGAATGCTTCCACGGCCCGAACTACGGGCCGCTCGTTGCCGATCTCGCTCCGGCCGGGCTCGAGGGCCGCTACTGGGCGATCTCGTCGGGCTCATGGGAGCTCGGCTACGTCGTCGGCCCCGCGGTGGGCGGGATCGTGCTCGCCGCAGCCCCGCTCGCGCTCTGGCCGCTCGCCGCCGCGGCGTGCCTGGCTGCCGCCGCCGGCGCGCTCAGGCTCGAGCGACGGATCCCGCTCGAGCTTCGGCGTACCCCCGCCGGCTAGAGGCTTGATGCTCTAGCGTGACTCGAGCGGCGGGTTCTGGACGTTGTGCTCGGTCGCGTACGCCTCGACGAGCGGGTTGACGACGTCCATGCCCTCGTTGTAGGCGTAGTTGATCCGGACGAAGGGCTCCCACTTCTCGGGGAGCGCGTCCTCGGGGAAGATCGCCTCGACCGGGCACTCGGGCTCGCACGCACCGCAGTCGATGCACTCCTCGGCGTCGATGACGAGCTGGCGGTCGGCCTCGTGGATGCAATCGACGGGGCAGACGTCGACGCAGGAGCGATCTTTGATGTCGATGCACGGCTCCGCGATGATGTAGGTCATAGGCCGCGGATTTTACGCGACGAGCTCGTCGACGATCTGGGAAGCGCGCTCCGCGAGCGCGGATCGCACGACGACACGGTCGAACCCGGCCGCCTGGGCGGCGCGCAGCCCGGCCGTGTCCGTGTGGTTCGTGAACCCGAGGATCGGAACCTCCGGATAGGTCTCAGCGACCTCGTCCGGGTCGACGCGGGAGATGTCGCAGATCACGAGGTCCGGCGGGTCGACGCTGTCCGCCGTCACGATCCGGTGGCTCGTGCCCAGCATCGCGTCGAGCTTGCCGCGGAAGAAGAGATCGACCCCCGCCACCAGGATCGTCGCCACGACGTGAGCGTAGCACCGCCGCCGGGCGGCCCCAAGCGGTCTCGCTCGACACGTGCGAGCCATGCTGGTATCCCTAGCGTGCGGTCTCGAGCGACGGGAGGGTCTACGCCTCGACGTTCAGCGTGTTCGCGAAGCGGGGGCAGGTCGTCGAGGTCAGCGGCCAGAGGCTTGACGTGAGATCGGCGTGCCTGCGGGGAGGGCATGCACAAGGAGCTTGCTCGGGATCCGCCGTATACAGGCCCCACATCCGCGAGGCGTGTCCATCTCACGTCAGGCCTCTAGGCGGGAAGCGGTCGTAGAACGAGGGTCCGGCTCGTCGCCGTGCCGAAGCCGCGCACGCCTCGTGGGATCACGGCCCGGAGGTGCACGACGCCGCCGGGCGCCACCGTGAAGGTCGCCCGGGAACGACGGTCGAGCCGACCGGCCTGCAACGGCTCCCACGCAAAGCGCTCGCGCACGTAGCGCTCGAGCACGACTCCCGCCCCGGCCTGGCTCGGGGCAGCGACGACGCGCAGGACATGGCGGCCGCTCCCGGGCATGACCGAGAGCCGTAGTCGTGCGCCGACCGAGACGCCGACGACCTCGCTCGCACGTGTTCCGACGGTCGCCCGGTACCGGGCCGGCCGGCCCGGCCGGACGACGGCGCGAAACGTCCCGTCCTCGGCAGCGCCGACGGTTGCGACAGGCCTGAAGCTCCCGCCGGGCCCGAGCCTCTCGATCGTCACGGCGGCCCCGGCAGGCGCGAGCCCTCGGAGCACCACGGCGCCGCCCGACGGCACCGGCCGCTCGGGGCCCGAGAGCGCGAGGCCGAACACCCGGACGACGCCGGTCATGAACCGGTGGATGGTGCACTGGTAGGCATACGTGCCCTCCTCGGTGAACGTGAACGAGAAGGACAGTCCCGGGGAAAGGCCGCCCGAGTCGAAGAGGTCGTCGTCGGCCGCGACGTCGTGCCCGACGGAGTCCTCGTTTCGCCACGTGACCGTGTCTCCGGCCAGAATCGTGAGGTCGCTCGGCGCAAACGACTTCCCCGGGATGTCGACGATCCGCTCGGCCGCGACCGCGGGCGGGGCCAGGACGACGGCGGCGAGGAGAAAGGCGGCGTGCGTGCGCAGGGTCACCGTGTGACCCGGTAGATCCCGATCATGCCGTTCATCATGTGACTCTCGACGTGACAGTGGTAGAGCCACGTCCCGGGAACATCCTCCTTGATGCGGAACGAGAAGCTCTCGGCGGGGCCGATCGTGCGCGTGTCGATCGCGATGCCGTCAGGGTCGAGCCAGCGATGTCCGTGGAGGTGAAACGTGTGGAAGTCGTCGCCGAGCGCGAGCACGTCCCACTGGACGACGTCGCCGACCCTCGCGTGGAACACGGGCGTGTTGCCGACGAACGCCCTCCCGTTGACGGTCATGAACTGCTTCATCGACTCGAGGAAGACCACGAACTCCTTGTCGGGCCGGCGCTCGCCCGGGCCGAGGATCGAGAGCGCGCCGTACATCCCGCCGGCGATCGAGTCCGTCATCGACGAGGAGTGGTCGTGGTAGGGCCACACGCCGGCCGAGCTCGCAACCGCCTCGAGCCGGTACGTGTAGCTGTCGCCCGGCTTCACGTTCGCTCCGCGCGTGGAGAAGCCCGGGATGTAGGAGCCGTCGGAGCCGAACCGGTACCGCACGCCATGGAAATGCATCGAGTGCGGGCGGTTGAACTCGGTGTCGAGGTTCTCGAAGTGAACGAGGATCGTGTCCCCGACGCGCGCGCGGATGAGCGGGCCGGGAATGCCGTCGTTGTCGCCGGCCAGCCGGCGCACGTCGGGAAGCTCCCGCTCCCAGTTGCGCGTGTAGGCCTTGTAGACGACCGTGCGAACGGTCGTCTCCTCGGGCGAGAACGTCATGTGCTCGATCGCGTCTCGCTCGTTCGGGACGATGTTCCACGTCACCGGCACCGCGGCGATCCAGTACTCGCGGGTGGCCGCGCCCGCGCTCGGGGACAAGGCTGCCGCGACGAGGACCGCGACGAGGGCCGGGAGCAGCGCCCCCGGCCCTCGCAACCGATCTCCGAGCGTCATCCGGTGACGGTGATGTCCCCGGACATGTCCGGGCCGTGGAGCTGGCAGATGAAGTGGTACGTGCCGGCCTTCGTGAACGTGATCTTCGTGGTGTCGGGGACATTGATCGGAGCGAGATCCAACACCGGCCCGAGCTTGTCGTTCATGGACGTGATGAAGACACCGTTGCCGTGGCTGGTCCCGTCATAGGAGTACACGCCGGTCGTCGGGTCGGCCGGATCCGACCCGTAGATGAATGTGGGAAGCACCTGGTTCGGGGTCCCCGGCGGCCCGAAGGGGAACAGGTCCTGCGTCTCGCTGAACTTCTTCAGCCACGGGAGCGGCCCGAACGCGACGTTGTGGGACTGCGACGGCGACTTGACGACGAAGGTGACGGTCGTGCCGACGGGCACCGTGAGCTTGTCCGGCACGAACACGTCGAGGCTGACCTGGTTCGCGTTGCCGACGCCCATCCAGACGGTCGCCGGGTCCGCGCTCGGCTTCGTCTTGGCAAGCGCGCGAAGAGTGGCGACATCCTTCGTGATCTGCCTCGCGATGCTCGCCGTCACCGCGGTCGGGCTCTGCACGGGCACGCCCTTCGGCTTGACCACCACGGTGCCCTTCATGAGGTTGTGGAACAGGCAGAGGTAGCGGTAGACGCCCGGCTTGGGAAACGTGAGCGTGGCGGACTGCGGCTTGTCGGGAGGGTCGGCGCCGAAGATGAGGCGGTTGTGATACGCCGCATTGTTCGCCACCTGAGCGCTGCCCGACGGCTCGAGGAGCAGCGGCGCGTTGTAGAGCCACTTGGTCAGCCCGTCGAAGTAGAAGGGATTCCCCGCCGCGTCGTTGATGCCGCTGTACGTGCTCCCCGCCGGGTCGGGGAAGGCGAATTCGAGGCTCGCGAGCGGGCGCTTACCCGGGAAGGTGACCGTGTGGCCTTCCGTCGTCTTGAAGAGGATCTTGTCGCCCGCGTTGATCGTGATCGCCAACGGAGCGAACTGCTCGACGTCGGCCTGCTTCGGTGTTCCCTCCGGCGGTTTCTTGAGCGGGAGCCCTCCATACACGGTCCACGTCGCCGCGGACGCCGAACCAGCAGCGAGGGCCGCGATCGCCACCGCCATGAGAAACACGAACCTCCGCACGACAGGCTCCTTTCGGGGACGACGGTGATCAGCCCTCCAAGCCGGCCCTGGAGTCGGCCGCGAGTCTACCCGAGCGCCCCGAGCGTCACAACCGACAACAGACCAAGCGCCGTCAGTCGCGGATGCCGAGAAACTGAAACGTCCGGTTGACGGCCACGTTCAGCCACCAGAACCGGTCGAAGAAGAGCAGCAGGCCGATCGCGACGAGGATCGCGCCGCTCACGATCCTGAGCGTGGCGTAGTGGTCGCGGAGCCACCGCGACGTCGTCATCGTGCGGTTGAACGCCACGCCGACGAGCAGAAACGGGATCGCAAGGCCGACGGAGTAGACGAGCAGAAGAAACGACGCCTGCGCGACCGTGCCCGCGTTGGTCGCGAGGAGGAGGATCGACGCGAGCACCGGCCCGACGCAGGGAGCGGCGCAGAGCGCAAACGCGCCGCCGAGCAGAACGCTCGAGCCTCGGCGGCGTGCCCCCTCGACGAGCTCCGGGGCGGCCAGGCGGTCGAGGAAGGGCAGCGGCAGCAGCCCCATCATCGCGAAGCCGAGAATCACGATCAGAACTCCCGCGACGTGGAGCAGCAGGCGCTGGTTCTCGCCGAACGCGCTGCCGAGGGCTCCCGCGGCGGCGCCGAGCGCGACGAAGACGAGCGTGAACCCGGCGAGGAAGGGCAGGCTCGCCGCGACGACCCTCCTCCCCGTCTCGCCCGGGCGAGCGCCCGAGACCGCAGACAGGTACCCGGGCACCAGCGGCAGGACACACGGGGTCACGAACGAGAAGAGCCCGGCGACGAACGCGAGCGGGATCTTCGCTTCCACGGGGGAATCGTAGGGCGAGCCCGCGGCGAGCCGGCCGCCAGGGCTACGCGTCGAGCCGGGCCAGCTCCTCGTCGACGCGTCGCTCGAGCTCGGGGTCGAGCGCGCGCCCGTTCGAGGAGGGCTGCCCGACGAGCGCCGGCGTCGCTCGGTCACGCGACCAGCGGCGAGCCAGCACCGCGACGACGACGATCGCCGCGACACCGCCGGCGAGCGGGAGAGCCCAGGCGAGGATGTTGAAGCCCTTCACGGGCGGCGCGGCGAGGACGCCCTCTCCGAACTCGGCCACGAGCCGGTCCTTGATCTGGCTCTTGGTGTCGCCCGCAGCGATGCGCCCGCGGATGAACACGCGCATCCGGTTGGCGATCGGCGAGCTCGACTGTGCGAGCGGCGTGTGGCAGGTCGGGCAGTACACCTCGTTCTCGAGCTCGGCGAGCGTGGGGCGCTCCTCGCTCGCGAGCACCGGCGCGGCCAGCGCCAGCGCCAGCGCAGCGACAGCGAGCAACGCCAGCAGGAGCGTTCGGCTCATCGGTCGCCGCGCGCGAGCGCGATGTTCCGCTCGAGCTGCTCCTCGCTCACCGGCCCCTGAATGCGCTCGCCGACGAGCCGACCTTCCCGGTCGACGAACCACGTCTCCGGGAACCCGGTCACGCCGTAGTGTCCGAGCGTCGATCCCTCGCCGTCGTGGACGTTCGGATAGGTCTGCCCGTAGCGGGCGACAAACCGCTTCGCGTCGCCCGAGAAGTCCTGCGAGTCGATCCCGAGAAAGACGACACCGTCGCCTCGGTGCCGCTCGAACGCCGCCTGCAGCCGGGCGGCCTCGTCCTTGCACGGCTCGCACCACGAGGCCCAGAAGTTCAGTACGACGGCCTTGCCGCGGTAGTCGGCGAGCCCGGCCGACCCCGTTTCGTCGAGCAGCGGCAGACGGAAGTCGGGAGCCGCGGGCTTGCCGCCGGAGGCGACGGCGTCTGCGATGCCCCGGCCTTCCTCCTTCGAGGCCACCTGCCAGCCGAGCAGGGCGACCAGCAGTGCGACGACGGCGACCGCACCGATCTGGAGCGCGAGGCGCGGCCCTCGACGGCCGCCCGCCGGCTGGTCGGCAACCGGGTCGCCCCTGCCCTCGGTGTCGTCCGGGGCGACGTCGGTGGAGCTCTCCATCGCGGCCTAGCGTAGCCAGAGCGCGGCTAGGCCCGGACGATGTACACCGGCGTTCCGATCTCGACGTGCACGAAGAGCCACTCGGCGTCGGGGATCCGCATGCGGATGCACCCGTGCGATGCCGAGTAGCCGATCGAAGCGGCGTCGGGCGTGCCGTGGATACCCACGAGCGGGGCGGAGAGACCCATCCAGCGCGTCCCGAGCGGGTTGCCCGGCCCGGGCGGAATCGGCTCGGCGCCCTTGGCCCAGGGAGAGTCCTTCGGCGGGTACCACCAGGGGTCGAGCTGCTTGACGACGACCTGCCAGCGACCGAGCGGCGTCGGGTACGAAGGCTGACCCGTCGCCACCCCGAAGCGGCGCACGAGGCGCATGCCGTCGTAGAGGTAGAGAGAGTTCGACTCGCGGCGGATGACCACGACCGGGCCGAAGTTCGCCCTCGTCACCTTCGCGGGGACGATCTCCGCCTCGAGCTCGATCGGGCCGCGCTCGCCGGCGTTGAGCGCGCGAACGATCGCCTTGGTCGTCGCGAGCCGGGACACCTTGACGCCGTCCCGCGATTTCGTCAGGAACGGGCGCAGGTTGCGCAGGCGCATCGTCGAGTCCTTCGCGGGACGCGTGAGGATACCGTCGAGGTAGGCCACGTACTCCCGGACCTGCGGGCCTCTGATCTTGACGACGAGGTCGACGGCGGTGCCCGCGGGAGCGACGAGGGCACGCCCGACGGCGCCGTCGACGTAGGCGCGCGCGCCGAGCTCGGCCGGCGTCGCCTGCCACCGTCGCTGCTCGAACGAGAACTCGACCGGCTGGTCGAAGGCCGTCTGCACCGCGATCTTCGCGTCGTCGGCGGCCATGCCGCCGACGGGAACCCCCGCGATCGTGACACCCTCCGGGACGGTCGCCGGGACCGCAGGCGGTGCCGGCGGCACGGGTTCGGTCGACGCGCCCGTCGTGGCGGGCTGGGTCGGCGGGGCGGGGGTGGGCGGCGTCGGATCCTGCGCGCCGGCCGAGACCGCGGCGACGAGGCCAAGCACGAGCAGGACGACGATGAGAGCGGCACGGCGCACGACGGCGGATGTTACCTAGGGAGGATGCGGGGATCGTTCGAGATCACCCCGTCGACTCCCGTGGCGAGCACGCGCCGGAGGGTGACGGGATCGTCCACCGTCCAGGCGAAGACGGCGGTGCCGCCCCGGTGGCAGCGATCGACCGTCTCGCGCGAGAGCACGCGGTGCTCGAGCATGGCCGCGTCGGCGCACGCGTGCGCCACCAGCCCGCCGATCCGGTACGGCAGACCGAGCCGGAGGGCGACGAGCCCGACAGGCACGGCGGGCGCGAGCAGGGGATGCCCGGAGACCCCGGCCCGGTCGTACGGATACGAGATCCCGGTCGCGAGCGCGGGCTCGAGCTGCTTGACCGCCCGGAGGCTCTCAGCAAAGACGGAGCAGACGAGCGCTCGGTCGACGAGATCGTGACGTCGCAGCGCGTCGACGACGACGCGCTCGTCGCCGAGCGATTTCAGGTCCACGTCCACCCCGACCTGCGCGTGAGCCCGGTCGGCGACGAAGCCGAGCGCCTCCTCGAGTGAGACGGGGTCGTCGCCGAGCTCCTCGACCGAGTGCGCGAGCACGAGGCCGGTCGGGCCCGGGCAGACGTCGAACTCGACGATGTCGACCCCGAGGCACAGGGCGGCCTCGAGCGACGCGATCGTGTTCTCGGGAGCGAGGGCGGCCGCGCCCTTGTGTCCGACGACGAGCGGCCGTCCCGGCGGCGATCGCAGCCTCATGGTCTCGTCGGCAGATCGCCGTCCCGGGCGACGTAGGAGAGAACGACCCGATCGGTCAGCCATTCGACCGGCGCGCGGTCGTCGGTCCACGGCCGCCCGGTCGCCCTGACGGGCTCCGCCTGCACGAGAAACAGCGGCACGAGCGGCCGAAGCGCCGGATCGACGAACGCCGCCCGGCGCTCGAGCTCCTCCTCGGGAACGGAGCGGTCGAGCGCGATCAGGATCGTGTTGAAGTCCAGCGCCTTCCATGACCACACGGCGGGGAACACGCTCGCGAGCGTCCTCCCGATCGCCCGGGCGAGCCGGTTGTCGCCGGGGACTGCCGCAACGTTGAGCGCGACGATCCCGCCGGGGGTCAGGTGTGCACGCGCGAGGCGGAAGAACTCCTGCGTCGCGAGGTAGAACGGGACATACGGCTGACGGTAGGCGTCCCCGATGATCACGTCGTAGCGGTCACTCGAGCGTGCGAGAAACGGACGCGCGTCACCGGTGAACGTGTGGACGTTCGGGTTGTCCCCGAGGCCGAGCAGACGACGGCCGGCCGCAGTCACCTCCGGATCGATCTCCACGCCGTCCATCCGTGCGTCCGGATAGAAGCGCCCGTATGCCCGTCCGATCGTGCCGCCGGCGCTGCCAAGGATCAGCACGCGCCCGACCGGCCGACCGAGCAGCCGCGGGACCAGCAGGAAGGTGTCCCAGTAGCCGCCCGTCAGCACCGTGTCGCGCCGCCAGACCGAGTGGGCCACGAGACCCTCGTTCAGCTCGAGAACGCGCGAGCCGTCGGCGCGCTCGCGAACCCGAACGTACTGGTACGCGGACTCGGTCTCCCAGAGCACGCCATCGGCCGACCGGACGGCTCCGGCCGGGACGAGAGCGAGGACGAGGATCGCCAGCGTCGCGAGCTGCCAGCGGGCGCCGAGCAGGAGCGCCGCGGCGAACGCGAGCAGCGCCGCCGATACGAGCATGGTGCGCTGCGTGCCGATCAGAGGGATCGCGACGATCGCGGCAGCAAACGTGCCCAGGATGCCGCCGATTGTCGAGAGCGCATACATCCGCCCCGCAGTCGCTCCAGCCTCGCTCACACGCTCGAGCGACAGACGGATCGCGAACGGCGAGACGGCACCGAGCAGCGTGACCGGCAAGGCGAAGAGCGCGAGTACGGCGACGAACGAGCCGACGACGGCTCCCGCCGACACCGCGTCCAGCCCGCCGGCCGTCAGGTCGAGGATCGGGCGGGAGACGAAGGGCAGCGCAGCGATCAGGAGCGCCGCGACCAGGACGATTCCACCGAGGACGCGGGGCTCCGGAGACCGGTCGGCCCAGCGTCCGCCGAGCCAGTAGCCGACCGCGAGGTAGAGCAGGACGAGGCCGATCAGGTTCGCCCAGACGACCGTGGAGCTGCCGAAGTAGGGCGCCACCAGGCGAGACGCGGCGATCTCGGTCGCCAGCGTGGCCGCGCCCGCGACGAGCACGACGAACCCGAGCCGGGCGGGTGAGAGCGTTGAACCGACGGTCGCGTCGGATGCCTGGGCGCCCGCGGCCACGCGCGGAGTGTGCCCCATCGGGGCTGCTCCGGCCGGAATATGTGCGAGAATGCCCGCCGCCATGGCGACCCCCGCGCCGAAACGCGTCGACGTCGAGGCAAACCCCCCGATCGATCCGTGGGCGATACCTCTCGCCGTCCGAAAGGAGCGAGCGAGACGCTATGCGCGGATCGAGCACGCCGCGGAGCAGCGCCGGGCACGCGTCCGCTTCTGGGCTCTGGTCATGGGCCTGCTCTTCTTCACCGTGCTCCTGAGCCTGACGATCCTGGATCAGATCCAGGCGCTGTTCGGGTTGTAGCGACCATGGCCGAGCTGCGGTCTGGGGGCCCGCTGCACGCGGCGACGTTCTGGAGTCCGGGCGAGATGATCGCGTGGATCGCCGCGCTCGTTCTCACGCTCAGCTCGTTCATGGGCTGGTACTCGGGCTCCGGCGACGGCATCACGTTCTCCGTGATCGGGTGGCACACGGGCCTGATCGGCAAGCTCGTGTTCTTCCTGGGCCTGGTGACCCTCGCGTTTCTCGCCATCCGCGCGGCGGGCGCCCACCTCCCCTTTCCCGCGGGAGCCCTGGTGGCGCTCCTCGGCGCGGGCGGAACGATTCTCGTGCTCATCCGCGTCATCTCGATCCCGGACGATTTCCAGCCCGCGGGTCGGGGGATCGGCATCTGGATCGCCCTTGCAGCGGGGGTCCTGCTGATTCTCGGGGGACTGCTGAAAGCAGCCGACGAGATGTGAGGCCGTACGCCGCGCCGACCGCGGCGCCGAGCGCCGCGCCTGCCAGCACGTCACCCGGGTAGTGCACGCCGACGTAGATCCTCGAGTATGCGACGGCGGCCGCGAGCGCGAGGAGGTACGGCACGGCTCGCGGCGCGACCAGGCAGAGGAACAGGGCGCCGGCGAAGCTCGTCGCGGCGTGACCTGACGGAAACGAGCTGCCGACGCTGCGCGAGAGCAGAGGGTCTGCCTCGGGTACCGACGAGACGGGACGGGGTCGTGCGACGGCCGCCTTGAGCGCAAAGGCCAGCAGGTCGGCGGTCCAGACGCACGCGGCGGTCAGGAGAGCCGTCTGGAGCACACGAAGCCGGGCGCCGATCGCGACGACGGGCGCGAGCGCGATCCACAGGAGCCCCGCATAGCCCGCGATCGACAGTGCGACGAACACCGGGTCGAGCACTCCTGACCGGTGCTCGACCACCCAGACGAACGAGCTGCGATCGAGTCCTCCCAACCGGGCGTCGCGTCTAGGGGCCGGTCACGGTGACGGTCACCGTTTGCGCCCGCGGCGCAACGGTGACCGGCTCGAGCGTTCGCACCAGCGTCTGCGTTCCACCCGGGTCCGGGCCATCTCCCACCGCCTTGCCGATCGCGAGGCCGGCGAAGAACGCTACCGCGAGCAGCGCGACAGCGGCCGCGATCCGGCCGGCCGCCCTGCGGCGGCGACGCCGGCTCGCGTCGCGGCGGCGGCGGCTCCGCTCGGCCGGAGTGGGCTCGATCGGCACACCTTCGGTCACGGGGAGTAGTCGACGGCGGCGCGCGCGTACAGACCGAACGCGGCGTCCTGGACGAGCGCCGCGTCCCTGATCCCTGCGCGCGGCTTCGGCGGTGTCGCGTCGAGCACGACCTCTCGCACCCAGTCGTCAGCTTCCTCGTAGGCGCGGGCGAGATCGGCGAGCGTGAACGTCCCGCCGATCCGGCGTCGCAGCTCGGCCACGACGGCCTCGATCAGGAGCGCGAGGTGACGGTAGCGGGAGGTCTCCGGGCCGACCTGCCCGAGACGGCGGCAGCCCTCGTCCCACTGGTGACGGACGGCGTCGATCATCGCGAGCCGCCGGCGGCCCTGCAGCGCGCGTCGGGACACCAGCTCTCGCCGACCTCGGCGAGGATACGCTCGCCGAGCTCGTAGCCGGGCCGGGCGAGCGCGAAGGCGACGTGCGCGTGGAGGCACTTCAGCCGGGCAGGGTCGCGTGTGCCCGCGATGCCGACGTCGAGCGCGGGCCGGAGCGCCCGTTGCTGGGCGTCGGCCTCGGCAAGGCTTGTGCGAAGGTCGGCCGCCGACTGCGCTGCGCGGCTCCAACGCGCTACTCCGCCCGCCGCCTCGAGCCGCGCGACGCCCGCGACGAGCCATGGACATGTGAGGTAGTACGTGGTCGGAAAGGGCGTGCCGTCGGCGGCGTACGGAGCCTGCTCCGTCACCGCCGGAAAGCCGTACGGGCACCGGACGGCCACCCGCCGAAACGCGCGCGCAGCCCGGCCGAGCTGCCACGAGACCACGGCGAGGTCGTCCACGCCGTCATCGTATCGAGGGCCTGGACGGCTCCCTGAGAACTCGTTCCTAGCCGGGCTTGACGATGAAGAGTCGCTCCCCGGGTCGGACGAGGCCGAGCTTGCGGGCCTCGCGCACGATGAACTCGTCGGTGCCGGCGAGCGAGACCCTGCGCTCGAGCCGCGCGTTCTCAAGGGCGAGACGCTGGACGTCCGCCTCCCGGGCGGCGACCGACGCCTGCGCCTGCCGGTAGGCCCGGAGCGGCTGGACATAGGCGATCGCGATCGCGACGATCACGGCGATGCCGAGCCAGCGCAGCGCGCTGGCCGAGCGGGAGCGGCGGGCGATTCGCGGCGAGGACACTGGACTCCAACGGTTCGCCCGGAGCCCGCCGGCTCCTTCCTACCGGCCGAAGCTTGTCGAGCTGGTCAGGCCGTCTCGACCTTGATCAGGTTGGTCGTGCCCGGAATGTTCACGGCGGTGCCCGCCGTGATCACGACGCGGTCGCCGGGCTCGACGATCCCCGTGGCTCTTGCCGCCTCGAGCGATCGGGCCCACAGGTCGTCGACGTCCTTGCATTCCTCGATTCGCGCGGGCACGACACCCCACTCGATCGCGAGCTGCTGGCAGGAATGAGCCCGGTGCGTGACCGCGATCACGGGACGCCGGGGGCGATGCCGCGCGACCGCGGACGCGGTGCGTCCGCTGAACGTCGGGACGAGAATCGCCACGGCACCGAGCACCTCGGCGATGTCACAGGCGGCGTTCGACATCGCTTCCCCGACGCTCGGAAACGGGTGATCGGCGGTCTGGGCCAGCTCGTGCCGGTAGCCGAGGCTCGGCTCGACCGCGCGGGCGATCCGATCCATGGTCTGGACGCTCTCCAGGGGAAACCGTCCGACCGCCGTCTCTCCGGAGAGCATCAACGCCGAGGTGCCGTCGAGAATCGCGTTCGCGACGTCGGACGCCTCAGCGCGTGTCGGGTCGGCGTGCGTGATCATCGACTCGAGCATCTGCGTGGCAGTGATCGCGGGCTTGCCGTGCTCCAGCGCGGACAGGATGATCCTCTTCTGCACCAGGGGAACCGCGGCCGGCCCGATCTCGACGCCGAGGTCACCCCGGGCGACCATCACGGCGTCGGAGGCGCTGAGGATCTCCTCGAGCTCCTCCAGCGCCTCCGCCTTTTCGATCTTTGCAATCACGAGGGCGGGCGACCCAGCCGCATTCAGGCGCTCGCGCAGCTCACGGATGTCGTTTGCGGAACGTACGAACGACAGAGCGATGTAATCGACGCCCAGACCGAGCGCGAAGTCGAGGTCACGGAGGTCCTTCTCTGTCAGCGACGGGATCGGCAACGGGACCCCGGGGAGGTTGACGCCCTTGTGGGACGAGACAACTCCACCCACGACGACGCGGCAACGCTGCCTCGAGCCGTCCGTCTCCTCGACGCGGAGGCGCACAGCGCCGTCATCGATCAGAAGCTCGTGACCGGGCTCGAGCACCTCGCCGAGCACCGGGGGGCTGATCGGTAGCTCACCAGCGCCGGCCGCGGGCTCCGGCGCGACCCAGATCTGATCTCCTGCATCGAGCTCCAGCGGCGCCGGGAGCTCTCCGACCCGCAGCTTCGGCCCCTGGAGGTCGGCGATGAGGGCAAGTGGCCGCCCCAAGCGCTCCTGCGCCGCCCGCACGAGCCGTGCCTCCTCCGCATGCTCGTCGTGCGTCCCATGCGAGAAGTTGAGGCGGGCGGCATCCATCCCGGCCTCGACGAGCTCGTCCAGCATCGTCGAGCTCCTCGTCGCCGGCCCCACCGTGCAGACGATCTTCGTCCGGCGCGGCACGCGGGTCATGCAGCCCACGTTAGCCGAGCCACCCACGGTCGGCCCGCGCCCAAGCGGCTGTGGGCGCACGTCGGCCCGAGGCCCCTCCCTGGGTGGGGGAGTGGCTCCACCCGCCTCCCGCCGCAGACTCTAGCGGCGCCGCTCGCCGGGGCGAGCCGCGAGAGCGTGACGATTTCGACCTTCGAGCGAGACGATTCTCAGGCGTCGGGGCGAGGGAACCGCGGAAACGCGTCCCAGCCCGGGTAGGTGGCCCGGTCGCCGAGTCGCTCCTCGATGCGGAGGAGCTGGTTGTACTTTGCAACCCGGTCGGTGCGGCACGGAGCTCCCGTCTTGATCTGACCCGTCGCGGTCGCGACGGCGAGGTCGGCGATCGTCGTGTCCTCCGTCTCGCCCGAGCGATGGGAGATCACGGCTGCGTATCCGCTGCGCCGGGCGACATCGATCGCGTCGAGCGTTTCGGTGAGCGTTCCGATCTGGTTCACCTTGACGAGGATCGCGTTTGCCACGTTTGCTTCGATTCCGCGGCGTAGCCGCTCGGCGTTGGTGACGAAGAGGTCGTCACCGACGAGCTGGACCGCGCCGCCGAGTCGCTGGGTGAGCGTCAGCCAGTCTCCCCATTCGTCCTCGGCGAGCCCGTCCTCGATCGAGACGATTGGGTATCGGTCGCAGAGCGACTCCCAGAACTCGATCAGCTCCTCGGCCGTGAGCTCCCGGCCCTCACCGACGAGCGCGTAGCGACCGTCGCGCCACAACTCGGTCGACGCCGGGTCGAGCGCGATCGCTATCCGCTCCCGGTGCCCGGCGCGCTCCGCGGCGTCGAGAATGGACTCGATCGCCTCCTCGCTCGAGTCGAGGTCGGGCGCGAACCCGCCCTCGTCGCCCACCCCGGTCGCGAGACCGCGCTCGTGGAGGAGCTCCTTCAGCGACTGGAACACTTCGACGCCGATCCGAAGCGCCTCGGAGAACGACGATGCGCCTGCAGGCACGACCATGAACTCCTGGAGGTCGAGGGAGTTCTGCGCGTGCACACCGCCGTTGAGGACGTTCATCATCGGAACCGGAAGGACGTGCGCCTGCGCGCCCCCGATCCAGTCGTACAGGGGCACCCCCGCGGCCGCGGCCGCCGCCTTGGCGGCGGCGAGCGAGCACCCGAGCACCGCGTTCGCACCCAGGCGGCTTTTGTTCGGCGTTCCGTCGAGCTCCACGAGCAGACCGTCGAGCGCCCGTTGATCCGCGGCGTCGGCCCCTTGTAGGGCGTCTGCGATCTCGCCGTCGACGTTCCCGACGGCGGTGAGAACGCCCCTGCCCAGGTACACCTGGGCGTCTCCGTCCCGGAGCTCGACCGCTTCGAACCGTCCTGTCGAGGCGCCGGAGGGCACGGCGGCGCGGCCGGTTGCGCCGGACGCGAGCGTGATCTCCACCTCGATCGTCGGATTGCCGCGTGAGTCGAGGATCTGACGGGCCCGGCAGCCGGTGATCTCGCTTGCCCTCACCGGGTCTGCGCCTCCTTGGCCCGATCGAAGTACGCGTCCTGGGCCTCCAGAGGAAGCCGCGCGAACTCGTGGCCGTCGGCCGCGGCGATGCGCTCCGCCTCGTCCACGCGCGCGACGAAGCGGCCGCCCGCCCGCCGAAGCTCGAGCTCGGGGTCGACGTTGAGACGCCGCGCGACGTTCACGCACGCGAAGAGCACGTCCCCGAGCTCGGCGGCGACGGCTGGATCGGGCTGGCGCTCGGGTGCGACGGCCGGAGCGCGGGCGATCTCGTCCCGAAGCTCGGCGAGCTCGTCCTCCAGATCGGCGAACGCGCTCTCGGCATCCGAGTAGTCGAAGCCGACGACGGACGCGCGCTGCTGCACCTTGCGTGCGTTGAGAAGCGCAGGGAGGTTGCCGGGCACGTCGTGGAAGATCCCCTGCCGCTCCTCCTGCTCCGCCTTCAACTCCTCCCAGCGGCGCTTGACGGCGACGGCCCCCTCGACGACGGCGTCACCGAAGACATGCGGGTGTCTACGGACGAGCTTCGCATGAATGGATTCGGCAACCCGGGCGAGGTCGCCGGCGCCGCGTTCCTCGAGTAGGAGGGCGAGAAAGTACACCTGGAAGAGCAGGTCGCCGAGCTCGTCGAGAAGCTTCGCATCGTCGTGGGCGAGGGCCGCGTCGGCCACCTCGTACGCCTCTTCGACCGTGTGCGGAACGATCGAGCGAGCGGTCTGCTCGCGATCCCACGGGCACTCGCGCCGGAGACGCTCGGCCAGCCCCTGAAGCTCGAGCAGCGCCTGCGCGAGGCCCTCGCGATCCGGCACTACTTCGAGGTGTCTGCCTGCCCGCTGCCTGCGCCCGACGCGGACGTGTCGGCGGGTGCGGTGGCAGGTGGCGCGTAGCCCACGGCATACGCGACCTTGCCCGCGAACAACCGCTGGGTCTCGTCGACCCACTTCGTCATCGCCTCGTTCTTCTTCTGCTGCTCGAGCTGCTGCCGGATCGTGTCCTTGACCTCGGTGAACGGCGTCGTCGTCGCGGGCGCGATGTCGGAGAGCGGCTCGATCACGTGCCAGCCGAACGACGTCTTGATCGGCTCCGAGACCTGGTTCGTAGGGGTGTCCTTCGCGAAGAGGAAGTCGTCGAACGGTTTGACGAACTGTCCCTTCTGGACGGCCTCGTACTTGCCTCCGTTGTCCTTCGAGCCCGGATCCGTCGAGTACTTCTTGGCCAGCTTGCCGAAGTCGGCACCGTCCTGGAGCTGCTGGTAGACGTCCTCCGCCTCCTTCTTCGTCTTGACGAGGATGTGGCGGACGTCCCTCGTCTCCGGGACCGCGAACTGCTGCTTGTTCTTGTCGTAGTAGGCCTGGAGGTCCGCGTCGGCGACCGTGACGTCCTTGGTCACCTTCTCGAAGATCTTCTCGGAGACCACCTGGGCGCGGACGTCCGCCTTGACCTGGTCGAGCGTCAGTCCCTGCTCCTTGATCTGATCCTCGAACTTCTTCTCGTCTCCCTCGAAGTACTGCTTCTTCAGCTCCTCGAGCTTCTTGTCGACGTCGTCGTCGGTCACCGTGATGCCCAGCTCCTTCGCGCGCTGCTCGAACTGCACCCGCTGCACGAGAAACTGGACGGCCTGGTTCTTCAGAGCCTCGTACTCGGCCGTGCCGGCCTTCGGGAACTCACGCTTCTGCGTCTTGTAGCTCTGCTCGGCCTGCTTCAGAAGTGCGTCGAAAGACGCATTCGAGATCGGCTCGTCGCCGACGAGGGCGACGGCGTCCGCGGGGACGTCCTTCTGGGAGACGGCTGCGGTGGTCGCTGCGCTGTCGTTCGAATCGCTGCCGCCGCATGCGGCGAGGACGGGAACGAGAGCAACGACGAGAGCGAGAAGGAGGGCGAACTTGCGCAAGGCTCTGGGCAGAAAAAAGCGGCTTGGACTAGGCGGCAAGCCGGAGATCGATAATAGCATCGAGTAGTTCGAGCGCCTGATCGAACCGGATCACTCGAAGCGACACCTCACGCTGCGCGGTGCTGTAGACCGCCGTCTCCACGAGGGCGCGCAGCCCCCGCAGCTCGGCCGAGCCGAGGACGAGCGGCCCGACCGTCGCGCGCCCACCGCGAAACACGAGGTAGTCGGCCCCGAGCCGGGCGACACGAAACTTCGCCTCCTGGATGGCGAAGAGGTGCTCGACCGGCTCGGGCGGCGGACCGAAGCGATCCTCGACGCCCGCACGAAGCTCGCGAAGCTCGTCCTCCGACTCGACCAGGGCAAGCCGCCGGTGGAGGTCGATCTTCTGCGCCTCGGACTCGATGTAGTCGGCCGGGACGTAGGCGTCGAGCTGAGCGTCGACACGAACCGGACGGGCAGCGGCGCGACGCGAGCCGGCGAGCTCGGCGACAGCCTCGTCGAGAAGCTCGAGGTAGAGCTCGAAACCCACGGCCGCCACATGGCCGGACTGCTCGGCGCCGAGCAGGTTCCCCGCCCCGCGGATCTCGAGGTCTCGCATCGCAATCTGGAAGCCGGCGCCGAGCTCGGTGTGGTCGGCGAGAGCGGCGAGGCGGGCCCGGGCCTCCGCGGTCAGCTCCTCGCCGTCGGGGTAGAAGAGGTACGCGTGCGCGACGACGTCGCTGCGGCCGACACGACCGCGGATCTGGTAGAGCTGGGCG
Organism: uncultured Actinomycetes bacterium; assembly: GCA_963712465.1. Lineage (GTDB taxonomy): Bacteria > Actinomycetota > Thermoleophilia > Gaiellales > Gaiellaceae > CAVQHY01. The sequence goes on from CAVQHY010000008.1 coordinate 306,883, forward strand.
AGCCCGAGCGCATCGGCCCGCTCGACGACGAGGGTGTTCGCGTGGGGAATATCGAGCCCGGACTCGATGATCGTGGTCGACACGAGCACGTCGGCTTCGCCCGCGAGGAACGACAGCATCCGCTGCTCGAGCTCACGTTCGGGGAGCTGCCCGTGCACGACGAGGAAGCGAATGTCAGGGCAGAGCTGGCGTAGCGATTCGGCGCGCTCGTCGATCGTCTCGACCCGATTGTGGAGGAAGAACGACTGGCCGCCACGCTCGTGCTCGCGACCGAGGGCAGCGGCGACGAGCTCCTCGTCGTACTCACCGACGTGCGTCCGGATCGGGCGGCGGCCCTGCGGCGGCGTCTCGATCACTGAGATGTCGCGAAGGCCCGCGAGCGACATGTGCAGCGTGCGAGGGATGGGCGTAGCGGTGAGAGCGAGAACGTCGACCTCGAGGCGAAGCTGACGAAGCAACTCCTTCTGCGCCACGCCGAAGCGCTGCTCCTCGTCGACGAGGACAAGCCCGAGGCTGCGCGGCATGACGTCGCGCGAGAGGATCCGGTGCGTGCCGATGAGGACGTCGACCCGTCCCGCGGCGAACTCGCCCAGGATGCGCTTCACCTCCGCGGGCTTGCGAAAGCGCGACACCATCTCGATTGTCACGGGCTGGTCGCGGTAGCGCTCGCGAAACGTGTTCCAGTGCTGTTGCGCGAGAATCGTCGTCGGCGCGAGAACGAGCGTTTGCCTGCCGTTGACGGCGGCCACGAACGCCGCCCGCACGGCGACCTCGGTCTTGCCGTAGCCGACGTCCCCGCACACGAGTCGATCCATCGGCAGCGCCTCTTCCATGTCCTCCTTGACGGCCTCGATCGCCCGTTGCTGGTCGGGCGTCTCCTCGAACGTGAAGCTCGCCTCGAGCTGCTCCACGAGGTCGCCGTCGACCTCGTAGGCGACACCCGGGGCGCGCTGTCGCTGCGCGTAGAGCGCGATCAGCTCACCGGCGAGCTCGTGTGCGCCCGCCCGGGCCCGACTCTTGAGCAGCTGCCACGCCTTGCCACCCAGCTTCGAGAGCGCCGGCGCATGGCCGTCCGCACCCACGTACCGCGAGACCTTGCCGATCTGTTCGTGCGGGACGTAAAGGCGATCGTCGCCCCTGAAGGCGAGAAAGAGATAGTCGCGCGTGATTCCGGCGACCGTCTTCGTCTCGAACCCGAGCAGCTTGCCGACTCCGTGATCCTCGTGAACGACGTGGTCGCCCGTACGGAGGTCGGCGAAGCTCTGGAGTGCGCGGCCGAGACGTGCGTCGCCGCGCGGCGGGCGCTTGCGAAAGACCTGGGTGTCGGGAAGGAGAACGAGCCCGAGCTCACGCAGCACGAAGCCGCGGCGCGCGGGCGAGACCGCGAAGAGAAGCCGCGGCTCGGCGGGAAGGTCTTCGCCCATTCGGAGCAGCTCCGCGTCGACCCGTCGCAGCATCGCCTTCGTGCGGAGCGCCTCGCCCTCGTGCGCGAACGTGACGACGACGCGATTGCCCGCCCTGACGAAGCCGGCGAGATCCTTCTCGGCCTCGACGAGGCCTCGAGCAGCCACGGCCGGACGTTGTGCCTCGAAGGCGTGCTGCTGGCCTCGCGGCAGGTCGTCGAGCCGGTTGGCGCCGCCGAGCCCGAGCTCGGCGCCGAGCTCCTCGCGCCATACCTTCCGCACCTCGTCCTCCTGCCAGACGAGGTCGATGTGCGGGAGCGGTGCCACGAGATCGCCCGGCACGGTCGGGGCCCCCTCGCTCGCCCGCTCGGCGGGAGAGGCATCGGCATCGAGCCGTCGCTCGGCGGCCGGATAGACGACGGCCTCCTCCAGGTCGCGCAAGGCGCGTTGCGTGAAGGCGGAGAACGCCCGCGCGGACTCGATCTCGTCGCCGAACAACTCGAGCCGGACCGGCTCCCGGCCCGTGGAGGGAAACACGTCGACGATCCCACCGCGAACGGCGAACTGGCCGCGCTCCTCGACCCGCTCGACCCGTTCGTAGCCGGCGAGCGCGAGTCGCTCGACCAGCTCATGGGCACTGACCTGATCGCCGGCTCGAAGGCGGACGGCCGCCGAGCGCGCGCGGGGGGGCGGGATCCCTTCGGCCACTCCGAGCGCCGAGGCACACACCAGCCCGGCTGATTCGAGAACATCCAGCGCCCGCGCCCGCTCGCCGACCAGGTGTGGGGGTGGCTCGAGGCCCGTCTCCCGGCGGACGCCCCGCGAGGGGAGCAGGCCGACTCGGCCTTCACCGAGGTACCAGCCGGCCGACTCCGCCGCGTCGCGTGCGTCACGGTCGTCGGGAAACACGCAGACGAGGGGTCCAGCACGGGCGGTGAGGAGCGCAGCGAGAAAGAGTGGCAAGAGCGGCTCGGAGACGCGGGCGTCCCCCGGTGCGTCGACGAATGCCCGCAGCCGTTCGCTGTCGGCCAGCTCGCGTGCGAAGACGTTCAGACTGGGCTGGTCCATGCCGTTCGGCGGAGACGCTGGTTCCGCGGTGCCCATCGTAGTTGCGGGGGGCGAGAGGCCGTAACGGCTCGTCAGCGCCGTACGATGCGGCAATTCTCGTGGAGGCAAAGACCAGGTGCGCCCAGCCTCCTCCCCGCTTCGAGCATAGCGCCGAGAAACGCACGCGTGGCACACGCAGTCGTGACGATTGTGCGTCGACGTTCGAACGGGCGAAGGGGCGGGGTCTACGGCAGCTCGTTGAAGCGCTGGCGCGCCTCCTCGAGACCGTCGCGCAGAAGCGACTCGACCGCGTCGGCGGCTCGCCGAACCAGCGCGTCGACGTCCAGGTCCGGCGGGAAATCCGAGAGCACGAAGTCCGCAAGGGGGCGGTGGTCACCCTTCCCTGGCCGCCCAACTCCGACCCTGAGCCGAAGGAACTCTCGCTCGGCGATCGCTTGCGCGATCGAGCGGAGGCCGTTGTGCCCCGCGAGCCCGCCGCCGCGGCGGAGCTGCAGCCGTCCGGGCTCGAGGTCGGCCTCGTCGTGGACGACGAGGAGCTCGTCAGGCGGAACCTTGAAAAACCGAACCGCCGCCTGAACCGAGCGACCCGACTCGTTCATGTAGGTCTGCGGCTTCACGAGCGCCACTCGAAGCCCGCCGATCCTGAGCTCGGCGAGCTCGGCCGAGAACTTCGCGCGCCACGAGCCCTGGTGCCGACGCGCAAGCTCGTCGGCGACCATGAAGCCCACGTTGTGGCGGGTGTTCTGATATTCGCGACCGGGATTCCCGAGCCCGGCTACGAGCAGGTCGAGCGTCGAGGCGTCCTCGCCCCGACGAAAGAAGCGCACCTCCTAGTCGCCGGAGGGCTCGGCCTCGGGCGACGCCTCCTCCGCTGCCGTCGAGGCGGCTTCCTCGCCGGGCTCGACGCCCTCGCCCTCGACGACCTCTTCGACCTCCTCGACGACCTCGACGCGCGGAGGCGAGACGGTCGCGACGGTCATGTCGAGGTCGTCGAGCAACTTGACGCCCTCGGGCACGGTGAGCTCGGCGAGACGGATGCCGTCGTTGACAGCGAGGTGAGCGACATCGAGGGGAAGTCGGTCAGGCACCTCCATCGGCAGGGCCTCGACCGTGACCTCCCGCGTCACCTGGTTCAGGACGCCGCCCAGCGTGACGCCGACGGGTACGCCCACGAGCTCGATCGCAACCTGGGTCTGGATCACCCTGTCGAGGCGAATCTCGTGGAAGTCGACGTGCAGGACGCGCGACTTGATCGGGTCGAGCTGGAAGTCCTTGAGCACGGCGTGGTGAGGCTTCTCCTGGCCCTCGAGAACGACATCGAGGATGGCGTGCCTGCCGTGCTCCCCGGAAAGCGCTCGGCGCAGGTCTCGCTCCGGCACGGCGAATGTCACGGTGTCCTTCCCGCTCGAGTACAGGACGCCGGGGATGAGCCCCTCCGAGCGCAGCCGCCGAGAAGCAGCGCTGCCGCCCCCGTCGCGCTTCCTCACCTCGAGCTTGACCCTCTCGCCGGCCATGTCCGGCCGAGGAGTCTAGCCGAAGGCGAAAAGCCAACGCAGCACGAGTACGACCGGCAGCAGCATCCCCAGGGCGAAGGTCAGCACCGTTACGAACGCCGTAGCGAGAACGAACGCCTGCGTGTCGGGATCCAGCTGCATGCCCACCGAATCGGTCTGCCCTCGGCGGCTGTGCATCCCTCGATGGGGCTTCGCGAACTCCACGGATGAGCCGGCCGCGACCCTGGACCTGGCGCTGCGTCGGGGTTGTCGATCGCTATCGCCCGCTCAACGCGGCGCCCGGCCGGGTCAGTGATTTCCCTGGGGCAAGTCGGTGGCAACACCGATGTCGATCTGTCGCAACGCGCAGATACTCGCTGTTGCTCTGGGTCGTCGCTCTCGCCCCTCAGTGGTCGACAAGAAGCGAGCGACAAAGCGCTACGAGAGGGAGGGCATTCCCGTAATGACTGTGTTCCGCGCGTGAGAACCGGACACTCCATCCCGCGAACAACCCATGTGCCAACAGGTTCCCGAATCGAGCTACGGCGTCGTCCAGGAAGGACAAAACCAGCTCAGGCCGTTCGCCTCCCACGTTGCAGGAGGCAGCGCACTGACAATCGGTCGCGTGAAGGTGCTGGCGTTCGGCCCTCGAACTCATCCTTTGCTCACCGGCTTCAGCCGCATGAGTCCGTACGCTGATCCTGGCGCTACAACGCCGACCAGGGGCTCACGGCGAATGAGGCGCTCTGACGGAAGAGCGATGTCAAATCGGGTCAAGACGGCGCGACAAGCGTCGTCGTCAAGGAGGAGGTAGCAGTGAGTACGAGAAGCTCCATGGCAGGCTGGATCGGCTTCGCAGGCATCGTGATGGTGATCCTCGGCGGCATCGACTTCTTCCAGGGTCTAATCGCCCTGTTCGACGACAAGTACTACGTCGTGACCACCACCGGCTTCCTCGTCTTCGACTTGACGGCCTGGGGCTGGATCATGCTGATCTGGGGCGTGCTGCTCGCGTTCGCAGGTCTCGGCTTGCTGGCCGGCCGAGCATGGGCGCGCTGGTTCGCGATCGTGGTCGTGGCGGTCAACTTCTTCGCCCAGCTCGGTTTCCTCGGCAACAGCCAATACCCGCTCTGGGCCCTGACCGGCCTGGCGCTCAACATCATCGTGCTCTACGCACTGATGGCGCGCTGGAGCGAGAGCCAGGACGACCTGGTCTCGGCGCGGTAGCACGACCTCGGCTGAGGCCGCCGTGCAGATGCGCCGCACGGCGGCCTCAGCCACAGCCCGATCGTCAGGCGGACAGGCAGTTGAGCCCGCCAAGTCATGTACGAAGCGCCGTGGACGGCCGCCCAGTCCTGGTGTCCTGGTAGCAGCGCGGGCGCGCCAGTCAGGCGAGTCCGCCGAATAGGCCGGTGTGCGCCCGAGCCGGTAGAAGGTTCCGGTAGAAATGAACGGCCCAACCCGTATGGTTGAGCCGTTCTTGTTAGAAGAGCTGATTCTCGCCGGCGAAGATCGCGGATACCGAGTCGTCCGAGAAGACGTTCTGGATCGTGTCGGCGAGCAGCCTGGACACGGTCAGCACCTTCACGTTGTCCGGGCGGTTGAGGGGATCGATGGGCACGCTGTCGGTGACGGCGATCTCTGCGAGCTGGCTCGCTTCGAGCCGCTCGAACGCACCGGCGGGGAAGAGCCCGTGCGTCGCGCACGCGTAGACGTCCGTCGCGCCTGCCCTCTTCAGCGCCTCGGCCCCGGCGATGAGCGTGCCGCCGGTCGCGTAGATGTCGTCGCTCATGATCGCGATCTTGCCGCTGACGCGGCCGACGACCTCGGTCATGACGGCCTCGTCGTGCGCCGGGCGGCTCTTGTTCATCAGGGCGAAGTTCGCGTCGAGCATCTGCGCGAACTTCGTCGCCATCTTCGCGCGGCCGGGGTCGGGCGAGACGGCGACGACCCCATCGCCGTGGAGGCCCTTGTCCCAGTAGTACTTCGCGAAGATCTGCAGCGCGGTCATGTGGTCGACTGGAATCGTGAAGAAACCCTGGATCTGGCCCGCGTGCAGATCCATGGTCAGGACGCGATCGACCCCGGCGGACTGGAGCATGTCGGCGACGAGGCGCGCGCTGATCGGCTCACGCGGAGCCGACTTCTTGTCCTGGCGCGAGTACGGGAACCAGGGCATCACCGCCGTGATGCGGTTCGCCGACGCGAGCTTGGCCGCGTTGATCATGAAGAGAAGCTCGACGAGATGGTCGTTCACGGCAGGCGGGGCGCAGGACTGGACGATGAAGACGTCCGCACCCCGGATCGACTCGTTGTAGCGGCAGTACGTCTCGCCGTTCGCGAACGTCTTCAGCTCGACGTCGCCGAGCTCGATGTTGAGGTCGTCCGCGATCCGCTCGGCCAGCTCCCGGTTGGAGCGGCCGGAGAAGAGCATCAGCTTCCCGGACGGCCCGCGCTCGATCCAGCGCCCGCGCTCGCCGATCGGCTTCGGGGGCGGCGGCGCCTCGAGCGTCTCGAGCCCGGGGATCCGGGCCAGCTCAGTCGTCCCGCTCTCCAACGTATCCCTCCTTGTTGACCTGGCGTGCGCGCGCGAGCGCGAGAGCGCGGGCGGGGACGTCGTCGGTGATCGTCGACCCCGCGCCGATCCAAGCATCGTCGCCAATCGTGACCGGAGCAATGAATGCATTGTGGACACCCGTCCTGACGTTCCGGCCGATCGTCGTGCGTCCCTTCGGCCGCCCTGGCTCGTGGGGGAAGTTCGCCGTGATGTTTCCGGCCGCCACGTTCGCCCCCTCGCCGACGTCGGCGTCCCCGATGTAGGAGAGGTGTGGCACCTTGGCGCCCGCTCCGATTCGCGAGTTCTTCACCTCGACGAACGAACCTGCCTTGGCGTCTGCCTCGAGCACGGTTGCAGGGCGAAGGTAACAGAACGGGCCCACGAGCGCGCCCGCGCCGACCTCGGAATCGACGGCGACAGCGTGCGGCCCGATCTCCGCCTGCGCCCTCACGATCGTCTGCCCCCGAAGCACCGTGAAGGGGTGGATGACGGCGTCGGCCTCGATCACGACCTCTGGCTCGATCCACGTCGTCGCGGGGTCCACGATCGTGACGCCGGCGAGCATGTGGTCGAGGACGATCCGGTCGCGAAGGTTGCGGCCGGCGGTCGCGAGCTCGGCGCGCGTGTTCACACCCTCGGCGTCGGCGGGGTCGGCTGCGACGTGAACGGCACCGACACGCCGCTCGTCGACGATATGCCGGACCGCGTCCGTGAGGTAGAGCTCCACCTGTGCATTGTTCGCGTCGAGGCGATCGAGGGCCGGCCACAGGGCGTCCGCGGCGAACACGTAGATCGACGAGTTCACCTCCCGGACGGCGAGCTCCTCCGCCGTCGCGTCGACGACCTCGACGATCGCGCGGAGCGACCCGTCGGGCGAGCGCAGCACACGGCCGTAGTCTCGTCGGTCGGTCGGCTCGAACGAGAGCACCGTGACGGCCGCATGAGCCCTGCGATGCTCGGCGACGAGCTCCTCGAGGAGCGCCGTGGTGAGGAGAGGGGTGTCGCCCGACAGCACGAGCACGTCTCCTGCAAAGTGGCCGAGCGCGGGCCGGGCAACGCGAACGGCATCGCCGGTTCCGCGCGGCTCGTGCTGAACGGCGAGTTGGACGCCGTCGGGAAGCGTCGTGGCGAGCACCTGCTCGATCTGGGGGGAGCACACGAGCACGAACGGGGACGGGCGAAGCGGCCGCGCCGCCTCGATCACCCAGTCCACCAGCCGTCTCCCGAGCAGCGGATGGAGGTGCTTCGGCGTCGACGATCGCATTCTGGTGCCGAGCCCGCCCGCCATCAGAACGGCTGCGATCGGGGGGCTCACGCGCCTCGAATCATGGCTGGGGCGGGAGGATTCGAACCTCCGATCACGGGACCAAAACCCGTTGCCTTACCACTTGGCTACGCCCCACCGAAGAGGAGGAGAGATCCGAGGCAACACGCCGGGCGAGTCTACCGTCGATCCTCACCAGACCGGAGCCACGACCCACGATCCGGCTACATCGCCGAGCCGTGCCCGCGCAGCCAGGGCTTCGGCGCGGCGCTCGAAGAGCCCGTACACGGCAGGCCCGGCACCGCTGACGTCCGCCCGGAATGCACCGGCGGCCCGCAGCTCGGCGGGGAGGGCCGGGGCTCCTGCCGCGTCGGCGAGATCGTTCGTCGGGAGGTCAGCGAGGTCCGCAGGACGTCGACAGCCTCCGACCGAGGCGACGAGCGCCGCCCGGCGGCCGGCGAATCCGGGCGCCCCGCCGAGCGTGTCGAAGCGAGCGTAGACGTCTCCTGTCGACGTCTTCGTCTGATTCGCGGGCACGATCACGACCACCCAGTAGTCCTGGGGAAGGTCGATCGGGCTCAGCCGCTCGCCGGCCCCTTCCGCGAGTTTCGGGCCGGGCGCGAGGAAGAACGGCACGTCGGCGCCGAGTCGCGCGGCGAGCCGATGGAGCTTCCCCTCCGGGAGGGGTCGCTTCAGCGTCTCGTTGGCGAGCCGGAGAGCAGCTGCCGCATCGCTGCTCCCGCCGCCGAGACCGGCGGCGACGGGGATGTGCTTCTCGACGATGACCTGCCACCGGGGCTCGACCCCCGCGGCCCTAGCGAGCGTTTCCAGCGCGGTGCGGACGATCGTGTCGCCTGCGAACCCCTCGACCTCGAGCGCCGGAGCCGGCTCGAGGTCGAGGCGGTCCGCGAGCTCGATCCGTTGCATTACCGTCGCGAGCTCGTGGAGGCCGTCCGCGCGCCGTTCGCCGACGACGAGAGAGAGGTTGATCTTCGCGTGCGCGTGCCGTCGGGTCACGCGCTGACGACGCCCCGCTCGACGAGGGCGTCGAGGAGAAGCGGAAACTCCTCGGGCGCAAGGGCCTCCGCACGCGCCGAGGCCGCGTGCCCGATCGCCTCGAGCGCCGCGGTGACCTGCCCCCGGCTTGCGAAGCCGCCGAGCTCGAGAGAGTTGGCAAGCGTCTTGCGCCGGTGCGCGAATCCCGCCTGGACGAGGGTCTTCAGCGAACCGAGGCCGTCGGGCCAGTCGCGAATCCGACGGAACGCGACGAGCGCCGAGTCGACGTTGGGCGGAGGCCGGAAGCAGCTGCGCGCGACCGGATGCATGCCGGTCCGCCGGGCGGTCAGCTGAACGAGCACCGACACCGCCCCGTACGCCCGCGTTCCGGAAGCGGCGAAGAAGCGATCGGCGACCTCGCGCTGCACCATCACGCACCAGAGCGCGATCCGGGGGAGGCCGTCGAGGCTCTCGACCACGATCGGCGTCGCCACCTGGTAGGGCAGGTTGGCCACGAGCTTGTTCGGGGGAGGTCTCAGCGTTGCCAGCGGCACTCGGAGCGCATCGCCGAACACGAGCTCGACGTTGTCCCGACCGGCGAGACGCTCCCGCAGGTGCGGCTCGAGGCCCGGGTCGACCTCGACGGCGTGGACGCGCTGGACGCGGTCGGCGAGGTGCGCGGTCAGGATGCCGAGCCCGGGGCCGATCTCCAGCACGACGTCGTCCGCGCGAAGCTCGGCGAGGCGCGCAGCGACGTGAAGGATGTTCTCGTCGACGAGGAAGTGCTGGCCGAGGTCACGATTCGGCACGATCGGAACGAGGCTGGACTCGTGTGATCCGCGGGCGTTCACGGCAGCGAGAACGCCCGGGCGGCATTGGCCCCGATCGTCTGCTCCAGCTCTGCTGGGCTCTCGCCGCGGGCGCTTGCAAGGGCGGCGAGGGTGTGGACGACGAACGCCGGCTCGTTGCGCCGCCCGCGCACGGGCTGCGGCGCCAGGTAAGGACTGTCCGTCTCAGCGAGCAGACGCCCGGCCGGAACCTGCGTCGCAGCCCAGCGAAGCTCGGCGGCCTTCGGGTAGGACACGTTTCCCGCGAACGAGACGAACCAGCCGTGCTCGAGCGCCGGCTCGAGCAGCGCGGTCGAGGAGAAGCAATGGAGGACGACGGACACGTCTCGCGGAAGCTCGCCTAGGACACTCACCGTGTCCTCGTCCGCCAGGCGAGAGTGAACGACGAGCGCCTTGCCGACCTCGGCTGCGAGCTCGGCCTGCATGCGGAAGAGCAAGGCCTGACGGTCGCGGGGCGCCCGATCGCGGTAGTAGTCGAGGCCGGTCTCCCCGACGGCAACCGCCCTCGGGTGCTCGAGCAGACGCCGCAGCTCTTCGAGGTCGGGGCGGCTGGACTCGCCCGCCTGATGTGGGTGGATGCCGAGCGCTGCGAAGACCCCGTCCTCCTGCTCTGAGATCGCGAGCGTCGAACGACACGACTCGATGCCGGTGCCGACGGAGATCACCGTCGAGACGCCCGCCTCCCTCGCCCGCGCCATCGCCTGAGCGGGTGTTTCCTCGAGCGCATCGAGGTGCGCATGCGTGTCGATCACGCCGGCGTGGAGGCCGCCTGCTCCATGCGCGCCAGCTCCTCCGCGACGACCCGGTCCGGATCGAGCTTGCGAAACAGCGGGCTGGGCTCGCGCAGCGCCTGACCGGGTGGCAGCGCACTCGGTGCCCAGCGCCCGACCCAGCTCCCGTAGTCCCCGCTGAGAATGCGGTGCTGCGACCCGTCGGCTTCGGCCTCGTCGCGAAACGCGAGCGGCCCCGCGAGGTACCCGTCGTAGCCGAGGAGCTCGTGCACCGTCTGCGACGTGAACGGGAGGAAGGGCGTCAGCAGCGTCTTCAGGCTGTCGACACAGCGAAGCATCACGTACAGGACGGTGCCTGCGCGCGCGCGGTCGGACGTGAGCAACGCCCACGGCGCCTGCTCGCTCGCGTACTGATTCACATGCGACGCAAGCCGCATCGCCTCGGCCAGCGCGGCCCGGAAGCGCGCTGCCTCGATCAGGGCGCCGACGGTCTCGAACCCGCCCTCGACCGTGTCGACCGCCGCTCGATCCGCTTCCAGCAACTCGCCGGGAACGGGTACCTCGCCGAAGTTGCGGTGGACGTTCGTCATCGTCCGGTTGACGAGATTGCCCCAGTTCGCGACGAGTTCGTCGTTGTTGCGACGCACGAACTCCGACCACGTGAAGTCCGTGTCCTGCGTCTCCGGACCTGCCGCCGTGAGGAAGTACCGCAGCGGGTCGGGGTCGTAGCGGTCGAGGAAGTCGTGCACGTAGATCACGACCCCCCGGCTGGAGCTGAACTTCTTCCCCTCCATCGTCAGGAACTCGCTGGACACGATGTCGTGAGGCAGCCCGAGCGGACCGCGCCCGGCGCCGATTTCGCCGCCCGCGTCGTAGCCCATGAGCATGGAGGGCCAGATCACCGAGTGGAAGACGATGTTGTCCTTGCCCATGAAGTAGTAATGACGTGCCTCCGGGCTCTGCCACCACGAACGCCACGCCTCGGGCTCCCCGACGGTGGTCGCCCACTCGACGCTCGCCGACAGATAGCCGATGACGGCGTCGAACCACACGTAGATCCGCTTGTCCTCGAGCTGTTCGTAACCCTCGACCGGGATCGGAACGCCCCAATCGAGGTCCCGCGTGATCGCGCGCCGACGGAGCTCCTTGACGAGGTTGAGCGAGAAGGCACGGACGTTCGGACGCCAGTGCTCCCGAGCAGTGATCCACTCCGTCAGCTGCGCGGCGAACGCCGGCAGGTCGAGGAACAGGTGCTGCGTCTCCCGGAACACAGGGGGCTCGCCGTCCGTCCTCGAGCGGGGGTTCAGGAGGTCGGTGGGATCGAGCTGGCGACCGCAGTTGTCGCACTGGTCGCCGCGCGCCTCTCCGAACCCGCAGTGCGGGCACGTGCCCTCGATGTACCGGTCGGGGAGCGTGTGGCCGGTCGCTGCCGAGAACGCTCCGAGCGCCGTCTGCTCGACGATGTGCCCCTTCTCGTACAGCGTCCTGAAGACGTCCTGAACCACGTGGTAGTGGTTTCGTGTCGTCGTCCGCGTGAACAGGTCGTACGAGAGGCCGAGATCTCGGAGATCCTCGCGAATCACGGCGTTGTAGCGGTCGGCGAGCTCCCTGGGCGTGATCCCCTCCCGCTCGGCGGCGACCATCACAGGCGTCCCATGCTCGTCGGTTCCGCTCACCATCAGCACGTCGTTGCCGCGCAGCCGGTGGTAGCGGGCGAAGATGTCCGCGGGCACGCCGAATCCGGCAACGTGACCGATGTGGCGGGGCCCGCTCGCATAGGGCCATGCCACGGCGACGAGAATCCGCTGAGGCTTCGGCTGGTGGGCGTCGCTCATCCGTCTCGAGGTCAGGCGTGCGGGTGCGAATCATACGGACGGGCGGTCGCCCGACCGGCCGCGCCAAGGCGAGAGCGACGCGGCCGGTCATCCGGACACCTTCACCGGTTCATCGATCCGCCTGCCCGACGAGGACGCGGATCTCGCCGGCCGACTCGCCGTCCTCGGCAAGGATGCAGGCCAGCTCCGCCTCGAGCTCGCGATCGAGCCCCGCTTCGACCTCGACCGTGTGACCGCCGTGTCCGCCGTCACCTTCAGGCGCGCGTTGCGCCGTCGACGCGGGGGTTGTGCCGCCCCGCAGCCAGGAGAGCACGGCGACCAGCCCCGCGCCGAGCAGGAACACTCCGACGAGCAACGGCACTCGGGAGCCACGGTGCTCCGTCGTCCTGACCACCACGGCACCCGGCTGCTCGGGCGGCGGAAGGACCTCGAGGATCGGGGCAGGCACCGGGCTGCCGATGACCGGCGGATCTCCGCCGGATCGCCGATCGATCGCGCGAGCGCGCTCGGCGCGCGCTTCCGGTGGACGTTGCGCCTTCTCGGCGGCGGCGCTCATCGGTGCCGCGCTCACGACCTCCGCAGCCGTTGTCGCGGTCTCGACGACCACCTTTCCCGAATGCGCAACCGGCGGCGACGGCACGCTCGCAGCTTCGACGGCGACCAGGCCCGGATCCGGTGCGGTGGCTTTGCGCCCGGAGCCCGTCCCGGCGCCGGGCTTCGCGTCTGGCGGCGGAGACGGCATTGCGACCGGGGTCGGAGGAGCTGCCACCGTTGGCACTGCCGGCGCGGGTGACCCCGCGTCGGCGAAACCTGCCGGCTGCGGGAGCTCAGCATCAACGCGTTCCGGACTGCCCGCTACGGGCTCCACCAGGACTTCGACGGGAGCCGGCTCCGATGCTTCCGCGATGGGCTCGAAGGTCTCGGGGTCGGGCACCTCGACGATGGGCGTCTCCTCGGTCGCCGCCTGAGACTGCGAGGCGTCGCCGTCGAGCGCCCCGGCATCGGGAGCTCCTGCAAGCGGCTCCTCGAGCGCCTCCCCACCGGACGTGCTCGCCGAGTGCGCCGGCGCGTCCGCGGCCATCGCTCCCGGTTCGGGCCCGGGATCGATGGGAGCCGTCTGGGAGCCCGCCTCGCCGACGGGGGCACTCGACTCGACGGGTGGACCCGCTTCCTGGGGTGCGTCGGTGGTACGCGCCGGGAGGAACAGAAGCGGGTCGAGATACCCCTCCGGCTCGCTCGTCTTCCGGACCCCGAGATGCACGTACGGCTCGCCGACCTCGGCGGTGCCGGACGGACCGATTGACCCGACCGGCGCTCGCTCGCCCACCACCTCCCCGCGACCGACCGACAGGGCGCCGAGATGGACGACAGTGACGGAGTACCCGTCCGGGGTCTCGATCGTGAGTGACCGCCCGACATCCGGGAGCGAGCCCGCGAAGCTCACGGTTCCGGCCGCCGGCGCCACCACCGTAGCCCCCGGCAAGCCGCCGATGTCGATGCCCCTGTGCCGACCGCCCTCGTACGGACTCGCGGCGTCATAGGAGAACTGCTGCAGTACCGGCCCATCCGCGGGCCAGGTCCAGGCGAGCGCGGGCGACACGCCGACCTGGAGCGCGAGCAAGGCCGGTAGCAGCACGAGAACACGTCTCATGATCTGCTCCTTGCTCGTTGTCTCTCTGGAGAACTAGACTACCGAGGCGGGCTTCGGTTGTCAAATGTGCCTACAGAGAATCGCGATAGAGGCGATTCTTCGGAACTCCGCTCAGCCGGGCGACCACATCGGCGGCGCGGCGGCGTGGCGCACCCAGCGCGGCCAGCTCCGCCACCGCGGCAGCGGCTTGTTCCACCCGCGTGGCCGGGACGTCCGTGGGCACCGCTCCGCCGATGACGATCGTCACCTCACCTCGCGGCGGCACGGCGAAGCGTGCCGCGAGCTCCGTGGCGGAGCCCCTCACGATCTCCTCGAACCGCTTCGTCAGCTCGCGGCACACGACGACGCGGCGTTCCGGGTGGCTTCGAGCGAGGCTTGCGAGGCTCGCGGGCAGGCGCTTCGGCGACTCGAAGCCGACTGCGGGCCAGTCCCAGCGGCTCAGCTCCTCCCAGAGGCGTTCGAGACCGGCGCCCGATCGTGGCAGGTAGCCGAGAAAGGTGAAGCGCTCGCCGACGAGGCCGCTCGCGACCAGCGCGGTCTCGACGGCAGAAGGTCCCGGCAGGACGACCACGTCGACGCCGGCCGCGATCGCCACGGCGATCAGCCTCGCGCCGGGATCGTTCACCCCGGGCAGCCCCGCGTCGCTGACGAGCGCGATCCGCTCTCCGGCCTCGAGTCGCGGCAGGATCTCGCCCGCCCGGCGGGCTTCGTTGTGGCGGTGGTAGCTCTCGAGCCGAGCCTGGACGCCGTGTCGGTCGAGCAGGATCCGCGTTCTCCGTGTGTCCTCGCAGAGGACGAGCTCGGCCTCGCCGAGCTCGCGAAGCGCTCGCAGCGTGATGTCCTCGAGGTTGCCGATCGGCGTCGGGCAGACGACCAGAGGCACTAGAGCTCCACTAACGCAAGGACGGCATGGTCGTGTGGCTACGATATCGAGTCGCGTGGCCAGCAAGGACAAGCCGTACCGGATCTACCGGGCGGGCCGCGTCAGGGGGTCGCGACGGCGTCCCCCGCTTCCCCTCAAGGAGCAGCTGCGGGAGATCGAGCCCGGGCTCGCGCCCGGGGACCCCAGCCTCCCGGTCACGCCGATCGCGCCGCCGCGGCGTCGCCGCTGGCCCTGGGTTGTCGTCTCCGTGCTCCTGCTCGGCGTGATCCTCGTCGGCGTCTGGGCGCTGCTCGGCTTCCTCGCCTTCCGAAGCGGCGTCGAAGAGGCCAATGCGCGGCTCGACCCGCGCACGACCGCCGCGCTCGCCCCGCAGAAGGGTTCCCTCCTCTCCAACCCGACGACGATCCTCCTGCTCGGCGCCGACGAGGGCAAGACGCGCGGTAAGGAGCGGGGCCGTTCCGACGCGATGATGCTGATCCGTACGGATCCGGACGAGCATCGCATCGCCTACCTCTCGATTCCGCGTGACCTCCGCGTCGACATCCCGGGGCACGGCGTGGACAAGCTGAATGCCGCGTACGCATACGGTGGCCCCGCGCTCGCGATCGAGACGGTCGAGCAGGTTACGGGCTTGCCGGTGAACCACGTCGCGGTCGTCGACTTCGACCGCTTCCGGGACGTGGTCGACGCACTCGGAGGCGTGACCGTCGACGTGCCGAAGCCGATCGTCTCCAACCGGTTCGAGTGCCCGTACGCGACACCCGCCGAGTGCGACCGCTGGGCCGGCTGGCGGTTCGAGCGGGGCGAGCAGCACATGGACGGGCGACGAGCTCTCGTGTACTCGAGGATCCGGGAGAACACGCTCGATCCGACCGAGACCGACCTGACGCGGGGCGGCCGCCAGCAACAGGTGATCCAGGCGGTCGCCGACGAGGTCGTCAGCCCCCTCGGGTTCGCACGGATGCCTTTCGTCGGCGACGATCTCGTGAAACCGCTCGCCACCGACCTGTCGGCCTGGGAGCTGATGCAGCTCGGCTGGGTGAAGTTCCGGGCGGCGGGAAGCCGGACGCTCCGCTGCCGTCTCGGCGGCGACATCTCCGCCGACGGCGCCTACATCGTCGGAACGGAGGAGAACCGCGAGGTGCTGTCCATGGTCACGGGAGAGAGCGCTCCGCAGCCGCCACTACCCGGCTCCGGTCTCTACGGGCCGGGGTGCATCGTCGGCAAGGACTGACGAGACCCTACGAACCAGAGTCCGAGGACTTCGAGTCCGGGGACTTCTCGGACTTCTTGGCATCCTTGGTCTCCGACTTCTCGCCGGACTTCGTCGCCTCTCCGGACGACGAGTCGCCGTCCTTCGACCCGTTCCGCTTGCGCCCGCCTCGGCCGTACTCGGTGGAGTAGAACCCGGAGCCCTTGAAGTGAACGGCGGCGGGATAGAGCACCTTGGTGACGGGTGCAGCGCCGCAGATCTGGCACTCTTCCGGAGGCGGATCGCTCATCCTCTGCAAGAGTTCGAACGTATGCCCGTCTGGGCAACGATACTCGTAGATGGGCATCGGCGAGGAAGGGGAACCGCGAAGTGCGAAGCGACATCGTAGCAGGAGGATCGGCGGTTTCCGGCACTCAGGCCGGTCGAGTGCCAGCGTCCGCCCCGCTGTCGGCGACCCCTTCCTGGACGGCCGCCCGGTGGGCCTTCCTGACGCCGTTTCGACTCGGCGTCGGGCTGATCACGGTCGCGGTCTTCGGGTTTCTGGTCGCCCAGCTGACCGCGTGGCCGCCGCACGAGGACGAGACGCTAGCGCTCTTCGTAGGCCGCCAGCCGATCGGCGACCTCTTCGACACGGTGCTCGGCGAGCGCGGCGGCGCGCCTCTTCACTTCCTCCTCACCCACCTCGTCGCGCTCGTCTCGCCAGGCCTCACCGGCCTTCGACTGCTGTCGGTGCTATTCGCCGTGGCGAGCGTTCCTGTGATCGCGTGCCTCGTCGCTCGCCTCACCACACGGGCGACGGCCCTCGTCGCGACGTTGCTGGTCGCCACGAGCTGGACGCTGCTCTTCCACGGCATCTACGGGCGCATGTACAGCCTCTTTCTCTTCGCAAGCGCGCTCTCGTTTCTGACGCTCCTGCACGCGCTCGCCCTCGGCGGCTGGAAGCGATGGCTCCTGTGGAGCCTCGTCATGCTCGCGACGCTTGCGTCGATGCCCTACGGCGCGATGGTGCTGGCCGTTCAGGCCGCGTACGTGATCGCCCGGCGCATACGGCAGCCCTTCGCGATCTGGCCGGCGGCCGCCGCCTTCGTCGCGGTGACGCTGATCGCGATTCCGCTCTGGCGAACGTACCTCAGGCTCGCATCCCGTTTCGACGTCGGCGTCGGCGGCGACCGGCCCTCGTCGCTCGACACTCCGTGGGACGTGGTCAAGTACGTTCGCGAGGTCGTCGGCGACTTCACCGCCGGCTGGACGTTTCTCTTCGCGATCGTGGTCGCGCTGGCCCTCGGCGGCCTCGTCGTCCTGGCTCGCTCGCGACCGCCGGCCGCTCTGCTCGCCGGGCTCGTCTTCGCCGTTCCGACGGTCGCCCTGATGCTCGCGCGGCTCGGAACTGCGGCAGTTCCAGAGACCCGCCACCTCATCTTCGCGCTCCCGTTTCTCGCGATGCTCGTCGCCTCCGGGCTCCTCGAGCTCGTTCGCCCGCTCGGCCGGGCTCGCTCACCGGTCCTCGCGGTCGCGCTGGCGCTGCTCGTCTCGGCGCAGGTCGCCTGGGGATGGCAGCGTACGCCGGCGCTGTACGCGGGCGAGGCGCCGCAGCGCAAGGCGGCGCGCGACGACGCTGCTGCCTGGCTCGCGGGCTTCCTGCGTCCCTCCGACGTGCTCTGGGGGTACAACCCTCTCTACCTGGAGGCGTTTCAGGACGGTGGGCACATCGGCGACTCGATCGTCCCGCGGGCCGATGCGCGGCTGGCCGTGCGCACGCTCGAGGAGGCGGAGACACTCGGTCGGGGGATCTGGATTCACGACGTCTCGAACGGCGGCATCACGCCGCGCTGGAAGATCGAGGAGGACGTTGCGGTCGGCGACGGCTTCCGGTCGCGCACGTTCGGGGCCTTCCTGATCATCTGGACGGACCGGCCGGTCGAGACGCCGGACGAGTACCTTCGTGACACGATTCGGGCTCAGCTGATCGGAACCAAGCTCGGCGTCTCCGACGCGGAGCTCAACTACCAGACGGCCATCGCCTCACTCGGCCGGCTGAGCCGCGGCTAGCCTCGCGCTTCTCGACCTTCTCGCGTCTCCCGCTCCACGAGCTCCCGATAGCAGGGAGCGCCCTCGAACGCAGCCAGCCCCGCAGGCGATCGGCGGGGAGAGGGCGGACGCTCGACGCGCATCCTCCCGGCCGCGACCAGTCCGGCGACGCTGCCGACGAGCCCTCCGAGCAGAAAGGGGCCGAGCTTCGTGCGCCGCTCGCGATCACGCATGGGCCCGATTGTAGGCTGCGGCCGTGATCTGCACGATCGGCGACCTGCTGCTCGACGTCGTCGTCGCGCTGGATCGTCCGATCGACACGGACACCGACACATTCGTGGAGACATATGCGAGCCCCGGCGGACAGGCCGCCAACGTCGCCACCTGGGTGGTCGCGCTCGGAGGATGCGCGCGCTTCGTCGGCAAGCGGGCGCGCGATCCGGCCGGCCGCATCCTCCGAGAGGAGCTGGAGCGACGGGGCGTCGAGCTCGCCGGGCCCGAAGTCGACGGAGTGACCGGCACCGTCGTCTCGCTGACCGCGGCGGACGGCTCGCGCTCGATGCTCACCGACCGCGGCGTCGCGACCGGACTCGCTCCGGGCGACCTCGAGGCCGAGTGGTTCGAAGGTTGCGACTGGCTGCACATCTCGGGCTACAGCCTGGTCGAGTCGCCGCTTCGGGAGGCGGTGGGAGCAGCGGCCGCGAGCGCCCGTCGAGCTCGGGCGCGCGTGAGCGTCGACGTGTCCTCCACCGCGGCGATACGCCGTCTCGGAGTGGATCGGTTCGCGGAGGCGCTACACGGGCTCGCCCCGGACGTGATCTTCGGCAACGAGGAGGAGATCGAGCTCGCCGGCGCGGAAGGCGAAGCGACCGTGCTGGTCAAGCGCGGCGCTCGGGGCTGCCTGGTGCGAAGCGGCGCCGGGACGAAGCGATTCCCCGCGCGGCCAGCCCGGGTCGTGGACACGACCGGGGCCGGCGACGCCTTCGCGGCCGGTTATCTGCTGGGAGGCGTGGAGCTCGCGCTCGACGCGGCGGCACGCTGCGTCGGCATGATCGGAGCGGTTCCGCCGTCGATCGCTCCCGACGACGTGGCGGGCGTCGGATGAACGAGCTCGTTCGACTCCACCCGGAAGTCGCCCACGCCCTCCAGGCGCGGGCGCCGGTCGTCGCCCTCGAGACGACGCTCGTCTCCCACGGCTTCCCGCGGGGCGAGGGAGCGGCGGTTGCCCACGAGTCGGAGCAAAGGGTGCGCGCGGCCGGAGCGGTCCCGGCCACGATCGGCGTCGTCGACGGGGTCGTCCGCGTCGGGCTCGAGGAGTCGGAGCTCGACCGCTTCGCCCACACGCCGGAGGCCCGCAAGATAGGACCGCGCGATCTCGCGGCCTGCGTCGCGCAGCGCGCGCTCGGCGCGACCACGGTGGGCGGCACGCTCGCCATCTGCCGCGCCGTCGGTATCGGCTTCATGGGGACCGGTGGTCTCGGGGGCGTCCATCGAGGTTTCGCGCAAACACTCGACGTGTCCGCCGACCTCGGGGAGCTCGCTCGGGTGGAGGCGCTCGTCGTCGCTTCGGGCGCGAAGTCGCTCCTCGATGTTCCCGCCACCGCGGAGTTGCTCGAGACGCTCGGAGTCCCGGTGCTCGGCTGGCGCACGGACGAGCTGCCGCTCTTCTACCGCGCCGGCGGCGGGCCACCTGTATCGGCCCGGGTCGACTCGGCGCAGGAGGCCGCACTGGTCGCCCGTCTGCACTGGCGGCTCGGCCGGCACTCGGCCGTCGTGGTCGCGCGCCCGCCCGTGGAGAGCCTCGACGTCGAGAGCCTGATCGAGGACGGCCTCGAGGCGGCCGAGCGAGCAGGCGTCGCCGGCCAGGCCGTCACGCCGTTCGTCCTCGCGTACCTTCACGCCGAGAGCGGTGGCCGCACGCTCGAGGCGAACAGACGCTTGATCGCCGACAACGCCGCGCTGGCGGCAGAGCTCGCCGTGGCGTACGCGGGCCTCGAGTAGCGACGGCCGGCCCGCCGACGGCGGCGCTTGCCCACGCTACCGGGCGAGGACGTGGCGAAGCGTGGGCTCCAGCTCCGGCTGGCGATCGTGACGCAGAGCGCGGCTACGCGTCGACCCGCTCGATCGCGACGATGTCGTCCGCGTCGAAGCCCTTCGAACCGGCGGAGCCCCAGCCGACGATGTCGCCGCTCGGCATGATCGCCACCGGCGCGATCACGCTTCCGTCACGCAGGAGCAACCGGGCCTGGTGCACTCCCCAGGCGTCCTGCGGCCACGCGGCTACCTCGGCGACGAGCCAGTCGGGAAGCCTCGGTGGATCCATCGGGAACGGGTGCTAGGAGCCGGCGATGGCGATGAACTCGTCGACCCCGAGCGCCTCGTACGTCTGGAGGTTGGCGATGCTGCCGCGGGCTCCGAGAGCGACCGAGACCTTCGCCACGGTCGCGGTGTCGGGCGCCTCGACGACGTTGACGAAATCGTAGGGCCCGAGAACGAACCACTGGTGGAGCACCCTGGCGCCGAGCTCCTCGACGTCGCGGTTCACCTCCCGCAGCCGCTCGGGGTTGGCGCGCAGCGTCTGCAGCCCCTGCTCGGAGAGGGTCGAGAGCATGACGTAGGTCGGCATCGCTCCTCCTCGGCCTCGTGTCGGCCGCGAGAATACCGCGCCCTACGCTGCCGGGCTGGCTGCGCTCGACGAGGGCGCGCGCCCGAGGCGGGCGCGCTGGTCGTAATAGAGAATCGCGAGCCCGAAAAAGAAGAACGGTGCGAGCACGATCTGGGCGAGGAGAAGCGCGATCTTCCCCGAGTTGTCGGCGAAGCCGGCGAGCAGGCCGCTGAGCAGGATCCCGAAGACGAGGTAGGCGAGAACGAGAACGGCCGACACGCCGAGCGCGTGCAGGTAACCGGCGCGAGCCAGGGCGATCGCCCGGCGGAGGGCATAACTAACCCGTGCGAGCCATCCTTCGTTCCCGCTCTCGCGCTCGAGCATCGCCACCGGGATCGCGAGGCCGGTCAGGGCGAGCCAGGCGATCGCGACGGCCATCAGCACGAGATAGCCGAACGACACCGCGAACGGCACCGCCACCACGAAGCCGAGCGGGGCGAGAACGGCGAGCCGAACGGCAACCTGCCCCCACGCTTCACGGAAGCCGTCACCGGCGACGATCCTCGCCGCGGCGGCGAAGACGAGGGTGAACGCGACGGCGAGAAGCACGAGCCCGACGACACGGCCCGCGACGTCGGCGGCCAGGACGACCAGTGCCTCGACCGCCCCGAGCCCGAAGGCTGACCAGATGCGGTCCCCGTAGAGGCGCATCGTCTCGGCGATGACCTCGCTCACCCGCAACGGCCGCTCGATCCCGGCGCTCACGGCCGAATGGTAGTCGCGAGCCGAAACCGGATCCCACACTCCGTCGCGCCGAGAGCCGGCGGGTACCCGTGCGGTGCGTACGATGCCGTCGTGATCGACGAAAGCACGGAGTTCGGCGCGCGCGCGGCGCGGCACCTCCGCGACGAGCGAGTCGTCTGGCTCACGACCGTCACGCCCGGCGGTCGCCCGCTGCCGAGCCCGGTGTGGTTTTTGTGGGACGGCGACGAGTGCGTATGCGTCTTCAGCCTGGCGGGGACGGCCCGGACGCGCAACATCGAGGCGAACCCGCATGTCTCGCTGAACTTCGCGGGCGACGGCAGCGGCGGGGACATCGTCGTCCTCTCCGGCCGCGCGAAGATCGACCCCGATTCGCCGCCGGCCGATCGCGTCGACGCCTACGTCGAGAAGTACGGGTGGGGCTTCGACCGCCTGGGCCTCACGCCCGCGCAGTTCGCCGAGCGCTACTCGGTGCCGATCCGCATCGACCTCTCGGGCCTGCGCGGACACTAGGTCGCGGCGCGTCGCCTCGACGGCAACCTCGCCCGTGGTGCACCGGCGGCCTCGCCCCGTGGTGTCCGAGTACGCGTCCGATCGTGATATATGCTACAATCTTCGGATGGATGCGTTCGGCCGGCGTGAGCTGCTGGCCCGGGGCGGACGGCTGGCCCTCGCGGCCGGGGTCGCCGCCGCATTCCCCGTCGGGACGGGCACCGCAGGAGTCGATCAACGGCTCCGCGAGTTGAGGCGGGAGCTCAACGGCAACGTCGTGCTACCGGGCGACGCGAGTTACCCCGAGGCTCGCCTTCTGTGGAATCCGCGGTTCGACGCGATCAGCCGACCGCTCGCGCTCGCCTACCCCACCTCGATCGAGGACGTCCGCCGCGTCGTCCGCTGGGCGACGAAGCACGACGTCCACTTCGTGACGCGCTCCGGCGGTCACTCCTACGGCGGCTGGTCGACGACGCGAGGGGTCGTCGTCGACCTGTCACGGCTCTCCGCCGTCCGTCCTCATCCGGACGGCACGGCGCAGATCGGAGCCGGGGCGCGACTCGGCGACGTCCAGGCGAAGCTGTGGTCGGCCGGGCGGACGATTCCCGTCGGCACATGCCCGAGCGTCGGAATCTCCGGCCTGACGCTCTGCGGCGGCCACGGCTTCTCGTCGCGAGCGCTCGGGCTGGCCTGCGACAACGTCGTGGGCCTGGAGGTCGTGACCGCCGACGCCGAGCTTCGTCACTGCGACGCCAAGCGCGACGCCGACCTCTTCTGGGCGCTGCGGGGCGCGGGAGCCGGGAGCTTCGGAATCGTGACGAAGCTCGTCTTCAGGACGCAGCCGGTCGCAAACGTGACGACCGTCAACGTGCAGTGGCCGTGGTCGGACGTGCGCACCGTCTGGCAGACATGGCAGGCCTACGCCCCCGCGGCCCCGGACGCCCTCTCCTGCACGCTTGCGATCCGCGCTGGGATCACGCCGGGTGACCCGCCGCGCATCGGCTTCAACGGGCAGGTGTTCGGCACGAAGGAGGAGGCGACCGCGCTGATCGCGCCGCTCGTCGGCGTCGGGTCGCCGACGCGGGTGGCCGTAGTGGTGCGTCCGTTCATCGGCGCCGTGAGCTATTTCGCCGGCGCCGAGCCCGACACACGCCGCTCGTACAAGGCCCGCTCGAACTACGCGACGCGGCCGATGACGGACGATGGGATCGACACGCTGGTCGGGTCGATCGAGGCGATCAACGGCGACCCTCGGCTCGCAGGTGCCGAGGTGCTCGCCTTCGCCCATGGTGGGGCGATCAACCGCGTCTCGCACGGGGACACGGCCTACGTCCATCGCAACGCCGTTTGCTCTCTCCGGTACGCGTCGTTCTGGGCCGCCGACGCGCCGGCCGACACGAACGACGCGAATCTCCGCTGGATCGACGGCATCCACGATGCGATGGCGCCCAACGTCTCGCCCGAAGCGGTGCAGAGCTACGCCGACCCGGGCCTGGCCGAGTGGGCGAGCGCCTACTACGGCTCGAACCTTCCGCGCCTCGTGGCGGTCAAGCGCGCCTACGACCCCGACAACGTCTTCCGGTACCCGCAGAGCATCCCGACGGCGCTCTGACGCGCGTCCCTGCCGGGAGAGCTAAGCGCTGACCGCCGCGACCGCGGCCTTCTCGAAGGCGATCTCGTCGTCACGGACGTCGACGAGGATGGTGTCGCCCTCGTGGAAGTCTCCCTCGAGCAGGCGCAGTGCGAGCGGGTTCTCGACGAGGCGCTGCAGCGCCCGCTTGAGCGGCCGGGCGCCGTAGGTGGGATCCCAGCCGGCCTCGGTGACGAGCTCCTTCGCCGCGGGAGTGAGCTCGATCGCGAGCGCGCGCTCCGCGAGCCGCAACCGCAGTCGCTCGAGCTGGAGCTCGACGATCTCGGCGAGCTGGTCGCGGCTGAGCGGCCGGAACTCGACGATCTCGTCGATGCGGTTGAGAAACTCGGGCCGGAAGTGGTCGCGCAGGGCCTCGGCCGAGCGGATGTTCGACGTCATGATCACGACGGTGTTGCGAAAGTCGACGGTGCGGCCGTGCCCGTCCGTGAGCCGGCCGTCGTCGAGGATCTGCAAGAGGACGTCGAAGACCTCGGCGTGCGCCTTCTCGATCTCGTCGAGCAAGACGACGGAGTACGGTCGGCGGCGGACGGCCTCGGTGAGCTGGCCGCCCTCCTCGAAGCCGACGTAGCCGGGAGGTGCCCCGACGAGGCGCGCGACCGTGTGCCGCTCCTGGTACTCCGACATGTCGAGGCGCACCATCGCGCGCTCGTCGTCGAACATGAACTCCGCGAGCGCACGGGCGAGCTCGGTCTTGCCGACACCGGTGGGCCCGAGGAAGACGAACGAGCCGATCGGCCGGTTCGGGTCCTGCAGCCCGGTGCGCGCGCGCCGCAGGGCGTTCGCGACCGCCTCGACCGCTTCGTCCTGACCGACGACTCGCTGATGGAGGCGTTCCTCCATGTGGATCAGCTTCTCGACCTCGCCTTCCATGAGCCGTGAGACGGGGATGCCCGTCCAGCGGGCGACGACCTCGGCGATGTCGTCCTCGTCCACCTCCTCCTTGACCATCGGCGTCGCGGTCGAGGTCTCGCGCTCCGCGAGCTCGGCCTCGAGCGCGGGCAGCTCGCCGTAGCGGATCTCGGCCACGCGCTGGAGGTCGCCGGCGCGCTCGGCGCGCTCGGCCTCCATCTTCAGCTCGTCGATCCGGCGGGCAATCTCGCCGACGCGCTCGAGCGCGTCCTTCTCGGTCGCCCAGCGGGCGGCGAGCTCGTTGCGACGCTCCTGTGCCTCCGCGAGCTCGCGCTCGACCGGCGCGCGCACGTCGTCCGACTCCTTCGCCAGCGCGGCGAGCTCGATCTCGAGCTGGCGCACGCGGCGGTCGGCCTCGTCCAGCTCGAGCGGCGAGGAGTCGATCTCCATCCGGATCCGCGAGGCGGCCTCGTCGACGAGGTCGATCGCCTTGTCGGGCAGGTAGCGGTCGGTGATGTAGCGGTCCGAGAGCATCGCCGCCGCGACCAGCGCGGCGTCGCGGATCCGCACGCCGTGATGCGCCTCGTAGCGCTCCTTCAGGCCGCGGAGGATCGCGATCGTGTCGGCAGCCGACGGCTCGCCGACGAGGATCGGCTGGAACCGGCGCTCGAGCGCAGCGTCCTTCTCGATGTGCTTGCGGTACTCGTCGAGCGTCGTCGCGCCGACGGCACGCAGCTCGCCCCGGGCGAGCATCGGCTTGAGCATGTTCGCTGCGTCGACCGCCCCCTCTGCGGCGCCGGCGCCCACGATCGTGTGCAGCTCGTCGATGAAGAGGATGATCTCCCCGGCGGCGGCGGTGATCTCCCCGAGCACGGCCTTCAGGCGCTCCTCGAACTCGCCGCGGTACTTCGACCCCGCGAGCAGCGAGCCGATGTCGAGCGCCCACACGCGCTTTCCCTTCAGGCCCTCGGGCACGTCGCCGGCGACGATCCGCTGGGCGAGCCCCTCGACGATCGCCGTCTTTCCGACTCCCGGGTCGCCGATCAGCACGGGGTTGTTCTTCGTCCTTCGCGAGAGAACCTGAATTACGCGGCGGATCTCCTCGTCGCGACCGATCACCGGGTCGAGCTTCCCCTCCTCGGCGAGCTCGGTCAGGTCGCGACCGAACTTCTCGAGGGACTGGTACGAGCCCTCGGGGTCCTGCGACGTCACGCGCTGGGAGCCGCGCACCTGCCGCAGCGCTTCGAGCAGCGCGTCGCGTGGCACGACGTCCAGCGCGAGCAGCAGGTGCTCGGTCGAGACGTAGTCGTCCTCGAGCTTCACCCGCTCTTCGTCGGCCCGGTCGAGCAGGCGCGAGAACTGGATCGAGACGTGCGGCTGCTGGGCGGCCGACCCCTGCACGGCGGGCTTCTGGGCGAGCGTCGCTTCGGTCGAAGCACGCACGGCGGCGGGGTCGGTGCCGGCACGGCCGATCAGCGTCTGCGGCAGCTCCTGGTCGAGCAGCGTGAGGGTCAGGTGCTCGGGGTACACCTCGGGGTTGCCGCGCCGGCGGGCGAGCTCGCCCGCGGCCGCGACGGCCTCCTGTGATTTGACGGTCAGCTTCTGGAAGTCCATCTCTCTATCTCTTCGGCTTGGTCGATTCCGGGAGTGTTTCCGCCGGGCGCCAGATGACGATGTCGCGGCGATACTGGCGATGCACGTCCCGGACCTGGTCGCGCATCTCCCGCTCGAGGCGGTCGAGGCGGGAGCGGAGCCGTGCGACCTCGTCCTCGAGGCGCAGCACGGTGTCGACGCCGGCCAGGTTGAGGCCGAGCTCCGTGGTCAGCCGCTGGATCAGGCGGAGCCTGTCCAGGTCCAGCTCGGAGTAGAGACGGGTGTTGCCGGGCGTACGCTTGGGGCGCACGAGCCCCTTCGCCTCGTAGATGCGGAGCGTCTGCGGATGCATGCCGACGAGCTCGGCGGCGACGCTGATCATGTAGCGCGGGCGGTCGTCCATCAGCAGCCCCACCCGATTGGTGCTCTCTCGACACGGAATTGGCACGGATCGAGGCCAGTCGCTCGCCGTTCGCCGGCTAGGCTGGCCGTGTACCTGGCGGGATCGTGGGACCCCACCTCAGGGCGGGGGGTGCGTGCGGGGCCGCTCACGCGCTCATCCTCTCCCGCGGGTTCTCGCGTGAGACCTTCTGGAGTGCCTCGATCGCCTCCCGCTCGGCCTTCGTCAGCTTCGTCGGAACCGAGACCTTCAGGCGGGCGAGCAGATCGCCGCGACCCGAGTCGTTCAGCTTCGGCGCGCCGCGGCCGCGGACGCGGAGCAGCTTGCCCTCCTGGGAGCCCGCGGGCACCTTCAGGGAGATCGGCCCGTCGGGCGTCGGCACCTCGATCTCGGAGCCGAGCGCCGCCTCGGCGTAGGTGACCGGCACGTCGATGACGAGGTCGGCCCCGCGACGTTCGTAGAGCGGTGACGGCGCCACCCTCGTGACGACGTACAGGTCGCCCGGCGGGGCGCCGCCGAAGCCGGCCTCGCCCTTGCCCTTGAGGCGGATCCGCGTGCCGTCCTTGGCACCGGCCGGGATCTTCACCTGGTAACGCTTCGTCCGCAGCTCGCGGCCGGAGCCGCCACAGCTCCGGCACGGCTTCTCGATCACCGTGCCGTCGCCGTGGCAGCGCGGGCAGGGCTGGGAGAGCGCGAAAAAGCCCTGGCTCTCGGAGACGACGCCGCGGCCGCGGCACTCCGGGCAGAGGATCGGCGCCGTTCCGGGCTCGGCGCCCGTGCCGTTGCAGGTCGAGCACGCACTCTCGAGCTCGACCGGGATGCGCGTCTCGACGCCCTTGAGCGAGTCCTCGAACGAGACGTTCACGGCGACCTCGACGTCGCGACCCGGGCGGCCGCGCGCGGCGCGGCCACGACCGGACCCGGGGCGGGCACCGCCGCCGCTGAAGATCCCGCCGAAGAGATCGGAGAGGTCGCCGACGTCGAAGGTGAATCCTCCCTCGCCGGCCTGCCCGCCGGTGAATGCCCGGAAGCCGTTTTGGTCGTAGGCCTTGCGCTTCTCCACATCGGAGAGGATGTCGTAGGCGCCCTGCACCTCCTTGAAGCGCTCCTCGGCCGCCTTGTCGTCCGGGTTCTTGTCCGGATGGTGCTTCCGGGCGAGCTTGCGGTATGCCTTCTTGATCTCGTCCGGGCTCGCGTCCTTCTTGACGCCGAGAATCTCGTACAGATCCTTCATTCGCTCGCCCGGTCCCCGTCCACACCCGCGGAGATGACGACGCGGGCGGGGCGAAGAACGCGATCGCCGAGGCGGTAGCCCTTCTGGAGCACCTCGACGATCGTTCCTTCCTCCGCTTCAGAGGGCTGAACCAGGAGCGCCTCGTGGATGTGCGGATCGAACAGCAGGTCGGTCTCGATCTCGTCGAGGCCCTCCCGCACGAGGGTGTCGCGTAGCTGTCGCTCGACGAGAGCGACCCCCTCCTCGAGCTTTGCTTCCTCGTGGTGGGACGCCGCCTCGAGCGCCCGTTCGAGGTCGTCGAGCACGGGCAGGAGCTCCTTCACGAGCCGCTCCGTCGCCCGCACGACGAGCGCCGCCTGGTCGCGGGCGACCCTCTTTTTGTAGTTGTCGAAGTCGGCAGCCACCCGCTTCAGGTCGTTGACGACCTCGTCTCGCTCGGCCTCGAGGACCGCCACGCGATCCTCGAGGCTCTCGGCGTGATCGGGCTCCTCGGCGGAGCGCTCAGCCGCCGCCTCGGGCATGCGCTCGTCGCTCATTACGAGGTCTTGGCCTCCTCGTCGATCACCTCGTACTCGGCGTCCTCGACGACCTCGTCGTCCGAGGTGGACGCACCGTTCCCATCCGGTGACGACGCCGTGGCCTGCTGGGCCTGCACGTTCTCGTACACCGCCTGAGCGAGCTTGTGGGAGGCCTCCGTCAGCGCGTCGGTCTTAGCCTTGATCTCGGCGAGATCGGAGCCGTCGAGCACGCCCTTCAGCTCCTCGGCGCTCGACTCGATCGCCGCCGCCGTCTCCGCGTCGACCGCCTCTCGGTGCTCGGCGAGACTCTTCTCGGTCGAGTAGACGAGGGCCTCGGCGTGGTTTCTCGCCTCCGCCAGCTCGCGCAGCTTGTGCGCCTCGTCGGCGTGCACCTCCGCCTCCTTGACCATCCGCTCGACCTCGGTCTCCTCGAGGCCCGAGCCGCCCTCGATCCGGATCTGCTGCTGGTTGCCCGTACCGAGATCCTTGGCCGAGACGTTGATGATCCCGTTCGCGTCGATGTCGAAGGTCACCTCGACCTGCGGCATGCCCCGGGGAGCCGGCGGGATGCCGACGAGCTGGAACTTGCCGAGCGTCTTGTTGAACGAGGCCATCTCCGACTCGCCCTGGAGCACGTGGATCTCGACCGACGGCTGGTTGTCCTCGGCCGTCGTGAACGTCTCCGACTTCTTGGACGGGATCGTCGTGTTGCGGTCGATCAGCTTCGTGAACACGCCGCCCTTCGTCTCGATGCCGAGCGAGAGCGGGGTGACGTCGAGGAGCAGGATGTCCTTGACCTCGCCCTTGAGGACGCCGCCCTGGATGGCGGCGCCGAGAGCCACGACCTCGTCCGGGTTGACGCCGCGGTGCGGCTCCCGGCCGACGAGCTCCTTGACCTTGTCCTGGACGGCCGGCATGCGCGTCATCCCGCCGACGAGGATCACGTCGGCGATGTCGCCGGGCTCGAGGCCCGCGTCCGCGAGCGCCTGCTTCGTCGGGCCGACCGTGCGCTCGATCAGCGCGGCGGTCAGCTCGTTCAGCTTCGCCCGGGTGAGCTGGAGGTCG
Organism: uncultured Actinomycetes bacterium; assembly: GCA_963712465.1. GTDB lineage: Bacteria > Actinomycetota > Thermoleophilia > Gaiellales > Gaiellaceae > CAVQHY01. The sequence continues at coordinate 336,022 of CAVQHY010000008.1, forward strand.
AGGTGCTTCGGGCCCTCGGGGGTCGCGGTGATGAAGGGGAGGTTGATCTGCGTCGCCTGCGTCGACGAGAGCTCGATCTTCGCCTTCTCGGCCGCCTCGTAGAGCCGCTGGAGAGCCATGCGGTCCTGGGAGAGGTCGATGCCCTGGTCGCGCTTGAACTCGGCCACCATCCAGTCGACGACCGACTTGTCGAAGTTGTCGCCGCCGAGGTGGTTGTCGCCGGCCGTCGCCTTGACCTCGAACACGCCCTCGCCCAGCTCGAGCACGGACACGTCGAACGTGCCGCCCCCGAGATCGAAGACGAGGATCTTGGTGTCCTCCGGCTCCTTGTCGAGGCCGTAGGCGAGCGCGGCAGCGGTCGGCTCGTTGATGATCCGCAGCACGTTCAGGCCGGCGATCTTGCCGGCGTCCTTCGTCGCCTCGCGCTGGGCGTTGTTGAAGTACGCGGGGACGGTGACGACCGCGTCCGTGACGCTCTCGCCGAGGTAGGCCTCGGCGTCGGCGCGCAGCTTCTGCAGGATCATCGCCGAGATCTCCGGCGGCGCATGCTCCTTGTCGCCCGCCTTGACGCGCACGTCCCCGTTGGCGCCGGCGACGACCTCGTACGGGACGATCGTCATCTCCTCGGACACCTCCGAGAACTTGCGTCCCATGAACCGCTTGATCGAGAAGATCGTGTTCTGGGGGTTCGTCACCTGCTGGCGCTTCGCGGGCGCGCCGACCAGACGCTGGCCGTCCTTGGCGAACGCGACGACGGAAGGCGTCGTGCGGCCGCCCTCGGCGTTCGGGATCACGGTGGGCTCGCCGCCCTCGAGCACGGCGACGCAGGAGTTCGTCGTGCCGAGGTCGATTCCGATGGTCTTCGCCATGGTGCTGGGTTCCTCCTAGATTGCTTGCTGAGAAAATCTTAGCGCACTTATAGCAGATCATCAGCCCCCGGTTCAGGGGAGAAAGAGCGCCACCACGGGGGGATGACGGAAGCGACCGCGTCGCGCACAACTCGACCATGACGTCGAACGCCGCCCGCGGCAGCGCGTAGGTCAGCTCCTACCGGGTTCGGCGGCGAACCAGGAGGCAAAACGATCATGATCCCCCACCGTCCAGGTCGCGGCCCCCGCGGGACCCGGACGCGCACGCTGCTCGCGGCGCTCACGCTCGCCGTGCCCGCGACGCTCACGCCCGTCGCGTCCGCGGCCGTCAGCGCGACGACTCTCGTCTCGGCCGCAGCCGTCAACGGCAACGGCCCGTACGACGCCTCGTTTCAGCAGGCGTCCGCCGACGGCTCGCACGTGTTCCTCGTCACCGAGGAGCAGCTCGTCGGGGCCGACACGGACGCCGCCTTCGACGTGTACGAGCGCGCCGGCGGCGCGACCGCCCTCGTCTCGACCGGCCCCGTCAACGGCAACGGCCCCTTCGAGGCGTCGTTCCTGGTCGCCTCGACCGACGGGGCCCGCGTCCTCGTGCAGACCTCGGAGCCGCTCGTGAGCTCCGACACGGACGCGTCGTCCGACGTCTACGAGCGCTCGGGCGGCGTCACGACGCTCGTTTCGAGGGGCCTCATCAACGGCAACGGCCCGCTCGACGCCTCGTTCATCGGCGCCTCCGCCGACGCCTCCCGCGTCTTCTTCGAGACGAGCGAGCCGCTCGTCGCCGCCGACACGGACGGCGCCGTCGACGTCTACGAGCGTGAGGGCGGAGCGACCACCCTCGTCTCGACCGGCCCCGGCACCGGGAACGGCCCCGCCGACGCGTCGTACGTCGGTGCCTCGACCGACGGCGCCCTCGTTTTCTTCCACACGACCGAGCAGCTCGTCCCGGCCGACACGGACGGCGCGGTCGACGTGTACCAGCGGTCCGGCGGCGCGACCACGCTCGTGTCGACCGGGCCCGTCAACGGCAACGGCAGCCCCAACGCAGCCTTCGCCGGTGCGTCAGCCGACGGCTCACGCGTGTTCTTCCTGACGGCCGAGGCGCTCGTCGGCGCCGACACGGACGGCGCCTTCGACGTCTACCAGCGCTCGGGCGGCACGACCAGCCTTGTCTCGACGGGGCCGATCAACGGCAACGGCGACACGAGCGCATTCCTCGTCGGAACGTCGACCGACGGGTCGCGGGTCTTCTTCGCGACGAGCGAGCAGCTCGTCGCCGCGGACACCGACGGCGCAGTGGACGTCTACGAACGGGCGGGCGGAGCGACGGCGCTCGTCTCGCTGGGCGCGGTCAACGGGAACGGCCCCTTCGGCGCCTCGTACGCGGGGGTCTCCGCCGACGGCTCCCGCGTCTTCTTCCAGACGGCCGAGCCGCTGGTAGGCGACGACACCGATGCGGCTGTCGACCTCTACGAGCGCTCCGCGGGGACGACCACGCTCGTCTCGCGCGGCGCCGTCAACGGCAACGGCCCGCAGGACGCGTCCTTCGCGGGCGCTGCGCTCGACGGCTCGCATGTCTATTTCCAGACGGCCGAGCCGCTGGTAGGCGCCGACACCGATGCGGCCGTCGACCTCTACGAGCGCTCCGCGGGGACGACCACGCTCGTCTCGCGCGGCGCCGTCAACGGCAACGGCCCGCTCGACGCCTACTATGCGGGCGCCTCCGCCGACGGCTCGCACGTGTTCTTCCAGACGGCGGAGTCGCTCGTCGGCGCCGACGCCGACACGTCCTCGGACGTCTACCTCGCCGAGCTCGCCGCGGACAGCCCGGTGTCTCCCGCGACGATCGCGCTCGCTCCAGCGACCCCGAACGGATCGAACGGCTGGTACCGCTCGGTCGTGCACGTCACTGCGCGCTCCGGCTCCGCCGCAGCAGTCCCGGTTCGCTGCGCTCTCGACCCGAGCCCCCCGCCCGCGAGCTTCGCGGCCCTTCCGGCCGGGTGTCCCTACGCGGGCAAGGGAGCGGACGTCGCCGCCGACGGAGAGCACGCGGTCTGGGCGGCCGCCGACGAGCGGGAGGCGCCGGTCGGAGCTCCGTTCAAGATCGATCGGACCGCTCCGAGAGTGACCTGCGCGGCGACTCCGACCCTCCCGGCCGGCCGGGCGGCGACAGTGACCGCGAACGTGGCCGACAGCGTGTCCGGCCCCAGCAACTCGGTGGTCTCGGCCCCGGCCGACGTCTCCAGCCCCGGTGCGAAGTCCGTCTCGCTCACGGGCCAGGATCGGGCGGGGAACGCGACGACGGTTCACTGCCCGTACGTCGTCTCGGGCAAGCCCGAGTATCGGTTCGTCGGTCTCTGGCCGGCGGACGGCTCGCGCCACAGGGCCGGGTGGCCGATCCTCGTCGTCGTCAAGCTCGCCGGCCCCTCGGGTCGGCCGATTCCCGACGCGGAGGCACGTGGGCTCGCGAGGGCCTGTGCGGTCCGGGTCGCCTCGAGCGCGGATGGCGCCGGCGAGCGATCCCGCGATCCAGGCTGCGCGCGCTACGAATCCTGGCGCAACGTCTTCGTCGCCTGGGTGCCGACGTCGCGACACTTCGTGGGCCGCCAGACGATCACGGTGACAATCTCCCCACCGGGGAAGCCGCTGCTGACGGCGACGATCAACGTCATCGTGAAGCACTAGTAGCGTCCGGCGACCCCAGAATATCCGCGTGGAGCGCATCGCCCTACGCGGCACGCTGGTGTCTCGACTCGTGCTCGGAATCGCGACGATCGTCGACCGTGCGCTCCTGGATGCATTCGTCGAGGCGGGTGGGAACGCCTTCGACACGGCGCATTGGTACGGCGAGGAAAGCGAGCGCGCGCTCGGGGCGTGGGTCGCCTCCCGGGGTCTGCGGAACGAGATCGCGCTGATCGGCAAAGGCGCCCACGCGCCCGACACCCGGCCCGAGGCGGTGAGCCCCCAGCTCGAGCAGAGCCTGGACCGCCTCGGCACGGACCGGCTGGACGTCTATCTCCTCCACCGCGACGATCCGTCCGTCCCTGTCGGCGAGTGGGCCGATGCCCTCGACGAACAGGTGCGGGCGGGTCGTGTCCGGGCCGTTGGCGTGTCGAACTGGTCGGCCCGCCGGGCCGAGGAGCTCTCAGCCTGGGCGGCTTCGCATCGATGCGTCGAGATCTCCCTCCTGTCGAATCAGCTGTCGCTCGCAACGATGCTCGAGCCGGTCTGGGAGGGCTGTGTCGCCGTCGACGACGCGGCAGAGGAGTGGCTCACGCGAACGGGGACGCCGCTTCTTGCCTGGTCGGCGCTGGCGCGCGGGTTCTTCCAGGGCCGGCCCGACGACGACGAGGAGATGCGTCGCTGCTGGATCGGGGCGGACAATCTCGAGCGACGCGCACGGGCCGGACGGCTCGCGGCTCGACTCGGAGTCACACCCGCCGCCGTCGCCCTAGCCTGGGTGCTCGCCCGTCCCTTCCCAACCCTCGCCGTTGTCGGCCCGCTGACGCTGGAGGAGCTGGCGACCTGCATCCGCGGAGTCACGCTCGACGTGACGTCCGACGATCTCGCGGCGCTCGACCAGCACCGGTAGGCGCCTGGGCGGAGAAGCCGGCGTTCACGCACTCGGACCGGGCGCCTCCGCGGCGAGCCGCTTGCGGACGCGCGTCAGCGTCCACTCGTCCATCCCGTCGAACACATCCTCGTGCCCCGCAGAATGGGCGACGAGCGCGCGACGCCTGCGCGACGTTTCACGCTCCTCCAGGCCGACGATCTTCGCCCGCTCGAGGGTGAATGGTCGCTTCGCCCGATCCACGAAGAGAAGCCGCCGGTCAGTGACGGCGAGGACACCCGCGCTTTCCCCGTGCTTGGCCCCGGCGAGCACGAGCACCCGCTCGCCGGGGCGAAGCTGACGCAGCAGCTCCTCGAGGGCCGGGCGATTCAGCTCGACGTAGCCGGCGAGACCGTCGGTGAGCCCGGCTTCGTGCGCCAGGGTCTTCACGGCCTCGTACTGCTCCTCCGGGGTGGCGCCCTCGTCGATGACGACGACGAGGCTCTCGTCGACGCATGCCTCGATCTCGCGCACCGCCTCGTGGCCGTCCTTCCACTCGCTCGGGTCGAAGCCGAGGAACACGTCGTCCGGCGCGGACTGGAGGCCGACGCTCCCCGACCATCTGACCAGCGCCACGCAGCGCTCGAAGAGGACAGTGGAGGGGGAGCCGTGATCCACGTCGAGCCTGACGCCCTTGTCGCCGACCACGAGCTCGGCGCCTCCTCGCCCGCTGCGTAACGCGGACCACAAGCCGCTCGGACGAAACCGTCGTCCGTCAACTCGTCCTGAGGGGAAGCCCGCAAAGGCGCCGAACCGGCCGACGGGGAGCAGGTCGGCGTCGGGAACGGCAAGCAGGGCGGCCTCCATGCCAGCCGCAAGCACCTCCGCGACGTCGGTCGCCCGCACCCCTTCGATCGCCTCCACGCGGCCCCGCGGGTCGAGAAACGGCAAGTCGAGCAGCTCGCGAGTGCAGTGCATCGCAAGGCGGTTCGCCGTTAGCTCGGCATCGGTCCAGTCGCGGCGCGCATTGTCGATCTCCTCGGCGAGCTCGCGCGCCTCGGGCCCGGTGCTGGCAAGCTCCTCCAACGTCTCGACCAGAGCCAAGGCTGCCGATGCGGCCCGCTCGTCGAGGCAGTCGGCAGCAAACACGACGTGGTCGTGATCCGCGTCGAGCTTGTCGACGATGACGTACGGGACGTAGCTGACGCCGAGCTCCGAGCGCAGACGCGTGTACAGACGACGGCCCGCGATCGCCGCAGCGACGGTGGCTGCTGGAGAGCCACGCACCACCATGCTGACAACGACAATTCCGCCCATGCCCAGGTCGTCTCCCACGGGCAGGCCGAGGTTCCCGCTCGGCGTTGGGACGGGCACGGACGCCCGCTCGCCGGCCGAGGCCAGCTCCAGCTCGAAGTCGCTCACGTCCCCGGTCGCCCAGAACACGGCATTGGCCGCGGTGAAGTAGCGACTCGCCCAGTCCTGCACGTCTCGCGGCGAGATCCGCAGAAGCCCGAGCTCGCTGAAACCCGCGAGCCCGGCCCCCGCAGCCCCGTACCGACGTCGTAGCAGAGGGTCGCGGGCGGATCCGCCGGCCCGGGCCTCCTCCGCTTCGAGGATCCGTCGCTCGGCGTCGAATCGCTCGAGCGGAAGCGCAGCGAGCCGTCCCGCCGTGTCCGCGAGAAAGGCCAGCACCCGGTCTCGCTCGCCATCTGCCCAGATTCTCGCCTCCGTCAGTTCGACCCATCCGTTCGGCTCCAGGCCACCGCCGGGCCGGTCGGGCGGGAGCGCGAGATGCTCGACGAGGTGGGTGATGCCCGACGTGGCCATCGCCTCGTCGACCTTGCCGACGCGGAAGACGAGGCCGGCGGAGAAGCGTCCGGGGCCGTCTGTCCAGAACGTCGGGACCCCGTTCGTCGACGTGCGATGGTCGACCGGAAACGCCTCCGCCACAGTCCGGGACACGATAGGGCCGATACCCTTGATCTGTGCCCACGCGCGACACCCTCGGCAGGCCGCTCCGCGATCTGCGGATCTCCGTCACCGACCGCTGCAACTTCCGCTGCGTCTACTGCATGCCGAAGGAGGCGTTCGGGCGCGACCATGCATTCCTGGAGCGATCGGCGCTGCTCACGTTCGAGGAGATCGAGCGCCTCGCGCGCGTCTTCGTCGCGCACGGCGTCGACAAGATCCGCCTCACGGGCGGCGAGCCGCTGCTCCGACGTGACCTCGAGCGGCTGGTCGAGAAGCTCGCCGCGATCGACGGGCTCGACCTCACGCTGACCACGAACGGCTCGCTCCTTCCGCAGAAGGCCAAGGCACTCGTCGATGCGGGGCTCGGCCGGGTGACCGTCAGCCTCGACTCGCTCGACGACGAGGTCTTCCGCGCGATGAACGACGTCGACTTCCCGGTCGAGCGAGTGCTCGCGGGAATCGAGGCCGCCGCGGCCGCCGGCCTCGCGCCGATCAAGGTGAACATGGTCGTGAAACGCGGAGTCAACGACGACTCGATCCTCGACCTGGCGAGGCACTTCAGGGGCTCGGGCCACATCGTGCGCTTCATCGAGTACATGGACGTCGGCGCGACGAACGGCTGGCGGCTCGATGACGTCGTCCCGGCCGCCGAGATCGTCGACGCGGTCGACCGCGAGCTCCCGCTCGAGCCGGTCGAGCCGCGCTATCGCGGCGAGGTGGCGCGGCGCTACCGCTATCAGGACGGAGGCGGCGAGATCGGCGTGATCGCCTCGGTGACACAGCCCTTCTGCGGTGACTGCACGCGGGCCCGGATCTCGGCCGAGGGGAAGCTCTACACCTGCCTTTTCGCCACGACCGGCCACGACCTGCGCGCTCTCGTGCGCGACGGCTCGACCGACGCGGAGCTCCACGAAGCCGTCGGCCGCGTATGGCGCGCGCGGAGCGATCGCTACTCGGAGATCCGTTCCGCCGAGACGGCTGCGCTCCCGAAGGTCGAGATGAGCTACATCGGCGGCTGAGCCGCCGCTGCGCCTCCGGTCGTGTCGCCGGGAGGCGGTGGGCAAAGCTCCTCGACCAGGGCGGTGTTGTTCTGCTCGTCGAGCTCGCCGACGAACCCGCCTGCGTCCGCGGTGACGAGGCGAGGCTTCTCGGGGCACTTCAACCCGTCCTGCGTCGCCGATTCGCCCGGCTTCAGCGGCGGCACCTTGAACTGCCCCAGGTCGCTGACGTCGACCACTGACGCCTCGGCCACGGCGCTGCCCACGTTGACGACGGTGAAGCTCGTCGCGGACGCCTTTACCACCAGGTCCGGCAGACCCTTGGGCGGAGGCGGAGGAGGGTCAGGCGGCGGAGGCGGATCCTTCGGAGGATCCGCGTCTGGGGGAGGTGGGCCCGGCGGCGGCGACGGCGAAGGCGGCGGCGGCGAGGGCGGCGGGGACGGCGACGGCGAGGGCGAAGGCGGCGGGGACGGGGAGGGGACGGGGACGGGGACGGGGACGGGGACGGCGAGGGCGAAGGCGATGGCGATGGCGATGGCGCGGGGGACGGTGGCGCTGCCGCCGACGGCGCCGGCGAGGGGGAAGGCGACGAAGGCGGCGCTGTGCCTGCTCCAGGTGGCCTGACGCCGGGCTCAGGCGGTGCCGGGCCGCCGGCTCTGGGCGGTGGCGAGACGCCGGCCCCGGGCGGGCTCCCTGCTCCTGTGGAGGTCGCTGGGCTGTTCGCGGCGGTCGCGGCGGTCGCAGCCGAAACGGCGAGGACGGCTGGTGGTTGCGCGGACGACGCGTTCCCCTGCGCGGGCCGCCGGGCACCACCGCCACCACCACCCCCCGTGGCGGAGGCGCCGCCCGCGGGCGAGGTCTCCTCACCGGAGGGCGGGACGAACGGAGCGGCCGTCGGGGAATCCTCGGACTGGCCTGCGGAGATCACGGGAGACGGGCTCGATCCGGCCGAGCCATCCAGCGCGGTGCGGGTCGCGGCCGGTACGGCGGCTCGAGAGCCCTCGTCACGAGTCATGACGACGGCTGCAACCGCAGCCCCGATCGACAGCACGGCAAGGGCGGCAACCGCGGCGGCTGCGATGACGCCATGACGCACCTCGCCGCGGCGCGGGAGGTGCGCGAGTACGCCGGTCTGCTGGCCCTGCGAGTAGCCGGAGGCGGCCAGGGCATCTCCGACCCGGTTCTGCAATGCGGCGAGGAACGCGACGGGAAGGATGATCGCCCGGTAGGTCGCGCCGGTCTCCTGGAAGAGGAGGAATGCGCCCTTGCAGCGAGGGCATGTCCTGAGGTGGTGCTCGACCTCCTCGCGCTCGGGGTCCTTCAGCTGCCCGTCGAGATACGGCGACAGCATCGCCAGGTACCGGCGGCACCGCTCGGGCGCCGACTCGACGTCGACCTCCCCGAGCCGCAGCTCGGCGCGCAGCCGCGCACGTGCCCGTGAGATCAGCTGGGCGACGGCATTCTCGCTTAGCCCGACGACGACCCCGATCTCGGCGTAGCTCTTCCCTTCCAGCTCCCGTAGGGCAAGGGCGAGCCGCTGCCTCGGCGCCAGCCGAGCGTTCGCCCGTCGGACGTCCTCCTGTTGCACGGTGAGCAGCGCGGCGACCTCGGGGTCGACGTCGACAGGCACGGGCGCGTCGGGCTCCGGCGGCTCTGCGGTGAGCTCGAGTCGGCGGCCCCGCTTCGCCCCCTTCAGGTAGACGTTCTTCGCCGTCGTGATCAGATAGGCCTCGAGGTTCACCTGCTCGGGGTCGAGCCGATCGAGCCGCGGCAGAGCACGGGTGAACGTCTCCTGGACGAGATCGGAGGCGTCGTGGCTCGAGCCCGTCAGCCTGTAGGCGAACCGGTACAGACGCTCGCCGTAGAGCTCGTAGAGCTCGACCCACGCCAAGCTGTCCCGCTCCTGACAGCGTCGGACGAGAATCGCATCAGCGGACTGCTCGAGAACCATGAGAATCGACGCGTCCCGTTGGGCCGCTACACCGGGGAGCGGGGCGAATCGTAGCTCACGCGAGGCGCTCGTCCGAGCCCGGTGCTCGAAGAACTAAGGGCTCGACACCGAGCGGAGATGGGCAGAGGGACGCGCGGCCGCATGGGGTGACGGCCGCGACGCCCCGACAGCTCCGGCGGCCACGCCCGGGAGAGGCGTGGGGGGAACGATGCCGTGGAGCTGCGCCCAGCGGGCGGCTTCGGTCCGGTTCGCCACGCCGAGCTTCCGGTACGTGCTCGAGAGGTGGGACTTGACGGTCTCGAGGCTCACCCAGAGGATGCGCGCGATCTCGGTGTTCGTGCGCCCCTCGGCCGCGAGGGCGAGTGTGTCCCGCTCCCGGGTCGTAAGACCCGGATCCGGCTCGACGCCGGCGTTCCCGACTCCCGAGCTACCGAGAAACAGGGCACAGCGAAACGACTGCTCGACCGTTGCCGCCAGCTCTCGAAGCTTTGTGGTCTTGACGATGTACGCGGACACGCCGGCGTCTGCGGCCGCGCGGAGCACGTCGAACCGGAGGGCAGTCGAGAGGACGATCACGACGAGCGTCGGCGAACGCTCCCGCGCCGCGCGAATCGCCTCGAGCGTCTCCCCCGTGTTGAGCCCCGGGTCGAGCTCTGCCACGAACAGATCAGGCCCCAGCTCCACGACCAGCCGCAGCGCCGCGGCGGGCTCGGCCGCGGACCCCTTCACGGCGACCCCTGCGAGCTCGAGACTGCGCTCCACCGCCATCCGCCAGAGCGGATGCCGATCGAGCACCACCGCCGTCGCCGTGCTCGCGGCTGGGTCCGCCGGCGCCCCGAGGATTGCCGTCATCCGATCTGACCCCGCGAGGCGTGGCTGACACCGTGCTGCGCCCACCCGGCGGCGAGCGAGGTGAGCGGGCTGACCCAGCTCGCCGCCAGCCCGTATGCGGCAAGGTGAGCCGTATCGTCGTCCGACTCACCCGGCGCCGCGATGGCGATCGCCGCGCTCGTGAGCACCCCAGAGTCGACAGCGGCTCGAAGCAAGTCGTAGCGGGCTGCCGTCGAGAGGACGATCACCGCCAGGGCGGGAGTCTTCTCCCTGGCCATGCGAATCGCCTCGAGCGTCTCCTCTGCGTCGATCTCCGAGTCGATCTCAGCAACGAACAGGTCGGGCCGCATCTCCTCGACCAGCCGAAGCGCAGCCGCCGGACTTGTCGCGGTTCCGACCACCACCAGACCGGCGAGCTCGAGACTGCGCTCCGCCGCCACCCGCCACAGCGGATGCCGATCGAGCACCACGGCCGTCACCCCGCTTCCGGCACCGATGCCGGCACTCGACTCCACGAGCTTCCCCATTTACCCCATCCCCTCCCGGTAGACGAGACCACTTCCGGTTCGCGCACCGAGCGCGACCCTCATATCCCGTAAACCCCCGACGGTCGCGTTCCTTACGGTGAGAGTCCTGCGCTTGCCTGGGCGGAGGCGATGGTGGGGCTACCCGTACGCGGTGGTCGTACACCCGTTGTCTACAATGCCGCACCATGACGGCGCGAATCGGGCGGGCGTTTCCGCGCGGATGGGGAGATTTCGTCCTGCAGCTCGGCATCTGGTTCGGGTTCTTCTTCGCCTACCAGATCGCCCGCGGCATCGCCGACCGCGACCCGGTCGAGGCGTTCCAGAACGGCCGCAGCGTCATCGACCTCGAGCGGCACCTGCACACGCTGATCGAGCCCGATCTGCAGCGCGTGATCCTCCATGTCGGCGGGATCGTCGACGCGGTCAACCTCACCTACTGGCTCTCTCAGTTCGCGGTGCTCGGCGTTGCGCTGCTCTGGATCTACTTCTTCCACAACGACCAGTTCCGACCGGTCCGAAACTGGATCGTCGCCGCGAACATGATCGCCCTCGCCGGGTACGTGCTGATGCCAACCGCGCCGCCGCGCATGTTCCCCGAGGATGGCTTCGTCGACACGCTGCTGGCGCACTCGTCGCTGAACCACGAGAGCGGGTTGATCCAGCTCGCCTCGAACCCGTTCGCCGCGATGCCGAGCGTGCACGCGGCCGACGCTCTGATCATCGGCTTCGCCATGGCGTCGCTCGTCCGAACGCCGCTCGCCAAGCTGCTGTGGACCCTGTGGCCGACCTGGGTGTGGTTCTCGGTGATGGCGACGGGCAACCATTTCTGGCTGGACATCGCCGGCGGAGTCGCGGTCGCACTCATGGCCGCGACGATGATCGCGTGGCTCGAGAGTCGGCAGGGTCCCGCGCGGGACGTCCTGACGGCGTCACGTCGCCGCTGGTAGCCGACGCGTGAGCCTCTCCGCGCGCCTCGGCCACGTCAAGGAGGCGTACACCACCGGGGGCCGATCACAGGCTGCCAGGCTCATGGGGCACGCCGGCCGCAGCGGCGTCACGCCGAACATGCTCTCGGCGACCGGCGTCCTGCTGTGCACCGCCGGCGCCGTTGCCGTCTATTTCGAGTACCGCGGCTGGGGACTCTTCCTCGTCGGCTCGGTGCTGTTTCTCCTCGGCTCCCTCGTCGACATCCTCGACGGCGCGCTCGCGCGCTCCCAGGGCCTCGGCACGCCGTTCGGCGCCTTCGTCGACTCGACGCTCGACCGCGTCGGCGAGGGATTCATGCTGACGGCGATCGCGCTCGTGCTCATGCGCGACGACAAGGAATGGGCCGTTGCCCTGACCGTGCTCGCGGTGATGGGGTCGTTCCTCGTCAGCTACACCCGCGCAAAGGCCGAGGCCATCGGCCTCCGTGGCGACGTCGGTCTCTCGTCACGGGCCGAGCGCGTCGCGATCATCTGCATCGGGCTCGCGTTCGCCCCGCTCGGCTCCCTCCCCTGGGTCGTGCTCGTGCTCGCGCTCTCGGCATGGATCACGGTCGTGCAGCGGATCATGTTCGTCAAGACCCAGCTCGAGGAGCGCGCCTAGTCTCGTTCTTCGCTAGACTGCTATCACTTTGACTGCTAGCAGTTCCGATCGAACGAGCGTGCTCGTGCGCATGACCCAGCCGCTCAAGGCGGCGCTCGTTCGCGAGGTCGCGCGTCGCGGAGGCAACCTGAACGACCTCGCCACGGGCATTCTCGCGGCACACTTCGGCGTCGCTTACACACCGACGGGGCGCAAGAGCCCGTTGGCGGGATCGAGCGGGGCCACGCTCCTCCGCATGCCCGCCGAGCTGAAGCGCCGCATCGACGCAGGGGCCGCCGCGATCGGATCGCACGCGAACGACCTGGTGCTTGGCGTGCTAGCAGACGAGCTCGGTATTCCCCTTACCACGAAGAGTCGAAAGGACACGATGGCTAGCACGAATGGATCGACCAACGGCAAGGTGCGCTCGCACGAGAAGGTGCGCGTCGCGATCATCGGTGTCGGCAACTGCGCGAACTCGCTCCTCCAGGGCGTCGAGTACTACAAGGACGCCGATCCCGAGCAGTTCGTCCCGGGCCTCATGCACGTCGATCTCGGCGGATATCACATTCGCGACGTCGAGTTCACGGCAGCGTTCGACGTGGTCAAGGGCAAGGTCGGCGTCGACCTAGCCGACGCCATCTGGGCGCCCCCGAACGACACGATCAAGTTCGCCGACGTGCCGAAGACCGGGATCAAGGTCTCACGCGGCATGACGCACGACGGCATCGGCAAGTACCTCTCCCAGATCGTCGAGAAGGCGCCGGGGGAGACGGACGACGTCGTCGGCATCCTCAAGGAGACCGGTACCGACGTCGTCGTCAACTACCTCCCCGTCGGCTCGGAGATGGCGACGAAGTGGTACACGGAGCAGATCCTCGAGGCCGGCTGCGCGATGGTCAACTGCATGCCGGTGTTCATCGCGCGCGAGCACTACTGGCAGAAGCGCTTCGAGGAGCGCGGCCTTCCGATCATCGGCGACGACATCAAGTCCCAGGTCGGCGCCACGATCACGCACCGTGTGCTCACGAGCATCTTCCGCGAGCGCGGCGTCCACCTCGACAAGACGATGCAGCTGAACGTCGGCGGCAACTCCGATTTCCTGAACATGCTCGAGCGCGACCGGCTCGAGTCGAAGAAGGAGTCGAAGACCAACGCCGTCGTGTCGATGCTCGACTACGACCTCGGCGCGGGGAACGTCCATGTCGGCCCGTCCGACTACGTGCCGTGGCTGACCGACCGCAAGTGGGCGTACATCCGTCTCGAGGGCTCCGCCTTCGGCGACGTGCCGCTGAACCTCGAGCTCAAGCTCGAAGTGTGGGACTCGCCCAACTCGGCCGGTATCGTCATCGACGCCGTCCGACTCGCGAAGCTCGCGCTCAACAACGGCGTCGCCGGCGCGCTCGAGGGCCCGAGCTCGTACCTGATGAAGTCGCCGCCGAAGCAGATCGTCGACGATGAGGCCTACGAGCTCTCCGAGCAGTTCATCACGCGCAACGCCCGCAAGAAGGCCAAGGCCGCGGCGAAGGCCTAGCGACCAGCTGCGAGAACGGAGCCGGAGGAGCGCTCCGAGCGGACGCTCCGGCTCCGTTCGATGAACTCGGCGTCAGGCGTGCGAGAAATGCCTGCGGCGGAACGCCGTGCGTGCTCCCGCTACGACGAGCACGAACGCGAACGCGAGGCCGGCGCCGATGCCGGCATCTGTCCAGTCGACCCCATCACTACCGGGCACCGTCGTCAGGATCTTCCTGCCTGTGTGGGTGTGGGCTACGTTCGTCATGTCGTCTCCTCCTAGTCTCCGACCGCCCCGTGCGGTCGGCGTGGCACGAGAATCCGCCCGGCCGCTAGACATGCGCCCAAGCGCCCGCTAAGCGCCCGCCAAACGGCGCACTCAGTCCGGCCTCGCTCCGCCATCGCTCACTTCCGCTCGGAGGAGCGAGGCAGCGTGCGTTGCTCGTGCTGTTGCTCATCCATGCAAACGGGGTCGTCTCGACAGACCGGTTGTTGTCCCGGAGCCGGTCCCCTGGACACGGCCCGCGTCGCGGCAAGAGCCGTCGGCTCGCAGCGATCAGAAGGCCCGCCACATCGGCGGGTCTTCTGCCTTCTCGGGATGATGCACTCATGGAGCTGGCCGTCGGGCTCGCGCTCGCGCTCGCCTTCGCGCTGACGAACGGCTTCCACGACGCGTCGAATGCCATCGCGACGCTCGTCACGACGCGGGGCGCACGGCCGTCCCAGGCGATCTCGCTCTCGGCGGTCTTCAACATGCTCGGCGCTCTCCTCGTCGGCACCGCCGTCGCCGACACGATCGCGGGGATCGTCGCGGTGACGGGCGAGTCCGCGATCGCGGTCGTCGGCTCCGCCCTGGCCGGCGCGACCGCCTGGAACCTCCTCACGTGGTGGCGCGGGCTGCCGTCGAGCTCGGGCCACGCTCTCGTGGGCGGTCTCGTCGGAGCGGGGCTGGCAGAAGGGGGGGTTGACGCCATCAACTGGGGCGGTCTCGACGGCTGGCGGCCGGTCGGAGTCTTTGGCGTCCTGATCGCCCTCGCCATATCCCCCGTGATCGGGCTCGTCTTCGGCTTCCTCGTCCTGCGCCTCCTCAAGTCGGCGCTCCGACGGGGTACGCGCGCGCTCCGTCGACCGATGAAGGCGTCCGAGTGGGGCATGTCGGCCGCGCTCTCGTTCAGCCACGGTTCGAACGACGCGCAGAAGGCGATGGGCGTCGTCGCAGTGCTCCTCCTCGCGGACGGCAGGATCTCTAGCCTCGAGGTGCCGCTCTGGGTCAAGGTCGCGTGCGGCGCGACCCTCACGCTCGGTACCGCGATGGGTGGCTGGCGGATCGTCAAGACGATCGGACAGCGCATCTTCGGGCTCCACCCGATCGACGGACTCGCGAGCCAGACCGCGTCCACCGCGGTCATCCTGGGCTCGTCTTTCGCGGGCGCCCCGGTCTCGACGACACAGGTCGTGGCGTCGTCCGTGATCGGCGTCGGCGGCGGGCGGCGGCGCTGGCGTCACATCCGCTGGCCGATCGTGCGCGAGATGGCCCTCGCGTGGCTGATTACGATTCCGGCCAGCGCCGCGCTCGCGGCCCTGGCACTCGTCGTCTGGAGGTGGGCCACGTGAAGCTCCAGCGGTGGTTTCTCCCCGAGACCCCGGACGTCCTCGGAATGCTCCGCGAACAGATGATCGTGACGACGGAGGGCCTGGACGCGCTCGTCGCCTGGGCCGGGGGGGACGATACCGCTGCCGACAGGGTTCGCGACTGCGAGCACCGCGCCGACGAGCACAAGCGCACGCTCCGCGTGGCTCTGACGACCGCGTTCACGACCCCTCTCGAGCCCGAGGATATCTTCGAGCTGTCGAAGGGAATCGACGACGTCCTCAACGGCGCGAAGGACGCCGTCCGTGAAGCCGAGGTGATGGCGCTCCCTCCCGACGAGGCCGTCGGTGAGATGGCCGCTCTTCTCGCCCAGGGCGTGCACGACCTCGCCGACGCGTTAGACCGCCTGGGCTCGGATCGCGGAGGGGCGACCGCGGCGGCGGACGCCGCAGTGAAGAACCAGCGGAGGCTCGAGCGCGTCTACCGCCGGGCGATGTCGGAGCTCCTCGAGATCGACGACGTGCGCCAGGTGACGGCACGGCGCGAGCTGTACCGCCGGTTCTCACGCGTGTCGGACCGCGTCGTCGAGGTCGCAGAGCGCGTCTGGTACTCGGTCGTCAAGGAGGCATGAAGCCCCGTGGAGACCGGACCGATGCACCGGGTCCGCCCTCGATCCGGCATGGGCCGGTGAACCTCCGCGAGCGGCTGCGCGGCGACGGTCCGCCGCTGCTCGGGACGTTCGTGATCGTCCCCCGGCTCGAGATCGTCGAGATCGCGGCGCTCGCCGGTTTCGACCTCGTCGTGCTCGACCAGGAGCACGGGCCGATCGGGGTCGAGACGCTCCCGCGCTCTCGTGGCCGTGGCCCGCGGGGCCGGGATCCTCTGCGTCGTCCGCGTCGCCGAGTGCCGCGCGAAGCTGATCGAGGCTGCGCTCGACGCCGGGGCGGACGGCGTGCTCGTCCCCCACGTCTCCTCCGCCGAGAGCGCCCGGACCGCCGTCGCGGCGAGCCGCTTCGCGCCCGAGGGGCGCCGCGGGGTGAACCCATACGTCCGCGCCGGCGCCTACGGCACCGACACCGGCTTCGTCGCGCAGGCGAACGCCCGGGCTGCCTGCATCGCGATGGTCGAGGGCAGGGAGGGAGCCGAGGCAGTCGAGGGGATCCTGGCCGTAGGCGGGCTCGACGCGATCTTCGTGGGTCCCGTCGACCTCGCGAGCTCGCTCGGCGTGCCCGGCCAGCCGGAGCACCCGCTCGTCGTCGAGGCGGTCGGCGAGCTCATCGCGAAGGGCCGTGCGGCCGGAGTCGCGACCGCCGTCTTCGCGCCGACTCCAGAGGCGGTCCGACGCTGGCTGAACCTCGGTGTTCGCCTCGTCGCGCTCTCGATCGACACGGCGCTCATCCTCGACGGAATGCGCGCCGCCGCGACGGCGGCTCGCGGGTAGGCGCTTCGTCCCGACGCTCGAACAGGTCGAAATACAGGAGCGTCCCGGCAATCGTTCGCGCTCGTGCTTCGTAATCTGACTCGGGCCGTCGCCTCGGCTGCGTGAAGACGTACCGGTTCGTCCTGCTCCGCTTCTGGAGTCTGCTCGGCGCGGCGGCGATCGCCGTCGTCGTCCAGGTGCTGATCGCGCTCACCGTGGTCGGCGGCACTCGGGAGAATCAGCGACAGCCAGGAGAGCGTGAAGCCGAAATCGGCGCCGAGAATCAGATTCAGGAGCGATCGCAGGCCATCCGCCACGGCCCCCCGGAACGAGGACGATCGAGCTGAGCGCGAGGAAGCGCAGCGGATACCGCGCGTAGATCCGCCCGGCCGCGAGCAGGATCTGGCCGGCGTCTCGCCGGACGCGGATCGGCTCGGGTCGCACCGGCCGCCGGCTGGTGCGCCAGAAGAGAAACGAGACGATGCCCAGCAGGACGACGATCACTCCGATCGTCAACGCCGGGCTCTCCTGAAACTCGGTCAGGACGCCGGAGGCGAAACGCGACGACGGCGCAGAAGGCGTCGCTCACGCTCGGTCCAAACGTGCCTCCGGCGGGAACCGCCACGCTCGCCTGACGCAACTCCTCCTGCCAGGTGATCGGTGCAGTCCAGCGATCCCTCGTGTTCGGCCCGGTGGGGCCGTAGTTCGGAGAGGGCTTCTTGGCCGTGTCCCCGCTGCGTACGTCCCGGACTCCTGCAGGGCGACGATCGGGGCGTACCGATCGGCGAGCTCCTGCTCGGGCGTCGCCGCGGGCGAGACCGGCACGATCGTCGCTGCTGCGAGGCCGACGACCGCGAGGAGCCAGATCCGCGGACGCACGAGCGGGCTACTCGGGCGCGGAGCCCCGGCCGCGAGGCGACTCGCGGCTCGGTGCGCCGCCCAGGACGTCGAGCAACCGAGTCTCCCGCGTGCCCCAGCGCCGGCCGCGCTGCTCGGCGCGGGCGACCGCGCGGCGGTGCTTGCGCCCCCGCCGTCCCTGTCCGCTCGGATCGTAGAAGCGCCTCGCCCAGGCAGAGCCGGGCTTCGCGAGGCGGATCGCGCCAACCAGGGAGACGGGCGGCACGAAGACGCCAGCGAGGGCGAGCTTGAGCTTCCCCTTCAGGAACGTGATCACGACGAGGATGACGTTCAGCCCGATCCCCAACCAGAAGTACCCCGACGTGTCGTAGGTCTCGCCCGCGCCGAACGGCGCCGTCGTGAAGAGAGCGAGCAGGAGCACGACGGCGGCGGTGACGATCGCGTCCACCGAGGCGCGGCCCTCCGGCGACCAGTAGACGTCCTCGAGGTGGAAGACCATCGCGAACTCGTCGAGCGTCAGCGCGATGCCGATGCCGAAGACGACGGCGAGCCATTCCGAGAAGACCTCGCCCGGTGAGAACCCCAACCCGACGACGCCGGCGGCGACCATCAGCACGATCCCGACGACGACGTGGTGCATGTGGACGCCGCCGACGCTCGTGCTCCCCCAGCCGCGTACGCGGGCGCCGCGCGTGTAGGCGCGCGTAAGCAGGAATGTGAGCAGAAAGGCGATCAGCATCAGGAGCAGCGGCTCCTTCCCGGCGTCGTAGACGTGGTGCGTGTAGCCGGGAACGAAGCGGAAGATGTTCACCGCGCGACAGCGGCGGCTGCGAGGATCCGCGTCGCGACACTTCGCCAGCTCCAGCGCTCGACCGCGGCCCGGCGCGCTGCCGCGCGGATTGCGGCCCGATCGGCGCCCGCGAGCGAGAGCAGCTCGGCGAGCCGTGCCTCGAGCTCGGCCGCGTCGCCGCTCGTAAAGCTTGTGAGGTGCCGGACCGTCGCCGGATAGTCCTCCTCGAGGCCCTGGGCGATCTCGGCCAGTCCCGAGTGCCGCGCAACGACGGGCGGGCAGCCCGCCGCCGCCGCCTCGGCGGCGACCATCCCGAACGCCTCGGGGAAGATCGACGGCACGACTGCCGCGTCGGCGAGGGCGAGTAGGTGAACGAGGTGACGATGCTCGAGCGGCCCGGTGAAGAGCACGTCCAGCCCCTCGGCCATCCGCTCGAGCTCCTCGCGGTAGTCGCCGAAGCCGACGACGACCGCCCGCGCGCGCAGCCTGGGAAGCGCGTCGAGCAGGAGCTGGACGCCCTTGTTCTCGATCAGCTTGCCGAAGTAGACGAGCGTCGGCCGGTCCCCCTCGAGGAACGTTGCGAGTCGCTCGGCGTTCCCCTCGTCGGGAAGCCGTTCGTTCGCGTTCCCCGGGTTGGGCGGATCGCCACGGGCCTCCTCGACGAGCGCCGCCAGCGCCTCCTCTCGCGGCTGGGGTCGCCAGAGCTCGACGTCGACGCCGGGCGGCACCTCGTGGACGCGCTCGACGTGGCCGCAGACCTCGTCGACCACCCGGCGGATGTGGTCCGAGCCGACGATCGTCGCGGCGGCGCCCGCAAGAGCCTCCCGGCCCCACTCGGACAGCTCGGGGTTCCCGCGCATCGAGTACTCGAGCTCCGACCCGTGCGCCTTGACCACGTACGGCGCCCCCGTCGCCGCGCCCACGGGTCCGCCGAGGAGGACGTGGTTGACGAAGACGAGGTCGGCCGGGAGCCGGG
Source organism: uncultured Actinomycetes bacterium (assembly GCA_963712465.1). GTDB lineage: Bacteria > Actinomycetota > Thermoleophilia > Gaiellales > Gaiellaceae > CAVQHY01. The sequence goes on from CAVQHY010000008.1 coordinate 355,432, forward strand.
AGCGCAGCGCGGCCGCGTTGGCCCCGACCCACGCGTCGAGCTCGGCGCGCGAGCACTCCTGTACCCGCTTCACCTCGTAGCCCTCGTACTCGTCGAGGACGAAAACGGGCAGAAGCCCACCGACGTCCGGACGGACCGTCTCGACCTCGCCGATGTCGTAGCGCTCCGGGCTGGCCTCCTGCGAGAAGACCGTCACGTCGTGGCCCGCACGGCTCCACTCGCGCGCGAGCTGGCGCGCGTAGATGTTCGAGCCGGTGCCGGCGAGGAGATAGCCGTGCCAGACCAGGATCCGCATCAGGGCAGCCTGAAGCCGGTCCTCTCGATCATCTCGGGGATCGTGACGAACTCGAATCCCTCGCCCTGCCAGCGCGTGAGGATCCTGTCGGTCGCCTCGACCGAGTGCCTGCGGTTCCAACCCATCCCCTCGTTGCAGCCGTCGTGCAGGAGGATCACGTCGCCGCCGGCGATCTGGCGGTTCGCCCTGTCCATGATCTTCTCGGTCGTCACCTTCTTCGACCAGTCCCAGAGGGTCACTGACCAGAGAATCGGCACGTAGCCCTGCTCGTAGAGGACGCGCAGCGTGCCCGGTCGACGGCGGCCGTAGGGCGGTCGCATCAGCCGGCGCCCGTCGACACGCGCCATCTCGACGCCCGCGGCCTCGATCGCGTCGGTCGTCAGCCTGAGCTCGCGGCGGATCGCCTCGTCGCTGTGGAACGGCATCGACACGTGCGAGTAGGTGTGGTTCCCGACCGCATGCCCGGCTGCGGCGACCTCACGCAGCAGAGCCGGCTCGTCGCGCGCGAACGCGCCGATCGAGAAGAACGTCGCCCTCACGTCGTGCTTTGCGAGCACGTCGAGCAAGGACGGCGTCCAGGCGGTGTTCGGGCCGTCGTCGTAGGTCAGGGCCATGAGCCTGCCTCGTCCCGGCGTGCCCACGAACGTCGTCCCGAACGCTTGCGGCTTCGGCGCCTGACCGTTGTAGACGGCCCATCCTCCTGCGGTCGCCACCGTAGCGGCGGCCATCAACCATCCCTTCATCGGGTTCTCCCCTCGTCGCGGGCTTCCAGCGGGGTGAGGTCGGGCAGGCCTCCCTCCCAGGCCTCCTCGGGCGCGGGCGGCGGATACGTTCTCGTCACGTCGCGGTCGTCGGCCCCCGCGCGGCGCATATGCCGGTACCAGTGGTGGTAGAGCGGCGCCGCGAGCACGGTCAGCGCGACGAGCACGGCGAGCCCGGCGAGCATCCAGAGGTGTCGCCGGAGCGGTTCTGCCCCTCCCCCCGCCCACGCCGCCAGCCCCGCCAGCCCGATCGAAAGCGCGATCCCGACGTAGTAGTCGAGCGGAAAGCGCCAGATCCAGGGCACCTCGAACCACCACACGTTGCCCCGTTTGAAGCGCCGCACCGTGTACGCGGGGTTGAGCACGAACCACAGGTAGTCCCAGACGACCGCGAGCGCGAAGTACGTGGCGAACGTGCGCAGCTCGCCGGCGAGGGTCCAGTCGACCCCCATGACGAACGGGAGGTGCAGCACGAGCAGCGGAATCACGAACGCGTACACGTGGTAGCCGGTCAGCGGCCGGTGCCCCATTGCGACGCCGTAGACGCGGCCGACCCGGCCCCGTTTCAGAAACCACGTCGGCAGCCGCTCGCACCAGCCGTAGCCACCCTCGATCTCGATCTCGATCGCGCCGAGCCCGAACGCCCAGGCGAAGAGAAGAAGCGTGCGGCCGACCTCGAGCTCGCTCACTGGACTCCCATCACCCCACCCCCGCCATGTCGGGCGCGACCCCTCACGTCGATCTCCGACGCCCGCCCAGCTCGGCAACCGTGCGATCGACAGTGTCGAGCGCCTCGGCGTTGCCGTCCTGCTCGTACCCGCCCAGAGCCTCGTGGTGGTCGTCTTCGCGCTCGAGAAAGCGCACGAGGGACGCCTCGTCGAGCGCGGCCGACTCCGTGCCGAAGCCCAGCCGCTCGAGGTAGCGGGCGTTCATAACCTGCTCGAACTGACCGGCGAGCGGCAGGGCGAGCATCGGCTTGCGCAGGCACACGGCCTCGCTCATCAACGAGAAGCCCGCCGAGCCGACAACGCCGCGGCAGGTGCGCAGGTCGTCGACGAACCTGTCGTTCGAGAAGGGCCGGTAGCAAAGGGTCCCGTCCTGCTCGTCCTCGGTGATCCCGTCACGGGCGCCGTAGACGTCGCAGGCAACGCCGCTCGAACGCAGAGCGGCGATCGCCTCCTCGCCGATGCGCCCGTAGACGACGAGATGATCCCCCCGCTCCGGCCGCGCCTCGAGGATCTCGGTTCGGAGAATGACGGGAACCAGCGTCGTGCGTTGCTTTCTCGTTGCCGGACGGAAGAACGTCGTGATCAGGTAGTGATCCGCCCGCGGGAGCTTGGCGCCGACGAAGGCGCGGGCGGCGGAGTATTCGCGACGAACGCCGTGCAGGATCTCCCGGTCGTGCTTGCAGCGATCGACCATCTGGATGTTGTCGAGGCTCACCACCGGTAACCGATGCGCCTTGGCGAAGAGGTAGGCGAAGCCGTCGAAGTCGGTGACGACGAGGTCCGGCCTCCACGCATGGGCAATCTGGTTTCCGCGATGCCAGTTCGCCGGCACTTCCACGCAGCCCGCCGCGTACGTTCTTCGAGAGCGTCCGTCCAGGTGTCGATGCGACCGTGCTCGAGCGCGAACGAGAGGCCCCAGATCTCCTCCACGTCGGGGAGGTGCTCGCGCAGGTACGGCAGCGCCCGGCCGGAGGCGGCCATCTTCACCTCGTGCCCGCGCGCGAGCAGGTGCTCGGCGACCACCCGGGACCGGGTCGCATGGCCGAGCCCCTCCCCGACTGCCCCGTAGAGGATCCGCACCGAAGTGACTCTAAACCTGGACGCGGGCCGTCGCGGTGCCACACTCACGCGGCGAGCGTGTCAGTACCCGGCCGTGATGCAGACGATCCCGGTGATCGCGACGACGACGCCGAAGCGCTGGAGCCCGGCGATCCGCTCGCCGAGCACCGCGCGGGCGAGCAGCACGGTCACCACCGGGTAGAGGGAGCTGAGCACGGCGACGAGGCTGAGCAACCCGCGCGTCGAGGCGTATGCGAAGAGCGCGTTCGCGCCCATGTCGAGCGCACCGATCACCACCACGACTCGCAGGTCGGGCCTGGACAGCCGGAGCTCCGCACGCCGGCCGAGCGCGACCCCGAGTACGAGCGCCACGAGCACGAGGCGCTGGCTGAACAGCGCCCAGAGAATGCTCCCGTCGCTCGCCGCATCGATGAACGTGAGAAAGAGCCCGACTCCGACCGCCCCGATCAGCGCATATCCGACCCCCGCGGCGACGGACGCTCGCCGCGCGATCAGGCTGGACGGCTCGAGCGACGCAAGCAGCACGCCGACGAACGCGAGCGCGAGCCCCGCCACCTGAGGCGTGGTCGGGCGCTCGCCGCGCGCGAAGCTGACGGCAACCGGGATGGCGACCCCGGTCGCCGTGATCGGCGCGACGATCCCCATCGCGCCCACGGCCAGTCCTCGGTACAGGGCGAGGATTCCCACTGCGCCAGCGAGACCCGCGGCCGCGCCGAAGAGGAGATACCGGGCCGCCGGCGGCGCTCCGCCCGCGGCAGCCGTCACGGCCGCGACGACGATCAGGGTCGCGCCCTGCGAGACCACGATCACTGTCACCGCCGGAAGCGTCCTCGACTTCAGCCCGCCGAGGAAGTCCGCCGTCCCGTAGCCGGCGGCCGCCGCGAGAGCCATGAGGGCGGCGAGCACGCCGCGATTCCTACCACGCTCGTGGACACCCGCCCCCGAAGCGTGCTGGCGCTCGGCCCTACAATCGCCCGATGAGCCTGCGCGTCTGCATGGTGACGCCGTTCGCCTGGTCGCAGCCCCATGCGGTCAACGAGCACGTGGCCGGCGCGGCGGAGGACCTGCGCCGCCGGGGGCACGACGTCGTCGTGCTCGCGCCCTCGAACCGGGCGGCCGATCTCAGCGCCGGCCGCCGCGGCCTCAGACGCCTGCAGCATGACGGCCGTCCCCTCGAGGGCGTCGTGGCGGTGGGCCCGGCGATCCCCATCGCCCGGGGGAGCCGCCTCGGCGTTCCCGTCGGCTCCCGGGCCAACCTCCAGCTCGCGCTCGCCGCCGACCGGTTCGACGTCGTCCATGGGCACGACCCCGGGCTGCCGAGCCTCTCGTACCTCGCACTGCGGGACTCCCGGAGTCTCACCGTCGCGACCTTCCACTCGGCGGATCGCCTCGGCTATCCACCCGGGCGCAAACAGCGGGAGAAGCTGCTCGCGCGCATCGACGCCCTCACGGCGACGAGCGCCGGCGTCGCCGAGGCCGCTGCGCAGCGCTTCCCCGGCGCGTACGAGCTTCTTCCCCTCGGAGTCGACATCGAGCGGTTCGCGCCGGCGCCGCCGGTCCGGCGCGTCGTCGTGGAATGGCGGACCGACGACTCGTTCCGGGGCCGGGCGGCGCTGCGTGCGCTCAGAGAGATCCCGGACTGGGAGGCGATCGTCCTCCTGACTCGCCCGCTGAGCGCCCGTCCCTACATTCCCCGGGCGCTGCGCGGGCGCGTCACCGTCCGAACCGCCCCCGACGGCGTCGCCCGGCACGACGCGCTGGCGGGCGCGGCGGGCCTGGTCCCGGCCGAGCGAGGCTCCGGACGCCTGCGGCTCGAAGCCGCTGCCGCGGGCGTTGCGCTCGTCGATCCGCCGGGCGCCGCGCGCCAGCCCGAACTCGTCGCCGCCGCGCTTCAGCGCCTTGCCGACGACGATGCGTGGCGTCGCAGGGCAGGCGCCGAGGCGAGGCGCTCGGCCGAATCGCAGAGCTTCGAGGCGCTTGGGGCCGAGCTCGACCGCATCTACCGGAAAGTCGTGAGGCGCCGACGCGGCGACGGGCCCGTCGACCCGCTCGCGGACCGGCCGTGGATCGACGTCGACCTCCACATGCACACCGAGCACTCGCACGACTGCGCGATCCCGGTCGCCGAGCTCCTCGACTACGCCGAGGCGATCGGTCTCGGGGCGATCGCGATCACCGACCACAACGTCTTCTCGGGCGCACTCGAGGCGGTGGACCTCGCTCGCGAACGGGGGCTCACGGTGATACCGGGCGAGGAGGTGAAGACGACGAACGGCGAGGTGATCGGGCTCTTCCTCCAGGAGGAGATCCCGCGGGGGATGACCATGGAGGAAACGGTCGCCGCGATCCGCGAGCAGGGCGGTCTGGTGTACATGCCGCACCCGTTCGACCGGATGCACACGATTCCGGACGCTCCGACGCTCCACCGCCTGCTGCCCGAGCTCGACGTCTTCGAGGCCTTCAACGCGCGCCTGCTCTTCGAGACGTACAACGACGAGGCGCTGCGCTTCGCGCGCAAGTACAACCTGACCATGGGCGCGGGCTCCGACGCCCACGTCCTGCAGGGCGTCGGCACGGGCGCCGTCCGCATGCGCGCGTTCGAGACGCCCGAGGAGTTCCTGCTCAGCCTCCGCACCGGGGAGATCCTCCGCCGCCCGAAGCCCTACCTCTACGTGCAGGGGCTGAAATGGGTCGCGCAGGCACGGGAACGGCGGGCCCGGGCCCCGGCCGGCGGGTAGGAGAGGACCGCGCCGACCGCGAATACCGGAGCACCCCTGGCCGCGACCGACGACATCTCTGAGCGCTACCTCAAGCGCGCGATCGCCGAGATCAACGAGCTCGGCAACGAGATCGCGAAGGCTGCGGGCCCCGAGCGTCCGATCGTGCTCGGCTCCGGCCACCCCCAGGCGGAGATCCTCCTGCTCAAGTACGGGCCGCAGGCCGCCGAGCTGCACGAGGGCGTCTCGTTCTTCGGACGTGCCGGTCAGGCCGTGCTCAAGTCGATGCAGCGGCTTCGGGTCGACCCGACTGCGGTCTACGGAACGAACTGCCTGAAATACGAGGCCGAGGACGAGGAGGAGGCGCGCGGCTTTCTCGTCCGCGAGCTTCACGTCGTCCAGCCCAAGCTCGTCGTCGTCATGGGGCAAGATGCCCTCCAGTGCCTGAACGCGACCCGCTTCCCGCTCGCGAGCGAGCTCGAGGAGGCGCCGGGGACGATCCAGCGGTTCACGCCGACGACGGAGGCGCTGGTTACGCCCGATCTGGACGCATCGCTGGACGAGACGGCGGCGAAGAAGGCGTTCTGGGAGGCGTTCAAAGCGATCGGGCCCTGGTGGTCCGAGCTGCCGCCCTACTAGGGCTTCTCGGCGCGCTCGCGGCCTACGACGCGGTCGCCGCCGACCTGCCGGACCTCTCGCTGTGGTGGGAGGTCGCGCTCGTCTCCTTCGTCCTGATCCCGGCGACGTTCGCGCTCACCTGGCTCCTCCTTCCCGTACGGGAGGCGTTCACCTCGAGCCGGCTCGCAGCGGCGGTCGTCGCGACTCGCGGCGGTCACCGCCATCCTCCACGTCGTCGGAGCCGACGTGCCCGCGAACTTCACGAAGTTCTTCGCCGTCACGCTCGCCGGGTTCTGGTTTCTCCAGTTCTTCGAGTCGGTGACGTGGGTGCTCCTCGTCGCGCTGCTGATCGTTCCCGTGGACATCTACTCGGTCGCGCGCGGGCCGACCAAGGTGATCGTCGAATCACAGCCGCAGGTCTTCGATGCGCTCTCGATCGCCTTTCCGATCCCCGGCGAGTCGACCTCGGCCCAGCTCGGCCTGCCGGATGTCCTCTTCTTCGCGCTCTTCCTCGCAGCGTGCGTGCGCTTTGACCTGCGGACCGGCTGGACCTGGGTCGCCATGGCCCTGTCGTTCGGGCTCACGCTCACGATCGCAGTCGAGTGGGACGTCAGCGGGCTGCCCGCGCTGCCGCTACTCTCGCTCGCATTCGTGCTGGTGAACGCCGACCTGCTGTGGACCGCGTTTCGCGAGCGCAGGCCCGCGACGTGATCGAGCCAGGCCAGACGCTCGACGAGCTCCTCCAGGCGACCGGATCCGCCTCCTGCCACAGCACGTCTGCTCCTGCGTCAATCTCACCGACGAGCTCGTCGCCGTACGGAGCGGCCGCGCCGAAGCCGTCTGGCGCGTCGCGGCTAGCGGGAGGCGCACCTGGCCAGAGGCTCTAGGCCAGGGATTCGAAGTGCTCGGTCGCCTCCGCGGCGGTCGCCGGCGTCTCGAGAACGCTCGCGACGAACTCGTCCGCGTCCGGAAAGCCCGTCTCGCGGATCGCCGTTTCAGCCGCCACGACGTCGTACGGTGTCTCGCGCAGCTCGACCTCCGGCCCGAGCAGCGCCCAGAACGCCGCTGCACGTCCTTCGTAGGGCATGCCAACGCTTCCCGGGCACACGAGCCGGCGGCCGGCAACCAGACGGTCGTAGCGCACGTGCGTGTGTCCGTGCACGATCACGCCCTCGACAACGCCGGCAGCGATTCGCGCCACCCGCTCCTCCGGGCTGATCGCGGTCAGGATCTCGTCGTCACGGCGAGGCGAACCGTGGCAGAACAGCACGGGCCCGAGCCCCTCGACGTCCAGAGCAACTGTCGACGGCAGCCCGACGAGATACGTGAGCGCCTCCGCAGCGAGCGCGTTCCGCGTCCAGCGAGCCCGGCGCTCCCAGAGCTCCTCACCCGATGGGGGCTCGAGGATCTCCCGCTCGGTGTTGCCGCGGAGGTAGCGCAGCCGCGGCCCGAGCCCCCGCAGCCGCTCGAGCGTCTCGACCGGCATCGGGCCCAGGAGAGCGTCGCCGCCGACGACGACCACATCCGCGTCGACAGCCTCGAGCTCGACGAGGACGGCCTCGAGCGCGGGAAGGCTCCCGTGGATGTCGGGGAGCGCCGCGACGCGCACGCTCAGCGGGTGAAGAGCGCCACGGTCTCCACGTGCGGCGTGTGCGGGAACATGTCGACGGGACGCGCCCGCCCGAGCCGGTAGCCGAGCTCGCCGCAGAGCTCCTTCGCGTTACCGGCCAGCGTCGTCGGGTTGCACGAGACGTACACGAGCCGCGGCGCTTCGAGCCGGGCGACACGGCGCAGCGTCTTGCCGGAGAGCCCGGCGCGCGGCGGATCGACGACGACGACGTCGGGTGCGCCGGCCCGGTCGGCGAGCTCCTCGACCGCCGCGCCCACCTCCCCGGCGAAGAAGGCCGCGTTGGCGATGCCGTTCAGATCGGCGTTCTCGAGCGCGCAGGCGACCGACTCCTCCGACACCTCGATCCCCCAGACCGTGAGCGCGTCTCGCGCCATCGAGAGCCCGATCGTGCCGATGCCGCAGTAGAGGTCGTAGACGGTCTCGTTTCCGCTCAGGCCTGCGTACTCGATCGCGACCTCGTAGAGCCGCTCGCACATCGCCGTGTTCGTCTGGAGAAACGCGTTCGGCCGCACGCGGAACCGAAGCCCGAGGAGCTCCTCCTCGATCGCATCGTCTCCCCAGAGCAGGCGGGTCGGCAGGCTCGTCACCTCCGCAGGCGTGTCGTTTACCGCCCAGTGGATCGAGCGCACCTCGGGAAAGCGCGTCAGCACCTCGACCAGGTATCCCTCGTCGGGAAGCTCGCCCGGCGCGGTCACGAGCACGACGAGGGCCTGGCCCGTGTTGCGTCCTTCGCGGACGACGAGGTGGCGGAGAAACCCCGTCTGCGCCTCCTGGTCGTAGGCGACCAGCCGTTCCTCGCGCGCCCAGTCGCGGACGGCCTCGCGGATCGCGTTGCCGAGGTCGGTCGTCAGCCAGCAGCGGTCGATCTCGAGCACCTCGTCCCAGCGGCCGGCCCGGTGGAAGCCGAGCGCCGGGCCGTCGGGGCCCTGCGTGAACGAGTACTCGAGCTTGTTGCGGTAGTGGAACACCGGCTCGGCGGCCACCGCGGGCTCGAGCTCGAACCCGGTGAAGCCGCCGATGCGCTGCAGCGCATCGGCGACCTGTCCCGCCTTCGCGGCGAGCTGAGCTTCGTAGGCGAGATCCTGAAAGCGACAACCCCCGCACGTGCCGAAGTGGGCACAGGGCGCCTCGACCCGCTCGGCCCCCGGCTCGAGCAGCTCCACGGCGGTCGCCTCTGCGTGGCTCCGCTTCACCTTGGTCACACGCGCCCGGACGAGATCACCGGGAAGCCCGCGCCGCACGAAGACGACGAAGCCGTTCAGTCGCGCGACGCCGTTGCCACCGTATGCGAGCCGATCGATGCGAAGCTCGATCTCGTCGTCCTTGCGCACCGGAGCGGCCATGCGACGATCGTATCCGCCAGGCGCCGACGTGCCGGAACCAGATGCGGGCCGGGACGGGTGCACGGCCGCCGCGCCGGGCACGGCGACCGCTCCTTGAGACTGACGCTCGCTCGACAGGCGCCAGCTACCGGAGCGTCGTGACCAGCACCTTGCGGGTGCGGGGCCCGTCGAACTCGCAGAAGAAGATCCCCTGGTAGGTGCCGAGCGCGAGCTCGCCCTCCCTGAGCGGAACCAGCACCTGCGGGCCGATCAGCGAGGCCCGCAGATGCGACGGGCCATTCGGCCCGTCGGCGTCGACGTGCCGCCAGGGCCAGCCGTCGGCGACCACCTTCTCGAGCGACTCCTCGAAGTCTGTGAGGAGCTTCGGGTCGATGTGCTCGTTGATCGTGACGCCCGCCGTCGTGTGCGGCACGTAGACGAGCGCCGCTGCCCCGTCGGTTCCCTCGAGCGCCTCGCGCACGGATGCGGTCACGTTGACGAGCTGGGTCCGCCGCTCCGTCCTGACCTCGACCTCCCGCACGGCAGCTATCCTACGCGACCGTGCCGGGGCCCCAGGGGTCATGAACCTCGACGCGTACCGTGCTGAAGCCGACCGCTTCATGGCGTCGCTCGACGAGGAGTATTACCTCCACTTCGCGGGGCTGAAGGAGACCTTCGAGCTCGCGCCGATCTACGAGCGCTTCTCCGACCTGACGACCCTCGCTGCCTGCGAGGAGCTCGCCTCGGAGGCACCCCGAACCGCGAACGGCGCCCGCTGGCTCTGGCGCTTCGCCTGCGAGGGCTACCTCGGAAACCTCACGCGCGGCGAGGACGAGGAGATCGCGCGGCTCGAGTCGACGCTCACGGTCGACGTCGATGGAGAGGAGATCGGGTACCGCATGCTCCGCCCGTCGATCGCCAACGAGCCCGATCGCCCGCGCCGCGGGCGCCTGAACGCCGCTCGCGTCGACCTCGCCGAGGCGCACCTGCTACCCGTCTACCGGACCGCAGCCGAACGTGTCCGCGAGGTCGTGCCCGACCTCGGCGCGCCGACCTACCGGGCGCTGTTCGAGGGATTCGGCCTCGTCCTCGACGACCTCGCGGCCCAGTGCCGCGTACTGCTGGCGGACACCGAGGATCTCTACGTCGACACGATCGACCGCCTGCTTCGCGAGCGGCTCGACGTGTCGCTCGCCGACGCGTGCGCGTGGGATGTTCCGCGTCTGTTTCGCGCGTCCGAGTGGGACGCGGGGTTCCCCGCCGACGGGATGCTGCCCGCGCTCGAGTCGACGCTCGCGGACCTCGGCATCGACCTGCGCGGCCAACGCAACGTTGAGCTCGACCTCGAGGAGCGGCCGACGAAGAGCCCGCGCGCATTCTGTGCGCCGATCGAGGTTCCCGGCCGCGTCGTGCTCGTGATCCAGCCGATCGGCGGGCCCGACGACTGGCTCGCGCTCTTCCACGAGGCCGGCCACACGGAGCATTTCGCCCACACGTCCGCCTCGCTGCCGATGGAGTCGCGCCGCCTCGGCGACAACAGCGTCACCGAGGGCTGGGCGGCGCTGTTCGAGCGTCTCGTCAGCGATCCGGTCTGGCTAGGCCGCCGGTTGAGCTTCGGCGGCATCGACGAGTTCGTGGCCGAGTCGGCGGCCAAGGAGCTCTACATCGCGCGCCGCTACTGCGGCAAGCTCCTGTACGAGCTCGAGCTCCACGGCGGTGGCGACCTCGACGAGATGCGCGCGCTCTACGTGCAGCACATGACCGACGCCACCAGGATCGAGCCGCCGAGCGTGGACTTCCTCGCCGACGTCGACTCGAGCTTCTACGCCTCGTGCTATCTCCGCTCCTGGGCGTTCGAGGCACAGCTCGCAGCGCATCTTCGCGAGACTTACGGCTCGGCGTGGTTTGCTCGGCGCGAGGCCGGCTCGCTCCTGCGCGAGCTCTGGTACGAGGGTCAGGGGATGGACGCGGACGAGCTGGTCCGCGAGGTGACCGGCGGGACGCTCGACCTCGCCGCCGTCGCCGTGCAGATCCGCCAAGCTCTGGGAACGTGAAGGGGCGAGGCCTGCGCCTCGCCCCTTCCCAACAGACCCCGCGTCGCGCGGTCAGGCGGCTGACTTCGCCTCGCCCTCGATGGTGCCGCTGGTTCCGATCTGGATCCGCTTGGGCTTCGCGGCCTCCGGCTTCGGCACGCGCACCTCGAGCACGCCGTCGCGGTACGAGGCGGCGATCTTCGTCTCGTCGACTCCTGCAGGAAGCGTCACGCTTCGCTGGAACGTCCCGTACCGGCGTTCGAAGCGGTAGTACTGCTCCCCGGAGTACTCGTTCGTCTTCTCCCGCTGGCCGCTGACCGTCAGGATGCTGTCCTCGACCTCGACGGCGATCTTCGCCTCGTCGAGACCCGGGAGGTCGAACGAGAGGACGAGCTCGCCCTCCGTCTCCCAGACGTCGACCGCCGGAATCCAGGTGGACGACTGTCCGTTACCCGGACCACCGCCACCGGTTAAGGGCCCCAGCCAGCGGCCCATCTCGTTCTGGAGAGCAGCGAGCTCTCGGAATGGTTCCCACCGTACGACTGCCATCTTCGTCTCCCCTTTCGACACTCTTTGCTACATGATAGCTATATCACTATAAAACCTAAGCCGATCTATGTCAAGCGCTTGCGACGGTAGGATCGGCGCGTGATTTCGGTCAATCTCAAGGGTCGCGACCTCCTTCGGATCCACGACTGGGGCGCAGACGACCTGCTCGTGCTCCTCGATCTCGCGGACTTCCTCAAGACGCGCCAGCGAAACCAGGTGACTCACCGCTACCTCGAGGGGCGCACGCTTGCCCTGATCTTCGACAAGCCGTCGACCCGAACCCGGGTCAGCTTCGCGGCAGCCATGAGCCACCTCGGCGGAACCGCGCTTCCCTTCACGCGCGAGGAGCTGCAGCTCGGACGCGGCGAGACGGTCGAGGACACCGCACGGACGCTGTCCGCCTACGTGGACGGCGTGGTCGTGCGGACGTTTTCCCACGAGCTCGTCGCCGAGCTGGCCGTCCACGCGTCCGTGCCCGTGATCAACGGGCTGACCGACGAGTTCCATCCGTGTCAGGCGCTCGCCGACGTGATGACCATCCGGGAGCGGTTCGGCGCCCTCGCGGGCGTCAAGGTCGCCTACTTCGGCGACGGGAACAACGTTTGCCACTCGCTGATGGTGGCGTGCGCGAAGCTCGGGGCCACGTTCGTAGCGGCCACACCGGTCGGGTACGAGCCCTCACCGGAGGTCGTCGGCTGGGCCCAGGCTGCGGCGGCCGAATCCGGCGGGTCGGTCGATCTCGTCGACCGCCCGAAGCTGGCCGCCGGAGGCGCGGATGTCCTGTACACCGACGTCTGGACGAGCATGGGCCAGGAGGCCGAACGGGAACAACGGCTCGAGGCGATGCGCGGCTTCGCTGTCGACGACGCGCTCGTCTCGATCGCGTCCGAGCGGGCGATCGTCATGCACTGCCTCCCTGCCCACTACGGCGAGGAGATCGCGAGGGACGTCGCCTATGGGCCGCGATCTGCGATCTGGGAGCAGGCCGAGAACCGGCTCCACGCCCAGAAGGCGCTGCTCGCCCTCGTCGTGCGCTGAGCACCAGGTTTGCTCCCGCTCAAGGACCTGAACCCGACCCGGATCCGCCCGTTCGTCACGTACGGCCTGATCGCCGCGAACCTCGCCGTCTGGATCTGGCAGCTCGCCGACGGGCTCGACCGCTCGATCGAACAGCTCGGCTTCCACCCCTGCGAGGTAAACGACTCGTGCCTCCAGGTCGGCCAGGACTGGGCGCTGACCGCCTTCACCTCGATGTTCATGCACGCGAGCTGGGCGCACCTGCTCGGGAACATGCTCTTCCTGTGGATCTTCGGCAACAACGTCGAGGACGCCCTCGGACACGTCCGCTTCGCCGTCTTCTACCTCGCCGGAGGCCTCGCGGCCGCGCTCTCCCAGGCGCTCGTCACGCTTGCGTTCGGCTCCGAGCTCTCCGGTGCGATTCCGAACGTCGGCGCGAGCGGCGCGATCGCAGTGGTGCTCGGCGCATACGTCGTGCTCTACCCTCGGGCACTCGTGCTCACGTGGGTCTTTCCCGTGTTCTTCTTCCCGATCCCGGCCGTGTTCTTCATCGGGATCTGGTTCGTCTTCCAGCTCCTCGTCGGGTCGACCTCGCTGACGACGCCTACGAGCGGAGGCGGCGTCGCCTACTTTGCACACGTCGGCGGGTTCCTGTTCGGCGCGCTGCTCATCCACCTGTTCGCCCTCGGCCGCCCTCCGACGAGCCGGGCTGTCGCCCGCCCGTGAGCAGCTTCGACGAGCACGTTCGTCGTGCGGTCGAGTCGCTCCCCGCCGACCTTCGCCGGGCGATGTCGAACGTCTCGATCGTCGTCGAGGAGGAGAACCCGGAGGATCCCGACGTCTACGGCCTGTACACCGGTGTGCCGCTGACCGAGCGCGGCTCCGGGTACGCGGGCGCGCTTCCCGACACGATCGAGATCTACCGGCTCCCGCTCGAGGAGGAGTTCGGACACGACCCGGATCTGCTCGAAGACGAGATCCGGATCACGGTGCTGCACGAGATCGCCCATCACTTCGGGATCGAGGACGATCGTCTCGACGAGCTGGGCTGGGGCTAGGAACCGTGCGGCCGCCCGACTGGCTGATCGACCTCGAGCGCTCGCTCGCCTCCGACCCGGGCACGGAGAACCTCGCCACCGCGCTCGTCGTCCTCGCCTCGTTCGCCGGGCGGGCGATCGAGCTCGACGAGGCCGAGGCCCGCGCCGCCGCGCGCCGGGCGCTGCTCCTCCTCGCCGCAGGAGGAGACCCGGCTCGTGGTCTCGACCTCAACGGCCGGGCAGTCGAGGCGCTCGCGGCCGACCTCGACGAGCCCCGGCGGCGCTCGACGCTCTCGATCGGCATCGAGGAGCTCAAGCCCGAGACCGGCGGTCTCCCCCACGTGAGCGAGGCGGTTCGGGGTCTTGCGGGAGCTCCCGACGTGGCCTGGAAGGCCTACGCCTGCTCGATCCTCGTCGGGGAGATCGACGCGGACTAGATATTCGCGACCGACGGGGCTCGCGGCGCGAACCCGGGGCGTACGAGTGGCCTCGTGCGCGGCCTGCGCGTCACGGCCCTGTGCGTCGCGCGCGCCGACCAGCCGCCGAGCGCCAGCAGGAGGATCAGGACGATCCCGAGGATGATGTAGAAGCGCCGTCTCATGGCACCCAGCGTACGAGTGTCAGGCCGGCGCAGCATCGGCGCCAGGAACCATCGTCGTCGTCCCGGAGGATGATCCTCGAGCCGACCGGGTCAACCTCGAGGCTGCTAGTAGACGTAGATCCGCTGGCCGACCGGAGTCTGGTTGTACAGCCAGTCCGCGGCCCACATCGGCACCCGGACGCAGCCGTGGCTCGCCGGGTAGGGCGGCACCGACGGGAATCCGTGCACGGCGACCGAGTTCTCGTAGAACGTCATCGTCCGGTAGAGGATCGCGGGGCCGAGCCACGTCGTCGTCCAGGGATCCTTCCTGCGGACGTTCCACTTCCCGAGCGGGGTGTTGCCGAGCGCCCCCGTGGAGACGGGGACGACCCCCGTGACCTCGTGATCCCGGACGACCAGGAGGATCTGGCGGGCGATGTCGACCTCGAGGTGGTCGGCCGGCCTGCGATACCGCGGGCGAGGCGTGTGCGCCGCGGCCAGTCGCCGCCAGTCCTCCTCCCCCATCGCTCCCGTCCGAGCGAGCCCGATCGCCTTCTGGAAGGCGTAGACCGCGTCGATCTCCTCCTGCCCGAACTCCGCGCTCGGGCCGGGAAGGTAGAAGCCGAGCTCGATCAGACGGTGGGTGAGCGCGCGGACGGACGGCCCGCGGGAACCGTAGGAGACAGGCTCGGGCGCAGCCTCGACGGGAACCGTGATCCTCTTCGCAGCGAGGCCACCGGCGGCCGGAAGCTCGACCCGGACGCGAAAGCGGCCGAAGCCGGGTAGCGGCGCCCGAACGACGAGCTTGCCTCGCCGGACGACGCCGCTCGCCTGCGCGACGTCGTCGCCGCGCTGGACGACGACCGCGCGAGCCCTGCCCGTGTACGACCACGGCCGCACGCGCACGACGATCCGAGCGGCGGCGAACGCGGTCGCGTCCCGGAGCTGCCCCTGCGCCTTCGGAAAGACTGTCAGCGGGACGATCGGGCTGACGGTTCCTGCGGGCTCGAGCCGTGCGCGAAGCTCCCCGCCCACCCGGGCGACGAAGCCGAGGCCGAATGAGCCGCCCTGGTCGGTCGCGGCCACGCCCAGAAGCTCCCAGGCGGCCCCGTCGAGATGCTCCACGACGACCCGGGTGCCGGCGGGCACGCCAGTAGCGGAGCCCACCGCGACGAGCTTCGTCCCCCAGACCGGGCGCGACTTCGAGAGCTCCAGCGAGACGGTCGCCGCCGGTTCGACCGCCGCCTGCGAGGTCGTCGCAGGCGGAGGATCGCCACCCTCGTCGCCGACCGCGCGCTCCGCGATCGCGCCCCCGATCGCGCCGAGCGCAAGGAAGATCGCCAGGATCCTGGGCACGGAGGCAACTACGCGACAGGCAGCCCGACTCCTGCGCTAGGCTGCGACGGTCAGTCGTCCCCGCCGACGGAAGGAGAGAGCGATGAACGTCACTGCACCCGCCTCCCGCACCGCCCGCCGGCGCCTGCGCGTCTGAGCCTGTAGACGCAGCCGGGCCGAGCGGGCCCCTCAGTTCTCATCCCCTCTCGTGAAGGAGATCCCGCTTTGCCTGCACGCACACTGTCGCTCGACGCGCTCGGCTGGAGCCCCGGGCTCGCCGAGCCCTTCGAGACACACGCCCGGAACGGGCTCGTGCCCGCCCGGGTGATCGCCCAGCACCGGGGCGGATACGCGCTCGCCGGCGAGACCGGCGAGCTGGCCGGCCGCCTCGCCGGGCGGCTTCGCCACGAGGCCGCCGACCCGACCGCGCTTCCCGCCGTCGGCGACTGGGTCGCCGTCCGGCTCTCGGGCGCAGACAGCCACGATCGAGGCCGTCCTCCCGCGTCGCACCTGCTTCGTCAGGCGCGCCTCGTCCGACTGGGACCGCGTCGCCGAGGGTCAGGTCGTCGCCGCGAACGTCGACGTCGTCCTCGTCGCGACCTCCCTCGACCACGATCTCAACCTGCGCCGGCTCGAGCGCTACCTCGCGGTGGCGTGGGAGAGCGGAGCCGAGCCGGCGATCGTCCTCACGAAGCGTGACCTGTGCCGCGACGTCGAGCTCGCCGTCCTCGAGGTCGAGGCGGTGGCCATGGGCGTCCCGGTACACGCGGTCAGCGCGCTCGGCGGCGAGGGCCTCGACGCGATCAGGTCCTACGTCGGCCCGGGCCGCACGGCGGCGCTCCTCGGCTCGTCGGGCGTGGGAAAGTCGACGCTTGTGAACGCCCTCGCCGGGGAAGAGCGGCAGACGACGGCAACGCTCCGCGCGGACGGGCGCGGGCGACACACGACGACCGCTCGGGAGCTCGTGGCGATCCCGGGGGGCGGGCTCCTGCTCGACACGCCCGGAATGCGCTCGCTCGGGCTCTGGGACTCCGCGGACGGGCTCGACGGGACGTTCGCCGACGTCACCGCCCTCGCCGAGCGTTGTCGCTTCTCCGACTGCGGCCACGAGCGTGAGCCCGGATGCGCCGTGCGTGCCGCGGTCGAGCGAGGGGAGCTCGACGCCGAGCGGCTCGCGAGCTGGGAGCGGCTCCGCCGGGAAGCCATGTGGATCGAGACCCGCCGCGATGCCCGGGCCGTCGCGGAGGAACGCAGACGACGACGCAGGTTCGCCCGCAGCCTCCGCAAGGCCTCGTGGTAGGAGACCCCTAAAGACGGGTCGGGATGCTCTGACGGAAGCGGAAGAGGTTGCCGGGATCGACGGCCCGCTTGACCGAGACGAGGCGCGGCAGGTTCGATCCGTAGTAGGCCGTGCGCCAGCCCGGCAGGGACGGATCGATGTAGTTCTGGTACGCGAAGCGCGACACGTACGGGCGAACGGTCCGGTAGAAGCCCGAGATCCAGCGCAGGTTCGCCCCGGCGACCTCGGGCGGGTCGCCCTGTTGCCAGTACGCGTAGAACTGGAGCGAGCAACGGGCGTTGCGATGGACGAACGCCGTCGCTCCTTTCGGTACGCGGTTGATCGCGCCTCCGTAGGAGTCGAGGATGACGCCGCCCGCCCCGAAGCTCGGGGTCGCGCTGCGCGCCTCGACCGCGCTGAGGATGGCGTCGATCCCCTCGCCGGGAATGGGTGCGAGCGCGTACGCCGACTTCGCCTTGAACGTCGCGCGCGGCACGTTCAGGCACTGCTCGACCGTCGACCCGCAGGCCGCCCAGTAGAAGACCGCCGCCTGGAACGAACGCGGCACGACGCTCACGCTCGTCGGCGCGCCCGTGTTCACGAGCGGAGCCAGCAGGGAGCGAAGCTCGGCCTCGGAGCCGAGGTACTGCCCGGAGGCTGCGATCCGCGGCGGCTGACCGCTGCCCCCGGCCACGTTGCAGACCGAGAAGATCTCGTCGGGCGCGTCGGGTGCCCACTCCTGCCAGCGTGTCAACACGTCCCGGGCGTTCTCCCAGGGCCACTGGATCCGGAACGTGGTCACGTCGGTCGCGGGGTGTGTCTGGAGGACGAAGCTCGTGGCGATGCCGAAGTTGCCTCCGCCTCCCCCGCGGCAGGCCCAGTAGAGGTTCGCGTTCTCGCTCTGGTTGCACGTGCGTGCCTTGCCGTCCGCGGTGACGACCACGAGCTGTCGGATCGTGTCCGAGGTGGTGCCGTACTTGCGTGACCAGAACCCGAGCCCACCGCCGAGGGCGAGGCCGCCGATCCCCACCGTCGGGCACGACCCGCCCGGGATCGACACGCCGCTCTGATCCGCGAGCCGCGTGTAGACGTCGATGAGCACCGCGCCCCCGCCGATGCGGGCCGTGCCGTTCGGGAGAGCGCGAACGCCGGCGAGTCGCGAGAGGTCGACGACGACACCGTTCGAGACGGTCGAGTAGCCGCCGTAACTGTGCCCCCCCGAGCGTGCGACGATCCGGATTCCGTGCTTCTTGCTCCAGCGAACCACCCGCTGGACGTCCGCGACCGAGACGGGGTAGGCGATCGCCAGGGGCCTGACGCCGTCGAAGCGGGTGTCGTAGACGAGTCGGGCGCTCGGATACCGGGGGCTCGACCGGGTGACGACGTCCCCGTCGAGCTCCCGCGCGAGGGCTGCGAGCGGGCCGCCCGCCGCCTTGGCCGATCCCGTCAGCCCGGGCCAGCGAGCGGCCGTACACGCGGCCACCGCCAACAGCTCCCGCCCGGGCAAGCAACTCGCGGCGATCCATCGACTGTGGCGCGTCCACAGGCGTCCCGCCGCCTGCGTGATCCGGCGCCGCCCCCAACCGACGAGGGCGGCGCCTCGAGTCACGCGTCTAGGTCGCGGCGTCCTTCGCCTTGTCGACGAGGTCCCCGGCCGTGTCGGCCGCGTCGCCCGCCAGATCCGTCGCCTTGTCGCCGGCGTCCCCGGCCACGTCGCCCGCTTTCCCGGCGACGTCGCCGGCCGAGTCAGTCACCTTGTCGACGTGAGGAGCGGCGGCATCCTTCGCACTGCCGGCCGCGTCTTTGGCAACGTCCGTCGCCTGGCTCGTACGTCCCAACAGCTTGTCGAGCCACCCCATGGAAACCTCCTCCTCCGTTTTCGCTGCCTGCATAGCGGCAGATGCGCATAGCGTAATCGACCTCCTGCATGCGAGTCACATCAGCGGTGGGGCTCAACGGGGAACGTACGTTGCCGTGTAGAAGCGAAGCCCGAGGTCGCGCGTGTCCGTGGAGCCGGGGATGACGTCGGTCGGAACGGCCGTGGGCGTGATCTCGACATCGACGGTGCACGCGCCGCTGGTCGCCGCGCACCGGAATCCGCAGATAGAGCTCCTCTCCGGCAGCGACCGAGCCGCGGGCGACCCGTCGGCCGTCCTGTCGCACGAGGACGTCCTGGCGCGGCAGTCCGAGTGCTGGATCGCTCGCCAGAGCGAGTCCGAGCCAGCCCTCCCGGCCGCAGGCGAAGCGCGTGTAGCGAAACTCCCCGGCGCTCCACGAGTCGCCGTAGATTCCCTCGGTCGCACCGACGATCCGCGTGGACGGGCCTGCGGGATAGACGCCGAGGCCGCTCGGGAACGTCCGCAGCGGCCGATGGGAGAACGTGATTCCCTGGTCGCTCAGCAGCACGTCGGGCTCGGGAAAGCCCGGCTCGGTCGCCAAGCCGCCCCGTCGGCGCATCGATCAGAGTCTCGGCCGCGGGGAGGTTCCCCAGCTCGGGCGCGAGCCGGTACACGGTGTCGAGGTTTCGGTTCCAGAACTCCGTCTGCCAGAGGATGTGGGGATTGAACGCTCCGGTCCAGAGAAAGGCGACGCTCGCGTCCCGGCCGAACCGCCGGTCGAGCCAGCTCGGATCGCCCATCCGGGCGACGTCGTCGAGCGTCTCCGAGTAGGTTCGGACTACGTCGAAGACCGCGATCTGCGTCGCGATGAACACGCAGCCGACGAGTGCCGGCAGCACGAGCCGCGCGGGATGCAGGGGAACGAGCGCGAAGAGAAGCGCCGCGAGTGCAGCCACGCCGAGAACGAGCGCCCTGATCTCTCCGTCCTCGAGCCGCCCTTCCTGCTCGAGCCAGTAGAGCGGGTGGAACGCGAAGGTGTCGGCGAAGATGTTCACGTTCACGAGCTTCCCGAGCGGAAGCGTGGCCGCGAGCGCGAGCGGGACCACACCGGCAACGCCGGCGAGGAGCGTCCGCGGCCGGCCCCGCTCGAGCCACACCACGAGGGCGAGCAGCAGCAGCGGCGCGAGGTAGAACGTGTAGCGCTCCTCGACGCGGCCGGAGTTTCGCGACGCGAACACGGACACCGAGACGACGATCCAGGGAATGGCGGCCGTCGTGACGGCGAGGAACGCACGCTCCGCCGCCCCGGCTCCGGGACGCCAGGCCAGCACGAGTAGCGCGAGGAAGGCCGACAGCGGCACGAACGCCACCGAGAGCCCGAGCTCCGCCGCGTGGTAGAGCGTCCATCGGCCCACGTCGCCGACCGAGTACCCCGCGCCGACCGCGGACTGGTAGGCGCCGAGGTTCGCGACCAGCGGATCGCCGCGGGCGACGGTCGTTCCGAGGATCAACCCGCCGACGACAGCAAGCGCGAGGCCCGAGAACCAGTACGGCCGAAGCGACACGCGCTCCCCGGCACGCCGGTCGAGCACGAGCTTGATCACGACTGCCGTCGCGTAGACGGCGAACAACACGAGCCCCTGGAGCCTCACTGCGGTCGCGATCGCGATCGCGACGAGAGCGAGCCCCTGCGTCCAGCGCGTGGGCCGCTCGAGGGCAACCGCGGTCGCGAACGCAGCGAGCACGAACGCCGGCAGGAAGGCGTTCTCGGTCATCAGGGTGCCGGTGTAGAGGAACGAGGGCATCAGCAGGACGAGGCCCGCCGCCACGAGGGCGAGCCGCTGGGACACGAGCCGCCGCGCCCACAGGAAGATCGGCACCGCCGCAAGCGACATGACGACGACGTTGACCGCCTTCGCGATCTCGTAGGTGGTCGCCATCCTGGAGGCCCACCACCCAGGGGCGATCAGGAGCGGATAGAGCAGGCTGTAAAAGGCCGAGGGCTGGTCGCGCACCCGGAGCGTGCCGCTTTCGGCGAGGCTCTTCGCGAGCTCCGAGTAGATCAGCTCGTCGACCATGATCCAGGGCGTCGGGATCTGCCCGGCGGCCCACAGCCGAGCGCCGACGGCGGCGAGAACGAGCCCCGCGAGGACGAGCCAGACGGTGCGCGCCCGACCAATTCTCTCGACCGTCGACATCACGCGCAGAGGGTACGGTCCGCGTCGAGCGGGTGCGCCGGTCGATCGGTCCGGCTCACGCGAGCTCGTCGGCGCTGCGAAGGATCCACGCGGCGAAGAACGGCTCGGCGAGGCGAAACAGGCCGTCGTCTCCCCGGGCGACGATCTCGCGCTTGACCAGAGCGGCGACCGCCTTCTGGACGTTCGTCGCCGGCGGCAGGCCGCGGCGGCGGCGGTACTCAGCGCTGTAGGGACGGCCCGGCTCGATCGCGAGCGCGCCGAGCACGAGCCGCTGGCCGGCCGACGCGCTCTGCCAGAGGAGCGAGAAATGGGCGTTCTCAGAGCGCAGAACGCCTTCGAGGCCGGCCTCGACCTGCGCGAGGATCGCCTGCTCGCCGGCGACGGTCGCCTCCCAGGTGAAGTAGCACAGCTCCTGGGTCGCGTAGGGGTGGCCACCCGTCAGACCGAGCACGCGGGTCACGGCCTCTTCGTCGATCCGCTTGCCGGTCGCCGCAAAGCGCTCGGCGATGTAGCCGGCGAAGAGCCCGGGCTCGATCACCGGGAGCTCCATCTGCTTCGCGCTGCGCCAGAAGGGCTCGTTCTCGTCGTTGAAGATCCCCTCCATCATGTGGCGCCTCGAGCCGAGGTACACGTGTGCCACCTCCGGCTGCTCCTGGAAGACCGAGCGCATGAGCTTCGGGAGGCCGGGGTCGATGTCGACGACCTCCTGGAACTCGTCGAGGACGAGGGCGACCCGGCGGCCGCGCTCGGCGGCGAGCTCGCCCGGGAGCTCGAGCAGCCGCTCGAGCGTTGCATGAACGTCGTCGGCGCTCGAGCCCGGGGAAAAGCCGAAGGACACGGAGACGTCGTCGGGGTCGATCGTGACCGTCGGCGAGACCCGGAGTCCCCGAAAGACGCCCAGCGCCCGCTCGCGGGCCCGGTAGACGGCCGAGGCGACGTCATCGTGGATCGTCCTCGCGAGCTTCTCCGCGAGTTTCTCCCTCGTCGGCGTCGTCATCAGGTTGACGTGCGCGACCAGCACGCCCGCGGCGACGACCTGCTGCTGCACCCGCCACACGAGCGACGTCTTGCCGTAGCGCCGCGGCGCGAAGACGACCACGTCCTGCCCGTTCTCGATGTCGGCGCGGAGCTCGGCGATCTCCCGCTCACGGTCGGTGAACGCCTCGTCGAGCGCGAGCGCGCCGTACCGGAAGGGGTTCCGCTCGTCTGCCATCTCTATACCAACGGGTATTATGCCTCCCGGTATAGGACGACGCCCGCCCCGGCGCTCGATCGGCTATCAATGTCCGCATCGCGACGATCCTCCCCTGGCCGGTCGTCCGTCACGGCGACCACGAGCACCCCGTGCGTACGCTGCAGCACCTGCTGCGCGCACGCAGTCAGAGCGTGACCGTGGACGGCAACTTCGGACCGCAGACCGAGGCGGCCGTACGCGCCTTCCAGGGTGGCCACGGCCTCACGGCCGACGGAATCGTCGGCGCCCAGACGTGGCCGAAGCTGATCGTCCAGGTCAAGCGTGGGAGCCGGGGGGACGCCGTGCGCGGCGTCCAGGAGGAGTTCCAGTTTCGAAACCTCTCGGGCGATCCCACCAAGGGTCTCCAGATCGACGGGAGCTTCGGACCGAAGACCGACGACGCGGTGCGCGGCTTCCAGCAGGCGCTCGGCGTCACCGTCGACGGCATCGTCGGCCCGCTCACGTGGCGCGCGCTCGTGAGCGGCATGCTCTCGTTCTGAGAGACCGCTGGAAGCGGTCGCCACCAGCCAGCACCTCGTGGGCGATGAGTGGAACCGAACGTTGCGGCAAACCAAGCGTTCCTTGTCGCGCCGACGCCCAACGTCGGGTGAATGTCCGGTTACGGGCAACTCCCCGGACTTCGGTCATGCTTCACCCGCTCGTCACATGCGTGCCAATGTCGGAAGAGGGGCGTGCCTGGTTCCCCGCCCACGCGAAGAAAGGAGCGACTGGCTATGAGCGCACGAGTGCACGCGGCGTCGCTGGAAGCTGTCGAGCGCCTTCACAATGCGATGAACCAACACGATTTGGAGGCATTTCTCGCCTGCTTCGATCCCAAGTACCGGAGCGAGCAGCCCGCTCATCCAAGCCGAGGCTTTGGCGGTCGAGAGCAGGTCGAAAAGAACTGGTCGGCGCTCTTCGAGGGCATACCCGACTTCCACGCTGAGCTGCTCGCCACTGCGACGGAGGGTGACACGGTCTGGTGCGAATGGCATTGGACCGGCACCCGAACAAATCAAGCGCCGCTCGACTTACGAGGCGTGACGCTCTTCGAGATCAAGAACGGTCGGATTGTCTCAGGACGGCTCTACATGGAGGAGGTCGACGAGGCCGGCGTGGACATCGACGAGACCGTACGCCGCCTGGCGGACGGGACTCGGTTGGAAGGCGAGTAACTCGCTCGCCCGAGTACGTTCTGCAGCAGCGCTGGCTTCTCGCAATCACAATTCCCATGCGGATTTGAGCCGAATCCTGAGCATGCGAACCGAAGTGCCCAGGAGCGCCCTTGCGACCTGTTTCCTTCGCAGATCCCAAGCAGCTGGCGGTGATGCGGGAGCGGGGCTCGTGGTGGCGCGGCGGTCCGACGTGCGGCGAACTACCGAGCACGTTCCGCGGCGCCCACGATGCCGCCATGCCGTGGTAGGCGGAGCATTGCCGCGTAACTCGACAGGAGGGGGATCACCGACATGTCTGCAACTGAGACGCTGCCCGGGAGCGGAGAGCTCCTGACGAGCTCCTACCGTGCCGCGGTCGTACACGACTTCGCGGAGCCGCTCCGCATCGACCAGGTCCAGCGCCGCTCGCTGACCCCCGGGCAGATCCGGGTGCGGATCGAGGCTTCCGGCCTCTGCCACACCGACATCCACGCCGCCCACGGCGACTGGCCCGTGAAGCCGTCGCCACCGTTCGTTCCGGGCCACGAGGGTGTCGGGATCGTCGAGGAGCTCGGACCCGGCGTCGTCGAGGTCGGCGTCGGCGACCGGGTCGCGCTGCCGTGGCTCGGCTACGCGTGTGGCACGTGCGACTACTGCGTGTCGGGTTGGGAGACTCTTTGTCTCGAGCAGAAGAACATGGGCTACTCGATCGACGGCGGCTTCGGCGAGTACGCCACCGCTTACGCACGCTACGTCGTCGAGGTCCCTGCCGGGATCGACCCGTTCGACGCGGCACCGCTGACCTGCGCGGGGGTCACGACGTACAAGGCCATCAAGGTCGCGGGGACGAGGTCATCCGATCTCGTCGCCGTGTTCGGGGTCGGAGGGCTCGGGCATATGGCCATCCAGTACGCCCGCATCGCCGGCGGACGGGTGATCGCGGTCGATCTCCACGACGAGAAGCTCGACCTCGCTCGGAGCCTCGGCGCAGAGTTCACGGTGAACGCGGCGAACGAGGATCCCGCCGCGGCGATCCGCGAGCTGGGCGGCGCCGACCAGGCGATCGCGATCGCGGTCTCGCCCACGTCGTTCGAGCAAGCGTACCGCTCGCTTCGCCGGGGAGGCACGCTCGTCTTCGTCGCGCTCCCGGCGGAGAACGAGATGACGATCCCGATCTTCGAGACCGTGCTCAACGGCATCACGATGGTCGGCTCGATCGTCGGCACGCGAACCGACCTGCGCGAGGTCTTCGAGCTGCACGCAGCCGGGAAGACCGTGGTCACACGTGAGATCCGGCCGCTCGACGAGGTCAATGAAGCGATCGCGGACGTCGAGGCAGGACGGGTCGCGGCCCGCGTCGTCTTCAGGCCCTAGTGCTCCGTCCCGGAAGTCGCTTGATGATCCTGGCTCGCGAAAAGCAAGTCGGGCAAGGACGCAGGGAGCTCCGATATGCAGACATATCGGGGCGACTGAGGACGCGGCCCGGCGCCGCTTTGCAGCCGCCCAGAGCGCGAGTGACTTCCGGGACGGAGCACTAGCAACGGCGTTCCTCTCCACGCCGTCGTTCCCGGCACAGCTCTGACCGTGCGTAGTTCGCCACAACGCGATTTCAGGCGGATCACTGATGGCCCGGCCGCCGCGACCGGCGACGCTTGAGCCATGAACGGGAAAGGAGGTCGCACCGCGATGGAGACGAGCGCGTGGCAGGGGGCAGCCGATCAGGCGACCGCGCCGATCGTCGAGGCACGCTCGGTTCGCAAGACGTACGACACCGGCACGGTGCGTGTCGAGGCGCTTCGAGGCGTCGACCTCGTGCTCGAGCGCGGCGAGATGATCGCGATCATGGGTCCGAGCGGCTGCGGGAAGACCACGCTGCTCAACTGCCTGTCGGGGCTCGACGCGATCGACGACGGCGCCGTCTTGATCGACGGGACGCCGCTGGCGACGATGTCCGACCGCGAGCGCACGGACTACCGGGCGCGAAGGATGGGCTTCGTCTTCCAGTTCTACAACCTCATCCCTGTCCTGACGTCGGTCGAGAACGTCGAGCTGCCGCTCCTGGTGTCCAGGGTTCGGGGCGGGGAAGCGCGCAGGCGGGCGCTCGAGGCGCTCGACCTCGTCGGTCTCGCCGGGCGCGCAGGCCACGTGCCCGACGAGCTCTCGGGCGGCGAGCGCCAGCGCGTCACGATCGCCCGCTCGCTCGTCAACGACCCGGCGATCGTTTGGGCGGACGAGCCGACCGGCGACCTCGACTCCGAGAACGCGGCCGAGATCGTCGAGCTGATGCGGAGGCTGAACCTCGAGCGCGGCCTCAGCTTCCTCATCGTCACACACGACATCTCGGTCGGCCGCAAGACCGATCGGATCGTGCGAATGCTCGACGGCGAGGTCGTCGAGGACCAACGACTGGAGGTGCCACATGTTCGCGCGGGTCACGCTGCTTGAGATCGACACCATGCGTGTCGGCATCGACGAAGCCGCCTCGCTGTTCCGGGAGCAGGTCATGCCGCGCATGCGCGAGGAGGACGGCTACCAGGGGGTGGTCGCTCTCGTGACGCCGGAGGGCAAGGGCATGATCGTCACCTTCTGGGACACGGAGGAGGAGGCGGCGGACGCGTCCGGCTTCGCTTCGGAGGAGCTGGAGCGCAACATGACGTTGTTCAGGTCACCACCGGGCCGTGAGCTCTACGAGGTGGCCTCCGCGGACATGGCAGGCGTCTCGGTCGGGTAGCCGATGGAGGAGGTCTTCGGCATCCCGGTCGACACGCTGCTGGTCGCGCTGCTTGCCGGGCTCGGCCTCTCGCTCGCCGCGCTCGCCATCCTCGGTCTCCGCAACCGGGTCCTCGTGAAGCTTGCTCTGCGCAGCGTCGACCGCAGACGCGGCCGGAGCGCGCTCATCGTCACCGGGCTCATGCTCGGCACGACGATCGTCGCCGTGGCGCTGACCACCGGCGACACGATGAGTCACACGATCCGCTCGACTGCGGTCAAGGCGCTCGGCTCGGCTGACGAGACCGTCGCGGTCAAGGGCGCCGTCGACGACATCCCCGGCGCGCTCGGGGCCGCGACCGGAACCGGGTGGTTCGACCAGTCGGTTGTAGCCGAGATCGACTCGGCGCTCTCCGCCTCAGGCCTCGTGGACGGAGTGACCGGCGCGGTCGTTGAGCAGGTCGCGGTTCAGGCTCCGGCGCAGGGGCAGAGCGAGCCGAGTGTCACTCTCTTCGCCGCCGATCCGGGACGGATGGAGGGGTTCTCGCCCATCCGCGGCAGCGACGGAAAGGCGCTCTCGCTGAACGAGCTTCGAGCCGGCGAGATCTATCTCAACAGCAAGGCGGCGAAGGAGCTGCGCGTCGAGCCCGGCGACCGCGTGCGCGTCTACGCCGGCGCCGAGCCGGTGTCGGTGCGTGTCCGCGACACGGTGCACTTCGACGGCGCGGGCACCGCCGACGTCGCGCTCCTCGTGCCCCTCGCCCAGGCGCAGCGTCTGTTCGGACATCCCGGTGAGGTCAAGGTCGTCCTCGTCTCGAACCGCGGGGACGCGCTCGCGGGTGCCGCACTCTCGGACGAGGTCTCGAATCGGCTTGGGCCGCTCGTCGGCCCCCTCGGGCTCGAGGTGCAGACCGTGAAGCAGGACGCGATCGAGGACGCCGACGCCGCCGGAAACGCGTTCATGGCCTTCTTCACGACCTTCGGCACGTTCTCGATCGCCGCAGGCGTACTCCTGATCTTCCTGATCTTCGTCATGCTCGCCGCCGAGCGGCGAGGCGAGCTCGGCATCGCACGCGCGATCGGCACGCGGCGCGGGCATCTCGTCGAGATGTTCACGTTCGAAGGGGTCGCGTACGACCTTGCGGCAGCGCTGGTCGGCGCGCTGCTCGGCGCGCTCGTCGCGCTCGGGATGGTCACCGTGATGGGGAGCGTCTTCGCGGCGGCGGACGCCGACGAGGGATTCCAGATCGAGTTCGCCGTCTCGCCGCGAAGCCTCGTGATCGCGTTCGCGCTGGGGATGCTGCTGACCCTGATCGTGGTCGCCCTCTCCGCGTGGCGCGTGAGCGTGATGAACATCTCCACCGCGATCCGCAACCTTCCCGAGCCACCGACTGGCCGAAAACGGCGGAGTCTCGTGCTCGCGGCGGTCACGATCCTTCTCGGCCTCCTGCTGACGGTGTCGGGGACGAGGTCGGGCACGGCCACCCCGGTCATGCTCGGCGTGTCGCTCGTGCTGCTCGGCCTCGTGCCGCTGTTGCGAGTAGCAGGCGTGTCCGACCGGATCGCCTACACGACCTGTGGCGGCGCGATCGTCGTGGCGCTCATGCTGCCCTGGAACCTCTGGGAAGCCGTGTTCGGCACGCTCGCGATGAACTTCTCGACCTGGATCGTCGCCGGGCTCATGATCATCGTGGGCGCCGTCCTCATCCTCGTCTACAACGCAGACGTCCTCCTGGGGATCGCCATGCGGGTCTTCGGACGAATCCGCTCGCTCACGCCAGTACTGAGGATGTCGATTGCATACCCGCTCGCGGCTCGTTTTCGCACCGGCACGACGCTCGCCATGTTCACGCTCGTCGTGTTCACGCTCGTGACGGGCACCGCGTCGAATAGCTCCTTCCTTCACGCCATCGACGTCGACGACTTCGGGGGCGGATACCAGGTTCGCGCGGGCACGACCGGCACGAAGCCGATCGACGACATGGCTGCGGCGTTGCAGCGCGCGCCCGGCCTGGATGCCGCGGACTTCACGGCTGTCGGCAGCCAGTCGGTGCTGGCGGTCGAAGCGAAGCAGGTTGGAGCGGGACGTCCGTCCGAGACGTACCTCGTCCGCGGGCTCGACTCGCCGTTTCTCGCGCACACGACGTTCGGCCTCGGCGACATCGCTCGGGGCTACCGCTCGGACCGGGAGGTCTGGGCCGCGGTTCGCGAGACGCCTGGCCTCGCCGTCGTCGACAGCACGATCGTGCCGCGCCGAGACAACTGGAACTTCGGCGTGCTTCCGGACTTCCAGCTGTCCGGCTTCTACTTCGAGGAGGGTTTCGACCCGATCCCGGTCGAGGTCCTCGACAAGCAAACGGGGAAACGCACCCGCCTGACCGTCATCGGCATCCTCAAGGACACGGCGCCACCGGAGATGGTCGGCATCTCGACCTCGGAGGAAACTCTCGCCGCGGCATTCCCGGGCCGCACTCAGCCGACGATCCACTACTTCGACCTCGCCCCGGGAGTCGATCCCGAGAACGCGGCGGCGCAGCTGGAGACCGCGTTCCTCGCGAGCGGGCTGGAGGCGGAGTCGATCCAGAAGGTCGTGGACGACGCCGTCGCCGCGAGCCTCACCTTCAACCGGCTGATCCAGGGCTTTATGGCCCTGGGGCTCATCGTGGGCGTCGCCGCCCTCGGCGTCATCAGCGCTCGCGCGGTCGTGGAGCGCCGGCAGCAGATCGGCGTCATGCGCGCGATCGGCTTCCGGAACCGCATGGTGCAGGCGGCATTTCTGCTCGAGTCCTCGTTCGTGGCACTGACCGCGATCCTCGTGGGCACGGCGCTCGGCCTCATGCTCGCGTGGAACATCGTCCGCGACCAGCGGGCGCAACCGAGCTGGGAAAATCTCGAGCTCGTCGTGCCCTGGGTGAACCTGGGAATCATCTTCCTCGTCGTCTACGGGGTCGCGCTGGCGGGGACGCTCGCGCCGGCGCTCCGGGCCTCCCGGATCAGCCCTGCCGAGGCGCTCCGCTACCAGTAAGGAGATGGGTTCGTGGATGGCCTGCTCTGACTGCGGGAAAGCGGCGAGCGCGAACCGATGACCGAGCCCCAGACCTCATGCAGGCGACAATGGACTCGGTGATCTCGGGCGCGGAACCAGTCGACGTCATCCTCCGGGACGGCCGCACGCTCCGACTGCGGCCGCCGCGGAGGGAGGACGCGGACTCGCTGCTCGAGTTCTTCCGCTCGCTCTCGGAGCGAAGCCTCTACCTTCGCTTCCACGGCTTTCCCCAGATCGACGCACGGGTGGTCGAGCCGCTGCTCGAGCCGGACTGGGAGGAGCGGGGCTCGCTGCTCGGAGCGCTTGCCGACGAGGACGGCGAGCACGTGGTCGCAGTCGCCAGCTACGTGCGGCTTCACGACCCCGTCGCCGCTGAGGTCGCCTTCGCGGTCGCCGACGCGCACCAGCACCGTGGCATCGGGACGCGGCTGCTCGAGCAGTTGGCGGCCCGCGCTTCGGAGGTAGGGATCGAGCGCTTCGTCGCCGAGGTACTGGCGGACAACCGAGACATGCTCGTCGTCTTCGAGGACGTCGGGTTCGAGCTGACGCGGGAGCTCGAGGGCGGCGCTCTGGAGGTGCAGTTCTCGATCGCTCCGACCGAGGCCTACCGAGAGCGGGTCGCGGAGCGCGACCACACGGCGGTCACCGCGTCGCTGAGGCCGTTCTTCGAGCCGCGCAGCGTCGCGGTGGTCGGCGCCTCGCGGCGCCGGGGCACGATCGGGGGCGACCTCTTCCGGAACATCCTCGCCGGCGACTTCGCCGGCGCCGCCTATCCGGTCAACCTCGACGGCGAGTCGGTCGCCGGGGTACGTGCGTACACCTCGATCGAGGAGATCCCGGACGAGGTCGATCTGGCCGTCATCTCGCTGCCCGCCCGAGCAGTGCTCGAGGCGGCTGAGCAGGCCCTGCGCAAGGGTGTCCACGCGCTCGTCGTCATCTCGGCCGGCTTCGCCGAGATCGGGAGCGAGGGTGCCGAGCGCCAGGAGCGGCTCCTCACGCTCGTCCGGGCGCACGGCGCACGATTGATCGGCCCGAACTGCCTCGGGATCGCCGTCGCCGGGCCCAGCCTCAACGCGACCTTCGCCGCCCGTTCGGCCCCGAGCGGCAACATCGGCTTCTCCTCGCAGAGCGGGGCCCTCGGGCTCGCGGTCCTGGAGGCGGCCGAACCGCGCGGGCTCGGCCTCTCCGCCTTCGTCTCGATCGGAAACAAGGCCGATGTCTCCTCGAACGACCTGCTCGAGTGGTGGGAGCAGGATCCGGCCACCAGCGTCGTCCTCCTCTATGTGGAGTCGTTCGGGAACCCGCGCCGCTTCGGGCGTCTGGCCCGCCGCGTCGCCCGGCGCAAGCCGATCCTGGCCTTGAAGAGCGGGATCACGGCGACGGGTCAGCGCGCCGCCAGCTCGCACACGGCCGCCCTCGCGGGCGCCGAGGCGGCCGTCGAGGCGCTCTTCCATCAAGCCGGCGTCATCCGCGCTTCCTCGCTCGAGGAGCTGATCGACGTCGCCGTACTCCTGTCGAGCCAGCCCGAGCCGAAGGGTCGCCGGGTCGGGGTGTTGACGAACGCCGGCGGGCTGGGAATCCTCTGCGCGGACGCATGCGAGGCCGTAGGGCTGGAGCTACCGGCGCTCTCCGCCGGGACATGTGAGGCGCTCGCAGCGCGTCTTTCGCCCGAGGCGAGCGTGGCCAACCCGGTCGACATGCTCGGCGGCGCGAGCGCAGCCGCGTATGGGGAGGCTCTTCCGCATCTGCTGGCCGATTCACAGATCGACGCGGCGATCGCCCTCTTCGTTCCCACCGCCATCGCAACGGCCGACGAGGTCGCCACAGCCGTCGCAGACGCGTCGAGGGAAGCTGCCACCGACAAACCCGTCCTCGCAGTCGTGATGAGCGCGAGCGGCATCCCGGCGGCGCTCCGGCAGTCGGGTGGTCACGTGGCCGCCTTCGCCTACCCGGAGTCGGCCGCGCGGGCGCTCGGCCGGGCCGCGGCGCGGGCCGAGTGGCTGCGGCGACCGCACGGGACGGTTCCGGTTCTCGAAGGGATCGATCGTCGGGGAGGCGAGGGGATCGTCGAGCAGGCGCTCGCCGCCGGTGACGACGCCTGGCTCGGGCCGGCCGAGACGCGCGCGCTCCTCGGGGCCTATGGCATCGTCGTGGTCGAGGAGCGGCTCGCGGGGAGCGCCGGCGAGGCGGTCGCGGCCGCACGCGAGCTCGGTTTCCCGGTCGTCGTCAAGTCCGCGACGCCAGGAGCCCACAAGACCGAGACGGGCGGCGTCGCACTCGACCTCCACGACGACGAGGGGATTCGATCCGCGACCGATCGGATCGGCGGGCCGGTGCTCGTCCAGCCGATGATTCGGCACGGAACTGAGCTGCTCGCCGGCCTCGTCCAGGATCCCGTCTTCGGTCCACTCGTCGCCTTCGGTCCCGGCGGGGTCCTCGCGGAGCTGATCGGGGAGGCGTCCTTCCGGATGGCGCCATTGACCGACGTCGACGCCGTGGAGCTCGTCACCGGCGGCAAGGCCGGAAGGCTCGTCCGAGGTTTCCGCGGCGCACCCGCGGCGGATGCCACCGCTCTCGCCGACCTCGTGCAGCGGCTCGCCCGGCTGGGGGAGGACATCCCGGCGGTCGCCGAGCTCGACCTCAATCCTGTCCTCGCGCGATCCGACGGCTACGTGGCGGTTGATGCTCGTGTTCGCATCCGCCATCCCGAGCGGATTGCGCGAGCGAAGACGTGGTAGGCATCACTGGCCGGCTGCACTGGGCACGGGACTTGGGCCCAAACGGCCACCGCTGGGCAAAGGTCGCGATCAAGAGACGACTTACCCGCGGAATGGGAGCCTCGGCGCGAGCCATGTCCCCCACTCGCGCCAAGGCTCGTGTTTCAGTGTCGCTCGCGAAGAGCCGACGTTGCTGAAATCTCGCGCGGGCTTCACAGAATCGTTACGACCCCGTAGGCTGCCCGCTGGGGCCGAGTCCTCAAGCCGCAGAGCGATCCAATATTGGTGTGGCCGCACACCCGGGTCGCAGAGGTCGGCCCCACCCTAACTCGTCTTCGAGCGCACCGGCGTCCGCGGGCTCGCCTCCGATCTCAAGGCCCGGACCTGATGCGGCCACAGGCCCGGGCCTACGTGGGATACGACCGCAGGGCGGCGGTGTCCTTCGCCGTGCAAGGATGCCGCCGCCCGAGCCCTTGGCTGCGGCGCAAGGGCTCGGGCCTCGACGAGCGTAAGGACTTCGTAAAACCTGGCGCCGGCACGCGCCGGCCTCGACCGGAGTGGGTAAGCGTTTCGGGGGCCCCCGGCGCGCGAGGATTTTGGAAGGGATGCGGCCGGCGCTGCCGGCTCTTTTTCCCCGTGCGAGTTTCGGCGGCGTGCTAAAGCGCCTGGAAAGGAGCGCTTTCGGCGCAACTGTTGAGAGATCACCAATTCGTCTGGAGGGTGTGAGGCCGAGCGGTCGCCCGCGACCCGAACGCCGCCTGTGAAGAGGCCGCCTTCGGAGCCTCGTTGCAACTGAAGCCTGCTTGACTTCGTCGCGACGACGTGCTCTAGAGTGGGGCCACCGTCCCACGGAACTCGACCAGACTCCGGCGAAGTTCCGTGCACTGTGGTTATGAGCGGTCTCATCCATCCCCCCCGGGAAGGGGTCTTGTGCAGGGTTTTTTCCCTCTGCGCGATGATCCTCGTGTTCCTCTCGATCTCGTCGGGAGGAGTCGCTGGCGCGGCCACCAAGGCTGCGCCGCGAACTCAAGGTAGCTCCGACAACTTCCTCGCGTTCTTTCCAGAGGGGGTTCGTAGTCTGGACGGGGGCGGGTACAACGTGGAGCATCCCGACTGGGGCAAGTCTGGCATGCCGTACATACGAGTGGCCCCCACGAACTACGCGGATGGAGTGGGAGCGATGGTCAGCGGACCGTCGCCTCGTTACGTCAGCAACCGCATCTTCAACGACCTCTCTCAGAATCTGTTCTCGGAGAACAGCGTCACGCAGTGGGCGTTCACGTGGGGCCAGTTTATGGACCATACGTTCGGTCTCCGCGACAGCCCCGGCCAGCCCATGCCGCTTCAGTTCGATTCGACCGACCCGCTCGAGGGCTTCAGGAACGACTTCGGGGTCATCGACTTCACCCGCTCGAAGACCGCACGCGGGACCGGCATCGACTCTCCGCGCGAGCAGATCAACACGGTCAGCTCCTGGATCGACGGCTCGAGCGTCTACGGAGATAGTGCCCAACGCCTCGAATGGCTGCGCGAAGGACCAGTCGACGGCGATCTCTCGAACAACAACGGTCTCCTCCTAACGTCGCACGGCTACCTGCCAAGCGTGGGCGTCCGTGGCGACCCCGCGAAAGCTCCGGCCATGGAGCTGATGGGGCAGCTGATGGGGGCGCCGACGGCGGCTATCGTCGCCGGCGACGTACGGGCGAACGAGAACATCGCGCTCACGAGTGTGCACACGTTGTTCGCTCGTGAGCACAACCGGATCATCAGGGCGCTTCCGCACAATCTCGACGACCAGCTCAAGTTCGAGATCGCCCGCCGCCTCGTGTCCGCCGAGCAGCAGTTCATCACCTACAACGAGTTCCTCCCCGCCCTTGGTGTCAAGCTCGACCCCTACCGGGGCTACAAGCCAGGCGTGAACGCAACCCTCTCGAATGAGTTCGCCGTGGTCGGATACCGAGCTCACAGCATGATTCACGGCGAGATCGAGATGCTGGCCAAGGTCGAGCGCTACACGCCGGAGGGGCTCGACGATCTTCGGGCCAAGGGAGTCGAGGTCGAGGTCGAAAAGGGCAAGGTGGCGCTGGCGGTTCCACTGAACGTCGCCTTCGGGAATCCCGGCTTGGTCAAGGAGATCGGGCTCGCGCCGATCCTCGTAGGCCTCGGCAGCGAGGCCCAGTACCGAAATGACGAGCAGATCGACAACCAGCTTCGGAGTGTGCTCTTCCAGATTCCGGGGCCGGGCGTCACCGACCCGAGCGAATGTCGCGACGGGCCCGAGCTCCCGAACTGCTTCTCGACAGTGCTCGACCTGGGCGCGGTCGACATCGCCCGTGGCCGGGACCACGGCATGCCCTACTACAACGACATGCGCAAGGCGTACGGCCTCGCTCCGAAGGGATCGTTCGTCGCGATCACCGGGGAGAACACCGAGGAGTTCCCGAACGATCCCGAGATCAACGCTGCGAATCCCCTCGACGATCCCGACATCCTCGATGTCGTGCAGCTCCTCGACCGTGAGGGCAACCCGCTGGAACCGGGAAGCGACGAGGCAGGCGAAGAGGCTGTGACCGAGAGACGGCGCACGACGGTCGCCGCGCGACTCAAGGCGCTGTATGGCGATGTCGGAAAGCTGGATGCGTTCGTCGGAATGATGGCCGAGCCGCATCTTGCTGGAGTCGAGTTCGGGGAGCTCCAGCTCGCCATGTGGAAGAAGCAATTCGAAGCGCTGCGCGACGGCGACAGGTTCTTCTATCTGAACGATCCGGCTCTCGGGAAGATCGAGGAGAAGCTCGGCCTCACCTATCGGCACAGGCTGGCAGAAATCATCGCGCTGAACACCGAGCTCGAGGATGGCAACCTCCCGCCCAACGTGTTCAAGCTGGGACGCGCGCCAACCTCCCTCCGAGGAACTCAAGGGAACGACGACATCCAGGGCTTCTCGGGCCCCGACACGATCCGCGGCCGTGGCGGGGACGACGTCGTTCTCGGCGGGCGGGGGAAGGACGTCATCTTCGCTGGTGCCGGTTCCGACAAGGTTTGGGGTGGGAAGGACTCCGATCTCATCCGCGGCCAGGCCGGTGGCGACTGGATCGACGTCCGGGACGGCTCCCGCGACTGGGTCTACTGCGGGGCCGGCCAGGACGCCGTGATGGCGGATCGCATGGATCAAGTGGCCGGAAGCTGCGAGGCTGTCAAGCGCAACCGGTAGCGCGCTCTCGCCCGGCGAAGCCTCGCGTGGAAGTGGCCTCCGCATCTCGAAGGCGCGCGCTGGAGCCCGATGATCTACCGCCTGAGGCTAGTCAAGCTCGCGTTTGATCCTCGCGTCCTGCTTCATCGCGAGGGCTGCGGCACCGTTTGGGCTCCTTCGACGAGGCCCCAGCGCACTTAGCCGCGGTGTCTGCAACGAGGCCCCCGCTCCGTCGTCCGTCCCGTAGACCCTCGCGAGGCTCGCCAACGACGACCGCGCCACGGACAAGACCGGCGAGGTCGGTCTGCTTCTCGTAAGAGGCCTCATAGCCGAAGATCCTCCCCCCACCGCTTGATCTTCGCGAGAGTGAGCCCGAGGACGCCCGGGGTGGCCGGTCGAGACTCTTGACACAAACTAGGAGACCAAGGTAGGTTGAGCGCCCCTCCGCGCGCGGTAGCTGCAAACGGGACGGGCAGAGAATGCGGCCAGCGGCAGAGGAGGGTAAAGGTGAAATGCGGCACCCTGATACTCGCAATTGCGGCGATCATTGCTTGTGCCTTGGTGGGCACGGGCAGCGTCGCTGCGGCACCATCATCGACCTCGACGGCGTCCGGGCGTTGTACGGCCACTGGAGCCAAGTGGAAGGTCGGCGCGCGTACCGGCACTAAGTACCTGCTTGTAACCCCGTGGTGGTGTCACCTGCGCTTTTGCCAGGCCCTGGGTTGCGCGTCTCTCGCGTCAGCTTTGGGGTCAGCACCGCGTAACAGTCCCAGGGCTGCTGAAGGGTGGGCCAACCGGGTGGACATGCGCGGCCGATAAGGCACGTGTCGGCACTTGCTACTTCTCCGAGGGAGGCTCTTTTAGGTGGCTGCCCAAGCCAGGATGAGCGGGCGGCGCGCTGACCGCGACTCGCGCTCGGAGTCCTGGCGGCGAGCCTGCTAAACCACCGCCGCGTCTCCCAAGTCGTTCGACGGGGAATGCGACGGCACCCGCTTCCGCTCGCGGGTCACGGTAGAGAGGATGGCCGGGGGCGTGAGGACATACGTTCGTGACCTCGCAGGGCCACGCCGGGTCGGAATCCCGATCCCACACGACGACCATCGCCTCCGCGTTCTCCCGGTGGACGAACAGCTCGATGACGTCGCCCGTTTTCCGGGACGCGGGGGTGTAGGTTGCGGTGGTGGAGGTGGTGCGGGCGAACGGGCTCGAGATCGTTTACGAGCGTGCCGGCGTGGGTCCGCTTTTGGTGTTCGTCCATGGTGTAGCTGAGGACGGTCGCGTGTGGCAGCCGCAGCTGGCTGCCTTGGCGGACGAGTTCACGGTGGTCGCCTGGGACGAGCCCGGGGCGGGCCGTTCCTCGGACGTGCCCGTGGACTTCGGGCTCCCCGACTACGCGAACTGCCTTGCGGCGCTGATCGAAGACGTCGCGCTCGGCCCGGCGCACCTCGCCGGCCTCTCCTGGGGTGGCACCGTCGTACAAGAGCTCTACCGCCACCATCCCGAGCTGGTCGCGACTCTGATCCTGATCGACACCTACGCCGGCTGGAAAGGGTCGCTGCCCGAGCAGGAAGTGCGTGCCCGGGTCGAGGGCGTGCGTCAGATGCTGACGGCGCCCGCGGACGAGTTCGATCCCGCCCTTCCGGGCTTGTTCGCCGGCGACCCACCCGCCGAGTTCGTCCCGCTACTCGAGGATATGGCCGCCCACGTCCGCCCCGAGACTCTCCGCGTCCAGCTGCTCGTGATGGCCGAAGCAGACCAGCGCGACCTGCTGCCTCACATCGCCGTGTCGACGCTGCTGATCTGGGGCGAGCAGGACGCACGTTCGCCGCTCAGCGTCGCACGCCAGTTCGAGCAGGCGATCCCCGACACCAAGCTCGTCGTGATCCCCGGCGCCGGCCACGTCAGCAATCTCGAGCAACCCGAGCAGTTCAACGAGGCCGTACGCGAGTTCTGCCGCGCCCACTCGCCTCCCTAGAACCGACCGGGCGGACACTTTGTTGCTGACCTAGCCTGACCCGCAACCCCACAAGTACCGACGCTCGAGCTCGATCTCGACGACTTCGAGCGCCCCTCCATCCCAAGGCTCGTCGCGATCCCACGCCTAGACCATCGCCTCGGCGTCCTCCCGGCGGACGAGCAGCTCGATCACGTCGCCGACGAGGAAGGGCTGGCCGTCGTCTCGGGTGTCGCGGACGGTGTAGAGGAAGCGGCCCCGCCGGAGGGGTCGGGGAGATGCCGGCGCACCCCCGGTCGGGCCACAGGGGGCCGCTCCGCGCGTGATTCGCAGATCGGGCGGCTTCGGTTCACCATGGCACGAACTAGCCGAATGGCTAGGTCACACGGCGGGTTTCGAGGCGTAGGGTTGGCGCGCGGCGGCGACCCTGCGCACAGCGCCTCCGCTGAGAGTGGTACGTGCCAGCGCGGGGCCAGGGACGCCGGCTCGGATACGCGGCCATACCGAGCCTTCCAAACGGGAGCGCCCCGACCCCGCGTTGCCGATTCTCGTCCGATTCGTTACGGACAGCAAACTGGCTGCACTCGACGGCCGACCCGAACGCGACGGGCTACGCCTGGTTCACCGAGTAGCCGACCTCGACCTCGACCACCTCGAGCACCCAGCGTCCTCGGGCTCGTCCCGATCCCAGTTGGCGACCATCGCCTCGGCATCCGCCCGGCGCACGAACAGGTCGATCACGTCGCCGACGAAGTAGGGCTCACCGTCGTCTCGGGTGTCGCGGACGCCGTAGAGAAGGGTCACCCGCTAGGCGTAGGGTGGGCGGCGGGCGACACGCCTATGGCACCGCTGTTCTTGTCGACCTTGGCGATGAGGCGGCCGCTTCCCGGTGTGCCGCGCTTCGGGGCGGAGTCGGAGTCGGCAAACCAGATGCAGCGGTAACTCCAGTTGTTACGTGTTTCCCCGGAGACGTCGCAAATGACGACGTGTCTGTTGGAGCTCAGCTCGTTGCCCACCTCTTCTGGGCTTGGGCCTTCGTTCCTCAGCCCGCCGCAACCCCCAACGACGAAAGCGGTGACCAGCGCCATAGGGACGACCCGGCGCAACATCTCACCTCGAAGGTAGCTACGAGTTGTTAGCGCGGCGCGACTCATGGAAACATACGTTCGTGACGCCGCAGGCCACGCCTGGGCGCGCTTCCCCCACGTCCTCGACTCGGGCAGCGCCACGGTCGCGCTCGCCGCCGCCGCCGAGCTACCGAACGTCGGGCTCGCGGAGGCGCTCGAGCTCGTCCTCCTACTCGCCCGGGACGATCACCCGCGGTTCGAGCGGGCCGCGATCCGATGGCACGCGCGCTACTGCCGGGAAGTGGCCGCCGTCGGCTTCGGCGAGGCGCAGGCCGTGCTAGCGGCCAGTCGCTTCGGGCTAAATATCTCGTCGGGTGCGACGCAGGACGCAGTCTGGTCCGTAAAGCAGACGGCGGAGACGACATCACAACCCTGGCAACCTGATAACCGAGTGCTGTGCCCCCGGTTTCGTGGGGTTCGTTTTTCTAGACTCGGGACGGCCTCGATGATGAGCGGGGAGGTCGTTCATGGCACGGAGGGGGTATCCGTCGGAGTTCCGGCGGCGGGCGTTGGATCTGGTCGCGGCGGGCAAGACGGTTGCGGAGGTCGCTCGGCTGCTCGAGGTGAGCGACCAGTCGATCTATGCGTGGCGGCGGCAGGAGCTGATCGATCGCGGTGAGCTGTCGGGGTTGAATTCTGAGGAGCGGGAGGAGCTGCGGGCGGCGAGGCGGCGGATCCGGGAGCTTGAGACCGAGTTGGCGGTGCATCGCCGGGCGGCGGAGTTGTTGAAGGAGTCGGTGCGCCCAAAAGGCGGTTCGAGGCGATCGCCGTGATCGCCGGCGAGGGGTTGCCGGTGGAGGTCGCCTGTCGGGTGCTGGGCGTGTCGTGCGCGGGCTTCTACGCTTGGCGGTTCCGGCCGCCATCGGCCCGTGCTGTGCGGCATGCGTGGCTGACCGACCTGATCCGTGAGGTGCACGCGACCTCCTACGGGGCCTACGGCGCGGTGCGTGTGCACGCCGAGCTCGTCCTCGGCCGCGGGATCGTGGTTGGTCACAACGCCGTCGCGATGCTGATCAGCCGCGCCGGCATCGCGGGCCGCACGGGGGCGCCCAAACGGCGCGGCATGCCGGGTGTCGCGACCGCCGAGGACCTCGTCGACCGCGTGTTCGTCCGCGAGGGCCCCAACCAGCTATGGGTCACCGACATCACCGAGCACCCGACCCGGGAGGGCAAGGTGTACTGCGCGGTCGTGCTCGACGCCTTCAGCCGCCGCGTGGTCGGCTGGTCGATCAGCCACAATCCGACCGCGGCCCTCACCTCCAACGCGCTCGGGATGGCGGTCGAGCA
The DNA here is from genome assembly GCA_963712465.1 of uncultured Actinomycetes bacterium. Lineage (GTDB taxonomy): Bacteria > Actinomycetota > Thermoleophilia > Gaiellales > Gaiellaceae > CAVQHY01. Next base: position 394,867 of record CAVQHY010000008.1, read on the forward strand.
GCGCGATGCCGCCCGCGGCGAGACCGTGATCCACTCCGACCACGGCACGCAGTTCACGTCCTGGGCGTTCACCGAACGCGCCCGCACGTCGGGGCTCGTGCCCTCGATGGGCTCCGTCGGTGACTGCTACGACAACGCGCTGATCGAGGCGTTCTGGTCACGGATGCAGGTCGAACTGCTCGACAGCCGCCGCTGGAAGACCCGCGTCGAGCTCGCCAACGCGATCTTCGAGTACATCGAGATCTTCCACAACCGACGCCGACGCCACTCCGCGCTCGGCATGCGCACACCGATCGAATATGAATTGATCAACACCACCACACCAGCGGCCGCCTGAGCCAAGAAACGCGGCCCCACCAAACCCGGGGTAGTGCGGAGCCTCTCGGAAACCCAGGGTCATTCACCTCGCCCCTGCGCCGGGCTCTTGAGCTTCCAGGTCGCCGCCGCGAGGAGGCCGAGCAGAAGCGTCGGCACGACCTGCAGAAAGCGGTAGATGAGCACGCCCGCGACGACCTCCGCGTTCTGACCGCCGAAGCCGACGAGCAGGCTCGTCAGGCCGACCTCGATGATCCCGACGCCTCCCGGGGTGATCGGGATGGAGCCGATTACGCGCATGATCGCCCAGGCCGCAAACGCCTCGACGATCGTCACCTCGTCGCGTGCGATCCCGACCGCCCGTAGCGAAACCATCAGGAGCACGAAGACGGTCAGGTTGCCGGCGAGCGTCGCCCCGGTCAGATAGTGCCATCGGCGCCGGAGAAGCCCGATCGCCTCGGCTCGGAAGTGCGCGAAGCGCTCACCCCCCCAGGCCACAGGCCGACGCCGCACGAGCCGCTTGAACCAGGACGCAATCCTGGCCGCCAGGTCACCGACGCGATGCGCGAGCCGAACGCTCGAGAACCCGAGCGCGAGCCCGATGACGATGGCGGCGAACGCCGCCAAGCTGATCAGCGCGATCAGCTCGAGCCGCCGGCTCGAGCCGCCCTCGCCCACGAGCAGGACGAGCGCGATCGCCGGGAAGCCGAAGACGGCGAGTTGGTTCCAGAGACCGGTCAGGGCGACGGCAAGCCCGACCGCCCTCCCTTCGAATCCCCACACCTTGAGCATCGCGAACGACGTCGCCATCCCGACCGCCGACCCTCCCGGCGCGACGAGCGAGAGCGCGGCCGACGTCTGCGTCATCCGCAGCGCGGGGACGAAGCGGAGGCCCGGGAGCGCCGCCATCCACGGCGGAGCAAACGTCGCGATGTTGAGAGCGGTCGCGGCGACGAGCGCGGCGATCCACTCCCACGAGAGACCCTTGACGACCTCCCAGACGTCCCGGTAGCTCGCGATCTTCGGCAGGACGAGAGCGAAGACGACTCCGATGACGACCGCGGAGACCGCAATTCCCACGATCCTCGCGCGGCCTTTGCGCCGCTTCTTCTCGGCTCTGGCGAGCTCCCGGCGGATGAGCTCGTTCTCGGGCCCCTCGGCCGCAGGAAATTCGCCGGCCATAGCAGCGCAGACTACGTGGCGCTTGACGACAGGCCGAAAGCTCGCGCGCGTGGAGACCCGCTCGCGGTTCAGCTGGCCTTGACCGAGTGGCGCTCCACGCCGACCTCGTCATGCTCGGCCGACTCGGGAGAAGCGCTCGGCCGAGCGCGGGACGCGAGTCTCGTCACCTGAGAAGTTGGCGGCCCGTGTACCAGCGACGGCCGCCACGTCCGAGCGCAAGCGAGCGTTCAGCACGCCATCGATCTGATGGGGCGCCACGCCGCGACGGCTCCGGTCTACGACCGAGCCAAGGCTGCCCAGCCAGACGTAATGGCCCCACACGGAAAGACTCCCCCACGCGTCACGCGCGTGCGTGCGCGTGACGCGTGGGGGAGAGTTGGAACCGTGGGACTCCCCGCCCGCGGCTAGGGAGCTCCGGACAGCAGCTTGGCGTGGAGGTCGCCGCCGCTGAGGGCGCGGGTGACCTGGATGCGGCCGAGCGGTTGTCCGCTGCCCTCGTGCGCTAGTGCGTTCCGGTCCTGAGTGAAGACCGTGCCGTAGCGCTGCGTCAGCCAGCCGAGCAGATCCTCGGGGATGCGTGGGTCGTTGGTGCCCTCCTGGCCGTAGTTGCCGTATGGTGGAGCGAAGGCGAGCGGACGATAGTCGGGAATCTGGTCGGCGAGCGTGTCCTGGCCCCACTCGATGTCGGAGCGCACCCGCTTCTGCCATCGGTTGAAGTTCTCGCCCTGTTGCTCGTAGGCGTAGTAGGGGCCGTAGTCGTTCGGGCCTGGGCCGTACTGGATCTGCTGGTGGCCGTGGCCCGCGTGGAGTTGGAGTTGCCAGCGGCCGCTCGCCTGGACGGTCTGGAGTTCCTGCCAGGTCAGGTACTCGGGGTTGCCGTCGTCGACGCGGCCGACGTCGACGAACATGACGGCGTTGAAGCCGAGCTTCTGGAGGATGCCATCGCCACCGGTCCACGAGTCGGCTCGGGCGTCGTCGAACGTGAGCAGGAGCGGCCTCGGCGGGAGCTCGACCGGGTCTCCCCGGACGAAGCTCAGAAAGGTCGGAAGGTCGATCGTCTGGTAGCCGGCGTGCTTGATCGTTGTCATCTGCTTGGCGAAGTCGTCGAAGCCGATCCCGTAGGACGCGTCCGCCGCGTTGGAGAAGTGGCTCTCGGGCCCGATTCCGTGGTAGAGGAGTACGGGGACGGCCGAGCGGTCCGGGGGCAGAGGCGCCCACACCTGTTTCTCCTGGGCGGTGAGCACGACCTCGGGAGCGGGTTGCGGTGTCCGCGGCGCGCTCTCGTCGCTCGAGCCCCCGCATGCGGTCGGAAGCAGAAAGATGCCGCAGGTAAAGGCAACGAGTGGGATCGCTGATACCTTCATTCGAGGGCTACTGTAATCGTGGATCCGTGCTCGTCCCGAGGCGGCGGGTCGGCCGTCTCCGGGACATGCGCATCGTCATCCTCAGGAGCTTCTGCGCCGTTGTCGCGGCTGCTGCGGCGTCGACCTCCGCGACCGCGCCGGTGAAGCGGCCACGGGCGGCGGCTGATCGGCCGGCGGTCGAGGTCGTGCGCATGGCCGCGGACTCCCTCGTGGCACGGCGCCGGGCCATGCCGGGCGGCGGTGCGGCGTGGCGATCGTCAATTCAGGTGCCGCACTTTCACACCGACCGGGACGTGGGCGCGGCGTCGGTCGGCGAAGGCCTCATCGCCGCTTACGAGGTCACGCGCGACGGCCGCTACCTTCGTGCCGCACGGGCGGCGGGCGACTTCTTGCTCGGCGTTGCCGAGCCGGCCGCGGGTGGGCTGCGCTGGCCCGACTGGGCGGACCCGGACGGACGTCGCTCCGACACACACTTCACGAGCTTCGACGACGGCGCGGCCGGGATCAGCGACTACCTCTGGAGGCTGTACACGGTCACGCGCGAGTCGCGCTTCCGCGCCGGTGCGCTCGCCGGTGTGCACTGGCTGGTCGCACAGGCGGAGGGCCGTTCGTGCCCCGAGACCGCGTGCTCGTGGCGTTGGACTGACGACCCCGACTGGCGCGTGGCGTACTACGGGGTCGGCATGGGCCAGGCGGGGATCGTGCTCGTCCTCGACGCGTTCGCCGACCGCACTGGCGACCCGACCCTCCGCGCGTACGCACGCGCGGGCGCCGCGCGGCTGCGGGAGCTGACCGCAAACGGTGCGCGCCCGCTGCCACGCGGATCCGGCGAAGACGCCACGCACGAGACCGGTTTTCTCTCCGGTTCGGCGGGAGCGGCGTACATGTTCCTCGAGCGCTACCGGCGCGACCGCGATCCGGTCGACCTCGCGACGGCACGCAGGCTGCTCGCCTGGGTCGACGACCAGGCGGTCTTCGATTCGGGGGGAGACGTGAGCTGGCCGTTCGCCGGACACGCGGGCGCCTGGACGGCCTCGGGGTTCGAGCTCGGAGTCGCCGGGATCGCATGGGTCAACCTGCAAGCCTCCCGCACCACAGGCGACGCCGCCTACCGCGCGCGCGCGCGCCGGGCGGGAAGCTGGCTGCGGCGCGTCTCAGTTCGCGGCGGCGCCTGGGAGGAGCTGCCCGGCGATGCCGCCTCTCCGCTGCACGTTGGTCTCGACAGCGGCGCCGCCGGGATCGGCTGGGTGCTCGATGACCTGGCCCGAGCGGGCATCGACGCATCCTCGAACCACGCTGCCGCACGCTCGGCACTCGCCGGGCTCCGCGCCGAGGCGCGCCACGACCGGATCGGGGCGTTCTGGTACGAGAGCCGGACCGGCACGCGTCGACGGCTGCCCGCCGAGCCGTCCTGGCACTGGGGCGCCGCCGGAATCGCCGCCTTCGCGGCCCGGCTCGCAGGCTGGTCCGGGCTGACTCCCGGCGGGCAGCCCGAAGGCTGATCGTCCGTAGACCTGACAAGATCGGCGGCACGCCATGCGCGAGGATGCTGCCACCTCGTCGGTGCGCTTCGAGCCGCTCCACCCGGCGACGCGCGCGACGCTCGTCGCGGGCGTCGTGCTCGGTCCGCTCCTCTGGCTCGTCGCCCTCGCCGTCGCCGCGTGGTTCTTCGAGTACACCTGGGCGATCGCGGTCGGTCTGGCCGTGACCGTCGCGTCGTTCTTCCTCGCGCTGGTCGTCCTCGCGCTGTTGCAACGAGGGCGGGTGCGGCAGGAGAGGCGGTATGTGGACGGCGGCTGAGCTGCTGCTGGTCTTCGTCGCGCTCTACCCCGTGTGCACCGCGGCGCTGTGGGTCGCCGGCGGGCTCCTCTTCCGGCTGCTGGAGGAGCGCGATGCCGCCGAGGAGCCGGACGGAGGCTGGCCCGGCGTGACCGTGCTGATCCCCGCCTACAACGAGGAGGCGGTGATCGCAACCAGCGTCGCGGCCGTGCTCGCAGTCGACTACCCCGAGCTCGAGGTGCTCGTGCTGGACGACGGTTCGACGGACGCCACCGAAGCCGCCGCGCTCGAGGCACGCGCAGGCGACCGACGCTGCCGGGTGATCCGCGACCCCGTCAACCGCGGCAAGGCAGACCGGCTGAACGTTGGCTTCCGGCAGGCGCGCCACGCGCTCGTCGCGGTCACCGACGCCGACACGCACATCCATCCCCAGGCGCTCAAGCTGCTCGTCGCCCGCATGGGCCGGTCGCCCCTCCTGGCCGCGGTCGCGGGAGCGCCGCACGTCACCAACCGCGGCCGTCTTCTCCTCGCGATGCAGGTACTGGAGGCGGCGTCGATCATCGGCCTCATTCGCCGCACCCAGTCTCTGACCGGCCGGGTAGGCGTCGTCGCCGGGGTGCTCGGTCTGTTCCGCCGCGACCGTGTCCTCGCCGTCGGCGGCTACGACCCGCGGATGGCGACCGAGGACATCGACCTGAGCTGGAAGCTTCTGCTCCGCGGCTGGCACACCGCGTACGAGCCGCGCGCGCTCGTCGGCATGCAGGTTCCCGCGTCGATCCGCGCGCTGTGGAAGCAGCGCAAGCGTTGGGCCCGCGGCCAGGGCGAGGTCCTGCACGTCCATCTCGGCGAGGTGACCCGATGGCGCAACCATCACATGTGGATGCTCAGCCTCGAAGGGCTCGCCTCCCTCCTCTGGGTCTTCGCCCTCGCCGCGTCGCTCGTGATCGCCGTGACCGGTGCCCTGCTGGGTCAGAGCGAGAACGTGTTCGGGTTCGCACTGGGGTGGGGCGTCGCGATCGCCGCGATCGCCACCATCCAGATGATCGTTGCGCTCACCCTCGAGCACGGCTACGACCGCAGCATCTTCCGCGCGCTCCTCGTGGGCGCGCTCTACCCGATCGCGTACTGGACGATCTCCGGCGCAGCCGCTCTCCACTCGGAGATCGTCGCCCTGCTGCGCGGACCGCGCGAGAGCCGCGTCGTCTGGGACATCCCGCGCCAAGAGCTCGCCGGGCAGCGCGACAAGGCCTCTCGCCGAGACGGATAGCGAACTGCGCCGATCAAAGAGGATCCGCATGTGCGGGATCCTCATGAGAGTAGCGGGGGCGGTACGAAGCCGATTGGCTGACGTTCAGGTCGGTGAAATCGAGTGCCTCTCGTACCTCCGCCCAGTTTCTCGCGCCGGCCAAGAGCGCCAGCTCGAAGGAGACATACCGGCGCGCTTCGCGCGAACGGTGGGACTCGGAACCCGGATTACGTTCGCGGGGGGGTATGGGCTCAATGCCTGAGCCCGCTACTGAGTGAGTCAGCCCGATTCGCCAGCCTCGACAACGACGATCACAGCGGACACGAGTGCGGGATTGGCCAGTTCACCGGCCCTCAGACGCTGCAGCAGCTCGAGCTTCTCGTCGAGCGTCAGCTTCCGAACCGCTTCCTCCACTGGGTTGGAATCGACTCTCGTCACCAGCGCTTCCTCGGGCTTGCCTTAGATCCTGTTCATGAGGGCTTCGGCTGCTTTCCAGTCACCGCCCTCGATCGCCTTCAGATAGACACCGACGATCGTGGAACCGTGGGACTCCGCGTCGCGGACTGCATTTGCGGGGGAGAGCGTCCCGACCCCTCTACCGCATGAGTCAGCGCGGATCGGGAGGCGTCGGGTGCTCTCGCGTCTTTGCGATTCGCGGCCAGGCGGTGGGAGACTTCGTGCGGTGTCGAGGGTGGACGAGATTGTCGGCGAGTTTCGCGATCGGAGGCGAGGTCGTCGCGCGATCGTTCGGGCCGTCGACGTGACAGAGGCGGTTGCCGTGGCCGAGCGGCTGAAGGAGCTTGGCGAGGCGCTTTGGTTTCGCGGGCAGACCCGAGACTGGCCTAAGCTCGCGCCGACGATCTGGCGTCTTCCGCCTGAGAGTGTCGAGTCCGCAAAGCGCCAGTTCTCGCGTCTCGCGGATTGGGCGCAACGAACGCCCGGTCTAGAGGAGCTTTCGGCCGATCCGGATGCGCTCCTGGCGGTCGCGCAGCACTATGGGGTTCCGACACCTTTTCTGGACTTCACGACTGACCCGCGTATCGCCGGGTTCTTCGCGACCGACCATGATGGGCCGCTGGACGGGATCGAGAGCGTGATCGTGTGCCTCGATCTCGTCGAGGCGCGCCGCCTTTGGGGCGACGTCGCGCGCATGCGGCAAGAGCCGGTCCCGCAGCTTCTGACCCTCGACGTACCGAATCTGTGGCGACTCGAAGCCCAGCACGGCACGTTCGTCTGGTGCCCGTACGACTCGCTCGACTCGCCGTACCCGCTCGCCCGGATCGTGTTTCCGTCCACGGGCTCTTACAACGTGGCGCGCAGAGACATCTACCCGGAGCGCGCGAGCCCGCTCGAGCGGCTTTTGAACCAGTTCTTCCAGGCGGAGGAGAATCGGGGCGGAATGAACGCGATCGCGAAGGAACTGGACGAGGCCGAGGTTGCATACGACAGACTCGATTTCGAGGCCCACGAGTACCGCCCGGAGGCCTTCGCCCAGGCGCCCGATCCCCATCCTTCATGGGAGCCCGCGGCGATCCGGCCCTGGCTCGCACTCGACCGTGAGTACTGGCGCGACTCCGCCGCCGGCCCACCGCGCGAGCTTCAGTTTTGGCTCGAGAGCCCAACACTCATGGCGCTGCGCGTTGCCTCGCTGATCGCGCGCATTTGCCGAGACGACCCGAGCCTCCGTAGCGGGTCGCCTCGGTGGTCCATCGACGTCGACACCGGCAAGGAATTCTGCGAGCTCCTGCGATTGGGCTTTCAGCAGGTCTGGGACGGGATGGCGCGTCTGCCGTACACCGCCAACGAGATCGCGCTGGCGATGGGTACCACCGCGGCTTTGATCCTGGCCAGGGAACTCGAAGGTGACGACGCCGGTGCGGTGGAGTCAATCTTCGGCGATTCGGTCGCGGTCGAGATCGCGCGCAGCGACTCACGCTCCCACTCACGCGCGTGGGCGAGGGTCGCATCGATCCGCGAGACAGTTCGCGACGACTTCGAAGCGCTGCTCGTCCCGGGCGAACGCCAAGCGACCTTCGCGCTCGCGGCCAACCTTCTGATGACAGCGCGGAACCCGCGCCTGTTATTCGCATTCGACCGGCTGAAGACCCTGTTTGCCCGCGAGCTGATCCCGACCCAGGTTGCGCTCGACCGGCAGCACCCGACGACTTTCTCCCCGGCGCGCGTCGACGTAATCGGGCCCGCATAGCCGTCCCGCGTTCGGGTTGGGATTCCGTGCAGCCGCAGCGACACGCGGAGGTACCCAGTGGAATCCAGCAGCACCGGCGGCGCACGATCCACCGGGACGACGTCGAGCAGGTGTTCCGCAACCAGCTAGTTCGCACCCGTCTCGACGTCGACCTCGACGACCTCGAGCGCCCCCGCGTCGCCAGGCTCGTCGTGATCCCACGCGGCGACCGGCGGGCGGTAGCGGTCTGCTCGACCCCCTCACATCTCGTCAACTGAGATCAGCCGGTCACGTTCGGCTTCGGGCTAAGCGAGGCGTGGCGAGAACGCAGAGAGCGCCCGTCAGCTGATTGTCGACCAGCCTTTCCACTTCGTCTTCGGCTGCCGGGCGTTGGCGACCAGGTGGCCGTCGAGCCGTGAGGTGACGACGAGGAGGGAGTCGGTGGCGGGCGAGGCTGCGGTGATCGGCGTCCCGAAGCGGGCTTGGGGCCCGGGGAGGAGCGTCCAAGCCTTCCAGATTCGGGTTGTCGGGTCGAGCGCCGTCGTGTAGACGAGGCCGTCTGTGCCAACGACGAAGACGTCGAGGTAGCCCTTGCGTCGGCATGCTGCGGCAATGGTGGCGCCGGGTGCCGTGTAACCGCCGGAGACGTGTGTCCAGCCCTGCCAGCCCGTACTGCCTGGCTCCCAGCTCGCCGCGAGCACGCGTCCCTGGAGGTCGGCGACGAACAGGTCGAGCTTGTCGAGGTCGCGGCTGATACACGTCACGGGGGCTCCGACCGGGGCGATGGCGTTGCCGATCGGCCACCAGCCCTTCCAGCCCAGCGGCCCTGGATCCCAGGCGGCGGTGAAGACCCGTCCGTCTGTGCCGACGACAAAGATGTCGAGGTAGTCGGATCGCCTGCTCACGCCGGTGACGGCGCCGCCCGGTGCCGTCACGCCGCTTCGGATCCACCACCAGCCGTGCCATTGCGTGAAGCCCGGCTCCCACGCCGCCGAGATCACGTGGCCCGAGAGGTCGGCGCAGAAGATGTCTAGATGGTTGAGGCTGCGCGAGACGGCTGCGATCGGCTTGCCCGGCGGCGCATGTGCTCCCGGGAGCGCCTCCCACCAGCCCACCCAGGCCGCTCCCTGGGTCGCTGCGGTATAGATGCTCGAATTGTTGCCGACAACGAAGGCGTCGAAGTAGTCGGGCGCGCGGCTGACCGCGCTGATATCGCCGCCAGGCTGGACGAGACCGCTCGGGATCTCGAGCCACGCGTTGGCCGCGAGCGGCTTCGCCGCCGAGGTCGTGCGAACCATCGTTCTCCCCTCGGCGTCCGCCGCGCTGAGGAGCGTCTTCCCGTTCGCCGACGACGCCGCGTGGAGCGCCGGCGCGATGCCGCGCCAGCCAACCCGGTAGACGGCGTGGAACTTCCCGGCCGAGCCCAGACCGGATTGACCCTTCACCTGCGCCTGGATAATCACACGGTCGGCGAGCGGCGTCACGGCGTCGACGAGAACCGTCGAGGGCCTCGTGTGCTGCCCGATCCGCTTCCGATGACTCAACACGTGCCAGCGCGACGGCCGAGGCGGCGGACGGATCTCGGCTCCGATCCCTTCGACATCCCCCGAGACGAGGCCGTTTTGCGCGACCACCGCGACCACCCGCACCGTCTCCGTTCGCGGCTTGTCCGGCAGCACCTCGAAGAAGTCCGGGGAATGGATCTCGTTCCAGCAGGCCGGATGAGTCGGATCGAGCTCGCCCTGGTTGTCGCCCCACATCCACTTGATGAAGTTCGACTCGCCCAACGTGGCACGTCCCAAACCGAACCTGGCAGCCGCATTCGCATAGCCGTAATAACGCACGTGGTTAGTGACGATCTGATCCTGGCTCATGTGCGGCGCGTCGGTCACGAGCGACCCCACCACACGAACGTACTGTCCCACCGCGAGCGGCGGGTCTCCCGGCCTTGGATGCTGAGGGTCGAACGGCCACGTGACGACGCTGCCGTCTTCCTTCGTGCACTCGTTCGTGAATGTCCACGTGCTCGGCAGCGACGGGTTCCCGCGCTCGTCGGCACGTGGGATCCCGTCCAGCTCGATATGAACGATCGGCTCGCAGTACTTCGGGCGGTCCGAGCTACGCGACTGCACCTCCGCCTGCGCGCCGCTCAAGTCGGCGACGGCGCCCGGCTCGAACAGGCGGACCACGTCGCCGGGCAAGCAGAAGACTTCTACCGCGACGCCGCGCGAGTCGAGCCAATCCAGGTCGAGCTCAAGATCGTAGTGCCAGTCCGGCTCTACACGGTTGCAGTCCCGATCGACGTGCGAAGCCATCCCCGCAGCTCGACGATCACGACCGTCACGCCGTTGGGAGCGACAACAAAGCTGGTGGCGGCCGGGAACTGGGTGCGTGCAAACCACTTCCCCGTAGGCGGCCAGAGCAGAGAAGGCGGAGAGGCGTTGTGCGAATCCCAGTCAACCATCAGCGAGCCGTCCTCCCCCGGCGTCTGCGCTACGTGCGCGTGTCCGCAGCGGCGCTCGGGCCCAGCAGCGGACGCCGGCGCTCGCGACGTGCTAGAGCGCCGAAGACAAGCGTCGAGAGCGCCAGAAACGTCACGATCACCCACTCGAGCGCGCCGCTTCCGTGATCCGGGTCGACCCCGAAGACGAGCTCGACCCACTCCCGCGTCACCAACGTCAACAAGAACAGGAGGCCGCTCACCATCCCGAGCCCAAGCTCGACCCAGAATCGCATCCTCACCCGCCGATCCATGACTCCCTCGATCCCAGCCCGCACGGGTCGATAATCGAGCGCAATCCTTACACAGGCCCCCTCCCCGCTGTCACCACGGTCACCGCTCGTCGCCTCGGATCCTCACGACCATCTAAGGAGTAAGGCTCGCCCAGCAAATCAGGTTAGGTCGACCGAGATCGGCTTAGATGGCCAAAAGTTTGGCCGAAGATTCCTGAGCCGAGCCGGGTAGTGCGTGTAGGAGATACGCGTCGACCGCTATTTCTTTGCCCTTGACGCGCAGTCCTGGCACCGCCTCAACGATGCTGCCGTCGGGCAGCGCTCGGCGGGTCTCCGCGCCGATCAGCACCTCGCCCTCCGGCGCCTCGCTCTCGAGCCGCGACGCCGTGTTGACGGTGTCGCCGACGACCACGTAGTCGACGAACCCGTGGCCGCCCATCTCGCGTACGACCGCGACACCGCTATTGACACCCACGCGCAGGCGAGGCCATCCCGGGTTAGCCTCGGCGATCGCGGTCAGCTCGCGCTGGAGGGCCAGCGCCGCACCGGCGGCGCGCACCGCGTGGTCGGGTTGGTCGCCACGGCTGTTGAAGGTGGCCATCATTCCGTCGCCCATGAACTTTTCCACCTGGCCGCCAAACCCGCGCGTGATCAACGGCACCGCGGCGGCGTAGTACGTGTTGAGCACGCTCGCAACATCCGCGGGCTTCGCGCGCTCGGCGAACGACGTGAAGCCGACGAGGTCGCTGAAGAGGACGCTCACGGACTGGGCGCGCTCACGCGTGGTCGGCAGATAGAGCCCATGGAAGCGCTCGTCGCTCCACTGGCGGTAGGCGGCATAGCTGACGACGGCGTAGGCCGTAACGATCAGCGCGTGCCACTCCCACCAACTTGCATGCCAGGCGCGCTCGCCTGTCAGCGCCACGCCGATCATCGCCTCCGCGAGCAGGACAAAACAGGCGATCACGCTGGCCGGCAGCAGGGCGACCCGCCCGCGATAAACGTACGCATAGCGAGCAGCCGCGACTGCGTAGGCGACCGCGCCCAGGGCGGCCATCGCGGCGACCAGGCTGTGCGAACCGCCCTCGCTGTGAATGTGGTCCAGCGGCGGCATCTCGATGACCGTCCAGACGAACCAGACGCCCATGGCGGCGAAGACCGCCCGGCGCAACGTCGCGCGGTGTCGCACCACGCGGGGCGCGAACGAAGGGTGCAGATCGACAAACGCGGACGCGAGGGCGAACAGGGAGGCGACGACGAGCCCGACGGGATTCGCAACCTTGAACCCCGCGTATTCGTGCGTGAAGAGGACTCCGGCGGTCCCGAGCGCGTGTAGGCCAAGGAACCCGCCCGTCGCCAGGAAGGCGAGCGATATCAACAGTACGCGCGCGTCGCCTCGGCGGTTCGCCGCGGCGCCCGCAGCGTAGGCGAGTACGAAGACCCCGACACCGACGCTCAGGAACACGGTGAAGTGGACGCGCGGGTTAGACCAGTCCGGGTCGAGCTGTGCACGCAGCAGAAGAGAGACCAGGCCGACGAGTGGCAGGACCGCAGCGAGCGTCCAGGCAGCGACAACGAGGGCGCCGCGGTGGCGCCATTCATCGCTTGAGGCGACATGCGACATTGGGAGCTCGGCGATACTCACGCCCCTAAACTAGGGGGCTCCACCCGCGAGATCGGTATGGCCAGCACGAGCGCTTGGTGCGGCCAGCACCCGTATCCGCCTCTTGACACCTTGCGTATCGCGTTCGCGGGGGTGGGGGAGCTACCGCCCAGGTTCGGTGGCCACGTGCTGCTGTTCCGCGTCGGGCGAATGATGTACTGGCTCGAGTCCGAGCGGAGGAACGTGACCCAGGCGAAGCTGATGGCGCTCGGAAAGGTAATCGTGCGCAACGCTCGGCGCGGCTAGCTCCACGCGCATCACGCACCTACAGCGCGAACCCGGAATCGCGCGATGCAAGGTTCGGGAGGAATCCAAACCGTCGAGTACCGCGACGCCAGGGCGAGTGCAACTTCAGGTTGAGCGAGGCCTACCGCTTGGGGTTCTGGAGAGGGCGGATGGGGTGCTGGAGAACAGCGCGGGCCAATGCGACGAGGCTCTCGACCGGGACAATCGTACCCCCGACGGGGAGGATAGCGAAGGTGCCGACTCCAGGGCCCGGAGGCCCCTGGATGTGTTTCGATGGGTGGAAGACATACAACTCCCACGCCGGATAGGTGGGATCCGCCACATAAAGATAGGCGGCCTTACCAAGCCCGCGGATTATGTCGACTGTTCCCAACTCCCGCCAGCGGAAAGACTTCCCCCCGCGCGTCACGCGCGCGCACGCGCGCGAGGCCGACGGCGGCTCTGTCGATTGGGCGCACCCCCACCCCCGTAAACGGGCGTGTGCGTCCGGAGTCCCGCGGCTCAGATCACGGCCTGTGAAGTTCATCCGCGCGCGGGGAAGCTAGTTACCCCGCGCCGTTACCTCAGAAGGGAAGCCGCAGAGTCGAGCGGATTGTGGGCGCCGTGGAAACGCCCATTTTCCAGCGACTTTCCGAGTGGAGCGTACCGGGATCGAACCGGTGACCTCCGGCTTGCAAAACAAGACCGCGAGAGGCCCTCCGGGGCCTCTCTTTTCGCTCAACCATACTGGTTCGAGGACGATCCTAGGCGCGGGAGTCGAGGGCGTAAATACGGTCGAATTGTGGGCGATTCGGCGGGGTTTGGGCACCGTAGGGGGCGTTTGTGCCCAAACGACGAGCTCGGCCGAAGCCGGGCGTGCGGCGACCTCAACGTCTTGGCTCGGCGATTTGACCTCGCGCATGTCACTGGCGGCTGTTCAACCTCGCTCGTCTGGGAACGTCCGGTATGACCGTGGAAGCCGCCACGCCCTGAAGACGAATGCGAGGGGCGGCGCCCGAGGAACGCCACCCCTCGCGGCCTGACGGCTACGTCACGGCGTGGAGTAACCCGGGTACTGGTACCTGCTCGACCCGGATGAGCTGGACGAGCTCGAGCCCTTCCCGAGCCGGACGACGTGCCAGGTGAACGACTGGCCGCCGAACACATCGTGGAAGTTGTCGCCCGTCACCTTCCCCGGGCCCTCGACCGTGAAGGTGTAGAGACGCTTACCGTTGAACGTGACCTGCATCGCCCCGCCGGGCCGCCTCGCGAGCCCGAGCTTGCCGGGAAGCGACTTGGCTTTCGGCGCTCCGTGGCTGATCAACGGCTGCCAGAACTTCACGCATTCTCCGACGCAGAGCACCATCTTCCCGTGCTCCTGGTCGTTTTGGTAGAGCGCGCGACCATTCGCGTCGACGAGCACCCTTCCTGCGGCACCGAGCCTCTTGACGGACACGGTCGCGCTGCTTGGTCGTCCCGTTCCACCACCCGCCGCCGCGATCGCCAAAGCGACGCTGACGGCGAGCGCGAGTACGGTGGCGACTCCGATGATGAGCAATCGCTGTTTCACGGTGATCCCCCCTCTTGTGGTTACAGTGCCCCTTCACCTAGTCCGACGCCACGGTGCGTCGATTCCTTCCCGATGCGTGTTCCCCGCAGGCTCGACCCGGATCGCGCGGTCGAGCATCTGCCGCGCCTCTATCGCGCCGCGCGGGCTTGGACGAGGTCACGCGAGGAGGCGGAGGATCTCGTGCAGGAGACGTACGCGCGCGTGCTCGCGCGGCCGCGCCTCCTGCGCGAGGAGGACGAGGTCGGCTACCTCCTGCGCGCCCTGCGCAACACGCTGATCAGTCAGCGGCGCACCGAGAGCCGTCGCCCGGTGACGACGGAGCTCGCGGACGAGCTCGCCGGTGGGCACGGTGGCGACGATCCCGCGGAGGCGGTCGAGACGCGCCAGGTGTATGCCGCGATCGCCGAGCTCGACGACGAGTTCCGTGAGGCGCTGGTGGCGGTCGACATCGTCGGGCTCTCGTACCAGGAGGCGGCGCGCGCACTCGGCGTGCCCGAGGGGACGCTGACGAGCAGGCTCTTCCGTGCGCGCGATCGTGTGGCGAGCCGGATGAGCGGAGCTAGCTGACCGACCAGCTCGCGAGTGTCACGAGCTCCGTGCGCGGAGCATCGCCGAGGAGGACGCAGGTGTGCCCTCCGCGCTGCCAGGTCACTGCGAGCTTGTCGTTGAAACGCACGGCCTGGTACGGGGTGCCACCGACCGTCGTCGTCTGACCGCCCGACGGGCTCGGAAGGCCGTCTCCCGAGACGATCACGTAGGCGAGCCGGCGCTCGCCCTTGCCGTAGTAGACGACGATCGCGTCGCGTCCGCCGACGTGGCCCTTCCGCGCGCCGAGGGCCTGCCACCCGTGCGACTGAGCGTAATCCGGGAACGCAACACCCTGGACGTCGACGGCGAGCTTCGATCCGCCCGCGGACGCCGGCGCCGGTTCGGTCGGCGCCTTCGTCGCGAGCTCAGCTGCCTGCGCGACGCTCGGCGCCCCTGGGCCGCCCATGAGTACGACCGCCGTCACCACGACGGCGGCGACGGCTACACCCACGGCTGCGAGGCGCGGCGCAAGCGACCGTCTTCGGGCTCTCCGCGTATGGGCGCGGTCCTCGACAGTAGCCCGAAGCGAGGCCGACGGCTCGTCCTGGAGCGCCGCGGTGAGCGCGAGCGACTGCCGCTGGCGCTCTACAAGCTCCTGGAGCTCGGGAGATGCCGCGACACGCGCCTCGACCTCGGGGCGCCGATCTGCGGGAAGCGTTTCGTCCGCGAGCGCAGCGAGCTCGGCCAACTCGCGCTCGCTCAGCTCCGAAATCGCGTCGCTCATCGGCTCGTACATGAAAGTACAGACATCCGTCCTCTACTGAGTAGGACGCTTCCGGGCGCCAATTCTTCCCGTGCTCGGAGACGACGACCGCCGGCGGATGGATCCCGACGCGCACCTTTCGCACCTATCCGCCGTGTTTCGGAAACTCGACGGGCAACCAAGACGCGGCGCGATCCTTCGCGCCCTTCGCCAGACGAGCGAGGGGCTGACGTTGACCGAGATCTCCAACTTCTTCGGGCGCCATCTCTCCTCGGGACGCCTCGACCGTGCTCTCGGGTTCCTGCTCGACCACGGGCTAGCGGCATCCTCCGAGTGGAGCGTACCGGGATCGAACCGGTGACCTCCGGCTTGCAAAGCCGCTGAAGCGGTGAGAGCACTCGTTGACGAACGAGCGCGAACGCTCGCAACCATGCGGGTTTGCGGGCGTTCCGGCGGCGTCAGCCCGCGTGGCTGCGTGAGCGGGTTTCGGGACGTTTGGGCGTGGATTGGGCGTAGGCAGCAACGTCGTTTCGCGAACGGACCCGGACCGTTTGGCTCCGCGAGCTGGGCTAGAGCCCCTCGATCTCCGCTTGCGTGTTCGACGATAGTCTTTGAGGGAATCGATGTTTCCCAGTGTCTTGGCTCGATCCTGGCCGGAGATCTCCGGATCGGCGAGCGCCCTCTCGAAGGTCGCACGCATGCGCTCCGCTTCATTCCACGTCGCGCCCCAGGCGGGATAACGACAGTGTTCCGTACTCCTGGGGCGTCATCCACCATTTAACTGATGGAACGTCGTGGACGATGCCGTCGTCGAAGCTAGGATCGCTCTTGGGCTCACGCGTATGGGCAGGCTTCCTCGGCTCCGGGGGTGCGTCGAACGTGGCGGGGACGCTCACCGTGGACGACCCCTCGATGGCGCGGCGCGACGCCTACCCGCCGCTCGAGCCGTGAGGATCATCGCTGTAGAGGCGATCGCGCTCCGGGCTTCGGAGGCCATGCCGGGCAGTGCCGACTCTGCTCACACCGCCGCAATCGTGCGCGTGCACACCGACGAGGGGCTCATCGGTGTCGCCGAGTGCGACCACGCCCCTGAAACGATACGGGTTCTGCTGCACGCGCCGGGCTCATCGAGCTGGAGCGTCGGCATCGAGAACGCTCTGATCGGCCATGATCCGCTCGCTCTCGAGGAGATCACGGCGCGCCTCTACCGCGGTAACGTTCACGCTGGCCGGCGGGGACTCGGGCTCGCCCTCCTCAATGCGATCGACGTAGCGCTGTGGGACATCCGCGCCCAGGCGCAGAACGAACCTCTGTGGCAGACGCTGTGGGGAGCGGGCGCCAATCCACCGCGGCCGTACGCCACGCTCTATACCGGGCCCGGAGAGTTCGACGAGAGCGTCACGCGACTTCAGGAGCTACTCGAGCGGACTGCTCCGCTCGGCTTCGACGCGGTCAAAGTGGAGCCGCTGGACGACTGCGTCCCCGAGGAGCGGATCGAGGACTTCGTTGCGGCCGCTCGGTCATGGCTCGGAGAGCACGTAGAGCTACTCGTCGACTTCGGGCATCGATTCGAGTCGGCCGAGGTGGCTGCAGCCTGGATCGAGCGTCTAGTGTGGACCGATCCATCCCTGATCGAGACTCCTTTGTGGGTCGACGATCTCGCCGCCTATTCGCAACTCGCGGAACTGAGCGCTGTGCCAATCGCGGCAAGCGAACTCTACGAGAGTTACTGGGAGTTCCACTCCCTCATCCATCTCGGCCGGATCGGGGTCGTGCAGCCTTGGGTTAACCGCGTCGGCGTCTCCGGCACCCTCCGGGTGGCGCAGGAGGCCCGTGAGGCCGGCCGACGCTGCGTCCTCGCTGGCTGGAACGCGACCTCGATCGGGGTGGCGGTCAACGTACACGTCGCAGCTGGGCTCGGTGGCGGCATCGTACTCGAGCACGCCCCTGTCGAGGTCTACGACGGCTTCCCGCTTCGACCCGTAGCGAGCCCTGAGCCTAGGCTTGAAGGCGGGGCTTTTCAGCTGCCGACGGCCCCGGGTCTGGGCGTCGAAGTCGACCACGAACTGCTCGACATGTTCGCATCGAGCGAGACTGCCTGAGGTCACTCGCAACGTCGATTGGCGAGCGGAAGCCCCGACGAGCACTGGCCCCGCCCCCATCGGGGCGTCGAAGGGCGATGGGGACGGTGCCGGAATGCGACGGGCGCGTGGAGGCGCCCACACCGCGGCCGACACGATCAGGAGAGGCCCGTTTGGACCACAAGTCAGCGCGGCGCCATGCGGCGACGGGGCGATAGGGCGCGACTGGTTCGCCGGCTTTCAGACCAACGGCGACTTGCGCCCGGGATCGAACTTCATCGCCGGAGGGCTGAAGAACTCACGCCCGAGACGCGGCTTCTCACCCGGCCCGTAGCGGCGCTCGTCGAGAGGCCAAACGTAACCCTCCAGCTCGTCAGTCCCACGTCCCAGAATCGTGCCGGAACGGGCGTACTCGTCGAGCACCGCGGCAAGTCCGTACCGCTGGATCGGGCAAACCTTCATGCAAACGCCACAGCCGTCTGCCTGGGCGACCGTGGGGAAGCAGCGCGCGTGGTTGATCTTCGCCTTTACAACACCGCGAAATGCCTCGCGATTCGCCGGGATAGCCCCCGCAGGGCAGCGTTGCACGCATGCCTTGCAGCGGTCGCAGATGCCGTGGATCCCGTAGTCGACGGGTGTGTCGAGCTCGAGCGGGGCGTCGGTCGTGACCAGGATGAGACGGCAACGAGCGCCTGCGCTCGGGGTGAGTAGCTGACCGTTCAGGCCGAGCTGCCCGAGTCCCGCGTCGACGGCGTACGGGATTGCCACGGCTTCATGTGTTCCATGGGCGTGCGCTTGATAGCCGAGGCCGTGGAGGAACTTCGCCAGCTCGGCGCACATGGCCATGCCCTCCGCTTCAGCGTCATAGGCCGCTCGATTCGAGCGGACGCTTGGTGTCGTCTGACTGGCCTCCGAGTTCTGCTCGAGCACGCAGACGATGACCCGGTCACCGGCCTGATGGCCGGTGTATTCCAGATAGGTGTAAAGCGGGTTGTACCGAGCGACACCCACTGCGCCGAAACCGAGTGTCCGAGCGCGCTCGCGCACGGTGCGAGCCAGCTCTGCGGGATCTGTGATGGCCGGGCGGGCACGAGCTCGTTGCCGACGCGTGCGCAGCACTGCCCTTTCGGCCCTAGCGAGCCGCGGTGCCACGGGGAGAAACGACGGCCACTCGTTTGCAGTCTCCCAGGCGATCGACTCCTCGTGAACCTTGTGGAACAGGTGAAGCGGCTCGGCCGCGAGGGAGCTCTCCTCGGCCTCGACGTCTCTAATCGCTCCTGGCACGGTGAGAAGCTCAGCCGGGATCGAAGGAAGAACAACGTCCCATGGCCTGCGAGGCGACGCATAATGGCGACGAAAGTAGCGGGGAAGCGAGGGAATCACCCACATCCGACCTGCCACCGCCGGCTTTGTTAGCGCACGCATCAGAGCGATTACCGGATTCATGTCCCAGCTCCGTTCCCGTGCGGAGGCTCGAGCGGCACAGTCCGCCCGCTGGTGAGCGACTCCTCCATCGCGAGCGCGACCTCGACTGCTGCTCTCGCGTCCCTTGCGCCGACCACTGGATCGCCGCCGTCTCGCACTGCGGAAAGGAACGACTCGAGCTGAATCGCGAACGAGCCAGATTGAACACCGTGGACCTCGGGACGGAAGTAGGCGTCGGGAAACTCGAACGTCTGCGTTCCTGGTGCTGCCTCGTCGGCTCCGAGCATCCAAACACCGTGGTGGTGAATGGAAACAAACGCGCACGAGCGGGTTCCGACGTACGACAAGCGATGTTCCCCGGTCGGAACGCCCGCGCTGTACGGCAGGCCCCAGGAGAGCTCGATCAGCCCGAGCGCCCCTTTCTCGAAGCGAAGAATCGCCGCGACACTGTCCACGCGGCCGGGTACACGGACGGCAGCTCCTTCCGCATGCACCCTGGTCACAGTGCCTGCAAGCCAACGCATGATGTCGACAGCGTGGACGCCGACATAGAGCGGGAGGTTCGTGCGCCGAGAGAGCCGGTCGGCCTCGGACGCGGCGGAGTTGTTGCGGACGACAAGATGGACAGGATCGCCGAGGCGGCCAGCCTCCTGAGCTGCCTTGACCGCAGCGAAACGTGGATCGAAGCGAAGGACGTGGCCGATCGCAAGCAGTGCCCCGGACACATCGGCCTCTGCGATCATCGCGTCGGCGTCCTCAAGCGAGGTGGCGATCGGCTTCTCACAGAGAACCGCGAGTCCGCGGGAGAGCGCGGCGACGACGGGTTCTCGGTGACGATCGTCAGGAGTTGCGACAACGACTGCCTGGATGTCGGGATCGAGAAGCGCATCGTCGAGGTGGGACGTGAAGCGGGCACCTGCCGGGCATTCGACCGCTTTTGCGGGGTCCACGTCGCAGCACACGACAAGCTCGGCTCGGGCCGACGCGGCGAGCATGCGTGCGTGGAGCGAGCCCATGTGCCCGAGGCCGACGACAGCGACTCCAACGCGATCGCCTGTCATGCGCTCAGGGCGTCCGTTCTCGCGACTCGCGCCATCGGGCGCAGTCGCGACGTCGAGTCTCGGCGATCGGGCGGCTCAAGCCGACGGCGGTGGTGGTGCCGGGCCGAGGACGTGGTCGCATGTGAATCCTCCGCTGTAGCTATGGAGATCGAGCCTCGCAGATGCTGCACGTTCGGGAATAGCTCCCTCCGTTAGTCACCCGGCGGCTCCGCGTTGCGCGACCGCGCCGTGATGACATGCGCGATGGAGGGCGATCCGAGCTCGCCGCGTGCATCGCCAACGAGTACCTCGTCCACCCCTATGCACTCCACCGCCAGCTGCCGCATGTCCGCTCGTTGTCGCAGTTGACGTGAACCGGCATCCTCGCTGACGGAAGGAACGAGGCGTAAACGCGCGCGCGACTATCCGCAGGACCTTCCGGGCGCAAGGCCAGGCCAGGAATGGATTCCTGAACCCACGTCGCGGGAGCTGCGACGCGAGCGTCGGCGCCAACACGCGCCGCAGCCAAGTCGACCGATTCTGGAGATTCTGGAGGGAGGGGCGTCAATCACTTGCCCTTACGGGCACCGCCACCCAGATCGCGCGGAAACCGGCCGAGGCCTCCACGGTCTTCGAGCCGTAAGGAGCCTCGAAGACAACCGTATCTCCTCGACCGACGTAGGCGTGCTCGTCACCCATCGAGATAGTGGCATCTCCGTCCAAAACGATCCAGAGCTGGTGTCCGGCGCCTGGGTTCGACGATTCGAGTCTCCCTTCATACTCCCAGACCCCAAGGCTGAGTGCGCCGTCTGCAGTGGCGAGCGCCGTAACGCCTCGGTATGCCTGAGGCCCCGAGTAACCGGTGGACAGGGTCTCCGCCTCCAGCGGGAGCGTGCCGGCCCGGATCACATGCATGCCCACGGCGGGCCCTCTAGTAGGCTCGGACGCCCCCGTCGACGTCCCAGCAGGAGCCTGTTACGAATCCGCTGTCAGCGGAGAGCAGCGCCGCGATGACTCGTGCAGCATCGTTTGTCGTGCCGTGACCGAGCGGGATCACCTTGTCGAAGTGCCACGGCTCAGTTGTCGCCTCCTCTCGTATGGCGAGCTCGGAGTCGATCCAGCCGGGCGCGACCGCGTTGACGCGGATGCCGAACGGCGCGAGCTCGAGAGCAGCCGATCGCGTCAAGCCGAGGAGGCCCGCCTTCGCAGCCGAGTATGAGACGATGCGCTCGCCGCCAAGGTGCCCGCGCACACTCGAGACGTTGACGATGCGACCGGGAGTTCCGCGCTCGATCATGGCGCGTGCGGCCTCGCGAAGGACGAGGAACTGGCCCGTGAGGTTGGTGTCGATCACGTTTCGAAACAGCTCTGCCGTATGCTCGAGAAGCGGAGCCTGGACAATCCGCCCCACGAGGGCGGCATTGTTCGCGACCATGTCGAGTCGGCCGAACCGTACCGCGATCTCGGCAACTCCTTTGCGCACCGCCGTCTCGTCGCGAATGTCGCAGACGTGGAGCTGCGCGTTCTCTAGCTCTGGGAGAAGCTGCTCACCGTCCACCAGGTGGAACACCGCGACGCGGACGCCCTCCGCAAGAAGGAGCCGGGTTAGAGCGAGCCCGATCCCGGTTGTCCCTCCGGTTACCAGAGCGGTCTCGCCCGGCGTGAACCCAAACACACCGGTCACGAGACGCTCGCCAGGGCCTCGCCCAGCACGTGGAGGTCACGCTCTCGTCCGAACCCGAGGTTGTAGAAGTCAACACGAGCCACTCCGGCACCGATGACCAGTTCGAGTTTTGCTCTCAGCGCCTTGGCGTTGTCAACGTCCGGCGGAAAGTGACGAAGCACGATGTGAGTACGGGTCGACGTCGACCCCCCGCTCCTGGTAGGCGTCGAGGTGGCGGCGTAGATCGGAGATATCGGTCAGATAGCCGAGCACGACGAGCGCCTCACAGGTGCGCCCGAGCTTGGCGTAGTCGAGGCCGAACTGCCATCCATGGCTCGCGCTCGGCCGCGGTCCCGGCTGTCCTGTTCGGAAGATCGCCCCGGCGACGGTCGCCTGATCCCCAAAGCGCACGTTAAGCGTGCTCGCGCAGGCACGCTCGGCGAGGCGAAGAACTGCGTCGCATCGGGTTGCGGCGAGACCACCGAGCTCGGGCGACAGGGACTCGACATCCAGCTCGGCGGTATGGCGCCCGTCCCCGCGAAACGCGGCCTGAAGCTCCGAGATCGCCTGGCTCCGGGCGCGCTCGACGTCAACTACTCCGGCTGCGGACTCGAGACACCAAGAGCAGAAGCACAGGGATGCAAGCCACTGCGCGCGTTCGTCAAGCGGCGCAAAGAAGGACTCATGATGGTAGCCGTGAAGCAGCCCCGGAAAATGGCAGCCTTCGAGCGTCACGCGCGCGACACCCGCATCGGCCAGATCCGCCAAGTGCGCGTCGAGGTAGGCGGACGTCGTCCGGAGCCGATGGACACAGATGGGGCGCGAGGCGCTCGCCGAAAGCGTTCGTGACGAGCGGGACCGTTTCAGCGGGTCGCTCTAGAAGATCGTCACGATGCAGCGTGACGGTCCACGCTTCCGTGTCGAGCTCTGCGGCGGCTGCAAGATCGCGGATTTCGACGAGCCCGGGGCGCCTGCCATCCTCCTCAAGCACGAGTTCACAAGGGTACCGGTCGCGCCGCACCGGAACGAACGAGGTGCCGCCGCGAATCCAGGTCACGTGTTGCGGGCCTCCCGGAAGAAGCTGGCGCCCGTCGTGGTACATCGCCGCACAGACGATGCGGTCGATACCGAGCGCGCGGATTCGCTCGAGCCGCTGCGGAAGCGTTCGCTCCTCGAAGTCCCAGGGGTAGACGAACAACCCCCAAGACCGCTTCGTCATGAGATAGCGACTCGTTGGCGAGCAAGCGCGTCGATGTACGCAGCGAGCCCTCCCACGGCAGCCTGGTGAAACGACGCGCCGAGCTCGGGCGCGGCGGCTCCCGGGTTTCCGATCACGCCGGAGGCGCCGAGCTGCTCGGCGGTTGGCGGACGAATCGCAGGCAGTATCGGCTCGAATGCCGGGAGCACCTCTCGCACGGCGGAAGGCCGCATGGCCATGAGCAGCGACGTCTCGAGCTGGCCCGCGTGCCCGAAGTGGCCGTCGTCCTCAGCAAATGCTTCGCGGGCCCAGGGTGGGGCCGCGTCCCAGTACGAGACCGGGTACACGGAGAACTCGGGCCCGGTGCACTCATGAGCCATCATCCGGAGAGCCCCTTCGTTTCCGCCGTGCCCGTTCACGATGAGGAGACGACCTGCTCCCGCCGACCGAACGCTACGGCAGATGTCTCGGAGCACACACAGAAACGTCTCAGCCGTGAGCGAGACCGTGCCCCCGAAGCGCATGTGGTATGGGGAGTATCCGAAGGGCATCGGCGGAACGGAGACGACGACCGCCTCGCTTCGGTTGGCGGCCTCCTCGAGGATCGTCTGGGCAAGAAACGCATCCGTGTCGGTCGGGAGGTGGTCGCCGTGCTGCTCGAGCGCCCCGATCGCAATGGCGGCGAGCGCGTCCCCGGCAAACGCCTGGGTTACCTCACCGCGGGTGAGCGTTGCCCATTCGACAAGAGCCATGCTTGTCAGACTATTGGTCAGGCCACCCGGCCTCTAGCCTGCTTTGCGTTTCTACAGATCTCCCCCCCGCTGTGTCAAGCTTCGCAACATGCCCTTCGAGTTGCGAGCCGTCGACCGGAGCAAGATCTATACGTCGATCGTCGACCAGATCGTCGCCGGGATCCGCTCTGGCGCGTTTAAGCCGGGAGAGGCACTTCCGCCCGAACGGTTGCTGGCGGAGCAGTTCAGCGTGAGCCGGACCTCGGTTCGCGAGGCTATTCGGGTGCTTGAACACGCCGGTGTCGTCAGCGTCAGGACGGGGAGCGGCACCTTCGTCACCGACCAGGGTCTCTCGATTCCGACGCTCTTGCGGACGAGAACTGCACTGCAAGGCGACCAGAGCCCCTTGGACGTCGTTGTCGCGCGTCGCGCGCTCGAGCCCGTGTGCGCCGAGCAAGCCGCTCTCTCGCGTCGCGAGCACGATCTCAACACGCTTCGTCGGCTTCAAGCCGAGCACGAGCGCATTGTCGAAGGCGACGGGGATCCGCGCCAGGTTGATATCGACTTCCACAGTGCGGTAGCGGCGGCGAGCCACAACCCCGTGCTCGAGCTCCTCATTGAGCAGATCACTGTGATACTGAGACAGCCGACGTGGCAGGCGTTCACAGACCGCTCTCGCAACAAGCCCGGTCGCACGTTGGTCAACGTTGGCCATCACCAGGCCATCCTCGAGGCGATCGTCAGGGGCGACCCCGGGTTGGCACGGGCGGCGATGACGGCACACGTCGCTGACGTCGAGGCGAGTGCGCTCGTCGAGGCTGGGGAGGTAAACGGAGAGACCGTATAGGGAGCGCTGGCCCCCGAAGCCGTTGACAGGCTCCATCAGATCGTGGTAGAAACGCGCGAGCGACCGAGCGGCTCAGTGGTAGGACCCGGTCTCCCCAGAGCATCACCTCGGACCAGGCGCGTGACCTGAGCGTTCGGATACTCCGCGCCGCGGGTTATTCGGAGGCGGACGCGACGCTCACGGGCGACATGCTCGTCGAGAACTCGCTGCGTGGAATCGACTCACACGGCGTCGTGGCACATCTCGCTAGCTACGCGAAAGACGCGCTCAGCGGAGCGATCGATCTCGCCGCCACCCCTGCCGTGTTGAGCAGAAACGGTGCTACGGCCGTTGTCGACGGTAGGCACGCTCTCGGCCTGCACACTGCCCGCATCGCCCTCGATACGGCAATGGACCTGGCCGCCGAGTTCGGCGTCGGCTCAGTGGTCGCTCGCAACGTCGCCTACCTCTGCGGGATGTGGTGGTGTGTCGAGCCGGCCCTCGAGCGTGGTCAGATCGCGCTCGTCGCCATGAACAGCGAAGCATGTGTCGCACCACACGGCGGACGCGCCGCGTTCCACGGCACCAATCCGATCGCTGTGGCGATCCCAAACGGCGACTCGCCGCTCATCTTGGACATGCGCACGAACGGGCTGCGGATGGCCGACTACTACACGAGTATCGCGCGAGGAACACCCCTACCTACCGGTGGACTCCTCGCGTCAGACGGCCGGCCTAGCACCGACCCCGGAGACCTCGCCGCCGGGGGGACGACGACCCCGCTCGCGGGTTCCAAGGGCTGGGGTCTCTCGCTCGTGATCGATGTCTTAGCGCCGATCCTCGCAGACGGGCCGATCACGCACTCTGTGCCGACGCTCGGCGGTGGCGCCCCGGCCGCCTACAGCTGCTTCTTCTTGGCCATCGACCCCTCATTCTTCCTACCGGCTGACCGTTTCCACCAGCTGATCACGCAGCTCGTGTGCGAGGCGCACGCAGCGCCCCCGCTCGACCCCGACCAGCCTGTGAGGATCCCAGGCGATAGAGCACTCGCCGAACGTGAACGGCGACTGAAGCATGGGATTCCCATTGATCCCGAGATGTGGCGGCTGCTGCTGAAGAAACTCGACGAGCTCGGAATCGATCTGTCTGAGCCGGCGCTGGTATGACCGCGCACGTCCCCACAGTCACGCGGGTGGCAGGAAGCCCCGGAGTGCGCGGCTTTCTCGATTCTGCCGACTACTGGACCTTGCTGGACACGCGAGAAGACGGAGGTGCCGCCCTCTACTACATCGACGTCTACGAGGGGATGGAGCCGGAGGCGCACGACCGGTTCGATCAGCTCTTCATCGTTGAGTCCGGCTCGGGTGCCTTCGGCGTCGAAGGCATCGAACAGCCCGTTGGGCCTGGGGACGCTGTCTGGATCCCCCGAGGAACAACGCACTACCCGAGGCCCGACACTGGCGGACTTCGCTACTGGTGCTTGTCCTTCGCCGAGCACGGCAGCGATGACAACACGCCGGCTATCAACCGCACCGACTCGTTCGTCTTATCGGACGTGCGGGTGGACCCGTCGAGCGACGAGGAGGATGAAAGGTGACTGAGGAAGAATTTCTCGCAACGCTGGCCGAGCAGGATGCCTTCGCGAGCGTCCAGGAGGAGGAAGACGGTGGTATCAGCCGCCGGGACGTTCTCAGGCTCGGCGCGGCCGCCGGTGCCGGCGTCGTGTTCGCGGGCACTCTCGCACGATTTGCTCACGCCGCCGATGCTGGCACTGCCCAGAAGCGGGGCGGCAAACTGCGTCTCGGCATGAGCGGCGCGGGGAGCTCCGAGAACCTCGACCCTCACAACGCGCTCTCGGAGATCGATGTTGCGCGCAACGCAATGCTCTACGAGCTTCTCTTCGACTACGCCGGCAACGGTTCGATCTACAACCGGCTCGCAATCGACTACTCGGCGAGTAAGGACGCCATGGTCTGGAGGATCAAGGTACGGCCCGGTGTCTACTTCCACGACGGAAGCCTGTTTACGGCTCGTGACGCGGCGTTCAGCCTGAAGCGAATCACAGGACCCGAAGAACAAGCTCCAGGGCGCCGCAGACCTACCCGAGCTCAGGCCGAGCGGAATCCGGGCAGTCGACCGGAGCACGCTCGAGCTGCGGCTCTCGACCCCGACTGGCGACCTGCCCGGCCACCTCGCGCAGCGCTCGATCCGCATGGCGAAGGACGGCACGAGGAACTTCAACACACCCAACGGGACGGGGCCGTGGAAGTTCAAGTCCTGGACCCGGGGCAAGCGCAGTCTCTTCTTGGCCCACGACCAATACAGGGTGCACGACGGCCCGTACATCGCCGAACTCGAAACCATCAGCATTACTGATCCGGCGGCACGGGTAAACGCGCTCAGCGCCGGTCAGGTCGACGTGATCCAAGGGCTGCCGGCGAACCTCGTCAAGGCCACTCGCGCCAACGCCAAACTGCGCCTCCTCATTGCTCAGACTGGAGCGTTTACCCCCCAGACCATGCGCGTGGATACCCCTCCGTTCAACGACGTGCGGGTCCGTCAGGCGATCCGGCTACTCGTCGATCGGCGTCAGATCGTGAGCAACGCGCTCGCAGGCCTCGGCCGTGTCGGCAACGACCTCTTCTGCCCGTTCGACCCGAACTACGCGAGCTCGCTTCCCCAGAGACAACACGACCCCGAGAAAGCCAGAGCGCTCCTCAAGGCGGCAGGGAAGTCCGACCTCACCGTCGAGATCTATACCTCGAACGCGGCTCCGGCGATGCTCGAGTCGTCGACCCTGATCGCCCAACAGGCAAAGGATGCGGGGGTCACGATCAAGCTCGACGAGGTTCCGACTGACCAGTACTGGTCGCTCAAGTATCTGAAAGCGCCGTTCGCGTGCTCCGGCTGGGGCCAGCGCTCGCTCGAGTCGCAAATTCTCCAGGCGGTCGACTCCAAGGCGCCGTACAACGAGACGGCGTGGAAGAACGCGAAGTTCGACAAGCTGACGGCTGATGCTCGCAAGACGCTCGACCCGAAGAAACGAAAGGAGTACTACTTCGAGGCGCAGAAGATGCTCTACGACTCCGGAGGCTTCATCATCTGGGGGTTCCCGTACTCCATCGATGCGCACTCCGTGAGGGTGAAGGGACTGAAGAAGAGCACGGCCCGCGCCCTCGGCTACTACAACTTCACGGACGCGACCATCACCTGATGGACTCAGGCCTCGACATGCGAGACGCTGGGAGGGAATGACCCGGCTCATCCTCGCGCGAATCGGAGTCGGCCTTCTCACGCTGCTGGCCGTGTCGCTCGTGGTGTTCCTCGGCACCGAGGCGCTCCCCGGCGACGCGGCCACATCCGCGCTCGGTCAGTTCGCGACCCCCGAAGCTGTCGAGCAACTGCGCTCCCAGTTCGGTCTCGATCGGTCAGTGCTCGACAGATACGTTGACTGGCTCCAGGGCTTCCTCACAGGGGACCTCGGGACGTCGCTTCCGTCGGGTGACCCTGTCAGCCAGTTGATCGCAGACTCTGTGAAGCACACGGCCGTGCTCGCGCTCATCACGACGATCGTGCTTGTCCCGCTCGGGGTCGCGTTCGGGATCCTTTCCGCGGTGCGCCGGAACCGCCCCACCGATCACGGGATCATGGTGACAAGCCTGGCGATGATCTCGACACCCGAATTCGTCGCCGGGAGCCTCCTCGCGGTCATCTTCGGCGTGTGGCTGGGAGCACTGCCACCGGTCTCGTTGATCGAGCCGGGGACGTCCCTGTTCGCGCAGCCCGGCATACTCGTGCTCCCGATCGCCACGCTCATCATCCTCTCGGTTGCCCAGCTGATCAGGATGGCTAGAGCGTGCATGATCGATGTGCTGCAAACCCAATACATCGAGAGCGTCCGGCTCAAAGGGGTTCCCGAGCGGCGCCTTTTGATCCATCACGCGCTTCCCAACGCGCTGGGCCCCATCCTCCAGGTGGTCGCCTTCACCATCGCGTGGCTCGCGGGAGGCGTCGTCGTCGTCGAAGCCGTGTTTCAGTTCGACGGAATCGGGCTGGCGTTCACCAACGCGGTTACCACCCGCGACGTTCCGAACCGTCCAGGCGGTCGCGATGCTCGCGGCGGTCGTTTACGTCGTGGTCAACCTCCTTGCCGACATCGCAGTGATCCTCCTGAATCCGAGACTGCGACGGGGACAGTGATCGACGCTTCGACTACCGAGAAGCTCTCTCTCAAGAGTCGCGTTCGGCAGAGTGTGGTCTATCGCGGTGCCGCGGGATCTCCGTTGGGGCGAGTCGGACTCGTGCTCATATTCGTCGTCGTCGGAATGGCGCTTCTCGGCCCCGTATTCGCCCCGCATGACATCGGCGAGATCGTCGGGCTCCCGTTCGAGAAGCCCTCGAGTTCAGCTCCGCTCGGCACCGACATGCTCGGCCGTGATGTGCTCAGCCGTTACTTAGAACGGAGGCAGAACGCTCCTCTGGATCGCGCTGCTCGCGACGTCGCTTACCTACGTGGTCGGGATCGCCATCGGTCTCGCTGCGGGTTTCCGACGAAGTGTCCTCGATTTCGGCGCGCTCGCACTGGCGGACGTCATCCTCTCCTTTCCCCGATCATCTTCATCCTCACGGCGATCGGTGTACTCGGCTCGGGACTCTCGATCATCGCGATCGCGATCGCGATCACCCAGATTCCGCGCGTGGTTCGCATCACCCGGTCAGTCACCGTCGACCTGATGGCACAGGAGTACGTCGAGGCGGCGATTGCACGAGGCGAGACGGCCTGGTCGGTGCTCTTTCGTGATGTACTCCCCAACATCTGGACGCCGGTGCTAGCGGACTTCGGAATCCGCCTTACCGGAGCGATAATCCTGTTCGCCTCCATCGCTTACCTCGGCTTCGGACCGTCGCCGCCGGCCGCCGACTGGGGGCTCATGATCTCGGAGAACCGGATCGGACTGACTCTCCAACCTTGGGTGACGATCGCCCCAGCGATCACCATCGCGCTGCTGGCTATCGGCGTCAACCTCATCGCCGATTCCGTTGCGGCCCGAGTCGGCCGCTCGACGGGGTCCCATGCCGGCTGACCGCTCAGGTCGTGTGCTTGTGGTCCGCGGGCTTCGCGTCGAGACGCTTGCCGGCGTCGAGATAGTTAGCTACGTCTGGCTGGACGTTCACCAAGGCGAGGTCCTCGCTCTCGTCGGCGAGTCCGGATGCGGCAAGACCACGACCGCACATGCGCTGCTCGGCAACGCCCGCCAGGGAACACGAATTACCGAGGGAGAGGTTGTGCTCGAAAGGAGAGACATCCTGTCTCTTTCCGACGAGGCGTTGCGGCACGTCAGAGGCTCGCGCATTTCGTACGTATCGCAGGATCCCGCCGCGAGCCTTAGCCCGCGCCGGCAGATTGGCAATCAGGTGGTCGAGGCCCTAGAGGTACACGGCGTACCCAGTGAGGCAAGCACGCCGCGTGTCCACGAACTCTTCGATCAGGTGCGCTTGCCGACAACTGCCGACTTTATGAACCGCTACCCGTTCGAGCTGTCCGGAGGCCAGCAACAGCGTGTCGCAATCGCGATGGCGCTCGCGTGTAAGCCGGTCGTGATCGTTCTTGACGAGCCGACGACGGGGCTCGACGTAACGACCCAGGCTCGGATCCTCGAGCTTCTGCGCGAGCTGGGGCGGGATACCGGGGCGGCGTTCGTGTACGTGACACATGACCTCGCGGTCGTTGATGGACTCGCCGACCGCGTTGCAGTGATGTACGCCGGCCGGATTGTCGAGACCGGGCCGCGGGAGGAGGTGTTCCACCGCCCGGCGCACCCGTATACATCGTTACTTCTCGCCGCTGTGCCGCGCCTTTCCGCACGCCGGCGCCTCAGCGGAATCGCTGGTACGACACCACCGCCCGGACACCGCCCGCTCGGTTGCACATTTGCTCCACGCTGCCCTCTCGCGATCGATCCGTGCCGGCGCGAGTTCCCGAGGCCGAAGGAGCTTGGGGCTCGACACACGGTTCGGTGCTGGCGAGCCGGGGAGCCGATGCCCGGCTCCAAGGAGGGAATGGCAGTCGAGCCGGAGGCCCGCGAAATGCCACCGCTGCTCGTGGCTGAGGGGATCGTCGCTGCGTACGGCAAGGGCAAACAGCGCAACACCGTCCTGCACGGAGTGTCGCTCGCGATCGAGCCCGGAGAGTGTGTCGCCCTGGTTGGGGAGAGCGGAAGTGGCAAGACGACACTGGGCCGATGCATCGCGGGTCTCCACAAGCCGGACGACGGCGTGATCACGCTTGCCGGCGATCCGCTTTCGGCGGCTGTGACGGCGCGCACGGCCGATCACCGCCGAGCGGTACAGATTGTTTTTCAGAACCCCGATCGGTCGCTCAACCCGAGCCAGACGGCGGCCCAGGCGATCGGACGGCCACTGAGACTGTTCGAGTTCGCCGACCGCATGACCGAGCGTGAGCAGGTGTACGAATTGCTCGATCGCGTCAACCTCCCGAGGCGACTCGCCGATCGGTACCCGCGGGAGCTGTCCGGGGGCGAGAAGCAGCGCGTGGCGATCGCCCGTGCTCTCGCAGCGCGTCCGAGCCTTCTCATCTGCGACGAGGTCACGTCCGCTCTGGACGTGTCAATCCAGGCCGAGGTCGTCCGCCTCCTCCAGGATCTGCAACGTGAGGGTCTTGCTCTCCTCTTCATCACGCATAATCTCGCACTCGTGAACTCCGTTGCTCAACGGGTCCTCGTCCTCGAGCAAGGAGAGATTCGTGAGCAGGGCAACACACGTCAGGTGATCGCAGAGCCAAGAGACGCTTACACCCGAGAATTGATCGCCGCCGCGCCAGAGCTAAGCGTGCCGTGAAAAACGGAAAGCTCAGAAGCGGCCTCTGGTTTGACGGGTCCGACATCCAGACCTACTGCCACCGCGGCTGGCTGCGTCACGACGGGTTCTCCGAGGAGGCTCTCCGCGGCCGGCCGGTGATCGGCATCTGCAACATGTGGAGCGAACTCGTCGGCTGCAATGTGCACCTTCGCGGGCTCGCCGAAGCGGTGAAGCGCGGCGTGCTGCAGGAGGGCGGCCTGCCGCTCGAGTTTCCCGTGATGGTGCCCGGGGACGCGCTTCAGAAGCCCGCGGCGATGATGTACCGAAACCTCGCATCGATGGACGTCGAGGAGACGATCCGGTCTAACCCGCTCGACGCGGTGGTGCTCCTTGCCGGGTGCGACAAGTCGGTACCGGCGGCCGTGATGGGAGCAGCGAGCGCCGACGTTCCCTTCGTCATGGTCACCGGAGGCCCCGCCCTACCGGGGTTCTGGCGCGGGAAGCGGTGGGGGTCGGGCGAGGGCTACTGGCGCTTCGCGGACATGGCGCGCACGGGCGAGATCACGCCCGAGGAGTACGCCGAAGCCGAAGCGGCCACGAACCGCAGCCAGGGCCACTGCATGGACATGGGCACGGCCTCGACGATGGCGGCGATGTGTGAGGCGCTCGGGGTGTCGCTGCCCGGGAATGCGGCGATCCCGGCCGTCGACGTGCGGCGCTCCGTCCTGGCCGAGCGTGCCGGCCGCCGTGCAGTCGCGCTCGCGCACGATGGGACACGGCCGAGTTCGATCCTCACTCGCAAAGCGTTCGAGAACGCAATCCGCATCCTCGAGGCGATCGCGGGCTCAACCAACGCGCTGATACACCTCATCGCGATCGCGGGCCGGGTCGGAGTCCCCTTGGCGCTGGACGACTTCCGAGCAGCCGAAGACACGCCCGTCCTCGTCGACGTCGAGCCGACCGGGAAATACCTGATGGAGGACTTCTTCTTCGCCGGGGGACTTCAGGCGGTCATCAATGAGCTGCTCCCACTCCTCCACCCTGACGCCGCCACGGTGACCGGGAAAACGATCGCCGAGAACGCGTCCGGGGTGCGCACCGAAAATCCCGACGTGATCCGGCCGTTCGCCGAGCCGCTCCAACCCCGGAGCTCCCACGTCGTGCTGCAGGGCTCGCTCGCGCCTGACGGCGCCGTGCTGAAGCGGAGCGCGGCCTCGCCCCACCTGCTCCGCCACCGTGGCCCTGCGGTCGTATTCGAAGACGTTCACGACCTGAACGCACGCATCGACGACCCCGATCTGCCGGTAAACGCCAAGAGCGTGCTGGTGCTGAAGAACGGAGGGCCGAAGGGCGCACCCGGCTTCCCCGAGTTCGGCACGCTCCCGATCCCGCAAAAGCTCCTGCGGGAAGGAATCGACGACTTGCTTCGCATCTCCGACTCCAGGATCAGCGGAACGTCGTTCGGGACGACCGTCGTCCACGTCGCGCCAGAGGCGGCGGTCGGCGGGCCGCTCGCACTCGTCCGTAACGGCGACCTGATCGCGTTCGACGCAGAGGCGGGCACGCTCGACCTCGAACTCGAGCCCGCCGAGTTCGAGCGACGGGGCGCCGCCTGGACGCCGCCGCAGAGGCCCTACACGCGCGGCTACGGCCGCCTCTTCATGGATCACGTCCTCCAGGCTCCCGAGGGCGCCGACTTCGACTTTCTAAGAAACCCCGAGGGTGAACGGCCCGAACTCGTGCCCCCGCTGCTCCTTCACGGCTGGGTGTCTCTGTAGGCGCAAGCCATTACCGCGGCCAGTCGCTAGTGACAGACCGAGCGGCCGGGGCCCTCAGGATTGGCGGATTCCAAGACCCCCTATTGGCGTTGATTCCGACCCCGGCCCTCTCTTGTCCCCTGGCATCGCGCCGCGTCTAGCACCTGCCACCATGGCGGATCGGTCCCCGTTTACAAGGGCACGCTTGTTCCCCCAAAAACGAAGTCGTCGAGACGCACGCTGCGACTGGCCGAACCGGCCTTGGTCGTTCTGCGCGAACAGCTTCTTCGCCGTCCAGTAGGTGCCCGCCCTGTCTTCCCCTCCCCCGTCCGGCCGACTGTGGAGAGGCGACAACTTTCGACATCGCGTTTGGAAGCCCGCAGTGAAACGAGTGCGTTTGGGCCAGGTTCGCTTCCACGATCTGCGGCACACGTACGCCTCGCTCATGATCAGGGCGGGCATACATCCCAAAGTGCTCCAGAGTCTCATGGGGCACTCATCGATCCGCGTCACGATGGACACGTACGGGCACTGTCAGGATGCGGACGAGGCTGTGCTCGGCGCGTTCGAGCAGCTCCTGCGGCGCGAGCTGCCCCATCACAGCCCCATCGAGCAAACCGACGAGTACGAGAATCCTGTTGGAGCGTACCGGGATCGAACCGGTGACCTCCGGCTTGCAAAGCCGGCGCTCTCCCAGCTGAGCTAACGCCCCGGGCACCGGAGTCTAGCCCGCGCAACCACCGGGGCGAGGTGACCCTTTTGGGGGGCTAGCCCTGCGTGCGCCCGGCCGACACCTGACGCGAATGAGGTTGCTCGCGCCGCTTTGCGCCCTCACCGCCGCCGCCGCGTTGTCCGGGGTCGCCCACGCGCAGTCGATCGACCTCGACACCGGGGTGGTCGTGTTCAAGGCCTACCCGCGCGGCGACGGGGTCACGGTCGTCAGCGCGGCAGCACCATCGCGCACCCTCGCGCTCTCCGCGCGACGCGAGCTCGGCGCCGTGCGCAGATCCCCGCTTCAGGTTCGCCGGCGGACGCTGGCGATCCGCTCCGACGTTTCTCGTCAACGTCGCGTCGCTTGCGAACATCCGCAGCTCCGCGACGACATTCCTTCCCCCCGGCGCGGTCCTCGACAGGCTCCTCGCGGGCAGCCGCGTCTGGAACGCGCCCTTCGTGACCGACTGCACCAGCAGACCCGTCGGCTCGCGCTTCGCGACCGTCTACGGTGGACCCACGACGCTGACCGGCTCCCTGGCCGACGGAGTGACGCGGGACGGCGTCAACGTGGTCGAGTTCCGCTCGCTGGCCGGAACGATCTGCGACGGCGCGATCGCCTGCACGATCCTCGACATCGAGCGACGTCGGATCCAGGAGGCGGACGTCCTCTTCGAGAAGGACATCACGCGTCTCTCGGGCTTCGCCGACTACTGGACGACGAGCGACACGACGGCGGTCTTCCCCACCTCGGCACAGTTCGCGGTCATCGACGTCGCCGCGCACGAGTGGGGCCACATGCTGGGTCTCGACAACGTCCCGAACTCGACGACGCTAACAATGGTCGGCCCGATCCACGACGGGATGCAGACCCTGGGCCTCGGCGACATGCTCGGAGCCCGGGTCATCTACTGAGTCGGGGCTAGTCTCCCCAGTCGAAGTCCCGGGGCCGGCCCCAGAACGAGTCCTCCGCGCTGTCTTCCTCCTGCGGCGCGTTCTCCTCGGTGGGCCAGGCGAGGACGAGGTTGCCCTCGGTGATCATCTCGGGCTCGGTCCCGTCCATGGTCTCCTCGATCCGGGCCTGCTCCTCGGTCTTGAACAGCGGATGGTTCTCGAACGGGTCGTCGACGCGATAGCGATCGATCGGCAGGTCGCGATCGAGGTGAGAGTTCCTTCGCTTCAGCTCGAGATGCTCCTCGATGGCGCGCGAGAACGTCGAATCGGTCTCCGAACTCATGCACTCCTCCCGGTTGGGGGCGATCCGGCACCGGATTGTAAAGGAACGGGTCGGCTCGCTCTACCGTCGTCGGTGGACCGGGCTCGGCGCGCCCGCGGAGACGACACAGTTCTTCCCGCTTCGTTTGGCGCGATAGAGCGCCTGATCGGCGGCGGCGAACAGCGCCGACTTGCTCGGCTCGTCCGGAAACGCGGCGACGCCGAAACTCGCCGTGACAGCAAGCGGCGCGCTGAACCGTGTGTCGACCTGGCGTGCGGCGAGGTCGGCGCGGATCCGCTCGGCGAGTCGCTCGGCGCCGAGGACATCGGTCTGCGGAAGCAGCACCGCGAACTCCTCGCCGCCGTACCGGGCCGGGACATCGATCTCGCGCACGCTCTTGCGGAGGATCTCGGCGAAGGCACGCAGAACGTCGTCACCGGCCTGGTGCCCGTAGCGGTCGTTGACCGTCTTGAAGTCGTCGAGGTCCGCGTAGATCAGCGCCAGCGAGCCGCCGAAGCGCTCGATGCGACCGATCTCGGTCGTCAGGGCGTCCTCGAACTGGCGGCGGTTCGGCAGCTCGGTGAGCTCGTCGGTGGCCGCCTCTCGCTCGACTCGACGGTGGGACTTCGCGTTGTCGAGAGCAACGCCCGCCTGGCGTCCCAGCCAGTAGGCAAGCTCGCGCGACTCATCGGAGAAGTCCTCGCCGGGCGGCGAGAGAAGCAGGGTGACGCCCTCGTCCTCCTCGGTTGCGATCGGCACCTCGAGCGGCCGGCCCCCACTGCCCGGATCGCCGGCGCGGGCGAGCTCCTTCCCGTCGCGCATGAGCAGACCGCCGACCGCTCCCGTCGCGTCGACCACGCTCTGCACGATCAGCGGAAGCAGCGCGTGCGGCTCGTGCGTCGCCGCGAGCGCCTCACCGAAGCGGCCGACCGCGAGCTTGACCCGCGAGCGCTCGTCTGCGAGCTCCTCGAGGCGCGTCTCGAGCTGCGCGGCCATGTCGTTGAACGAGCGTCCGAGGACCGCGAACTCGTCGTGCCCGCGAACCTTGACGCGCCGGGAGAAGTCCCCCTTCGCAACTTCGCCGGCGGCGTCCGAGAGCTCCTTGAGCGGGCGAACGATCGTCCGCCCGACGAGATAGGCGAGGATCGCGACGAAAGCCAGCGCGCCGAACGCGAAGAGCAGGAGCCGGGTGCGAAGATCCCCGACAGCGGAGTCGACGACCGATTTCGGGGCCAGCGCGTAGATCGCGACCCCGTCGTCTCCAGACAGGATCTCGGTTCCGGACGCCCGGTAGTCGTCTCCGTCGAGCTCGACATAGCTCGCGGTGCCGTACGGGACGTCGAGCCCGCTTCGCAGATCGGGACCGGCGATGACGCGGCCGCTCGCAACGAGAGCCAGCTGGTCGTCGTCCTCGAGTCCCGCTCCACGTCGCAGCCGCTTGACGAGCGCATCGTCGAGAGGCACGGACACCACGACGCGACCGACGGGCTCGCCGTCGCGCGTCGTGACACTCGCCGTGCGCCTCGCCGCGTGCCCCTCCGGCGGGTTGCCCGCCAGCAGCACGCCGTCGGCGTAGAAGCTCGCCCCAGGCACCTGACGCGCGAAGCGAGCGAGCGCCGCGCGATCCTCGCTCGCGAGGGCTTTCTGAACGGCCGGCGAGCGAGCGAGCGTGGAACCTGCGTCCCCGGCGGCCGAGACGTCGTCCGAATAGTCGGAGACCGCGACCCGCAGCGCCGCGCTCAGCCGTGCGTCGACACGTCGCGTCTCGCCGCGCGAGGAGACCTCGCTGAACGCCCACGACGCCGCCAGCACGGGCAGGAGCGCAAGCAGCACGAAGTAGGTGACGAGGCGAAACTTGAAGCTACCCATGTAACGAGCCCTCTCTCCGGGCGTCTGACCGAACGCCTTTGATCGGGTATCGACGGTTCCGTGTCACCCCTTTAGGGGAGATTGAGTCTAGAAGATGGGGCGTTCGAGCACGACCGCGATCACCATGCCCGCGAACCAGCAAATCCCGGTCACCGCGACGGCAAACCCGCAGAAGCGCTTCTGCTCGGGCCCCGCCATCGCGGCGGCCACCAGCGCGACCAGCATCGCGCCGACGCCGATCCGGCTCGGGTGGTACACGAGGGAGGCAAGGCCCGCGAACATCGCCGCGGCGGCGAGGTAGCCGGCGACCGTGAACGAGGTTCGACTCCGGGGCACCGACGGCTCGGACGCGCTCACGCTGTGGGCTCCTCACTGCGCGAACGCGCCGACGCTGCGCGGGCAGGCCGCCTCGGCGGTGCGGCATGCGGACCGTGCCCTCGACGCAGACGAGAGCTTCGACGAGGACCACGACCCCTTGGGCCCACCCCGCCTCCGCGCCCCTCGGCGGCATCTCCGCCGGCAAGGCCCTCGGCCGGGCCCGGAGGATCCTTCACCGCCCACCAAATGACGTACGCGAGATAGGCGAGCGGGATCTTGAGGATCACCAGGAAGAAGATGGTGAACCAGAGCAAGGTCGCCTGAGTGTACCGAGTAGCACCGCCGTCGACACGATCGTCATCGATCCGGTAGCCTCCCGCGTCGAAGAGACACACCGGACGGCCACCGGCACCTCTGCGGACACATCCTGCGCCGGCGCGCCGCACGTCCCGTCGTCGAGCTCCGGAGGTTCCATGCGTGGAGCGATAGCCGTAGTCTGCGTCCTCGGAGCTCTTGCCGTGGCAACGCCGGCCGTCGGGGCGATGCCCGAAACCTCCAGCGGCGGCGACCCGAGACCCGAGGCGCGGGCGCAGATCGACCTCCTCGAGCAGGCCACGTGGCGCCTCGAGCGGCTGATGGGGAAACAGCGAAGTCCCGAGACCGTTCTCGCTGCCGAGGCCTCCGTACCGGCGCATCTCGAGCTGCTCGGGCTCTGGCAGACGCGCTACGAGGATGCCCTCCGCGCGTTTCGAAGACCGCCGAGGCTCATGGATTGGCTGTGCATCCACAACCTGGAGGGCGCCTGGGACGCGCCTGGGCCGCCGTACTACGGAGGACTGCAGATGGACCTCGGGTTCCAGCGCTCCTACGGACGCGAGCTGCTCCGGGAGAAGGGGACCGCCGACCACTGGCTGCCGCTCGAGCAGATCTGGGTCGCGGTGCGTGCCCACCGCAGCGGTCGCGGCTTCGAGCCATGGCCGACGGCAGCACGCGAGTGCGGCCTCATGCCTCGGCGTCACCGGCGGACGGAACACGGCGAAGGGGTCCGTGACCTCGAGCGTGCTCGAGCGAAACCGGTAGACCGCGGCGGGCCTGCCCCCGGTACGCCCGGGTGTGCGGAAGTCTCCGGTCGCCACGAGCAGCTCCCGGCGAAGAAGGATTCGCTGCAGGTTTGTCGCGGCGACGTCGTGACCGAGCGCGGCCCGGTAGATGGCGCGCAGCTCGGAGATCGTGAAGGAGGGCGGGGCGAGCGCGAACCCGATGTTCGTGTAGGAGAGCTTTGCGCGCAACCGCTCCCGCCCGGCCAGTGCGATCGATCCGTGGTCGAAGGCGCACGCGGGGAGAGCATCGACCGGGTGCCAGGCCGTGTCTGCGGGAACCTCAGGATCGAGGTTCGAAGGGACGAGCCCGAGATATGCAGTCGCGACGACGCGGCCCTCGAGGTGGCGAGCCGGGTGCGAGAGCGTCATCAGCTGCTCGAGATGTGCGAGCTCCTGGACGTCGACCTTGGCGGCGAGGTGGCGGCGAATCGACTGCTCCAGCGTCTCGCCCAGCTCGAGGACACCGCCAGGAAGGGCCCACGCGCCGAGAAACGGAGCGCGCGCGCGCTCCCACAGGAGCACCGACAGCCGCCCTCGCCGCACCTGAAGGACGACCGCGAGGGCTTCGTGGGCGAAAGGGTGTGTGGTAAACTGCTCCACTAGTTATCGCCTAGTAGTCTAAAACCTCTGGCGGAGGAACTCCAGATGAAGGCCCTGATCATCGTCGACATGCTCGCCGACTTCGTCGACGGGAAGCTGGCAAACGCGAGGGCGCAGGCGATCGTGGAACCCGTGCGGCGGCTACTCGCCCACGCGCGCGAGCAAGGATGGGTGGTCGTCTTCTCCAACGACGCCCATCTCCCCGGCGACCCCGAGCTTCGCATCTGGGGCGAGCACGCGATGGCCGGCGACGTCGGGGCGAACGTCATCCCCGCTCTGGCGCCGCGCGCAGACGAGATCGTCTCGCCGAAACGCCACTACGGTGCTTTCGACGACACGGGACTCGCTGACGACCTGAGACGACGCGGCGTCGACGAGGTCGTGATCGTCGGGCAGCACACACACATCTGCGTGCGTCACTCGTCGTACGGCGCACTCCGCCACGGGTTCGAGATCACGATTCCCCGGGACGCCGTCTGCGCCTTCGAGGGCGTCGACGAGGATGAGGCGCTCGCCTACCTGACGATGGCGTACGGAGCCCGGATCACGACCGTCGAGGCGCTGGTGGGTCAGCCGGCCGCCGTCGCGGGATAGAACAACGTGAACAACTCCGTGAAGCCGGGCGTCCTCGGGTGTGACGTCGCCGTAGTCGGCGGCGGTATCGCCGGCTTCACCGCTGCGTTGCAGGCTGCGTGCGAGGCCGAGGTCGTGCTGCTCTCGAAGGGGCCGATCGCCGCGACGTCGAGCTATCTCGCGCAGGGCGGGGTCGCGGCGGCGCTGGCGTCCGACGATTCTCCCGAGCTCCACGCAGCCGACACGCTCCTCGCCGGCCGCGGCCTCTGCCGGCCGAGCGCCGTCCGCGTGCTCACGGAGGAGGCTCCGGCGCGGATCGTCGATCTCGTCGAGCAGGGCGTCGCCTTCGACCCGGAGCTCGGCCTCGAAGGCGGTCACACGCGCCGCCGGGTCGCGCACGTCGACGGATCGGCGACAGGCGAGCGGATCGCGCGGACGCTCGCCGAGCGCGTGCGCAGGCATCCGCGGATCACGGTCTATGAGGGCGAGCGCGCGCTCGAGCTCTGGACCTCCGGCGACCGCTGCGTCGGCATCGTCACGAGCCGGCGCGCAGTTGCCGCACCGGCCACCGTGCTCGCGACCGGGGGCGCGGCCGCGCTCTGGGAGCGCACGACGAACCCCGCCGGCGCGGTCGGCGAGGGAATCGCAATGGCCTATCGCGCAGGAGCCCCCGTCGCCGACCTCGAGTTCATGCAGTTTCACCCTACGGCGCTGCTCGACTCCGGCCTTCTGTTGACGGAGGCGCTACGCGGCGAAGGCGCACTTCTTGTCGACGACGAGGGCCGCCGCTTTACCGATGAGCTGGCGCCGCGGGACGTCGTCGCGCGGGCGATCGCCGAACGCGGGGCCGCCCGGCTCGACCTGCGCACAATCGACCGCAGCCGCTTTCCGGGCCTGATGGCGACGCTCGAGCGGGAGGGCTACGACCCGGCCGTAGAGCCGATCCCGGTCGCGGCCGCAGCGCACTACACGATCGGCGGCGTCGTCACCGACAGCGAGGGCCGCACCGAGCTCCCCGGCCTCTACGCCGCAGGGGAATGTGCCGCCACCGGCGTTCACGGCGCGAACCGCCTCGCTTCGAACTCGCTGCTGGAGTGCCTCGTCCTCGGCCGCCGCGCTGCGCTGGCCGCCGCCGCGGAGCCGCCGCTGCCCTCGCGACTCCCTCCCGAGCCCGAGCCGTCGCGAGAGGTGCCGGTCTCACCCGCGCTCCGCGAGGCGCTCTGGCGAGACGCGGGACTGGTGCGCGACGCAGCCGGGCTCGAGCGCCTGACCCGCTCGCCGCACCTGCTCACACAGCTGGTCGCGCAGAGCGCCGTCGTCCGCGAGGAGAGCCGCGGCGTTCATTTCCGTGTCGACTTCCCGCACGACGACCCCGAGCTTCGACGCCACGTCGTTCTCCGGCCTGGCTCCGAACCATGCCTCGAATCGTGGTTCTGACCCAGCCCGCGCCTCCCCTCGAGGCCCTTCGCCGCGCCGTGGAGGAGGCGCTCGCCGAGGACGTCGGTACGGGCGACGCGACGAGCGAGGCGGTCGTTCCTGCGGATGCCGTCTGCACGGCCGAGATCCGGCTTCAGGAGCCCGGCGTCGTCTGCGGGCTGGACGTGCTCGAGGCCGTGTTTTCCCAGCTCGACGCCTCCGTGCACACCGAGGTTCTGGCCGCGGACGGAGACGTGATCGAATCCGCGCCGGTCGTGGTCGCCCGCTCGGACGGGCCTGCGCGCGCAATTCTCTCCGGCGAGCGAACGGGGCTCAACTTCCTCGGCCGGCTGTCCGGAGTCGCGACGCTCACGCGACGGTACGTCGACGCTGTCGCCGGCACCGGCGCCACGATCCTCGATACCAGGAAGACGACCCCTGGACTGCGCGCGCTGGAGAAGTACGCGGTTCGCTGCGGCGGCGGCGCGAATCATCGCTTCGGGCTGGACGACGCCGTCCTCGTCAAGGACAACCATCTCCGTCTCGTCGGTGACGTCGGCATCGCC
This sequence comes from uncultured Actinomycetes bacterium, assembly GCA_963712465.1. Lineage (GTDB taxonomy): Bacteria > Actinomycetota > Thermoleophilia > Gaiellales > Gaiellaceae > CAVQHY01. The sequence goes on from CAVQHY010000008.1 coordinate 436,329, forward strand.
GTGCGACGAGCGCTCGCGAACGACGCGGGGCTCCCGGTCGAGATCGAGTGCGAGACGCTCGCAGACGTGCGGCACGCGCTCGAGGCGGGCGCTCGCCGGATCCTCCTCGACAACATGACCGTCGCCGCCCTGAGCGAGGCTGTCGCGCTCGCCGACGGCCGCGCCACGCTCGAGGCGTCCGGCGGCGTGACACTGGACACCGTCCGCGCCATCGCCGAGACGGGGGTCGACTTCATCTCGATCGGCGGGCTGACGCACTCCGCTCGCTCGCTCGACGTCTCCCTCGAGGTCACGAGCTGAGCGCAACCGTCATCGACGTGCTGCAGGAGGAGGTGCGCGCGCTCGCGCAGGAGCGCGGCGCCGTCATCCTCGCCCACAACTATCAGGTCCCGGAGGTGCAGGACGTCGCCGACTTCGTCGGCGACTCGCTCGGGCTCTCCCGTGAGGCCGCCGAGACGGATGCCGAGGCGATCGTCTTCTGCGGAGTCCACTTCATGGCCGAGACGGCGGCGATCCTCTCACCGGACAAGACCGTTCTCATCCCCGACCTCGACGCCGGCTGCTCGCTTGCCGCGTCGATCACGGCCGACCAGCTTCGCGACTGGAAGCGCCAGAACCCCGGCGCCGTGGTGGTCTCCTACGTGAACACGACGGCCGAGGTGAAGGCCGAGACCGACTACTGCTGCACGTCGGGCAACGCGAAGGCGGTGATCGAGGCGATCCCCGAGGGCACGGAGATCCTCTTCTGCCCCGACCTCTACCTCGGCCTCTGGCTCGAGAAGGTGACCGGGCGCAAGCTCAAGATCTGGATGGGCGAGTGCCACGTCCACGCGGGCATCCGTCCGGCCGACATCGAGCGCTGGCAGGCCGACGCGCCCGACGCCGAGCTGCTCGTCCATCCCGAGTGCGGCTGTGCCAGCCAGTGCATGGCCTTCGGCAACGGCCGCACGCACATCCTCTCGACGGAGGGAATGGTGCGGTTCGCCAAGGCGTCCGAGAAACGCCGGTTCCTCGTCGCGACCGAGACCGGGATCCTCCACCGGCTGAACAAGGAAGTTCCCGGCAAGTCGTTCGAGGCCGTGTCCGAGCGGGCGATCTGCAAGTACATGAAGATGATCACGCTCGAGAAGCTGCGCGACTCCCTCCGCGACTGGAAGCACGTCGTCACGGTCGACCCGGAGATCGCAGCGAAGGCACGGCTCGCGATCGACCGCATGGTCGCGATCTCGTAGGGTCGGACCGGCCCCTCCCAGCGCATCGCCCCCAATGGGGCCATGTCCCGGGGACAGGTCACGGGACATGCCCCTTCCGGGCACCGGGCACCGTCTGCATGCCATGTCCCAGGGACTGACCCAGATGTGTGCCCCCGCCACACGTGTCCAGGCTCATCGTCGACCTTGGCCAGGTCCCGGGGTCTGACCCCGGGACCTGGCCTCCCGGGACATGTAGGCGGCGGGCGTGTTCCGGGGCCTGTCCCCGGGACACGTCCCGCGGCTAGGCTGGCCTCGTGAATCGCCTCGCGCGCGAGACCAGCCCGTACCTCCTCCAGCACGCCGACAACCCGGTCGACTGGTACCCGTGGGGCGAGGAGGCATTCGAGCGAGCTCTGGCCGAGAACCGGCCGATCCTGCTCTCGGTCGGTTACGCGGCGTGCCACTGGTGCCACGTGATGGAGCACGAGTCGTTCGAGGACGAGGCGACCGCCGCCCTGATGAACGAGCGCTTCGTCCCCGTCAAGGTCGACCGCGAGGAGCGGCCCGACGTGGACGGCCTCTACATGGAGGCCGTCGTCTCGCTCACCGGCCAGGGCGGATGGCCGATGACCGTCTTCCTGACCCCGGACGGGAAGCCGTTCTGGGGCGGGACGTACTTTCCCCCCGAGCCGCGCATGGGGATGCCGAGCTTCCAGCAGGTCCTGCTGGCGATCGACGAGGCGTACCGCGAGAGGCGCAACGACCTGGAGCGCCAGGCCGATCAGCTCGTCGAAGCCCTGCGCGCCGGCGGCGAGCAGGCGCCCTCGGCCGAGCCGCTCACGACCGGGCTCCTCTCGGGCGCCGTCGTCACGCTCGAGGGTCAGTTCGACCGCGCCCATGGCGGCTTCGGCGGCGCGCCGAAGTTCCCCCCGGCGGCGACGATCGAGTTTCTCCTGCGCGAGCACGACCGCACGGGAAACGAGGTCGCGCTCGACATGGTGCGCGTCACCCTCGACCGCATGGCCGCGGGCGGCATGTACGACCAGCTCGGCGGTGGGTTCCACCGCTATTCGGTCGACGCGATCTGGCTCGTGCCGCACTTCGAGAAGATGCTCTACGACAACGCGCTGCTCGCCTCCGCGTACCTGCACGCGTGGGCGGTCACCGAGGACGACGACTACCGGCGCGTCGTCGAGGAGACACTCGACTACCTCCAGCGCGACATGCGAGTCGACGCGGGCGGGTTCGCCTCCGCACAGGACGCGGACACGCTCGGCGAGGAAGGGCTCACGTACGTCTGGACACCCGACGAGATTCGCGCGCTTCTCCCACCCGCGGACGCTGACGCAGTCGAACGTCGCTACGGGGTCACGCCGGGGGGGAACTTCGAAGGGGCGAGCATCCTCTACGTCGCCGACCCCAGGACCGAGGTCACCGCCGAGACACGCTCGACGCTCCTCGAGGCGCGCATGCAGCGACCTCAGCCGCTCCGCGACGACAAGGCGCTCGCCGCGTGGAACGGCCTCGTGCTCGCCGCGTTCGCCGAGGCGGGCCGCCGGCTCGGGCGTGCCGACTACCTGCAGACGGCTGTCGCGCTCGGCGAGTTTCTGCTCGGCCCCCTCTCTCAGCCCGACGGCCGCCTGTTTCGCACGTACCGCGACGGCGAGGCGAAGATCGACGCGTACCTCGAGGACTACGCCGACGTCGCGAACGGATTGCTCGAGCTCTACACGGCGACGGGGGAGCTGCGGTGGCTCGAGGAGGCGAAGCGCCTCGCCGACCTCATGGTCGGCCTCTTCGCCGACGAGCGCAACGGCGGCTTCTTCGTCGACGGAGCGGGAGCCCTGGTCGCCCGCCGGAAGGAGCTCGACGACCACCCGGTCCCGTCCGGGAACTCGATGGCTGCGTACGTGCTGCTGCGCCTGGCGCGGATCTACGGCGACGAGGAGCTCGAGCGGCTGGCGGTCGGCGTCTTTCGGCTCGCCCACGGATACCTCGAGCGCCTCCCGCACGCCGTCGGCTGGCTCCTCGCGGCGCTCGAGCTCCACTTCGCCACACCTCGCGAGATCGCGCTCGTCGGCGAGTCGGACGAGTTGCGTCGCGCGGCCCTCGGCGGCTTCTCCCCGAACACCGTCTACGCGTTTGCCGAAGGGCCTGAAGACCCCGCACTCGAGCGCGTGCCACTGCTCGCGGGGAAGGGCCTCGTCGACGGCCGCGCCGCGGCGTACGTGTGCGAGAGCTTCGCGTGCCAGGCGCCGGTGACCGATCCCGGCGCGCTGACGGCCGCGCTCGCGCGTTAGCGCTTTTTCACGACTCCCCCAAAGGAGGTAAAGAAGGGCCTCGTCGCAGCCGATACATCGCCCGATGTCGACGCGGTTTCATGCTGCGGACGCCGAGACTCGACGCACCGACGCCGTCGCGGCCGAACGCGAGGCCCTCCTCCCCGGGCCTCTGAAGCGCAGGGCCGCGGACCGGTGGCTCGAGCGCTGGCTCCAGCTCAACGCCGACCTCGCCCGCCTCCAGGTCTCCCACCCGATGGTCGACGCGGTGATCGAGGAGATCGACGGGCGCCAGATCCGGATCGGCGACCGCTGGCTCGCCGACTTCGCCTCGTGCAACTACCTCGGCCTCGACCTCGACCCGGAGGTGATCGCGGCCGTACCCGCGTACCTCGAGCGCTGGGGCACGCACCCGAGCTGGTCGCGTCTGCTCGGCAACCCCGTCCTCTACCCGGAGATCGAGGCGCGCCTCACGGAACTGCTCGGCTCCGAGGACACGCTCGTCCTCCCCACGATCACGCACATTCACATGTCGGTGATCCCCGTGCTCGCCGGCGACGGAACAATCCTGCTCGACCAGCGCGCACACAAGACGATGTTCGACGGCTGCTCGGTGGCGCGCGCCTACGGCGCGGCGGTCGAGCGCTTCCGCCACGACGATCCCGACCACCTCGAGGAGCTCCTGCGCAAGAACGCGTCGGCGCGGCTCGTCTGCATGGACGGCGTCAACAGCATGACCGGCAACGCGCCCGATCTCGCGGCATTCGCGCGCCTGGCACGCGAGTACGAGGCCATCCTCTACGTCGACGACGCTCACGGCTTCGGCGTCGTGGGCGAGCGAGACCAGGATGAGCTCTGCGACTACGGCCTGCGCGGCAACTGCATCGTCCGTCACCTGGGCGAGAGCTACGACAACATCGTCATGGTCGGCGGCTTCTCGAAGGCCTACTCCTCGCTGCTCGCCTTCGTCGCCTGTCCCACGAGGCTGAAGGAGATCCTGAAGACGGCGGCGCCGCCCTATCTCTACTCGGGGCCCTCTCCGATCGCCTCGCTCGCGACCACGCTCGAGGGACTTCGAATCAACGAGGAGCGGGGCGACGCGCTGCGCCTCGAGCTCCACCGGCTGACGCACCGGCTCCTGGACGGAATCGCCGAGCTCGGGATCAAGACGCCGAACGTCTCCGGGTATCCGATCGTCGAGCTGCCGCTCGCCGACCACGACGCGATCGACGACGTCGGCGCGGAGCTGTTCGAGCGCGGGCTGTACCTGACGATGGCCGCCTACCCACTCGTTCCCAAACGGGAGGTGGGGTTCCGCGCGCAGGTGACCGCCGCCAACACCGACGAGCAGGTCGACGTGCTCCTGGCGGGCCTCGCCGATCTCGCCGACCGCTTCCAGCAAAGCGACGGAGCGCCGCAGCCGCCGCACGAGGCCTGATGACGACGATGCGCTCCAGCGGCCAGGCGCAGGCGAACCTCACGGGACTGCGCCGCCACTCGCCGGAAAGGCCTGGCTCGCGTACCTCGTCGTGCTCGCGGCAGCGAGCGTCGCCTATCTGCTCGGCCCCTCGTTTCTGAACATCGGGCCGATCTACAACCTGATCGGCGCCTCGTCCGTCGTCGCGATCCTCGTTGCCACACGGCTGTACCGGCCCCGCCCGGCACTCCCCTGGTACCTCTTCGCGCTCGGCCAGGCGCTGTTCGTCTCGGGCGACGTCATCACCTACAACTACGAGCGCTTCTTCGGTACCGAGCTGCCCTTCCCCTCGATCGGGGACATCCTCTACATCGCGATGTACCCGTCGCTCGTGGTGGGACTGCTGATCCTGATCCACCACCGCTACCCGGGCCGCGACTGGGCGAGCCTGATCGACTCGTTGATCATCGCGATCGGCGCCGGCGTCCTGTCGTGGGTCTTCCTCATGTCCCCCTACGCGCACGATGCGAGCCTCACGCTCCAGGTCAAGCTCACGTCGATGGCGTACCCGATCATGGATCTCCTCCTGCTCGCGGTGACGATCCGACTCGCGGTGGGAGGCGGCAAGCGCGAGAAGTCCTTCTACCTCCTCGTCACCTCGGTGTGCGTCCTCTTCGTGACGGACTCCGTCTATGCCTGGCTGCTCCTGCACGGGGGCTACCAGACCGGCGGCCTTCTCGACGCAGGCTGGATCGCCTTCTACCTCCTCTGGGGAGCGGCCGCGCTCCATCCCTCGATGGTCTCGCTGTCCGAGCCGGCGCCCGACCAGGAGTCCGGTCTCACGTGGACGCGGCTCGCGCTGCTCACCGGCGGCACGCTGATCGCCCCCACCGTCCTCGCCGTTCAGGAGATCCGCGACCAGCAGGTCGACGACCTCGTGATCGCGATCTCGGCGGTGGCGCTGTTCATGCTCGTCGTCGCCCGCATGGCCGGCCTCGTGCACCGGAACGAACAGGCCGCAGAGCGCGAGCGGACACTCCGCGAGGCGGGAGCCGAGCTCGTCACGGCGACCGACCGCGAGGGGATGTACGCAGCCGCGCTCACCGCGGCGCAGAAGCTGGCCGGGGACGAGTGCGAGGTCAGGCTCTCACTCGTCGTCGACTCCCCCGGGGAGCTCGCCACCGTCGCGACGACCGCTGCGGCAGACGCGGGCCCGGACGTCGCAGCGCACACGCTCGACGATCTTCCCCAGTGGGCCCGCTTTCGCCTGCTCGACAAGCATTCGACGGAGGTCGGCGCCGAGCCCCGCGTGTTCCTCTCGCCGCTCTTCATGCGCGCCGAGCTGCGCGGCCTGCTCGCGGTCTCCTCGCCGCGGCCGCTGCCCCGCCGGGTCAAGGAGGGGCTCGAGACCCTTGCCTTCGAGGTCGCGCTCGCGCTCGAGAGCGCCGCGCTCACCGAGGATCTCGTGCGCCGCCAGAGCGAGGCGCGGTTCAGCTCCCTCGTCCAGAACTCGTCCGACGTCGTCACCGTGATCGCACCCGACACGTCGATCAAGTACCTGAGCCCCTCCGTCGAGCGGGTGCTCGGCTATCACCCGGGGGACCTGGAGGGAACACGCTTCGCCGACCTCGTCCACGAGGAGGACGTCACCCGGGTGCTCTCCTTCTTCTCGAGCGCGGTCAACGAGCCGAAGGCGCATCCCGGGCTGATCGAGTTTCGGATGCTTCATCGCGACGGCGGCTGGCCCTACGTCGAGACGCTGCGCACCAACCTCCTGCACGACCCCAACGTCGCCGGAATGGTGCTGAACACGCGCGACGTCAGCGAGCGCAAGGCGTTCGAGCAGCAGCTCTCCTATCAGGCGTTCCACGATCCCGTCACGGGGCTCGCCAACCGGGCGCTGTTCAAGGATCGCGTCGAGCACGCCCTCGAGCGGCAGCAGCGCAAGGAACAGCCTGTCGCAGTCCTCTTCATCGACCTCGACGATTTCAAGACGGTCAACGACAGCCTCGGCCACGCGGCGGGCGACGAGCTGCTTCGCCAGGTCGGCCAGCGGCTCGCGGCATGCCTCCGGGCGGCCGACACGGCTGCGCGCCTGGGCGGTGACGAGTTCGCGCTCCTGCTCGAGGATGTCGAGTACGGCGCGCGGGCGGCCGACGTTGCCGACCGGGTGCTCGAGGAGCTCGAGGCCCCGTTCCATCTCGAGGGGAAGGAGATGTTCGTCCGGGCGAGCGTCGGCATCGCCTTCGGCGATCTCGACAACCAGGGCCGGAAGGGCGCGGAGGAGCTGCTACGCAACGCCGACGTGGCGATGTACGGCGCCAAGGAGCAGGGCAAGGGCCGCTACCAGATCTTCCAGCCCGCGATGCACGCGACGGTCGTCCAGCGGCTCGAGCTCAAGGCCGACCTCCAGCGCGCCCTCGAGAACGACGAGTTCAGGCTCCACTACCAGCCGATCATCGTGCTGGAGACGGGCCGCGTCTCGGGCCTCGAGGCGCTGATCCGCTGGCAGCACGCCGAGCGGGGCATGATCGGGCCGAACGAGTTCATCCCGCTCGCAGAGGACACGGGGCTGATCATTCCGATCGGCCGCTGGGTGCTCGAGCGTGCATGCAAGGCGGCGGTCGAGTTGCAGCGCGCGTACCCGAGCGATCCGCCACTGACGATGTCGGTGAACATCTCGGCACGGCAGCTCCAGCGGCCCGAGATCGTCACCGAGGTGCGGCACGCGCTGGAGCTCACCGGCCTCGATCCCGCAAGCCTCGTGCTCGAGATCACCGAGAGCGTGATGATGCAGGACATCGACTTCTCGATCCTGCGCCTCCAGGAGCTGAAGGACGTCGGGGTGCGCCTCGCCGTCGACGATTTCGGCACCGGCTACTCGTCGCTCAACTACATCAGGCGCTTCCCGGTCGACATTCTGAAGGTCGACAAGTCGTTCATCGACTCGATCTCGGATCGAAACGAGGAGTCCGCGCTCACGGCGGCGATCATCGATCTCGCCGGCATCCTGCGCCTCTCGCCCGTGGCCGAAGGGGTCGAACGGATCGAGCAGCTCGAGCGCCTGCTCGAGCTCCACTGCGACCTCGGGCAGGGCTTCCATTTCGCCCGGCCGATGACCCAGGAGCACATCACCGACCTCCTCTCGGCCGAGACCGGCGATCGCCGCGGCGACGGCGCGCTCTCGAGCTAGAGGCTAGATCGCGTCTTCCTGCCGGTCGGTGGCCGAGACCGACAGTACCCTGAGGAGAGCATGCCCTCTTCTCGCGGCGAATGGGCCTGGTTTCTCGTCGGCTGCCTGGTAATCGGCGGCCTCATCGCCCTCATCGCCCTCGCCTGGCGCAACTACTCGGGTTCCGAGGACGGCCCGACGGCCGCGCCTGCTCCTGCCGCCGAGCTCTCCGAAGCGCCGAGGGCGGCCTCGGCCCCCAAACCACGGGCGCCGGCCGCCGATGCACCCGGACTCGGGACGCGGGCTCAAACCAACCCCCCGGCTCGAACGACGCCCGACGTGGCAAACGTCAAGCTGACGGCGGCGCGAGGCGACTGCTGGCTCGAGGTTCGGGCCGGATCCGCTACCGGGCCGGTTCTCTTCACGGGCATCCTTCCGGCCGGCGACGCGCTTCGCTTTCGAGAGCCGGCGCTCTGGATCAGGGCAGGCCGCCCTGCAGTCCTCGACGTGATGGTGAACGGTGAGCCGGCGCGTGACTTCCCGCAGACGACAGCGGCCGTGCTCGTCACCCCCGAGGGCGTCGAGACGCTCAGCCTCGGTTAGCGGACGGTCAGGGACACGAGCCGTGGCGAGTCTGTCACCGCCAGCTCGACGACGAGCCGGCTCCCGCTCCGAGAGACGACGCGAACCGGGACATCCTCGCCGGTGAGCGGGTCGTTCGCTGCGACCTCGACGCGCGCCGCCTCGAGCCCTCCGATCGCGAGCTCGAACTCCTCCGGCGGCAGGTCGTAGCGTCGCGGGTCGGAGCCCGCGAGCTCCGGCCGGTACGCCCGCCTGAGGTCCCGGGTCATGACGTAGACGGCGACGACGAACCGCTGCGGGCTCACCTGGAAGGGGAGGAACGCGAGTACGTCACGGTCGTACAGCGGCGGGTGGGCGCGTGTCCCGTCGCCCGTGAACTGGACGTGGTCGTGGCGGTCGCTCACTCGGAGGAGGCTGATCGGGACCGTCTCGTCGATCGGCCGCGCGCCCGCGAGGGCGCGCGTCAGCCGCCCGACGGCCCGCAACGTCTGGCCGCCGTCAGGCCGACCGGGGTCGACGAGCCCCCAGGGACCCGGGCCGTCGCTCGCCGCGTAGAAGTACACGGCACCCGCGCCCTTGTTGACCCACGCGGCCAGCGTCCGCAGGGTCGCCTTGGCCTTCATGCGGGGAAGAGCGCCTCTCGCCACACCCTTCGGGTCGAGACCCATCTCCGTCAGCCACACCTGCACCGGCCGGCCGCCGTCGGCCTGCGTGACCCGTCCGTGTGGCGTGCCGTAGACGTCGGTCACGTGCGGGGACAGGTCGCGCACGAGGTGCTCCGTCTGGATCGCCGTCAGGTAGTACTCGGGGAAGTACGTGTCGTAGCGGGGCACGAACGTGTCGTGCCACGCGTCGCCGACGAGAGTCCCGTCGGGGCGGCCGAGAGCATCGACCGGCCGGATGCCGTCGAAGCGCGCGTCCGCCGGGAATCGCAGACGCCTCGGGTAGGGATGCTTCGAGAGCGCCGTCAGGCCCGGTGGCGCCGTCGCTCCCGACGGCCACGGCTCCTGGCTCGCGAACCCGTCGGCGATGCCCACACCGCCGAGCCCGTTGGCCGGGTCGCGGAGCCACGCGAGCGTCCGGCCGAGGATGGCTGCCCGCGTCGCAGCGGGGTCTCCGCCGACGGCTGCGGGCGAGTAGTACGTGTTGCGGTCGAGGAAGTCCGAGCCGAAGCTGAGCTCGTTCCAGACCTCGACGTCGAAGTTGGCCGAGCCGAGCACGGCCTTCACCTCGCGCGTCACGGCTGCGACGTAGGCGAGCCATCCCTGCATCGTCTCCTCGTGGCCGGGCGCGCCCGGCGGCGCAAAGGGCTCGAAGCGAAGGGTCGCGGCCGGGTAGCGGCCCGCAGGAAGGCCACGGGCGAGAGGCTTCGACAGGGTCACGACCGACCCCTGAACCGACGTGAAGAGGATGCTCGCGGCCTTGGAGCCGTCAGACGCGTTCAGCCCCGTTCGCCCAGGGACGACAGCCTTCGCGGACGAGGGGTCGAGCTGCACAGCTCGGGCACCCGCAGGCGCCGGCGCCACGACGCGAATGTCGAAGAAGCGGGTCGGGCCCGGGGCACGCTGGTTCGCGTTCAGGAGAATCAGTGGTCTCAGACCGCTGTCGCGAAGCGCCCGGAGAACCGCGCGGATCGGCCCGGGGTTCGCGAGCCGCGTCGGGTCGCGGTAGCTGACGTTGCTCCACCCGATCTCGTACCGCGCGCGCCGGAAGCCGGCGGCGGCCAGGAGCCGCGCCACGGCGCGGGCCCTGTCCGGCGCAACGTTGAAGTTGATCCCGATTGCGCCGCGGAGGCGTGTTGCCGGCACCGTCTCGAGGTAGCCGCGCCACGGCTGGAGCCAGTGCGAGCGCTCGCCGAACGCGAGTGCGGTCTGCTGGGACGGGTCGATCGGCGAAGTCAGAGCATGGGCAGGCCGCTTCGAGACCCGACCGACGCTCGCGCCGCTGGAGACGAGCAGCGCGATCAGGCAGGCAAGAACGAACCCCGCCCCCAGCACCCACCCGAACCGCTTCGGCCAGGGGCCGCCGCGGATCACTCCGGCCCAGCTCCAGCGGCCGCGGGCCTCGACTGGACGCGGAGCCCAATCCGCAGGGGGCCCAGGCCGCGCTCGACGACGGCGAGAGGAAGCGGCCCGTTGCGCCGCAGCCGGCGATCCAGATCGAACGCTGCCCGGCTGACCGGACGGCGGCGGCGTGCCTGGGCCAGGCATGCTGCGTAGCCTCGGACGATCCCCTCGAGCATCGCGAGCGGCCGACCCACGCGCACGCCGTACGACGACGCCCTTGGCCGTGTAGCCGAGGAGGTAGACGAGGTGCCACGGGGACGGGACGTTCCACCAGACGCAAAGGAGCTCGTTCCGGCGCCCGTAGACGTCCATGCGCCGAAGATCGCGCGTCGGCGAGCCGTAGTGGCGGATCGGGTCGGACCGGCCGAGCCTGGTGACGTACCCCGCGTCGAGCAGGCGCAGCGACAGGTCTGCCTCCTCACCCTGGTGGTAGATCTCCTCACGGAAGCCGCCGAGCGCGAGGAAGACGACGCGCCTGATCGCGTATGCGCCGCCACGAAACGTCGCCGCCACGTAGACGCCGTCGGGGCCCGGAGCGCGCTGCTTCTCCTCGGGCCCACGCGCGAGGTCGACGAGCGGGACGGCGACGACGCGCGATCCGAGGGTCGTCGAAGTCCCGAATCGTGGCCGGAACCACCTCGTCCGACGAGAAGACCGCGTCGTCGTCGATCGACACGATCACCGGTGCGGTCGCGAAGCGAGCGGCACGGTTGCGCTGGACGACGAGACCCTCGGAGACTTCGTACCGGTAGAGCCGAGCCTCCGGGAACTCGCTCGCCACCAGTTCTGACGTCCCATCGCTCGGAGCCGTCGTCGATGACGAGCACCTCAACCGGGCAGCGCTGGGCGAAGGCAGAGCGCAAGGCGTCGCGGAGCTCGTCCTTGCGGTTCTTCGTGACGACGACGATCGTCGCCGCCGGCGCGGGTCCGGATCAGACAGCGACAGCATCTGGCATGTCGCTTCGAGCTCGCAGACGGTCTCCGCCTCCGACGAAATCGTCTTAGATGCGGAGGCGTGCATCAGGCATTGCGTGGCGGGGCTCCCGCTGGGCCCGCTATCTGCCGGTGACGTGGATCCACGCGGAGCGTCGGGGAGGGCTCGACACCCGCTCTCGGTAACGGCCAGGCTCTGGACGTGAGCGCGCTCCGGACGATGCATGGTCCTGAGGGCGCTCGCCGGTGCGCCACAAGGGGTGTTCGGTTCAGCTCGTGGTCGAGAGGGGCGACCCACATTTTCCGTGATCGTTGCAAGAGCGGGCGCCCGACACTGGTGGTGACGCTCGAGACATCGCGCGCAGATGGCCCCGCGACGGCTCATCGTCTTTGAGTAACGATGAAGACTGGGGTCACGGTGCCCGGAATCGGGCGACGGCCAAAGCGACGCCACGCATCTGATCTTCATGGACGACGACGATGTCTACACGCCGGATGCGTTTTCGGCGATGCGTGAGTTTGCTCTGAAGAGTCCGGGTCGCATTGGCATCTTCCGGATGCGGTATGAGTATTGGCGCCACGGGTGGTATGGCCAAGTGGTGTGGGAAGAGCCGGTGCTTCGCTGGGGCAATGTCGGGACACCGATGTTCGTCGTCCCAAACGTGCCGGGGAAGCTCGGTCGGTGGGATTCGAAGTTTCACTGGGGCGATTGGGCTTTTATCCAGGAGACCGTGACGCTGCAAGGTGATCCCGTCTTTTGCGACGCCGTTGTGGCGCGAATACGGCCGGATCGTCGCCCCGCGCTGATACGGACACTTGACGTATGGTTGAGAGTGCGGCCAAGACTGAGAGAGATCGATCTTCAGGCGGTCTGCGCCGCAGAGCAAACCGGCTGCGTGGCGCGAGGCAATGATTCGCAGTGCCAGCTCGATCGGTAGTGACCGGCGTCGGGTCGGGAAGGGCCAAGACGAGCCGCCGTCGACGGCGAAGGACCCAGAAGATCTCCGCGCGACTGCGAGTTGTGCGGAACAGAACTCGGAACGTCGAGGCAGACCGCCTGGTGAAAGGTGCAATCGCCGAGCGGTGGTGTTGTTGCGTCGCCGATCCACTGAGCGCCCAAACCGATCGCCCGCGCATCCTCGACTGCTCCTTGAGAGACGTCGAGCCCGAGTAGCTTGCCGCGACTCCTCGCAACCACAGCCCCCAACCACGGCCTTCCCCGCAGCCGACGTCCAGCGCAGGGTTCGGCCAATGTCGAGATCCACCGGGAGGACCAGCAACGATCGTAATAGGCTGCCGTGTCGGACGATCTCTCGCTCATCAACCGAGCCGTTGTAGCGCAGTTCGAACCTACACCGGTGGCATTCGATCTCGACGAAGCGACCTTGCGGCTCTGTACCAGCTGTGGAGTAGGTCGCGGTTCGGTGCCACGTCGCGCCACGTGAGGCATGCGATGCGTCGGTAGGCAGCCAATGCGGCGATGAGGACGACTGTGTACGACACGCTCGAGACGATCGCCGCAGCAACGATTCCGAACCGCTGGAGAAAGATCACGAGCCCGAGAACGGTCACAAGCGCGCCTCCGAAAAGCGTCATCGCCGCGGTAAACGGCCGGTTGAGTGCGTACAGGCCCGCACAGATGACGCCCGCACAGGCATATGCGACAGAACCGATGAGGAGGATGCGTAGTGCGGTGACGCTCCCGGAGAACGCACTTCCGTACACAACCTGAACGAGAAGTCCCGCCAGGACTGCGAGCAGAAGCGCGAGAACCGACGTGACCATGAACGTTGCGTAGAGGGAATGAACAACCGTTCGCACGCCCTGCTCACCGCGCCTGGCCGCGACGGGGAAGACGAAGGCGGCCAAGGTGCCCGAGATCGCCACGACGATCCAGGAGACGCTTGTCGCGACGGCGTACAGCCCGACGTTCGCCGCCGACAGAAACGCCGGCATGATCGTGAGATCCAGTCGCGTTGCAACGAGACCCGCGGTCGTGGTTCCATGCGCGCGGAACCCGTACCAAAGTGTTGTGCGCGCAAGTGGGTAGCTCGGTCTGCCGACCCCGTGTCGCCGGAAGACCCGCGTTGCGGTAACGCCGAGATCTGCAACGGAGGCGAGGAACGTGACAAGTACGGCGGTACCCACACTGAATGAGCCTGCGAGCCAAAGCACGAGGTAGGCGACCGCGATCCCGAACGGCTGGAGGACGCGCATGACGTTGAAGAAGAAGAAGTCCTCATCGGCAAGGACAATGGCGTAGACGAGATCACTAATGAAGAGAAACACGATGCTGAAGAGGAAGAGTCGCGCGAGCCAGAGCGTTTGTTCGCTCTGAGCGGCCAGTAAGTGAGGAAGCAGGAACCACCCCACGACGATCGCCATGAGCGCAAGCGGTGCAAGGAGCACGAGCCAGGTACCGAGCAGCGTCGGGCCATCCTTCGGATGCTTTGCGTGGTGATATGTAACCGCCTGCCGGCAACCCATCTCGAACGCCCAGCCCAGCAGCGGCACGACAACAACGACCGCGGTGAACTCTCCGCGGCCGTCCGGCCCTAGCAAGCGGGCAATGAGAATGCCCGTTAACAGGTTCAGCGCGAGCGTGGCCGTCGTCTGGACGAATGACAGCGCGCCCTGGCGCGCGAAGCGTTCGCTCCGAGCCGCCTCCGGGTCGCTGGCAGGGGGCATGCCCTCGCTGTCCTCGCCCGCTGCGTGTGACTCCCACGCGATCGGGGCTTGCTGAACCGGATGCGTCGAAGGCTTCAAGGCTGCCAACTGACCAACCGAAGAGGCCCCTTCCCTATGGGATCCAGTGGCTGTGGTCGGTCAGAATGCCCAATCCTCACGATCTGTCCAAGCTGCTCCAGTCCGGCGGCCGTGGATCGCCCAGACCTGCACTACCATAGCCTGCCCTTCAGAAGCCCTCAGGGTCAGGGACGAGCTGGTCGCGACGGGATAGTCGGATGACCAGCGCTGGTCAAATGGAGATTGAAAACGAGAGCACGCGGCGGGAGGGCTCCGCGTGACGGAACCGCTCATTCACTTCTGGTGTCCTGACTCGGCCGCCATCGGAGTTACCTCCTGGGATCCGGATGCCGAGCCGCAACGGTTTGCGTCCGGCGTCGGCCACAGCCTCTTCGAGCTGTATGCGCGGCTGCGCGATGAAGGCGTTCAGGTCGAGCTAGGTGAACTTCCGAGCCGTCGACCGCAGCTCGTCGTCACCGCAGCAGGTTTACTCTGGCGAGAAAAGTCGGCGGCGGACGAGGCGTTGCGAGCGATCGCCCGCGCACGGGACCGATATGTCCTCATTCGTGGAGACATTCCGCTTTGGTGGCACCTGCCGATCAAGCCCGTCGCGGAAGTCATGCCCAACCGGCTCGTGACACGATCGCCGAACCAGCGTTGGCTCCCGCCGTTACCGCAGCGTGGGATGCTGAGGCGGAAGGCTGGTTCCATCCAGAGGATCGGAACCATCGCGATCAAGTGCAATCCGGAGTACCGCCCGGCCGAATTGCAGAACTCCGCGCTCCTCCACGGGCTGAGAGCGGCCGGTGCGGACCTCTGGATCGACGTACCAGGCCAAACGGATGGAAGCGATCAGCGATGGCACGACTTCTCCCACGTCGACGCGGTGCTGTGCACCCGGCCTGGTTCGAAGCATGACCTCAATCGAAAGCCGGCCACGAAGCTGATCAACAGTTGGGTGGCTGGATGTATCCCGATCGCTTCGCCAGAGCCCGCCTACACGGAGCTGGCAAACGAGGGATCGGACGTCTGCTTCATCGAGACGCTCGAGGAGCTTCCCGACCTCGTTCGGTTCCTCAACTCCTCCCCTGAAGTGCTGCTCAGGCTCAACGAGGGCATTCGGATCCGACAGGCAGAGTTCGAGCCGAAGCGGGTCCTCGGCCAATGGCGTGACCTCGTCGAAGCGTCAGCCGAATCCGCTGCGTCCGCACCAACAGAGCGATACGTCCGGTCCAGCGCATCCCGACTCAACGTCACGATCTGGAAGCTGCGCGCCTTCCACCACGGAGCCCGCGTACGCAATCGTGCTCGGTGGATCAAGGACAGTGTTGCTCTACGGCCAGTGCGCGACTGACGGCCCTGACGGCGCTTAGGCGCGACAAGACCGACTCGTGACCGGGAAGCGCCCTCCGGAGCCGGTGGGGCTCGCTATGCCGCGACCTCAGCCGCGGCCGCCCGGATCTGCTCGACGAAGCGTGGTTCCGCAAAGCGCCGGGCGTGCGACTCGAGCTCGGCATGCGACCAGTCGGTCGAGCGAAGTCGAAGCACCGCGTCTCGAATGGCGGTCGAGACCGGCCGGTCGAAGTAGACGCCCGTCCGGCCCTCGACGACGGTGTCGAGGAAGCCGCCGAAGCGAAGGACGGCAGCGGGTCTTCCGAACGCGGCCGCTTCGAGCGGCGTCAGGCCGTAGTCCTCGTACGAGGCGTTGACGACACCGGCGCTCGCCTTGTACAGCCAGCGCAGCCGCTGGTCCGAGACGGCGCCCGCGAACGTCACGTTCGAGGGCGCGCTCTGTCGCGCAGGCGCCGTTCCTCCGGTCCTCTGCCGACGACGACGAGGCGCTCGTCGGGCAGCTCCCGGAACGCCGACACGACCGCGTCGACGTTCTTGTACGGGAGCAGTCTGGAGACGCAGACGAGGAACCCAGGGTCGAGGCCGGGAGCCGGGTCGACGGGTCCACTGGGGTCGATCGTCTGCGGCGGCGTGAACCACGTCGGCCTCGATCCCGTAGAGGTCGCGAACGGATTCCATCACGGCGGTCGAGTTCGCCAGATAGCGGTCGGCTGTCGCGGCTGCTCTCCGATCCCAACGGCACAGATACGGACGGAGCATGCGGACCGCTCCGCGGGCGGCCGGCGCTTTGCCGCCGTTGCCGAGGTAGCGCTCGGTCTGGTACAGCCAGTGGGCCGGCGTGTGGCAATAGACGACCTTGCGGCCGGTCGTCCTCGCTCCGTGCGCCCAGCCGCTCGAGCTGCAAAGGACGACGTCCGCGTCGACGCGGAGCCGGGAGAACGCGGCGGCCAGGAGCGGGAGCGCCAGCCGGTGGTTACGGCGCAGCGTCGGGATCCTGTTGAGGTCGAGCGTGCGCACGTCGGCCTCGCGGAACTCGTGGAACGTCCCCTCCGGCAGGTAGAGCGACGTGTACAGCGGCGCGTCCGGGAACGCTCGAAGGAGCGAGAGAACGACCCGCTCGGCACCCCCGCGCTGGGTCAAGTAGTCGTGGACGAGCGCAACTTTCATCGCGACGCCCCAAGCGTCTGCAGGTAGAACCGGGTCGTCTGTCGTGCGATCACGTCGGGGGCGAAACGGCCGACGCTCGAACGCGCGGCGCGTCCGACGCGCGCGCGAAGCAACGGGTTTGTGCAAGGCGCCTGAGGAGGCTCGCCAGCTCGTCGGCGTTCCCCGGCCGGTAGAGATATCCGTTGACGCCGTCCTCGACGTATTCGAGCGGCCCGCCTGCTCCTGCGGCCACCACGGGGAGGCCCGAGGCCATGCCCTCCACGATCGGCATTGCCGAACGGCTCGGGCGTCACGGACGTGTGGACGAGCGCGTCGAGCCGCGCGAGCTCGGCATAGATGTCGTCCCGAAAGCCCGCGAACTCGATGCGGCCGTCCAGGCCGAGCGCGCTGCAGCGGGCCGCGGAGCTCGTGCTCGTACTCGTCCTCACCGAAGAGTGGGCGCGCCGATGACCACGCCCCGCTCGGGCCCGGCCGGGAAGGCGCGTGCGAACGCATCCAGAGAACACGTGCTGGCCTTTCCACGGAGCGATCCGGCCGACGACACCTGCGGCGAAAGGCCGTGCCGTTTCGCGAGCGGATCGGCTCGTCCTCCGGCGCCCGCACCATCGGATAGATGACAGTGCCGCGAGATCGGCCGACCGGCGGGAGCGTGTCCAGCACGCTGCGCGAAGGCGCGATCACGGTGGCCTCCGGATCGAGCGGCGAGGAACGCCCGAGGAGCCGGATTGCTGTCGCGGGGAGGTAATCGTCCGACATTCGATCGTGGACGTGCCAGACGAGCGGGACGCCGGCGAGCCGCGAAGCCGGTGTTCCGTACACGAGGGCCTTGAGGCTGTTCGCATGGACAAGACTCGGGCGAAGCCGGCGAAGCCGACGAGCGAGGCGAAGCGCGTAGGCGGCTGTCACGACGGACGCCTGCGGCGGCAGAGCCCCGAGCCTGCACTCGCGCCTTCGGCAGCTCGCGGACCGACTCGGCGAACGGGAGCACTTCGGTGGTCACCCCGGCCGTTTCAAGCCGGTCAACGAGGGGCCCGTCCTCAGCAAGGATGACGTGCGGCCTCGACGTCCTCGAGCTCGGGCAGAAGGGAGGCGAGGGCCGAGCTCCGCGCCGGAGAGCCGCGCGCAGTGGGTCAGGTAGACGACCCGGATGCTCAGGTCCGCCGTCCACACCGTGCGTGCTCGGGCGATCGACCCAGCCGAGCACGAGCCACGAGAGAGCGGCGACGAGGTAATGGCCGCCGTTCAGCCACTGGAAGAGCGTGATCACAAGGAGCCCGAGCGCGGCAAGCCCGAGCGCGTCTCTGCGACGCGCCGCGAGGCGATAGGCGGCTGCGAGCCCCGCGACGAAGACGATGGAAAGGCGACGAGGCCGGGGAGGCCGAGCGCAACGGCGACGTTGGAAGGATCGGTCTCGGTTCCGCGCGGGAGACCACCGAACTTGTCGGCCGCGATCGTCACCGATGCCGATCCCGACACCGATCGGATTTGCGATGGCCGAGCGGAGGCCCTCCTCGCAGCCAGCGAGCGTGTGGAGACCCAGCGTGGAGGAGTTCGGGATCGAGCGGATTGGCGAGGCCCTCGAGCTGGTGACCGGTCAGCTCTCCGACCGCGCCGGAGGTGTAACTGGAGGGCGCGCCGAGGCCGCGACGAAGGGGACGAAGGACGATCGCCGCAGCGCCCGCGGCGAGGCCAGCGACGAGCGGCAGGCGCGACCCTGGCCGCCAACATCACCGCCAGAGCGGCGACGAGCGTAAACATCACCGAGCCGCGAGGAAGCCAGGAAGAGTGTCGTGCCGACAAGCCCGACGGCAGCGCTGTCAGCGGCAAGCGCGAGGCCCGAAGCCCGAACGCGAGCCAGAGCGCGAGCGCGACGGCAAGGAACGAGGCGTACTCCGCCGCCGACGGGAACGACGCGAAGGAGCGGATCAGCACCGCCGACGTTCAGCGCGCCGTATCCGGACGTCGCGGATCCACGACAGCGTCCCACGACGGGAAACCCACTCAAGCGTCTGGACGAGGCCGTACATCGCGATCGAGGACCGCCAGTACGCGCGACGAGCTTGAGGACGCGAGCGAACGTGCGATCGTCGCAGATCCCTCGTCCGACCCAGAAGGCCAGAGTCGGGACGAAGACGAACAGCAGCCCGGCGAGCCCCGCGAACAGGCTTCCCTGGAGCGGATTGACGGCGCCGAGACAGGATCAGCAACTGCAGGACAAGTACGCCGTTCGCGAGCAGCCGTCGGTCTGCGAAAAGCTCGCTGCTCGGCCGCGACAAGGCCAGGACAGCGAGCGCCGCAGGCGCGACGATTAGCAGGGGATCGACCTCGCCGGCAGGACTCCAATCCGATACGAGACGCCTCACGAGACCCAGAGCGCCGCGAGCCAGACGACCAGTGCGAGCAGCATGCGCTTCGGCGACACAACTCCGAGGCCGAGGAACAGGACGGCGACAGCCGACGGCGATCGCCAGTCGCATTCCTCTCGGCTCGGCAACGAGCAGCCCGGCAATGAGCGAGCCGCGAGAGCGACGAGGGCCGCGAGCGCATCCAGTCCATCGACGGACGAGCCCGTCCGACTCTCCCGGCAGCCTGCGTAAGCGCCGTCACGCGGGGCTCCAGACCCTCGGCGTGTGTGCTGCGCGCGAGGTCCTCGTAAAGGCGCGGAGACGCCCTCGGCGAACCGTTCCCATGGGTACTCGGACAGCTCGAGCGCGTGCGCCGAGCCGAGGCGTCGCCTCAGCTCGGGGTCGGCACTCAGTCGCGACAAGCGCCGGAGCCCACAGCTGGCGCCGTTTCGCTCGACTCGAAGGCCAGCGACGTCCTCCCCGAGCAGCTCGTCGAGGCCGTTCGCGGACGTCGCCACGAGAGGCAGCCCAGAGGCGGCGGCCTCGAGCGCCGCGAGCGGGAACGCTTCGTACGCCGTCGGAAGACAAACACGTCGGCGGCCTGACAGAAGCGCTCCGTGTCGGCCCGCGAGCCGAAGAAGCGCACGCGGTCGCGGCCACGCCGAGCTCGCGCGCGCAGATCGCCGAAACGTTGGCGGTCGCCGGCTCCGACCACCCAGAGCTCGAGCACGCTTGCCGAGAGTGGCTGGACGCGCGGGCCAGCCCCTCGATCGCGACTACCGCGAGCCCTTGCGATCCCAGTCTCCACCGACAAAGAGCCGACGATCACGGCCTCGTCGGGACGTTCTGCTCTGCGCGAACCAACGTCCGCACCTCTTCGTCCGGGCGGAAGCGCAGGACGTGTCGACGCCGTTCGGCGTCACGGTCACCGCGAGCCCCGGGTAGTGCGTCTCGAGCTCCGACGCCGATCCCGTTCGAGACTGCGGCGAGGGCGCGCATCCGCGCCGGGCGATAGCACCAGCGCTCGGCCAGGCGGCACTGCGCCCGGGCGACGCTGGTGTTGAGACGGCGCAGCGGTGGCACATCAGGCGGAGCGAGTCGACCGGTCGCCGCGACGAAGCCCGCATGGCAGAACTGGACCGTCGCCAGATCGGCCCGGTTCGGGACGATCGGCCCGAGCACGTGCACGAGGTCGGCACGCGTGCGGGCGAGCTCGACGCCGGCCAGCGCGAAGAAGAGCGGAAACGTCACCGTCGCGGGTCGCGGAGGAACGGGGATCCGCCGCCACTGGACGAGCGGTCGGAGGTCGGGCGCCAGAGCGCGCGAAAGGACGACCAGGTCATAGTCGCGAGTGGATTCGACGCACGAGCTCGGCGAAGGCGCGCTCCATGCCGCCACCGTCGTGGATCTCGTGGGCGACGAGCGCGATGCGAAGGCGGGCCGCTCACCCTGGCCTCCGACACGGTTTCCGGACAGCCGTCATCAGGGCCGCTCTCCAGCGCCACGACCGCCGCGACTACGCTGAAGTGTCGACGAACGCCCTGCCGCGCCCGTTCGCGCGAGCGCCGCGCGACGCTCCGGGTCGGCGCGGAGTTCGCCGATGATCCCCGCCAGCGACTCGACGTCCCCCTCGGGAAAGACCAGACCACCGGCGGTCGACTCGATCACCCACGGGATCTCGCCCGAGTCTCGAGCCGACGATCGGGACGCCGCAGGAGAGCGCCTCGACCAGGACGCGGCCGAACTGCTCGGCCCATTTCCGCGTCGTTCGCGAGGGCAGCACGAGCACGTCCATCTCGGCGTACGCCTCAGGCATCCGGTCGTGGCCGAGGCCCGAGACGAACTCGATCTCTCCTTCGGCAACGTGACGTGCTCGAGCGCGGAACGAAGCGGGCCGTCGCCGACGACCAGAAGTCGGAGCGGCCCCGGGACGCAGCCGACACGCATCGACGAGATCGAGGATTCCCTTCTGGGGCACGAGACGACCCGCGAAGCCGACGGTAAATACGCCGGCCTTCTCGTCTCGGCGCCGACGGCCCAGTCGGGAACCCCGTGCGGAACGAGCTCGACACGGCCCCGTGCTCCCCAGAGCCGTTGCACGATGTCACCTGCCGCAGGAGACCGCGCCGCCACGAAGTCCGCGTGGCGAAGCACCCAGGCTCGGATCGCCTTGGCCGGAGTGGGAGCGGTCCGGTCGAGGTTCTCGTACGCCTGCACTCCGAACGGAATTCGGCCCGGGCGAGCGCCTGACCCCACTGCATGGCCGGGATCGAGAAGCACTCCTACTCGACAAAGGCGATGTCGGGCCGAAAATGCCTGACAAGCGCGCCGACCCGCGCAATGTAGAGGTGCCTCTGCGGCCGACCAGGGAGGAGGATCGGCTCGTACCGCAGTCGGTCTTCGAGACCCGGAAACGCCTTCGGCCGGAACTCGCCCGGCTCGAACTCGTCACGCCAACGAGCCGGAACGACGACGACGAGGTCCCAGCCGCGCTCGAGAAGCTCTGCGTACACGGCTTGGTAGATGGACACGACGCTCGGATGGCTGACGACAAGGACGCGTGGCTTCGATCGTGCGCCAGTCGGTGCACCGTCGGAGGGTCGACACAGTCGTCATCGCGCCGTGGGCGGAGTGGTCGCCGCTGCCGTCGACGCCCTTGAGCTCAGCGCTCATCATCTAGTCACCGCTCGCCCGCAGTGCCACGGCGATCGTCCGGCAGATGAGCCGCAGGTCGTTCCAGAGCGACCAGTTGGTGACGTAGTTGAAGTCGAGCTTCACCATCTCCTCGAAGGAGATCAGGTTCCTTCCGTGCACTTGCCAGGGGCCGGTGATGCCGGGTTTCAGATCGAGGCGCCTCATGGCCCAGCTCTCGACGTGCTCGTGCTCTTCGAGGATCAACGGCCGCGGACCGACGATGCTCATGTCGCCGCGAAGCACGTTCACGAGCTGCGGAAGCTCGTCGATGAAGTAGCGGCGGAGGAAGCTCCCCACCCTCGTCACGCGCGGGTCGTTCTCGATCTTGAACATGCGGGGGTCGCCGTGCTCCTGGACGCTCAGGTGCGCGTACTCCGACTTATGCTCGTCGGCGTCCGCGGCCATCGTTCGGAACTTGAGGATCTCGAACGTCTCCTGGCGGGAGCCCATGCGCACCTGACGGAAGAACACCGGGCCGGGGCTGTCGAGCTTGATGGCGACGGCGGCGGCGAGCAGAAGTGGAAGGAGCACGAGCAGCCCGACCGTAGACAGGAGGACATCCAGAGCCCGCTTCAAGACTCGCGACGGCTTCGACAGCCGCATCGTCGGTACCGCCACGAGCGGCATGCCCCCGACTGCGTGGACGTCGACGTCCGTCCCCAGCACCTCGAAGAGACGCGGCACGATGTCCACCTTGACGTCGAGATCCTTGAGCCCGCGGACGATGTCCAGCATCCGATCGTGGCCCTCCGACGAGAAGGCGATGACGACGCGGTCGACCTCGTGGGTACCGATGATGCGCGGGAGCTCGTCGGGCCAGCCGAGGTGCGGGACCGTGCGAACGGCCTCGCGCCGCTCCGGCCGATCCCGGTCGACGAAGCCGACCACGTTGACTCCGGCCTCGGGATGTTGAAGGAACTTCGTGGCGACCGTCTGGCCGACGTCGCCCGCACCGACGATCACCGCGTTCTGGAGGTAGCCGGCGTGGCGCCCGCAGAGCGTCCTCGCACACGCCCGCGCAAGCGTCACGAAGGCGATGGCGAGCGCCCAGAAGAAGGCGACCTTGCCGAACTGCGGATCGGCCACATCGCTGACCCAGGCTCCGGCGAAGAAGAGCCAGGCCCCGATCGTGACGAGGTGGAAGACGCCGACGAGGTCGTCGAACGTCCAGTGCTCGGCGCGTCTCTCGTCCTGGTCGTAGAGGCCGTAGAGCTTCGCGACGACGATCCAGAGGGGCAGGGTGGCGAGAAACAGGAGCGTCTCGCGCTGGGGAGAGATCGAGTCGAGCGCGGGACCGCCCGTCCCGAACAGAACCTCGGCGAGGACGAAGGCGGTCGACAGTCCGACGACGTCGGCGAGGCGGAGCGCCCGCCGCTGAAGTACGCGACGGCGAGCCGTAGCCTGTCGGCCACCGCCGTTCGCGAGCGGAAGGGTTCGGGTGCCGATCACAAGGTCGGCGCCCCTAGGCTATTGACCTCGCCTCTGGTGCCACGTGCGCGTCCTTCGAATCGTCTCGCCGGTCGGGCCGCATCGGACTTCTCCTACCCCGATTCCCGTCGCTCGGCGCTGGTGAGCTCCATGGGGACAAGCTCTGTCTTCGGACTTCGCGGCTGGTAAGGGTCTGTCGCTTTCGACCCCACGACGACGAGGCCGAGCTTGGCTGCCGGGCTCCTCCACAGGAGACGGGCGAGCTCGTCGAGCACGGGTTGTCGCGCCGACTTGAGCCGCATGACGACGACGAGGCCGTCCACCTCTGCGCTGAGCGCAAAGGCGTCGCCTCCCCTGAGCATCGGAGGCGAGTCGATCAGCACGAAGTCGCTTCGTTCGCGCAGCGCGTCGAGCACCTGGGTGAAGGCGCGACTGGCGAGGAACCGGTCCAGATCAGGCGGCGACGGTCCCGCCGTGAGCAGGTTGATGACACCCTGCACGCGGCTCCCTTGAACCTCGGCCTCGTCGTCGCGGGACGCCACCGGGCGGACGAACAGCGTGCCGCTGGGATGCTCACGAACCGCGACTGCGATGAGCGCGTCGTCGAGCTCGAGGTCACCCAGGACGGTCTCGGTCAGGCCCGGGCGGTCGCCGAGGCCGAAAAGGCGACCGAGCGACGGGTGCCGGAAATCGAGATCGATGAGCGTGACCCTCCGACCGGCCCTGGCGAGCAGCACGCCGAGGTTCGCGACCGTCGTCGACTTCCCCTCCTGCTCGACTGCGCTCGAGAGCATGATCGTCCGTGCGCGCCGCTCGAGATTCGCGACCTCGAGGTTCGTCCGCAGAATGCGGAAGGCCTCGGCCTGGGCGCCGGCCGGCTGTCGCAGGGTTACGAGCTGACCCTCGCCCCGTCGTCTCCTAGGCTGCTTCGGCAGCCGGCCGAGCAGCGTGAGGTGAAGCGTCTCGGCCAGCTCCTCGGCGGAGCGAACACGCGTGTCGAGCGCCTCCCAGAGAAACACCAGCCCCAGGCCGAGGCAGAGGCCGAGCGCGAGACCGATGAGCCCGTCTCGGAAAGGCCGTGGCGCGACCTGCGTAGCCTCACCTGCCGGCCGAACGACGAGAGCGTCTCCAGGCTGGAGCGCCTCTACCGTGCGTAGCTGCTGCTCGGTCTCGAGCAGGCGCTCGAACAACGGCGTCTTCGTACGCCCTTCGGCCCTGAGGTCCGCGATGCGCTCCTCGACCTCCCCGCGCGCGCGGGCCAGTGAGCCCAACTCGAGCCTTGTGCGGTAGCGCGTGAACTGCCGCGCGTACTCGGTCGCGAGGCGAGCGGCGAGCTCACGGTTACTGTCGGTGACCGTGAACTCGAGGAGGTCCGAGTTGTCCCTGGTCGTCACCGCCGAGCTCTGGAGGAACTCCTCGGGCGTCCGATCCTCGACGCCGGCAGCCCGCAGCGTCATCGCAGCGACCTCGGGCACCCGAGCAAGGTCGGCCTGGGTCTGGGCAAGTCGCTCCGGCTGCTGGCTCAGGCTCGGGTCGGAGGAACCGGCAAGGCTCGAGGCGAGGCCTTGGCGGTTCAGGAGTACCGCCGCCGACGTTTCGTACTGGCGCTCGTGCACGAGCGAGAACAGAACCGCCGCAAGCGGGACGATTACGACCGCCTGGAGGAGGAGCCACTTCCTCCTGCGCACGACGCGAAGGGAATCTGTGAGCGTTGCGTTATCGGTCGCCACGGCGTCAACCCCGTCGTCTCTTCGTCCGCCGCAGGACTCGATCGTGAGAACGAGCCCGTCACCATAGCAGGGGCCTGTGGAGAACCCGACGCCCGACACAGAATCCAAACGCGCCGTTCGCCCGGACCGAGTTTCTCGGCCCTCGTATTCGCGCGACGGTGCTTGATTCCTACCGCCGATGCAAGAACCCCCTGACTCGTCGGACCGCGGTCGCGGCGCGGCTTCGGATGGACGGTGCGCAGGCCGGAAGGGGCCGAGCCGCGTCAGCCCGCGTCCGTCAAGGTGGCGTTACGAGGCTGAGCGCGTCATCCTCGCCTGGCGCTTCGGTGACTGCTTAGGTTCGCATCACCTCCTCGAGCGAGCGCGCCGCGCTACGTTGCCGACCAAGAGCTCGCGACGCAGAGGGCGGCTCGACCGGCGAGGCTCGCCCGTGGCGGGGCCCGTTCCGAGAGGACTGAAACGAGCCTCACCGCGAGCGGTCATCGCGCTAGCCGTTCCGGACGTTATGAACGGACATGATCATCGGCTCACCGGCGTCCGCGCCGAGCTCGCTCATGATCGGCAGCAGCGTCTCGCCGAACTTCTGGAACTGCTCCATCGACTCCCACACGTCGAACACCTGGATCTGCCCGTCGACTTCCATGGCGCAGTGGAACGTCCGGCCGGAAACCTTGCCGAAGCCTGCGCCCGCTTGTTCGAGTTGCCTGATCAACTCGTCGTAGGTGGCTGTGGAGAATCCGGTCGGCTGGAAGTAGAAACCGAGTGCCATATCGGGGCTCCTTTGTCGAGGACGCTGGTCGCATTTGAACACGCAAGGACGATCGCGACAACACTCCCGCCCCCCAAGCACAGGGCCTGTGTCTTGCCGCCGGCCCGTTGAGCCGCGCCCGTCAAGGTGGTGTACGAGGCTGAGTGCGTCATCCTCGCCTGACGTCTACGCGGCCGCTGCGATTGCCATCACCTCCTCGGGCTCGTCGGCGGGGTCGGCGAGTGCTTTCGTGATCGAGTCGGCGCTCATGTATCGGCGGGCGACGGCCCACTCGTCGTGCTGCTCGGCGAGGACGGCGCCGACGAGACGGACGATCGAAGAGGCGATCACGAGGAAGATCCCGACAACGTCCGTGCGGCGACGGATCTCCTTGTTCAGCCGCTCGAGCGATCCGTCCTCGCCCCCGTCGAGCTACGGCCGGCTCAGGTTTGGGGACGCTCGATGTTGTGCTCGGTGCCGATCGACTCAGCTCACCGTCCCGCACTCGACGCGATCGGCCTCGACGGAGAGGCGCGCACGGGAGCCAGCCGCGGACGGGCTGAGGCCGCGGGCTTCGAGCTCGGCGAGGATCCAGCGCTCGCCGGCGACGGCGAGCAGACCGTAGAAGCGAGAGCCCGTCTCGCGAGCGACGTCGCGACAGAACGCCGGAAGCCACCGCCCAAGGTGGTCGCGCAGGAACGCGTCCTCGATCTCGCGGCAGGTCTTCGCCTCCTCCCCATCATCGGCCGCACGCCTCGCGGCGAGGAACGCGAGGAACTCGAGTTGCGTGCTGACGTGGTCCGCCCGCTCGGCCCGCACCTCGGCGCCGAACGCCCGGTAGAAACCGGACGCATCGGCCATCTGGCGCGCGTGGCGAAACGGGTCGGATTCGTAGCTTCCCTCGTATGGCGGGCAGCGCACCTCGCCGTCGAAGAGCGCCGCGTGCTCCGAACGGAGCGCGTCGGCCGTCGGCTCGATCACCGCGAGCTCGACCAGCGCCTCGGCGATCGCCGGATCGACGTCCGGCCGAGCCGCGACCCCGCGCGCGAGAGCGGGGACGTCGTCGAGCGCCTCGACGTCGGGAGCGGCGAAGCCGAGCGACAGGAGTCGCGCGACGCCCGCGGTGACCGCGGGGCTGGTCAAGCCGCCGCGATCCGACATGAGATCCAGTCCGCGAAGTGCTTCCGCGAGCCGCGGTTGCCCTTCGAGCCCAGCCAGAGCGCGAAGGACGCCGGCCACACGGACCCGCCGGTAAGAGGGGCGGCGCCGTTGCCCCGCTCGAACGGAGTCGCGATCGTCAGCGACCAGCGGCCGTCGGTGTGGACGCCGCGCCCGCGGGCGCTCCACGAGGCAAGTGCAGTCGTCGAGCCGAACCCTTCCGCCACGATCTCCTCGATCGGCGAGGCCGCGAGGAAGCGCGAGAGAGGATTGCCCACGGCCCGACCCGGCTCGTAGGGAACGGCGGCGCGATCGTCGAGGATCTCGTCCGGGGTGATGTCGCGAACGAGGCGTGGGTAGATCGCCTCGGCCCCCTGCCGCCCCTCGTCGATGTCGCGCTGCCAGCTCGCCCGCCACTGCATGATGTGCACCGGCGCCCCGGGCCCGCCCATCGTGATCGGCGGCGGCTGGGGGCCGGGCGCGTTCCACGGGAGCGCAACGGCGCAGGCGTCGTGGAACGTCGCCAGGCCGTCGAGGTCGTCCGCGTCCGGATCGGCCCAGCTCAGGAGAAACGCGAGCTCCGTGCCGTTGTTGAGCGCGCGTACCTCGAGTCGGTCGATCGAGGTCTCCTGCAAGAACGGCGGCGCGATCGTCTGCGGCTGCAGCTCGACGAGGACGGCCGGCACGCTCCACCAGTCCCGACTCTCGGGCGCGTCGATCGGAAGCTCGCCGTCACGGTACTCCGCGGTCATGCTCGAGGAGAGCTCGGCGGGCTCGGGCCCGCTCGAGCGGCCGACGACCGCCGCCGCAGTGACGGCGCCCGCGCCGATCGCGGCGGACGCGATCAGGGCGCGTCGCGACAGCTTGTCTGCCATTACCGGGCTCCCACCACCCCAACCCCGCTCCGTCGAGCGCGACCCCGCATCAGCTGTTGTGCCGGTAGCCCGTCGCGGGCTCGCCGGCCACCTCGGTCGCGAACTCGAACTTCCGCACGAACGTCGGCTCGCGGAGCGGAACCGCGACCAGCTCGTCGCCCTGCTCGTCGTAGGCGCGTGCGACGCCGTCGACGACGTCCCAGGTCGACATGATCCGCTCGGTCGCGCCGAAGAGCATGAGCAGCCCGAGGAACTCGTCGTCGTCCTTTGCAGCTCGGTAGGTGGCAACCGCCTCCTCGACCCCCGGCCCGAACAGCTGGTGGAGGTACTCCGGCGGGACGTGAGCCGGCGGGATGTAGTAGACGTTCGGCTCGAGGCCGAGCTGGGGGTACAGCGGCAGCGCGACCTTCTTCACGTGGACGAGGTAGTCGGCGGGCTTGCGCGGATCGATCTCGTCGGGGCCGGAGAGGAAGTTCGTCAGGCGGAGCCGCCCGATGCACGCCGTCGTGCACTGCGTCTGCAGGCCCTGCTCGATCTTCGGGTAGCAGCCGATGCACTTCTCCGTCACGCGAGTCTCGAGGTTGAATTGCGTCTTCTTGTACGGGCACGCGGTCATGCACTCCTGGTAGCCGCGGCAGCGCGTCTGGTCGACAAGGACGATCCCGTCCTCGGGCCGCTTGTAGATCGCCTGCCGGGGGCAGGCGGCGACGCAGGCGGGGTACGTGCAGTGGTTGCAGATCCGCTGCAGGTAGTACATCCACATCATCGAGTGCGGCTGCTCCGGGACGTAGCGGACGTCTTCGCCCGCGGTCGCCGGCTCGTCCTCGCCGAGGTTCGGATTGACCCAGTCGGCCTCGTCGGGCTGCCAGCCGAGCACCTTCTCGCCGGGAGGCGCCGCCTCGAAGACGGTCTCGCCGCCGTAGACGTCGCCGTCCCACTCCTGCTCGCCGAGGAGATCGAGGACGTTCACGTCCCAGCCCATCGGGTAGAAGCCGAACGGCTTGGTCTCGATGTTGTTCCAGAGCATGTACTCCTGCCCGCGCCCCCACGTCCAGGTCGACTTGCACGCGATCGTGCAGCTCTGGCAGGCGATGCATTTGTTCGTGTCCATGATCATCGTGAACTGCTTCTCGGGCCGGCCGGCCTCGTACGGGTAGTCCATCTCCCGCCCGAGCTGCCAGTTGTAGACCCTGGGCACTGGATCAGCTCTCCTTCCGCGTGACGTACGCGCCCGCGAGATACCGCTCGAGCGCCGGCGAGGGCCGATCCGGGCGCAGGCCGAGCGTCACGGGACGCCATAGGCCCTTGCCGCCGAGTCCCCCGTCCTCGGCCTTCTCGACCCGCACGAGCGCCTCCTTCGGCGCCCCGGCGACCGAGTGGACGTCCGCCTCGAAGCCGGTACCGATCACGTGACCGAAGTACGCCTTGCGCGTCATCGAGTCGGTCGACTGCGTCGGGCGCAGGTAGGCGCGCGTTCCCGACTGGTGGCTGCCGTGGCGAAAGAGCGAGACGTAGCTCGTCTCGGGGTTCTTCGCGGGCGCGCCAGGAACGGCCTTCTGAGCCGCAACCGTCCCCGGGGTGGCCGCGTACATGTTGAACCACGTGCGAATCACGCCAGGTGGCATGCCCGAGAAGACACGGACGCGCATCATCACGCGCGCCACCTCGTAGAAGGGATCCTCGACCTTCCGGTCGCGGTACGGGCGGTCGGACGGGTCGGCGTCGAGCCAGGCGTAGTCGCCGTCGGCGAGCCCGAGCCCCGCAGCGTCGGCCGGGTTCAGCTCGAGGTAGGCCTCACCGGCCCAGGGCGTGCGCCCGTCGTGGCGGTAGACATCGCCGAAGGGGCCGAAGAGCATGGAGATCCAGTCCTCGTCGACAGCGGTCGAGTGGGCGCCCCAGCGGTACTTCGGCGTCTGGAAGACGAAGCGGTAGGCGGGGTCCTTCTCGGTCAGCGGGTGCGTCGAGGCAGCGAGCTCCGCCCACGTGAGCACGACGTTGCGCACCTGCCGCGTC
This sequence comes from uncultured Actinomycetes bacterium, assembly GCA_963712465.1. Classification (GTDB taxonomy): domain Bacteria; phylum Actinomycetota; class Thermoleophilia; order Gaiellales; family Gaiellaceae; genus CAVQHY01. The sequence continues at coordinate 466,227 of CAVQHY010000008.1, forward strand.
TCGACGTCGCGCTGCTCGTCCGGGATGCCGTAGTCGGCCGGCGTCTTCGGGTGGATCGAAGCATGAGGCTTGTTCGCGAGGATCGCATTCGGCTCGTAGCGGGTGGCGTCCACCGGCTCGCGCCAGACGGGGAGAGCCTCGCCGGCCGCCTGCCATTCCGGCTCCGGACGGTAGAACTCGAGCCGGCCCGTGGCCGTGTACCAGGGCTTGTCCTCGTAGCGCTGCTCCCAGCCGACCACGCGCGGGTAGCTGCGGTTCTGCATGAGGAACGGAACGCCGTCGCCGCAGCTGCGCTCGAGCTCGGCGAACTCGTAGCCACGGGTCGCGTTCGTCCCGGCGAGGATGCGCTGGAGGTACGGCGACGGGTCGCCGTCGAGGACGCCGCTCCAGTAGTCGGCCATGCGGGGCTCGTCGATCAGGTCGCCGAGACGGGCGGCCACCCCGGCGAGGATCTCGTAGTCCGAACGCGAGTTGTGGATCCGCTCGAGCGGCGTGCGCGGAAAGGCGAGCAGGAACGGGTTCGTCGGGCTCGCCGTCATGTCCGGGAGCTTGAACTCGGCCCACGAGTCGGCCGGGAAGACGAGGTCGGAGTACTCGCACGAGCTCGTCCACCACCACTCGTTGCAGAAGACCGCCTCCTGGCGCGGCAACGTGTTCTTGACGACGTCGAACGACCACTTCGCGTTGCCGAGGAGCGAGTTCGAGTTGCCGAACCAGAGGAACTTCGTCGGCGTCGGCGTGTGCGTCTTGCCGGTCAGGATCGTCTCGCCGGCCCTGAGGACACGCTCGCCGTAGTTCCAGTAGTGCGCCGACTCGGCCTTGTAGTACTTCTTGATCGGCGCCGGTTTCGTCAGGTCGAGCTCGGGGTCGAACGGATCCTCGAGAATCCACTGACCCATCGCCTGGAAGAGCGAGCCGCGGTAGTTGCCGCTCGCCGAGCCGACGTTCCCCGTCAGGTGGCCGACGTTGTCGGTGAGCGCGGCGACGAGGAACTGCGTGCGGCCGAAGAGGTCGTTGTTGAAGTAGTGGTTCGGGCCCATCCCCGCGGCGAGGAAGCTCTTCCCCTTGTTCGCGGCGAGCTGGCGGGCCAGACTGGTGACCGCGTCGGCCGGGGCCTCGGTGATCTGCGACGTGGTGTCGAGATCGAAGTTCGCGTCCAGGTACTCACGGAGGAGGTCGAATGCCGGTCGCGCGGTCACGATCGTCCCGTCGACGAGCGTGAGCTCGAACTCGCCTTCCAGGGCGGGCCGGCCGGCGAACCGAGCGCCGATCTCGTCGCGCGTCACGGCGACCGGCTCGCCGAGCGCCTCGTCCCAGTAGACGAAGTCGCCCCACTGGTCGCGGAGCTCGATCGCAGCGACCTGCGTCCCGACGGTGAAGGGCGGCGCGGGCGGGCTCGTCTTGAGCTCCTCGTCGGGCTTCGTGACGAGGTAGTTCTCGAGCTCGGCGAGCTCGTAGCCGGGGAAGACGTCGCGCGCGTCGAGCCGGGCTCCGGTATCGGTGCGAACGAGGAGCGGTAGGTCGGTCCGCTCTACGACCGCCTCACGGTCGTAGAGGCCCTCGTCGATCAGCACCCGCGCGACGCCGAGGAGGAATGCGGCGTCGGTGCCTGGGCGGAGGATGACGAACTCGTCCGCTTTGTTCGCCGTCGGCATGTAGTCAGCGGAGATGACGACGATCCGGGCGCCATGGAGCCGCGCGTCGGCGAGCCAGTGGGCGTCGGGCATCTTCGTGCAGATCCAGTTCAGGCCGATCAGCACGATCAGGTCGGCGTTCTCGGCGGCAAAGAGGTCGAAGTCCACCGTCTGGTTGCCCGTCACCATCGCGTGACCGGGCGGCAGGTCGGTGTGCCAGGCGTAGTTGTCAAAGGCGCGGCCGCCGACGAGCTCCTCCGGCGGCGCATCCGGACGCAGCTTCGCGTCGAGCAGGGCGAGCATGTTCGCGAAGCGGTAGAAGCCGAACACGCGCCCGGCTCCGAGCAGCGGCATGCCGCCGCGCATCTTCGTCGCCTGGACACCGGCCCCGTGCATCGCCTCGACCATCACGGGGTCGTAGCCCTGCGCGAGAAGCTTCTGCGCTCCTTCCTCGCCGTTGTAGGTGCGAGCGATGTCCTCCAAGGACCTGGCGGCGACGTCGAGCGCCTGCTCCCACGAGATGCGGATCCAGGCGTCCTCACCCCGCTTCGTGGTGTCCATCAGCGGCGTACCGTCCTCGTCGCGGGGGAAGCCCGCGTCGGCCCACTCCTTGAAGCCGGCGCGGATCATCGGGGCCTTGACGCGGCGGTCGCCGTAGATCCGCCGGCCGATGATCAGGCCCTTCTGGCAGATGCGGGGGTCCCAGCGGTGGGAGGCCTGGTTGCCGTCGAGGTCGGTCGCCTTTCCGTAGCCGTAGGTCGGGCTGATCCGGACGATGACGCCGTTCTTCACGTGAGCGCGCAGGAGACAGTTGTGCGTGTCGTTGGGGGCGCACGTGAAGACGAACGTGGAGTCGTCGGCGTATTGGTCGCGGTAGACGCGCTCCCAGTCGCGGTCGGGCAGGTCGACGAGCGGGTTCGCCACCGACACCACCTCGGGCGCGGACGTGGCTGCCGCCCCGGCGGGTGCGAGAAACCGGGGCGGGCCGAGCAGTTCGGCCAGCGCAAGCGTCGATCCCGTCGCCAGCGCTCGCTCGAGCAGCTGCCGCCTCGAGAGTCCTTGCTCGGCCACGACCGGGACGCTACGCGCTTCACATTCCCATGCCATCCGCGCCACGCCGCGCGGTGGATCCGTAGTTCCTACGCATCAATCCGTCCCCGTGCACACGGAGACAAGTTCGCCTAGGCTTCTCGGCACGATGGGCCACAGATACGGGAGCGAAACGGAGGTTCGACCGAGATGATGAGACGACGACCTCTCGCACGTGCCGCCGTCGTCGGCGGCGCCGCGTACTACGGGGGCAAGAAGCGTGCGCAGGGACAGCAGCAGGAGGCCGACCAGGAAGCGCGGATCCAGGAGCTCGAGGCGCAGCAGGCGATGGCCGCGGCTCCGCCCCCGGCCGCGGCCCCTCCCCCGCCTCCTCCTCCGCCGCCGCCGGCCGCCGCTCCCGCGCCGCCCCCGGGAGGAGACCTGGTGTCGCAGATCACGCAGCTGCAGTCTCTGAAGGAGCAGGGCGTCCTGTCCGAGGAAGAGTTCGAGGCGGCCAAGCAGAAGCTCCTGCAAGGCTGAGAGAGGAGAGACGAGCGATGCCGATGGGACCTGTTCAGCTGCTGGTCGTCGGGTTTCCGGACCCGAACTTCACCGGCGAGATCCTCGAAGAGCTGCGACGCCTGCGCGAGCACGACATCGTCAGGCTGATCGACCTGATCGCCGTGCGCAAGGACGAGAACGGCAACATCGAGAAGGTGCAGACGAGCGACCTGAGCCAGGAGGAGGCGATGGAGTTCGGCGCGCTCGTCGGGGCGCTGATCGGGTTCGGGGCGGGCGGCGAGGAGGAGATGGAGGCAGGCGCGATCGCCGGTGCCGAGGCGCTGGAGGACGGCCACGTCTTCGACGAGGACGAGGTCTGGTACGTGGCCGACGCGATTCCGAACGGCAGCGCCGCGGCGATCGCGTTGCTCGAGCACCGCTGGGCGATCCCGCTTCGGGACGCGATCGTCCGCGCGGGCGGAATCGCCCTGGCCGACGAGTGGGTGCACGCCAGAGACCTCGTCGCAATCGGCCTTCTCGCCGGCGAGGAGGTTGCGACCCACTAGCCTACGCCCGAAGAGACCGCCCGGCACTGTCCCCATGCCGATGGGCGGGGCCGAGCCGGGCGGCCAGCCGGGCCGGGCGGCTAGTCCGCGCGTTCGTCGCTGCCGGCAGAGGCCGGTCGGTCCGAGGGGTGGAGCGCGCGATCCAGGAGTCCGCGCGCCTCCTCACCGGGCTCGACGCGCTTTGCCTCCTTCTTCGCCGCCCGATCGGCCTTCTGCTCGGCGACCTTCTCCTTCGCGTCGACATACGACGTCCCGACAAGCTCCTTCCCGCCGGCCCAGCCGAACGCCCACACGACGACGGCAAGGGCGAACACGACGTTCCACGCCGTCACCGTCAGCTGCTGGCCGAGCGAGTAGGCAGTCGCGGTCGACGCGTCCGTGACGCTGCTCAGGGCGGCGGCGTTGACCGCCTGGGTGACGCCCACCGCGCCCGGCGTCACCGACACGGTGTTGGCCAGGGAGTTGCCGCCGAGCACGGACATGATCGAGTGGAAGGTGACGGGAATCCCGTAGCCGGCCATGAAGACCGCCGTCACGCCGATCTTGGCGAGCCAGGCACCGAACGAGGGCAGCGCCACCTTCAGCGCATAGTCGCGCGGCCGCGCGAGGATCGCGCCGCCCTGCTTCGCCTTCTCCCACAACCCCTTGAGCCGCCTCCAGAAGACCCTCGCAAGGACCACGATCAGGAGCGCCCCGCCGCCAATGACGATGAGGGTCAGCCCGGGGTGATCGTTCCCCCCAATGTCGAGATCGAACGCGCCCGGCACCGAGAGGAACAGGTACACGTAGACGAACGTCCCCGCGACCGTGAAGAAGATCTTCTGCACGACCATCCCGCCGAGCACGCCGGGGAAGGTCGCGGGCGGGATCATCGCGACGAACATCAGCAGCATCACGAACGTGCCGATGTTCGCCGGCAGAAAGCCGTTCATGGCGACACCGGCTGCGTACGCGGCGAGCACCTGCCGGTAGAGGACCGGGCTGGTCGGGTAAGCCGCGAGGAGGATGAAGAACCACCCGACCGCGGTCAGGGTCGTCTGCACCGTCTGGAGGGCAAGGCCCGCAACGATGTATCCGAGGGGGATCTCGGTGAGCGTGTCCCACAGCTGCTGGAACCACCCGCGGACGTCCACTCCGAGCAGCTCGAGGACGACCGCGAGGAGGGCAACGGCCGCGATCCAGACGACCACCTTGACGAGCCGCCTGGGGCGTGACGGATCGCGGAACGGCAACAGCCGCGACTGGTGCGGGACAGCAGCCTCGGTCATCGCCCGTCAGCTGGCATCGCGGGGCAATCGGTCACTAACTGCGAAGCGTACGACAGGCTCCTGTCGACACGCTGGTGGCGCGCCGGGACGCTTCCGTTCATCCCGATCGCCGACGTTCGGATCCAAACCGTGTGAGATAGTGCGCGCCGTGAACGAGGCGATGAGGCGACACAGCGCGTGACTGAGGTGTCGGCTCCCCCCGCAGACCCGGGCTCGGTGATCCGGAGCAAGAGCTACCGCGCTCTACTCCTTATCGCGGCGATCATCGGCGTGCTGGTCTCCCTGGCGTCGTGGGGCTTTCTCGAGCTGGTGCACTACCTCCAGCAGTGGGTGTTCGAGGATCTTCCGGGGAAGCTGGGGCTCGACACCGTTCCGACTTGGTGGCCTCTGCCGTGGCTCGCCCTCGCGGGCGTGGTGGTCGCGTTTGCCGTCGTGCGCCTCCCGGGTCGAGGCGGGCATGTGCCGTACAAGGGCATCGGCGGGGGCGGTCCAACACAACCGATCGAGCTTCCAGGCGTCATGCTCGCAGCGGTCGCCGGACTCGGCCTCGGCGTCGTGCTGGGCCCGGAGGCGCCTCTGATCGCGCTGGGCACGGGCCTCGCGATCTTCGCGGTTCGGCGGGCCCGGAGCGACGCGCCCGACCAGGCCGTCGGGGTGCTGGCCGCCGCGGGGAGCTTCGCCGCGATCTCGTCGGTCTTCGGCTCGCCGTTGATCGGCGCCGTGATCATCATCGAGGCCGCAGGGCTGGGCGGGGCGACCCTCCCGCTCGTCCTGCTCCCGGGCCTGCTCGCGGCCGGGGTCGGCTCGCTCGTCTTCATCGGCATGGGATCCTGGACGGGGCTCTCGACGAGCGACTACGCCCTGAGCCCGCTGGCGCTGCCCGCGTACTCGCGCCCCGACTTCGCCGACTTCGGCTGGACGATTGTGCTCGCCGTCGCGGCGGCCGTCATCACCGTCGCCGTCGTCGAGCTCGCGCGGAGGTCGGAGCGCATGGTCGCAGCGCGACCGTTCGTGCTGCTACCGGTCGCCGGGATCGTGATCGCTGGGCTCGCGATTGCCTTCTCCGAGGCGACTGATGAAGCATCTAACCTCGTCCTCTTCTCTGGACAGGAGGCCTTCGACCCGCTGGTCGAGCAGGCGGCGACCCTCTCAACGGCCACCCTCGGGTTGCTCGTCCTGTTCAAGGCACTCGCCTGGGGTGTCTCCCTCGGCACCTTTCGGGGCGGCCCGACGTTCCCAGCGCTTCTTCTGGGCGTCGCCGGAGGGTTGTTTGTCGCAGACCTGCCGGGGTTCTCCGAGACGCCGGCGGTGGCCGTGCTCATGGGCGTCTTCTGCGTCTCGATCCTGAGGCTTCCGCTCTCGTCCGTCCTGATCGCGTCGATCCTCGTCGGCGACGCCGCGCTGGCGACCGCGCCCTTGATCATCGTGGGCGTCGTTATCGCGTACGTGACCGTGGAGCTGCTCCACGCGAGGCGCGATTCGCTCGCCGCCTCTCACGCCTAGGCGTTCGGACGAGCGGACAGTCGCAGGCGCGAGAGATGTCCACCGACCAGATACTCCTCGGGCTCGGGCTCGTACTCGTGCTCGCGGTCGCCTCGCAGCTCGTCGCAGGCCGGCTGGGGCTCCCCGCGATCGTCGTCCTGCTACCGGCGGGCTTTCTCGCCGGCATCGCGACCGACGACGTGAATCCGGAGGACCTACTCGGGGCCCTCCACCAGCCGTTCGTCTCGTTGGCGGTCGGGGCGGTCGCCGTCGATCGAGTCGCTCCCGACCCGGAGGAGCCGCACCTACTGCCGCCTTCGACCGAGGCCGGCATTCTCGAGAGCAGCGCGCTCACATTCGTCGAGCTCGGCCGGCTGTTCGCGACGGGCGCCCGGGTCGTCAGCCGCGGCGCGGAAGAGAGCGCTCCCCCCGACCATGCGCGGACTGAAGTGCCACTCTTCGCCGTCAGTACCGAAGGACGTCTGAGCGTCGCAGGTGAAGGACGTTCCCTCGCCCCGCAGCGGGGCGACACAGTAATCGTTCTCGAGTGCCCGTAGCTCACGTTCATGCCAAGGGGATGATGACCGTGCGTCGTTCGAGCGATTCGATAGCGTCGATGGGACTGCGGCGCGTCATCGTGGCCTCGCCGCGCGGCTTCTGCGCAGGCGTGGAGCGCGCGATCGACACCGTCGAGGAGGCGCTCGTGCGCTGGGGGCCTCCGATCTACGTGCGAAAGCAGATCGTTCACAACGTCCACGTCGTTCGCGATCTCGAGGATCGCGGCGCGATCTTCGTCGGTAGCGAGGAGGAGGTACCGCCCGGCGCGCGCGTCGTGTTCTCGGCGCACGGAGTCGCGCCCACCGTGCACGAGAGCGCCCGGATGCGTGGCCTCAGGACCATCGACGCCACGTGTCCACTCGTGGCCAAGGTGCACGCGGAGGCGCGCCATTACGCCTCGAGTGGGTACTCGATCATCCTGATCGGACACGCAGGCCACGAGGAGGTCGAGGGAACGACGGGTGAGGCGCCCGACGCGATTCTCCTCGTCGAGTCCGTCGAGGATGCCGAGCGCGTCGCTCCGGCCCGGACCGACCGGCTCGCCTACCTGACGCAGACCACGCTGTCGCTCGACGAGACGGCAGAGATCGTCGCGGTGCTCCAGCGGCGCTTTCCGGGGATCGAAGCGCCGAAGCAGGAGGACATCTGCTACGCGACCACCAACCGCCAGCACGCCGTCAAGGCGCTGCTCCCCGACATCGACCTCCTGCTCGTGATCGGCTCCCACAACAGCTCGAACTCAAACCGTCTCGTCGACGTGGCGCGCCTGCACGGCGTCGACGCCCACCTGATCGAGGACGAGAGCGAGATCGACGACGGGTGGCTCGCGGCCGTGGAGTCGGTCGGGATCACGGCGGGAGCATCGGCGCCCGACTCGCTCGTGCGCCGCGTGGTGGCGTGGTTTCGCGCGGGGGGCGTCGAGGATATCCACGAGCAGAGCGGGCTGGCCGAGAACGTCAGCTTTCGCCTTCCCCTGGAGCTCCGACAGTGATCGAATTGGGTCAACATGGGGACCGCGACATGACGAACGGGGACGAGACAGGCATCGATCTGTACTGGCTTCCGCTCGGTGCAGGTGGCCGGGTCGTCCGGCGTGGCGGCCGCGCGTTCGAAGCGATCACGGCGCGCCTGGCGGCTCGCGACCCTCTCGCCCTGTACCACGCGGCGCTGGAGGTGCGAACGTCCGACACGAGGTTCGTGATCGAGCTGATGCCGTCCATCTGGGGCCACGCTGCCCGCGCAGGGCAGGGTGTCGTCGCGGACGGGCCCCTCGGGAGTCGGCTCGCCGGTCGGTTCGGGCTGTTTCGATACGAACTACGCTGCTGGCGAGACGGGATCATCGCGGACGTCGAGCACGCGGTCTCGAGCCCGATGCAGATCAGCGACGATTCGCGCGCAGCCGGTCGACTCCTCGACCTCGTCCCGCTCGTGCCGCTGAGCGCGTGGGGGCGGGACGAGCTCGGCGGCGGAGAGATGTGGACCTCGAACTCGGTGATCGCCTGGCTGATCGTCCGGGCGGGCTTGCTGTCGGCCGCCGTGCGTCCACCGGCAGGTGGCCGAGCGCCGGGCTGGGACGCCGGACTGCGCGTTGCCACCCTGCAGACGTCGCTTCCCGCCCAGAGCACGCCTGCGCTCGCGGGGGCGCGCGGCTGAGCCGCATGGCGATCGCGCGAGAACGGGCGCCGTAGTGAACGCGCGCGAGATCACGCTCGGCGTGGCCGTTCTCGGGGCTCGTGCCGGCGCGACCGCTGGACGCATCGTCGTCCTGCCCGTTCGGATCGCCGCTCGCACGCCGATCATCGGCCGGGCGGTCCGCCGAACGGGGGAGGGGCTCGCCGCGGAGGGTCGCGACGCCGTCGCGGAAGGGCGGCGCCAGGCCGAGGCGGCGGCAGGAGAGCTCGTCGTGGCTCCCGAGATCGGGCGGACGGTCGACCTCGCCCTGGCCGGTCCGTTGCCCGACGCCGCTGCGCGCTCGCTCGCAGAGCATCACGTCGTCGAGCGCGTAGCTGTCGAAGTGCTGGCGACCGCCGACTTCGAGCAGGCCGTCGCCGCAGCACTCGAGAACGAGCGGGTCGACGCGACCGTTGAGGCGGTGGTTGCAAGCCCGGCCCTGGAACGGGTCGTGACCGATCTCCTGGAGAGCAAGTTGACAGTTCAGCTGATCGATCGCGTGCTGCGCAGCCCGGAGCTGCAGAGCACGGTCGGGCGGATCGCCGCAAGCCCCGAGGTGCGCGCCGCGCTCGGCTCGCAGGCCAGGTCGCTCGCCGACGAGACGGCGGACGTAATTCGCCGCCGCACCGACAGCCTCGACGACTCTTCAGAGCACGTCGTGCGGCGCGTCGTGCGGCGACCCCGCGACGAAGCCGCCCCGGTCCCCTATGCCGGACTCATGGCTCGTGCGGCGGCGGGCGCGATCGATCTCGGGATCGCGGGCCTGTTCGCCCTGGCCACCGCCGGACTGCTAGCCCTGGTGACGTCACTCATCGATCTGAAGCCGGAGTGGCTGGTCGGGACACTGATCGGCATCGGCTGGCAGCTTGTGGTCGGTTTCTACCTCGTCCTGTTCTGGACGACGATCGGCCAGACACCGGGAATGCGACTCATGGGACTGCGAGTGGCCGATGCCCGTGGAGAGCCACCCGGCTTCGGCCGATCCCTGCTGCGCCTGCTCGGGCTGATCCTCGCGATCATTCCGATGTTCGCCGGGTTCCTCCCAGTGCTGATCGACGATCGCCGAAGGGCGCTGCAGGACTTCATGGCGAGCACCACGGTCAGGAAGACCGAGGATGGACGCGCTCCTGCGAACACCCCGACAGCGATGCCCGCTGACCTTCCACTGCCGGCGATCGTGGACGCGCCGCCACCCGCCTGAGCGACGACCTGAACCGGTATCCGGCTGATCAGTCTTGCGACTGTGGGCCGCCGATCCCCTGGCGGTCTGCAGCGTTCGCCGCAGCCAGATCGACGGAGTCGCCGAACCTCTCGCCGACGGTCGCGTCGAGACGTGCGAGCTCGGTTTCGACCGCGGCACGGTACTCGGGCCGAACCGACTCTTCGAGGCGCTCGAGCATCGCGCGCAGCCGACGAACGACCTGGATCGCGGTCGCCCCGTACAGCCGGATCTCGGTGACGCCGAGCGAGAGGTACTCGTCCCAGCCGGACGTCGGGATGACGAGGCGAACGCGTCCGTCGGCATCCCGAACACGCGACTGTCGGTCCAGGTCGACCGATCCGATCATCCGAAACGCCTCCTCCAGGTAGTCGAGAACCTGGACGGCGGTGGTCGGCGCGTTCACGGCCGGCGAGAGCGCCATCAACGCGATGTCGACCATGATGCGAAGCGCGAAGCCGGGGTCCTGCTCGATCGTCCGCTCGTCGCCGAGCGCGACCATGCCGAGGAGCTGCCCGCCGTCCTTGGTGGACGCGGCAGGCACGCTGAACAGCGGCGCCTTGGCGGAGACGAAATCGCCGACGGCGTGCTCGAGCACGAGGGCGCAATCGTGCTTCCGCGCCCACTCGACCAGACCGTGTCGGTCAATCGCCTGGATCACGCCCGCGTCCCGCGACCGCACGGCTTCCCGCGGCACTCCATCAGCCACCCCGAAGGGCATGCCGGAGTCCGCGCCGCCGCCGTGACTCGCCGTACCGATGTTCTCCTCCACCGCTCTCCTGCACCGGGCGGCGACGCGCACCGCCACGGCGACCGGCCGCAAGCGGTGGATGTACTCGTCGAGAAAGAGCAGGAAGAGAACGAGGCACACGACCACCAGGACGGCGGCGATCGTCACTCCGAGGTCCGGCACCGAGTCGGACTCGACCTGCGAGAGCAGCGTGAACGAGAACGTCAGCGTCAGCAGGAGGAAGGTCAGGACGAGTTTCAGGAGCCGATCCCGGTACCAGAGCCGCATGTAACGGGCCGAGAACGTCCCGGTCGCCATTTGCACCATCAGGACGGTCACCGTCACGACGAAGCCCGTCAGTCCGACCATCGCGCCGATGATGGCCGCGAGCACCGAGGTGGCCGTCGAGGCGGAGTACGCCCAGTTCGTCGTGACGACGTCCTCGAGCTCGAGGTCGAGGATCCCCAGGGCCAGACCTACCACCGCGCCGATGAGCGGCAGCACGAGCAGGCTTCCCTTCAGGTACTGCTGCGCCCGGAACCTCGCCGCCCAGGTCATGACATCGTCAACGCACCGCGGTCGGCGAACAGCGGGTCATGGCGGAAACGCATGATGTCATCCGCTGCGGGTTGCTGGAGCTCCGAACGGCACCGATCATCACGATCGCCCCGACACGCGATAATCCCGCTCGTGCCGGTCGAGATTGCAGGGGTGTCTGGCCTTGCGGGGGCCGGGAGATGACGACAGCGGTTGCCGCGCCTCGAGCCGCGCCGTTCGATCTGCTCGAGACGAAGCTCGCCCCGCCCCCACTTCGGGCCGGAACCGTGACGAGGTGTCGGATCGACGGGCTGCGCGCGGAACGAAGTGACTCGCTCGTCGTGGTCACCGCGCCCGCCGGCTACGGGAAGACGACGTTGCTCGCGAGCTGGGTGAAGCAGGATAGGCGGCCGTTCGCGTGGCTCTCGGTCGACGAGCGGGACTCGGACCCTGCGGTGCTGCTTACGTACGTCGCTGCCGCCCTCGACGGGATCGAGCCGATCGACCCTTCGGTCTTCGAAGCACTGGGATCTCCCAGCGGGTCGATCTGGACGGCGGCGGTGCCCCGGCTCGCGAGCGCGGTCGCGCGGATGAGCCGCCCGTTCGTGCTCGTGCTCGACGACGTCCATCTCCTGGGCGAGCCCGAGTGTCTCGACGCGCTCGCGACGCTCGCGGCGGCCGTGCCCGAGGGCTCGCAGATGATCCTGGCCAGCCGGGCCGTCCCGGCGCTTCCTCTCGCCCGGCTGCGTGCAGCCGGAGAGCTGCTCGAGATCAAGGCGAGCGACCTGCGGATGGACGTGGAGGAAGCGGGGTCGCTCCTGGGCGCGGCGGGTCTGGAGCTGCCCGTCGCGAGGATCGCCGAGCTAACCGAGCAGACCGAAGGGTGGCCCGCAGGCCTCTACCTGGCCGCGCTGGGCGCTCTGAGCAGTGAGGAGTCTCTCGCCTCGGCACGATTCGACGACAGCGACGCCTACGTCGCGGACTATCTCCGCCTCGAGGTACTCGCCCGCCTCCCTACCGACGAGGTCGAGTTCCTCACCCGCTCGGCCGTTGCCGAGCCGATCTGCGGGTCGCTCGTGGACGCGCTGCTCGCCCGGCGCGATTCGGCCCGCATGCTGGAATCGCTCGAGAGCCGCAATCTCTTCGTGATCCCGCTCGACCGGTCGCGGACGTGGTATCGCTATCACCACCTCTTCAGGGATCTGCTACGGGCCGAGCTCGAACGGCGCGAGCCGGAGCTCGTCCCCGAGCTGAACGGACGCGCGGCAGCGTGGCTAGTAGCAAACGGGCGCCCCGAGGCGGCGGTGGAGTGCGCGCGTGCCGCAGGCGACATGGACCTGGCCGCGACCCTGGTTGGGGCGCTCGTCATCCCGGTGTACCAGAGCGGTCGCATCGCGACGGCGGAGCGATGGCTCGAATGGTTCGAGCGCGACGGCCTGCTCGAGCAATACCCGCTGGTCGCCCTCCTCGGTGCCTGGCAGAAGGTGCTGACGGGACAACCCGAGGCGGGCGAGCGCTGGGCGGCCTATGCCGAGCAGGGTCGATTCGAGGGCGCATTGCCCGACGGCACCGAGTCGTTCGAGGTGTGGGTCGCGGTACTGCGGGTGATCACCTGCCCCGACGGCATCGAGCGGATGCGCACCGACGCCGAGCTGGCCATCGCCCATCTGCCCGTGCTCAGCCCGTTTGCGGTGACAGCGTTTCTCGGTCTCGGGGTCGCACACCTGCTCGGCGGCGATGCGGACGCCGCGGACGCGGCGCTCGCCACGGCGATGGAGCGGGCGCTCCAGAACGAGAGACGAGGCTCCAGCGTTACGCTCGTGCTCGCGGAGCGCGCATTGCTCGCGTGGCAGCGGGACGACTGGGCCGAGGCGAAGCGATTCACCGAGGAGGCGCTCGTTGCGGCCCGCGGGATCGAGGGATACATGGCCACCGCGCTCACGCTGGTAGCCAGCGCCCGCGTCGCGGCTCACGAGGGGGAGGTGGAGCGGGCCCGGCAGCTCGCGATGCACGTGCAGCAGCTGCGCCCCCGGCTCACCCACGCCACACCCTGGTTGTCGACGCAGGTTTGCCTCGAGCTCGCCCGGGTTCAGGTCGCGCTGGGCGATGTCGATGGAGCGAGGACCGTTCTCGCCCAGGGCGAGGAGATCCTCCGCCGTCGACCGGACCTCGGCGTTCTCGGCGAGGAGGTCGCAGCGTTCCGGCGCCTGCTTACGACGATCGTCAACGAGGGAGACGGCTGGTCCGCGAGCCTCACTGCGGCGGAGCTCCGGCTGCTCCCGTACCTGCCCACCCACCTCTCCTTCCGCGAGATCGGGGAGCGGCTGCACATCTCGCGAAACACCGTCAAGACCGAGGCGATCTCCGTCTACCGCAAGCTGAGCGTGTCGTCGCGAGGTGAAGCGGTCAAGCGCGCTGCGGAGCTCGGGCTCCTCGAATCGACGTCGGTCGGCTCGTAGATTTCATCCTCTTGGGGCGAGGCGTCCCGCGTGTGCTCGGGAGAGAATCGCAACAAGGTGCAGACGCACGAGCGTACGCTTCGACTTCTGTCGGTGCCCGACGAGGCGTTCGTCGCGACCATCCTCGCACAGGACGCGAGCAGTTCCTTGGCGGCCGGGCTCGACGCCCGTAACCACGCCTTCGTCCGGCTTGGAGCGTTGATCGCGGTCGACGCGCCGCCGGCCGCCTATCACGCGAGCGTCGCCGCGGCTGTCGGGGCCGGCGTGTCGCTGGACGAGATCGTCGGCGCCCTCGTCGCTCTGCTGCCGACTGTCGGTGTCGCCCGGGTCGCGTCGGCTGCCCCGAAGCTCGGCCTGGCGGTGGGCTACGACGTCGACGCCGGGCTCGAGGAGCACGACCAAGCCTCGATGACGGCTGGGTAGCGCCACCGCGCGCTGAAAACACCGCCCAATTCCTCACCGATCAGTCACCGGGATCGAGACGACCTCGTCGACGAGATCGAGCCCCTCCGGGCGGTGCGTGATCAGGAGGACGGTGCGACCCTCGGCCGCCGAGAGCACGTCGCGCACGAGCTCCTCCGCAGTCTCTGGATCGAGGTGAGCTGTCGGCTCGTCGAGAAGCAGCACGGGCGTGTCTGCGAGCAGAGCCCGGGCGAGCACGAGCCGCTGCCGCTGGCCGCCCGAGAGCTGGGTGCCCTCCTCGCCGACGAGCGTCTCGAGCCCGTCGGGAAGCGATGCGACCCAGTCGGCGATCCGCGCGCGCCCGAGGGCGCCCTCGAGCTCAGCCTCGGCCGCGTCGGGACGGGCGAGCAGGAGGTTCGCCCGGATCGTCGAGGCGAAGAGGTGTGCGTCCTGGCCTGCGAGCGCGAATGTATTGCGGACGTCCTCCTGACGATATTCCCGGATGTCGCGGCCCGCGATCGCGACGCGCCCCTGCTCGGGATCGAGGAAGCGCAGGAGAAGATTGGTGACCGTCGTCTTCCCGGCCCCGCTCGGCCCGACCAGCGCGATCCGTTTGCCCGGGTCGAGCCGCAGCTCGAAGCCGCTGAGCGCCGGCTCCTCGTCCGGCCCGTAGCGGGCGGTCACTCCCTCGAGCGTGACGGTCGCGGGCAGCGACGGAGGGGCAAGAGGCTCCGCGGGATCGCGCACGCTCGCCTCGCGGTCGACGAGATCGAGCACGCGCCGTCCGGCCGCGAGCGTGGCGGAGAGCTCCCGTGCGGCAGCCGGAAGCGCTGACACCGCGTCGAACGACGACAGCGCGAGCAGGGCAAGCGTCGCGATCAGCACACGATCGAGCTGTCCCGTATCGTGCGCCGAGACGGCGACCGCGAGCACGCCCGCGGCGGTGACGCCCGCGACGAGGATCGAGAGCGCGTCGGCGAGGCCGGCAACGAGCGCGTCACGGCGGCCGAGACGCGCGAGCTCACCGTCAGCGGTGCGAACGCGCGCAAGGGTCGCCTCCTCCCGGCCATAGGCGACGAGCTCGGGCGCACCGCGCAGGAGCTCGACGAGCTCGGCGGTCAGCGCCGCGCGGGCGGGCGCCTGACGTCGCCCGGCGGCGCGGCCGAGCGAGCCGGCGAGCGCAGGGACGGCCACACCGCCGACGACCAGACCGGCGGCGAGGATCGCCGCTGCCGCGGGCAACACCGCAGCCGCGACGCCGACGCAGGCTGCGCCGACTGCGAGTGCGACGAGCGGCGGAGCGAGCCCGCGGAGGTACAGCCCCTGGAGCGCGTCCACGTCCCCGACCATCCGGGTGAGGAGGTCGCCGCGGCGGTAGCCCTCGAGCTGCGCAGGCGCGAGCGGCTCGATCCGCTCGTAGAAGCGCGCCCGGATCCGGCCGAGCCCGCGCAGGGCCAGATCGTGCGAGACGAGCCGGTCGAGGTAGCGGACGATCGGCCTGGACAGGGCGAGGAAGCGGACGACGACGATCGTCTCGGTCAGGGACAGGATCGGCGGCTGCTCCGCGGCCCGCGAGATCAGGTAGCCGGCCGTCGTCATCAGGGCGACGCCGAAGCCCACCGCGAGCGCGCCGAGGAGCACCGAGAGCGCGACGCGCCGCCAGGGCATCCCGGCGAGGCCGAGCAGGCGGCGGAGCGTCCCCGTCATGCGGCCTCCACCGCCGGCTCCACGACGCGCCCTCCCTCGAGGCGAACGATCCGGTCGGCCCGGGCCGCGAGCTCGGGACGGTGGGCGATCAGGAGGACTGTTCTGCCCTCGCCCAGCCGCTCGACCACGGCTCCGATCTCCTCGGCGCTGACGGGATCGAGGTCGGCGGTCGGCTCGTCGAGAATGACGAGCGGCGCGTTGCGCAGGAACGCTCGCGCGAGCCCGATCCGCCGGCGCTGCCCGGCCGAGAGCGGCCGTCCTCCGTCGCCGACGACGGTCTCGTAGCCGTTCGGCAGCTCGTCGACGAAGGCAGTCGGCCCCGGCGAGCTCGGCGGCCGCGCGCACGCGCTCGTCGGCGGCAGCCGCGTCGCCGAGCCGGATGTTGTCGGTGACCGAGCCGCGAAAGAGCGTCGGGTGCTGCGGCACCCACGCGATCTGCGACCGCCAGGCGGCGGGATCGCACTCGGCGAGGTCGACGGCGCCCACGACCACGCGCCCCGCGGTCGGCTCGGCGAGGCGCAGGAGCAGCGAGGCGATCGTGCTCTTGCCGCCGCCGCTCGGGCCGACGAGCGCCACCGTCTCGCCGGGAGCGAGCTCGAGGTCGACCGAGTCGAGCACCTCCCCCTCGCGAGCCGGGTAGGAGAACGAGACCCCTTCGAGGCGCACGGGCTCGTCCCTCGGGCTCGGCGGCACGTCCGCGGCCGAGCCGACGCCGGCCGGAGCCTCGGCGAGGTCGAGGAGCCGCTCCGCGACCGCGAGCCCGTCCGAGCTCGCATGGAACTGGGCGGCGAGGTTGCGAAGCGGCAGGTAGAGCTCGGGCGCGAGCACGAGCACGGTCAGCGCCGACTCGAAGCCGATCCCTCCGTTGACGAGCCGCACGCCGACGGTGACGGCGACGAGCGCGATCCCGAGCGTGGCTGCCAGCTCCAGCACGGCGCCCGAGAGAAACGCGACGCGCAGGGTCGCCATCGTCGTCACCCGGTAGCGGTCGCTCACCTCGGCGATCCGCTCAGCCTGCGCCTCGCCACGGTTGAACGCTCGGAGAGTGGGCAGCCCCCGGACGACGTCGAGGAAATGCGTCGAGAGGAGCGCGAGCGCCTGCCAGCGCTTGCGCGTCTGTCCCTCGGTGTAGCGGCCGACGAGCCACATGAAGATCGGGACGAGCGGCAGCGTCAGCAGCATCAGACCGGCCGACAGGAGGTCGATCGAGGCGACGAGGATGATCACCGCGAGCGGCACGACCGCTGCGAGCACGACCTGTGGCAGGTAGCGGGCAAACGTGGTCTCGAGCGCGTCGACGCCGGCGACCGCCGCGGTGGCGACCTCGGCGCTCTCGGCGCCGTCGAGCGCCGCGGGCCGGTCGCGGAGCCGCCGCTCGACCACGTCGAGCCGCAGACGCGAGAGCACGTCGGTCGCCGCCCGCCGCCCGACGACCTCGAAGCCCCAGGCCGCGGCGGCCCGGCCGGCGGCCACGGCGACGAGCAGCCCGAGCGGCACGGAGACGTCCTCGAGCGAGGCGCCGCCGAACGCCCGCGCGGCTACCCGCGCGAGCAGCACCGCCTGGGCGAGGACGAGCAGCGCCGCGACGACCCCAAGCGCCGCATCGGCCGCGAGTGCGAGGCGAACCGCCCGCGCGCGGCCCAGGAGGCGCGGGTCAGTGATGCGCACGAGCCTCTAGTCGGAGGTCTTCGGCCCGAGCAGGTCGACCGGGCTGCCCGCCGACGTGCCGCCGACCCGGGCGCGGAAGACGCGGTACGTCCACGTCTGGTAGAGAAGCACGATCGGCAGGAGCACGGCCACCGCGACGGTCATCACCTTGAGCGTGTACTGGCCGGACGCCGCGTTGTCGATCGTGAGGCTGTTGGCGAAGTCAGGGTTCGACACCATCACCCGCGGGTAGAGGCTGACGAAGAGGGTGACGACGACGGCGATGATCGTGATCGCGGTCGCCACGAACGCCCCGCGCTCGTTCCCGGCGCGCGTGAGGAAGATCACCGAGACGACGGCCACCGCGGCGACTGCGACCGGGAGGATCCCTGGAAAGACGCCCTTGTCGTTGACGTCGCTCGCGACGACCAGGGTCCAGACGAGGAAGCCGGCGCCGACAACGGCTGCGATCGGCGACAGGCGAGCGGCGAGCAGGCGGGAGCGCTCGCGCAGGTCGTCGAGTGTGCGCAGGCCGAGGAAGACGGCCCCGTGGAGCGCGAAGAGGAGGCAGAGCGCGATCCCGGCGAGGATCGTGTAGCCGCTGAAGAGGTCGCTGAAATCGCCGGCGAAGTTCTGGTCCGAGTCGATCGGGACGCCGTGGAGCAGGCTCGCGAGCGCGATCCCCCAGAGCAACGGTGCGCCGACCGAGCCGAGCGTGTTCATCCAGTTCCAGAACGCCTTCCAGCGAGCGCTGTCGGTCTTCTCGCGCCACTCGAACGAGACGACGCGCACGATCAGGAGGACGAGGATGAGGAGCAGGGCGAGGTAGAAGCCCGAGAACATCGTCGCGTACCAGACGGGGAAGGCAGCGAACGTCGCGCCGCCCGCGACGAGGAGCCAGACCTCGTTGCCGTCCCAGACCGGCCCGATCGACTCGAACATCGTCTCCTTGTCCTCGTCGCTCTTCCCCAGGACGGGCAGGAGCATGCCGACCCCGAAGTCGAAGCCCTCGAGCACGAAGTAGCCCGTCCAGAGGGCGCAGAGCACGCAGAACCAGGTGATCTGGAGTGTCATCGGTCAGTATCCGGGCGCCGGCACAGGCGCGCCCCGTTCCGGCCCTGCGCCGACCTCGGGCGGGTCGAGTCGCGCGTAGCGGCGCATCAGGAAGAGGTCGAGCCCGCCGAGGATCACGTACAGCGAGACGAACACGCCGAGGCTGAGGGCGACGGTCCACTCGCTCACCGACGACGAGATCGCGTCCTCGGTCTTCAGCAGGCCGTAGGCGACCCAGGGCTGACGCCCCGCCTCCTTGAGGATCCAGCCGGCGAAGTTCGAGAGGAACGGAAGGGCGATGCCGGCCAGCGCAGCACGCTGGAACCATCTCGCGTTCTCGAGCTTCCCGCGCCACAGGATCAACCCTCCCCAGAGCGCCAGGAGAACGGACAGCGTCCCGAGGTACGCCATGACGCGCATCGACCAGTAGGTGGTCTCGACGGCCGGGATGTAGTTCCCTGAGCCGTACTGCTCCTGGTACTGCGCCTGGAGCGGGTTGATGCCGACGACCTCGGCCGTGAACGAGCCTGTCGCCAGGAAGGAGAGGAGCTTGGGGATCTCGATGTCGAACGACGGCGTCTGGTCCTCGACCGTGAATCCGCCGATCTGGAAGAGCGAGAACGCAGCGGGCTGCTCCGTGTTCCACAGTGCCTCGGTGGCGGCGATCTTCATCGGCTGTGCCTCGGTGACGTAGATCCCGAGATGACTCCCGAACCACAGCTGAAACGCCGAGAAGGGCAGCACGACGATGATCGCGAGCTTCGCCGCGCTGCGGAAGACGTCGACGTTCCTTCCCTTCAGCAGGTGCCAGCACGAGACGCCGAGCATCAGGAAACCTCCGGTCATGAGCCCGGCGAGGTAGACGTGCCCGACGGACCAGAAGACGTAGGGCTGGAAGAGGATGTCCCAGATGTCGTTCGCCTGCGCCCGGCCCGTCTGCGAGTTGATCTGGTAGCCGACCGGGTGCTGCATCCACGAGTTGGCGGCGATGATGAAATACGCCGAGAGCCAGGTTCCGAGCCAGACGAGGTAGATCGTCGCCAGGTGCACCTTCGGCGAGAGCCGGTTCCAGCCGAAGATCCACAGGCCGATGAAGGTCGACTCGAGCATGAACGCGCCAAGGCCCTCGATCGCGAGCGGCGAGCCGAAGATGTCGCCGACGTAGCTGGAGAACTCCGACCAGTTCATCCCGAACTGGAACTCCTGCACGAGGCCGGTCGCGGCGCCGATCGCGAAGTTGATCAGAAACAGCGTGCCGAAGAAGCGCGTCAACCGCAGCCATTTCTCGTCCTTGGTGCGGTGCCAGAGCGTCTGCATCACCGCCAGCAGCGGCGCCAGGCCGAGCGTCAGCGGCACGAAGATGAAGTGGAAGAGCGTCGTCAGCGCGAACTGCCAGCGGGCAAGCTCAAGCGCGTCGGCCAGGAGCATCTCCGCGAGCATAACCCGCTGAGCTTATTGAGGTGCCGGGACGCAGACATCATCCTCTCGGGATGATGCGGGCCGTCCGGGAAGGCGCTCTATTATCTGGCGCCTGTGGACTCGGATGCCGTATCTGCCCTACTTGCGATCGGAGCGGCGATCCTGTTCGCTCTCGCGGCGACGCTCTGGCAGCGCGCCACTCTGAGCCTCGACGAGGTCTCGTTCAAGAAGCCGAAGTCGTTCCTACTGCTCTTCATGAACTGGGTGTGGCTCGTCGGGCTCGCCGCCCAGGGCGGTGCGGTCGTGCCTGCAGGGAGCGGCGCTCGACCGGGGGCCGCTCGCCCTCGTCCAGCCGCTCCTCGTCACGACGATCATCTTCGCCCTCCCCCTCGGCCACCTCCTCACCGAGCAGACGATCGTCCGCCGCCACTGGGTCGGGGCGCTGGTGGTCGTGGTCGGGCTCGCCCTCTACGGCATCTTCGGCAACCCCGCAACGGGCGTCAACAGCGCGCCGAACAACGAGTGGTTCTTGGCGTTCATCTTCCTCGGCGGGGTCTCCGCGGGCCTCCTCGTCTTCGGAAACCGTGGCGGCCCGGGCGCCCGGGCGGCGACCTACGGCATCGTCGCGGGCGTCCTCTACGGCGCCTCGGCGACTCTCATGAACTCCGTCATCGCGGCGTGGCACGCGGAAGGGTCGGACGTTCTCACCGACTGGCAACTCTACGCCCTCGGCGCCACCGGGATCGGAGGCTTCCTCGTCCAGCAGATCTCGCTCTCGTTCGGCAAGCTCGCCACCTCGGTCTCGACGACATCCGTCACGAATCCGATCGTCAGCGTCCTCCTCGGCGTGCTCCTGTTCCAGGAGACCCTGGACAACGACCCCCAGTGGCACCGCCTGGTCGCGGTCGCCGGGCTCGCGCTCGGCCTGTTCGGCGCGGCGATCATCACGTCGGCGACCGAAAAAGCGGAAGAGGGCGAGGCGGGGGCGAAGGTAGCCACGGACCGACCTCCGGTGGCCGCAGCGGGAAGCCCGGGGTAGGCGCCGTGCACCGGGCGCCGTACGCTGCGGCAGCGGGCGGCTAGTGGAGCAGGCCCTCGACGAGGTTCTGTCGCTCGGCGTCGCCGCAGCGATCCGGCCGAGCATCGTCATCGCACTCGTCGTCCTGCTCGTCACGCCGCGAGGCCGCTCGAACGGGCTCGGCTTCACGCTCGGTTTTCTGATCGGGCTCGCGGTCGTCGCGGTCGTCTGGCTCGTTCTCGCCAACACCACGAACCTGTCCGACTCGGACACGCCGCCGACCTGGGCGTCCGCCCTCAAGCTGGCCTTCGGCATCCTCTTTCTGATCGGCGCGATCCTGATCTGGTCGAGGCGGCCCAAGGCCGGCGAGCACGTACCGATGCCGAAGTGGATGGACGGGATCGACGAGCTCACCCCCGGCAAGGTGTTCGGCCTCGGCGTGGTGCTCGGCATCGCCAACGGCAAGAACCTGATACTCACGGGAATCGCCGCCATCGACGTCGTTCAGCTGGGAATCCCGACCGACGAGGAGGTCGGGTCTATGGCCGTCTACGTTGCGGTCGCCGCCCTCTGCGTCCTCATTCCGCTCGCGTTCTACCTCCTCGGGGGAAGGAGGGCGAAGCACCCGCTCGAGCGATTGCGAGTCTGGATGATCGGACACACACCCGTGCTCATGGCCGTTCTCTTCGTCCTCATCGGGCTTGGCGTGACCGCTGACGCGATCAGCGAGCTGGCCTAGCCTCCAGACGAGGTTCTGACCGGCACCTGAGGCGCTGCCGGGGTCCCCGAGGTGGCCGATCGTCCGCGATTTCATCCTGTCAGGACGATGCGACCACAGTCGTGGTCGACCATTACTTGACCTCGCTCGCCAGGAAGCGGCGAATCAGGTCGCGGATCGGATCGTCATCGGAACCCGGTGGCAACCGGGAGGCGCTGAGTCGCGGAGCACCGGTTCTGATCCTTACGGACGGAAACGAGCAAGGAGGCACGATGTCAACTGAGGTTCCGGATCATCTCGGCGATCAACTATCTCGCCGACGGCCACCAGGTCAACGATCTCACGGACTCTCTGTTTGGCGACGATCTCTGGGCCTGGGGGGATCTGGGATGTCAGCGGAGCGGTACGCTCCGTGCGTTGCCAGAGCACGCTCACCCGGCTGAATGCACGCCGCGTGCTTGATCGGGATCTGGAGCAGGACGATGATTCTCTGGCAGAGCGGAACCGAAACGGGCGCAGCGTTTCGCTCGTCCAGCCAAGAGAACCAGCTTCGCCTCAGCCAACGCCGGCCCGGAAAGGAGCTTCGGAGCCCATGAGCGTGAGAGTGCAGCACCCGAGTGTCGAGGAGCGGCGAGCGCAGGGTAAGGAGTTGCGGAAGCACGTGTCTCCGTCGGGGCACGCGAGTTGGAAGCCGGCCGCGGACCGCCCCGATCCGGTCGCTCTGCTCGCGGAGCAGGATGCCACGCGTGAGCCCGACCTGGTGCCTGTCCGCCACGGGCGGATGATGGTGTCCCCGTTCACCTTCTACCGGGGTACGGCCAAGATCATGGCCGCCGACCTGAAGGACACGCCCAGGGCCGGCCTGACGGTTCAGCTCTGCGGCGATGCCCATCTGTCGAACTTCGGCGTTTATGCGTCGCCCGAACGGAACCTGCTGTTCGACCTGAACGACTTCGACGAGACGATCCCCGGCCCCTTCGAGTACGACGTGAAGCGCATGTCCGCAAGCTTCACGATCGCGGCACGCAACAACGGCTTCAGCAAGGCCGAGGCCCAAGACGCGACGCTCGCCTCGGCGGGCGCTTACCGAACGACGATGGCCGAGTTCGCCGAGATGGGCACGATGGAGATCTGGTACGCCCACCTGTCCGAGCAACAGCTGATGGCGGCCATCGAGAGCTTCGCCGGCACGCAGAAGGCGAAGGACAAGAAGCAGAGGAAACGTGGGAAGGACGAAGTGAAAGCGGCGAAAAAGGCCGCGCAGAAGGCCCGGACTCGCGACAGTCTGCAGGCGCTGTCGAAGCTCGGCGAGGTCGTGGACGGCCGCTACCGGATCGTCAGCCAGCCACCGATCATCATCCCGGCGCGCGAGCTGGAAGGGATGTACGGCATCTCTCCCGACGAGTTGCAGCACGCGATCCACGAGCAGTTCCGCGCCTACCGGGCCACGTTGCAGGACGATCGTCGCCACCTGCTGGAGCGTTTCGAAGTCATCGATATGGCTCGCAAGGTCGTCGGTGTCGGCAGCGTTGGCACGCGCGCGTTCATCGTCTTGCTGCAGGGGCGTGATCAGCAGGATCCACTGTTCCTGCAGGTGAAGGAGGCGACGGCCTCGGTGCTCGAGGACCATCTGCCGAAGAGTCGCTACAAGCAGCCCGGCGAGCGCGTCGTGCAAGGCCAGCGGCTGATGCAGGCCGCGAGCGACATCTACCTCGGCTGGACCAAGGGCGCGGAGGCCAACCGCTACCTGTACTGGCGCCAGCTCCGCGACATGAAAGGCTCGGCAGAGGTCGAGTCGCTGAACCCTGCCGCCCTTTCCTTCTACGCTCGCCAGTGCGGATGGACGCTCGCTCGCGCGCACGCCCGCTCGGGAGACCCGATCGCAATCACGGCCTACCTGGGCAAGAGCGACGGCTTCGACCAGTCCGTCACCGACTTCTCGGAACGCTACGCCGACCAAAACGAGCAGGACTACCAGGCGTTCACCGAGGCAATCCGCTCCGGACAACTGACAGCGATCGAGGGTGTCTGACACCGGAGCCCCACAAGGGAGGTAAGAGGATGAGCGACAGCGCGATCGACCGCAGCAGCCTGCCGATCCGGCGACCGCCGTTCGCCGGCGCGACGAAGCGGACGCTGGCCGACTCGCAACCCGATTGGAACCAGGCGAGCCACGTTCAGCCGCCCGAGGGCGCGCCGAATGTGCTCCTCGTCCTGATCGACGACGCGGGATTCGGCAACCCGAGCACCTTCGGCGGTCCGATCGACACACCGAACTACACCCGTATGGCGGAGGAGGGTCTCCGCTACAACCGCTTCCACGTGACCGCGGTCTGCTCGCCGACGAGGGCGGCGATGCTCACCGGCCGCAACCAGCATCGGGTCGGGTTCGGCCTCGTCGCCGAGTTCTCTGGCCCGTTCCCCGGCTACAACGCCACCATCCCGCGCGACTGCGCGACGCTGCCGCGGATCCTGCAGGAGAACGGCTACATGACTTCCTGCATCGGCAAGTGGCACCTGACGCCGGACAACCAGCAGGGCTCGAGCGGGCCCTTCGACCGCTGGCCCACAGGGCTCGGGTTCGACTACTACTGGGGTTTCCTCGGTGGCGAGGCGGGCCAGTACGACCCGCTCATCACCGAGAACCAGAAGGTCCTGGGCGTTCCCGAGGGCACCGACGGCGAGCCGTACTACTTCCCGAACGATATGCCGGTTAAGGCGACCGACTGGCTGAACCGCGTACGCGCAGAACGGCCCGATGCACCCTGGTTCATGTACTACTCGACCGGCTGCAGCCATGCGCCCCACCAGGTGCCGCGGGAGTGGGCGGACAAGTACAAGGGGAAGTTCGATCAGGGCTGGGACGTCCTCCGAGAGGAGACGCTGGCGCGCCAGAAGGAGCTCGGCGTGGTGCCCGCCGACACGGAGCTGGGGGAGAACAACGCGTTCCCGAAGTGGGACTCTCTGTCCGAGACGGAGAGACGGCTGTACGCGCGTCAGATGGAGACGTACGCCGGCTACTCCGAGAACGCCGACTGGAACGTTGGCCGCCTGCTCGCCGCGATCGAGGAGATGGGCGAGCTCGACAACACCGTGGTGATCTGGATCTGGGGCGACAACGGCGCCAGCATGGAGGGCACGCTCTCGGGCACGTTCAACGAGCTGACGACGCTGAACGGGATCCCCCTCACCACCGAGCAGCAGATGGGGCTCCTGTTCAAGCACGGCGGGCTCGATGCCTGGGGAGGCGAGCTCGTGGCTCCGCACTACTCGTCGGCGTGGGCGTGGGCGAGCAACTGTCCCTTCGACTGGGGCAAGCAGGTCGCCTCCCACCTCGGCGGGACGCGTAACCCGCTCGTGATTCGCTACCCCAGTGCGATCTCCGACCCGGGCGCGGTGCGCAGCCACTTCACGCACGTGATCGACGTGGCGCCGACCGTCCTCGAGATTGCCGGGATTCCCGCGCCTACGCACGTCGACGGGATCGAGCAGGAGCCGCACCACGGCTTCACGTTCGCCGACTCGCTCTCGGACGCAGGGGCGCCCGAGCGCCACACGCAGCAGTACTTCGAGGCGGTCGGTAACCGGGCGATGTACAAGGACGGCTGGTGGCTCGCAATGCGGCTACCACGCATCCCCTGGTTGCTGGACCCCGAAGCGCTCCGCCACTTCGGACCCGGCTGGGATCCCGACGCCGACCCGGTCGAGCTCTACTACCTCCCGGACGACTTCTCGCAGGCGAGGAACGTCGCCGACGAGCATCCCGAGAAGGTTGCCGAGCTTCGTCAGCTCTTCTGGGAGGAGGCGGAGCGGTACCAGGTGCTGCCGATCCTGGGCGGGCTCTCCTCCTTCTACGGGATCGTGCCGCCGATCCCGAAGGTGTCGAAGTTCACCTACCGGGGGCGGATCGAGAACGTCGCGGCCGGGATGATCCCGCGCATCTACAACCACTCGTACACGATCAGCGCCGACCTCGTCGTCCCGGAAGGCGGCGTCGAGGGCGTGATCGTCGCCGCGTTCGACCATCTGGGGGGCTTCTCGCTCTACGTCCAGGACGGAAAGCTGAAGCACCACTACTCGATGCTCGGCGTGCTCGAGTACACGCAGGCCGCGGAGGCTCCGCTCCCGGCCGGCGCGGTGAACGTCGAGATGATCTTCGCCGCCGACGAGCCGAAGCCGGCAACCGGCGGTGAGGTGACCCTACTCGTCAACGGCGACCCGGTTGCCTCCGGGCGGATGGAGCACACCGTGCCCGCGCGCTTCTCCGGTTACGCGGGCATGGACATCGGGTGCGACAACGGCCTCGTCGTCGACCGCAGCTACGCGGAGAAGGCGCCGTTCCGGTTCACGGGCGAGATCAAGCAGGTCACGTTCGACATTGCCCCACACATGAGCGAGGAGGACCAGCAGGCGCTGCACGAGCACGCGGCGCAGGCGCTGGCAGCCCACGCCGCAAGCGCGTAGGGAAACTCGTCTCCGGAAGGGAGAGAGCATGAGTGACGAGACGCTGGACGTACTGATCGCGGTCTATCTGATCCCCGATCTCGCCAAGCAGGACTTCGACGCCTTCGTCGAGCTCGCCGAGGCGAAGACGATCTCCACCGAGGGGGTCGTCCTCGTTCACAAGGACGCGGACGGCGAGGTGCACGTCGAGGAGACGGGCGACCACCTGGGCCGCAAGGGGGCGAAGGTCGGCGGAGGCGTCGGCCTCGTGGTCGGTCTCTTCGCACCGCCGCTCCTCGCCGCAACGGCCGTCGGGGCAGCCGTCGGCGGGCTCACCGGCAAATTCGCGCGCAAGCGCGTGCAGGCCGGCATCGGGGAGAAGATGGACAACGCGCTACCCCCCGGCTCGGCCGGGATCGTTGCCATCTTCGACCGCGAGCATGCCGATGTCGTCGACACCACGCTCGCGAACGCGATCCGCAAGTCAACCGCCCAGGTCGACAAGGCGAGCGCGAAGGAGCTCAAGGCAGGGCTCGAGGAAGCGGGAGCGGGGCTCGCGGGCTGATGCTCGTCACGCAGAAGGAGAGATGAATGGACTCCGAGAGGAAACCGAAGGTGCTGGTCGTGTACTTCACGCTGACCAAGCAGGTCGGTCGGGTCGCGGAGGCGTTGGGGCAGGCGTTCGAGGCGCGGGGCTGCGACGTCACGAAGGCGTCGATCGAGTTCACCGACGAACGGTGGGTGCACCACCTCAAGCAGTTCCCGATGAAGCATCCGATCCGCCAGCTCCTGACTATTCTCCCGGCGCAAGCTCGCCACAAGACTGGCGAAATCAGCGTTCCACCGGAGGCGCAGGAGGGCGACTACGACCTGGTCGTGCTCGCGTCCCCCACCTGGTGGTTCCAGACGAGCATGCCGATGCGGTCGTACCTCGAGTCGCCCGGCGCGAAGGCGGTGCTGAACGGCAAGCCGTTCGCATGCGTGTCGGTCTCCCGCCGCTACTTCAGGTTCAACCTCGGGCAGCAGAAGAAGCTCGGGGAGAAGAACGGCGGGCGGTGGATCGACAAGACGCAGTTCGTCTCCGCGGGCGGGCAGGTCAAATCGATGCTCGCATGGCTCGGGTACATGAAGCACGGCGAGCCGCAGAAGCGTGTCTTCGGGCTGAAGATGTATCAGCCGAACCTCGACTCCGACTTCGAGGAGCAGGCGCGCACCTTCGTCGACAGCGTGGCCGACCAGCTCCTCAAGCCCGTCCCGGCAGTCGCGCGAAACTGAGGCCGAGGGGCCGATCTACCCCGGCTTGGGGAGCCCCAGCTCGTGGGCGAGCGCTCGATCCCTCGCCCGGTCGGGGAGCGCTGCCACGACCGCGACCTCCCTTCCGCCATGGCCGGCCAGGTACCTGGTCTTGGGCTTGTCCGACGTGAGCGCGTGGGCGACGGCCTTGGCGATCACCAGGGGTGGATCCGCATCCGCCGCCGCCTTCTCTGTGGCCTTTCGGACCGCGGCGATCTGCTCCTCGTACAGCCGGTAACCTTTCTCGCCGAGCCTCTGCTCGAGCCCGTCCAACTCGGCATACGTCTTCCCGAAGATCGCTGTCTCGACCGGCGCGACCTCGATCAGAGACACGTGGATATTCCACTGCCGCAGCTCGAGCCGCAGCGCGTCGGTGATGGCCCTGATCCCGAACTTCGATGCGCTGTAGGCGCCGTTCAGGGGAAGCACGAGCAGGCCCCCGATCGAGCCTACGTTCACGATCCGCCCGCCGCCCCGCCGGATCAGCGGCAGGAACGCCTGGACCATGGCGACCGGCCCGAACAGGTTGACCTCGAGCTGCGTCCGGAAGTCGGCCATCGGCTGGAACTCGATGGGCGCCGGCTTGGCGATCCCGGCGTTGTTGACCAGGCCAGCAAGCCCGCGATCCCCCACGGCATCTGCGACGGTGGCTGCCGCCGCGGTGATCGCCGCCTCATCCGTGACGTCGACGATCACCGGCGTCAGCTCGTCCGAGGTTTGCGCCTGGAGCGCGTCGCCGTCGGCTCGCCGGCGGACGCCGGCGAAGACCCTGAATCCCTGCTTCGCGAGGTGAAGCGCCGTTGCCGCTCCGACTCCCGTGGAGGTGCCGGTGACCACGACAGAGCCGCGATCTGTGGACTGGTTATCGGACACGAGCGTGCCTCCTTTTGAGTGGGGGGAAGTTAACGCATCGTCGTGCTCGGTTCACATCGAGGCCGATCGCCGCCGTCACCGGCCTCTGCGGCGTCTCGAGAGTGGGCGACCTTCCTATTTGACGTCTCCGATGACGCCGAGGCGGAAACCGAGCCACGGATAGAACCGCGCGATGGCCGGATCCTGCGGGAAGTAGCCGATGGCGGGGGACACCCGTCGATCGTCGAACTTCTCGATTGGAGTACCGACGATACGACCGTGAACGGTTCTTCGCCGACGACATACTTCGGCGCGTGGGAGGATCGAAGACGTTGCCCGACGCACACCTGTCACCGCAGACGCTCTTGCAGCTCGCGCCCGGAGTGCGAACGCGCTTCGATGCGGCGGGGCATGTCCTGCTCGATGCGCCGGATGGGACCGTCGTCGATCTCGGGCCCCGCGGTTACGCAACGTTGTCGCTGTTCGCGCAGCCCTTCGCTCTCGGCAAGGCGATCGACCGCCTAGAGCGCGACGCACCCGCCACCGACTTCGCGCCCACGATGAACGTCGTCAACATGCTGATCGAGGAAGGCGCCCTCGTCCAGCCGGACGCCGCTCGGGGCCCGGCAAGCGGCTGGGCCGATCCGGTGGAGCACGCCCGGATGCTGCACGACGATCGCAGGACGGGCGACTACCTCGCCGCTCTCGTCGCAGCGGTGCGACCGGGCGACGTCGTGCTCGACATCGGCACCGGGAGCGGGGTGCTCGCCGTCGCCGCGGCCCGGGCGGGCGCACGCCGCGTCTACGCGGTCGAGGCCAGTGACATCGCAGAGGTCGCCGGGCGGGTCTTCGCCGCCAACGGGGTGACGGACACGGTCACGCTGGTTCCCGGCTGGTCGCGGGAGATCGAGCTGCCCGAGCCGGCCGACGTGCTGGTTGCGGAGATCATCGGCAACGAACCGTTCGAGGAGGAGATCCTCGAGACCACACTCGACGCTCGCCGCCGCTTGCTGAAACCCGACGCGCGGCTGATCCCACACGCGCTGACGCTACTGGCGCGGCCGCTTCGCCTCCCGGACGGCGAGGCCAGGCAGCGCGCCGTCGGGCGGGCGGCGGTCGAGCGCTGGCGGCGGCTGTACGACATGGAGTTCCAACCGCTGCTGGACGCCGCCGCCCCAGGGCCCGTCAACATGCCGACCGAGGCAGAGGTGGTCGCCGCCTGGCCGCCGGTGGGCCCACCCGTCACCCTCGCGACGCTGGATCTGGCGACGTTCGCGGAGGCCTCGGTGCGCGCCTGCGCCGACCTGGTCGTCGACGAGCCGGGCACGGTGAACGCCGTCGCCGTCACGTTCCGCGCCGCCCTCCACGGGGCGATCGAGCACACCCTCGATCCCTGGATGTGGCCGACCTCCAGCTGGGCGACGTCGGTGTGGGTGCTCCCCGACCCGCTGCACGTGGGGTCAAGGGCCGTGCTCCGCGTGCGTTACAACCGTCGCGCGAGCGGAGCACCCGACGGGCTCAGGTGTGCACTGGTCGAGGACGGGCGCGAATTGAACCGGCCCTGAGACGATGCTCGCCAAGACGCCGGCCACGTCGTCAAAGCTGCCCGCACGAGTGCACGGCACGGTTCATCCCCTTTGGACGATGCCCAGGCGCCGCTGATAGGGCAGAATGGTCAGCGGCTCGGTCGATCGTGGGATCGCCGGGTCGAAGCGTGTGAGATCGCCCACGGTGACGACAGGAGACTGCAATGGGAATGGTTCGTCGACGAACGCGCCGCCGGACGATGCTGGTCGCCGGTGGAGCGGCGTACGCGGCCGGCAGGTACGCGGGCCGAGGGGACGACTCCGGACAGGACGATTACGCCGACGAGCAGGGCTACGAGCAGGAGGTCCCGCCGGCGCCGCCGCCTCCCGCCCCGACCAGTGGGGAGAGCCAGGCCGACGAGATCCAGCGTCTCGCCGAGCTGCACACCGCCGGCGCATTGACCGACGAGGAGTTCGCGGCCGCCAAGGCCAAGGCTCTCGGAATCTAAACGCAGCGCTTAGAAGGAGGAGCGGTTATGGCTCGGAGTGGTCGTGCCGGGGTGCTCGAGCGCGCCATCGAGGCTTGCCTCAACGGCGAGGTCGACGCCTTGCCGAAACTGTTCAGCGACGATGTGAGCGGTTGGTCGCCGAACATGCTGGTTGCCTCACGCGGCGAGCTGGCAGAAGTGGTCGCGGAACGCGAGGCAAGCTTTTCAAACATGTCCGTGAAGATCGACGCCCTCGACGTCGTCGGGAACAAGGGCTACGCCGAGTACCGGGTGAGCGCGGTCTTCTCGGCCCCGTTCGTGGTCGACGAGCAGACCGCGATCGAGCCGAACGGCCGCGAGCTCCTGCTCGGAGCCGCGTTCGTAGCGGAGTTCAGCGGGGACACGATCTCTGCGTTTCGCAACTACTTCGACAACGCGGCGCTGCTGGAGCAGATGCTCGTCCAATAGACCTGCCCCCGGCTGAACCGGTGGACAGCCCCTACAGCCTCGTCGTCGAGGACTCGCCGGACCCGGCCGACCTCGCGCTGCTGGAGGAGCGGGTCACTGCGGCTGCCATCGCCGCCGCCGGCCTGGGCGACGACGAGGAGTTCGGGATCTTCGTCCGCGACGACGAAGGCCGAGTCGTCGCCGGCATCTCCGGCATCGCGTGGGGTGGGTGCTGCGAGCTCCAGGCGATGTGGGTCGACGAGCTGCTCCGCGGTCGCGGGCTGGCTCGGGCCCTCATGGCCGGCGCGGAAGCCGAAGCCCGGCGGCGGGGCTGCTCGCTCGTCCAGTTCCGTGCCTACGACCTGCTGGCGCCCGGCCTCTACGAACGGCTCGGCTACGAGACCGTCGGCGTGATCGAGGGCTGCCCGGCCGCCAGCACCGCCCGCTGGTATCGCAAGAACCTGTAAGACCAGCCGCCAGGAACTCCCCCTGGGTACCGGTTCCTGCTCTGGGATCTGACTATTGAACGGGATCTCTTTGGGTCCGCTCCTCTGGACGCACTGAAGGCGGCCGCCGACGACAGGACGACAAGCAGTGCGCCAGCGCGCCTCACCGATGTTTTGCGCTTCTCCGCGGGTATGCACTACCGACTTGTCGTGGCCGCCGTCGGGCTTTCCGCTCCCACTCATGGCCCGTCGACCCGGCCGGCCGCCGAGGCTTCGAGGCGCTCGAGCGGGGACGGCTCGCCGCGGGCGCGCCGGCGGGCTGCGGCGATGTGCTCGGCCCCGATCACTCCTAGCAGCACGACAAGCACCAGACAGGCGAGCACGAGGCCGGGCACGAGTAGACCGACGGCCCCGACCACGACGCAGGCGAGCGCCCCCGCGAGGCGCTTCCAGCCCGGCGAGCCGGTCATTCGCAGGCGGAAGAGAGCGTGTCCGAGCAGGTAGACGGCCGGCCCCGCCACGACGACCGCGACCTCCGCGGCGGGCAGCACCTCGGTGGGATGTGCGATCACGAGCTCGTCGCCGACCGCCGCCACGATCACCCCGGCGACCAGCACGACGTGGAGGTACGTGTAGCCGTCACGGGCAAGTAGCGTGCGGTCCGGCGCGAGCTCGAGCCGGCGCTGGGCAATCCCTGCGACGTAGTTGAAGTACAGCCACCACAGCGCGGCCGTGGCGAGGAACGCCACCCCGAACGCGGCGAGCCTCGCCGCATCGAGATCGAGTTCCGCCGTCGTCGCGCCGGTGATCACGATCGTCTCCCCGA
This sequence comes from uncultured Actinomycetes bacterium, assembly GCA_963712465.1. Classification (GTDB taxonomy): domain Bacteria; phylum Actinomycetota; class Thermoleophilia; order Gaiellales; family Gaiellaceae; genus CAVQHY01. The sequence continues at coordinate 498,166 of CAVQHY010000008.1, forward strand.
GCGCGATGATCATGAACAGCTGGAAGCGCTCGGCGAAGTGCGAGGTCTCGACATCCCACGCCGTGCTGTCGAGCCGGGGACGTCCCGGAACCCAGAACACGGCGAGCGGCGCGCTGTAGTCGATCGCGAGCGCGACGAGCCACAGCGCCGTGCGCTCGGGGTCGTCCACGATCCCGCCCGCGATCCACAGGGTGCCGGAAGCGACGAACCACGTGAGAATCCGCGCGGCCCGCTCCCGCTCGATCGTGCCGCGCCGCGCCGACCCGAAGGTGAGGAACGCGTGGCGACCCACCTGGATCGCGACGTACGAGCCGACGAAGAGGAGCGCGCGGTCGCCGAACGCCTGCGGGATCGCGACCGCCATCAGCAGGCTGCCGAGCATGATCGCAATCAGGACGAGGCGCACGACGGTCGAGTCGGGATCGAGCTCGTTCGTGACCCAGGTCGTGTAGTTCCAGGCCCACCAGACGACCAGGAGCACGAGCAGCGCCCGCCCGGCTCCCGCCCACGTCAGGTCGTCGAGCAGCAGATGCGAGACCTGGGTGACAGCGAACACGAATACGAGGTCGTAAAAGAGCTCGAGGCTGGTTGCGCGCTGCTCCTCCCCCGAGTCCCTGCGACGCTGGAAACGACTCACGACCGGCACAGCTGGCAGCCTACGTCGGGCTGCCGGCAAGGAGGCTCCCGAAATGACCACGCTGATAGCGATGCTCCGCGGCGTCAACGTCGGCGGAACCGGCAAGATCCCGATGGGCGAGCTCCGGTCGGCCCTTTCGTCGCTCGGCCTCGAGGACGTTGCGACCTACATCCAGAGCGGCAACGTCTTCTTTCGAGCCACGGGCGAAGCGGCCGACATCGCCGCGGCAATCGAGAAGCAGATCGTGGATGTCTTCGGCCTCACGACGACCGTCCTCGTGCGGACGCCCGCCGAACTGCGCAAGATCGCTGCCGGCAACCCGTTCCTCGAGCGCCAGGCCGATCTCTCCCGGCTACACGTGGCCTTCCTGGACGCCGCGCCGTCGGCGGCCGCTGTTGCGGGCCTCGACCCGGAGCGGTCACCGCCCGACGAGTTCGCCGTGCGCGGACGCGAGATCTACCTGCACTACCCGAACGGCTCGGGCCGGTCGAAGCTGACCCTCGACTACCTCGAGCGCCGGCTTGGAGCCCGCGGCACCGTTCGCAACTGCAAGACGGTCAACAAGCTGATCGAGCTGACTAGCCGACCGTGACGATCCGGTCTGCGGTGACGTCCGTCAGGCGCGTCTCGCGACCGTCGGGGTAGCGCACGATCAGCTTGCTCACCTCCGTCACGTCTCCGAGGCCGAGGTGCACGCGTGGGTCTTCCGACGAGAGGTAGCTCGAGCCGGCCTGCACCGCGCGCACGAGCCTGCGCCCGTCAGGCAGCACGGCGGTGACCGTCGCGCCCGGGGCGAACGTGCCGAGCTTCACCTCGAGCCAGTGTCCCGCGGCGCCCGTGTTCTCGAGCAGCACGAGCGGTCCGCCGATCGAGTTGATCGCGATGTCGACGTCGCCGTCGTTGTCGTAGTCGGCGGCTGCGAGACCGCGCCCGTCGACGCGCAGCCGCTTCCCCGTCGAAGCACTCCGGCCGAGGTCGGCGAACCACCCGTCTCGATTGTCGAGCACCTGGACCGGCTCGGCGTCCTCGACCAGGCTCGCCACGGGAATGGCGCCGTTCGCGAGGACGAGCTCGAGGTCGCCGTCGAGGTCGAGATCGACCCAGGACGCGCCCCACCCGGTGAAGCTGTCGCCGAATGCGGCGGCGAAGTGCGAGCGCACGTCCGCGAACGAGGGCCTGGTCGCCTCTGCCGCCCGGTGTCGGTAGACGGCGTGTCCCTGGCCACGTGAATTCGAGACGAACAGATCCGTGAGACCGTCGCCGTCGTAGTCGGCGGCGGCGATGCCCATCCCTGCGTGCGGATCGGCAACGCCCTGGCTCACCGCGCGATCGTCCAGGCGGAACCCGAGGCCGGCCGGATCCTCCTGCACCCCTCCCGGCCAGGGAATGTTCCGGTACAAGCGATTGGGGTCCTGGTCGTTCGCGACGTAGAGATCGAGGCGGCCGTCCCCGTCGAGGTCGGAGAGCACAGCGCCGAGGCCGTGGTCGATCCGGGAGGCCTCGAGCCCGGCCTGCTGCGCCCACCTCGCGGAACCGCGTCCGGCCGCTTCCATCCCGTCCCTCGTTGAGGTAGAGCAGGTCGCGCACCCCCTGGTAGCGGGTCGGGAACCCCTCGACCGATCCGGGAACGGGAGCGTTGAGATTCGTGTACCCGGCCACGAACAGATCCGGCCGTCCGTCGCCGTTCACGTCTCCGACCGCGGCGCCCGTATGCCAGCCGTAGTCGTCGATCCCCGCCTCGCGTGCGCCCTCGACGAACGTGCCAGCGCCGCTGTTCCACAGCAGGGCGTCGTAGGTGGCGGAGGTGACGTAGAGATCCGTGTGCCCGTCCAGGTCGAAGTCCGCCGCCACGCACCCGTTCCCGCGCAGCGACACGTCGGCCCCCGAGCCGCGGCTGACGTCGACGAACCTGCCCTTGACGTTGTGGAACAGGGCGCTGCGGGGCAGCCCACCCTCCTGCTTCCAGCGGGCGACGTCGAGCTCCGAGTACGAGTTGACGACGAAGAGGTCCATCCAGCCGTCGTTGTCGTAGTCGAGCCAGCACAGCCCGCCGCCCATCATCGCGACGGGATCGGTCTGGGTCACCGTGTAGCGGAACGATCCGTGGCGGAAGTCGAGCCCGACCTGGTCGGAGACGGACTCCAGTCCGGGACTGACGAAGCCGGTTGCGCTCACGAGGGTCGTTGCCGCCCCGGGCGGATCGGTCACCGCTGGACGGTCGCCCGAGCCTCGCTCCCGCACGATCACGAAGCGGCCGCCCTCCTGAGCGAGCTCCAACGTCCGCCTGGTCGCCCCTTCGAGCGTCGCGATGATCCTGGGCGGCCCCTGGCGCTGGCCCGGCTCGAGGGCGAGACTCATCCGCCTTACGTCGCTCGACTGGCCAGAGCTTCGCAGGTCGGTGACGACGTCCCGCGCGATCCGCAGCGCCGTGGGCCGATCGATCTCACCCACGACGGTCTGGGATGGCACAAACGTCACCTCGGGGAGGCCGTCGACGCTGCCCTCCGGGCCGGCGGCCGCCTCTGCCGTCGAGCGGGCTGGTATCCCGGCCGCAACCAGCAGCCCCACGAAGCCCACGGCTCCGGCGAGCGCGAGAGCGCCGACGAGGCGGCGGTTCCGGCCGGGGAGGTCGAGGTTCGACGCCCGCGCGATCGGAACGAGCCATTCGAGCAGCGGTCGTGCGGCGCACACGAGCGCGAGCGCCCCGAGCAGCGCGACCTTCGACCCGAACTCGGTGGTCTGCGGGGCGATCAGGACTGCGGCGAGCATTCCGACGCCCACCGCGTACACCCGACGGCCTGTCCGGCCCGCGGGCACGGTCTTCGGGTCGGTGATCATGAAGAACAGGAAGACGAGCACCTCGGGCGAGAACGCCAGCACCCGCCAGAAATACTCGTCCGAGATCGGGCCGAGGTGCCACCGTGCCGTCATCGCGTGCCCGGTGGCCGCGAGCACGGCGAGGCTGACGGCGAACGCGAGCCAGAAGCCGACGGCGATCTCGAGCAGGCGCAGCCGCCGGAGAATCAGGAAGCCGCCGGCGACGATGAGGACCAGCGCGAGCGCGAGCCACGCGGTCATCGGCCCCCACCAGAAGTCGAGCGGCTCCGCGAGCTCCGGGCCGAGCACGAGAAAGCACAGGACGAGCCCGAAGTTGGACGGATTGAACACGTGGCGGCCGTGGAAGCGGATCAGGTACTTCGAGAGCAGAGCCACCGCCGCCGTCCCGGCGAAGATCCACCAGCCGCGCATGCTCCACCAGTCCCCGTGCTGCGTCCCCGGGACGCGCAGGATGAAGGCGACGCCGTTCCCGGTCAGAAGCGCGCTCGCGGGCCACATCAGCACCTGCTGACGCCTAAACGCGATCCCGACTTCGAGCACGGCACAGGTACCGAGCGAGACGAGGATCTGGGCGATCGAGAGACGGAAGTCGAACGCCACCTGCCCGAGCACCTGCAGCGAGACGATCACTGCCGCGAGGTGGAGGCGCGGATCCCGGATTGTCGGCAGCAACACCGGATACGTGGTGCCCCGGATCCGCAGAGTCGGCCTGCCAAGGTCGATGACGGCGGGCGCGCTCATCAGGCGCTCAATGCTACTCAGGCCGAGTCCCCGACCACCCGATTCGACGAGACCGACACCGGCGCGTCGGGATCCTTGGCCAGGGCCGCGTAGAAGTCGGGCGGCTCCCCGGGCGTCAGCTGACCGACCCTCCAGCCCGTATCGGCGGCGAGCAGGCCCTCGAGCTCGGACGGCGACACGTTGAGCAGCTCGTACCAGGGCGTGAGGTGCTCGCGATAGCGAAGCCGGATCGTCACCTGCCCGGGCATGCGCCCTCGCTCGCGGTTTCGCTCCTCGTAGAGCAGATCCTCCGGCTCCTCGTCCACGTGCGGGTCGACGGAGTCGAGCACGATCCGGCCGTCAGGCGACGTCAGCGCGTGGAGCGTTCGCAGCGTCGATACGGCATCCTGCGCCGTCCCGACGAGACCGAAGTTCCCGCACATCATCAGTACCGTGTCGAAGACGCCCAGGCTCGCGTCGACCTCGGCGAGCGGAAGGAGCCGGACGTCGAGCACCCCGCGCCGGCGGCACACCTCGACCGCCCCGGGGGAGATGTCGATTGCGACCACCTCGAGACCTCGTCGCTGCAGCTCGAGGCTGTGCCGTCCGGCCCCGCACCCGACGTCGAGGACGCGTCCGCGCACGAGCTCGAGCACCCGCTGCTCCTCCGGAGGCCAGTCGACGTACTCGGCGAAGAAGACCTCGGCCGCGAGCGCCGGGCCCGCCGAGCCGTCGTCGCGTTCCAGGATCAGCCCGCCCGCCCGGCCCTCGAGGTGATCGAGGAGCGCGCGGCCGAAGGCGTCGTCCTCCGGGGCGAGGAGCCCGCTCACTCCTTCTGGACCGAGACGATCGCGTACGTCTTGCGAACGGTCTCGCGGATCTCTGGGGGCCACGGCCCGAGGGGCTCGAGCCGGGCGGCAAGCACGTCCTCGAAGCCCCGACTGGGGGAAACGGTCACGATCTCTCCTCCTCGAAGATTCCGTCGATGATCGCATAGCGGACGGGGTCGACCGGGACCGGCCGATGAGTCCGGCCGGTCCGGAAGGTCCAAGCTCACGATGACCGCACGAGGACCGCAGAGGATCGCGTTCGCGATCCGCGGTCCGATCGAGCGCTCAGACCTGCCCGGCCTCTGCGAGCGCGTGTGCGCGCTGCTTCAGGCCGCCGCCGCCGACGTGGTGCTCTGCGACGTCCGCGGCGTCGGTTCCGACGCGGTGACGGTCGATGCGCTGGCGCGGCTCCAGCTCGCCGCCCGCCGGCACGGCTGTCAGGTCAGGCTGCGCCATGCCTCGAAGGAGCTGCGCGAGCTGGTGGCCTTCATGGGGCTTCGCGACGTCCTATCGGAGTGACGCTACGGCTGCAGCCGAGGCGGCAGGCCGAAGAGCGGGAACAGCGACTCCGTGTCGAGGAAGAAGGTGAGCTCGACGATCTGGCCGGCTGAGACCTCGAGCACCTGGAGCGCCCACGGCTCGTAGCCCGTCCCGGTCGTGCTCGGCTTGTACTGGCCGAACGCGGGCGACCCGTTTGCCATGCGGGCAGTCTGGATCACGCGGGAGCCGCGACAGCCCGCGCCAGGCCCGACCCACCAGCGGAAGATGTCGTCGCGACCGGAGAGCCAGAGCTCGTACGGTGGCATCGACTGCGTCGCGTCCTCTCGGATCAGCGAGGTGAGCGCCTCCATGTCGTAGCGCTCGAACGCGTCGACGTAGCGGGCGAGGAGCTCCCGGTCTGCCTCGTCGAGCGACGATGCCGAGCCGGGAGCGCTGAGGTCGCGCGACTCGAGCGTCGATCGTGCGCGCTGGAGCGCGCTGTTCACCGAGGCGACGCTCGTGTCGAGCAGCTCGGCGACCTCGGTCGCCTTCCAGCGAAGCACCTCGCTCAGGATCAGGACCGCGCGCTGGCGCGGCGGAAGATGCTGCAGCGCCGCGACGAACGCAAGGCGGATCGTCTCGCGAGACACCACCACGTCCGCCGGATCGCCCTCGGCGACGACGAGCCCATCCGGCACCGGCTCGACCCAGGTGGCCTCCGGCAGCATGCTCAGGTTGGCGAGGTCGGGCTCGCGCGCCGGGCCGAGGTCCATCGGCAGCGCCCGGCGCTTCCTCGCCTTGAGCATGTCGAGGCAGACGTTCGTCGCAATGCGGTAGAGCCACGAGCGAAGCGCTGCCCGGCCCTCGAAGCGGTCGAGGCTCCGCCAGGCACGCACGAGCGTCTCCTGCACGGCGTCCTCAGCCTCGAACGGCGACCCCAGCATGCGATAGCAGTAGCCCGTCAGCTCGAGGCGGTGATGCTCGAGGCGCGCCGAGGGCTCGCCGGGCCCCCAGGTCGCCGCGCTTTGCATCGCATCGGCTGTCGTTTGCAGTTCAGCCATCCGGCTTCACCCTCCTCGCCCGTCGCGCATCGTAGCCACCGGGCCACGACACGACGAGGCGCTGGCCGACCGCCGATCTGGACGGCCGGGACGCGTTCGCGGCGGACGCTACCAGCCGTCGGGGCGCACACAGGTGGTGGTAGCCGTACCACGAAGAGTGCGGGTAACCGTCCCTGCGAGTGTTGCTGACCTGCTGGCCGCCGAGGATTCCTCGGGCGAGAGTGCTCGCTTCGATGCACTCGCTAGCTAGGGTTCTCGCGGGTCGAGGAGCATGCCCGATCGGCGACCGATGATTTCGAGAGCTGTCGCACGTCTCTAGCGGAAAGACAAGGGAGGATCAGGACGCGATGACGGAGCACGAACTAGAAGCTGGATCGGAACGGCTCGCCGCGCACGAACGTCTGGCGACCGGGGGCCTCGCGCGCTGGGCGCGGGCCTGCGCCACGCATCCGTGGCGCGTGATCTTCTCCTGGGTAGGGATCATCGCGCTCCTGGTCGTCCTGGTCGCCACGGTCGGAGGCTCGCTGCGGGACGAGTTCGAGATCCCGGGTTCGGACACCCAGAAGGCGACCGACCTGATCGAGTCCGAGTTCGCGTCCGAGCAGGGCGCGGTGCTCAACGTCGTCTTCGCAGCACCGGAGGGCCAGACGCTCGACACGCCCGAGCGGCGTGCGGCGATCGAGAAGGCGATGACGCGCCTTCGGTCGCCCGAGTTCAAGCCCTCTGCCGACAAGGCCGGCCTGACCAGCGTCGACGATCCGTTCGACGCGGCGACGGTCTCGGACGACGGCCGGATCGCGTACGCCGAGGCGCAGTTCGATCAGACGATCGAGGACAAGGATCGCGACGCGGTCGTCGCCGTCGAGGATTCCGTCCGCCAGACGGTCGAGCCGGCCGGCGTGGTGGTCGAGTTCAACGGCGACGCCGAATTTCCCCCGCTCGAGCAGGGCACGTCGGAGGCGCTCGGGATCCTCGCGGCGATCATCGTTCTCCTCCTCCTCTTCCGGACCTTCGTGGCGGCGATCATCCCGATCGCCCTCGCGCTGATGGCGGTCGGAACCGCGTTCCTGCTGCTCTTCATCCTGGCCGGCCTGACCGCCATCAACACGGTCACGCCGATCCTGGTCTCGATGATCGGCCTCGGAGTCGGGATCGACTACTCGCTGTTCATCGTCACCCGATTCAGACAGCTTCTCCACGAGGGGTTGTCCCCGCAGGCGGCCGCGTCCGAGGCGGGCGCGTCGGCGGGGCGCGCCGTCATCTTCGCGGGGGTCACGGTCGCGATCTCGGTGAGCGGTCTGGCCTTCATCGGCCTGGACTTCGTCACGAAGCTCGGGATCGGCAGCGCGCTCGGCGTGCTGACGACGGTGCTGATCGCCAACTCGCTGCTGCTCGCCGCACTGGCGCTCCTCGGCCACAAGATCGACCGGCTGAAGGTGCCGTTCCTCCGCCGGGTCGACGACTCGGACGCGGGTCGTGAGAAGACGCTCGTCGCGCGCTGGGGCCGGTTCGTGACGGCGCACGCGCGGATCGTGTTCCCGGTCGTGCTGATCGCGATCCTCGCCCTGGGGGCGACGTCGGCGCTCGTGCGCCTCGGCGCGGCCGACCAGGGCACACAGCCCCTCGAGCAGACCAGCCGCCGGGCCTACGACCTGCTCGCCGAGGGCTTCGGGCCCGGCTTCAACGGCCCGATCCCGATCGTCGTCGACGTCAACGACGATCCGCAGGCGCCGCAGCGCGTGTACGAGGACGTGCAGGGCCTCGAGGGCGTGGCCTCCGTGGCCGAGCCGCAGCTCAACGACGCGGGCACCGTCGCGATCGTCTTCGTCACCCCCGACTCGGCGCCGCAGGACGAGGCGACCGACAAGCTCGTCGACCGTATCCGGGACGACGTCGTGCCGGCGGCGACCGCCGGCGGCGGCGCGCTCGCCTACGTCTCCGGGCAGACTGCCGCGTTCAAGGACATCGCCGACCAGATCGTCGAGCGGATGCCGTACTTCCTGCTCTTCATCATCGGCGTCACGTTCATCGTGCTCGCGATGGCGTTCAGATCGATCGTCGTCTCGCTGACGGCGGCGATCACGACGATCATCTCAGCGTTCGTCGGCTTCGGCGTGCTCACCCTCGTGGTGCAGGAGGGACACCTGCTCGGCCTCACAGGCCTCGACCAGACCGGCCCGATCGAGACATTCGTCCCCCCGATCGCGTTCGCGATCCTGTTCGGGCTCTCGATGGACTACATGGTCTTCTTGATGAGCCGTATCCGCGAGGAGCACGTCCACGGCCTCAGAACGCGTGAGGCGGTCGAGCACGGCATGGCGGCGATCGGCCGGGTGATCGTCGCCGCGGCGCTGATCATGAGCGTGGTCTTCGCGGCCTTCATCCTCAGCGCCGACCGCATCCCGAAGGAGTTCGGCCTCCTGCTCGCGGTCGCGATCCTGACCGATGCGCTGATCATCCGGATGACGTTGGTGCCCGCGTTCCTCACCCTGATGGGCGAGAAGTCGTGGTACATCCCCGGCTGGCTCGATCGCCTGCTGCCGAACCTCACGATCGAGGCGCCGCACGAGGCTCTGCCCGGGCCCGGCATCGAGGGCTCGCCCGAGCCCGTGACCGAGTCGGTCGGCGGCGGGTAAGCAAGACCTTCAGGCGGCGGAGCGCAGCGCGGCTCCGCCGCCCGGCCGTCGATGCTCCTCGCCATCCTCAGGCGAGCGACTCGTAGTGACAGAGTGACCGGATGACGACGATGGCCGACCTCGACGAGTTCGCCTTGGCGATGCCGCAGGCGACGAAGGAGGTGTCCGAAGACGGCCGGCCGGCCTACCTCGTGCACGGCAAGCTCTTCTGCTGCCATCGCAGCCGCCGGCGGGACGCGGTCGATCCGGACACGGGCGAGCGGCTCGACGACGTGCTGATGTTCCGCGTCGCCGATCTCGGCGTGAAGGAGCTGATGCTCGCCGACGACCGCGGCGTCTTCTTCACGACGCCCCATTTCGACGGCTACCCCGCCGTGCTCGTGCGCATCCCCGACCTCGGCCGCATCGACCGGGACGAGCTGCGCGACGTCGTGGTCGAGGCGTGGCTGACCCGGGCACACAAGCGCGTGGCAAGGGCCTGGCTCGACGAGCACGGGCAGGCAGAGGACTGAGTCGAGCGGCGTGCTGCTGCTGCAAAGCTACGGGCCGGTTCGTTGACGCATCTCGAGCAGTGTCTCGTCGTCGAGCTCAGCCGGCGGCGCCGGTCGAGTTGTCGGCGATGGGCCTGGACGGTCGACCATTCCGTTCCAGACGAGAACGACGTGATCCTCGTCTGTCGAGCATCGGTCCACCGTCCGCTCGGTGCGACCCGGGTCGTCGGGGCTGGGATCCACCGCGAGAGGGTCAGCTGCGCCTACGCCGGCGAGGGGAGTCGCGACCCGGCCGCTCCCGGCTCCGTTCGGCGTCCCGGCGACCTGTTGGCCGCGATGTGGTCTGCCACGCGCCTCGCGTCCCTGCCCGCTCCGAGAACCAGCATCGAGCTGAAGGAGTGGAGGAAGAGCATCCCCACGAAGTACAGGCCGGGGAAGTCGGCGACGACACCGCGGTGCTGGCGGGGGTAGCCGTCCTCGTATTCGATTGGCAGATCGATCCAGCGGTAGTTCGAGCGAAAGCCGGTGCACCAGATGACGTTCGCGACGTCGACGATCCGTCCGTCCTCCAGCAACGGACGCCCGTCCTGCACACCCACCGCCCGCGCGAGGACCCGCTCCACCCCGGCCTCGGCCAGGTCGCCCGACCTGACCCGGAGCAACGGGGCGCCGTGACCCCGGACCTCCGGACGCATCTTCCGGCCGATCGGCGTGTCGACCGTCAGCACGCGAGTGGCGAGCAACTTGAGCAGCGGGCTCGCCACTCGCGCACGACGGCTCTCGATCGAGAACGGAAGCTGACCTCGATCAGGGCCCACGAGCATCGTGCTGTGCTCGCCGGCGACCTCGAAGGCGATGTCGCCGCCCGAGTGCGAGGCGCCGACGACGAGGACGGGGCCCTCCTGCAGCTGGGCCGGGCTTCGGTAGTCGTTCGAGTGGAGCTGGGTGATCTGCGGATCGAGCTGCGAGGCGAAGTCGGGGACGACCGGGTCTTGCATGACCCCGGTCGCGACGACGACGTTATCGGCCTCGAAGCGCCTCTCGCCCGCCGTGACCACGTAGCGATCCTCGCTCCTGGCGAGCCCCTCGACATGGACACGGCTACGAACCGGCAGCTCGAACCGGGTCGCATACGCCTGGAGGTAGTCCGCCATCTCGTGCGCGCTTGGGAAGCTGCTGCCTCGTGCCGGAAAGGCCATGCCGGGAAGGGCGTCGTATCGCGCCGGGGTGTACAGGCGAAGCGACGGCCAGCGCCGGCGCCATGAATCGCCGACCTGGTCGCTGCCGTCGAGGATCACGAAGCTCGCGCCCTGCCGCTTCAGGTGGTATCCGGTCGCGAGACCCGCCTGGCCCCCACCGAGGACAACCGTGTCGAACTGCTCTGTCGTGTGCGCCGTCATCTCCGTCTCCCTTCGTCGCTGTCATCGACCCTAGGGCTGACGGACGAGGTGCGCATCGGAGAAATCGACCAACCCGCAGGCGAGCGTTCGTGGTCATTTCTGACCATGCTGCGGGCTCAGAGGAGCTCGTGCTCGAAGGCGAACGCAGTGGCCGCAGTCCGCGAGGACAGGCCGAGCTTCGCGAAGATGTTCTGGAGGTGGCGGGCGACGGTGTGCTCGCTGATGACGAGCGTCGTCGCGATTTCACGGTTGCTGCTTCCTCCTGCGACGAGCCGCAACACCTCCAGCTCGCGGGGAGACAGTCCGAACGTCTCGGCCGGCCGCGCCGGCGCGAGGAGCGCCTCGACGCGAGCGAGATCCGGCGCGGCCCCGAGGTCGTCGAAGATGCCTCGCGCCGCCTCGAGCTCCAACGTCGCCGCGTCCTCGTCACCGAGCGCGCGGCAGGCCTCGCCGAGGAGCGTTCGGGTGCGCGCGACCTCGTACGGAGCGTCGAGCTCTTGCCAGACGAGCAAGGCCTCACGGAGCGCGCTCAGGGCGGCCTGCGCATCGCCGTCGGCAAGCTCCACGGCGCCGCGGGCGTACGCGACGATCGCACCGAGCATCGGGCTCTCGTACGCGGCCGCGATCTCCTCGAGCTCGCGGCACGCGTCGCGCGCCTCGTCCAGCCTTCCGATGGCCAGGCCGATCTCGACATAGGCGGGAAGCAGGGCCGCACGCTTGAGTCGGTCGGCGATCTCGCCGCTCGCCCGACGAATCGCAGCGGCAGCCGCCCTGTCGTCGCCCTGCGCCAGCCGCAACTGCGCCAGACCCGGCTGCGGCTCCCAGCCGGATCGGCTTGCCTCGCGGTACGCCTGCTCGGCAGCGGCGAACTCACCCTGCAGCCGGAGCAGCTCTCCCTGACGGTAATGAGCGACGCCGCCCGCTGCGCGGTTGTTCGTCGCGACCAACCGCCGGCTGGCACGCCGTGCCTCCTCCAGCGCGTCAGACCACGAACCACTCAGCTGCAGAATCTCGGCGCGGTGGATCAGGCACCGGCCCGTGAACGCGATCAGATCCGGTTGGCGCTCCGTCCATCGAGTCAACGCCGCCGTCCACTCGCGCGCCCGCCGCACGTCGTAGACGCCCTGGCAGGCGAGAATGACGCCGCAGTAGACCAATCCGGCCACCAGCGGGGACACGTCCTCGGACGTGACCGAGACCATCGCTTCGTCGAGCAACGCGAGACCCTCGCCCGCTCTCCCGTCCTTCAACAGCATGTGGCCCTGCGCGTGGATCGCGAGGGCAAAGAGGTCGCGATCGTCGAACCGCTCACCGATCGTGACTGCTTCACCTGCGGCCCGGGCTGCGGCCGCGTAGTCGCCTGCGGCCTCACGCTCGAACACGAGCGGCAAGAGCAGGTAGCCGCGCTCCGAGCACTCGCGCGGATCCTGATCGAGCAGCCGCTGGGCACGCCCCAGCCACCCGCTCGCCGGCCCCAGCTCACCCTGCGCGGCAAGATGCAGTCCGACCCACAGAGCCGCCCGGACGCCTCGCAGGGTCTCACCTGCGGCCAGGTACCGGTGGTGGGCCCGCTCGAGCGCGCTGACCCACTCGTCGTCCCGGCCGAGCATGTACGCGGACAGCGCGAGCCGCTCGAGATCCTCTGGCGCCAGCGACGTCTCACGCTCGGCGCGTGACAGCGACTCGTAGGCGTCCAGCCAAGCCCGCCTCGCACAGGCCTCCCGGCCCCGCTCAAGTTCGTCGACGCTAGCCACCGCTGTCACGAGACGGTATCCCAACGAGGTCTCCGCGAGGGAGCACGGAGACTGTCCGACGAAACGTGGGTGGACACCGCCCACGGTGGTCCGGAGCGACCTACACTAGGCCGTCGACGAAAGGGGTGCAGCATGCGCATCGAGTCCGCGGTCACGTCGATCTCCTGGATTCCGTCCGAGGCAATCGAGGGGATGCCGAAGCTTCCGTTCGAGATCGGGATCGGCCACTACGACGAGCCGCCGCCCGACCGGCTCGTGGAGGGAGATCTCGAGCGCTTGCGGGATGCGGATCGCTACCGCGAGGCGAACCATCTCGCCGCCTGGATCGAAGTCGAAGGCGGCAAGATCACCGGGCACGGGTATGCGGGCGGCGGATACGTCGGTTCGACGGCGTTTCGCTTCGGGATCAAGGACGTGATCGTTCCCGGTGTCGCCTTCGACGTGCTGCAGGCGGAGCCCGTGGTGGAGGCGGAGGCGGTTCGCTTCGTCCAGACCGTGGGAGGCCGCGCGGGGTTTCCCGCCCCGCGTCGGGTGAAGGGAAAGCCGTTCATGCGGATCCAGTCGGCGACAGCGTGGACGACCCTGGGCCTCACGATCCGGGCCGACGGGACGTCGGAGCACGAGGTCGTCGGCGCAAGCCCGTTCCCGCGGCACTGGGTCTACGGCCAGGACGGAGAGCTCGCGCAGAAGTCCGGAACGGTGGACTTCAAGACCTGGTATCGGGAGACGCACGGCGCCAACACCCCCTGGGGCGAAGAGGACTCGGAAGCGTTCGTCACGAGCGCCGAGACCGCGCTCGAGCGCGAGCTGTCGCGCTCGCTGATGGGCAGCAAGGCCGCGGCGAAGCGGCGGGCGCTCGAGCCCGGGGAGACGCTTGTCGAACAGGGCGACGCGGGCGACGAGCTCTTCCTGCTGCTCGACGGCGTCCTCACCGTCGAGATCGACGGCGAGGAGGTAGCCGAGATCGGGCCCGGCGCGATCCTGGGCGAGCGGGCTCGGCTCGACGGGGGTCGGAGGACAGCGACGCTCAGAGCGAGAACGAAATGCCGCGTCGCAGTCGTGCCGGCCGACGCAGTCGACCAGTCGGCGGCGAAACAGCTGGCGGCAGGCCGCGAAGGATCCTGAGACGTGTGACGTGCCCGCGTCACCGTTCACAGGTTGACGACTATCGCCAGCCTCATCCGAACGGCACCGTGCGTGTCGCAACGGTGGGCATTGACCGCCATGAGCGCGGTCGCTGGTGTCCCGAGAACGGCGAAACCCGATCCGAGAGCCGCTCGGCTCATCGGGAGGCTGCGAACAAGCCCCATTTGCCCGGTGCTCCCGACAGCTCGTGCTCGCCGCGCTCCTCGAAGTCGATGCCGGAGCCGGCGACGATGTCCTTGACCGTTCTCGACACGAGCACCTCGCCAGGACGGGCGGCTGCGGCGATGCTCGCGCCGATCTGGACGGCGATTCCGCGCACGCCCGCGTTCCCTCGTTCGATCTCGCCGGTGTGGACGCCGGCTCGCAGCTCGAGGCCGAGGTCGCGGACCGAACCGACGATCGCCGACGCGCAGCGAACGGCACGGGCGGGACCGTCGAAGGTCGCGACCAGCCCCTCACCGTCATTGCCGACCTCACAGCCTCGAAAGCGCACGATCTGGGCGCGCACGACCCGGTTGTACCGTGCGAGCAACTCGCTCGAGGCGCTGTCGTCCACGTTGGCCGGCTTGACGATGTCGGTGAAGAGGAGGGTGGCGAGGACGCGGTCGGGCTCGACGTCGTCGCGGAGTCCGGAGAGAAACCGTTCGATCTCGTCGAGCAACGACTCGCGGTCGCCCTCCCACGGCAGGTGATCGTTGCCCGGCACCTCGACCATGCGCGCGCCCGGGATGCGCTCGCCCATGAATCGAGATCGGTCGCGGAAGTACTCCTCTGCGCGGTAGAGCACGAGCGTCGGCACGCTGATCGTCGGCAGCAGGTCGCGAATGTCGATCTCGGCGTTCATCAGTCGAATCGCCCTGTTCGCGCCGGGGCTCGCGCCGCGCCGCACGTACGACGTGTACCAGCGCATCGCCTCCGTGTCGGGCGCGATCTGCGGAGCGACCCGTTCGAGCCAGTTTCTCGTCGTCGCTGAAGCCCAGTCGTCTTCCTCGAGCACGGCGAGGCGCCTGCGGAGATCCTCGTCGCTTGCCCCGAGGGGGAAGTCGGGCGCCCACGACTGCCGCGGGAAGGCCCCCATCAGGACGAGCGCGAACGTTCGCTGCGGGTGCGTCGCGGCGAAGAGCGTCGACATCGATCCGCCTTCGGAGATGCCCAGCAGCACCGCCCGCTCGGACCCGACGGCGTCCAGCACCGCACGCACGTCGTCCATGCGCGTCTCAAGGTCGGGTAAGCGCTCCGGCGAGACCCTGTCCGAGAGGCCGGTGCCGCGCTTGTCAAAGAGGATGAGCCGCCCCATGGACGCGAGCCGCCGGTAGAAGTCGGCCAGCTTCGGGTTCTCCCATCCTGGCTGGAAGGTGCATACCCAGCCGTGAACGAGAACGAGGTCGAGCGGCCCGTCGCCGACGATCTGGTAGGCGATCCTGATGTCGCCGCTGCGGGCGTAGGCGACGTCGCCGTGCCGGCCGGCGGTTACGAATCCGGCCGATTGATCCGGCGTGAACGTGACGGCGCCCGTCTCCGAGGAGGGCGGCAGCTCGAGCGTCGGATCCTGCTGGAGCATCCGCCGCTGGAGCTCGCGAAGCGACGCAGACGGCTCGATCCCCAGCTCGTCTGCGAGCGTCCGCCGAAACGCCTGGTAGCTGGCGAGCCCGTCTGCGTGCCGGCCCGACCGGTAGAGCGCGAGCATGTGCTGCGAGCGGACGCGCTCGCGAAGCGGGTGCTCGGCGATCAGTGCTTCGAGCTCACCGACCACGTCGCGGTGATGGCCGAGCGCGAGGTCGGCCTCGATCCGCCACTCGAGCGCGGCGAGGCGGAGCTCCTCGAGACGGGCGCCCTCGTGCCTGGCGAACGGCTCCGAGAACTCGGCCAGCGCGGCCCCGCGCCAGAGCGCGAGCCCCTCACCCAGCAGCTCTCTCGCCTTCCGGGCATTGCCCTGCGAGAGCGGGTGGCGAGCGTCGGCGACTGCGCGCTCGAACCGGGCCAGGTCGAGCTCGTCGTCTCCCACCTCGAGCACGTAGCCTGGACGGCGGGTGTGCAGCCGTGGTTCGGGAAGCGCCTTCCGCAGATGCGAGACGTGGATCTGCACCATCTTCTGAGCCGAGTCCGGAACGTCCTCGCCCCAGAGAGAGTCGATGATCCGCTCGCGGGAGAGTGTGCGGTTCGCGTGCAGGAGCAGGATCGCGAGGAGAGCCCGCTGCTTGCCTGCCGCGATCTGCAACGGGGCATGACCATCGAGCACCTCTAGCGGGCCGAGCAAGCGAAAGTCCATCTCGAGACGCGTTCGACGTTACCACTGCCGCGCCCCTCCGGCGGGTCGTGACAGGACTCGACAATCCCGAGGATGCGAACGCGTCCCGGGCTTCGCGTCCGGCGTTGCTTCTCAGCTCGCGGGGCTCAGCGATAGGTCATGCGAGGCCGGACGGCGCGCGAGCGTTGCTGCGGCGCCGAGGAAGAACAGGCCCATGGTGACGCCCAGCGCGCCATACCCGCCGATGGTCAGCGCCGCGCCGCCTGCGATCGATCCGGCGAAGTAGCCGAACTGCATCGTCGCGGCTCGGAGGCCGGTCACGGCCGGCCGGAGCTCAGGCGCTGTGGCAAGCGCGAACGCGCTTGCGATCAGCGCGCGCCCCCCGGCCACGAACGCGGCACTCGAGAGAAGAGCCGCGCTCATGGCGACATCCGAACGCGCAAGTCCGAAGAGGCTGTCGCTGACGGCGAGGAGGATGGCCAGCAGGACGAGAATTCGCCGTGGTTCGCGACGGACGAGGCGCCGGCAGGTGAGGTTGCCGGCGACGTGGGCGCCGGCCGCGAAGGCGAGCAGGCAGCCCGTGAGCTTCGGTGGATGTCCCGTACGACTCGGCGAAGAGCGCGCCTGCGTAGACGAGCGTTCCCGCCCAGGCGGCGTTCGCGAACAGCTCGGACGCCAGCCAGCGCGCGAGCGGTGCGGTCGGCGAGCGCGGCGCGAGCGCGCGCGGGCCGTGATCGGGCAGGCGGCTCCCCCGCGCGCGAGGCCACGACGATCCCGGCCGCGACGGCAGCAGCAAGCGGTAGGGCGAGCCATCCGTAGCGCCAGCTGCGCTCGCCCAGAAGCCCGATCAGCGGCATGCCGACGATCCAGGCCGCGGGCTGACCGACGAGCGCCCAGGAGAGTGTCCGCGTCCGCTGTTCGGGAGCCACCCACTCCGCTGTCGCCAGCGTGCCCGCAGTCGTCAGCACGGCGACGGCGACGCCGACCGGGCAGCTGGGCGAGCGCCAGCAGCGCGAAGGTCGGAGCGGCGGCGCTCGCGACCGAGGCGAGGGCCAGGAGCGCCGAGGCCAGCAGCAGCTGGCGACCGAGGCCGATGCGTCCCGCGACGGCGCCGAGCGTCAGCGCCGTGATCCCCGCAGCAAGGCCGGTGATCGTCCGCAGCTGACCCGCCGTGGCCGTCGACACGTGGAGGTCGCTTGCCGCCTCCACCAGGACCGGCGACATCGCGATCAGCGCCGCCTGAGCCTGCGAACAGGCACAGGAAGAGAGCGCCCCGTCGTCGCCGCGTACCCGCTGTCCCGCACTGCTCCTCGCGTCGTCATGCCGCCAAGGAGACAGGCGGCCGGCCAACGGCTGGTTGGCCTCGCACGCAAGTCCACGGTAAAGGCCGATCGCGAACGACGCGCTCGGCGCTGTTACCGCGGCTTTACCGGCGTCTCAACCGGCGACCAACCGCGCCCGTGTCTGCTTGGCGACGACCGATCCGGCACCGGGCCGGACGACCAACGAAGGAGGAGATCGAATGAGTACGACCGCGGACACGATCCGCAACGGCGTCGACACCGAGCAGCTGTTCGGGACGCTCGACGCGATCAAGGCAGACCCCTCGCTCGCGAGGTTCCAGTTCCGGGCGCGGAACCGCTGGATCGACGGCGCGCACAACCGCACCACGATCCGCGACTTCTACGCCGCCAACCAGGAGGACACGTCGCGGGCCGACGAGTTCGTGCTCGACGCCGGCGAGCCGGCGATCCTGCTCGGCACCGACACCGGGCCGAACCCGGCCGAGTACCTGCTGCACGCGCTCGCCGCTTGCCTGACCACGTCGCTCGTCTACGTCGCCGCCGCCCGCGGCGTCCACCTGACCGAGGTGGAGTCGACGCTCGAGGGCGACATGGACGTGCAGGGCGCGCTCGGCCTCTCGGACGAGTACCGCAACGGCTTCGAGCAGATCCGCGTCTCCTTCCGGGTCGAGGGCGACGCGCCGGAGGAGAAGCTGCGCGAGGTCGTCGCGCGCGCCCAGCAGCGCTCGGCCGTCTTCGACATGGTCACCAACGGCGTCCCCGTCACGGTGGACGTGGCGACTGCGTGAGCACCGCGGCCGCGGTTGGCAGCCGCCGGCGCGGCGGCTGCCAACCGCGTGCCCCGAAGGAGATGCCAGTGGCTGCCGGCTCTGACACTCATCACCGACCCGACGCGCGAGTTCGCATCGACCGCCGAGTTCGCGGACGCGATGAGCGCGCTCGCGAGCGGCGTCGTGCTCGTCACCTGCTGGGTCGGCGACAGGCCGTGGGGGATGACCGTGACGGCCTTCGCATCGGTGTCCGCCGACCCGCCGACGGTTCTCGTCTCGCTCGGCTCGGAGGCGACCAGCGCGCGCGCGATCAGTGCGACGGCGACGCTTCGGGGTCAGCATCCTGGCGGCCGACCAGCGCGACGTCGCCCGCTACGGCTCGGCGCCGGCACGACCAAGTTCCTGGAGCCGTTCGTCGGAAGCGGGCGACGGGGAGCAGCGCGAGCCCGGTCGTCGCCGGCGCGCTCGCCCACCTCGACTGCGAGCTCTTCGACGCGGTGCAGATCGCCGACCACACCGTCTTCTTCGGCCACGTGCGGGCCGCACGGACGTCGCATCGCGGGACGCCGCTCCTCTACCACCACCGGGCCTACCGTGACGCTCGACGAGCCTGAGCGAGCGCATGCCATCGATCGAAAGGAACATCAGATGTCTCTCGAGTTGACAGCCAAAACCGAACCCGGGAGCCGCCTCGTCGACCTGGCCGAGGCGCTCGCGGACGAGATCGGCCCGCGGGCCGCCGCCCACGACCGCGACGGGAGCTTCCCCTTCGACAGCTTCGCCGCCGTCAAGCAGAGCGGGTACTTGACCGCTCCGATCCCGGAAGAGCTCGGCGGTCTCGGTGTCACCTCCGTGCACGACGTGCTCGTCGCTTCGAGCCGGCTCGCCCGCGGCGACGCAGCGCTGACCCTGGGCGTCAACATGCACCTCGTCTTCGTGCTGAACGTCGTTCGCCGCTGGCAGATCGCGGTGGCAGCAGGCGACGAGCGACGCGCAGGGGCGTTCGCCGCGACGCTCGAGCAGATCGCTCGATGACGGCACGGTCTTCGCTTCCGCGGGCAGCGAGCTCGGGCAGGACCTCACCCGGCCGGCCACGACCGCGACGCGCACCGAGGACGGCTGGATCGTCTCCGGCCGCAAGGTCTTCTGCACGATGTCGCCTGCCGCCGACGTCTTCTACACCGCCGTCACCTACACCGACGACGGCGGTCGTGAGCGGTACGGCTACGCGATGGTCCCGCGTCGAGACGCCGGGCGTTGTCGTTCACGACGACTGGGACGCGCTCGGCATGCGCGCCTCGGGCAGCCACTCGGTCTCCTTCGAGAACGTGCTGCTCCCGCGCTCGGCCCTGCGCGGCGGGTTCCCGGTCGGCGACGCGGTCGAGTACATGGAGCGGAATCTGAGCGCCGGCCTGTTCCACGCGGCCGCCGCACTCGGCATCGCGGAGAGCGCGCACGCGAGCATCGCCGATCAACTCGGCCGTCGCCACGAGCTCGACCCGCACGCACAGATGCTCGTCGCCGAGAACGTCGTCGACCTCTCCGCCTGCCGCGCTCTCTTCTCACGCGCCGCGGCGCTGATCGACGAGCACCACGCGCGCAACCCGACCTCGACGGGCACGCCTGAGGAGCTGACCAGCCTGTTCGCCGAGGCGCAGAGCGCGAAGGTCTTCATCGGCGAAGCAGCCGTCCGCATCGTCGACCGCGCGCTCGCGCTCTCCGGCGGCGCCGGCTACCTGAACGGCAGCCCGCTCGCCCGCGCCTATCGCGACGTCCGCGCCACCGCCTTCATGCACCCGCTCGGCGCCAACCGCGCCTACGCGTTTCTCGGGCAGCTCGCCGCCGGCCGCGAGCCGAGCCTCCACTGACAGACCGCAGGCCGGCGGGCAGTAGAGCCGACTGACCGAAGGGCTTCATGCGGCGATCTCCACCTCAACTCCGACGGGCAACCAACGGATGCTCTGTCGGATGTCGTCTGGCGCCCGCGCGAACTCGCGCTCGATCGCTTCGCGGCCTTGTCGGAAGTGCTTCCAGCCTTCGTAGTGGATGGGGATGACGGTGCGCGGCCGGATGACGCGGCACAGCTCGACGGCGTCCCGAGCGGTCATCGTGTAGCGCAGCGGCCCCGTGACCGGAAACTGCACGCCTCCCAGGTGCAGGAGCGCCGTATCGACCTGTAGGCGGTCGACGACTTGGCGCACGCCGTCGTAGAGCACCGTATCGCCCGAGATCCAGAGCACGCCGTGCTCCTGGCTGTCCCAGCGGAGAGCGAAGCCGACGACCTCCCCCGCGAGTGGGCGGCTGAGAGGCGGGCCGTGCCGGCACGGCGTGGCGGTGATCTCGATCGGCCATCGTCCAGGCGCATCGAGTTGCGTCGTGGCCCAGGGCTCGAGCCCGCGTGCCTCTCCGCCGAGCCGCTTCGCCCCCGAGAGGGTGGTGACGACGACTCCTGCGGACGGCAGCAGCGCCCGTCCGCAGGGGTCGAGGTTGTCTTCGTGGTGATCGTGCGTGAGGAGGACGGCGTCGATTCGCCCGAGGTCGGAGGCGGCGATCGCCGGCCCTGCCAGCTTGATCGAGCCCGTGCCCCAGCCGAAGTTGTATTTCCGGCCCGGCGGATCGAACGTCGGGTCGGTGAGTAGGCGCCAGCCGCCGACCTCGACCAGCACGGTCGGCCCGCCGACGTGGGTGATGCGGACGTCCGTCACGCGCTGCTCGGCACCGCGCGCTCGGTCGCCCACGACAGGGCGTGGTCGGCTGCCCAGGTCAACGCGTAGTCGGCGACCTCCTCCCAGCCGTCCCGCGCGGGGAGCAGGTGCGGCCCTTCGAACTCCTTGACCTCTGTGACGGTGTCCGACTTGTAGTGCTTGGCGTTCGAGCGCTGGATCTTCGGCGGCATCAGGTGGTCCTCACTGCCCGAGATGAACAGCAGCGGCGCTCGGTCGTCGTTCTTGTAGTTGACGTAGTTGTCGTCGCGGCCGGGGTGGATGTTCGCGAGCGCGCTGCCCCAGAAGATCTCACCGGACGCCGGGATGTGGTAGCGCTCGTACAGCCTCCGCGACTCCTCCTCGCTGAAGGTGTTGGTGAATGCGTAGTGCCACTGCTCGTGGGTGAACCCGACCGCCTTGTGGCGGTTGGCGGGATTCTTGAGGACAGGGAACGTCGACCTGATCTGCGATAGGGGCACCACCTTGACCCCCTCCGTCGGGGCCGAGTTGACCGCCACGCCCGCCGCTCCGTAACCGTGATCGAGCAGGATCTGCGTGAACACTCCGCCGGCGGAGTGCCCGATCAGGATCGGTGGCGAGTCCAGTTCGCCGACCACGGCTTCGAGATGCTCGATGATCGCCGGCACCGTCACCGCCTCGATCGGCGAGGGATCTGCGTTGAGCGCCTCGACCTCGACCTCGAACCCGGGGTACGCGGGGGCGAGGACGCGGTAGCCGCGGCTCTCGTAGCGGGAGATCCAGTGCTCCCAGCTTCGTGGAGTCACCCAGAAGCCGTGGATCAGAACGATCGTGTCGGGGGCAGTTGCGTCGGTGCTCATGCGTCATCCTTTCGGGTCGAGGAGCTGACGAGTTGGTTCCTGGTGCGCGTCGGTGATGCGTGTGGGGCGCCGGGATAGATGACGATCCTCATCACAGTCCCCTTCGGGTCGCTGGCGGAGACGTCACGCTATGAGGGATGGGGCTGGCCCGCATCGGTCACATGACCGCTCTTTGCGCGACGGGCGCCACCGAGCGGTGCATTGGTTCGGCCGAGTCCTTCCTTCGTGGAAGCTAGGTGCTCGAGGCGCCCTCGCCGGCGAGCGCGGCGGTCAACTGGCGCCGCGAGGCGATCCCGAGCTTCGGGAAGATCCGACGGAGGTGCGCTCCGACGGTTCGGTGCGAGAGGTAGAGCTTCTGGGCGATCTCCCTGTTTGTGAGCCCTTCGGCAGCCATCCGCGCGATCTGGAGCTCTTGCGGGGTCAGCCGGTCACGGGCCTCGGGGGCGCGGGCGCGGCTCGTCTCGCCCGAGGCTCGGAGCTCCTGTCGGGCTCGGTCGCCCCACGGGATCGCACCGAGTGCGTCGAAGCAGTCGCGAGCGGCGCGCAACGACGTGCGTGACTCTGCGACACGCCGCTGGCGGCGAAGCCAGGAACCGAACGCGAGCAGCATCCGGCCCCGATGGAACGGCCAGGCGGTCAGATCTGCGCTGAGCCCGATCTGGAAGAGCGCCTCGGCGTCGTCGGCCTCAGCCAACAGCGGCCGGGCGTAGCGCAAGCCCACCAGCAGCAAGGGTGACCGAGACTTCTGCGCTACTGCCTCGCACTCCTCGATCAGCGCAAGAGCCTCATCTTCGTGTCCAGTGCGAGCCGCGGCCTCGGCCAGATCCCCGATCACCCAGTAGCGAACAAAGGGGTGGTAGGCGACGTCGGCCGGGTCGAACATGCGTCGCAAGTGGGCGTATGCGTCGTCATGGTCGCCACGGCCGAGCGCGCCCAGACCGCGCGCCACCTGGGCGAATGCCAGCGTCGGGTGCGCACTCATCGGCAAGAGGAGTCGTTCGGCTTCGGAGGCGAGCGCATCTACGGCCTCGTCGTCGCCGCGCAGAGCGGCCAAGGTCGCCGAGGCGAGATCCGCTGCCGCAGCCCAGCGTGGCTGCCCGGTTTCCCGCGCCAATCGGCCCGCTTCCTCGGCGGCGGGACCAGCGACCGCCCAGTTCCCGAGAAAGACGACAGCCCACGCTTGCGACACCAGCGCCTGTGCGAGTAGGCCCAGCCGGCCTTGCGCACGCAGCCCGTCGACCGACGCGGCGAGGAACCCGGGTGACAGATCGAATGCGCCGACGGCCGTCGCGGCGGCGCCGATCAGCCGGATCGCTGCCGAGTCGAGGCCAGCGTCCGGTTCAAGGCGCGAGATGCGGTCGAGGACGTCTGCGCCTCGCCCGACCGGATCCGCGAACGCAAGGATCGCCGTCAGCGCCGCGTTCTCGCCCGAGACGGGCATTCGCTCCGCGGCTGCCACGACGAGATCGCGCGTCCCTTGCTCGAGGCCGACCCACCAGCACCTCTGGGCGACCGCCAGGAGAAAGCTCAACGCGAGCTCTGCTTCCCCGGCGACCCTCACCCGGTCGACGATCTCGATGAACGAGGCGACCCTCGCACCGCCCGCCCACAGCCCCTCGTCCTCGAACAGCTCCCGCAACAGCGAGAGTCGCGCCCGCTCCATCGCCGAGAGCTCGAGCGGCTCGGCTTCTCGCAGAAACCGGATTCCGAGCTCGGGGCCAGCAAGCTCGAACGCCATCTCACCCGCCCGGAGGAGCCTGCGAGCCCGAAGAGCAGGATCGGCACTGAGCTTGGCCGCGCGCTCCAGCGCGGCCAGGGCTACTGCCGTCGCGCCGCGGCTGCGAGCGCGCTCCGCCGCCTCCTCCAGCTCACTCGCGAGCGCGGCGTCAGGCCCGACGCTCCCGGCCGCCCGATGCCAGACGCGACGGTCGGGCTCATCCGGCAGCGCCCCGGCGAGCGCTGCATGGGCCCTACGTCGCTCGGAGACGCTCGCTGCACCGTAGATCGCCGACCGGACGAGCGGGTGACGAAACGTAAGCGAAGCCTGGTCGATCTCGATCAGCTGCGCGGCGACTGCCGGCTCGAGGACATCCACGGGCATGCTCGCGTCGTTGACCGGTCCGGCGGCCCGCAGAACCACAGCAAGGTCATCACCGTCATTTGCGGCCGCAACCAGCAGCGCGGTGCGAGTCGCGCCGGACAGCTCGAACGCCCGCTCCGCGAACGCCCGCTCGAGTCGCGCCGTGAGAGGCAGCGGCTCCGACAGCGCACCGATCGCGTCGGCAGCTCTCGATCGAAGTGCTCGGGGCAGCTCGACAAGCGCGAGGGGGTTCCCCTCCGCCTCCACGAGCAGCCGCTCGCGCACGCCCGGAGTGAGGTCCGGAGCATGCTCATCGAGAAGTGCGGCCGCCGCTTCCTCGTCCAGAGGCTCGAGCCGCAGCTCGGGAAGGCCCGCCTCCCCGAGCGCGCTCGCCCAGCCCTCGCGGATGGCGGCCAGCAGGACGATCGGCTCGAGACCCACGCGACGCGCCACGAACGCCAGCACGTCCGCGGTGGGGCCGTCCAGCCAGTGGGCGTCCTCGGCGATCACCAAGACGGGAGCGCGTGCGGCCGCGTCCGCCAGCAGCTCGAGCGTCGCCAACGCAATGAGGAACAACTCGGGAGCGGCGGCGGCGGTCTTGCCGAAGGCCGCGCTCAGGGCCTCGCGCTGTGGAGGCGGAAGCTTCGCCATGTCGGCGAGCAGCGGCTGCAGAAGCTGGTGCAGGCCCGCAAACGGCAGCTGAGCTTCCGAGAACACGCCCGTCGTCGTCAGGACGACCATGCCGCGAGCACGCGCGCTTCCTCTCGCTGCCGCAAGCACGGATGACTTGCCGATGCCGGGCCCGCCCCGGATCACGATCGCGCCCCCGCGCACGTCGACGGCGTCGATCAGATCGTCAAGAACGCTGACCGCCTGCTCACGCCCGTACAAGGACACGGTCGCCACCGCCAAGATGATCGCCTCCGCCCGCGCTGTCGGCAACCACGCCGCCGATCCCGCGACCCGACTCGTCTGGCCGCGCGCCGCCCCCGCGGGCCCGCATTACGCGGGCCCTCAACGGAATGGAGCTAGCAGGGCTCGAACCGGCGACTTAGCGAGTTCGTTGGCTCGAGTGGCGCGGCCCGAAGCGGAACCTTTTTCGCTGGCCCGGTGTAATACCGGCGAGTGGAGGGCCGTCCACCCGGGGAGAGCGAGCTGATCGCGCGCGCGCGGCGCGGCGACCCGGCCGCTGTCGAGGAGCTCGTCCACCGCTACCAGGGGATCGCTGTGCGTACCGCCTACCTGATCACGCGAGACGCGGCCGATGCCGAGGAGGCGGCGCAGGACGCGTTCGTGAAGGCCTGTCGCGCGCTCGGGCGCTTCCGAAGCGGCGAGCCGTTTCGGCCGTGGCTCTTGCGGATCGTCGCGAACGAGGCGCGGAATCGGCGGCGGTCGGCCGGACGGCGGGCGGGGCTGGCTCTGCGCGCTGCCGGCCAGGTGCCCTCGGGGGAGGCGGCCCCCTCCGCCGAGGGCGCCGCGATCGCCCGGGAGCTGCATGAGGAGCTCCTTGCTGCCGTCAACGGGCTCGGGGAGAACGACCGGCTCGTGATCGGGTGCCGCTACTTCCTCGAGCTGTCCGAGGAGGAGACGGCGGCCACGCTCGGCGTGCGTCGTGGCACGGTCAAGTCGCGGACGGCGCGCGCCTTGGGGCGCCTTCGCGAGCGGATCGGAGACGCGCCGTGAGCGAGCTCGAACGCCGCCTTCTCGCTCTCGGCCGCGAGCTCGATCTGCCTGCGGCGACCAACCTGGGGCCGCGCGTCGCGGCACGCCTCGCTGAGCGGCCTCCACGTCGCCGACGCGGGCTCGTTCTCGCCCTCGTTGTGCTCGCCGTTGCCGTCGGCGCCGCCTTTGCCGTACCGCAGGCACGCACCGCGATCCTCGACTGGCTCGGGATCGGCGGTGTCGAGGTCGAGCGGGTGCAGACACTGCCGCAGACCGCGCCGAGCCCAGACCTGCGCCTCGGCCCGGCCGTCCCCCTCACCGAAGCCCGCCGGCGGGCCGGCTACCCGGTTGCCGTCCCCACCCTGCCCGGTCCCCCGCAGGAGGTGCGTTTCGCGGCGTCGCTCCCTGGTGGACAGGTCGCGCTCATCTGGCGGAGCAAAGACTCGCGTCGCCCACGGCTTCTGCTGACCCAGTTTCGCGCCGACGGGCTGACATTCATCGAAAAATCCGGCGGCCCCGGAACCCGCATCGAGCGCCTCTCAATCGGCGACGACCCAGGCGTCTGGCTGACGGGGGACCCTCATTTCTTCGCCTATCGTGACCCGGCGACCGACACGATCGTCGAGGAAACCTCGCGCCTGGCCGGCAACGTGCTCCTTTGGCAGCGAGGCGACGTCACCCTGCGGCTCGAGGGCGCCAAGTCGAAGGCCGAGGCGCTCGCGATCGCCCGATCGGTCAGATAGCCGGAACCTCCCCGGCCCGGCCGGTGTACACAGATCGACCAACGAGGAGGCAAACAGATGCGCACGCTCGTGATCGGATTCGCCCTCGCGGCAGCCCTCGCCACGGCCGGCGTCGCGAACGCCGGCTGCATGGCGACCGTCGGCCTCACCCCGCTCCCCGACCGGGTCGCGGCCGGATCAACCTGGACGGCCGACATCACGGTGCTCCAACACGGACGCACGCCCATGGCCGACGCGAAACCCGCCGTGATCCTGACCAACCCCGCCACCGGCAAGCACAAGACGGTTCCTGCAGAGCTCGTCGACGGCGCGGCAGGCCTCTACCGAGCCAACGTCGTCTTCCCCTCGGCCGGCACCTGGACAGTCGCCGTCAACGACGGCTTCCCCTACGCAGACTGCGCACAAACACACGGCTTTGGCTCGTACACGATCCCGGCGCCGCCCTCGCCGCAACCGCCAGCCGACACCAACGGGTCATTCCCCCTCCTGCCAATCACCCTGATTGCACTCGCGCTCGCCCTCGCCGCCGGACTCACCGTGCGCCGCACCCGCCACGCCAGAGCACACACCGCCCCCAAGACATCCGCCCAATGACCGACACGCCCCTCGCCGCCGATGCGCGCGTGGAGCGAAACACGAAGGTCGTCGGAGGGCTACAGCGCAGCGGTCTCGTTGCAAGAGCGGATGTTCCCGTCCCACCCAGCAGCCGACATCGAGGACGCCTTTGCACGAGCTCGGAGACCGGCGCGCCTCGAGGGGCCAGTCGTCGTGCTCGGCGAAGAACACATCGGCCGCGAAAGCGGGGCCCGCCGTCCGACGGTCCGCGCGGGCGGTCGCCTTTTGGCCGAGCCGGGCGCCCAGAATCACGCGGTGCACCTGACGTCCCCGAATTAGGCTCAGGTGGGACGACATTGCTGTGCTACTGGTCGCCGGTGTAGGCAATTACGTCGATCTCCACTCGCATCCCTGGCACCTGCCTCATCCCGCTACCGACGGTCGTTCGGGCCGGGCGAGGCTCGGGAAAACGTCGTGCGTAGACCTCATTGAAGCGCGGGAACTCGGTCTCGTCGACCAGGTGGACAGTGGCCTTGACGCAGTCGGCAAGGGTTGCGCTGGCCGCCTCGAGAATAGCCTCGATGTTGTCGATCACGACTTCGGTCTGCTCCTCGACCGTCTCACCCCGCACCTTCCCTGTCTTGGCGTCGATCGGCCCGCAACCGGTCACGAACACGAAGTCACCGGCCCTCCAGCCCTGCGAATAGGCGCCGAGCGGCGGCCCGGCATTGTCCGTCTGAATCACGTGTTTCGCCATTGCAAACCTCCTGTCTTTCGCGTACGTCGCTACGACCGCTTGCCGCGTGCGAGCACCGGCCAGATCTTCTCGACGATGCCTTCGCGAACGGCGATGAGCTCGTCCGAAAGGTTCACCGCTGTACAGACGTGGAACGGCGTGAACCGAAGCTTTTCGCCCACCTCGAGCGTTACGCCTTCGCCGAGCTCTACCATCCCGTGCTCCTCGGTGATGCGCCGGACGTGTGCGTCGATGTCGACCGCGCTTGCGACCACGGCATCGCCGGCTGCGTTGGTGACCACGGCGCGATCGCCGGAGAAGGTCTTCGAGCCCGCGTCGATCGTCGCCCATCCGGGCCGCCGCGTGCTTACAACGGTTGCGAGAATCGACACCGCGACGTCTTCGGGCGCAGCTGATCCGTAGGCGACTTGCATGGCGTCGTTGAAGACGTACGTTCCCGCCCGCACCTCGGTCACCCCGTCGACCTCCGCGACACCACGACCGGTAATCGTCCCCCCCGCGGTCACCTCGGCGATCTGGATGCCGTCAGAACGGAGTTGCTCCGCGAGGTCGACGAGGATCTGGCCCTCCTCTCGGCCCGCTTCCTCGTTTGTCATGGAGAGGAGTCGCTCGCTGAACTTGCCCCGATGCGTCGTTATCCCCTCGAGCTCGATACCCGGCAGCGAGGTGAGCATGCGCGCGAACACCTCGATGCCTTCGAGGTCGGTCGGCTCGAAACCGCACCGGTTGAGGCCCGTGTCGATCTCGATCTGGGTCTGGATCGTGACGCCTTCGGCCGCCGCCGCGGCTGAGAGACCGCGCGCCTCGACCTCCGAGTCGACGTTGACCGTCACCTTCGCGTGCCTCGCCATTCGAGCCATTCGGGCCCACTTGTCCGGACCGACGGTCGGGTAGGCAAGCACGATGTCGCGACAGCCCGCCTCGAAGAACACCTCAGCCTCCGCTGGCTTCGCGGCAGCGATGCCGCATGCACCGAGCTCGAGTTGTCGTTGTGCGATCTCGGGAACCTTGTGCGTCTTCACGTGTGGCCGGAGCTTCTTGCCCTTCTGGTCGGCCATTTGCTGCCAGCGGGCGAGATTGGCCTCCATCCGATCGAGATCGATCACGAGCGCGGGCGTCGGGACGTCTTCCACCCGCATCCCCGGCTCGACCTCCGTGACTCTCTCGATACCGACCTCAGCCATCTTCCCTCCTCACCTGTGCAGATCGAGACCGTCGACGCCGACGTCGTACGCCTCCATCTGCCCGTGGTCGCACTCGACGACATAGATGCGGCCCTCCCCGGCCGGACCAAAGGCGACGTTCGTCGGCGACTTGCCGAGAACCGCGATCCGTTCGACCACCTCCCCGTCCAGACCCAGCACCGTCACGTCACCTTGGCCGAAGACGGCCACGTAAAGCCGTCCGTCCGCGCCGAACGCCATCCCGTCCGGCCCTCGCAACCCAGTGCCCGTCCAGCCGGCGTCAAAGACATTGCCAAACAGCTCTCGCCCCTCGTCGGCGCGCCCCTCACGCAGACGGTAGCGGTAGACGTTCCCGGTCATCGTCTCGTTGACGTAAAGGAGCTCGTCGGGTCCGAAGGCGATTCCGTTCGTGAATCCGTAGCCGTCGTCGAGAAACCACGCCTCGCCGGTCCGCGTATCGAAGCGGAACACCTTGCCGTCGATCGGCAGAGCTTCCCAGTGCGCGACCAGTGCATTGCTCTCGTCGAGGAAATCTCGAACGAGTACACCGGAGTCAGTCGCGTACAGCGCACCGTCCGGGCCGAAGCAGATGTCGTTGGGCCAACGCAGCGGCACTCCGTCAATCTCTTCGAGCACCCGGTCGAACGATCCGTCGAGCTCGAGCCTGATCACCGCCGGGTCCAAGGTCTCCCCCACCCAGACGCCGCCGTCGCGGTCGAGCGCGAGTCCGTTGGGACGTCCCGTCCTTGCGATCGCCCGCTGCGTTTTCCCGTCAGCTGAGATCCATCTCACAGTGCCGCGCTCGAGGGCTAGTTCCGCGACGAGCCAGGAACCGTCGGGCAGAAGCAGCGGCGCCTCAGGTAGGCCGAGGTCGGTTGCGAAGATCACGACGCTGCGCCCATGGACTCGCGAAGCCCGTTGAGCCCGCGCTCGAGTGCCAGCCGATACAGCGTGACGTCATGCCCGAAGGCGATGCACCGGAATCCGCTGCGGAGGAGCTCCCGCCCGCCTTCGAGATCGTCAGTCGCCATCGCGGCCGCCTTGCCGTGCTTGTCGCACGCAGCGACCGTCGCTCTCAGAGCATCGAGAAACTCCGGGTGGTCGAACTCTCCGGGAATCCCGAGCGACGCGGTGAGATCGTACTGGCCGATCCAGAGGACGTCGATCCCATCGACGGCGGCAATCGCGTCGAGGTTCTCGATCGCTCGCGACGACTCGATCTGCACGACGACCAGGACTGCGTCGTTGGCTTCCTTCATGTAGCGCTTGACGTCGCCGCCGTGCTCGTCCACGTGGAGTATCCCGAAGCCCCTGCGTCCTACCGGCGGGTAACGAGCCGATGTTGCGACGGTGCGAGCCTCACCGTCGGTCTCGACCCGTGGAACCATCACCCCCAAGGCACCCAGATCGAGAGCGACGGCGATCGCATGCGGATCGACAGACGGCACTCGAACGAGTGGGACGATGTCAGAGGCACGGGCGGCTGCGAGCACGGTTCGCAGTGTCTCGCCCGTGAAGCCGCTGTGTTCCTGATCGAGGACGAGGAACTCCGCGCCCGCGCTCGCCGCTGTCCGCGGAAGCGCCGTCGTCGCGAACTCGAGCGCAAACGTGCCAAAGGCCGACTCGCCCGTGCGAAGCTTGCGAGCGACCGGGTTCTCTCGCACCCGAGCTACCTCACCGCGCCCGGAAGCGGTTCGTCAGGAGGTTCCATCGCCACACCGATGGTCATGCCGCCGTCGACCACGAGGTTTTCGCCGGTGATGTAGGCAGCGTCGTCCGAGACCAGGAACGCGGCCGCGCTCGCGACGTCGGAGGCCTCGGCGAAGCGCGCGAGTGGTACGCGCTTGAGGAACTCGGGTCCCGCAACGGGATCCTCCACAAGGAAGCGCGCGAGCCGTGTGCTGACGATCCCGGGCGATACCGCATTGACCCGGATCCCATGCGGAGCAAGATCGAGTGCCGCAGTTCGCATGAGTCCGATTACACCGAACTTCGTCGCCGAGTAGTGCGCGGTGTTCGCCTCGACCCAGAACGAGTTGGTAGAGGCGGTGATGACGATCGAGCCTCCGCCGCGGCCGATCAACACCCGGGCGGCTTCCTGGATCGAGAAGAAGGTCCCGGTGAGGTTCACGTCGACCATCCGCCGCCAGGCGGACTCCCCGATTTCCATGAACGGAACGACATCCGCATTGGCTGCATTGGCTGCGAGGACGTCGAGTCGCCCGTGTGTGTGTACGCAATGCTCGACTGCCCGGCGGACGTCGTCTCGGGAAGAGATATCGGCACGGACGGCCGAGACCGAGCCGAGCTCGGAGAGCTCCATCGCGGTTTCCGCGGCGGAGCCCTCCTCGACGTCGGCGATGACCACGCTGGCGCCCTCGCGGAGAAAACGCTCCGCGATTGCCCGTCCGATCCCGTTCGCACCGCCCGTGACGAGGGCGATGCGCCCTGAAAGCCGGTCCGTCACTCGTCTGCAGGCGCGGCCGCGATCAGCTCAGTCGGGCGGGATCTCCGATGCGGCCTTCGACAAACGCACACCCTGGCGCCCTCGGATGAAGTCGGCGATCAGGTAGACGACGATCGCAGCGCCGACGACGATGCCGAGGTTCCGAAACGCTGCGCCGCGGTCGGTGAGCCCGAGCCCCGGGTACTTCAGGAAGAGCCACCCGTTCACGATCGCCACTATTAGTGCGCCGACCCCGGCGATCGTCGTCAGCGGGATCCCGGCAACTCGCTTCGTGAGGACCGAGCCTCGCCAGATCTCCGGCCGCAGGTGAGCGAAGAGGATCACCGCGAGTGACATGAGCAAGAGCGCGCCGACGGTGATCAGCACTGCAGTCGCGTACACCGTGAAGAAGTTCGACCCGTAGACGGCCCAGGCGTAGATCCCGAGTGTCATGATGAATACGATCACGAGCGACACGACGGGTACTCGCGAGCGCGGAGACACGTAGGCGATGCGAAGCGGCAGCACGCCGTCGAAGGCATACGCAAAGAGCGCCCGCATCGGCTGGATGATCTGCAGCCAGAGCACAACGAAGAAGGTCAGCACGAGCGAGATCCCCAGAAACCACGCGAGCGTCGCGCTCCCGCCTGCGATCGAGGTCAGGAAGACAAAGAACGGAGGAGCCGCGAAGGGCCACGCATCCGTGCCGTTCACGGCGTTCGCCGAGGCGAAGAACTCGGTGCCAAACCCGTGGAAGAAGATCGCGACCAGGACGATGCAGGCGACGAAGTTGATTCCTGCGGCGCCGAGCATCACGCCTGACGTCTTCCATGAAGCCGCCTGCCGCACCTCACCGGAGATGTGTGTCGAGTAGAACGCATAGATGGAGAACCCGATCACTGCCCCGAACGCAGCCCAAGTGTTCGAGAACGTGCTGCCCGGATCAACGTTGATGCCGGCGCTCGTTGCGGCGTCGATAACGGACTGGTACGAATCGGTCTGGCCCGTGATCGGGTTCGCGAAGCTGTTGAACGCTCCGGCGAAGTCGCCGCTCTTCGCGAGCACGACGATTCCGGTAACGAGCATCCCGAGGCCCGCGATGATGAACACGAAGTTCTGAACGCGCAGCGACCATCTCCAGCCGCTACCCGCGAGGAGGCACGCGAGCGCGATCAGCACGGCGCCGACGCCGTACTGCCAGCTCTTGCTGGAGCCGAGGGTCGTCCCCCAGTCGAGCAACGTCGAACTGCCCGAGACAAGGCCGATCGCACTCAGGCTGGGCGCCAAGGCGCCAGTCACCATGAAGAGGGTGATGGCGGCGGCCGACAGCAGCACGCCTGCCGTAAAGCAGAACGATGAGACGAGGCCGAGTATCGGGTGCAGGATGCGGCCGACGAACACGTAGTCGCCGCCGCTGCGCGGGATCGCCGCGGTCACCAGACTGATTGCGAAGACGAAGATGAACCCCGCGACGTAGCCGAGCACGATCGCGACGTAGAGGTTCGCGCCGGGGAAGACGCCGAGCGTCCAGAACAGCGCGATCGCGAGGACGAAAGGTGCAGGTGCCGTAAAGCAGTTGAAGATCATCGTCGAGACGGGCGAGACCGACCGGACGAGGCCGGTGGCCTGCCGCGTAAACAATCCTCCCCCCGCCGCCTCCGTGACTCCGTGCGTTTCGGTCGCCATCGCTCTCTCCTTTCGTTCAGCCCGACACCAGCTGGAAGCTCTTGACGCCACCGGCCACGAGGTCGACGACGCATCCGTCGATCCGGCCGCCGCTGTAGTCCGATCCGGGATTGATCGCCACGGTGCGCCCGACGCGGGTGATCCCGCGAGACTCGTGAATGTGCCCGTGCAGCGCCAACGCCGGCTGGAACTCCTCGAGCAGTTGCCGCACCGCCGTACTGCCCACGGGGATCTCGTGGGGCTGGCCGGCGGTGAGCACCGGCCGCAGTTCATCGTCGAGCTCGATCGCTGTGTCGAGCCCGCTGTTGTGCGGAGGCACGTGGAGGTTGAAGATCGCCGTCTCCGCGGATTCGAGCTGCTCCGCAAGGGCGTGGATCTTCGCGTAGAGGGAGTCCTCGTCGAGCTCGCGCGGGCTAGCCCAGGGCGTCGGGTTCGAGTAGGCACATGAGATCATCTCGTGCCCGCCGACGTCGACGACGCGACCGTCGCACGCGACAACCTTCTCGCTTCGCTCGAGCACCTCGTCGATCGACCATGGATCGTCGTTTCCGGGCATAACGAAGACGTCGACGCCCGCCGCGCCGAGTCGCTCCTCCGCGAAGCGCATCCACCGCTCGAGCTCGTCGACCATCGCCTTGGTGAACAGCCGCTCGCGAAGGTCTGCCTGATCTCGCATCGCGCGGTGCTCCTCGGGAGTCGTCCGGAGCGGGTAGAAGCCGTTCATCCTGATCGCGCGCTCGAGTTCTGCGAGCTCGTCGTCGGAGGTCGCTCGTCGCTCCTCGCCGACGACGAGTGCCGAATAGGACCCGTTCGTCCGAACGACCGGGACCAGAGCTTTCCCGGTGAGGTCGCCGCCCATGACGAGCGCCCCGCAATCGTAGTGCTTCGCTGCGTTGACGAACTTGCGCCAGCAGAGGTCACTGCCATGCACGTCGGACGCGTAGTAGAGGCGCACGGTCCGAGGCCGCGCATTGGCCTCTTCACTCGCCCGCTTTCGCCTGAGCAGTCCCACTTCAAGACACCACCGGCCGATCGATGGCGCGAGAGTAGGGCCTTCTCAGGTGCTTGTCAACATTTCGATCATCAACATACAACTGGATTGGTTAGGGTGCGGCCATGCTGATCGAGAAGTCGCACCGAACGCTTCGTGCGCAGGCCCTGACCATCGTCCGCAACGAGCTCATCTCAGGACGCCTGCAGCCCGGGCAAAAGCTCAACGAGGTGCAGATTGCCCGCGAGATCGGCATCAGCCGTGGCACGCTGCGCGAGGCGATCCGCAACCTGGAGCAGGAAGGCCTCCTCGTATCCATCCCGCATCGCGGAACATTCGTCAGGCGGTTCACCGCACGCCAGGCCGCAGAGCTCCAAGAGGTTCGCTTCTCGCTCGAGGTGATGGCTGCCTGCAGCGTGGCACGCCGCTGGTCCGCACAGACCCAGGCGTTGGTCAGCCAGCGGCTGCGCGCGCTCGAGTTCGCTTTCTGGACGCCGCTGCCCTTCCCGGATCGCCTTCGCGCCGACCTCGGCTTCCACGAGGCGATCTGCGAATCCTGCGGAAACCAGACCCTTCTCGACGTCTGGCGCTCGCTGACAGGGAACATCACGGTGATGGTGCTGAACGTGGGCGAGGAGCGGATGACGCCGCTGCAAGATCCGGACGCACACCGGCCGCTCGTCGACGCGATCGCGGGGGGTGACGAGCAGACGATCCGCAATGTCTTCACCGCGCATTTCGCGGCCGGCCAAGCGATCGTCGACTCCGCTGTCGGAGAGCGGGACATCGAAGAGATCACGGCGGCCGCGGTGGGCGTTGACGATGGGTACCAGTCGTTGAGCTCGACTCGAAGCGAGGCGAGCGTCGAAAGCGAGGTCTAGCTGCCCTCGGATTCGCAGCGACCGCCCGGAGTACCCACAGGACCGATGGGGAAGCTCACACGCCCAGCGTGCGCCGTCGGCGGAACGCGCGAGGATCGGCGAGCTCGTGCACTCGTACGAGCTACCGGCACAAACCCGCTAGGTTCGCTTCCTCCGGTGGCGTCTTGACGCGGGATCCGAAGTACGACGTGCTCTTCGAGCCGATCCGCGTGGGCCCGAAGACAATGAAGAACCGCTTCTACCAGACGCCCCACTGCACGGGCCTCGGCGCCCATTTTCCGGGTGCCCAGGCTCATTTCCGCGGGATGAAGGCCGAGGGCGGCTGGGCCGTCGTGAACACGGAAGCGACCCAGATCAGCTGCGAGGACGACTTCACGGGCTTCGGCCTGCCCTCGTTCATCTGGGACGACCGCGACGCGCAGAACTGGCGCCTCATGGTCGAGCGGGTGCATGAGCACGGAGCGCTCGCCGGGATCGAGCTGCACTCCGGCAGCTGCACGTCGGGCTTCGACAGCCGCCAGCCCGCCCGAGGCATCTCGAGAGTCGTTAGCGAGGTGCTCTGGATGGGCTCGACCTACGAGATGGACAAGGAGCAGATCCGCGAGCTCCAGCACCTCTACGTCCAGGCCGCACGGAGGGCACACGCGGTCGGCTTCGACATTGTGAACGTGCACGGAGCGGAGGCCTCCGCGACGCCGTCGATGTTCCTGATGAACTACTACAACAAGCGAAGCGACGAGTACGGCGGGTCGCTCGAGAACCGGGCTCGCTTCTGGTTGGAAACGCTCGAGCTGGTGCGAGAGGCTGTCGGCGACGACTGCGCGGTCACCGCACGACTGAGCGTCGACACGCTCCACGGTACGGATGCCGGCATTCGTGTCGAGGAGGAGGGCGTCGGATTCATCGAGCTCGCTGATCACCTCGTCGACTTCTGGGACCTCCAGGTCGGCGGCGAGAACATGGCGAACTGGATGAAGGACGCAGGGCCGTCGCGCTTCTTCGCCGAGAACTTCCAGGGAGACGTCATCTCGAAGGTCCGGCCGTACACGGACAAGCCGATCGTTGGAGTTGGGCGCTTCACCAACCCGGACACGATGGTGCAGGTGATTCGGAGCGGCCAGCTCGACATCATCGGCGCGGCCCGGCCGTCGATTGCCGACCCGTTCCTTCCGAAGAAGATCGAAGAGGGGCGACTCGACGAGATCCGCGAGTGCATCGGTTGCAACGTCTGTGTCTCCCGGGTCAACGCGGGCTGGCGCCTCATCTGCACGCAGAACGCCACGACGGGCGAGGAGTATCGAAGGAGCTGGCATCCCGAGAAGTTCGATCGGGCGGAGAACGCCGACAACGACGTCCTTGTCGTCGGCGCCGGCCCTGCCGGGCTCGAATGCGCGATTGTTCTCGGCAAGCGCGGGATGCGCCGCGTGCACCTTGTCGAGGCCGATGGCGACATAGGCGGCCACCTCCGCTGGGTCTCGCAGCTTCCCGGAATGGGCGACTGGGCGAAGGTGATCGACTGGCGACGGATCCAGCTCTCGAAGCTTCGCAACGTCGAGCTGATCGTGAACAGCCGTCTCGACGCAAAGGCGATCCTCGAATACGGCGCGGAGATCGTCGTCCTCGCGACAGGCGCGCGATGGGCGACCGATGGGCTGAACGGCCCTACGCACGAGCCCGTCCCCGGAGCGGACGCGAGCCTCCCGTACGTTCTCGTCCCGGAGCAGATCATGGTCGAGGGGAAACGGGTGCTGGGCGACTCGGTTCTCGTCTACGACACGGAGGGGTACTTCATGGGGGCGACGCTGGCCGAGAAGCTCGCCCGCGGAGGTAAGCAGGTGCGTCTCGTAACTCAATTCCCGGGTCCGGCGCCGTACATGAACTTCACCGGCGAGAACCTGCTGATGATCCCGCTGCTGCACGAACTCGGCGTCGATGTCGTGACGGGACACGTGATCTCCTCGATCGAGGCAGGGCGCGCCTCTGGCTTCGCCGTGGTTCCGTCGGGTCGCCAGGCCGAGTGGGAGTTCGACTCGATCGTCCTCGTGACGCAGCGCGTCGCACCCGACGCCCTCTACCGCGAGCTCAAGGACACGGGCGATCTCCTCGAGCGGGAAGGCATCGGCAACCTGTACCGAATCGGCGACTGCGTGGCACCGCGGCTGCAGGTCGCAGACGCGATCTTCGACGGACACCGCCTTGCGCGCGAGATCGACGGAGAGAAGCCCCAGACGGCACTGCCCTACATCCGAGAGTTCCGGCTGCTCGGAGCGTCCGACGCCGACTACGACGCCCTCGTCGCCGGCCGTTCGTCGGTCTACCGACCGACGTCGGCCAGGCAGACGTAGCCCCCTGTGTCGCTGGAGGTCGCGAGCGAGCACATCCGTGTGGAGATCGTCCCCGCCGAGGGCGGACGTATCCAGCAGTTGCTCGATCGTCGCTCCGCCCGAGAGCTCCTCTATCAGCGTCCACCGCAGTCGGGCCCGCGTGACGATTATCTCACTGCGACCACAGGAGGCTGGGACGTCCTTTTCCCGAACGACGAGCCGTGGAGAGGCCATCCCGACCATGGCCGCCTCTGGACGGCGCCGTTCACGTGCGTGTCCCAGTGGGCCGACGGAGTCGAACTTCGTGCGGCGCTGAGCGATCCGGCGGTCGACGTTACTCGCCGTATCGCGCTTCTCGACCCCCCGCGCGTGGGTGTACGCGAGGAAGTGACCGTTCTTGCCCGAGCGGACACGGGTCCGTTCCTCGTCGCTCCCCATCCGATGCTCGCCGTCGGAACCGGCTGGACGATCGAGCTCGGCGGCGCTCGCCGGAACGTCATGGCGGACGCTGATTTCCCTGGGCGTTTCCGCCCAAATCAATCCCTCGGCGAGGACGAATGGCGCGAAGCCTCCGTTGTCCCGCCGCGCTCACCGACCGTGGTGGAGGTGCTCTACGCCGACGGCGTCGAGAACGGAGAGGTCGTCTCACCGGAAGGGTCGTGTAGAACTCGCGTCGCCTGGGACGCGCAGCGGTTGCCTCACCTCTGGATCTGCACCATTGCCGGACTCGCCGCGCACGGATCGTTCGTGATCCTCGAACCATGCACGTCGAGGCCGTACCGACTGAGCGAGGCGATCGCGGCAGACAACGCCGTGTCGCTTCCAGCTGGGAGGCGCTGGTCCGCCTGGACCGAGGTCGAATCACTCGACGCGGCGAGCGCCGGTGCCGGTTGAAGCTCGGGCCGCCGGTCGCTCAGACCATGCCGTGCAGCTCGCCGCCCTTGTTCATGAGCGTGTCGAGCACGTCTCGCTCGCTCTCGTACCTACCCTCGAAGCGATCCGGCGAGAACGAGGTGCCTTCGGTAAGCGTCCCGAATCCGTCGGTGACGAGCTCCGCAGTGAGGCGACCCCAGCCGGGGGCGTGCGAGACACCTGCTTCGTTGCAGCCGGCGACGACGTAGAGGCCTTCAACTCCGGCGATCGAGCCGACGAGCCCGCGCCGATCGGGAGTGAAGCACGGTGCCCCGTGAGCAACCGTCATGCTCTGGTACCGAAGCAGCAGGGGGATCACGGCAGAAGCCTGAGCGCCGACCCGCTGTGTATAGAGCACACCGTCGAGCGGAAGCTGGTCGAGCCGCTCCGGGACCTCCGTGTCGACCAGCATCGCGTGTGGGAAGACCTCGTAGTCGCACCCCCAGAGCAGCGCCCCGTTCTCGCCTCGTAGCCAGAGGTAGGAGAACTCCGGGATCTGGATCGTCGGCATCGTCGCAGGAACGCCCAGAAACTCGGTGACGATGCGTGAGGCCAGGAGCGGCACCATCGGCAGCCAGCGCCCGATCCCTGCCAGGAGCCGATTCGTCCAGGCGCCGCATGCGAGCACGACGGTCGGCGCCTTGATCGACCCACTCGAGGTTTCGACACCCGTGACGCGGTCCCCCTCCTGCAGCAAGCGCGTCGCGGGACACCTAGTCTCGAGGCGACCTCCGAGCGTGAGCAGCCGCGCCACCATGGCAGAGGTTGCCTTCGGCGCCGATACCTGTCCTCCTGAGGGGTGGAGCACGCCGCCGAGGATCGATTCACCGCGCACGATACTGGCTAGTTCCTCGACCTCTGAAGGAGACAGAACCCGCCGGTCAGCGACCCGTTCGTGGCTCGCAAGGAGGTCGAGGTGCGTGTTCCACGCATCCTCGTTCGTCGCGAGGAATAGCGTGCCGTTCCGCCGATAGCCGAGGTCGTAGTCGCCCTCGGCGAGCCGCGCGTAGAAGTCCAAGCCGTACTGCTCGATCTCGAGTTCTTCGCCGTCCCAGCTCGGAACGTACCCGGCGCCCCAGAGATCGATGAACCCAGCGCCGGCGGTCGAAGTCCCCTGGGCTACCTCGTCGCGCTCGATCAGCAGGACGTCGAGCCCTCGCTCGCGCAGATGAACCGCGGCCGCTGCGCCCATGATTCCGCCGCCAACCACTACCGCGTCTGCCGACTCGATCACGAGCGCCCTCCCTTGCCTGGTCTAGGCGTACGTTCCTGATGAGGAGCTAACCGGGTCGAACCCGGCGACCTGCTGAGTGCGATTGCCTAGGATGTCGTTGGCTTGAATAAGATACCGCGTGGTTGAGCCAAGTGACGTTCTGCTGGCTCGACGCCGGTGTCAATCCCTAAACAGCGCGTCGTTTGCGAGTGGCCACAACGTCAGCGGGCCGGACGAGCAGGCGCTAGCGGTCGCCGCAACTGGACTCGACCTGAAACCCGGCCCCGCGGTGGCCCGCCGGCACCGTGCGGTGGGTCTCATGGGTTGATGGGTTGGGGGGGCAGGTCGGGCACCTGGTAGGGATCGACCCGGTGAGTGCCTGACGATTCGTTTGCGATCCAGGTCATGCGGGTTCGGCACGATTAGGCCGTGCATCTTGACCTGGAGGACGGCGTTGTCGTGCTCGGGTTGCTGGTCGCGGTCGCGGCGATGCTTGCGGTCGCTCCGGCTTTGCGGATCCCGTATCCGATCCTGCTCGTGCTGGGTGGGTTGGCGATCGGCGTCATTCCGGGGGTGCCGAACGTCGAGCTGCAGCCGGAGCTGATCTTCTTCGGCGTCCTCCCCCCTCTCCTCTACAGCGCTGCCTTTTTCACATCGCTTCGCGATCTGAGAGCCAATGCACGGCCGATTGGTCTGCTCGCGGTCGGCTTGGTCGTGATCACGACCGTCGGTGTTGCGATCGTCGCGCACGCCATCGTCGACGGGTTGACGTGGCCGAGCGCCTTTGTGCTTGGTGCGATCGTCTCGCCCACCGATCCGATCGCGGCCACTGCGATAGCTCGCCGGCTCGGCGTCCCGCGAAAGCTCGTCACGATCGTCGAGGGCGAGAGCCTCGTTAACGACGGCACCGGCCTGGTCCTGTACCGGGTCGCGGTGGCCGCGGTCGTGACGGGGTCATTCTCGGCCCTGTACACAGGTGGGCTGTTCGTCGTCAGCGCTCTTGGCGGCGTCGCGGTCGGGCTCGCCGTCGGGTGGATCGTGCGCCAGGCTCGTCGCCGTCTCGACAACCCGCCTGCGGAGATCACGATCTCCCTGTTGACGGGCTACTTCGCGTTCATCCCGGCAGAGCTGCTGGGTGTCTCCGCGGTGCTCGCAGCCGTGAGTGCGGGGATCTATCTCGGCTGGCATACGCCGGAGCTGACGACCCCCCAGGTTCGGCTGCAAGGAGTCGCCGTCTGGGAGATCGTCCAGTACCTCCTCAACGCGCTGCTCTTCGTACTCGTGGGTCTCCAGCTACCCGTCGTCATCGACGCGCTCGGCGACATCCCCGCTGCGACGCTTCTCGGCTACGCCGCGCTTGTCAGCCTGACGGTGATCGCTGTCCGGTTCGCCTGGGTCTTTGCGGTGCTTCATGCGCCCAAGTGGATCGCGCGACGGGTATCGAGCTGGCGGGGCGCTGTCTTTCTCTCCTGGGCCGGCATGCGTGGTGCGCTGTCTCTCGCGGCAGCGCTCGCGCTGCCGCTTCAGACCGATGCTGGCGCATCGTTTCCCGGCCGCGACCTGATTCTGTTCCTCACCTTCTCGGTCATCCTTGCGACGCTCGTCGGACAAGGGTTGACCCTGCCGTTCGTCATTCGCGTGCTCGGGCTCGAGGATGACGGAATCGATGCTCGCGAGGAGGTGGAGGCCCGCATCCGCACAGCCGAGGCCGCGATCGCCAGGCTTGACGATCTCGAGCGGGAGGAATGGGTGCGCGAGGACACGGCCGGGCGCCTGCGCGGCCTGTACAGCTTCCGGACGGTTCGCTTCAGAGCACGCTTCGAGGACACCGACGACGGCACCATCGAGTCGCGTTCACACGACTATCAACGCTTGCGCCGCGAACTGCTCGAAGCCGAGCGGCAAGCCCTACTCGACCTCCGCCGCACCGGCGCGATCAGCAACGACGTCTGGCTACGGGTAGCCCGCGACCTCGATCTCGAGGACCAACGCCTCGACATCTGAGCCCACGCTGAGCCCGCACGGCTCCTTCCACGTCGCTTCCGATACTCATATGCAGCGAAGGCGGCGGACCCTTGCTTTCCGCCACGACGGCGAGCCCTTTCCCTCGTGGGCGACCTCGACGGATCGAGCCGATCGTGGCCACCGCGGAGCCGAGGATCGCGGCGAGTAGCGTCAACCGCTGCCGGTGGGTGCCGCTCGCTCAAGCCGATCAAGGCCGCGCAAGTCGACGCAAGTGACCCCGCGGATCTCGACGAGCACCATCACGATCGCGTCGCAGCTCCTACAGCGGACAACCGTTCCCGGAGCCCGCAGGTAGACCCGGAGCTCAGCCACTTGACGGGAGGCGCTGCAGAGCGCGCAGACGCTCGTGGCTGCGGTCATCTCTTCGCCGAAGACGTCATAGAGCGCTCCGGCGATCGCGTTGCCGTCGAGCGCGTCCATCAGCCCTCACGTCCTCCCGGCGCGACGACGAAGGCGGCCTCGTCGACGTAGCACCAGCTCCAGTGCTCTCCCGCCTCGGCCGACCGGGCGATCGGATGCGCCGCTTCGCGTGCGTGTCCGGAAGCGTGCCGGTTGGGCGAGGAGTCGCAGCAGCCGATCTTTCCGCAACTCATGCACATGCGCAGGTGCACCCAGCCGCTGCCGATCTTCAAGCACTCCTCGCAGCCCGCGATCGAGGCAGGAAGCTCGGTCACGCTGACCTGGTCGAGATGCGAGCAGGGCGGGGCGCTCACGTCGGCCCGAAGCGTTCGGTCCTGATCCTGGTGGCGTCGTGTCCAAGCGCGACGAGCGCGCTCGCGGCGGTCTCGACGAAACCGGTCGGGCCGCAGACATAGACGAGTGGCCGCTCAACCGGTGGCCAAGCGACGTCGTCGAGTAGCTCCCGGTCGATCCGGCGGCTGTAGCCTCGCCAATCTTCCGGCTGCTCGCGGGTGAGCGTGAAGCGGATGTCGATCCCGTCGTCCGCGGCGATGCGCATCAGCTCGTCACGGTAGATGACCTCCTCGAGCGCTCGGGCCGAGTAGAGGAGGCGCACTGAGACAGCGCTCTCGATTGCGCGGTGGTGACGCAGCATCGCGCGCAGCGGCACGACGCCCGAACCGCCCGCGACGAGCAGCAGGGGCCCGCCGAGCGACTCCTCCCAGACGAAGTGGCCGCCGACGGGCCCGCGAAACTCGAGCTCGTCACCCGGACGCAGCTCGTCGACGAGGTACCCCGACACCTCGCCGTCGTCGAGTCGCTCCACCGTCAACACGAGATAGGCATCCTCAGGCGCGGAGGCGATCGAGTAGCTGCGCTGCGCCTGATAGCCGTCCTCCGCGGTCAGGCGAACGTCCACGTGCTGGCCGGCGCGGTGACCGGGCCACGCGGCCGGCTCGAGGACGAGACTGCGAACCCGTGCCGTCTCGTCGACCAACTCGACCACGTTGGCCAGCTGCCATGTCAGTCTCCCCAGTAGCGCTGCTCTCGCCATGGATCGCCGTAGTTGTGGTAGCCGTAGGTCTCCCAGAAGCCGGGCTCGTCGTCGAGCTTCAGCTCGAGCCCGCGCAGCCACTTCGCGCTCTTCCAGAAGTAGAGGTGGGGTACGAGCAGCCGCGCGGGGCCGCCGTGCTCGGGCTCGAGCGGCTCGTCGTCGTAGGCGAACGCGACCCAGGCCTTGCCACCGGTTAGATCTTCCAGCGGCAGGTTGGTCGTGTAGCCGCCGTCCGACCAGGCGGTCACGTACTCGGCGCCCGTCTCGATGCCGTCCAGCAGGGTGTCGACCGAGACGCCGGTCCAGACCGTGTCCAGCTTCGACCACTTCGTCACGCAGTGGATGTCGACAGTCACGGTCTCGCTCGGGAGCGATCGGAAATCGTCCCAGGTCCACGATCTCGGCTCGTCGACCGCGCCCTGGATCGTGAAGCTCCACTCCGCGAGCGGTGTATGCGGCGTCGGGCCCGCCGAGAGCACCGGGAAGTCGTCGGTCACGTACTGCCCGGGAGGTACCCGCGACGGATCTGCCTGCGAGCGGCGGCGCCCGCGAAAGCCACGCGAGATCGGCGTCAAACGCTTGCTCCGAACTGGGCGCGGAGCATCCACTGCTGCTCCTCGAGCGCCCGCACGACCTCGATCACGACGTCCTGCGAGGCCGCATCGAGCTCGCCGAGCCGATCCATCCGTCCCCGCACGCGCTCGCTCACCATGGCGATCCGGTGAGTCAACTCGCGCACGACGGCATGATCCTCGAGCGCACCCCGCTCGA
The DNA here is from genome assembly GCA_963712465.1 of uncultured Actinomycetes bacterium. Lineage (GTDB taxonomy): Bacteria > Actinomycetota > Thermoleophilia > Gaiellales > Gaiellaceae > CAVQHY01. The sequence continues at coordinate 541,708 of CAVQHY010000008.1, forward strand.
CCGGGGCAAGCTCCGAGCCGACCGTGACCGCCTGCGCCTGCCCGTCGGGCGTGAAGCCGATCGCTACCGCCCGCTCGGCGACCGTGTCGGAGAGCTCGCGCCAGGACTCGACCAGCTCGTCGAGCTGCAAATGCAAGGGCCGAAACAGCAGGCCCACCACCGTCCAGTGCAGCTGCTTGCCGATCAGGGACAGGTCGACGAGCTCGACCAAGGTCGCCTGCAGCTCGCGACCGACCTCCTCGCGCACGGGCGCGCCGAGCGGCGGCAGATGGGTCGACGTTGCGATCGAAGCCATGTCTTCTCCTCTCGTTCGGGCTGTGTCTGGTTGCCGTTACGCGAATCGCTTGACGAAGTCGAGAGCGGTGTCGGCGACCTCGCGCCAGCCGCTGTCGATCGTGAGCGCGTGCCCACGGTCGGGGATCTCGACGATCTCGGTCACTCCCTCGTTGCGCTTTTGCCGCTTGTAAGACGCGTTCGCGATCGCCCACGGGACCGTGTTGTCCTTCTCACCCGAGATGATCAGCATCGGTCCCCGCTCCGGGTTCGTGCTGTCCACCTTCGCCTCCGACCACGGATTCAGGTTCGCGGCCGCAGCCTGAAACAACGGCGCGCCCGAAGCCGGCACCGCGAACGTCTCGTACAGCTCCTTCGCCTCGTCCTCGCTAACGGCGTTGGCGAAGCCGAACCGAAACTGCTCGTAGGTGAGCGGCACCGCGCGGTTGCGATTGGCCGGATTGCCGAGCACCGGAAACGCCGACTTGAGCGATGAGATCGGAAGCGGCAGCACGCCACGGAACGGAGCCGGATCGATCGCCACAGAAACCGAAGCGAGGCCGCGCCCCGCGATGATCTGCGTCAGCAGCCCGCCGAACGAGTGGCCGATCACGGCCGGCTTCCTATCCAGCTGGCGGATGATCCCGTCGAAATGGTCTGCGACCTGACCCACCGTCTTGTGCGCGAACACCTCCGGGTGCTCCTTCGCCTCCTCGACCGTCTCCGGATCGTCCGGCCACCCGGGCGTCAACCCCGTGTACCCGGCCTCCTCGAACACCTCCACCCACCGATCCCAGCTACTCGGCAAAAGCCACAACCCATGAATGAACACAACCGGCGTCCGGCCCGTCCCGTTCACACGCACACACTCGCCCGCCTCGTGTTCGGCAACCGTCGCAACCCCGCTTGAAGCAGTACTCATCCCCCACCCCCACGCTCACTCATCACACACACTGCCCCCACCAGTCTCACGGACCAGCCCTGGGTCGCGTCAGTCAGCGGACTCGTGACCTGGTTCCGGGCCGCCCAATCGCGAAATGCATCACCTCGCCGACGAGGATCGTGTTCCCTTCGGCGCGCTCCAGGCTTATTCCCTGAATACCCATTCGAACCGGTCGCTGAGTTTGCCGCATCTCAGCGACCCGGGGACTGCGCGACCACCGTTGGTCGGTTCACCTGGGTGATCAGAGGAAGCGCGCCCGCCGGAGGTCGAGAAAGCCAGATGCGCTCGGCTCGACCCCAAAAGACGCCGCTGCGCACGGCCCTGAGTGCGTCGATCCAGTATGCGACGACGAAGGAAACCTCCTCGTGCTGGATCCGTGCGAGTCGCGCCGCGACCTCTTGGCGCGTGTCCCTATCCAGGGCGGCGTCCATCATGCGGTCGGGATGAACGGCAGGTTCTGGCGGCAAGCAACGACGGGGCCGCCGCTGACCCCGTCGTCTTTCTTGCCGCCTGTACCCGGGTGTGCCTCCGCCGCATCGGGGCCTCTGCCCGGTATGTCCCTTTGCTGACCCTCACTCTGCACGACACGAACGGGTCGCGTCCCCCCTCGGAGGGAGTTGACCGTCTCACCCTTCGGCGGTTGACTGCGCTGCTTCATTCGCGAGCCGCGGGTGGCGGGCTTGGTGCTGACTGGTTCGGATGGGCAGGTCGACGACCACCATTTGACCACGGCCAAGCCTCGACGGGGCTCAAGCCTGTGTCCGCGTGACGACGCTCGTCGCCTGGTCGCGAGTCAATGGCCGGCCCGGGGAAGAATCACGCCTGCCACCCCGTCGGGTAGGGCACAGATGACGACTCGCTCGTCCGTGCCCAGCGTCGGCTGGCTGATTCCGGTCTTCGTTGGTGACCGTCGGTTCCGCGTTCGCACGCCGGATGAACAGCTCGATCACGTGGCCGACGAGGAAAGGCTCGCCGGCGTCCGGGCTCCGAGCGGGCGACAGACCGAGCTCTTTCCTGCCGCTTGCCCGACGGTTACGATCTCCAGAATCGTCACGCGCTCCCTACCGTCGTGTCCGTGGGAGCCCGCCCTTGGGGAGTCGTGAGGTAGAGATCATGGCCGACTCACCTCCAGCAGCTCCGGCGCGCATCTTCATCAGCTACCGGCAGGCGGAGACTGCTTACGCGGCCGGCTGGCTGTTCGATCGGCTTGCTGACCACTTCGGCGACAGCAAGATCTTCAAGGACGTCGACTCGATCGGACTGGGCGACGACTTTGTCGAGGTGATCACGAACGCGGTCGGGTCCTGCGACGTGCTCCTCGCGCTGATCGGGAGTCAGTGGCTCACGATCACCAATGAGAACGGGTTACGTCGCCTCGACGATCCCGATGACTTCGTGCGTCTCGAGATCGAGGCTGCCCTGGCGCGCGACGTACGCCTCATTCCCATCCTCGTCGACGGAGCGAGGATGCCTCGTGCCGATGAGCTGCCGCCGAGCCTCGCCAACCTGGTGCGCCGCCAGGCGCTCGAGCTCAGCCCGAGCCGCTTCGACTTTGATACCGGCCGGCTCCTCAGAAAGCTGGACGAGACCCTCGTCGAGGTGCGAACAGCCCAGGGTGACCCCGTCTCGACGAGCGAAGCGGCGGAAGCGCACGACGCGCGCACGACGGAGGTTCAGAAGACGCCCGAGCCCCCGAGCGCTGTCGCGCCGCTCGCGTCCGCAGCAGCCGACGCTCCCGAGACCGATGACGCTCAGACCCGCAACCCGACCGCAGAGAGCGCGACCGAAACCACGGACGTCGAAGCAAGCGAGCGCGCCGCGAAGCGCAGCGGGCCGAGCGACGAGCCGCAGGGGCGATCGCCTTGGCGCTCGGGGCGGCGACTCGCCCTGGCTGCCGCCTGCGTGATCGCGATCGCGATCGGCGCGGTCGTCCTTCTCGTGTCCCGCTCGCCCGACACGACCGCCGCATCCCCGCCTGACGAGGGCCTGACCGCCGAGGTGATCGAGAGCGTGGCTCACGCGACGAACGCGGACTTCGGGCTTCAGGAGGCATGTCCCGGCAAAACGCCGCCGCCCAGTCTCCCGTTTGCCGACAGACTCGTCTTTCGCAAGGGCTGCGAGGGCACCGCGAACCCGTACAACACGAACAAGCAGAACTTCAACGTATTCGTCGCGAAAGACAACGCCAGCTCCCCGGGCCTGCTTCGAAACCGCCTGGAAGAGAACAAGAAGCCGTGCGAGCGACTCGACTGGTACGGCGGTAGCAGCATCGCGCTGAAGTCGTACATCGCACCGTGCTCCGAGAGCGTCAACGACGACTGGTACACGATCGACGCAGCCCTACGCCAGGTAACCGGCTGAATCTCAACCAAGCGCGTGGCGGAAGCAAGGACGCTCGACGAAAAGTCGATCGTTCGTCGACGCTCCGGGCAGCGAGCGCAACAGGATCGCCGACCACGACGCGCTGCAGAAGCCCGGAACCCCACACCATCCCGTAGTGGTCCAGGTCAGCGGGTCGCTCAACCCATGACAGGCATGCTGCTGCGGTGGATTCTGAGAGCAGGCTACGTCTCCCTGACGGTCGGAGTCTCGCGTTCGTCGAATGGGGTGATGTGAACGGCGTTCCGGTTCTCGGGTTTCACGGCACGCCGAACTCGCGTCTCATCAACGTCGGCGATGAGGCTCCACAAGCTCAGGGCGTTCGTTTGGTGCTGCCGGATCGACCAGGGTTCGGCGTTTCCGATCCCTGCGCGGGCCGCCGTCTCCTGGATTGGCCTGCGGATGTCGCTGTCCTGGCGGATACGCTCGGGATCGAGAGGTTCGCTGTGTTTGGAGTCTCAGGCGGGGGACCGTACGCGGCTGCGTGTGGAGTGATGCTTCGCGATCGGATAGTTGCCATTGGTCTCGTGAGCTCCGTGGGGCCGGTCGCTGCCTTGCCGACCCTGGACGCGGAGGTGACGTTGGAGAACGCGTACTGGCTTCGCTCGACTGTCGATCTGCTTCGCCGCGGCGCCGAAGGCCGCGTGCTCCTCGCCGAGCAATGCCGGGAGGAGCTCCGATCGATCCGCCTTGATCCTGATCGCTGGCTCGACGATTGGGCGCACACTGCGCCGGAGGCCGACCGGGCACTTCTCGCTGATCCTCAGATTCGGCGGATGTACGTGGAGAGTGGCTTCGAGGCCGCAGCGCAAGGAGAGGCAAGCTACGTTGAAGAGCTGGAGATCCTTCTCGGCCGGGATTGGGGTTTCGAGCTCGAGGGGCTCGCGGTGCCGGTGTTTCTTTGGCACGGAGAGGATGATCCGACAGTTCCGGTCGCGGTTGCCCACCAGCTCGCGGCGATGATCCCGAACTGCCGGGCGCGGATTCTCGAAGGCGAGGGGCATTTGCTGGTTCACGCGCACGCTGAGGAGATCCTCGGCGCGCTCGCGCTGCAATTCAGCGATCTCTAGTTCGGTGTCCTTGACGCTTGGACAACCCGTGCGATCGTCCGGCAGAACGGGCCGAGGTCGTGAGGGAAACGCGCGGTGATTATGGGGCCATCGGCGACGCAGGGCTCGTCGACCCAGGTCGCACCCGCTCCTTCAACGTCGGGGCGTATGACCCAGTGGCCCGTAGCGCGCCGGCCTCGCAGGAGCCCTGCGCTCGCGAGCACCCAGGGGCCGTGGCAGATGGCAGCGACCGGCCGTCCGCGTGCCGCGACGGCGCGGCACAGTTCCAGTACAGGTTCGGAGCGGCGCAGATGGTCGGCGGCGTAACCGCCGGGGATAACCACCGCATCGAGAGTGGAGGGGTCGAGATCTTCGACGATCGTGTCAGCGGCGACCGGCATTCCGTGTACGCCTGTGTAGACGCGCCCGTCGAAGCCGGGAATGACCATGCGCCCGCGTGCGGCGAGCGCGAGCGACCAGAAGACGTCGCGATAGGCGGATTCGTCGTAGCCGGCTACCACGACCTCGGCGCCTTCCTCCTCGAGGCGGAGCTTCGGGTAGTGAAGCTCGATGTCCTCGTAGAGTGGCGCCGCGAGCACGGCAATACGCGCTTCGCTAAGCGGCAGCGTGCTCACGGGGCACCCAGAACGCAGCGTCGCGGACGATCAGACCGTCACGGAGAGTCTGGATCGAAACGCCGTGGAAGCTCGCTTGAGTCTGTGTACGACCGCCACTCGCGAACGTCCACTCGAACCAGATCCGTCCGGCTCGCGCCGCCCAGTCGAGAAGGTCGTGCTGGGGATCTTCGAGCGTCGCGAACATGTCCGCGTAATAGCGCTCGATCGCGATGCGGCCGATCTTGGGCGCGGCGAGCGTTGGGTCCTCCATGATGGCGTCCTCGTCGTAGAAGGACGCCATCTCAGTGGCGTTATGGCGCATCCAGGCAGCGAAGAACGCGTCGAGATGCGCCGAAGCGTTCATGCCGTCTCGCCAAGGAACCGACGGGCGTTTCGGTGGAGGAAGAGCTCTTTCTCCTCGTCGCTGAGGAAGTCGGCGTGGCGTCGGATCGACTCGACGAGTTGTGGGTACATGAAGTAGTGGTCGAGCCAGGGCCAGTCGGTGCCGTAGACGATCCGGTCTGCGCCGCAGCCGTCGCGGAGGAGTCGGATCCGCTCGAGGTAGCCTCGGTACGGGTACTCGTGCTCGTCCTCCCACATGAATTGCAGGCACGAGCACGAAACGTAGATGTTGGGGTGGGCGCGGACGATGTCGAACATGATCCGGGCTTCGTCCGTTCGTGGATCGAGATAGCCCATGTGGTTCGTCTGGAAGGGCATGTCTGGGAACGCCTCGGCGACGCGTGCGAACGCTTCCCACACCTCGTGGATCGTCGGGGTGCTCGGCCGGTTGGTGTCTTCGAAACCGAAGATGATCCGGCGGCCGCGGGCCTGAACGGCCGCGTAGGCCTCCATCAGAGCGGGGTCATCGATGTTCGTCTCGAAGAAGCCGGGAAAGACCTTGATTCCCCAGGCGCCCTGGTCAAGTCGCCGTTCGAGCGGTCGCAGCCCGGTCCGCTCGCGCGGATCGCGGAGAGTGACGAACCAGAGCAGGCGGTCGGGGTACTGCTCGGCCCAGTAGCGACAGTAATCTGCGCCGCCCCAGAACGACTCACGCCCCGCGGACTTGGCGTCCATGTAGTAGGGCATGTCCCACCCGTCGTACGAGATCAGGAACGCCTTCTCGACGCCCGCGTGATCCATCTCGGCGACGAGAAGATCGCCGGGATGCTCCTGCCAGGAGTACCGCTTTCGCTTGTCCTCGGAGAAGCCAGACTCGGGCGGGAAGGCCCGATAGAAGGCATGCGCCTCGGTGTCGATCGCCGGGATACGATCGGTCACAGAAGCTCGCGTCCGATGTCGTCATAGACGCCGGCGTCCATGTCGGCGACGGAGATCGTTCCCCGATCGACTGCTGCGGCCGAGAGAGGGTCCTCACGCCGCGCAGCCGTCCATTCGTCGATGCGAGCGAAGTCGGGGATCTTCCAGACGATCATGTATGTGCGCGTCACGCGGGCCGAGCCGCCAGGTGCGGCCGATTGCAAGGACGGGCGCGTCCTCGGGATGAAGCTCGGCCCAATGTTTGAACGCCCCCTCGACGACGCGGCGGAACTCGTCCCAGCCAACGTCTGGTTTCTTGCGAAAGAACTCGACGTAGTACACGCGCGTCTAACTCTCTCGGAAGATGTCGGGCACCTCGTTGAGAAACAGTCGCTCGGAGAGGTCGATGTGCTCGACGATTGCGCGCTCGGCCTCATCCGGGGCCCCAGTGGCGATCGCGTCGACGATCGGAGCGTGGCGCATCGCGAGTTCGCGAGTGTCTGCATGCGCGTGGGCGACGCTGTCGAGCGCTTGCATCATCAGGCTCTGGTCGGCGAGTTGCTCGTAGAGCCGCACAAGCCAGCCGTTGCCGGTCAGGTCGCAGAGCGTCATGTGGAAGCGATGGTCGATTTCTGCCATCGCCAGGGGATCCCTGTCTCCAGCAACGTTGTCCATATCGTCGACGATCTCGCGCAGACGAGCTGTGGGCCCGGCGAGCTCTGCCTGTTCGGCGATGCGCCGAGCGGCGAGGCCTTCAAGCGCACGCCGGCAGTCGTAGACGTGCTCGGCTCCGATTCGCGTTAGCTGCGCGACGAACGTCCCACGCCTCGGCATCTCTTCGACGAGCCCGCGGGCCGCGAGCTGCGCTAGTGCCTCGCGTACCGGCGCACGGCTGATCCCCATTGCTTTTGCTACGCGGACGTCTGAGATCCGCTCGCCCGGGCGTAGGCGCCCGAGGACGATTCCCTCGCGGAGATCGGCGGCGACGAGCTCGACGAGCGAGGGCGGCCGGGTCATCCGGTGAAACTGCGTTGGCTGTTCGGGTCGCGCGCTCACGTAGCAGTCCTCAGTCTTTCGGACGTTGACGACGTCACCCGGCGATTGTACAGTCGTCTGTCAGATTGTCGACAGTCGGCGGATTGGGTTGATGCTGAGCGAACCGCTTACGGCTCCGGCGGTTGCCAAACCGGGCGGTGGGCTCAGTGCGGCAGAGCGCTACCGCTTCGAAGCAGACGGATTCCTGCTTGTGCCGGGCGCGCTCCCTCGGGACGACGTGGCAGAGGTGCGAGCGGAACTCGTCTCGGTCGCCACCGAAGCCGAAGGCTACGGCTACGACCACCAGGCATCCGACTTGCTCGTGGCGGGCGGGTCACTTCGCTCGGTAACCAATCCGCTTTCGGTTGCGCCAGTCGTTCTCGACGTGGCTCTTCACCCCGGCTTTTACCCGAAGGTGAACGAGTCGCTCGCGGGTGCTGCTCGCCTGCTCTCAAACGAGTATTTCGTGACGCCGCCGGGCGCCAAGCCACGCCTTGGCTGGCATCGCGATGCAACCGACCAGAACTTCGCGACGCTCGAGCTGGCGTCGTCGCTTGTGCTCGTCAACTGCCTCGTGTTGCTGTCTGACGTCGCACCCGAGAACGGTCCGACGCTCGCCATCCCCGGGTCTCATCGCTGGCGGTCAGACCGGGTACTGCCGGACGACTGGCCGGGCAAGCCGGTGCCGGATGGGCTTCCCGGACACGTGAAGCTGTGCGGTGAGGCTGGAAGCGCCGTCTTCTTCAACGCCCGGATGTGGCATGCGCAGTCGGCAAACGCGAGTGGGGTTGAGCGGCACGCGCTTGTGTTCGTGTACGGGCACCGATGGATGCGTCCGTTTCCGGGCTTCGAGACGACTGAGGATCAGGCTCTGTCACTTGGCGGCGTTCCCATCCGCGACCAGTTGCTCGGGCTGGGACCCGCGTTCGACGAGCCGGTCGCCCCCTATCAACCCCCTGAGCGTTGGGCAGCCCAGTGAGCGCAAACGGCAAGAAAGTCTTGACGGTGCTCGGCCCAGTCGACCCAGCCGGGCTCGGGACGACACTCGTTCACGAGCACGTGCTCGTCGATGGCTCGTGCTTTTTCGCAGCCGACGAGGCCGACGACGCGGATGAGTTCGCCAAGGCGCCTTTGACGCCGGAGCTCGTGCCGCGAGTGCGGGCGGCCTCGTGCTCGAACTACGACAACCTCCTCCTGCTTGACCGGGACGTAGCGGCCGCGGAGGTGATCGAGTTTCGAGACCTAGGCGGCAACACCGTCGTTGACGTGACAAGCTCGATTGGGCTGGGCCGAGACCCAGCGGGTCTCCGCGCGATCTCACAGCGAACGTCGCTTCAGATCGTGATGGGCTGCGGCTTCTACTGCGAGTACGCACACCCGAATTCTGTTGGCCAGACCTCAATCGATGAGCTCACCGAGTTCATGACCCATGAGGTCACCGAGGGAGTCGACGGAATCAGGGCGGGAATCATCGGCGAGATCGGCGTGAACGGACAGGAGCGAGGCACGTGGCGCTACGTCGGCGAGATGACCCCGGACGAGGAGAAAGTGCTCCGAGCAGCGGTCAGGGCCTCGCTGAGTACTGGCGCGGCTTTGACGGTTCACCAGCCGAATCGGGCGACAGCCGTACCGGAGATCATGCGCGTGCTCGACGAAGAAGAGGCGCGGCCAGAGCGGGTGGTCCTGGGGCACATGAGCTCAGTGGCCGACTTTGCCGTGCATCTGGAAGCACTCGAGCGAGGCTACTGGATCGCCTATGACAACTTCGGTATGGCTCACCTCGCCAACGCCTGGTATCGGCCGATCACGGACGAGCAGCGAATCGAGTGGCTCGTCGACGTGTTCCGTCGCGGCTTCGGGGGTCGGATCCTCGTCTCTCACGATGTGTGGTGCAAGGTCCAGCTTCGCCGTTTCGGCGGCGCAGGGTACGGGCACATCCTCCGGACGATCGTGCCCGAGCTCCTGGAGCGAGGGCTCACCGAGCGTGACATTCACGGCCTACTCGTCGACAACCCGGCCGAGGTGCTCGCCTTCTGATGGCTCGCTTCGACGGACAGACGGTCTTCATCACCGGCGGTGCCAATCCACGCGGGATGAGCTTTGCCACGGCCAAGGCATTCGTCGGAGAGGGCGCTTCGGTCTACTTGATGGACGTCAACCGCGACGGGATCCGGGAGGCCGTGCGCGAACTAGCCGGCTCGGGCGGGCATGTCGACGGCCGAGCCGGCGACGTCCGCGCACCCGATCAAGTCGAGGCGGCTCTTGAGGCCTGTGAACGGGAGCTCGGCCCCATCGACGTGCTCGTCAACCACGTGGGCATCGGGCCGAGCCAGCACACACTCGAGATCTCGGAGGACGATTGGGACGAGGTCATTGGCACCAATCTCACCGGAGTCTTCCGTGTCGCCCGCTCCGTCGGCCGTCGCATGGTTGAACGCGGGCGCGGAGTGATCCTGAACATGAGCTCCAGCGGCGGGATCGCGGCCGAGCCGGGCCACGCGCACTACGCAGCCTCCAAGGCTGGGATCCTCGCGTTGACTCGGGCAATGGCGCACGACCTCGGCCCTCGCGGTGTGCGCGTGTGCGCGCTCTGTCCCGGCGACATCGACACGTATGAGTGGGCCAACGTCGAGCTCGCCCGACTCTACCGATCGCGTATCGCCGCAGGCCGTTCCGGTACACCCGACGAGGTGGCGTCCGTGTACCTCTATCTCGCCTCGCAAGACGCACGCAATCTGAATGGCTGTGCGTTCATCGTCGACGGAGGGATGCTTGCGTGGGAGTGACAGGCGCATACGAGGGCACCACCGTGTTCGTCACAGGGGGCGCACACGGAATCGGGTTCGAGACCGCTCGAATGTTCGTGGCCGACGGAGCTTCGGCGTTCCTTCTCGACCGCGACGGGGAACAACTCGGAGAGGCGCTCGAGAAGCTGGGGTCGGCCTGCGGGATGCAAGGCGACGTCTGCTTGCGGGCCGACGTCGAGATGGCTCTCGTCGAGTGCGAGCGCCGACTCGGCCCCGTCGACGTCCTTGTAAACAACGCGGGCTACAGCCGAAGCAAACACGTTCTCGAGCAGCGCGACGAAGACTGGGACGAGATCGTGAGTGTCTGTCTCACGGGCGCCTTTCGCGTCGCCCAAACGGTCGCCCGTGCCATGGCGCGGCAGCAGCGAGAAGGGCTCATCCTGAACGCTTGCGCGACATCGGCGATCGCGTCGGAGCCGGGCCAGGCGGCATACGCGGCGGCCAAGGCGGGCGTTCTCGCGCTCACGCGAGCGATGGCACACGATCTCGCTCACTATCGGATCCGCGTCCTGGCCGTCCTACCAGGTGAGATCGAGACGCACCGTTGGCCCAACGTGGAGCTACAGCGCATCTATGAGAGTCGTATCGCGGCCCGCCGCTCCGGCCGACCGTCGGAAGCGGCCGCCGCCTATCTCTACCTCGCCTCGGAAGCGGCCCGCCAGCTGACCGGCGCCGCACTCGTAGCGGACGGAGGGATGCTCGCATGGGAGTAACAGCCCACCTCGATGGGAAACGCTGTCTCGTCGCGGGTAGCGGCCCGGTCGCCAAGGCGATCGTGGATCGGCTGCGTTGCGATGGTGCGACGGTTGAGGAGCTTCCTGCTGGCGCAGCGCTTGCGCGAGCGGACGGGTCAGCCATGGGTGTCTCCGACGCGATCGATCAGCTCGGGGGACTCGACATCCTCGTCACGGCGTTTTCGGAGCGCGACGACCGCCCGTTCCTTGAGATCGACGACGAGGCCTGGGCTCGCGCTCTCGATGGCAACCTCAAGCCCGCGTTTCTGGTCGGGCGAGAAGCGGCGCGCGCGATGGTCGAGGCAGGAGGCGGCGTCATCGTCCACGTCGGCTCCGATGTTGCAGCCCGCCCGGGCCCGGGGACGGCTGCGTACGCTGCGGCCAAGGCCGGCGTTCACCTGCTGACAACGTGCATGGCGCTCGACCTCGCGCCGGACGGCGTCCGTGTGTGCGCCGTCGCCGCGTGCGAGGACGGTGCCGACCCCTTGGGTACTGAAGCCATCGGGCCCGACGACGTGGCAGGCGCTGTTGCGTTCTGCGCCTCCGACGCCGGTTCATATGTCCTCGGATCGACGTTCTTCCTCAACGCGCCGCTGCCGGTGCGGAGCTGAGATGCGGCTTCTGGAGGCGAGCGGCGCCCCCTACGAGATTGGCCAGCAGGTTGGTGCGCAGGCGATCGATCTGGTCCAACGTGCGGTCGAGCTCATCTGCCGCTTTGATTTGCCAGAGAGCGAGCGGCTCGCACGTCTCGACGGCATCGAGCGTCGGCTTCGCAGGTCATTTCCTGACGTTCTCGAAGAGGCCGAAGGGCTTGCCGAAGCAGTGGGCATGTCCCGGCAGCAGGTACTCGAGCTCAGCGTGTGCTCCGACCTCACTGGGAAGCTGCCCGCCTGGTGCTCGCTGGCGGCAGTGCCCGGTACCAGCGGAACGCTCGTCGCCAAAAATCTCGACACGACTCCTGAAATGGGGCCGATTCAGGTACTCGAGCGCATCGAGCCAGATCGCGGCATCCCGTACCTGCACCTGACGACGGCTGGGGCGATGTGGACCGACGGTGGAGTCAACGCGGCGGGGCTCGCCCTCGCAAATGCGTCGCTCGCGGCGGCGCTACCGAACCCTGACGGCGTGCCCGACGGCATCCTCGCGCGTGAGATCCTCACGCGCTGCATGGATGTTGCAGAAGCGGTCGAGCTGGCCTCTACACACCCGGTCCGAACGCTTGGCGAGAACCTGCTCGTCGCCGACGCCAACGGCCGAGTCGCCGTGATCGAAAAGCTGCCGCACGGCCAGGCAGTTCGTGAAGGCGAGACCACAGCGGCGTGCAACCACGTGCTCTCGCCCGAACTCGAATCCGAGATGGACCCAGCCGACACGATTCGGGTGAACAGCCGCCGACGCCTGGCGGCGCTTGAACGCCTACTGGCGGCGAACGAGGCGTGGACTCACGAGCAACTCGGGCAGATCATGACGGCCCCCGACGGGGACGTCTTCCAAGACGGCGAGGACGAGCTCTGGACACTGGCAAGCCTCGTTTTTGATCCCGCGGGTCGGCGTCTGTGGATCACCGACGCCGGCGCCGAGAGCTCGGCGTTGACAGAGGTGAATCTCAACGGAAACGGCGGACGGGCGACAAAGGTCCACGAAGAGGAGGAAGCGCACCATGTCGACACCCCCAGATAAAGGCCTCGGCATCTTCGAGCGTCCGCTCACGCGACGCGGATTGCTGAGGGCCGGCGGCGCGGTCGCTCTTTTCGGCGGAGCCGGCAGCCTGCTCGCCGCCTGCGGCGGCAACGGCGGCGAGGAGGCGGCAGCGCCGCCCCCACCTGCAGACACCGGCGGGGCCGTGACTCCGCAGCCGGGCGCAACGACGCAGGCTGCTGCAGGCACGCCGGTTCGCGGCGGCACCCTCACATACGCCGTCAGCTCGCCACCGTCGGGCTTCGACCCGGCGAAATGGTGGAACGGCCTCTCCTGGGACGGCACGCTCGTCGTCTTCAACAGACTCCTTACCCTCAACGACGATGGCTCGCTCACACCCGAGCTTCTCGCCCAGGATCCCGAGGTTAACACCGACGGCACCTTGTACACGCTGACGCTTCGCGAGGGCGTCAAGTTCCATCACGGCCGCGAGATGACCGCCGACGACGTCAAGTTCTCGCTCGAGCGTCTCGTCACACCGGCGACTGCAAGCGAGGGCGGCGGCCTCTACACGGGACTGACGATTCCGGGAATGACCGAGATCGTCAACGAGAAAGGGAAGGAGCTCACCGGCGTCAAGGTCGTCGACCCCTACACGCTGACGATCGAGCTCGAGAAGCCAGACAGCGTCCTCCTCTACCTCCTCGGGCTTCCGTTCGCGAGCATCGTGCCCAAGGATGTCGTATCCGACGTCGGCGACAAGAAGTTCAACTTCGCCCCCGTCGGGACGGGTCCGTTCCAGATGAAAGACGTCGATCCGTCCAAGAGCCTCGTGCTCGAACGCTACGCCGACTACTGGGACCCCGAAAGACCGTATCTCGATCGAGTCGAGTGGACGATCGGTGTGGAGCCCGACCTGTCCCTCCTGCGAATCCAAAGCGGCGAGCAGGACATGATGTCCGAGCCCATTCCCTCGGCCTCTTACCCCCAGCTCGAGAGCGACGCGGGGGGAGCCCAGCTCTTCGCTGGTCCGTTCAACAACGTCAACTACATCACCCTGAGTCTCGATCATCCGGCGCTCAAGGAGCTCAAGGTTCGTCAGGCGATCGCGATGGCCGTCGACAAGGAGCGCTTCATCCGATCGATCAAGGGCCTCGGCGAAGTCGCAACGGGTGGTTTGTTCTCACCGCTCAGCCCGTACTTCCAGGATGGCCTCGCCTACCCGTTCGACCCGGAAAAGGCGAAGCAGCTTCTCTCCGAGGCCGGCTATGCAGACGGATTCGATGTCACGTTCTGGAGTGGCGACTTCACCCCGTACAAGGAGATGGCAGAGACGGTTACGCAGGACCTGAAGCAGGTGGGCATCAACGTCGATGCGAAGATCCTGATCCGCGAGCAGTGGCTGGCGGAGATCGTCAAGAATCCGCCCGGAATCACGAACAACGAGTGGGAGCTTCCTTACCCGCACGGTTCGTACGTGATGGACGGCGCCTTCACACAGGCTGCCCTCGACGCAGGCTGTTGCAACTTCTCGAACTACAAGAGCCAGGAGTTCGACGATCTAGCAGCCCAGGCTCACTCGACCACCGACCAAGCCGAACAGGTCAGCCTCTACAAGGAAATGGACAAGATCGCGATCCAGGACGAGGCGCTGTGGGTGCCCTTGATCTATCCGAAGATCGCCTTCCTCGTCTCGACCAGAGCGCAGGGGTTTTCGATTACCGCCGCACCGACAGCCTCGACGCACTTCTTCGACCGCTACTGGATCCAGGAGGCGTAGATCATGAGCGACGAGACGAGGTGGCCGTTTGAGCGGCCACTCACCCGAAGGCGATTTGTGGGTGGAGCGCTCGGGCTTCTCGCAGGAGGAGGGCTGCTCGCAGCCTGCGGCGGTGGCCAGGACAGCGAGGAAGCCGGTCCGCCTGCTCCCGCGACGCCCGAACCCTCGACGTCGGCTGCAACAGCCGCAGAGACGGCTGCGAGTGCCGGCACCAGCGGCGGAACGCTCGTCGTCAGCTCGCAGGCAGACCCCGAGCGAATCGGCACCAACTACTGGGGCTTCCTCGGCTTCAGCCTCGGCTACGGGCTCTTCGACCGACTCTACGAGCTGAGCCCTGATGCCACGTCGATCGTCCCGGGCCTCGCAGCAGAGCCGCCCGAGAGCACTGACGGAAAGACGTATCTGATCCGTCTTCGCGACGGCGTGACGTTCCACGACGGTTCACCGCTCACCGCCGACGACGTCAAGTACACGCTCGAACGTCAGCTTGACCCTAAGAACGCATCCGACGCCCAGGGAAGCTTCGCTGCCTTCGCGTTCGCCGGGCAGCAAGCGTTCATCGACGGCAAGGCGAAGGACGTGCCTGGAATCAAGGTCGTTGACCCGCTTACGGTCGAGGTCACTCTCGACAATCCAAGCGGGGCGCTCCCGTACTGGCTCACGATGACCATGGCGAGCGTTGTCCCGAAAGCATACGGTACCGAGGTCGGCTACGAGGCGTTCGAAAAGAAACCTGTCGGGACCGGTCCGTACAGGCTTGTCTCCTACGAACCGGCCAAGTCGATCGTCCTTGAGCGCAACCCCGACTACTGGCAGCAGGGAGTCGGGTTCGTGGACGGTATCGAATGGCAGCTTGGCATCGACCCCGAGCTAGCCGTCCTGCGCATCCAGAGCGGCGAGCAGGACCTGATGTTCGAGCCGGTGCCGGCCGGCAAGGTCAACGAACTGCGCGGAACCGACACATTTGCCGAAGCGTCCTTCAACGACTGCTACTACGCGACGTGCAGCCTCGACCACCCGGCGCTCAAGGACGTCCGGGTGCGCCAGGCGGTCCACCACGCCATCGACAAGGAGAAGCTCGTCCGCCAGGTCGCAGGCCTGGGCGAGCCTGCGACCGGCGGTCTCTTTTCACCGCTGAGCCCTTACTGGCAGGACGATTTCCCGGCGTATCCGTATGACCCGGAACGCGCGAAGGCCCTGCTGGCCGATGCCGACTTCGCCGACGGCTTCGACGTTGACATCTTCGCCTCCCAGGATCCTCCAACAGGCACGATCGGACAGGCGGTGCAGGCCGATCTGACTGCAGTCGGAATCCGAGCGAAGGCGAAGATCGAGCCGTCCGAAGTCTGGCTCGAAAAGGTGCTCAAGAACCCACCCGGAATGGTCGTCAGCCGTTGGGAACTTCCCTACCCGCATGGCTCATACGTCGTCGACGGCGCCTGGGACAGCGCAGCGATCGAGGCTGGTTGTTGCAACTTCTCGAACCTTCGCTCCGACGACGTCGACAAGCTCGCCGCCGAGGCACGGCAAACCCCCGACCAGGCGCGGCAGGTCGAGCTCTACAAACAGATCGACCGGATGACAGTCGGTGAAATGGCACTCTGGATCCCTCTCTACTACCCCAAGTTCGCAGCGATCCACTCTGAGCGACTCGACGGCTTCACCGTGCCCTCGACTCCGACGGGAGACACGAAGTTCTTCACCCAGTACTCGGTTGAGGCCTGAGGGATGGGAGCCGAGCCGATCAGCTCCCAGGAAGTCGCGACCCCTGGAGGGCCGTTCTCACCGGCGACGGTCGCGACCGGAGCGCGGATCCTTACGATCAGCGGCCAGATCGCGCAAGGGCAGGACGGCGCACTCGTGGGAGGCGACGATGCCGAGGCGCAGGCTCACCAGTGCCTCCTCAACATCGATGCGCTTCTCCGCGCTGCCGGAGCGAAGAAGGAGGACGTCGTGCGCGTAGGCGTCTATCTCACGAACATGACCGACCGTGCCGCCGTCGGGCGCGCGCGCACTGAGTACTTCGGCGACCATCGACCGGCCGCCACGCTCGTCGAGGTGTCCGCGCTCATAGCACCCGAGTTCCGCGTCGAGATCGAAGCGACAGCGGTGTTCTGACTACGGCACGACGGAGGAGTCCCAGACCGCGTGGTCAGACACGATCAGACCGTTCTCGACCCGAAAATAGGAGGCCCCGATCGCCTGCCAGCAAGCCTGCCTGCCCCCACCAGAAAACCGCCACGTCCAGGCAACACTCCGGTCGTCGGTGAGCGCGCACGAGCCCTCGAGGCGGGCGTCCTCCATCTCCGCCCACATCGACGTGTAGTAGCGTCGGAGCGCGCCCCTGCCCCTGATCGGCGTCAAGAGCGTTGGATCGGCCATCTCTGCACCCGGCGCGTACAGCGACACGACACCCTCGACGTCGTGCTCGTTCCAGCGACGAAGGAACTCAGCAAGAAGCGGCGGCAAGCTCGACACGCGAACGCAGCATGAACGCAGGCGCGGATGCCGTCGGACGAGTGATGACGGTGCTCGGACCTCGCGATCCCGTCTCACTGGGGACGACACTTGTACACGAGCATCTCTTCATCGACCTGCGACGCGCCTCGTTCACGCCGCCACCCGGCGACTTTGCCACCATCGCTGAGGCTCCCGCATCGAGCCTTGCTCGGCCTGTCCTTGAACGCCACTCGTGTTCGGTGCGCGACAACCTCGTCCTGGATGACGTCGACCTCGCCGTCGCCGAACTCGAACGATTCGCAGCCGTTGGAGGTGGCGCGATCGTCGACGTAACCCCGCCCGACATCGGCCGGTCGCCCGAGCTTCTTCGCGAGGTTTCGCAGCGAACCGGTGTGGCAGTCGTCATGGGCTCCGGACGCTACTGCGAGATCGGATATCGGGACCGCGACCTCGAGCGGAGCGAGAAAGACGTGGAGGAAGAGCTCATCCGTGAGCTCTCGGAAGGCGCCGATGCCACAGGCATCCGGCCAGGGATCATTGGCGAGATTGGCGTCAACGGCGAGGCTCTCGTATCGAGACGGCTCGTCGGCGAGATGACGGTGGCTGAACGGCGGACGCTGCGAGCCGCCTCGCGTGCCTCTGCGCTCACGGGGGCCCCCATGACGGTACACATGCCGTCTCGTGCTGGTGCTGTTTCGGCGGTATTAGACGTGCTGAACGAAGTCGACGCGCCGCTCGAGCGCATCTCGCTCAGCCACATGGACACGATCGACGACATCGGACTGCACGAGGAGACGATCGACCAGGGGCTGTGGATCCAGTACGACTGCTTCGGCATGGCGCTCAGCAACAACTGGTACGCCGACCCGGGGGACGATCTGCGCTGCGAATGGCTCGCCCGCCACCGCGAGACGGGTCGGCTCCGCCGCGTGCTTGTCTCCCACGATGTCTGGGGAAAGGCGCAGCTTCGAGCTTTCGGCGGCGCCGGCTACGACCATCTCACTACCGCGATCGTGCCGCGACTGCGCGAGCTCGGCTTCGGCGACGACGAGCTCAGGCAGCTGTTCGTGTCCGGCCCAGCCGAGTTCCTCACCTGGAAGGACCCCGGATGAGCACTGGGCCCGCCGGTCGCGAGATCGCGAGCGCGAGCACGTTCGGTCGGCTTGGCGACTGCCCGGTCGTGGACACGGAGAGCGAAGTCCGCAATTGGTGGTTTGACACGACATGAGTGAGAGCGCTACCGCGGCACCGCCACTCGAAGCGGCCCGCGTGCGCGAGCGCGGCTACTGGGGCGAGGCACTTCGCGAACTCGCGCACGACTGGACCGCGGTCCTCGGCTTCATACTCGTCGTCGCACTTTTGCTGCTCGCGATCTTCGCGCCGCTGCTCGCTCCGTACGACCCCAACTTCCAACATCGGCTGGGGCTCTCCGAAGCCGGCGAGCCGCTCCCGCCCTCGAGCGAATTCAAGCTCGGGACCGACGCGCTTGGGCGCGACGAGCTGTCACGCCTCCTCTACGGCGCACGCGTTTCGCTCGGCGTCGGGATCGGAGCCAACCTCATCGCCGCGATCATCGGCGTCGCGATCGGTGGCCTCGCGGCAATGGCCGGACGACATGTGCAGACGCTGCTCATGCGAGCGGTGGATGTTGTCCTCTCGTTCCCAATCATGCTGCTCGCGATCGCGCTCCTGGCAGTTACCGAGCCCAATCTGCCCACGATCATGATCATCATCGGAGTCAGCTTCGGCGCCTACCTCTCACGGCTGATGTTCACGCAGGCCGTGACCCTGAAGGAGCGAGAGTTCGTCCTCGCCGCACGGACAGCCGGCGTCCGCCCGAACTGGATCCTCATCCGCCACGTCGTGCCGCACCTGATGCCTTCCGTCCTCGTCTACTGCACCCTGGGCGTCGCAACGGCAATCCAACTCGAAGCCGCTCTCTCGTACGTCGGAATCGGCATCCGCCCACCCGATCCCTCCTGGGGGAACATGATCGCCGACGGGCAGACCTATCTGTTCTCAGCTCCCTGGCTTGTCGCGTTCCCGGGCGCAGCGATCGTCATCACCATGCTGGGATTCTCCCTTCTCGGCGACGGTCTTCGCGACGCACTCGATCCCACTCTCGAGCGGCGCACCCGTCTGCTGCTCGGTGGCGTGCGCTGATGGCGCGATACGCGATGAGACGGATCATCTGGACGATCGTCGTCCTCTGGGTCATCGTCACGCTGACGTTCGGCGCGACGTTCCTTTCGCCAATCGATCCGGCTCGTTCGTACGCGGGGCTGCGAGCGAGTGACCAGGTGATCGAGAACGTCCGCGAAGACTTCGGGCTGAACGACCCGATCTTCGTCCAGTACTTTCGGTATCTCGGCCGAATCGCCCACGGCGACTTGGGCCGGTCGTTCGCCACCGACGAGCCGGTCAGAGAAGCGATCTTCGATCGACTGCCCGAAACTGCCCTCCTCGCCCTGGCCGCGGCGATCATCCAGATCACCATCGGCGTTCCGCTCGGTCTGATCGCCGCACTGAAGCGCCGCACCTTCATCGACCGCGGGATCCTTCTCTTCTCGCTCGTCGGGGTGGTGGTTCCGGCATTCGTTCTCGGCTTCCTCTTTCTCTATTTCTTCGCGTTCAAACTCGGCTGGTTTCCGCTGGGGGGTTCCGGTTCGTTCTCGCAGCTCGTCCTGCCAGCGCTGACGCTCGGCGTGGCCGGAGCGGCCTGGTACGCGCGCATGCTGCGCTCAACGACCCTGAACATCCTCTCCGAGGATTACGTGAGGATGGCCCGAGCCAAGGGCCTTTCCGAACGCCTCGTCGTGCTCCGCCACGTAATGCGAAACGCGATCGGCCCGATCATCACGATGATCGGCCTCGACGTCGGCGTCTTCCTAGGCGGCGTGCTCATAATCGAGCGCGTGTTTGCCTGGCCGGGGATCGGCGACCAGGCCTGGCGCGCAATCACGTTCAACGACATCCCGATGGTCATGGGCACCGTCCTGATCGCCGCATTCTTCGTCACGATCTTCAATCTTCTCGCCGACCTCGCCAACGCCGCGCTCGACCCACGAGTGGCATATGCCTAGTCCTCGACCTGGGCGACGCCCTGTCCCACTCCAGGGGCGAGAACGCCTATGGACTCGTGGGCAGCACGATTCCGCCGCTCCAGCATGCAGGCCATCGACAGGGAGGACGCCGTGATCTACCACGTCAAGGCAACAAGCGTCGAGCTGGAACCGATTCCGGACGATGACGAGCACGAGGGGCCAGCCACATCCGCCTACGGCACGGTCTACACCAGCGGCGACAACATCGTCCACGTCGGCCTCTGGGAGTTCAACGGCGAGCAGCGCACCAAGCCGAGCAGCGGTGTTGAGGAAGGGTATGAGGAGATCATCGTCCTCGTCGAGGGCAGCCTGACCGTCGAGTGCGACGGCGGTACATACGAGCTCGGCCCGGGCGACGTGATCATCTACGACTGTCCGATCGGCGCGAAGCGGCTCACCTCGCCTGGCTTCAAGGCCGTCTACGTCATCCGCTACCGAAACGGGGCGGTCGCCTCCGCGTGACTGCGCTTCTCTCCGTTCGCGACCTTGAAACCGCCTTCTCCGTTGAGGAGGGGCTGGCCCGTGCCGTTCGCGGGGTCTCCTTCGACCTCAACGCCGGCGAGACGCTTGGCCTCGTCGGGGAGTCCGGTTGTGGCAAGAGCGTGACGGCCTTGTCGATCATTCGGCTGCTGCCGTCAACGGCACGCGTCATCGCCGGGACGGTCGAGTTCGACGGTCGCAACGTTCTGGCAATGTCGAAGCGCGAGCTCCGCCGGCTCCGCGGAGGGAAGATCGCAATGGTCTTCCAGGACTCGATGACCAGCCTCAATCCGCTCCTGACGGTCGGCCGGCAGATCACCGAGAGTCTGGAGACGCACGTGGGCCTGTCCAGCCGTGAGGCGCGACTGCGCGCGCTCGAACTTCTCGAGGAGGTCGGCGTCTCGGAGGGGCCCCGTCGGCTCTCCCAATATCCGCACCAGCTCTCTGGAGGTCTTCGCCAGCGCGTCGCGGTCGCGATCGCGCTTGCGCCGAATCCAGCCGTACTGATCGCAGACGAGCCGACGACCGCGGTGGACGTGACGATCCAGGCCCAGCTCGTTGAACTGCTCAAGCGCGAGCAGGCCGACCGGCAGATGGCGCTTCTGCTGATCACCCACGACCTCGGTGTCGTGGCCGGCATCGCCGACCGACTTGCCGTCATGTACTCAGGGCGGATCGTCGAAGAGGGGCCAACCGAGCTGGTGTTCGCCGATCCCCGGCATCCGTACACGCTCGGCCTCATGCGCTCGATCCCGAGAATCGACGGCGAGCTCCTGGAGCGACTGCCGTCGATTCAGGGAGCTCCGCCGCCGATCTGGGCACTGCCGACCGGCTGTCCCTTCCGGCCTCGCTGTCCCTTTGTGCTGGCCCGCTGCGAAAGCGAGGATCCCCCGCTCGAACCGATCGACGAGGGACACGCGACCGCCTGTTTTGCCGACGTGCGCGAGGCAGTGCGGTGAATACGAACGGAGCGCTCGTTGAGGTCCGCGGGCTCTGCGTCGAGTTCAAGGTCTCCGCACGGGACTGGCTGGCCAGCTCCCAGAAGCTCCGCGCCGTCGACCGAGTCAGCTTCGACGTCGCCCGAGGAGAGACATTTGCGCTCGTCGGTGAGTCCGGCTGCGGCAAGACAACGCTCGGGCGAACGATGGTCTGCCTGTACGAGCCTGTCGAAGGGCAGGTCATCTTTGACGGCATCGATCTCGCCGGTCTCCATGGCGCAGGACTCCGTCGCTTCCGTCGGCGGGCGCAGATGATCTTTCAAGACCCGTACGCATCCCTGAACCCGCGAATGAAGGTCGAAGACGTGATCGCCGAGCCGCTCCGCGCCCACCGAGTCGGCTCGAGGTCGGAACGACGCGATCGCGTCAACGAGCTTCTCGACCTTGTCGGGCTCCCCGAGCAGGCCAGAAGCCGTTTCCCGCATGCCTTCTCTGGCGGCCAGCGCCAGCGCATCGGGATCGCGCGCGCTCTTGCGCTTCGTCCTGAGCTCGTTATCGCCGACGAGCCCGTCTCCGCGCTCGACGTCTCGATCCAGGCCCAGATCGTCAACCTTCTCAAGGACCTGCAGGGCGAGCTCGGTCTCACGCTTGTCTTCATCGCCCACGACCTGGCCGTGGTGCGCCAGATCGCGACACGCGTGGCCGTCATGTACCTCGGCAACCTAGTCGAGGTCGGCTCGAGAGACGCGATCTTCGACAACCCGCACCACCCGTACACTCAGTCGTTGCTCTCCGCGGTGCCCGTGCCCGACCCAGCTGTGGAGCAGACGCGTGAGCGAATCGTCCTTGTCGGCGACGTACCGAGCCCGATCTCGCCGCCGTCGGGCTGTCGCTTCCACACTCGCTGCCCGCTGGTTCACGAGCCCTGTCGCTCCGTCGAGCCGGCGCTGCGCCCGACCGCCGATGGTCGTCTCGTCGCCTGTCACCTCGTTCATCCACCCGACAACGCTCATGCCTGATTACCAGCGGCGTCTCGACTCCTTCCGCACGCGCCTCGAAGCCGTAGGCGTTTCGGCTGCGTTCCTCCCGGAGTCGGCCGATCTCGAGTACCTGACCGGCGTTCCCCGCGCAAGGCACGTCTCGGACCCGGCGTGGGACGCGGAGGTCGCGGTCGAGGGTTGCTTCATCGGCCTCCGCGGGACGCCAGTCTTCCTCTTCACGCACAGCGAGTGGTCGCTCCCAGCCGCAGCAGCGGTAGAGCCCTACGAAGTCATGCGGATGCCGCCGACAGACAATCCGGTGGATTGGCTTCGGCGGGCTGCCAGGACCGTCGGCGCGAATGGAACCGTCGGGCTCGGCGATCGTGTCCCGTTCAGCCAGGTGCAGGCTCTTCACGAAGCCCTGGCCGACACTCATCTAGTAACGGCATCGGAATATGTCCTAGAGCTCCGTCTTTGCAAGGAGGACGAGGAGATCCATGACATGCGCGCGGCATGTGCGATCGCCCTTCGAGCGCTGGAGGCGACACTGCCACGGTTCGGCGCGTCCTTCACGCGTGGCGACTTTCTGCGGGAGCTCGAGCACCAGCTCATCGGTGCCGGATCAGAGCGCGTCGCCTATGCGCCCGACTTGTATGCGGTCGGACCGCACACCTCCGTTGTTTGGTCATCCGATGCCCTCGGGTCTCCGAACGCGCCAATCAGAGCCCCCGCCTCGGTCACCGTTGACTATGGGGCGGTCTGGAACGGCTACCGCTCGGACATCGGCCGGACCATCTATGTCGGTGAGCCACCGAGCGGGCAAGAGGACGCGCTACGCGTAGTCCGCATCGGCCAGGAAGCAGCGATCGCGGCGCTTCGCCCCGGGGTGCCCGCAGAGGACGTCGACCGGGCCGCACGCGAGATCCTCGAAAACGCCGGGCTCGGCGATGCCTTCTGGATCCCATCCGGCCACGGGATCGGGCTCGAGATCCATGAGCCGCCGAGACTTCGCGCAGGCATCAAAGACCCGGTGCCCGAACGGGCGACGGTCACCGTTGAAATTGCGGCGTGGCGCGAAGCGACGACCGCTGCCTTCTGGGAAGACGACGTGGTGGTCTGGGCGGACGGAGCTGAGAAGCTCTCAACCGGTTTCGACGAGCCCTATGTGATCGCGTGAGCCGCGCCTTCTGGCTCAGCTCTGCTGTGATCTTTCTCGACGAGACGCTCTTCGTTGCTATCTACCCGCTTCTCCCGGACTTCGCCCGTGAGCTTGACCTCACCAGAGCCGAAGTCGGGCTGCTGCTCGCTGCCTACCCGCTGTTCATGCTCGTCTCGAGCTTGGCGGCTGGGGTTCTCGTCGACCGCTTCGGGGGAAGGTGGCCCGTCTCTGCGGGTTGTGCCCTGCTCGTGGTTGCGACCGTTGCCTTCGCGTACGCCGACACCGGCTGGCAGCTCTGGGCTGCGCGCGGGACGCAGGGACTCGCGTCCGGCCTCACCTCGGTTGCCGGCATGGCTGTCATCGCCGGCGGTGCCGTCTCCAGCAGGCGTGCAACGGTGATCGGCCTCGCGACTGCCCTGCAGGGGACGAGCGTCTTCTTCGGTCCGGTGCTCGGCGGGTTCGCAGCGCCCGCGTTTGGCATCGAGATCGCCTTCCTGATCCCTGCCATGTTCGGGATCCTCGTCTTCGTTGCCCTGCTCGCGCCCGGGTGGGCAGAGCCGAAAGCTGCTGGCGAAGGCTCGTTTGGGGGCGCTCTCCTCGCCGCGCTTCGAAGCCCCGTCGCCAGGGGAGCGGCGGCGTGCATCTTCGCGGTTGGCTTCACGGCCAGCGCGGCTCAGACACTGGCGCCGCTTCGGCTCGGCGAGTCCGGCTATTCAGCCGAGGACATTGGCGGCATCTTCCTGCTCGGGGCAGTGATCGCCCTTGCTCTGACGCCGCTCGCCGGCCGGCTGGCCGACCACCGAGGAGCTCGGAGAATTTCCGTCATCTGGACGACGCTCCTCGCGCTTCTCTTGCTCGCGCCTGCTCTCTCCGATGCCCGTTGGGTCACCGTTTTCCTGCTCGTGGCGCTTGTCCCGCTGGTCAGAGTGGGCGGAACTCTCGGCTACGCCCTCGGCGCAGAGCATGCGCCGCTCGGCGCGGGGCTCGCGGCCGGCTACGGAGTCGCGCTTGCCGCCTGGTCTCTCGGCGCAGTACTCGGGCCAATTACCGCAGGGGCGATCGCAGACGTCTTCGGGGACGCGGCGGCGTTCGCGGTCGCGGCTGCCGCGGCCGGGCTACTCGTGATTCCGATCGCCGCGGCACGCCGCGGGCCCGCCGAGCGCTACGCCGTTGCCTGACCTACTGCTCGACCGCGACGACGCGTATCGCTACGCCGTCAGCGTTCTCCGACAAGCCGGTCATCCGGACACTGACGCGAGCCTTGCCGCCGACTGCCTCGTCGAGAGCTCCCTTCGAGGTATCGACTCCCACGGGATCGTCACCCTGCTCCCCATCTTCGCTACAACCCCCGCGGCCGACGGAGCAACCCCGCGGCTCGACGTATCGACCGGCCCGGTCTGCGTCGTCGACGGCAACGGCTCCCTCGGGCTTCGCACGGCACGATTTGCGCTCGAAGAGGCCAGCCGCCGAGCCACTCAGCACGGCGTCGGGGCGGTCGCAGCCCGAAACGTGGGCTACCTCGGAGCGCTCTGGTGGAGCGTCTACCCGGCAGCGACACGAGGATTGATCGCTCTCGCAGCAGTGAACTCGATGGCGTGCGTCGCACCGCAGGGCGGGCGGGAGCCACTCCACGGAACCAATCCGATCGCAGCGATCGTGCCCTGCGACCCCGAACCGATCGTCCTCGATATGCGCACGAATGCCCTTCGCATGGCCGACTACTGGGAGGCCGTAAGAGCAGGCGGTGCGCTTCCCGAGGACACCGTTCTCGCCCCCGATGGCACGCCGGTGACAGATCCCGATCAGATCGAATCAGCCGTCTACCTGCCCGCTGCGGGAGCGCGCGGCTACGGCCTCGCGATCCTCGTCGACGTCCTCACCGCAGCTCTCGTGGGTGGGCCGATCGGTCGCGAGGTCACCGCCGATAGCGAGACCGAGGCGCTGTCTCTGTTCATCCTCGCGCTCGATCCTGGAGCCTTCGGCCCGCGAGAGCGCTTCCTCGCGTCGGTGCAGCGTCTCGCCGAGCAGGCCTGGGCGGTTGCCCCGCTCGACCCACAGACTCCGGTCCGGCTGCCGGGAGAACGCGCAGCCGCCGAGCGAAGACTCCGACAGAAGCGTGGAATACCAATCGATCGCGGTCTCTGGGAGCGTCACGAAGCGAGCCTTGCCGCACTCGGCATCCACGTGCCCAGACCCGAGCTCAGAAAGGTGGGGAGATGAAAGCGATCCTCAAGACCGCTGAAGGCCCCGGCGCCCTCGAATGGGGTGAGTGGCCAGAACCAGAAGCGAGCCCAGGGCACGTCGTCGTCGAGGTCGACCGCGCCGGAATCTGTTCGACCGACGTCGCTATCTACAACTGGACATATCGCGGCCGACACCCGATCCGCATCCCCTCGATGCTCGGCCACGAGGCAGTGGGCACCGTCATCGAGCGTGGCGTAGGCGTCGCAGGAGTGGACGTCGGAGATCGTGTCGCGCTCCAGGTCATCTGGGGGCGCCCGCACTCACGCCAGAGCCTGCTCGGATTCGAGAACCTCGACCCCGACTGGCTCCACATCGGCGCCTCCTCGCTTGGCGGGGCATTCGCCGAACGCATCGCGATCGCCGCCGACCGGGTCGTTCTCATCCCGAAAAGCGTCGATGACGACGACGCGGCCCTGATCGAACCCCTCGCCGTAGCAGCTCACGCCATGGAGCTCGTCGACCTCCGCCCTGCCGAGACGATCGTGATCGTCGGCCCCGGGCCCTTCGGCCTGCTCATGTGCGCGATCGCAAGAGCCGGCGGTGCGGCGCGAGTCGTCGCGATCGGAGTCGAAGGTGTCGACGAGGAGCGACTGGCCATCGCTGGTCGTGTCGGGACGAACGCCGTCGTCCACTTTGGCGGTGACGTTAATGCCGCCGCCAGCGAGGTTCGCGACCTCACGGGCGCCGACGGCGCCGACGTCGTCATGGACTGCGGTGGAACCGCCGAATCAACCGCGCTCGCGCTCGAGGTAGCCGGGCCGGCGGGAAGGGTCGGCGTGTTCGGATTCACCCGCGAAGCTCAAATCGAGCCACTGCGCCAGATCATCCGCAAGGGTTTGACACTCAAGGGAGTATCGGCCGCTCAACGCCGCCACTACGGACTCGCGCTTCGCCTGATCGAGACGGAAACCGTACGGCCGAGCGCGATCATCAGCCATCGACTTCCCGTCGAGCAGACCGCCGCCGGCATGGAGCTCGTCAACGCCCGGACAGCGTCGAAGGTGCTGCTGGAGGTGGCATGAGAGCGATCCTTCTTCCCTGGCCACCGTATGGGCCATGGGAGATCGAGACGCGGGCGGCCGCCGCCGTCGGCGCAACGCTCGAGGTCGTCGACTACGACCGTTTCGTTCAAGAACCGTGTGCAGCCGAGGTCGTTCTCAATGCAGGTGGCTGGCCACTTCCAATGGACTTGCTCGACCATGTCCACGGCTGCCGTTGCACGGTCGGCTACGGCGTCGGGCTCGACTGGATCGACGTCGAGGAGGCGACGCGTCGCGGCATTACGGTCGTGCGCATGCCCTTCGCAAACACGGAGGACGTCGCCACCCACACGCTCGCGCTTCTGCTCGCCTGCACGAGACGACTTCTCGAGATTGACCGCGTCGTTCGAGCAGGAGGCTTCGACTGGCCCCGAACGAAACCGCTCCACCGGCTACACGGCCGCCGGCTCGGCCTGCTCGCCTATGGCAACATCGCCCGCCGAGTTGCCCAACTGGCAGCCCCGCTCGGCATGGAGATCACAGCGCACGACCCCTATGTTTCAGAGCACGTGATACGAGCGACAGGCGCGACGCCGCTCGCGGCAGACGAGCTCCTCGCCACCTCTCACCTCATCTCTGTTCACCTCCCCTCAACCGAGGAGACCCGAGGGTTCCTCGATGCCCGCCGGATCGCACTACTCCAGCAGGATGCCGTGCTCGTCGTCACAAGTCGGGGCGACGTCTACGACGCCGACGCCCTCGCTCAGGCGCTCGCGGGCGGCAGGCTCGCCGCGGCGGGCCTCGATGTGTTCCCGGACGAGCCACTGCCAAGCGGACATCCGCTCATTAGCATCGACAACGTGATCCTGACACCGCACATAGCCGGATACTCGGAGGAGTCGATCGACGACCAACACAACGCCGCTGCCTCAGTACTAGCCGCTCTGGCGCGGGGAGAGACGCCCGACGGCGCCGTGAACGCGAAGGTCGTTGCGTGAACCTCGGGCTCGAGGGCAAGGTGGTTCTCGTCACTGGCGCGTCGCGAGGCATCGGTCGGGCCACTGCGCTTCTGCTTGCGGAGGAGGGATGCGACCTTGTCCTCGCAGCGCGAGGGATACCGGCACTCGAGCAGGTGGCCGATGCGGCGCGCGCGCTCGGCTCTCGCGTCCTTGCGGTGCCAGCCGATGTTGGCAAGCAGGAGGACAGGGAGCGGCTAGTAACCAGCGCGCTCGCAAGGTACGGCAACGTCTACGGATTGGTCTCGAACGCGACCAACCTCGATGTTTACCGGAAGAGCGCGCCAGAGAGTGCACTGTGGGACGCCCACTACCACGTCGACGTCCTCGGCGCAGTTCGTCTCACAGAGCTGCTCGCGCCACAGATGCAAGAGCGCGGCTCGGGCGCGATCGTGTACACGAGCTCGATTTCAGGAAAGATGACTCTCGGTAGCGAGCACGGGTACACGGCCATGAAGGCTGCTCTCATTGCTGCCGGAAAGACCTTGGGGTCGGAACTCGTGCGCCACGGCGTACGCGTGAACGTGGTCGCGCCAGGAACGATCGACGAGCCAGGCGGCGATCTCGACCGAATGCGCCAGGTCGAGCCCGATCGAGTCCATTCTCTCGAAGCGTCCATCCCGGGTGGGCGGTTCGGACGACCCGACGAGGTGGCGAGCTGCATCGCGTTCCTACTCTCCGAGCGCGCGAACTGGGTGGTCGGCCACTGTCTCATAGTCGACGGTGGCCAGTACCCAGGCATTGCATGACTCATCGTCGCCGGCTCGAATGGCCGGGCGAGCGCTCTGCACGCGCCCCGCGTGGCCGCACACGGCGCGCGTACATCGAGGAGCTGCTCCCGGACGTCCTCGACGAGAGGATCGAGCCCGGCCGCGTCTTCGACCGTGTCGGCTCGCTCGACCAGTTGCCGGACGGCTACCGCGCGACGAACGAGCGCGAGGCGATCACTGTACTGATCGAGCTCTGAAAGGAGACGGAATGCAAGAGCGAACGCTTGGAAACAGCAACCTGAAAGTCTCGGCCATCGGGCTCGGCTGCATGGGCATGAGCTTTGGGTATGGCCCAGCCGCCGACAAGCAGGAGATGATCTCCCTCATTCGGTCAGCCTTCGAGCGCGGCGTCACCTTCTTCGACACGGCCGAGGCGTACGGGCCGTTCACGAACGAAGAACTCGTGGGCGAAGCCCTTTCTCCCTTCCGGGAGCAGGTCGTGATCGCCACCAAGTTCGGCTTCGAATTCGATTCTGATGGGCAGCAACGGGGGCTCAACAGTCGGCCGGAGCACATCAGGGAGGTCGTCGAGAGCTCGCTCAAGCGGCTCAAGGTCGACAGCATCGATCTCCTCTACCAGCACCGTGTCGACCCCGACGTGCCGATCGAAGACGTCGCCGGCACGGTGAGGGATCTGATCGAGGAAGGCAAGGTCAGGCATTTCGGGCTTTCGGAGCCGGGCGTTCAGACGATCCGGCGCGCGCACGCCGTGCAGCCCGTCACGGCGGTTCAGAGCGAGTATTCGCTCTGGTGGCAACGCCCCGAGGAGGAGGTACTGCCGACCCTCGAGGAGCTCGGGATCGGTTTCGTCCCGTTCAGCCCGCTCGGCAAGGGCTTCCTCACCGGCGCGATCACCGAGAGCACGACGTTCGACAGCACCGATTTCCGCAACATCGTTCCCCGCTTCACACCGGAGGCACGGAGGGCGAACCAGGCACTGGTCGATTCGCTCGGCGAAATCGCGGCCCGGAAGCAGGCGACGCCCGCTCAGATCGCGATCGCCTGGCTGCTGGCTCAGAAGCCATGGATCGTGCCGATCCCAGGCACCACGAAGCTCCACCGCCTGGATGAGAACATCGGAGCGGCTGCCGTCGAACTGGCTCCCGACGATCTGCGCGAGATCGAGAGCGCCGTCTCGAAGATCGCGGTGCACGGTGACCGGTATCCGGAAAGGCTGGAACAGCTGACCGGCCGCTGAGACGCGCACGCGG
This sequence comes from uncultured Actinomycetes bacterium, assembly GCA_963712465.1. GTDB lineage: Bacteria > Actinomycetota > Thermoleophilia > Gaiellales > Gaiellaceae > CAVQHY01. The sequence continues at coordinate 571,565 of CAVQHY010000008.1, forward strand.
ATCGCAGAAACGCAGCACGCCCGCACGCTCGCCTTCGGCAGGTTGCTCCTGGTCGGGGCTCACGGAGGGAACGTCCTCGGCTGACGCGGCATGCTGCGTCTTAGACTGTCGCGTTATGGAGCTCGTGCTTCGCGCCGACGAGGGCGCCGTTCGCACCCTGACTCTGAACCGGCCCGAGAGCCGCAACGCCCTCAACCTGGCGCTGCTGCGGGCATTTCGATCCGAGCTCCGGGCCGCCTGCGAAGACCAGGCGGTGCGGTGCCTCCTCCTGGCGGGCGCCGGGAAAGCGTTCTGCGCCGGCGCCGACATCAAGGAGTGGGCTGAGCAGGGGCCTCAGGCAGAGCCGAGCCCCTGGGTGGCGGAGGCGCATGCCCTCGTCCTCGAGCTCGCCGATTCGCCGCTGCCGACGGTCGCCGTCCTCAACGGCGCCGCGGTCGGCGCCGGCCTCGACCTCGCCCTCGCCTGCGACTTCCGCGTCGCCGCAGCAGAGGCGCGCTTCGCCTGCGCTTACACATGGATGGCTTACCCCCCGGATGTGGGCGGAACCTGGCTTTTGCCGCGGCTCGTCGGCCTCGAGCAGGCGAAGCACTTTGTCTACACGGGGGAGTTCTGGAACGCGGAGACTGCGCTTCGCCGCGGTCTCGTAACGCAGGTGGTTGCGCACGAGCGGCTGCGAGAGGCCGCTGCGGAGCTCGCTCGAGCGCTCGCCTCCGGGCCGACGGTGGCCATTGGACACGCGAAGCGTCTGCTGACGGGCTCGGAGCTACGCACGCTTGCAGAGCAGCTCGAGCAGGAGCGGCTGGCGGGCGAGGCTTGCGCACTGACCGAGGATCACCGCGAGGCGCTGGCCGCGGCGGCGGAGAAGCGCGAGCCGCTTTTCGGCGGCCGGTGATCGACTTTTCGCTGACCGAGGAGCAGGCGCTCGTCGCGGAGACCGTTCGGGCGTTCACCGAGCGCGAGCTGCGCCCGCACGAGGAGGAGGTCGAGCGGCTCGGCTACGTGTCGCAGGAGCTCGCCGACGAGATCAAGCGCCGCGCGCTGGCCGCGGGTCTCTTTGCGCTCAACATGCCCGAGGAGCTCGGCGGCGGCGGCCTCGACTACGTCACCTCCACGGTCGCCGAGATGGAGCTCGCCCGCACGAGCTGGGCGCTCAGCTCGTGCGTTGCGCGGCCCACTCACATCCTGCTCGCCTGCGAGGGAGCGCAGCGGGAGCGCTACCTCCTGCCGACGATCCGCGGCGAGCGCTCCGAGTGCTTCGCGATGACCGAGCCGGGTGCGGGCTCGGACGCGCGCTCGATGCAGACGCGCGGCGTGCGCCACGGCTCGGATTGGGTTCTCAACGGTACGAAGCAGTTCATCTCGCACGCCGACCACGCCGACTTCATCATCGTCGTCGCCGTGACCGGCGAGGACGTGACCTCGAAGGGCTCCCGGCCGCGCTTCACCACGTTTCTCGTCGACAAGGCGTCCCCGGGAATCGACGTAACGCGAGTCGGTTGTGTCTCCGCACGAGGCTACAACCCTCACCTAATCGCCCTGACCGACGTTCGCGTGCCGGACGAGAACATCCTCGGCGCGGAGGGCCGCGGGTTCGACTTCGCCAAGGAGTGGCTCTACGCGAGCCGCGTCATGATGGCCGCGCATTGCACCGGACGGGCGCGGCTGATCCTGGAGCTCTCCACCGACTGGGCGCGAACGCGAAGGCAGTTCGGGCGGCCGATCGGCGAGTTCCAGGGCGTCTCCTTCAAGCTTGCCGACATGGAGACCGAGATCCGAGCCGCCCGGCTGCTCACTCTGCACGCAGCGTGGAAGCTCGACAAGGGCACGCTCGATCCGGAGGACGCCTCGGTCGCCAAGCTCCACGCCTCGGAGATGCTCGGCCGCGTCGCCGACAACGGCGTGCAGATCTTTGGAGGCATGGGCCTCTCGACTGAGCTCCCGATCGAGCGCTACTGGCGTGACGCGCGCGTCGAGCGTATCTGGGAAGGAACATCCGAGATCCACCGCGACCTGATCGCGCGGGCCCTCCTGCGCGAGGAGTGAGCGCCTCGAAGGAGAATGTGCGGCGGCTGCTGCGTCCCCGCAGCGTCGCGTTCGTCGGGGGATCGGTGGCGCCGGCTGCACTCGTCTCCTGCGAGGAGGCCGGCTTCGCCGGCCCGATCTACGCCGTGCACCCGAGGCGCACCGACATCGACGGCCGCGCGACGTATCCGAGCGTGCACGACCTTCCCGAGGCGCCCGACGCGGTGTTCATCGCGGCGAACGCCGCTGCGACCGTCGGGATCGTGGGCGAGCTTCGCGAGATCGGAGCGGGCGGAGCGGCCTGCTACGCGGCCGGTTTCTCCGAGACAGGAACGGCCGAGGGTGTTGCCCGAGAGCTGGCGCTGCGCGAGGCGTCGGGCGAGCTTGCCGTGCTCGGCCCGAACTGCTTCGGGCTCATCGACCTTGTCGATGGCGTCAGCCTGTGGCCGGTCCCGTACCCGGCCGCCCGCCCCGAGCGCGGCGTGGCCGTGATCCTCCAGAGCGGCAACCTCGGCATCAACGTGACGATGAGCCAGCGCTCGCTGCCGCTTGCCTTCGTCGCCAGTGTCGGCAACCAGGCGGTGCTCGAGATCTCCGACCTCATCGACGCGTACATCGAGATGGACGAGGTCACCGCGATCGGCATCTACCTCGAGGGGCTCCGCGACGTCCGCCGGTTCGCTGCGGCGGCCGCGCGGGCTCTCGAGCGCAGAATCCCGATCGCGGTGTGCAAGGCGGGGTCGTCCGAGCTCGGACGGGAGCTCGCCCTGACCCACACGGCTTCCCTCGCTGGCTCGGACGAGCTCTACGATGCGCTGTTTTCGCGCTACGGCGTCGCGCGTGCGGGCTCCGTGCCCGAGCTAATCGAGACGCTCAAGGCGCTCACCGCGCTCGGGCCGCTCGAGGGCCGCCGGGTGTTCGTCTTCACCTGCTCGGGCGCGGAGTCGGCCCTTGCCGCCGACTCGGCGGCGGCGCACGGCATCGAGCTGCCGCCGCCCAGGCGCAACACGGGCAAGGCGCTCGCCGAAGTGCTGCCGGAGTTCGCCCTCCTCGGCAATCCGCTCGACTACGGCAACGCGCTGTGGGGGCAGGAGGAGCCGCTTCGGCGCGTCTTTCAGACCGCTCTTCGCGATCCGGTCGACGCCGTCGTCCTCGTCATCGACTACCCGCTCGCGGGGACGTCGTACATGGTGGACGTCGACAACGCGGTCGACGCGCTCGCAGCCGCGGCCGAAGCGGCAGCCGTCCCGGCAGCCGTGGCGAGCGTCCTGCCCGAGTCGCTTCAGCAGCACGCGCGCGAACGCATGCTCGCCCGCGGCGTCGCTCCGCTCCAGGGGCTCGACGAGGCCCTCGCCGCGCTCGCCGGCTGCGTGCGGCTGGGCGAGCGGCTGCGCGCTGGACCGCCCCTGCTCCTCGCCCCGATCGGGCCCCCGCCCAAGGACGCCCTGCCGCTCGGCGAGCGGGCTGCGAAGGAGCTTCTCGCGGGCGTCGGCGTCGCCGTTCCCGACGGCCTTCTCGTGGCCCCAAATGATGCGCCCGAAGCGGCGGCCGCGCTCGGCTTTCCCGTCGTTGCGAAACTCCTGAGCCCGGACCTCCCCCACAAGGCCGCCGCGGGAGCCGTGGCGCTCGGGCTGCGAGACGAAGCGGAGGTCGCCGCCGCTGTCGCGGCGTTCGTCGGTGATCATCCGCACCTCGCAATCGAGGGCGTGCTCCTCGAGCAGCTCGTCGAAGGAGCTGTCTGCGAGCTGCTCGTCGGCGCGAGGCACGATCCAGCGTTCGGGCACGTGCTCGTCGTGGGGAGCGGCGGAAGCCTCGTGGAGCTTGTAGCGGACGTTCATCCGCTGCTCCTCCCGATCTCCAGCGAGGAGGTCGAAGCCGCTCTCCGCCAGCTGCGCGTCTGGCCGCGGCTGCGAACGGGCGACGTGCGAGCGGCCATCGACGTTGTCAGCGCATTCGCGCGGCTCGTGGAGTCGTGCGGCGAGCGCCTCGCCGAGTTCGAGGTCAATCCGCTGCTCGTGCTCGAGCGGGGCGCCGTCGCAGTCGACGCGCTTGGTCGAATGCGCCCGGCTGACGCGCGGCTCGCGTAGAGCGCGCAGAGCCATCCCAATAAGCCTCTTCTCGAGTGGAGCTAGCCGGGCTCGAACCGGCGACCTCCTGGGTGCGATCCAGGCGCTCTCCCAGCTGAGCTATAGCCCCGCGACAGAAAGATTCTAGCCGAGGTCGGCAGCCCCTCCCCACGCTCGTACGATGCTCCCGTGCGCGCGCTTCGGTTCCATGCGCCGGGCGACCTCCGGGTCGAGCAGGTTCCCGACCCTGTGCCCGAGCCGGGCGACGTCGTCGTTCGCGTCGAGGTCGCGCTCACGGACGGCACGGATGCAAAGGCGTTTCGCCGCGGGCACCCGCTGCTCCTGGCCGAGACGCCCAGCCTGTTCGGGCACGAGTTCTGCGGAATCGACGCCTCAGGTCGGCGCGTCGTCGCGGCGAACTCCGCACCGTGTGGGTCGTGCCCTGCCTGCGGGCGTGGCCAGGAGGAGCTGTGCGAGAACCTGAAGCCGTTTCTGAACGGCGCGTACGCCGAGCTGCTCCTGATCCCCGCACGAATCGCCGAGCGGAACTTTCTGCACGTGCCGCCTGCGCTCGCTCCCGAGGTCGCAGCGCTGGCCGAGCCGCTCGCGTGCTGTCTCCACGGTGTCGCCCGAGCTCGTGTCGAGCCCGGCCAGACCGTGGCCGTGGTCGGGCTCGGGCCGATCGGGCTGATGCTCTGCGCCTGCGCTCGCGACGCCGGGGCGGCCGTGATCGCGGTCGGCGGCCGGGCCGGGCGACGAGACCTGGCTCGGCTCTTCGGCGCGTCGCCCGGCGACGGGCGCGGCGCCGACGTCGTGATCGAGGCGGTCGGCACGGCGGAGGCCTGGCACGACGCGCTCGCGCTCGTCCGGCCGGGCGGTACGGTCGTCTTCTTCGGCGGCCGGCCGATCGAGGTCGACACGTTTCGCCTCCACTACGAGGAGCTGACCCTGACCGGCTCCTTCCACCACACGCCGCGCATGTTCCGCGCGGCGCTCGCGTTCCTCGCGAGCGGCGCCTACCCCTGGGAGCGCCTGCTCACCCACCGCGTCGGGCTCGAGGGCGTCGCGGCGCTGCTCGCCGACCCGCCCACGGACTACCTGAAGGCGGCGGTTCACCCCTAGCTCGCTAGGATCACCCGCAGCGACCCAAGGAGGCTGACACACATGGCCGGTCTGCTCGCAAGAGCCTCGACCGTCGTCAAGGCGAAGTTCTCGAAGCTCCTCGACCGGGCGGAGGACCCCGAGGAGACGCTCGACTACTCCTACGAGAAGCAGCTCGAGCTTCTGCAGAACGTGAAGAAGGGCGTCGCGGACGTCGTCACCGCGAAGAAGCGCCTCGAGCTGCAGAGCGCGAAGCTCGAGCAGGAGATGACCAAGCTCGACGGCCAGGCCAGGCAGGCGCTCGCCCAGGGTCGTGAAGACCTCGCCCGCGCAGCCCTCGAGCGCAAGACGCTCGCCCAGGGCCAGCTCCAGGCCCTCGACGAGCAGGTCGCCGGGCTCGAGGCCCAGCAGGAGAAGCTGATCGACAGCGAGAAGCGGCTGTCCGCGAAGGTCGAGGCCTTTCGCAGCCAGAAGGAGGTCATCAAGGCCCAGTACTCGGCCGCCGAGGCACAGGTCAAGATCGGGGAGGCCGCGAGCGGGATCGGCGAGGAGATGGCCGACACCGGCCTCGCGATCCAGCGGGCCAAGGACAAGACCGAGCAGATGCAGGCCCGCGCGGCAGCCGTCGACGAGCTGATCGAGGCCGGGACGCTCGAGGACTTCACCTCCGACAAGACGCAGCTCGACCGCGAGCTCGAGCAGCTCAGCGCCCAGGGCTCGGTCGACGCCGAGCTCGAGCAGCTCAAGGCCGAGCTCGGCGCCGGGGCTCCGGCGAAGGAGCTCGAGGGAGGTGCGAAGCAGTGATCGTGCGGATCATGGGCGAGGGTCAGTACCGCGCCGACGACACAATGCTCGTGAAGCTCGACAAGCTCGACGATCGCGCGATGGCCGCGCTCGAGCGAAACGACGAGCCCGACCTCGACGCGGCGCTCGACGAGATGGCCGCCCTCGTCCGCGCGGAGGGCACACCGGTGCCCCACCAGGAGATCACGACCTCCGACGTGCTCATTCCACCGAGCGACCTGACCCTCGAGGAGACCCGAGAGCTCTTCTCGGAGGACGGCCTCATCCCCGACCTGCCGAGCCGAGAAACCTGAGCGTCTAGGCGTCTGTCCGGAAACCCAGTCCCGCCCGAAGGCGGCGCGTAGGCACCCGGGTTTCCGGACAGACCCTAAAGCTCCGGGGTGAGCTCGCGCGCAACCGCGTCGAGCCACGACTCGCTGCCGGAGGCGCCTGCGACGCGCGCGATCGCACGCCGTAGTTCGGCCTCGAGCACGGGGCGTGCGCCGGGGCGCTCCGCCCGGTAGAGGACGTGCCCCGCGCGCGCGCCGGCGACGACACGCACCCGGCGAACGAGTACGGTGCCGCCGCCGTCGGGGAGCGAGACCTCGACCGACCCGTCCGGCCTGCGGCCGGCGGGCGAGCGGCGATCGCGTACCGGTGGGATCCACTCCGTCGTCGGAGGCACATGGCCCGCGAGAACGAGCAGTGGGCTCGAGGCCGCAATCGGGTCGTGATCGCCGATCCGGAGCCGGCGGTGGGTGCCGCAGAGAGCACAGCGCACGCCCGCCGCCCAGCGACCGGCGACCTCGTCGAACGCCTGCACGGCCTCGAAGGCGTGTCCCGGCGGCCACGAGAGCCAGCACCCCAGCCGAGCCCCGCTCACGTGTCGAGCGGCGCGTCGTAGAGCGCGAGCCAGCGGGTCAGGTCGGGCTCGATCGGCAGCTCGCCCTCGAGCTCGTTCTTGAGCCGCAGCTCCTCGGCGTTGTCCCGCGTCTGCCCCTCGCCCGTCGGGATGAACGGCCAGAACGTTCCGCGCTTGTATCCGTAGACGAGGTTTGTCTCCCGGCCGCCGCCCTCGAACCTGAACACCGCGCCGAGCAGCTGCTCGCCGAAGCCCCGCGCCTGGAGCTCGGAGCTGACGAGGTGCACGGTCGTGACGAGGTCCTCGAAATCCGGGTCGCGAACGACGACCCACTGGTAGCCGAGGGCGTCCTGGCGGCGACGAACCTCAGAGCCCGAGTCGCGCGTGGCGACTGCCAGCAGCTCGTCGATCTCCTGCTCGGCCCGGGAGAAGTCCGCAGCCGAGAGCGGCTTGAAGACGACTGCCGAGACACCCGCCGTTTTCAACCCCAGAGCGCTCTGCAGGTGGACGTAGGCGGTCGACAGCGCGAACAGCCTGTCGAGGTTCGCCCGCCTGAGCTTCTTGCGACCGAAGACGATGTCGCCGAGCCCCACCTACGCGGCGAGCGGCTTGCCCATCTCCTGAGCGATCGCGGCGAGGCGGGCGAGGCGCTTCTCGAGCGGCGGGTGCGTCATGAACAGCTCGCCGAACGACGACTTCCAGGTCGTGGGGACGATGAAGAAGGCGTTCATCCCGGCGACCTCGCGCAGGTCGCGCTCGGGGATCCGCGTCATCTGGCTCGCGATCTTCTGGAGGGCGCTCATCAGGTACTCCGGCGCGCCGGTGATCAGGGCCGCGCCGCGGTCGGCCGCATACTCGCGGTACCGGGAGATCGTCAGGATGAGGACATAGCTGATCGCGTAGGTGATGATCGAGACGACGAGCATGATCAGCCACACGGGCGCCGAGTTGTTGTCGCGGTTGCCGCCGCTGAACATCCCCGCGTAGAGGCCGAAGCGCGTCAGCATCGCGGCGACCATCGAGAAGAAGCTCGCAATCGTCATGATCGCCACGTCGCGGTTGGCGACGTGCGAGAGCTCGTGGGCGATCACCCCCTCGATCTCGCGCGGCTCGAGCCGGCGCCAGAGACCCTCGGTCACGGCGACGACCGCCCGCCTGGGACTCCGGCCGGTGGCGAAGGCGTTCGGAACGTCCGAGGGGACGATCGCGATGCGCGGCTTGGGAAGGTCGGCGAGCGCGCACAGCCGCTCGACCATGTCGTGGAGCTCGGGCGCCTGATCGCGCTCGACGACCTTGGCGCCGGACGCGGCCAGCGCGATCTTGTCCGACGTGAAGTACTGGAGGAAGGCGAAGCCGCCGATCAGCACGACGGCGAGGAGGATCCCGCCGTTGAACAGCTGGATCAGCACGATGAAGAAGACGACGTAGAGCAGTCCGAGCAGGAACGTCGTCAGGAGCATGCGCGCCGAAAGACCGGCGTCGCGACCGTAAGCCTTGCGTCTCATCAGATCTCTCTCATTCCCTCCGGGCGATTACACCAATTGTACGTTCAGGCCCCCCTCGCACCCCCGTCGCCCCCGGTGTCGAGGCGATCTTCTTCGTTTCCTAACAGTTGCCATCCATCGGCGACCGCATCCCCGAAACGGCCGCTGCGACGGCGTGTAGACTCGCCGCGATGCGTGGCTCCTGGCTCCTCGCGCTCGTTCTCTCGGCGGGCGTCGCTCTCGGTGTCGTGGTCGCGGGCTGCGGAGGCCAGGAGGATCTCTCGACCGCGCCCGACACGGTGGTCGGAACGCTCGCCGTGCCGAAACAGCAGGAGCTCCCGCCTGGCGATGCCGCCGCCGGTAAGGAGGTGTTCGCCTCGGCGGGCTGCGGTGGATGCCACACCCTCACGGCTGCCGGGTCGAACGGCAACGTCGGTCCAAACCTCGACGACGCGAAGCCGACGTACGAGCGCGCCGTGTCGCGGGTCACCAACGGCGCGGGCGTGATGCCGGCGTTCAAGGGCACACTGGACGACCAGCAGATCGCCGACGTCGTCACCTTCGTCGTCGAGTCGACCGGCGGGACCGTGCCCGCCGCGTCCTCAGGAGGAGGCGCAACGACCGAGCCCGCCACTACGGCCGCCGAGACGACCGGGCCCGCCACCACGGCTGCCGAGACCACCGAGGAGGCGGCCGCGGGCGAGGGCGACCCGGTCGCGGGCAAGGCGGTCTTCGCCTCTGCCGGCTGCGGCAGCTGCCATACGTTCGCCGACGCCGGCTCGACCGGGAACGTGGGCCCGAACCTCGACGACGCGTCGCCCTCGTACGACAAGGCGGTGGAACGGGTCACGAACGGCAAGCCGCCCATGCCGTCGTTCCAGGGGCAGCTCACCGAGCAGCAGATCGCCGACGTCGCCGCCTACGTCTCGGGCGGCTGATCCTCCCACCCGACTTCCCCCGCGACGTCCAGGCGATCGCCTGCGACTTCGACCGCACCCTCGTCTGGGAGGATCTCGAGCTGCGGCCCCGCACGCTGCGAGCGATCACCGCCGCGCGTGCCGCCGGGATCCACGTGCTCATCGTCACGGGCCGCATGTGGCGATCTGTTCGCCCCTATGCGCTCGAGGCGGGGATCGACGCGCCCGTCGTCTGCTACCAGGGGGCGGCCGTGATCGAGCCTGCCACCGGCGAGTTTCTCCTCCACAGGCCGATCTCGATCGACCTCGCCCGCGAGGTGATCGGAGCCGTCGCCACCGAGAGCCTCCCACTGAACTGCTACGTCGACGACGAGCTCTACGTCGCCGAGCACACACCCGAGTCGGAGCGCTACGCGGGCTTCCAGAAGCTCGCCGTCCAGGCCGTCGGCGACCTCGCGACGTGGCTCTCGAAGCCGCCCACGAAGCTCGTCACCGTCGGCGACCCCGAGCTTCTCGACGGGGTCGAGGTGCGGATGAAGGAACGTTTCCGCGATCGCCTGTTCATCTCGAAGTCCCTGCCGTTCTTCCTCGAGTTCGCGAGCCCGGAGGTCTCCAAGGGCTCCGGGCTCGCCTTCGTGGCAGAGCGGGTCGGCTTCTCGCTCGAGCGGACGATCGGGATCGGCGACGGCGAGAACGACCGGGAGCTGCTCCAGTGGGCCGGCTACGGCGTGGCGGTGGCGAACGCGCACGCGAGCCTGCTCGAGATCGCTGACTGGGTGTGCCCGCCTGCCGAGGAGGAGGGGGTTGCCCAGGTGATCGAGGGGATGCTGGAGCACCGGCCCTGACCGGCGCCGACGGCACTCGAGCCCGCAGGATCTCCCCGGTGCTCGGGGGCCGCATTCACGACCCGGGCCGGGTCACCCTTCGCCGGGCCACACGGGTGACGCTCGTCCTGCCCCCGTTCTTCGCGATCGCGCTCGTGGTTCTCGACAACGACGTGCTCGCCACGTTCCTGGGTTTCGGGCTCTTCGCCATGCTCGTGTTCGCGGACTTCGGCGGCCCGCCGGCGCGGCGAGCTCGGGATTACCTCGGCCTCGCGGCGGCCGGGGCGGTGCTGATCGCGGTCGCGACAGCTCTGAGCGACTATCCGTGGGCGGCCGCAACCGGGATGGGGGTCGTCGCCTTCGCGATCACGTTCGCCGGCGTCCTCGGCGGCCCGTTCGTCGTCGGAGCACCCGCCGCGACGCTCTCCTTCGTACTGGCCGTGACCATCCCCGCGCAGGCCGGCGACATTCCCGACCGCCTCGTCGGTTGGGTCGTGGCCGGGATCGTCGCCGCCGGGGCAGCGACCGTCCTCTGGCCGAAGGCAGAGAGCATGACGCTTCGACTCGAGGCCGCGACCGCCGCCGCGAGCCTGTCCCGCCTCGTCGGCGCCCTGGCGGCCGAGGAGCCCGACACGGCCGAAGCCGCTCGAGCTCGCGAGAGCGCCGCCTCGGCCATGGACGAGCTCGAGCGCACGTCGACGGCCGCGCGGCACCGTCCCGACACGACCACGCGTGGCCAGGCGCTCGTGTACCTCGTCGACGAACTGCTGCTCGTTCAGCGAACCGCAGAGGCGCTGTCACACGAGCGTCCGACGGAGAGATCGCTCGGGCCCGCAGAGCGGCGCCTGGCGCGCTCGGCCGCTTCGGCCCTGAGCGCGACGTCGGACGCTCTGCGATCCGGCGCCGGGGACATCGATCTCGACACGTTCGAGAGCGAGCGGCGGGCCCACGGCGACGCGCTCGACTCGTTCGTCGCGCGGCCCCAGCAGGGCGGCGAACAGCGCATGGCCGCGCTCGACGACATCTTCCTCGTTCGCATCCTCTCGTTCGGCGTGTTCTCGTCGGCGGCGAACGCGATGCTCGCCACGACCGGCCGGCTCCCGCGCCTCGACGCGGCCATCCGACCGCTCGTCCCGATCGACGTGGGCAGCATCGGTGGCCTGCGGTCGAAGCTCTCCGCTCACGCGAGGCTCGACTCGGTCTGGGTCCGGGCGGGTATCCGGACCGGGCTCGCGCTCGGCGTTGCCGTCCTCGTCGCGACGCTCGGACGGGTCGACCACGGATTCTGGGTCGCACTCGCCACGATGTCGGTGCTGAAGTCGAGCGCGTCCGGTACGCGCCACACGGCGTGGCAGAGCCTGCTCGGCACGCTCGCCGGCTTCGGCATCGCGAGCGCCTTCCTCGCCGCGGGCGGCGCCGCCCGGCCCGCTCTCTGGGTCGCACTGCCGATCTGCGTCTTTCTGTCCGCGTTCACGCCGACGGCCGTGCACTTTGCCGTCGGGCAGGCGTCGTTCACGCTGTTCGTCGTCGTGTTGTTCAACCTGATCGAGCCGCAGGGCTGGCGAACCGGTCTGATCCGGGTCGAGGACATAGCTATCGGTGCAGCCACCGCGATCTTCGTGGGCGGCCTGCTCTGGCCCCGCGGAGCCGGGGCGCTGCTCCGCCAGGCCGTGGCCGAGCTGTACGGAGCAAGCGCGACCTCGATTCGGGCGGCCGCCGGGGCCGCGCTGGGTCGGGCTCCGGCATCCGAGGCCACGCAAGCGGCCGCAGCGGCCGAGGCAGCGACAGGCCGCGCGAGCGACGCGTTCGCCACCTATCTCAACGAGCAGGGCTCGAAGCGAGTCCCCGTCTCGACCTGGTCGCCGATCCTCACCGTGGGGGCGCTGCTGTGGATCGAGGGGCTCGCCGTCGACGCCTTGCGAGAGCGGCGCGGCCCGGTCCGCGGCCATGCCGAGACGGCCGATCTGGTCGCCGCCGACGCGGTCGCGCTCGAGGGTGAGGTGGCCGCCGCAGGCCGGGCGATCGTCAGGCGCGCGGCTCCGCCGCAGGTCTCTGCCGGGGCCGACGCGCGCCGGGCGGTCACGCAGGCGCTCGCAGCCACGTCGTCCGCCGACGCACACGACGTTCTCCTGCTCGCATGGGTCACCGAGTGGATCGACTACGCGCGCCGGCTGCTCGACGGCGTCGCCGAGCCGATCGCGCAGGCCGCCGCCGTCGAGGCACGCCCGTGGTGGCGGTGAACGCGATGCTCCCCGGCCTCCTAGACTCCTCGGCGTGATCGACGTACGGGCCGCGCGGAACGATCCCGGGAGCTGGCGTGCCGCGATCGCGCGCAAGGGCGAGACGGCGGCGGCCTCCTTCGACGCGCTGATGGAGGCGGACCGGGCCTGGCTCGCCCTGGTGCCGAAGGTCGACGAGCTGCGCGGCCGCACGAAGCTGACGGGCAAGCCGACGCCCGAGCAGCTCGAGGAGCTCAAGTCGGTCAAGGCCGAGCTCCAGCGTCTCGAGGGCGAGCTCGCGGCGGCCGAGTCGCGACGCGACGAGCTGCTCGCGCTCGTCCCCAACCCGCCCGACCCGTCGTCCCCGGACGGCCTGGAAGAGGAGGATGCGGTCGAGGTCAGCCGCACCGGCGAGCCGCCGAGCTTCCCCTTCGAGCCGCGGGACCACCTCGAGCTCGGCCGCATCGACATGGAGCGGGGCGCGAGGGTCTCCGGCTCGCGCTTCGCCTACCGGATGGGCGGTTTTGCGCTGGCGGAGCTTGCGCTCTACCGCTTTGCACTCGAGACGCTCGCCGCCCGCGGGTTCGTTCCCGTGATCCCGCCGGTGCTCGTCCGGGAGGCGGCGATGCACGGGACGGGCTTCCTGCCGACGGACGCGGTCAACATCTACGAGCTCGAGCGGGACGAGCTCTACCTGACGGGGACCTCCGAGGTGGGACTCGCCGCGCTGCACATGGGCGAGATCCTGACGGAGCTGCCGCTGCGGTACGTGGGCTACTCGACGTGCTTTCGCCGCGAGTCCGGCGCGGCCGGCAAGGACACCCGCGGGATGTTCCGCGTGCATCAGTTCGACAAGGTCGAGATGTTCGTCTTCTGCGAGCCCGAGGCGTCCGCCGAGGAGCACGAGCAGCTACTGACGATCGAGGAGGAGCTGGTCGCCGAGCTCGGCATCCCCTACCGCGTCGTCAACGTCGCCGCAGGCGACCTCGGTGCGCCCGCCGCGAAGAAGTACGACATCGAGGCGTGGTTTCCGTCGCAGAGCCGCTACCGCGAGATCACGTCCACGTCGAACACGACCGACTACCAGGCGCGCCGTCTCGAGGTGCGCCACCGGGGCGACGCAGGCGTGCGCGTCGTGCACACGCTGAACGGGACCGCCGTGACGGCGCGCGCCCTGCTGTCGGTGCTCGAGAACTTCCAGGACGCCGACGGCGTAGTCGCCGTGCCGGACGTCCTGCAGCGCTACGGCGCCCCGGCCACCGTGTCGGCGAAAACCTAGACCGCTGCACCCCGTGCGACGGTTTCCCATACCGCTAAACTCGCCCGCGGACTACACAGCGTAAAGGCGACATCGCGACATCCCGAGCGATCGCCACATTCACCGCGATGGGATATGACGTCTCGATACCTCTAACGGAGTCCGCGGCCTACGATCTCATCGTTGATGACGGGCTCGACCTCGCGCGCGTCCAGTGCAAGTTCGCGAACGATCGACGCCGTCAAGTGGATCTGCGGAGAATTCACTCCAACTCGGTCGGATACGTGGTCAAGCGCACTACCGAGGGTTCGTACGACTGGCTGTTCGTCTTTGACGGAGCGGACTCCGAGTACCCGATAAAGACGTGTCTTGCGGGCCGACGGTCGGTAACCCTAAGTGACAGTGACAAGCTTGGAGCGGTGGCAGAGTCTGGCTGATTGCAGCTGCCTTGAAAGCAGCCGGCCCGTTCGCCGGGCCCGGGGGTTCGAATCCCTCCCGCTCCGCTGCTACAGCCTCTTCGGCCTCCAGCGCTTCTACGCCGAGGGCGACACTCAAGTGCCCTCGGGCACGCATCAGGTGCGGATGGAGTTCGACTACGACGGCGGCGGGCTCGGGAAGGGCGGCACGGTCTCGCTCTACGTCGACGGTGAGAAGACCGGCGAGGGCCGCGTCGAAGCAACCGTCCCGATGGTCTACTCGGCCGACGAGACCTGTGACGTGGGCTCCGACACCGCCTCGCCTGTCAGCGACGACTACACCTCGGAGGGCAGCCGCTTCAACGGGACCGTCGACTGGGTGCAGATCGACATCGCCGAGGCCGCCGAGGACCTCGACCACCTGATCTCACCCCAGGAGCGACTGCACATCGCGATGGCACGCCAGTAACGCGGCCACCAACGCCGGCGGAGGGCACGCAGCCCGCGCCCGGTGTCAGTCAGGTCAGCCTAGGCGCCAGGAACGCATCGCATTGCGACACGGGCGTTCGCGGATACTTGGGCAGTCCGGGCGCACCGCAGAGCAGGTACACGGTGCCCCGCTTGGGAGTGATCTGACGCGCATGGACGCACGCCGAGCACAGGCCCCACCGCGGATCGGCCGGGCGTTCGTGCGCAGTCGATCGGGCGCTCCCGGAGTCGGACATCGTCATGTCCGCCGAAGTCTCGCAGCAGCGGCGCCTAGGCGAGGCGAAGGGCGAAGTCGAACGCAGCGCACGCGTCACCCTCGTCCTCATCCGCCTCGACGCCCGTCGCGCCGGAGCGGACGGCGTTGCCGAGTCGCAGGAGCGCGTAGAGCACGGGCTTGCGGTCGTCCTCGTTGATCGGCTCGGAAAGCCCGTCCGCGTGGACGCTCTCCTCGTCGACCGACACGGTCATCCCGTCGAAGCAGCCGAGCGTCGAATGCCAAAGAGGCGACGGGGAAGCCCACCCTTCCTCCGCGGCTGCCGCGTCCAGAGAAGCGGGCGCGGGCCGATCGTGGCAGGCCGCCGGCGCGACGCCGTTCACGACGGCCGCCCAGCCGCCCGAGGCGTCGCCCGCAGTCGGGCGCGTGAGCGCGAGATATGTCGCAGGAGTCGCAGTGTCGTCAGGCCGCAGTAGCCGTTCTCTCCAGTCCACATGAAGGCCGACGCGGGCGTCGTTCGCGATCACCCGAATGGGTGACTACGCGAGTCGTCCGGCGAGAGCGCGGATCGCGTCGGGGCCGACCCCGCAGCAGCCGCCGACGAGCTGCGCGCCGAGCGCGCGCCAGCGCTCGACCGCGCCGACAGGAAATCCGCCGGCGCCCAGGCCGAGCCAGCGGCGGCCCGGGCCGTCCCAGACGCGGCCGTCGTTGGGGTAGACGACGAACGGCAGCAACGTTGCGGTTCGGCCTCGGGTGAGCAGCTCGTCGACGTGCTCCGGGCGCGTGCAGTTGACGCCCACCGCGATCACCTGACGCGAGCCTTCGGCAACCCGCACCGCCTCCTCGAACGGCTGTCCCTCGCACGTCCGCCCGCCGTCGGCGCAACTGTAGGAGAGCCACGCGCGCGCATTCGGGAACTCGGCGAGCAGGCCGACGAGCGCCTCCGCCTCGAGCGTGCTCGGGATCGTCTCGAAGGCGAGCACGTCGGGCTCCGCCGCGACGAGCTCGGCGAGGCGAGGACGGTGGAACGTCCGGAGCTCCTCGAGGGTGAGGCCGTAGTTGCCCTCGTACTCCTGGCCGTCGGCGAGCATCGCGCCGTACGGTCCGACCGAGGCGGCGACGAACAGCGGCGACGGCTCGACCTCGGCCACCTCTCCGGCGAGCTGCTCGAGTCGCCGCCCGCGGGCCCGGTCGGCAAGCTCGACGCTGCGGCGCAGGAGAACGGTTGCCTCGTCCGGCCCGATGCCCGCGCCGGCGAAGCCCTCGAGGCTCGCCTGGTAGCTGGCTGTGATCGCGACCCGCGCTCCGGCCCGGAAGTAGGCGAGGTGCACCTCCTCGATCTCGGCGGGATCGTCCCGTAGCAGACGGGCCGACCAGAGATCGTCCGAGAGATCGTGCCCGCGCGCCTCGAGCTGCGTGGCGAGCCCGCCGTCGAGGACGATCGAGTCGCCCTGCGCGAGCAGATCAACCACTGTTTCGACACCCATGAGCCGAGGCTACTTCAGGGTAGGGCTTGAGAGTTGCCGCGACCGGCGCAACAATCCGGCTGCGCGAGCGTCCACTCCTGCGGCAACGAGGCAGCTAGCTCGAGACGGGAGGGAACGTGGGAATCACACAGGCCGAGCTCAGGCGCCAGCTGGCGACGGCACGCGACCGGGGTTGGGACACGATCGCCGCAAAGGCCGAGCAGGCGCGCGGGCTCCCGCCGGGGCTCCTGCTCGCGATCGCGTCACGCGAGACGGACATGAACGACGTCGTCACCGACGGAGGGCACGGCCGCGGGTTGTTCCAGGTCGACGACCGCTCGTGGAAGGAGTGGCTGGCCGCCCACGGGGCGGGTGGCAAGGGGAAGGTTCCGCCCGTCGAGGACGCGGCGGCGTTCGCCGCCTGGCTCGTCAGCGAGAACATGGCGTTCGGCCGCAAGAACGGCGTCAGGCCGGGGGACCTCGTCAAGTTCGCCCTCTCCGCGTACAACGCGGGGCCGGGCGGCGCGCTCAGCGGCTACGAGGAGGGGGACTCCGACAGCCGCACCACCGGCGGGGACTACGGCAAGGACGTCCTCGAGCGGCTCGCGGCAATCGACGGACGGACGCCGCAGGCGGAGAAGTCGAAGGCAAAGAGCGGGAGCAGTGCCGACGACGGGATCCTCCGGGTCGGCGACCGCGGACGCCGGGTGCTCGAGCTGAAGGAGCGGCTGCAGCAGTGGTTCGACCAGAACGCGCCCGGCGAGTGGGAGGCGTTCGCGGTTCGGCCGGGGGCCGTCTTCGGCCCGCCCGTCGAGCGCGCCGTCCGCGCGTTCCAGGAGCGGAAGGGCCTGCTCGTCGACGGCGAGGTCGGCCCCCAGACGCTCGGCGCCCTGGGCATCGTGACCGTCGCGCCCACGGCGGCCGCCGCAGACCTCCCGGCGGACCTGACGCTCGACAGGCCGGTGTACCGAAAGGGCAGCGGCGGGCTCTACGTCCGCCTGATCCAGAGCTGGCTCACGCTCGGTGGGCTCGCGGTCGTGCCGGACGGCGAGTTCGGGCCCGCGACGGCCAAGCAGGTGAAGGCCTTCCAGAGCTCGAAGGGGGTCGAGCCCTCGGGCGCGGTCGACCAGCCGACCTACGACCTCCTCACGACGCCGATGAGAGTCGCGCTCGCAGGGCCGAAGCCCGGCAAGTCGCTGGGCGCCACGACGATCAAGGCGGCGCACCAGCATCTCGGCCAGAGCCCGCGCGAGGTGCGGCGAAGCCCCAACGACGGGCCCTGGGTGAGGCTCTACATGGACGGAAACGAGGGCGACGACTGGCCGTGGTGCGCGGGGTTCGCAACGTTCGTGCTGCAGCAGGCGTGCGCCGCAACGGGCGCGGCGATGCCGATCGCGCGCACCTACGCCTGCGACGAGATGGCCGAGACGGCCAAGGCGGCCGGAATCTTCCTCCCCGGCCCCTCCCGGGGGCGGAGGGCGAAGATCCCCCCGGGAAGCATGTTCGTGCGCCGGGCCTCGTCCGGCAACCTCGAGTACGCGCACACAGGGATCGTCGCGGACGCCGACGCGGACACGTTCCGCTCGATCGAGGGGAACACGAACGACGGCGGCGGCTTCGAGGGCATCGACGTCCGCGAGCGGGTGCGCAGCTACGACCGGATGGACTTCATCCTGATTCCCTGACGGGCGCGTCGCGAAAGACCATGATCGAGCCGGAGTAGCAGGCGACCCAGACCTGCCGCGTCGCGGCGTCGTACGTGATCCCGATCGGGCCGGGATTGGTCGGGACGGTCTGGACGACGCGCATGTCCTTCGTACGGAGCTTGGACACCGTGTTCGACTCGTAGTTGACGACGTAGAGCGAGCGCCCGTCGTCGGCGATCGCCATGCTCCTCGGCGCGGACCCCGTCGACACCCGGGCGACGACGCGCCCCGTCTCGAGATCGACCTTGGCGACGCGCCCCTCGGCGTTCAGCGTCGCGTACAGGAACCGCCCGCGTGGGTCGATCACGAGGTGACGCGGCCCCGCGCCCACGCCGCGAAGCCACGAGACGCGAAAGCTCGAGAGGTCGACGCGTGCGACGTCCGACGAGCCCATCACGGCCACGTAGGCGAAGCTCGACTCCGGCCCGATCGCGATCCCGCGCGGATACGGGCCGAGGGGAATCGTCCGGAGCACACGGCCCGTCGCCGTGGCGACGACGCTGAGGGTGTAGGAGCACCAGTTGCTGACGAGGAGGAGCTCGCCATTGGGGCTGACGGCCAGGAACTTCGGCACTGCGCCGACCCGGATCGCGCCGTCGATGCGAAGGCGACTGACGTCGACGCGGTAGACGAAGCTCGCGTCGTAGCCCGAGGACGGGGAGCAGACGTCGTGCCCCTCGGGGCCGAATCCAGGCCCGTACATCGAGTAGTTCGAGACGTACGCCGTAGCGCCGTCGGGCGCGAACGCCGCCTCGACCGGCGCGCCGCGCACGGGCTCCGGGTAGCGCGGATAGCCGAGCCGGGAGAGCCGGACCGCGTCGGGGATCGTCCGCACGAGCCGGCCGCGGCGGTCGTACACCGTGATCGTGTGGCGGTACATCATGTTCTGCGCGAAGAAGCGTCCGGTCTGCGACGAGACGACCGACTTCGGCGAGATCGCACCGGTCATCGTCCGGACGTGCACCAGCCGCAAGGCCGCGGACGGAGGCTGCACGTCCGATCGTGTCGCCCCGGCCGGAGCGCCGAGCACAGCCGCGATCGCGAGCGCGGCCACTACCGATCTGACCACGCCCACTATCCGAGGAAGAGCTCGTAGGCGGGGTTTCGCGTCTCGTCCGCGTACGCGTAGCCCAGCTGAGCGAGAAAGGACCGGAACGCCTTTGCCTCGTCGGGCGGCACCTGAATCCCGACGAGGACGCGGCCGTAGTCGGCGCCGTGGTTTCGGTAGTGGAACAGGCTGATGTTCCAGCTCGCGCCGATCGAGTCGAGAAACCGCATCAGCGCGCCCGGCCGCTCGGGAAACTCGAACCGGTACAGAAGCTCGTCGCGTGCGTGGTTCGCTCGGCCGCCGACGAGGTGGCGGACATGGAGCTTCGCCGTCTCGTTGTCGGAGAGGTCGAGCGTGCGGATGCCGCGCCGCTCGAGCCGCTCGAGCAGCGCCTGCTTCTCGTCCTCGTCTCGCACCTCGACGCCGACGAAGACGTGCGCCTCGGACGGGTCGTCGTAGCGGTAGTTGAACTCGGTGACGTTCCGCTTCCCGATCAGCTCGCAGAACGCGCGGAAGCTGCCGGGCCGCTCGGGAATCGTCGCGGCGAACACGGCCTCGCGGCCCTCCCCCAGCTCGGCCCGCTCTGCGACGAAGCGGAGGCGGTCGAAGTTCATGTTCGCGCCGCACAGAATCGTGACAAGCGTCTTGCCTTCGACTCCAGTCTGCTCGACCCAGCGCTTCGCGCCGGCGACGCCCAGCGCTCCCGACGGCTCGACGATCGACCGGGTGTCCTCGAACACGTCCTTGATCGCGGCGCAGAGCTCGTCGGTGTCGACGACCACCATCTCGTCGACGTAGAGGCGCGCGAGGCGAAACGGCTCCTTGCCGACCTGCTTGACGGCGACGCCGTCGGCGAAGAGGCCGACGTGGGAGAGGGATACGCGGCGGCCGGATCGGAGCGAACGCGTCATCGCGTCGGCGTCGTGCGGCTCGACCCCCACCACCCTGATCTCTGGCCGGAGCCGCTTGCAGTACGCGGCGACCCCGCCGATCAGCCCGCCGCCGCCGACGGCGACGAAGATCGCGTCGATCGGATCGCGCGTCTGGCGGAGGATCTCCATCGCCACGGTGCCCTGGCCCGCAATCACATCCGGGTTGTCGTAGGGGTGGACAAACGTCAGATGTTTGCGGCGGGCGAGCGCGGCGGCCGTCGCGGCAGCCTCGTCGTACGAGTCTCCTTCGAGGACGACCGTCGCGCCGAGCGCGGCCACCGCCTCGACCTTGATGTGCGGGGTCGTCGTCGGCATCACGATCGTCGCGGGGGCCTCGAGGCGGCGGGCGGCGAGAGCGACTCCCTGAGCGTGATTTCCCGCCGAGGCGGCGATCACGCCGCGGTCGAGCTCACGGCGCGGCAGCCGCGACATCATGTTGTACGCGCCACGCAGCTTGAACGAGAACACCGGCTGGAGGTCCTCGCGCTTCAGCAGGAGCTTGTTGTCCAGGCGACTCGAGAGGCCGGGCGCCTCGTCGAGCGGGCTCTCGATCGCCACGTCGTAGACGCGGGCGTTCAGGATCGCCTCGAGGTAGTCGCGGGGCACGACCTGTCAGCCCGGCGGGACGAGCCCGATCCGCTCGGCGTTGAAGCGCGCCTGATGCCAGTAGGGATAGGGAAGCGGGCGGGCGCTGGCGCCGTCGAGCCGCTCGATCTCTCCTGCGTCGAGCTCGAGCTCGACCGCGGCAAGATTGTCCTCGAGCTGCTCCCGGTTTCGGGCGCCGACGATGGCGCTCGTTACGCCCCGACGGGCGAGCAGCCACGCCAGCGCGACCCGGGCAGGAGTCGACCCGCGTGCGTCGGCGAGCTCGTGCAGGACCTCGATCACGTCGTAGGCCTGCTCCTCGTCGATCGTCCCGGGCTCTCCCCAGGCCGTGCGGCGCGTGCCCTCGGGCTCCGGCTGCCCCCGTCGGTACTTGCCCGAGAGGAGTCCGAAGGCGAGCGGGCTCCAGACGAGGATCCCGACCTCCTGGTCGAGGCAGAGCGGAACGAGCTCGTGTTCGAGCTCGCGGCCGAGGAGGCTGTAGTAGGCCTGCAGCAGCTCGTACCGGGTCAGCCGCTCGCGCTCGGATGCGCCAAGCGCCTTCATGAGCTGCCACGCGGAGTGGTTCGAGCAGCCGAGGTAGCGGACCTTGCCGGCGCGGACGAGGTCGTCGAGCGCGCGCAGCGTCTCCTCGATCGCGGTGCGGCCGTCGTAGCCGTGCGCCTGGAGGATGTCGATGTGGTCGGTGCCGAGGCGGCGGAGGCTCGCCTCGACCGCGCTCACGATGTGATGGCGGGACTGACCCAGATCGTTGGGGCCCTCCCCCATCCGCCCGTGGAGTTTCGTCGCCACGAGTACGTCGTCCCGCCGTGACCCGAGCGCCTGGCCGAGGATCTCCTCGGA
The DNA here is from genome assembly GCA_963712465.1 of uncultured Actinomycetes bacterium. Lineage (GTDB taxonomy): Bacteria > Actinomycetota > Thermoleophilia > Gaiellales > Gaiellaceae > CAVQHY01. Next base: position 592,818 of record CAVQHY010000008.1, read on the forward strand.
CGCGCCGTTCGAGTAGACGTCGGCGGTGTCGAAGAGGTTCACCCCCGCCTCGACGCAGAGATCGACGAGCGTGCGCGCCTCGTCCGCCTCGGTCGAGCCGACCGCGCGAAACCAGTCGCTCCGCGCTCCGCCGAAGGTCATCGTGCCGAGCGAGAGCGCCGAGACCCGTAGGCCGGTGCGGCCGAGATAGCGATACTCCACGCGCGCATCTTGACGCGCGACGCGCTGCGGCGCCGGGTGGAGGAGGGCGGGCGCGGGTGGAGCAGGGTGGGCGGGCGAGAGGCCCTACTCGTCGACGAGCTCGGCGGTGCGGTTGGGCCGCCGCGCCTCCCAGAGCTTCAGGTACATCTCGATCTCGAGCCGGGTGACGAGATCGTCACCGGCCTCGGGCAAGGCGATGACCGTCTCGACGTTCGAGGGCGCGACCGGGATGCCCATCTTCTCGAGGAAGGTGAGCAGGCCGTCGACGTGCTCGGGATCGTGTACCAGGATCTTCACCGCAGGCATGCGTACGCCGTCAGGCTTTCTCTCAATGTGCACCAGGCGGAGACCGCGGGCAACTACCCGAAGGAGCTGTTCTCAGCCGAGCTCGCGTGGAACCACGAAGGCGGTGAGCTCGGCCGATCCCGGGGAAAGCCCGGCCCACGAGGTCGAGAGCTCCAGCGCCGCGAGCGCGCCCGTCGGGAACTTCTCCTCCAGGCGCGCGAGGGCCTCGCCCCGGCCCGCCAGATCGAGAGCCAGCTCCTCGAGACCCGGGTTGTGGCCGATCAGCAGCACCGAACGGACCTCGTCGGGCACGGCGCGAAGCCGATCGGCGAGCGCGTCGGCGTCGGCCGCGTAGAGGCCCTCCTCGACTTCGACGGTCGACCCTCCCACCGCGCCGCCGAGACGCTCGAGCGTCTCGCGCGTCCGCCGCGCCGACGAGCACAGCACGAGCTCGGGCTCGATCCCCTCCTCGCTCAGATGGGCGCCGAGGCGCCGGGCAGCCTTGCGCCCGCGCGGGGCGAGCGGACGGTCGTGGTCGGCGAGCGACGGGTCGTCCCAGCTCGACTTCGCGTGCCGAAGCAGGTAGAGGCGGCGCACCGCGGCGGCTCCTAAGAGCCCCTCTTACTCGCGGTTGAACCGCGTGCGGCCGAAGATCCGCAGCCGCTCCCGGAGAGCCACGTCCGGGGTGCCCTGGGGCTCGGCCTCCTCCGCGGGCTGAGGTTCGGTATCCATCATCGGAGCGCTCCTCGGGGGGCAGCACGCTCAGGAGCACGGAACGGAGGCTCTGCACCTCTTCGACAAGCAGGAGAATCGCCTTCGCGGCCGCCCTGACCTCCGGCCGCTCGTCCTGGCCGAGGCCGGTAGCCCACGCCTCCAGGGTCCGCAGCTGGTCGGCGTCCATCGGCGACATCATGTCGTGTCGTCGGGGAAAAGGCGAACCGGATTCGCGCTCCTTGCGCGTGTTCTCGTCTCGACGACGCAGGCCGTTAGTATCGCGGCCGTGGCCGCGCCCGTTCGGATCGGCACGTGCTCGTTCGCCGACGACGCGCTGCTCAAGTCCTTCTATCCGAAGGGTGTGAAGTCGTCGGCGGAGCGGCTCGCGTACTACGCCGAGCGCTTCTCGACCGTCGAGGTCGACTCGACCTACTACCGGCTTCCCGACGCGGAGATGACGTCGCGCTGGGCCGAGCGGACGCCGGAGGGTTTCGTCTTCCACGTCAAGGCGTTCGGGATGATGACCCGTCATCCGGTGCGGCTCGAGCAGTTGCCGCCTGACCTCCGCGACACGGTCGAGGTCGACGCCCGGGGCCGTGTCGACCGGCCCCCGCGAGAGCTCCGGGCCGAGGTCTTCGCGCGCTTTCACGCTGCGCTCGAGCCGCTGCGCGTCGCGGGGAGGCTCGGCGGCGTGCTGTTGCAGTTTCCGTCTTACGTCGTGCCGAAGCCCGCGTCGGCCGAGTACCTCCGGTGGGCGGTGGGCGAGCTGCGGGGAGACCTCCCCCTCGTCGAGTTCCGCCACCGCGACTGGCTCGAGGAAGGCGAGCGGGAGCGGACGCTCGCGCTGCTCGAGGACCTCGGCGCCGCGTTCGTGGTCACCGACTCGCCTCGGATCGAGGGGGCGAAGAACCTCGTGCCGACCGTGGTCGCCGTGACCGCGCCGACGTCGTACGTCCGCTTTCACGGGCGCAACGCGTCGACGTGGAACCGCCGCGGCGGGAGCGCCGCCGAGCGCTTCGACTACCTGTACTCGGAGGAGGAGCTCGGCGACTGGGTCGAGCCGATGCGCGAGCTCTCTGAACGGGCCGAGCAGGTCTACGCGTTCTTCAACAACAACGGCCGCTCACAAGCCGTCGAGCCCGACCCGGGCGGCGGAGAGATGTGGGTAGCCCAGGCGCCGACGAACGCCGTCATGCTCCGGAGCCTGCTCGAGGACTCCGGCGTGCCCGTCGGCTAGCGAACGATCTCGAACGAGCGGTCGCGGTTGCGGCCGAAGCGGAAGACGGCGAAGTGGTCGTCGAAAGCGGCGGCGCGCACCAGGCCGAGGCGCTGCATGACGGCGAAGCTGGTGCGGTCGACGAGCGGGAACTGCTGATCGGCGAAGTGCTCGCCGATCGCCCAGGCGACCTCGAGGTCGGACGCCAGCACGGGCTCGAGCGCGCATCCGCCACGTCGAAGCCCCTCCCAAAGCCGCTCGGCGGCGTCGAAGCCCAGCCGCCGCCGCGCGAGCGCCCACGTCTCGACAAGGACGTGATCGGTGGTCACGAGCGGCTCATCGGTCGAGAGGAGCTCCTTAGCCCGGGCGTTGGAGCGGTCGCCTCGGTCAGCCGCCGCATAGACCACCGAGGTGTCGACGAAGAGCGTCAGCCCCGCTCTCGCACGTGTTCGGCCTCGACAGCGTCGTCGACGTAGTCGTCCTTGTGAAGAGCGACGTCCGAGCCTCCGGAGTCGCCGAGATCGAACACGGCGCTGAGGTCAGCGGGGGGTCTGGCATCCTCGAGGTCGGCGCGCACCAGGCACCGAATGTACTCGGCGAACGAGATACCGAGCTCTGCAGCGCGGTTCTTGGCGCGCTTCTGTTCCTCTCTTGCCAGAGAGATCTGAACTCGAGCCATCATGATGGCTCCATCATAGTCCTATGTCCGCGCGCGCCGGCGCACCGGCTAGCACGTCTTGCGCTTCTCACCGGTGCAGACGTCGCGGCCCGGGCCGCCGACCAGTACGTCCTTGCCGGCGCCGCCGATCAGCCGGTCCTTGCCCGGCCCGCCCTTGATCGTGTCCTTCCCCGGGCCACCACAGATCACGTCGTTGCCGCCCAACCCGTTGATCGTGTCGTTGCCCGCCAGACCCGCGATCACATCCGCACGCGGCGTCCCCGTGAGCGTGTTCTTGCCGCGCCGTCCCGACGATCGTCGCCGGCCTTGCCACCACACTTCACCTTCGGCTTCGCCGGCGCCGAGGCGGCGGCGGAGCAGCCGCGCCGCTCACCGTCACCGTCTGCGTCGCCGACGCCGTCGCGCCCGAGTCGTCCGTCACCGTCAGCTTGACCGTGAACGACCCCGCCGCCATGTACTGATGGCTCGCCGTCGCCCCCGACGCCGTCCCCGAATCACCGAAGTCCCACGCAAACGTCGTGATCGCCCCACCCGGATCCGACGACCCCGAGCCGTCCACGCTCACCGTCAACGGCGCCGTCCCGCTCGCCGGAGTCACCGTGAATGACGCCGTCGGCTGACCATTCGTGATCTTCCGGATGCGGTAACCACCGTACTCGGTGATGTAGAGGTTGCCTGCCGCGTCCACACTCACCCGAGACGGCTGCTTGAGCTGCGCAGCCGTCGCCTGGCCGCCGTCTCCCGCCGACCCGGCCGCGCCCGTGCCGGCCAGAGTGGTGATCTTCCCACCGGCCACCTTGCGCACACGGTTGTTCCCGTTGTCGGCGATGTACAGGTTCCCGGCGCCGTCGACGACGACTCCCGTGGGAGCGTTGATCGTGGCGGCTGTCGCGTCGCCGCCGTCGCCCGAGAACGACGCCGTGCCGGTTCCGGCGACCGTGCTGATCTTCCCTCGCGCGACCTTGCGGACACGGTTGTTCCCGTAGTCGGCGATGTAGACGTCGCCGTTCTGCGCCACCGCGACGTCGTAGGGAAACTTGAGCTGCGCGGAGGTCGCCGTTCCGCCGTCGCCCCCATAGGCGGCCGTGCCGTCGCCGGCCACGCGTCGAGATCGTTCCGTCGAGCGAGACCTTGCGGACACGATTGTTGTTCGTGTCCGCGATATAGACGTTCCCGGCCGGGTCGACGTCGACGCCCTGCGGCCCTGCCAGCTTCGCCGAGGTCGCCTGACCTCCGTCCCCTGAGTAGCCGGCCGTCCCGGTCCCGGCGATCGTGGTGATGTTGCCCCCGCTGACCTTGCGGATGCGCTGGTTGGCTGTGTCCGCGACGTAGACGCTCCCGTCGGAGCCGACCGCGACGTCGGCGAGGTTCCTGAGCTGGGCCGAGGTCGCCTGGCCGCCGTCCCCCGAGTAGCCGGAGACGCCGGTGCCCGCAATTGTCGAGATCGTGGCGCCGCTGATCTTCCGAACGCGATAGTTGCCCGTGTCAGCGACGTAGACCGTGCCGTCAGGTGCCGCGGCGAGCCCGAACGGCGAGTTGAGCCGAACAGATGTCGCCTGCCCTTCTCCCGTGTAGCCGGCCGTGCCGGTGCCGGCGATCGTGGTGATCGTGTCCGTCCCCGAGACGCCGAGCGCACCTCCGACCACCGTCGCACAGAACGTCGCGACCAGCGCAACCAGGAACAGCTTCCTCATCACGTCCTCCCCTCGACGCGGCCACGAGACCGATCTCGGACTTCTAGCAGGCAGAGCGGCTGAGGGCCAGTGCGTCAAGCTCCTGGAGCGACGGCCCGATCGGCCCTGGCGCCCTGGCGCGGCCGGCGGCTCTGAGCGCCCGCGCGTACGCCTCGGCGGGCGTATTCCCGCCAGCCATGACCTCGCCGGTCGAGCGCATCTCCGGACCGCGGACGTCGGCGCCGGGGAAGCGATCGGAGGGGAAGATCGCCTCCTTCGCCCAGGCGCGGGTCGGCTCGGCGCGCTCGGGGAGGCCGAGCGCGGCGAGGCTCTCGCCGAGCATGAGGCGGCAGGCGTGCTCGACGAGCGGGACCTCGGTCGCCTTGGCGACGAACGGGACGGTGCGCGACGCGCGCGGGTTCGCCTCGAGCACCCAGGGCTCGCCGTCGACGACCGCCAGCTGGAGGTTCATCAGGCCGCGCGCGCCGAGGCGCGCGGCCAGCGCCGTCGCGAGCTCGCGGATCCTCGCTTCGAGCTTCGGGCCGACCGAGGGCGCAGGGATCACGCAGGCGGAGTCTCCCGAGTGCGAGCCGGCCGGCTCGACGTGCTCGAGGACAGCCGCGACCCAGGCGGACTCGCCGTCGCAGAGCAGGTCGACGTCCAGCTCGAGCGCGCCCTCGAGGAAGTGGTCGACGAGCGACGGTCCGTGCACCTCGACGTCCTCGACCGAGCGGCAGATCCGCATTCCTTGCCCGCCGAGGACGTAGTGCGGGCGGACGAGCACCGGGTAGCCGATCGCCTCGGCGACCACACGTGCATCCTCGACAGTGTCCGCCGTCCCCCACGCCGGCGCGTTCAGGCCGAGCTCTGCGAGGATCGCGCCGAAGTGCGCCCGATCCTCGGCCGCGTCGATGGCGCCGAGCGGGTCGCCGAGGAGCGGCGCTCCGGCCGCGGCGAGGGCGTGCGCGAGCCGAAGCGGGGTCTGGCCGCCGAGCGTGACGACGACACCGAGTGGTCGCTCGAGCTCGACGACGTCGAGCACCCGCTCGAGCGTCACCGGCTCGAGGTACAGGCGATCCGACGTGTCGTAGTCCGTCGAGACCGTCTCGGGGTTCGAGTTGAGCATCACCGCCTGGTAGCCGAGCCGCCGAAACGCCTGCGCCGCGTGAACGCAGCAGTAGTCGAACTCGATCCCCTGGCCGATCCGGTTCGGCCCGGAGCCGAGGACGATCACCGACGTGCCCGCCTCGCCCGGCACGTCGAGGTCGCCCTGCTCGTACGAGAGGTAGAAGTACGGCGTCCGCGCCTCGAACTCGGCCGCGCAGGAGTCGACGGCGAGCCGCCCCGGGAGCGACCGACGGCCGCGCACCTCTGCCTCGTCGATCCGGAGGACGCGGGCGATCCAGGCATCCGGCAGGCCGAAGCGCTTCGCCGCGGCGACGTCGCCGTCCTCCTCGAGCCGCGCCTCGCACTTCCGGATCGCCTCGAGCTGCGCCTGGAAGTACGGATGCGCTCCTGGGAAATGAGGCAGACGCGAGGAGTCGTCGAGCCCCTCGAGCGCCTTGAGCAGCGCCTCGGGAAACGTGCGGCCGAGGCCGAGCGACTCGCCGACGGCTTGCATCTCGGTGCCGAGCTCGGGCTCGACCCCGGGGAACTTGGCGAAGTCGAAGCGTGGTGCCTTGACGGCGACGTAGTCGAGCGCCGGCTCGAAGGCAGCCGTCGTCTTGCCCGTGATGTCGTTCGGGAGCTCCTCGAGCGTGTAGCCGACGGCGAGGAGCGCGGCCAGCTTCGCGATCGGAAACCCGGTCGCCTTCGAGGCGAGCGCGGACGAGCGCGAGACGCGCGGGTTCATCTCGATCACGACGAGCTGCCGCGTCCCGGGCTCGTAGGCGAACTGGACGTTGGCGCCTCCCGTCGCCACCCCGACCGCGCGGGCGCAGGCGAAGGCGGCCTCGCGGAGACGCTGGTACTCGCCGTCGGGAAGGGTCTGCTGGGGCGCCACCGTCCACGAGTCGCCGGTGTGGACGCCCATCGGGTCGATGTTCTCGATCGAGCACACGACGACGCAGCTCCCTGCCGCATCGGACATCACCTCGAGCTCGAACTCCTGCCAGCCCTCGACCGAGCGCTCGACGAGCACCTCGGACACGGGGCTCGCTCGGAGGCCGACGGCGACCTGCTCGCGCAGGGCCTCCTCGCTCCTGGCCAGCCCGCCGCCGCTGCCTCCGAGCGTGAAGGCCGGACGGACGACGGCCGGCGCGAACCCCGAGGGCAGCTCGTCGAGCGAATGGACGACGACGCTCTCGGGGACGTCGAGCCCCGCCGACACCATCGCCTCGCGAAACTCCCGGCGATCCTCCGCCCGGAAGATCGCCGGCAGGTCGGCGCCGACCAGCTCCACGCCGAAGCGGTCGAGCACCCCTGCCTCGGACAGCGCGACGGCCAGATTGAGCGCCGTCTGGCCGCCCAGCGTGGGCAGGAGCGCATCGGGCCGCTCCTTCTCGATCACCTCGGCGACCGCCTCGACGTCGAGCGGCTCCAGGTAGGTCGCGTCGGCCCAGTCCGGGTCGGTCATGATCGTCGCCGGGTTCGAGTTGACGAGGATCACCCGATACCCGTGGGCACGCAGGACGCGGCAGGCCTGCGCGCCGGAGTAGTCGAACTCCGCCGCTTGCCCGATCCGGATCGGGCCGGAGCCGACGATCAGGATCGAGCGAAGGTCGGCGCGCTTCGGCATCTAAGGACTCCCACCACCCCACCCCCGCCCTCCGCTGCCCCTCCCAGGCCCGCCCGAGCGCGACCCCGCGGCCGCGTCGGCGACGCGGTCGAAGAAGGGCAGGGCGTCGTGCGGTCCGGGCGACGCCTCGGGATGAAACTGGACACTTGCGAAGCCGTCGCCCTCGAGGCCCTCCACCGTGCCGTCGTTGAGCGAGACGTGGCTGACCTCGGCGACGTCCGATCCCTCGACCGCGAAGCCGTGGTTCTGCACGGTGACGAGGATCCGCTTCGATCCGCGCACCCGCACCGGGTGGTTCGCGCCCCGGTGGCCGAACGGAAGCTTGAACGTCTCGAGGCCGAGTGCGAGCCCGAGCAGCTGGTGGCCGAGGCAGATCCCGAAGAGCGGTGCGCGACCGAGGAGCTCTCGAACGGTCTCGACCTGCTCGGTGAGCTGGAACGGATCGCCCGGGCCGTTGCCGACCAGCACGACCTTCGGCTCGAGCTCCATGATCGCGTCGGCGCCCCACGTTCCCGGGACGACGACGGCCTCGAGCCCCCTCCGGGCGAGGTTGGCGACGATCGAGCGCTTGCAGCCGAGGTCGACGACCACGACCCGCGGCCCCTCCCCCACTCGGATCACGTCATGCGTGCAGGCCTCGAGCGCAAGAGGCGCCGCCGCCAGATCGGGCTCGGCGAGCATCCGCGTGTAGTCGAGGTGAGGCTCAGCACGAGCCGCGGCGAGGAGCTCGTCGGGCGGAGCCTCGCCCAGCGCGCAGCGCATCGCGCCGCGGTCGCGCACGTGGCGAACGAGCGCCCGCGTGTCGACGTCCTCGAGGGCAACGACACCCCGGGCCGCGAGCCACGACGACCAGGCCCGACCGGCGCGGCGCATGACGACCCCCCGCGTCCACACGCGATCGGATTCCATGCGCGACTCGTCGACCCCGTAGTTGCCCACCAGGGGATACGAGAACGTCAACACCTGGGCGTGGTAGCTCGGGTCGGTGACGGCCTCCTCGTAGCCGGCCATCGCCGTGGTGAAGCAGATCTCGCCGGCCGCATCCCCCCGCGCGCCGACGGCGACACCGCCGAACGCGGCGCCGTCTTCGAGCAGCAGACGAGCAGTGCGCATCTCTTGCATATTAGAATAAAATCTTGCATAATGTGCAGACTCATGCCGATCGCTACCTCGATCGTCGGCGCCTCCGGGTACTCCGGCCAGGAGACACTCGACCGCGTTCTCTCCCATCCCGACCTCGGGCTGGTCGCGCTCGGCTCGGACTCGCTCGCCGGCGAGCCGGCGACGGCGCTCGACCCTCGCCTGGCCCGGAACGGCCACCGCCTCCCCACGTTCGTCGCAAACGAGGAGGCGCTCGCGACGCCTGCGGAGCTCGTCTTCGTCTGTCTCGAGCACGAGCGCGCAGCGGCGCTCGAGCCGCCGGCCGGGGCCGTCGTCGTCGACCTTTCCGGCGGCCACCGGCTTCGCGATCCGGCCGACTATCTGGCGTGGTACGGGTTCGCGCATCCCCGCCCCGACACCCTCGCCGACTGGTTCTACGCCGTGCCCGAGCTCGTCCCGCCCTCCGGCCGCCTGATCGCGAACCCGGGCTGCTACGCGACCGCCGCGATCCTCGCCCTCGCCCCGATCGCCGACGCCATCGACCCCGCCGGCGTCGTCGTCGACGCGAAGTCGGGGGTCTCGGGAGCAGGACGCGCGCTGAAGTCGTCCTCCCACGCGACGCAGGTGCTCGAGAACCTGACGCCCTACAAGATCGGAGCGCACCAGCACCAGCCGGAGATCGAGCAGGCGCTCGGCTTCCCCGTCTGCTTCGTGCCCCACCTCCTGCCGGTGCGCCGAGGCCTCGTGGCGACCTGCTACGCGAAGGCGACCGAGGGGAACCTGCGCGAGCGGATCGAGGCAGCCTACGCGTCCAGCCCGGCCGTACACGTCCTCCCTGAGGGCGGAGTGCCGGAGCTGTCGCGGGTGCAGGGGACGGACGAGGCCGAGATCGGGCTCTTCGAGGACCGGGCGACCGGCCGCGCGATCGTCATCTGCGCGATCGACAACCTCGGCAAGGGCGCCGCCGGCCAGGCGATCCAGAACGCGAACCTCGCGCTCGGCCTCGCCGAGACCGCCGGCCTGAGGTTGCACGGAGTGCTCGTATGAGCGTTACCGCGGCTCGGGGATTCGTCGCCTCGGGGATCGCCTGTGGCATCCGCAAGTCCGGGGCTCCCGACCTCGCGCTCGTCCGGTCGGTCGAGCCGGCGGTCGGCGCGGCGATGTTCACGAAGAACCGCGTCAAGGCGGCTCCTGTCCTCGTCTCGCAGGCGCACCTCGAGTCGGCCGAGCCGCAGGCGGTCGTGATCAACTCCGGCACGGCCAATGCGGCCACCGGCGAGCGGGGGAAGCTCGACGCAATCGCGACCGCGTCGGAGGCGGCACGGCTTCTCGACCTCGACGTCGAGGAGGTGCTCGTCCTGTCGACGGGCGTGATCGGAGTTCCATTGCCGCTCGCGAAGATCAGGGCAGGGCTCGAAGAGGCGGCCGCCGTTCTCGTGCCGCAGGGGGGCGCGGCCGCCGCCAACGCGATCCTGACGACCGACACGCGCCCCAAGACGGCGGCGGTCGAGCGCGCGGGATTCACGGTCGGCGGCATGGCGAAGGGGTCCGGGATGATCCACCCCGCCCTCGCCACGATGCTCGCGGTGATCACGACGGACTATCCGCTCGAGCCGGGCGAGGCGCACGAGCTCCTCCGCCCGGCCGTCGATGCGAGCTTCAACTGCATCTCGGTCGACGGCGAATGCTCGACGAACGACGCCGTGGTGTTGCTCGCCAACGGCGCCTCCGGCGCGCGCCGGGACGAGGGAGCGTTTGCCGAGGCACTGCACGAGGTCTGCTCCGATCTCTCGCGTCAGGTGGTCGCAGATGGAGAAGGCGTCTCGGTGGTGGTCGAGATCGCCGTCACCGGCGCGGTCACGGATGCCGAGGCAGCGGCGATCGCGCGGCGGATCGCGACCTCGCCGCTCGTCAAGACGGCCGCCTTCGGACGCGACGCGAACTGGGGGCGGGTGCTCGCTGCGGCCGGGTCGGCCCAGTACAACGGCGGGTATGCCAACCTCGACCCGGATCGCCTGTCGCTCTCGTTCAACGGCTCGGCCGTGATCCGCGACGGCGCTCCGACCAGCGACGAGCCGGCAGTGGAGGGGTCGTCGCTTTCGATCGAGCTCGACGTCGGCCTCGGCGAGGGCGCCGCCTCGTATCTCTCGACCGACCTCACCTACGACTACGTCCGGATCAACGCGGAGTACACCACGTGAACACGACCCCCGCCACCCCGCCCCCTTCGAACACCGTCCGCCTGGTACTGAAAGTCGGCGGCGCCGTGGCACGACACGCTGCAAGTCAGATCGCGAAGCTCACGGACAGCGGCCACGAGCTGATCGTCGTGCACGGCGCCGGGCCCCAGATCTCGGCAGAGATGACGCGCCGCGGCATCCCCGTCGAGTTCATCGACGGCCGGCGCGTCACGACCGCAGCGGGCCTCGAGGTGGTGCGCGAGTCCCTGGCCGGGGTCAATGCGGCGCTCTGCTCGGCCGTCGGGCCGCGCGCCGTCGGCCTGGTCGGCGACGCCGCCGGCCTCGAGGCAACGCAGGTTCCCAAGCTCGGCCTCGTCGGTGATCCCGTTCCCTGTCGCCCTGCCTCCGTGGTGGACGCGCTCAGGTGGGGTCGGATCCCGATCGTCGCTCCCCTGGCGAAAGGGCCGCTCAACGTCAACGCCGACGAAGCCGCGGCCGCCCTCGCTGTCGGCTTTCAGGCGGAGCGCGTCCTCTTCGTGACTGACGTCCCGGGGGTGCTGGTCGAAGGAGACGTCCTCTCCTCGATCGGCGCCGACGAGGCCGACCACCTCCTCGGAAACGGCACGTTCGAAGGCGGGATCGTGCCGAAGCTGCGCGCGGCCGTCCGTGCCGCCAGGCTCGGCGTGCGTGCCGAGATCGGGGAGACCGCGGTTCTGCCGTGACGGTTGCGTCGCAGCTACGGGAGCTCGTGCTCCCGACCTATCCGCGCTTCGACGTGACGCTCGTCGACGGCGAGGGATGCACCCTCGTCGCGGACGACGGGACGCGGTACCTCGACTTCGCCGCCGGGATCGCAGTCGTCGCCCTCGGCCACCGCCATCCTGCTCCCGCCGCCGCAGCGCACGCGCAGCTCGACCGCCTGTGGCACACGTCCAACCTCTACTGGACGGAGCCGATGCTCGAGCTGGCCGGGAAGCTCTCCGAGCGGTTCGGCGGGTCGCAGGCGTTCTTTTGCAATTCGGGCGCGGAGGCGATCGAGGCAGCGGTGAAGTACGCGCGCCGCGCCACCGGCCGGCCGGGGATCGTGGCGCTCGAGGGCTCGTTCCACGGGCGCACGATGGGCGCCCTGTCCGTAACCGGACAGCCCGCCAAGCACGCAGGCTTCGGCCCGCTCGTCCCGGGCGTCTCGTTCGCGCGACCGAACGACGTCGAGTCGCTCGAGGCCGCCGTCTCGCCCGGCGGCGACACGGCGCTGATCCTGATGGAGACCGTGATCGGCGAGGGGGGCGTGCTGCCGCTCGAGCCGGCCTATCTCGAGTCTGCGGCCGAGATCGCCGCCGAGGTCGGCGCGCTGCTCTGCCTGGACGAGATCCAGTGCGGCGTCGGCCGGACGGGAACGTTCTTCGCGTTCGAGCAGGCGGGCGTGCGACCCCAGCTGGTCGCGCTCGCCAAGGGGCTCGCGAACGGGCTGCCGATCGGCGCGCTGCTAGTCGCCGACGAGGCAGCCCGGGGCTTCGAGCCGGGGTCGCACGCGTCCACGTTCGGCGGCAACCCGGTCGCGTGCGCGGCTGCCTGCGCCGTCTGCGACGCGATCACCGACGAGCTCCTCGAGCATGTGCGAGAGGTCGGCAACCGGCTCGCCCAGGGCCTCGCTGCGCTTCCCGGTGTCGTCGCAGTCCGCGGCCTCGGGCTGATGCTCGCGGCCGACCTCGACCGACCTGCGGGACCGGTCGTCGCGGCAGCGCTCGAGCAGGGGCTGCTCTTGACTTCCGCAGGCGAGACGACCCTGCGCCTGACACCGCCGCTGGTCGTCTCGAAGGACGAGGTCGACCGGGCGCTCGAGGTCCTGCTCGAGGTACTGGCATGACGCGTGTGGAACGCCAGGGTGAGATCCTGCGGCTCGTGCGCGAGCGCGAGCTCTCGACACAGGCCGAGCTCGCAGACGCCCTCCGCGAGGCAGGAGTCGAGGTCGTCCAGACGACCGTCTCGCGCGACATCTCCGAGCTCGGGCTCGTCAAGGTGCGCGCCCCGAGCGGCAAGCGCGTCTACGCCGTCCCGGGGACAACGCTCGACCACGACCGCCAGACGGAGCTTCGCGCGGCGCTGCGACGCTGGGCGCGCTCGTTCGAGTCGAGCGGCAACCTCGTCGTCGTCGCGACGCCGAACGGCTTCTCCAACGCCCTCGCCCAGGTGATCGACGAGGCGGGTCACCCACACGTCGCCGGCACGATCGCAGGCGAGAACACGATCCTCGTCGTCGCGCGGGAAGAGACGACAGGGGCGTCCCTGCGCGACGAGCTTCGCTCGTACCTGCTGGAAGGGGCTGCGTAGCGTGGCCAGGACCGCAGTGCTCGCGTACTCGGGCGGGCTCGATACCTGTTGCTCGATCGCCTGGCTGCGCGAGGACTACGGCTTCGACGAGGTCGTCGCCGTCCTGGTCGACGTCGGCCAGACATTCGATCTCGACCAGTCGATCGTCCGCGGCAAGGCGGCGGGAGCCGCCGACGTCCTCCTCGTCGACCGCAAGGAGGAGTTCGCCGCGAATCAGGTCGCTCAGGCAATCAAGACGAACGCGCTCTACGAGGGCAAGTACCCGCTCGTGTCGGCGCTGTCCCGGCCGGTGATCGCCGAGGCGGTCGCCTCGCTCGCGCTCGAGCTCGAGGCGGAAGCCGCGGTTCACGGCTGCACGGGAAAGGGCAACGACCAGCTTCGCTTCGAGCTCGCGTTCAAGGCGAACTACCCCGGCGTCAAGGTGATCGCTCCCCTCCGCGACCGGGTCTGGTCGCGCGAGGAGGAGGTCGAGTACGCGCTCGCCCGCGGCATTCCCGTCGAGGCGAAGAAGGACTCGCCGTTCTCGATCGACGAGAACCTGTTCGGCCGCTCGATCGAAGCCGGGATGCTCGAGGATCCGTGGACCGCACCGCCCGAGGAGCCCTTCAAGCTGTCGGCAAGCCCGGATGCCGCACCCGCGCCGTCCGAGCTCGTCGTCGGCTTCGAGCGCGGCCTTCCCATCAGCCTCGACGGCGAGCAGCTCCCGCTCGCGGAGCTCGTGTCGGCGCTGAACGCGAGGGCGGGAGCCTACGGAATCGGGCGAATCGACATGATCGAGAACCGCGCCGTCGGCATCAAGACGCGCGAGGTCTACGAGGCACCCGCCGCAATGACGCTGATCCAGGCCCACGGCGCGCTGGAGGACCTGACGCTGACGCGCGGCGAGCTCCAGACGAAGCGCCTGCTCGAGGAGCGGTGGACGAACTACGTCTACGAGGGGCTCTGGTTCTCGCCCGTCCGCGAGGCGATCGACACGTTTGTCGACTTCACGCAGGAGCCGGTCACGGGCGACGTGCGGCTCGAGCTGCGGGCCGCGACCGCGATCGTCAACGGGCGACGTTCGGAGAACGCGCTCTACGCGGAGACGCTGGCGTCGTACGGCGCGGGCGAGACGTTCCCGCACGACGCGGCCGAGGGGTACGTGACGATCGCGGCGCTCGAAACCGAGCTCGCCGCGGCCCGGTCCCGCAGGCGCACGACGGTATGACGCTCTGGAGCGGCCGGACGGAGCGGGGCCTCGCCCCCGAGGTCTGGTCGTTCCTACGGGCCGATGACAACGAGCTCCTCCCGTACGACTGCGAGGGAACGCTCATCCACGCCCGCCGCCTGCGAGAGGCGGGGATCCTCTCCGAGGAAGAGCTGATGGAGGTCGAGAACAAACTCGCGGAAATCGGAGCCGTAGACGAGATCTCGGCAAGTTTGGATGAGGATGTCCACTCGGCGATCGAGCGACTACTCGGCCCGGTCGGGCGGAAGATCCACGCGGGTCGGTCGCGCAACGACCAGGTCGCGACCGCGTTTCGCCTCTACGTGGCGGATGCCTCACGCGAGGCGGTCGAGGCGGTCGACCAGCTCGCGCGCACGATTCTCGACGTCGCCGAGCGCGAAGCGGACACGCTGGTTCCCGGCTACACGCACCTGCAGCGTGCCCAGCCGGTCACGGTCGGGCACCATCTGCTCGCCTGGGTCGAGATGCTCGACCGCGACCGGCGACGCTTCCGGTCTGCTGCCGCCGCCGCGGACGAGCTGCCGCTCGGCGCAGGCGCGCTCGCCGGGTCGACGCTGGGGCTGCCCGCACCGGAGCACGCGATGCGAAACTCGCTCGATGCGGTCGCCGATCGCGACTTCGCGCTCGACTACCTGTACGCGTCCGCGGTGCTCTTCACACACCTCTCGCGGATCGGAGAGGAGCTCGTCCTCTGGGCCACGGCCGAGTTCGGCTTCGCCCGGCTTCCCGGGGAAGCCGCGACGGGCTCGTCGATGATGCCACAGAAGCTGAATCCCGACGTCGCCGAGCTTGCTCGCGGCAAGGCCGGAACCGCGATCGGCAGGCTTACCGGGCTCCTCGCGACGGTCAAGGGATTGCCGCTCTCGTACAACCGCGATCTCCAGGAGGACAAACCGCCTGTCTTCGCGGCGCGGCGGGACGTCGCCGGGGCGCTTGCGGCTCTCGGCGTCCTCGTCGCGGGCCTCGAGATCGACCGGGCCCGGGCCGCGGAGGCGGCGGCGGATCCTCTGCTCCTCGCGACGGACGCCGCCGAGGCGCTCGTCCGCGACGGGGTCCCCTTCAGGGAGGCACACGAGCGGGTCGCGGCGTCCGTACGCGACGGGACGTTCGCCGCGCCGGGCTCCGCTGGGGAGAGCGTCGCCGCCCGCCCGTCCCCGGGTCCGGGCGAGGTGCAGGGGGCACTCGCCGAAGCACGACGCCGGTTTCCGTAGAGGCGGCAGCGACCCGAGGGGAGATACTTTCCCGAGATGGCGCAGCTCGCCGGGATCGCTGACGAGGTAGGCACGCCCTTCTACCTGTACGACGCCGACGTCCTCCGTGGTCGCCTCAGCCGCGTCGAGGCAGCGTACGCCGGCGTGCCCCATCTGGCGTGCTACGCGGTCAAGGCGAACGACGCGCTGGGTGTGCTCAGCGTCGTCGCGAGGTTCGGGCTGGGAGCGGACATCGTCTCGGGCGGCGAGCTCGCCAAGGCGGTGCTCGCGGGCTTCCCGGCCGAGCGGATCGTCTTCTCGGGCGTCGGCAAGCAGCGTGACGAGATTCGAGCGGCGCTCGCCGCCGGTATCCGGTCGCTCAACGTCGAGTCGCTCGGCGAGCTCGACGTCGTGACCGACGAGGCGCGAGACCTCGGCCTGGTTGCGCCCGTCGCCGTCCGGCTCAACCCGGACGTCGAACCCGGCACCCATGCCTACGTCGCCACCGGCTCGGCCCGAAGCAAGTTCGGGCTCGGCTTCGACGACGCGCTCGTGGCGCTCGAGCGGGCTGCCGCCGACGCCGCACTCGAGCCGGTCGGTATCTCGTTTCACGTCGGCTCGGACATCTTCGAGCTCGCTCCCATGCGGTCGGCCGCCGAGCGTGCCGCCGAGCTCTGGCTCGCGGCGACCGGGCGCGGGATCGCGCTTCGCGACCTCGACGTCGGCGGAGGCCTGGGCGTGCGATACGAGGACGGTGAGCTCCTGGAGGTCGACGTCGACGCGTGGGCGAGCATGCTCGCGAAGGTCGCCGCCCGGCTTGACGCAGAGCTGGTCGCCGAGCCGGGCCGCTGGCTCGTCGCTCCCGCGGGGGTCTTCGTCACGCGCGTCCTCTACACGAAGCTCGCCCCCGGTCGGACGATCGCCGTCTGCGACGGGGCGATGAACGACCTGATCCGCCCCGCCCTGTACGGCGCCGATCATCCGATCGAGACGATTGCAGCCGAGCCGCGGCGACCGGGGCTCGTCGACGTCGTCGGGCCCGTCTGTGAGAGCGGCGACTTCTTCGCCCTCGGCCGGGAGCTGCCTGTGCCCGAGGCTGGCGACCTCCTCGTCGTCGGGCTAGCAGGCGCCTACGGCCGCGTCATGTCGTCGACGTACAACGCACGGCCGCTCTGCGCCGAGGTGCTGGTCGAGGACGGAGCGTGGCGCGTGATCCGGGAGCGCGGAACCGTCGACGACCTCATGCGCAACGAGGCCGCCCCGCTCGAGCCGGGGCGACCTCGTGCGGAGGCGGTCTAGACCGCTTCCTGGCCCGCCGGGGACGAGTAGTAGTCGTCGCGCCCCTTGAGGAAGACGCGGACGTAGAGCAGCGCGGCGATCGCGGCACCGATCGGCGTGGCGACGTAGTAGACCCACGTCCCCGGGTTCCACTGCCAGGCGGCGACGGCGGAGCCGAGCGCCACCTGCGGGTTCATGTAGGCACCGGAGATCGGGCCCGCCACGAGAATGTCGACGGCGATTGTCAGCCCGATCGCGAAGCCGGCGACCATCTTGAACGCGCCCTCCTTGTCGACGGCGGTCGCGAACACCACGAGCGCGAGGAAGAAGGTCAGCACCATCTCGGAGAGGAACGCCTCGAGCGTCGAGACGCCCGGCCCGAGCACTGGCGCGGCGGAGTTGCTGATGTCGATCGTCTCGCCTCCGACCGTGATCTGCCCGTCGTACAGGGCCTTGATCGTTAGCGCGGCGAGAATGCCGCCCAGAAACTGGAAGCCCCAGTAGATGCCGGCCGTCGAGCCGCCGATCCGCCGTGTGACGAGGAAGCCAAATGTCACCGCCGGGTTGAAGTGCCCGCCCGAGATGTGGCCGAGCGCGCTGACCATGATCGCGAGCATCAGGCCTGCGGCCAGCGCTACGATGAGCGGGATGTAGCTGAAGCCGGCCACCGTGCCGGCCGTGATCGCGCCGGTGACCGCGAATGTCAGGGCGTAGGAGCCGACGAACTCGGCCAGGCCCTTTTGCATCAGATCCGGTTCTCGCAACGGTCAATCCCCCTTCTGTTTGCCTGCCGACTGAGCCGGGCGGCCGCCTCGGCCGCCCGCGCATGGGCCGCAGGCTATCGCCTGACCGACCGATTCAGCGAAGCTCCTCGCGGCGCGCGGGATCGGCCACGATGCGCAGGTCGACGCCCGGGAGCGCCCGGACGAGCCGCATCACCAGCGAGCCTCGCGCGATCTCCTCGCGGCGGCGGGTGTCGGGAGTGCCGATGAACACGTAGGTCGTGCCGCGGTCGGCAGCGACGGCCCGAACGACTGCGACAACGTCGTCCGACTCTTCCTCCAGGAAATGGGCGCCGAGCACGACGCTGAGCCGACGGAGGTCAGCCAGATCGTGTTGCTCCTGCTCGGAGAGCTTCTGTCCGGGCCGTCTCACCCAAAGGACGTCGAGCTCCGCCCCACCGAGGCGCTGCGCCGAGCGCCATGCCCGTCGCAGCAAGCGCTGGGAGCGTGCCTGCGGAGTAACCAGCGAGAGGATGCGATCGGCCAGGGGCCGCTCCGCCTCGGTGTCGAGAACCCCGGTATGCCGGCGCTCTTCGACATCCTCCGCCACCTCGCGCAGCGCAAGCTCGCGCAGCGCGGCGAGGTTCTCGTGGCGGAAGAAGTTGAGCAGCGCGCGTTCCACGTCCTGCCCCGGGTAGACCTTTCCCGCCTGCAGGCGCAGCTGCAGCTCCTCCGGGGTCAGGTCGACAAGCACGACCTGGTCGGCCTCGTCGAGCACGCGGTCCGGGAAGGTCTCCCGTACGCGGACGCCGGTCAGCTCGAAGACGAGGTCGTTGAGGCTTTCGAGATGCTGCACGTTGACGGTCGAGATGACGTCGATCCCCGCGTCGAGGACCTCGTCGATGTCCTCGTAGCGCTTGGCGTTGCGTGAGCCGGGGGCGTTCGTGTGGGCGAGCTCGTCGATCAGGGCGAGCTGCGGCGCCCGACGGATGACTGCCTCCACGTCCATCTCGTCGACGCTGAGGCTTCCGTGGTCCACTTGCCTCCGGGAGACAACCTCGAGACCGGCGGCCTGGGCAGTCGTGTCGGCGCGCGCATGCGGCTCGAGGTAGCCGATCACGACGTCGACGCCCTCCGCCTTGGCCTGCTGACCTTCCTGGAGCATGCGGTACGTCTTCCCCACGCCCGCGGTGGCGCCGAGCAGGATGCGGTACTTGCCTCTCACCGGGGCATCTTAGGCGGGCGGCTAGGACAGGCCTTCGACGATCGGGCCGAGCGCGAACGCCGGCAGGACGTGAGGCCGTTGCCGTGTAGACGAGCGCTTGCGAGACGCCGAGCCCGGTCACGCGAATCCGCCTCAGGGAGGTTCCCCGCTCCGCCAACCGCCGCGTCAGCCGGGAAAGGATCGCCGGCCAGAGCGACCCCTGACGGCGGCTATGCGCCGAAGACGTTGTGGATGAGCAGGTCGATCAGCTTGATCCCGATGAACGGGAGGATCACGCCGCCGAGCCCGTAGATGAGCAGGTTACGGCGCAGGAGAGCGGTCGCGCCGATCGCCCGGTAGCGCACGCCGTGCAGGGCGAGCGGCACGAGCGCCGGGATGACGAGCGCGTTGAAGATGATCGCCGAGATGATCGCGCTCTGGGGCGTACCGAGATTCATGACGTTGAGCCCCTCGAGCGGCCCGTCGCCGCCGCCGGTCGCGTAAGTGGTGGCGAAGATCGCCGGCAGGATGGCGAAGTACTTGGCGACGTCGTTGGCGATCGAGAACGTCGTCAGCGACCCGCGCGTGATCAGCTGCTGCTTGGCGACCTCGACGATCTCGATCAGCTTCGTCGGGTTGGAGTCGAGATCGACCATGTTGCCGGCCTCCTTGGCCGCCTGGGTGCCAGTGTTCATGGCAACCCCGACGTCGGCCTGCGCAAGGGCGGGCGCGTCGTTCGTCCCGTCACCGGTCATGGCGACGAGACGGCCCTTGCCCTGCTCCTCGCGGATGAGCTGCATCTTCCGCTCCGGCGTCGCCTCGGCGAGAAAGTCATCGACACCCGACTCGTGGGCGATCACCGCGGCGGTGACCGGGTTGTCGCCCGTGATCATGACCGTCCGGATTCCCATGCGGCGGAGCTCGTCGAAGCGCTCGCTCATTCCTCCCTTGACGATGTCCTTCAGGTGGACGACCCCGAGCGCGAAGTTGTCGCGAGCGACGAGCAGCGGCGTCCCGCCGGACTCGGCCACGCGCTGCACTGCCCCGTCGAGATCCTCCGGAGGGCGACCGCCGTTCGCCGCGATGAATGCCTTGACGGCGTCGGGTGCGCCCTTGCGGATCTGATTGCCGTTCAGGTCGACGCCGCTCATCCGGGTAGTTGCGGTGAAGGGGACGAAGGTCGCCTCGGTTCCGGAGAACTCGCGTTCTCGGAGCCCGTACTGCTCCTTGGCGAGAACGACGATCGAGCGACCCTCCGGCGTCTCGTCCGCGAGCGAAGCGAGCTGCGCGACCTCGGCGAGCTCACGCTCGCTCACGCCTTGGGCGGGAATGAACTCCGACGCCTGGCGGTTGCCGAGCGTGATCGTGCCGGTCTTGTCGAGCAGGAGCACGTCGACGTCCCCGGCGGCTTCGACGGCGCGTCCCGACATCGCAAGCACGTTGCGGCGCACGAGCCTGTCCATGCCTGCGATCCCGATCGCCGAGAGCAGGCCGCCGATCGTGGTCGGGATGAGGGCGACGAGCAGCGCGATCAGGATCGTCTGCGAGACGGGGCTGCCCGCGTAGATCGCGAATGGGCTGAGCGTCACCACAGCGGCGAGGAAGGTGATCGTGAGACCGGCGAGCAGGATATTGAGCGCGATCTCGTTCGGCGTCTTGCGGCGCTCTGCGCCCTCGACGAGGGCGATCATCCGGTCGAGGAAGGACTTACCCGGCTCCTGGGTCACCTCGATCACGAGCTGATCCGAGAGCAGGCGCGTGCCCCCGGTCACCGCCGAGCGGTCTCCGCCCGACTCTCTGATGACGGGTGCGGACTCGCCGGTGATCGCGGATTCGTCGACGGAGCCGACGCCGTCGATCACGTCGCCGTCGGCGGGGATCACCTCGCCGGCCGCGACCACGACGATGTCGCCGCGCTGGAGTTCGGTTGCCGGTACTTCTTCGAGTCCCCCGCTCGAGGTGCGCCGGTGGGCCAGCGTGGTCGTCCGCGTTGCTCTGAGCGATGCTGCCTGAGCCTTCCCTCGCCCCTCGGCCAGCGCCTCGGCGTAGTTCGCGAAGATGACGGTGAGCCACAGCCAGATCGCGATCGTGCCGGTGAACCAGAGCTCCTCGCCGGTGTCTCGGATCGCATCGATGATGAAGATGGCAGTCGTGATCACGCTTCCGATCTCGACGATGAAGATGACCGGATTGCGGACCATGTGGCGCGGGTCGAGCTTGAGGAACGAGTCGAGGAGTGCGCGCCAGGCGATCTCGCGCGTGAACAGGCTCTGGCTTGGCCGTGCCACTAGGGTGTCTCCTCGTCGAGCGCGATGTTCAGCTCCAGGACGTTGACGCCGGGCTCGCCCCAGAAGCCGAGGAAGCGTCCGTCCGTGTTGTCGTCGATCAGCTCGTTGACCCGCTGGAGGGGCAGACGGCGGACGGCGGCCACGCGCGGCGCCTGCAGATTTGCGTACGCGATCGAGATGTGCGGATCGATCCCGGAGCCGGAGGTCGTCACGGCGTCGACCGGGATGTCGCTCACGGTCAGGCCCGGGTTGTAGGGGCGCTCGAGCTTCAGGATCGCCGCGATCTGCTCGTCGACCTGATCCTTCAGGGCGGGGTT
This sequence comes from uncultured Actinomycetes bacterium, assembly GCA_963712465.1. Classification (GTDB taxonomy): domain Bacteria; phylum Actinomycetota; class Thermoleophilia; order Gaiellales; family Gaiellaceae; genus CAVQHY01. The sequence goes on from CAVQHY010000008.1 coordinate 614,162, forward strand.
CGTCGGGCCGAGGTTCGAGAAGCTCGTTCCCGCGGCGTTGTAGTCGACCGCGGACGGTCGCTCGTGGAAGTAGCGCTGCTTGGTGAACGCCTGCGCGGCGAGCTCGGAGCCGACGACCTTGCCGTCGACCTCGACGAGGCTGCCATCCGCCTTGTTCGGGAAGGCGACCTGCGCAAAGGCCGTCATCAGCGCCGGGTAGCCGAACCCGAAGAACGCCGTGATCACCACTACCGCGATGACGGAGGCGACGAATGTGCGGATCACCGCGCTGCCACCTCGCCATGCGCACTCTGAACGGCGCTCACGAGAGCGCCTCCACGATCGGCCCGAGCGTGAGGGCCGGGAAGATCATCAGGCCGGCAGTCAGGACGATCACCGCGACGAGCAGGACCGCGAAGGTCGCTCCGTCGGTCCTGAACGTGCCCGCAGACGGAGGCGCGATCTTCTTCTGCGCGAGAGAGCCGCCGAGGGCGAGCGCCGCGATCAGCGGCACGAAGCGACCGAGGTAGAGCGCGACCGAGCCGAGCTCGGCGGAGAAGTTGGTCGCGCCGTAGCCGGCAAAGGCGCTGCCGTTGTTGTTCGACTGCGACGTGTAGGCGTAGAGCGCCTCGGTGAAACCGTGCGCTCCCGGGTTGTAGATCGACGCCAGCCCGAGGTCCGTCACCACCGAGACCGCGGCGAGAACGAGGACCATGGTGGGGACGAAGAGCGCCCCGACGGCCGCGAGCTTGATCTGGCGCGCCTCGATCTTCTTGCCGAGGTACTCGGGGGTTCGCCCCACCATCAGCCCGGCCACGAACACGGCGATGAACACGTAGAAGAACATGCCGTAGAGGCCCGAGCCGACGCCGCCCCAGATCACCTCCCCGGTGAACATGTTCACGAGCGGGACGGCGCCACCGGTGGCGGTCAGGGCGTCGTGGCCGCCGCTGACGGAGCCGTTCGACGCGTTGGTCGTCACCGACGCCCAGGTTGCGGTGTTGGCGATCCCGAAGCGAATCTCCTTGTCCTGCATGTTGCCGCCGCTCTGATCGCTCGTGGCGGCCAGGTCGACGCCGGAGGCGCGGAGGATCTGCGATCCGTGCTGCTCGGCCGGGATCGCGATCCCGATGCCGACCGCGAACATGATGAACATCGCCGCAGCGATCGCGATCGCCTGGCGGCGCTGGCCGATCATCTTCCCGAACATGAACACCTGCGCGACGGGGATCAGCAGGATCGCGATCATCGAGAGGAAGTTCGTGAGGCCGTTGGGATTCTCGAACGGGACGGCCGAGTTCGAGTTGTAGAAGCCGCCGCCGTTCGTCCCCAGCTGTTTGATCGCGATCATCGACGCGACCGGGCCGCGTGCGATCGTCTGCTGCGCGCCCTCGAGCGTCGTGGCCGAGGCTGCGCCGCTGAACGTCTGGGGCACGCCCTGCGAGATGAGGATGATGGCGAGCAGAAGGGTCAGCGGCAGGAGGATGTAGACGGCCGAGCGGTAGAAGTCGCGCCAGAAGTTCCCGAGCTCGCCCGCGGAGCGGCGCGAGATGCCGCGGATGACGGCGACGAGCACAGCCATCCCGACGGCGGCCGACACGAACTGCTGGACGGCGAGCACCGCCATCTGGCTCAGGTAGGACATCGTGGTCTCGCCGCCGTAGTACTGCCAGTTCGTGTTCGTGACGAAGCTCGCCGTCGTGTTCAGCGAGATGTGGGAGGAGACGGCGGGAAGCCCGTCGGGGTTCAGGAACAGGTGCCCCTGCAACCGAAACACGGCATAGTCGAGTGCCGAGAAGACGATGCTGAAGACGAGGACGGTCTTCGCGTACGACTTCCAGTCCTGCTCGCGCTTTGCATCGATCCGGATGATCCGGTAGAAGCCGCGCTCGAAAAAGGCGATGAAGCGGCCGCCCACGGCCCCCTCGGCAGCGTAGACGCGCGCCATGTAGAGGCCCAGCGGGTAGCCGGCGACGATCAGGAAGACTGCGTAGAAGACGATCTGGCCGATGCTGAGCGCCGCCACCTAGAGCTTCTCCCCGCGGAAGAGTGCATAGAGGAGGTAGACGAACACCGCGAGCGCGACTGCCAGGCCGAATGCGTCGCCGGCCGACATCAGACTCGCTCGAAGAGGTAGATCATGGCGAAGGCGAACGCGAAGCAGCCGACGGCGATCGCGAGTGCGGCGACGTCGAACATCAGCGCCGATTATCGAGAGCGGCCCGGACGCGCGTGAGCGTCTCATGGAGCTCTTCGCGCTGCGAGCGCTCGTAGAGGGGGCTGCCGCCGTGGGCGTTCGTGAGGAGATCAAGCGTCAGGAGCACCCCTCGCGCGTTCACCGGCCGCTCGAGCTCGGCGAGGCGGGCGGCGATGCTCTCGATCACGGGCGCCTCGGAACGGACGCCGGCGAGATCCATGGGGCTCGCACTGAGCGTCGGCGGGCGCATGGCGGCCGTGACCGCGTTTCGAAGGGAGCGGGCGAGAATCCGCCGCATGCTCGGCGCAGTCAGCTCGCCGATTCGGGACACGACGAGCCCTGACGTGGGGTGTCCGCGCGGGTGCATCCGGATCCAGTGGTCGGCCTTCTGCCGGTCGCGCACGAGCCAGTACCACTCGACGAGCCCACGAACAACGGCGCCGATTGCGATGCAGAGCGAGACGGCGAGCGCAGGCGCCCAGGCGATCAGACCGGTGGCGCCGACGACGAGCGGCACGAGCGCGAGGAGCGCGTACGGGAGGGACGCCGTCCGCGGGCGAGGGAGCGTCTCGCTCTCCAGCGCGCGACCTCCGGCCGGATGCCGTTCGAGGTGGGGGTGGTAGTGACTCACGGCTTCCACGCTAGATCCGGCCTCCTCAAACGGCGCTCAGGACTCCGAAAGACGACCTCAAGGGGTTCTCAAGATCGCGCCGACCGTAGGCGAGCCGTCGCAGCCGGACGTCGTGGGATGCGCGGGTTCGGGTTGCGGGATTCCCACCTGGCGGGGCCGAGCGGCTCCGGAACGAGCTCGACGGCCTCGTTCGAGGCCGTCGAGCTCTGGGCGGTCGAGCAGTGGCTGGGGTCGTCAGGCGGCGCGGCGCTCGCGGCCGCCGGCCACCAGAACGGGCCGGTCGGCGCGGCGCACGACGCTGCGCGAGATGCTCTTGAAGGGCAGCTTCGACTTGCGGGAGCCGACCACGATCAGGTCGGCCTCGATGGCGTCGGCCATGCTGACGATCACCTCGTCGGCGGGACCCGCGTAGACCTCGCGAATGCTCTCGACGCCGCGCTCGTCGGCGACCGACGCTGCCTCTGCGAGGACCGTATCCGTCATGCTCTCGAGCTTCGTGATCTTCGGCATGTGGTAGCCGCGGCCGTGAACGTGGTCGACCGGCGGGACGACGTGGAGGAACGCGATCTGCGCCCCCTCGGCCGCCGCCAGCTCGACTCCGAGATCGACGGCCTCGCGCGCGTCGGGCGTGCCGTCCGTCGCGACGAGAATTCTCGCGATCTTCCTTGTGCTCATCTCTTTGCCTCCTGGGCGTTGCGGTGAAAACGACCTACGCTTCCAGGCTAGAAGTCCCGGGGTCAGGCGGGGATCAGGCTTTCGGCCTTCTCCCTTAAGAACGGCTCAAGCCGTGCTGGACGAGCAAGGCTCGGGCCTACGACTTGCCCGGCACGAGCCGGCCGGGGGTCGGCCGGGCCAGCAGCACCGGACCCGTCGCCCAGCGAAGCACCGCGCGCGAGACGCTGGCGAACGGCAGTCTTCGCCGCGATCGCCGTGCGCCGAGCACGATCAGATCGACGTGCAGCTCGGCCGCGGCGGAAACGATGGCCTCGGGCGGGACGCCCTCGATCGTCAGCAGGCGGTGAGCGACGCCGCGATCCGCCGCGTGCGCCGACGCCTGCAGGAGCGACTCGATCGCGATGGCGCGTTGTCGGTCGCTGTCGCCGGAACCGTCGTCGGGCGTCTCGAGCGGATTGAGAACGTGAAGGAACACGACCTCGGCGCCGCTCGAGGCGGCGATCTCGACGCCGGCCCGGACTGCCTCGTTCGCGTGCGGGCTGCCGTCTGTCGCCACGAGAATCGAGTCCATGGCCTCACCATAGGTAGCAGCTGATCAGGACCGGCTCATGAATCCGGGGAAGTCCCTCAGGACGGCCTCAAGGCCGTGACCTCAGGTCGACGTGGGATCGACGAACCTGTATCCCGCTCCCGACTCGGTCAGGAGATACCGGGGGCGGGCGGGATCCGCCTCGATCTTCCGGCGAAGCTGAGAGACGTACACGTGCAGGTAGTGCGACTCCGTCTGGTAGGCGGGTCCCCAGACCTCGCGAAGGATCACCCGGTGCGTCAACAGCTTGCCCTCGTTCTGCAGGAAGCAGCGGAGCAGGCGGAACTCGTGCGGAGTGAGCTGGAGCGGCTCTCCGCCGCGCGTGACGAGGTGCTTCGCGAGGTCGAGGCGGAACTCGCCGACCTCGAGCACCGGCTCCGTCGTCGGCCCCGCACGCCGCAGCGACGCGCGTAGACGCGCGATCAGCTCGTCGACCCCGAACGGCTTGGTCACGTAGTCGTCCGCCCCCGCGTCGAGCGCCTCGACCTTGCGCCGCTCCTCGCCGACGGCGGAGAGGACGAGAATCGGAACCGCGGTCCACTCGCGGAACTCCCGGCAGAGGTCGATGCCGCTCCCGTCGGGCAACACCAGGTCGAGGATGATCGCGTCAGCCGGTCTCGTGGCGGTTTCGATCCGCGCCTGCGCCGCGGTAGAGACGGCATCGACCTTGTAGCCGGCGCCCTCGAGGGCCATTTCGAGCGCGCGCCGGATCTGCGGCTCGTCATCGACGACGAGCACGCGGGCGACGCTCATACCTCCATCCTCACCGGCTCCTCGGCGAGAGGGAGCGCGAGGGCGAACGACGCCCCCTGGCCTGGACGGGACTCCGCCCAGATGCGTCCGCCGTTCGACTCGGCGAAACCGCGCGCGACCGCGAGGCCGAGGCCGGATCCTCGTCCCTCCTCCGCCCCCGCGCCCTGCTGGAACGGCTCGAAGATGAGCTCGAGCTCGTCTTCGGCGATCCCCGGGCCCTGGTCGACGACGCGCACGATGACCTCCTTGCGCGTGCTCGTGGCGCGGACGTGCACCCGGCCGCCGGGCGGGGAGAACCTGAGCGCGTTCTCGAGCATGTTGACGAGCACCTGCTCGATCTGGACGGGGTCCGCCTCGACGAGAGGAATGTCTACCGGAAGCGAGACGTCGATCAGCTCGTCGTCGGGGCCGAGCTGTGCGAGCGCCTGCGCGATCAGCTCGTCAACGGGATGGAGCTGCTTGCGCATCTCGGCTGCGCCCGCCTGCAGCCGGGACAGATCGAGCAGGTTGCCGACGATCCGGTCGAGCCGCCTGACCTCCACGCGGATGGTCTCGAGCAGCTCCTCGCGCTCGCCGCTCCCAAGCTCGAGGCTGCCGCTGCCGAGACTGTCCGCCGCCACGCGGATCGCCGTGAGCGGCGAGCGCAGGTCGTGGCTGACTGCCCGCAGGACCGCCGTCTTGATCGAGTCGCTCTGCCGAAGCGCCTCCGCGGCGACGGCCTGACGACCGAGTCGATCGCGTTCTGTTGCGATCGCGATCAAGGAGGCCAACGCAGGCAGGAAGCGGCGCCGGATCTCGAGATTCGGCTCCGCCCCCTCCCTGACGAAGAGCGTCCCGATCCGTTCGTCGCCGGCCCGCAGCTCGAGCGGCGACTCGCCGACCGGCGGCTCGCCGAGCAAGCCGACCTCGATCCGCGCCGTCTTGACCCGGAGGACTCCGGCCAGGGATTCGGCGCTCCGATCCAGCTCGGCCGAGATGTCCCCGCCCTGCAGGAGGCTGGTGGCGATCTCTGCCAGAAGAGCCTCCTCCTGCTCGCGCTGCTCCGCCTCGTCGGCACGGCGGCGCGCGCGGGCCGCCAAGTCGCTGACGAGCACGCCGGTCGCCAGATACACGACGAGGGCGGCCCAGTTCGACTCGTCTGCGATCGTGAGCGTGTACAGCGGCGGCAGGAAGAAGAAGTTGAAAGCGAGCATGCTCGCGATCGAGAGGCCGATCGCGTACACGCGGCCCCAGATCACGGCAACGGGGAGAATCGCGAAGAGGTAGAGCACTCCAAGGCTGAGGATGGGCACGACCGGCTTGAGCGCGTAGACCAGTCCGGTGACGACGGCGAGCGCGGCCGCGCTCGCCACCACCCCGCTGAGGTGCCGCTCCCGAGGCGACGCCTTTGCCACCGTGTGATCGAGGCGCCGGAGCGGATTCACGGGCGACAATCTAGCGGCGCCGGTGACACGCGCCGGCAGCGCTGGTCGCCTACAAGAGCAGTGATGTCCGTGGCGTCACGATAGGAATGTGAGGGCGACGCTACGTCCCGGGATCGTGCGCCCATTCGGGCTCGGGGTCCACGCCTACCCCGTCAGCGACGCGGTTGATGTAGTTGAAGTACCCGATCACCTGGATCGCGTCCGAGATCGTGGCGTCCTCGTAGCCGAGCCCTCGCAGCCGCTCGACGTCGCCGGCGCTCACCGCGGCCGGACGGAGCGTGAGCGCCACGGCGAAGTCGCAGAGCGCGCGCCGCGCCGGATCGAGGGCGGCGTCGCGATAGTCCACGCACACCTGGTCTGCGAGCTCGTGTGTTGCGCCCTCGGCACGGAGGTCGTCGGCGTGCGCGCGGATTCAGTAGTGACAGTCGTTCGCGTGCGAGACGACGACCGCGAGCAGCTCCCGGTCGGCCCGGTCGAGCCCGGACGGCCCGTGCATGATCTCGCGGTAGAGGTCCATCGAGCGTCTGAGGACGCCCGGGCGCAGGCTCATGGCCTTGACGATGTTGAACACCTTCCCCGCGCGTCCCACCGCCGCCTCGTACTCGCGCGCGAGCTCCTCGTCGGCCTCGTCCGTCTCGATCAGGCGCAGGAAGGGCACGGCGGGATTCTGACGGATAGTGTCAGAGGCCGTGGCGCCGGCCATCGACGCGGTCATCTTCGACCTGGACGGCGTGCTCGTCGACTCCGAGCACGTCTGGGACGAGATCCGCGAGGAGCTCGCGCGCGAGCGCGGCGGCCGCTGGCACGACGGCGCGCAGCGGGACATGATGGGAATGAGCTCACCGGAGTGGTCGCGCTACATGCACGACGTGATCGGGCTTCGCGAGCCTCCCGAGGAGATCGACCGCGAGGTTGTACGCCGCCTCGCGGCCCGCTACCGCGACGAGCTCCCGCTGATCGAGGGTGCGCGTGTGGCGGTCGAGCGGCTCGCGGCCCGCTGGCCGCTCGCGATCGCGTCGTCGTCCAACCGGGCGATCATCGATCTCGTCCTCGAGCTCTCGGGGCTCGCCCGCCTGTTCGACGCAACCGTGTCGTCGGAGGAGGTTGCGTGCGGCAAGCCCGCCCCCGACGTGTACCTGGAGGCCGCGCGCCGCCTGCACGTCGAGCCCGGGCGATGCGCCGCGATCGAGGACAGCCGCAACGGCATCCTCGCCGCGAAGGCGGCCGCGATGAGGGTGCTCGCGATTCCGAACCGCCGCTATCCGCCCGGCGAGGATGCACTCGCCGGGGCCGACGTAGTTCTCGCAAGCGTGGACGAGCTCGAGCCGGCCGTCGTGGCCGGAGCCTGACCAGCCACACCCAGTCGGACCCTCCCGGGCGGGGACCACGAGGCTAGCGGGCGCGGGCGCACAGAAGGTGCGCGAAACCGTGACAAGAGCGCGGCTCGCGATCGAGGGTCAGTCGACGCGTCCGACCAGGACGCAGCCGTTGTGGCCGCCGAGGCCCATCGCGTTCGACACCGCCACGTCGATCGAAGCCTCACGCGCGACGTTCGGCACGTAGTCGAGATCGCAGAGAGGATCGGGCGTCTCGTAGTTGATCGTGGGCGGCACCACCCCGTGATGGATCGCGAGCGCCGAGAAGATCGCCTCGCACGCGCCCGCGGCCCCGAACATGTGCCCGGTCATCGACTTCGTCGACGAGACGAGCATGTCGGCGGCGTGCTCGCCGAACACGTCCTTGATCGCCCTCGTCTCGGCGACGTCGCCCAGCGGCGTCCCCGTCCCGTGCGCGTTGACGTAGTCCACTCGCTTCGGATCCACACCGGCCCGCTCGATCGCCGTTCGCATCATGCGGGCGACGCCGACCGCGTTGGGCTCGGGCTGGAGCATGTGATGGGCGTCGTTCGAGGCGCCGTAGCCCAGCAGCTCGGCGTAGATCTGAGCCCCGCGGGCCCGCGCCGAGTCGAAGTCCTCGAGCACCATGATCCCCGCGCCCTCGGAGATGACGAACCCTTCCCGATCCAGGTCGAATGGCCTCGCCGCCGTGCGAGGGTCTCCGTTCTGAACCGCCAGCCCGCGCATCGAGCAGAAGCCCGCGAGGATCAGCGGGTGGATGCAGCTCTCGGTCCCGCCCGCGAGCACGATGTCCGCGTCTCCCCGGCGGATCAGCTCGGCGCCCTCGCCGACGGCGTGCGACCCGGTCGCGCAGGCGGAGACGATCGCGTAGTTCGGCCCCGTGATCCCGAGCTCGATCGCGAGCTGCCCGCTCGGCGAGTCGACCAGGACATGTGCGAGGAAGTGCGGCGAGACCCGATCGGGCCCGCGCTCACGAAGCACGTCGTGCTGGCGCATCAGCTCGTTGAAGCCGCCGATGCAGTTCCCGACGACGATGCCCGTACGCTCCGGCGAATAGCCGTTGACGCCGGCGTCGGCCAGCGCCTCCTTCGCCGCCGTCAGCGCGAAGAGGACGTTGCGGTCGAACTTGCGCACTTCCTTCGCCGAGGTCGCCTCGCTCGGGTCGTAGTCCCGCACCTCGCCCGCGATCCGAACCGGGAAGTCGCTCGCGTCGAAGGCGTCGATCCAGTCGATGCCGCTCCGTCCGGCAACGAGCGCGTCCCACGTCGTCTTCGCGTCATGTCCGAGGGGCGTCACCGCCCCGATTCCCGTGATCGCGACCCTGCGCATGCGTTGCTCCTTTGACGGCCGATCGACGCCGTCGGTTGCACACCGGTCGCGTCCCGTGCGTATTCTCGCGGTCCGTGGCCCCGCGACGCGGCATCAAGGAGATCGTGGCCCAGCGAGAGCCCCGGCGGATCGTAGAGGTGATCGCTCGGATGCGGGCGATCGAGCGCGCCCTGCCGCCAGACGACGGCGTCGTGGCCTTCACGTTCCTCTACCGCAGCGTCACCGAGGCAGTCGCCAAAGCCGCCCAGGTGAAGACATTTCGCGACGTCCTCTTTCTCCGGCGGCTCGACGTCGTCTTCGCGAACCTCTACCTCCGCGCGCTGCGGGATGAGATCCTTGCCCGGCGCTCCTCCGTCCCTCGTGCGTGGCGCCCGCTCTTCGAGACACGCGGGCGGAGCGGTATCGCGCCGATCCAATTCGCGCTCGCCGGGATGAACGCGCACATCAACCGCGATCTGCCGATCGCAGTCGTCGCGACATGCGAGGCGGCGGGCATCGAGCCACGTCGGCCGAGCCCACAGTACGACGACTTCACGCGTGTCAACGACCTCCTGGCAACGACCGAGGACGCGGTCAAGGAACGCTTTGCCGTTGGTCTCGTCGGAGTGGCTGCCGATGTGCTCGGCCGGCTCGACGACGTCGTCGCCATGTGGAACGTCGCGCAGGCTCGCGAGGCCGCCTGGGTGAACGCGGAGACGCTGTGGGCGCTCCGCGGGGTGCCCCGACTGCGCGAGGAGTACCTCCTCGGGCTTGACCGAATGGTCGGCTTCGCGGGCCGCGGCCTCGTCGCTCCGACGGGTCTTCCCGAATAGGGTTCGGGCAATGGGTCGGACGACTCCGAGCCGGAAGCTCCCCTTCCCGCCGATGGAGGCCGAGCTCGTCGCCGAGCTTCCCGTCGGCGACTGGCAATACGAGCCGAAATGGGACGGGTTTCGGGGCATCCTGGAGAACGTCGGCGGCGAGCTAGCGCTCTGGAGTCGAAACGGTCGGCCGCTGCTGCGCTACTTCCCCGAGCTTCGTCTGCTCGGCGAGCACCTGCCGCCTTGCTCGGCTGTCGACGGCGAGATCGTGATCGAGCGGGACGGCGCCCTCGACTTCGACGCGCTTCAGACGCGACTGCATCCTGCAGAGAGCCGCATCCGCAAGCTCTCGGGCGAGATCCCGGCGGCGTACGTGTGCTTCGACGTCCTCCTGTGGGAAGGCGAGGAGCTGCACCGCGCGCCGCTCGAAGAGCGGCGCGCCCGCGTCGAGACGTTGCCGCTCGACGCGTCGCCCGCGACGCGCGACGTCGAGCTCGCGCGGACCTGGCTCGAGCGCTTCGAGGCCGCGGGGCTCGATGGCGTCGTCGCGAAGCGTCTCGCGCTCCCGTACCTCCCAGGCTCACGCGACGGCGTCGTCAAGGTGAAGCCCCACAAGAGCGCTGACTGCGTAGTAGTGGGCCTGCGGTGGAAGAAGGACGAGCGCAAGATCGCGACGCTCCTCCTCGGCCTCTACACGGGGGACGGCGAGCTTCGCTACGTCGGCTCGACCGCCGTCGCAGCAAGGCGTGAGGCTGAGGTGGCCGAGCTGGTGCTCCCGCTTCTGGAGGACGCTCCGGATCGGAGGTTCTCGGAGCCGAACCGCTGGGGCACGGGCGACCTCGAGGAGGCCGCCGTCAGGCCCGAGCTCGTCGTCGAGGCGCGATACGACAAGTGGCAGGGCCACCGCTTCCGCCACGGCATGCGCTTCCTGCGCTGGCGACCCGACAAGGATCCGACGGAGTGCACCATCGATCAGGTGCGCCTGCGCCCGAAGCAGGGCGACCCGACGGTGTCGAGCCTCCTTGGTGCTGATCGCGCCTAGCTCGGGGAGGGCTCGATGACGGCGAATCCCTCACGCTGGACTGCGTCGATCAGCCGATCGTCGAGAGCAACGACGACGAGCCCCGCTGGGTTGTCGTCAGCCGCTTCGAGGGCCGCGGCGAGCTGGAAGGCGTCCGCCGCACGCAGGCTGTAGGCTCGCAAAAGTCGCCTTGCCGTTCTCCGGACACTCGCGAGGGCGTCGATTTCGTGCCACGCATCGACCAGGCGATCAAGACGCTCCAGCGCAACCAGCATTTCTTCACGCGCCAGGCCACCCTCACGCTCGAGCCTCGCCAGCGCGGACACGCACTCCACCTCCGTTGCCCACCAGACGATCATCTCCGGGTCGTCTTCGAGTGTTCTCAACGCCTCCGGACTGGTGCTCTCTTCGGTGAGGAGAGGGACGACCGCGGAGGTGTCCCAGAACCTCAGCGTCCCTCCTGCCGCTCGTCCAGTACCGCACGCACCGCGCTCGCATCCCCGAGAAGCCGAGCTCCGGGCGAGCGCAGGAGCTCGAGGGGCGCTCGCCCTGAGCCTCGTCGAACGCGTCCGGCGCGTTCGAGGCGAGCCAGCCGCCCATCGGCTTCGTCCGGGCGGTCGGCCGTTGCCGGCTGAAGACGCGCGACGGGAACACCTCGATCCACGATCAGCACCGTTTCGCCTGCACGCACGGCATCCAGAAGCGCGCTCAGCCGGTTCTTCGTCTCGGTGATCGTGGCTATCCTCATGAGGCTATAATAGCCATATCAAAGAAGCGTTTCAAGCGCGGATCCTCGGCCAGCGAGGCATTGCCCGGCCCCTACGTGAAGGACACGAGCTACTACCACAGTAGGGGCGCGGCTGGCCCCGCCCGATCACGCCTTCTTACGTCGTGACGGCTGAACGCGGCGCGGCTCGCCCGGCATCTTTGGGAAATTCGGCGGGTACGGCGCTTCGCCAAGGCCCTCGCGCTCCTCTCGCTCGACCCACTCGAGGAGGACTCGCAGGTCGCAGACGGCCTCGTCGATTCCCGCCTGGACGTCGCCGAGCGCAGCAAACCGGCCCGGCATCGTCGCCATCGTGAAGTCCTCCGTCTCGACCTCCGCGAGCTCGTCCCACGTGACCGGCGCCGAGACGGTGGCGTCCGGCCGGCCGCGCACCGAGTAGGCGGAGGCGATCGTGCGGTCGCGCGCGTTCTGGTTGTAGTCGATGAAGATCTTCTCGCCGCGCTCCTCCTTCCACCAGGCCGTGGTCACGAGCTCCGGCAGGCGCCGTTCGATCTCACGCGCGAACGCCAGCGCGCAGCGACGCACCTCGGGAAACGTCCAGAGGGGCTCGATGCGACAGGCGATGTGGATCCCACGGTTGCCCGAGGTCTTCGGCCAACCCGTGTAGCCGATCTCGTCGAGCGTCTCGCACACAAGTGCCGCAACGCGCTTCGCCTCGGCGAACGACGTTCCCGGCTGCGGGTCGACGTCGATGCGAAGCTCGTCGGGGCGATCGACGTCGCGGCGGCGTGACGGCCACGGGTGGAAGTCGACGACGGCGAGGTTGGCGGCCCAGGCGACCTGCGCGAGCTCGGTCACGCAGAGCTCGTCGGCATGCCGACCCGATGGAAACGTGACGCGGGCGACCTCGACCCAGTCCGGCCGCTTCTCCGGGACGCGCTTCTGGTAGATCGCTTCGCCCTCGACGCCGTCGGGGAAGCGACGCAGCTGCGTCGGTCGCTCGAGCAGCGCCCGGACGATGCCGTCTCCGACAGCGAGGTAGTAGCGGACGAGATCGAGCTTCGTCTCGCTCCGGGTCGGGAAGAGGATCTTGTCCGGGTTGGAGACGCGGACGGTCCTCGCCCCAACCTCCAGCTCGACGGACGGCGCCGGCACGCGGCAGCGGCTCTCAGCCCTGCTTCAGCTTCGACGCGCACGAGAGCGCGTCGGTGTGGTACGTGACCTCGGGATCCCACAGCAGGAACTCCTTGATCCCTGCGGCGCCGGCGCCGCGGATCTGCGCACACACCTCGTCGGTGCCGTAGTCGGTCTGGAGCGAGAAGTCCTGGAGCCACGGGACGACGCGGGCGCCCTTGCCGCTGACCCCCCTGGAGAAGTCGGGCAGCGAGCGGCGCACGATCGCATAGGGCTGGGAGTTGGGGTCGGCGAGCCCGTACTCGTCCGAGCCCCAGTGGGACGGGTAGACCATCGGCGCCACGTAGTCGACGTTCTCGGCGATCAGCGAGATGTCCTGGCCGATCTCCTCGGGCCGGGTTGCCGAGATGCCGAAGACCGAGGCGCCGAGAAACGCATCGGTCGGTCGGAGCGCCTTGCGGGTTTCGGCGAGAAACGCCGCGATCGCCTCCTCCGGGCTCCCCTCGATCCCCGGGAACTTCATCGAGTCGATCGGGCCGTCGGGACGGCGCACGTAGTCGTAGAGGATGTCGTCGACGCCTGCCTGCGCCGCCTCGGTCGCGATGTCGATGTTGTACTTCTTGACGGCCGGGTTGGCGAAGTTCGTGAAGCCGCCGTACCCGGCATACGGCTTACCGGCCGGGGTCTGGATCACCTGATCCCTGTCGCCCGCCTTCCAGGCGGCGGCCGCGAGGATCGGGTCGCGGAAGGCGACCAGCCGGCCCACCACGCGGACGCCCTTGGCGTGGAGCTGCTCGACGGCCTTGTCGAGGTCGTAGATCGCGTCGGTCGCGCCGATCTTCCCGGCGAGCGGAACCTTCGAGTCGTAGCCGACGACGCCGGACTCGTCCTTGAGGTCGAGCTCCACCGTGTTGATCAGCCCGGCGTCGACCAGGTCGAGCACCCGACCGCGAAGATCGTCGTTCGCCCAGGCGAGCGCGCTCATGTGAACACCGCGGATCGGCTCGGCAGGCCGGCGGGGCACGATCGCGACCTTCATCGTCTGCTCGGTCCGGTTGCCTGCGGCATCAACGGCCGCGAGCGAGACGGATTGTGGAACGCCCTGATACTGGACGGCGAACGTGCCGTCCCGGACCGCGACGGGCTCGCCGTCGACGACGAGCTCGGCGCCGTTCTCGACGGTTCCCCTGAGCTTCAGCGGCCGGCCGGAGACCGCCTTGGGCGAGCCGCCCGCGATCGCCACCTCGGGCGGGGTCGTATCGACGGCGAAGCTCCAGGACCGCGAGCTCGACGCGAAGGGGAACCCGCCGTCCACCTTCACCTGGACCTCGTGGCGTCCGTCGGACAGACGGCCGGGACGCAGGATCGAGACGCCGTCCTGCACGGTGGCGGCCGCCGTCACATCGTTCCCGTCGAGGGTCCAGTCGATCGACCCGGGGTCGTCGCCGCGAGCCGCGAAGGCCAGCCCCCCAAGCGCGTCGGCGCCGACGGCGGCATCGTCGGCCGGGCCGTCGGTCTCCAGGCTGGGCGAGGCGATCTTCCCCCCGAGGAAGAGGACGAGAAACGCCAGTCCCGCGAGCACGACGGCAAGCGCCGTGAGCCGGCGACGGCGGTAGATCTGCCGGCGCCTAGCTGCGACCTGGCGCGCCTCCGCGGTCGGCGGCCGCCGCCGCGTCGAGCCGCGTCGCGGCGCGTGCGTCGTTGCCATTCCGGTGGACATTACCTTGACCCCTCCGGACCATGCGGACAGGTGTCCGGCCTACAATCGTGTCCATGGAAGAGATCGCGAGCCTCGCCCCGCTCTCGCTCGAGCCGCTCGACGACCATCTGATCATCGAGCAGACAGACGAGGAGGTCGAGACCCGTACCGGGCTGATCATCCCGGCCAGCGCCGAGGCCGAGGCGCGCTCGGGCATCGTCACCGCAGTCGGCCCCGAAGCCGCCGGCATCGAGCCCGGGGACAAGGTGCTCTTCCCGAAGGACGCCGGTTTCGACGTGAGGCTGGGCGGCGTGGCAGTCAAGGTGCTGCGGCGCGGCCAGCTGATCGCTCGCGTGCACGACTGACTAGTTCACCCGTCAGGGGGAAGTCCCTGCAAGGGCCGGCACCCATGATTCGTCGGCCGGCTCCCCTCAGATACCCCCGGCGCTCGGCGAATGCCCGTCACGGACATGCGGCTCCTACCGGTCCGAGGCGGGCTTCGCTCTGTATGGGGGAACCGCTAGGCACGGGGGAACCGCGCCGCGGTTCCCCCATGGGCCCCCTCCCTGGGGAAACCGCGGTTTCCCCTTGCCCCCTTCCCTTGTGAGCGGATACGATCGGTTCGCGCGGAGAAGTGGCCGAGTGGCTGAAGGCGGCGCCCTGCTAAGGCGTTAAGGGGGTACTAACCTCCTTCGAGGGTTCGAATCCCTCCTTCTCCGCCTCGACCCGGAGGGGTGGCAGAGCGGTCGAATGCGGCGGTCTCGAAAACCGTTACGGGCGGTTCCGTCCGTCGAGGGTTCAAATCCCTCCCCCTCCGCCTGACACAGCCGAATCCCGCTACTAGAGCGGGATTCAGGCTCACCGCCACCACGCTCCCGCCCGCTTTCATCTGCCGCTCAAGACCGCTGGAAACCGCGCGGATCGGGGGACGACTGTCGCGCAACTGTCGCGCAGCGTCAGCATGCGGGGACAGGGCACCCCCTGCCGTCGGGTGGTCTCGATGGAATCACCGGGTGGCGATATGAGCCATTCGCCACCATACTTCGATCACGAACCCGGGGGACGACACTGGCAAACCCGTTCACCGGACCAGTACCCAGCCAACTGCGGCCGCCCGATCTGGCCCCGCTGCCAACGGGCGGCACGGCTGGGGAGCGAGGGCAGACGTGTGGTACTCCGATGCCAGGCCAAGTTCGGCGGGAGGATGGCCACGTACCCTCGGCTTCGCCATCCTCCCCGACCGCAGGAGTTCCCCGGCACCCGCCAATCGGCAGTATCGCAGGAGGCCACGGCGAGCGGGCCTCTTGCATGCATCCGCGGGCGGGTCCCGATGCGGCGGAGGCAGGCCCGGTAAGGGCGGTAAGGGTGGTGACGGGGGCAGGGCGGTGGCCCCGTTCGTCGTTGGTGGGCGCCGGGCTGGTCTGGTCAGCCAACCAGCTACGGTGACGGCGTGCCGGATGACCGATCACAAAAGCCTCGCCCGCAGGTGAAGCAAGACTGCTCGATCACGACGATCTGCCCGTCCTGCGGTAACGACGTAATTCGCGCCGGTAATCTGCCCGTCTGTTGTCGCGGCTGGCTCACGCGGCTGCCGAAGCCGAGGTAGCGCGGGACCGAACCCTGCGATCCGAGGCTGCTTGGGGGTCAGCTCCCTCGGAGCGAATCGCCAGGTCGGGGGGTCCCAGGCCAAGAGCCCGGCCCCGCCTGATCCAGCCTATGAAGCTGTAATGACTATGTGAAGGCCTGGCCGCTGTAAGTCCCCCGAACGGGGGAGGCGGGACAAAGCGAGCAGCGCAAGGCTGACAGAGCTCGTGGCCGAGCCCCGACGCGGCCGTCGGAGCTCGACCAGGGGGAGAGCAAGAGCCCCAGCGCGAGCCGCGTCCCTTCCCAGGTCCACGCGCGCCAGGGCTCACAGAAGGGTTACCCACCTCGCACGACACCGTCACCCGCCGGCACAAGCATTTACGAACTCCTTACGCCGCGAGGGACGGGCTCGTCGACGCCCGAGCCCTTGCGCCGCGGCCAAGGACTCGGGCGTTCGGCATCCTTGTACGGCGAAGGACACCACCGCTCGCGGTCGTATGCCGACGTAAGCCCGGGCCTGTGGCCGCATCAGGTCCGGGCCTTTCGATCGGGGACAGAACCCGGGACGTTCGAGATTGTCGACGTCGCATTCGACGTGGTCGGCCACGCCGAGTGGACGCTCTTCAAGATCTGGGCCGAGGTCGCGGCGGTACTCATTGAGACGGACGCCAACGAGAAGCTGGTGACCGTTGCATCGGTCACCGACGTCGACCTGGCTCGCGCATCAGCCGGCGAGGGCGCCTACCCGCGCGACGACGTCGCGACAAAACGCACCGATCTGCCGCGGGTCGTCGGTGAACTGCGAGGGCTTGACGCAGATCGTCGTGAACCCACGCTCGAGCTGGGCGGGGATCGACTCGAGGGCGAGGCCGAGGTCCGCGACGCTGTCCGGGCCCGGGAAGCTGCCGCGTGTCCCGCCGACGAGCTCGAGCTCGTCCGGGTCGCGCCCCGCCTCGCGCATCGCATCGCGCAGCCGGCCGAGCTCCTCGTCCGAGGGTCGCCCGAGGGGGTTGAATCCGTGACCGTACGCGACGATCCTCCGCAGGAGGCGATCGTGGAGCGAGCTGCCGCCGAGCCAGACGATCGGCCCGCCCGCGCGGTACGGCTTCGGCTCGAAGTAGACGTCGTGAAAGCGGTAGTGGTCGCCCTCGAACGAGGCCGGCGTCTCGGCCCAGAGCAGCTGCCAGATCGCGAGGTGCTCGTCGAGGAGCTCCCCCCGCTTGCGAAACGGCACGGCCAGCGCGTCGTACTCGGCCTCGTGCCAGCTCACCGTCGGCTGGACGACGAGCCGGCCGTCCGAGAGGAGATCGAGCGTCGCGAGCTGCTTCGCGAGCGCGAGCGGATGACGAAGCGGCGCGATGATCGCGCCGGCGACGAGGCGCAGCCGCTCTGTCACCGACGCGATCGCCGCGAGCAGAGCAAGCGAGTCGGGCCACGGCATCGACGGATCCTGATTTCCGGGCAGGGCGTAGTCGCGCGGGTTATCGGGCAACCCGGCGGCATCCGCCCCCGGGCCGAGGACGATGTGCTCGCTGACCATGACAGCGTCGAAGCCGGCCTCCTCGGCCTCGACGGCGAGCCGAACGAGCGCGCGGAGGTCGCGCGGCGGCGTCAGCGTCCAGTTCTCGCTCAGGATCAGGACGAGTCGCACGGACACCGCTACACACCCCCAGCGTTCGAAGGTAGGCGCGGTTCGCCGCCTGGTCGGCCGCGAAGTCGTCGAACGACAGGCCCGGCGGTCTGTAGCGATCCTGCTCGACCACGAGCCAGCCGTCGTAGCCGGCGGCGGCCAGGCGCTCCAGCACGCCCGGAACGTCGACCGAGCCTGTTTCGAGCCGTGAGAAGACGCCGCTTCGCCACGCCTCCTCCATCCCGAGACCCTCTCGACGGATGCGGTCCATCACGTCGCCGTCGACGTTCTTGAGATGCACGTGATTGACCCGGTCGCCGTGGCGGTCGAGCAGCTCGATCGGGTTCCCGCCGCCGAACGCCGTGTGGCCCGTGTCGAGACAGAGGCCCGCCAGGCTGGGATCGAGACGCTCGAGCAGACGATCGACCTCGCGCGGCGTCTCGATGTACGTCCCGCCGTGGTAGTGAAACGACACCGTGAAGCCACGGCTTCGGCACCGCTCGGCGGCACGAACGACATTGGCGGCGAGCGTCTCGAAACGAGAATCCTCGAGCCATGCCGAAGGCGTCTCATCGATGCGTCCTGCGGCGGCCAGGCGCTCGGGCTCGCAGAACGCGTCCGACAGCAGGACGAGCGGCCGCTCGTCGGCCACCGAAACGGCGTCGAGCTGGTCGAGAACGTTATCGAGCCGTCCGAGGTCCTCCTCCCGGTGCTCTGCCCGCGAGAAGCGCAACGGCAGGAACGAGGCGACCAGCGACAGGCCGTGGCGCTGGAGGCGGGCGACGAGCTCCGGGCCCTCGCCGAAGTACCCCGGCGGCCCGAGCTCCGTGCCCGAGTAGCCCCCGGCCGCGATCGCCCCCAACAGCTCCTCCGGATCGGGGAGATCCGCGTCCTCCGCCGTGAGCTCGAAGACCCCGTACGAGACCGGAGCGTTGGCGAGACGCACCGCTACGAGCCGGTCTCCACACCGACGAGCGGTACACGCGGGTCGCGGGCCATGCCGGCCCAGGCGGCGCGAGCCCACGCCAGGTCCGGATCGTCGACGGCAGCCATCGATCGGTGGTCGGCAGCGAGCGCGTTCAGGTAGTAGCCGTCGTATCCGTGGGCCGCGCAGAACGGGTGGTAGCCACGCGGGACGAGGACGACGTCGCCGTCGCGAACCGTCCACGTCTCGTCGAGCGATCCGTCACGGGCGTACAGACGCTGGAGGCCGAAGCCCTCGGGAGCGGCGAAGCGGTACGCGTACACCTCCTCGAGGTCGTTCTCCTCGGGAAGGCTGACCCGCTCGTGCTTGTGCGGCGGATAGCTCGACCAGTTCCCGGCCGGGGTCAGCACCTCGACGACGAGGAGGCGGTGGGCCGGAAACTCCGGCGGGATGATGTGCGTGATCTGCCGGGTGGCGTTGCCGGCACCGCGCACCTCGATCCTCAGAGCCCCGGGATCGATCGACCGCGCGGGATGCCGTTGCTCGGCCCGTGCGCCACAGACGCCCAGAAGCCCCTGTCCGACCAGCGACACGGTGGTTTCGAGAGGCGCGTACAGCGCCTCGGGAAGCCGCTCGAAGGGCGTCGCCCGCTCGCCAAGCGAATAGGGCTCCCCCTCGATCTCGGCGTCGAGCCGGCCGCCGAGGTTGACGAGGCACACCTCGTCCGGGCCCGTGTCGAGCACGGACTCGCCGTCGATCGAGAGGTTGCGATACGAGAGCCACCGCCAGCCGGCCGACTCGGGCGTGATCGGTGGGGCGGGAGCGCGGAGGAGCAACTCCGGCGGGTCCGCGATGCGCGACATCACGCGGCCGGCCGCAGGACGATCTTGCCTGCCCGGCCGGCCCGCATCTCCGCCAGAGCCTGGTCGATGCCCTCGAGCGGCAGCTCGTCCGTCACGAGCCCCTCCACGGGCAGCCGCCCCTTCGCCAGCAGCTCGAGCGCGAGAGCCGCCGTGCCGAACCCGCCCGCTGTGCCCCGAATCAGGATCGTCCCGTCGACGATACGCGCGACGTCGACCTCGGGTCTCGCGGTCGCGTTGTAGCCAACGCAGAGGATCCTTCCCCCGTGGTCGACGAGCTCGACCGCGCGGTCGAGCAGGAAGCCGGTCGCGTCGATGACCAGCGACGGCGGCATCCGCGCGCCGGTCGCCCGCCGGTAGCCCTCGACGGCGATCCCCTCGGCGGCGTCGATCGTGTGGGTCGCGCCGCACGCGAGGGCGAGCTCCCGGCGCCGGGACGCGGGCTCGTACGCGACCAGAGGCTCGACGCCCATCGTCGACAGCACGGCACAGAAGAGCAGGCCGATCGGCCCCGCCCCGAGCACGGCGGCGCTCTCGCCGGCGCTCGGAGCCACGCGTCGCACACCGGCCAGGACGACGCTGAGCGGCTCGGTCAGCGCCGCGCGGGCCCAGGGAAGCTCGCCCGGAAACGGGAGCAGCGACCAGCCCGGCATCGGCGCCAGTGACGTCATGCCGCCGTCCTGGAAGATCCCGTGCAGCACCTGATCCGGACACCCCTCCGGCTCGCCGCGAAGGCAGTAGTCGCAGGTTCCACATCCCTGGGCCGGGTCGATCGCGACGCGGTCGCCCGGACGGACATGCGTCACGAGCGACCCGACCGCGCGCACGGTGCCGCAGAACTCGTGGCCGAGCACGATGCCCGGCGTCGCAGGATGGCGCTGGGGCTGCGACAGGATGTGAAGATCGCTTCCGCAGATTCCCGCCGCGGCGACCTCGACGATGACGCCGTCGGGCGCCGGCCCGTCCGGCTCGGGCCGGTCCAGGAGCGCGTGGCGGCCCTCGCCGACGAAGGTGATAGCGCGCATCCAAGGCCTCCCGGGTGACACGGCCCGCGCCGCTTGACATTCCGACGCGGGCGATTATAGGGTCGCGTTTGAAACGTTTCAAGCGACGGGCTCGACCTCGGACGGATCCGTAGCGCTGAGGGAGGGAAGCGAGCGTGCGCATCGGCGTCTTCGATGACGGGCTGGCCCACCTGGGCCGCTGCGAGGCTTTCGTGTGGTGCGCTGAACGGGGGCTCGAGGCAATCGAGCTGGGCGTCGGCGGCTGGGGCAACGGCAACCATCTCGACCTCGACGCGCTGCTGCGCGAGCCGTCGGAGCGCCAGCGACTCCTCGGCGAGCTTGCCGAGCACGGGCTCGCGCTCTCCTGCATCAACGCGGCGGGCAACCCCCTCAACCCGAACCGTGCGATCGGCGACGATCACGCGGCTCGGCTCCGGGGAGCGATCGAGCTCGCCGCGCTGCTCGGCGTCGATCGGGTCGTGACGATGAGCGGCTCGCCGGGAGCGCCCGGGGGCGCCTCGATGGGCATCTACGCCGCCTGGGCAATCAATCCGGACTTCGAGGAGCTCGTCGACTGGCAGCGGGAGCACGCGGTCGAGCCCTTCTGGCGCGAGCTCTCGACCTGGGCCGCCCGGGCGGCGCCCGGCGTCGGCGTCTGCCTCGAGCTCCACCCCGGCTGCTGGGCCTACAGCCCGCGGACCTTTCTCGAGCTGCGGGCGGAGACCGGGCCGAACATCATGGTCAATCTCGACCCGAGCCACTTCTGGTGGCAGGGCATCGATCCGGTCGAGGCGATCGATGCCCTCGACGGCCAGATCGGGTTCGCGCACGCGAAGGACACGCTCATCCACGAAGAGCGCGTCCGCGCCCTGGGTATCTTCGACGTGCGGCTGCCGATCGACCCCGACACCGCGCCGTGGACGTTCGCGGCCGTCGGCCGTGGCCACGACGACTCGACCTGGGCCGCGATCGTCGACGCGCTGGAGCGAGCCGGCCATCACGGCGACCTGTCGATCGAGCACGAGGATCCCGCGCTCGACAGCGAGGCGGGCATCGAGGAGTCGCTCGCCGCGCTCCAGCGGATCGTCGTCTGCGTGGGAGGCCGAGACGGGGCGTAGACCGGGAGCCGGAACGACGATGGTCGACGTCGCGCGGAAGGCGGGAGTGTCGGTCGGGACGGTGTCCAACGTCGCGCGCGGTACGGCCCCCGTCGCCGACGAGACCCGCGAGCGCGTCCAGCGCGCGATGCGGGAGCTCGGCTACCGCCATAACGAAGTCGCGCGGGCGCTGCGGCGGGCCGCGACACAGACGCTGGGCGTCGTGATGCCCGACCCGCTCAACCCGTTCTATGCGGCCGTGGCACAGCAGGTCGAGCGGCGGGCCCGGCGCGACGGGTACGCGGTGCTGATGGCGGACACCGAGCTCGACCCGGAGACTGAGTCGATGCAGGTTCGCGTGCTCGTCGAGCGCCGCGTCGACGGAGTCGTGTTCCCGGGCGTGACCGAGGGCTCCGTGATTCCCACCGAGCTGCTCGACCGCGGCATCCCGGTGGTCGTAGCGTCCTTTTCCGCTAACGATCCGAGGCTCGGCGTCGTCGATGTGGATACCGATGCTGCGATGGAGGCTGTCGTGGATCACCTGATCGAGCTGGGACACGAGCGGATCGCGTTTCAGTCGTCGGGTCGAAGGGAGGAGGCAATCGACATCCGCCCCGAGGCGCTCCGGGCCGCGCTCGCCCGCCGCGGGCTCGCGCTCGCCGCGGAGCAGGACGCGCCGACCGCGATCTGTGCTACCGACGATGTCCGGGCGATCGAGCTGCTCGACCGCCTCGCGCGCGCGGGGCGGCGGGTGCCCGGGGACGTCTCCGTCGTGGGGTTCGACGACATCCCCATGGCAGGGCACGCGGCGATCGGCCTGACGACCGTTCACCAGGACGCCGAGCGGATGGGAACGAGAGCCACGGAGCTCCTGCTGGAGGCGATCGCCGAGAGGCGCCCTGTTGCCCGGCGCGAGATCCACCCGGCCCCGCTGGTCGTCCGGCAAACCACGGGCCCGGCGAAGGCGGCGCCGTGAGCAAGGTCGAGTACCGCGCAGTCGAGAAGCGCTTCGGCGAGGTGGTCGCGCTCTCGACGTTCGACCTCGAGGTGCCCGACGGCGCGTTCCTCGTCATGCTCGGCCCGTCGGGATGCGGCAAGACCACCGCGCTCCGGATCCTCGCCGGGCTCGAGCGACCGACCGCGGGCAGCGTGGTCCTCGGCGACCGTGACGTCACCAATCTCCAGCCGCGCGACCGGGACGTGGCGATGGTCTTCCAGAGCTACGCGCTCTACCCGCACATGACGGTCGAGGAGAACGTCGCCTATCCGCTGCGGATCCGGAGCGTCGGCAAGGTCGAGCGGGCGCGCGCCGTACAGGAGGCCGCGGAAGCACTCGAGATCGGCCATCTCCTCGGACGGCGCCCCCGGGAGCTTTCGGGCGGGCAGCGCCAGCGCGTCGCGCTCGCGCGCGCGATCGTGCGCGACCCGGCGTGCTTTCTCATGGACGAGCCGCTGTCGAACCTGGACGCACGGCTCCGAGCGTCGATGCGCGGCGAGCTCAAGAGACTCCAGAAGCGCCTCGGCGCCACGACGCTCTACGTCACCCACGATCAGGCAGAGGCGACGACGATGGCCGACCTCGTCGCGGTCATGAGCGAGGGCGTCCTGCAGCAGCTCGGAACGCCCGACGAGATCTACGACAGGCCTGCGAACAGGTTCGTTGCCACGTTCGTCGGCAGCCCGGCCGCGAACGTGCTCTCCGGCGAGCTCGACGCCGACCGCCGCTCCTTCGTCGTCGAGAACACCCCGATCCGCCTTCCCGACGGTTCCCTCGAGCTCGGCGCCGCGAACGGGCTCGTGGAGATCGGGGTCCGCCCGGAGGACGTCAGGCTCGTCGCCCCCGACGTGGAAGGAGCGCTTCGCGGCGAGGTCTACGTCGTCGAGCCGATGGGCAACGAGACCCTCGTCGACGTTCGCATTGCCGAGTCGATCGTCACCGTCCGGGCGAAGCGGGGCTGGAACGAGCCGATCGGGGCGCCGGTCGCGATCCAGATCGACCCGAAGACCACCTGCTTGTTCGACGCCCAGGGAGTCACGCGCGTCCACAGAACCGACCGAGGCCATCCGTCAGAAAGGAGCAGCACATGACCCCTCGGAGAGATCGACCGCTCACCCGCCGACAGTTCGTGCGCGCCGCGGCCGGGGTCGGCGGCGCCATGGCGATCGGCCCGCTTCTCGCCGCCTGCGGCGGCGGCGGGGACGAGGAAACCGCGTCGCCGCCGCCTGCCGCGACCGGAGGCGGCGGTGGAGGAGGCGCCGGTGGCAAGATCGTGATCGGGACGTTCCAGGACAACGCCCTCGCTCCGATCAGCGCCACCTTCATCCCCCAGTTCGAGCAGGAGACGGGGATCAAGGTCGAGTACAACGAGACGAGCTACGACGCCTGGTACCAGAACGCCAAGAACGACGGGCTGAACAAGACCGGCGCCTACGACGTCTACATCATGGACGACAACTGGGTGCCGGAGTTCGCCGCCGGAGGAATCATCCAGAGCCTCGACGAGCTCGGGTTCACCGTCAACCCGGACATCCTCGAGAAGGGTCTGAACCAGGGCTACTGGCCGCCGAAGACCGGCCCGCGCCTGAAGGACTTCGCCGAGGACGAGCCCGCGCTCTACGCGATCGTCATCGACGACGACGTGCAGATCCTCTACTACAACTCGGACAACTTTTCCACTGCGCCCGTGACCTGGGACGAGATCTACGCCGCTATGCAGTCGACAGCGAAGCCGCCGGACCTCTACGGCTGGTCGCCCCGCGGCGTCAAGGGCAACCCGATCGTCCAGACGTACCTGCCGCTTCTGAACTCCTACGGGGGCAGCTTCGTCAACGACGACTGGTCGGCCGGGTTCGACGGGCCCGAGGGCGTCGCCGCGCTCGAGCGGCTGTTCAGCTTCATCCCGTACATGCCCGAGGGGATCGTCGAGTTCGACACCGACCAGGAGACCCAGGTGATGCTCGAGGGCAAGTGCATGGCGCTGACCGAGTACACCGGCCTCACGCAGCGGATTGACGACCCGGAGTCGTCCAAGGTCGTGGGGAAGATCAACTGCGCCGCCACCCCGTCCCAGGAGGTCAGCGGCCCTGCGATCGGGACCTTCATCTGCGGGATCCCCTCCGGCGCCCCGAACGTCGAAGGCGCGATCCAGTTCCTCGAGTGGTTCACGAGCGACCAGGTCCAGCTCGACTTCGCCTCGGGAAGCGGCAGCGCAGCGGTCACCGGCAAGGCGCTGACCGACGCATCGGCAGCAGAGAAGTACCGCTGGCTTCCGGCGATCGCGGACGCGGTCAACGCCTCTTTCCCGAAGCCGAGGACGCCCGACGAGCCGAAGATGGAGGACATCCTCGGGACACACCTCAACGTGGCGCTCGCGGCGGCTGTCGCCCAGCAGGGCGACTACGCCGCGATCGCGCAGAAGGAGCTGACAGCGGCGGCGAACGAGATCAACGACTACCTGACGCAGCAGGGCGGCTACTTCTAGGCCGACTGTTCGCCGGCAAATGGCTCAGGCGGTCGCAGAGAGATCGCGGGTACGGGAGTGGCGGAGCCGGGCCTCCGCCGCTCCCTACCTCCTGCTCGTGCCGGCCGGGCTCGCCCTGGCGGCCGTCTCCGTCTACCCGCTCTTCTACGGCATCCGGGCGAGCCTCGAGAAGTACCGCTACGGCCGCGCCGTCGGCTTCACCGGTCTCGACAACTATCGCGTCGTCTTCCACGACAGGCTCTTCTGGGAGTCGCTGGGCACGACGGCGAAGTTCGTCGTGCTGGCGGTCTCGATCGAGACCGCGCTCGGGCTGGCGCTGGCTCTGTTCGTCTCGCGGGAGATTCGCTTCGCCGGGCCGATCCGCCTCGGGCTGATCCTGCCGATGACGATCGCGCCGGTCGTGGTCGGCGTGATCTGGCGCCTGATGTACGCGTCGGACATCGGCATCGTCAACCCGCTGTTCGAGGCGTTCGGGCTGCCGGCGCCCAACGTCCTCGCGCACGGAACGAGCGCGTTCATCGGCCTGGTCGTCGTCGACGTTTGGGAGTGGACACCGCTCATCTTCCTCATCCTCCTGGCGGGCGTGCAATCGCTCCCGCAGGAGCCGCTCGAGGCAGCGCGGGTCGACGGCGCCGGCCGGGTCCGCCTCTTCCTCGACCACACGCTCCCTCTGCTTCGGCCCGTGCTCCTCGTCGCGATCGTCCTGCGGACGATCGACGCGATCGGTACGTTCGATCAGATCTTCGTCCTGACGAGAGGAGGTCCGGGCCGCTCGACCGAGCTGATCTCGATCTACGGCTACAAGACGGCGTTTCTCTTCTCCCAGTACGGCTACGCGGCGGCGATGCTGCTATCGCTGCTCGCGGCGATGCTCGTATTGATGATCGCAGCGATTCGCCTGATGCGGCGCGCGGCCGAGGGTGCGGCGGCATGACGAGGGAGCGCCTCGGTCCGGTCGGCTTCTACGTCGCGATGACGGCGATCCTGCTGGTCGTCCTCTTCCCGTTCTGGTGGATGATCGCCACGTCCCTGAAGCGGCCGGTGGATATCTTCGCCGGCGTCGCGCTCTGGCCCCAGCAGGTCACCTGGCGAAACTACGAGGCGCTCTTTCGCGACTACCACTTCCGCGAGTACCTGACCAACAGCATCGTCATCGTCGCCGTGTCCGTCCTCGTCAGCCTCGTCATCGGCACGATCGCGGCCTACTCGCTGACACGCTTCCGGCTTCGCTTCGGCCTCAACCAGTCCTCGCTGGTCGCGTCGCTGCTCGTGCGGATGATCCCGGCGATCCTGCTCGTGATCCCGCTCTACCTCGTGCTGGCGAAGTTCGAGCTGCTGAACACCCGCATCGGGCTGATCCTCGTCTACACCGGGCTGAATACGAGCTTCGTGATCTGGCTGATGCAGAGCTTCCTCGACGAGATCCCACGCGACATCGAGGAGGCCGCGCTCGTGGACGGGGACTCGAGGTTCACGGCGCTTCGCCGGATCGTGCTTCCGCTTGCCGCGCCCGGCCTGGCGGCGACCGCGATCTTCTGTGTGATCGCCACGTACAACGACTTCCTCCTCGCGCTGACGCTGACCGCCACACCGAAGGCGCAGACGGTTCCGGTCGGCGTCTCGACCTTGATCGGAAAGATCGAGATCCAGTGGGGCCCGATGGCGGCCGCCGGAGTGATCGGCGCCCTGCCGATCGTCCTGTTCGCGCTCCTCGTGCAACGTCATTTCGTCCGGGGGCTGACGCTCGGCGCGGTCAAGTGAGGGGATGGCCTTGAGCGTGAGCGCGGCCGTCATGCACGCCCCCGGGCGGATCGAGGTGGAGTCGTTCCCCGAGCCGGAGCCCGCGCCGGGCGCGCTCGTTCTTCGCATGCATTTCTCCGGTATCTGCGGCACCGACAAGCACACGTGGCGCGGCGAGAGCATCCAGTACGCGGGAACCGATCACGAGCGCACGGCCGCGTATCCGCTCATCTGCGGGCACGAGAACGTCGGTGTGATCCAGGCGATCGGGCCGGGCGACCCACCGCTGGACGAGGTCGGGCGGCCGCTCGCGATCGGCGACCGGATCGTTCCCGCGCCGAACGTGACGTGCGGCCGTTGCCTCTTCTGCCTCGGCGACGACTACCCCTACTACCTCTGCGCCGCGCTCGAGGACTACGGCAACTCGCTGAGCTGCGCCCAGCCGCCGCACCTCCTCGGCGGCTGGTCGGAGCTGATGTACATCCTGCCGGGGACGCGCGTCTTCCGGGTGCCTGACGAGCTCCCGTCCGAGCTTGCCGCGCTGACCGAGATCATCGCGGTGACCCACGGGCTCGACACTGCGCGGCTACTGACGGGAACGGGGGGCGGCTTCCGCTTCGGCGACACCGTCCTCGTGATCGGCATCGGCCCGCTCGGGCTCATGCACCTGGCCAAGGCGGAGCTCCTCGGGGCCGGCCGGCTGATCGCGATCGACGTGCTGGCAGCGCGTCTGGGCCACGCCGCCGCGTTCGGGGCAGAGCTCCTGCTCGACGCCACGGCGACGGGCGCGGACGAGCGCAGCGAGCGTGTCCGCGAGGCGACCGCCGGCGTGGGCGCCGACGTCGTGGTCGACTGCTCCGGGCGGGCGGACACGTTCGTCGAGGCGCTCGAGCTGGTTCGACCCGGCGGCACCGTGATCGAGGCGGGCGCATTCGTCGACCTCGGGCCGGTGCCCGTGAATCCCAACCGACATGTGTGCGCGAAGAGCGTGACCGTCCTCGGGATCGGGGGTGAGAGCGCGCAGCAGTACGGGCCCGCGCTTCGCATGTTGGCGCGCCACGCGGGTCGCCTGCCGTTCAAGGCTGCGATCACGCATCGCGTTGCGCTCGACGAGGTCGCCGGTGCGCTCGAGCTCGCGCAGGCCGGCGACGCGATGAAGGTGCTCGTCGCTCCGAACGGTGTCGACCCCGATGGCTAGCGCTCCTCGGCTCCGCGTGGGCGTCGCGGGCACGGGACTGATCGGACAGGTCGAGCACGTGCCGAACCTCGTGCACCTGCGCGACCGCTTCGAGCTGATTGCGGTCGCGGATGCCTCCCGGGTCGTTCGTGACGCGGTGGCCGCCCGCTACGGCGTCCGGGCACACGCCGATCTCGACGCATTGCTCGACGAGTCGCTCGACGCCCTGGTCGTGGCGGTCCCCGATCCGCTCCACGTCGAGACAGTCCTTCGGGCTCTCGGAGCGGGCCTGCACGTCTTCTGCGAGAAGCCCCTCTGCCTCGCCGACACGGACTACGACGAGATCGCCCGCGAGCGTGACAAGGTCGGGCGGCTCGTACAGGTCGGCTACATGAAGCGCTTCGACCCCAGCTACGAGGCGGCGCTCGACGAGCTCGTGGGCCGGGGAAGGACGCTGCGGTACATCTCGGTCGAGGTCAACGATCCGGATGCGTGGCCGTTCGTGGCCCACCGGCCGTTCGTGCGCGGTGACGACGCCCCCGCGGCGCTCGCCGAGCAGGCCGGCGCCAAGCTGACGGCCCAGGCCGCTGCCGCGCTCGGAGCCCCCGCCGAGGGAGCCGCACTGACCGGGTACGCCTTCACGCTCATGTCGGGCGTCATCCACTCCGTCAACGCCGTGCACGGGATGCTGGATCGGATGGAGATCCCGGACGGCGAGGTCGTCGGCGGCCAGATCTGGGCGTCCGGCGAGGGCGCGTCCGGCTCGGTGAGGCTGCTCGACGGACGTGCGCTCTGGCACTTCACCCAGACACTCGTGCCGGATCTCGCCTTCTACCGCGAGCGATACTCGCTCTGGTTCGACGACGCCATCATCGAGCTCGAGTTCCCCGCGCCGTACCTCAACCACCACCAGACGCGGCTGACGGTCTTCTCCTCCGACGGGCTTCAGCTCGTGCGTCGGGCCGTCGCCCCGGGGTTCGAAGAGCCGTTCGTCCGCGAGCTCGAGAGCTTCCACGACGCCGCGACCGGGCTCACGACGCCACGAAACACGGTCGAAGAGGCACGGCGAGACGCGCGCCTGCTCGCCGAGGTCGCCCGCACGGCGATCGCGGCCGGCGCCCACTGATCGATCGAGGGCTGCGCTTGACGCTTGATGTGAGATGGACACACCCGCGGATGGGCGCCTGACGGCGGATCTCGCCCGCCTCCAGCAGCGCCAAGGCTGGCAAGCCCTGGACCCTGGTCGAGTCGACCAAGCTCGTTGGTGCATGCCCTCCCTGCAGGCACGCCCACTTTCACATCAAGCATCTAGGCTTGCCGCTGCAGCCGGGAGAGGTGTCCGAGTTGGCCTAAGGAGCGCGACTGGAAATCGCGTACCTGCCGAAAGGTGGGTCGCGGGTTCGAATCCCGCCCTCTCCGTCAACCCCCGCGAAATCTTCGATTTCGCGGGGAGCCCCATTGGGGGAACCCGAGGTTTCCCCCTCGCCCCCCTCCTCAGCCGGAAGTCGCCTGGGCGACGTAGGCGGCGACGTCCTGGATCTGCTCCGGGGCGAGCTGGCCCTGGAAGGACGGCATCGGCGCCTTGCCGTTCGTGACGCGCTCGATCACGAGCTCGTAGGGTGGCTTCGCCTGGTCGAGGTTCGGCCCGACGTTGCCGTTCGTTCCCGCGTCCGCAAGCGTATGGCAGCCGCCGCAGCCGGCGGACGCGAAGATCTCCTTGCCGGCCGCGGGATCTCCGGCGGGTGCGGCTCCGCCCCCGCCGCCCGACTCCCCTTCCGACGGCGGCGCCGCCGTCGTGCCGCCGCCCTCGACGAGCTCCTCCGTCCCCGCGGCGTCCGCCGCCTCGGCTTCCTCGTTGAAGTGGTGACCCTCGCCGAAGATCTCGACCGAGGCGAGCACCACCGCCACCAGCGTCGCCGCCACGCCGACGAAGAGCACGATCCTGCGGGCCGGGAAGTTCGGTTTTCGCTTCGGGACGACCAGCGCGACGGTCAGGCTGAAGACCACGAGGAGGATGACCGCGATCGTGATGATGATGTCGTTGGTCTCCACGGGGCGCGCATACGATATCCGGAGGGATGCGTCGCGTCGGAATGATCGTCGTGGCCGGCGCGGCGTCGATCGTCGCGCTGGTGCTGTGCGTCACCGAGGCCGGAACTGTCCCGGGCGCGCTCTCGAACTGGCAGGCGCTCGCGCTCGGCGTCGTCCAGGGCTTCACCGAGCTGATGCCGATCTCCTCGTCGGGCCACCTGATCCTCGCGCCGTGGCTCTTCGGCTGGACATACCTCGAGGACAACCCGGACTTCAACAAGACCTTCGACGTCGCGCTCCACCTCGGAACGCTCGTCGCGGTCGTCTGGTACTTCTGGGACGACGTCGTCCGGCTCGTCGCAGCGTGGCTCGGCACGCTCCGCCGGCGGCGGATCGAGACGCCCGACGAGCGGATCGCGTGGTTCGTCGCAGTCGCGACCGTCCCGGCGGCGATCGTCGGGTACGTCTTCGAGGACACGATTACCAAGCGCCTCGGCCAGCCGTGGCAGATCGCGATCGTGATCGCCGTGTTCGCGATCGTCCTCTGGATCGCCGACAGGACGCCGCCCCGGCGCGGGATGGCCGACCTGGGGCTCGGCACGGCGGTAGCCGTCGGGTTCGCGCAGAGCCTCGCGCTTATGCCCGGGGTCTCACGCTCGGGCATCACGATCTCGGCCGGGCGCTTCCTCGGCCTCGATCGCGACTCGGCCGCCCGCTACTCGTTCCTCCTGCTGATCCCGATCGTGTTCGGCGCCGCCGTGCTGAAGGGCATCAAAGACGTGGCGTTCGGCGAGCTACCGCCGGGTTCGAGCGGGCCGTTCGTCGTGGGGATCATCGCGTCGGCGGTGAGCGGCCTCGTAGCGATCTGGGCGCTGCTCGGCTACGTGCGCCGCCACAACTACACCGTCTTCGTCGTCTACCGCCTCGCCGTCGCGGCGCTGATCCTGATCCTGATCGCGACCGGCGTGCGGGAAGCGACCTTCGGGTAGTCAGAGCAGGCCCGCGTAGGAGCCGCCGTCCACGTGGACGGCCGCGCCCGTGAGGTAACGGGCCTGGTCGGAGCAGAGGAAGGCGGCGATCGCGCCGAAGTCCTCGGGCCGTCCGAGCTCGCCGGCCGGGACGCTCTTCGCGGCCTCGTCCAGGTTCTCTCCGTAGGCCTCCTGGAGACGCTGGGTCGCGAACAGGCCGGGCTGGAGCGAGTTGACGGTGACGCCGTCGCCGGCGACCTCACGCGCAAGGGTCTTCAGGAACCCGGTCGCGCCCGCGCGCGCGGTGTTCGAGAGGATCAGCGTCCCGATCGGCTGTCGGACCGCGATCGACGTGATTGCCACGACCCTGCCCCACCTGCGCTGGCGCATCCCGGGAACCGCGTCCTTGCACATCGCCACCACCGAGAGGAGATTCAGATCGAGCGCGGTCGGATAGGCGTCGAGAGCGGTCGACTCGAAGGTTCCCGGCGGTGGGCCACCAGCGTTCGTGACGAGGATGTCGACGGCGCCGAGCGCCTCGCGCGCGGCGACGACGAACGCCGTGGCGCCGTCGGGTGTCGACACGTCGGCGACCAGCGGCACCGCGCTCTCGCCGATCGACGCCGCCGCGGCGCCGATCCGCTCCTCGTCGCGACTGCACATCGCCACGCGCGCACCCTCGCGTGCGAGCGCGGCGGCGACGGCGAAGCCGAGGCCCTTCGAGGCCGCCGCAACGGCGGCCCGGCGTCCGGTCAGCCCGAGATCCACGGCCGGGATTCTACGGTCCGACACACGGCAGCCTCGGTGGCCCCCCATTCGGGGGATACGTCGTCCACAGCCAAACTGCCGATCTTTCCACCGTCCCGACCGGTCGCCGACTCAGGAGTCCCGTGCGCGCCCCGACGCCGCCGAAGCTCGGTCTACTCGGCAAATTCGCGCTTCTCAGCGCCCTTCCCGTGATCGCCCTGGGCCTTGCCCTCGGCCTGTACCTACGCGCTCAGATCCGCGAGCGCGCTGTGGACAACGCGCGCGACGCCGCCCGCCTGATCGCCCAGCTCGGGATCCAGCCGATGCTCTCGCCCCTCGATCTGCGGCGCGGGCTCTCCCCTTCCCAGCTCGTCGCGATCGACGCCTCCCTGCGCAACGCGCTCTCGGACGGCGAGGTCGAGGGCGTCAAGATCTGGAATCATGACGGCTGGGTCGTCTACTCGAACGACCGGGCGCAGATCGGCAAGACGTTCCCACCCTCCGACGAGCTTCGCGAGGCGCTCGCCGGCGAGGTCGGTCACGAGGTCTCCGCAGGCGACGAGTCCGCGGATGAGGAGGATCACTCGGGCCCGGTGCACGGCCCCGCCCTCGAGGTGTACGTGCCGCTCCAGTTCGGGTTCGGCGACGAGCCGCAGGGAGCGTTCGAGATCTACCTTCCCTACGCGCCGATCGCCAGCCACATCAAGCAGGACATGACGACGATGGTCGTGCTCCTCCTCGCAGGTCTCGGGCTCCTCTACGCGACCATCTTCAAGATCGTCCAGGGTGCCTCGCGGACGCTGCGCAAGCAGGCCGAGGAGAACGAGCACCAGGCGCTCCACGACCCGCTGACGGGGCTCCCGAACCGCAGCCTGTTCCACGACCGGATCGAGCAGGCGATCCTTGCGGCGCTTCGCGACGGGGACTCGGTGGGCATCCTGATCATGGACGTCGACCGCTTCAAGGAGGTCAACGACACCCTCGGGCACCACTCGGGCGACGGGCTGCTCGACGAGCTCGGAGAGCGCCTGCGCAGTGTTCTTCGCGAGAGCGACACCGTGGCTCGCCTCGGTGGCGACGAGTTCGGAATCGTCCTGCCCAAGGTCGGCGGGCCGGCCGAGGTCGCCGAGGTGGCCGAGCGAATCCGGGACGTGCTGAAGGAGCCGTTCGTCATGCAGGGCTTGCCGCTCGCCGTCGAGGCGTCGATCGGCGGCGCACTCGTGCCGGCGCACGCCGAGGACGCGGAGACGATCGTCCAGAGAGCCGACGTGGCGATGTACCTCGCGAAGACGGCGAACACCGACTTCGAGCTCTACGACGCCCGTCACGACGAGTACGACCCGACGCGCCTCACGCTGATCGGCGAGCTGCGCCGCGCGCTCGAGCGCGAGGAGATCGTCCTCTACTTCCAGCCGAAGGCGGAGCTTCGAACCGGAGAGGTCCGTGGGGCCGAGGCGCTCGTCCGCTGGCAGCACCCCGAGCGCGGGCTTCTCACCCCCGACGAGTTCATCCCGCTCGCCCAGCACACGGGCCTGATCCGGCCGCTGACGCTCTACGTGCTCGAGGGGGCGCTCCAGCAATGCCATCTGTGGCGGCGCGACGGCTTCGATCTTCGTGTCGCCGTCAACCTGGCCATGCGCAACCTCCTCGATCTGAGCTTCCCCGATGACGTCGCCACGCTGCTCGACAAGTGGAAGGTCGATCCCGCGTACCTCGAGCTCGAGATCACGGAGTCGACGATCATGGGCGATCCGTTCCGGGCCCGGCAGGTGGTCGCGAGGCTCCACGAGATGGGCGTCCGGCTCTCGATCGACGACTTCGGCACGGGCTACTCGTCGCTCGGGTATCTCAAGCGCCTGCCCGTCTCGGAGATCAAGATCGACAAGTCGTTCGTGATGAACATGACCCGGGACGAGAACGACGCGGTCATCGTCCGATCGACGATCGACCTCGGCCGAAACCTCGGCCTCGAGGTGGTGGCCGAGGGCGTCGAGAGCCTCGAGATCTGGAACGACCTCGAGCGCTGGGGCTGCGACGTCGCGCAGGGTTACTACCTCAGCCGTCCCGTGCCCGCGGACGAGCTGACCGCGCGGCTACGAGCTACCGGCGGCCTGCTCGGCGAGAGCGAGCCCGCCCCAGCACGCCTCTCCGGCCTCGCCTAGTCCAGCCGGGGAATACTGACCGGCGTGCGCCGGACCGTTCTCCTGCTCTACGCGCTGCTGTTCGCGAACGAGCTGGTGCTGATGGGCGTCGTTCCGCTCGTGCCGCTGTTCGAGCGGGAGCTCGGCCTGACCACGGTTCAAAGCGGCGCGTACCTCGCGGCCTCGGGTGTCGCAGTGCTGGTCACCGCGATACCCGCCGGTCTGGCGGCCGACCGCTTCGGCGCGCGGCGGCTGACGATTCTCGCTGCGGCCGGCCTCGCGGTGACCGCGGTCGCCCAGGGGCTCGCGCCCGACTTCACGACGCTGCTCGCGGCACGCGTCGCGTTCGGCGTCGCCTCGACGACGATCTGGACTGCCGGCCTGTCCTGGCTGGCCGAGGCTGCGGGCGAGCGCAGGACGACCGCGCTCGGCGCGACGATGACGATGGCGGGTCTCGGCGCGGCCGTCGGGCCTGCCTTCGTCGGCGTGCTCGCGGAGCGCTCCAGCCCACTGCTGCCGCTGGCGATCGTGGGTGTTGCAGCCGCCGCGCTGACGGTCGCGCTCGCGCTCCTCGGACGCGGCGGCGGGCTCACCGTGGCGCGCGATCCCGTCGCGCGAACCCTCGCCCGCGGGCTGCGAGAGCGAATCGTCGCGACCAGCGTCGTGCTGATGGCCCTCGGCGGGCTGACCGGCAGCGTCTTCAGCCTGCTCGGCTCGCTCCAGCTCGCGGACAACGGACTCTCCGAGGGAGCGATCGGGGTCGTGTTCTCGACCGGCGCGGCGGTCTTCATCCTCGCCGCCGCGCTCGTCGCGCGCCGCGGAGAGCGCACCGCGCGTGTCGCCGCCGGAGGCGCCGCGACGCTCGTCCTCGCCTGCCTGCTCCTCCCGCTCGTCGCGAGCACGTCAACGGCAACCCTGATCGGGTTCGTCCTCCTTCGCGCCCCCGCGCTCGCGATCATGTTCGGGATCTCCTATCCGCTCGGCGCGAAGGGCGCGGCACGGGCGGGCGTCGGGCGGGGAGCCGTGATGGGGCTCCTCAACCTGTCCTGGGGGGCGGCGACGGCCGTGGGGCCGCTCGCCGGCGGCGCGATCGCAGAGTCGGCGGGCGAGAGCTGGGCCTACGGTGCGCTCGCGGCCATGTGCTTTGCCGGCTCGGCCTGGATGCTCCGAGGGGCCCGCATCGGCGATCGCGTGCGCGCGGCAGCCGCACGCGCGCGGTAGGCCGCGGATGGGCGAGGGGGCGCTACTCACCGACCTCTACGAGCTGACCATGGGTCAGGCCTACCTGGACGCCGGACTGCACGAGACCCCGGCGACGTTCAGCCTCTACTTCCGCACGCTCCCGGACGGGTGGCGCTACGCCGTCACGGCGGGGCTCGACGACGTGCTCGCGTACCTCGAGGAGCTCGCGTTCTCCGAGGACGACCTCGGGTTTCTGAGGTCGTCCGGCCTGTTCTCGCCGGAATTCCTCGAACTGCTCCGCGGGCTCCGCTTCACGGGCGACGTCCGTGCGATGCTCGAGGGCACGCTCGCCTTCCCTCACGAGCCCCTTCTCGAGGTCACGGCGCCCGCCGTCGTCGCGCAGCTCGTCGAAAGCTTCGTGCTGAACCAGGTGCACCTGCAAACGCTGATCGCCTCGAAAGCGGCCCGGAGCGTCGACGCCGCGCGCGGGAGACGGCTTGTCGACTTCAGCCTCCGCCGCACGCACGGCGTGGACGCCGCGCTGAAGGTCGCGCGGGCGAGCTGGCTCGCCGGCTTCGACGCAACGAGCAACGTCCTCGCCGGCAAGCGATACGGAATCCCGATCGCGGGGACGATGGCGCACTCCTTCATCGAGGCGTTCCCGGAGGAGCTGGACGCCTTTCGCGCCTTCGTCCACTCCTTTCCCGGAGGCACGACGCTGCTCGTCGACACGTACGACACGGCCCAGGGCGCCGGTCGGGCGGCCGCCGTGGCCCAGGAGACCGGAGGCCTCAACGCGGTCAGGATCGACTCGGGCGACCTGGCGGCGGAGGCGGCGGAGGTGCGCTCGATCCTCGACGGCGCCGGCCTGCCGGAGGTCGAGATCTTCGCGAGCGGGAATCTCGACGAGCTCGAGATCGAACGCCTGCTCGCGGCGGGCGCCCCGATCGACGGCTTCGGCGTCGGCAGCCGGATGGGGACGTCGGCCGACGCGCCGTACCTCGACATGGTCTACAAGCTGGTCGCTTTCGGCGGCCGGCCGGTGCTCAAGCTCTCGACAGGGAAGGCATCGTGGCCCGGCGAGAAGCAGGTCTGGCGTGTCTCCGCCGCCGGGAGATTCGATCACGACGTCATCGGCCGGGCCGACGAGCCGCCCCCGGACGGCGGCGTGCCGCTGCTCGAGGGCGCGATGGTCTCCGGCAGGCGGGTCGCGGAGCTCTCGCTGACGGAGGCACGTGCCCGCTGCGCTGAGCAGCGCGCGAGCCTACCCGAGGGTCCGCTCGAGGTTGGCTTCAGTCGGGCACTCATCGAGCTGCGGGAGTCCGTGGCCGCGGCGCTTGCCGGCGAACGCTGAGAGCGTCGCACGGAGCCTCGCGCGCAATCTCCTCCGCGGACACCCGTGGACACCGGGCCGAAACGCACGCGCACCTGGCCCGCGGGATCGGGCGTGGTTCAGTCCGCGCCGACGACGAGCACGGCCGCGCCGCGCACCCGTCCCGCCCGGAGATCGTCGAGCGCACGGCCCGCCTCCTCGAGCGGATAAGGCGTCACCTCGGTATGCACGGGCACCCGCGGAGCGAGCTCCATGAACTCCTCCCCGTCACGTCGTGTGAGGTTGGCGACCGAGCGAAGCGTACGCTCGCCCCAGAGTAGTGAGTAGGGAAACGACGGGATGTCGGTCATGTGGATCCCGGCGCACACCACGGTTCCACCCTTCGCCGTCGCGCCGAGCGCAGCCGGGACGAGCGCCCCGACCGGAGCGAAGACGATCGCCGCGTCGAGCTCCTCGGGCGGAGTCGCCAGGGCGTCGCCGGCCCACTCGGCCCCGAGCTCGAGCGCGAACCGCTGCGATCCCTCGTCGTCCGCCCTCGTGAGTGCGAACACCCGACGTCCCTGGTGGACGGCGATCTGGCAGACGATGTGGGCGGCCGCGCCGAAGCCGTAGAGCCCGAGCCGTTCCGCGTCGCCCGTCATCGTGAGCGAGCGGTATCCGATCAAGCCGGCACAGAGGAGCGGCGCCGCCTGAAGGTCGGTATACCCGGGAGGAAGGGGGAAGCAGTAGCGCTCGTCCGCCACGACGAGCTCCGCGTAGCCGCCGTCGAGTTGGTAGCCGGTGAAGCGGGCGAGGTCGCAGAGGTTCTCGCGCCCTGACAGGCAGAAGCGGCACGCCCCGCACGTCCAGCCGAGCCAGGGAACGCCGACCCGATCTCCGATCGAGAACCTTTGCCCTCCCAGGCCCGCCCGTGACCCTCCCAGACCCGCCCCGGCGACGGTCGCGACGATCTGATGTCCGGGCACGAGCGGCAGCTTGGGATCGGGCAGCTCTCCGTCGACGACGTGGAGGTCGGTGCGGCACACGCCGCAGGCGTGAACGCGCAGGAGCACCTCCCCGGCGCCCGGCACGGGATCCGGGAGGGCGGCCGCGCGAAGGGGGGTCGCGGGCCGGTCGAGCACCATCGCGCGCACAACCCGAGTCTATGCGGGACATGTCCCGGGGACAGGTGACGGGACATGTCCCGCAGCTGCCTCGAGGACGGTCGTTGGCCACCAACGAGGCCATCAGAGCTCGATTCGGCCGCGACCAGCGAACACCACGAAGAGTCCTCACCGGACATGTCCTGGGGACAGGCCCCGGGACATGTCTCCAGGGACGCTCGGGTGCTTCGGTGGGATCCGCGCCGGCGGTCTGGAGGCTAGATCCAGCGTCGGCGGCGGAAGAAGAGAAGGAGCCCGGCGACCACGGCGACGTCCAGCACGATGCCGAAGGCGATGAACTCCGGCAGGCCCGCGACGTGCCGGACCATCCACTCGAAGTTCTGGCCGAAGAAGCCCGTCAGGAACGTCAGCGGAATCAGGATCGTGGCGATGATGGTGAGCTTCTTCATCACGTCGTTCAGCCGGTTGGAGACGGTCGAGAGGTAGACGTCCATCGCGCCGCTCATCAGGTCGCGATAGCTGTCGATCGTGTCGGTGATGCGAATCATGTGGTCGTAGATGTTGCGGAAGTAGCGCTCCGCCTCGGGCGTCACTCCGGGGATGTGGTCGAGTCCGCCGGCAAGCGCCGCGAGGAGGTCCCGCTGCGGAGCCACCGTCCTCCGCATGCGGGCGAGACGCCTCTTGATCCCGAACATCTCCTGGAGCTGGGCGTCCGTCGGCCCGGCGAAGATCGCGCTCTCCAGAGTGTCGATGCTCTCGTCGATCCGGTCGAGAATCGGGAAGAAGCTGTCGACCAGCCCGTCGAGCACCTGGTAGAGGTGCTCGACGCTGTCGAGCGGATCGAAGGCGCCACGCTGCACGTGCCGCTCCCGAACGCGTTCGAAGGCGGGACAGTGGTCACGGCGCACGGTGACAAGGAACCGCTCCGAGTAGAAGCAGTGCACCTCGACGAGGTCGTCCTCGTCCTCGACCGCCCCGTAGAAGACGATGAAGACGAAGTCGTCGTACTGGTCGATCTTCGGGCGCTGGCCGAAATGCTCCGAGTCCTCGACCGCCAGGGGATGGAAACCGAACACGTCGCGCAGCAGCACCATGTCGGCGTCCTCCGGGCCGTGCAGGTCGAGCCAGAAGAACGCCCTTGCCTCGAGCAGCTGCTCGATCTCGGCTGCGCTGGTCTCGGCCGCAGCGCGTCCCTCGGACTCGACGAGATAGGCGGTCAACAGAGCGATTATGCGCCAGAAGTACGATGGCCACGTGGACGTGCTCCCTCGGGGACGCGAGTTGCGCTGCCGCGGCTGGGAACAGGAAGGTGCGCTTCGCTGCCTCCTGAACAACCTCGACCCCGACGTCGCCGAGGATCCTGGGTCGCTCGTCGTCTACGGCGGCCGCGGACGGGCGGCGCGAAGCCCGGAGGCGCTGGCGGCCATTGTCGCCGCGCTCGAGCGGCTGGGGCCAGACGAGACGCTGCTCGTCCAGTCCGGCCAGGCCGCCGCCGTCCTGCGCACCCACGCCGACGCCCCGCGCGTCCTGATCTCGACGGCGATGGTCGTCCCTGCGTGGTCGGACGAGGACTCGTTCCGGCGGCTCGAGGACGCCGGCCTGACCATGTACGGTCAGATGACCGCCGCGGGCTGGTTCTATATCGGCACGCAGGGAATTCTCGGGTTCACCTACGAGACGTTCCGAGCGGTGGCCGAGCGGCATTTCGGCGGGACGCTCGCCGGCCGGCGCGTGCTCACCGCGGGACTGGGCGGCATGGGTGGAGCACAGGGGTTCGCCGTGACCCAAAACGGCGGCCGCGCGCTCGTGATCGACGTCGATCCGGCTCGGGCGAAGCGGCGTCGTGGCGACGGCTGGGTCGACCTCGTCGCCGGCTACGACGAGGCGCTGGCGGCACACCTCGATCCTGACGGACCGGGAACCGTCGCTCTCGTCGGAAACGCCGCCGACGTCGTCCCGAGGCTGCTCGCCGAAGGGGTCGACTTCGACGTCGTCACCGACCAGACGGCCGCTCACGATCCGCTCCGCGGCTACGTCCCCCGCGGCTACACGCCTGCTCGTGCGGCGGACGCCGATCCCGATGACCCGCTCTTTCGCGACGCTGTCTTCGATTCGCTGGCTGCCCACGTCGAGGGGCTGGTCGGCTTCCGCGAACGCGGCGCGGTCGTCTTCGAGTACGGAAACGGGATCCGCGCCCAGGCGACGGCGCACGGCGTACCGGGAGCCGACGAGATCCCGGGCTTCGTCGCCGAGTACGTCCGGCCGATCCTCGCGCGGGGTGTCGGCCCGTTCCGGTGGATCTGCCTCACGGGCGACCCCGAGGATCTCCGCCGAAGCGAGGACGTCGTCATCGACGTCGTCGGTAGCGACTCGCTCCGCGCCTGGATCGAGCTTGCACGCGAGCGTGTGCCGATCCAGGGGCTGCCGGCCCGGATCTGCTGGCTCGGGCTCGGCGACCGCGACCGCGTGGCGCTCGCGCTCAACGAGCTCGTGCGCTCGGGCGTGTGCGGGCCGCTCGCCCTCGGGCGCGACCACATGGATCCCGCGTCGGTCGCCTCGCCAACCCGAGAGACCGAGGGCATGCGCGACGGCAGCGATGCGGTCGCCGACTGGCCCGTCCTGTCGGCGCTCCTGAACGCGGCGCAGGGTGCGACCTGGGTGGCGATCGGAAACGGCGGCGGCGTCGGGGTCGGCCGGTCGATCCACTCGGGAATGGTCGTCGTCGCCGACGGGAGCGAGCTCGCGGAGCGGAAGCTCCGGCGCGTCTTCTGGACCGATCCCGCGCTGGGCGTGGCGCGCTACGCGGATGCGGGCTATCCGGTGGCGCTCGCCGAGGCCGAGCGCCACCGGGTCGATCTGGGCCGGCCCTGAGTGGCCGAACGTTGGCTCCGACGACTATGTGACAGTCGCGCACAAGGGGTCAGACCCCTTGTAACGAACGAGCACAAGCGGCGGGCCCGATGAGCTTTCGGATCGAGCGGGTGCTCGCGCCGACGGATCTCGGCGAGGCGCTGCGTCGCGAGGCGCGCGAGGGGCTCACGGCGACTCCGAAGCGCATGCGGTCACGCTGGATCTGGGACGCGCGCGGCTCGGAGCTCTACGAGCGAATCATGGAGCTCCCCGCCTATTACCTCCCTCGGGTCGAGCACGAGATTCTCGAGGCGTCCGCCACGGACATCGCCGCCCGCACGAGCCCCGACACGCTCGTGGAGCTCGGTTCGGGCTCGTCGGTCAAGACGACGATCCTCCTCGACGCACTGCCCCACCTTCGCCGCTTCGTCGCCGTCGACGTGAGCGAGTCCGCCCTCGCCGAGGCGGCCCCGCGCCTCGCCGAGCGCTACCCGAAGCTCGAGGTCGTCGGCCTCGTCGACGACTTCGAGCGACGCCTGCCGCCCCCTCATGGCCGAACGCTCGTCGCATGTCTCGGATCGACGATCGGCGCGATCGACCCGAGCGACCGCGCGGAGCTCCTCGCCAAGGCGGCCGGGGCGATCGGCGCCGACGGCGCGCTCCTGCTCGGTCTCGACCTCGTCAAGCAGGTCGAGCGGATCGTCGCGGCGTATGCCGACGATGAGGGCCTCTCGGCGGCGCTGATCGCGAACCTGCTCCCGATCCTGAACCGTGAGCTCGGTGCCGATTTCAGGCCCGAGCGCTTCGAGTCCCAGGCGACCTGGAACCCGCAGCTCGAGCGCATGGAGATGGCCGTGCGCTCGCTCGTCGACCAGACCGTCACGCTCCCGGCGATCGACCTGCGCGTCGACTTCACCGCGGGTGAGGTCCTGCGCACGGAGATCTCGACGAAGTTCCGTCGGGCCGGCGCCGTGCGCGAGCTCGCCGCCGCCGGGCTCTCGGTGGTGGCGTGGTGGACCGACGCCGCCGGCGACTTCGCCGTGTGTCTCGCGAGGCCGCGCTACCCGGCGACCGCCCCGCCGACCGTGGGCGTCTCGGGCGTCTCGTCGTCGGCCGACTGCGGTGTCCGGGTGAGCACGCCGTCGACCAGCTCGTAGACGCCGAGCCGTCTGATCGGCGGCGAGTACAGGTGGATCGTGATCGCGTTCGGGTCGTGGTGCATGCGGTGGATGTGACCGCCCTCGAAGGCGAACGTGTCACCGGGCCCGTACTCACGCACGACCGGGGGGCCACCGATGACGAGCGGCTCCTCGGTGATGCGACCCTCGAGAACGTGGACGCCGCCGCACGAGCCGTCGTGGTCGTGGAACCCCGTATCGCGCGGCTCCGACCAGCTGACGAGCCACGCCTCGGAATGCTCGTTCCGCCACAGGAGCTCGTACAGCCGCTGGCGCTCCCCCTCCCTCAGGTGCTCCTCGGGGCGGACGGCCTCGGCGGCACGTCGCGCCAGAGCGGCGCACTCGTCCCTGTCGAGGTCGTGATCGGACGCCCCGAGCGTCGCGATTTCGCTCATCCGGTCTCCTCTCCGTCTCGTAGGGCCGCGATCCCGCGCAGGACGCGGTCGCGGCGGTCGCGAAGCTCCGCGGTCGCTGCCGAGTCGTAATCGCCGCGCAGCCCACGGCCGTTCTTCGTGCCGAGGGCTCCGGAGGCGATTGCCCGAGCAATCGACGGCGACGGCTCGGCGCCGCGATCGAGCTCGGGCCAGAGGTTGTCGGCGACGGCCGCGTGAACGTCGAGCCCGGCGAGATCCATTGCCTCGAACGGGCCGATCGCCGCCCAGCGGGCGCCCAGCCCGTGGGTGACCGCCCGATCGACGTCAGCGAACGAGCAGACGCGGTCGTCGACCAGCGCGTAGGCCTCCCGCAGGAGCGCGTACTGGAGCCGGTTGGCAACGAAGCCCGGCACGTCGCGCCCGACGAGGACGGGGGCCTTCCCGAGCGCCTCCATCCAGCCGACGAGCGTCGCAGTCACGGATGCCGACGTCAGTTCCCCGCCGACGACCTCGACGAGCTCCACCAGCTCCGGCGGGTTGAACCAGTGGAGACCGGCGAAGCGCTGCGGTCGGCGAAGCTCGACGCCGAGCATGCGAAGCGGCAGCGAGGAGGTATTGGTCGTGAGGATCGCG
This sequence comes from uncultured Actinomycetes bacterium, assembly GCA_963712465.1. Classification (GTDB taxonomy): domain Bacteria; phylum Actinomycetota; class Thermoleophilia; order Gaiellales; family Gaiellaceae; genus CAVQHY01. Next base: position 656,517 of record CAVQHY010000008.1, read on the forward strand.
TCCGCCGCCGCGAGCTCCTCGGCCCGCGCGAGCAGGTCGCGCTTCGGCTGGACCTCCTCGACGATCGTCTCGACGACGAGGTCGGCGCCGGCGAGCGCGTCGTCGGCCGAGGTGGTCGTGCGGACGCGCGCGCCCGCCTCGCCGAGCCGCTCCCGCGCGGCCACGAGGCTCTCCTCCCGCCGTGCGCAAAGGCGAACCGCGGAGCCTGCGTCGGCAAAGACTCGCGCGATCCCGGCGCCCATGGTCCCGGCGCCGACGACCGCCACCTCCCGGGGAAGCTCCACGCACGGAGAGTAATCGCCGGGCTGGATGCGACCCTAGCCTCGGGCGAGGAATGCGGCCAGCCCGGCGGCGATCCCTCTCGCCGCTCTCTGCCGAAACGACGCGGTCTCGAGCAGGGCGGCGTCGGTCGCGTTTCGCATGTTCCCGGTCTCGATGAAGACCTTGGGGACGTCGGAGAGGTTGAGGCCGCCCAGGTCGGAGCGCGCGTTCAGGCCCTCCCGGCCCGTGTACGTCGAGTACGGCATCCCGGTCGCGCGGCCATACGCCGCGCGCACGGCGAGGGCCAGCCGATAGGACTCCTCCGCGATGTCGTCGGTGAGCCCGGCGAGCGAAGGCGGGTAGATGACGTGGAAGCCGCGGCCGGACGGCGTCGAGCCGTCGGCATGGATCGAGATCGCCGCGTCGGCCCGCGCCCGGTTGCCGATCGCCGCGCGCGTGGTGATGCACGGTCCCCAGCCGTCGTTCGACTTCCTGGTCAGGACGACGTGCGCGCCGGCGCGCTCGAGGATCCGTCTGAGCCGGAGCGAGACGTCCCAGTTGAACGTCGCCTCCATGTACCCGGACCGCGTCGCCGTGCCGCCGGAGTCGCAGGGCTTCCAGAGCGTGCCCGCGTCGACGAGCTTGGAGATCTTCTCCGGGTAGGCCCAGTCCTTGCCGTTGTGCCCTGGATCGACCGCGATCGTCTTCCCCCGGAGAGCGTCGAGGTCGCCTGCCTGAGCGGTGGGAGCGGCGATGAGCAGACCGACGACGAGGAGCGCGAGCCGGGCGAGCACGGGGAAGAGGATGCCTGCACAATCGGCCACGTGCCGTCCTCAGTCGCACGCGTGGAAGCCTGGCCCGTGAACGTCCCCCTCGACGCGCCGTACGCGTTCGCGCCCGGCGTCTACTGGGGAATGAGCCGGACGATCCTCCGCGTGACGACGAGCGACGGCGTCGTCGGTCTGGGCGAGACCCCATCGCCGCACGACGCCGCCCTGCTTCTGGGGGAGCTCGGCGACCGCCTCGCCGGCCGCAGCGTGGCCGAGCTCCGCGTCGAGCTCGGTCACTCGGCCGTGCCTGTGCGAACGGCGCAGCGAGGCGACCAGCTCGACTCTCGTCGGGCGCTCGCGGGAGTCGAGCTGGCCCTGTGGGACGTTGGGGCGCGTGAGGCCGGAGTGCCTCTGTATGACCTCCTCGGAGGCGCGCGCCGAACGGAGATCCCGGTCAGCGAGTACTTCGCCTTTCGGCTTCCGGGCCCGTCGGCCCCCGGCGAGACCACTGCCGAGGACGTGGCGGAGTTCTGCGCGCGGATGGTCGCCGAGCACGACTCGCCCGTGTTCGAGGGCAAGGTCGCGACGCGCCCGGTCGACGAGGAGGTCGAGCTGCTCGCACTCGTCCGCGAGGCGATCGGTCCCCAGCGGGAGCTTCGCCTGGACGCGAACATGGGCTGGCGTCTCGACACGGCGCGGACCGCTCTGGAGCGGATGGCCGAGTCGAACGTCGCGAACGTCGAGGAGCCGGTCGCGACCTACGAGGACATGGCCGCGCTCCGGCAGACGTGCCCGATCCCCTTCTCGACGCATGACATCGACATCGAGGGCGCCGTCGATCTCGGCGTGCCCGACACGTTCGTGCTCGACACGGCCGCGTGCGGCGGGATCGCCGGCACGCTGCGCTTCGTCCGTGCGTGTAAGCAGGCCGGCAAGGGGTTCTGGTTCTACAGCGGCCACCTGGGCCCGGCGACCGCGGCGCATCTCCACCTCGCCGCCGCGCTGCCCTGGCTCGATCGGCCGAGCCAGTCTCTGCTCAGGTGGACGTCCGAGGACGTGATCGTCGGCGGGCCGTTCTCGCCGGAACGAGGCCTGGTCTCGGTGCCGACCGGGCCGGGGCTCGGCGTCGAGCTCGACGAAGCCGGGCTCGCCCGCGGCGTCGAGCGGTTCGCGAGCGAGGGCGAGTACGACCTCTACTCCGGTCCCTCGCTGCCGCGATACTAGGAGCGTGAAGCGGGATCTCCACGACCGGCTCGTTGAGGGCGTCGTCCTCGGCGCCGAGGGCTACCTGTTCGAGCTGGAGCGCCGCGGGTATCTCAAGAGTGGCCCCTACGTGCCGGAGGTCGTGCTCGACCATCCGGACGCCGTGCGCGAGCTCCACCGAGAGTTCCTTCGTGCGGGCGCCGAGGTGATGGTCGCCTTCACCTACTACGGCCACCGCGAGAAGCTCCGCCACATCGGCCGCGAGGACGACCTCGAGCCGCTGAACCGAGGCGCGCTCCGGATCGCGCGCGAGGTTGCCGCCGAGGGCGAGGCGCTCCTCGCCGCGAACATCTGCAACACGTGGGCCTACGACCCTGACGACCCTGATACGTCAGGCGAAATCGTCCGGGAGATGTACCGCGAGCAGGTTGCCTGGGGCCGCGAGGAGGAGGCCGACCTCGTGATCGCCGAGACGATGGACTACCTCGGCGAGGCGCTGATCGCGGTCGAGGTCGTCCGGGAGGCCGGCTTGCCCGTCGTGCTCACGTTCGCGATGACGACGGACACGACGATCGACGGGTTCGACATCGTCGAGGCCTGCCGGCGCGTCGAGGCTGCGGGCGCCGACGTCGTCGGGCTCAATTGCTCACGCGGGCCCGCCACGATGCTGCCGGTGCTCGAGCGCATCGTCGAGGCCGTGTCCGTGCCCGTCGCGGCCCAGCCGGTGCCGTACCGGACGACCCCCGAGCAGCCGACCTTCCAGTCGCTGCGCGACGCGGACGGCGGCCGCGCGTTCCCGCTCGCACTGGATCCGTTCGTGTGCACACGGTTCGAGCTGGCCGACTTCGCGCTCGGCGCACGCGACCTCGGCGTGCGGTACATCGGCATCTGCTGCGGCGGCGCGCCCCACCACGTCCGGGCGATGGCCGAGGCGCTCGGCCGCGAGGTGCCGGCGAGCCGCTACTCGCCGGATCTTTCGCTTCATCCGGTACTCGGGGACGAGACCGGCACCGTGGCGGCGCGCTACGCCGACTGGGTGGACCGCTAGGAGCGTATCCGAGAGACAGGTTCGCTCGAGTCGTGTCCCGGGGACAGGCCCCGGGACACGACTGGAATGGCCACGTGGAAAGGCCGGGGGCGGCCTGCTCAGGGGAATCCACCGCCTCGGCCGAGCCTCAGACGTGCCGAAGCCGCTGCCTCAGAGCGTCCCCGCGGGACGTGTTCCGGGGACAGGCGCCGTGCAAGAACCGAATCCGACCTGTCACGGTCCTGACTCCGTTGGCACTCCCCGGCCGGCCTTTCGTCTGGCACCTCTCGATCTCGGCAGTAAGCGAGATAAAGCCACCTACTCGGCTCTTCGCCTCCGCCGGGTCGCTTATTGCATGTGGCTATGGGGCGGTCGCCTCGCCGCCGCTCTCCCGTTCGAAGATCAGCTCGTAGTACTTCGCGGCCCCGAACGCGGCGATGCCTGGGGCGAAGATCTGTACGAGTCGCCAGCCGTCGTGCGCGTGCTGGCGCACCGCGTCCTCGTAGCCCTTCCGCGCCTTGTCCTTGACCCCGAACAACGCCGACCCGCGATACTCTCCGAGGCGGACGAACTTGTACTCGTAGGTCTTCATTCCCGGAGGATCGCCACCGGGCCGAAGAGCGTCATCAGAGCTCGCGCTGATTGTCGCCGCGGCGATCTACCGAGAGTAGACACGCAGGTTCGTCGGTCGCGATCGGAGGGTTCGCAGGCTGGAAAGCACGCGCACGCCGGACTCCCTCATACGAGCTCGTACCGCCGGTGATCGCGATCCGGGTGCTGTCATCGTCGGAGAAGCTGAGGACGGCGTCCGCGGCGATCGTCCCGTCCTTCAGCACGCAGGTGCCGGTGCTCTGAAGGACTGGCTTCTCGAACCTGCGCCCCTTGTGACGACGCAGGCCGCCTCCACCGTGCCGACCCTGACGCGAAAACGCAATTGTCTGACCCGTGGCACGGCCATCGCGGACTTCTGTTGCGCCGTGCGCGCCCGGTCAATCGCGGAAATTTCCGTCTAGCAGACGCCTGGCCGGGCCACTGGTAGGTCTCGAGCCGTTCGCGCACAAGGGGTCTGACCCCTTGTGCGCGTCTGTCACGACCCCCGGTCGAAGCGCGCCGGGGCGAAGGGCTCGATCTCGGACACGACGACGCCGTCGATCACGAGCCGCGAGACCGCGTCGCCGGTCGCCGGCGCGAGCGTGATGCCCATCCGCCCATGTCCGGTCGCGACCACGAGCCCCGGCCGGTCGGGCGCGGGGCCGATGATCGGTAGGCCGTCGGCGGGATACGGCCGCAGGCCGGACCACTCGAGCTCGACCTCCGTCGGCCGCCAGTCGCGCAGATAGGGAAGCGACGCCCTCACCATCTCCGCGATGCGCCCGCGGCGCAACGACGTGTCCATTCCGGTCAGGTCGAAGATCCCCGCGATCCGCAGCGTGTTGCCGAAGGTGCTCGTGCCGACCTTGCCTTCAGCCAGGTACAGGGCGTGATGCGGCAGCGTTCCCTCCCCGCGGGCGGTAATCGAGTAACCCTTGGCCGCCTCCATCCGCGTGCCGACCCCGAGCGCGGAGAGGAGCTCGGAGGACCAGACCCCCGCAGCAACCACGACCGCGTCGGCAGCGAGCTCCTCGTCGGGCGTACGAACGCGCCAGACCGGAGCCCGAGCCGCCGGCCGGAGCTCCACCACCGCAGCGTGCTCCCGCACCTCGACGCCACGCCTGCGCAGGTGGTCGGTCAGACCGCTGGTAAGCGACTCGGGACGCACGTAGCGCTCCTTTGGCACGTGGAGACCTCCGACAACCGCCTCGCCGAGGGCCGGCTCGAGCTCGCGCGCCCTCCGTGCCGAGAGACGCTCGATCGGATGCGGGTACCCGGCCGCTCGCGCCTCGTCGAGCATTGCCGCGTACTCGGCGAGCCCATGCTCGCTGGTCGCGGCCACGACCATCCCATCCGCGCCCTGCTCGAGCTCGACGCCGGCCGCACGGAGCGCGTCGTAGCGCTCGAAGCAGTCGATCCCGAGTGCGAGCGTGTCCGCCAGACCCCGGCGATAGCGCTCGGGCTGGCACGCGCGCCAGAACCCCCAGGACCAGCGCAGGAACGCAGGCCCGAAGAACGGCCTGATCGACACCGGGCTCGTGCCCGGCCGCAGCATCCCGCGCAGAGCCGTGCCCATCACCCCCGGCGCCGGGAGCGGCGCCGAGAGCACAGGGCAGAGCCAGCCCGTGTTTCCCCGGGAGGCTCCGAGCCCGACCCGATCGCGCTCGAGCACGACGACGTCGGCCCCATCGCGGTCGAGCGAGTACGCGCACGAGAGCCCGATCGCGCCCCCGCCGACGACGACGACTCTGATCCCGCCCCTGACCCCACCCCTGATCGCGCGCCGCATCCCGCGCGACTCTACCGCGGGGCGCATGTGTGAGATACCTCCACACCACCGCCTGGCTCCGTGTCCACCCCTGTCGGACTTGCAAACCCGCATCGCTAGAGGGTGTCGCGCGCCCGATCGCTCGGCTAGCCTTGGGCTGAAGGGGTGTAGCCACCGGACACGAGGACGGGCCATGTGCGGAATCGCGGGAATCCTCTACAAGGCGAACGGCGTCGAGCACGACCTCGGCGGCGACCTGATCACCATGCTCGACGGCTGCCAGCACCGCGGGCCGGACTCGACGGGGTTCGCCCTGTACCACGAGCCGACGAGCGACGGGAATCTGCGCCTGCGCTTCTTCGTCGGCGAGGGTGAGGCCGCGGCCGCGACGATCGGGCAGATCCGCGCCAAGCTCGCCGAGCTCGGCGCGACGATCCTCGACGAGGAGTCGGTCGGAACGACCCATCGCCTGAGCGTCCATTTCGACGGCGATCTCCAATCCTTCGCCTATGCGATGGAGCACGTCGCGAAGGTGGTCTCGATCGGCGAGAGCCTCGACATCATCAAGGACGTCGGCGGCGCCCACGACGTCGACGACACGTACGCGATCGACGGCTTCGACGGTACGCACGGGATCGGCCACGTGCGCCTGGCAACGGAGTCGGACGTCACCCCGGACGCGTCCCACCCCTTCTGGGCGACCGGCTTCGCCGACGTGGCGATCGTCCACAACGGGCAGATCACGAACTACTGGAAGATGCGACGCCGGCTCGAGAAGCGCGGCTTCGAGTTCGGCACCGACAACGACTCCGAGCTGATCGCCGTGTACCTGGCCGACAAGCTCGCGCAGGGGATCCCGCTCGCCGACGCGCTCGAGTCCTCGATCGCGCGATCTCGACGGCACGTTCTCCTTCCTGGTCTCGACGAAGGACGAGATCGGCTACGCGAAGGACCGGCTCGCGGCGAAGCCGATGGTCATGTACGAGGACGACGAGCTCGTCGCGATCGCGTCCGAAGAGGTCTCGCTGAACAGGCTCTTCCCGGGGAGGCCGCTACGCACGACGGAGCCGCCGCCGGGCACGTACCGGACCTGGAGACGATCCTGAGCACGGTCGAGACCTCCCGAGCCGTGATCGAGCCGACCGAGAACGGCCCGTACCGCGTCGGCAAACTCCAGCGGCTCGCCAACTCGAGAGGCGAGCCGATCGAGCTCGAGGAGACGGTGTGGCTGTGCCGGTGCGGCGGCTCGCAGAACAAGCCGTTCTGCGACGGGACACATCGTAAGAACGGCTTCACCGGCGACAGGCTGACTGATGGCGGCGACGACCGGAGAGCCAGCTACCCAGGCGCGGAGATCACGATCCACGACAACCGCGGCATCTGCTCGCATGCCGGCGAGTGCACCGACGGCCTGCGCGCAGCGTTCGACGGCAAGCGCACACCGTGGATCGACCCGCACGCCGCCCCCGCGGCCGCGATCGCCGAGGTCGTCAGGCGCTGCCCCTCCGGCGCGCTCAGCTACTCGCTCGACGGAGTCGAGTGGCGCGGCGAGGACGGTGAGGCGTCGATCGTCGTCTCACACAACGGCCCGTACCTGGTAACGGGCACCGTCGAGCTCCAGGGCGCGAGCTTCGGCGACGGCGCCTCGACGACGCGCTTCGCGCTCTGCCGGTGCGGCGGCTCGAAGAACAAGCCGTTCTGCGACGGCACGCACTGGTCGAACGGCTTCGTCGACGAGAGGAACTAGTGCTTCGTCCCGGGGGTCCCTTGATGAACCTGGCGCGCGAAAAGCAAGCCGGGCAAGGACGCAGGGAGCCCCGATATCTGGACATATCGGGGCGACTGAGGACGCAGCCCGGCGCCGCTTTGCAGCTGGCCAGGGCGCGAGTGACTTCCGGGAGGGAGCACTAGGCTTCGGTGGCGACAATCGACCTCTCTCAGGCCTCGGTCACCGACGCGAACCGGCTCCTGCTCGAGTACGGGGAGGCAGACGAGGACGTCGAGGTGGTCAACCCGGACGCCCGCCACCACATCGGTGTCGGCCTGACGAGCCCGATCACGGTCAGGGTGCGGGGGTCGGCAGGGTACTTCTGCGCCGGGCTCACCGACGGGCCGCGCTTCGAGGTCGACGGCAACGTCGGCTGGGGCCTCGCCGACAACATGCTCGGCGGCTCGGTCGTGGTCCGGGGCAACGCGGGGGCAATCGCGGGCGTAGCGATCCGCGGGCCGGACGTGGTCGTGCACGGCAACATCGGCTCCCGGGCCGGTCAGGTGATGAAGGAGGGCACGCTCTGCTGCGCCGGCAGCGCCAGCTTCATGGCCGGGTACATGATGTACGGCGGGCGGCTCGTGATCTGCGGCGACTCGGGCGAGCAGGTCGGGCAGGACATCCATGGCGGCACGATCTACATCGGCGGCAAGGTCGTGTCGCTCGGAAACGACGCGATGCAGGCCGACCTCGAGCCGGACGAGGCCGACGACGTCCTCGCCTTCCTCGATCGCTACGAGATTCCGTTCTCCGGCACCCTGAAGAAGGTCGTCAACGCGGGCAAGAACCTCCACTACCCCCGGACGGAGCCGCGCGTGCGCGTCATTCCCTTCTTCGTCGGGGCCGAGCGGACCGACTACTGGAACGACAAGGTGCAGGAGGACATCGCGGTCAAGGCGCAGATCGGCCGCTACAGGATTCGCGGCTACGGCGCCGGACGGCCGCTCCCGCACATCTCCGACATCGCTTTCCGGCGAGACCTCGCCGAGATCGACCCCGACCCGGACGTCGTGTCGAAGGTCGCGCTCGCAACCTCCCTCGGCGGCCGCTTCGGCGCGAAGCCGATCGACCTGTCGATGCCCGTGATGATCGCGCCGATGAGCTACGGCGCCCTGTCCAAGTCGACGAAGGTCGCGCTCGCGAAGGCGTCGGCGCTCTCCGACATCTGCGACAACACGGGCGAGGGCGGCCTCATCCCCGAAGTGCGCGCGGCTGCAAAGCGAGTGGTCGCCCAGTGCCTCGGCGGGCGCCTCGGCTGGTCGGTGCACGCCATGCGCGCGGCCGACGGCATCGAGATCTACATCTCGCAGGGCGCCAAGCCCGGCCTCGGTGGCCAGCTGATGGCGAAGAAGGTGACCGAGGACATCGCGCGGCTGCGCGGGATCCCCGCCGGGATCGACCTGCGCTCTCCCTCGCGCCACCCCGACGTGCTCGGAGCCGACGACCTCGTGATCAAGGTCGAAGAGTTCCGCGAGGCGACCGGCTGGGAGAAGCCGGTCTCGGTCAAGCTCGGCGCGGGTCGGGTCCGCGACGACATCAAGATCGCCTACAAGGACGGCTTCGACTACGTCTGCCTCGACGGCCTCCAGGGCTCGACGGGCGCCGCCGGCAACGAGGTGCTCGAGTACGTCGGCATCCCGACCCTGTCGGCGATCATGGAGGGCCTCGACGCCCTCGACGAGATCGGCGCGACGGGCATGCCGGTCGTCCTCATGGGCGGCGTCAAGGACGGGATCGACGCCGCCAAGGCGATCGCGCTCGGCGCGCACGCGGTCGCCGTCGCCACGAGCGCGATCATCGCGGGCGGCTGCATCGCCTGCCTCCAGTGCGCCGTCGGCCAGTGCGTCGTCGGCATCGCGACGCAGGATCCGGTCTTCGAGGCGCGCTACGACATCGACGTCGAGTCGTGGAACATCCATCGGTACCTCGAGGCGCTCCGCTGGCAGCTCGCCACCGTCGTCGACGCGCATGGGTACGCGAGCGTCTACGAGCTCTCGCGTGACGACCTCGTCGCGCTCACGCCCGAGGCGGCGGCGATCACGCGTCTTCCCTACGAGCCCGACCTTGCCGCGCGGCCGACCACCCTCGCTCACGCGTGACCACCAACGGGTTCAGCTCCCCACCCGAGCCGGACGTCTACGGCGCCGACCGCGTCGCAACCCCTCCCGTGCCGGAGGAGCTCGCGCCGCGCGACGACGTCAACGACATCCACTACGTCCCTGCGCCGTGCCAGGTCGCATGCCCGATCGGGACGGACGCTCCCTCCTACATCGCCTACATCTGGGAGGGCAAGCTCGAGGAGGCCTTCGAGGCGATCACGGCGACGAACCCGTTCAGCTCGGTCTGCGGCCGCGTCTGCGACGCGCCGTGCGAGCCCGCGTGCCGCCGCGCCGACTCCGACGGTCCGCTCGCGATCCGCAACCTGAAGCGCTACGTGATGGATCAGCTCGGCGCCACGTACCGGCCGGCCGCCGTCCCGGTCACGATGACCGAGACGGTCGGCATCGTCGGCGGGGGGCCGGCGGGTCTGACGGCGGCGCAGGACCTCGCGGAGGCCGGCTACGCCGTCCACGTCTACGAGCTGACGGACATGCTCGGCGGCTACATGACCTGGGGCATCCCCGCGTTTCGCTGCCCGCCCGAGGTCTTCCGCGAGGACATCGACCGGATGCTCGCCCGCTGCCCTGGCATCACCGTGCACCTGAACACCGCCATCGGCCGCGACGTCACGCTCGACGAGCTGAAGGAACGCCATGACGCGGTCCTGCTCACGATCGGCGCGTGGTGGGGCAAGGGCATGGCGCTCGAGCACGCCGACGACGAGCGGGTCGTCGACGGCGTCACATTCCTGCGGCGGATCAACGCCGGCGAGCGGCCCGAGCTGCCCGCCCGGGTCGTGGTCGTCGGCGCCGGGGACGTCGCCATGGACGCCTGCCGCGCGGCCAGGAGGCTGCCCGGATGCGAGCACGTCCAGGTGCTCTACCGCCGCGGCCCTGACGAGATCCCCGCCCGGAAGGACGAGCTCGAGGGCGCGATCGCCGAGGAGATCGAGTTCCTCTACAACGTCCTCCCCGTCGGCGTCGCCACCCGCAACGGTCACCTCGCCCTCACGTGTATTCGCACGGAGCTCGGCGAGCCCGGCGAGGACGGCCGCCGCCGACCCGTGAACGTACCCGGCTCGGAGCACGAATACGAGACCGGGCTCGTCATCCTCGCGACCGGCCAGCGAACTGAGTCCGACCACCTGGCCGAGCGCGGGCTGATGGCCGGCGACAAGGTCGGCACGGACTGGGACTCGATGCGCACGGCCGACCCGGCGGTCTTTGCGGCGGGCGACGGCGCGTTCGGGCCGTCGACGATCGTTACCGCGATGTACCACGGTCATCGCGCCGCCTACTACGTCAAGGCGTTTCTGGAGGGCATCGAGAGCCCGCTGCAATATCGAACGCCGTTCAAGACGCGCCGCGTCCCGGTCGCTCAGGACGCCCAGTGGGAGGAGTTCGCGCGCGAGCACCAGGACTTCCACGGCCTCGGCGCCAACCCGATCGCGTTTCCCGAGATCGAGTCGACGTACGACGCCGAATCGGCCCGGCGCGAGGCCGCGCGCTGCTACCGCTGCGACGCCGAGACGGGCTCGTCCGACTACAACGTCCGCACGCGCGAGGACATCTTCGTCATGGCCCGGACGAAGCCGGGGGACGCCCGCAAGCAGCGCGCCCTGTTCTCGCGACGCTTGACGGTCTCGAACCAGGCGCATTTCCAACCGGAGACGCCGACCCTCGACGACATCGTGTTCCTCCCTGCGAATCTCTCGCGGCTCGTGATCGACCCGTACCGCGACGCGTGCCGGATCGCGACCGAGCTCGGGCCGCTCGAGCTCGGTGCGCCCTTTCTTGTGACCGGGTTCGACAAGGCCGGCGAGGAGATCCGCCACGCTGTCGCCCACGGCGTCCGGGCCCACCGGCTCGCGTACATCGGCCGCCGCCCCGTCGGCGACGGCGTGACCTGGCTCCAGCTCCTCGCGACCGGCGACGAGCCCGACCCGCAGGCCGCCGCTGTCGTCGCGACATCGCTCGCCGCACCCGAGCGGCGGCGTTCCGGCCAGCTCGCCGGCCTCGCGGCCTCTGCGCGCGAGCTGCCCGAGGCGATCCCGTTCGCGCTCGACCACGAGCTCGACCTGCTCGTCCTCGAGGCGAGCCCGCCGATCGGCGACTCCTGGCCGGAGCTCGCGGGCGCGCCAGATCTCACGGTCATGCGCGAGGCGATCCGGATCCTGCGCGGAATGAACCGGGAGGAGGACATCGTTCTTCTCTACTTCGGGGGAGTCCGCTCGGGAACCGATGCGGCCAAGCTGATCGGGCTCGGAGCGAACGCAGTCGTCGTCGGCATGTCGCTCGCACTCGCGCTGGGCGGGCGGATCGAACAGGGCGGCGTCGCGTTCTACGGCGACGTCGAGCAGGCGGAGCGCGACGAGCAGGCCGAGCTCTTCCTGAAGGCACTCCGCGCCGAGGCGTCGATCATGCCGCGCTGCACGGGTAAGACCGACATCCACAACCTCGAGCCGGAGGACCTGCGGGCGATCTCGGTCGCGACGGCGCAGGCGGCCGGCATCCCGCTCGCCGGCTTCAACCCGAAGCTTTCGGGGTAATGCTCCTCTACGACTCTCCGGTCTCGGGCAACTGCTACAAGGTGCGGCTCTTGTTTGCGCAGCTCGGTCTCGACTACGAACGGGTCGAGCTCGACGTCTTCGACCGCTCCGATCGCGAGCAGGTGATCGGCGACCGGAACCCGGCGCTGCGCGTGCCGACGCTCGTCCTCGACGACGGCCGCCCGCTCGCCGAGTCGAACGCGATCCTCTGGTACTTCGCCGACGGCACGTCGTACGTCCCCGACGATCGCTACGAACGCGCCCAGGTGCTCCAGTGGCAGTTCTTCGAGCAGTACGACCACGAGCCGAACATCGCCGTCGCCCGTCACTGGCTGATGAAGAGAATCGAGATCGAGCCCGCGCAGCTCGAGGCGAAGCGAGCGGGCGGCTACCGCGCGCTCGACGCGCTGGAGAACCACCTTGCGAAGCGCGAGTTCCTCGTCGGCGACCACTACTCGATCGCCGACATCTCGCTCTACGCCTACACGCACGTCGCGGGCGAGGGCGGCTTCGACCTGGGCCGCTACCGGTCGATCAGCGCCTGGCTCGATCGAGTCGCCGCACAACCCGGCCACGTGCGCATCGACGAGTAGCTCGGTCAGACCGGCGGCCGGGGCAGCTGGGAGAGCTGCACGAGCGAGAACACGAGCACGGCCAGACCGACAACGATCAGCGCGTAGCGGCCGCCCCGGATCGGGAAGTGCGTGCTGATCCCGATCAGGAAGAGCACGCTTGCCAGAAACACGGTCGTCCGAACGTACTTGTCGCCCGTCGCGCCGTCCTCCGAGCCTTCGGCGAACCGCTCGGCGGCCGTGGCGTCGAGCTTTTTGGCCTCCGCGAGCCCGGGTCGCACGTACTCCTTCATGTAGGTCGGTCCCGGCGGCGCGTCGGGGTTCGTCGCAGGACTCGTCGCCAGCCAGGCGTCGAACGCGACGCGAAACTCGGGGCGGAATCGCTTCTCCGCGAGGCGCATCCCGGTCTCGTCGCGGGCCGTGTAGGCGATGAACCACGTGTTGAAGGTCTCGGCGTCGAAGTTCCTCACCTCGATCGCGTCGCTGAGCGCCCGGTTGGCCTCCGTCCTCGCTGCAGACGCCTCGGCCAGGGCGATCGACGACTCGGTGCCCCATTTCACAGCGGAGTACCCGGACCAGGCCGCGACGAGCGTGACGATCGAGAGGAGGATCGCCTCGACGATCGAGATGATCCGGTCACGGCGCTCGTGAGGCGGATGCGCGCCGGTGTGCTTTGCGTGCTCGGCGATCTCCTTGCCGGCCTCGCTGGCCGACAGTCCCTCTGGCATCTGGTTCCGCCCTCCCTCGGCGCTGGTGGCCCCGGATCGTAGTGGGTCGGATAGCATCGTCGCCCCCCGAGCTGCGCGCGACTTGCGGTGTCCATTCGACCAATCCGAGAGGAGCGTCATGGCCGGCAAGCTCTTGAAGGTCTGCTTCATCCACCCGGGAGGTCGCGACAGCGCGGCCGCCCCCGACCACGTGGGCGAGGGACTCGCCGCACGGGAGCGTCCCGACAACGTTCGCGTCGTTCCCGATCGCCGGTCCGGCCGCACCCGTGCCGCGGTCGAGCGCCTGAAGCTCTGGGACAACGGGCGGCGCTTGCGGGCTCGCTTCCTCGACGGCGACCCGTCCGTGCAGCAGAGAATCGCGAACATCGCGCACGAGTGGGAGCAGTACACGAACCTGAAGCTCGACTTCGTCCGCGACGGCACGGCCGAGATCCGGATCTCCTTCCGCGATGCCGGCTTCTCCTGGTCGACGGTGGGCGTTGACTCGCTCCGCTCGCGCACCGAGCCGTCGATGAACTACGGCTGGCTCACGCCGACCACGAGCGAGCGCGAGTACCGCCGCGTCGTCCTGCACGAGTTCGGCCACGCTCTCGGCCTGATCCACGAGCACCAGAACCCGGCGGCCAAGGGGAAGATCCCGTGGGACAAGCCCAAGGTCTATGCGTACTACGCCCGCCAGGGCTGGGACAAGGACGCCGTCGACGAGAACATCTTCGAGGTGTACGCCGAGGACACCACCAACTTCAGCGCCTTCGACCCGACGTCGATCATGGAGTACGCCGTGCCGGACGAGCTGACGATCGGCTCCTACGCGATCGGCTGGAACACCGAGCTGTCCGAGAACGACAAGGAGTTCATGCGCCGCCAGTATCCGAAGGGCTCCCCGGGAACGGTCGAGCTCACCGTCGGAGACCCCCCACACGAGGCGGACCTCGCGGTCGGCGCCGAGGTCGACACGTACAGCTTCGAGGTGGCCGCCGCGGCCACGCACATCATGAGCACGAGCGGTACCACGGACGTCGTGATGACTCTCCACGGCCCCAACGACGCCGGCGCCGTGCTCGCCTGGGACGACGACCGCGGGCGAGGCACCAACGCCCGCATCGTCCGAAAGCTCCAGCCGGGCGCCTACTGGCTCAGCGTCCGCCACAAGACCCCAGGCGGAACGGGCACCTACGCGGTCGCGGTCAAGAAGCGCAAGGGCTGACGCCGCGAGGCGTCAGGAGGCCTCGTACGGCTGCCCGCGGCGGCCGGAGCCGCCGCGGGCTTGCCTTGGGATCGGTCAGAGCGTCGACCGGCGTCCCTACGCGGTGCTGCAGTAGGCGCTGTCGATGAGCTTGAAGACGAGCGTGCCAGCCTGCTCTGGCCACGAGGCTCCGTCGAGGTTCACCATCAGCACGGCCTGCCGCGCACCGTCCGCGCTCGTGAACGCGAAGGTGGCGTAGCCGAAGCTGCCGGTATGGCCCCAGGCGGTGCCACAGGACGTCTGGGAACGCTCGAGCCCCAGACCGTAGCGCTTCCCCGGGGGACCGCCTTTGCCCTCTGAGACTGTCTTCTTCATGGCGTTCAGCAACTTTGGCTCGAGCAGGCGCCCGGAGAGCAGCGCCCGATAGAAGTCCGCCACGTCAGTGGCCGTCGAGACGATCGCCCCTGCCGCCCACGGGTACGGGCTGATCCCCGTGACGTCAGTCGCGGGAGGCGTTCCGAACACGTAGTAGCCGTGCGCGTGCGCGCCCGCGATCCGCGGCGTGGTCGGGAACGTCGTGGAGGTGAGATGGACAGGCTGGAAGATGCGACGCTTCAGTTCGCTGCCGAGCGGCTTCTTGGTGACAGCCTCGACGATCAGCCCGGCGATGACGTAGTTCGTGTTCGAATACGAATGGCGGGCACCTGGCGCGAACAGTGGTTTGTGCGAAACGGCTATCTTGACGAGCTTGCGCGGCGCCCAGTGGTAGCCAAGGTTGCCGCTCAGATACGGCTTGAGGAGTCTCGGGTCGTTGGAGAAGTCAAAGAGGCCGCTCGTATGGTTCAGGAGCTGGCGGATCGTGATCTTGTCGCCGTTCGGGATTGCACCGGGCAAGCGGCGCTCGACCGAGTCGTCGAGCGCGAGCTTCCCTTCGCCAACCAGCTGCAGAACGACGGTGGCCACGTAACTCTTCGTCAGGCTCGCGATGCGGAAGCGGTCGTCTGGGCGCATCGGCGTCTGTCCTGCGATGTCGCCGAGCCCGCTCGCCAGGAGCACGGTTCGATCCCCGTCACGGACGAGCAGGATCGCCCCCGGGACACCGGCAGCGACAAGCCCGTCAAGACCTTCCTGAAGCTCCAAGGCGCTCCCAGGTTGCCCCACCGCGCCCCGCGGGCCCGCACTATCGGATTCGGATATGGCCGCCAAACTGCTCGCCGCCGTCAAACCGACAAGCAGAACGGCCGAGACGACAACGACGACGAGCTTTCGACGCTGCCCACTTGGGCACGCCAGATGGTTCAGGAACGAGCTAGACATGAACGCCTCCTAGCGCTCGCGTTTCCGCGTCGACCGGGTGGTCGACACGAATCTCGGATAGACCGTGGCTGCGGCGAGGCTCATCGTCCGTCCTCGAGTACCTGCTTGAGCCTCGCGCAGTGGCCGGCGAACTGGCGTTTCAGGGTGCGACGCAGGAGGGGCTCGGCGAGGCGCAGGGCTCCGGTCGGCTGGCCGTGAGCGCCGAAGCGCATGAGGGTTCCGCTTGCGGTCGGCTCCAGGGTGATCCGGGCATCGACCGGCAAGGCGCCTTCGACGACGTGCAGTGCGAACGCCCGGTCGGGCTCGTACTCGGACACTTCGACCAGCGACTCGAGCTCCTTGCCGCCCGCGCGGTGAACCTCGCGCAGGCGAGTGCCAAGCCCCAGCGGACCGTCTCCCTCCTGCACCGCCGACACGGTGTTGGTCTGCCAGGTAGCAAGCTTGTCGGGATCAGTGACGTAGGCGAAGACATCGGCGACGGGCCGCTCGATCTCCGTTTCGATCGTGAACTGGATCATCGGTGCTTCCTTCCTTGAGGAGTTCCTACCGGGTGGCGAACGAGGTCCTGCGCCGGTACGGCCCCGTGTCCAGGGCCTGCGAGTGCCCGTCTCGGCGAAAGCGGTGTCCTCTCTGCGGCACCGGCGACGAGCGCCCGCACGTGTCCGAACGGGGAAATCTGCGGCGACCTTTCTCGTGGCTGCCAAGAGCTCTCGCCCTGGGAGGAAGCGGGCTACGACGACGGCTGTGACCGCGGCGAGCGCGCCGGCGACAAGCAGGCCGGTGCTCATCGCTTGGGTGAACGCGTCGCCGGTCGTTGCAAGCAGGTCGGAGGCCGCTCTGGGTGGAAGGTTCGCGGCGATCGTGCTGGCGGCGCCGACCGAGTCCTCGGCGCGCGCTTGCGCCTCGGCGGGTAAGCCTGCGAGTGAGCCTTCGACGTCACTCGAGTAGAGCGAGCTGACGAGCGAGCCGACAACGGCAACGCCGAGCGCTCCCGAGACCATGCGCGCGACAGTGTTCGTGGCGGAGGCAACGCCCGACTTGGCTACAGGGACTGCACCCACGACCGCGTCCGTGGCCGGCGCCATGACCCAGCCCATCGCCAACGTCAGGGCGAAGAACCACGCCGCCAGCGCGAGTGTGCCGGTGTCCGGCTCCAAGAGCACAGTCAGCGCGAACAGGATCGCGAGCCCCGTCAGGCCTGCTGCGACGACTCGGGAGCGGCCGAGCCGCCCGACGGCCTTGCTCGATGAGCCGGCCCCGATCATCAACCCGAGTGCCATCGGGCTCATGACTGCGCCCGCCTCGATCGCGCTGTAGCCGTGTGCGAACTGCAAGTACTGGGTCAGCACGAAGATTCCACCGAGCAAGACGAAGAAAGCGACGCTGACTGCCGCGGTGCCGACGCTGAAGCTGGCGCTGCGGAAGAAGCCGAGGTCGAGCATCGGCTCTTCGATGCGATGCTCCCACCACAGGAAGGCGCCGAGCAGCGCGACGGACGCCGCGAGGAGCCCGAGGATCAGACCGGATGTCCAGCCACGCTCAGCGGCTTCGATGATCGCGTATACGAGCAGGCTGAATCCGGCAGTGGAGAGCGCGGCCCCGAGCAGGTCGAACCTGCCGGGCCGGGGATCGCGGCTCTCGGGGACGTAACGGATGCCGAGCAGCAGAGCCGCAGCCGCGAACGGCACGTTGACCATGAAGACGGACGACCAGTCGAACCACTCGAGCAGTAGCCCGCCGGTGAGCGGACCGAGCCCGATCCCGATCGCCGCCAGCGCCGCCCAGATGGCGATCGCCTTGCCGCGCTCCTTGCCGGTGAACAGGTTGGCGATGATCGAGAGGGTCGCGGGCATGATCAGCGCCGCGCCGACTCCCATAGCCGCGCGCACGGCGATCACCTGGTTGGCGGAGTCGGCGACCAGCGCGCCGAGGCTGGCGAGCCCGAAGATCGACACCCCGGCCTGGAGCGCGAGCTTGCGCCCGAAGCGGTCGCCGAGCGTGCCGAAGACGAGCAGCAGGCCGGCGAATACGAGCAGGTAGGAGTCAACCATCCACTGCAGCTTCGAAGGGGAAGCGCCGAGCTCGTCCTGCAGTGTGGGCAGGGCGACGTTGAGGATCGTGTTGTCGAGCCCGATGATGAAGAGGCTCAGCGACAGCACGCCGAGCGTCTTCCAACGGCGGGCGTGCTGGATGGGATCGACCGCCATACGCTGCACTCCTTTCAGTTGTGCGGTTGAAGATCGAGGGACTCACGCATCGCTGAGCTGAAGCGACGGCCCCGGACAGCTGCGTACGCGAACGGGTGAGAGAAGGCGGCAAGTGCGTGCTCGCCCGGGACGTCGAGGTCGAACTCCTCGTCGAACCTCTCGTCGGCGACGGTGACCCTGACTCGGTCCGTCGTCTTGCTCCAGAGGAGCGACACTGCGAGGCCGTCAGCTCCGCGGCTCGCAAGTTCTTTCCAATCCTTGCTGACGGGGGTAGGCACGACCGAGCTCCCTTGATCCGTTGACCTTTCGACAGTCGCACCCCACGTTCTCTCGCAGAAGGCGCGGTTCCATGCGGTGCTCTCGTCGTTTCGGAGGGATCGTCCGCGACGCCTGGGTGGCCTGTCTTCACCCAGTGACGGAATCACCCTGGGTGAAGTCAACGGGTGTGGCGATGTACGCTCCGTCGCCATGTCGACATTTGCGTCGACGGAAGTCGAGGAGGCTCCGCGCCCGCTTATCCAGTCGAAGCTGGAGGCTCCCGTCCCACGCGAGCGCGTCTCACGCCGCGAGCTTCTCGAGGTCTGCGCAGGCCCGCCGCGCAAGCTGACGCTGATCCGTGCCCCCGCCGGTTGGGGGAAGTCGACGCTGCTCGCCGATTGGCACGCGCTCGAGAGCGAGACACGGCCGTTCGCCTGGGTCGCGCTCGATGGCGGCGACAACGACCCGGTCCGGTTCTGGACCTACGTCATCCATGCGCTTCGCACCCTCGACCCGAGCGCTGGCGAGGTCTCCCTTCCCATGCTGCGGGCTCCGCGGGTCAGCGTCGTCGACGACGTTCTCCCGGCGCTGTGCAACGAGCTCACGGCGCTGCCGCACCAGGTCGTGCTCGTGCTGGACGACTACCACTTGGTCAGGAACCCGGAGATCGACGAGGGTCTTTCTTTCCTTCTCGAGCACCTTCCCCAGACCCTCGAGCTTGTGCTCTCGAGCCGTTCTGAGCCGACGCTCCCGCTCGCCCGCCTCCGCGCCCGCGGCGAGCTGGCCGAGATCGACGCGCAACAACTTCGCTTCTCCGACGAGGAGGCCGACCTCTTTCTCAACGACCTGCACGGACTCGGGCTCGACCGTGCGGACGTCATCCGGCTACGTGAGCTGACGGAGGGATGGGCGGCCGGCCTCTACCTTGCGACGCTCACCATCCGCGGCCGGGCAAGCGCGCACGAGTTCATCGAGGCGTTTGCGGGCGACAACCGCCATGTCGTCGATTACCTGAGCTCGGAGGTGCTGGCCGGCCTCTCCGAGGAGATGAAGAGCTTCCTGCTCCATACGTCCGTGCTCCAACGCCTCTGCGCCCCCCTCTGTGACGCCGTCACCGACCGACCTGGCTCGGTGCGCATGCTGCACGAGCTCGAGCGTTCGAACTTCTTCCTCATCCCCCTCGACGCGAAGCGCGAGTGGTACTGCTACCACCAGCTCTTTGGCGAGCTACTGCGCCACGAGCTCGCGCTCGCCGAGCCGCAGCATGCTCGCACGCTGCATCGCCGTGCAAGCGCATGGCATCGAGAGCAGGGCGATCCGTCCGAGGCGATTCATCACGCTACGGCGGCAGGCGACGTCGCCGATGCCTCCGAGCTGATCCTTCGCCACTGGATCGAGTTCCGGAACGAGGCTCGCCTCGAGACCTTGCTCGCCTGGCTCGATGGTCTCCCGCCCCAGACGGTGACCGGCGATGCCCGACTGTGTCTCGTGAGGGCATCGACGCTGCAAGAGGTCGGCCGGATCGTCGAGGCCGATCAGTGGCTCAACGCGGCCGCGCGGGGCGCGGCCGATGGCTCACTTCTGGCCGGCCCGGCCTCGGTTGCGTCCGGGGTGGCCGCGTGCCAGGCAATCAATCGGTACTTCCTCGGGGACGTGAGTGGGATAGCCGAGACGGCGCGACCCGCGCTCGAGCTCGAGGAAGCCGGGTCTGACTATTGGCGAAGCGCTCTCCTCACCACCTTCGGCGTCTCAGTCTTCCTCGGAGGGAAGGGCCGGATCGCATCGGCCCTACTCGACGAAGCGGTGACGTCGGGCGAGCAATCCGGCCACTCCCTTGCGCTGATCCACGCCCTCGGCTGGTGCGCCGTCGTCCATGCGGAGATCGGTGAAACGGGGCGCGCCGAGCACGTGCTGGATGACACCGAAGCGCTGCGACGAAGGCAGACCGGGCTGACGAAGTACTCCGGCATGTCCATGACGCATGTTGCTCGCGGGAAGCTGCTCGAGAGCCAGGGCCAGCTGAGAGAGGCCGACGATTTTCTCGCCCAAGGCATAGAGCTGGCTCGACGAGGCGACGCCAAGTTCGACCTCTCGTACGGGCTTCTGACTCGCGCTGGGGTGAAGGGCGGTCTCGGCGATCGCCGCGCCGCGAAGGACATGCTGCGCGAGGCCCGCGAGACGGCCGAGTCGTGCGTCGATCCGGGCGTGTTGCCGGAGCTCGTGGCGAGAGTCGAGCGCAGGCTCCGCCTTCTGCCAGGCCGCGCGACGCGAACGCCGTATGAGGACGCCCTCAGCGACCGAGAGCTCGCCGTGCTCCGCCTGCTGGCGACCGATCTCACGCAACGGGAGATCGGTGAGGCGCTGTACGTCTCGTTCAACACCGTCAAGACCCACGTGAAGAGCATCTTCCGCAAGCTCGACGTCGCCACACGCCCGGACGCGGTCTCGCGCGCCCGCGAGCTCAGTCTGCTCTGACCCTCCACACTCCAGCCCGGCACCTGCCGGCTAAGCGTCCGCCATAGGCGGCTCTGTGCTTACGAACCGCCGGAGGGCGTCGAGGGAAGCCGCCAGTGCCTGACCGCGTTCTCGCCCAGATAGAGCCTCCGGGTCTCCGCGGTCAGAAAATCGGCGTGGTCGACGATCGCCTGGAGAAGCTGGGGGTACTTGACTGCCCCTTCGAACCAGGGCCAGTCCGTGGCCCAGGCGAGCTGCTGCGCGGGAACCCCCTCGGCGTAGACCGCGAGCTTTCGGAGGTAGGCACGGAATGGATATCGCCACTCGTCGGGCCACTCCATCAGGACTCCACCCAGGACGGACGTCGAGACGAGCACGTTCCCGTGCGACCGCGCGAGGTCGAACACGACGCGGATCTCATCGCCGAACGCGTCCGCGTTAGCGCCGTGGTTGAGCTGGAACGGCACGGTCGGATAGTCGCCCGCGAGCTCCGCGATCCCCTCGTACATCTCCGTGATCGTCGGGGTCGCGGGCGGCGCCGTGTCCTCGAGGCCGAATGCGACCCCTGCCTTCAGCTCCGCCGCAATGTCGACCGCCGCCCGGATCTCGGGCGCGTCGGGCCGCAAATGCAGGTACGAGGGGAAGATCTTCACGCCGACGGCGCCACCGTCGAGCTCCTCGCGCAGGATCTCGAGCGCATCGGCGTGGCGCCGCGGGTCGTAGTACGTCGTCACGTACTGGAGCCGGCCCGGATACCGCCGAGCCCAACCACGGGTGTAGCCGCGGCCGCCCATGAAGTCGGCCGGGGTGGAGTCATATCGCCGCATGAAGTCGACGAAGTCGTACCCGTCATAGCCGATCACGATCGCCTGGTCGACACCGGCGCGTTCCATCTCGGCGACGAGCAGCGCACCCGAGTGCTCGGTCCGCGTGAACGGGTCGACGAGCGACATCTGGGGCGATGTCTCCGCCGGCCAGGCGCGCACGAAGACGTGCGTCTCGGTGTCGACGACACGATCCGCCGTGATCGGAGCCGGGTCGCTCACGCTGGCCAACTCATGTACTCGATTGGGACCAACATCGCAGTCGCCTCACCATGAGAGCGTTTCACATGGCGGCAATGATTGAATCCTCTGCGCCCGGGAGCCGGGCCCAGCCGAAACGCCGTACGAGCCCAGGAGGTACGCGTGTACTACGTCGAGTTCTACTCACGCAAGCCGCACGTCACCCCGGAAGAGTTCCGCCAGACCGTGCTGCGCACGGACGCGTACTGGGCCGAGGCGAACCCGAAGGATCGACCGGTTCTCGCGATCGGGCGAACGTGGCGCCTCGGCGGACCGCAGTACATCAAGGTCTGGGAGATACCCGACGCAGCCCGCATCGACGAATGGACCGAGCAGCGCCTGAGCGACCCGGCCGCACGCCAGGCGATCGAGGACTGGCTCGCCGTCGTCGACTGCGACGCCGGACTGTACGAGGACCTCGGCAACGAACAGCTCTGACACCAGGGAAGGAGAGGATCGGTCATGCCAAGCGAGATCGTCGTCGGTGAGGGACGAGCAATGCCAGCCGGGCCGTTTGCCCCGGCAGTCCTCGCAGTCGGGACGAGGGTGCTCACGATCAGCGGACAGGTCGCAGACGGCCCCGACGGCGAGATCGTCGGGATCGGCGACCCGGAGGAGCAGGCACGCCAGTGCCTGCGGAACATCGACGCCTTGCTCGAAGCAGCCGGCGCGCGCAAGGAGGACGTCGTGCGGGTGGGTATCTACCTGACGGACATGGGCGATCGAGCCGCGGTCGCGGCGGCCCGGGTCGAGTACTTCGGAAGCCACAAGCCCGCCAGCACCCTCGTCGAGGTCTCGGCGCTCGTGGCCGACGAGCTCAAGGTGGAGATAGAAGCCACTGCGGTGTTCTGACCTCGAACCCGGAACCCGCATCAACGGAGAGGTTCGAGGGATGGGCGCACCTGGGATCGAACCAGGGACCTCCCGCGTGTGAAGCGGGCGCTCTCCCGCTGAGCTATGCGCCCCGGGGTCGGGGAGTTTACCCCAGGGGCCCGAGCGGCCCCGGTCGCGCTGCGGCACCGTCAGCGCGGTAGCTACTCTGGGAACGCGGTGGTCAAAGACGACGACCGCAGAGGTCAATGCAGGCCTCGGGCCCAGCCCGGGGCCTTTTCGTTTCCCAGGACTCAGGAAGGAAGTGATGACGATGCCCGCTGTACCTGCCGTCCTCGCCGTGGAGGACGACCCGATCATCCGCGCCGACCTCCGGGCGTTGCTGGAACGCGCTGGTTTCGAGGTCTGCGCCGACGCCCGCGATGGGCTCGAGGCGGTCGAGCTCGCGCGCGAGCTGAGCCCGGACGTCGTCCTGCTCGACCTCGCGCTCCCGCGCCTCGACGGGATCGAAGCGACGCGACGGATCCTCGAGCACCGCGACGTTCCGATCGTGGCGCTCACGGGCTACGCGCGCGATGGGCTGGCCGAGCGGGCCGTGGAGGCCGGCGCGACGTCGTACGTCGTCAAGCCGTTCGCCGAGGAGGAGATCGTCGGAGCGCTGCTCGACGCTATCGAGATCGGCGCCCGGCAGCGAGCACGCCGCGACGCGGTTCTGGCGATGCGCGACGAGTCCCGCGCGGCGATCACCGAGCTGGTGCATCTCCTCGGCTATCCGGACGAGTACGCCGTCGAGCTCGAGCGGCGAAGCTTCGCCACCGGAAAGCTCTGGCGGATCGCCGGTGACTGAGGCCGGCGCCTTTACGGCCCCCTAACACGAGGCATCTAGCCTGGGGCTCCTGCGGCCGAGAGGGACTCTGAGGGGCCCGGATGTCCAATCGGCTACCGAGACTCATTCCGGTCGTGCTCGCGCTGGTCGCGTCGGCGACGCTGGCGGCCTCGCTCGGGCGCGCAGGCACGGGAAGCTGCACCCCTGACTCCGGTTGGGGCACGCCGAAGCCGGGTCTCGCGGACGAGGTCTTCTCGCTCGTGAATCAGCACCGGGCGAGCCTCGGGCTCGTCGAGCTCTCCCCGAGCGGGGTGCTCGCGGACGCGGCCGTCTGGAAGGCGCGCCACATGGCCGCCTACGGGTACATGGCTCATGACGACCCGGCGCCTCCGCTGGCCCGCTCGGCCGCCGAGCGGATTGCTGCGTGCGGCTACTCAGGTGGGGGCTGGGGCGAGAACATCGCCTACGGCTACCCGACGGCCGCGGCGGTCATAAGCGGTTGGCTCGGCTCGCCCGGCCACAAGGCGAACATCGAGAACCCCAGCTTTCGCTCGCTCGGCGTCGGCGCAGCGGCCGGAGGCGGGACGATCTACTGGGCCCAGGACTTCGGCACCGCGGGCGGCTCGGCAAGCCCTCCCCCCCAACCGCCGCCGGCCGATCTGCAACCGCCCACCCCACCGTCTGCGCCCGGTCCTGAACCGGCCGAATCGTCGCCGCCCGCTTCACCGGCGCCGCCTCCACCTCCGCCCTCTGCCGCGAAGTCGTGGGAAGGCGGCATCGTCGTCGCGTCAATGAAGGTGGCGAGACCGAACCCCGGCGGGCGCTTCTCGGTGCGTGTCGCGCTCGCCTCGCGCCTCACGGGAGTGAAGGTGTCGTGCCGGGCGTCGGTGCGTGGGCGCACGCTCCGCGTCACCCGCAACGTCTACCGCGGCGGTGAGGCGGTCTGCTCCTGGCAGGTGCCCCGGCGAACCTCAGGCGCCATCGTTCGGGGGTCGATGGGCGTTCGCGCGGATGGTCGACGATCGCGGGTCACCTTCGCGCGGAAGGTCTCCTGAGCTAGGATCCCCCTGCCCGGTCGCGCTAGGCGGGGAGCTAGCGGTTCCCTGAACCCGCAATCCGCTACAGCGGGGCCGAATTCCCGCCCGAGGGGGCTCGCCCCGAGGAACGGGCCGGCGATCGTGAGCGTTGACAGCCAGGTTCCGCGCGCTGGGAGCCTTCGAACCGCGTCAGGTCCGGGAGGAAGCAGCGCTAAGAAGTGTTTCCCAGGCGCCGTGGACCAGCCTGGCTCGAGCAAGCGACGCGGGCACCGCCCCGGTGGACGCCGACGACGGCAGGTGCGCGACCGGGCTTAGACTGAGGCTCTCGTGACCGCGCTCTACCGCAAGTACCGGCCGCAGGACTTCGACGAGGTGGTCGGCCAGGAGGGGGCGACGCGCACGCTTCGCAACGCGATCGAGCGCGGGCAGGTGCGGCAGGCGTACCTCTTTGCCGGCCCGCGCGGGACGGGCAAGACGTCGCTGGCCCGCATCGTCGCGAAGTGCCTCAACTGCGAGCAGGGGCCGACGACGAAGCCGTGCGGCGTTTGCAACTCGTGCCGGACGATCGCGGCGGGGACGTCGCTCGACGTCGTCGAGATGGACGCGGCGAGCCAGCGCGGAATCGACGACATCCGCGAGATCCGCGAGCGCGTGATGCTGCAGCCGGTCGAGGGGCGGATGAAGGTCTACATCCTCGACGAGGCGCATCAGCTCACCAAGGAGGCGTTCAACTCGCTGCTCAAGCTGATCGAGGAGCCGCCCCCGCACCTCGTCTTCATCTTCTGCACGACCGAGCTCCTGAAGATGCTCGAGACGGTTCGGTCACGCTGCCAGACGTTCCTCTTCTCGCGGCCGCGGCTTCCCGAGCTCACGCGGCTCCTGCGCCGAGTCGCCGACGGCGAGGGGATGGACGTGCCCGACGCCGCGCTGTCGATCGTCGCGCGCAGCGCACGCGGGAGCTTCCGCGATGCCGTCTCGACGCTCGATCAGCTCTCCGCCTCGACCGAAGGGCCGATCGTCGTCCAGGATGTCCTGCAGCTCCTCGGCACCGTCGAGGAGGACGCGCTGTTTCGTCTCTGCGACCTGGTCGTCGATCGAGACACGTCGGGCCTGCTCGAGCTCGTCGAGGAGCTCGCCGAGCAAGGGCAGGATCTCAACCGCCTCGTCGCCGACCTGCTCGAGCACCTGCGGCACCTCCTCCTCGTCCAGCACATCGGCGACGTGCCGCAGTCGCTCCCGGTCACCGACGAGACCCGGACGCGGCTCCGCGAGCAGGCCAACCAGCTCGGCGAGGCCGAGGTGATCCGTTTGATCGACCTGCTCGCCGTCGCAATCGAGGACGCTCGCCAGGGCGGCGATCCCCGCCTGCCGCTCGAGCTCGCGCTCGTCAAGGTGTCCCGCCCCGGGGGCGACCTCTCCCGCGAGTCGATCTCCTACCGGCTCGAGCGCCTCGAAGCGCGCGCTCCCGGGCCGGGAAGCCCGCCGTCTCCTGCGATCACCGTGGAGACCGGATCCGCAGAGGCGGCTCTCCCCTCGCCGGAGAGCCAGGACCCGGTGACGATCGGCGACCTGCCCCCGCTCGAGCTGAACCAGCTTCAGAGCCAGTGGCGGCAGGCCGTCCTCCCCGCGCTGCAGAGCCGCTCGATCCCGACGGCCACGATGCTGGGCGAGGCCCGCCCGATCGAGCTCGCGGACGACCGGCTCGTGGTGGAGTTTCCGGCGCATGCCTCGTTCCACCGCTCGATCGCCGAGGAGCCGAAGAACGCCGCTCTCCTGTCCGAGGCGCTGTTCGAGGTCACCGGACGGCGGCTTGCGCTCGCGTTCGCGGTTGGCGAGCCCCAGCCGGGCGCCGACGACGATACTGCCGAGAGCGCCGAGCCGGCCGGCGAGGAGGCGATCATCTCGCTCCTGCGCGACGAGCTCGACGCCCGCCCGATCGAGGAGGACTAGCGCACCATGAAGATGGACGTCAACAAGATGATGCAGCAGGTGCAGCAGATGCAGGCCGAGATGGCCAAGGCGCAGGAGGAGCTGGCCGGCGAGACCGTCGAGGCGTCGGTCGGCGGCGGCCTCGTCACGGTCAAGGCGACCGGCGCGGGCGAGATCACCGAGATCAGGATCTCGCCGGAGGCGATCGACCCGGACGATCCCGAGACGCTCGAGGATCTGGTGCTCGCCGGGGTCAATCAGGCGCTCAAGAGCTCGCAGGATCTCGTGCAGTCCCGCCTGGGCGGGGCCCTCGGCGGGCTCGGCGGGCTCGGCCTGCCCGGGCTCTAGCCCGACCGGCGAGGGATGGGCCGCTTCGACGGCAAGGTTGCCCTCGTCACCGGCGCGTCGGGCGGGATCGGCGCCGCGACCGCGCGAGCGCTCGCCCGGGACGGCGGAGCGGTGGCGCTCACGGACGTGGCCGACGAGGCAGGTGAGCGGATCGCCCGCGACCTCGGCGCGCCGGCGTTCTACCTCCACCTCGACGTGACGTCAGAGGACGACTGGCGAGCGGCCGTCGAACGCTTGGAACGGGAGCTCGGCGGGCTGCACGTGCTCGTCAACAACGCGGGCATCGCGACGAGACCCGATGTCGAGACGGAGACGCGGGAGCAGTGGGACCGGATGATCGCGATCAACCAGACCGGCGTCTTCCTCGGCATGCAGGCTGCCGCTCCGGCGCTCAAGCGGGCGGGCGGAGGGGCGATCGTCAACCTCTCGTCGATCTTTGGAACCGTCGGCGGCTTCGGCGAGTCGCACGCCTACCACGCCTCCAAGGGCGCCGTGCGGGTGATGACGAAGAACGCCGCGCTGCGCTGGGCGCCCGACGGCATCCGCGTCAACTCGGTGCATCCGGGCTACATCGACTCGCCGATGATCGCGGAGACGAAGGCGGACGGCCTCGACGCGCGGGCGGTGGCGAGCACGCCCATGGGGCGACTCGGACGCGTGGAGGAGGTCGCCGAGGCGATCGCGTTCCTCGCCTCCGACGCGTCGAGCTACGTCACCGGCTCGGAGCTCTATGTCGACGGAGGCTGGACGGCGCGCTGAGAACTAGCCGCGGCCCGACGACTGGCGCCGGGGTCAGAATGACCGCGCCGTGTTCAGCCCGCTCGTCGAGAACCTGATCGCCCAGCTCTCGAAGCTACCGGGCGTCGGCACCCGAACGGCCCAGCGGCTCGCGTTCCACCTGCTCCAGACCTCGCCCGAGGACGCGTTCGCGCTCTCCGACGCCATTCGCGAGGTAAAGGAGCGGATCGGCTTCTGCACCGAGTGCGGCAACCTGACCGAGTCCGAGCGCTGCGAGATCTGCGTCGACGCGCGCCGCGACCGCACCGTCGTCTGTGTCGTCGAGCAGCCGGCCGACCTCGTCTCCGTCGAGCGCACACACCAGTTCCGGGGGCTCTACCACGTCCTCGGCGGCGCGCTCTCCCCGCTGGACGGGGTCGAGCCCGGGCACCTCAGGATCGACGAGCTCGTCGGGCGGGTCGAGCGCGAGGCGGTCGAGGAGGTCGTCCTCGCCACGAACCCCAACATGACCGGCGAGGCGACCGCCTCCTACATCGCCGACCGCCTGCGGGGACGGACGCGTGTGACACGGCTTGCCAGCGGCCTGCCGGTCGGCGGCGACCTCGAGTACGCGGACGAGGTCACGCTCGGCCGCGCGCTCGCCGGTCGTCGCGAGATGTAGCCGCCCGCCTCAGGAGCGATGCTCGCGCCGGAAGACGATTCGCGCCCGCGGGCCGAGTTTGCGCACCACGATGCCGTTCTCGTCCAGGGACGGGGCGAGGCTGCCGGCGAGGCCACGGCCGTGCGGCGCTATCCGACACGAGACGCCGAGCCAGCCTTCGAACGCGGCGCCCTCGGCAACCCTGCATTCCACGTCGCTGCCCGCCACCCGCACCCGCCCGCCCGCGCCGAGGTCGGCGACGATCCGCGCCGAGAACGCATGGCGCCGGAGCTTCGGCGTCGTGCGGGAGCGTGGCTGCCGGCGATCGAAGATGCGCTCGGGCTCCCCCTCGGCGACGCCGAAGCGAGACACGGCAAGCTCGGCCTGGCTCAGCCCGAAGTAGTAGCTCCCCCGAACGGGACGCCCCCCGGCGGCGACCCGACACGCGAGCCCGCCGCTCGTCCCCTTGCGGCCGCCGAACGTGCACACGATGCCCGTCTCGGCGACGCGGAACCCTTCCCCGGGGTCGAGCGTAATCGTGCGTGCGGCGGCCGCGGGGGCGGCGAGAACGAGAGCGGCCGCGAGCGCGAGAGCCGGGACGCTGGGCACGAGAACGATTGTGCGCAAAGAGCGGACATTTCGCCGGGCGATCGCTTGCAACCGACCTTCCCAGCCGGATAAAGTCGCCGCGTTGAGCCGATGGGCCCCCGGGTTCGTCGGCTCAACGCTTTGTCGGGCAGGTGCGCAAGTCCTCCCGCTACGCTCTGCCGAGTTGGCATGAAACAAGTGCGTGGAGCGAAGACGGAGCCGACAGATGCCTAGCCTCGCCGTCGTGGGCGCCACGGGCGCGGTCGGCACCGTCACGCTCGAGCTGCTCGCCGCCCGGGGACACGAGGACGTGCGCGCGTTCGCGTCGTCGCGGTCAGCCGGCAAGACCGTTGCGTACGGCGACCGCGAGCTCGCGGTCGAGGAGGCGAGCGTCGACGCGCTCGGCACAGGCGACCTCGACCTGTGCTTCTTCTCGGTTGGAACGGCCACGAGCCGCGAGCTCGTCGGGCCGGTGGCCGACACGGGGGTGGTGTGCATCGACAAGTCCGACGCCTTTCGCCTCACCGACGGCATCCCGCTCGTCGTCGCCGGAGTCAACGACGACGTCCTCGGAGACATTTTCTCCCCCGCCCCACCCCACAACGGGGTCACCCACCCGATCATCGCCAACCCGAACTGCTCCGCGATGCAGCTCACCTGCGCGCTGAAGCCGCTCCACGACGCGGCGGGCCTCGCACGCGTACGCCTCGCGACCTACCAGTCGATGTCCGGGGCCGGCGACGCGGGCATCGAGCGCCTGCGGGAGGTGCAGCCGATGGAGGGCGACCTCGCGATGGACTGGGAGCTCGACGGAGACGAGTTCAGCGAGGAGTGGAAGCTGCGCGAGGAGACCCGCAAGATCCTCGGGCTCCCCGAGCTTCCTCTCCACGCGACCTGCGTCCGCGTCCCCGTCCTCGTCGGGCACGCGCAGGCGGTGTGGCTGCAAACGGAGCGGCCGCTCTCGCCCGACGAGGCACGGGAAGCGCTCGCCGAGGCGCCGAACGTCCGGCTCGCCGACCTCCCGATGCCGCGACGGGACGCCTCGGGCGAGGACGAGGTGCTCGTCGGCCGGATCCGCCGCGACCCGACGGAGGATCAGAGCCTCGCCCTCTGGATCGTGAACGACAACCTCCGCAAGGGCGCCGCGCTGAACGCGGTGCAGATCGCCGAGGCCCTGACGGCCCGGCGCCTACTCGCCGCCTAGCAGCCCGAACGAGAGTCGACGGAGACGGGCTCGGCGGCGCGCTTCGTGCTCCTCGCGCTGGCGACGCTGCCGCTCGTGGACAAGGAGGCGCTCGCGCAACGCGCTCCTTGCGTTGCGGATCTGCTCGTCGACCGCGGCTTCCTCTTCAGGCGTCCAGTTCCCCGTCTGCATCGTCGTCCTCTCGAAGGAGCATGAGAACCTCGTCCAGCTTAGCGTCCATCTCCATCAGGAACACCGTCAGGGCACGCACGTCCTCCTACTCGGCCGGCTCGACCTTCGGTCGACGGAACATCCACCGATCGTGCAACGAGCGGAGCGCGGCTTGCAAGATGACCTCGCCGGCCGTGCTCCTCAGGCCGCCGATGTTCCACCCTTCGACGACTCTGACCCGCTTCTTACAAACGCCGCTTACGGTGGCGCCATGACCGATCATCGGAACGCACATCGGCCAGCTGCGGGGCCCGGCGAACGCGGGGCGACGGCGACCTACGACGGACGACCCCTCGCGAACCCCGACGAGGACATCTTCGACCAGGGCCTGACATTCGACCTCGAGACCGTGCTCGACCGCCGGAAGCTGCTCAAGCTGATCGCGTACTCCGGTCTCAGCGTGGGTCTGCTCGGGCTCGTCGGCTGCGGCTCGTCGGTGGACGACTCCGTACCTGCCGTTCCCACGCCGGCAACGGCAGCCGGCGACACGACGGGTGACTGCACGGCCATCGCGGAGGAGACCGCCGGCCCGTACCCCGGCGACGGCTCGAACGGTCCGGACGTCCTCGGCCAGAGCGGGGTCGTCCGAAGCGACATTCGCTCGAGCTTCGGGGAGCTCACGGGCTACCGCCGAGGGCGTTCCCTTGACGATCGAGCTTACGATCCAGGACGCATCGAACGGCTGTGCCGCGCTGGCGGGCGCGGCGGTCTATCTCTGGCACTGCAACCGGGACGGGCACTACTCCCTCTACTCCGAGGAGATCGCCGACCAGAACTACCTGCGCGGGGTCCAGGAGGCCGCCAGCGACGGCGTCGTGACGTTCACGAGCATTTTCCCGGCCTGCTATTCGGGCCGCTGGCCGCACATCCACTTCGAGGTGTACCCGAGCCTCGCGGCCGCGACCGACGACGCAAACAGGATCGCAACGTCACAGATCGCCCTCCCCGAGGAGACGTGCAACGCGGTGTACGCAACGGACGGATACAGCGAGAGCCTCGGCAACCTGCAGCAGACGAGTCTCCAGACCGACAACGTGTTCGGCGACGACGGAGGCGCTCATGGGCCAGCTCGGCAGCGCCACGGGCAGCGTCGATGCGGGCTACGTCGTGACGCTCGCGATCCCGGTTTCGGTCGCCTGACGTCGCCCGCTACGGCCGGTGCGGCACGGGCGCGGGCACCAGGGCCTCCTTCACCTTCCTCCAGGCGCGGGAGGTCAGGCCGTCCTCGACCGGGATGAGGCCGCCGAGCTCGAGCCGCGCGAGCTCGACGCGGCCGTCGGTGCGAAGCGGGCAGAAGCCGAAGTCCGCGAGGAAGTCGGCCGGGAAGATCGTCTTGTGGACGAAAAAGCGCTCGTAGGCGCTGTCCGCCTCGGGATAGCGGTAGCCGAACGCCTCGATCGCCTTGACGCCGCGGTCGCGCGCCTCGCCGATCACGGAGAGGAAGAGGCTCTGCAGCACCCACGGCGACGACGGGTCGACGAGGTAGGCGCAGGTGATCAGGACACCGTCGTCCGACGGCGGCCCTGCGGGCAGGGTTGCGCGCGCTGGAAGTGGTCGGACGGCCCGTACTGGACGAAGCCGAGCATACGGTCGTCGTCACCGAGGTAGAGCGTGCCCCACGCGCCCCACCCGTCCTCGACGCGCTCGGCCCATCGGTCCTGTCGGTGCGCGGCCTTCTCCCTCGCCTGCCAGAAGAGCACTCGACGCACGGTGGCGGCGTCGTGCCCGATCGACGCCGCCGTGACCGGATGGAGCCGGTTCGCCACGGTCCGAGTCTAGATGGTCGGCTCGGGACGTCTCAGAACGAGAAGCGACGCCTCCGGGCGTGCGAGAAAGCGAAACGGCACGAGCGTCGTGCCCAGCCCGGGCGACACGTACATCGTCGTCCCGTTGACGGTGAACAGGCCCTCGAGGTACGGGTCGAAGACGTTGAGCAGCCGCGTCTTGCCGCCCGGGCGCGGGACGCAGATCTGGCCGCCGTGCATGTGGCCGGCGAGGACGAGGTCGAAGGCGCCCGGCGGGAGGTATTCGACCGTGTCGGGAAAGTGAGCGAGGAGCAGGCGGAGGTCCGCGTCCGGGTCCGCGAGCCCGACTGGGGGCGACCAGCGACTTGACGGCGACGCGCCGACGACCTGCACCGAAACTCCGCCGACGAGGAACGTGCGCGCCGAATCCTCGAGCAGTACGGTGCCCTGCCGCTCGAGCCCGTCCAACCCAACCGGCTGCGAGAACGGGTCCCGGCTTTCGTCGACCTCGTGGTTGCCGAGCACGGCGAAGGCGCCGTGGCGGGGCTCGAGCCGGCCGAGCGCGTGCTCGAGCTGCGCTTCGCCGCGGGTGCGGGCGAGCAGGTCGCCGGTCAAGGCGAGCAGGTCGACGTCGTGGGCCTCGTCCCAGGAGACCGCCTTCTCGAGCGTGCGCGCGTTCTGCGACAGCGTGCCGAGGTGGAGATCGCTGAGGTGGAGGACGCGGAACCCGTCGAGCGCGTCGGGCAGGCCGGGAATCGGCACGTCGAGCCGGCGGAAGCGCACCCACTGGGCCTCGTGGAGGCCCCAGCCGAGCCCGGCCGCCGCGGCGAGCGCCCCGGCCCTCGCGAGCAGCCTGATCAGACCGAGCCGACCTCGAGCTTCTCGAGCACCGGCGTCACGGGGACGACGTGGCGTTTGAACCGGAGCGCCGAGTCCTCGAGGCCGGCCGCAACGCCGATCAGCTGCGAGAGGTGGAGAATCGGCAGCTGGTAGCTTCGCCCTGTCGCCTTCTCGAGCTTCTGCTGCCACGCGTCGAGGGACAGGTGGCAGAGCGGGCAGGGGGTCACCATCGCGTCGGCTCCCGCCTCGATCGACTGCTCGATCGGCTGGATCAGCTCGCCGAGGGCGACCTCTTCGCGCGCCTGGATGATCGGGAACCCGCAGCACTTGATCTTCGCCGGGTAGTCGATCGCCTCCCCGCCGCAGGCGGCGATGATCGCCTCGAGCGACGACGGCTTGTCGGGATCCTCGAAGCCCAGGATCTTCGAGGGGCGCAGGATCTGGCACCCGTAGAAGGGCGCGACCTTGAGCCCCTTCAGGCCCTTGTGGGCGACCTGCTCGAGTCTCTCGAGGCCCTCGCCGTCGGCGATCAGCCACAGGAGATGCTTGACGTCGACGCCCCCGGCGTACAGGAGGTGCGCCCACGCGCTCGAGGTTCTCGCTGACGCGGGCCCGCAGCGCGTCGTCGTGCTGGAGCTGGTGGTTTGCCTGGCGCAGGTTGAGCGTACAGACGTTGCAGATCGTCATCAGCGTGTCCGCGCCCGTCTGCTCGGCGTAGGCGAGGATGCGCGCGTTCAGGTGGAGGTAGTAGTCGGGCTCCGCCTCGTGGATGTCACCGGCGCCGCAGCAGGTGACCGACTCGAGCTCGACGAGCTCGATCCCGAGCTTTGGCGCAAGCGCCTGGGTGGAGGTGTCGAGCTCCTTCGCGGAGAGCGAGGCGAGACACCCCTTGTAGTAGGCGACCTTCATCGCGATGCCCCCTGGGCTTCTGCGTGCCGGCTCGGAGCAGACGCCGTCGCTTCGCGACGGCTGCAACCCCGCCACCCCACCCCACGCCCTGTCGAGCGCGACCCCACCGGCAACCCTCATGTGCCATCCCCGCCGGCAGCGTGCCTCTCCTCCATCGCGTACGCCGCCCGGGCGAGGCCCTTCTCACCCTGGACGATGCCCGCGGCGCCCGCGACCCCCTGCGCCTTGACGAGGTCGTGGAGGGCGCGGGACTCCTCGATGTCCCTGGCGACGTGTACCGGGGCGGGACGGCACTGTCCGCGCTTTGCGAGCGAGATCGCGAACTTCGTCTCCTTGAGCGCGTTGACAACGCCCTGGGTCTTTGGCACGAGCTCGGTCTCGCGCAGCCAGCCCGTGGTCTTCGCCGAGGCCACGAACCACTTCGCGTGCTTGGCGCCCATGTCGCCGTCGATGCCCTCCTTCAGCGACTCGGCGCCGAGCTTGGCGATCGCGTCGCGCTGCCCTTCGGGCAGCGCTCGTTGCAGAAGTAGCACCTCGTGCAGTCCCAGATCCCGTGCTCGTCGTTGTAGGCCTGGAGCCGCTCGACACTCGCCTGATCGCGAGGGTCGCCGACGTGTCGGAACCCCTTCGCCAGCGCCGCCGGGCCGAAGAAGTCGGGGTCGGACTCCATCGAGTTGCACTCGGAGACGCAGCAACCGCACATGATGCAGAGCGCCTCTTTGGCGATCGGCCT
>CAVQHY010000009.1:0-6494 GCA_963712465.1 uncultured Actinomycetes bacterium
TAGAGCGGTTCAACTCCGTCCTCACCAGCGCCTAGTACCAAAACGGCGACTGGGCGTGCGAGCGGCCAGCGGCGGCTCAGTCTGCGATGGGCGGCGCCGCTCGCGTACTCCTCGTCGGTGACGTGGTCGCCCCAGGTCGCCGGGTTGCCCTGATCGTCGACGTCGAGCATCGCGAGGTGGGTCATGAAGCGGCTCGGGGCCGCGCCGTGCCAGTGATCCTCGCCCGGCTCGAAGAACACGCGGTCGCCGGGGCGGATCACCTCGATCGGGCCGCCGCGCCGCTGCGCGAGACCGACGCCCTCGGTGACGTAGATCGTCTGGCCGTTCGGGTGCGTGTGCCACGCCGTTCGCGCGCCCGGGGTGAAGTGGACGCTGGTCGCGCTCAGGCGTGAGGCATCCGACGGCGCCGCGACGGGGTCGAGGTAGACGGACCCGGTGAACCATTCGCCCGGTCCCGCCGCGGTCTCGACTCCGTTCCTGGTGATCCGCATGGTCGTCCTCCTGGTCGATGGTGGCATCCGGCGTTCGGCTCACCGGGCATCTTCGCCTGCGGGGACGGAGCACCGTCTCCGTAGACTCGCGCCGTGGCGCTTCCCTGGCCGGACACTCCGCCGACCCCGGCTCAGCGGGAGGCCTTCGCCGACGCCATCGTCCGCCCCTACTGGCTCGACGCCCTCCCGGCACGCGAGCCGCGGCCCCCGCTGGCCGGAGCCGCCGAGGCCGACCTCTGCATCGTCGGCGGCGGGTTCACCGGGCTCTGGGCGGCCCTGCACGCCAAGGCGGACGACCCGACCCGCGACGTCGTCGTCCTCGAGGCGGAGACGGTCGGGTTCGGCGCGAGCGGGCGCAATGGGGGCTTCGCGCACGGCTCGCTGACGCACGGGATCGAGAATGGGCTCGTCCGCTTCGCCGACGAGATGCCGCAGCTCACGCGCCTGAGCAGCGAGAACCTCGCCGGCTTCGTCTCGGACCTCGAGCGCCTCGGCGTCGAGTGCGACCTCGAGCTGACGGGAGACCTCGGCGTGGCGCTCGAGCCGCACGAGGTCGC
Source organism: uncultured Actinomycetes bacterium (assembly GCA_963712465.1). Lineage (GTDB taxonomy): Bacteria > Actinomycetota > Thermoleophilia > Gaiellales > Gaiellaceae > CAVQHY01. The sequence continues at coordinate 1,049 of CAVQHY010000009.1, forward strand.
GTGGCTCGAGGAGACCGCGGAGCTGCTCGACCGCTACGGCCACGAGCACGAGCTCTTCGACGAGGCCGCCGTCCGCGCCGAGGTCGCCTCGCCCACGTATCTCGGGGGCCTGTGGGACAAGACCGAGGCGGGGCTCGTCGACCCCGGGAAGCTTGCCGTCGGGCTCGCCGAGGCAGCGCTCACCGCCGGTGTTCGCATCCACGAGCGCACGCGCGCGACCGGGATCGAGGACGACGGAGCAGGCGTGCGCGTGCTCACCGAGGCGGGGCGCGTCCGGGCGGCGGGCGTCGTGCTCGCGACCAGCGCCTACCCGCCGCTTCTCCGCGCCATCCGCCGCTACGTCGTGCCGGTCTACGACTACGCGCTCATGACCGAGCCGCTCACGCCCGAGCAGCGCGAGTCGATCGGATGGAAGAGGCGCCAGGGGGTCGGCGACGGCGCGAACCGGTTCCACTACTACCGGCTGACCCAGGACTGGAGGATCCTCTGGGGCGGCTACGAGGCGGTGTACCGCTACGGCGGCCCCGTCCGGCCGGATCTCGACGACGACCAGGAGACGTTCGCGATGCTCTCGCAGCATTTCTTCACGACGTTCCCGCAGCTCGAGGGGGTGCGCTTCACGCACCGCTGGGGCGGCGCGATCGACACGTGCAGCCGGTTCTCGGTCTTCTTCGGGACGGCGCACCGCGGCCGGGTCGTCTACGCGGTCGGGTACACGGGCCTCGGGGTCGTGTCGACGCGCTTCGGCGCCCGTGTCGCCCTCGACCTGCTCGACGGCCGCGACACGGAGGCCACGCGCCTGCGCTACGTCCGCTCGAAGCCGGTGCCGTTCCCGCCCGAGCCGCTGCGCTGCGGCGTCGTCCAGCTCACGCGGAACCGCCTCGCCGCCGCCGACCGCAACGCCGGCCGCCGCGGCCTCTGGTTGCGCACGCTCGACCGACTCGGCCTAGGCTTCGACAGCTGATGGCCGAAGGCTCCTTCGCCCACCGGGTCGCCGACCTCGCCCTCGAGTCGGCGCCGCTCGACCCGGAGACGATCCTCGAGGGCGCGCCCGAGGTCTCCGAGCTCGTCCTCGATGCCTCGCCGGACGGCCGGGTCACGCGGGGCGTCTGGCAGATCACTCCCGGCGTGGTCGCCGACGTCGAGGCGGACGAGCTGTTCGTCGTCGTCTCCGGACGGGCAACCGTGGAGGTGGAGGGGGCCCCGACGCTCGAGCTCGAGCCGGGCGTCGTCGGCGTCCTGCGCGCGGGAGACCCGGCCGTCTGGCGGATCCACGAGACGCTCCGAAAGGTCTTTCAGATCACGGAGCCGGCGTAGCCCGGACGGAGTCGGCGTCCGGGGTTGACCGGCGCGCGGCCGAGTCGTAGGCTCGCGCCCGAGAGGAGGGGGAATATGCGAAAGCACCGTCTCTGCCTGTGCGGGCTGCTGTTGCTTGCCGTCTCGCTGAGCCTCTCGCCGCCCGCACTGGCCCACCACGGTCACGGCACCAGGACGTTCACGCTCGTCAGCGGCAACGCCGCTGCGCCCGGCCGCGACCCGTTCACGAAGTTCTCGGTCGACCAGGGAGCGACCTGGGAGCAGGCCTTCGTCGTCCCGAAGTGCGGCACGGGCCCCTTGGACGTCGCGTCGTGCGCGTCCTGGGCGAACCCGATCGCGGGAACCGAGTGGATCTCGGTCTCCGCCGACAAGTCGGGGCCGGCGACGTCGCTCTACAAGAGGTGGTTCAAGCTGCCCAGGAAGTGCAAGTGCAGGGCCGCGTCGCTCGTCATCGACGTCCACGCCGACAACGACGTGACCATCTCGCTCAACGGCGCCGTCTTCGGCGCGCAGCCGGCGGGCGACCTCTTCCCGAACTTCCAGGACCCGCCCGAGCAGTTCAGCACCACCGGGCCGTTCAGGAAGTGGAAGAACGTCCTCGGGTTCAGCGTGCGGGACTACGGGAACCCGACCGGCCTGGACTACTCGGCGACGGTGACCTGCAAGCGCAAGCACCACCACGGAGGCTGGGGCCACTGACCGGTCCTCGCTGACATCCCCGCCGCGCGGTGCTGTAAGTTGCCCCGCCGATGGGGTTCGGCGACTGGCTGCTCGCGTTGCACGTCCTCTCGGCCTTCGCGTGGATCGCGGCGCTCGTCGTCTACACGGTGGTCATCGTCGCCGGGCGGCGGCTGACCGTCCCCAGCGACGTGGTGCGCCTGTTCTGGGTCTCTCGCGCGGGGGATGCGCTCATCGCCGTGGGCATGGTCGGCACGATCGTCTTCGGGGTCTGGCTGGCCATCGACCTCGACGCCTACCACCCCTGGGACGGATGGATCATCGCCGCGCTCATCCTGTGGTTCGTCGCTGGCGGCATCGGCGGCCGCGTCGGGAAGATCTACGAGGGCACGCGGTACCGGGCGAAAACGCTGGTACGCGAAGGGAACGATGCCCCGAGCCCGGAGCTCAACGCGATGCTGCGCTCTCAGCTCGGAGCGACGCTTCACGGGCTCATGATCCTCGTCACCCTCGTGTTCCTCGTCGTCATGATCTACAAGCCGGGGGCATAGGCAGTGCTCGGCGCAATCCGACCCGACAGCTGGAACTTCCCGCTTCTCCTGCACGTCCTCGGTGCGTCGATCCTGCTCGGGGCGCTGATCGCGGCTTCCACCGCCGAGCTCATCGCTTGGAGGCGCCGCGCTCCCACGAATGTGCTGCCGTTGAGTCGGCTCGCTTTCGGCACCCTCCTCCTCGTTGCTGTCCCGGCCTGGATCCTCATGCGCGTCGGGGCGGAGTGGATCGCCTCGAAGGAGGGCTGGAACGACGCCGAGGGACAGCCGTTGTGGATCGGCATCGGCTATGGCACCGCCGAGCCCGGCGGCCTCCTGCTTCTCCTCTCCGTGATCCTGGCGGGCTTCGGCGTCCGCCGCCTGGGCGCGAGCAACGGGGAGCAAGGCGTCACGCTGGTCCGCATCGCCACGGTCCTCTCCGTGGCGCTCGTCATCGTCTACGTGTTCACGACGTGGGCGATGGCCGGCAAGCCCGACTGAGACCTCCGTACTAAGCCGCACGCGGGATCGGTCGTCTCGCGGATGCCCCGATTCCGGCGCTCGGGGACGCTTTCCGGTGTCGCGGAAGGAGGGCCGGTGAGCGCCGGACAGCCGATCATCGAAGCGCGCGGGGTCACGAAGACGTACGAGACGGGGAAGGTCAGGGTCGAGGCGCTGAAGGGCGTCGACCTCGTCCTGGGCTCGGGCGACATGGTCGCGATCATGGGCCCGAGCGGCTGCGGGAAGACGACGCTCCTCAACTGCCTCTCGGGCCTCGACTCGGTCGACCGGGGCGAGGTCGTCATCGAGGGGACGCCGCTCCAGACGATGTCCGACGGCGCCCGCACGGACTACCGCGCGCGCCACATGGGCTTCGTCTTCCAGTTCTACAACCTCATGCCCGTCCTCACGGCGGTCGAGAACGTCGAGCTGCCGCTGCTCGTCTCCCGCGTCGCTTCCGGGGACGCGCGGCGGCGGGCGCTCGCGGCGCTCGACCTCGTCGGGCTCGCCGACCGGGCGGGCCACGTGCCCGAGGAGCTGTCGGGAGGCGAGCGTCAGCGCGTCACGATCGCCCGCTCGCTCGTCAACGACCCGACGATCGTGTGGGCCGACGAGCCGACCGGCGACCTCGACAGCGAGAACGCCGCCGAGATCATCGACCTCATGCGCACGCTGAACGCCGAGCGCGGCCTCACCTTCCTGATCGTCACGCACGACATCGCGGTGGGGCGAAGGACGGATCGGATCGTCCGGATGCTCGACGGCCGGGTCGTCGAGGAGCAGGTCCTGGAGGTGAGAGATGTACTCGCGAGTCACGTTGCTTGAGGTCGACACGGTGCGGATCGACATGGAGGAAGCGGTCGCGCTCTTTCGCGACTCGGTTGTCCCCGGGCTTCGCGACCACGAGGGCTACGAGGGCTCGCTGGTCCTCACCACGCCCGAGGGGAAGGGGATGATCCTGACGTTCTGGACGACGGAGGAGGCGGCCGCCGCGAGCGCGGCCTTCGCGACCGGTGAGGTCGAGCGCTTCATGACCCTCTTCAAGGCTCCGCCCGGGCGCGATCACTACGAGGTCGCCTACGCGGAGCTGCCGCCGGTCTCCGTGGGCGAGCAGTGACCGAGCTCTTCGGCATCCCGATGGGGACGGTTCTCGTCGTCCTCATGGGCGCGCTCGTGGTCGCGCTCGTCGTGCTCGGCGTTCTCGCGCTGCGGCATCCCGTGCTGGTGAAGCTCGGCGTGCGGAATGTCGGCCGTCGCCGCGGGCGGACGTCGCTGATCGTGCTGGGCCTCATGCTCGGCACGGCGATCGTTGCGGTCGCGCTGACGACCGGCGACACGATGAGCCATACGATCCGCTCGGCGGCCGTCTCCTCCCTCGGGGACACCGACGAGCTCGTGTCGGCGAAGGGAGCCGACGTCCAGCTCGGCACCGGCCTGGGCGCCGCCACCGGCATCGAGTACTTCGACGAGTCCGTCGTCGACACGATCGACGCGCGGCTGGCCGGCTCCGATCTTGTCGACGGCGTCACGCCCGCGATCATCGAGCAGGTTGCCGTTCAGGCGCCCGCCCAACGTCAGACCGAGCCCAGGGTGACGCTCTTCGCCGCCGACCCGGCGCGCATGGAAGGCTTCGGCTCGATTGATGGGACCGATGGGGAAGTCTCCCTCGCCCAGCTCGGGAGCGGCGAGGTCTTCCTGAACGCCGACGCGGCGGACGAGCTCGACGTTGCGCCCGGCGACCGGATCCTGATCTTCGCCGGCCACCAGCCCGCACGTGCGACGGTGCGCGACGTCGTTCGGTACGAGGGCGCCGGCACCACGGACGCCGCTCTCCTCATGCCGCTCGCCGACGCACAGGCGTTTCTCGGCAGGCTCGGCGAAGTGCGCCACGTCCTCATCTCCAACCGCGGCGGTCCCACGAGCGGTGCGGGGTTGACCGACCAGGTCGTCGACCGGCTCGAGCCCACGCTCACGCCGCTCGGCCTCGACGTCGACCCGTCGAAGCAGGACGCGATCGAGGCGGCCGACGTCGCCGGCACCACCTTCATGGCGTTCTTCACGACGTTCGGGTCGTTCTCGATCGCCGCCGGGATCCTGCTCATCTTCCTCGTCTTCGTCATGCTGGCGGCGGAGCGGCGCGGCGAGCTCGGCATCGCGCGGGCGATCGGGACGCGACGCGGCCACCTGGTCGAGACATTCACCTTCGAGGGAGCCGCGTACGACCTCGTCGCGGCCCTCGTCGGCGCGCTCATCGGCGCGGGCGTGGCGTTCCTCATGGTTCTCGTGCTGGCACACGCCTTCAGCACGGTGGGAGGCGGTCTCGAGATCGAGTACGCGGCCACTCCCCGCAGCCTGGCGATCGCCTTCGCGCTCGGCGTGCTCCTGACGCTCACAGTCGTGGCCTTCTCCGCCTGGCGGGT
>CAVQHY010000010.1:0-199045 GCA_963712465.1 uncultured Actinomycetes bacterium
AGCCAAGGGTCGCGGGTTCGAGCCCCGTCGTCCGCTCTCCTCCCGGGCGAGCTCAGCGCCTCGTCGGCCTGCCGCTTGCGGCCGCGGCAGCGGCGATGAGGGCGATGACGGAAAGCGCGCCCGTCAGCCTCAGCGCCGGCGTTCCTCGCTCGTTCTTCCTCACAGCAGGATGCGAAGCGCCGTGGCGGCCGGGCAGCCTCGGCGGACGAGGTCCGTCGCGCCGTGCAGGTCGACCTCCACGTGGGTCGCGAGCTGTAGGGCGGGGCCGACGTCGTAGCCGGCGTCCACCAGGGATTCGAAGCGCCAAAGGAGAATGCGCTCCACGTCGATCTCGTCGAGAACCTCGAACTGCGCCGCAGTCATCTTCCCCGCCTTCCCGGAGATGTCGCCTGCTCGGATGAAGCACTCTGCGCGCCGCCGGCGAAATCCCTCGTCCGAGGGTTTCTGCACAGATCGGATCGGTCAGGACGTGCGCCGATGCGTTGGCTACGCTGGCCGGGTGGCGTCTGGCGGGGTTCTTTCCTCGACTGTCGGCGACCTGTTCAACGGACGGTCGGACGACCTCGCGCTGCTCGTCCCCGACGAGCAGCGGTCGTTCACGTACGGCCGTCTCGCGGATGATGTCGCCTCTTTCGCCGGGATGCTCGCCGAGGCCGGCGTCGACGCCGGCGACCGCGTCGCGCTTGTGCTGCCGAACGGCCCCGAGCTCGTCGGCGTGCTGCTCGCCGCGCTCGCGCTCGGTGCGGCGGCCGCGCCCCTCAACCCGGCCTACACGGAGGAGGAGCATCGCTTCTATCTCGGCGACCTCGAGCCTCGCGTCCTGGTCGTCCCCGAGGGCGAGCACGCGGGAGCCCGCGCGGCCCGCCCTGAAGGGACGGTGGTCATCGAGCTCGGCTCCGGGACGGGGAAGGGCGGAACTGGGCCCACGGCGGGCGACCCGGAAGCGATGGCGCTGCTCCTCCATACGAGCGGGACGACGAGCCGGCCGAAGCTCGTCCCACTCCTGCATCGAAATCTCGTCGCCGCGGCCCGGAGTATCTCCGCCTTCTACGGCCTGGCCGCGTCGGACACGTCCTACTGTGCGATGCCGCTGTTCCACGTCCACGGGCTGGTCGCCTCGGTGCTCGCCCCGCTGGCTGCAGGCGGGGCGGTCGTCGTTCCAGCGAGACTCTCGGGCGCGCGGTTCTGGCGGCAGCTCGACGAGCACGGGGTCACCTGGTACTCGGCGGCGCCCGCGGTGCACCGGATGCTGCTCGACCGTCTTCCTGCCGACGGTGGCGGCACGTCTCTGCGCTTCGCCCGATCGTGCAGCGCACCGCTTGCCCCGGCGCTGATGACGGAGCTCGAGGCACGGCTCGGGATCCCAGTGCTCGAGGCGTACGGGATGACGGAAGCCTGCCACCAGATCTCCTCCAACCCGCTGCCGCCCGCCGAGCGACGGCCAGGGTGGGTGGGAGTTCCGGCCGGCGCCGATATTCGCGTCGTCGACGAGCGCGGTGCCGACGCACTCGACGGGTCTGTCGGCGAGGTCGTCGTCCGCGGGTCGGGAGTCATGCCCAGGTATCTCGGCGATCCCGGGGACGGCTCGTTCCTCGACGGCTGGTTTCGCACCGGCGATCTCGGCGCGCTCGAGAACGGCTGGCTTCGGCTCTGCGGTCGCCTGAAGGAGATCATCATCCGCGGCGGTGAGAACGTCTCCCCGTACGAGGTCGAGGCCGCGCTGCTCGTCCATCCGGCCGTCGCCGAGGCGGTGTGCTTCGGCGTGCCGAACGACCGCTACGGGGAGGAGGTCGCGGCTGCCGTCGTGCTGAAGGGCCAGGCCACGCCCGAGGATCTGGCGGCGCATTGCCGTGACCGCCTCGCCGCCTTCAAGGTGCCCCGGATGATCGCGATCGTCGCGGCAATCCCGCTCACCGCGACGGGGAAGCTCCAGCGGCGGCGAATCGCGTCGCTGCTCGGCCTGGCCTAACAGGCCGCGTCGGGCAGAAAGTCCCGGCGGAGGCGATCGTCTAGCCTCTAGTGCTTGGCCGGCTCGTGCTTCTACGCCGTCGCGGACGACCGCTACTTCCTCGGGGCGGTCGCGCTGCTGAACTCCCTTCGCCTCTGCGGCCACAACGAGCCGTTCGTGGTCGTCGACGCGGGACTGGAGCCCGACCAGCGCAGCCTCCTCTCCGGCCACGCGCACATCGTCGACGGCGAGGAACGGCTGCCGGGAATGCTCGTGAAGTGGGCCGGGCCGCGGTCGTGGCCGGCCGAGACCATGGTGATCCTCGACGCCGACGTGATCGTCATACGGTCTCTGGGGGAGCTGGTCGAGGAGGGGGCCGGGGGAGCTGCGGTCGCGTTTCTCGACGACCAGCCGGACCGCCACCACCCGGACTGGGGCGCACTGCTGGGGGTGGGCACGATCCCGCCTCGTCCGTATGTCAACAGCGGGCTACTCGTCCTGCCCGCAGCCCTCGCCGAGCTCGTGCTCCCGCTCGTCGAGCAGACGCAGCGTGGCCTCGATCTGAAGCGCTCCCGGAGGATGGACGGTTCCCGCGACGATCCGTTCTACCTTCCCGATCAGGACGTGTGGAACGCCGCCTTGGCCGCCTGTTCACCCGGGAATCGACTCAGGGCGCTCGAGCGGCGCCTGGCGCCGTTCGCCCCATACGAGGGGCTGGGTCTGCGCGATCCTGTGACTCTGGACGTCGGCTACGACGACGGCGTCAGGCCCTTTCTGCTCCATCAGGTCGGGCCGAAGCCGTGGCATCGCCGTCTGCGTCCGAACGTCTACTCGAGGCTTCTAGGTCGGTTGCTGGTCGAAGCCGACCTCGAGATTCGCGTCGACGCGAGGCGCATTCCCTACTGGCTGCGGAACGGAGTCCGTGCCCGGGCCGACGCGATCGCGGCACGGCTGCGGTGACGGATCCGCCGCTCGTCACCGCGCTCATCCCGACGTACGAGCGGCGAGACACGGTTGACCGGGCCGTCGCGAGCGTGCTCGGCCAACCGTACCCGTGGGTGGAGACGATCGTCGTCGACGACGGCTCGACCGACGGCACGGCCGACGCGCTCGCACGGCGCTTCGGCAAGCAGATCACGGTGATCAGGCGCGAGAACGGAGGCGTCTCGGCTGCGCGAAACACGGGCATCGATGCCGCGCGCGGCGAGCTCATCGCGTTTCTCGACTCGGACAACTGGTGGCTTCCGCACCACCTCGACGTCGTCACGCGGCTCTTCGACCTCCAGCCCGACGCGATCCTGGCGAGCACGTCCCGGGGATTTCGGATCGGCGGCGACGAGCGACTCGAGGACGCGCGCGCGCACGATCACTTCCGTCGTGCGCTTCTGGGCAATCACGTGGGCTACGTGTCGTCGGTCGCCGTGCGGCGCGAGACGCTGGTTGCCGCCGGAGGATTCGACGAGCGGATGCGTTCGGGCGAAGACGCGGACATGTTCTTTCGGCTAGCCCTGCGGGGGTTCTTCGTGCTCGTGCAGCGGCCGACTTTCGTGCGGACGAGATCGCCGGACTCACTCCGGGCACGCGGCGCACGGCGAGGCGACTATCTCGAGACCTACGCGTTGAGCGTCGAGCGGGTGCTGGCCGAGCTCCACGACTCGTGCCGAGCCGACGCGGGCGAGCTCCTCGAGAAGACGCGGGGCAGGCAGGCCTTCGTCCGCGCGCTCCGCGCGCTCGACGAGCACGACGACCGGACCGTGCGGGAGCAGCTGGACCGTGCCTGCGCCTTGCTGCCGGAGCTGTCGGACTACGGCGCCATGGTCGTACGGACGCTCCAGCTCTTCATGCCTCGGGCGGATGATCCCGCCGAGCTCCTGCGCATGTTCACGGTCGTCGCCGAGGCGTGGCCCGATCAGCGTCACGATGCTGCGGCCCTCCTGCGCTCGTACGCCGTGTGGCAGGCGGCACGGCTAGGCCGCCCGCGCCTCGCGGCCCGTCACGCGCGCCGTATACCTGCGCGCGGGCTACTCGCCGTCGGACGGAACGTCCCCCACGGGCTCTACGACCTGCGCCGTGCGGTCGAGGAGTCGGTGAACCGTCGCCGGCAGCCCCCTCACCTCGACCCGCTCGTCGACGTCGCCGACGACCACGGCGCCGGCGGCGACGATCGTGCCCCGGCCGATGGTGACGTGGTCACGAACCACCGCCGCCATGCCGACGAAGACGTCCCCGCCGATCCGGACGTTGCCCGCGACGTTGGCGCCCGGATTGAGCGTGACGAACTCCGCGATCTCGGTGTGGTGTCCGACGAGCACGCCCCGGCCCAGGACGGCGACGTCGCCGATCGTCGTGTACGCGCCGACCACGGCACCCGGCCCGACCACTGACCCGCGACCGACCGTGCTCCTCGACGACACGTGCGCGCGGGGGTGGACGAGGCTCACGACCTCCCAGCCGAGTGCCTCGACCCGCGCCATGATCGCCCGCCGCGACGGCTCTCCCGTCCCGATCACGGCCGTCCCGGGGCTCGCGTCGTCGAGCCAGGCGACCGGGAGGCCGTGGATGCTCGTGCCGACCCGATCCTCGTCGTAGGGCTCGAGGAGCCCGGCGACGTCGTGGCCGCTGTCCTGGGCGAAGTCGGCCACCTCGCCTGCGAACGAACGTGTCCCGACGACGAAGAGACTCGCCCCGGTCATGCGCCGCCGAGCGCAGCGAGCAGCTCGCCGTGCAGAGCATCGGCCTCGGCGTCGGAAGAGGCCTCGGCCGTGACGCGGAGGACGGGCTCCGTCCCCGACTGGCGCACGAGGCCCCAGGAGCCGTTGCCGCCGCCGACCCGGAGACCCACTCGCGGCTCGGCGGCAGAGACACCCAGGCGGGCGGCCGCGGACGTCAGCAGCGCGCTCGCCTCGTCATCGCCGGTGCAGGCCACGACCGACCGCCGCACGGCGTACGTCGGAATCGCGGCCGCCAGCTCCGACAGGGGGCGACGCGTGCGCGCGACGAGCTCGAGGATCGACGCCGCCGCGGCCAGCGCGTCGCGGGCCACCCCGACTGCGGGGATCATCACGCCGCCGTTTCCCTCGCCTGCAAGCTGCGCGTCCGTCGAGACCACCTCCTCGACGAGGTGCAGCTCCCCCGGGGGCACGACGTGCACGACCCCGCGCCAGCGCGCGACGACCGCGTCGACGGAGCTGCTCGTATCGGCGCCCTTCACGACCCGCTGCGGCTTGCGGGCGAACGCCACGAGCGGAAGCACGAGCTCCGGCTCGAGCGTCTCGCCCGCCTCCGAGACGAGCTGAAGACGGTCGCCGTCGGCGTCCAGGAGAAGCCCCACGTCCGCCCTGCCCGCACGTCGGCAGCCAAGCCGCTCGAGCAACAGATCGGCGGCAGGCCCCGCCCCGCCGGAGCACGAAACGCCGAGGCCCGCCTCCCGGATCACCTCGACGTCGATCGCCCCGGCGATCGCCTCGGCGTGCTCCGCGGGCGCGCCGCCGTCCGGATCCAGTGCTCCCGGACGGCTCCGGCCACGCGACGGCTCGGGCAGCAGGCGGACGTCGAGCGGTCCGTAGAGAGGCGCGATGATCGGCTTCAGGCCCGACCACCCCGGGCCCAGGTGCGAGCCTGTGACGACGACGCAGCCGCCGAGCCCGCGCCGGCGGGCCGCGAGCTTGGCGCCGGGAGTCGAGACCACCCCGAGATCCACGACGTCGGCCCCGTGGCGGATGGCGGCGTCGGCCGCCGTGGACGCGAGGCGCGTGGAGGCCGGCCGGGCGTCCCGCGCCACCGCGATCGTCAGCGGCAGCCCGCGCGACGCGAGCACGTCAACCAGACCGCAGATCGTGCGAGCGACGACGGCATCCGTGAGCTCGATTCCAGGTCGGCCGCGGAGCCCGGAGTGCGTGGCGACGAGCATGCCGGGGCGGGAGCGTACACGCCGCACGGGTCGGCAGCGCTCGTCGCAATACTTCCTCGTCGGATGGCACCGGTGGAAACCAGCATGCCCCCGCTCGTCACGGCGATCATCCCGACGTACGATCGGCGAGAGCTCGTTCGCGAAGCGGTCGAGAGCGCTCTCGCCCAGACGTTCGCGAAGCTCGAGGTGATCGTCGTCGACGATGGCTCGACGGACGGGACAGCCGACGCGCTGGAGCGGGAGTACGGGACCCGCATCATCGTTCTGCGAACGCCGCACCGCGGAGCGGCCGCCGCGCGGAACGCTGCCCTCGCCAGGGCCCGCGGTGAGATCGTCGCGTTCCTCGACTCGGATCAGCGCTGGCTTCCCGATCACGTCGAGACCATCGTTGCGACATTCGGGAAGTTCCCGGAGGCGGTCCTCGTCTCCACCTACTACGAGCGTCGCGAAGGCAGCGACCGAGCGGATGACGCGCGGCTCGTCGACGACCTTCCTCGTCTCCTGAGCTGGAACCCCATCGGTTGGGTCTCGTGCTGCGCGTGCCGGCGCGTCGACCTGATCGCAGTCGACGGCTTCGACGACCGGCTCGTCGTCGCCGAGGATCACGACCTCTACGTTCGCCTCGCTCTGCGCGGCCCGTTCGCCGTCCTGAATCGTCCGGTCGTCCCACACCCCTCAGGGCTCCCTGACTCGCTCGAGCACAGAGGCCGCCGTGATGGCCTCTACCTCGACTGCCTGGAGTTGAGTCTCGCAGGGCTCGTCGAGAAGCTCGCCAGCTCGTCGAGGCCAGACCGAGAGGATCTCGCCCGCGAGACGCGTGCCCGGCTTGCCCTTCACGCCGCGATCCGGGCGATCCTCGCGGGCGACGACGAAGCCGCGCGCAGCGCACTGACCACAGCCTGCGAGCTCTGGCCGGCCTTCTCGCACGATCAGTCTGCGGTGGCGGCGGTCGTGCGGTGGAACACCCCCGCATTCCACCTCGACTCGCAGGTGCGGTTGCACATGCTCGAGCGCATGGCCTCGCTGTGGCCCGAGCAGCGTTCGGAGACAGCGCGAGTGCTCAGGCTCAAGTCCCTCGATGCCGCGCGGGACGACGGCGGCATCCCGGCCGTCCTGCGTGCGGCGACCCGAGTCCCGCCGAGACACGCGTCGCTCGCCGTGCGGCACGTGCTGTGGCTGGCCCGCGGCCGTGCTGGCCGCTCCACGTAGCTGCCTGGCGCCGCCCCATGCTCGATACTCCCGACGCAGAACCGCCGATGCCCGAGAGCTTCCAAGGCTATCCGCCGCCACGCTGGGGACACATCGGGCCTGTCGTCTCGGTGGTCATTCCGACGTGGGACAGGCGGGAGGTCGCCTCGGACGCCGTCGAAAGTGCCCTCGACCAGAGTTTCGAGGCGGTCGAGGTCGTCGTTGTCGACGACGGGTCGACCGACGGCACGGCAGACGCCCTCGAGCGAGAGTTCGGCGATCGCATCCGGCTCGTCCGCAGACCGCACGAGGGCATCTCCGCGGCGCGCAATGCAGGCATCGCGCACGCGCGTGGCACGATCGTTGCGTTCCTCGACAGTTACCGACGCTGGACCAGCGATCACGTGGAGACCGTCGTGGCCACGTTCGAACGGTGGCCCGAGGCGGTGCTCGTGTCCACGAACCACGAGCATCGCGAAGGATCCGACCGGGCCGAGCATTCACGGCTCGTCGACGAGCTTCCGCGGCTGATCGACTGGAATCCGGTGGGTCGCATCTCGGCCTGCGCCGCGCGGCGCAACGACCTCGTCGCCGTGGGCGGATTCGACACGCGACTCCGAGCGGTCGAGGACTACGATCTCTTCCTCCGGCTCGCGCTGCGCGGCAGGTTCGCGATGCTCAATCGGCCGTTGCGCCCCGACGTCGGGCACCAGCCGAACTCGCTGACGCTGACCGGAAAGCGGGAAGGGTTCTTCCTTGCCTGCCTTCGGCAAATCGTTGCCGGTGCCGTCGAGCTGATCGACGCGTCGTCCCGGGCCGATCGGGATGAGCTTGTCCGCCGCGGGCGCGCCTGGGTCGCCTTCTTCGACGCTGTTCGCGCGCTCGACACCGGGGACGACGAAGGCGCCCGAGTGGCGCTGGCAGCGGCATGTCGGATCAACCCGGAGCTATCGGACGACTACCCCGCAGTCCGCCAGCAGCTGAAGATCGCCGCCTCGTATTTCCACGACCCCGACCCCTGGTCGCGGAGTCAGTCGTTTGCCCACCTGGCGACGCTCTGGCCGAACGAGCAGTCGCAGACGGCACGGATGCTGCGGTTCAAGTCGCTGGACGACGCGTACGTGGCCCGGGGTCTCACCGGTGCGATCCGTGCGCTGCGCGGTGTCCCGGCGCGACAGATGACTCTGGCCGGGCGACACGTCTCGTGGCTCGCCCGCGGCGGCGCCGAGAAGCGTCGGCTAGAGATCGCGGCGCGCGAACCCGATCGAGGCCCAGAGGCCGAGCAGCCCGAGGTAGCCCAGCGCCCATAGCCAGAGGAGCGGGCCCGCGTCCTGGGCTCCGCCGAACGGGCCGAGCTCGACGACGACTCGCGTGAGCCCGCTCGCGTCCGCGGTGATCGAGCTCAGGGCGTCCTGGTACAGAGCCTCGAACGGGAGCGCCCAGGAGGCGTAGCGAGAGACGTCCTCAAGAGTGGTCGAGCCGATCGCCTCGCCGACCTGCCCGAGCAGCCCGGCGACGAGGCCCGCGCCGACGACCATGAAGATCGCGATCCCGTTGGCTGTCGCAGTCAGGTACACGGAACCGAGCAGAGACATCGCCGCCACGACGACGACCCCGGCCGCGAGCGCCACGCCCGGCAGCACGAACCGATCGGGCCACCAGCCGCCGGCCGCGTAGGTGATCGCCATCGCCGCGGCGTAGACGAGCGCGACGTACGCGGCACAGACACCCGCCGCGGCCAGGAAGCGCGCGAACAGGAGCGCGTTTCGCCCGACCGGCCGGACGACGAGCGGCTGGAGGAGCCCGCGCTCGGCGTCCCCTCTGACGACGCCGAGCGTGAGGAAGACGGCGAGGACGGCCCCGAGAAACAGCGTCGCGAACATCGACAGGCCGAAGAGCGTGGCCCCGGCCAGCTCCTGGGCGTCGATGGGGGTGTCCTGCTCGCCGACGAACGTGTCGACGTCCTTGAAGGCTTCGGCGCAGCCCCAGCCGTAGAGGCCGAGGAACACGAGCGTCAGGAGGAGCACGACCACGAACACCTTGCGCCGCAGGCTCTCCCGCAGCGCGTAGCCGACGATCACGGGGACCGCTCTCACGAGCCTTCCTCGCCGACCGCCTCCAGGTAGACCTCCTCCAGCGTCGAGCGCACGACGCGGACGCCGTAGACCGGTTCGCCCGCCGCGACCAGGCCGGCCACGATGCCCGGGACGTCCTCGCGGGTCGCCCGCTCGTACCGGCGAACGCCCGACGCCGTCTCGACCTCGACTCCGCCGGCGCTCGCGAGGTCGTCCGGCCGCCCCGAGGCAACGGTCTTTCCGCCCGCGAGGATGACGACGCGGTCGCACACGAGCTCGACCTCCGAGAGCAGGTGCGAGTTGAGCAGCACCGTGGTGCCTCTCCCGCGGAGCTCCTCGAGCAGGGCGCGCACGGTTCTGCGCCCCGCCGGATCGAGCGCGCTCGTGGGCTCGTCCAGGAGCAGGAGCGGCGGCGAGCCCACGAGCGCCTGCGCGATGCCGAGCCGCTGCTGCATGCCCTTCGACATCTGCTCGACCCGCCGCCGGCGCGCATCGCCGAGCCCGACCAGCTCGAGCAGCTCGGCCCGCTCGCCCGCGCCGCCGGTGGAGCCGGCGAGCTGCTGATGGAGCTCGAGCACCTCGTCGGCGTCCGCCCAGCCGGGGAAGCGAAACAGCTCTGCGAGGTACCCGAGCCGGCTCCGGGCGGCCGCGGATCCGGCGGGGACGCCCATGACCTCGGCCGTTCCCGCGCTCGGGCGGACGAGCCCGCACGCGATCTTCACGAGCGTCGATTTCCCGGCGCCGTTCGGGCCGAGCAGTCCGACCAGCTCGCCCGCGGCGAGCTCGAGGTCGACGCCCCCCAGCGCGACGGCGTCCCCGTAGCGCTTCTCGAGTCCCCGGACTGCGAGCGCGGCCGGCACGGGCGGTGAGTCTACGCTTGCGCGGTGCTCGAGCGAGTCCCGCCCGTCACGCTCGTGCTCGCAGCCGCGATCTCGATCCAGATCGGGGCGGCCGTCGCCACGACGCTGTTCGACGAGGCAGGCCCGCTCGGCACCGTCCTGCTCCGCGTCGGCTGGGGTGCGGTCGTCCTGCTCGCGCTCAACCGTCGCGCGTTTGCAGACGCTCGGGGCAGGCGCCTCCGCTGGGTAGTCGTGTTCGGTCTCGTGCTCGCGCTGATGAACGCGCTCTTCTACCAGTCGCTCGAACGAATCCCGCTCGGCGTCGCGGTCACCGTCGAGTTCGTCGGCCCGCTCGCCGTCGCCGTCGCGCTCTCGCGGCGGCTGCTCGACCTCGCCTGGGTCGCGCTCGCCGCGACCGGGGTCGCGCTGCTCGGCAGCCCGACCCTGGACGTCGATCGCGTGGGGCTCGCGTTCGCTCTGGGCGCGGGCGCGTGCTGGGCCGTGTCCATCGTCGTCGGGAAGCGCATCGCCTCGACCTGGCCCCTCCGGACGGCTCTGACCCTCGCGATGACCGTGGCGGCCGCCGCAGTACTTCCGGTTGGACTGGCGGACGCCGCGGGCGAGCTGGCCGATGTTGCCGTTCTGGCCACGGGGCTCGCCGTCGCGCTGCTCTCGTCGGTGGTGCCGTACGCACTCGAGTTCCGTGCGCTCCGGCGGCTGAGCGCGGCGACGTTCTCGATCGTGCTGAGCCTGGAGCCGGCACTCGCGGCGATCGCGGGCGCCGTGCTGCTGGCGCAGGAGCCGAGCGCGCTCGAGGTGGTGGCGATCGTCCTCGTCGTCCTCGCCTCGATCGGCGCCAGCCGCGGCGCGCCTGGAGTCGCGGTCCCCGAAGCCTAGGGGCTGAGTGCTGGGGGTTACACTCCTGCTCGTGGCGGACTCGACGCGTGTCATCCCGCTCGGCGGGCTCGGCGAGATCGGCAAGAACCTCACCGTGATCGAATCGGACGAGGGGATCGTCGTGATCGACGCAGGGCTCTCGTTCCCGCGCGACGAGCACCTGGGCGTCGATCTCGTCCTGCCCGACTTCGGCTACCTGCGCGATCGGCGCGACGACGTCCGCGCCGTCATCCTCACCCACGGCCACGAGGATCACGTCGGCGCGCTCCCGTACCTCCTGAGAGAGATCCCGGTGCCGCAGGTATGGGCGACCCGGCTGACGCTCGGGCTCGTGAAGTCGAAGCTCGACGAGCACGGTCTGCTCGCCGTCGCGGAGCTGCTCGAGGTCGATCCGGACGGCCCTCCGGTCGCGATCGGTCCCTTCGAGGCGGAGTTCGTGCGGATGGCGCACTCGATTCCGGACGCGGTCGCCGTCGTCATGGACACGCCGGGTGGGCGCATCGTCCACACCGGCGACTACAAGATCGACCACACGCCGGTGGACGGCTTTCGCACAGACATCGGGAAGCTCGCCGACCTCGGCAACCGCGGCGTCGACCTCATGCTCGGGGACTCGACCAACGCCGAGCGGCCCGGAGTGACGCCTTCGGAGCGCACGGTGGGCGAGGCGTTCCGCTCGATCATCCCGCAGAAGAAGGGCCGCGTGCTGATCGCGTCCTTCGCCTCGAACGTGCACAGGATGCAGCAGGCGATCGAGGTCGCGATCGAGACCGGGCGGAAGGTCTCGATCGTCGGCCGGTCGCTGCGCAAGAACATCAACATCGCGCGGAGCCTCGGCTACATCGAGGTCCCCGAGGATCTTCTCGTCAAGCCGTCCGACGTCGACGAGCTTCGTCCCGAGGAGATCATGATCCTCTGCACCGGCAGCCAGGGCGAGCCGCTCTCCGCGCTCACCCGGATCGCCTACGGCGACCATCCGAACGTGTCGGCGGAGGAGGGGGATACCGTGATCATCTCGGCCAAGCCCGTGCCCGGAAACGAGCTTCGCGTGCATGACACGATCAACCGCCTCACGTACGCGGGCGCCGAGGTGCTGCACCAGGAGATCGCGCCGGTGCACGTGTCCGGGCACGGGAACGCCGACGAGATCCGGACGGTGATCGCGCTGTTGCGCCCGCGGAACCTGATGCCCGTTCACGGCGAGTTCCGGATGCTCGTCGCGCAGTCGCGGCTCGCCCGCGACGCCGGGGTTCACGAGGACCGGATCGTGCTGGCGGAGAACGGCGACGTGGCCGAGCTCCGGGGCGGCGTCTGCCGCGTCACCGGCGAGGTCGACACGGGAATGACCTTCGTCGACGGCCTGGGGGTCGGCGACGTTCGAGACGTGGCGCTCCGCGACCGGCGGCACCTCGCCGAGGACGGCGTCCTGATCGTCGTCGTCACCGTCGGCGGTCGCAACGGACGCGAGATCGACACACCCGAGGTGATCGCCCGCGGGCTCGGCGAGCAGGAGCCGCTGATCGCCGAGGCGCGCGACGAGGCCGAGCGGGCGCTGGCGCAGTGCCTCGAGGACGACATCGTCGAGCTGAAGCTCCTCCAGGAGCACATCCACGACGCCGTCGCCCAGCTTGTGCACGAGCGGACCGGCCGCAGGCCGATGATCCTGCCGGTCGTGCTCGAGATCTGAGCGTGGCCGGGGCCTACGACCCGTGATTCGCCGAGAACACGGGATCGCAGTCGCGCTTGGTGTCGAACTTGCAGACGACCACGCGCTTCTTGTCGATCGAGATGCCGTAGCTGCCGGGAAGCCCGCCCTTGGCATCGACCTTCGCACACGTCATCAGCTTCTGTGTGCCGAGCTTGACGACGGTGCAACCGACGTTCGTTCCCTGCACGACGACGACGTCGTCGACGGTTACCTTGACGAGCTTCGTCGCGATCGCGCCGGCCGCACCGGCGAAGACGAGTGATGCGGCGAGGACGGCGGCAAGGGCGAGCTTGCGCATGCGAGATCCTTTCCGTGCGGGTCGCGGCGGATCGTAGGGCGCGACCCGGATGCCGGGGATCCGCTATTCGTAGTAGAGGTGACCGAGACAAGCGGCAACGGCTGGGCGGTACTGGTGCGCTCCTACGGGGTCGCCGAGACCACGGCAACGCGACTGATCGGGTCGCTCGCAGCCAGCGAGGTTGCCGCGCTGGCGTTTTGCCGCCTGCTCGACCGCTGGGCCCGGGGAGAGGCCGAGCCGTCGACCGCGGGCAAGCGCGAAGCGGCGCTGCGTCGGGCAGCCGAACGCGCCGAGACTGCGATCACCGGGCTCGAGGAGCCGCTCGGCCGGTTCCTGCTCGAGCTCGAGCCCGACGTCGCCGAGGGCCGCTCGTGGTACGGGGAGCCCGGGGTGGGCGAGGTGCTCGAGTGGGACATGGTGCTGAGGCGCGCGGGCGTCTCGCTCGCGCCGCATCGGGTGTCGCAGGCATATCTCGAGCTCGCCGTGCTCGTGCGCGCGCTCCAGGGCCTCGACGACTCGCTGCGGGTCGGCGCCGTCCCTGACCGCTCGTCGCTCTGGGCAGGCCTCTTCGACCTGCGCGAGAACCTCTGCTCGGGTGGGGCGGTCGACGACCTGCGCGCCCTTGCCGCCTAGCCTCACCGTCGTCGGCTCGATCAACCTCGACCTGGTCGCCCGCTGCCCGCGCCTTCCTCGTCCGGGCGAGACGGTCACCGATGCGGCCTTCGAGCGCTACCCGGGAGGCAAGGGCGCGAACCAGGCGGTCGCGGCGGCGCGGCTCGGCGCGGACGTCCGCTTCGTCGGCTGCGTCGGAAACGACACCTTCGCGGACGAGGCGCTCGCGGGGCTGATCGAGGAAGGAGCGGAGCTCGACGTCTCGATCGTCGACCTGCCGACCGGCGTCGCCGTCATCCACGTCGACGGGCGCGGCGACACGGCGATCGCCGTCGCCCCGGGCGCCAACGCGGGCCTCGGGCCCACCGACGCGACCGTCCGGCCGGGTGACGCGCTCCTCTGCCAGATGGAGATTCCGTCGACCACCGTGGCCGCGGCCGCGCGAGCCGCCGAGGGGTTCTTCTGCCTCAACGCAGCCCCGGCGCGACCGGTGCCGCCCGAGGTGCTCAGCCGCGCGGATCTCGTCGTCGTCAACCCGTTCGAGTACGACGCGATCGACAAGCGCCGCGCGAGGCTCGTGGCGCTCACTCTCGGCGCGGGCGGGGCGATCCTCCTTCGCAGAGGTCGCGTGATCGCGCGGTCCAAGCCGCCCCCCGTCGAGGAGGTCGACGGAACCGCAGCGGGCGACGCGTTCACGGCCTGTCTCGTCGTCTCGTTGCTCGAGGGGCTCGACCAGGACGAAGCCCTCACGCGAGCCTGCGCGGCGGGCGCTCTGGCGGCCTCCCGGCCGGGCGCACAACCCTCGCTCCCGACCGCCGCCGAGGTCGATGCGATCCTGGCGGCGGGGAGGACGTGACCGTCCCGATCCTCGTCGACTGCGATCCCGGTCACGACGACGCGATCGCGCTCCTGCTCGCGCTCGCAAGCCCGGAGGTCGAGCTCCTCGGGGTGACCACGGTGGCCGGGAACACGACGCTTGCGAGCGCCACCGCCAACGCGCTGCGAGTCCTCGAGCTGGCGGAGCGGGAGGACGTCCTCGTCGCCGCGGGGGCCGAGCGGCCGCTCGTGCGCCCGCTGCACGTCGCCGCGCACGTCCACGGTGAGACGGGCCTCGACGGCCCCGCGCTTCCGCCCCCGGAAGGGGAGCCGATCGCCGAGCACGCAGTCGACTTCCTCGCGCGGCGGATCCGCGAGTGCGATCGACCCGTGACACTGGTGCCGACGGGGCCGCTGACGAACGTGGCGCTTCTGCTCGCACGCCACCCCGACGTCGCCACAAGGCTCGAGCGCGTCGTCCTGATGGGCGGGGCGATCGCCGAGGGGAACATGACGCCCGCCGCCGAGTTCAACGTCTGGGCCGACCCCGAGGCGGCCGCGCGCGTCTTCGCCAGCGGCCTGGACGTGACTATGGTCGGCCTCGACGTCACCCACCGCGCGCTGTTCACCGCCGCGCATGGGGAGCGGCTGCGGGCCTCGGGCCGGGTCGGAACGGTGGTCGCCGAGCTCGTCGCGTTCTATCACCGCTTCCATGCCGAGACGTACGGCTGGCCCGGCTCGCCGATCCACGACGCGGTGGCGGTCGCCCACGTCGTTCGGCCCGGGCTCCTCGAGACGGTCGAGCGGCACGTGGCCGTCGAGTGCGCCTCGGACCTGTGCCGTGGCCGGACGGTGGTCGATCTCTGGCGGCGAACGGGCGGCGCAGCCGAACGCCCACGTCGCCGTCGGGATCGATGCCGACGGGTTCCTCGAGCTCCTCGTCGAGCGAATCTCGCGCTACCCGTAGCCGGTCGGTCGACGGAGGAAGCCCGGGGGCGCCCGCGAACTCCCTGCCATGGCGCGGAAGAAGCGACCGTCGCGGCTGCGTCCAAGGGCCCCGGCGCGTGTGAGGAAGAGGAAGCGCTCGCGGAGCGAGCACCATTCGGAGCTCGTGGGGCTCGGGCTGGTCACGCTCGGGCTCTTCCTCGCCGTCGTGCTCTGGCTCGGATTCGACGGCGGTTTCGTGGGTCAGAAGGTCGCGCAGGGCACCGACTGGCTGGTCGGTGAGGCGGGGCTCGTGCTGCCGCTCCTGCTCGGAGCCCTCGGCGGGCTGATGGTCGCCCGGGCCGAGCTCGTCGACCTCCGTCCATTCCGCACCGGTACCGCGCTGCTGCTGCTCGGGCTGATGGTCGCTCTCGGCGGCGAGAACGGGGGCGCGATCGGGAGCGTCCTCGAGGAGATCCTCGGCCCGCTCTTCGGCGACACCGGCCGCGCGATCCTCGCCGCGTTTCTCCTGACCGCCGGAGTCGTGCTCGTGACGGGCTCCTCGCTCGGCGCGGCGCTGCGCCGCTCTGCGAGCGCCGCCCGCGAGACCGCCCAGGCGGTGATCGACCGCCGGCCGCCGCTCCGGACGATCCCGCTGACCGAGCCGAGCTCGGAAGCGGCGCCTCCCCGGACGAAGACGTCTCCGCCCGGCGTCGTCGACGGGGCCGAGGCGTACCCCGACGTGGTCGGCGAGAGCACGGGCCCGGCGATGCATCCCGTCCTCGTCGACCAGCTCTCGGAAGCAGACCTCGTAGGGGCGAAGCATGCGTCGGCCGAGAACGCCCACCCCCGGGACGACCTGTCCCAGGAGGCGTTCCTGGAACGCGCTTCGAGCGAGCACGCGGGGTACACGCTTCCCTCGCCCGACCTCCTGAAGACGGTCGCGCCAGCAAGCGAACGGCCAGTCCGGCGCGACGGCACAGCGGACGGCCGACGCGCTCGTGCAGGCGCTCGCCCACCACGGCGTCGAGGCGGTCGTGATCGGCCAGGTCTCGGGGCCGCGGGTGACGCGCTACGAGCTCCAGCTCGCGCCCGGCACGAAGGTCGGCAAGGTCGCCGCGCTCAAGGACGACCTCGCCTACGCGCTCGCGACGACGGAGATCCGCATCCTCGCCCCGATCCCCGGCAAGCAGGCGGTGGGCGTCGAGGTGCCGAACCTGTCGCCGAACATCGTCACCCTCGGCGACATCTTCGAGGAGATGCCCGCCGGGGCGAGCCCCGTCTCGGTGTGGCTCGGCAAGGACATCTCCGGCCAGGCGGTCTGGACCGACCTCGCCCGGATGCCGCACGTCCTCATCGCCGGCACGACGGGCTCGGGCAAGTCGGGGTGCATCAACAACATGCTCTGCTCGATCCTCCTGCGGGCGAGCCCGGACGACGTGCGGATGATCCTCGTCGACCCCAAGCGCGTCGAGCTCAACCTCTACGAGTCGATCCCGCACCTGCTCACGCCCGTCGTCTCGAGCCCCAAGGCCGCCTCGGCGGTGCTGGCGAACGTCCTCGGCGAGATGGAGCGCCGCTACGAGCGCATGTCGATCGCCCGCGCCCGCAACCTGATCGAGTTCAACAAGGTGCTGGCCCAGCGCGGCGAGCAGCCGCTCCCGTACCTGCTCGTCGTCATCGACGAGCTCGCCGACCTGATGATGGTCTCGCCGCAGGAGGTCGAGGACGCGGTCATCCGCCTTGCCCAGAAGTCGCGTGCCGTGGGGATCCACCTCGTCCTCGCAACGCAGCGCCCGTCGGTGGACGTGATCACCGGGATGATCAAGGCGAACGTGCCGTCGCGGATCGCGTTCGCGGTCTCGAGCCAGACGGACAGCCGTGTCATCCTCGACGGCTCGGGCGCGGAGAGCCTGCTCGGCCAGGGCGACATGCTGTTCAAGCCGCTGGGGACGTCGCGCCTCCAGCGCGTCCAGGGCGCGTACGTGAGCGAGGAGGAGATCGCGCTGATCGTCGAGTCCTGCCGGGGCCAGCGCGAGCAGGAGCTCGACGAATCGCTTCTCGAGGCACCGTCCGCCACGGCCGGGGGTGACGACGACGACCTCGACTTCGACCCGGACGAGGACCCGCTGCTCGACAAGGCGATCGAGATCGTGGTGCAGACGCAGACCGCGTCCGTCTCGCTGATCCAGCGTCGCCTGCGGGTCGGCTACACGCGCGCCGGGCGTCTCGTCGACATGCTCGAGCGCCGCGGGATCATCTCGGGCTACGAGGGGTCGAAGCCGCGGCGGGTGCTCGTCGAGGAGCACGAGCTCGAGGGCGTGCTCGCGCACGCCGGCGATCGCTGACGCCTCCGCGCGCGCCGGCGCGTGGCGGGGGGTACAATCTCGCGGCTTTCTACCTGCCCAAACTCGTGAAAGGGGAGCATCGAGTGAAGAAACGTGGGACTGTGATGGCGCTTGCCGCGATCGTCGCGGTCGTCATCCTCGCGGTCGCCGCCGGCATCGGCTTGGCCGCGCCGGCCGAGAGCTCCGGCACGACGATCAAGGCCGGCCTGATCTCGGACGTCGGCAAGTTCAACGACAAGTCGTTCAACCAGTCGGCGCTCGAAGGCTTCAAGCGGGCAAAGAAGGAGCTCGGCGTCCAGATCACGCCCGTCGAGTCACGCGCCGCGAGCGACTACATCCCGAACCTGACGACGTGCGTGCGGAAGGGCAACCAGCTCTGCGTGAGCGTCGGCTTCCTGCTCGCGGACGCGACGAACACGGTTGCGAAGAAGTTCCCGAAGACGCAGTTCGCGATCGTCGACTACTCCGTGAACGCGGCCCCGTTCAAGCGCAACAAGAACGTCACGGGAATCACCTTCGCGACGAACGAGAACAGCTACATGATCGGCTGTCTCGCCGCGCAGATGGCGAAGAAGGCGGGTGGCGACACGATCAGCGCCGTCGGCGGTCTGGAGATCCCGACCGTGACCATCTTCATCGCGGCCTACCAGGCCGGCGCGTCGAAGTGCGTTCCGGGGACGAAGACCCTGATCGACTTCTCGCAGGAGTTCGTCGCGCAGGACAAGTGCAAGGAGATCGCACTCGACCAGATCAGCAAGGGCTCGAAGGCCGTCTTCGCGGTTGCCGGCGGCTGCGGGCTCGGCGCCCTCGACGCCGCGAAGGAGAACGGCGTCTGGGGCATCGGGGTCGACAGGGACCAGGCGTACCTCGGCCCGCACATCCTCACCAGCGCCGTCAAGAGGGTGGACGTCTCGACGTTCGTGACCGTGAGGCGGGTCGTCGAGAAGAAGCGGCTCGGCGGCTTCGACTTCAAGTTCAACCTGGCCAACAACGGCGTGGCGATCGGCAAGATCAGCCCGGACGTGCCGAAGGCGTACATCGCCAAGATGAACGCGCTCAAGCCTCTGATCATCTCGGGGAAGATCAAGCCTCCGACGACGCTCTAGGCGAGTACCACCGCGTGTGTGAAGGGCGGGCTCCGAGCCCGCCCTTCGTCGTTCGGTCCGGGAGACCCTGTCCGTAGAATCCGCGCCGGTGGCCGACGAGACGCCAGTCCTCGAGCTGCGGGGCATCACCAAGCGCTTTCCCGGGCGTCGTCGCGAACGACCACGTCGACTTCGACCTGCGCCGCGGAGAGGTGCATGCGCTGCTCGGCGAGAACGGCGCCGGCAAGTCGACGCTGATGAACATTCTCTACGGCCTCTACCACGCCGACGAGGGCGAGATCCTCCTGCACGGCGAGCGCGTCACCATCGCCTCGCCGCTCGAAGGCGATCGAGCTCGGGATCGGCATGGTGCACCAGCACTTCATGCTCGTGCCCGTGATGACGGTGGCCGAGAACCTCGTGCTCGGCGAGGAGCCGGAGAAGGGGCCGCTCCTCGACGCATGCCGAAGCCGAGCGGCGGACGCGCGCGATGGCAACTGCGCTCGGCTTCGCGGTCGATCCGCACGCGCTCGTCGAGGACATCAGCGTGGGCCAGCAGCAGCGCGTCGAGATCCTGAAGGCGCTCTACCGCAGGGCGGACATCCTCATCCTCGACGAGCCGACGGCCGTCCTGACGCCGCAGGAGGCCAAGGAGCTCGGTCAGATCATCCGGACGCTCACGAACGAGGGCCACTCGATCATCTTCATCACCCACAAGCTCGACGAGGTGCTCCAGTTCGCCGACCGCATCACCGTGCTGCGGCGCGGCAAGACCGTCGAGACGGTTCCGCGCGAGGGCGCCACGGAGGAGGGGCTCGCCCGCCTGATGGTCGGCCGCCACGTCCTGCTGCAGGTCGACAAGCCGCCGCCGAGGCCGGGCGAGTTTCTGCTCACCGTCGACGACCTCCACGTCCTCGACGACCGGGGGCTCGAGACGGTCAAGGGCGTCTCGCTCGAGGTGCGTGCGAACGAGATCGTCGGCATCGCGGGCGTGGACGGCAACGGGCAGACGGAGCTGATCGAGGCGATCGCCGGCATGCGCCCGCCCGCGAGCGGGCGGATCGCCGTCGGCGGGGTGGACGTGACCGGTGCCACGGCTCGCGAAGCCTTCGACGCGGGCCTCGGGCACATTCCGCAGGACCGCCAGCGGTACGGGCTCGTGCTCGACTTCAGCCTGGCGGAGAACCTCGCCCTCCACGACGTCTCGAAGCCGCCGAACTCGCGGCTCGGCTGGCTGTCGCCGCGCGGGCTCGTCAAGCGCGCGGGCTTGATCCTCGCCGACTTCGACGTCCGCGGCGGCGGGCCGCAGACGCACGCGGGGGCTCTCTCGGGCGGCAACCAGCAGAAGGTCGTCGTCGCCCGTGAGGTGACGCGCAACCCTCTCGTCCTGCTCGCGGCCCAGCCGACCCGTGGGCTCGACGTCGGCGCGATCGAGTACGTGCACCGCCGTCTGGTCGAGGAGCGCGACCGCGGCCGTGCCGTCCTGCTGATCTCGCTCGAGATCGACGAGGTCCTCTCGTTAGCCGACCGCATCCTCGTCATGTACGAGGGGCAGATCGTGGCGGAGTACGCGCCCGGGGTCTCCGAGGACGAGGTGGGCCTCGCCATGACGGGGGCACGACGGGACGAGGTTCCGGCATGAGCGTCGCTCACCTTCGGCTCGCTCCCGCGGGGGAAACCATGTTTACCCCGCGCGCCCCCTTCTTCCACGTAGTGGGGGAACCTCCCGGTTCCCCCACACCCCCTCCACACGCTCATAGGCCAAGGACTGGCCTATGAGCGCCGTCGAGCCGACTCCGCCGGCGACGCCCCCGCCGGCCGTACCGACCGGGGAACGGGCGGGCAGCTTCTTCGCGGGCCTCGGCGCTCGCTCGGGCGGTGTGTGGACGGCGATCGTGACGACGCTGCTCGCCTTCTTCGTGGGCGGGCTCGTCGTCCTCGCGACGGGCCACAACCCGCTGTCGACCTACAAGGGGATCTTCAACGGCACCGGCCTGACCTGGTTCTTCCCCTGGGTCTCCGGGGACGAGCGGAGCTTTGCCGCGTTCAACCTCCAGCAGACCCTGCTCCTGACGGCGACGCTGATGCTCACCGGCCTTGCGGTCGCCTTTGCCTTCCGCTGCGGCATGTTCAACATCGGCGGCCAGGGCCAGTACATCGTCGGGACGATCATCGCCACCTGGGTCGGGGTCTCCTTCGTCGAGCTGAACTCGTTCCTCCACATCGCCCTCGTGATCGTCCTGGCCTCCCTCGCCGGGGCGGTCTGGGCGGGCATCGCCGGGATCCTGAAGGCCACGGTGGGAGCCCACGAGGTGATCTCGACGATCATGCTCAACTGGATCGCGATCTGGATCGGGAGCTACCTGTTCGGGCAGGGAGGGCCGCTCCAGAACACGTTCGACGCCTCGGTGCCGATCTCGGACGACATCGCCGAGGGCGCCAAGCTGCCCGTCTGGTGGGGAGACAAGGATCTGCAGGGCCTCCACATCGGCTTCTTCATCGCGATCGCCGCTCTCGTGGCGTTCTGGCTCATTCTCAGCCGGACGACGCTCGGCTACCGGGTGCGAGCGGTCGGCTTCAACCCCGAGGCGGCCCGCTACGGCGGCATCAACGTCGCCCGTAGCTACTTCGTCGCGATGGCGATCTCCGGCCTCTTCGCCGGCCTCGCCGGCGCGATCGACATCCTCGGCTGGCAGTACCGGCTGGGCGTCACTCGACGTCCAGCTGCTCGACCATCGGCTTCATCGGCATCGCGGTCGCCCTGCTCGGTCGCAACACCGCCGTCGGGATCGCGTTCGCGTCGCTGCTGTTCGGGGCGCTCCTCTACGGCACGTCGACGCGGAGCCTCGACCCCGAGGTGTTCCAGCCGGAGCTCGCCGGGAACCTGACGCTGATGATCCAGGCCCTCGTGCTCCTGTTCGTCGGCGCCGACGTGCTCGTCATCTTCGTCTGGCGGCGCATCCGTCGGAAGCGGCACGCGGAGTCGCCCGCGTGAGTACACAGGCCCAGGCCCCGAGGGCGTACCGCGGCGTCCGCCTCGCCGAGCCCCGCACCGTCGCGATCGCCGGCATCGCGCTGGGCCTCGCCGCGTTCGTGGTCGCGCTGCCGCCGATCACCGCGCGGAGCCCCGTCTGGCCGATCATGATCGGGCTGCTCGGCGTCTTCGCGGGCGTCTGGGCGGCGACGCGCGGGGAGCGCAGGCTCGGCTGGGGGGCGGTCGCTGTCGGGATCGTCGGCTGCGGGCTCGCCGTGCTGGCGACCCGTTCGAGCGTCACGAACCTCGAGGCGGTGTTCACCGGCGGGCTCCTGCTGGCGACGCTGAGGTTCGCGACGCCGCTCACGTTCGCCGCGATCGGTGGGATGTTCTCCGAGCGCAGCGGCGTCGTGAACATCGGGCTCGAGGGGATGATGCTCACGGGCGCCTTCTTCGGTGTCGTGGGCGCAGAGAAGAGCGGCTCGTGGGTCGTAGGCGTGGCGGCGGCAATGCTCGCGGGTGCCGTTCTCGCCGGGATCCACGCGTTCTTCTCGATCAACATCCGTACGGATCAGATCGTCAGCGGCACGGCGATCAACTTCCTCGCGCTCGGCGTAACCGGCTACTTCTTCATCCAGATCTACGGAGACCAGGGCACGCCGGGGGACATCGCCCGGATCCCCGAGGTCGGTGGCCTGAACCTGATGATCTGGCTGAGCTTCCTGCTCGTGATCGCCTCGTACGTCGTCATGTTCAAGACGCCCTTCGGGTTGCGTCTTCGTGCCGTCGGCGAGCATCCGAGGGCGGCCGACACGGTCGGAATCTCGGTCTACGGCATGCGCTACGTCGGTGTGATCCTCTCGGGAATCCTGGCGGCGCTCGGCGGCGCGTACCTGTCGATCGGGTTCCTCGGCTCGTTCAACGAGAACATGACGGCCGGCAGAGGCTTCATCGCGCTGGCGGCGCTCATCTTCGGGAACTGGCGGCCGTTCGGGGCGTTCGGGGCGGCGCTCCTGTTCGGCTTCTCGACCGCGCTCGCCTACCAGCTCGACGTCTACTCGGAGTCGGGCGCCGTCCTCTTCCAGGCGCTGCCCTACGTGCTCACGCTTGTCGCGCTCGCCGGCATCATCGGCCGCACCCGACCGCCCGCGGCGATCTCGAAGCCCTACGTCAAGCAGTGACTCCGTGGTGATGCACAACCTGAAGGCGGTCTTGTCGGTGCTCTGCGGCCTGCTCGCACTAGGCGTCCTGATCGTGGGCGGCGGTGCGGCCCGCTACGTCGACGAGGTCGGCCTGCGCGAAGCGTCGATCGCGGTCGGCACCGGCTTCCTGCTCGCGCTCCTGACGATCTCGCTCGCCCGTCGCGCCCGGTTCGACTACCAGCGCACGCTCGGCCGCAAGGGCGGGCGGGGCGTCGCCAGGACCGGTCGGTTTCTCGGGGTGACCGCCCTGCTGATCTCTCTCACCGCGGCGCTCGCGATCGGCGTCTACCTCATCCTGACGCTCGTCCTCGACTGATCCGGCGGGCTGGGCGGGCGGGGTGTGGTCCGCCAGGACCGGGCGAGTGGGCTCTGCTTGCCGCGGCTGCTACGATCGGCCTCCGTGTTCGAGATCGGGAACAGCCTGCGCGAGGCGCGGCTGCGGCAGGAGCTCGACCTCCTGCGCGCCGAGAGCGACACGAAGATCCGGGGCAGGTACCTGCAGGCGCTCGAGGACGAGCAGTTCGAGGTCCTGCCGGGAGACACGTACGTCAAGGGCTTTCTCCGGACGTACGCAGACTATCTCGGGCTCGATGCTCAGCTGTACGTCGACGAGTACAACTCGCGCTTCGCGCAGTCCGACGACCCGCCGATCGCCAGCCGGTCGGCGCCGAGCCGGCGCCGGCGGCGGGCGGAGTCGAGCGCCCTGGTCGTCGCGCTGGCCGGAATCGTCGCCGTGACGGCGCTGTTGATCGTCGCCTGGCAGCTTCGCACGGGCGATTCCGACGGCAGCGGCCAAGCGTCCGCTCCCGCCGCGCCTCCGGCGGCCTCGCCTCCCGCGGCGCCCCCGGCCGAGGCCGTCCCGGCCGGCCCGGAGCAACAGCCGGTCACCGTCGTGCTGAACGCGATTCGCGGCAACACCTGGCTGGCGGTTCGCGCCGGCTCGGCGGCGGGCGAGCTCCTGTTTCAGGGCACGCTCGAGAAGGGCCAGACGCAGCGGTTCGTGCGCAAGCGCGTCTGGCTCCAGTACGGCGCCGGCAACCATCTCGAGCTGAAGGTGAACGGGGAGCAGACCGACGTACCGGCCGGCGCGGCGATCGTGGCCGTCGGGCCGAAGGGCGTCAAGGTCGTCTCGACCGGGTGATCGCGCGGCCGCGCGCGGTCGTCGTCGTCACGGGCTCGGAGCTCGTGCGCGGCGGTCGCCGAGACGAGAACGGGCCCTATCTCGCGCGCGAGCTCACCGACCTCGGGCTCGAGCCGGCTCAGGTGATCGTGGTCGGTGACCGCCCCGACGAGCTCGAGCGCGTGCTCGCCGAGGGGCTGGGCGCAGATCTGTGCCTGTGCTCCGGCGGGCTCGGCCCCACGCATGATGACCGGACGATCGAGCTGATCGCGCAGGCAACCGGCCGCCCGCTGGTCGTCGACGCGGAGCTCGAACGGGAGATCGAGGCCGTGTCACGTGGCGCTGCCGAGCGCCTCGGTCGTCCCTATGCCGATTTCGCGGCGGGTGTGACCAAGCAGGCGTCGCTTCCGCGGGGAGCCGTGTCGCTCGGGCTGGCGGGGACCGCGCCGGGGGTGCTGCTCGAGCACGGAGGGCGTGTCGTCGTCGCGCTGCCCGGCCCGCCGGGCGAGCTGCGGCGGCTGTGGCTGGCGGTCGTCGAGCACTCCGCATTTCGCGCGATCGTCGAGCGGATCCGCCCACGCGAGCACCGGGTCCTGAGGTTCTTCGGGCCGAGCGAGTCGGCGGTGGCGCGCGTGCTTGAGGAGTCAGGGGGCGACGGAAGCGGGGTGGAGGCAACGGTCTGCGCGCGCGATCTCGAGATCCATGTGGATCTCTTCGTCGAGCCGGACGGCGAGGCCCGAGCGTCGGCTCTCGAGGCCGGCCTGCGCAACCGCTTCGGCGCGGAGCTCTTCGCCGACGACGAACGCCCGGTCGAGGAGCTCGTCCTCGACCTCTGTCGCGCGCGCGGATATCGCCTCGCGACCGCCGAGTCGTGCACGGGCGGGCTCGTCGGCAGCCGGCTGACGTCGGTGCCCGGGGCGAGCGACGTCGTCCTCGGGGCGATCGTCGCCTACGCGAACGCGGTCAAGGAGCGAGAGCTCGGCGTTCCGGCCGGGGTGCTCGAGCGCCACGGCTCGGTCTCGGCCGAGACCGCCGACGCGATGGCGGACGGCGTCCGAGAGCGGCTCGGGGCCGAGGTCGCGGTCTCGACGACCGGCGTCGCAGGGCCGGGCGGCGGGACCCCCGAGAAGCCCGTCGGCCTCATCTTCGTCTCGGCTGTCTCGCCGGAGGGACGGCTGGCGCGGCGGCTCGAGCTGCCGGGAGACCGCGAGGCGGTGCGCCAGCGGACAACGGCCGTCGCTCTTCATCTCCTGCGGCGCCTTCTGACACGGTCCGGCGCAGAATCGAGTGGTTGAGCGGGGTACTCTCGAAGGCGATGACCGCCTTCGTCTCTTCGTTGCGCTCCGGCTTCCGCCCGCCACCGTCGACCGGCTCGCGGCCTGGCAGGCGCAGGAGCTCTCCGGACGGCCCGGAGTTCGCATCCTGCCGAAGGAGCACCTCCACGTCACGGTCGCCTTCCTCGGCTCCAGGCCGCGCGGCGACGTCCCGAGGATCGTGGCCGCGGTGCGTGAGGCTGCGCTCCACGCACCGCGGCCCGTGCTCGCCACCCGTGGCTACCGCGAGACGCAGCGCGTGGGGATGGTCACCCTCTCCGAGGCCGAGCCGCGCTACGCGCATCGCTTCGCGGGGAGCGTCATGATCGCCCTCGAAGAGCTCGGAGTGTACGAGCGCGAGCGGCGCGACTGGCTCCCGCACGTCACCGTCGCCCGCTTCCGGACACCGCCCCGGCTCGACCCGCCGCTCCCCGAGCTCGGCACGTTCAGTCCGTCCGAGGCCGCTCTCTATCATTCGGTGCTGCGGCCGACCGGGGCGCAGTACGAGCTTCTCGAATCCGTTGCCCTAGGAGGTTCATCCGTTGACTGATTCCCGTCAGCAAGCACTTGACGCCGCCCTCAGCCAGATCGAGCGGCAGTACGGCAAGGGGTCGGTCATGAAGATGTCGGACCAGGCGCTCGTTGCGGTGCCGTCGATCTCGACGGGCTCTCTTTCCCTCGACATGGCGCTCGGGGTCGGCGGGCTTCCGCGCGGGCGCATCGTCGAGATCTTCGGCCCCGAGTCCTCGGGCAAGACGACTCTCGTCTACCACGTGATCGCGGAGGCCCAGCGCCGCGGCGGCATCTGCGCCTTCATCGACGCCGAGCACGCCATGGATCCCGTCTACGCGCGCAAGATCGGGGTCTCGATCGACGATCTCCTCGTCTCGCAGCCCGACAACGGCGAGCAGGCGCTCGAGATCACCGAGCTGCTGATTCGCTCGGGGGCCGTCGACGTGGTCGCGGTCGACTCGGTCGCGGCTTTGACGCCGCGGGCGGAGATCGAGGGAGAGATGGGCGACAGCCACGTCGGGTTGCAGGCGCGGCTCATGAGCCAGGCGCTGCGAAAGCTCGCGGGCACGCTCAACCGGACCGGCACGGTAGCGGTGTTCACGAACCAGCTCCGCGAGAAGATCGGGGTGATGTTCGGGAACCCGGAGACGACCCCGGGGGGGCGCGCGCTCAAGTTCTACTCGTCGATCCGGCTCGACATCCGGCGGATCGAGACTCTCAAGGAAGGCGTGGAGGCGATCGGCAACCGCACCCGCGTCAAGGTGGTCAAGAACAAGGTCGCGCCACCGTTCAAGCAGTGCGAGTTCGACATCATCTACGGGGATGGCATCTCCTGGGAGGGCACGGTGCTCGACGTGGGGCTCGAGCACAAGCTCGTCCAGAAGTCCGGCTCGTACTTCAGCTACGGGGACGAGCGACTGGGCCAGGGGCGCCAGAACGCGACCGCCTTCCTGCGCGAGCACCCCGACGTGACGCAGGGGATCCTGCGCGCGCTCCAGGCGGAGGTCGGTCCGGAGGCGGTCGTCTCGTCGCGGCTCCTGCCGCTGGCCGATAGCAAGCCGGCCGACGCTCCACTCGCCGTGGCCGAGCCTGTCGCCGAGGAGGTGGAGGTCGCCTGAGCCATCGCTTCCGCAGACGGGCCGCCGAGAGCCCAGAGGGTGGGGGTGGGAGGTAGCCGCCGGGAGGATGCCGTTTCCCCGGTCGGGTCTGGAGACTCTCCGCCCGTTCTGACCGCGCTGCGCCGTGCCGGTCCGGGGTGGGTGGCCCTCGAGGTCGACGGGCGACCATGGCGCGCGGTGCCGGACGAGGCGGTTCTCGCTGCGGGACTTGCGCTCGGGATGGCACTCGACCGCAGGCGCCTGCGGTCGCTCAGGCGCGAGCTGCGTCGCGGCGACGCATTGGCGACGGCAGGGCGGGGGCTCGCCCGTCGCAGCGAGTCGCGTGCCCGCCTCGCGCAGCGGCTCGAGCGTGCCGGCGTAGCGCCGGCCGCCCGCCGCGAGGCGCTCGACACCCTCGAGCGGCTCGGGCTCGTCGACGATGCCCGGCTCGCCGGGGCCAGGGCCGAGAACCTCGTGCGCCGAGGCTGGGGGGATGCGGCGATCGTGGCGAAGATCATTGCGGAGGGGATCGCGGACGAGTCCGCCCTGCGCGCCGTCGAGGAGCTTCCGAGCGAGCGTGACCGGGCGATCGCACTCGCGGAGGGCCAGTCCGACCGCCGCCGAACCGCGGCCCTGCTCACACGGCGGGGGTTCGGTGACGACGCAATCGAAGCCGCGGTCGGCCCGCTCGACGAGCTACCGCCTCCAGCGGTACCATAGGTCGTTACCACTTCGACAAAACGCCTGCACAGGAACGGCTTTTCGCAGCGAATCGGATACGACGAGAGCACAATCGACGCGACAGACCCCCAGTTGACCACCTGCGAGGCCACGCGGAGGACCAGCCAGACGGCCTGACGAGTGGCGCTGCGCGAGCCCGCTTCGCGGCCTCGCACCGATTCCGGAGATGCCGTTACCTGCGGGCTCGAGCACGTAGGAGCGAGCAATGGAGTTTCTGATCGACATCCTCGTCGGCCTTGCCGTCGGGGTCGGCGTCGCCGTCGCCGCTACCCGCCTTCTGCTCACCCGCAAGCTTGCGGCGGGCGAGGCCGCCAGGGAGGGGGCGAGCGAGAACGCGCGGCGCGCTGCCGATGCGATCCGCCGCGAGGCCCAGGTCGAAGCGCGCGAGGAGGCCGTGAAGGTGCGCGGCGAGCTCGAGCTCGAGCTGTCGGAGAAGCGCGCGGAGGTGCTGAAGGTCGAGGAGCGCGTGCTCGTGAAGGAAGAGGAGATCGACCGCAAGCTGGGCGAGCTAGAGCGGAGAGAGCAGGGGTTCGCCGACCGCGAGGCACACGTGCGCCAGCTCCAGGAAGAGTTGAAATCCGCCAAGGACGAGCAGCTTCGCGCACTCGAGAAGATCTCCCACATGACGACTGGCGAGGCGAAGCAGCAGCTGCTCGAGCGTTCGGAGGAGCTCGTTCGCCACGAGCTGGCGAGGATGGTGCGCCAGCTCGAGGAGGAGGCGCACGCCGACGCGAAGCGCCGGGCGCGCAACCTCGTCGCCGAAGCGTTGCAGCGGGTTGCCGCGAGCCACGCCGCCGAGACGACCGTGTCGCTCGTCGAGCTCCCGTCCGACGACATGAAGGGCCGGATCATCGGCCGCGAAGGCCGCAACATCCGTGCGCTCGAGAACCTGACCGGCGTGGACTTCATCATCGACGACACCCCCCAGGCGGTGGTGCTCTCGTCCTTCGACGGCGTTCGCCGCGAGGTCGCCAAGCTGACGCTGCAAAAGCTCGTCGAGGACGGCCGCATCCATCCGTCACGAATCGAGGAGACCTTCTACCAGTCCAAGGCCGAGATCGAGGAGCTGATCCGCCAGGCCGGCGAGCAGGCCGTGTTCGAGGCCAACTGCGGCAAGTTCCACGACGAGCTCGTGATCGTGCTCGGACGCCTCCGATACCGCACCAGCTACGGACAGAACATCCTCAAGCACTCGCTCGAGTGCTCGCATCTGGCGGGAATCATGGCGTCGGAGCTCGGCGCAGGCGTCAAGAACGCGAAGCGCGCCGCGCTCCTGCACGACATCGGCAAGGCGATGACCCACGAGGTCGAGGGCTCCCATGCGCTCATCTCGGCGCAACTCGCGAAGAAATACGGCGAGTCGCAGCACGTGGTCCATGCGATCGAGGCCCATCACTACGAGGTCCAGCCGCAGACGGTCGAGGCGGTACTAGTAATCGCCTCCGATGCGATCTCGGCCTCTCGCCCGGGCGCTCGCGGCGAGAGCGTCGAGCACTACATCAAGCGGCTCGAGTCTCTCGAGAAGATCGCGTCCGAGAAGAAGGGCGTCGAGCGCGTGTACGCGATTCAGGCCGGCCGTGAGATCCGGGTGATGGTCAAGCCGACCGAGGTCGACGACGACACCGCGGTGCTCCTGTCGCACGAGATCGCCCGGGAGATCGAGGGGTCGCTCGAGTATCCCGGCCAGATCAAGGTCACCGTGATCCGCGAAAGCAGGGCGACGGAATTCGCGAAATGACCCGATTTCGGGTCATCTCGCCACCTTCGTGGGGCGAGGCTTGCCTCGCCCGGAAAGCTCCGAGCGAAGCGAGGAGGGTAGCTATCCTCCGGGAAATGCGGAGCATTTTCCCGGACAGATGAAGCGCTACCACGTCACGACGTTCGGCTGTCAGATGAACGCGCACGACTCCGAGCGCATCAAGGGGATGCTCGAGTCGATCGGCCTCGGCGAGGCGGTGAGCCAGGAAGCGGCGGACGTACTCGTCTTCAACACGTGCACGATCCGGGAGAAGCCCGACCAGCGGTTCGCCGCGCATCTCGCCCAGGCGGCCGCGCTCAAGAAGCGCGATCCCGACAAGGTGATCGCCGTCGGCGGCTGCTACGCGGAGGCGCAGCGCGAACGGCTCTTCGAGCTCTACCCGTACGTCGACGTCGCCTTCGGGCCGGGGTCGATCCCGCACCTCGCCGACTGGCTGGGAGCAGGAGGTGCGGGCCCCGCGGGGAGCTTCGCGCGCTGGGACCACTTCGCCGGCGACCTGCCCGCGCGCCGCGAGCGGCCCTACCAGGCCTGGGTGCAGGTGTCGATGGGCTGCAACTCGAAATGTGCCTACTGCATCGTCCCCTCCGTACGGGGCCGCGAGCAGAGCCGCCGGCCCGGGGAGATCGTCGCCGAGGTCTCCTCGCTTGCGGCCGATGGCGTCAAGGAGGTCACGCTGCTCGGGCAGAACGTCAACTCGTGGGGACGCGATCTCGCGCCGGAGGTGCGAACCGAGTTCGGGGAGCTCCTGCGAGCGGTCGACGCCGTCCCGGGCATCGAGCGGATCCGTTTCACCAGCCCCCATCCCAAGGACTTTCGCGACCCGGTGGTCGCCGCGATGGCCGAGTGCCCTTCGGTGTGCGAGCACGTCCACCTGCCGCTGCAGTCCGGCTCGTCGCGCGTGCTCAAGCGCATGCGGCGCACCTACGATCGAGACCGCTACATCGGGCTCGTCGAGCGCCTCCGCAGCGCGATCCCCGACCTCGCGCTCACGACCGACCTGATCGTCGGGTTCCCCGGAGAGTCCGAGGACGACTTCGGCGAGACGCTCGAGGTCGTCGAGGAGGTCGGCTACGACGGTGCATTCACGTTCGTCTTCAGCCCGCGCACGGGAACCGAGGCTGCGACCATGCCCGACCAGATTCCCGAAGAGCTGAAGGTCGAGCGGATCGAGCGGCTGATCGAGCTCGTCCAGCGGCTCGCGCTCGAGCGGAACCTCGAGCGCGTCGGGCGGGTGGAGGAAGTCCTGGTCGAGGGGGTGAGCCGCACCGATCCCTCGCTCCTTCGCGGGCGGACTCGTCGCAACACCACCGTGAACTTCGCGGGCGCCACGGCCGCCGGAGAGCTCGTCGACGTGCGGATCGCCGGGGCGACCTCGATGACGCTTCGAGGCACCGAGGCGGCGCTCGTCGCCGCTTGAGTCCGCGCGTCGTCGCGATCTTCGGGCCGACGGCGAGCGGGAAGACCGCAGTCGCCGAGGCGCTCGCCGACCTCGCGCCCGCAGACATCGTGTCGGCGGACTCGATGCAGGTCTACCGGGGCTTGCCGATCCTCAGCAACCAGCCTGACCGGCCGACGCGGCTCGTCGGCGTGTGGCCGCTGGCACACGAGGGCTCAGTCGGGGAGTACGCAACCCTCGCGCATGCGGCGATCGACGAGATCCTCGCGGCCGGACGGCTCGCCGTGGTCACGGGCGGCACGGGCCTGTACCTCCGCGCCGCGATCGCCGACCTCGAGGTTCCGCCCGCAGCGCCGCCGGGCGCACGCGTGCGGTGGGAGGCGTTCTACGACGACGCGGGCCCCGAACACGCCCATGCGCGGCTCGCCGAGCTCGACCCGGCCGCCGCGTCCGCGGTGCACCCCAACGACCGCCGGCGCGTCGTGCGCGCGCTCGAGCTGAACGAGGCCGGCGGATCGCTCCGGGCGGGGCGCGATCGCCTCTGGAGCCCGGAGACCCGGCACCCGACCATGCTCTTCGGCCTGGACGTCCGCGCAGAGGTGCTCGGGGAGCGAATCGCCGCTCGGACGCGGGCGATGTTCGAGGGCGGCGTGCAGGACGAGGTCGCCCTGGCTCTCGCCGGGACGATCTCGACGACGGCGCGGGAGATGATCGGACTCGAGGAGATCGCGACGCTGTCTCGTCAGGAGGCGGTCGCGGCCGTCGAGCTTCGCACGCGACAGTACGCCGCCTACCAGCGGAAGTGGCTTCGTCGAATCCCCGAGCTGCGCGTCCTCGACGGGACGGATCCGCCCGAGGAGAGCGCTCGGGCAATCCTCGCCGCCCTCGAGGCCGGATAGCCTTGGCCGCCGTGCGGTTCTCGAAGTGGCACGGCCTGGGCAATGCCTATCTCGTGATCGAGCGCTCCGACGCCGGCGAGGAGCTCGACTCGGCCCGAGTCCGCCTGCTCTGCGATGTGGACGAGGGAATCGGCGCCGACGGCGTGCTCGAGGTGGTCGCCGCGACGCACGCAGGGGCCGAGATCGTGATCTGGAACCCCGACGGCTCGACGGCTGAGATGTCGGGGAACGGCACGCGGATCGCTGCCCGCTGGCTCATGCGGCGGAGCGGGGCGGACGAGGTCGTCGTCGTGGTCGGCTCGCGGGAGGTGCGCGCGCGCATGCGCGAGGGAATGCTGGTCGAGCAGGATCTGGGTGCGGTCGAGGTCGGGGCACTCGAGGCGATCGACGTGGACGGTGAGGCAGTCGAGCTCACGCCCGTGTCGGTCGGGAATCCTCACGCGGTCGTGCGGCGGGATCCGACGCGCGACGCGCTCCTGCGCCTCGGCCCGCGGATCGAGACGCACATGCGCTTTCCCGGGCGTACGAACGTTCAGCTGGTCCGCGTCGACGGCACGCACGATCTGACGGTCGCGGTCTGGGAGCGCGGGGCGGGGGAGACGCGCTCGTCGGGCACGAGCGCGGTCGCCGCAGCCGCTGCCTCCGTCGCGCAGGGATGGTGCGAGAGCCCGGTGACCGTGCACCTCGCCGGCGGCGACCTCCGCGTCGAGC
This sequence comes from uncultured Actinomycetes bacterium, assembly GCA_963712465.1. Classification (GTDB taxonomy): domain Bacteria; phylum Actinomycetota; class Thermoleophilia; order Gaiellales; family Gaiellaceae; genus CAVQHY01. The sequence continues at coordinate 32,374 of CAVQHY010000010.1, forward strand.
TGGACTCCGAGCTGAACGCTCGTCTAACGGGCCCCGCCGAGGAGGTGTGCCGCGGCGAGTATCTGGGGTAAGACCTGACCCCGATCAGACGGCGACGTCGAACGTTCGAAGGGCATCGTTGAGGCTGACCTTGAGGTCGGTCGCGGCGCTTCGCTGTCCGATGATCAGCGCCGCCGGGACGCCGTACGTGCCCGCGGGATAGTCCCTGGCGCGCGTTCCCGGGATCACGACCGAGCCCGGCGGGACGTCGCCGCGGTGCTCGACCGGCTCCGGCCCCGTCACGTCCACGATCGGCGTCGAGGCGGTCAGGACGACGTTGGCCCCGAGCACGGCCCGCTCGCCGACGTGGACGCCCTCGACGACGATGCAGCGGGAGCCGACGAAGGCACCGTCCTCGACGATCACCGGCCGGGCCTGGGGCGGCTCGAGCACGCCGCCGATGCCGACGCCGCCGGAGAGGTGGACGTCGGCGCCGATCTGCGCGCACGAGCCCACCGTCGCCCACGTGTCCACCATCGTCCGCGGGCCCACCCACGCGCCGACGTTGACGTAGCTCGGCATCAGCACGACGCCCTCGGACAGGAACGAGCCGTACCGTGCGGTCGCCGGAGGCACGACCCGCACGCCGCGACGGGCGTAGTCGCGCTTGACCGGAAGCTTGTCCAGGTACTCGAACGGGCCCAGTTCGACAGGCTCGACCTTGCGAAGGCGAAACGCGAGCAGGATCGCCTTCTTGACCCATTCGTTCACCACCCAGCCGTCCCGGCCCGGCTCGGCGACGCGGACCTGTCCGTCGTCCAGGAGGCGAAGGGTCTCCTCGACGAGCGGAAGCGCCTCTTCCGACGGGTCGTCCCAGGCGCGCTCGATCGCGGCGGCGAGGTCCCTCACAGGACGGCCTCGAGGACCTCGACGGCCGCCGCGCATTCGTCGATCGTCGGCACGAGCGCGAAGCGTACGTACCCCTCCCCTGCCTCTCCGAGGTAGGAGCCGGGGGCGACCACGATCCCGTGCTCGAGGAGACGGAGCGCGAAGGACTCGGAAGTCTCGCCCGCGGGCACGGCCACCCAGAGGTACATCGTCGCCGCACTGCCCGCCAAGCGAAGGCCCTTCCGGGAAAGGAGGTCGACGAGCAGGGCGCGCTTCTCGCGATAGGCGGCGCGCGCCCGTTCGACGTGATCCTCGTCACCCCACGCGAACGCCGCCGCACGCTGGACGAACTCCTGAGGCGCGGTTCCGACCGTCGGCCGGAACTTCCTGAGCGCCGCGATCAGCTCGGCCGGCCCTGCGACGAAGCCCGAACGGTAGCCGGTCATGGACGAGCGCTTGGAGAGCGAGTTGAAGACGGCGATGCGACTCCGGTCGCGCGCCTGGATCGCCGACACGGGGGGCGGACCCTCGAACCACAGCTCGGAGTACGCCTCGTCGGAGGCGATCACGAAGTCATGCTCCTCGGCGAGCTCCGCCAGTCGATCGTAAAGCTCGAGCGGCGCGGTCGCGCCGGTCGGGTTGTTCGGGTAGTTGACCCAGAGGACGGCTGTGCGTCCGAGCGTCTCCTCCGGGAGCGCGTCGAGCTCGGGCAAGAAGTCGTTGCGCTCGAGCAACGGCAGCCGCACGACGCGGCCGCGCGCGAACAGCGCGCCGCGCTCCTGCACGGGATAGCCGGGCTCGGTGAGCACCACCGTGTCCTTTCCGGCTTCCTCGTCGATCACGATCTGAGCGAAGCTGAAGATCGCCTCCTTCGAGCCGTAGGAGGGAATCACCTCCCGGTCGGGATCGAGCTCGACGCCGAAGCGACGGGCGACCCAGCCGGTAATCGCCCGACGAAGCTCGGGCAGCCCCTCGGCCAGCGGGTAGCTCGATGTCTCCTGGAGCCCGTCCACGAGCGCCTGGCGAATCCGCGGGTCGGTCGGCTCGCGAGGGTCGCCGACGCCGAAGTCGATCACGCGCACGCCGGCGGCCGCGAGACGGCGCTTGGACTCCTCGAGGCGGACGAACGGGTACGTGGTCTGGCCGGTGAGGATGGGGGAGAAGCGCATCAGCGCCCGCTGGCGGAGAAGTGCTGGTAGTCCTTCGGATCCGACCAGCGTCCGCCCCAGCCCCAGCCGATCGCAGCGAACGCGGACACGGCGATGTCGCCGTCGTGGACCATCCCCGGGAGGCGCTTCGACCGGTCGAGGTAGCGGACGCTGCCGCGATGCGACGTCTTGCCGCCGCTCACGTACGGGTTCTCGAGCGGGTTCAGGTCGATGGCGAGGCCGTAGGCGTGCATCGACCAGCTTCCCGAGCCTGTCGCGGTACGGCAGTTGAACGCGGACGTGTTGTCGGCCTCGATCGAGCGGAAGTCGTCGGAGCCGTAGGCGTCCACCAGCCGCATCCGCCTGATCGGGAATCGCGCCTCGTACAGCGTCCGGAACACCGAGACGACGTCGCGGGCGACCTCCTCGTGGACGACCATCCGGCCTCGTTTCGCATGCCCGTCGAACCCCAGGTGGGTCATCGTCAGCAACCTGAGGTCGCCGACGCCGACCGGGCAGCCGGGATGCCACGAGGTCAGCCGGCCGGCGAGCGACTCCGGCATCGGCCCGATGGTTGCCCGAAACCCGGGCTGCGAGCCGGGGGAGGCCTGCGACGGGAGCGCGGCGAGCGCCGCGAGCACGGCGGCGAGGAGAAGCGCGATCCGGGCCGGGCGCACCGGCTCAGGCTACCCGTCGCCGACGACGAACCTGCGCAGGGCGTCGAACGTGCGCGCGAGCTCGGCGATCTCGATCCGTTCGTCCTGGGTGTGCGCGTACCGCGTCGCGCCGGGGCCCAGGTTGACCGCGTCGAGCCCCTGGGCGGCGAACTCGGCCACGGGCGTCCAGGCCTGCTTCGGCTCGACTGCGAAGCCGCCGGCCGAGGCCAGACGGCGCACGAGGGGCGAGTCGGCCGCGACCCGCGCGGGCGGTGAGTTGCCGAGGATGCGGAGTTCTCCGGCATCGCCCACGAGCTCGCGGATGCGCTCCTCCGCTTCGGCCGGGTCGCGATCGGGCGCGTAGCGGAAGTTGAGCGTGCACGTCACGCGGTCGGGGATGACGTTCGACGCGATACCCCCGTGGATCTCGGTCGCGCTCACGACCTCGACGAAACGGAGCCCGGCTACGTCGACGTCGACGGACGGGAACGGCAGTACGCGACCGAGCCCCTCGACGGCCCGATCGATCGCGTTGTCGCCGAGCCAGGGCCGCGCCGAGTGCGCGCTCACGCCCGTGAACACGAGCTCGACGTTGAGGTTTCCGACGCAGCCGGCCTGGATCGTGTTGTCGGTCGGCTCCAGCATCACCACGAGATCGGCGGCGAGCACGCTCGGCGCCGCCGAGAACAGCTCCGGGAGCGCGCTCTCCTTCTGGGAGAGCTCCTCACGTGGGAAGAAGAGGAGCCCGAGGTCGACGGCCGGCTCCGGCCTGGCCTCGGCGAGCCAGAACGCGAGCTCGATCATCACCGCAAGGCCGCCCTTCATGTCGCTCGCGCCCAGCCCATGCACGGCCCCGTGCTCGATCCGGCCCGGGAGGTTTCCCTGGGCCGGGACGGTGTCGAGGTGGCCCGCGAGCAGCACGAACGGACGATCCCCGCCGGGTCGGGTCCGGTACAGGAGCGTCCGGCCCGAATCCGCCTCATGGACGAGATCAATCGTGTCGGCCCGCGTCATGACCTCGGCCACGTGCGCTGCGATCGCGTCCTCGTCGCGGCTTACGGAGCGGATGTCGACGAGCGCGAGCGTGCGGGCTGCGAGGCGGTCGGAGGCGTCCACGGGCGGAGACTACCGGCGTCGGCGGAACGTCATACTTCAGGCGTGACGCAGCACCAGCCCGATCCCGCACCCGGCGCGGAGCCGGAGCGGGGCTTCATCGTCGCGGTGCTCGCTCCGGGCGTCGACGAGGACGAGGAGCTCGGCGAGTTCAGAGCGCTGCTCGAGACGGCGGGTGTTCGCGCGGTCGGGGAAATCGTGCAGCGGCGCGCGGCGCCCGACGCGCGGACGTACGTCGGCAAGGGCAAGCTCGAGGAGCTCAAGCGGGCGGTGAAGGAGCTCGAAGCCGAGTCGTTGATCGTGGACGACGAGCTCGACCCGAGCCAGCAGCGACGGCTCGAGGACGCGCTCGGGATGCGGGTCGTCGACCGCACCCAGCTGATCCTGGACATCTTCGCCCAGCACGCCGTCACGGCCGAGGGCAAGCTCCAGGTCGAGCTCGCGCAGCTCGAGTACAACCTGCCCCGGATGCGCGGCATGTGGAAGCACCTCGAGCGACTCGGCGGGGGCACCGGGACGCGGGGCCCGGGCGAGTCGCAGCTCGAGACAGACCGCCGGCTCGCGCGACGCCGCATCAGCATTCTCAAGCGACGCCTCGCGGAGCTCGGTCGCCGCCGAGACACGCAGCGGCGGGAACGCCGGCGTGGGGAGACGCCCGTGGTTGCGCTCGCCGGCTACACGAACGCGGGGAAGTCGACCCTCCTCAACGCCCTGACCGGATCGAGCGTGTCGGTCGACGACCGGCTGTTCGAGACTCTCGACCCGACGACGCGCAGCTTCGAGCACGAGGGGCGCAAGTACCTGGTCACCGATACCGTCGGCTTCATCCGCAGGCTTCCTCATGGACTCGTGGAGGGCTTTGCCGCGACCCTCGAGGAGACGCTTCTGTCCGACCTCGTCGTCCACGTCGTCGACGCCTCGGAGTCCGACGAGCGGCTGGAGGAGACGATCGACGCCGTCGAGGCCGTGTTGCACGAGATCGGCGCGGACGAGGTCCCGCGCGAGCTCGTGCTGAACAAGATCGACGCCGTCGATCCGCTGCGCCGGCGCCGGCTCGCGAACCGCTTCCGCAGCGCGCTGCAGATCGCCGCCGCAACGGGCGAGGGCGTCGAAGCGCTCCGCGCGCGGCTTGCCGACCGCTTCGCGGAGCGTTTCGTCCCGGTACGGCTGCTCGTGCCGCACACGGACGGCCGCGTCGTCGCCGACCTCTATGCGCGGGGCGCCCCGATCGCCGAGCGCGTCGATCGGGTCGACGGCGTGCTGCTGGTGGCGCGGCTGCCGCGCAGCGAGATCGTCCGCCTCGCCCGGTACGTCGTCGGCGACGAGGTCCCCGTCCGCGCCCTGTCGGGCACGACCCCGCCCACATCGGCCGAGGGCTCGTGATCGAACTGAGGATCCGCCGTCTGCGCGACGACGCCGTCCTGCCGGAGCGGGCGTACGACGGGGACGCCGGGCTCGATCTGACCGCGTGTGAGCGGGTTGAGCTTCCGCCAGGGGCACGGGCGACCGTTCCGACCGGGCTCGCCGTCGCGATCCCGGAGGGATACGCGGGGTTCATCCAGCCGCGCTCGGGCCTGGCGGCGCGAAACGGCGTCACCGTCGTCAACGCCCCCGGGCTGATCGACCCCGGTTACCGCGGCGAGATCGGGGTGGTTCTGCTCAACACCGATCTCGAGGAGACGTTCGTGGCGGAGGTCGGCGAGCGGATCGCGCAGCTCGTCGTGCTCCCTGTTCCGGCGCTGGCGCTCATCGAGGTCGACGAGCTCCCCGCTAGCGACCGCGGTGTCCGGGGGTTCGGCTCGTCGTCGGCCGTCGTGTGATGGAGCCGCGGATCCGTGTCTCGGCGATCCTGCGACGCGAGCGTCGTGTCCTGCTGATTCGGCACGAGAAAGGCGGACGCGAGGTGTGGCTCTTGCCGGGCGGCGGCGTCAACGCCGGGGAGAGCCTGGTCGACGCGCTCAAGCGCGAGCTCGCCGAGGAATGCGGGCTCGAGGAGGACATGCCGATCGAGGGGCCGGTCGCGATCGTCGAGTCGATCTCACCCGAGGGCGCGCCCGCAAAGCACGTCGTCCACATCGTCTTCGCCGGACATCTGGCCGACCGCTCACTCGAAGCCGTTACCTCCCACGACGCCGCCGTTCGGGGCCATCGACTCTTCGACGTCGACGAGCTCGCCGGCGTCGCCGTACACCCACCGCTCCAGCGGTTCCTCGCCCGCTGGCAGCCGGGTGACCCGAGCGTCTACCTCGGTTCTCTCTGGGCTCCGTAGCCACGCGCGTCGGAAGTCGCAGTTCGGGCAACAAGGCGTGACACACGCGTCGTAACAATCGCGCTAGGCTCGGGCGCAGGGCGGGGGCTACCGGCCCCCGACTTCCGCGTCGGCGTTCATCGCGGCGAATGGGTGGCTGGCCCGGGCCGGCGGCGAAGGCGCAGCCGATCGGTTTCGAGCTCGAGCAAGCTAGGAGCGGCCGCCACGGGCCCGAGCGCGTTCGGCGGACACTCCTGCCGCCTCTTCCTCGAGCACGTCGTCGAGAGGCTCGAGCTCGGCCGGCTGATCTCCGCTCGCATGCGCGAGCGCCCACGAGAGCAGGAGATCCGCAAGCCAGGGGTTGCGGGGCAGAAGGGGCCCGTGGAGGTACGTCCCGAGCGCGCGCCGAAGCCGGCACCCTTCGAAACCGGACTCGCCGTCGTTTCCGTACCCGGCGACGACGCGGCCGAGCGGCTCGGCTCCCGCGTCGAGCAGCGTCCGGCCCGCGTGGTTCTCGAACCCGGCGAGCGTCCGCGTCTCCCCGTGCTCCAGCTCGCACTCGAGCAGGACGTCGCCGATCATCCGCCTCGTTCCGGCCACCGTGTGAAGCGGCAGGAGACCTGCCCCGGGGAGCTCGACGCCCGCCTGATCACAGTAGGAACGGCCGACGAGCTGGTACCCACCGCAGACGGCGAGGAGCGCCGCTCCGCCGTCGACGGCCTCCAGGAGTGCCGGTCCCCGCGCGGCGAGGTCCGGGGCGACGAGGGCTTGCTCGCGATCCTGCCCACCTCCGACGTAGATCAGGTCGTGGTCTCCGGCCCGGAGCGGGTCGCCGAGCGAGACGGCCTCGACGACGAGCTCGATCCCGCGCCAACCCGCGCGGCGGTCCAGCACCGCAATGTTGCCGCGGTCGGCGTAGATGTTGAGGTACTCGGGGTAGAGGTGCGCGACGCGGATTCTCCTGTCGGGGTGACCCCTCACGCTGCCGGCTCTTCCCAGTAGTGCCGCACGAGCCCCCGATGGGCCGCGATCCCGCGGAGGCGGAGCATCGCCGTGTACGTCGGCAGCACAGTGAGCTCCCCTCCGGGAGGCGTGAGCTCCAGGCCGCGGTCGAGCGCATCGGCGAGCCGCGGCACGACCTCGATCCGTCCGGGCTCGAGCCCGCCGTACTTGAAGCGCAGGGCCAGCTCGTGGGCCCGGGTTCCCGACGCTACGAGGCGCTCGAGGCCGGCCGCAAGGGGCTCGAAGTCGACGTCCCAGATCCACGAGACGTCACGCCCGTCGGCGATCTCGTCGTTGAGAGCGATGACGGCATGGGAGGGCGGGCCCGCCGAGAGGAGCGTTCGAATCGCCTCGTTCGCCCCTGCAGGGTTCTTGACGAGGAGGACGAGCACGCTCCGGTCGCCGACGACGATGCGCTCGAAGCGCCCGAACGCCGGGCGGAACCGGCCGAGCCCGGCCTCGATCTCGTCGAGCGTCGCGCCGAGCACCTGCGCGAGCGAGGAGGCTGCCACGGCGTTGTAGACGTTGTAGAGCCCGGGGAGTGCGAGCTGGACGCGACGCGTTCCGGCGGGCGTCACGAGGTCGAAGGACGAGCCCTCCAGGCCGGTGGCTGCGATCGCGCGCGCAGCGACGTCGAGTGCCGGCCGCTCCCGGCCGCACCTGGGGCACCGGTAGTCACCGAGGTGGCCGACATAGACGGCCGCGTACGTGAGCGCCGCGCCGCAGACGGCGCAGTACGTCGAGTCGACGGCATGCGGAAGTCGTTCCTGTCCGACGTCGGGATCGTCGAGCCCGAACCTGATCGCCCTCGTTCGACCGTCGGCCAGGGCGGCCACCCGCGGATCGTCGGCATTGACGACGAGCCGGGCGCCCGGATCGAGTCCGGCGACCGCATACCGCCACCGCTCGGCAACCGCCTCGAGCTCACCGTACCGGTCGAGCTGGTCCCGGAAGAGGTTGCCGAGGCAGACGGCCCCGGGACGCACGCTCGCGCAGATCTCGGGAAAGGCGAACTCGTCCACCTCGAAGAGCCCCAGATCGGCCGACCGCTGCTCGAGGAGGGTGGAGGCGACCCCCGAGACGAGGTTCGCGCCCGACCGGTTGTGAGCAAGGCGCACGCGGCGCGCGAGGATCTCGGCCACCATCGCTGCGGTGGTCGTCTTGCCGTTCGTCGCCGAGACGAGGGCCGAGCCGAGCGGAAGCCGCCCTGCGAGCGTTGCGACGGCTGACGGGTCGAGCGCCGCGAGGACCTTGCCGGGGATGGTCGTCCCGCCGCCCCGGCCGGCGACCCGCGACAGGCGCCCCGCGAGGCGAGCCATGCCGATCTCGAGCTCGAGGCGCATCGAGGGCTGAGTGTAGTGCGCGCTTTGGATCCCTCGATCGAGGGACGCCGGCCCACCTCCCCCCGACGGGGGATGAGAGGACGCCCCTTTGGTTCCACGATCCGACCCTCGAAACCTTCCACTGCGGCCCGCGCGCGACGCGCGGAGGAAAGGACTAGACGGCGATGCGGCAGGACTCCGGTGCGGGGAGCACCCAGACCAAGATTTCGGGCTCCAGCCCGGGTGGCGTACGGTCGAGCGCCCTGTGGGGCAAGGGGGGACGCGGGTTCGCGCTCGCCCTGTTCGCTCTCCTCCTCGCATTGACGATTCCGGTCGCGGCGACTGCGAAGTCCGCTGCTTCGGCACCGTCGGGGGGCTCCGCGTCCGTTCGACCGGATGACAAGAAGCGCGCGGGCAAGCCCGCGCACCCGCAGCCGCAGAAGTCTGCGCGCCGGGTGAGGCCGGGGCAGGCGCAGGCGTCCGTGTCGGTCTCCGCCCCGGCCCTTCCGGTGCCTGCGGGGACGGCGCTGTCCGACGCTCCATTGCCCCTCGCCACGGGCCCGGCCGCGTCCGACGCTGAGAACGTCGTCCACGCATTCGTTCCGAGGAACCTCCTCGAGGCCGCCGTCTCGCATCCCGACAAGGTCTTCCAGGTGATCGTCCAGGGCAGCGGGCTCGCGTCGGCGGCCGATGTCGCCCACGCGGTCGAAGCGCTCCCCGACGATCCCGACGCCGACGGCGTCGACGACAGGTTCGTCACGATCAGCGGCGTGGCGGCCGAGCTCACCGGTAAGCAGATCCTGAGGCTGTCCACGCGCCGGACGGTGCGTGCGATCACGCCCGATGCGCCAGTCGAGCTCGCCGAGGCGTCCAGCACGCAGAAGTGGCCCTATGCGGCGGGTGCGACGAAGGTCTGGTGGGACACCAACGCACGGGGACTGACGGGACCGACGATCGCCGTCGTCGACTCCGGGATCCAGCCCGGACGGGCAGACTTCGGTAGCCGACTGCTCACCCAGGTCACGCTCACCGATCTCCCCCAGAACTCCCCGGGCGACGGGCGCGGCCATGGAACGCTCGTCGCGGGCATCGCTGCCGGAGGCGCGGACGGCTACGCAGGGATTGCCCCGGGTGCCAATCTCGTCTCGATCGACGTCATCGACGACAACGGCATGGCCAAGACGAGTGACGTGATCGCCGCCGCCGACTGGATCCTCCAGCACAAGAGCGAGTACGGGATCCGCGTCGCGAACTTCTCGCTCCACTCGTCGGCGCCGGCGAGCATCACGTTCGACCCGCTCGACCGAGCGGTCGAGCGCCTGTGGTTCAGCGGCGTCGTCGTCGTGGCCGCAGCCGGCAACTACGCGGTGGACGGTCAGGCTAGCGGCGTCACGTTCGCTCCCGGCAACGACCCGTTCGTGATCACCGTCGGCGCCGCGGATATCGGCGCCTCGATCAACGCCTACGACGACTTCAACGCTCCGTGGTCGGCCTGGGGCTACACGCTGGACGGCTTCGCGAAGCCCGAGCTCGGCGCTCCCGGTCGCTACATCGTCGGCCCTGCCCCGACGTCGGGCAAGATGGCCGCTGAGAAGCCCGACAAGGTGCGGGGCAACGGGTACATCGAGTCGTCGGGCACGTCGTTCGCCGCCCCGGTGGTCTCCGGCCTGGCCGCCTGGCTCCTAGCTCTCCATCCCGCTTGGACGCCCGACCAGGTCAAGGGCGCTCTCATGGTCTCGGCCAAGCCTGCCGGCCGTGCCACGCCCACCTCGCTCGGCGTCGGCGTGGTCAAGGCCTGGGAAGTCGCCAAGGTGTCCCAACCGCCGAACCCGAACGTCGCGCTCAACCAGTTCGTGGTCGCCGACCAGGCCGGCGGCACGGTGCCGGTGTTCGACGCGGCCAGCTGGGCCAGTGCGGCGCTCGCCGACGCCTCGTGGGCATCGGCCTCGTGGGCGTCGGCCTCGTGGGCGTCGGCGTCCTGGTCGAGCGCTTCTTGGGCGTCGGCATCGTGGGCGTCGGCTTCGTGGGCATCGGCTTCGTGGGCGTCGGCTTCGTGGGCGTCGGCTTCGTGGGCGTCGGCTTCGTGGGCGTCGGCATCGTGGGCTGACAACGCCGAAGGTGAGGAAGGCGCCTCGACCGACCAGGGCCTGACGCCCGAGGACCTCGCCGAGGCCGAGGCGGAGTCCGGTCTGGCTCCCGCGGAGAACGACGAGGACAGCGGGGAGACCGGAAGCGATGCTTCAGGCTCCGGCGACGCTCCTCCAGCGATTCCCTGACAGCGGTGCCGTGCCGTCGGCACCCCCCGAACGGGGGATGTCGCCGGCACGGGTGACGCCGACCTTCACCTCACATGCACTTGCAGCAGGAGATACCTGCGCTGCCGGTGCCCTAGCCTCGGAGCGGCGGTGACGTGACGGCGGTTCCCACTGCGGAAGCGAGGCCCGGGCATGAGGCCTCGCCGGATGCCCGCGGCGGCCTGGGTGGGCTCGCGGCGCGCGCCCAGATCTACCTCGTCGTCGTGCTGGCGATTGGCGCCGCCTGCGCGCTTCCACTGATCGCGAACCTCGACGCGAGCCGCGAGGACTGGCTCGCGTTCTGCGCGCTTGCCGGCGGCGCTGCGGTCGCCCAGCTCTTCGTCGTCCGGACGCCGCGCAATCAGTCGTACCACACCGCGATCGTCTTCGTCGTCGCAGCAGTGGTCCTCCTGCCGCCGGAGCTGATCGCGCTGCTCGGGATCGTCCAGCACGTCCCCGAATGGCTCAAGGTCAGATACCCGTGGTACATCCAGAGCTTCAACATCGCGAACTACACGATCGACGCGCTTGCCGCGTGGGGTGTTGCCACCCTTGCGATGCACAGGGCCGAGCCGTTTGCCGGGCCACACGCCGGTTGGGCGCTCTTCGGGCTGGTGGCGTCGGTCGTCTTCGTCGCCCTGAATCACACGCTCCTGGCCGGCATGCTGCATTTCGCCCGCGGCCATACGCTGCGCGAGACCGGCCTCTTCTCGGCCGAGAGTCTCGTCACCGACCTCGTCCTCGCCGGCCTCGGCGTGGCCGTGGCCGGATTCTGGCGGATGAACCCCTGGCTCGTGCCGGTGGCGATCGCGCCGCTCGTGCTGATCCATCGGTCGCTCTCGGTTCCTGCCCTGAAGGAGGAGGCGCGCGTCGATCCCAAGACCGGGCTGTTCAACGCCCGCCACTTCGCCGCCGCGCTTCGCGACGAGCTGGCGCGATCCGAGCGCTTCGAGCGCCCGATGGCCGTGATCATGGCCGACCTCGACCTGCTGCGCGAGGTGAACAACGCGTACGGCCACCTCGCAGGGGACGCCGTGCTCGGGGGCGTCGCCGAGGTGTTCCGAGGGCAGCTTCGCCACTACGACATTCCCGCGCGGTTCGGGGGCGAGGAGTTCGCCGTGCTGCTCCCCGAGACGACGATCGAGCAGGCGCTCGAGATCGCGGAGCGCGTACGGCGAGCCGTGGCGGCGACGCTCTTCGAGGTCGAGACCTCGAGCGAGCCGATCCGTGCGACCCTGTCCGTCGGCGTCGCCGCGTTTCCCCAGGACGGGATGGACGCGAACGAGCTGATCCATCAGGCCGACCTCGCCGTCTACCGCGCGAAGCTCCAGGGGCGAAACCGCGTTCTCGGGGCCAGTCACGAGCCGTTCGTGAGCCGGGAGAGCCCGCGGCTGGAGTCCGTGCCCGAGGAGTCGGTCATGCGCGTGGAGAGCGTCCCCGTCGCCGCCGACGAGACGAGGGTGACCAGGGCCGCCCGGCCCCAGTCGACGCCTGGACCGCGGTTCCTCGCGCTCTCACCGATGCTCGGCGCGTTCGTCGCGGCCGTGTGCCTCGGAGGCATCGCCGTGGGCGTGGCGGGGCTGGTGCTCGGGCGCGAGGCCGACCTCACCGGCTTGCTGGGGGTCATCGTCTTCGTCGCCATCGGCCAGACGCTGGCGGTCGAGGCGTCGAGCGGGTCGATCTCGGTGAGCGTCGTCGGCACCCTGGCCGGAGTCGCGCTCTGCGGACCGCGAGCAGTGCTCCCGCTTGCGCTCGCCGTCGCGCTCGTGGAGTGGAGCGCCCGCCGCGACGCGTGGTTCCATGTGCTGTTCAACATCGGTGCGCTCACCCTCGCCGGCAGCGCGGCAGCAGCGCTCTTCATGCTCGAGCCGGGAGGGCCGCGAGAGGATCCGCTCGTGACCGCCGGCCTCGGTCTGCTCGCCGGTGGGGTGTACTTCCTCGTCAACACCGGCCTCCTCAGCATCGCGATGGCGCTCGAGGGCCACGACTCCGTGCGCGACGTGTGGAACGAGCGCTTCGCGTGGCTCCTGCCTCACTACGTCGCCTTCGGGGCGATCGGCGCGGCGATCGCGGTCGCCTACGACGCGATCGGCCTGTACGCGCTGGCCGTCTTCGTTCTGCCGCTTTTGCTCGCGCGCAAGACGATGGCCACCTACCTCGGTCATACCGAGCGCAGCGCGCGCAAGCTCCGGGATGCGGCGGAGACAATCCGCTCGCAGAACGTCTCGCTCGAACTGGCGAACCGGCTGCTGCGGGAGCGGTCGACGGCGGCGATGGAGAGCCTCTCGGCCACGGTTGACGCGCGCGACGCATACACGGCCGGCCACTCGCGGCGCGTCCAGCGCCTCGCACTCCTGATCGGCGAGGAGCTGGGCCTCTCCCGAGCTGAGCTCGACGTGCTCGGCTACGCGGCGCTCTTCCACGACATCGGCAAGCTCGCCGTGCCGGACTCGGTCCTGCTCAAGCCCGCCGGGCTCTCGGGCGAGGAATGGAACGTCATGCGCCGTCACGCCGACGAGGGCGCGCGCATCATCGACCGGCTCGGGTTTCTCCAGGACGCCGTGCCGGCGATCCGCCACCACCACGAGCGCTTCGACGGCAGCGGCTACCCGGACGGCCTCGGCGGCGAGGAGATCCCGCTCGGTGCCCGGATCATCCATGTCGCCGACGCGCTCGACTCGATGCTCACGACCCGGATCTACCGAGCGGCGCGGCCGGCCGAAGAGGCGCTCGACGAGCTTCGTCGCGCCACGAGCAGCCAGTTTTGCCCGCGCTGCATCGCGGCCCTCGAGCGCGCACTCGGGGTTGCCGACCGCGAAGGCGAGCGCTCGAATCCCCGGCTCTTCGCCGCCTCCTGACCGTCCGGCGGTTTGCGAGGATGGGGAGGTGACTGGCCCACTCACGAACGCATCCCTGCAGCTTCGGACGGCGCACCATCTGATCCGTCGGCGAGGCGGCACGGTCCGCGAGCGCCTCGGGCCCCTGGACGACCGACTGGTCTTCGTGCTCGGCAGTCCTCGATCGGGGACAACCTTCCTCGCACGGTCGATCGGCTCGGCCCCGGGTTTCGTGGATCTCGGCGAGGTCGCGCCGCTGAAGGCCGCGATACCGGAGCTCGCCGCCCTGCCTCCAGACGACGCAGGTAAGCGGATCCGGCGCATCCTGGTTCTCACCCGGCGGCTCGGGCTGGTGGGGAGCGCACGCGGTGTCGAGCAAACGCCCGAGACCGCATTCGTGACGGAGGCAATCGCCCGGGCGTACCCGCGTGCCCGGCTGGTTCATATCGTTCGGGACGGGCGCGACGTGGTCTGCTCGCTCCTGGAGCGGGGATGGCTCTCGGCGAACCGGACCGGGGAGGACGACGCCGGGCTTTCGTACGGCCCGAGCGCACGGTTCTGGGTCGAGCCGGCGCGGGCAACCGAGTTCGCGCAGACAAGTGACGCGCGTCGTGCCGCCTGGGCATGGCGCCGATACGTCTCCGCCGTTCGCTCGACCCGCGCCCCGGGGCTGCACGAGCTCCGGTATGAACGTCTCACGTCCGATCCCGACGGAGCGGCGGCCGAGCTTGCGGCGCACCTCGGCACCGCCGCCGAGCCACTCGCCCGTGCGCTCCGTGGGGTGCGCGACACCTCGGTCGGCCGCCACAGAACCGACCTGACCCGGGAGCAGCTCGACGACGTGCTGGACGAGGCGGGTGAGCTGCTGAGGGAGCTCGGGTACGGCTGAGAAACAGGCCGTTCGCGCCCGAGAAAACGAGACGGCAATCTCAATCCCTCGTTCAGCGCATCTTCGATTCAAGCTTCGACCTCGGATACCGATACGGGTGGCGTGGAATACGGATCGCTGCGTGCCCCCGATCCCGAGCCCGACGAGCCGAAGCTCGAGCTCGTCCCGCCGCTCGACCCGGTGGACGCCCCAGAAGAGGACGAGGAGCCCGACGAGGCAGACGAGGCCGAGGCCGCAGGCGACCTCGACGCTCCTGCGCCCACCCAGGACCCGCTGAAGCTCTACGTCAGGCAGATCGGCGACGGGCCGCTGCTCACGCCCTCCGAGGAGCGCGAGCTCGCTCGCAGGAAGGACGAGGGAGACGAGGAGGCGAAGCGTCGCCTGATCGAGGCGAACCTCCGGCTCGTCATGTCGATCACGCGGAACTTCATGAACGCGGGCGTGCCGCTGCTCGACCTGATCCAGGAGGGCAACCTCGGCCTGATCCGCGCCGTCGAGAAGTTCGACTACCGGATGGGCTACAAGCTCTCGACCTATGCCACCTGGTGGATCCGGCAGGCCGTGACTCGCGCGATCGCCGACCAGGGACGGACGATCCGCCTTCCCGTCCACGTCGTCGAGCAGGTGCGGCGCGTGATGCGCGCACGCCGGCTCCTGACGCAGAAGCTGAACCGCGATCCGACCGCAGAGGAGCTCGCGGTCGAGAGCGGCCTCCCGCTGAAGCGCGTCAACGAGCTGCTCGAGCTCGTCGAGGATCCCGTCAGCCTCGAGACTCCGGTGGGTGACGGCGACTCGATGTACGGCGACATGCTCGAGGACGTCAACGCCGAGCAACCCCATGTCGCACTTGCAGACCACCTTCGCGGCAGCGAGCTGACGGAGGCCCTCGAGCGCCTGAACGAACGGATGAGACGGGTCCTCGAGCTTCGATTCGGGCTCGCCGGCGAGCGTCCTCGCACGCTCGAGGAGGTCGGCGTCGAGCTCGGAGTAACGCGCGAGCGCGTGCGCCAGCTCGAAGCACGCGCCCTGCGAGAGCTCCAGGCGACCGCTCCCGATCTCAAGCACTATCTGCGCGCCGAGTAGGCCCGGCGTCGCAGACTCGCTCGCGTGCGCCGTGCTGGCGGGTGCTGAGGCTAGGGTGGGGGAGATGTTCGTCGACGTACACTCCCATGTTGTCCCCTCCGGCGACGACGGCGCGCAGAGCCTCGGTGACGGTCTGGGCCTCTGCCGGCTCGCCGCCGAGCACGGCACGAGCACGCTCTTCGCGACACCTCATGTCTGGCCCGAACAGAGCCTGTCGGTGGAGCGCGAGGCTACGGTCCGAGCGGCTCACGGGCGCATGGCCGCCGAGGCCGCGAGCTTCGGTCTCGATCTCCGGCTCGGCTTCGAGCTGACGCCGTCCCGCGCGTTGCTCGACGAGGAGCCCGCTCGCTATCGGCTCGGCGAGCTCCCGTTCGTCCTGATGGAGCTTCCGTTCTGGGGAGATCTCGAGCTCGCCTGGCGTCTCGCCGAGCACGTAGAGGGTGCGGACCTGACGCCGCTGATCGCGCACCCCGAGCGCGCGGAGAGCGTCCACGAGAATCCCCGGCTCGCGTACGCGTTCGCCGAGCGCTGGCCGGTCCAGGTGAACGCCTCGAGCCTGCTCGGCCGCCACGGCTCGCTCTGCGAGCAGCTCGGCTGGCAGCTGGTCGAGGAGGAGATCGCCCGAATCGTCGCGTCGGACGGGCACCGGACGAGCCGGCCTGCGGTTCTGGACGACGCCTACGTGGCGGTCGCCGCCAGAGTCGGGGAGGAGCGAGCCTTGCCCCTCTTCAGCGGACAGGCCCTCGAGCTCTCGAGTGGAGACCTACCGGCTGGCGACGGATTCGATGTCGCGCAACGACGCCAGGCGATGTAGCGACTCGACCTCGATCTGACGGACGCGCTCCCGGGTGATGCCGAGCCGCTTGCCGATGTGTTCAAGGGTGTGCGGCTCCTCGCCACGAAGACCGTACCGAAGCTCGAGCACGCGTCGGTCGCGTTCCGGAAGCGATGCGAGCGCCCGGTCCAGCGCTTCCTTCTGGAGCCGCTTCTCCGTCTCCTCCTCGGGAAGGGGATCCTCGCCGGCGACGAGATCGCCGAAGACCGCGTCCTCCTGCTCGCCGATCGGCTGGTCGAGGCTGGTGGACGCACGCGCGGCCGCGCGAACCTCGAGGGCCTGCTGGAGGGGGAGTCCCGCCTCCTCGGCGATCTCCGCGAGCGTCGGCTCGCGCGCGAGCTGTGTCCAGAGGTAGCGCTCGGCACGGTGCATCTTCTGCATGCGCTCGACGACGTGGACGGGAACGCGGATCGTGCGCGCCTTGTCGGCGATCGCACGGGCGACGGCCTGGCGGATCCACCACGTCGCGTAGGTGGAGAACTTGAGCCCCCGCTGCCATTCGAACTTCTCGACGGCACGGATGAGCCCGAACATGCCTTCCTGGATCAGATCGAGAAACGGCAGGCCCTGGTTTCGGTAGTTCTTGGCGATCGAGACGACGAGCCGGAGATTCGACTCGATCATCCTGCGCTTGGCCTCCATGTCGCCGCGCTCGATCCGCTTGGAGAGCTCGACCTCCTCGGCGGCGGTGAGCAGCGGGTGTCGGCCGATCTCGCGCAGGAAAAGCTGGAGGGCATCGGTGGTCGACTCGAGGCCTTCGACGTTTCGTGGAGGCGTCGTGGGCTCCGCCGCCTCCTTCGCGGGCTCGACCACCTCGACGCCGCGCTCCTCGAGCTCGCGATACAGGGCGTCCGCGTCCGCCTGCTCGAGCTCGAGCACGTCGATCAGCTCGGCGACCTCGACGCCGTCGACCACGCCCGCTGCCTCGGCACGCTCGAGCAGGAGCTGCACCTCGTCGATTTGCAGAAACGTGGCCATCGCCCGCACTCCTGGAGCCGAGATCTACGTATGGAGATTCACGCGCGCCTGCATCGCCCGTGCAAGCCGCGCCTAGGCTACCACGGCCGGGAGGGCGGGTCTATCGCCGCCGCAGACCCGCGCGGAGTCGGATCAGTCGAGCTGTGTTCCGAGGCCGTGCGCCTGTGCCCAGCGTGCCGCCGCCGTGCGGTTGGGGACACCGATCTTCCGGTAGACGTTGGAGAGGTGGAACTTGACCGTCTGCTCGGTCACCCAGAGTGCCCGGGCAACCTCGGCATTCGACTTTCCCTCCGACACGAGCCGGAGTGTCTCGAGCTCGCGCTGCGTGAGCCCGTGTGAGCTCCCGTTGCGACCCCGGCCCGGCGCAGGCTGGTGCTGTGTGCGACGACCCGCGAAGTAGACGGAGTGAGCGAATGCCTGGCGGACGGCCGCCTCGAGATCCTCCGAGCTCGACGTCTTGACGACGTACGCCGCCGCGCCGGCCTCGAAGGCCGCCTCGATGTCGTCGATGTCGTCCGACCCGGATAGCACGATCGCCTTGAGGGTCGGCGACCCGCCGACTGCCTTACGGAGGCAGGCGACGCCGTCGAGCGCTCCCTCGGCGAGTTCGATCTCCGTCAGGAACACGTCGGGACTGTGCTCCCCGACGAGCGCCAGCGCAGTCTCGGGCGTGGATGCCTTTCCGACCACGGTGATCCCCGAGCGCACGAGGAGTCGCTCCACGGCTTCGTGCCACAGGGGATACGGATCGTGCACGACCGCTGTCAGGCTCCCGTTCGAGCCATTCACGGACTTCTGGTTGCTGCTTTCCGTCACTTGACACCTCCTTGCTCGTCCAGACACCACGGATCAGCACTGCCATCGCGTGCGTCGCCACGACGCGCGACTTGATGACCGTGCTATCCGGGGCGCTTGAGCGCGGAGGCGATCGAGACGCCTCGCCCGAAGGCCAGCGAGAGCGAGAGGAGGCCGCCCAGCCGCTGGAGCGCTGCGGCCAGCAGGGCGGTGAGGGCTGCAAGGACCGCAACCCCACCGATGCCCGACGCCGCGCCGGACCCGGCCGCCGCCGAGCTCGAGGCCGCGGCCCCCGTGTTCGCCGCAGGGGCCTGGAGGCTCATGTCGGGATGGGCGGCCGCTCCGTCGTGACCAGACGGGGAAGTGGAAGCGGCATGCTGATGAGTCTCGACGACGGCCGTTGAATCCTCGGGACGCGCAGATCCGCCGGAACCAGCCTTCGGTCGAGCCGGAGAAGCCTCGGCGACCACGCCAAGCGCCGGGCGCTCGGCCGTATGAAACGCGCTGTCGAACGGCAAGGTGGTCGCGTCTCTGCGAGCAACGTCATCCGGAGGCAGAGCCTCCGGGCCTCTCAGCACCTGCTCGGCGTGGAGATCAACGTGTGCCGCGAGTGAGCCGATCTCGACGGAAGTCGGGGCGGGGGATGGCGGCAACGCCGTTTCCGGTGCGGCTCGCTGGGGTGGCGTCGACCGAGAAGGTGACGGAGCCTCCTCGCGACCGGGTGTGGCCACGGGCGCCGACGCTCCTGCCGAGTCGGCGGTCGGCGCATCGACGGTCGGCGCATCGACGAGGGACGGCTGCGTGAGGCTGTCCGCACTTGCGGCGACCGGCACGGCCGAGATCTCCTCGGGTGGGGCGGGAACGAGCTCCGCCGGCGGGAGCTGCTCGGCCGCTGCCGGGAGCTGCTCGGGCACCGCCGCTGGCTCCTGTGCCGGGGCCGACACGAGGTCGACATTTTCAGGCGTAGCAGGCTCGAGCGGATCGGTGACCGTGGCAGCTCCCTCGACGGGCGCCAAGTCCCCGGTTGCCGGGTCGACCGCAACGGCGTCGACGACCGGAGTGGGTGGTTCATTCGTGGCGGTCGAATCGGACGGCGCGACGGTCGGGTCGGTCGCCACGACCGTCCCGGTGTCCAGCACCGTCGCCGGTAGCCCGCCGTCCTCCGCTTGCGCGGCCGTCGCGAAAGCCCCCGCCGCGATCGTCGCGACGAAGGCTCCCCACAGATATGAAAATCGCCCGGCCGACCGCATCGGGGATACCCCTTCTCGTGCAGAATCGTATCGCAGTGTAGCCATGCTTGAAGCACGCCCGCGTAGCGGAGTAGTTACGGAGCAGTTATCATCCCGCGACTCCCTATGGATCTGACGTCCAACGGCATGCCCCGTGATCCGGGCGAGCTCACTGCTGGGGAGGCGCTCGTCTTCATCGCGTGCGAGATCTGCGGCGCGCCCGTGCTGCTGGCAGATGCCGTGGTCACGGAGGACGGACACTCGTGCGATCTCCAGCCGCTTCGTATCCCGACCGCTGCGAAGAGGCCGGCGGCGGGACGGGGCGAGAGGCGCCTGCGTCTGACCTAGCCGAACACGACGGAGCGGCACGGCAACGCGCGTGGTGCCGTTTCTGTCCACCCGGTATCGGCGGTCCCTCGGTTGGTATCGGCCGTCCCTCGGTTTTCTGTCCACCCGCATGGTTGGGCCGGAATCACGGAGGTTCATTGCGCTCCGATGCATAGCGGGCTCCTCACCCCCCGCGCACGATAACCTCGTGCATCGCAGTCACCGTCTACTCGATATCAGCCCGTCCGTTCGGTTTCTGTCCACCCACATCGTTGAGCCGAATCGGTAGAGCGGGCACCGAGTAGGATCGCGTCTCGTTCGGCCGTTTCGAGCGCGTTCGTCAGCAACGCGTTTACAGCTCGTCGCATTCGGTTCGATAGTCTCGAAAGAAGAGATGCCGGCTCTCGGGACTTCCTGAAGTGGGCGTCCAGCGAAGGAAGAAACGGGAACCGCTGGAGGCGCCCGAGCTTCTCATTTCGCTCGCCGCCGCGGAAGAGCCTTCCGTCAAGCTCGAAGGATTTCTGTCCCGTTTGTCCAACGTGGGGGCGGTCAGCAACTGGCTCCTCGGCCCGCCCGATTCTCCTGTACTCGAGGAGGGCGAGCGGCCCGAGACGATCTTCGCGGTCGGGTACGGCGTCAAGACCTACGATTCCATCGAGTGGGAGGGTTCGACGCCGATTGCCGACGCACTTGAGTCCGTCGCATCTGAACTTGAGCGATTCGATCCCATTCACCGCCTGCGGCTCGCAGCGATCGACATGGACCTAGTTGTCGACGCTGCAAACGCGCTCATCCTCGCGCGTGACGGGGGCCCTGCGCGGTTCTACGAGCGGACGCTTGAGACGGGGATGGTGGTCACGTACGCACGCGCGTTTACTGGTGAGGCGCGACTAGGCGATCGGTGGATCCCGATAGGGCAAAGGACGCGAGCTGCACTACGAACTTGTCAACCTAAGAAACGAGTACTACGCGCACGCTACCCACTCGGGGCCTCGAACACTCAGCGACTCAGCGGCGATCCTGGGTGTTCATTCGGGGCGCCCGCGATTGTCTGAGGGATGGAATCAGATGAGCGTCGAGAACGTGCGCACGGTGCGAGAGCTCGCGGAGCGACAGTGCGAACTGCTGACTCGCGAGGCCGCCCGGCTCGACCTGGAGTTCTTCGGGCCGACCGACGAGTAAACCCCGGTCCGAATCAAGAGCACCCGTTCTCACGACCGCCACGTCGGGCCGCGGTAGGGCGCGTGCAACGGCCGTCGTCGTGCGAGTGGCTGCCGTCGAAGCCGAGCGCCCAGGGGTTCGCTCTCGACCAGCTGACCGGGGACAGCGAGCGACGCCCACAACGCCGGGGAGACGGCCTGCAGCGTTCCGCCGCACGGCAGAACGTGACCGTCGATCTCTACCAGCGGCACGCGGTCGAGCAAGTGGAACGCGACGTCGCGAACGTGCTCGCAGCACCGATCGACGAGCGCGCGTTAGCAGACGGTTAGCAGGAGACGCCCTCACGGATACGGGACCCGCCCCGCAAATGGGTTCTCACCTCCCACGCACGATAACCTGCGAAGTAGTGCGCGCCGCGACGGTTTGACGTCCGGCCTTCGTCGTTTACGACCGCGGCGGTCCGCGCTAGTCGAGCCGGGGAAGAACCGAATCGAGGATCACGATGAGGGTTGCGATCGCTTTGTCGTGCAGCTCCTTGTCACCGGCGTCGAATGCGACCTCCAGCATCGCCGTCGTACGCAGCCACTGCTTCTCGATCTCAGCCCGGGATGTCGCATCCCCCGGACTTGGCGGTGTCCAGTCCTCAAAGTTCTCAGGCTCGTCGTCGTCCGACGGCATCATGGGATCAGCCCTCCTTCGCCGGGAAGGCACGAGTCTACGGCGAAGTGCCGGTGGAGACTCTGACGGCTTTCCGAAACTCCGCACCCATTGTGGTCTCGCACGCTTCAATATGGCGATGGCCCGCGCAGACGCGGGCGACCCCGGTTGGCAGGACGCCCTCCATGACTCTGACCGCGACGCGGAAATCGAGGCGTGGGTGGCAGCGCAGGTCGAAGGACCGCCCTAGCGCGGCGCCCGGGTCTCGGGGCCGGCAGATCCCGAAGGCTCCTCGAGCAAACGCCTGAGGCCCGACCAGACCGCCTGCTCTTGTCGCCTGCCCACCTGGACGATCAGCGGGCGGAGCACCCTCAGGAGTCCGCGCGGTTCCAGGTTCCACTGCCACCGCATCCGCGTGCCCTCAGGAACGGGCTCGAACGTGAGCCCGCCCCGGATTTCCATCGGTGACAGGTGCGCCGTCAAGGCCAGGCGGCGCGGGCGCTCGTACTCGGTGAACTCGACCGTCATCTCGACCGGTCGCCGTTTCCCTTTCATCTCCGCACGAAAACGGGTGCCGGCCCCGATCGGACCGACCGTGAGCTTCTCCGCGTGCAGCATGCGCGGGTTGTAGCGTGGCTCGTTGCGCTCGTCGGCGACGAAGTCGAACACCTCCTCTACCGGACGACGTATCACGATCTCGCCTTCTATCTGCGCCATCCTCCAACCCTCTCCCGACACGGCGCGAGATGACGTCCGGCCGGCAACCGCATCCCCCCGCGTCGAGCGAGCCGCATCAGGGGAGACCACGGAACGTAACGCTCAGAGACGCTCGGGTGGTCCGTGGCCCAGAGATCTGGTATGGGCCGGTGTTGCGGATGTCACGCGAACGATACGACCGCGTGCCTATCCGGGCGTACGGCCGTTGACGGTGCTGACCTTGAGATGGGCGTCGAAGAACGCGAGAACTCGACGCCAGGAGTCGGCTGCTGCGTCGGCGTTGTAGTTACGTACCGTGTCGTTGAAGAAAGAGTGCTTCGTGCCTGCATACACCCTGAGGTCGTGAGGAGTCCCCGCGGCGCTCAGTTCGGCTTCGAGGATCGACACTGCTTTGGTGGTGAAGTCCTTGTCGGGCCACGATCCGACCACGGGGCAGAGGCGACGGATCGCCGCTCGCGGCCTCGGCGCTGATCCGTAGTAGGGCGCGATCGCCCGAAGGCGGTTCTCTGTACACGCCCAGGTGAGCGCGATCGAGCCGCCAAGGCAGAATCCGACGGCACCGATCCGGTTGGTGTCAACCTCTGGGCGTTCGGCCAGCCGCGCCAGCGCGGCTCGAAGGGCGGGGACGCCGAAGTGGTCGAGGTTGCCGGTCAGCGAGCCGGCGAACATGCGGGCCATGCAGACGATGCGGTTCCGTTGGGCGAAAAGGTCGACGCCGAACGCCACATACCCCTGCTCAGCGAATCGGCAGCAGATGTCGCGGATGTTGTCGTTCAGCCCGTAAGCCTCGTGGATCACCACGAGACCGGGGTGAGGCCCCACCCCGTCAGGCAGGGCACAGAACGAATCGGCGAGCGACTCTGTCCTCATGGTCTCATCGGTCTCGCCAACGAACCCGACGTCACGGTCAACAGCGCTGGCGATCTGCTCGAGCGCCCCAGCATCGTTCGGCTCGGTCGATGTCCCAGTTCGCGACCATCGCCTCGGCGTCCTCGCGGCCGGCGAACACGTCAATCGTGTCGCCGACAAGCGTGTCGCTGGGCGGGAGACGGGTGTCGACGGACCCCGTAGAAGCGCACGGCCGGCAGCCTAACGCCGCTCGCGTTCGTTGAGCGGACGCTAGCGGCTCTGCCGCCAGAACTGCCACCAATGCTTCGGGGGGAGAGTGCCGGCGGACGGCGCCGACGAAGGCTTCGGCTCCCCCCACTGCGGGATGCTCACCGTCGGCTCGATGATGTTCGCGGCCGCCGTGCGCTCCTCCCCTGCGACCTCTTCGGGCTCGGGCCCCTCTTCGGGCGGCGGGTCGTCGGTCGGTGTAGGCATGCGGGCCTCCTCCTGATCGGTGCTCTACCCGTGGATCGGCGCCAGCCTAACGCCCGCCGGCGTTCGTTGAGCGACCGCGAAGGGTGAGGCCGGGAGGCTTGGGTGGTATCGGGAAAACGCCGGCGGCCCG
This sequence comes from uncultured Actinomycetes bacterium, assembly GCA_963712465.1. Classification (GTDB taxonomy): domain Bacteria; phylum Actinomycetota; class Thermoleophilia; order Gaiellales; family Gaiellaceae; genus CAVQHY01. The sequence goes on from CAVQHY010000010.1 coordinate 55,985, forward strand.
ACGCCGTCCCTCGCACGGCTCGGCGATCAGAAGCCTTCGCAGATCCATCACGAGGTCGTAAGCTGCCCTCGGGGGCCAAGGCCGCCGTGGTTTGCATCGGGCAATCCGAGTTCCGCTGTCGAGGGTGCCTAGCGGTGACGCCCGAGGATCGTTAGGGCTTGGCCCCCCACCTTTGAGTGGGGGCCGGGAGGCAGGGTCGGAACCGCCCGCGGCCGGGCGGCGTTGCACGGTTCCGGGGGAGAGCACCTCCCGGCCCCGCGTTTGATTCTTCCCCTTGACGCCGAGCCGGCGTACTGGCCGAACGACCTGACTCGCCCCCCGATTCGCCCAGACCCCGGCTAGCCGCGGCCGTTACGTCGTTCCCGCCGGCCCTCTTTCGCGATCACAGCGCCGAGCGGGTCGCTCCCGGGGATAGCGCCGGAAACACCTGGGGCGACGGCGGGCAGGCCGCGCAACCTGGCACGGCCGCCGCCAGCGGTGCCACCTGACGGCGCCGCCTCTTCGCCCTGCTCCCGCTCGAGCTCGGCGATCAGCCGGGCGTTGCGGGCGAAGCAGTCGTCGTCGCGGACTGCGAGCCGCTCAGGCCGACGGGCTGCTCGACGTTAAGGGCGGGTCGGAGCTTGGGGCCGACGGCCTCAGGCGTATTGTGGCGCTGATGCGTGTTCCTTGTCCGGGTGTGGAGTCGATGTGGAAGGCTCCGCCGAGGAGCGCTGTGCGCTCGCGCATCCCGACTAGCCCGAACCGGGCGGTACCGGTCAATTCTGGGTCGAAGCCGCGGCCGTCGTCGGTGACGGTGAGGCTGATCACCTCGCCGTGGGAGCGCTCGAGCGTGATCTGGATCGTTCGCGCCTCTGCGTGTCTGACTGCGTTGGCGACTGCCTCCTGGGCGACGCGGTAGAGCATGGTCTCGATGTCTTCGGGAAGCCGCTCCGACAAACCGACCACGGTGAGGCCGATTGTTAGGTCGGAGCGTTTGTTGAGGTCATCGCGAACCCGTTCGAGCGCGGCAACGAGGCCGAAGTCGTCGAGCACCGCTGGGCGCAGGTCGATCGAGAGCTTGCGCACGCTCGCCAGCGCGTTCTTGACGAGCTCGCGCAAGGACCCGGCCGTTGCCGGCGCGGTCGCCTCGAGCGGCTTGAGCCCAAGCAGGATGGCGGTCAGGGCCTGGCCGGTCTCGTCGTGCAGCTCCCGCGCTAACCGTTTCCGCTCGAGTTCCTGCGCCTCAAGGATACGCAGCACGGTGTGGCGCTCCACCCGTTGGGAAAGGTCGAGCGCGATCGCGGCGCGGTCAGCGAGCTCCTGCACGAGCCGGTAGTCAGCTTCCGAGAAGCGAGGATCGGCGCCAGTGTGATCGTTGACCGCGATCGCGCCGATCGGCTCGCTGCCGGCAAGCAGCGGCACGAAGATCGCCGCCCGGGTGCCCAACGCATGCGCCAGCGAGCGATCGGCTTCCGGGTCGTCGAGCATCGAGTCGAGCCGCTCGCCTCGTCTGCGTTGCATCACCGCTGCGCTCTTTGAATGAGCTGGGTCGAGGCGACGGCCGACCACGTCTGCCGCGCCCTCTCCGGCTGCGGCGGTGATCTCCAGCGAACCGTCCGGGACTCGCAGGGCGACGTAAACGAAGCGGGCGTCGACAAGCTCGCGGATCCGTTCGGCCACCAGCCCCATAAGCACGACCGGCTCGTACGCGTCGGCCAGCGCCTTGCTCACCTCGCCCAGTGCCTCAAGCTGGTGCGACCACCGAATCGAGGCCTCGTACAGACGGGCGTTTTCGATCGCAACGGCGGCTTGGGCAGCAAGTAACTCGACCAACCGTTCATCCTCATCAGTGAAGCTCTCGCCGTTGGCCTTCTCGGTCAAGTAGAGGTTCCCGAAGGAGACCCCGCGCAAGAAAATCGGCACGCCCAGGAAGGTGGTCATCGGCGGGTGACCGGGCGGGAAACCGACCGAGCGAGGATCGCGATGCAAATCATCAAGTCGCAACGGCCGCGCATCATGGATCAGCGCACCGAGGATTCCTCGGCCACGGGGAAGCTCACCGATCGTCTGCTGCGTCTCCGCATCGACGCCGCTGGTAATGAATCGTTCCAAGTCCGAGCCGCGCGGATCGATAACACCCAACGCCGCATAGCGCGCCTCGGTAAGACCGGCCGCGCTTTCAACGATCTGTTGCAACAGATCGTCCAGCGACACCGCCGCGCCCAAGGCCATGCCCGCGTCGATTACACGACGCAAACGCTCCGCGTACGACCGGGCCGACGCCTCCGGCATCACCTCATCCGCGCTCGTCACGACCAGTACAAAACCGAAGCCACGGATCCGTCGAGGCGCGGATGCGCAACCCAGACGAGCGGAGCAGGCTTTCTCACAGCGCGCATGCCAAACACAGGAGTCCTCATAATCGACGACCACGCCCTCGTTCGCAATGTCCTGCGCCAGCTTCTCGAACAGGCGCAGTTCGACATCGTCGGTGATGCAGTCGATCTCCTCGATGGACTCCGCCAAGCGCAGCGCTCGCAGCCCGACATCATCATCCTCGACGGTATCCTCCCTGGAGCCACAAGCGGGTTACAAGCGCTCGCGCAGCTCTCCCTCGCCGTCCCGCAGGCCCGCCTAATCTACCTCGGCGCAGACGACGGCCAATACTACGTCGACGCCGCTCGCCAAGCAGGCGCGGACGCCTACGTCTTCAAGGACGAAGCCGACACGAAAATCGTTGGAACCGTACGAGCGCTCGCCAGAGGCACACGACGACCCCTATCCGCCTTGCCCGCGGCCTATCGAACATGAACCGATCCGGGAGAGCAGCCCGCCGGCACGGCCCGGGCTAGCCCAGTTCTCGCTAACTGGGTGGGCTCGATGACGCCGGTTGAGACGCGTCCGAGATGCGACCAGCGATCCGCGGAGTTCGGCGATGTCGAGCTTGGTGAGGCGTTAGGGGCCACGGCCACCACAGTCGTCCTCGTCCCCGCCATACCAGTCAACCATCGCCGCGTCTACCTCGGCAGCGGGTTCGGCCGCCAGCCGAAGGCGATCACCAAGGTCGTCGGCACAGGCCTCACGACCCCGAGCTTCGCCTAGTGCCGATCATCCGCCCCACCAAGTCGAAGCATGAGGCGAACGCCCTCCGCCTCGCCCGGCGACGCGCACACAAACGCAACACGGCCGCGTGGAAACGACTCGCCGCCGTCGTCAAAGCCCGCGACGGCTGCTGCCTCGACTGCGGAACCACCCACGACCTCACCGTCCACCTCCACCCCGACCTCGCCGGACAGCACGACCTCGCGACGCCTGACGATTGCTTGACCCTTTGCCGCTCCTGCCACGGAGCTCGAGAGGGTGGACGGGTCCGACTAGGCTAAGTGGATGGCGAGAGATCCCATCCTTCAGCGATGGCAAATCAACGCGACAAGGCAACCGAGGTCACGAGCGTTGTCCGACGGCTCATCGTCATCTCCTGCGTTCTCTTACTGCCAGCGATTCCGCTTCTCTGGTACGACCAAGGCGCATGGACAGCGGTCGCCGTCGCAGCCTCGCTCGCCGTCGTTGTTGCCACCGTTCTAGGAAAGTCAAACCGCAGGAAACGGGTGAAGCGGCGCCGCACCGACGGCGGCCAGACATGAACCTCGAAGCCGAACGAACGTCTGCACCTGCCGGTTTGGGGGGGCTATACGACGCGCACGGCCGAGACGAGTCCCCCGATCCCCCTTTCCGCGGGTGTTAGAAAAAGTCTCTAAACCATCGCACTGGCGGGGGGTGGGTTCGCTGATGCCCCTGACCGAGCAGCCCTGACCAGCTATTCGCGAGAAGAACTCCGGGGTGGCTGTGTCGCCTGTGCTGAAGACAGACGACCTCCCGGCGGGCTGAGCCACTTCTCTTAAGCACGGCCCATGCGCGGCCCGGCCGCCGACCGATCTGTGGCGTAACATGCTTCCAAGCATCGCTGATGAGGGTGGTGCATTAGTGGCTGGCGGCGGCTCCCCTCGGGGAGCTTCCGCGTTTAGAGGGCCCGTCGTCCGACCTGCTCCGTAGATTGACGCATAGCCACGTAATGCCTGAATTGATCCTTCTCATCGACCGATGCGTCGCACGTCTCCTGACGTAGGCGCCGCGGCGGCCCAGACCGACTCGCGCTCCAGGTGGCGGGCGGCGACCCGGTACGCGATCCGCGCCGCTTCGAAGCTGGGATTCCAAGGCGCGCAGTTGCGTGCCGAGGCTCGGCTGATTCGGGCCGAGGCTCTCGGCGGGCCCGCTTACGATTGGGAGGCCGCGAAGCGGCGTGCCCATGACGCCGAGAGCGCCCGGCAGCTGGTCGCGGCCGGTGTGGCGCCGGAGGTTGTCGCCCGCGTCCGGTCGCACTACAGGCCGGTCGAGTGGACTTCGGCGGATCAGGAGCAACTCCAGCGTGACCGTCCGCCGCCGTTTGAGGCGCTCGAGTTGACCTACCGTGGCGATCGCCTGTATCGCGTGCGTTCGGGGCCGCTTCGACGCGGTGACTCGCGGGGTCGACCGCGGCGCGGTGGCAGCCGTGCCTGTCGTGGTCGGCGTCTCGTTCGTCGGGCGCGGGCGCGTTCTCCAGGCCGACGATCAGACGACGAATCTGATCATCATGATCTAGACGCGCGGAGCGCTCGCCCGCCACAGGAGGCGGGCGTGATGGCTCGTTCTCGCCGGAGCGGCTCGTCCGGGCGCTCGAGGCGTTCGAGGCGGGCGACGTCGAGTACGGGTGCGCGATCGTGCGGCTCGTCGTCGACGAGCTGCGCGCCCCGGCGGTTCGGTTGCGCCTGCTCCGACTGTGGCCAGACGTTCCAGTGGCCCGGCCTGCTTGATCGCCACCGCCTGCTCTGGCACGAGCTCGAGGAGGCGGCGTGAAGGATCGGCCCGACATCTCGGAGCACTACTTCGAGTCGATCGGTTACGGGAAGATCGTCGACGTCCCGGCCAGGACGCCCGATCCGGGGAGCGATAACGGGGCGGTACCGCCGGCGCGGCGGGTGCAGGAATCTGCACCGGAGCCGATCACCCTTGACGTCCTTACGGCCCGCGCGCTGTGCGCACGCCCTGACCCGGAACGAGACGGCGAGCTCCTCGGCCCGGCCGTCATCCGCGGGGCCCGAACGATCGTGGTCGGCCACACCGGGGCCGGGAAGTCCACGCTCGTCGCTCAGATGGTCGCGGCCGTCGTCCAGGCGGGCTCGTTTCTGGACTGGCCGGGCGCTGGAGGCAAGGCGCTGATCCTCGACCTCGAGCAGGGCGAGCGGTCGGCGAAACGGATGCTTCGCGACGCCGGCCTCGCCGAGTCCGACCACGTCGATATCGCGTTGATCGCTGACGGGCTCGTGCTCGACCGTGAGAGCGAGCAAGTCGCCGCTGTCGAGCGGCTCCTCGAGCATGGTGGTTACGACGTTGTGTCGCTCGACCCTTGGTACAAGGCGTACCTCGGCAACTCGAGCGATGAGGAAGCGGTGAAGCCGCTTCTCTTGCAGCTCGACGCGTGGCGGGCACGGTACGGGTTCGCGCTCGTCTTGCCGGCGCACCCGAGGAAGCCGCCAACGGGACTGAGCCCGCCGCTCACGATTCACGACGTCGCCGGAAGCGGCGCGATCGTCCGGGGCGCCGAAGTCGTGCTCGCGATCGAGTACGTCTCCCCCGGCTACTCCCGGCTGCGGTTCCTCAAGGATCGCGAGGGCGTCCTGCCGGTCGGCGAGAAGTGGGGCTTGCTCTTCGATCGCGACACGGGCGGGTACCGGCGTGACCCGAACGATGCGGTCGATCGCGACCTGTGCGTCGAGCTCGTCCAGCTTGGTGCGGACCACAAGTGGCGGACGCTGAAGGAGTGGAAGGCGCCGACGGATCAGGGTGGCATCGGGGCGGGCGAGCCCAGCACCCGCGCCGCCCTCGATTCGTTGACGGCGGAGGGCACGTTCGAGTACGCAATAGGCCCGCCGGGACGTAAGCATGACGCGAAGTGCTGGCGCCGTTCAGAGGTGCCCTGGGGGGCTGAGGGCACATGAGGCACCCGGGTGCCCGCGCGGGTGTAGATGGGGCTGCTGCCTCGGTGCCCCTGCCTTATATAGAAGGCAGGGGGCACGAGGCAGCGCAGCACCACCGCGCAGCTGCCCTGAGGCACGAGGCAGCCGGGCTCCCCGCAACCCTCGACGGGGCTGAGGCCGCGCGGATACGCGCCAACCTGGCCGAGTTGGAGGCCGAGTCCGCGTGACCTCCTTGCGGGTTATCGACCTCGCGCCGATGATGCGGGCGGCCGTGCTCGACAAGTCCTACCGGCAGCATCCGATGGGCCAGGAGTGGGGGAGGTACCTTCGGGCGCTCCGCTGGTCAGGCGCCAGCGAGAACACCCTCTCGTCCTACGAGACCGTCGCCGACAAGTTCGGCCGGTGGTTCGCCGACTTCCCCGACCTGGAGCGGTTTTGCCAGCCGGACGGGACGGAACTCCTCTACGCCTTCCTGGAGGCCCACTGGGGTGACGCGTCTCAGGCGACGAAAGCGCAGCGGACGGCCGTCGTCCGGTCGTTCTTCGCTTGGCAGACGGCCGAACGCAGGATCGGGTACGACCCGGCCCGGTCGCTCAAGGCGCCGCGGTCACGGGGTGGCGCTGGCCGTCACGCGTACCCGCGTGATGTGCTCGACCGGCTCGTGCGGGCACAGCCGACGCTTCGCGATCAGGTCGCGCTCGGCCTGCTCTGCCGTCTCGGACTTCGTAAGAACGAGCTTCGGCTGATGCGCGTCCGGGACGTCGACCTGACCCGGAACCTCGTCAGCGTCTTGCACGCGAAGGGCGGCAAGACCCGGGTGCTGCCGCTCGAGTTCGCCGACCTGCGCGAGGACTGCTACCTGCACATCGTCGGCGAAGGCCGCCACCCGGACGAGTACCTGATCTACCCGCGCGCCGACCCGACGAGGCCGATGGACCCTGCGTCGCTCCATCGCTGGTTCAAACGCGCGCTGCGAAGGGCCGGGCTGCCCGAGACGGTCAAGCTGCACGAGATGCGCCACAGCGCCGCGGACGACTTCCACCGACGCAGCGGCAACCTGATGCTCACGTCGAGGCTGCTCGGGCACGCGTCAGTCGCGACGACGGAGATCTACCTTCACCCGAGCGAGGATGACCTACGTGTGGCCATGCGACACATCGACGACCCGAAAAGTTCACCCCATGGCAAGTAGTGCGTTCGAACGCGCCGCTAAGCCGCACGGGCAAACGGCTTCGGCCCCACGACGCACGATAACCTGCGTTATGTCAAGTCGCGCCTCGTTCGCCCGTGGCGCCCACCCTGCGTCTGTTTCGGTCGGGCAATCCGTCTGGCCCCCACATACTGGCCGTGCTCGGCGATCGGCTCGATCTCGACGCGCTCGCCGGACTGCGGCGCGTGGATCATGCGCCCACGGCCCACGTAGAGGCCGACATGACCGAGGCCACGGAAGAAGACGAGGTCCCCCGGGCGTAGGTGGCTCCGCCCCACCGCGCGCCCGAGGGAGTACTGGGACGCGGCGTTATGCGGGAGCTCGATGCCGACACGTTCGTACACGAAGCGCGTGAAACCGGAGCAGTCGAAGCCGGCTCGGGGCGTCTCACCGCCGTAGCTGTAGCGCACCCCGAGGTAGCGGCGCGCAATCGATGTCACCCGAGCACCGAGGCGCCGCTTCGCGGCTCGACGAGCTCGGTGAACGCCGACGGCTACGGCCGCCGGGGCCAGCCGGTGAATGTCGGGCACCAGGGCCCGGATGTCAGCGGGGGGCGACCGGTGCTCGGAAGGCGGCGGCGGAGAACGGTCGCCGACGAGCCCAACGAGAGGGAGCGCCAGGGCGAGCGTCAGCGCGGGCGCACGTCGTCGAGTGAGGGCTTGTGGGTGACTCACGGGCGTCGTTCGGGGCAGCGGGCACGCACCGCGTGCCGGCGTCGCCGCCGTATCGAGGCTGTATACGTGCCATCCTCGCGCCTGGATCATCCAGAGCTCGGACGTGCTTCCCTGTGGAGATCTGCTTGCTACCTGTGGAATGAGCGAGTAGCGTGCTTCTCCCTATCATCAGCACGGCATGCAGATCTTCCAGCCGATCGACCCCAACGAGCAGTTCCGCTCGCGCCGGCGTGCATCGCGGCGGGCCAGGGCCAGGCGTCGACTCGCGCTGATCGGGGCGGTCGTGCTCGCGGCAGCGGGGCTCACGCTCGCCGCTCGCTGGACGACGGGGAGCGACCTGAAACCGGTCGCGGCGGGAGAGGCCACATCATCCGCCTCGACGCCCGCGGTCGCACCGTCGATGGGCGCGCAGCTCCCGGATGAGATCCGCGGCGTCCACGTGACCATGCCGCTCGCCTCGATCCCGGGAAAGCTCGAGGAGTACCTGAGCCTTCGAGACTCGGGTCTGAACACGATCGAGCTGGACGTGAAGGACGAGACGGGCCGGGTCGGCTTTCGCTGGCCCACGGTGAAGCTCGCCCGCGCGATCGGCGCCGACCAGGGTTTCTACAAGGCTCCGGCGGTGGCAAAACGGCTCGACCGCGCGGGCATCTACCTGATCGGTCGCATCGTCGTCTTCGAGGACCCTTTACTGGCCCAGGCCCGGCCCGGCACGGCGATCCAGAATCGCAACGGCGGTGCCTGGGAAAGCGCCGGCGGCCTAGCCTGGACGAACCCCTACGACGTACGCGTCTGGAGATACAACGTCGACGTCGCCGTCGCAGCAGTCAAGGCCGGCTTCGACGAGATCATGTTCGACTACGTTCGCTTCCCAACCGACGGCGACGTCTCGGCAGCGGTCTTCCCCGGCAAGACGGCCGAGGCCAGAAATGACACGATCACGCGATTTCTCGCCTACGCCCGGGAGCGCCTGAAGCCGCTCGGCGCCCGAATCTCGGCGGCGGTCTTCGGGCTGGCCGCGACACGCGACCTCGGCATCGGGCAGAAGCCGCGGAAGCTCGCCGGGCTCGTCGATGCTCTCTACCCGATGGTCTACCCGTCGCACTTCGGCCCGGGGCAGTTCAACCTCGACGACCCGTCGGCACGACCCGGGCCGACCGTCGCGTTCTCCCTCAAGGACTTCCGTCGGCAGGTGCGCGGCCACACCACCCAGCTGATCCCGTGGCTCCAGGACTTCTCGCTCGACCGCCGGTACACGGCCGACGACGTGCGGGCGCAGATCGATGCGGCTCGGCGCCAGCAAGTGCGCGGGTTCCTGCTCTGGAACCCCGAGGGCGTCTACACGGACGGCGCGCTCGCTGCGCAGCCCTGACCTAGCCCCCCGCTTGGCGCGAGCCGACGGCATTGACAGACGCCGACCTCTCCACAGCGTTGTCCCCATCGACCGGGCATGTCTGTGGAGCCGCTGTGGAGAAGACAAATGATTCTTCGCAAATTGCGAGGCACTCCCGTGGAAAGCGCATCCGGAGCCTTGCCGTTCGAGGGGTGCTCGTCTAGCCTCCCCTTCGCGCCGAGCACGGAGCGCCAGTAGGTCGAAGCTTCACCGGGCAGCTGTACGCGCAAGCGGAAAGTCGGTCGGTGAAGTTGACGAAAGCGCCACCGGCTCGGCGAATTTCTTTGGTCCGAGGCGCGGACCCATCGGCTTCGTTTGTGGTCGCCGCGCCCGCTAGAGTGGCGCCCGATGCATCTGCGCGTGCCGTCGTACGGCCAGGGATTTTCGGCCTTTCTCTGGGGCCTTGGGCTCGGCGTCTACGTCTGGCTCTTCCTGTGGGCGGTCGGCCTGACGAAGGGGGCGTCGTTTCTGTTCGGGTTGATCTGCGGCGTGCTGATCTTCTTCATCGTGCTCGTCTACGGCGACAACCCCCTGCGCCGCCCGACCCGCTCCCGCTAGCGAAACCGGCCTCGCCCGTCTCCTCTATGCGGCGAGGCGGCGCCGCCGCGCGTCGAACGAGCTCGAGTCGAGCTCCTCGCGAAAGGCCACGAGCGTGAGCTCGCGGTCGGGGGGAAACAGATGCTCGACCACGCCGACGTCCGGGTCGTTGTAGAACGGGATGTCGAGGTGAGCGTGCGTGACGAGGTTCACCGAGGTACGCAGGCATGACGGGCAGCGGATGGCCACGCCCACCCCATCGGCGCCGGGAGCGAGCAGCCGAAACGCCGAAGGGTACGTAGGCCGCACCCGATCCTCCGGGTAGCAGACGAAGCTCCAGGGCCAGCAGCCGGCGCGGATCAGGCCGGCGGCTCGGTCGAGCAGGTCGCCGGCAACCGACTCGAGACGACGGGTCATCACGTTGAAGAACTCGCTTTCGGCGGCCGTGAGAGGCTCCCAGTCCAGCTCGGTGTGGGTCACAAGACCCTCGTGTTCCTCCCCGCACTCGCACCCGAACGTGACTCTGTAGACGGCAGGCCGTGTGGCTCCAGGCAGGCGCTCGATCCGGCGAAACGACGAGAGCGGCACGCCGACGTCGCCCCTGGCCGGGCAATGGAAGCGATAGCGTCCGGTCAGCCCGTCGTACATGCGAGATCGTCAGTATGTATCGGCCGCGCGGACGTACCGCTCAACCCCCGGAGCTCTACGAGTCGTACTCGATCAACGAGAAGACGTCGTGGCCCTCGAGCTGCTCGCGCCCGTGCAGGAACCCGAGCTCGACGACGAAGGCCAGCCCGACGACCTCGCCGCCGAGCTGCTCGACGAGGTCGACCTTTGCCCTTGCGGTTCCTCCGGTCGCGAGGAGATCGTCGTGGACGAGCACGCGCTGGCCGTTCGCGATCGCGTCGGCGTGAAGCTCGAGCGCGTCGAAGCCGTACTCGAGCGCGTACTTGACACCGACGGTGCGCCACGGAAGCTTGCCGGGCTTGCGCGCCGCGACGAAGCCGCAGTCGAGCCTGTACGCGAGTGCCGCACCGAGAATGAACCCTCGGGCCTCCGCGCCCAGGACGACGTCGGGTCGGCGCGGCTCCGCCCAGGCGGCCAGCCGTTCGACCGTCTCGTGCAGCGCGACCCGGTCGGCCAGGAGCGGCATGATGTCCTTGAAGACGATCCCCTTCTTCGGGAAGTCCGGGACGTCGCGTACGAACGCCGCGAGGTCGGTCGTCACGAGGACGACGCCACCAGAGCGCGCAGCGCCCGCCTGAAGAGGAGCTGCGAGAGCTCCTGCGACAGGCCGGCCAGGTCCTCGAGATCCTCCAGCCCCGCGTGGCGGCGCTCAGGATTGTGTGAGCGCAGCGAGGGAGCGACGATCTGTTCGAGCAGGCCGGCTTCGCGCTCCGCACCCGTCCGGAAGCTCCGGAGGTTGCGGGGCTCGACGCCGAAGCGCGCCATCTTCCAGCACGCCGTCGCGATGTCGACGTCTCGCTCCCCATAGCGCGGCTCACCCCCATCCCGCCGGGCCTCGATCAGCCCGTACTCCTCGAGCTCGCGCACGAACTGGGCATCCGTGCCGGCCAGCTCGCAGAGCGCGTCGAGGTCGACATCGGGCTCGGGCGCGCGCAGTCCGAGCTCGGAGCGGCGCTTGCGACCCTTCTTCGCGCCCACGCCGCTCGTGAGCTCCTGCCGGATGACGCGCAACGGCAAGAACTCGTCCCGCTGGAGTCTCAGGACGGTCTGGAGGCGCTCGACGTCGTCCTCGGTGAACAGACGGTAGCCGCCCGGAGTGCGGCGCGGCGCGAGGAGGCCCTGGTCCTCCAGGTAGCGGATCTTCGAGATCGAGATGTCGGGAAACTCCTCCTGGAGCCTCCGGCAGACGGCGCCGATCGTGAGCGGACGAGCTTCTGTCTCGACGGCACTCATCAGTGATCGAGGAAGGTCAGCCGGTACTTGCCGATCTGCAACTCGTCCCCGTCCTCGAGCTGCGCCTTCTCGACGCGCCGGCGGTTGACGTACGTTCCGTTCAGGCTCCCGAGATCCTCGACTGTGCAGCCGTCGTCGCTCCGTTCGACCAGCGCGTGACGGCGCGAGACGGTGACGTCGTCGAGGAAGATCTCGCAGTCCGGCGAGCGGCCGATCGTTACCCGCCCGGAGGAGACGGCGAACGTCTCCCCCGCCCGGCCGCCGCCCGAGCGGACGACGAGTGCCGTTCCTTCGATCCGAAACTCGGCGAGCGAGACCGCCGGGTCGTCAGTCTCCTCCTCGGGGACGAAGCTCATCGTCTGATGTGCGCCCGCGTCCTCATGGATGAGCAGCGCTCCGCACTTGGAGCAGAAGTTCGCGGCCTCCGGGTTGGAGAAACCGCACTCTGGGCAGTGCGCATGGGTCACTCGGTCGGCGGTGCGGCTCTCGACGCGAGGATCTCGGCCAGCTTGTCCACGTCGATGTCGCTCAGCGGGCCCGCGCCCGCGTCGACCTGCTTCTTCAGGCGAACCTGAAGCTCGGCTCGCAGGATGTCGATCTTGCCGTGCAGGATTCGCCGCTCGTACGAGACCCGGTGCTCCTCGGCCATGAGCTCGTCGATCAGGTCACGCAGCTCCTGGTCGGACAGAGACGTCAGATCCGGAAGTGGCTCCAAGAAATCGCTCCTATCTGGTCGGTGTCGACCGGTTCCCTCAAGGAAAGCAGAAGTGGCGGCATCCTTCAACCTTCACCTGAGCCTTAGGACCCTTCACCTTCTTCGTCCGCGGCGATGATGGACTCGACGAGATCGAGGTATCGCGCCTCGATTCGCGCCGTCTCCACACCCGTAGCGCCCTCTGCGTAGACGTGGACCAGCGGCTCGTCCGGGTCCGGCAGCACCTGCGCCCAGCCGTCCGACTCGTACACCTTGATCCCGTCCGTGAGGTCGACCTCGCGGCCCTTGAACTGCTCGGCGAGGATACGCATCACCGTCCCTTTTCGCGCCCAGGGGCAGCGAACCTGCCGGTGGACGACCGTGGATTGCGGCAGCTCTGCCACGATCGCCGAGAGTGGGCGGTCGACGGGAGCGAGCAGTTCGAGCAGCTTGCAAAGGCTTGCCACGCCGTCGTAGGCGGGCAGGAAGTCCGGAAAGACGAAGCCGCCGCCGACCGCCCCCGCGAACACGACGTCCCTGCCCGCGGCAGCACGCGTCAGGGCCGCCAGCGAGTGCTGCGTCCTCACGACCTCGAGACCCGACCCCGCCACGATTTCGTCGGCCAGGCGGGTGACCGTGATCGGTAGGGCGAGCCTGCCCCGCCGCGAGTCGGACGCGAGCAGGCGCAGGAAGAGGAGCAACTCCTGCTCGACGGCCACCTCGTGCGCCTGCTCGTCGACGAGGTAGATCCGCTCACCGTCCTGGTCAAGCACCACGCCGAAGTCGGCCCCGGCGGCCGTCACGAGCCGCTTTGCCTGTCCCATCGACTCCTTGAGCGAGTCAGCTGCCGGCGCGAGATTCCGCTCGCTCACGTACGCGTGCGCGGCGATCACCTCGACGTCGAGCTGGCCGAGCACGAGCGGCAGAATCAGCGAGGCGGCCGAGAAAGTGTAATCGACGACGATCCGGAACCCCTTCGCCCGGATCGCCTCGGCATCGAGCGTGCGCACCAGGTCGGACGCGTATGTCTCGGCGGCCCGCGCCGGAAACGAGATCTCCCCCACCTCGTTCCAGGCGGCCCGGCGAAACTCCTGGCGGAGGAAGTTCTTCTCCACCTCCTTCGCGAACGCGGACGACGCCTGAACGCCCGGAGGCTCGAAGACGTTGATCTGAACGATCTCCGGATCGGCCTCGCTCGTCTTGACGTGCAGTCCGGCCGCGTATCCCTCGCTCTTGAGCAGGTGACGGTTGACCGCGGCCGGCATGACGCGCAGGTCGGCCGCGTGGATGCCCGTCGAGTTGAGGCCGGAGATGATCGCCCGGCGGACGAGGCGGCACTGGGGAGGTGCCGCCCTGCTGGTGACGATGTGAGAGCCCCGCGGGAGCGCGGTTCCGAGCGCCATCCCGTACCGCAGCGCGGTCTCGGGCGTGAGGTCGACGTTGATCAGGCCCGACACGCCGTCTCGTCCGAAGATCGTCAGCGACGCGCGCGACTCCCAGATCACGTTCCGGTCGACGGTGGCGCCGGACTCGACCGCCTTGAACGGGTAGATGCGCACTCCAGGGAGGACGACGCTCTGCTCGCCGATCGTGCACTGGTCGCCGATCGCAACGCCCTCGTGCAGGCGGGCACCGGCCCGGATATCGCACATCCTCCCGATGACCGAGCCCTCGACGACCGCGCCGCGGCCGATGTACGTGGACGCATCGACGACCGAGCGGACAGTGCTTGCGTGCTCGCGGAGCGTCACGCTGGACGAGAGCACCGAGTACGGCTCGACCCGCGCTTCCCGGGCGATGCGGGAGTAGTTTCCGATGAACGCGGGCCCCTGGATCGAATCGAGGTCGTCGAGGTCGACACCGTCGCCGATCCAGATGTTCCCCTTCAGGCGCACGCCCGGGAGCTCGAGCCGCACGTGCTCGTCGAGAGCGTCGAAGTTCGCCTGCCGGTACTGGTCGAGGTTGCCGATGTCCTGCCAGTACCCCTCGGCGACGTAGCCGTAGAGCGGGCGTCCCATCTCGAGCAGGAGCGGGAACAACTCCTTCGAGAAGTCGTACGGCCGGTCGGTCGGGATGACGGCGAGCACCTCGGGGTCGATGACGTAGATGCCCGTGTTGATCGTGTCGGTGAAGACCTGCGACCAGGAGGGCTTCTCGAGGAACCGCTCGACGCGCCCGTCGTCGTCGGTGACGACGATCCCGAACTCGAGCGGGTTGTCGACCGACTTGAGGCCGATGGTGACAGCTGCGCCCTTCTGCTCGTGGAAGCGCACGAGCGCGCCGAGGTCGATGTCGCAGAGAGCGTCGCCCGAGATGACCAGGAACGGCTCGTCCAGCTCGTCCTCCGCGAGCTTCACGGAGCCGGCGGTGCCCGCGGGCGTCTCCTCGATCGAGTAGCGGATCGTGACGTCGTGCGCCTCGCCGGAGCCGAAGTAGCTTCGGATCGCCTGCGGCATGAACGCGAGCGTGACCACGATCTCGTCGAAGCCGTGGCTGCGCAGCAGCTCGACGATGTGCTCCATGCACGGCTTGCCGACGATCGGAACCATCGGCTTGGGCTGATTCGAGGTCAGCGGCCGTAGGCGGGTACCCTCCCCGCCGGCCATCACTACGGCCTTCCTCACCGCCCGGTCTCCCGGCGGGCCTTGACGACGTACGTGAGCGCGGCCGCGACGGCCAGGCCGACGCCGATCCAGAAGACCCAGAGCGGCCAGGTCGTGCCGACGCTCGAGGCGATCAGTCCCGTCACGCCCATGTAGAGCACCCAGGTCGCGACCTTTCCGAGCATGCTCACCGAGAAGTCGTACCCGCGGCCCTTCACGAGCGGATAGCCGCCGACGAGGACGATGTCCCGGACGAGCACGATTGCGGCTCCCACCCAGGGCAGCCTGCCGTCGATCGCGAGGATCACCACCGCCGAGTCGATCATCAGCCGGTCTGCCAGCGGGTCGGCGAACCGTCCGAACTCGGACTGCACGTGCCAGCGGCGCGCGAGCCAGCCGTCGATCTGATCCGTGAACGCGGCTGCCCCGAACAGCGCCGCAAGCGCCCAACTCCCGGTCCCGTCCCGCGCGAGCAGGAGGATCACGAACACCGGCACCGCCGCCAGCCGCAGGATCGTCAGGGCGTTCGGAAGCTGGGCGAGCGGCGCGGGGACGGCACGAGCGGTGCTGCTCATCGCAGGGAATGGTAACTTCGCGCCGGTGCCGCGCCTGCTTGCGTTCCCCGGGTTCGTCAACGCGCACAGCCACGCGTTCCAGCGGGCGATGAGAGGACGGACGGAGGGCGGCGACTTCTGGGCCTGGCGCGAGACGATGGTCGCCGAAGCAGAGCGGCTGACCCCGGCCTCGGTACGCGAGGAGTACGAGCTCGTCTACCGCGAGCTGCTCGCGGCCGGCTACACGGCCGTCGGCGAGTTCCACTACGTCGGCTTCGAGGAGGCGAAGGCCGCGCTCGACGCGGCGAACGCGGCCGGGATCGGGATCGTGCTGCTCCATGTCGCCTACGCACGGGGCGGGATCGAGCGCTTCCGCCAGGACTCCGTGGCCCACTACCTGCGAGAGGTCGAGGCGCTGCGCGAGACGGGCGCGAGCGTCGGCCTCGCCCCCCACTCCGTGCGCGCCTGCCCGCGGGACTGGCTGCAGGAGCTCGGCGCCTACGCGGAGCGGGAGGAGCTCGTCCTGCACGTGCACGCCGACGAGCAGCCGCGCGAGATCGAGGAATGCGTCGCCGAGCACGGCCTGCGTCCCGTCGAGCTGCTGGCAGCGACCGGCTGCCTCGGCCCGCGCACGACGATCGTTCACGCGACGCACGCCGACGAGGACGAGCTCGATCTCCTCGCGCAGGCGGGTTCCCGCATCTGCGTCTGCCCGACGACCGAGGCAAACCTCGGTGACGGGTTCCTGCCCGTCGAGGAGGTCGTCGCCCGGGGGATCGGCCTGTGCATCGGGTCCGACTCGAACGTGCGCATCGACCCGTTCGAGGAGCTTCGCGAGCTCGAGGGGATCGCGCGTCGCCAGGGGTTGCGTCGCAACGTCATCGCTCCCGAGGAGCTCTGGAGCATCGGCACGGTGAACGGGGCCGAGGCGCTCGACCTCGCCGCCTGGGAGGGGATCGAGATCGATCTCGACCACCCCGCCCTGCGCAGAGTCGCCGAGGACGAGGCACCGGCCGCGCTCCTGTTCGGGTGCGCCGCCGACGTCGTGGTCTAGCAACCAGTCGCCACGCACCCCGGTTCGGCTTCGCCGAACCGGGCCAGACTTCGGTCTGGCACCGTGAGCGCGAAACCTCGCTACGCGGCGACCATCGGCAGCTCGCCCAGCGCCTCGTCGACGGCCTTCTGCGAGTACTCGACGTCCGGGAGCCGGCCGGCGAAGTAGTCGTCGTACGCGCCCATGTCGAAGTGGCCGTGGCCGCAGAGGTTGAAGGCGATCACCGTCTCCTCCCCGGCCTCCCTGGCGCGCAGCGCCTCGTCGATGACGACGCGGATCGCATGGCTCGGCTCGGGGGCCGGCACGATCCCCTCGGTCCTGGCGAACTGCACTCCCGCCTCGAAGATCGCGTTCTGGGTCACCGCCTGCGCCTCGATCAGCCCGAGGTCGTAGAGGTGGCAGACGATCGGCGCCATCCCGTGGTAGCGCAGCCCGCCCGCGTGCACGGGCGCCGGGATGAACGAGTGGCCGAGCGTGTACATCTTGATCAGCGGCGTCGTCATCGCCGTGTCGCCGAAGTCGTAGACGTACTTGCCCTTGGTGAGGCTCGGGCATGCTGCGGGCTCCACGGCGACGATGCGGGTCTTCTTGCCGCCGGTCAGGTTCTGGCGCACGAAGGGCAGCGCGAACCCGGCGAAGTTCGAGCCGCCGCCGGAGCAGCCGACGACGACGTCGGGGTACTCGCCGGCGAGCTCGACCTGCTTGAGTGTCTCCTCGCCGATCACCGTTTGATGCATGAGCACGTGGTTCAGCACCGACCCGAGCGAGTACTTCTTCGCACCGCCGCTCGTCGCTGCTACCTCGACCGCCTCGGAGATCGCGATCCCGAGCGAGCCGGTCGAGTCGGGATGCTTCTCCAGGATTGCGCGGCCCGCGTTCGTCGTCGTCGACGGGCTCGGCGTCACGTCGGCGCCCCAGAGCTGGATCATGCTGCGCCGGTAGGGCTTCTGCTCGTATGAGACCTTGACCATGAAGACCTCGCAGGCGAGCCCGAAAAGGTTGCAGGACAGAGAGAGCGCGCTCCCCCACTGACCCGCACCGGTCTCCGTCGTGAGCGCCTTCACGCCCTCCTGCTTGTTGTAGTAGGCCTGCGCCACCGCGGTGTTCGGCTTGTGGGAACCGGCCGGCGACACGCCCTCGTATTTGAAGTAGATGTGCGCGGGCGTTTCGAGCGCCTGCTCGAGTCGCCGCGCCCGGTAGAAGGGCGTCGGCCGCCAGAGCTTGTAGATGTCGCGGACGTCCTTGGGGATGTCGATGTAGCGATCGCTGCTCACCTCCTGCCCGATCAGCTCCATCGGGAACAGGGGGGCGAGATCGTCAGGGCCGATCGGCTGGCCGGTGCCCGGGTGGATCACCGGCGGAAGCGGGGTGGGCAGGTCGGCCTGGACGTTGTACCACTGCTTGGGAATATCGGACTCGCTGAGGATGAACTTGGTCGTTTCCATGGCGGCGAGCATAGACCGGCTCGGCTCGCTTGTGTAGGCGCCGAAGGAAGCGACGGCCGTCCAGCTCGCCGCGACCGCTACGCGCCGCCGGCCGCGAGCTCCTTGGAACGCCGCATGGCGGCCTGGATCGCGTTCAGAAACGCGGCGCGCACGCCCGCCTGCTCGAGCTCGTGGATCGCGGCGATCGTCGTTCCGCCCGGTGACGTGACGGTCTCGCGAAGCTCGACGGGATGCATCCTCCTGTCGCGCAGGAGCTTGGCCGTGCCGAACATCGTCTGGACGACGAGGTCGGTCGAGATCTCCCGGGAGAGCCCGAGGAGGATGCCGGCCTCGATCATCGACTCGGCGAGCAGCGCGAAGTACGCCGGCCCCGAGCCGGAGACCGCGGTGATCGCGTCCATCGAATCCTCGTGCACGCGAACGGAGCGGCCGACGTGGGCGAGCACCTCCTCCGCCCGGGCGAGGTGCTCCTCCCGCGCGTGTGCTCCCGCGGCGATGCCGGCCATGCCCTCGTGCACGGTCGCGGGCGTGTTCGGCATCGCCCGCACGACGGGCACGTTCCCGTTCAGCTGGGCTTCGATTGCGCGGGTGGGGATCGCTGCGGCGATCGTGATCACCGTCTGCTGCGGGGTGACGGCGTCGCGGATCTCGGCGAGCAGCGGCTCGATGTCCTGGGGCTTCACCGCGATCACCACGATCTCGGCCTCACGCACGGCGTCGGCGTTCGAGCTGGTCGCCTCGATCGCGTAGCGGTCGCGCAGCTCCTGGAGCCGCTCCTGCCGCCGCCCTGTGGCGACGATCTCGTGCCAGCCCGACGAGACCAGCCCGGCGATCAGGGCCTCGCCGATCTTCCCGGCGCCGAGGACGGCGATCTTCGCGCTCATAGGCCAACCTTTGGCCTATGAGCGTGTGGAGGGGGTGTGGGGGAACCGGGAGGTTCCCCCACTGGGTGGAAGAAGGGGGCGCGCGGGGGAAACATGGTTTCCCCCGCGGGAGCAAGCCGAAGGCGAGCGACGCTCATGGCCCAGGAGCGTACCCACGCCGGCCGAGGCATGCCTCGGCCGGACGGCGCTCTACCCGAGCTGCCGATCGAGGTTGAACGCCGCGCTGATCAGCGAGAGGTGCGTGAACGCCTGCGGGAAGTTCCCGAGCGCCTCTCCCGTCGCGCCGATCTCCTCGGAGAAGAGGCCGAGGTGGTTCGCATAGGTGAGCATCTTCTCGAAGACGAGCCGGGCCTCGTCCACCCGCCCGGCTCGAGCGATCGCCTCCACGTACCAGAACGAGCAGATCGAGAACGTCCCCTCGTCGCCGGCGAGCCCGTCCGGCGCGGCCGAGGCGTTGTAGCGGTACACAAGCGAGTCGGAGACGAGCTCCCTGCCGATCGCGTCCAGCGTCGAGAGCCAGCGCGGGTCGGTCGGCGCGATGAACTTCGTCAGGGGCATGAGGAGGACGGAGGCGTCGAGGACGTCGGTGTCGTAGTGCTGGACGAACGCCTTTCGCTCCGGATGCCAGCCCCGGGTCATGATCTGGTTGTAAATCGCATCGCGCGTCGAGCGCCACCTCGCCAGGTCGGCCGGTAGGCCCCGCTGCTGCGCGATCCGCATCGCCCGCTCGACGGCGACCCACGACATGAGCCGTGAGTAGGTGAAGTGCTGCCGTCCGCCTCGCGTCTCCCAGACACCCTCGTCGGCCTGATCCCAGTTCTCGCAGAGCCATTCGATGATGTTCGTCAGCGCAACCCAACCCTCGTGGTAGATCGGCCGCCCGTACTTGTTGTAGAGGTAGACGGAGTCGATCAGCTCCCCGTAGATGTCGAGCTGGAGCTGATCGGCGGCCCCGTTGCCGATCCGCACCGGTCGGGAGCCGCGATAGCCCTCGAGGTGATCGAGCGTGATCTCCTCGAGCTCGGCCCGCCCGTCGATGCCGTACATGATCTGAAGCGGCCCCGACTCGCCCTTGCGTCCGTCGTCGAAGCGGCCGCTGAGCCAACCCGTGAAGGCCTCCGCCTCCTGCGTGAACCCGAGTCGCAGGAGCGCGTAGAGCGAGAACGCGGCGTCCCGGATCCACGTGTAGCGGTAGTCCCAGTTCCGGGCTCCGCCGACCCGCTCCGGGAGGCTCGTCGTCGGCGCGGCGACGATGGCGCCGGTCGGGTGGTAGGTCAGGAGTTTCAGGGTCAGCGCCGAGCGGTGCACGACCTCGCGCCAGCGGCCGCGGTAGCGAGACTGTGCGAGCCAGTTTCGCCAGTACGCGATCGTCTGCTCGAACGAGGAGCGCGTCAGCCGCTCGGACACCGGCTGCGGCACGTGGTCGGACCCGACGCTCTCGAGCACGTAGGTTGCCGTCTCCCCGTCGCGAAGCACGAACTCGGCGGCGACGCCGGCCTTCGTGCGCGATAGCGCGGTCTCCGCGTGGAGCGCGAGGTTGAGGCTCGGCGAGCGGAAGATGGCGCCGTGCTCGGCGACCTCCGTCTCGTGCTCGTCGCGCCCGTAGTTGAAGCGCGGCTCGACCTCGACCCGGAACCCCATCTCGCCGCGAACCTGGACGACTCGACGCACGAGCCGGTGCCGGTGCGCCTCGCCCGTCGCGGCGATCGGCATGAAGTCCTGGATCTCAGCGACGCCGTCGGCGGTGAGGAAGCGCGTGATCAGGACGTTCGTGTCCGGGAAGTAGAGCTGCTTGACGGTACTGTCCTCGTTCACTGGGCTGAGGCGGAAGTAGCCGCCGCGCTCCCTGTCGAGGATCGCGCCGAAGACGCTCGGCGAGTCGAAGCTGGGACAGCAGTACCAGTCGATCGCGCCGTTCGTCCCGACGAGGGCGACGGTATGAAGGTCTCCGATGACGCCGTGCTCGGCGATCGGGAGGTAGTCGAGCGGCGCATGCACGGGTGGCATTCTCATTGTTGGTGATCGGGCGGGGGCAGCCATCGCCAGGGGGACAGTCGACCCGGGATCATCATTCGTTACGTCGCTGCTGTCTAGTTGAGGGACGGGTCCTGAGGCATCCGGGCGACGAGGGCGTATGCCCCTCCCTTGCGCTGGAGGACGGCGCTCCATAGCGCGTCGGGCGCCGGGGAGAAGACGTCACCGGGCTCGGCCGGCTCGACGATCCACGCCTCCTCGTCGAGCTCGGCCTCGAGCTGGCCGGCACTCCAGCCCGAGTAGCCGGCGAAGATCCGCAGGCGCCGGATGCCGTCGGCGAGCTCGGCCGGGTCGGTGTCGGGCTTGAGGAAGCCGATGTCGCCGAACGCGACCGCTGCCGCCTCGGCGACGTCGTCGAGCTCGGCGAGCGCCATCGCCGCGTCGGGCTGGACCGGTCCGCCGACATATACGCGGGCCTCGGCATCGACGATGTCGCGCAGGTGCGGGAGGGCGTCGGTGACGGCGATCGGCGTGGGCCGGTTGAGGACGAATCCCATCGCTCCTCCGTCGGTGTGCTCGGTGACGAGGACGACGGCGCGGAAGAAATTTGGATCCTGGAGCGCCGGTGACGCGACAAGGAGCTGCCCCCGCAAGGACTCGAACTCGACGTCGTCGTCAGCCTTCATCGGGCGCCGACGATAGCGAACGCGCCGCGCCTCTGGCGCACGGCGCCCGCTTCGACTATGACGAGAGGAGAGCCGGCGTTGCCCGGGGTTGAAACCGCGCTAACGGGTGGATCCGGGATAGGCGGCAAACTCGACCACCGACCTGACTGCGGCGCGCCGGCTCGCCATCTCCACGACCTTCCCTCTGGGCGCATGGCGGGTTATGGTCGCCGCGACAGTAAGGATGGGTACCTGACCCCAGAGAATCACTCGGGAGCCGGTCGTGGCACGCTCCTGCTCGCCGACATCTCCGGCTACACCGCCTTCCTCCAGGCGGTCGGGGGAGCTCATGCCGCCGACATGGCGGCCGGCACGTTCGTTCCCGAGGCGTATCCCCTGCTGACGAGCCTGCTCGACGGGATCGTCGAACGAGTTGCTCCACCGTTTGTGCTGTCCAAGCTCGAGGGG
This sequence comes from uncultured Actinomycetes bacterium, assembly GCA_963712465.1. Taxonomy (GTDB): domain Bacteria; phylum Actinomycetota; class Thermoleophilia; order Gaiellales; family Gaiellaceae; genus CAVQHY01. The sequence goes on from CAVQHY010000010.1 coordinate 78,053, forward strand.
GACGCGGTCTTCGCGTTCGCGGCCGAAGGCGAGCTAGACGTTCGCGGCCAATCGATGGTGGACTGCCTCACCTCCTGCTACGAGGGGTATCGCGCTCGTCTGGCCGAAGCCCGCGAGCTGATGATCTGCACATGCGACGCGTGCCTGTCGATCGGCGGTCTGGAGCTCAAGTTCGTGCTTCATCACGGCGAGTACGTCGTCCAGTCGGTCGCAGACCGTCAGGAACTGCTCGGCCCTGACGTGACGATCTCGCATCTGCTGCTGAAGAACCACGTGGCCGACCTGATCGGCCGGTCGGCGTACGCGCTCGTCACCGAGTCGGCGGTGGCCTATCTCGACGTTCCCGTCGAGCGTGCACTCCCGATCACCGAGCACTACGAGCACTACCCGCCCGTCCGGGCGTGTGTCCTGACGCTCCCCTGACAAGCGGCTCGAGCGGGCGCGAGCCGTTCTGGCACACGTGAGTGCCCTGGCGTGGCGCCGGGGTTAGGTCGCCACGGCGAGCACGAGCTTCCCGCGCGTGTGGCCGCTCTCGCTGAGCTCGTGCGCGCGCTGTACATCCGCAAGCGGCATGACCTCTGCAATCTCGACCTGGACCGTTCCGCTCGCCACGAGCTCGGCTATCCGCGTGAGCTGGTCGGGTTTGGGGCTCATCACCAGCAGCTCGGCGCGCACCCTGCGCTCGCGCGCGGCCTCCTCGGGCGGGGCGCCGGCGATCGTGATGAGTATCCCACCCTCGCGCAGAGTTGCGAGCAATGAGGCGGTCGTGTCGCCGCCGACGGTGTCAAACGCCACGTCGGCACCGCTGACCGCCTCGCCCACGTCCTGCTGCGCGTAATCCACGTAGTTGTCAGCGCCCAGGCTCAGCACGAAGTCGCGGTTGCGGGCGGAGCCGGTGCCGATCACCCGGGCGCCGGCCACCTTGGCGAACTGGACGGCGAGGTGACCCACGCCGCCGGCCGCGCCGGCCACGAGCGCCGCCTGCCCGCTGCCGAGGCCGCCGCTGTCGAACAGGCCCTGCCAGGCGGTGAGGCCGGCGACCGGTAGCGCCGCGGCCTGCTCGTGACTGACGCCCTCGGGTTTGTGTGCGATCGTCCCGGCGGACGCGGTCGAGTACTCGGCGTACCCGCCGCTCGCAGACATGCCAAACACCTCGTCGCCCTCCGAGAAGCCTTCGGCGCGCGAGATCTCGACCGTGCCCGACACGTCGGCGCCGAGCACCGCCGGAAGCGGCCTGGTGATCAGTCCGCGGCGGAACTTCCAGTCGACCGGATTGACCGATGCGGCGTGGACTCTGATCAGCACCTCGCCGTCCCCAGGCTCCGGCCGATCGAACTCCTGGTAGCGCAGGACGTCGGCGCCACCGGTCTCGCTGATTACCACGGCTTGCATGCGCGTCTCCCCTCGGCTCGGGTGGGTTTGATGCTGGGCAGCGCCGCACGGGGACGCTAGGGAGATGAACGCAAGCGCCACGGGGAAGCTTCCCTCTGGCCCCGCCTCTCCAAGATGGCGGCAACAAAAGACGGTGCCTGTTCGGCCGTCGGGAGGACGCCGAGGCGATGGTCGAGGCTCGGGAAGAGGGCGAGCCCGTAGACGCCGGGGTGCAAGACAATCAGCTCGTGTGGCTCGTCGATGGCCGCACTGCCCCCGCGGCGTGGGCCCGCGTTTGCCCGCGGGTTGCCCGCTCATTCCGGCAACGTCGCAAGCACGCCTGGCCACGATTCCGCCGCGCCTGCCTGCGGCAGCGGCACGGTCGCGCTCGTCCGCCGCGCCTGAGTTCCCGAGCGTCAGGCTCGCCGAGGCGCCGGCTGGCACTAGCAACGCTAGTCACGTACTCTCGTGGCACGAAACCGTTGAGGCGGAACAGGCTCCTTGTGGGCGCAGTCGTGGCGCTGATTGCGATCGTGGCTGCCGCGGTGGTCATCGCGCGGCGGGTCAGCGACCCGCGAATCCCTTCCCAGTCTGTCGCGGAGCCGAGCGGTCGGCTTCAGGGGCCCAAGTTGCCACCCACGGGTGGCCTGGCCGGGACACTCGTCTTCACCGAGGCTGACGACGGCTGCCGTATCCGGACGCTTCGGCTCGCGGATCTGACGCTTGGCCCTCGCGGGCCGAAGACGGACTGCAAACTGTGGGTCTCGCCGACTGGCCGATTCGCTGTCGCGGCAATCGCGGGCGGTCAAAGCGCGTTCTCGGCCCCGCTCGCTCTCGTCAAGCTCGACGGCGAACCCCGGATCCTGCGTCGGCTCGGCCAGGCGGCCGGCGTAGCGACCTGGTCTCCCGACGGTGCCCGGGTGGCCTGGTGCGGCAAGGGCGGCCTCACCGTCGTGCTGACGCTCGCCTCGGGCTTGCGCAAGCACGTTCGCGGGTGTGCGCCCCGGTTCGCGCCTGACGGCTCGCTGCTGACGCTCCCGGTCCAGGGTCATCCTCGCGCAGTGCTCAAGGACGGCAGGGTCTCGCTCAGCCGGCGTGACCTGGCGCGGGGGGTGGGCGTGGTGCCCGGCCGCCTCGGGGTGGAAGTCAACGCCTACGACGTCTCCAGGGCTGGCCTGCTCGCGGTCGCCGTCTGGTGCGACGACTCGCGCCCCGGCCGCCACTGCCCCCTCGAGTTCTGGCGCGGGACGTCGTTGGAGCACACCCTCGCGATCCCGAGGCCGGAGCCCCAGATCATCGGCTTCAGCCCTGACGGGCTCGAGCTTGTCCTCTCCACGAACCCCTACCGCCTCGACCTTCGCCTGATGCTCGTGAACGTGCGCACGCTCCGCGTCACGCGGCTTCAGAGCCGGCAGCGGGCCTTCGCCTGGTCGCCGGACGGCGATTGGCTCATCCTGGCAACCGACGACTCGATCGACGTCTACGGCAGCTCTCGAGCACGGCCGGAGTTCGCCCTTCCCGTCAACGCCGCCACGGTCGCATGGCGCTAGCCACAGTCGGGTGTTGCGACTGCGATCGAGAAGAGCAGCCGCGTGATGGGACGCTTGAGGCGTTGGAGGTCGAGGTCGAGTTGGCTGGGGATCCAGGGATACCTCTGTCGCGCCCCGACGAGGCCGCGACGATCCTAGTGGGCCAGTGTTGCTCCTATGTCAATGCTGACTCGTTCTTGAGGGTGGTGTAGACGGTGCGGGCGAGTTGTCGCTTGAGGCAGCGGGCCGCTCTCGCGGCCTCTTCGTCGTGTCGAGCCACGACCGACAAACGGCCGAACGATCACTCGATCGGGATCTCGAAGCGAGCGATGATGCCGGGGTCGCCGCCTCTCGCGAGTAGCTCGGGATCGGGATCGCGAGTCGCCACCCATGCATATCCGTGTTCGGGGTAGGCGACGACGTCCGGAAAGCTCCCGGCACTGATCGCGAGGATCTGAGCTGGTTCTTCGGTGGGGTTGCTGAACGTGTGTAGTCCGGCACGTCCCTCGGGGCAGAAGACGAAGTCGCCCGGAGCCATGTCCTCTTCGCCGTGTTGGTTTCGGAAGACGGGACGACCACTCAGGACGAAGAACATCTCTTCGGCTCCGAAGTGCATATGCATCCGCATCTCAGGCGCGTCGGGGGCCAGTTCGTACAGCGTTGCTCCCATCCTGGCGTCATCCGGCCGCCAGAAGATTCGATGCCGAGTCCCGACTTCTTCGTTGTCTCCGTCCCATGCGTCGGAGAACAGGTTCTGACGAATCATTCCGTGTACCTCCAAGTCGTAGCGGTGGCACGCAGCGTCCGAGGCTGCCTCGAAAGCAGCCTCGGCGCCTGCGCCAATCACGCGCGGCGGTCGCCACGTCTGACCGCTATCTCGTCGCCGGATCCACGGCGGGATCGTAACGCTCGCCGACTCAGATGCGAGCGATCGGGTCGAGCGCAATTCGCTCGGTGCGTCGAGCCGCGCGAGGCGTCCCGGAATGACGCCAGGCCTCAGACCGATGAGGGGTCAGAGTCGCCTGGACGAGAGCCCTCGACTAGAGCGTCCGGCTGCCCTATCGTGCTCTCCGGTTGGAGGGCTCCGGCCCTCAGCCCTGAGCCCTGAGCCGTAGGCCCTGGGAGACCTTCATGCCCGTTACGCCAACTCCTGAAGAGATCCTGACTTCACACCGCTGGCATGCGATCGAGTGCAACAACCTCGCCTGGAGCCTCAGCGAGCTCGGCGTGAGGACTCCGGTTCAGGACGCCGAGATGCTCAATGCAGCCCACGCTTCGGTATTTCACTGGAGCAAGGTCGGCAACGAACTGAATGCGGCCAGAGGCCAGATGCTCCTCGGTCGTGTGCACGCCGAATTGGGACACGGCTCTCTCGCGCTGGCCTACGCGGAGGCCAGCTACAGCTATGTCGTGTCGCACGATCCTGCCGATTGGGAGCTTGCGTTCGCGCATGCCATCCTGGCTCACGCGGCCCTTGCCGCAGGAAAACAGGAGCTTCACCGCAACCACTACACCAAAGCAGAGCAACTGGGCCAAGCCATCGCGGATCCTGATGAGCGCGAGATCTTCCTCAGGACGTTCCGGGGAGTGGCGGCGGCCAGTACGAACACGGCAAGCTCGCGATGATCGCGGCGAGGAGGAAGACCGGAAACACCTCCCGCCGCTGAAACCAGACAAGAAGCCGCCACCCACCGAGAGCCGCCACCGTCCGACTAGCAATGGCGGGGCAGCCACGAAACGGGCGACGCCAACTACGTCATGTCGCCCATTCCGTTGCCCACACCCGGTTAGCGTATCCCGGACGGAGAACGGAAAAGCAGGTGTTTCCGGCTTCCTTCGGCGGGGTTCCCTGGGGTTCAAGAGGTCGGGAGTTCGAATCTCCCCGTCCCGATCCTGGGCCCCGGCGAGGGGCTGCCCCTGGATGGGGGCACCTGGCCGCGCCGGGGCTTGCTTCGTTGGCTCAGGACGCTAGAGCCTTCGCCTTGATCGAGTCGAACTCCGCCTGGCTGATCGCGCCGCTGTCGAGCAGGCCCTTGGCCTTCTCGATCTCGGCGGCCGAGCCACCGGCGGTCTGCTTGACGTACTGGTCGAATTGCTCCTGCTGGGCTTGCGCCTGCTGGTTGCTCCGGTCGGCCATGCCCTCGTGGTTGGCGATCAGGTAGATAAACACGCCGAGGAACGGGACGCAGATTAGAAAGATCACCCAGATCACCTTTTTGAACCCGCTCGCGTCCTTGCGACGGAACAGGTCGGAGAAACAGGTGATCAGGAGCCAGAACCAGATCACCCACGCGAAGATGACGAACATCGTCCAGAGGATGTCTAGGAACGGATAATCGTAAGCTAGGGGCACCTGTACGTCCTTTCGATCGTTTGCGCGACACGACTGTAGAGGCTCATAGCCGATCTAGCCAACTCGGTCGTGGGCCGCCACCAGTAGCCGTCAGGAGGCCGGACGTGAGGAGGATTCCTACTACATAGCGGTGTCACTTAGATACACCACCAGGAACGGGAGTCTCGGGACGTACCTGGGAAGCAGCCTCCGACTGCATGTAAGACTGCGCCAGCAAGGCAGCGGAGAGGAGGCAACTGATGAAGGAGTCCCCGGAGCTTCTTGCGTTAGAACTCAGCATCATCGAGGCGATCAACAAAGGAGACGCCGACATGCTGGTTGCCGCGTCTTCGCGACAACCGGGCACGCTCACGATCGGCACCGATGCAGACGACTGGGTAGAAGGGGCGGAGGCTATCGAGCGTCTCTGGCGCGAGCAGGCCGGTCAGTTCGAGATACGAGCCGGCGATACGAAGGCATACGAGCACGGTGATGTGGGCTGGACGGCAGGAACCGTGACCTGGGTACTTCCTGACGGAAGCGAGCTCACGGGTCGAGTGACGGCGGTCGCTGTCCGCAAGGACGATGGTTGGAAGCTCGTGCAGTCGCACGCGTCGGTCCCTCGGTCCGTCTAGACGCCGTTCGCACCGATCCCCCCTCGGCCTGGCCGCTCTCCCTCTACTACATAGCGGCGTCACTTAGATATCCCTTGGCGCTCGAGCGCCTCGACCGCCTAGGCCGGTTTGGCATCGATGGACGGCCGCAGGCGACGATGACTTTCGTCGGCCCGACAGGTCTCCTATCACGAACCAACTCGTTGACGAGTAGCCCGAACGAAGGAGGCAAGCAATGAATATGCCGCCGATCGTGTCTCCGCCGGAGTGGGAGGCCGCCCGCCAGGAACTTTTGGCGAAGGAGAAGGAACTCACCCGCGCCCGCGATGCGCTGGCCGCCGAGCGCCGTCGGATGCCGAGGATGGCCGTGGAGAAGGAGTATCGCTTCGAGGGTCCGAACGGCCCGGCGAGCCTGCTCGACGTGTTCGAAGGGCGCCGTCAGCTGATTGTCTACCGCTTCTTCTACGAGCCCGGCGTGGCCGACTGGCCGAAGGGTGGCTGCCGCGGCTGCTCGTTCCTCGCCGATCAGGTCGCCCACCCCGGCCATCTCAATGCCCGCGACACCACCCTCGCGTTCGTCTCGCGCGCGCCGCAGCCTGACATCAAGCGCTGGAAGACGCGGATGGGCTGGGAGATCCCGTGGTACACGATCACAGACGACTTCGACGCAGACTTCGGCGTGGACGAGTGGCACGGCACCAATGCCTTTGTCCGTGACGGCGAGCGGATCTTCCGCACCTACTTCGTCAACAGTCGCGGCGACGAGGCGATGGGAAGCACCTGGAGCTATCTCGACCTGACCGCGCTCGGGCGCCAGGAGGAGTGGGAGGACTCGCCCGAGGGCTATCCGCAGACTCCGCCCTACCAATGGTGGAACCTCCACGACGAGTACGGCGGAACACATCCCTAGTCTCGCTACATAGCGGTGTCAGTTAGATGACCCATTCGGAGAGGAAGCAGCCGCTGGAAGCTCGGAACCTCCCCCTGTCCGGCCAGCTTCCTACCCTTGCTCAGATGGACTGGACGATCGTCGCGACCACGCTCGGCGCGGCGCTAGTTGCCGGTGGGTTCGGCTACCTGAGCGCTCGCGGGCAAGGAAGCGTTTGCGACCGACCTCATGTTGCGGAGGCCCAGTGGAGCGCGACCGTCCAGCCGCGCTCCCATCCGAGAAGCGCTCAGGCCGTGGTCAGTGGCCGCCTCGGGCATCAGGCCGAGCTGGGTCATGACCTGAACCTGGTCGAAGTACAGGTGCGTTTCGGCGATTGTGTCGCCCTCTACCCGGAAAAGCTGCACTGCGCGGCCTGTCAGGCGCTTGTGCGTAGCCGGAACGTCCCCGGACGGCGAGGAGAGCGTGTCTTCGTGGTCGCCCTCGAACGTGAACTCCTGTGCAACCCAGTCCCCGGCCACCAACTCGTTCTTGACCGTCAAGCGAGCATCCGGGAACGCCCGTAGCCAAGCCATCGCATATTGCGTCGCCGCTTCGCGCCCCTCGATGTGCACGTCGCCGGGCGCCTCGAAATACGGTCTCCTCAGCGTTCAACTCGCGAATCCGACTCTCATCGACGAGCGTTGAATGCCTCGACGAACCTCGCCACCATCTGTTTCGCATCCGTCGATTACGGACCCTCCTTCGACATGTTCAGTCCCGCGAACATACGTGCATGCCAATCAGAGGTCAACGCCGAGACGGCGCACGACCAGAAACCGGCGTCTACCCAGCGGTGTGGGGCGAGGAGACAACTCGCGACCGGCTGGCTTCCGCTACACCGGGCGAAATCCGCTGATCGTCGCGAGGATGCTCGTGCAGGCGGGGCATCTTGCGCTGCTCGTCGCAGGCGACGTCGGGTTCGTCCTCGCCCTGCTCGCGTGGTCCTTCTCTGCGTCGGCATCAGCGCTCGTGCTACCCGACGCTGATCGCCTCTCCTCAAGCTTCTGCGGCTGCATCGATGCGCGACCTCGACTACACCTGCGCCAGCGCCTCGTCGGCGGCTTCGATGGCGGTGGTTGGTCTCATCGTTCTGTGTTGTGGTCGACTGGGTACGGCGCCCGACGGCTGATCTCCGGCGGCCCCCCATCGACTGTGACATGCACGACCGCGTCGGCAGCCACCCAAGCTGCGTCCCCGGCCGATACGACGTGCCGGGAAATCCACTCGAACCGCGTACGTTCCGCCTCCGCAAAGTTGCGCGTGAATTGACGGCGAACCTCCGGCCTTCCGACCCAGCGCTCATCGGCGCCGGTACCGATTAGGAGTACGTCAGGATCGTCAGCGAACAACTCTGTAACGCCGTCGACGTCCTTCGCTCCGTACCGCTCGGCGTAACGGTCGAGTGTCGCGCAAACAGCCTCCTCTGCTCCGCGATCCAGTCTCATCGTGCCTCCCGCACTCGGTCGGAAGTAGCGACAATAGTTTCATGACGCGCGGCTACGAGAAATACTAAGAGGCTTGCTTGCGGCTACCTCCCCCGAGGACGACGAGCGCGAGGATGATGAAGCCGATACCGCTGAGAAGAAGCGCTATGCCGACGACGATGCCGAAGACCGCGATCTGCTCCGCCATGTAGGAGACGTTGAGCGCCGTCGCGAGGGCGGTCTCGGTCACCCACGTGTTGCGTGCGCCGTTCGAGATGGGCTCGCCGTTGTCGTCCTTCGCGGCCGCCGCCTCGTCGCTCGTGCCCTTCGGGTCGTTTGGGTTCGCCGCGGCGACGAATCGGCCCATCTCCGCGTAGGTGAGGCCGCCCGACGATTCGAGCGCGTGGATGCGCATGTACTGGGCGAAACAGCGGGCGTCGGTTCCAGTCTTGATCTCCTTTCCCGCCACGTCGCACGACGGGATGGTGACGTTCGTGAGCCCGGCCTCTTGCACCGCCTTCTCGATCTCGGCCGGCTTCATGTCCGGCGATCCGACGATGACCTCACGCGTCAGCTCGTCGCCCACGGTGCTGTGCGCATTGATGCCTAGGACCAGCGCTCCGATGCCGAAGGCGACCATGACGACACCGGCGGCGATTCCACCGATCTCGAGAACCCTGCGAGTACTCATACTCCCGCCTCCCGCGTGGTCGTTCCTGCCATCACCGCATGCGGCCAGACTACCCGTTTGCGGGACGGTCTACTAGGTCGCTTCACCTGCTGCCAGAGGAACTCCTTCTGACGCAATCTATGGGCTAACCGTCCAGCAGCGGACCCCACCCGCTGAAGGCCGGCCAGCGAGGACCTGCGTCCTCCTCTCCGGTTCACAGAAGCCAGGCAAGAATGGGTGCGGCGGCACTCGAGACGAAGATCAGCCCGTCCCTCGTCGGCGACGTGATCGACCTGTTCGTCCGCCGCGAGGACGCGGAGGCGATGGTCGCCGCGTGGGACCGCGATGAGCCCGCGGACGCTGGGGCGCTCGAGGTCGTCGAGGTCAAGCTCCCTCGACCTTCGCCGATCCAGGCGAAAAAAGAGACAGCCCCCACCGTCGCGGTCTCCCCCTTCCTTCCGAGTGCCGAGTACGGACGATCCCTAGTGCCGGCGCCGGCGGGATCGGTGCTCAGGCGTCGAGCTCGGCGGCAGCGGCAGGAGTTAGAGCTCCCTTTGCCCGCGGCATTACCCGCGGTCGAAACCGTCGTCATTCGGGCAACAAAAAGGCCCCGTTTCCGGGGCCTTTCCGATCGGGACGGGGAGATTCGAACTCCCGACCTCTTGACCCCCAGTCAAGCGCGCTAACCAGGCTGCGCCACGTCCCGTCGCGCGACGAGTCTATCGCGCCGCGCCGCCGGTCGGGCTCAGCCGAGGCGCTTGTAGAGCCGGTCGACGAGGTCCGGCATCGTCTCCAGCTTCGACGTGATGACTCGGATCCGGTACTCGCGGAAGTGGGCGGGCTCGACCTTCAGCGCCTTGGCGAGAGACTTGATCACGTCGTTCGAGGGAACCGGCCGGTTCCCGTGGACGAGGTGGTTCAGGTACCCCGCGGACAGCCCGGTCTTGTCCGCCAGCGCCCGGTAGGTCACCCCCGTCTCCGCCATCAGCTCCTGCACGGTCTTCCCGAACGGCTCGGTGGAGTAGCGGCGCTTGCGTGCCATGGCTCAGAGCAGCGTAGCGACCCTCGAGGCAACGTGCCCGGCGGCGACCCGCTCCTCGGCACGGTCGCGCCGGACGAGCAGGTCGACCTGGCCGTCCTCGAGCGCCTTCTTGCCGACGGTGATCCTGACAGGACAGCCGATCAGGTCGGCGTCGGCGAACTTCTCGCCCGGACGGCGGTCACGGTCGTCGAGCAGGACGGAGAAGCCGGCGGCCTGGAGCTCGCCCTGGACGAGCTCGGCCAGGCCGAGTGCCTCGGGCCCGGCGGCGCCGATCGCGACCACTTCGACGTCGAACGGCGCCAGCGGCCGGGGCCACGCGATCCCCCCCTCGTCGTGGTGCTGCTCGACGGCAGCGGCGAGGATCCGGCCGGGCCCGATCCCGTACGACCCCATCACGAGCGGCTTCTCCACCCCGCCCTCGTCCAGGAACGTCGCGTCGAGAGGAAGCGAGTAGCGGGTGCCGAGCTTGAAGATGTGACCGACCTCGATCGCGGTCTGGAAGCGCAACCGGCCGCCACAGCGATGGCACGAGTCGCCGTCGAGGGGCTCGCGGATGTCCGCGAAGCGCGGCTCGAAGTCGCGCCCGGCCTCGACGCCGCGCAGGTGCCGGCCCGTTCTGTTGGCGCCCGCGACGAACTGGCCGGTCCGAAGCACCTCGTCCGCGACGATCTCCCCGCCGAACCCGACCGGCCCGAGCGAGCCCGGGTCGGCGCCGAACGCCTCGCGGATCTCCTCCCCGGTCGCCGGTCGAAACCCCGATCCGAGCGCCGAGACCAGTTTCGGCTCGCTCAACCTGTCGTCGCCGCGAACCAGCCCGAGCACGAGCTTCCCGTCGTCCGTGACGACGGGCATCGCCTTCGAGGTCGCCGCCGCGTCGATCCCGAGGAACCCGGCCAGCGCCTCGATCGTCTCGATTCCCGGCGTCTCGACCTCCTCCGGAGTGTCGAGGCTCGCGGGGAACTCGGGTGCGCGGGGCACCGCGCGCGCGATCTCGAGATCCGCCGCGTAGTCCCCGTTCTCGCACATCACGAGCGTGTTCTCCCCGGAGCCCCCGGGCGCGAGGTAGTCGATCGACTCGCTCCCGCCCATCATCCCGGACTCGGCCTGAACGGCGAAGACCTCGATCCCGCAACGCTCGAAGATCCGCTCGTATGCCTGTGCATGGAGCCAGAAGCTCCGATCGAGACCGTCGTCGTCGGCGTCGAACGAATACGAGTCCTTCATGATGAACTCGCGCACGCGGAGGAGGCCGCCGCGCGGACGCGGCTCGTCGCGGTCCTTCGTCTGGAAGTGGTACCAGATCTGCGGAAGCTCCCTGTAGCTCTGGATCTCGACGGCGTGGAACGTCACCGTCTCCTCGTGGGTCATCGGCAGCACAAACGGCCGTCCGGCCCGGTCCTCGAGCTTGAACAGCTCGGGGATCGCGTAGCGGCCCGTACGCTCCCACAGCTCCGCCGGTGTCAGCACCGGGCACAGCAGCTCCTGGCCGCCGATCGCGTCCATCTCCTCGCGCACGATCTGGACAGCCTTCTGGTGCACGCGCCACCCGAGCGGCATGTACGTCCACAGACCGGCGCTTACCTGGCGGATGAACCCGCCCCGAACGAGCAGTCTGTGACTGACCGCCTCGGCATCCGCCGGAGCGTCCCGGAGCGTCGGGATGAACAGCTGGGACGCGCGCATCGCGTCGCGCCTACGCGGGCTGCTCGGCTGGCTCTTCGACCGGACGCTGCGCCGCCTCGGCCATCAGGAGAGCCGCGGGCTTCGCCAGCTTCAGCCGCTTCGGCCGCTCCATGCCCGCCTCGATCCAGCGGTCGATCTCGTGGAAGAGCTCGTCGATCAGGATGTCCGAGGACACCTTCTTGAGCACACGCCCGTGTGCGTAGATGAAGCCGGTCTCACGCCCACCCGCGATGCCGAAATCCGCGTCGCCTGCCTCTCCAGGCCCGTTGACGGCACAGCCCATGACGGCGACCTCGAACGCCTCCGGATAGGCTTTCAGCCGCTCCTCGACGACGGTGGCGAGGCTCTCGACGCCGACGTTGTCCCGACCGCACGACGGACAGGAGATCATCACCGGGCCGCGCTCGCGCAGGCCGAGGGCCTTCAGGATCTCCCAGGCGACCTCGACCTCCTTGACCGGGTCGGCGGTGAGGGAGATCCGGATCGTGTCGCCGATCCCGTCCATCAGCAACGAGCCGACGCCGATCGCGCTCTTGATCGAGCCGGTCGACGGCGGCCCCGCCTCCGTAACACCTAGGTGGAGCGGATACGGGACCTTCTCGGCGAGGCGCCGGTAGGCGCGGATCATCGTCGGCACGGAGCTCGACTTGACGGAGATCGCGAAGTCACGGTAGTCCATCGACTCGAGCAGCCGCACCTGCTCGAGCGCCTCCTCGACGAGCGCGGCGGCGGTGTCCTCCTGCGCGAGGGCGATCAGATGCTTCGGCAGCGAGCCAGAGTTCGCGCCGATGCGCATCGGGATCCCCTTCGCCTTCGCAGAGGCGACGACCTCGGCGACCCTGTCGGGCCCTCCGATGTTGCCGGGGTTGATCCGCACCTTCGCGACACCCGCCTCGATCGCCCTCAGCGCGAGCGAGGCGTTGAAATGGATGTCGGCGACGATCGGGAGCGGGCTCAGGTAGACGAGCTTGCGGAGCGCGTCGGCGTCCTCGAGCTTCGGCACGGCGACGCGGACGACCTCGCAGCCGGCGGAGGCGAGGCGCCCGATCTGCTCCATCGTCGCGTCGACGTCGTGCGTATACGTGAGCGTCATCGACTGCACGACCACCGGCGCGCCGCCGCCCATCGGGACGCTTCCGACCTCGATCCGCGCCTGGCTTGGCATCGCCCTGAGTCTATCGGCCGGGATCGCTGGATCCCGGCGAGAGCCCTGACGCGCGCCGTCCCGCAGGGACGTGGCCCGGGACCTGTCCCCGGGACATGACTCCTCAGGGCATGTGGCTCCTCCGGCGTCAGCCGCCGTTCAGGCGGCCGATGTCGTTCGACAGGCCGATCACGAAGAGCAGGAGCACGACGACGATCCCGACCGCCGAGATGCGCTCGTAGACGACGCGGGGAATCGCACGGCCCCGGATCTTCTCGGCGATCGACATCGCGATGTGCCCGCCGTCGAGCGGCAGGAGCGGAAGCAGGTTGAGCAGCGCCAGCGAGAGGCTGATGAAGGCGAGGATCCGCAGGTAGACGCGGAAGCCCTGGTCCAGCGCCTGACTCGAGCCCTGGACGATTCCCACCGGGCTCGAGACCTCGTCGCGGCTGGAGCCCGTGACGATCCCACCGAGGGAGCCGAAGATCGCTTTCGTCACGTACCAGGTCTCCTTCGCCGCCAGGCTGAGCGCCTGCAGCGGCCCGTAGCTCTCGTAGACGGCGTCGAGGACGAAACCGAGCCTGAACGCGCCGTCGAGCTCGCGGGGCCGGGCGGGGCCGAGGTCGATCGTCTTCTCGCCCCGGTCGACCGTGACGGTGATCGGTCTTCCCTTCGAATCGCGGATCGTCTGCGAAATGTCCTTGGCAGCGACGGGCTTGCCGCCGATCGAGACGATCTCGTCGCCCGGCTCGAGCCCCATCCGCAGCGCCGGCGAGTCGGGCACGACCTCACCGACCGTTGCCTTGACCCCCACGGGGACGCCTGCCATGAAGACGATCGCCAGAAGCACGATCGCCAGGACGAGGTTCGCGCCCGGGCCGGCACCGATCACGGTGATCCGCTTCCAGGCCGGCGCCCGCCAGTAGGCCTCCGGGGAGCACGCGTCGTCGAGGTCGGTCAGGCCGCGGTCGGCGTCCTTTCGCGCGCCATCGGACAGAGTCGACGCGTCGACCGTGCGCCTAAGTGTCTCGATCTCGGTGCGCGCGTCCTCGTGCCGCCCCTCGTCGATCGTCTGCTTCGTCCGCGCCACGTGGCCGGCGAGCCAGGGAGCCTCCTCGACGGCACGCCCCATGTGCGCCTCGAGGTCGGCGCCCGCAGGCTGGTGCATGCCGGGGATCTTCACGTACCCGCCGAGCGGGATCGATCCGATCCCGTACTCGATGCCGTTTCGAACGCGCTTGACGAGCGGCGGTGGAAAGAACACGTAGAACTTCCTCGGGCGCATCCTCACGGAGACCGCGGCGAAGAAGTGCCCGGCCTCGTGGATGAGGATCAGGAACGTGAGCCCGGCGATCGCGACGACGAGGTTCACCGCACCAGCTCCCGCGTGAGCGTCTCGGCGCGTGTGCGCGCCTCGGCGTCGATCTCGACGAGCTCGTCGAGATCGCGCGGCGGCGCCGTGTCCATCCCGGACAGCGTCCGCTCGACGACGTCGGCGATGCCGGTGAACGGGAGCATGCCGTCGAGGAACGCGGCGACCGCGACCTCGTTGGCCGCGTTCAGCACGGCGGGGGCCGTTCCCCCCGCTTCGCCGGCGGCCCGCGCGAGACCCAGACACGGGAACGCCTCGCCGTCGGGCGGCGCGAACTCGAGAATGAGGCCGGAGCTCAGGTCGAGCGGCCGGAGCGGCGTCGCCGCGCGCTCGGGATAGGTGAGCGCATAGGAGATCGGCACACGCATGTCCGGGTAGCCGAGATGCGCGAGCGACCCGCCGTCGCGAAAGCGAACAAGCGCGTGGACGATCGAGGTCGGGTGCACCACGACCTCGATCCGGTCGTAGGCGAGGCCGAACAGAAAATGCGCCTCGATCAGCTCGAGGCCCTTGTTCATGAGCGTCGCCGAGTCGATCGTGATCTTCGGCCCCATCGACCACGTCGGGTGAGCGAGCGCCTCCGACGGCGTGACGTACGCGAGCTCCGCCTTCGTCCGCCCACGGAACGGCCCCCCCGAGGCGGTGAGCACCAGGGACTCCACCTGCTCTTCCCCCCGTCCCTCGAGGCACTGGAAGGCCGCCGAGTGCTCCGAGTCGACCGGCAGGATCCGCCCCCCTCCCCGCTGCTGGGCCGCGAGGGCGAGCTCACCGGCGGCGACGAGGCTCTCCTTGTTGGCGAGCGCGAGATCGATCCCCGCCTCCAGCGCGGCAAGGGTCGCCGGAAGACCGGCGAAGCCGACGACCGCGTTAAGCACGACGTCCGGCTCGCTCGCCGCGACCAGCTCGTCGAGCGGAGGGCTCCCTCCGACCGACACGTGCTCCACGCCGCGCTCGGCCGCGATGCGCCTGCCCTCCTCTCCGCGCGACCCGACGGCGACCGCGCACAGCTCGAGCTCGGGGTGAGCGTCGACGATCTCGAGGGCCTGCGAGCCGATCGAGCCTGTCGCGCCGAGGAGTGCGATCCGCCTCATGCCGTCTCCAGTGTGCCTACAGGGCGCCCAGGCCCAGCAGAGTGAAGTAGGCCGCCGGCCCGGCGAAGAGGAGCGAGTCGACGCGGTCGAGGACGCCGCCGTGGCCGCCGAGAATCCGCCCCGAGTCCTTGACGCCGAGGTCGCGCTTGACGAGCGATTCGAACAGGTCGCCGATCGTCGCCGACACCACGACCACCGCACCGAAGACGAACGCCCGCCAGCCGACCAGATAGCCGGTGTCGTAGAACGTGATCCAGGCGGCGACGATGCCCGCAGCCGCGCCGAAAAGCCAACCCTCCCACGTCTTCCCCGGGGAGATCGTCGGTGACATCTTGTGACGCCCTGCGATCCGGCCGCCGACGTAGGCGAACGTGTCCGTCGCGAAGACGCAGATGAGGGTGCCGAAGATCCAGTATCGACCCTCGGTATTGGACGACGCGCCCTCGCGCAAGAGCAGCAACAGTCCGAGCCCACCTGCGATCCAGAAGGCACCGAAGACGGTCGCCGCGAGCGCCACCGTGGTCGACTGCCGCGTCACGGACACGGCCGCGAAGGCGAATGCGAGCACGAAGACGACGAGAAGACCGCCGAGCAGCCAGACGGGGCCTGCAACAGTCGCACCGACGAGCCCGGCGACCGCGGCCCCGTATCCGGCCAGGACGAGCGGCCGCAGGTCACGAGCGACCGTGTAGAGCTCGTGCAGGGCGAGCAGCGCCGCGGCAAGCGCGAACCCGGTGAGCGGCCAGCCGCCGACGTAGGCGAGGGCGAGCACGATCGGCAGCCCCGCCAGCGCGATGGCAACCCGCGAGACGGCGTTGCTCACCATGCTCCCACCACCCCACCCCCGCCCTTGGAAGCCCCGCCCGCCCGAGCGCGACCCCTCGCTCCCACCACCCCACCCCCGCCCTTGGAAGGCCCGCCCGCCCGAGCGCGACCCCTCATCGGCCGCCGAAGCGGCGACGCCGGCCGGCGTACTCGGCGAGGGCGTGTCGCAGCTGGCGTCCACCGAAGTCGGGCCAGAGGGTGTCGACGAAGACGAGCTCCGTGTACGCAAGCTGCCAGAGGAGGAAGTTCGAGACGCGGAGCTCCCCGGAGGTCCGGATGAGGAGATCCGGCTCGGGCATCTCGGGCGCATACAGGCGCGACGCGATCGCGTTCTCGTCGACGTCGCGAGGGTCGAGGCCGTCCTCGGCGATCCGCCGGGCCGCCTCGACGATCTCCGCACGCCCACCGTAGTCGAAGGCGATCCAGAGCTGGAGCCTGTCCTTGCCGGCGGTCTGATCCTCGAGGCGGGACATCTTCGCCCGAAGCTCCGGCGTGGCGCGGTCACGGCGGCCGATGAACCGCGTCCGCACGCCCTGGCGCGCCAGGTCGGGAAGCTCGCGCTCGATCGTCTCGACGAAGATCTCCATCAGCGCCCCGACCTCGTCGGGCGGCCGCGACCAGTTCTCGGTCGAGAACGCGTAGACGCAGAGGGACTCGACGCCGAGGTCGATCGCCGCCTCCACCGTACGTCGCAGGGCGCGTGTCCCGGCTCGGTGGCCGGCCGCGACCGGCAGGCGATGCTTCCGGGCCCAGCGGCCGTTGCCGTCCATGATGATCGCGATCGCCCGCGCAACGTCGGGTAGCTCGGGCTCCCGGACCGCCCGAAGGTTCCTCAGCGTTCGGATTCGCGTCAGCAGGCTCATGGGACCTCGGTACTCAGTGTGAAACGGAGCCCGAAGGGCGAGTTTTCACACTTCTAAGATCTCCGCTTCCTTGCGCTTGAGGAGCTCGTCGATCGTATGCACGTGCTCGTCGGTGAGCTTCTGCACGCGCTCCTCCCCGCGCCGCTCGTCGTCATCGCCCACGTCGCCGTCTCGGACGAGCTCCTTGAGGTGGTGCATCGCGTCCCGGCGCACGTTGCGAACTGCCACACGACCTTCTTCGGCGAGGTGCTTGACGACCTTGACGAGCTCCTTGCGCCGCTCCTCGGTCAGCTGGGGAATCGGCAGCCGGACGATCTTGCCGTCGTTCGCAGGCGTCAGCCCGAGGTCGGACTCCTGGATCGCGCGTTCGATCGCCTTGATCGAGCTCGGGTCGAACGGTTGCACGGTCAGGAGGCGCGGCTCGGGCACGTTGATCGTGGCCAGCTGCTTCAGCGGCGTGGGCGTGCCGTAGTAGTCGATCTGGATCCGGTCGAGGAGGGCGGCTGAGGCCCTGCCCGTCCTGACGGTGTTGAACTCGTGCTGGGTCGCCTCGACGGATCGGTTCATGCGCCGCGTGGCGTCCTCGATGAGGTCGTCGATCATGGCGTTCCTCCCTCCTTCGCGACGGGCGTCGAGATGATCGTGCCGACACGCTCGCCCGCGGCGAGCCGGTCGATGTTCGCCTCGTCGTCGAGGCCGAAGACGTAGATCGGAAGGTGGTTGTCCATGCAGAGCGAGAGCGCCGTGGAGTCCATCACCTGGAGCCCGCGCTCCAGGGCGTCCCGGTGGGTCAGCTCGGGGAGGAAGGACGCGGCCGGATCCTTGTCCGGGTCGCCGTCGTAGACGCCGTCGACCCCGTTCTTGCCCATCAGGAGCGCCTCGGCACCAATCTCGAGGGCGCGGAGCGCGGCCGCCGTGTCGGTCGTGAAGAACGGGTTGCCGGTGCCCGCGGCGAAGATGACGACCCGTCGCTTCTCGAGGTGGCGGATCGCGCGACGGCGGATGTACGGCTCGGCGACCTCGCTGACGGCGATCGCCGAGAGCACGCGCGTCTGGACGCCCTGTCGCTCGAGCGTGTCCTGCACGGTCAGGCAGTTGAGCAGCGTCGCGAGCATGCCGGCGTAGTCGGCCGTCGCCCGGTCCATCCCGTGCGCGGCCGCGTTGGCCATGCCGCGGTAGATGTTTCCCGCGCCGAGGACGAGGGCGATCTCGGTGCCCCGATCGTGGACGTTCTTGACCTCCCGGGCGATCCGATCCACCTTCTCCGCGTCGATGCCGTAGGTCTGACGGCCCAGCAGAGCCTCCCCCGAGAGCTTCAACAGGACGCGCTGGAACGCCGGTCTTCTGGCCGTCGGTGCGGCGGCGGGACCGGTCTGCACGCTCACTCCGCCAGCGCGAACCGGGCGAACTCGATCACCTCGGCCCCGTGCTCGGCGAGCGCCGTACCGACGGTCTTCGAGTCGTCGTGGATCCACGTCTGGTCGGCCAGCACCGACTCCGCGAAGAATCGCTTCTGGAGCATGCCTTCGACGATCTTCGCACGGATCTCGGCCGGCTTCGCGGCGACGTCGGGCAGCTTCTCGTAGATGTCGCGCTCGGCCTCGACTTCGGTCTCGGGAACCTCGCCGCGCGTGAGAAAGCGCGGATTCGCGAACGAGATGTGCATCGACACGAGCCGCGCCAGCTCCGCCGTCCCGGTCGTGCGAGCGAGCACGCCGATCTTGTTGGCGGGGGGATGCACGTAGGAGGCGATCACCTCGCCGTCGCCCGCCTCGAAGCGGGCCGCCCCGCGGGGCGCGACGTTCTCGCCGATTCGCGCGACGAGCTCGACGCGCTCGTCCTCGAGGCTTTCGACCGCCTCCGGCCCCTCGACCTCGACCAGGTCGAGGGCGTGTTGGGCGAACTCGAGGAAGCTCTCGTTCTTCGAGACCGGCTCCGTCTCGCAGCCCACGGCGACGATCGCGCCGCGACCGTCGCGGACGTGGGCGAGCACGATGCCCTCGGTTGTCTCGCGCCCGGCCCGCTTGACCGCGTCGGCCATGCCCTTCTCGCGCAGCAGGGTGCGGGCAGCCTCGACGTCACCGCCGGTCTCCTCGAGCGCGCGCTTGCAGTCCATCATCCCGGCCCCGGTGAGGTCGCGGAGCTCCTTGACGAGCCCTGCCGTGACCGTCACTCCTCGCCTCCGGGGGCCTGCTCGGGCTCGGCGGAAATCTCGGAGTCGGCCGTCGCGGCCGGCTCCTCCACTTCTGGCGGCGGGTCCGCAGCCTCCGGGCCCGGCGACTCGTCGACGCCCGTCGGGGGCGCTTCGGCCGGCGCCTCGGGAGACGGCGCCTCGCCGCCGTCGGGCTCAGCCGTTTCCTCCGGGGGCGGGGCGGCGGCGGGGTCGGGTGAGACGACGGCGGGGCCCGGTGAGGCCGCGGCGGCGCCGTTCGAGCGCGTGAGCTCGGCCTCAGTGACCGCGCCCTGGCCCGCCGCGATGCCGTCTGCGATCACCCGGAGGACGAGGTCGCACGAGCGGATCGCGTCGTCGTTTCCCGGGACGACGTAGTCGGCGTCGTCGGGATCGCAGTTCGTGTCGACCAGCGCCACCACCGGCATCCCGAGCCGGCGCGCCTCGCGAACCGCAAGCTGCTCCTTGCGGAGATCGACGATGACGAGGGCGTCGGGCGGGCGCTTCATCTCCGCGACACCGCCGAGATTGGTCTCGAGCTTCTCCAGCTCTGCGAGCATCGCCATTCGCTCCTTCGGCGGCAGGAGCTCGAGCTGGCCGTCCTCCTGCTGGCGGCGCAGCTCGTGCAGACGCTCGAGCCGGTCCTGGATCGTGCGCCAGTTCGTGAGCAGGCCCCCGAGCCAGCGCCGGTTCACGTACGGCATCCCCACGCGTGCCGCCTGCTCGGCGACGGCGTCCTGACACTGCTTCTTCGTCCCGACGAACATCACCGTGCCCCTGCGCTCTGCCACGTTGCGAACGAACGCGTTCGCCTGCTCCAGCAGCTCGAGCGTCTGCTGCAGGTCGATGATGTAGATGCCCCCCCGCTCCGTGAAGATGAAGCGGCGCATCTTGGGATTCCAACGGCGGGTCTGGTGGCCGAAATGAACACCGGCCTCGAGCAGCTCCCGCATCGTGACGACAGCCATGATCCTCCTCGGTTCGATCTGCATCTGCCGACGGCGGGCGGATGGAACCGGGTCCGGCCCGGCACCGCCACCCGTCGTGTCGCCGCCGGGTCGGGGGTTGAAAGCGCCCGGCATTGTAGCTGCTCGCACGCGCCGCTCCTGACAGGCGAGCGCCACGCGTGTCCGCTCGTCTGCCTAAGCTGGCAAGCGTGCGTGACGATGACCGCGTCCCTGCGTGGGAGCTCGCCGGCGAGTGTGTCGAGGCGACGCTCGCCGCGGGCGCGGCGCCCTCGCTGACCCGGCTCGGCCGGCTCGGCCAGCTCGGCTCGCTGCCCTCGCTCGTGGGTGCGCTTCGCACCGGGGTCGGCACCGGCGCGGTCGCCGAGAGCCACCAGCGCGAGCGGGAGAGCCTCGGCTTCGCCGCCGAGGAGATCGCCGGAGAGCTGCTCGCCCTCGGCCGCGTGCTCGAGCGCAGGGGTGAGCGACTCGCGCGCGAGCGACTCGATGTCGCCGTTGCCGAGTACGTCGCTCGAGTCACCCTCGAGCTCGCCGAGCGCGCGCGGCGCGATCCGCTCACCGGGCTGCTGAACCACCGCGCCTTCCACGCCCGCCTCGAGGCGGAAGTGGCGCGCGCGCGGCGCTACCGCGGCCGCATGGCGGTCGTGCTGTTCGACCTCGACGCGTTCAAGGAGCTCAACGACACCGAAGGGCATCAGGAAGGCGACCGGCTGCTGCGCTCCTTCTCCTCTGCGCTCGCGCTCACCGCGCGCGACAGCGACGCCGTCGGCCGGGTCGGTGGCGACGAGTTCGCAGCCGTGCTCCTGGAGGCGAAGCGCAAGTCGGTGCGCGCGTTCGTCGAGCGGCTCCAGGAGCGCACCGAAGGTCACGTGGCCTTCAGCGCCGGAGCCGCCTACCTCCCCGAGGAGGCCGCCTCCGCCGAGCAGCTCGTCGCGCTGGCCGACTCGCGCCTCTACCGCGTCAAGGCCGGCAAGAAGGCCGCGTAGCGGCGTCCGCTCACGGGCGGGCGCGGGCGAGCCCGAGCTC
This sequence comes from uncultured Actinomycetes bacterium, assembly GCA_963712465.1. Lineage (GTDB taxonomy): Bacteria > Actinomycetota > Thermoleophilia > Gaiellales > Gaiellaceae > CAVQHY01. The sequence continues at coordinate 99,102 of CAVQHY010000010.1, forward strand.
GAGGTCGGGAGGCAGCGTGGACTCGACCACCAGCGGCTCGCCCGTCATCGGGTGGTCGAAGGCGAGCCGCGCCGCATGGAGGAACTGGCGGTCGAGCCCGAGGTCGTCGGCGACGCCGTAGACGCGGTCGCCCGATACGGGAAGGTCGATCGCCGCGAGGTGGACGCGGATCTGGTGGGTCCGGCCGCTGTCCAGGCGGACGCGCAGCAGCGCGTGGCTTGTGAGGAGCTCGACGACGTCGAAATGCGTGACGGCGTCCCGCTGTCGCGGGGTGTCGAGCGACACACGGGTCGGGTCCCGACGGTCGCGACCGATCGGTGCCTCGATCGTCCCCGAGCGGGAGCGCGGACGGCCGCGGACGAGAGCCAGGTACTCCCGAACGACCTCTCGGCGGCGGATCAGACGCTGGAGCCGTCGGTGCGCTTCGTCCGAGCGGCTGACAACGAGGAGGCCCGAGGTGTCGCGGTCGAGCCGGTGCACGATCCCCGGGCGGTCGGGCTCGGCTCCGCCTGCGATCGCATGGTCGAGAAGCCCGTGCACCAGCGTGCCGGTCCGGTGGCCGGCCGACGGGTGCACGACGAGGCCGGCCGGCTTGTCGACGACGAGCAGATGCTCGTCCTCGTAGGCGACCCGGACGCGGAGCTCCTCGGGCCGCAGGGCGGCCGGCCGTTCGTCGAGCTCGACGTCGACGCTCTCCCCGCCCACGAGCCGGTAACTCTTCGATCGTCGCACGCCGTCGACGGCGACCCTTCCCCCAAGCAGCAGCCGCTCTGCTTCGGAGCGCGAACCGACGGCGTCCAGCGAGGCGAGGAACCGGTCGAGCCGTGCGCCGGCCGCGTCCGGGCCGGCCGTCACGGTGATCTGCGTCACGCCCGGCGCCGGGGCGACAACGCGGGTCTCACGCCCCGGAGGGCGCGCCCCGGCGGCGGAAGGAGAGACCGTGTTCGGCGACGACGAACGTCGCCAGCAGGATGCCGACGCCGACGCAGATGAACGTGTCGGCGAGATTGAACGCGGGCCAGTACGGCGGGTCGATGAAGTCCGTCACGTGTCCGAGCCTGATCCGGTCGAGCAGGTTGCCGGTGGCGCCGCCGATCAGGAGCCCCAGAGCGACCGGCAGAACCGGATGGCGGGAGCCCGACTTCGCAAAGTAGCCGACCATCCAGACGACCGCGCCGACCGTGATCACGGTCACGGGGCCTGCGAGGCCGCCGAAGAACCCAAAAGCGATGCCCGTGTTGTAGACGTGGTGGATCTGAAAGTCGCCGAAGAGCGGAACGGACTCGCCTAGCTGGAGCTCGCTGCGCACGAGATGCTTCGTCAGCTGGTCGGCGAGCACCGCGGCAACCGCGACGGCGATCAAGCCGAGCCACTGAAACAGACCCGCGTTGAGCGAGCGTTCGACCATCGAGATCGGGATCCGACCGTCCGTCGTCGAGCCGACGCGAACCTCGATCAGGCGCTCGGGTTGATCGGACTCGGTCACGGGGTGCACCGCCTCACGGGCTACCGCTCCTCCAGGCGCTTGCAGTCGATGCACTTCTGAGCGTAGGGCATCGCCTCGAGCCGCTCCTCGGCGATGGCGTTCCCGCAGCGGACGCACAGGCCGTACGTACCCGCGTCGATTCGGACGAGGGCGTCGTCGATCGCCTGGAGCACGTGCTCGGAGTTCTCCTCGAGCGTGACGTCGATCTCGCGCTCGAGCGTCGCCGTGGCGGCGTCAGCCGGATGCTGATCGTACGTCTCCTCCTCGGTCGCGTCCTCGATCGAGCCGTCCTCGTGCAGGTAGTTGATCGCGTTGGCAACCCGCACGCGCTCCTCGAGCAGCAGATCCCGGAAACGGTCGGCGTTCACCCGGCTTTCCTCCCTGCCCACGGCGCGACTCGCCGCTCGAGCCCGGCGAGCTCGAGAACCGCACCGTTGGCGAAACCACGCTCGCGAGGAGCCGCAACCCGCACCTTTTCAACCCTCCCCGTGCCGTCCCACGATCTCAGACCGCGGCGCCCCGGTCGAGACGCGGATCCGAGGCGGGTCGACGTTTCCGACATTGCCTCGGTCGGAGTATAGGCGACGCACTCGCGCCCAGAACCTGGTCAGGAGAGGGGTTCGAGCGGCTGTGCGCCTCGGCCGTCGGCGTTCAGCCCCACATCTCGCCAGACCTCCTCGAGGCCGGGCGCGAGCTTCTACAGGGCGTCGAGCCCGATCTGGATCACGCGGTTGAGGGCGAACAGCACGAAGATCCCGATGATCGGCGACAGATCGAGCCCGAGGCCGCCGAGCGAGACCGACGGCAGGACGCGGCGGAAGATGGCGAGATACGGGTTGACGATGTCGTAGAGGAACCGCTCGATCCGGCTCAGCGCGAGCGGGAGGCGGATCCAGCTCGCGATGATGTACATGAAGATGCAGGCGAGATAAACGAGGAACAGCGTGTTGACGAAGCTCTTCGCCGTATCGATTCCATCCGCGAGCAGCACGGCAGAAACCTAACCCGCCGGTGCCGAGCTAGGTGGGCGAGGCAAGCCTCGCCCCTAGGACTGGTTGAAGAAGCCGCGCTCGATCAGCTTCGCCCGCTCCTCGGCCGACACCTCGACGTCGTGCGGAGTGAGCAGGAAGACCTTGTCGGCGACGCGCTGCATGCCGCCGTCGAGGGCGTACGTCAGGCCGCTCGAGAAGTCGATCAGACGCTTCGAGAGCTCCGTGTCGGCGCTCTGGAGGTTCAGGATCACCGGCACGGCCGCCTTGAAGCGGTCGGCGATCGTCTGCGCGTCGTTGAAGCTCTTCGGGATGATCAGGTGCACCTTGGCGGCGGCTGACGGAACCGCTTCGAGGTTGCGGCGGCTGCTCGACCGGCTCGATCCCGTGGGCGCGGGCTCGGAGCCCCTCGATCGGCCCTTGGAGGGCGCGGGCGCAGGGGCCGGCTCCGACCAGTCGTCGTAGGCCTCGGCGCTCCCGCCGGACGAACGCAGGCGCCGAACGTTCGGACGCTCCGTGTACGAGCGCTCGAGCTCCTGCTCGGCCTCGTACGCCTCGTCGTCCCAGTACTCGTCCTCCTCGACGATCCCGAAGTAGACGAGCGCTCGGTTCCAGACGCTTCCCACACCCATCGCCAGCGTTAGAGTCTAACCGGCGTACAGTACGGAGCCGACGCGCACGTAGGTTGCCCCCTCCTCGGCGGCGATGCGGTAGTCCTGCGACGTGCCCATCGAGAGCTCGGCGAGCCCGTGCTCGACGCCCAGTCGCCGGAGCTCCTGGAAGTACGGACGCGACCGCTCGGGGTCGTCCGCGAGCGGCGGCATCGTCATCAGGCCCCTCACGTCCGCGCCGAGCGCCCGCGCCTCGGCGACGAACGGGCCGAGGTCGTCGGGGGGGACACCGGACTTCGTCGGCTCGCCCGAGAGGTTGACCTCGACGAGCGCCGGGATGGTCAGCCGCCTCGCCGCCGAGAGCGAGTCGAGCGAGTGGCACAGCTCGCACAGCGCCGAGACCTCGCGTGCCTTGCGCGACTGGAGGTGGCCGATGAAGTGCCAGCGAAACGCCTCGCCTTCGGCTCGGTGTTTCGCGATCAGGTCCTGGAGTCGGTTCTCGCCGACGACCTCGACGCCCGCCTGGGCGAGGACATGCAGGTCCTGAACGGAGACGTACTTCGTCGCGGCGACGATCGTCACGCCCGGCCCCACCTCCGCGCGGATGCGTTCGTAGTTCCGTCGAACGACGTCGGGGTCAGCGAGGTCGCGCTCGACAGGGCGGTCGGGTGGCGGGAGGGATTCAGGAGACGTAGCCGATCACCCCCTGGCGGCCGGTCACGCCGCGGTCACGACGGTGCGAGAAGAACAGCCCGGGCTCGCACGCGGTGCAGCGGTCGACGTGCTCGACCGGCTCGATTCCCCTCGCGGCGAGCGCGTACGCGACGGCGGCGCGGAGATCGAGGCGGCCGTCGTCGACGACCTCTTCCCCGAACCGCTCCCGATAGCGCGTCGCGACCTCGTCGCCGACGGCGTAGCAGCAGACGCCGATCCCCGGGCCGACGGCCGCGGCCAGGGCTCCCTGGCCGAGGGCGTCGACTCCCGACGAGACGATCCCGGCCAGCAGCCCCTTCCAGCCGACGTGGAGCACCGCGAGCGCCGGCTCTCCCTCCGTCCTGCAAAGCGCAACGGGCATGCAGTCGGCGGTGAGGAGCATCACGGCAAGCCCCGGACGGTCGGTCCAGAGGCCGTCACACGGCTCCCAGACGTTCCCCGGGGTGACGACGCTGCGCGGTTGCGCACGGGTCACACGGTCGCCGTGCACCTGCATCGCCATCGTGGCGGCGTCGGGATCGGCCTCGACCTCGGCACACAGCCGCCTGCGGTTCTCGATCACGTCCTCGGGGCGGTCGGACGTCTTCAGGCCGAGGTTGAGCGAGGCGTACGGCCCCTCGCTGACCCCGCCGACGCGGGTGGAGAAGGCAACGCGGTAAGGGCCGGGGGCATGCCACTCGAACACGGTCACGGAGGTCCCACCACCCTACCCCCGCCGGACAGCACCCTGCCCATGCCCGCCCGGGCGCGACCCCTCGCTACCGCTCACGCGAAGACCACGACGTCCATCACCTGCGTGACGTTTCGGAGCGCACTTCCGATCACCTGGCCGAACTCGTCCCGGAAGAGAAAGAACATGCCGAAGACCACGAACATCCCGTACTGGTCGAGCTGCCGCCAGCGGACATACGTCGCGTTGTCGAACAGGACCGCGACGATGCGCGAGCCGTCGAGCGGCGGAATCGGGATCAGGTTGAAGATGCCGAGCACGACGTTGATCACATAGGCGTTGCCGACGACGTCGGTCCAGAGCTCCGAGAGCTCGAAGTGGCGCAGGATGGCGAGGCACACGAGAGCGCAGAGGAAGTTCATCAGCGGCCCAGCGGCAGCGACGATCGCCATCCCCTCCTTCGGGCGCCGGAAGTAGCCGGGCTGCACCGGTACGGGCTTCGCCCAGCCGAACACCAAGGCGCCCGGCGCCAGAGCGGTGATGACGAACATCACTGTCCCGAGCGGGTCGGCGTGGACGATCGGGTTGAGCGTGATTCGGCCCTGCTCCTTCGCAGTCGGGTCGCCGAGCTTCCACGCGACCCAGGCGTGGGCGAGCTCGTGCAGCGTGAGGCTCGCGAACACGATCGGCATCACGAGGGCGAACGTCTCGAGGCTCACGCGATCGAGGCACCGATCAGCTCGCGCGCCGCGTCGAGCTCCTGTGCCCGGCCGTCGAGCTCGCCGTTGAGCTTGCGACGGAGGAGCTCGTCGAGGATCGCTCCGACCCGCGGCGACTCGCCGAGGCCGAGCTCCGCGAGGTCGCTGCCCGAGATCTCGAGGCGCACCTCGCGGAGTCGGTCGAAGTAGCGCTCGAGCGCCTCCCTGGCGACTCCGCGCGCGTCCGCAAGCGCCAGCAGAGCGCCGTCCGGGTCGTGCGGACCCACGAGCGCGCGGATCTCCGCAGGGTCGGCCGGAGCTGCCAGCCGCTCACGCAGCAGCGGAGCGACGGTGACGGCGTCGGCGACGAGGTCGGCGTCGCGCCGGCGAAGCCTCAGGCGCTCGAACCACGCGTAGAGCTCGTCGGGGGGAAGCCGCCGGGCGAGCGCTGCGAGGCGTAGCCGCCAGGCCGGGGTGTCGGGCGCCCAGCGGCGCCGGGCCTCGTCGAGCCTGTCGATCAGCTCGACGGCCTCGGCGTCGGCCGCGAGCTGCCGGTGGATGATGCGGTCGAGCCCGAGCTGCTCGAGGCGATGCACGGAGCCGGTGACGTCGTCTTCGTCCAGCAGCAGCTGGAGCTCGTCGCGCAGGCGGGCCGACGAGAGCTCGCCGACGAGGTTCATCTCGACGCAGGCGCGCGCGAGCCCGACCGTGTGCCCGTCCATGCGAAAGCCGTACCGACTTTCGTAGCGGATCGCCCGGAAGATACGCGTCGGGTCGTCGATGAACGAGAGGTTGTGGAGCACGCGGACGACTCCCGACTCGAGGTCGCTCAGTCCCCCGAAGAAGTCGACGAGTCGGCCGAAGTCGTCGCCGCGAAGCGACACGGCCATCGCGTTGATCGTGAAGTCGCGGCGGAAGAGATCCTGCCGGATCGATGCCTCCTCGACGTGCGGCAGCGCTCCGGGGGCGTCGTAGAACTCTGTTCGCGCGGTGGCGACGTCGATTCGCCGGCCCGCGCCGTAGACGACGATCGCCGTGCCGAACCGCTCGTGCGGGACGACTCGGCCGGCGAGCTCCCGCGCCAGTGCCTGCCCGAGCGCGATCCCGTCGCCCTCCACGGCGATGTCGACGTCGAAGCTCGGCTCGCCCATGAGGACGTCCCGGACGGCGCCGCCCACGAGGTACACGCCGTCGAACGGGACGCTTACCTCCTGGATCGCCTCGAACAGCTCACGGAAGCCCTCGAGCTCGAGCAGCCGGTCGCGCACGCCGACGGGCTCGACCGGCGCCTCGGCGGTCGGCTCCCCGAGGGCCGCGAGGACGTCCCCGCGCGTGACGACGCCGATCACCTCGCCGTCGCGCACGACGGGCACCCGACCGACCTGCGATGCGGCGAGCAGCTGCTGTACCTCGCCGAGCGGCGTGTCCTCGCCGCAGGAAGGAACGCCCCGGGACATGACGCTCTTCACGGGCGCGTGGCCGAGGCCGTGGCCGACCGCCTTGTCGAGGTCCTCGCGTGAGACGATGCCCGCGAGCTCACGCGGGGAGCCGACCTGGATGCCGCTCTGGCGGTGGCGCTGGCAGAGCACCATCGCGTGCGCGACGGTCTCCTCCGGATCGACGAACCGCGGCGGGCGCGACATGATCGCGGCAGCCGTGACCGACCGGACGACCGCGGCCGGAAGCGCGGCGAGCACGAGCTCTCGTGCCTCCGCCAGCGGGCCGTGGAACGTGGCCGCGGCCGCCTGAGCATGGCCGGAGCCGCCGAGCGCCGACGCGAGCGCGGCGGCGTCGAGCTCCGGAATGCGGGCGCGGACGACGCAGACCACGCGCTCGTCCATCTCGACGAGGCAGACGAGGGCGTGCGCTCCGGTGAGATCGACCAGCCGATCTGCGAGGCTCGACACGCCGTCGACGTACGCGGGCAGCGAGATCGCCGCCACGAGCACCTCGAGGCCGGCGACCCGGTGCGTCTCGATCGCTGCGAGCAAGGCATCGAAGATCTCCCGTTCTCCGGCCGCGAGCGGCGCGTTGAGGTACTGCGCGATCAGGTCCTGCCGCGCGCCGTGGCGCAGGCACCAGGTCAGCGCCTCCGCGTCGCGCAGCGTCGCCGACGGATACGTCAGCGAGCCTGTGTCCTCGTGGATGCCCAGGGCGATCGTGGTCGCCTCGAGGGGCGTCGGCTCGATCTCCCGCTCGGCGAGGATCCCCGCCATCGTCGTTGCGAGCGCCCCGTCGGCCGAGAGGACGACGTTCTCCGGCCTCGCCCACTCGGGGGCCTCTGCAGGGTGGTGGTCGAAGACGACGACGTCGACCTCGGTGTCCCGGGCGACCTTCTCGAAGTCCCCGAGTCGCGCAGCGTGGACGGTCTCGACGACGACGAGTCGCGTGATCTCCCCGAGCTCGACGCGGGCCTGCTCGTGGAGGTCGAGCTGCTCGGCGTGCAGGCGAACGAATGCGCGGACGTTCGCGTTCAGCGAGCCCTGAATCACGGCGACCGAGCCGGGATAGAGCCGGCGCGCGGCGACGAGGGACGCGAGCGCGTCGAAGTCGGTGTTCGCGTGCGTGACGATCACGTCCACGTGCACAGCGTAGTGGCCGTTTCACCGCTCCCCGGCAGTCGCGAGGCGCCCGCCGGCTCAGGCGTATCGGGGGCTCGTCATGCAAGGATGACGCCGATGGTTGCCGAGTCGCCGCTCGAGCCGAGGGAACACGGCCTCGTGCCCACGGGGAAGGGCTGGTTCGTCCTCAACGCGCGCGAGGCGCCGTGGAGGGAGCGCGAGGGTCGCGGTGTCTACTGCGAGTTCGAGGGCTTCGAGGACGAGCCGGACTTCTCGCAGCTCGGGATCAATCTCACCCTGCTCGCGCGCGGTGAGCCGATGGCGATGTACCACCACGAGAACGACCAGGAGGACTTCCTCGTGCTCGCCGGCGAGGCGCTGCTGATCGTCGAGGGCGAGGAACGCCCGCTCCGCCGGTGGGACCTCGTTCACTGCCCGGCAGGTACGAACCACGTGATCGTGGGAGCCGGGGATGCGCCCTGCCTGGTGCTGGCCGTCGGCGCCCGCGACCGCTCGACCGGTCCGGACTGGGGCGCCTACACCGTGGACGAAGCCGCACTCCGGCACGGCGCGGGGGTCGAGCGGGAGACGACCGACCCGGAGCAGGCCTACGCCCGATTCCCTCCGGGCGAACCGACCCGATACCGCGAGGGCTGGCTTCCCGGGTAGAGGCCTCGGCGCGGCCGGTCCCGCGGCGCAGCTAGGACTTCTCAACGCTACGCCGTGCCGCAGGCCTGGCCGAGCGCGAGGCCGAGCGCCTTGAAGACGGCGTCGAGGACGTGACGCGCATCCTCGCCCTCGAGCAGGCGCACGTGGAGCGTGAGCCCGGCCTCGGCGCAGAGCCCCTCGAGCAGCAGGGCCAGCAGATCGGTGTTGAGGCCGCCGACGTGCTCCTCCGTCAGATCGACGTTCGTCGCGACGAGGGGAGTTGCGGACGCCTCGAGGACGACCTGGGCGAGCGCCTCGTCTGCGGGCGCCGTGGCGGATCCGTAGCCGCGGCCCGCGAGCAGAGGGCGCAATTCCCGGCCGAGCGCACGGCCGACGGCCTCGACCTGCTCCTCCCCGTCGCCGGCGGAGCCCGTCTCGAGCTCGAGCTCGAGCTCGAATCCGCCCCACGCGGCCAGGATTCCGAGCAGATGGTCGAGCACGGGCAATCCCGTTGCGACGGTCACGGCGCCGTCGCCGCGTCCGAGCGTGATGCGCAGGCGCGCGTCGTCGGAGGAGGTGCCCGCCGCCATCGGCGCAACCGTAGCCGATCGCGCACAATGCATCGGATGGCGGACGAGATCGTCCTGACGACGTGCCCGCGGGACTGCTACGACGCCTGTGGGATCGCCGTGGTCAAACGGAACGGCTCGGTCGCGCATGTCCGGGGCGACCCCGACCACGCCGTCGCGCGCGGACGCCTCTGCCCCAAGTGCTCGAACGGCTACAACCGCGAGTGGCTGGATCCGGCGGCGAGGCTACTCCGCCCGCTCGTACGCGCCGGCGCCAAGGGTGAGGGACGCTTCGAGGAGACGTCCTGGGAGGACGCGATCGCCGTCGTGGCATCCCGACTCGGGGAGATCGTCGAGCGCCACGGTGCCGACACGATCCTGAACACCCACTACACGGGAACGCTCGGACTGATCGCGTTCGGCTTCCCGATGCGCTTCTTCAACCGTCTGGGCGCGACCGAGGTCGATCCCGACACGGTCTGCAACAAGGCGGGGCACGTGGCGCTCGACTACGTCTACGGCACCTCCGAGACGGGCTTCGATCCGCGCACGGCACGCGATGCCGACTGCATCCTCGTCTGGGGCGCGAATCCGTCCCACTCCGCGCCGCACCAGCACGAGCACTGGCTCAGCGAGGCCCCGGGCAAGGTCGTGGTCGTCGACCCGATCCGCACCGACACCGCCGCCGCGGCGGATCTGCACCTGCAGCCGTTCCCGGGCAGCGACGCGGCGCTCGCCTTCGCGCTGCTCCACGTGATCGTCCGCGACGGGCTGGCCGACCGGGCGTTCCTGCGCGACCACACGGTCGGGTGGGACGAGCTCGAGCCGCTGCTTCGCGACTGCAGTCCCGCCTGGGGCGAGCCCGTCACGGGCGTCCCCGCCGGCCTGATCGAGGAGGCGGCGCTCCTCTACGGGCGCGGTCCGTCGCTCCTGTGGCTGGGGCAGGGCCTCCAGCGGCAGCGCACCGGCGGGAACGTGATGCGGGCGTGCGCCCTCCTTCCCGCCGTCAGCGGCAACCTCGGCCGGCCGGGAACGGGCTTCTTGTACCTGAACGGGAGCGACCTGCGCGGGATCGACTCGGGCTACGTGACCGGCGCCCACCTTGCCGTGGATCCTCCACCGGCCGTGAGCCAGATGGACCTCGCCGCCCGCCTCGAGGACGCCGAGCGGGCCCGCGCTCTCGTGGCGTGGAACATCAACGTCGCCGCCTCGAACCCCGAGCAGGGCCGGCTCCGCCGGGCGCTCGCCCGGGACGACCTCTTCACGGTCGCGATCGACCTCTTCCCGACCGACACCACCGACCTGGCGGACGTCGTCCTTCCGGCGGCGAGCTTCCTCGAGTTCGACGACCTCGTCTGCTCGTACTTCCACCTGACCGTCTCGGCGCAGGTCGGGGCAATCGAGCCTCTCGGCGACTCCCTGCCGAACCAGGAGATCTTCCGCAGGCTCGCCGCCGCGATGGAGCTCGAAGACCCGGAGCTCCTCGAGCCGGACGCAGACATCCTCGCCGAGCTCCTGCGCCAGACCGGGCTCGGTGTCTCGTTCGAGGAGCTCGCCCGCGTGGGGACCGTGCCGATCTGCGCCGAGCCGCTCGTACAGTTCGCCGACCTCGCGTTCCCCACCCCGAGCGGGCGGGTCGAGATCGCCTCGGTGCGCGCCGAGGCGGACGGCCACACGCGCGTCCCGCAGCCCACCGCCGACTCCCGGCCGGGCGAGGGCCGCCTACGGCTCCTCTCCCCCGCCTCGGGCTGGCTCCTCAACGACTCGTTTGCGAACGTCGCGAGGATCGCCCATCGGATCGGGCCTGCGACGGTCGAGCTCCACCCGGACGACGCCGCGAGCCGTGGGCTCGCCGACGGCGCCGAGGCGCTTCTCGAGAGCGCCGTCGGGAGCCTGAGGCTGACGGTGAAGCTCCGACCCGACCTGCCGCGAGGGGTCGCGCTCTCGTACAAGGGGCGCTGGCCGAGGCGGGAGCCCGGGGGCGCAACGGTCAACGCGCTCGTCCCGGGAGTGAAGGCCGACATGGGCGAGAGCACGTCGGTGCACGGCACCGAGGTGACCGTGCGTCTCGCCTAGCCGATGAGCTGGTTCATCCGGAACATCCGCGACGTTCAGTGGTACGACGGTGGTCAGCTCGGCGTGTACGGCAGCTTCGAGCAGGGTGAGCGCTTCCCGGAGTTCGGCTTCAACTTCGGTGTCGTGTGGCCGGGGCAGCCGGTTGCGATGTACCACCACGAGGACAATCAGGAGGGCTTTCTCGTCCTCTCCGGTGAATGCCTGCTGATCGTCGAGGGCGCGGAGCGAACGTTGAAGCAATGGGACTACTTTCATTGCCCGGCGGGAGTGGCGCACATCGTCGTCGGCGCGGGCGACGGGCCCGCCTTCCTCATCGCAGTGGGCGGGCGCGTCGGCCCCGGTGCCACCGTGTACCCCGTCGACCCCGTCGCGCTCCAACACGGAGCCGGAGTGGCGACGGAGACGACTGTTCCGGCCGAGGCCTACGCGCCCTTCCCCGAGCCCCGGCCGATCGCGTTTCGTGAGGAGTTCCTGCCGGGCTGAGGCTCTTCAGGCGTCGACGCGCTCGATCGACGCGCCCAGCGCGCGGAGGCGCTCGTCGATGCGCTCGTAGCCGCGGTCGATCTGGCCGATGTTGCCGATCGTCGAACGGCCCTCGGCGCAGAGGCTCGCGATCAGCATCGCCATGCCCGCGCGGATGTCCGGGCTCTCCATCCGCTCGCCGTAGAGGCGGGACGGGCCGCTGACGATGGCGCGGTGCGGGTCGCAGAGGATGATCCGGGCGCCCATGGTGACGAGCTTGTCGACGAAGAAGAGGCGGTTCTCGAACATCTTCTCGAACACGAGCACCGTGCCCCGCGCCTGGGTCGCGACCGCGAGCGCGATCGAGGTCAGGTCGGCGGGAAACGCCGGCCAGGGGCCGTCCTCGATCTTCGGGATCTGCGCGCCGAGGTCGTCGCGGACGACGAGATCCTGTGTTGCCGGCACCCGCACTCGCGAGCCCTCGACGTGCCAGCGAACGCCCAGCCGGTCGAAGCCGGGCTCGATCGCGGCGAGGTCCTCGGGGACGACGTCCTCGACGACGATCTCACCCCGCGTCACCGCCGCCAGCCCGATGAAGCTGGCGACCTCGATGTGGTCGGTGCAGATGCGCCACTCGCCCCCGCCGAGCGACGCGACGCCGCGGATCGTGATCACGTTCGACCCGATTCCCGAGATGTCGGCGCCGAGTGCGACGAGGAAGCGGCAGAGGTCCTGGACGTGCGGCTCGCTCGCCGCGTTCAGGATCGTCGTTTCTCCGGCGGCGAGAACCGCGGCCATCACGGCGTTCTCGGTGCCCGTCACCGACGCCTCGTCGAGGAAGACGCGCGCCCCGCGCAGAGCCGTCGCGCGCATGTCGTAGCGGCGGTCGACGGTCACCTCCGCGCCGAGCTGCGCGAGCGCGTGGATATGCGTGTCCAGGCGGCGACGGCCGATCACGTCGCCACCGGGAGGCGGCACGACCGCCGCCCCGCAGCGGGCGAGCAGCGGCCCGGAGAGGAGAATCGAGGCGCGAATCCGGCTGCAGAGCTCCTCGTCGAGCTCGACCTCGAGGCGTCCCCCGGCGTGGATGCGCACCTCGCCCGGGCCGAGGCGCTCGAGGTCCGCGCCGGTCGCGGCGACGAGCTCCAGCATCGTCTCGACGTCGAGGATCGCCGGGACATTCGTGAGCGTCACCGGCTCCTCGGTGAGAAGGCAGGCGGCGATGATCGGCAGCGCGGCGTTCTTGTTCCCGGCCGCCCGGACTGCGCCGGTGAGCGGCCTGCCTCCCTCGATGACGAACGACTCCACGGTCGAATGCGAGACGAGTACCTGGCTCAAGACGCTTCCCCCGATCGCGGACCGTCGCCCGCGAACCGACCGGCTATCCTAGCTGCCCTCATGGAGGTCACCCGGGTACGAGCATGGCAGACGCTCACGACGTACACGACCTCCGAGTCGCTCCTCCGTCACGCGCTGGCGGTCGAGGCCTCGGTCCGGGGGTACGCCCGCCTCGGCGGCGAGGACGAGGAGCTCTGGGCCGCGACTGCGCTCCTGCACGACTTCGACTACGAGATCCATCCGACGCTCGACAAGCACCCGCAGGACGGCGCGCCGATTCTGCGCGAGGAGGGCTACCCGGAGGAGCTCGTCGAGGCGGTTCTCTCGCATGCCGAGCATCTGGCGATGCCCAGAGACACGCCGCTGCGCCGGACGCTGTTCGCCTGCGACGAGCTGTCGGGCTTCGTCCACGCGTGCGGGCTCGTCCGGCCCGACGGGATCGAGACGCTCGAGCCGAGGTCGGTGCGGAAGAAGCTGAAGCAGCCGTCGTTCGCCGCGGGCGTGCACCGGGACGAGGTGTACGCGGGCGCCGAGCTGCTCGGGCTCGAGCTCGACGAACACATTGCGAACGTGATCGCGTTCATGCGCCCGATCGCGCCCGAGCTCGGGTTGCGCACGGCCGCCACGGCCTAGCCCCGCCCGGCCGTCCGAGCGGAGATCTCCCCACGTTCGACTTCGCCGGCCGCTTCGGCGGGTGCGTCCGCCCCCTGGGGGGACCTGTGGCTAGGATGGCGCCGACGCCGGTGTGCGGCGTTTATCCATGCGCCTGAACGACGCTGACGAGCCGCTCGAGATCGTCGTCGCTCGTCCAGAAGCCGACCGACGCGCGCACCCAGCCGAGGGTCGGAAGGTCGCGCACGACGACGTCCCGCTCGGCGAGGGCGGCGACGAGCGCGGCCGCGTCTTCACCGCTAGGCTCGAACGAGACGAGGTTCGCCTGACCGGGCTCGGTCACGACGCGCGCCCGCTCGGCGAGCAGCTCGCGACAGCGCTCGGCCATTATCCGGGAGCGGGCGAAACGCTCGGGGCCGAGCGCTTCGGCGAACGCCAGCGACTCGAGCAGCCCCTCGAGCGAGGCGGTCGGGATCCAGCCGGGATCGAACCGCGGCGCGCCGGGCTTGGGCGTCCACGTCCCGTGCACCCACGAGCCGTACGAGGGGAAGGTCAGGCGTAGCTCGTCGACGAGCTCGGGGCGGACATAGAGGGCGCCGGTCGCGTCCGGACCGAGGAGCCACTTCTGCGCCGAGACCGTGTAGAAGTCCACGCCGAGCGCACGGATGTCGACCGGGATCGCCCCCGCGCTCTGGGCGCCGTCGACCAGCACGGCGAACCCCCGCCCCGCCAGCCTCTCGACCGGCAGCACGGCACCGGTCGTCCAGAGCACGTGCGAGAGCGCAACGAGCCGCGTTCGCGGAGTCAGCTCGGCCTCGATCGCGTCCAGCGCCTCGGCGGCCGAAAGACCCCGGAGCTGGGCGACGCGTAGGCGCGCGCGGGAGACGCGGAGCGCTCCCTCGAGGCCCGGGTGCTCGCAATCGGTCGTCACGACCTCGTCGTCCGGCCCGAGGCCGAGGGCGGCGACGGCGATGTTGCACCCATCGGTGGTCGCGGTCGTCAGCGCCACCGCCTCGGGCCTGGCGCCGATCAGGCCCGCGATCCGCGCGCGGAGGGCCTCGCGGAGCGAGAGCATCTCCTCGAAGTAGGCCTCGCTGGATCGGCCCTCGGCGAGATCGCGGGCGAGCCGCGCGTGCATCGCCTCCACGGTGCGGCGCGGGAGCGGACCGAACGTCCCCGCGTTCAGGTACGCCTTGCGCTGCAGCACCGGGAGCTCGGCGCGGATGCGGTCGAGGTCGAGAGCCACGTGCGGAGCCTAGTCGGCCGAGATCGATGCGACGGCCTCCACCGGCGCGTGATCCGAGACGACGACGCCGTCAATCCGGCGGCGCTCGAGCGGCCAGGCATCCGGCCCGCGGACGAGGTCGAGCCCGCGAACGAGCACCTGGTCGATTCCGGCGAGTGGCTGCGAGAAGCCGGGGAGCCCGAGCCCGGGCACGTTGAGGTCGCCGCAAACGACCGCCGGGTCGCCGTGGGAGAGCAGTTCGGAGGCAACGGCAATCTCCTCCCGGGCGAAATCGTGCCGGATCGAGGCGTGCAGGCAGGCCGCGGTCAAACGATGGCCACCTGCGCGCAGCCCGAGCAGGAGGCAGACGCGCCGCTCGCGACGGGTGCGCGGATTGAGCACGACCCGCCGGGACGAGAGGAGCTCGACCCGCGGCCCGAGCAGGACAGCGATCGCCTGCCCGGTCACGCCCGAGCCCATCCGGCGCGGGTCGCGCCGCTGGAGCCAGCCCCCGAACGGGCCGGCGAGCGCGGGCTTCGCGACGGCGACGACCGCGCGCATCCCGCTCCAGCGGGCGAGCCGGGACGCCGCCCAGAGCGGGATCTCCTGCACCGCGACGAGATCGGGGCCGTCGGCGACCGCGAGCCGGACCGCCTCCTCGAGGTAGAGCCGCCGGCCTGGCGGATGGCTGCGCCCGTGGAAGAGGTTCCAGCTGCGGATGACAAGTGGGGTCCCGCTCGGGCGGGCCTGGGTGGGACCAACGAGGGCGGGGGCAGATGGTGGGAGCGGCTCCAGCGCCGCACTAGTGTACGGACGGTGCGCGTCGCCCTCGTCGACCCGTCGGCCTACACGCTGCCGTACGACCACGCGCTTGCCGCCGCGCTCGTGCGGGCCGGAGCAGACGTCGAGCTCGTCACGTCGCGTTTCCGCTTCGGCGAGCCCCCTGCCGCCGCCGGCTATCGGCGCAGCGAGCTCTTCTACCCCGTCTCGGCGCGGATCCCCGGCCACTCGAGGTTGCGGCTTCCCCTGAAGGCGGGCGAGCACGCCCTCGGCCTGCTGCGGCTCCGCCGCGTGCCCGCCGACGTGCTCCACGTCCAGTGGGCACCGCTACCCCAGCTCGACGTGCGACTCCTCGGCGGCCACGGGTCGTCGGTGATCACCGCCCACGACGTCCTCCCTCGCCGGACGGCGTCGAAGCGCGACCTCTGGCGGCGCGTGTACGCGCGGTTCGATCGGGTCGTCGCGCACTCCGAGCGGGGCCGTGTGCGACTCGTCGAGGAGGTCGGCATCGACCCGGCCGCGGTGCGCGTGATCCCCCACCCGGTCTTCCCCGGGACGCCGCGCCACGACGACGACGGGCGGACGCTGCTCGCGGTGGGAAACATCCGGCCGTACAAGCAGCTCGACCATGCGATCGAGGCCGCCCAGCTGTCGGGCGCCCGGCTGCTCGTGGTCGGGGACGCACGGATCGACGTCTCGCGCTGGCGCCACCTCCCGGAGATCGAATGGCGGCTCGGGTACGCCTCCGAGCGGGAGATCGACCGCGCGCTCGCCGAGTCGACGGTCGCCCTCTTCCCCTATCGCGAGGAGCTCGACCAGTCGGGCGCGCTCCTGCGCGCGCTCGGGGCGGGCGTTCCCGCGGTCGCCTACGACGTCGGAGGAATCGCCGAGCCGGTGCGCCGCTTCGGGGCGGGGGCTGTGGTCGCTCCGGACGATCGGGCCGGGCTTGCCGCGGCGGCCGGTGGCCTGCTCCACGACGCGAACGCGCTGGCGACGGCGCGGGAGGGCGCGCGGAGAGCTGCGATGGAGCTGACCTGGGACGCATCGGCCCGGGCTCATCTGGCGCTCTACGGCGAGATCCTTTCGTGAGGCTCTTCCGCCGCGACCGCTTCGCCGAGCTCGTCGAGCGCCAGCTCGACCTCTTCGTCGCCGATCATGCCGACCTGCTGGCGGACTGCGATGCGGCGCTGCGGGCCTACGACGCCTCCGGCGCGGAGGGCGCCGAGGCGCACTACGAGCGTTACCGCGATCTCGTCGAGACGGGGGCAGAGGCGCTCGTCGAGCTCCGCGACGGCTACGCGCGGGGGCTCGACGAGGGCGTCGCCGAGGAGTACGAGGCGTCGTTCGACAGGCTTGTCGGGCGGCGGCTGCCCCGCTTCGCCGGCGATCTCTAGGCTGAGTCGCCCCGAGGCGAGGCGCGTTCGCGTCCCAACTTGCCCGAGCGACGTTGAGCTATTTCCTCAGGTTTCTCTCGACCTCAGCGTCTGCCGAAGCTGTGGGCGGACGGCAACGCCACCCGCACCTCGGCGTCGTTGGCGACCCGCCGCGCAAGCGGGGCGAGGGTGATGAGCTCGTCGACGAGGACGTTGCGGTTGCGGTCGTAGCGCTCGTAGCGGCCGCGGGCGAGGATGAGCGGCTCGCCGCGCACGACAGCCCGGTAGCGCTCGTAGGCCGGCGGCGGGACGATCAGGTTGACCTGGCCGAACTCGTCCTCGATCAGCATGAAGACGATCCCCTTCGCCGTCGAGGGTCGCTGGCGCGCGACGGTCATGCCCGCGATCGCGATCGTCTCGCCGTGCTCGGCGTGCTCGAGCTCGCGGCTCGAGAGCACCTGCGGCGGCAGGTGGGGACGCAGAAGCTCGAGCGGGTGGACGCCGACGGAGAGGCTCGTGAGCCGGTAGTCGGCGAGCATCCGCTCCCACTGGGTCTGCTCGGGGAGCTCGGGAATCTCCGTCCACGGCTCGAGCGGGAGCGCGAGCTGGCGCTCGTCGCCGTTCTTGCCCGCGGAGACGGAGCGCGGCGCGAGCCCGAGCCGCCAGAGGAGCTGCCGCCGCGGCCAGCCGAAGCCGTCACACGCCCCCGAGGCGACGAGCGCCTCGAGCCCCGGCCGGTCGAGCGGCGCGCGCTGCGCGAGGTCCGAGACGCTGCGAAACGGCCCACCGAGGTCGCGCTCGGCGACGAGGGCGGTCGCAGGCTCCTCGCCGAGACCCTTGACGTAGCCGAGGCCCACCCGCACAGCGTGGGGTCGCGCTGGGGCGGGCGGGACTCCAAAGGGCGGGGGTGGGATGGTGGGATGGAGGCGCCCGGAGGGCGCCGTTTGCTCTTGCAGCACGCATTTGGCGCCGCTTCGGTTCAGGTCGGGCGGGTGGACCTCCACCCCGTGCCGCTGCGCGTCGCGAACGAGACTCGCCGGCGGGTAGAAGCCCATCGGCTGGGCGTTCAGGAGCGCGCAGAGAAACTCGGCCGGGTAGCGGTGACGAAGCCAGGCCGACTGGTAGGCGAGCAGCCCGAAGGCGGCCGCGTGCGACTTGGGAAAGCCGAACTCGGAGAAGCCGACGAGCTTCTCGAACACCAGCTCCGCCGTCTCCGGGTCGACCCCCTTCGCGCCAGCGCCGGCGAGGAACCGTCCACGGTAGGCCTCGAGCGCGTCCCTGCTTCGCCGCCGGCTCATCGCCCGGCGCAGGCCCTCGGCCTCCCCCACGCTGAAGCCGGCGAGCGCGATCGCCACCTCGAGCACCTGGTCCTGGAAGACGACGACGCCGAGCGTCTCGCGCAGGCACTCCTCGAGCAGAGGGTGGTCATAGGGCGGCTCGTAGCCCGGGTCGTCACGCCGGCGCTGACGGCGCTCGATGTATGGATTGACAGCGCCCCCCTGGATCGGGCCCGGGCGGACCAGGGCGACCTGAACGGTGAGGTCGTCGAGGTTCTCCGGCCGCGTGCGGAGGAGGCTCTGCATCTGCGCGCGGCTCTCGATCTGGAACAGCCCGACGGTGTCGGCGCGCTGGATCTCGTCGTAGACCGCAGGCTCGTCGAGGGGAATGCGCGAAAGGTCGATCCGCTCGCCGCGCAGGCGCACGATCGAGTCGACGCACTCCTCGACCGCCGAGAGCATCCCGAGCCCGAGCAGGTCGATCTTGAGGAAGCCCGCGTCCGAGCACGAGTCCTTGTCCCACTGGCAGAGGCGCCTCCCCTCCATCGCTGCACGCTCGACGGGGACGAGCTCGACGAGCGGCCGCGAGGAGATGACCATCCCGCCGGGGTGCTGTGAGAGGTGGCGCGGCAGGCCCGCGATCTCCGCGGTGAGCGCGCGGAAGGCACGCCAGCGCGGCGAGGCGAGCCGCTCCTCGGCGCCGGGGACGTACCCCATCTCCGTGCCGACGCTCGACGCATGCCAGCCCTCGGAGACGCGTGCGATCCGCTCGAGCTCCGACTGCGGCAGGCCAAGCGCCTTGCCGACGTCGCGGATCGCGCCGCGCGCACGGTAGGTGGAGAACGTCGCGACGAGCGCGGCCCGCTCGTGGCCGTAGCGCTCGATCACGGCGACGATGAGCTTCTCGCGGATGTCCCGCGGGAAATCCAGGTCGATGTCCGGGACGGAGACGAGCTCGCGGTTCAGGAAGCGCCCGAGCGAGAGCCCCGCGCCGACCGGGTCGACGTGCGAGAGGCCGGTCAGGTAGCAGACGATCGAGCCGACCGAGCTGCCGCGCCCGCGGCCGGGAGGCAGAAGGTGGCGGGGCGATCCCGGCCCCCGGACGTCCCGGGCGACCTCGCGCGCGAGCTCGAGCACCTCCCAGTGGAGCAGGAAGAAGCCGGCGAGGCCGAGCTCGTCGATCAGCGCGAGCTCGTCTCGCAGCCGCGCGTCCGCGCGAGCGCGAAGGGGAAGCGGCGCGTGGCGGTACCGCTCGTCGAAGGCTCGTCCGCACACCCGAGCCAGCTGCGCGATCGCGGGCTCCTCGCCGTCGGCGAAGTCCGGATAGCGGTAGCCGAGCTCCTCCGTCAGGTCGAACTCGAGCCGCCCGGCGAGCTCGACCGTGGCCCGGACCGCGTCGGGATCGTCCGGGAAGCGGGCCGCGGACTCGGCAGGCGACGCGAGAACGTGCATGCGGTTCCCGCGCCGCTTCGGCTCGCAGGCCTCGAGCGCGGACTTCTCCCCGACGGCGACGAGAACGTCCTGGAGATACGCGCGTCGCTCCGTGTGCGCGTGGACGTTCCCGGTCGCGACCGTGCGGACGCCGAGGTTGCGGGCGAGCTCGCGCAGCTGGGCGTTCCGGCGGGCGTCGCCGCGCGCGTATGGGCGCTGGAGCTCGACGAAGAACCGCTCCGGCCCGAGCTCGGCGGCGAGCCCGGCGGCCGCGTTCGGGTCGCGCACGGCGAGCCCCTGCCGGGCGCAGCCCGAGAGGCAGACGAGGCCATCGGCGCGCTCGGCGAGAAGGCCCAGGTCGAGCCGGGGGTTCAGCCGCTCCCCCGCGTGCGCGGCGGTGAGCAGGCGGCAGAGGTTCGCGTAGCCGCGGGGCGACTCGACGAGGAGCGTCACGTGCGAGCCGTCCACGAGCGTCACCTCGGCTCCGGTGATCGGGCGAAGCCCGAGCGGCTTCGCCGCGTGCGCGAACTCGAGCGACCCGTAGACGCCGTCGTGGTCGGTGAGCGCGAGCGCGGTGTGGCCCAGCTCGACCGCGCGGGCCGCGAGCTCCTCCGGCAGGGACGCGCCGTCGAGGAACGAGTACGCGCTGTGGCAGTGAAGCTCGACGTAGCTCATACACTGGGCTCGTGACCGCAGTGGTGAGGGCGCCGGGGAATGGCGAGACGATCACCGAGCGAGCCGAGCGCACCGTCCGGATCCTCGACGACCGCCCAGAGCTGACCGTCACGCAGGCGCGCTACGAGCTCGGCGAGCGAGGGCCCGACCCGCACGTCCACCGCGAGCACGCGGATGCGTTCTGGGTGCTCGAGGGAGAGCTCGCGTTCACGCTCGGGCCGGAAGGCGACGACGTCCGTGCCGGCCCGGGCGGGTTCGTGCTCGTGCCGCCGAACCTCGTCCACTCGTTCGGAAACGAGTCGCAGGCGACCGCGCGCTATCTCAACTTCCACGTCCCCGACCGCGGGTTCGCAGAGTCCCTTCGCGCCTCCAGGGACGGGCGCGACCGTACCGTCCCCCTCGACAGCTTCGACCCGCCCGCCGACGGCGGCCGGCCGGCGTCCGAGGCCGTCGTGCTCGGCCCCGGCGAAGGCGAGCAACTCTCGGTCGGCGGCACCCGGGTCACGCTCAAGGCGACCGGTGAGACCACCGGGGGCAGGCTGGCCTTCTGCGAGACGACGGTCGAGCCGGGCTTCCCCGGTCCGCCGCCGCACCTGCACAGGACGCTCCACGACGTCTTCTACGTCCTCGAGGGAACGCTCGCCCTCCGCCTCGGCGACGGGATGCACGAGGCTGCGCCGGGAACGTTCGCCTGCATCCCGCCCGGCGTCGTCCATACGTTCTCCAATTCCGGCAGCGAGCCGGTGCGGTGTCTCAACTTCAACACCCCGGCCGGCCTCGAGGGCTACCTGCGCGATCTCGCCGAGGCGGCCCGCTCCGGGGGGTTCGACCCCGCGACGGTGGGCCGGATCGCCGCAGCGTACGACGTCGAGGTCGCCGGCGACAGCCCGTAGAAACATCGTCGCCGCCCCGGCACACGTCCGCGACGATCTCGGCACGGTGCATAACACACGTGTGTGGAATACCGCTGTACGCTCGAAAGCGGGTGGTGGGTCGGGGTGCCCCAGGAGGGAAAAAACGTGCGCCGCCCAGCCCACCCCCGCTCACACGTCCGGAACGACCGCGAGCACCATCGGCGAGACCGGCCCGCCGAAGCGCATGCCCACCCGGGCGCTCGCGTAGGCGTAGGCGTCGAACGGCTCCAGCCCGAGCTCCCCGGTCAGGAGCTCGTAGGCCTGGTCGAGCGCGGCCTGATGGGCCGACTCGAGACTCTCCCCCATGCCGACGCAGATCGTCTCGTTCCCGGCGCGAAGCCGCGGCATTTCGAGACCCCTTCTCCGCTCGAGCCCGATCCGGAGCGTCGCCTGTCCGGCCGCCTCGAGGCTGACCCAGGTCGCTTCCGCTGCGCCCATCGCGGCGTGCAGGTCGCCCATCGAGAGCAGCGCGCCGTCGACCTGCACGGGCAGGAACAGGGTCACGCCCGGCACGAGCTCGCGGAGGTCCATGTTCCCGCCCCATGGGCACGCAGGCCCGAACGTCGAGCCGGAGCCCGACGCAGGCGCGACGCCGATACAGCCGACCATCGGCTCGATCGGAGCCGTCACGCCGTCGCCGATCCGTGCGACACCGTCGGCGAGCGGGATCTCGCGAACGCGCAGCTCGTCGGTGCGACCTCCGAGCCCGCCGAAGCCGGGAAGCCAGACCGACCAGGCCCGTGTGACCGTGATGTCGAGCACGTCGATCGCGAGCGCGTCGCCCGGTGCCGCGCCCCGGACCGCGACCGGGCCGGTGACCGCGTTGAAGTTCTCGAGGCCGATCGCCTCGACCGTCTCCCCCAGCGAGAGCCGCTCGTAGGCGGCGTCCCCGGTCTCGAACGTCACGACGCTGCCGGGCTCGATCTCGAGCGCGGGGGAATGGGCGGCGTCGAACGAGAAGGTTCGCTGTTCCTTCGAAACGACGAACGACTGGGACACGGAGGCCTCCTTAGGACGGACTGTCACGCGCGCTGCCGATACCACCGGCCGGTCTTCTCGTCGAGGAAGACCACGGCATTCTCCCCCGTCGCCAGCACCGCCTCGACGTAGCGTCGCTCCAGCGGCTCGTCCGTCCACCAGCGGTCGGCGACCAGCCACTCCTCCCGGACGGTTGCTACCGGAACCCGGTCGATCTCGATCGGCACTCCCTCGACGGCGACGACGTGCACGGGCCGCGGCTCGTTCAGTCGTCGCGCGGAACGAGGATCGCCCGGCTCTCGGGTACGCGTGACCACGGCGCCACCTCCACGACGCTGCATACGGCTTCCATGCCCGCGGCGGCCCTGACCTGGCGCAGCCCCTCGCGGAGACGCTCGCGCAGGCGGCTCCCGGCGGGACGGACGAGCTCCTCCTGGACGCCGACCGAGTCGGTCAGCTCGCCGAGCTCGAGCCGGAGCGAGAGCGCCGGTGCGGGCACCTCGGAGAGCTTCGGCGTGAGCGCGGCGCGAAGGCGGACGGGGTCGGCGCTCGGCTCCCGCAGCGTCGCCGTCCGTCGCCAGGAGCCGCCCCCGACGAGACGCACGGCGAGCGCGAGCCGCCGTGCCGCCCGCCCGGCTCGCTCCGGCCGGGCGAGGAGGCGGTCGACCAGCGCCGCGAGCGCCCGGGCGAGGGTGAGCTCGTTCGCGACCGGCTCGGGAAACTCGAGCGTCTCGGCGATCTCCTGCGGCGGCAGGCGCGGCTGGACGCCCCCGTCGTCCTCGCCGCGCGCCCGCCGCCACGCGTCGACCCCGTCGAGCCCGAGCCGGTCGGCGACCGAGCTCCCGGGGAGCGCGGCGAGCTCGCGCAGGCGCTGGACGCCGAGCTCGGACAGCTCGTCTCGCCGCTCGGAGGTCAGCGCGAGCAGGTCGACCGGGAGCGGCTCGAGGAAGAGCGCGGTCTCCCCGTCGTCGACGACGACCGCCTGTCCCGCCGGCGCGACGCTCGCGGCGGCGAGGGCTGCGAACCGTCGCGAGGCCGCACCGACTCTCGGCTCCCACTCGGCGCCGACCGCGTCGAGCGCCCGCGCGAGCGTCGCTTCGAGCCCGCCGGCGAGCCGTTCGACCCCCCGCGTCTCGAAGTAGACACATCCGGGCTCGACCGGCTCGACCGCGAAGCCGGCGTCCTCGAGCCGGCGAAGGACACGCTCCCACTCCTCCGCCGCGCCTGCCGGATCCTGCTCGACGAGCCGAAGCGACGGGCACGTCGCGAGCGCCTCCGAGAGGCGCATCCCCGGCCGGACTCCCTCCCCGGCGGCGACGGCCGTGCAGGAGCCGACGAGCGGCTCCCTTCCCGGGCGCCGGGGCGAGCGCAACCGGCGCCTCTCTCAGCTCCGGCCGCCCCCTGAGCGCGGCCCGGAGCTCGAACGCGGTGACGGTGAGACAGGCGATCATGGAACGTATGTTCTACACGAACACGCGTTCCCCTGCAAGGGAGAAATTATCCCTTCAAGAACCGAAGGGACAGCTCCACAGGACGGGGTCGATGCGACGGAGCTTGGAGTAGTCCTTGCCGGTGAGGCCGTAGACGTTGCCGACGATGTCGCCCGGGTTGTTGATGTCGTTCAGGGCGGTGACGACCACCCGGCTAGTCTGTGCTGCCGCCGGGATCGGGAGCGGCCTCAGGGACGTCCAGCCGGTCCGCCAGATCCTCGGCTCGGCCAGCCTGAATCCGGTGTTCGTGACGGTGCCGGACATGCCGGCCGCCTGCCCGCGGTCGTTGACGTCCACGAGCTCGGCGATGAAGTGGACCGGAGCGGGACGCCCCAGCAGGCGCGGCCTTGCCGTGCGCGATCGCCAGACCACGGCATTGTCCCGCTCGGGGTCGGTATTGGGCACTCCGGGGATGCCGTCGGTGCCGAGGTTGCCGAGGTAGCCGACGGTCAGTCCGGATCGGTTCGTCGCTTCGGCGATACCGTCGGCGCGGCCCGGGGCGGTCTTCAGGGGGACGACCTTGCCGGAGGCGTCCCAGAGCACCGGATTCTCCTCGCCGTCCTCGTTGGGCAGCTTTCGCGACCAGCCGGAGACGACGCCTTCGCTGTTGATGCCGAAGGCGTCGGTCCAGGTGTGCCCGGGCAGGGCGGGGAGCAGCGTGGCCTTGCCGTCGGGCGACCAGCGCACGGCCTGCCTCTGCCCCGCGACGATCAGCGTGGCGACGATCTGGCCACGGTCGTTGATCGCGTTTCTCTGCGACACGTCCGCCTGCTGTCGCCGCCCGTTCGGCCCCTTCAGCACGGTCATGCGACCGTCCTCCCAACGGAACGGGAACGTGCGATCTTTCTCGTCGTAGAGCAGGCCGAACACGACGCGGTCGTTGTTCACGCCGTAGGCCTCCGAGGAGACGTAGCCGGGCAGCACCCCGAGATCGACCGCCCCCTCGACCTTCCCGCCCGGCCACAGGATCGCACGAAACGTCCCGTCCGTGCCGTCGGCGAAGCCGACGACGTCACCGCGGTCGTTCAACGCCTTCGCCTGCACCTCCTGCGAGCCCTCCCGCGGCGACTCGAGGATCGTCGTGCTCGGCGAGCAGGCTGCCTCCACGGCTCGGCTGGAGGTCGCAGACGTGACGGCGATCAGGCTCGCGGCCAGACCCGCCAGGCCGATGGCGCCCACGTAGAGCGGTCTGATCCTCCCGGTCGCGATGCGGGGACACTACTACCCGTTACGACCACGCGAGCGCGGTCACCTCGGCGACGTCGCCGTCCATCGCGGCGAGGTGCGGAACGAGCGCGACGACGCTCTCGCGCGCGCACCAGGCGATGTCGTCCTCGAGCCCCGTGCGGCGCAGGTTCGCACCGCTCTTCGACGCGGCCAGCGCCGCCTCCGCGGACTCGAACGACCCGGCCAGCCGCGCGGCCGCCTCGGCCGAGTCGGCCCGGTCGCCGTCGAGCAGCTCGACGATCCGCCCGGCGACGTACGCGTCGTCGAGCGTGAACGCGCCACGCACACCCGCGCAGATGACGGCCACGTCCTGCCCGCGTCCAGCCGCGACCTCGGCGACCGCCTGGAGGTTCACGAGCCCGGCGACGAGGACGAGGTCGCACCGCGCGGCCGCCGAGACGATCGCCCGCGTCCCGTTCGTCGTCGTCAGGATCACGGTCTCGGCCCGGGGCTCGACGTACTCGCGCGGCGAGTTACCGAGGTCGAAGCCGGGGATCAGCACCGTCCCGCGCTCGCCGCCGAGGACGCCCTCGTCGAGCTCGTCGCGCAACCTCTGCGCCTCCGCGACCTCCTCGCAGCAGAGCACGCGCCGGTAGCCGGAGGCGAGCGCCTGCGTGATCGTGGTCGTCGCGCGCAGGACGTCCACGACGATTCCCACCGGCGCCTCGATCGTCTCGCCGGGGGTGAACGCGACCTCGATCCGCACGACGCGGGACGTTACACGGCCGGGCTAGGATGGCCCGCGGTGTCGTCAGCGAAGGAGACCACGCTCACCTGCTACCGGCACCCGCGGACCGAGACGGCGGTGAGCTGCTCGAACTGCGGCCGGCCGATCTGCACGGAGTGCATGGTCTTCTCCCCCGTCGGGATCAAGTGTCCCGAGTGCGCGGGCCAGCCGACCGGACCGCGCAAGACGGCAGCGCAGGCCCGCCAGGCCGCCGTGCTCGGCACGGGCGCGCTCGTCACCAAGGCGCTGATCGCGATCAACGTGCTCGTCTTCCTCGTCGAGATCGCCGAGTCGACCCGGTTCAGCGTCGCGTCGAGCGAGGTGTTCCAGCGAGGGGCCCTCTACGGGCCGCTCGTCGCCGACGGCGAATGGTGGCGGCTCGTCACCTGCGGGTTCCTGCACGCCAACTTCATCCACATCGCGTTCAACATGCTGATGCTGTGGTGGTTCGGTCGCCCGCTCGAGGAGTACCTCGGGCGGGCGCGATTCCTCGGCGTCTACCTCGTCTCGCTCCTCTGCGGCTCGGCGGGGGCGCTGCTCTTCTCCCCGACCACGCCGACCGTCGGCGCGTCCGGCGCGATCTTCGGGGTGCTCGGCGCCGGCCTCGTGCTCGAGCGCCGCGGGACGATGATCTTCGGCGGCCAGGCGCTCGCCGTGATCGTGCTCAACGTCGTGCTCTCGTTCGTCTTCTCGGGTATCTCGATCGGCGGCCACATCGGCGGACTCCTCGGCGGCGTGCTGTCGATGCTCGCGCTGTCGCGCTTCGGCCGGGGACATCCCGCCTACGGCCGGGTCGGCGTCGAGGGCATCGTCGGGCTGGTCGTGATCGGCGTGGGGGCCGTGATCGTCTCGTACCTGCGTGTACGCGGCCTCGCCTGACCGACCCGTTTCGCCGGCTTCCGGCCGCAGTCCGTGCCGCTGGTTACGATCGTTCGTCATCGTCGGCGCAAGGAGGGCGAGTGGCGGTCGACCGAGGCGGTGAGGTCAGCGCGTGTCGGTCGCGGGCGACGCAGCACCGGGGCCTGCTCTTCTTCGCGCTCGCGGCGGTGGTCGCTGCGCTCGCGCTGCCTGGGATCCATCTTCTCGACGGGGACATCACCGGCGACATCCCGACCTACGAGCGGTACGGCGACGCGATGGTCCGCGGCGAGATCCCCTACCGGGACTTCTTCGTCGAGTACCCGCCGGGAGCGCTCCCCGCCTTTCTCCTTCCCGAGCTCGCCGGCAGCCACTACGTGCTCGCCTTCAAGCTCCTCATGCTCGGACTGCTCGCGGTACTCGCGGCGCTCGCGTGGAGGCGCGCCGGCGCGGTCGTGCTCCTCGCCGCCACGCCGTTGCTGCTCGGCTGGAATTCGATTGCCCACTACGACCTCTGGCCTACGCTGCTGGCCGCCCTCGGGCTCGTGCTCGTCCTCGACGACCGATCCAGGCTCGGCTTCGCGGCGCTCGGGCTCGGAACCGCCGCGAAGCTCTTTCCGATCGTTCTCGTGCCGCTGGCGACGATCTACGTCTGGCGCCGCTCGGGGCGTCGCGAGGCCCTCGTCAGCCTCGGCTGGGGCGCCGTGGTTCTGACCGCCTTCGTCCTTCCGTTCGTCGTGCTCGCACCGGGCGGCGTCTGGTTCAGCATGCGCTTCCAGCTCGAGCGCCCGCTCGAGATCGCGACGCTCGGCTCAGGGTTCCTCCTCGCTGTGCACAAGCTCGGGTTCGGGACGCCGGACGTGATCTCGAGCTACAACTCTCAGAATCTCGCCGGCGCGTTGCCGAACGGCCTCGCCGTCGCCCAGGCCGTCCTTCTCTGCGTCGTCCTGCTCGCCGTCTGGATCCTCTTCGCACGCGGTCCGGCCGAGCCCGATCGCCTCGTCCTCGCCGGCTCGGCAGCGCTCGTCGCCACTCTCGTGTTCGGAAAGGTCATGTCGCACGGATACCTCGTCTGGCCGCTCGCCGCCCTGCCGATTCTGGCCGGCGCGGCGATCGTCCCGTGGGTGCTGCTGGCGGTCGCGTTCGCCCTCACACAGAGCCTCCTCGTCTGGGACGGGGTGGGACTCGGTGCGGCCGGCTGGATCGTGTTCGCCCGCAACGCCGTGCTCGTCGGCCTGCTCGCGCTGCTGGTCTGGACGCTCGTCAGCCGCCGACCGCGACCGCCCTGACGCCGGCCGCTTCCAGCGCCGCCTGCGCCGCAGCCAGACGCGCCAGCGGAACCCGGTACGGCGAGCAGGAGACGTAGTCGAGTCCGAGCGAGTGGCAGAACACGACCGAGCGCGGGTCGCCCCCGTGCTCGCCGCAGATCCCGAGCTTGATCTCGGCTCGGGCCGAGCGTGCCCGCTCGATGGCGATCGCCATCAGGTCTCCCACTCCGCTCTGGTCGAGCGTCTCGAACGGGTTCGCGTCCAGCACCCGGTCCTCGAGGTAGTGGTTCAGGAACTTCCCCTCGGCGTCGTCGCGCGAGAAGCCGAGCGTCGTCTGCGTGAGGTCGTTCGTCCCGAAGGACAGGAAGTCCGCCTCGCCGGCGATCTCGTCGGCGCGTATGCATGCGCGCGGCAGCTCGATCATCGTGCCGATCCGGTAGTCGATCTGCCGCTCGGCGAGCTCCATCTCGGCGGACGCGGTGTCGAGGGTGAGCTGGCGCAGCCGACGGAGCTCCTCGGCGAACCCGACGAGCGGATGCATGATCTCGACGAGCGGCGCGTTGCCGGTCCGCTCCTCGACGGCGAGGGCGGCGCGGAGGATCGCCCGGACCTGCATCTCGTAGATCTCCGGGTAGAGCAGGCCGAGGCGGCAGCCGCGCGTCCCCAGCATCGGGTTCGTCTCGCGGAGCGCGCGGATGCGGCGGGCCATCTCGCGCGTCTCCGCCTCCTCGAGCGGCGGCAGGAACTCGTGGAGGGGCGGGTCGAGCAGGCGGATCGTCACCGGCAGGCCGGCCATCGCCTCGAAGATCCCCTCGAAGTCCGCCTGCTGGAAGGGCAGCAGCCGTTCGAGGGCGCGACGGCGCTCCTCCTCCCCCCCGGCCATGATCATCTCGCGGACGACGGGCAGACGCTCCTCGGCCATGAACATGTGCTCGGTACGGCACAGACCGATCCCCTCGGCCCCGAACTCGCGCGCCTTCGCGGCGTCCTCGGGCGTGTCGGCGTTCGCCCGCACGCGAAGGCGTCGGAACTCGTCCGCCCAGCCGAGAACGGTCTCGAAGTCGCGGTTGATCTGGGGCGCGACCAGCGGCACGTCGCCGACGATCACGTCGCCCGTACCACCGTCGATCGTGATCACGTCGCCCTCGGCGAGCTCGCGGCCGCCGAGTCGGATCGTGCGCGCCTCGAGATCGATCTGGAGCCCCTCGCAGCCCGCGACGCACGGCTTGCCCATCCCCCGGGCGACGACGGCCGCATGCGAGGTCATCCCACCCTGGGCTGTCAGGACGCCGCGCGACTGGATCAGACCGTGGATGTCGTCCGGGGTCGTCTCCCAGCGGACCAGAACCACGTCTTCGCCGGCCCGGCCGCGCTCGTCGGCAGAATCGGCGTCGAGCACGATTCGGCCGGTCGCTGCGCCGGGCGAGGCGTTGAGTCCGCGCGCCGCGACCTCGTACGTCGCGTCGGGGTCGATCCGCGGGTGCAGGAGCTGGTCGAGCTGGGCGGCGTCGATCCGCGTCACGGCCTCCTCGCGCGTGATCAGACCCTCCGAGACCATGTCCACCGCGATGCGCAGCGCGGCGGCAGCCGTGCGCTTTCCCGTCCGCGTCTGCAGCAGGTACAGCCTTCCGTCCTCGACGGTGAACTCGATGTCCTGCATCTCGCGGTAGTGCTCCTCGAGCCGGCGAATCGTGTCGGTCAGCTCGGTAAATGCGCCCGGAAGGCAATCGCTCATCCGCTCGATCGGCTCGGGCGTGCGGATCCCGGCGACGACGTCCTCGCCCTGGGCGTTGAGCAGGAACTCGCCCCAGAGGCCTGGCTCACCCGTCGAGGGGTCGCGCGTGAACAGGACGCCGGTGCCGGACGTGTCCCCCTTGTTGCCGAAGACCATCTGGACGACGTTGACGGCGGTGCCCAGATCGTCGGGGATCCCGTTGGCGCGTCGGTACACCTGCGCCCGAGGCGTCTCCCACGAGTCGAACACGGCCCGCACGGCCCGCTCCAGCTGCGCCCGCGCGTCCTGCGGGAAGGCTCGACCGGTGCGCTCGCGGTACACGGCCTTGAAACGGCCGACGAGCTCCTCGAGGTCCTCCGCCGTCAGGTCGACGTCCTGAACCGCGTCGCGCGTCTCCTTGAGCCTCGTCAGCTCCTGCTCGAACAGGCGCCCCTCGACTCCGTCGACGACCTCGCCGTACATCTGGATCAGGCGGCGGTAGGCGTCGAAGGCGAACCGCCGGTTTCCGGTCGACGTCGCGAGGCCCTCGACCGCGTCGTCGTTCAGACCGAGGTTCAGGATCGTGTCCATCATCCCGGGCATCGAGATCGCCGCGCCGGAGCGCACCGAGACCAGCAGAGGGTCGGCGCGATCCCCGAAGCGCTTGGCGGTGCGCTCCTCGAGCGCGATCAGACGCGCGCCGATCTCGTCCTCCAGTCCGTCGGGGAACGTCCCGCCTGCCTTCATGTAGTCGGTGCACGCCTCGGTCGTGACGACGAATCCGTCCGGGACCGGGATCCCGATCGCCATCATCTGCGCCAGCCCGAGGCCTTTGCCGCCGAGCAGCTCACGACCAACTTCCGAGCCTACGGCGAAGTCGTAGACGTATGTGCGGGCCGTGGCCTCAGGCTTCCCCATGGCGGGGAAGCCTAAAGCGTCTCCCTTCGACGATCCACGCCACCAGCCGCGCGACCATCCAGACCGGAGTGAACAGCACGTAGAACACGAACAGGCCGAGCCCGAGCAGGACCGTCCAGAGCGGCCAGTAGTAGAGGGGGATCGGCGGCTTCTGCCTCATCGCAATCGGCACCCTAACGCGTGCAAATCGTCACAGCGCCGGCGGGCCCGCTGCGGCCCGCTACCCTCGGGAGGGCCGGGGGCACCCACCCAGGGTGGGTGAGCGCCCACAAGCGCAGCGGTGGAGCTCACGGGCGCGCCGCCTTCGCTGTCCGCTGGTCGAGCAGCCGCTGCTCGACGAGGCGAACGATCCGGTGCGCCGTCTCCTCGATCGCGAGGTTCGACACCTCGAGCACGGGGCAGCCCAGCCGCCGGTGAACCGACTCCGCGTACTCGAGCTCCTCGTAGATCGCCTCGAGTCCCGCGTACTCGCGCCGCGGGCCGCGGATGTTGCGCGCCCGCTCGCCGCGGATCTCGGCAAGCGTCAGCGCGTCGATCGTCAACCCGACGACGCGCGCCCGCTCCAGGTCGAACAGCTCCTTGGGCGGCTCGATCCCCTTGACGATCGGGACGTTGGCCGTGCGGTAGCCGAGGTAGCCGAGGTAGATGGAGAGCGGCGTCTTCGAGCTCCTCGACACGCCGACGAGAATGATGTCCGCGTCCTTGAGCCCGTACGTTGCGATCCCGTCGTCGAAGCGCACTGCGAACTCGATTGCTGCCATCCGCTTGAAGTACGTCGAGTCGAGCACCGGCCGCGCGCCCGGCTCCATCCGCGCCGGTGTTCCCGCGACCTTCGCCACCGCGTCGATCGGATGGCCCAAGAGATCGCAGTAGTGGAGCTTGTACCGGCGGCAGAGGCTCCGCATCGCGTCGCGATAGCCCTGGTCGACCAGCGTGTAGATGACGACGGCGCGCCTCCCGCGCGCCCGAGACGCTGCGAGCTGGATGTCCTCCGCGCCCGTGATCCGAGGGTGACGGATGACCTCGAACTCGAGGTCCGGGAACTGCCGCTCGACCGCGAGCACGACCCGGGTCGCCGTCTCTCCCGTCGCGTCGGAGACGACGTGGAGCTCGACCGGGCCGCTCGCGACTGAGCCTTGCGCGGACACGACTCGGGAGCCTAGCGCGGGACCGGCCTGGGCCGGACGTCACGACTCGCCGGGACACGTCTCGGGCCTGTCCCCTGGAGGGGACACGCCTAGCCGGGACCCGACCCGGGGCCTGTCCCCGGGACATGCGTGTGTCAAACACGTCCGTGAGCTCATCCCTCCCAGGATCGTGCGGGAAACCGTTCCAGGTCGTGTCTGAGTGACATCGCGGCTTCCCGAAGGTCCTCGGGCGTGGCCTCGACGTCGCACGAGAGGTCGCGACTCGGAACGTCGTCCCACGGTGCCCACTCCGGCCTGAGCTCGAGCTCGAACCAGATTCGGAGCGCGACCCACCCCGGGCGACGGCTCAATACCTCGAACGCGAGGTTAGGCTCGAGGAACTCCAGCTCACGATCGGCAGGCTCGCCGGCGGCCAAGGCATGGAGCCACTCGGCAATCTCACTGACATCCTGCGTTTCCAGGCAAGCGTCTCTTGCGGTCCAATTGCCCTGTGGCGTCTTCACTCGAACGCAGATGAAGAGCCAGTCTGCGTCCGATCCGGTGGCCTCTCCAGGGAACTCGTACTGGAGTGCCTCGAGCCGAACAGGGCCGGTGAGCAGCACGACTAGCGGGGGATCTGCGACAGGTCGCCGAGCGCACCGACCGTGTCGCGTACGTCGAGGAGGAGCCTCAGGCGATTCGCGCGCACGCGCTCGTCCTCGGCCATCACGAGCACCTCGTCGAAGAAACGGTCGACCGGGACGCCGAGCTCGGACGCCGCGGCGAGAGCGGAGCGGAAGTCCCGCTCGGCGACCGCGCCTTCCACCCGGGGCCCGACGGCGGCGAGGGTCTCGAGCAGCGCGATCTCCGCCGCCTCCGTCAGCACTGCCGGGTCGACCTCCGCAGCTGCGTCGTCTGCCTTGCCGGCGAGCCGGTTCGAGCGATCGTAGGCGACGTACGCCCGCTCGAACGCCGCCGAGTCCGCCTCTTCGGCCAACGTCGTGGCGAGTGACGCCACCGCGCCGAGCTCGGACACCGCACCTCCTCGCGCGGCCCGCACGAACTCGACGGGAACGTCGAGAAGCCCCTCGAGACGCTCGAGGACGAAGTCCGCGACGTCGGCCGCCTCATCTTTCACCTCGGCGCCCTGCTGGACGAGGAGCCGGAGGTCGCGCGCGACCAGCGGGCCGACGTCGATCGCGAGCCCGCCCTCGGTCGCGAGCCGGCCAAGCCCGATCGCGGCGCGCCTGAGCCCGTACGGGTCGCGCGAGCCCGTCGGGCGCTGGCCGAGCGCGAACGCGACCGTCAGGAGATCGATCTTGTCGGCTGTCGCGAGCAGCCTTCCGGCCTCGGTCGCCGGCAGCGGCCCGCCGGCGGAGTCGGGAAGGTACTGCTCGTCGATCGCCGCGCACACCGCCTCCGGGAACCCGGCCAGGCGGGCGTACTCGGCGCCGATGTGACCCTCCAGGTCGGGGAACTCTCGCACGAGCTCTGCGGCCTGGTCGGCCTTCGCGAGCCGCGCGGCCTCGAAGGACGCGTCGCCGCCGCCGAGGGCCTCGACCAGGTGCTCGAGGCGAGCTGCTCGCTCGGCGAAGCTTCCCGCGCCCGCGACGAACGTGATCGCGCCGAGCCTTCCCGCCAGCCCCTCGATCCCGACGGCCACGTCGCGCTCGAACGTGAACGACGCGTCCTCGAGCCGTCCCTCCAGCACCCGCTCGTTGCCGGCGCGGACGAGCTCGGGGTCGCCGCCGTTCGCAACGAACGCGAAGCGGTTACCGCCGAGCGGGAAGTACCGCTGGTGCGCCTGCATCGCGGTCTCGACCACGCGCCGCGGCAGCTCGAGGAAGCGCTCGTCGAACGACCCTTCGAGAACGGTCGGCCACTCGACGAGGTAGACGACCTCGTCGAGCTTCCCGAGCGGGTCGGCCCACCCCTCCGGCAGCCCCTCGACGATCAGGCGCCGTCGTTCGCCCGCGTCCGGCTCGACGCCGACGGAGCGCAGCGTCTCCGCGTACGCCTCCGCCGACGGGATGTCGACCTCCCCGTGCTGGAAGCGGTGTCCCTGCGAAACGCCGCCGATCACGGTCTCATCCCCGAGCTTCGCGCAGCGCCACCGCACCGGCCGCGAGAAGCGCCGTCCCCCCGCCTCCCAGATCATCGACTTGCCGAAGGCGAGCCCGTCCACGATCTCGTCGAGACGCTCGTCCAGCGCCTTCGCCGCCACCTCGACGCCGAGGAACCCGTTCCGCTCGCCAAGGTCCTCGACGGCCACGCCGTGGCGCTTCGCGAAGCCGGCCGCCGCCTGCTCACGAAGCGCCACCGGCGGCCCCTTGACCCATTCGGCCTCGGGCTCCGCCGACACCCCTTCGACGAGAACTGCCAGCCGACGCGGCCCGACG
Source organism: uncultured Actinomycetes bacterium (assembly GCA_963712465.1). GTDB lineage: Bacteria > Actinomycetota > Thermoleophilia > Gaiellales > Gaiellaceae > CAVQHY01. The sequence continues at coordinate 132,917 of CAVQHY010000010.1, forward strand.
AACACCTTCGCCGGCTCCTTGCCGAGCGCCTCGCGGCAGAGCCCCGGAAGCTGCGCGGCCGCCTCGCGGCACGCGTCCGCGGGAAGCTCCTCGCAGCCGATCTCAAACAGGAGCGTCGGCAAGCGACTCGCTCTCCATGTCGACGTAGAGCTGGGCGACGCTGCGGGCGAGGTTGCGCACCCGGCCGATGTAGGCGGCGCGTTCGGTGACGGAGATCGCGCCGCGCGCGTCGAGCAGATTGAACGCGTGCGACGCCTTGAGGACCTGGTCGTACGCGGGGAGCGGCAGTCGCCGGGCGACGAGGTGCGCGCACTCGGCCTCGTGCTCGGCGAACCGGCGCGTCAGCACGTCGACCGGCGCCTCCTCGAAGTTGTAGACCGACCACTGCCGCTCGCTCTCGCGGTACACGTCGCCCCAGGTCACTCCGGGCGCCCACTCGAGCTCGAAGGCCGAGCGCTTTCCCTGCAGGAACATGGCGAGGCGCTCGAGCCCGTACGTGATCTCCGCCGGGATCGAGGTGCAGCTCGAGCCCACCGAGCTGCTGGAAGTAGGTGAACTGCGTCACCTCCATCCCGTCGACCCAGACCTCCCAGCCCAGGCCCCAGGCGCCGAGCGTCGGCCCCTCCCAGTCGTCCTCGACGAGGCGCACGTCGTGGGCGCGCAGGTCGATCCCGACCGCGGCGAGCGAGCCGAAGTAGAGGTCGAGGACGTCCTCGGGGGCGGGCTTGAGGACGACCTGGTACTGGAAGTAGTGCTGGAACCGAAACGGATTCTCGGCGTAGCGTCCGTCGGTCGGTCGGATCGACGGCTCCACGTACGCTGCCTTCCACGGCTCCGGGCCCAGGCAGCGGAGCGCCGTCGCCGGGTTGAACGTCCCGGCGCCGACCTCGGTGTGGTACGGCTGCATGACGACGCAGCCGTAGTCCATCCAGTACACCTGGAGGGACGCGATCATCTCCTGGTAGCTCGGCCCGGCCATCGCGTCCGACGATCCTACCGCCGTCGCTCGGCGACGCTGGGAAGCGGTCTAGGGCTTCTGCCCGAGGACCCCGTCGAGCAGCTCGCCGAGGTCGATCTTCCCGATCAGATCCTGGAGCGTCGAACCGAGCAGGTCGCCGAGCTGGTCGGAATCGAGCCCGTCGAGGAGCCCGCCGAGATCGCCGCCCTGGATCTTCTCGATCAGGTCGCCGATCGTGAATCCGCCCTTGACGAGCAGGTCGACGGGTGCCCGCCTGACGACCTCGCGGAGGATGGTGGCCGGAAGGGCGCCCAGCGACCCCTGCTTCTCCGCGTCGTCGATCGCGCGGAGCAAGCCCGACCGGACCGCGCGGGCGATCGTCGGCTGATCCCATTGAATGTCGGCGCCTCCCTCGACGCTCGGCGCGAGCGAGAGAACGAGCTCCTCGCGCGTCGTCCCGAGGTCGCATGCCGCACCGTAGAGGCCCGAGAGGAAGATGCGCTGGATCGTCGGGTCGAGGCCCTTGCCCGGGAAGTCGGAGGTCGCTGTGCACGCGTCCTTCGACGTGGACTCGCCGTAGCTCGACGCGCCGCTTGCGAACTCGACCGCGATCAGCGCGACGGCTGCTGCCCCGAGCGCGGCGAGCGCTGCAACCGCTCCAGCACGACGGCTCACAGCGGCTCCCTCCTCAGGCGCGCGACCGTGACCGGCACGAGCGTCAGCAGGGCAAACAGCGCGGCCAGCGCATAGGAGGAACGGAAGCTCCTCGTGAGCACTGCCTCGATCGAGCCGAGGAGGTCGTCGCGGGTCGCCGTCACGGTCGGGTCGCCCGCGGCGCTGCTCGCATCGAAGGGCCCGGCGAGATCGGGGATCTTGCCCTCGGGCGTCTTCTCGAACTCGTCCCGTAGCGCAAGCGCGATCGGCACCTTCTGGTCGAGCGGGATCGGCGCGTCCAGGATCACGGCGGTCGCGTTCAGGGTCGCCCGCTCGCCGCCCTGCTGGAGCTCGTGGGCGAGAAGCGGCGCGATCGCGAGCAGCGCGAGCACGAGGCCGGCGTGGCGTGCTCCGACTGACGCCGTCCCGCGCCAGGCAAGTCCGGTCGTTCCCTCGACGGAGTCCCGTGTCAGCGGTGGGACGGCCAGCCCGAAGCCGGCGCCGCAGATCGCCAGCGCGAGGCCGGCGTACAGGGCGCTTGCATCCGGGAGAAACGCGAGCGCGATCAAACCGAGGGCGAGGAGAATCGCGCCGGCGACGATGTCGATCGTGCCCTCGAGCATCCGTGAGAGCGGACGGACGACCAGCGCCGCCACCGGGAGGGCGGTCACGACGGCCGCTCCGGCCAGAGGGCCGAAGCTCCAGACGGTCACGACCATGAGGACTGCAAGGAAGAGCGCGCCCACGAGCGCGCCGAAAACGCACAGGAGCCCGAGGTTCGCCCAGAGCGTCCGCCCCCGCTCGGGGCGCACGCGCTCGACCGGCAGCGCGCGTACCGCTGGACTGAGGCCCGCGATCAGCGCCACGGCTGCGATTGGAGCCTGTGCGTAGAAGATCGCGCGCCAGTCGAAGACCTCGGTGAGAAGGCCTCCAAGCGCAGGGCCGAACGCCGCGCCGGCAGCGCCAGCGAGCGCCCACCAACCCCGGCCGCGCTTCACGGAGCCCGCGAGCGCGACGAGCAGAGGAAGCGACGCTGCGAGCAGGAGCGCAGCTCCGAGGCCCTGGACGCAGCGAAACGCGATCAGCGCGACGAGATCGCCGGCGGCGCCACAGCCGATCGAGGCGCCCAGGAAGACGGCGATTCCGGTGAGCGCGAGGAGGGGCGGTCGTACGAGCCGCGTGACCGGGAGCAGCGCGAACGCGGCCAGCGCGACGACGAGGTTGTACCCCGTGATCACCCAGGAGACGCCGGGGATCGAGGTGTTGAAGTCGACGTAGATCTCGGGCAGCGCCAGGACCACGATCGAGGAGTCGGCGAACGCAACAGCGACCGCGAGCGCGACCGCAACGGCGAGGAAGGTTCCCCACGGGCTCCGATCGGGCGGAGGCGGCGTGTACGGCTCCGGGAGGTTGCGGAGCGCCGGAGGGCCTCCGCGCAGTGCGGGAAGCGCTCCGGGCGTGTCGGGCTGGTTCGTCGGGGCGGGTACACCGCCCCGACGCGCCGGCAAGTGCGTCGGTGTCGTGCTCCACGATTGGTCGCTCCACGGTACCCACCGCGGAAGATACTGACCCCGGAGCCTGGCCGGATCAGCCGGCGGCGAGTGTCCGGAGGCGAAAGCCCCCGTGCGTCTCGTACGAGGACTCGATCACGCGGAGCGTGTCCCGCCGCCCGCGCTCTGTCGTGGGAGCCCCGTGCGCGTCGGCGAGCGACCGCTCGAGCAGGCCGCGCATGGCCTCGAAGCCGTCCGCCGAGACGGGGGTCGAGCCCGCGCGGCAAGCCTCGCACACGCTTCCTCCCGCCGCGGCCGAGAAGCCGACCAGGGGATCGTCTCGACCGCACGAAGCGCACCCGGCGAGATGGGGCAGGTAGCCGGCCAGCCACAGGAGCTTGAGCTGAAACGACAGCGCGAGCGCATCGAGTGCCGGCTGGGCCGGCAGCTCGACGGCGACCGAGTCGAGCAGGTCGAGGAAGCGGACGAGCGCATGGAATGCCTGCGTGTTGGCGTCGTGCTCGATGAAGAGACGGAGCATCGCCTCGAGCCCGATCTGGCCGACCGCGAGCCGGTAGCCGTCCGTGCGGATGGCGTCATGCGGGCGGATCAGGTCGGCACCGGTCACCGTCGCGAGCTCCCCGCGTCCGTCGTGGAGCAGGAGCTCGACGTGGCTGAACGGCTCCAGCCTGGCGCCGAAGCGGGAGCGCGTCCGGCGGGCTCCCTTGGCGATCGCGCCGCCCCGTCCGCGTTCGAGCGTGAAGAGATGGAGGATCCGGTCGGCCTCCCCGTATCGGATCGAGCGGAGAACGACGGCCTCCGTCTTCACGGTCCGGGAGCCCATCGGCCCAGTGTAGTCGGGCACCCGGAATACCCCGCGTAAGCAGGGCGTTTATCGGTTCGTGGCCCGGATCCTGATGTACACGACCGACTGGTGCGGCTACTGCGATCGCGCCAGGCAGCTGCTCGACAGGCGTGGGCTCCCGTACGAAGAGGTCAGGATCGACGCGGACCCACGCTTCCGCCAGAGGCTCCTGGAGACGACCGGGGGCTGGACGGTGCCGCAGATCGTGATCGACGACGAGCCGATTGGCGGCTACACGGAGCTGGCGGCACTCGACCGGGCCGGAGCATTCGACGAGCTCGCCGCCGTCGCGCCCGCAGACGCGGCTCGTACGGGCTGAAGCCGGCCACCCGCTACCCCGCGGCGACGAGCCCCGGGCGAGGGCACGCCAAACCGCAGTCGTGCCCTCAGCCCCGCCCTTGGGTGGGGAAGACCACCCACCACCCGCTTCGAGCGTATCGCGATCGAACGCAGCGAATGCGCGCGACCGTGTGCCGATTGCGCGCGGTTCGTGTCAGGATCGTGTCGGACGCCTGGCGGAGCCGACGCGCAATGCTCACTCCGACCCCTCCAGGGACTGACAGCTCGGGCAGTACCACGTCCCACGACCCGCGACGCGGGTCTTCTCGATCGGTGTGCCGCAGCGTAGGCACGGCTCGCCGTCGCGCCCGTAGACCTTGAACTCGTGCTGCATGCGGCCGCTGCCGCCCGACGGGTCCCGGTAGTCGCGCAGCGTCGCCCCCTGCCCCTCCACTCCCGCACGCAACGCCGCCCGGATGCCGCGTCGCAGCGCAGCGATCTCCTCGGGGGCGAGCTCGCCCGCGGGTCGCCGCGGGTGGATACGCGCACGCCACAACGCCTCGTCGGCGTAGATGTTCCCGACGCCCGCCACGGTCCTCTGGTCGAGGACGGCCGCCTTGACCGGCGCGCGCCGGCCCGAGAGCGCGGCCGAAAGCCGGCGGGTCGTGAACGCTGCTTCGAGCGGCTCCGGGCCGAGGCGGTCGGCGACGTAGCGCGCTGCGTCGGTGCTCTCGAGGAGGATCCAGGTGCCGAAGCGCCGCACGTCCCGGTACGCCAGCTCGGAGCCGTCGTCGAGGCGCACGATCGCCCGACGATGCGGATCGTCCGGGAGCCCGCCGCGCCGATGGAGCAGGCTGCCCGTCATCCGGAGGTGGACGAGCAGCCGGCGGCCGCTCTCGAACGCGACGATCAGGTACTTGCCGCGCCTGCACACGTCCGCAACGCGCTCACCCTCGAGCTCGGTGGCGACCAGCTCGGGAGCCTCCGGCCGCGTCAGCCGGGAGTCGAGGATTCTCACCTGCTCGAACCGCCGCCCCCGCAGCTCAGGCTCGAGCAGCGAGCGGATCGTCTCGACCTCCGGCAGCTCCGGCACAGCCAGCCTCCGAACCTAGCGGAGGACGTCCAGGACGATCGGGCGCTGCTCCGGCGGCTCGGCCCCGATCCGGTAGCAGGCTGCGACCTCCGCGACCGCGCGGGTCGCGGCGCGCTCGTCGCGCGCGTGTACCTCGGCAAGCGCAGCCCCTGCCTGCACCGCGTCCCCGCGCTTCGCCACGCAGACGACGCCGACGGAATGGTCGATCTCGTCGTCCTTCGTGGCGCGACCCGCCCCGAGGCGGAGCACGGTGAGGCCGAGCTCGGTCGTCGCGATCGCCTGGACGATGCCGGCGGCCGGCGCGGGCACCGTGCGAATCACCGGGGCAACCGGCAGCGCATCGAGGGACGGCTCGCCTCCCTGCGCGCCGATCCAGCGCTCGTACGCGGCGAGCGCGGCGCCGCTGCCGACCGCTGCCTCCGCGAGCGCGCGGCCTCCGTCGACGTCCACCCCGAGGTCGGAGAGGGCAAGAACGTGCCCGCACGCGCCGAGCACGAGCTCGGTGAACTCGGGCGGCCCAGCGCCGCCGAGCGTCGCCACCGCCTCCCGCACCTCGAGAGCATTACCGACCGCCTGCCCCAGCGGCTGATCCATGTCGGTCAGCTCGCAGACGACCTCGCGACCCGCACGACGACCGATCTCGATCATCGTCCGGGCAAGCTCGCGGGCGTCCTCCGTGGTCTTCATGAACGCGCCGTCGCCGACCTTCACGTCGAGCACGATCGCGTCCGCCCCTGCGGCGATCTTCTTCGACATGATGCTGGCCGCGATCAGCGAGACGTTGTCGACGGTCGCGGTGACGTCGCGGAGGGCGTAGAGCTTCCTGTCAGCGGGCACGAGGTCGGCCGTCTGGCCGATGATCGCCATCCCGACCTCCCGTACCTGGGCGAGGAAGTCGTCCCGGTCGAGCTCGACCCGAAACCCGGGGATCGACTCGAGCTTGTCCAGCGTGCCGCCCGTGTGGCCGAGGCCGCGGCCGCTCATCTTCGCGAACGGGACGCCGCAGGCGGCGACGATCGGCCCGAGGGCGATCGACGTCTTGTCGCCGACGCCGCCGGTCGAGTGCTTGTCCACGACCTTGCGGTGAAGCGGCGAGAGATCGATCGTGTCGCCGCTTCGCACCATCGCATCCGTGAGGGCATGCGTCTCGGCGGGGCCGAGCCCCCGGAAGTAAACCGCCATGCAGAACGCGGCCATCTGGTAGTCGGGCACGTCGCCCCGGGCGTACGCGAGCACGAGCTCGGAGATCTCGTCCGGCGTGAGCTCGCAGCCGTCCCGCTTGCGCTGGATCAGCTCGACTGCCGTCACGGCGAGAGAGCGCCGCCGCCCGTCACGGCTCGACGATCGGCCGGCCGGGAAGCGCGCGTGGAGCCGCCCGCCCCCCGAACCACGCGTTCACCGTGGCGCCGACGTCGGCAAACTCGCCCTCGTGGATCTGGCCGGCTGCGTTTCGGCCCTCGACATAGCAGAGGAGCAGGGCGTGCTCGCGCGAGTGGTCCGTGGACGGGGTCGTCGGGTCGCAGCCGTGGTCGGAGGTGAGCACGAAGAGATCACCGGGCCGGAGCGCGCCGAGCAGGTCGAAGAGCCTGCGGTCGAAGTCCTGCAGGCAGCGGTGGAAGTTCTCGGGGTCGTTGCGGTGCCCCCAGAGCTGGTCGGTCTCCACGAGGTTGACGAACACGAGCCCGCTCTCGAGCTCGCCGAGGAGCGTCTCGGTCTGGACGATCCCGTCGACGTTCGACTTCGTCCGATGGGCGTGGTCGACGTCGACACCGGCGAAGATGTCGCTGATCTTGCCGACCCCGTGAACCTCCGCCCCGGTCTCCCGCACCAGCGTCAGGTAGTTCGGCTGTCGCGGGGCAAGCGACCAGTCATGTCGGTTGGGCGTGCGCGTGAAGTTGCCCGGCTCACCGGTGAAGGGGCGCGCGATCACCCGACCGACCGCATGCTTTCCCGTCAGGATCTCGCGCGCGCTCGCGCAGGCCGCATAGAGCTCCTCGAGGGGGATCGTCTCCTCGTGCGCGGCCACCTGGAAGACCGAGTCCGCCGACGTGTAGACGATCCACTTGCCGGTCCGCTGGTGCTGCTCGCCGAGCTGCTGGATGATCTCGGTGCCCGAGGCCGCCCGGTTGCCGAGGACGCCGCGGCCGGTGCGGTGCATGAACTCCTCGATCACGTCGAACGGGAACCCGTGCGGATACGTCGGCAGCGCCTGCGGCGTGACGATGCCCATCAGCTCCCAGTGACCGGTCATCGTGTCCTTTCCCTTCGACCGCTCGACCAGTCGACCGGCGACGGCGGGTGCGCCCGGCTGCGGCGGGCAGCCTTCGAGGGGCTCGACGTTGCCGAGCCCGAGAGCCTCGAGGCTGGGCAGATCGAGGCCCCCGACCGCGCGGGCGACGTTGCCCAGGGTGTCGGATCCCTCGTCTCCGTACTCCGCCGCGTCCGGCAGCGCCCCGGCCCCGACCGCGTCGAGCACGATGACGCAGGCGCGCGGCATACGGCTATTCTACGTCCGGCATGGACACTGTCCTCGGGCTCTTCGGCGTCGTCATCTGGATCGTCCTCACGATCGGCCTCGCAGCCGGTGTCACGTATGTCGTCGTCAAGTTCCTGCCCGGGGGCGAGAAGCCCGACGAGCCCGCGGCCGACGCGCCCACGGCGTCCTAGCGCGCGGCGATACCTCGCGACTCAGACCGGCAGCAGCTCTTCGAGCGGCCGGTACTCGAGACCGTGCGCCTCCGCAACGGCCTGATACGCGATCTCGCCGGCGACGACGTTGACCCCCTTCGCAAGGCTCGGATCGCGCGCGATCGCCTCGCGCAGGCCGAGGTCTGCGATCGCCTCGATGTAGGGCAGCGTCACGTTCGTGAGCGCCTTCGTCGAGCTGATCGGCACGGCGCCCGGCATGTTCGCGACGCAGTAGTGCACGATCTCGTCGACCTCGAAGACGGGGTCCGAGTGCGTCGTCGGGCGCGACGTCTCGAAGCAGCCGCCCTGGTCGATGGCGACGTCCACGAGCACGGCGCCCGGCTTCATCAGGCGCAGCATCGGACGCGTGACGAGCTTCGGAGCGCGGGCCCCGGGTACGAGGACGGCGCCGATGACCATGTCGGCGTCGGTGATCACCTCCTCGATCTGGAGCTGGTTCGACATCGCGAGCGTGATCCGACCGTCGAGCATCATCTCGAGGTCGCGCATTCTCGGCACGGACCGGTCGAGAACCCAGACGTCCGCCCGCATCCCCACGGCGATCAGCGCAGCGTTGTAGCCGACGATTCCCCCGCCGAGGACGACGACCTTGGCCGGGGGCACCCCGGGCACGCCGCCGAGAAGCATGCCGCGCCCGCCCGCGGGCTTCTCGAGCGCCCAGGCGCCCATCTGCGTGGCGAGGCGCCCGGCGACCTCGCTCATCGGCGCGAGCAGGGGCAGCCGGTGGTCGGGAGTCTCGACCGTCTCGTAGGCGACGCACGTCGCGCCGCTCGCGAGCAGCGCCCGCGTCTGAGGCAGATCCGCGGCGAGATGGAGATAGGTGAAGAGGACGACGTGCTCGTGGATCCGCGCGTACTCGGGCTCGATCGGCTCCTTCACCTTGAGCACGAGCTCTGCGGTCGCCCAGACCTCGTCCACCGTGCCCATCCGGGCGCCGGCCGCGACGTACGCCTCGTCGGGGAATGCGCTGCCGAGGCCGGCGCCGTCCTCGATCAGCACCTCGTGGCCACGGGCGGTGAGCTCGCGGGCACCGGCAGGGGTCAGAGCGACCCGGTACTCGTCCGGCTTGATCTCCCTGGGGACGCTGATCCGCAAGGCGGCGCAACGATAGCGCCGGCACCGCCCGACGCGCCGGCCGACAGCTCTCAGACGGCCCGCTCGCGCAGGTACAGCAGCAGCCCGACGAGCGTCTTGGCGTCCTGTACGTCGCCGAGCAGCTCCGGAACGTCTCGCGCCGGGACGAGCACCACCTCCACCTCCTCGTCGGCCTCGAGCGCCTGAGCTCCCGGCTCGACGGCCTGCGCGAAGAAGACGTGCATGAGCTCCGTGCAGAAGCCCGGCGCGCTGAAGAACTGCGGCCCAGCGCTCCACTCGCCGCCGTGGAAACCGGTCTCCTCTGCGAGTTCGCGCTGCGCGGCGGCGAGCGGCTCCTCTCCAGCGTCGAGCGTTCCCGCAGGCAGTTCGAGCAGCTCGCGCCTGACGGCCTGCCGGGGTTGGCGCACCAGCACGATCCTTCCCTCCGCCTCGGTCGCGACCACGACGACGGCGCCCGGATGCTCGATCACCTCCCGCTCGACGTCCCCCCATTGCTCGATCACGAGCGAGATCACCCGCCCTCGATAGATCGAACGGGCCGAGTCGGGCTTCACGAGAGCCGCCCGCGCGCAAGCCGGCCGGCCGCGAACGCGGCGGCGAAGAACCACGGATCCTCGACGGGACCACGACCCATGTGCGAGAGCGGGAGGCCCGCGCACGCGCCCTCCCAGCCGGCGACGTCGACGAGCTCGACCTCGATGTCCTCGGGCGGGGCCAGCCCGAGAGGCCAGGCGACGGTCACGGGCCCGAGCGCCAGCCCGAGGATCGTGCGCGTGTGGTGCGAGAGCCCCTGATGGCGATCGCGTAGATCGGCGTCCGAGACGCGCGGTGCGACGATCGGCGCACCGCCGAGAGCGACGGCCACGTTCGCCGCATCCGCGGCCGCGACGCCACCGTGCCCGAGCGCAGTGCCCGTACCGACGATGCCCGGGCCGAGCGCGCAGATGACCGCGTCTGCGCCGACGGACGCAGACCACGCGAGCGCCGAGGGGAGCGACACGCAGGCGACGTCGCCGCCCAGCACCGCGTCCGGGGCGACGGCAGCGGCGAGGTAGCCGCGGTCCCGGAGGAGCCGGACGGCGTCGGAGAGCGGCAGGGGCAAGGCCCCGCCAGACAGCTGCACGTAGACCACCTTGCGATCGACGCCGAGCGCGGCGCACACCGGTGCGACCTGGCTGTGGAGCGAGCAGCAGACAACCGGCGTGCCGTTCAGCCGCTCGAGCGTGAGCTCCTCCTCTTCCGCGTGTCGGGTTGCGTGCTGAAGTGGGGTGTACGGAAGCTTCATCACGTGGCCACCGGGCTCGGGAGGTCGGTCGAGACCGCGCGTGAGATTCGCGTAGAGCACGTCGAACCCGCCCGACCCGAGCCCGAGCTCGACCGCCTGCGTGTTGACCAGCACGTCGTCCGCCACCGCGACGGGCCCGGTGAGGGTCGGGTACGCGATGCACGGGCGGCCGTCGACCTGCAGCCGAACAAGCCCGTGCAGCCGCTCCTGCACGCCGCTGACCGTCCCCCGGCGCAGACTCAGCAGGAGGCCGTCCTCGCAACCTCGACGAGCTCGAGCGTCACGCCGACCATGGCCTCCAGGTCCGTGACCGCGATCTCCTCGTCGCGCGTGTGGATGCGGGCCATGCCGTTGGCGAGGTTGACGCACGACAGTCCCTGGCTCCGGAGGACGTTGACGTCGGAGCCGCCGTTCGACTCGACCGACTCGGGGACGAGCTCGCAGCGCTCGAGCGCCGTGCGGGCCAGGCGAAACGCGTCGTCCTCCGGGCCCAGCGTGTATCCGGGGTACTTCGATCCGACCTCGACCTCGACCTCGCACTCCCCGATCGTGGCGCCGAAAGAGAACGCGTCGAGCATCTCGCCGACGACCTCCTCAAGCTTGCGCAGATCTCGTGACCGCGCCTCGGCGATGACACGACAGTGCTCGGGGACGACGTTCCGGGCGACCCCTCCCTCGATCATCCCGACGTTGGCAGTCGTCTCCGCGTCGAGCCGGCCCAATCGAAGGTCGGCGATCGCGCGCGCTGCAGCGACGACGGCCGACCTGCCCTCCTCGGGGGCGATTCCCGCATGCGCGGCACGTCCGGTGAAGAGGGCGTCGAGGGTCCGCTGATGCGGTGCTCTGACCACGACCTGTCCGATCGGCCCGTCGACGTCGTAGACGAAGCCGATGCGCGCTGTGAGCGCGTCGGCGTCGAACGCGGCTGCGCCCTCGCACCCGGTCTCCTCGCGGACGGTGAAGAGGAGCTCGACACCCGCATGCAATCGGTGCTCCGTGACCAGGCGCCGCGCCGCCTCGAGCATGACTGCGACCGACGCCTTGTTGTCCGCGCCGAGGATCGTCCCGCCCCGGTTTCGGACGACGCCGTCCTCGACCGCCGGGTCGAGGGCGCCCGTCGGCGCGACGGTGTCGAGGTGGGCGCAGAGGAAGATGGGAACGCCGTCGTTCGGGTCGCTCGGCTCGATCCGGGCGAGGAGGTTGCCGGCGTTCGACCCGACCGACGCCCCGGTCGCGTCCTCGTCGACGGTGAGGCCGAGGTCGCGGAGGTATCCCGAGACCCGGTCGGCCATCGCTCGCTCGTCTCCGGATGGACTCGGCACGGCGGCGAGCTCGAGAAACAGGGGGAGGACATCGGAGGCCCAGCCGGCCGGCATCGGGGACGATTCTAGGGGGTCTGTCCGGAAACCCCGGTGCGCTCGGGACTCGCGCGCAACCGTGCCTGCCCGGCGGCCGCCGGTTGCGTGATTCGACACGTGTGAGGGCGGGTCTTGCATCGCGCGCGGGCAGATCCGGACACCATTGCGGCGCTACGCTCGAGTCTCGACCCACCCGGGTGGGGAACCCTCCCTCGGGTGGGTCCAGGGGCGCCGGTGTCGGCAAACGCCTAGTGCGTTGGCGGCCGCCGGACGGCAACGGTGCCGGGGCCGGCTACCGCTCGGCCGCCGGAGCCGTCTAGCGGAGCGCCGTCTCGGCGACGGCGGCGCGTGACCGGGCCCGGTCGAGCGCGGCGCCGACGAAGTCGCGAAACAGCGGCGCAGGCCGGGTGGGGCGCGACTTGAACTCCGGGTGGAACTGGCTCGCGACGAACCACGGGTGGCCGGAGAGCTCGACGATCTCGACGAGGCGGCCTTCCTGGTACGTGCCCGACACGACGAGGCCCTGCTCGACGAGCCGTGGGCGGTAGTGGTTCGACACCTCGTAGCGATGGCGGTGGCGCTCGTACACGACCGCCTCGTCGTAGGCGCTGTAGGCACGCGTCCCCTCGACCAGGTCGACGGGCTGGGCGCCGAGCCGCATGGTGCCGCCGAGATCCTCGATCTCTTTCTGCTCGGGCAGGAGGTCGATCACCGGGTACGGCGTCTCCGGATCCATCTCGGTCGAGTTGGCGCCGTCGAGGCCGCAGACGTTGCGGGCGAACTCCGAGATGGCAACGTGCATGCCGAGGCAGATGCCGAGGTAGGGAATGCCCCGCTCTCTCGCCACGCGGCAGGCGGTGATCTTGCCCTCCCAGCCGCGCGAGCCGAACCCACCGGGTACCAGCACGCCGTCGGCGCGCTCGAGCTCGGCTGCCGCCTCCTCGACGCTCATCCCCTCCGAGTCCACCCACCGGACACTGACACCCGTGCCGTGGTAGATGCCCGAGTGCTTGAGCGCCTCGTGCACCGAGAGGTACGCATCGTGGAGCTTCACGTACTTGCCGACGAGCGCGATCTCGACCTCGCCCTCGCGCCTGCCGATGCGCTCGACGAGCTCGTCCCAGTCGCCGAGGTCGAGCTCGCCCTCGGGGAGCCCGAGGCGCTGGCACACGAGCCGGTCGAGCCCCTCGTCGCGCAGCGCGTGCGGGACGAGGTACACGTCGCGGACGTCCTCGTTGGCGACGACCGCGGCCGGGTCGACGTCTGCGAAGAGCGCGATCTTCTCGCGGATGTCGCGCGAGAGCGGCTCGTGCGACCGGCACACGACGACGTCGGGGTGGATACCGATGCGTCGTAGCTCGTTGACCGAGTGCTGCGTCGGCTTCGTCTTCAGCTCGCCGGCGGTGTCGATGAACGGGACGTAGGTGACATGCACGTAGACGACGTTCTCCTGGCCGACCTCCCGCCGGAACTGGCGGATCGCCTCGAGGAACGGGAGCGACTCGATGTCACCCACCGTGCCCCCGATCTCCGAGATGACGACGTCGGCGTCGCTCGCGGTCGCGACCCGGCGGATCCGCTCCTTGATCTCGTTGGTGATGTGCGGGATCACCTGCACGGTCGAGCCGAGGTATTCGCCCTTGCGCTCCTTGCGGATCACGCGGTCCCAGATCGAGCCCGAGGTGTGGTTCGCGGAGCGCGACAGGTTCTCGTCGACGAACCGCTCGTAGTGGCCGATGTCGAGGTCGGTCTCCGCGCCGTCCTCGGTGACGAACACCTCGCCGTGCTGGAACGGGCTCATCGTTCCCGGGTCGACGTTCAGGTACGGGTCGAACTTCTGCGCCTGGACGCGAAAGCCGCGCGCCTTCAGCAGGCGCCCGAGCGATGCCGCAGTAATGCCCTTGCCGAGCGACGAGACGACCCCGCCCGTGACGAAGACGTACTTCGTGGGGGTGTCCGTCACGGGTCTCTCCTCCCGAGACCGTCGAGCGCGCGAAGGACCGCGGACGACTCGATCAGGCTTCCGAGCGAGCGGCGCTCGCCGAGGAGGTTGAGTCCCGCGAGCCCGGCGATCGCCGCCCAGCGAGCCCGTCCCGGGAGTCGTTGCACCAGGGCCAACCCTACCATGGCCCCAAAGGCGTTCGACCCCGCGTCCCCCAGCATCATGCGCTCGCGGAGATCGTAGGGAAGGAGCAGGACGGCCCCGCGCGCGAACCGGCGGGCCGGCGTCCCCCGCAGACAGAGGGCGGCGAGCAGGTACGCCTTGAGCGCGCGGCCGGGGCGCGTATCGAGCTGGTTGAGCGCGTTCGCCGAGAGACCGATCAGGAGCGCGCCCGACGGCGAGCCGGTCGCGGCCAGACCGACTGCGGGGATCGCGACCAGCTTCAGGACGCCGGTCGTGTCGCCGCCGCGCAGATGCGCGCGGAACCCGCGCTCTGGGCCGCTCCAGAGGTCGTCGGCGAGACCCGCCGCAGCAACTGCCGTCGCGACGAGCACGTCCCGGCGCGGGCCACCGAGACCTACGAGCGGTACCGCCCACCCTGTCAGCGGCAGGCGCAGCCCGCGAAAGTTGACCGCGAGCGGCCCGCACGCGACGATCAGGTCGAGCAGCTGGCGGCCGCGATGCGCGAACCCGGCGACGTCGCGTCGGGTGACGCGGTGACTCAGCGACAGCTCTCGCTCCTCGACGCCGAGGCCGGCACGGACCGCGTCGATCGTCATGCGTACCTCGCAGCCGTAGCCGGGGGCGAGCGGGAAGCACGCCTTCCTGGCGGCCGGCGAGAGCGCGCGCTGGCCGGACAGCGGCTCACGCACGTCGGCCCCCGAGCGCAGACGAACGAGCCGGCGCCCGGCTCGCTTGGCGATTCCGAACCCCCCTCCCTGCTGTCTCGCGAACACGGCGACGGCCACGTCGGCGTCGCTTTCGAGCAGGCTCACGAGGTCGCCGTCGAGGTCGGCGTCGACCAGCAGGATGCGGCCCGGGCCGGCGGTGCGCTCGGCCGCGGACAGCGCCTGGCCCTTGCCGAGACGGGCGAGGCGCAGCACGGTGGCCCCCGCCGCCTCGGCAACGGCCGCGGTGGAATCCCGAGACCCGTCGTCGGCGACGACCACCTTCGCGTCCGGAAACGCCGACGCAAGCGCGGCGACCGTCGACCCGACCCTGTCCTCCTCGTCCCGGGCCGGAACGAGGATCGTCAGCTCAGCTCCCACCCGGCTCGGGAGGGGCGACGGGCGTGATCGGCGGCGTGGCGCCGTCGCTGGCCGAGTCCTTGAGGCCGTAGTGTCCCGCGTCGCCGCCGGCGAGAAGCAGCGCGAGCGCGAGCTTGCCGAACGGCGTGTCGACGTCGTCGACGCTGGAGACGCCCCGCTCCCGGTAGAGCGGGATGTCGGACTCCTCTGCGGTCGTCGTCGACCCCTCGACGCCGACGACCGGGATCCCGGTCGAGTCGAGTCCGTCGAGCAGGCCGTCCAGCAGCGACTCGGTCGGGCGGTCCTGCTCGGTCACGTCGAGGCTGTTCGCCGGAGGAGGGTCCCAGGAGCGGACGACGACGACCCCGTCCACGTCGGGCGTCGTGGCGCCTGTGCGCTCCTCTACGAGCTCGCCCGAGAGCGCCGTCCAGAGCGGCGTGTCGCCGCCCTCGACCAGCTCGCGGCCGAGCTCTCGCCCTAGACCGCCGAAGTCGCGGTCGCCCCCGTACGCGATCAGCCCGGAGTTGTCGTGCAGGTACTCGTCGAGCTTGCCCGCGTCGAGCGGAAGCTCGACCGCGAGCGTTCGCAGCGGCGCGCCCGCGCCCGCGTCGCCGAGCGTCCGCTCGATCGACGAGCGCAGGTCGCCGTCGACCGAGCCGAGAAACAGGACCGCGAACTGCTTGCCGCCGAGCCGATCCTGCATCAGCGCCGGGTAGGCGTCGTCCAGCACCTCCTGCGCCACCGCTCCTTGCTGCGATGCCGCCTGCGTCTTCTCGCGCTCGGCCTCGAGCTGCCCGGCGAGCTGGCCGTTCTGGTCTCGCAGGGCCGACTCCGAGGTGTCGGAGACCTTCCCGGAGATCGCGACGCCCAGCAGCACGCCGACCGCCAGCGCCACGAAGACGGCAGCGAGCGAGGCGAGGTGGTAGCGAAGGTCGACCACGGGGGGCGCGCTAGTTCAGGCCGAGCAGGGAGAACACCCGCTCGACAAGCACGGAGATCGTATCTCTGAGCGGCTGCGAGCCGATCACCACCGCGGCGATCGCGGCGGCGGCGGCGAGCAGGAAGACGGCGAGCGGCGTCACGCCGACACGGGTTCGGAACAGCCGGGAGACGCCGCGGGCGTCGACGAGCCGGTCGCCAACCTTGAGCCGGGTCAGGAAGGTCGAGGACATCCCCTCGCGGTTTCGCTCGAGGAACTCGACCAGGTTGAAGTGGGTGCCGACGGCGACGATCAGGTCGGCCCCCTTCTCGTACGCGAGCAGCATGGCGACGTCCTCGCTGATTCCCGGGGCCGAGACGACGGACGAGGACAGCCCGAGCCCGTCGAGCCGCTCGCGGCCCGGCGCGCGCCCGTCCGGGTAGGCATGCACGACGAGCTCGGCGCCGCAGGTGAGCGCCGTGTCGGAGACCGAATCCATGTCGCCGACGATCACGTCGGGCTTGCGGCCGATCTCGAGGAGCGCGTCGGCGCCGCCGTCGACCGCGACGAGCACCGGCTTGAAGTCGCGGATGTAGGAGCGGACGATGCGCAGATCGCGCTTGTAGGCGGGGCCGCGGGCGACGACGAGGGCGTGCCGGTCGCGAAACCGGGTGGCGAGATGTGGGAGCTGCAGCTCCTCCGTGAAGAGCGCTCCCTCCTCCCGCAGGAACCGCATCGTGTTCTCGGCGAAGCCCTCGAGCGCGTCCGCGAGGCGGTCCTGCTGCTCCTCGAGCCGGAGCTCGAGCTCCTCGACGGTGAGCGTGCGGCCGGCCGCGATCCGGGAGCCGTTCCGGTAGAGGCTCGAACCGCGCACGGTGATCGGCTCGCCCTCCCTGACGGCGTCGATCAAGCCGTCCGGCGCCTTCACGTCGATCAGCACGACCCCGCCGCGCACGAGCTGCAGCGGGCCCGGATTCGGGTAGCGCCCCGTCTGGGACGGCGCGGAGTTGACGACGACCCGGACGCCACTCTCGAGCAGCTCCTCGACGGAGACGCGGTCGAGATCGGCATGGTCGATGATCGCGATGTCGGCCGGGCCCAGCCGCTTCACGAGGTCCTTGGTGCGCCGGTCGACCCGCGCGGTCCCGGTGAACTCGTCGAAGCTCATCGCAGCGTGGCGAGGAACGCGGCGCCGCCGAGCATGCGCTCGAGCTCCTCGCGGCGCTCGTCGTCGGAAAGCCGCTCGATCCGGGTGTGGGTCGGATCACCCGCGATCTTCTCGACCCGCAGGTGGACGTCGGCGACGCTCGCGATCTGGGGAAGATGGGTGATCGTGATCACCTGGGTAGTCTCGCCGAGCCGGCGCAGCGCGTCGGCGACGGCGTGGGCGGTCTGGCCCCCGATGCCCGCGTCGATCTCGTCGAAGACGATCGTGGGCTCGCCGGCTCCGACATGGGCAGCGGCTCGCAGCGCGAGCGCGACACGCGAGAGCTCGCCGCCGGAGGCGGTCTCCGCCGCGGGCGCGAGGGGAAGGCCCGGGTTGGGGCGGATCAGGAACGTCACCTCGTCGCGGCCGGCCGGCCCGAGCTCGCGGGGCGCGAGCTCGGCGCGGAACTCCCCCTCACCCATGCCGAGGCCCCTGAGCGCCTCGCCGACGGCCTCCGAGAAGCCGACGGCCACCTCCGCCCGGCGATCCGAGAGCAGCCCGGCGATCTCCTCCAAACGACCCTCCGCCGCGAGGAGCTCGCGGGACGCCGCCTCGACAGAATCGTCGCCGTCGTCGAATGCGGCCAGCTCGCCGTCTGCCTCGGCAGCGAGCGCGAGAAGCTCTTCGTACGAGGAGGCGCCGAAGCGCCGCTTCGTGTCGGAGATGCGCTCGAGCTCGTCCTCCAGGTGCTCGAGCCGGCCCGGCTCGGCCTCGAGCGACGCGAGGTAGGCGCGGAGCGTCGAGGAGGCCTCGCTCGCGCGAAGGCCTGTCTCGCCCAGCTCGACCGCGACCGCGCGGAGCTCGGGATCGAGATCGGCCACGGGGTCGATCGCGGCGGCGGCACGGCTCAGGAGCTCGGCCGCGCCGGGAAGCTCGGAGGCTTCGGGCGAGAGCGCGTCGGCGGCCGCCGCAGCCGCCTCGGCGAGCTCGCCGACGTGGCGCAGACGGTCACGCTCGGTACGCAGCGTCTCCTCGGTGTCCGGCCCGAGCCGCTCGGTGCGGATGACGAGCTCGCGGAGCTCGTCATGCCGTGCGGCCCGTTCTCCGGCGGAGCCGGTCAGATGTTCGTGGCGGCGGCGGGCGGCGAGCAGGTCGCGCCACGCGCGGCGCAGCTCGGCACGGCGGCGAAGCTGCTCGTCGCCGGCAAACGCGTCGAGGACGTCGAGCTGGAACGAGGGCCTCGCGAGCCGTCGCTGCTCGAACTGACCGGACATCGCGATCAGGCTCTCGACGAGCGCGGCGAGATCCTCGCGCGCGACGGCCCGTCCCCAGGCGTAGGCGCGCGTGCGGCCGTCGGCGAAGACGCGGCGGGCCGCGACGAGCCCGTGCTCGTCCGCGGGACGGAGCTCCGCGATCGTCTCGAACCCCCCGTCGTCGAGCAGCCCATCCGGCAGGTCGATCTCCGCCTCGACGTAGGCCTCGTCGGCGTCCGGCCCGACGTACGATGCGTCCCCTTTCGCGCCGAGCAGGAGCCCGACCGCCTGAGCGAGGATCGTCTTCCCCGCCCCGGTCTCGCCGGTGACCGCGTTCACGCCCGGGCCGAAGGCGAGCTCCGCCTCGCGGATGAGGACGAGGTTCTCGATCCGCAATCGCCGGAGCATGTCTACGTGAACGTCTCGTGGTAGCGGCTGAAGAACGTCACCTCGGGCAGGAGCGCGAGCAGGCCCGTGTCGCCGCCCAGGGCGATCTCTGCGGGGCCCGCGAGCGTTGCGACGTCGTGGCCGTCGACGAGCACGCTGACCGCCACCTCGGGCGTGCGGCTCGTGACGCGCAGGTCGAGGCCGCGGGGCACGACGAGCGGGCGCGCGTGGAGAGAATGCGGCGCGACGAACGTGATCGCCATCGCCTCGAGCCCCCACATCAGCACGGGCCCGCCGTTCGAGAGGTTGTACGCCGTCGATCCGGTCGGCGTGGCGCAGATCATCCCGTCGCACGGCTGGACGCCGAGGTCGTAGCCGCCGACCTGCCACTCGAGCTCGACCATGCGTCCGGGTCGGGAGCTCGCGACGACGATGTCGTTGACGGCGAGATGGCGCTCGCCGTTCAGACGGGCGGCCAGCGTGCAGAGCTCGATCACGCGAAACTCGCCGCGAAAGACTCTCCCCACTCCCGTCTCGAGGTCGTTCGCGGCGAGGCTCGTGAGGAACCCGACGCGGCCGAAGTTGACTCCGAACACGGGCGCGGGCCGGTCGAGGCACGAGCGGAGTGCGCGGAGCATGGTGCCGTCACCCCCGAGCACGATGACCACATCCGGGTTGGGGCAGTCCGCATCCTCCAGCACGACGCCGGCCTCGTCCGCGACCCGTTGGAGGCGGTCGAGCGCATCGCCGATCGTCTCCAGCTTGCCGTGCGTGACGACCGCCGCCCGGCGGACGGGTGGGCTAAGGGGCGTGGGCTGTGCGGTCACGGAGGAAGAGGAAGAACTCGCGGTTGCCCTTCGGGCCGGTCAGGGGCGACTCGGCCTCGCCAACCACCTCTGCGCTCCAGTCGGCCGTCTGGGCGCGGATCTCGTCGAGGACGCGGCGGTGCACGGCCGGGTCGCGGACGACGCCGCCCTTGCCGACGTCGGCGGGTCCAGCCTCGAACTGCGGCTTGACGAGGACGAGCGCGCGCCAGCCGGTGCGGGCGCACCTGAGCGCCGCGGGGAGAGCCTTGGCGAGGCCGATGAACGAAACGTCGCACGTGACGAACCCCGGTGCGAACGGAAGCTCGGCGCGGTCGAGGTCGCGGACATTCGTGCGCTCGAGGACGGTCACGCGCGGGTCGGCGCGGAGCTTCGGATCGAGCTGCCCGTAGCCGACGTCCAGCGCGATCACGCGGGCGGCGCCGTGCTGGAGCAGGCAGTCGGTAAAGCCGCCGGTCGACGCGCCGACGTCGAGGCAGTCCTCGCCCGCGACGTCGATCCGGAGCTCCTCGAGCGCGCCGGCCAGCTTGTCGCCGCCACGCGAGACGTAGCGTGGGCCTGGGTCGACCGCGAGCGCGACGGCGTCGTCGAGCTGCTCTCCGGCCTTGCTGTGACCGGTGACGCGCCCCGCGAGCACGAGCGCCTGCGCCTGGGCCCGGCTCTCGGCGAGCCCACGCTCGACCATGAGCACGTCGAGGCGCTTCTTCACGCGGACTAGCTTACTGGCGTCCGTGGCCCGGCTTGCCCGCCGCGTCGCGGTCGGCACACCTTCGTGACGCGCGAGGGCGAGGCTGGCCTCGCGCGCAGCCCTCGCTACGACTGGCGCTCGCGGATCGTGGCGACGAGCTCGGCGAGCACCGACGTGTCGCCCGGGAGCGCGGCCAGCTCCTTCGCAACGCGCGCTCTCGTCTCGTCGGCGAGCTCGCGGGCGCGGTCGAGGCCGTGGAGGGTGACGTACGTCACCTTTCCCTCGGCCTCGTCCTTGCCCGGGGTCTTGCCGAGCTCCTCCGCTGTGCCGGTCGCATCGAGGATGTCGTCGACGATCTGGAAGAGCAGGCCGAGGTCATCGGCGAACGCCCACCAGGGGACACGCTTGGGCTCCGGTACCTCGGCGACGGCGAGGGCGCAGCCGACGCAGGCGGCGAGCAGGCGCCCGGTCTTCAGCCGGTGGAGCGCGACCAGGCCGTCGTGGTCGAGCCCGCCGTTCGTCGTGATGTCGACGTACTGGCCGCCGATCATCCCCGCGGTGGCGTCGGCGAGCACCTGCGCGGGCTCGGGAGTCGGATACGCGAGCACCTGGCGGAACGCCTCGGTCAGGAGCGCGTCGCCGGCGAGGATCGCAACCGCCTCGCCGAACGCCACGTGCGCGCTCGGCTGGCCGCGGCGCAGGTCGTCGTCGTCGAGCGCGGGCAGGTCGTCGTGGACGAGCGAGAACGTGTGGACGAGCTCGAGCGCACACGCGGCCGGGAGGAGCTCGCGCGGCTCCCGCCCGAGCGCCTCGCCGGTGGCGAGGCAGAGCACGGGCCGGATCCGCTTGCCGCCGCCGAGCAGCGAGTAGCGCAGTGCCTCTTCGAGCCGGCCGAGGTCGGCGGCGAGGGGAAGCTCGGCGAGGGCCTCCTCCGCGAGCTCGCGAAGCTCAGGGACCTGGTGCATCCGCCGGGCCCTCCCGCCTGGCGCGCTCGATCTCGGCCTGCACCTCCTTGGCGAGCTCGGAGAGCTGCCCGAGCGTCTCGACCGCCTCGTCGGGGTCGTTGATCCCGTCGAGGCGCGCACGGGTCTCCTCCAGACGGTCGAGGAGCTCCTGCAGTCGTGCCAGCCGGTCGGTGCTCACTGCACGCGCTCCCGCACGACCCGGCCGAGGATCCCGTTGACCAGCCTTCCGGCGTCCTCGGAGCCATAGCGCTTCGCGAGGGTTACCGCCTCGTCGAGGACGACCTCGACGGGCGGCTCTCCGCGGTCGAGCTCGACCAGCGCCACACGCAGCACGTTGCGCTCGACGGCACCGAGGCGGTCGGCCGTCCAGTCGGTCGCCGACTCCGTGACCCGCGCGTCGAGCTCGTCAGCGTGCGCTGCGACCTCGTCCACGAGGCTCCGGGCCCACTCGTCGACGTCGCCCTCGTAGAGCTCACCGAGCGGCCGGCCGGTGACGTCCCACTGGTAGAGCACGACGAGCGCCTGCTCGCGCGCCTTGCGCCGCGTCAAGGCACGTGCGGGTCGTCGTGGTCGGACACATGCTGGCCCTGCTCGGCGAGCGACGGCAGCCGTGCTTCGGCCTCGTTCAGGTACCCGGTGGTGTAGCTGCCGCTGCGAAATTCCTCGTCTCCCAGGATGTCGATCGCGAGCTCCCGGGTTGTCGGGACCCCGGCGAGCTCCAATTCTGACAGGGCGCGCCGCCCGCGAGCGAGCGCCGACGGCCGGTCTTCGGCCCACACGATCACCTTGGCGATCAGCGAGTCGTAGTTCGGAGGGATGCGGTAGCCCTCGTAGACGTGGGTGTCGACCCGGACGCCGGGCCCCAGCGGCGGGCGGAAACGCTCGAGCAGACCGGGGGCGGGCAGGAAGCCGCGGCTCGGATCCTCCGCATTGATCCTCACCTCGAGCGCGTGGCCGTGAAGCTGGGCGCTCCCGGTGCGCGGCAGCCCTTCACCGGCCGCGATGCGAAGCTGGCTCTTGACGAGGTCGATGCCGGTGAGCAGCTCGGTGATCGGATGCTCGACCTGCAGTCGAGTGTTCATCTCGATGAAGTAGAAGCGTCCGCCGGCGAGCAGGAACTCGATCGTTCCGGCGCCGCTGTAGCGAAGCCGCTCGCACGCCTTGCGGCACGCGTCCTCCATCTCCTTGCGGAGCTTCGGGGTGAGCGCCGGCGACGGGCCCTCCTCGATCACCTTCTGGTGGCGCCGCTGGATCGAGCAGTCCCGCTCCCCGAGCGTCAGAGCCTTGCCGCGGCCGTCGCCGAGCACCTGGATCTCGACGTGGTGGGCGTCGACGAGCGCCTTCTCGACGTACAGGGCGTTGTTGCCGAACGCCGACAGTGCCTCGGCCGCGGCGGCCTGGAACGCTTGCTCTAGCTCGTCCTCGGCCGCGATCAGGCGCATCCCGCGTCCCCCGCCGCCGGCGGAAGCCTTGAGCAGCACCGGGTAGCCGATCTTCTTCGCGAGCTGTCGCGCCTCGGGAAGTGTCACGGCCCCGGCGGATCCTGGGACGAGCGGGAGTCCCGCCGCCTTCACCGTCTCCTTGGCGCGGGCCTTGTCGCCCATGACCTCGATCGAGTCGGGCCGGGGCCCGACGAACACGACGTCGTTGTCCTCGCACGCGCGGGCGAAGTCGGCGTTCTCGGCCAGGAAGCCCCAGCCCGGGTGCACGGCCTCGCACCCGGTCGTGGAGGCGGCCGCCACGAGTGAGGGGATGTTGAGGTAGCTCTCCCCGAGGGCGGCCGGGCCCACGTGCACCGCGCGGTCGGCGAGACGAACGTGGAGGGAGTCGCGATCCACGCTCGAGTAGATGGCAACAGTCTCGATGTCGAGCTCGCGACACGCGCGGATCACCCGGACCGCGACCTCCCCCCGGTTTGCGATCAGGAGGCGCCGGAACACCAACCCGACCCACCGCTGAGATCGGCGCGAAGCCGCAACCCTTTCGTCACGGTTCGTGACACACGCGCGCGCAGTTTCACGGTACGCTCGAAAGCGGGTGGTGGGCCGGGGTGCCCCACGCAGTGGGCGCACGAGAACCGCACCGCTACAGCCCGTCGAGCGGGCGACCGTTGAGCGGCTCGAGCTCGAACAGGAGCTGCCCATACTCGACGGGATCGGCGTTGTCGACGCAGATCCGCCGCACGACCGCTTCCGCCTCCGCCTTCACCTCGTTCATGAGCTTCATCGCCTCGAGGATGCAGAGCGTCTGCCCCGACGCGACGGGGTCGCCGACCTCGACGAACGGCTCGGCTCCGGGGGCCGGCGCGCGGTAGAACGTGCCCACCATCGGCGACTCGATCCGGATAACGGCCAGATCCGGGGGCGGCCCCGAAACGTCGATGTGCGCCGGGGCTTCGAGAGGTGCGACGGGCTGGCCCAGGGGCACGTCCTCCCGGTCCTCGCTCTGGCGAACCGTGATCTTCGTCTCCCCCTCCTCGATCGTCACCTCGCCGATCCCGGTCTCCTGCACGAGGGCGATCACGTCGCGGATCCGCTCGACCCGGGCGGTGTCGAGCCCGGTCGTCTGCAGGGACTCCTCGCCGCGCGCCCGCCCGCGCACGGCACGCAGCAGCGGTTCGGCCTGCTCCCCGAACAGCGCCAGCAGCAGAAGCTCCTCCTCGCTTGCCGCCAGGCCGGCAGCATCCCCACGGAGCTCGTCGAGCGCCGCGATCTCCTCGAGGTCGGCCTCCGCGCCGTCGCCGAGCAGCTCGATCGCGCGGACGATCGCCGGATCGACCGGGTGCGGTGGCGTTCCGTACTCGCCGCCGACGAGATGGCGCAGCTCGTCGACGACGACTCCGAAACGCCGCGCCGACAGCACGTGGAGGAGCGCCTGCGAGCCGAGCACGTTGCCGATCGGCGACACGAGCGGCGGGTAGCCGCACTCGACGCGCAGCCGGCGCAGCTCGTCGAGGACGTCGTCCAGCCGATCGGAGAAGCCCTGCGAACGGAGGCTGGCCTCGAGCCCCGCCACCAGCCCCGCCGGGAGGTCGTACTCGGCGGCGCGGACGGCGACACGGGGCGACAGGGGCGGCACCGGGGCGTCCCCCAGCGCCTCGTCCACGAGCTCACAGGCCTCCCAGAGCGTCGGCACGTCGACCCCGGTGGCGATCCCGAGCCCCTCCAACGACTTGGACAACGCCTCGGCGGAGGGCCGGTAGAGCGTGATCGCGAGCGGGTAGATCGTGCACGCGATCGGCGTCGCCTCGCCCCGCGCGGCCTCGATCGCCGCCGACAGGGCACGGCCGGCGGCTCCCTGACAGTAGAGGCCCACGGGCAGGTCGCACGCCTCGCGCACCCGCTCGACGAGCTCGCGTGCGTGGGACGCTCCGAGCGAGCCGGCCGGATCGTTCACGACCACGCGCGCCGCTCCGAGCTCGGGCAGCCTTCGGGCCCGCTCGACCAGCTCCTCGATCTCGTCCTCGGGCCCCGGATTGTGAACGAGCCCTGCGATCAGCTCGCCGCCCGCCGCGCGCACGGCCTCGGCCGCGTCCACGAGGTTCGCGACGTCGTTGAGCGGGTCGTGGATGCGAAAGACGTCGATGCCGCTCTCGGCCGCACTCGAGACGAACCGCCGCACGAGGTCGCGCGAGACGGGCCTCTGACCGACGAGGAAGCGCCCGCGCAGCGCCATCGCCAGCGGCGTGTCGCACCGCAGCGCGAGCGACCGGATGCGCTCCCACGGGCTCTCGACTCCGCGGCGCACCATCGAGTCGAACACGCCGCCGCCCGTGACCTCGAGGTACTCGAACCCCGCGCGGTCGAGAACGGACGCCAGCTCCAGCAGCCGCGCAGTCGACACCTGGCCCGCCAGCGGCTCCTGCGAGAGGAGCCGGATCGTGGTGTCGACGAGGCGGGGCACGCCGGCGTCAGGCGCGGGAGATGTAGCGCCGCTCGCGCGGATCGACCTTGATCCGGTCGCCGACGTTGACGAACAGCGGGACCTGCACGACCGCGCCGGTCTCGAGCGTCGCCGCCTTCGTCACGTTCGAGACCGTGTCGCCCTTCACTCCCGGCTCCGTCTCCGTGATCTGGAGCTCGACCGAGGCGGGCAGCTGAATCCCGCCGGGCCGCCCGTCGACGGTCAGCATCATCACCGTGCTCGACGGCTGGAGGAACTCGAGCTCGTCCGCGACGTCGGCGCGCTTGAGCTGGATCTGCTCGAACGTCTCCTGATCCATGAACACGACGTCGTCGCCGGCGTCGTAGAGGTACTGAACGCTCTTCGTCTCGGTGTGGATCCGCGGCATCTTCTCGCCCGCCCGGAACGTCCGGTCGACGACCGCCCCGCTGGCGAGGTTCTTCAGTCTCGTCCGGACGAAAGCGCCGCCCTTGCCCGGCTTCACGTGCTGGAACTCGACGATGCGCCACACGTCGCCGTCGAGCTCGACGTGCATGCCGTTTCGAAACTGGTTCGTGGAGACGATCTCCGCCATGAGATGGGCCAGTCTAGTCGAGGGTTACGAGCTCCTTCGTGAACGGCGTCAGTACCTCCGCGCCCGTCGCCGTCACGATCACGAGGTCCTCGATCCGCACGCCGCCCACCCCAGGCAGGTACACGCCCGGCTCGACCGTGACGACGTTGCCCTCGGCGAGCGTCTCCTCCGAGACGTGATTCAGCACCGGGAGCTCGTGGATGTCGAGCCCTACCCCGTGGCCGAGCCCGTGCAGCACCTCGAAGCCGTCCTCGGTAAGCCGGCCGCGTGCGATCGCGTCGACGTCGCGCGCCGCGACGCCCGGCCGCACCGCGGCGAGGGAGGACTCCTGGGCGGCGAGCGTCGACGCGTACGCCCGCCTGAGCTCGTCGGGAAGCCGGCCGGTCGCAAACGTCCTCGTGCAGTCCGAGCAGTAGCCGGCGACCTTCGCGCCCGCGTCGACGACCACGGTCTCGCCGGCGCCGATCGGCCGGGCGCCGGGATGGTGGTGCGGCGCGGCCGCGTGCGGCCCGCTCGCGACGATGACGTCGAACGAAACGTCCTCTGCGCCCTCGTGACGGATCGTCAGCTCCATCCACCAGGCGAGCTCCGCCTCGGTGCGGCCGATGAACGGCTCGCGGGCAAGCCGCGCGAAGGCACGGTCCAGCACGCGCGCCGAGCGGCGCACGGCCTTGAGCTCGGCCTGATCCTTGACCGCGCGCAACGCCGTCACGACCCGCCTCGTCGCCAGGAGCTCTGCACCGCTCTCCGCGATCGCCGCGTGGGCGGCGACCGTCAGCTGGTCGGCCTCGAAGGCCACCGGCGACTCGGCGAGCTCGGCGAGGTGGACACCGAGGTACGCGGAGACGTCGCGCTCGGCCTGCACCGCCTCGACGCCCTCGACCGCGCGGGCGGCGGTGATGTAGCGGCCATCGGTGAGGAGAATCGTCCGGTCGCGTCCGACGAGGACGGCCGCGTTCGAGCTCTGGAAGCCTGTCAGCCAGCGCACGTTCGTCGGGTCGGTGACGAGGAACGTCGCCGCCTCCACGCGGTCGAGCTCGGCCCGCAGGCTCTCCAGACGGCCGCTCATCGCTTGGCCGCGAGGATCTCGAGCGCCTCGCGGTAGCCGTCCGGCCCCTTGCCGATCACCCGATCGGTGGCGACCCCTTCGAGCACCGAGTGCTGCCGCCACGCCTCCCGCGCGGTGACGTCGGACAGGTGCACCTCGACGATCGGCCCCTTGAAGAGCTCGAGCGCGTCGCGGATCGCGTAGCTGTAGTGCGTCCACGCGCCCGGGTTGACGATCGCGCCGTCCGCCCACCGGCGCACCTCGTGGCACCAGTCGACGTATTGACCCTCGTGGTTGGTCTGGAAGCAGCGCGCCGAGATCTCGAGCCCGCTCGCCCATTCATAGATCAGCCGCTCGAGCTCGTGCAGGCTCGTGCCGCCGTAAACAGCGGGGTCGCGATCGGCGAGCGCGTTCAGGTTGACCCCGTTCAGGACGGCCACTTGCACGACCCGGACTCTACTTCGCGATCAGCGCGTCCAGCTCCGCGCGCACCTCGTCGTCGGGCAGATCGACGCCGTGCACGGGCTTCCCGAAGTCCTCGAGCAGGACGAGCCTCGGGCGGCCCGCATCGGCCTTCTTGTCGCGCTTCAGCGCCGCCCAGGCGGCGTCGCGGTCGGCGTGGACTCGCTGCGGGGCGAGCACGCGGACGACCTCCTCCAGGTACGACGGATCGAGCGCGTAGTGACGCTCGGACAGCCGCAGCGCCGCCGTGAGCCCGAGCGCGACCGCGCTCCCGTGGCTGAACGCGCCGTGGCCCGCCCCGGTCTCGAGCGCGTGAGCGAACGTGTGCCCGAGATTGAGGATCGCACGCCGACCCCGCTCCTCGGGATCCGAGACGACGACGGCGCACTTGAACGCGGCGCAGCTGCGGACCATCGCCTCGTCGTCGAGCGTCCACAGCTCGGTGCCCGCGAGGAGACCGGTCTTGACTATCTCGGCCATCCCGTCGCGACGCTGAGCCTCGGGCAGCGTGATGAGAAAACCCGAGTCGATCACGACTCGATCGGGCAGATGGAAGGCACCGACGAGGTTCTTTCCTCCAGCGAGGTCGATCGCCGTCTTCCCCCCGATCGCGGCATCGACCTGGCCCACGAGCGTCGTCGGCACGGCGTCCCAGGCGATCCCGCGCAGGTACGTCGCCGCGACGAACCCGGCTACGTCGGTCGTCGTGCCACCGCCGAGAGCGACGAGACGTCCACCCCGGTCGAGCGTCAGCTCCTCCCACAGACGCGCGACGACGGCGACGTCCTTGGCCGCCTCGCCGGCCGGCACAGTGTGCACCGAGGCAAAGCCGGCGGCGCTCTCCGGGTAGAGAGCGAGCACGCGCTCGTCGGCGACAAGCGCATCGCCGACTCTGGGTGGCCGCCCCGCTTCGACACGCAGGCACGCCAGAAGCACGGTCTGCGCGTCGTCGCCGACCGCGTCCGCCGCATCGGCGTATACAGGGCTTCGCTCGGCGTAGAGCCGACGGAATGACTCCTCATCCGTTGCAAGAGGCCTGGCGGAGTGGCGGACGCGCTCCCAGGCGGTATCCGCGTCGACCTCGACGAGAACGGTGAAAGCGCTTCGTTCCAACGCTCGCCGGGAGCGCTCGGAGAGCACCGCGCCGCCGCCGAGCGCAAGCACGATCGGCTCCGCACGGCAGAGCAGCTCTGCGACCAGATCCTCCTCGAGCCGTCGGAACTCCTCTTCCCCTCGCTCCTCGAAGAGTCGGGCGATCAGTCCGTGGCGGCGCTCGATCTCCTCGTCGGTGTCGAGGTACGGCCGCTCGAGCAGTGCCGCGACGTCGCGTCCGACGGTCGTCTTGCCCGCGCCCATGAAGCCGGCGAGCGCGAGGTGGCGGCCTATCGCGGTCCTGGGCTCCAGAGGATCCGCTCCACGTAGGCGCGGTGGGCGCCGACGAAGTCCTCGATCGCATCGCCGCCGAACTTCTCGCGCGCCGCCCCGGCGAGCTCGAACGCGACGCATGCCTCGGCGACGACGGCGAGCGCCTCGACGGCCGAGACGTCCGAGCGCTCGACGAGCGCCGTCGCCGGCTCGCCCGACTGGAGGTCGGCCGAGCGAAGCGGGCGCATCAGCGTCGGCAGTGGCTTCATCGCGCAGCGGACGACGACGTCCTCACCGTTGGTCATCCCCGCCTCGAGCCCACCGGCGCGGTTCGTCTCGCGCCGGTAGCCGGCCTCGTCCCGGAAGATCTCGTCGTGGGCCTCCGAGCCGCGCAGGTCCGCGAGCGCCAGCCCGTCGCCCACCTCGACCGCCTTCACCGCCTGCGTGCCCATGAGCGTCCAGGCAATCCGAGCGTCGAGCCGCTCCTCCTTCGTAGAATAGGAACCGACCCCGGGTGGGAGCCCGCGCGCGCGCACCTCGACGGCCCCGCCCAGCGTGTCGCGGTCGGCGCGTGCAGCGTCGATCGCCTCGCGGATCGGCTCCTCGCCCCGTTCGCCGCCGACCGAGACGACCTCGCTCGTGACCTCGACGCCGATCGTCCCGAGCAGCGCCTTCGCGACGCCGCCCGCAGCCACGATCACCGCGGTGTGCCGGGCGCTCGCGCGCTCCAGCGCGTTGCGGACGTCGTCGTGGCCGTACTTCATCACCCCGGCCAGGTCGGCATGACCCGGCCGCGGCAGCGTCACCGCCTCCCTGCCCTTCCCCTCCGGATCGCCCTCGGGCGCCCATGGGCTCATTCCCCACGTCCAGTTTCGGTGGTCGCGGTTGGGCACGACGAGCGCGAGCGGCGTCCCGAGCGTCCGCCCGTGTCTGAGCCCTGCGAGCACCTCGAGCTGATCGGTCTCGATCTGCTGACGGGGACTGCGCCCGTAGCCCTGCTGGCGGCGCCACAGGTCGTGCTGGATCACGTCCCGGTCGAGCTCCAGCCCCGCAGGCAGGCCGGTCACGATCGCGACGAGCGCGGGCCCGTGCGACTCGCCGGCCGTGGTCAGCGTCAGCCTCACGCGCCGAAGCCTATTCGGCCCCGCCGGGACCGATGCGCACAATGAGGAGCGTGAGGATCGCCGGACTGCTTGCCGCTGTGCTCGGGCTCGTGCTGCCCGGGACCGCGACTGCCGCCCAGGCAACGCTGATCCCGTCCTCGGCCTGCCCGCGCCTCCCGGTCGCGTCCGGGCCGACCGTACGCGTCACCCCGGGCCAGGCAGGGCGGCTGCCCGCGATCGTGGCCGGGGCTGAGCCGGGGACGACGATCCTCCTTGCGGACGGCGTCTACGCAGTCGACGAGACGATCCGGATCCGCGCCGAGGACGTGGCCTTGCGCTCGGCGTCGGGCAAGCCGAGCGCGGTCGTGCTGGACGGCGGCTACCGCGTCGGCGACCTCGTCGCCGTCGACGCGGGCGGCGCCACGATCGCCGAGTTGACGCTCCGGCGCTCGGGCTGGCACCTCGTCCACGCCGTCCCGCCCGAGGGCGCCGACGCGCTCTCCGGGCTCTCGCTCTACCGGCTCGCGCTCGTCGACGCCTCGCAGCAGTTCGTCAAGATCAACCCGAACGGCGGGCCCGGATCGGTCGACCGCGGCCGGCTCGAGTGCTCGACCCTCCGCCTGACCGTGGCGGGCCGACCGCGTGTCTCGACCGTGCTCCCGTGCTACACGGGCGGCATCGACGCCCACGCCGCTCGCGGCTGGGCCGTGCGGCTGAACCGCTTCTCGGGGATCTACTGCAAGGAGGGCCTCGCAGAGCACGCGGTTCACTTCTGGGTCGGCTCGCGCGATACGCTCGTCGAGCGGAACGTGATCGTGAACTGCGCGCGGGGCATCGGCTTCGGCCTGGGCGATCGAGGTCACACGGGCGGCATGATCCGCAACAACGTCGTCGTCGCCGACGGCGCCTCGATGGACACCGGCATCGGCCTGGAGAACGCCGACGGCGCCCGCGTCTACCACAACACGGTGTGGGTGAGCGCCCGCGTGAAGGGCCACTTCAGCGGCATCGACGTCCGCTTCCCGGGCACGAGCGCTGACGTTCGCAACAACCTGACGACCCGGATCACGGTCCGCGACAGCGCCCGCGCGAGGGTCGGCGCGAACCTCGAGGGCGCCCCGGGAACGCTGTTCGTAGCGCCCGGACGGCTCGACTTCCACTTGCGGCCGTCGGCCCGGGCGGCAATCGACCGCGGCGAGCCGCTCGCCGAGGCCGGCCTCGACCTCGACGGACAGCCGCACACGCGGGGCCGGCCCGATCTCGGCGCCGATGAGCTGTCCCCCTAGGAACATCTCGGCGAACGTGGCGAGCCGCCGCTACCTGCTCGTGAAGGGCCGAGGGGGCCTCGGAAACCGGGTGCTCGCCCTGCTGAGCGGGATTCTCTACGCTCGTCTTTCCGGACGAGTGCTCGTCGTTGACTGGAGCGACCCGATCTACTCCGACGACGGCACGAACGTCTTCCACGAGCTCTTCCGCTGCCGATCGTGCGACCCGGCTGAGAAGGTTCAGGACACCGACTCGGTGACGCCAAAGATCTGGCGGGGTCGATTGCAGCTGTCCGTCCGGGAGCTGAAGAATACGATGTCGTGGAGCGACGATGGGGTCGCGCTCCTCGACATCTCGTCGATCGACCTCGCCCGCATCGACTACCCGGAGGAGATCGCCGTGCTCTGGGGGTTCACGGCGAATGTCGGCGCGCTTCGGCCGTACTGTCGCGGCGAGCTCGCCCCGCTGCGACACGCATCGACGGCGGCCGTCCTGCGTGAGCTCCTGCGCACCGAGCTCGAGCCAACGCCCACGATTCGCGAGCGTGTCGATCGGTACCGCCGCGAGCACTTCGCTCACCCGACAACAGGCGTCCACGTCCGCTACACCGATCGGAAGGTGCGCCTACCGCAGATCCTCCGGCGAGTCGACAGGATCCTCTCGGCCGACGCGAGAACACAGATCTTTCTCGCGACCGACAGCGCGAAGGTGCGTGACCTGTTCTTCGCCAGATACCCGCATGTCGTGACCGCCCCTCACGCGCACGCTCCCGAGAGCCGAGGGCTGCACGCACCGGCCGGCGGTGCGGGACGCTTCGACCTGGGCGCCGAGGCGCTCGTCGATCTCTACCTCCTCGCGGAATGCGACAGCTTCGTCGGCGACACGACGTCGTCGTTCACGAGGGTTGCGAGCCTCCTGTCGACCGCTTCTCCCTCCCGCCGGTTCGACCTGGCGCCGCCCCGGGTGGCGAGGCTTCGCAGTCGCGAGTCCGTCGTCGCATGGACGCGTGACGTTCGCCAGATCCTCCGGGCAGAGCTGGGAAGTCGGCGTCGCTAGGGCGACACCCGAACGGCAGCGCGCATGACGCCGACCGGCGCCTCCTCTCCGGTCCAGCGCTCGAACGACGCGGCGCCCTGGCGGACGAGCACCTCGAGCCCGTCGACGACGGTTCGACATCCTGCTTGGCGGGCTGCGGCGACGAGCGCCGTCTGACTCCGGTCCGGACGGTAGGCGAGATCGACGACGGCGAGCCCGGGGTGAGGCTCGACCATGAGCTCGTCCCTGGCGGGGATCGCGTTGACGAGCAGCGTCGTGTCTCCGAGCGCCGGGGGCCAGGCGTCGTCGGCGCGGATCTCCCGACCGGGGAACCGATCGCGCAGTCGCGACACGAGCGCGTGCGAGCGCTCCGCGGTACGCGACGAGATCGTCAGCGAGGCGACATCGGCGTCGGCGAGCGCGGTCGCGACGGCCTGCGCCGCCCCGCCGGCGCCGAGCACCAGCGCATCGGCGCCCTCACAGTCGACGGCCCCGGTGACGGCAAGCCCGTCCGTGCTCGACCCGAGCACGCGACCGTCCCGGACGACGAGCGTGTTCACCGACCCCGATTTCTCCGCGACCGGGTCGATCTCGTCACAGCAGGCGAGCACAGCCGTCTTGTGGGGGATCGTCACGTTCGCCCCGGCGAAGCCCAGCGCGACGAGCCCGGCGATCGCCGCCTCCAGCCGCTCGCCCTCGACCGGGAGCGGGACGTAGGCCCAGTCGAGCCCGAGCGCCTCGAAGGCCGCGTTGTGCATGCGCGGAGACAGCGAGTGCGAGACCGGGTCGCCGACGATCCCGACGAGCCGGGTGGCGGCGGTCAGCAATCGAGCCCTTTCCGCGTGTAGTCGAGGAACTTCTGCTCGCTCTTCGTGAAGAAATGACTCTTGCAGTCGGGCTTGCGGACGAAGTAGAGGTAGTCGACGGCCGCCGGATGCGCGGCCGCCTGCATCGACGCCAGCCCGGGGTTCGAGATCGGCGTCGGCGGCAGTCCCTGGCGGTTGCGCGTGTTGTACGGGTTGTCGGAGTCGAGCTGGCTCTGGCGGATCGCCTCCGTCGGCGGGATGTCGAGCCCGTAGCGGATCGTCGCGTCGATCCCGAGCGGCATTCGCGCGCGCAGCCGGTTGTAGATCACCGCCGCGACGAGCGCACGCTCCTTCGGAACCTGCACCTCCTCCTCGACCATCGAGGCGATGATCAGCACGTCGTAGGGCGTGAGGTTTTTCGACTCCGCATACGCGAGATCGACCTCGCCCCAGGCGTCGTCGAAGCTCTCGAGCTGCTGCTCGACGAGCTCCCTCGACGTCGTCTCCGAGTCGAAGTCGTAGGTGGCCGGAAACAGAAACCCCTCGAGGTTTCGCGCCTCCGGGGCCTCGAACCCCTTGGGGATCGGCGTCGCCTTCGTCCGGCTCGCGTTCAGGTAGCCCTTCTCGGACAGCGCCGGGGTGATTCCCCGCTCGTCGGCCGCGATCTCGTTGACCTCGGTGACGCGGTCGGCCATCTGCCTCCGGGTGAAGCCTTCCGGGAACACGATCCGCAGCGTCGGCAGCGGCGGCGGGGGAGCAGCCTCGGTCGTCGTCTGCGCGTCCGGACCGCCGCGGGCCGCAACCGCCCACACGACGACCGCGAGGATCGCGGCGCCGAGTAGCAGCCCGGCGAGCGCGCCGACATGGCGCCCACCCCCGCCTCGCCGGCGTGGCGGGGGCCGCCGCCCGCTCGGCTCCGTGGGCCGATCAGCCACGCGCCAGCCACGTGAGGTAGCCGTCCAGCAGGTGGGCCGCCGCGACCGCGTCCTCGGGCGCATCCCCCCCGCTCGCCCGCGCGAGCTTGGTCGTGAAGCGCTCGTCGAAGCTCTCCACCGGAAGCTCGGTCGCTCGGCGAAGCACGTCGACGAATCGCTCCGTCTCGTGGGCCTGGGCGCCACGCTCCCCGCGAAGCGTCACCGGCATGCCGACCACGATCCGCTCGACCTCCTCGGCCGTCGCGAGCGCGAGCACCCGGGCGATCCCGGCCTCCGTCGCCGCCTTCTCGACCACGTCGAGGGGGCGAGCGAGCGTGCCGGTGGGGTCGGAGACGGCGACGCCGGTGCGCGCGGCCCCGTAGTCGAGAGCCATGACCTTCACCGGCGAGCAAGTCTAGTCATGGGCTCTGTCGTCCCCTCCCGGTCGCCATTCCGGCTCCATCGGCCTGCTCGGACAGGCCCTCCGTGCCGGTTGGCAGGCGAAACGGCGCCGAGACCGTCGCGCCCGCCGGGGAAGGCGTTCGGGATACCTACGGTCGAGAGGCCGCCGCGATCCCCGCGGCGCCACCTCGTCCAAGGAGAAGCGTATGAGACATGTCCTCTCGACCGGACGGTCGCGACTCGGGATCGCCGGCGCGATTCTCGCCGCGCTCATGGCTGTCGTCGCCCTCACCCTCGTGCGGAGCGCGTCGGCGGCGCCAACCGAGCTCTTCGTCAGCGAGTACGTCGAGGGCTCGAGCAACAACAAGGCGCTCGAGATCTTCAACGGCACCGGGGCACCCGTCGCGCTCGACGGTGTCTTCGCCGTCCAGCTCTACGCCAACGGCAGTGCCACGCCAACGGCGACCATCGCCCTGACCGGGACAGTCGCGGCGGGAGACGTCTTCGTGCTGGCACGCAGCACTGCCGACGCGGCCATCCTCGCGGCAGCCGACCAGACGTCGACGAACTTCCTGTGGAACGGCAACGACGCGGTTGCGCTCGTCAAGAACGGGACGACGATCGACGTCATCGGCCAGATCGGCGTCGACCCGGGAGTCGAATGGGGAACGGGTGACACGAGCACGGCAGACAACACGCTCCGCCGCAAGCCGTCGGTTCAGGCCGGGGACGCGGACGGATCCGACACGTTCGATCCGGCGCTGCAGTGGGACGGGCTCGCGAACGACACGTTCTCAGGCCTCGGCGCCCACTCGATCGACACCGGCGGCGGAGGTGGCGGTGGCGGGGCCAACACGGCTCCCGTCGCCGTCGACGATGCCGTCACGCTCGAGGAGGACGGCGGCCCGGAGGTGATCGCGGTGCTCGCGAACGACGCCGATTCCGACGGCGACACGCTCACGATCGTCTCCGCGACCGATCCTGCGCACGGCAACGTCTCCGTCGACGGGTCGACGCTCGTCTACGTCCCCGACGTCGACTACGCGGGCTCCGACTCGCTCGGCTACACGATCTCCGACGGGCATGGAGAAACCGACACGGCGAACGTCGCCGTCACCGTGACGCCCGCCAACGACGACCCGGACGCCGAGGACGACGCGTTCTCCATGGCCGAGGACACGTCCGTCTCGGTCGACGTGCTGGCAAACGACGAGGACGTCGACGGCGACACGCTCACGATCACCGAGGTCGACAATGCTGCCCACGGGTCGGTCACGGTCGCGACCGGTGGCGCCCGGGTCCTGTACACGCCGGCCGCGAACTACAACGGGCCCGACACGTTCGGCTACACGGTGTCCGACGGTGTGGGAATCGGCGAGGCCGAGGTCACGGTGACCGTCACCGCGGTCAACGATCCTCCGGTCGGAGTGGCCGACGCGGCCACGGTGAACCAGGGCTCGAACGTGGTCGTCGACGTCCTCGCGAACGACTCAGCGGGTCCAACGAACGAGAGCGGCCAGACACTCTCCGTAGCGTCCGTCACGGCTCCTGCGCACGGAACGGCGGCCGTGATCACCTCCGGTGCCGACGCAGGCAAGGTGCGATACACGCCGAGCCCGGCCTACAGCGGAGCCGACTCGTTCTCGTACGTCGTCTCGGACGGCTCGGCGACCGCGACGGGTGCGGTCGCCATCACCGTCCGTGCGGGCGGGCCCGTGATCCAGCCGTCGTGCAACCTCACGGCGACGATTCTCGGAACCGTCGGCGACGATACCCTCGTCGGCACGCCCGGCGACGACATCATCCGCGCGCGTCGGGGCCGCGACACGATCGACGGTCGCGGCGGCAACGACGTGATCTGCGGCGGGCCGGGCGCAGACCGGATCACCTCCGGCGACGGCTCCGACTGGATCGCAGGCGGCACCGGGGTCGACACGATCGACTCGGGCGCCGGCAATGACCGCGTTCGCGGCGGGTTCGGCGCCGACTCGATCGTGACGGCCGCCGGCGACGACCGGATCGCGGCGGGGCCCGGGGACGACGACGGCAACGCCGGCGACGGCCGCAACGCTGTCGGCGGCGGCGCCGGTGACGATCGGCTAGTGGCCGGGTCCGGCGACGATCGGGTCGACGGCGGCGCGGGTGTCGACTCGTGCGACGCAGACGGCGGCCACAACACCCTCGTCCGCTGCGAATAGCTGCGAACGGCGGCTGTCGTACGGGGAGCGTCGGCCTCGGCCGGCGCTCCCCCAGCGCCCGTCTATGCGAGGGCGTCGAGAAGAGCTTGCTCGGCGGCAGCGAGCGCCTCGCCGAGCTTCTCGGGCTCGCGTCCGCCCGCGCGCGCCATGGTCGGTCGGCCTCCGCCGCCGCCCCCGACGAGCGCCGCCGCCGCCCTGACGACGTCGTTGGCGCTCACGCCACGGTCGGCAACGGACTGATCGAAGTTCGCGACGAGGTGGACGCGCCCGTCCTCGCGCGCTCCGAGCACCACGGCTGCCGGCGCCGCCTTCTGCTTCACGCGGTCGGAGAGATCGAGGAGCGCATCCGCGCCCATCTCCCCGACCTCGGCCGTGACGACCGACACCCCACCCGCCTGCTTCGCCGCCGCGACCAGCCCACCGAGAACGTCCTCCCCACCTCCGGCGGGCGGCGCCGTCTTCCTCGCCTCCCTGCGCACGCGCTCGAGCTCCGCGCGAAGCTCGCCGGCCTCGTGCGCCTGTCCCCGCAGGAGCGCGAACGCCTCACCGGACGTGACCGCCTCGATCCGCCGCACCCCGGACCCGACCGACCCCTCGGACAGGATGGCGAAGGCCCCGATCTCGGCGGTCGTGCGCACGTGGGTCCCCCCGCAGAGCTCGCGGGAGAACGCCTCGTCTCCGGATCCGATCTCGACCACGCGGACGATGTCGCCGTACTTCTCCCCGAAGAGCATCATCGCGCCGAGGCGCCTCGCCTCGTCGATCGGAGTCTCAAAGGCGTGCACGGGCAGGTTGGCGAAGATCCGCTCGTTCACGATCTCCTCGACACGGGCTCGCTGGTCCGTGCTCAGGGCGTGGCCGTGCGTGAAGTCGAAGCGGAGCTTGTCCGGCCGGACGGCCGATCCGGCCTGGCGGACATGGTCGCCGAGAACCTCCTGCAGCGCCCTGTGCAGAAGGTGCGTCCCCGTGTGATTCGCCATCGTCGGGAAGCGCGCCCGCCAGGAGACGACGGCGTGAACGCGGTCGCCGGCAGCGAGCCCCTCCCCCTCGAGAAGAAGCGCTTGGTCGTCGCCGAAGCGATAGGCGGAGACGAGGCGCGCCCGCTTCCCGTCATCGGTCTCGACCCATCCCTGGTCGGTGACTTGACCGCCGCCTTCCGCGTAGAACGGGGACTCGCGGAGCTTCGCGAGGAGCATCCCTTCTCCGAGGTCGGCGAGCGCACCGACCTGGGTCAGCACCTCGGTTCGCTCGTGGCCGACGAAAGCCGTCGCGAACCCGGCCGCGCGCACGAAGTCGGCTGCCCGCTCGAGGTCGCCGCCCCCACCCGCACCGACGCGCGAGCGCGCGCGCTGCTCCGCCATCAGCCTGTTGAAGCCGTCGATGTCAATGGCCAAGCCGCGCTCCTCGGCCAACTCGCGCGTGAGCTCGACGGGAAAGCCGTACGTGTCGTGGAGGACGAAGACATCGGCGCCGGCGATGGCGGTGGCACCTGCTGCTGCCGGCACGTTGATGGTCTTGTCGACAACCTCTTCGAACAGACGCGTGCCCCGATCGAGCGTCAGTGCGAACCGCTCCTCCTCCGCGGTGAGAACCTGGCGGATCTCGCCCTGGCTCTCGACCAGCTCCGGATACACGGCACCCATCCGCTCGACGACCACGTCCGCGAGACCGGCGAGGAACGGCGCCTCGAGACCGATCCGGCTGCCGTGCTGGACCGCACGCCGCACGACGCGGCGGAGGATGTAGCCGCGCCCCTCGTTCGACGGGGTGACGCCGTCGGCGACGAGGAACGTCATCGCACGCCCGTGATCCGCGAGCACGCGGTGCGCCTTCGTCGCCAGCTCCGACTCGCCGTAGCGCGTGCCGGTCTGCGCGGCGACCCAGTCCATGAGCGGCCGGAACCCGTCCGTCTCGTACACCGAGTCGACCCCCTGCAGCAGAGCCGCACCCCGCTCGACGCCGAGGCCCGTGTCGATGTTTTGCGACGGCAGCGGCGTGAGCGTGCCGTCCTCGCGGAGATCGAGCTCCATGAAGACCAGATTCCAGAACTCGAGAAAGCGCTCGCAATCGCAGCCGGGCGCGCAGTCCCGCTCGTCCGCAGCCGTGCTCGGCACCTCGGTCGTAGTACAGCTCAGAGCAGGGCCCACAGGGACCGGTCGGACCGGCCTGCCAGAAGTTCTCGCTGCGCGGCAGATCGACGATCCGCTCGACGGGGATCCCGACCCGTTCCCAGCCGGCGACGGCGACCTCGTCGCGACCGAGCCCGAGCTCCGGGTCGCCCGCGAATACGGTCGCCCACACCCTCTCGACGGCAAAGCCGAGCCGCTCGGTGGTGAACTCCCACGCGAGGTCGATCGCGCCGTCCTTGAAGTAGTCGCCGATCGAGAAGTTCCCGAGCATCTCGAAGAACGTCAGGTGGCGCGTGGTCAGCCCGACCGAGTCGATATCCGTCGCGCGAAAACACTTCTGCGCGGATGTGAGCCGCCTCGCGGGCGGCTCCTCGAGCCCGAGGAAGTACGGCTTGAGCGGCTGCATTCCGGCGGTCGTCAGAAGGACCGACGGATCATGTGTCGGGGGAACGAGCGAGCCAGAGGGCCGCCGCAGGTGTCCCTTCGACTCGAAAAACGAGAGGTACCCCTCCCGCAGCTCGTCCGAGCTTCGCACGCCGTGATTCTACGTTCGGCTCGCGTGAGGCCCGGCCGGCCTCGGGCGACGGAGGACCCCGCTAGCCCAGCTAGCGGGACGACGAGATCGTGCCCGCCCCGACGACTGCGTCGTCCTCGTACAGGACCGCGACCTGTCCCGTGGCAACGCCGTACGCCGGCTCATCGAGCGTCAGGCGAAAACCGCGGGCGGTCCGGTCGACGAGAGCCCGCGTTGCCGGCGCGCGGAAGCGCAGCTTCGCTTCGACGCGCTCCACCGGGACGAAGAGGCGTCCTGCCCGAGCGATGACGCGCGTACGGGCGAGGTCCTCGCGCGGACCGACGATGACGGCGTTCCGGGCGGGTAGCGTCCGGGTCGCATAGAGGGGATGCGGGCCTGAGACGCCGAGGCCGCGCCGCTGCCCGGGGGTGTACCGCCAGAAGCCTGCGTGCCGCCCGAGCTCGCGACCGTCCGCGTCCAGGATCGGGCCGTCGGCGGCGCCGACGCCGTGGCGGGCGAGAAAGTCCCGGTAGTCGCCGCCCCCGAGAAAGCACGCCTCCTGGCTCTCGACTCGCTCCGCCGCGGCGAGTCCCGCGGCGCGGGCCTGGGCGCGAGTCTCACCCTTGGCTTGCCCGCCGAGAGGAAACCACAGCCGCGCCAGCACATGGGGATCGAGCGTCGCGAGCATGTACGACTGATCCTTGGCCGCGTCCGTTCCCCGCGCGAGGAGGAGACGGCCCCGGTGCTGCACGAGCCGGGCATAGTGGCCGGTCGCGAGCCGGGCTGCGCCGACGCGCCGGGCGAACGCGAGCAGCTCCCGAAAGCGGAAGCTCCCGTTGCAGCGGCTGCACGGATTCGGAGTCTCGCCGCGAGCGTACCCCGAGACGAACGGCGCGACCACGGCCGAGCGAAAGCCGGAGCGTAGATCGAGGGTCACGTGCGGCACGCCCAGCGAATGGCAGGTCTCGCGCGCCGCCACGACCGACGCCGGGGAGCAGCAGGCACGGTCCGAGTCTGCCCTGGTCGGATCGGTCCAGAGCCGAAGGGTCACTCCGACCGGGTCGTAGCCTTCCTCGCGCGCGCGTACGAGCGCGACCGCCGAGTCGACCCCGCCGCTCATGGCCACCGCGACGCGCTTCGGGTCGTGCGGGGCGGACACGGCCGGCCCGAGCGCGTCGTGCAGCGCGTCGAGCGCGAGACCGTCACCCGTCACCGCGGCCGCGCCGAGCAGGTGCCGGCCGCGCACGCTCCGGCAGAGGTCGGCCACGCCGGGCCCCTCCCCGCGCGCGGAGACGATCCGCCGGTCGACGACCTCGAGCGCGATCCAGGCGAGGTCCCCGTCGCGGGCGGCGTTGCCGACGAACTCGTTCACGGGGGTCACGGTAGCGCCTCGAGAAAGGTGACCCGGCCCCCCAGCGGGGAGCCGGGTCGTCTCCACCGCGCCGATTGGCTCCGCACGAGAGGAACCTGGCGTACCAGGTGGGTGCCCTGCCAGGCGACGCTTTCTGGGCGGCGCCCGGACCCGGGCTCCCTTCATGTAGGCGTTGGTTCTACATTTGCGCGCGAAGCCCCGCACGCGGTCGAGCAACTCTCACTCTAGAGGGTCGATCGCGGCTGGTGCGGCCGCGCCCTCGCCTGTCGAACGCGTCTCAGTCGTCCGAGTGCATCGCGGCCGGACGCTCCTGCGGGGCAGGCTGCGGCGGGAACTCCGGCTGCGCGTCGTCCTGCTCGGGGCGAGGAGACCGACCGACATCCCGGTCGGCCGGGAGCATCGAATCGGCGGAGGCGGCCGAGCCCGCACCCGGGTAGGCTCCCGCGCCGGCCGCCCGCGTAGCGGACGCCGCATTCCACCGCGGCCGCCCGGGCGGCATCTGGCGTTGCTCCTCTCGCCAGGAGAACCACTCGACGACCGCGGCCACACCCCAGGCCGCGAGCATCAGGAGGATCACGGCCACGGGGGTGACGTCCGCGAGCCAGAGCACGACTGCGACCAGGACGAGGAACGCGGCGAGCGCGATGAGCCGGAACATCCGACGGCGATCGGGCACGTCGAGAGACTACGCGCTCGCGCCCTCCCGCTGCCCGAAGCTAGCTCTCGGTCGGATCGACCTCGGGCTCGGCCTCAGCGTCGGCTTCGGCCTCACCGTCGCCCTCACCGGCTGCACCTGCGGCCTGCACATGCGGGGCCGGGCCTCGGGCGTTGCGGACGCTCTCCTCGGCGGCCTTGACGATGGCGGCGACGGCCTCGTGGATCGCCGCGTCGCCGTGGCCGGCCGCGCTCAGGAGCTGCTCGGCGCCGAGCCGCGCACGCTGCGTGATCGTCTCGGCCTGGGCGCGGGCCCACTCGAGCGTCTTCTCGACCTCGGCGCGGGCCGCATTCGTGAGCTCGGTCGCCTGGTGGCGAGACTGCTCGAGCAGCCGGCTTCCGGCCGCCTCCGCCTCGCGCAGCTCGGTCGCCGCGTCGCTGCTCGCCTTGGCGAGAATCTCCTTCGATTCGTTCCGCGCCGCGTTCAGCACCTCGACGCGCTGGCGCTCGGTCTCCTGCCGGATACGTGAGATCTCCGCCTCGCGCTGCTGCAGCTCGATCTGGTGCTCGCGAATCTCCTGCTCCGCGCGACCGATCTGACGCGCGGCGGCCTCCTGCGCGTCCTGCTCGATCGTGTCGGCGAACTCGGCGGCAGCGCGAACGAGGTGCAGCGAGTCCATACGCACGGCATGGCCGGACGGCTCCGCGCCCCGCGGGGCGGCCTGGAGCACGCGCAGGTTGGCCTGGAGCGCCGTGACGTGACGGCGGTAGGCGTCGAACGCCTCTTCGACCTGGTCCCGATCGTAGCCCTGCTCGGCGATCGGGAGGTCCTCGATCCGGGGCAGCGGCGTCAGCGTAGGCCCGGGCTGGGCGCGTTCCGGTTCCGGCTTCGACATCTGCGGCTCCTCGGTCTGTGGGCGGCTCCACGGCCAGTGTCGGAGCCAAGTATGAGAACCGGATCGGCCGGAGCTACGTGCTGCTTGAGCCCTCCGGGCCTCGCAGACGAATACCGAGCTCGCGCAACTGTTCCTCCTCGACCGGCGAGGGAGCGCCGCTCATCGGGTCGAGGCCGGCCTGGTTCTTGGGGAACGCGATCA
Organism: uncultured Actinomycetes bacterium; assembly: GCA_963712465.1. GTDB lineage: Bacteria > Actinomycetota > Thermoleophilia > Gaiellales > Gaiellaceae > CAVQHY01. Next base: position 174,917 of record CAVQHY010000010.1, read on the forward strand.
CGTCCCGGAGGTTCTGCTCGCCCGAGAGGAGCATCGTCATGCGATCGATCCCGAAGGCGATCCCTCCGTGCGGTGGCGCCCCCATCGCGAGCGCGTCGAGCAGGAAGCCGAACTTTGCCCGCTGCTCCTCGGGACTCAACCGCATCACCGAGAAGACCGCTTCCTGAAGCTCGGGCTCGTGGATCCTGAACGAGCCGCCGCCGAGCTCGACGCCGTTGGCGACGAGGTCATAGGCGAGCGCGACCGCAGCTCCGGGATCCGTCTCGAGAAGCGCAACCGACTCGGGAATGGGCCGCGTGAACGGATGATGGTTCGCGGTCCACCGCTGCTGCTCTTCGTCCCAGTCGAGCAGCGGGAAGTCCGTGATCCAGACGAATCGCCAGGCGCTCTCGTCGACGAGCTCGAGGTCGCGGCCGAGCTGCGTCCTCAGCGCTCCGAGGACGCGCGACACCATCCTCGGCTCGTCGGCGCCGAACAGCACGGTCGAGCCCGGGGGCGACCGGAACGCCTCGAGCTCGGCCTCGGACAGGAACTTCGCGATCGGCGACCGCACGGCGCCCTGCTCGTCGACGACGAGATAGGCGAGCCCCTTCGCGCCCCAGTCCTTGGCCGTCTCCTCGAGCTTCGCAAGCTCGCCGCGGGAGAACGCCTGCGGCACCGTCAGGTACCGGACACAGGCCGCGTTGGCGAACACGCCGAACTCGGAGTCGCGGGTCAGCTCGGTCGCGTCCTCGATCTCGAGGCCGAAGCGCAGGTCGGGCTTGTCCGAGCCGTAGCGCCGGTCGGCTTCGGCCCACGTCATCCGCGGAAACGGGGTCTGGAGCTCGACGCCGATGCCGTCCCGCCAGACCGTCCCGATCATTCGCTCCATCAGACCGAACAGGAACTCCCGATCCGGGAACGCCATCTCGACGTCGAGCTGGGTGATCTCCTGGACGCGGTCGGCGCGGAGATCCTCGTCCCGGAAGCAGATCGCGATCTGGTAGTAGCGATCGAAGCCCGCGATCACGAGCAGCTGCTTCAGGATCTGCGGCGATTGCGGCAGCGCGAAGAAGCGTCCCGGCTGCAGACGGCTTGGAACCACGAAATCGCGCGCGCCCTCGGGCGTCGGCTTGAAGAGGATCGGCGTCTGGATATCCAGGAAGCCCGCCTCCTCCATCACACGACGGATCGCGCCGACGAGCTTCGCGCGCAGCGCGATGTTGCGCTGCAGCCGCGGCCGGCGCAGATCGAGCCATCGATAGCGCAGCCGAAGCGTCTCGTCGACTCCCTCCTCGTCGAGCTGGAACGGGAGCGGCGGGCAGCGCGACACGATCTCGAACGCGTCGACCTGGAGCTCGACCTCGCCGGTCGCGAGCTCCGCGTTGACGTTCTCCGGCGCGCGCCGGACGACCTCGCCCTCGACGCGCAGCACGAACTCGTTCCTGACGGCGTGCGCTTCCGCGTGCGCCTCCGGGGTGCGCTCCGGGTTGACGACGAGCTGACAGACCCCGCTGCGATCGCGCAGGTCGATGAAGACGAGGCCGCCGTGGTCGCGTCGCGTGTCGACCCAGCCGGACAGGGTCAGCCGGCGCCCCACGTGGTCGGGCCGGACGTCGCCGCACATCAGGTCCCGCCAGGTCACCGCCATCCCACCACCCCGCCCCCGCCCGCCCCTACGCGACCTCTCACAGGAGCGCCGTCGCCTCCTCGAAGGAGCCAGCCTCCACGTCGTCGCTGCCGCGGCGGCGGACGGTAATCGACTCGGGGCCGACGATCAGGACTGTGCGGGCGCCGAGGCGCTGCGCCTGGGTCAGCTGGCCCTTGAGCGAGCGACCCGCGTAGTCCGTGTCGCAGCTCAGGCCCTTCGCCCGGAGCCGGGCGAGCGCGGCCAGCGCGGGCGTCCGGTCGTGGACTCCGTCGAACGCGACGTACACGTCCGCAGTCGGGCTCTCCCGCTCGAGCGGAGTCGACATGCGCAGCCGCTCCACGCCCGCAGCCCAACCGACGCCGGGTGTCGGCCGGCCGCCGATCTCCTCGATCAGATGGTCGTAGCGACCGCCCGCACAGATCGTCGACTGCGCAGCGTCGAGCGCGTCGTTGACGAACTCCCAGACCGTCCGGGTGTAGTAGTCCAGCCCCCTGACGAGCGTCGGCACGAGCTCGTGCGCCACGCCATAGGCGTCGAGAAACGCGCGGACCGAGGTGAAGTGCTCGAGGCACGCCTTGCAGAGCGAGTCGCCGATCTTCGGCGCCGACGCGAGCATCGTCCGCAGCTTCGGGTTCTTGGTGTCGAAGACCCGGAGCGGGCTCGTGTCCGCCTTCCGGCGGGCGTCGTCGTCGAGCTCGTCGCGGTGCTCGGCGAGAAACGCGCGCAGGCGCTCGACGTAGGCGGGCCGACATTCGCGGCAGCCGATCGAGTTGAGCTCGAGCCGGACGCCCTCGACCCGGAGCTGTTCGAGGATGTCGGCGAAGAGAGCGATCAGCTCGGCGTCGACCGCGGGATCGGCCGAGCCGAGCGCCTCGAAGTCGAGCTGCCAGAACTCGCGGTAACGCCCCTTCTGCGGCGCGGCGTAGCGGAACATCGGGCCGACCGTGAACACCTTGACCGGCTGCGGCTCGCGGCGGAAGCCGTGCTCGACGTACGCTCGGCAGATTCCCGCCGTCGCCTCCGGGCGCAGCGTGAGCAGCCGCCCGCCGCGATCCTCGAACGTGTACATCTCCTTCGTGACGACGTCGGACCCCTGGCCGGACGTGCGCGCGAACAGCTCCGTGTCCTCGAACGTCGGCGTGATCAACCGGCCGTACCCGAAGCGTGAGGCGGCCGACTCGGCAGCAGCCACGATCGCATCGCGGATCGGCTGCTCGGCGGGGAGGACGTCGAGCGTGCCCCGCGGTGCCTTGATCGCCGCCACCCCCTACCCCCGCGGGCGCACGATCGTTGCCGAGAGGCGACCCCGCCTCACTGCGCCGCCGGTCGCAGCTCGGCGAGAAACGGGTTCTCCGAGAGCTCGTTCGCGAGAGTCGTCGCCGGGCCGTGGCCCGGGTACACGACGGTTTCGGGTGGATACCGCTCGACAAGGTGGGCTATGGATTCGAGCAGAGTCGGCCAGTCCGAGCCGGGGAAGTCGGTGCGGCCCACGGACCCTGCGAAGAGAACGTCTCCCGAGAACAGACAGCCGTCGGCGTAGTAGGCGAGATGGGCCGGCGAGTGGCCGGGGACCGAGCTCACCTCGAAGGAGATGCCGGCGAGCTCCAGCGTCTCGTCGCCCTGGAGCAGAACGTCGGGTACGTACGGTCGCAGAACGACCTCGGCCGGCGCGTAGTCGTTCACCCGCTCGAGCAGGAAGCGCTCTCCTTCGGCGATGTGCACGGGCGCGCGGATCCCCTCGGCGAGGTCGGCCACGCCCGCAAGGTGATCCCAGTGCCCGTGGGTGATCAGGATCGCCGTGCACGACGCACCCATGCCGGCGAGCTCCAGCCGGATCGTCGCAGCGTCGCCGCTCGGGTCGACGACGACTGCCTCCGGCGCCCCCGGATTGCGCACGAGGTGGCAGTTCGTCCCGATCGAACCGAGAGACAGCGTGCGAACGTCGAGGCTCACGGAGGCTTGAGTCTAACGACGGCCGGAGTAGACTCCCGACCGGGCCGATGCAGAGCTGGAGACTGCCGGAGATCGACACGCCGGGCGGCACGCTGTCGCCCGTCGTGTTGACGAGCGCCGACGACGCGCGCGCCGTCCTGATCGAGCTTCAACCCGGCCAGGAGCTCGGCGATCACCAGGTCAAGGAGAACGCCTGGCTCGTCGTGATCGACGGCGCGGTCACGATCACGAAGGGTGGCGACGTGCTCGAGGCTCCAGGCGGGACACTCGTGCGCTTCCCGCCCGGGGAGCGCCACGCGGTCTCGAGCCGGGACGGGGGGAGGATCCTCCTCCTGCTTGCACCGTGGCCCGGCGAGGGCCACTACCTCGACGACGCGCCCGATCGTTAGCGCTTGGCGTCGGTCGGCGGCTTGCGGCCCGACGCGGCACCATCACGCGCCTGACGCTTCGTGAACATCCGGTACATGAGGGTGTCCATCAGGTGGCTGAACGGCAGGAAGACGGCAGCAAGGATGAGCGCGTTCAGGATCTTCGCCTCGGTCGTCGTCTTGCTCCCGCCCAGCAGGAAGACGACGATCACGATCAAGGGCACGAAGATCGCGCCGCGCTTCAGCGTCCGGCGCCAGGTCGGCTTCTGGACAGTCCGGCCGCGCCCGTCGACGACAGGCTTCTCGGCCTTGCGGCCCGCAGCGCCCTTGGTCCCGCCTTCCGACTTCTCGACCGGGACCTCGTCGCCGTCCTCCGTGGTGACGACGAGCTCGTACTCGTGCCGCTGGAGCTTCTGCTTGCGCCTGCGTACCTTCTTCGTCGCCACCCGGCGATTATGCCTCCCAGACGACCTCGCCGCCCCGGATCACGATCGCGACGTGGTCGTGGCCGAGGTGGTAGGCGAGGTAACGCCAGTCGGGAGCCTCGAGCGCGACGAGGTCCGCCGCGAAGGCAGGCTCGAGGCGGCCGATCCGGTCGCCGCGTCCGAGCACGTGCGCGGCGTTCACGGTGCATGCGGTCAGGGCCTCCGCCGGGGTCAGCCCGAGCTGGGTGCAGGCGAGGCTGCACGCAGCCGGCATGCTCTCGCAGAAGGCGCTGCCCGGGTTGAAGTCCGTTGCGAGCGCGACGATCGCACCGGCGTCGACGAGGGCGCGGGCAGGCGGCATCGGGCGGCCCAGGAACAGGGCGGCGACCGGCAGGAGCACCCCGGCGGCATCGCTGCGGGCGAGCACTGCGACGCCGGCGTCGCCCGTCGCCTCCAGGTGGTCGACGCTCCGGGCCCCAAGCTCGACGGCGAGCGGAATGCCGCCGCCCTCGGTGAACTGGTCCGCGTGCAGACGGACGACCAGGCCGGCCGCCCGGCAGGCCTGAAGGTAGCGTCGCGCCTGGGCGGCGTCGAATGCCCCCCGCTCGAGGAACACGTCCGCGGCCTCGGCAATCCGTGCGGCATCGGGGAGCACCTCGGCAAGCGCGAAGTCGAGGTAGGCGTCGGCTGACGAGAACTCGGGCGGCACGGCGTGCGCCCCGAGCCAGGTCGGGATACCGCCCGCCGCGGCGACCGCGCGCAGCTGCGCCAGCTCGGTGTCGCGGTCCAGGCCGTAGCCGGACTTGGCTTCGAACGTGGTCGTTCCCCGCGCGAGCATCCAGGATCGGTGGCGGTCGACGATCTCGCCCAGCGCGGCTTCCCCGGCAGCTCTCGTCGCCCGGACGGTCGAGAGGATCCCACCGCCGGCCGCATGGAGCTCCTCATACGTCGCGCCGCCCGAGCGCAGGTCGAACTCGGCGACCCGGTCTCCCGCGAAGCACGCGTGGGTGTGACAGTCGACGAGGCCCGGGATCGCGCACCTTCCGCGCCCGTCGATCTCGACCACGTCGTCGTCCAGCGGACCGAGATCGCTCATCGCGCCGACGTCGACGATCACGCCCTCGCGCCAGAGGACGAACCCGCGCTCGACGACCCTGACGGCGCGAAGGTCGTGTCCCCGCAGGGGCGCCCCCGCGGCGCCGGGCGTGACTACCTGCGCGAGGTCGCGCAGAAGGTAAGCGGTCACACGCCCGAGCCGGGCAGTCGGACGCCCTGCGCTCGTGCCGTCTCGAGCGCCTCCTCGTAGCCGGCGTCGGCGTGCCGGATCACGCCCATCCCGGGATCGGTCGTGAGGACGCGCTCGAGCCGCTCCTCGGCGCCGTCGGTGCCGTCGGCGAGCACGACCATCCCCGCATGGATCGAGTTGCCGATGCCGACCCCCCCGCCGTGGTGGACGCTGACCCAGGTCGCTCCCGCCGCGACGTTGACGAGCGCGTTCAGGATCGGCCAGTCGGCAATCGCGTCGGAGCCGTCGCGCATCGACTCCGTCTCCCGATACGGGGATGCGACCGAGCCCGAGTCGAGATGGTCGCGCCCGATCACGACCGGGGCCTTGACACGACCGTCGCGGACGAGCTCGTTGATCGCGCGCCCAGCTCGCGCACGATCGCCGTAGCCGAGCCAGCAGATCCGTGCCGGCAGACCCTGGAAGGCGAACCGGCCCGGCGCGAGCTCGAGCCAGCGCTGGAGGAGCGCATCGTCCGGGAAGAGCCGCCGCAGAATCGCGTCGATCACCACGATGTCCTCCGGATCGCCTGACAGAGCGGCCCAGCGGAACGGGCCGATCCCGCGGCAAAACAGCGGTCGAATATAGGCCGGGACGAAGCCCGGGTATGTGAATGCGTCTGCGACTCCTGCCCTCTGCGCCTCCCCTCTCAGGTTGTTGCCGTAGTCGAAAACATAGCTACCCTGTCGGACGAACTCGAGCAGCCCGTTTACGTGGGCTGCGATCGACTCGGCCGCGAGTCGCAGGTACTTCTCGGGGTCGCGGCGGCGAAGCGTCTCGGCCTCCTCGAGCGGCACCTCGACCGGGACGTAGCCGACGAGGGGATCGTGAGCCGCCGTCTGGTCGGTGACGAGATCGAAGTGCTCGCCGCGGCGCGCGAGCTCGGGAATCACCTCGGCCGCGTTGCCGAGCAACCCGACGGAGAGCGGGCGTCCCTCGCGTGCCGCGGCCCGGATCCGGGCAACCGCATCGTCGACCGAGTCGGCAGCCTCGTCGAGGTACCGCGTCTCGAGGCGACGCGCGATGCGATGCGGGTCGATCTCCACGCACAGGATCGCCGCGCCGCAGAGCGTCGCGGCGAGCGGCTGAGCGCCCCCCATGCCGCCGAGCCCGGCCGTGAGGACAGTCCGGCCAGAGAGGTCCGGCGTGCCGAAGTGCGTCTCGGCCGCCGCCGCGAACGTCTGGTATGTGCCCTGCAGGATCCCCTGGGTGCCGATGTAGATCCAGCTTCCGGCGGTCATCTGCCCGAACATCGTCAGCCCCATCGCCTCGAGGCGGCGAAACTCGTCCCACGTGGCCCAGCGCGGGACGAGCAGCGAGTTGGCGATCAGCACCCGCGGCGCGTCGCGATGCGTCCGGAAGACCCCGACGGGCTTTCCACTCTGGACGAGCATGGTCTCGTCGTCCTCGAGCTCGAGCAGCGTGCGGACGAGCGCCCTCAGCGCGCCGTGAGAGCGGGCGGCGCGCCCCGTGCCCCCGTACACGACGAGCTCCTCGGGTCTCTCCGCGACCTCTGCGTCGAGGTTGTTGAGCAGCATCCGCAACGGCGCCTCGGTCTGCCACGAGCGAGCGTTGAGCTCGGTTCCCCGGGGCGCCCGGACCCGCGACAGATCGCCGCAGAGCTCCTCGACCCTCGCGTCGAGGGAGGCCGACGAGGGCGCCATGAGCCGATTCTACGAGCCCTGGCCGCTCGTCGGCCCACCGAGGCCCCGTGCCCGGATCGCGGCCGCGTGCGCCGGGAAGCCCTCGTGCTCGGCGAGCGCGACGATCCCCGGCGCGAGTCGCGCCAGCGCCTCGCGGCTCGTGCGCGCGACCGAGCTCGTCTTCAGGAACGTCCGCGCCGTCACTCCCGACGACGAGCGGGCGAAGCCGCCCGTCGGGAGCGTCGCCGGGACACCGAGCGCATAGTTCGCGGCTGCGAACGGCGTGTCGCCGAGGAGGATCTCGCCCGCGTGGTCGAGGCGCGCGAGAAGAGCCTCCGGGTCGTCGGTGGCGACGAGCAGGTGCTCCGGCGCGTAGTCGTTCGCGAACGACACCGCCTCGTCGAGATCGTCGACGAGAATCGCCCCGCCGAACCGGGAGATCGCCGCCGCGGCAAACTCCCGCCGCCACTCGGGAAGCGCGGCGAGCTGCTCCTCGACCTCGCGGTCGACCGCGTCGAGGAGGGCCGCCGAGTCGCTGAGCAGGAGCGCGGCCGAGTCGAGCCCGTGCTCGGCCTCGTTGAGGACGTCGGCGGCGAGGACCCGAGGTTCGGCCGAGTTGTCCGCGATCGTGAGGCTCTCCGAGGGGCCGAAGAGCATCACCGTCGAGCAGCCGAGCGCCTGCACCTGGATCTGGGCGGCGGTGACGGCCGGGCTCCCCGGGCCGACGACGCGGCTCACCTTCGGGATCGTTTCGGTGCCGAGTGCGAGGGCGGCGATCCCGGCCGGCCCGTTGGCGCGGAAGATGTCGCGCAGACCGAGCTCGCCGGCGACGACGAGCACGGCCGGATCAACCGCAATCCCCTGCCCCTTCGTCGGCGGCACGACGACGGCGATGCGGGGGACGCCGGCGACGACCGCCGGGGTCCCGATCTGCATCAGCACCGACGGGAACGAGCCCTTGCCGCTCGGCACGAAGAGGCCGGCCGAGTCGATGGGCCGCCCCTGCTCGCCCACCTCCAGGCCCGGGGCGATCTCGGCCCTCCAGGTCATGCCGGCGGCTGCGCGCTCGTTGAACGCCCGGATGTTCGCCAGCCCCTCCCGGATCCCGTCGAGGACGGCACACGACACTCCCCGGCGCGCAGTCTCGATCTCGGCGTCCGTGACGCGGAGCTGATCGGGAGCGCACGCGATTCCGTCGAACCGCGCGAGTGCTCGGCAGACGGCCTCGTCGCCGTGCTCACGAACGTCCTCGACGATCGCCGCAACGCCCCGGTTGAGCTCGGGATCGAAGATGGCGGCCGTCGCGCGGGCCATGATCCGAGCGCGGTCGGCGTCGCCCATGGTCGAGAGCCGGTAGCGGGCGAATGCGCCCATCAGCGCGCCGCGTCCAGGACGACGTTGGCGAGCGCGCCCTCGGCGACGAGCGCGCGCACCGCCTCGATGTCCGGGGCCGGCGGCCGATCGACGTCGAGCGCGCTGACACGCTCTCGCACGAGCCCGTGCAGGCGGGCGACGCCTTGCCCCGGACGCCTCGCTCCCGTCTCGAGCCCCTGCGCGGCGCACAGAACCTCGATCGCGACCACGGTCTCGGCGGCCTCGCTGGAGCGACGCGCCAGCAACGCGCCGGTCATACCCATGCTGACGTGATCCTCCTGGTTGTCCGACGTCGGCACGCTGTCGACCGAAGTCGGGTGCGCCAGCACCCGCAGCTCGGCGACGAGGGCGGCCGCCGTGTACTGAGCGACCATGTAGCCGCTGGCGCGCCCGGCCTCGAGCGTGAGAAATGCTGGGAGGCCGTGGTTCAGCGACGGCGAGAGCAGTCGAAACGTCCGGCGCTCCGAGATCGACGCGATGTCGGCGAGCGCGATCCTCAGCGTGTCGAAGGCGAGCGCGAGGCTCTGGCCGTGAAAGTTCCCCGCCGAGACAACCTCTCCCGACTCGAGCACGATCGGATTGTCCGTGACCGCGTTGAGGTCGACCTCGACGAGCCGGCGGAAGAATCCGACGGCCTCACGGGCGGCTCCGTGGACCTGCGGCACGCAGCGCAGCGAGTAGGCGTCCTGGACGTCATCGTACTCCCGCGTGCCGAGCCGCTCGGATCCCTCCACGAGCGCGCGCACGTTCGCCGCGGAGCGGGCCTGACCGGGCAGCGGGCGCAGCTCGTGGACGCGAGGGTCGAACGCTCCCGGCGCGCCGTGCAGAGCGTCGAGCGACATTGCGGCCGCGGCGTCGGCGGAGTCGAGGAGCCGGCTGGCTCTGAGCGCGAGCAGCGCACCGATCGCGGTCATGAAGTGTGTCCCGTTGACGAGGGCGAGCGCTTCCTTGGGTGCGAGCTCGAGCGGCGGCAGGCCGAGCTCGACAAGAACGTCCCCGGCCGGGCGCGGGCCGTCGTCGGGGCCCGCCAGCTCACCGTCGCCCACGAGCGGGAGAAACGCATGCGCGCTCGGGGCGAGGTCTCCGCTCGCTCCGAGCGAGCCGACTCCGGGGACCGGCGCGAGCAGGTCGCGGTTGAGAAGCGTGACGACACGCTCGAGCACGAGCGGCCGGATTCCCGAACGGGCGCGGAGGAGCCCGTTCAGGCGCAGCGCGAGCGCGGCACGTACCACCTCCCGGGGAAGCGGGTCGCCGACACCCGCTGCATGGCTGCGGAGGATGTCGCGCTGCATCGCGGCCGCCTCGTCGAGGGAGATCCGCTCCCTGACCAGCGCACCGAGCCCCGTGGTGATTCCGTAGATCGTGTCGCCGCGCCCGATCGCCTGTTCGAGCGAGCGGCGGTTCTCGCCCACGGCGCGCATCGCCCCGGCCTCGAGCTCGACGTGCGCCCGCTCCTCCGCAATCCGACCAACGTCCTCGAGCGAGAGCGTGGAGCCCGTCAGGACGACGGGCTCAGGCAAGCGGCCCGCCGTCGATCGTCACGGCGCTGCCGTTCATGTACGCCGCTTCCGGAGTGGCGAGAACCGACACGAGCGCCGCGATCTCGCTCGGTTCGCCGGTGCGTCCGGAGGGGATGTCGCGGACAATCGCGCACGGGCCGTGGGGTCGTCGAGGTACGCGTCCAGCTCGACCACGGGGCGGCCCTGCCCGCCGATCGCCCGGTATGCCTCGATGAACGAGTCGACGACCTGATCCTCGTCCGATGCGTCGCAGATCGACCCTCCCGCGCGGTCGGACGCCAGCTCGGCCAGCGCGACGGCGAGTATCTCGGTACGCGTCCCCAGGATCCAGACCCGCGCGTCCTCGTCGACGAAGCGGCGGGCCACGGCAAGCCCGATACCGCTCGCCCCGCCGGAGACGAGCGCACCGCGATCGGCGTGGAGCGCGGTCATGTCGCCTCCTCGAGGATGCGAAGCTCGAGCACGCGGCCCGCGTCCAGGCCCTCGAGCCGAAGCGGCGATCGTGCCGCGGCGATCACCGGCCCGACCGGCATCAGCCCGACCAGCTCGCTCCTGGCGACCTCCACCCCGCGTAGGTGCGCCTCCGCCGTGATCCGCTCGACGACGGCGTGCGGCGGTGTCGCCTGCCAGTCGACGATGTTCATGCTCACCTGGACGAGGCCGGCGGTCGGTAGGTCGAGCCCGAGGGCGCGTACCCCGGGGAGACCCCCGTCACGCTCGCGCACGACCGCCGCGATCTGCCGGGCGATGCCCACATCGTCGCTTGCGAGATCGACATTGAAGGCGATCAGCGGCGAGCGCACGCCCACGATCACCCCACCTGCCTTCGGGTGCAATTGCCTCGGCCCGCGGTCGGGAGCCAGCTCGCCGGAGTCGATTCGACGTTGCAGCTCCTGGGTCCCGCCGCGACGGAAGAACGCCGGCTCGCGCGCCGGCCGTCGAGAGTCTTCCGTAGAAGAAGACCGGCAGCTCGAGCTCGCGTGCGATGCGATCGGCGAGCTCGAGCGCCGCCTCCCGGGCAGCATTCTCCGCGGCCGGGTCGAGCGGCACGATGGGGACCACGTCCGCGGCGCCGATGCGCGGGTGCGCGCCGTCGTGAGCCGTGAGGTCGATGAGCTCCGCGGCGCGGGCGATCCCGGAGAGCAGCGTGTCGACGAGTTGCCCGCCCGTGCCGACGAGCGTGTAGACGGAGCGATGGTGGTCGGGATCGGCGTGGACGTCGAGCAGCCGCGCCGGCCGGGAGAACGCCTCGCGAAGGCCCGCCAGCACGACCGCGTCGCGGCCCTCGCTGAGGTTGGGAACGGACTCGAGCGGCAGCGGCACCTGGCGATGATACGACGCCCTCCGCGGACGGCGGGCCTGCCCGACAGCCGCGTGCGGCTCGAGCTTCCCGTAGTAAGGCACGCCCGGCCTCCTCCCCGCTTCGAGCGTACCGAGCAAGGGCACGCGTGTGTGACACGGACTGTGCCGGATTAGCGACCGGCGAGCGCCGGATCGGTGACGCGCCGCGTGTCGGCGCGACCATCGGGGGCTCGGTGTCGCCCGGCTAGACTCGATTCGTGGTCGCCTCTTCGCCTCCGTTCAGACGCACGTTCCTACGCCTGCTGGGGTTCCTGCGCCCCTACCGGTGGTCGGTCGGGCTGTCGATCGTGCTGGCGATCGGCGCCCAGGCGTGCGCGATCGCCATCCCCCTCGTCGTCGCCCAGGTGATCGACGGAGCCATCCCCGACGAGGACGAGACGCAGCTTTGGCTCCTCATCGGAGCAGTCACGCTGATCGGTTTCGTGAAAGCACTTCTCCTCGTCGGCAGGCGCTTCATCGCCGGCCGTCAGGCGCTCGCGGTCGACTTCGACCTGCGAAACGCCCTCTACGGGCACCTGTTGCGGCTCTCGTGGGGCTTCTACGACCGCCACCAGACCGGCCAGCTGATGTCGCGGGCGACGGTCGACCTCCAGAGCGTCCGCTTCTTCCTCGGCTACGGGCTGATCTTCTTCAGCCAGCACGTCCTCACCGTCGTCGCCGTCACTGCGATCGTCTTCGTGCTCGACTGGCAGCTCGCCCTCATCGCCCTCGCGATCGTGCCTCTGCTCGTTCTCGTGGCTCACCGCTACTCGGCGCGCTCCCATCCGATCCTCCGCGACGTCCAGCAGCGGCTCGCCGACATGACCACCGTCGCCGAGGAGAACATCGTCGGCGTCAACGTCGTCAAGGCATTCGCGCAGGAGCCGCGTGAGGCGGAGCGCTTCGACGGCCGCACCGAAGCCGTGTTCGAGAAGTCGATCGAGGCGACGCGGCAGCAGTCGTTCTACGTGCCCGCGCTCGGCTTCCTCCCGCTCGTGGCTCAGGCCGCGGTTCTGCTCGTCGGCGGCCGCCAGGTGATCGAGGGCGAGCTGCTGCTCGGAGACTTCGTCGCCTTCAACATCTACCTGCTCATGCTCGTCATGCCGCTGCGGATGCTCGGCATGTGGATCGGGATGGGCCAGCGCGCGATCGCCTCGGGCGAGCGGATCTTCCAGGTGCTCGACGAGCCGGAGGAGATCGTCGACCGGCCGGATGCTCGTAGCCTTCCCGAGGGCGGGGGCCGGATTCGATTCGAGCGCGTGACCTTCGGCTACGACGCCGACCGGCCCGTTCTCCACGAGCTCGACTTCGAGCTCGAGCCGGGAACGACGGTCGCGCTGATCGGGCACACGGGCTCGGGCAAGACGACGTTGACCGCGCTCGTGCCGCGCTTCTACGACGTGACGGCGGGTCGCGTGCTCCTCGACGGCGCCGACGTCCGCGACATCACGCTGGCGGAGCTTCGGCGCGCCGTCGGGGTCGTGTCGCAGGACCCGTTTCTCTTCTCGACGACCGTCTCGGAGAACATCGCCTTCGGCAATCCGGGAGCGACCGAGGAGGACGTCGAGCGCGCCGCGCGGATGGCTCAGGCCGACGAGTTCGTGCGCGAGCTGCCCCACGGGTACGAGACGGTGATCGGCGAGCGGGGGATCACGCTCTCCGGCGGGCAGCGTCAGCGCCTCGCGATCGCTCGCGCGATCGTCACCAATCCGCGCGTGCTCGTCCTCGACGACGCCACCGCGTCCGTCGACTCCACCACCGAGGCGCGCATCCGGCTCGGTCTGCGCGAGGCGATGAAGGGCCGCACGACCCTGATCATCGCCCACCGGCTCTCGACGATCTCACTCGCCGACGAGATCGTCGTCCTCGAGCACGGTCGCATCGTCGCGCGCGGAACCGCCGACGAGCTCGGCGGCACGAGCCACGTCTACCGGGAGCTGATCGCCACCGAGCTCGTGGGGACAGAAGCAGCCCGGGAGCTCTCCGCCTGATGCGCGCGCCCTGGAGCCACGCACCCCAGACCTACCTGACCGAGAAGCGCGCGTCGAGCGTCGACGACTGGAGCTGGGCACGGACGATGCGCCGTATCGGCCTGCTCGCGCAGCTCGCCCGGCCCTACCGCCGCCGCGTCGTCCTCGCAACGATCTCGCTTCTCGTCGCGACTGCGACCGCTCTCGCACCACCGTTTCTCGCCGGGCTCGCGATCGACCGCGGGATCGCCGACGGCGACCTCGAGGCGCTCGGCTGGATCGTTGCCGCCTTCCTCGCCGCCGCGGTTCTGAACTGGGGTGCGTCGACGGCGCAGACGTACACGACCGGCTGGGTCGGGGAGCGCATCCTCGCCGACCTCCGCGGGAGGCTGTTCGCGCACCTGCAGCGCCTGTCCCTCGGCTTCTACGAGCGCAACCGCGCCGGCGCGATCATCTCGCGGCTCACGAACGACGTCGAGGCTCTCGATCAGCTCGTCACCGACGGCGCCACCAGCCTCGTGCAGAACTCGCTCATGCTCGTCGGCACGGCGATCATCCTCTTCGTGCTCGACTGGCGGCTCGCGCTGGCGACGCTCGCGGTCTTCCCGCTCATGAGCATCGCCACCCGCATGTTCCGACGGCGATCCACGCAGGCGTACAAGCAGGTGCGTGAGCGCCTCTCGCACGTAACCGCGACCCTGCAGGAGGGGATCTCGGGCATGCGCGTGGTCCAGGCGTTCGAGCGCCAGTCGCGAAACCTGGACGAGTTTCGCGACGTCAACGGCGCCTACCGCGACGCGAACTACGCCACCGTCGTCCTCAACGGGCTCTACTTCCCCTTCGTCGACTTCCTCTCCGCCGCTGCGACAGCGGTCGTGCTCGGCTACGGCGGCTACCTCGTCTTCGGCGGCTCTCTCACCGTCGGCGCGCTGTTCGCGTTCATCGGCTACCTGGCGAACTTCTTCGATCCGGTGCAGCAGCTCTCGCAGCTCTACAACACGTTTCTAGCCGCCGTGGCCGCGCTCGACAAGATCACCGACGTGCTCGAGGAGGAGCCCGAGCTGGTCGACCGCCCCAACGCCGTCGAGCTGCCGCGCATCGTCGGCGACGTGCGCTTCGAGGGCGTGCGCTTCGCGTACGGCCGCGGGCCCGAGGTCCTGCACGGCATCGACCTGGACATCCGGTCCGGGACGACGGTCGCGCTCGTCGGCCATACGGGCGCCGGGAAGTCGACGATCGCGAAGCTGCTCGCCCGCTTCTACGATCCCACGGAGGGACGGATCGTGGTCGACGGCCACGACCTCCGGGAAGTCACGCAGCGGAGCCTCCGCACCCAGTTGGGCGTCGTGCCGCAGGAGGGGTTCCTGTTCGCCGGGACCGTCCGCGACAACATCGCCTTCGCCCGGCCGGGAGCTGGGGACGAGGAGGTCGCCGCCGCCGCCGCGGCGGTCGGCGTCCACGACTTCATCCTGTCGCTCGAGCACGGCTACGACACCGAGGTCGGCGAGCGCGGGAGCCGGCTGTCGCTCGGCCAGTGCCAGCTCGTCGCGTTCGCCCGGGCGCTCCTCGCCGACCCGCGCATCCTCATCCTCGACGAGGCGACCTCGAGCGTCGACATCGGCACCGAGCGACGGATCGAGCGGGCGCTCGACCGGCTGCTCACCGGCCGCACCGCGTTCATCATCGCGCACCGGCTCTCGACGATCATGAGCGCCGACGAGATCGTCGTGCTCGAGCACGGACGGGTCCTCGAGCGGGGCTCGCACGATGAGCTCGTCTCTCGCGGCGGCGCCTACCTCGCGCTCTACGGCGACTGGGTAGCGACGGCTGCCTGATCTAGGGTGTCGGGCTGGTGAGGCCCGGACAGGTGATCGGAGAGGCATGGGCCGTCTACCGGCACTACTGGTCGCACCTCGTGCCGATCGCGTTCATCGTCTACGCCCTCCTCTCCGTGTTCACGCTGGCCGTGACCCTGCTCTCCGGCCCGACGCTCGGTGAGCTCGCGGGCGCCTTCATCGCCCTCGTCGGCTTCTTCTGGACCCAGGGGGCGCTCGTCGAGGCGGTCGCCGACCTTCGCGACGGTCGCGCGGACCTCACGGTCGGGCAGACGCTGGAGCGCGTCGCGGGGCGCATCAACGTGCTCAGCGCGGCGGCGATCCTCGCGTGGATCGGAATCTTCGTCGGCTTCGTCTGCTTCATCGTCCCGGGCTTCGTCCTGCTGACGATCTGGAGCCTGATCGTCCCTGCGATCATGCTCGAGCGCCGGGGGGTGCTCGGCTCGTTCGGCCGAAGCCGCGAGCTCGTGCGGGGAAACGGCTGGAACGTGTTCGCGGTCATCCTGATGACGCTCCTGATCGCGCTCGCCGTGCGGATCGTGTTTGTGCTCGTGTTCTCGTGGCTTCCCACGACCGCGAACAATTCACTTTCGTTCCTCTTCAGCTCGACGCTGATCGCTCCGTTTCTCGCGATCGCGTGGACGCTCATGTACTACCGCCTCCGCGGTGACGGGCAAGCCTCTGCCGCCTAGCCGCCTGTCGATCGGCGACGTGCTCGGGGAGTCCTGGCTCCTGTACACGCGTAACTCGCCGCGTCTGATCGCGACCGCCGCCGTCGTGTTCGGCGCACTCTCGCTCGTCGATCTCGCCGTCGACGCTGCCGTCGGCGCGCGCTGGCTGCTCGTCGCCGTCGGCGTGGCGGTGACCGTGGTGGGCACGTTCTGGCTCCAGGGAGCGCTCGTCGTGCTCGTGGCCGCGATCCGCTCAGGCCGCGCGACCATGCCGGGCGGCGAGCTCTACCGCCGTGTCGAGCCCCGGCTCGCCGCCCTCGTCGGCGCCGGGCTGCTCGCGGCCGTCGGCGTCGCGCTCGGAATCGTGCTGCTGATCGTCCCCGGGCTGGTGCTCCTCACGCTCTGGAGCATGATCGTGCCGGCGATCGTCCTGGAGGAGCGCGGAGTGCGGGATTCCTTTCGGCGGAGCATGGAGCTCGTCCGTGGCAGCGGGCTCCGCGTCTTCGCGATCATCGTGCTCACCGTCCTGCTCGCGACGATCGTCGGCGCGGTCGTCAGGGCGCTGTTCACGCCGCTCCCCGACGTGCTCGCCTACTACGCCAGCGGCGTCGTCGCGAACAGCGTTACCGTGCCGTTCGTGGCAATCGCATGGACGCTGACGTACTTCGCGCTCCGGGAACGGTCGTGAGCGAGCTCGACGACGAGCTCCAGGAGCGGATCGACGAGCCGGTCGCCGCCGAGGCCGAGGAGGAGGCCCGACTCACGCCGTCCGAGGCCGTGGGCGCGATGCGGATCAACGCGCCCGTGCGGTCGAACCGCAAGCTCGCCAAGGTTCTCGACCGGGTCAACGCCGACGACCAGATCAAGGCGTGGTGGCACGTCGCGAACGTCAACGCGGTCAAGCGACTCGAGATCAACGACCACTCGTGGGTGCACGTCCAGATCGTCACGAACATCTCGCTCAAGCTGCTGCGACTGCTCGTCAAGCACAGCGTCCAGCCGGCCATGGTCGCCGACTACGGCATGACCCGGGACGACTCCGAGGTCGTCGTTGCCCTCGCGGCCCTCACGCATTGCGTCGGCATGTCCGTGCACCGCGAGCACCACGAGGACTTCAGCCTCTTCCTCGCCGAGCCCAAGCTGCGCGAGCTCCTCGACGGGCTGTACGACGAGCCCGAGCGCACGGTCGTCGTCTCCGAGGTGCTCCAGGCGATCACCAGCCACCGCTCAGACGGCAAGCCGCTCACCGTCGAGGCCGGGATCCTCCGCGTCGCCGACGCTCTCGACATGGCCAAGGGCCGCTCCCGGATCCCGTTCGAGCGCGGCCGCCTGTCGATCCACTCCCTGTCGGCCGCCGCGATCGAGTCGGTGCGGATCACGGACGGCGAGACGACCCCGATCCTGATCGAGATCGCCATGGTCAACTCGTCGGGCGTATACCAGATCGACGAGCTCCTGAAGGCGAAGCTCCGCGGCTCGGGCCTCGAGCGCTACGTCGAGGTGGTGGCGAGAATCGAGGCCGAGCAGGAGCAGCGCATGATCCCCCTCTACCGCCTCCAGCTCTGACCGGAACAGCCCGTCGCGCTACACTTCGACCGCCGTTGCGGGATCGTCTAATGGTAGGACGCCTGACTCTGGATCAGGTAGTCTAGGTTCGAATCCTAGTCCCGCAGCCTCACGAAAGCCCCGCAAAAGCGGGGTTTTCTGTTTTCAGCGAGGGAGACGACTGTGGCCGCGGTCAAACACGCGGTCAAACGGGCATCCGAGCGCCAAACGCGGACGGCCGCAGAGAAGATGGTGGTGATCGACTAGAAGCTGACCTGAGCTCGAACCTTGGCGGCATCCTGCGCGACGCTCGGCTTCGGCATCGCGACGAGCGCGTCCATGAAGTCGACCGACGGCAGATCGTCTGGCAGCAGATGCGTGTAGACCGAGAGCGTGAAGCTCGCGCTGTGGTGCCCTAGCACGACCTGCGCCTGCTTGGCGTTTGCCCCGTGGCGGAAGAGCAACGTCGCGAACGTGTGCCTGAAGACGTGAAAGCCACTCACCCACGGGACGCCTGCCGCCTTAGCCGCTGGCCTCAATACGCGGCGGCGGACGTTGTGCGCGTCGAGAGCCCCGCCGCTAGACGACGTGAACACCAGTGCATCGTCGCCGACCGCGCCCGCGTCCTTCCTGAGCGACCAAAGCGTCTGCGCCATACCTGGCGACAGCGGCACCGTCCGCCGCCCAGAGCGCGTCTTGGGCGGAGCGAAGCTCCCCCGGTAGTAGCGCCGACGGACGTGCAGCTGACGGCGACCTAGATCAAGGTCTGACCAGCGCAGCGCAAGCGCCTCGGCGATTCGCAAGCCCGTGCCAGCGAGAAGCTCGAAGAGCGGCCGGTGCCCGACCGCGAGCTCGGCGAGCACACGCGCGAGCTCCTCCTCGGTCATCGCCTTCGCCTTCTCCTTGCGGTCGTCGTCAAGCTCGGCGTCCGCCGGTCGCGTGACCCGGACACCGGCGCACGGGTTCCGCTCTATGAGCTCGTCCTCGAGGGCGCAGCCGAACAGACAACGGACGGGCGCGAGCGCGAGACGCACCGTGTTGTGGCTGACGCCGCGCGACTGGACGTGCGCGACAAACCGCTTCACATCGCGGGGCCCGATCGAGCGAAGCTTGCGGTCGCCGAAGAACGGAATCGCGTCACGCTCGAGCGACGCCACATAGTCGGCAAGCGTCGACTCGCGAATCCCCTTCGACGTCCTGCCGCCGTACGTCCTCCCCCACTCCTTGGCGTACTGTCGAAACGTGACCACCTCGGCGTCGACGTCGTCGCGCCGGTAGTCGCCGCGGCGGATGTCCGCGCGCGTCGTCGCCTTCAGGTCGCGCGCCTCGTTGAACGTTTTTGCGTAGATCCGCCTCTGCTTCCCGGTGATTGGGTCGCGGAAGCAGTACACATAGCGGCCACCGCGCCGGAAGACGCCAGGCTCCGACGTCCGCTCCATCCGCGGGTTTCTCGACGAGGGACGCGCAGTAGTCTGCGTGATCGACATGGAGTCAGTCCTCCGTGTCCGGGGCGGGGCCGTTCGCGCGGTGCCCGCCCATTGACTTGGTTAGCCGCAGACTAGGACCGCGCCAAGCCGACGTCAAGTACTCCTCGAGTTCGGCGCGCCGAACGAGCGCCTTCCTCCCGTCGCCATGACGAGAGAGCCGACCCAGGCTTCGCAGGTCGTACACGCGCTGGCGACTCAGGCCGAAACGCTCGACCACCTCCTCGACCGTCAAATACTCGCGCACCTCCTCGCTCGCCAACCCGCGCCGATCGAACTCCCCCAGCACGAGCTCGGCCACCCGCACCGCGATCGCCTCGACGAGCTCCTCAGGAAGCTCGAAGCTCACCGCGGCCATGCCCTACCCCTCGCCAAGGGCTTCCAGAAGCACAGCGGCGCAGCCAGCGCGTCTGAGAGCGATCTGAGCGAACACCCGGAACAAGTGTTCGCCTCATACGAGGACGAGGTAGATCTGCGGAATCGTCGGCGAGATCGAGCTCGGGTCGGCCGAGGTCGAGTCGTGCCCTCCCCCGGTCCTTGCTCGGTCCTCGCTCTCGGCAACTTTGGGAGTCCCGGTCTCCCGGCGGGACTCCGGCTCGGCGGGGGTGCCCCCTCCCCCAGGGTGGGAGTCGGATTCGCGATCCTGACCGCATTGTTTGACCGCGCCTGCTGCGTCGCATGGTTGGGGCAATGACCGCTCGACTCGTAAAAGTCACGAGCCCGCCGCGGTTGTTGGAACGACTCGGTCCATCTGGGCCCGTCGCCTCGTGCGACGTGCAGGCGATCGAGGTGGAAGCTCACGTCGCCACCTCGAACAAGGCACGACCATGATCGTCCTTTCCGATGATGCGGATGATCTTGAGTCGCATGAGCTCGTGGATCGCTCGTCCTGCAGTCGGTTGCGCTGTGCCGCACCATTCGGCGGCAAATCTCCATGAGAAACAGACCGGTGAGCCGAGAAGGGCGACGAGGCGGATGAAGCCCTCATAGACCTTCGCCACCGTCGTGGATACGCGCCTGGGGAGAGGTGGTGCTACTACCGGCGCTTCCGGTAGGAAGCCGGTGTCGACGAGCAGACGGAGCTTCCAGGCAGCGGCCTCGTGGTTCGGCAGTTGCCGTACCTCACCGGTCTGGACTGCGGCGTAGACCTCGGCCAGCAAGAACGCTGGAGGCCCGTCACGGCGGTGGAAGTCCATGTAGACCCATGTCCCGTGGATGGGTTCGCGGAAGAGGGACGCCGAAGGCCTTTGGTCGTCGTGACCGGGCAGGATGCATCGGAAACCTCGATCGATGGGCATCCCCAGTACGTCGCATGCCGCTTCCACGAACGGCGGATATGCGTCCCAGGCTGCCAAGTCGGACGGAATAGGCCGTGAACCTGTCTCTGGCGCGAGAGTGGCCGAGCGTGCTCGCTCCCGACTAGCCGATCGCGGCATCCTCACGTTAAGGAAATCCGTGATAAGCCGGTGATCGAAGGGAGCCGGATCGGCGAGGTCCGGATGGACGCGCCACCCGTATTTCCCGCCATCGGGGTGCTCGCTCGGTGGGGCAACGACGTAGCCGCCATGGATGACTTCGCCGCCTGCGAACTTCTTGATCGGCGGTTTCTTCCGACTCTGAAGATAAAGCTGGTCACCGCGGTGCGTTTTGACCAGCGGTGTCGAAGGGACAGGCACACCGGGGTTCCTGGTGTCTCGATCAAGGACGGTCAGGCCGTGTGAGACGGGTCCGGTCTGGATCGCGATGTTCAGATCGGGATCGAACTCGAACCAGGTCTCCACTTCTGTCCGCGAGATCTCGCGCCGCAGTTGTGCCGTCTTGTTGGTGTCGTAAACTGCCTTAAGAAGCTCGAAGTGTGGTCTCTTGCCGCGAGGCTGAATCGGCAGTGGCTGCCAGCCGAGTTCGAGGTAGCGGATCGCAGCCTCGTAGCCGGTCATCCGACGCGCTCCCGCCCAATGGGATCGCTCGGTTTGGCCGGGCTATCCGCGCCTCTTGATAACGGTTCTGACGACGGCGGCGCGCGACCGCCCGCCCGTCGCTGGCGAGCCGCCGCCCGTCGTCCGCGAGGGCCCCCGCGACAAGTTCCGCGCGGCAGCGGGCGTCCCATCTTACGAGCGGCGAGGTAGAGCTCGGCCAGGGAATGGTTTCGAAGTACCTGAGCCATCCCTCCGAGCGGGTTGTGCTCAGTTGCATTGGATGCCAAGCAGGCGGCCACTTGCTCGCGACTGGCCTGTTCGGCACAGGCCTCCTCAGGCGTCAGACCGGTAAAGCCGCGTGCGAGGAGATGGTCGGCGATTGAGATGAAGAGCCTCATGACCTCGGTCAGATCGGGCGGCCCGTGCCGTCGCCCGTACTCGACGAGGACATCCCACCAAGTCTCAAGGACAACGCTGAGGGCGACCGTGCGTTCGACCATCGAACGCAGCTCCGGATCCAACGCCGCCCACTCAGCCAGCTCCTCGGACGCGGCGTGCTCCCTCGCAACAGTCCGCTCCCCAAAGAAGTACGCCTCCGGCAAATCATCCAGGTCCACCATTGCCTGCGATCGGGCCGGGAAAGAGGTTCGAGGGCATTCGTCGTAGCCGTATCACCGAGGATACGCTAGCCGGTCTCATATTTCCATAGAACATTTGTCCTATTATCGCGTGACTCTCTCCATAAGAGAGCAAGTATATATACTTGCTCCAATTCTCTTCTCCCATCGGCCATAGACGAAAAAAGAACAACGGGACGAGTCACGCCTGATTAGCCGTCGCCGTGGTGAGAACCTGCAAGGCACTCAACAAGGAGGGCAGGCCCTGTCGAAGCACTGCGGTCGGCCCCGACGGCCTCTGCGCGTTCCACGCTGGACGGACAGTGGTGGGCACTGCGGAGAACCAGCGGAATGCCGCGAAGGCCGCCGCAGAGGCCCGGAGGCGGCGGGCGGAAACACGGCGGATGAGCGCACTCGACTGGATGGCCGTGGCCGCCGAGGAGCATGGCCGCGAGATCGTCGGCGTCTACGTAAAGGCGATCGAGGGCGGTGACTGGCGGGCGGCCGAAGCCTTGATGAGCAGGATCTACGGGAAGCCCGAGGAAGCGCTGGTGGCGAGAGTCGATTCCAACCCAGTGGCGGAAGCGGTCCGGAAGCTGACGCTCGAGGAGAAGCTCGAACTACTGCAGCGGCTTCGAGCGGGTGAACTGATTGGCGCGACGCCGGTGCCTGATGCGGTGCTCGCGACCGAGGCTCACGAGCCGCGCACTCTTTGCAGTAGCGGCTCAGGGTAGGCACCCCACCCCCGCAAACGTGATCGACGACGCGGAGTCCCATGATTCCCGACAGTCGGCGTCTCCTCTGTTGGAGCACTAGCGACGAGCGCTCCGTCTCCCCACGCGCGTACGTTGTCGACGCAACCGGGCGCAACCACCACGAAATCAGACACCCCGGCGGCCTCGCGGCCGAACAACCCACCTGGCAGCCGCGCTGACGCACCCGGGCAGGAGTCGCAAACCGGATCCACATCCACGGAGTGACCTTGGTCGACACCCCGCGAGATCTCCTAGTTCATGGAAGCACTCGGTGCACTGATCTCGACAATCAATCGCCCCAGCGTCGTCGGGCTCGTCGATGTCCCACCAAGCGACCATCGCCTCAGGGTCCTCCCGGCGAATATGAAGATCTCGATCACGTCGCCGACGTGGGAGGGTTCCGGTTCGTCAGCGTGGCGGGTGTCGCGGACGCCGTGGAGGGCGCATTAGCCGGGTTGCCAGGTGCCGGGACTGATGTCGGGATCGCGTTGGGCTGGGGAGGCCAGGTGGGGGCGTAGACGAGGCGGGTGTGAGTGTTCCCGTCGATGCTCATGACCCAGATGGCGTCGTTGGTGTAGTAGAGGATCTGTCGTTCGTCGGGTGACCATTGCGGCGACTGGACGTCCGGGATGCGTGCAAACCGCGTTCGTCGTCCTTGTCGGTCGGTGATGTAGATGCCGTTACCCCAGACGAAGGCGATCCTTTGCCCGTCCGGTGACCAGGAGGGCTCGGAACCCTTGGCAAGTCGTGTGAGGCCGCGGCCGTCCCGGCCGACAAGGTAGAGCTGCTGGATCGCTTCCTCGTCGGGAGCGCGTGAAGCAGATCACGCGGCCGTCCGGCGACCAAGCGGGGTCGCCGTCGCTCTCTCCTGCCGCTGGCAGTGTTAGTCGGCGGACCTGGTTCGTCCCTAGGGTGCGAACCCAGATCATGCTTCTGTTGGGGGGTTCGAACTTCGAATAGGCGAGGTGCTCCCCGTCGGGAGCCCAGGTCGGCGATGCAACGGACGTCCCGCCGCCAACGTGCACCAGCGTCTTCTGGATGCCGGTTGCAGGCACGTAGACGTTTAGGGCGACGGTGTCGCTGGCGTGGCCGGAGAAGGCGAGTGCCCTGCCTTGTCTCGACCAGGCAAGGTCGCCAACATCTTCCAGGCCCCCTCCCGGAGTTCGTCGGCCTGCCAGGGTCAGCCACGGAACGACCGCCATTCGCCGGATGTCGCTCCCGTCAGCGCTCATGCGATAAAGCGAGCTGGTGCCGCGTGGGAAGACGATGCTCGCGTGGGCACCTGCTGCCGCAGGCGACACGAACCCGGCTTCGGCCACCGCGACGAGCCCGACCGCCACAACGAGCCGAAGCCGCGAATCACGAAAGTAACGATAGGCGCGAAACCGGATCATGTGGGGATCTTTGTGCAGAGGCTTCGGGCGGGCGCTCTCCTGCAGTAGCGGGCTCAGGGTGGGCACCCCACCCCCGCGAACGTGATCCGGTCCCCGAGTCCCTCCGTTCGCTCCCAGGAGATTGCCGACTGTTTCCTGCGCGCGATCCGGGCCGGTGACTGGAAAGCAGCAGAGGCGGTGATGAACCGGATCTACGGCCGTCCTGACGACGCCCTGGCCGTCAAGGCACCGGCGATCGCACCGGCGGCGAGGAGGTTATCCGTTCGCTGAGTCTGGAGGAGAAGGTCGAGCTACTCAGACGCTTGCGGGAGGGTGCCGATGGCCCCACCTTGCTCGCGGGCCGCGACGAGCCGGGCGGGGAGCAGCCAGCGACGGTCTCGGGACGTTCGCGAAGCGCTTGGCC
>CAVQHY010000011.1:0-170071 GCA_963712465.1 uncultured Actinomycetes bacterium
CGTGGTGTGGCGAGTACCGCGCCGGGCCCGGGCTCGACGTGTCCACATCGCTCGCGTGCAGCGACTCGCCGCAACACGCGCAAGGGAGCTCGGCATGCGTCCGAGCAGGCAAATGCTGTGTAATCGATCTAATGATGTTGTTCATGAGCATGAAGAAACGCGTGAGAATCTCGAAGGGCGGGCAGATCTCGATCCCGGCAGCAATCCGGCATCGCTGGGCGACGTCCACGGTTGCGCTCGAGGATCAGGGCGACCGGATCGTCCTCGAGCCGGCGCCCGACGACCCGATCGCAGCCGCCGAAGGCGCGCTCGCCGAGGAGTTCGGCGCGCTCGACGTCACGTGGCTTCGCCGCAAGGCGCGCGAGGACGAAGAGGTCGCCGAGGCACGCCGGGGCCGTTGACCCTACTCGACGCCTATGCCCTGATCGCGTTCCTGGTCGGGGGCCGGCGACACAGCAGGTGCGCGCGATCCTGCGCGAGGGCGACGCCGCCGTGGCGACGGCCAATCTCGCCGAGGCGCTCGAAGTCGCAGCGTGTCCACGGCGTGACGATCCCCCGTACGCTCGAGATTTCTCGAGCCCTGCTGGAAGGACCGCTGACGGCCGCTCCTCTCGATTTCACCGTGGCGCGCCGCGCGGCCGAGATCCGCGCTCGGCACTATCACCGCTCGTCTCGGCCGATCTCGCTCGCCGATGCCGTCCTGATCGGCTCGGCAAACCTGGGCGACCGCATCGCCACGTCAGACCCTGACCTCCTCGCCGTCGCCAGGGCCGAGAAGCTCGAGTCGGTTGCGCTGTCCGGGCAGGGCTGACAGCGCCGCGCTGAGGCTATCGATCCGTCGGAAGCCGGGGGCCGAGGTAGTCCGAGATGCGCTGTGCCGCCGGCGGATCGAGGTTCGCCAGCACGGCAACCACGTAGCCGGACTTCGGGTAGATCCTCAGGTCGCCGTTCATGCCCGGTGCGCCGCCTCCGTGACCGACCGCCCCGTTCCCGTCCGCGTCTCGGCCATCCTCGAATCCATACGCATATCTGGCGCCGGGCCCTGCATCCACCTTTCCGGTGATCAGCAGTTCCGTGGAGTCTGGGCGAAGCAACTTGTGGGTTAGCAGCGCGTCGGCGAACCGAGCGAGATCCCCGACCGTCGAGTAGCCGCCGCGCTCCGGCCGGCGGCGGCGCGGGAGGCGACGTCGACGAGCCGGCGGCTCGCCTCGTCGACCGCGACCGAGAGCGCCGCCCGCGCGAGCTCCCGGCAGCTCGAATAGCGCTGCTCCGGCTCCTTCGCCAGCGCCCGAGCGATCACCGCGTCGAGCGCCGCCGGCAACTCCGGTCGTCCAGCGCTCGGCGCGGGCGGCTCCGCTTCGAGGTGCGCGAACACGACCGCGATGTCCGTGTCGCGCCGAAACGGCGGCTGCCCGACGAAACACTCGTAGAGCAGGCAGCCGAGCGAGTGGACGTCCGCCCGCCCGTCGATCTCCTCACCGGCGATCTGCTCGGGTGCGACGTAGTCGATCGTGCCCATCAGGTGGCCGTTGTCGCCGATCCCGGCCTCGTCCGAGGCCCGCCGCGTGAGGCCGAAGTCCGCCAGGTAGACGTGGTCGGAGCCGTCTGGACGGGCGGCCGTGTCGAGCAGCACGTTGGAGGGCTTCACGTCGCGATGCACGAGGCCGCGCGCATGGGCCGCGTCCAGCGCGCTCGCCACCTGCGTGAGGATGTCGGTCGCGTCCCCCGGGTCGAGACGGCCGTGGTGCAACCGCTCTCGGAGGTCACTCCCCTCGACGTAGCGCATCGCGATGAACAGGACGTCCTCGGTCGTCCCGGCCTCGTAGATCGGGACGATGTTCGGATGGTCGATCGCCGCGGCCAGCTCCGACTCGCGCAGGAAGCGGTCACGGAACGAGTCGTCCTCGGCGAGGCTGGCAGCGAGCAGCTTGAGCGCAACCTTCCGCTTCAGCCGTAGATCCTCGGCCAGGTAGACGACGCTCATGCCGCCCCAGCCGAGCAGCGACTCGATCCGGTAGCCGGCGAGCTCGGTGCCGACCCGCGGGTCGTCGCTCACTTGCACGTGCGCATCCTCGCTTTCGGCTGCCTGCAGGCACGATAGGGCGACCGAGGAGGATCTGTAACCGGTCGGCGTTTCAGCGCAGTTTCAGGCGCGTAACCGCGCCTGCATGGCGAGTGTCGGTCAGCGATCTGGCGACAGCACGCGAAGCCCCTGCACGCGGTCGAAGTCGCCTCGATCGCGCGTCGCCACCGCGAAGCCATGTGTGAGCGCGGTCGCAGCGATCCAGAGGTCGTGCGCGCCGATCGGCTCGCCGCGTCGCGCGAGGTCGGCCCAGATCTCCGCGTGGACGCGGGCGATCGGCTCCGTGATCGGCAGAGGCTCGAACCCCGCGAGCACATGCTCGACGAACGCCCGCCGGCGCGCCCGGCGTGCTCCCGTTGCTCGGTGGACACCGTGGAGCAGTTCGCTCACGGTAACGACGCTGATCGCCCGGTCCTCGTCGCCGACGAGCGCCTCCAGGCTCGCCGCATCAGCCCGCTCCCACTCGATCAGCAGGCCCGTGTCGATCAGGACGGCCAGGAGCCCTCCGGGGGCGCGACCTCCTTGCGGATCCTCCCGACGTCTTCGGCAAAGTCATCGTCTACGGGTGGCGCGGACTCGAGCAGCTCGCGAAATCGCTCCGCCGAAAGCACTCGGGACTTCGGCGGAGCGATTACGGCGACGGGCGCGCCGCCGCGAGTGACCTCGATCTCCTCGCCGCCGGCCACACGATTCAGCACTTCGGAGAAGCGGCGCGCGACATCGGTTGCGCTGAGCCGCACCATGAGTCCGACTATATCAGATAAATCTGATTCGACTGATCTCCGAGCCCCCGGATCGTCGAGCGGATCACGCAACTCCTGCCCACCGACGAGCCCCAGTTCCTCATGGAGCTCAGCATCGAGCCGGTCAGCGACGGGAACGGGTCGCGGCGGCTACTGCTCGTAGCGCTCGACCACCTCCGGCGGCCTCGCCCGCGCTGCGTCGGCGTCGAGGTCGAACTCCTCGAGCGCGCGTCGCTGCCGCAGCAGGTCCCAACACTGATCGAGCGTGACTTTCAGCTCGTCGAGCCGGCGACGATCGCCCTCGTCGGCGTTGCCTCGCGATTCGGCCTCCCACAGGCTGTGCTCCTCGCTCACCAGCTTCTCGATCCGACTTCTGATCTCCTCGTCGGTGGCCACATCGACCTCCTTCTGCGTCGAACCGGCACGGTTCGGCTTCTTGACCGAGACAGCCTACGGCGCCGGCCGCCGTCCGCGGAGGGCGGCGCGTCCGCTCCCAGCGGCTACGGTCTCTCCGGCATGACCGACAGCACGCCTGGCGGGGCCGCGTGACCTCGCCGGCCGCGAACGAGGTCGAGTACCTGCTCTGGAGGCACGAGCTCCCCGGTGAGGTCACGACCCTCTACGCGGTCCGCCACCCGCGCGGGTCGACGCGCGTGCGCGTCGTCCACTTCCCGGCCACCGAGCGCCTGGACTTCTGGTGCGCCGCGAACGAGGTCGACGAGGCGATCATCGGCGGTTTCTTCCTGCGCGATCCGTACCGCCCGCTCGGCGAGCTCTGGATCGACGGGATCCAGGTTCTCGGCGAGCCGATCGTCGAGCCGTACGGCTCACGCCGCGCCTGCATCGTCGCCGACCGTGAAGGCGTCCGCCTCGTCCCGCGCGAGGACGCCCCGGCCCAACCGAGCGGCGATCTGATCCAGGCCGGGCCCCTGCTCGTCGCGGGCGGCGAGGTCGTCTTCGGCGAGGACGACCACGAGGGCTTCTCCACGGGGGCAGGCCAGTTCGACTCGGACATCACGGACGGACGGCATCCGCGCGCCGCGCTCGGGATCTCCGACGACTTCGTCGTCGCCGTCGCCTGCGACGGCCGCCGCTCGCGCGTCGACGGCGGCCTGTCGATGCCCGAGCTCGCCGCGGTGATGGTCGAGCTCGGCTCCGAGAGCGCGATCAACCTCGACGGGGGCGGCTCGACGACGCTCGTCCACCGGCGCCATCTCCTCAACCGTCCCTACTCGACGCAGGATCAGCCCGCTCCGGAGTCCCGTCCGATCGTGAGCGCGCTCGTCTTCGAGCCGGGCGGCTAGCTGTAGTTCCTAAGCACGTTGTTCATCCGGGCCTCCTTGGAGGCTGGGGGTGTCAGAAGCCCTCAGTCCCAAGGAGGACACCGGATGAGAGCTCCACGCTAACCATCGGACCTGTCCGAGCAGCCGCAGGCTGATCTGCCGGCGCGTACTCGAGGAGGGATGGACGCTCGTGCAGGCGGCAGATGCCGCCGGCTGCAGCGAGCGCACCGCAGGCAAGTGGCTGCGCCGCTACCGCGAGGGTGACCGCGAGCTCCTCGACCGCTCCTCGCGGCCGAGGCGAAGCCCGAACCGGCTCTCCCTGGAGCGGGTGCACGTGATCGAGGCGCTCAGGCGCCTGCGGATGACGGCGGCCGAGATCGCCGAGATCCTCGAGCTGTCGCTCTCGACCGTCTCGCTCTGGCTCAAGCGGATCGGGCTCGGCAAGCGCTCCCGGCTCGAGCCGCCCGAGCCCCCCAACCGCTACGAGCGCCGCCACCCGGGCGAGCTCGTGCACGTCGACATCAAGCAGCTAGGTCGCATCCGTGGTGCCGGCCATCGCGTGACCGGCAGCCGCGCATCGCAGAAGCGCACCCGCCACGAAGGTCGCCGGCGCGGAGTCGCAGGTTGGGAGTACGTGCACGTGATGGTCGACGACCACTCGCGGCTCGCCTACGCGGAAGTCCTCGCCGACCTCAGCGCCAGCTGCGCGATCGCCTTCCTGCGCCGCGCCATCGCCTGGTTTGCCGAGCGCGGGGTGCGAGTCGAAGCGGTCATGAGCGACAACGGCTCCTGCTACCTCGCCCACGCGTACGCCGACGCGCTCCACGAGCTCGGACTGCGCCACCTCCGCATCAAGCCAGGAAGACCCCGCACCAACGGCAAGGCCGAGCGCTTCATCCAGACACTCCTCAACGAGTGGGCCTACGCACGCATCTACGGGAGCTCGCTCGAGCGCGCGGCCGCTCTACCGCTCTTCCTCCGCCGCTACAACTTCAAGCGACCACACGGCTCCCTCGGCAAACAAGCGCCAGCCTCGAGGCTGAACAACCTCGTTGGGAACTACAGCTAGCCGCCCGAGAGCTGGTACTCAGCCGGGAGCTCGTCCGGATCGGGCGCCGGCGCCAGCTCCTGGCGGGCACGGACGTCGAAGTACATGTACGCGGTCACGAGCGCGACGAACGGGAGCGCGAGCACGTAGACGACGGCCGCGATGATGTTCAGCGCGGCGAGCGGCGTGGCCGTCAGGAAGATCAGGATCGCGGCGAGCAGCGGTCCCAGGAGCAGGGACAGGGCGGCACTGACCCCGACGAGCGAGGCGACCTTGATCCAGCGCCGGCGCACGAGCGCGCTACTACGTCGGAGCGCCCCAAGCGCCGAGCGGCCTTCGAGCTCGACGACAGGGGCGAGCAGCGCCCAGCGAATGGCGAGGAAGATCGCGATCGGGATCAGGAACACCGTCGTGGTCAGGACGACCCACATGACGACGAAGATCGCCACGGCACCGAGAAGCGGGCGGATGCGCCGGAGGGCGAGCCTGTACGCGTCGACCGGCCCGACCTCCCGCCCCTCGTCGATCTCGACGAGCGCGCATGCCGTCGCCGCCTGGAGGAGCGAGAGCCCGAGCAGCGCGAGCATCGTGCCGATCACCGCAGCAACGAACGCCCACGCCCCCGCCCCCTCTCCCGTGCCGCCCCCGACCAGCTCGATTCCCTGGAGCAGGAGCCACTGGAGCCCGGTGATCACGGCCGCGATCGGAATCACGAGCAGGCCGATTCCGAGGAACAGCCGCATCCGCTTGACGTACATACGTCCGGAGGCCGACAGGATCTGACCCCACGACCGCCTGCGCGCGAGCCTGAGGGGCGCGACGGGAAGCCAGGTCGCGCGCACGACCGCAAAAACGAGCAGGCCGAGGATGCCTGCGACGAAGAGCGTGACGACCAGCGGGTTTCGCAGGAGCAGGATCAGCCCTCTCGATCCCTTCTCGACGGCGGAGCAGAAGAAGTCGGTGGCGCTCGTCCCGAACGCGCCGCCCGTCGGGACGGCGAAGCTCCGCTCGCGCCAGCTCTGAGACCACGTGATCGGCTCCGTCCATTGGCTCTTCATGTTCGGCCCTGTGGGGCCGTTGAAGAACGCCGCCTGGAGCTCGCCCCAGCGACCCTCGAAGGTAATCCACGGGTACGCCGCCCTCGCCGCGGCCGGGTCGCTCGGGATCGTCTCGACCCTGGGGCTCAGCTCGACGTGGGGGCCCCGGGTGTCGTCGCAGCCGACGCCGGCCTCGGCCGAGCTGCCGAGCCACAGTGCGGCGTTGAACTTGTTCGCGTGCGAGCCCGCGCCGGGGTAGACGACCGGACGCGTCCCGTCGACGAGCTCGAGCCGTTCGTCGTCCCAGTCGGACCGCTCCGCCCCCTCGTGGGCGCTGTAGCCGACCTCGACAGGATCCTTGCCGAGCGCGTCGAGCGCGTCGCGCGCGTCGAAGACGAGCTGGATCATCTCCCAGTCGCCCTCGTGGGTGTTGTTGAAGTCGTTGAACGGATAGAAGAGCCAGTACTGGAGCGAGACCTTGGCCGGGTACGCCTCCTCGGTCGCGACGTGCGCATAGACGACCGGCTCGGTGCCCTCGGTCAGCCGGCGCGCCCAGCGCATGTAGTCGCAGCCCGGGTCGAGGGCGTTGCCCGGATAGTCGAGGTGGTACTCGAAGCGCTCGACGAGATCCTCGGCGGTGGGGCCGATCTTCACGAGGTCGGTCGAGTTCCAGGGGCCTCGCAGCGCGACCGTGTCGTCTCCGAGCAAGACGTCGATGTCCGTCGGGATGAACGGCTCGCCGGGGCCGCAATCCTCGTGCTGCTCGACCAGGCGAACGACGGGAGCGTGACGCTCGGCGAGCGCCTGCTCGTCGGCGAGGTCGGCGGCCGCGCCGGGCGCCCACACGAGACTGAGCGCGAGCGCTACCGCCGGAAGGAAGCGGCGCGCGTTCACGCTCGGAGGCGGCAGGCGTCGAGAGCGATCGCGAGATGCTACAGACGCTCGACACCCTGCGAATGGCGGCGTCCGTGCTGCGCGCTCAGTACGACCAGATCGCCGGGACGAGGAGCACGGCCACGGCGACGAAGAGATCCGTACGCTACAGGCCCGATCGAGGAGGAGTCGCATGCGCGAGGAGGGATTCGTCGAAGTCACCGGGGGACGGGTCTGGTACGCACGGCTGGGAGGCGGAGACGCCATGCCGATCCTCCTGCTTCACGGCGGCCCGGGGGCGGCTCACGACTACATCGCACCGCTCGCGGAGAGGCTGGCGGAGCACCGTCCGGCGATCGTCTACGACCAGCTCGGCTGCGGGCGCTCCGAGCAGCCCGACGACCCGTCGCTGTGGACGGTCGACCGCGCCGTCGAGGAGGTCGACCAGGTGCGCGCCGCGCTCGGCCTCGACGTCTGTCACCTTCTCGGGCAGTCCTGGGGCGGCTGGCTGGCGATCGACTACATGGCCCGGGGGCCGGTCGGGATCGAGCGGCTCGTGCTGGCGAGCACGTCCGCGAGCATCCCGCAGTTCGTCGCCGAGGCGAGACGGCTGATCGAGAACCTCCCGGAGCCCCACCGCACCGTGCTGATCGAGCTCGGGGCGAGAGGCGAGTACGACCGGCCCGAGTACCGCGAGGCCGTAGCAGGTCTTCTACCGCCACCATCTCTGCCGCCTCGATCCGGCGCCTGAAGCGGCACGGCGAAGCGCCCGCTGGCTCGAGGGCAACCAGGTGTACGCGACGATGAACGGGCCGACCGAGTTCGACGTCATCGGCACGCTGCGCGAGTGGGACCGCACCGCCGATCTCGGCAGGATCGACGTGCCGACGCTCGTCACCTGCGGACGCTACGACGAGATCACCCCGGCCTGCTCCGAGACGATCACGAAGGGGATTCCGAACGCGCGCATGGAGGTCTTCGAGCAGAGCGCGCACTACGCGCACCTCGAGGAGCCCGAGCGCTACGCGGCCGTCGTCGAGGAGTTCCTCTCGGCGTAGACGGCTCGTCACGCGCCCCGGAGCGTTCTCATCTTTCTCTCATCTTCTGGGCGACAATCGGTCGGTGCGCGTACTCGTGGTCGAGGACGAGCTGAAGATGGCGGCGCTGATCCGGCGCGGGCTCGTCGAGGAGGGATACGCGGTCGACGTCGTCCCGAACGGGGGCGAGGCGGTCGTGCGGGCGGGCGCGACCGCGTACGACGCGATCGTGCTCGACGTGATGTTGCCCGAGCTCGACGGATTCGAGGTCTGCAGGCGGCTGCGCCGTGGAGGCGTCTGGTCGCCCGTTCTGATGCTGACCGCGCGGGACGCGGTCGAGGATCGGGTCGCAGGGCTCGACACCGGCGCAGACGACTACCTGGCGAAGCCCTTCTCCTTCGCCGAGCTGCTCGCCCGCCTCCGAGCGTTGACACGCCGCGGCCCGGTCGAGCGTCCGCTGCTCGTCGAGGTCGGTCAGCTGCGCCTCGACCCCGCGACGCGGCAGGCCTGGCGCGGCGACGCGGAGGTCGAGCTCTCGACGAAGGAGTTCGCGCTCCTCGAGACGTTCATGCGCCGGCCCGGGCAGGTGCTCTCGCGCTTCGACCTGCTCGAGCATGCGTGGGACTTCGACTACGAGAACCGGTCGAACGTCGTCGACGTCTACGTTCGCTACCTGCGCGAGAAGGTCGACCGGCCGTTCGGCGTGAGGTCGATCGAGACGGTCCGCGGCGCTGGCTACCGACTCCGTCGCGACGGCGGCCGGTGATCGGCCGACTCCCGATCCGGGTTCGGCTGACGCTCGCGTTCGCGTTGACGATGGCGATCGTGCTCGGCGCCCTGGCCGCGTTTCTCTACCTGCGGCTCGAATCGGAGCTCGACCGCCAGCTCGACCAGGGCCTGCGCGCCCGAGCGGACGACGTCGCCCTGCTCGTTCGCAGGTCAACGAGCGGTCTCGCCGAGGAGGGGGGCCGTCTGACCGAGACCGGCGAGAGCCTGGGTCAGGTGATCGACGAGCAGGGACGGGTCGTCGACGGAACGCCCGGCCTTCGGGATCGGATCGTGCTCACACCCGACCAGCTCGCACAAGCGCGCGAGCGGCCGATCCTGATCGAGAGCGCCGCCCCGATCCTCGGCGAGCCGGCACGCCTGCTCGCGCGGCCTATCGAAGCGCACGGCGAGCGCCTCGTCGTCGTCGTCGGCGCGGCGCTCGATGACCGCAACGACGCCCTGGCCGGACTCCGCAGACAGCTGCTGATCGGAGGCCCGATCGCGCTCGCCCTCGCGTCGCTCGCCGGGTACCTGCTCGCCGCGGCTGCCCTTCGCCCGGTCGAGGCGATGCGCCGGCAGGCCGCCGAGATCTCCGCCACGAGCGCAGGAAGGCGGCTCCCCGTGCCCGAGGCCGGTGACGAGATCTCCCGATTGGGAGAGACGCTGAACGAGATGCTCGCGCGGCTGGAGACGGCGCTCGCCCGTGAACGGCGCTTCGTCACCGACGCAAGCCACGAGCTCCGGACGCCGCTCGCGCTGATGAAGACGGAAATCGAGCTGGCGCTTCGTCGTGAGCGCTCCCCGGCGGAGCTCGAGCAGGCGCTTCGCTCGGCGGCCGAGGAGACCGATCGGCTCTCGCAGCTCGCCGAGGACCTGCTCGTGATCGCGCGCTCCGACCAGGGCGAGCTGCCGCTACGCCGAACCAGCCTGCGAGCTCAGCATGTTCTCGAGACGGTCGCCGCGCGCTTCCGGCCCCGTGCCGTTCAAGCGGGTCGCGACATTCTGGTCGACTGCCCTCCCGAGCTCGAGCTCGAGGGTGACCCTCTGCGAATCGAGCAGGCTCTCGGCAACCTCGTCGAGAACGCACTCCGCTACGGCGCAGGCACGGTGACGCTCCAGGCGCTGTCGGCGGGCGAGCGCGTCGAGCTCCACGTCACCGACTGCGGCTCCGGCTTTCCGGACGACTTCCTGCAGAGGGCCTTCGAGCGCTTCAGTCGCGCAGACGAGGCGCGAGCGCGAGGCGGGTCCGGGCTGGGGCTCGCGATCGTGGCCGTGATCGCCGACGCTCACGGCGGCGAAGCGCACGCGGCGAATCTCGAGGGCGGCACCGACGTGTGGCTGGAGCTTCCGGCGACCTAGCCGCTCCGGAGCTCTGTCCTGTCCCGAGCAGTGGTGCGGCCCCGCGGTCGGCCGGGGCCGCACACCCGCTTCTCGCGAACGAGAAGGCCTGGCTAGTTGCCAGATTCGCCCGACTCGTTGCCGGAATCGGCCGAGTCGGACTGCTCGGAGTCGCCGTCGACGACGACGAGCCCGTAGTCGGCGTCGAGGCGCACGTCGACGGTCACGCCGTCGGGCTTCGTGACCTCGACCTCGTAGGTCGCGCCCTTCTCGCCGTCGCGCTCGACGGCGTTCGCGGTCCCGCCGCCGGTGATCCTCAAGGCGGCGGCGATCGCCTGATCTGCCTGCGGGCCCGACAGGGTTCCTTCGCCCTCGTCACCTCCGCCGAACGCGAGCGCTCCGCCAACACCACCAACGGCGAGCACAGCGGCTGCGGCGCCCGCCACGATCAGCTTGCGGTTCATCAAGGTCCTCCTTGCTTCGCTGGACGAGGCTTGACGATACGAGCCAACAATGAGACGAGCATGAGTCGGGCCGACGGCCGCCTGAACGCTGGACCGCCGAGTACCAGGTCGTCAGGAGGCGTCGCGCGTCAGCCGCCGACGGCGCCAAGGACGAAGTCCGTGGCGAACCCAAGGGCGAGCCCGAGCAAGAGCATCCAGGCGACGAGGACGGGCAGGTTGAAGCGACGAGTGACGGCGAAGAGCTCCTGGACGACGTAGAGGATCGACCCAGCGGCCACGGCGAAGAAGGCGACCGACACGGCCTCGCTGACCCACCACTGTCCGACGACAGTGCCGAGGAATGTCGGGCCGCCGCCGATGAGTCCGAGTAGGGCGAGAAAGCGCCAGCTCGGTCGGCTCTCGCCGGCCATCGGGCCGACGACCGCGAACCCCTCGGTCGCGTTGTGGAGACCGAAGCCGATGATCAGGGTGAGGGCGAGGGCGATCTCGCCGGCCGCTGCCGACTGTCCGATCGCCAGCCCTTCGCCGAAGTTGTGCAGTCCGATCCCAGTCGCGATCAGGAGCGCGAGCCGATGGCCGGCAGGGAGCAACGCGATCCGCGAGCGTTCGGCGAACTCGGCCACCGCCGCGGCGCCCGGGCCGATCAGCTCCGACGGGCGTGCCCGCTTCCGCATCCAGCGGTCGTAGTAGACGAGAACCATCAACCCCAGCGTGAAGCCGCCTGCGAGCAACACGGCCAGGCCGATGAAGGGCCCCCACCCAGCATCGTCGTTCACGGCGTCGTCGAGCGCGGCCTCGACCGGTTCGACGGCGTGCGCGAGCACATCCCAGATGAGGAAGATCAGGATGCCGAGCGCGAGCGCGCTCAAACCGGCCGCAAAGCGCGGCGCCGGGCTGCGCAGGCGACCGAGCGGAAGCCCGAGGAAGATCGTGAATCCAGCGAGTGCGCCGAGCGCGACGGTCTGAGCTGACGACATGTGCCAGGCCTCCCTTGGGACCCTTGTCAGGTAGACCTTACATCATCTCCGTCGGCGGATGAGGCCTCCGCGGGCCGACGATCTCCTAAGCTCCGCGCGGTGACCGCGCACCCCCTCGATCCGCTCTCGGCCGACGAGCTTCGCGCCGCGGTCGACCTGTTGCGGCAGGAGTGCGGGGTCGGCGAGCGTCACCGGATCGTCACGGTCACGCTCGCCGAGCCGTCGAAGCCCGCCGTCCTCGCCGGCGACGCGACCGGGCGCGAGGCGTTCGCCGTCGTCTTCGACCCGGCGAGCGGCGAGACGCGCGAGGCCGTGCTCTCGCTGGCCTCCGAGACGGTGATCTCCTGGCGGCTCGTCCAGGGCGTCCAGCCGGCGTTCACACTCGGCGAGGTCGAGGAGGCGACGGCGGCGGTCAAGGCCGACGCTGGCTTCCGGGAAGCGCTCGCGGCGCGGGGCGTGACCGACCTCGAGCTCGTGCACATCGAGATCTGGCCGTTCGGCGACCTCGCCCCCGAGGAGGAGCGCGAGCTGCGGCTCGGATGGACGCCCGTCTGGATCCGCCACGACCGGGAGGACAACCCGTACGCGCATCCCGTCCGCGGCCTGCACGCGGTCGTCGATCTGCGCGCGATGCGCGTGATCCGGATCGAGGATCACGGCGTCGTGCCGATTCCGGCGGCGACCGGGAACTACGCGCCAGCCGCGGTCGGGCCGCTTCGCGACGACCTGAAGCCGCTCGAGATCGTCCAGCCCGAGGGGCCGAGCTTCGAGCTCGACGGCCGTGAGTTGCGCTGGCAGAAGTGGCGCCTGCGGGTCGGCTTCGATCAGCGCGAGGGGCTCGTCCTCCATCAGATCGGCTACGAGGACGGCGGCCGCGTGCGGCCGATCTGCTACCGCGCCTCGTGCGCCGAGCTCTTCATCCCCTACGGCGATCCCGGCTCGGCCGGGTACCGAAAGAACGCCTTCGACACCGGCGAGATCGGGATCGGCCTCGCCACGAACTCGCTCGAGCTCGGCTGCGACTGCCTGGGCGAGATCCGCTACCTCGACGCCGACCTCGTCGACTCGGCGGGGGAGGTGGTCACGATCCGAAACGCGATCTGCATCCACGAGGAGGACGCGGGCCTGCTCTGGAAGCACTTCGACTGGGCCCCGGAGACGACCGAGGTGCGGCGCTCGCGCCGGCTCGTCGTCTCGTCGATCGCCACGATCGACAACTACGAGTACGGCTTCTACTGGTACCTGTACCAGGACGGGACGATCGAGCTCGACGCGAAGCTGACGGGGATCGTGCTCACGGCCGGGCTCGCGCCGGGCGAGGAGCCGCGCTTCGGGACGGAGGTCTCGCCGGGGGTCGTCGCGATGAACCACCAGCACTTCTTCTGCCTGCGGCTCGACCTCGACGTCGACGGCGAGCGCAACACGGTCTCCGAGGTGCACACGGAGCCGGCAGCGACGGAGGAGAACCCCTACGGCAACGCGTTTCTCCAGGTCGAGACGCCGCTTCGCAGCGAGGGGGAGGCGCAGGCGCTCGTCGACCAGGCGCGGGGCGGGTACTGGAAGATCGCGAACCCTTCCTCGCTGAACGGCCTGGGCCGGCCGGTCGCCTACAAGCTGGTGCCGAGGGAGAACGTCGGCTCGTTCGCACTCGAGGGATCGAGCGTCGCCCGGCGCGCAGGGTTCATCCGCCGGCACCTCTGGGTCACGCCCTACGAGCCGGCCGAGCGCTATCCGGCGGGCGACTACCCCTTCCAGCACCCGGGCGGGGCGGGCCTGCCCGAATGGTCTGCCGCCGACCGCCCGCTCGAGGACACCGACGTCGTCCTCTGGTACGTGCTCGGCAGCCACCACGTCCCCCGGCCCGAGGACTGGCCGGTGATGCCGGTCAAGCGCTGCGGCTTCACGCTCGAGCCGATCGGCTTCTTCGACCGCAACCCGTCGCTCGACGTGCCGCCGCCGGCCGCCCACTGCCGCTGAGCGAGGGCGGGTGGGCCGCGGAGGGGCAGGAGCGCCCGGTCGTGGCCCGAACCACGACGCGTGCCCGACGAGGAGTCGAACGAGCCGCCGCGCGCCGACGAGACGGCCACCGCCCCGGCCGCTGCGGACGAGCTCACGAACCCCGCCTACGAGTTCTTCATCATCGCGTGCTCGGTCCTCTCGATCGTCAACTTCGTCCTCTACAACGTGCTGCAAAACGAGGAGGCGAAGAAGGTCGTCGGGATCGTCATCCTGCTTCTCTCGGGGATCCTGCTCGTCGACTTCGCCGTCCGGCTCCGCGCGGCGCCCTCGAAGACAGCGTACGTCTTCCGCCAGGGGGGCATCCTCGACTTCCTCGGCAGCCTCCCGGTCGCCGGCGTCGTGCTCTTCCGCCTCTTCCGCATGGCGCGCGTCGGCATGACGTTCTATCGCCTCGGAGCCCGGCGGACGCTCGAGCTCCTGCGTCAGGGGATCGCGGAGGGGACGCTCCTTTTCGTCGTCTTCCTGGTCATCCTGACGCTCGAGATCGGCAGCGTGCTCGAGCTCGTCGTCGAGACCGGGCCGGACGTGAACATCACGACGGCGAGCGACGCCCTCTGGTGGTCGTACGTGACGATCACCACGGTCGGCTACGGCGACTACTACCCGGTCGGCAACCCCGGCCGGATCGTCGGCATCTTCGTGCTCACCGTTGGCGTCGCGCTCTTCGCCACGATCTCCGGCTTCCTTGCGAATGCCTTCCTCAGGCCGCGAACGCGAAAGCGGACAGCTCCTGCGAGCCCCGAGGCGGCGCTCGCCGAGATCCGGTCGCTCATCTCGACGCAGGAGGCGACGACCACGGCGCTCGGCGCCCGCCTGGCCGAGCTCGAGGAACACCTGAGCGCGGTAGGCGAGCGCACCTCGTGACCCGTGGACATCGCCACGACCCCGTGGTACGTTCGCCGCTCGGCGGTAACTTCCGGTCGGCGCGAGCGTCGTACTGATCGACATCGGGATCAATCCCAGGCGGAGGACGAGGAGGGCCAGATGGACGACGCGGGGCGCGAGGGTCAACAGCACGAGGGGCACGCGGCCGGCCACGGTGGCGCGCTGAGTCGCCGGGAACTCCTGCAACGAGGAGGCGCGGGACTGCTCGTCGCCGGGGTCGGGCCGGCGCTGCTGGCCGCCTGCGGCGACGGTGGCTCGTCGGAGTCGGCGGCTCCGCCTCCGCCGGCGGGCACCTCGGCGTCGACGACGGCCGGAGAAACGGCCGCGGCCGGCGGGCCGGTCCGTGGTGGCCGCCTGCGCGTGGGTCTCAACGACGGCGGAGCCACCGACACCCTCAGCCCCTGGAACATCCCGAGCTACAACTCGGACGCGAGAGCGGAGCAGGTGTACGAGCGTCTGTACAAGTACGACGCAAACGGCGCCCCGGCCCCGAGGCTCGCCGAGTCGGCCGAGTCGAACGCCGACGCGACCGTGTGGCAGGTGAAGCTCCAGCCGGGTGTCACGTTCCACGACGGCAAGCCCTTGACGGCCGACGACGTGCTCTACTCGTTCCGCTACGTCGCCGACGAGAAGAACAAGGCCGAGTCGCTCGCCCGTCTCGAGCCGATCGACCTCGAGGCCTCGAAGGCGGTGTCAGACACCGAGCTCGAGTTCCGGCTCAAGCGCCCGATCGGCGACTTTCCCGGCCTGCTGGCCGAGAAGGCCCTGTGGATCGTGCCCGACGGGGCCACGGACTTCGATACGAAGCCCAACGGCAGCGGCCCGTTCGTCTTCGTCGAATGGCAGCCCGGCGTCAGGGCTCTCTACGCACGAAACGACAACTACTGGCAGGAGGGGAAGCCCTACGCCGACGAGGTCGAGATCCTGATCATTCCCGACCCGCCGGCGAGACTCAACGCGCTCCTCGGCGACCAGGTCGACGAGATCACCTTCGTCGACTTCGTCCAGGCCAAGGCCCAGGCCGGGAACTCGGCAATTCAGATCGTGAGCGCCGCTCAGCCGATCACCAACCCGTTCTACGTGCAGATCGACTCGCCGCCGTTCACGGACAACCGCATCCGCGAGGCGCTGAAGCTCGCCGTGGATCGCCAGGCGATCGTCGACAAGGTCGAGCTCGGTTTCGGCCAGATCGGCAACGACCTGTTCGGGAAGGGCCTGCCCTCGTACAACGACAGCCTGCCCCAGCGGGAGTACGACCCCGAGAAGGCGGCGTCGCTCCTGAAGGCGGCCGGGCAGCATCCGTTCACGCTGCCGCTCCCCACCTCCCAGGCGCTGCCCGGAATGCTCGAGTCCGCGACGGCCTACAAGGAGCAGGCGAAGGCGGCCGGTATCGACGTCCAGATCCAGAAGCTCGAGGCCGGCTCGTACTTCGCGAACGACAAGTACCTCAAGGTGCCGGTGTACCAGACGAACTGGGGACAGTCGTTCGAGTCGCAGGCGCAGGACGGTCTGCTCAAGGACTCGCCGTACAACGAGACGCACTGGTACTCGCAGGAATGGGCCGACGCCTTCCGGGCGGCCCAGGCGATCCCCGACGCCGACGCGCGCAATGCCGCCTACAAGGACTTGCAGGAGCCGCTCTACAACGAGAGCGGCTACGTCGTGTTCGCGTTCTTCAACACACTCGATGCGGCGTCGGCGAAGGTGCAGGGGATCGTGCCGAACATCTCGTCGGGCTACGAGAACCTGGGCGGGTTCGACTTCAAGGATCACTGGTTCCAGTCGTAGGGACGCTGTAGCGTCAAACGGATGAGCACGCTGACAGCGACCCGGGTGGGGTTTCGCCGCTCCCATCCGCTGTTCGCGTTCGTCCTCCGCCGGCTGGCCGTCGGGGTGCTGCTGATCGTGCTCGTGTCGATGCTCGTCTTCGGCGCGACGCAGGTGCTCCCCGGCGACGCCGCGTCGGCGATCCTCGGGCGTAGCGCGACCGCCGAGCAGAAGGAGCTCTACCGCCAGGAGCTCGGCCTCGACCGCTCGATCCCCGCCCAGTACTGGAGCTGGATCTCGGGTGTCGTCCAGGGCGATCTCGGCAAGTCGCTCGCCTCCCGTCAGCCCGTGACGAGCTTCATCTCCGAGCGGATCTACAAGTCGCTCATCCTCGCGTTCGTGACGATGATCGTGCTCGTGCCGATCGCGCTGGCGCTCGGGATCTGGGCGGGCATCCGCCGCGACCGGACCGCCGACCACGTCATCTCAGGCGTTTCGCTCGGGTTGATCGCGCTACCGGAGTTCGTGATCGGCACGCTTCTGATCGCGTCGATCGCCGTCTCGCTCGGGCTCCTGCCGCCGACCTCGATCATCGAGAGCGGTCAGAGCCCGCTGACGAATCCCAAGCTGCTCGTGCTCCCGGTGCTGACGCTCTGCCTGACCGCGGCCGCGTACATCATCCGGATGATGCGAGCCGGCGTCGGCGAGACGATGGGCGCCGACTACGTGCACATGGCCCGCCTGAACGGCGTCCCCGAGCGACGGGTCGTCGTTAACCATGCGCTTCGCAACTCGCTCGCGCCGACGGTTCAGGTGCTGGCCCTCACCCTCCAGTACCTGATCGGCGGGCTCCTGATCGTCGAGACAGTCTTCGCCTACCCGGGCCTGGGCCAGGGGCTCGTGCAGGCAGTCACCGCACGCGACATCCCGACGGTTCAGGGCGTCGCGATCCTCCTCGCCGCGATCTACATCGTGATCAACATCGTCGCCGACGTCCTCGTCGTCCTGCTCGTGCCCAAGTTGCGGACGAGCCAGTGATCGCCGCCGAGCATCCTCGCTCCGATGCCTGGGAGCGACGGCTGCGCTGGACGCGCCCGCGCTCGACGCAGGTCGCGCTGGTCGTCCTTGCGCTCGTCCTGGGGATCACGTTCATCGGCCCCTACGTTGCTCCCTACTCGACGAGCGAGCTGGCAGGCGTGCCGTACGCGACACCCTCCGGCGATTTCTGGCTCGGCAACGACTACCTCGGCGAGGACGTCTTCAGCCGCGTGCTTTCGGGGGGGCGGACGGTGATCCTCCTCGGAGCCCTGGCGACCGTGCTCGCCTACGCCGTCGGCGGCACCGCCGGGCTCCTCGCCGGCTACCGACGCGGCGGGCTCGACTCGGTGGTCATGCGGGGCATGGACGTGCTGCTCGCGTTCCCACCGATCCTCTTCCTGCTCCTGATCGCCACCGGCGCCGGAGCGAGCCTGACGGCGCTGGTGATCGCGATCGCGATCATCCACGTCCCGTCGATCGCGCGCATCGTCCGGACGGCCGCGGTCGAGACCTCGGTTCGCGGGTACGTCGAGGCCGCGGTCGCGCGCGGCGACCGGACGCACGTGATTCTCCGCAGGGAGATCCTGCCCAACATCTGGGGGCCGATCATGGCCGATGCGGGCCCACGCTTCACGGTGTCGATCCTGCTCGTCGCCGCCGTCAGCTTCCTCGGGTTGGGCCAGGCGCCGCCGGCCGCGAACTGGGCACTGATGATCTCGGAGAATCGCTCCGGCATCACGATCAATCCCTGGGCGGTCGTCGTGCCCGGCCTGATGATCGCGGCGTTGACCGTGTCGATCAACGTGATCGCCGACTCGATCGCCCACAGCCTCGGCAAGTCGGTCGACGTCGAGGCTCTGCGCAGGTGACGCAGGACGTCCTCCGCGTGGAGGGCCTCCACGTCGGGCTCGCGAGCGGCCCTCCGATCGTCGAGGACATCAGCTTCACGCTCCGCGCCGGCGAGGCGCTCGGCCTGGTCGGCGAGTCGGGGAGCGGCAAGACGACGGTCGCGCAGGCGCTCCTCGGCTACACCCGACAGGGTGTCGAGATCCAGTCGGGCCTCGTCGAGGTGGCAGGGGAGACCGTCACGGGCCGCGACGATCAGGCGCTTCGTCGCCTGCGCGGACGTCTGATCTCGTACGTGCCTCAGGATCCGGCGACCGCCCTCAACCCGGCAATCCGGATCGGCGATCAGGTTCGCGAGGTGCTCCGCCTGCACATGCGGGGCGAGAATCCCGACGCGCTCCTGCCGGGAATCCTCGAGCGCGTCCAGCTACCCGGCGACCGGGCGTTCGAGCGGCGCTTCCCGCACCAGCTCTCCGGCGGCCAGCAGCAACGGCTCGCGATCGCGGTCGCGCTCGCGTGCAACCCGCGCGTGATCGTGCTGGACGAGCCGACCACGGGGCTGGACGTGGTCACGCAGGCACGGATCCTCGAGGAGATCGTGCGCCTGCAGGCGGAGAGCGGCGTGGCGCTCGTGTACGTCTCTCACGACCTCGCCGTCGTGGGCTCGATCGCAACCCGGATCGCCGTCATGTACGCGGGCCGGTTCGTCGAGGAGGCTCCAACCCGCGTCGTGATCGGCGCTCCCCGCCACCCCTACGCGGTCGGCCTGATCTCGAGCGTGCCCGACCACGTCGTGCCGCGACTCCTCGTCGGGATCCCCGGAGTCGCCGTCGGCGTGGGCGACCGCCCGCAGGGCTGCGCCTTCGCACCGCGGTGCCCGCAGCGTGTCGACGCCTGCGAGGAGGCCGTGCCGCAGCTCGTCCAGATCGACGCCGAGCACCGCGTGCGCTGCATTCGCTGGCAGGCGACCGCGCCGCCGAAGGTCGAGCCTCGCCGGGATCTGCTCGACCTCGCCGGGCGCGCCGCACCCCTGCTCGCGGTCGAGGATCTTCGCGCGGAGCACCGGGGCCGCGACGGGACGGTCGTCGCCGCCGACGGCGTCACGTTCTCGGTCGAGTCGGGGGAGTGCGTGGCCCTCGTCGGCGAGTCGGGCAGCGGGAAGACGACGATCGCCCGCTGCGTGGTCGGCCTCCACCGTCCGGCCGCAGGACGGATCGCGCTCGAAGGGAAGGAGCTCCCTCCCCTCGCGCGCGAGCGCTCCCGCGAGCAGCGGCGAAGCGTTCAGATCGTGTTCCAGAATCCCTACGACTCGCTGAACCCGCGCCGGTCGGTCGAGGACGCCGTCACCTGGCCGATCCGTTCCCTGCGCGGGCTCGACTCGGAAGGGGCACGCGCCGAGGTCGCCGCTCTGCTCGAGCGGGTCAGGCTGCCCGCTCGGATCGCGTCCCGGTACCCGAGCGAGCTGTCCGGCGGAGAGCGTCAGCGCGTCGCGATCGCCCGCGCCCTCGCCGCCGGGCCCAGCGTGCTCGTCTGCGACGAGGTCACCTCGGCGCTCGACGTGTCCGTGCAGGCGGCAGTCCTCGATCTGCTCGCCGAGCTTCGCCGCGTTCTCCACCTCTCGGTGCTCT
This sequence comes from uncultured Actinomycetes bacterium, assembly GCA_963712465.1. Taxonomy (GTDB): domain Bacteria; phylum Actinomycetota; class Thermoleophilia; order Gaiellales; family Gaiellaceae; genus CAVQHY01. Next base: position 19,835 of record CAVQHY010000011.1, read on the forward strand.
TCATCACCCACGACCTCGGCGTCGTCGCGAGCGTTGCCGATCGCGTCCTCGTGCTCGAGGCCGGAGTCGTCTGCGAGGAGGGGAGCGTCGACGCCGTCCTCTCCGCCCCGCGCAACGAGTACACGCGCGACCTGGTCGCGGCCGCCCCGTCGCTCGCCGTCGACGAGGGCTCGTTGCAGCCCGCCGACTCCTGAAACGTCAGAGCGCCGGGACGGAGATGATCGGCGCGTCGTTCGACGTCGGGTAGATGGCGGCCATCCCCTCCTCGTCGAACTTCGCCCGGTAGCGGCCCAGCCTGTCGGGATCGACCTCGAGGCCGAGCCCCGGCCGCTGCGCGACCTCGAGCGTCCCACCGGTGTAGTCGAGCGGCTCGGTCACGTAGTCGTCGGCGAGGAAGTCCGGGTGGCCCTGAACGGCGAGCAGACAGGCGCTCGACGTGCTCATGAGCTGAAGGTGCGCCGTCAGCGTGGTCGTGGTGGCGTTGAAGGCGTGGTTGACGAACGGCAGGCCGGCCATCTCGCACAGGCCGAGCACCCGCTTCGTCGGCAGGAGCCCTCCCTCCTGATGCGGGTCGGTCATGATCACGTCCGCGGCGTTTCGCTTCACGATCTCGAGGATCTGGTGGGTCCCCCACGAGGTCTGGTTCGCCCCAACGGCGACGCCGCTGGCCGCCCGTACGTGGGCCATGCCGTCGAGGTCGAACATCGACACCGGCTGCTCGATGTACTCGAGCACGTGAGGCGCCATGCGCCGGAGGATCCGCACCGCCGTTCCGGGCGTCCAGGCCTCGTTCGCGTCCACCCGGATCTTCGGCGCCGCACCCACCCGCTCGCGCACGCGCGCGACGAGCTCGACGTCTCGCTCCTCCTCGATCCCGACCTTGAAGTAGATCGTCCCGAAGCCGCGGCCGACCGCCTCCGCCGCCTGCTCGACCATGGCGTCGAGCGCCTGCGCCTGGACGTAGTACATCGACGGGAACGACTCCCTGATGGAGCCGCCGAACAGCGTTGCCACCGACTGGCCGAGCTGCTTGCCCATCGCGTCCCAGCAGGCCATCTCGAGCCCGCCGAGCACGAGCGCGGCCGTCCGGTGAAACGGGTACCAACCCGCTCCCATCACCCGAGCAAGGAAGCGCTGGGGCGCGAGCGGGGATTCGCCGACGAGGCTCCGCGCCATCTGCTCCGTGATCGCGCGGATCACGTCGGGGTCGGGCCCCATACAGACGTTGACCTCGCCGAGCCCGGTGACGCCGGCGTCGGTGTGGAGCTCGACGAGACCGACCGTGTAGGAGGAGCGGCCGGCGCTCCAGGCCCAGCCCTCGGGCCGTACGAGCGGCAGGTTGAGAAACGTGAGCTCGACGTGCTCGACCCGCATCGCCGCAGCATACGACCGGCGCCTACGGTGAGAGACCGACCTCTGGAACGGGCCGGGCCGAAACCCGCGGCGCCGAGCCCGTCGGGCGGATGCGCAGGACGAGCAACCCGGCGAGGAGGCAGAGGACGCCGGTCGCGACGAAGCTGATCGTGTAGTCGCCGAGCAGAGTGTGCGCGGCTCCGGCGCCGATCGCGGCGACGGCGCCGCCGAGCTGGTGTGCGGCGAAGATCCACCCGAAGACCAGGCCGACGTTCTCGCGGCCGAAGTGTTGGATCGTGAGGGCCACGGTCGGTGGCACGGTCGCCACCCAGTCGAGCCCGTAGAAGACGACGAAGAGGAGCAGGCCGACCCGCGGCGCGTCGAATGCGATCGGCAGGGCGATCAGCGAGAGCCCGCGTAGCCCGTAGTACCAGAAGAGCAGCACGCGGCTGTCGTAGCGATCTGTGAGCCAGCCCGACGCCAACGTCCCGACGATGTCGAAGACACCGATCGCGGCAAGCAGGCTCGCGGCGGCGACCTCGGTCATCCCGTGATCCATCGCCGCGGGCACGAGGTGCGTGGCGATCAGCCCGTTCGTCGACAGGCCGCAGATGAAGAACGTGGTCGCGAGGATCCAGAAGGGCCCCGAGCTCAGACCAAGGCCGAGGCCGCGAAACGCGCCGGCGAAGGCCCCCTCCGAAGGACGGGGCTGCGGGTCGTCGACGACGGCGCCGTAGGGACGCAGGCCGACGTCCGCGGGCCGATCCCGGATGAAGAGGGCGGCGACCGGAATCACGACGGCGAGCGCGACGACGACGATCGTGAGCACGGCGAAGCGCCAGCCGAACGACGTCGTCACCCAGGCGAGCAGCGGGAGGAACACGAGCTGGCCGGTGGCGTTGGCCGCCGTGAGCATCCCGGTGACGAGACCGCGCTTCTCGACGAACCACCGCGTTGCGACGATCGCGGCGAGCGGGACCGAGAGCGCGCCGGTGGCCGCACCGATCACGACGCCCCAGAGGAGAACGAGCTGCCACGGAGTGGTGATGAACACGGTCAGCCCGGACGCCAGTGCCACGGCCGCGAGCGCGACACAGACCACCCGCCGCACGCCGAAGCGCTCCATGAACGCGGCCGCGAACGGCGCTCCGAGCCCGAAGAACAGGAGGTTGACGGCGAAGGCGGCCGAGATCGTGGCCCTGCTCCAGCCGAACTCCTCCTCGAGCGGTTTGATCAGGATCGTCGCCGTCGAGCGGAAGCCTGCGCTCGTCACGAGCACGACCAGGGCGGCGCCCGCGACGACCCAGCCGTAGTGAAGCCGCGTCCTCACGAGCCGAGAAGCCTCGGCAGGCCGAGCTCGAGGAAGTCGCGCGCGGGCCGGCTGCTTCGCTCGAGGCGCGCGCGCAGAAGCGCGCCTTCGAGCCCGTCGATCAGGAGGCCGGCGAGGCGCTCCGGGTCATCGTCGCCGTTGAGCCCACCCTCCGAGCGCACCTGCTCTAGCAGCTCGCCGAGCAGCACCCGCCAGCGCTCGAAGTCGCGGGCAAGCGCCGCCCGCAGCGGCTCCGACGTTCCCGACTTCTCGAGCGCGACGATCGCGAGCAGACAGCCGCGCTCCTCCAGAGGAGCGCTCTCGTCCCAGCTCAGCACCCACTCGGCGTAGTGGTCGAGTCGCTCCCGAGCCGGCGTTTCGGTCTCGGCGAGCAGCCAACGCAGCAGCTCCTGGTGACGAGCGTAGAAGCGCTCGACGACCTCGACGCCGAACGCCTCCTTGCTCGGGAAGAGGTTGTAGAAGCTCCCCTTCGGCAGTCGCGCCCGGCCGAGCAACTCGTCGAGCCCCGCGTCCGTGTAGCCCCGCCGCAGCATCAGCCGCGTGCCGGCCTCGAGAAGCCTCTCTCTGCTCGCCTCGCCCCGTCGCATTACATTAGACCGATCAGTCTAGTTGCGCAGCCTACCGGTGCGCCGCTACCGTCGCCATGTGACCAGCACCGTTCGCGGCTTCTGCCCGCTCGACTGCCCGGACACCTGCGCGTGGCACGTCGAGGTCGACGGCGATCGGGCCGTCTCCCTGCGCGGCGACCGCGAGCACCCGTTTACCGCCGGCGCTCTCTGCGGCAAGGTCAACCGCTACCTCGACGCCGTCTACGGTCCCGACCGGCTCCTTCATCCACTCAAGCGGGTCGGTGCCAAGGGCGAAGGCAGGTTCGAGCAGATCTCCTGGGACGAGGCGATCGGGCTCGTCGCGGACGGGCTCCGTGGCGCGATCGACGATCACGGCGCCGAGTCGGTCCTCCCCTACTACTACGCCGGGACGATGGGCAAGATCCAGGGCTGGACGCTCGGCCCACGACTCTTCCGCGCCCTGGGCGCCTCGCGGATCATGCTCAACCTCTGCTCGGGCGCGGCCCGCGCCGCCTGCGACGCGACGCTCGGCGGCGCGGTCGGCTACGACCCCGAGGACGTCGTCCACTCGAAGCTCGTGATCCTCTGGGGCACGAACCCCCTGAACGCGAACGTCCACCAGTGGAAGTTCCTCCTCGAAGCGCATCGCCGCGGCGCCTACCTGGTGGCGATCGACCCGATCCGGACCGACTCCGCGGCCCGCTGCGACGAGCACGTGGCGCCGCTCCCGGGCACCGATGCGGCGCTCGCGCTCGGGCTCATGCGCACGGTGCTGGACGAGGGGGCCGAGGACCGCGACTGGCTCGAGCGTCACACTGTCGGCTGGGCCGAGCTCGAGCAGCGCCTCACGGAGTGGCCCGTCGAGCGCGCGGCGGGGGTCTGCGGGCTCGACGTCGACGTCGTGCGCGCGCTCGGCAGGAGGCTCGCCGAGACGCGTCCGGCGGCGATCCGGGTCGGCCTCGGGCTCCAGCGGCACGGCGGCGCCGGGTCGGCCGTCCGCGCGATTCTCTCGATTCCCGCGCTGACCGGCGACTGGCGTCACGTTGGCGGCGGCGTCCTCGCGATGACGAGCGGGCACTTCCCGTACGACGACGGCCCCGTCGTCGAGCCGCCCGGCCTGTCGATGCCGCCTGCGCGGACGATCAACATGTCCCGCCTGGGCGAGGCGCTCACCACGGCAGACGACCCGCCGGTCGCGGCGATGGTCGTCTTCAACGCGAACCCGGCGGCCTCGAATCCCAACCAGAACGCCGTCCGCCGCGGGCTCGAGCGCGAGGATCTCTTCCTCGCCGTCCTCGAGCAACGCCTGACCGACACCACCGACTTCGCCGACGTCGTTCTGCCCGTGACGATGCAGCCGGAGCACATGGATCTCTTCGGCTCGTACGGGCACCTGTACCTCCAGTGGAACGAGCCGGCGATCCCGGCGCCCGGCGAATGCCTCCCGAACACCGAGGTCTTCCGGCGGCTCGCCGCGGCGCTCGGGCTTCGACATCCACGCCTCTACGACTCGGATCTCGAGCTCGGGCACCAGCTCCTCGACACGGACGCGTGCCGGGAGCGCGGGATCACGCTCGAGCTTCTGCGCGAGCGCGGCTGGCTGCGCGCGGCGGGATTCGAGCGCGGCACCGCGCCGTTCGCCGAGGGCGGCTTCCCGACGCGCTCGGGAAAAGTCGAGCTGCTCTCCGACGACCTCGCCGCTCAGGGCCTCGATCCGCTCGTCGGCTACGTACCCCCGCACGAGGCGCTCGACGACGAGCTCGCCGGCCGCTACCCGCTCGTCCTGATGGCGCCTGCGGGACGGTTCTTCCTCAACTCGACCTTCGCTTCGGTCGGCTGGCACCGCGCCAAGATGGGGCCGGTCCAGGTTCACCTTCACCCGGACGACGCAGCTGCCCGGGGGCTCGAGGACGGCGACCCGATCCGCGTCACGAACGACCGTGGCTCGTTCCTGGCGAACGTGCTCGTCGACGACGCGCCGCGACCCGGGGTGGCCTTCCTCTACAAGTCGCACTGGCCGAAGCTCGTCGAGGGCGGCGCGAACGCCAACGCCACCACGGCCGAGCACGATGCCGACATGGCGGGCGCCCCGACCTTCCATGACAACCGGGTCGAGGTCGAGCCGGTCCGGATGCCGGCCGGCGCGGACGGGCGGACGCTCGCCGTCGCGCGCGGCGCCTGAGTGACCGACCGCTCCTGGCACGACGAGAGCTATCCCGAGCTCCGCGAGGGGCGACCCTGGGTGATGGAGGAGATGGTGGCGGCCGAGCCGTCGCTCGCCGGGCCGATCCTCGGCGAGAGCGACGCCGCGGATCGAGTCGCGCGAAACGTCGCCCAGACCGCCCGTGCCGGGGCGCCGGTCGTCGTCACGGGCTGCGGGACGTCGGAGCACGCCGCGCTCGCGATCGCGGCGCTGCTCGACGAGGCACTCGGCGTCGCCGGTCTCCCGGGCGGCCGCGTCGAGTCGCGCCAGGCCCTCGACGCCGCGCTCGACCCGCGCGCCGGTGGGCTGTGTATCGGCGTCTCCCACGACGGCGGCACACGGGCGACGATGCTCGCGCTCGAGGCCGCGCGAACGAACGGCGCACGAACGGCGCTCGTCACCGCCCGGCCCGAGGCAGACGCAGCGAGAGCCGCGGACGACATCCTCGCAACCCCGCTCGTCGACCGCTCCTGGTGCCACACGGTCGCCTACGTGAGCGCGATCCTCAGCGGAGAGGCGCTCGCGGGCCGGATCCGCAGTCGACCCTCCGACGCCGGTGCGACCGAGCGCTTCCTCTCCTCGTGTCTGACTCTCGAGCCCGGGCTGGGGGACGCGGCCCGAGCTCTGGACGGAGTCAGCACGACCCTCGCGGCCGGGCTCGGCGCGGACGAGATCACCGCCCGCGAGCTGGCGCTCAAGATCGAGGAGGGCGCGCGTGTCCCGGCGACGGCACGCCACCTCGAGACGCTCCTGCACGGCCACCTGGCCGCCTGCGACTCGACAACAGGGCTCGTCCTCTTCGCGACCGATCTCCGTTCCGGCGCGCGACTCGCCCGGCGAGTCGGCCTTGCCGTGGCGGCGGCGGGCGCGATCGGCATGCCGACGATCCTGGTCTCGCCGGAAACGGTCGAGACATGGCCCGTGACACAGCGCGTCGAGCTTCCGGCCGCGGAAGGCCTCGATCCGTTCGCCGCCTCTTTCCTCGGCGGCGCAGTCACGCTCCAGCTGCTCACGCTCGCGCTGATCTACGCCGCGGGCGTCAACCCGGACCTGATTCGGCGCGAGGAGAAGCCCTGGCGCGAAGCCGCCCGCCTGGGTGACGGCGGCGACTGGTAGCGGCCCCGTCCGACGGCGTTCAGTGGATCAGGGGCGCGAGCGTGTCGCGTGCGAGGAAGAAGCCTCGCTCGACGAGCTCCTGGGTGCCCTCGAACCGCCGATCCTCGTGCTCGATGATCACCGGGCCGTCGTAGCCGACCGCGTAGAGCGCCGCCATGAAGCGATCCCAGCGCACCTCGCCGAGCCCGGGGAGCCGCGGCACCTGCCAGCCGATCCCCAGCGACATCACGCCGTGCTCGTAGAGCCCGTCGCGCCGCACCTCGAGATCCTTCGCGTGGACGTGGAGGATGCGGTCGCCGAACTCGTAGATCGCCCGCTCGTAGTCGATCATCTGCCAGACGAGGTGTGACGGGTCGAGGTTGAGACCGAAGCTCGCGCTCGGGGCGATCTCGAACATCCGCCGCCAGGCCGCGGGCGAGTAAGCGAGGTTCACCCCGCCTGGCCACTCGTCGTAGCTGAAGATCATCGGACAGTTCTCGATCGCAACGCGGACGCCGAGCGACTCGGCGTACTCGACGATCGGCGGCCAGACCCGCTCGAACTCCTCCAGGTTCTCCGGCAGCGACCGATCCTTGTCGGCTCCGACAAACGTGGTCATCGTCGCCACGTCGAGCTTCGCCGCGGCTGCGATCACCTTGCGCGTGTGCTCGTTGACCGCCGCTCGGTGCTCGGGGTCGGGATGGAGGTTGTTCGGGTAATAGCCGAGCGCGGAGATCTCGACGCCCGCCGCGGCGAGCGCGGCGGTGATCTCGGCGGCCCCGGCGTCGTCGAGCGCATCGACGTCGATGTGCGTGACCCCCGCGTAGCGACGGGTGTCGCCGCTCACCGCCGGCCAGCAGCAGACCTCGAGCACGTCGAAGCCGTTGCCCTTCGCCCAGCGGGCCGTCTCCTCGAGCGACCAGCCTCCAAAGGGCGCGGTGATGAATCCGAGCTTCACGTGGATCTCCTCTCGTCTCGACCCGCGAGATCCTCTCCCGGGCGAGACCCCTGGTCAACACCGGTTATCAGCGAGAGCGTGGGATAATCGCGCCGCACATGAGCCGCACCGGCTCCGTCTTCGTCACGGTGCTGCGGAGTCGCGACCTGCGGCGCGTGGAGCTCGCGTACGCAACGTTCACCGCGGCCGAGTACGCCGTCTGGATCGCGATGCTCGTCTACGCCTTCGACAGGGGAGGCACGACCACCGCCGCGCTCGTCGCCGTCGTACAGCTCATTCCGTCCGCGATCTTCGCCCCGGTCGCCGGTGCGCTCGCCGATCGCTACCGCCCGGCACGGGTGCTCACCTGGGGGTACGTCGCGCAGGCCGTCGGAATGGCAGCGACGGCAGCCGTGATGTTCGCCGACGGTCCGCCGCTGCTCGTCTACGCGCTGTCAGCCGTCGCCGCCACGGCAGTCACGGTTACCCGCCCGACCCAGGCCGTCCTGCTGCCGGCGCTCGCGCGGCGCCCCGACGAGCTCACCGCGATGAACGTCGTCACGGGCTGGGTCGAGTCGGGGACGGCGCTCGCGGGGCCGGTGATCGCGGGCGGGCTGCTCGCCGTGAGCGCACCCGAGATCGTCTTCGCCGTCTTCGCGGGCGCAGTCGGCGTCGGTGCGATCCTCGTCTCCCGGATCGAGGCCGGCGCCTGCGCAGAGGCGGGCGGCGTACGAGCGGGCGCCGTCTCCGAGCTCGCCGCTGGCTTCGCCGCGCTCGCGCGGAACGAGCATCCGCGCCTGCTCGTCATCGTGCTCTCCCTCGGATACGTCGTGTGGGGAGCGCTCGATGTCCTCACGGTCGTCCTCGCAATCGACTTGCTCGGCCTGGGCGACGGAGGTCCCGGCTACCTGGTGGCGGCGTTCGCCGCAGGGGGTGTCCTCGGCGGCGCCGGGGCCGTGGCGCTGGTGGGCCGGCGGAGGTTGGTGCCGCCGATCCTTCTCGCCTGCCTGATTCTGGGAGGATCCTTCGCCCTGCTCGGCCTCGTGCCGACGGTGGCCGGCGCCTTTCTCCTGCTCGCGGTCGGCGGAATCGGCCAGAGCCTGCTCGACGTCGCCGGGCGGACGCTTCTCCAGCGGATCTCGCCTCCGGACGTCCTCGCGCGCATCTTCGGGCTGCACGAGGGGCTGTCGATGTGTGCGCTCGCGGTCGGCTCGATCCTCGTCCCCGCGCTGATCGCGCTCGGCGGGCCGGCGCTCGCCTTCGCGGTCACCGGAGGCGTCCTCCCGATCTTCGTGCTCGTCTTCCTCCGCCGGCTGCTCGCCATCGACGCGGCTGCGACGGTGCCGATCGTGGAGATCTCGCTCCTACGCTCGATGCGCATCTTCGGCTCGCTGCCGGCGCCCGCCGTGGAAGGGCTCGCGCACAGCCTCGAGCCGGTCGACGTCCCTGCGACGACCGTGGTCATCCGCCAGGGCGACCGGGGCGACCGCTTCTACGCGATCGCCGACGGCGAGGTCGAGGTTGTCTGCGACGGGATCCAGGTCGCGACGCTCGGGCGCTCCGAGGGCTTCGGCGAGATCGCGCTCCTGCGCGACGTGCCGCGGACCGCCACCGTCACGGCCCTCCGCGACACGAGCCTCTACGCACTCGAGAAGGAGCCGTTCGTGATCGCGCTGACCGGCCACCAGCCGGCGGGGGAGACGGCCGAGTCAATTGTGCGTGAGCGATCGGGCGAGCGCGAGGCCGGGGTCGCCGCGGACGGCACCGGGCCGTAAGGGATCTGTAAAGGCGGCCCTGCGTCGGGGCGATGCTCTGGTACTTCCTTCGGCCCGGTGACCTCCGGGGAGATCACCCGTCGCGGCTTCCTGGCCGCCGCAGTCGCTCTTGCCCTCCCGGCCCGCGCGTTCTCGCAGATCCGAGTCGGGGCGCGCCGCGGCGGGGTTCGCTTCGTCGTTCGGGATGAGCCGATCGACGCGCTGCGGATGCCGGCGGGCCGGACCAGGCTTCTACCGCCGAGGGACGCTCCTCGCTTCAACCTCGTCGGACTCCACTGGCGCGGGGAGGGCCAGCTCTGGGTGCGGACTGCCCCGCTCGCGGGCCGCTGGAGCGACTGGAGCCCCGTCGAGGCCGAGGGGCTCCCCGACGACGCCAGCGGCGAAGGCGATCCCGACCGCCTCTGGAAGCTGGGGGCCCCCCTCTGGACCGAGCCAGCGGATCGCGTCCAGTACCGACTCGCGGGAAGCGTCGAAGCGCTGCGGGCACATTTCGTCTGGAGTCCGCCGAGAACGGCCCCGCGCGAGCTCGAGCGCGCGGCCGGCCCGGAGATCTTGCCACGCTCGTTCTGGTACGCCGACGAGTCGATCGTCCGCGCCGCGCCGCTCTACGCCGACCGGATCGGCTGCGCCGTGATCCACCACACCGCGGGGCGCGCACCGGCGTCGCCGGAGGAGTCAGCGGCCGTCGTGCGTGCAATCGAGGAGTACCACGTCCGCGGCAACGGCTGGAACGACATCGGCTACAACTTCCTCGTCGACCCGTTCGGGCAGGTCTTCGAGGGACGCCGAGGCGGAACCGATAGACCCGTCGTCGGCGCGCACGTCCGCGGGTTCAACGTCGGCTCGTTCGGCGTTGCCGTGCTCGGGAACTACGAGCGCGACCCCTTCACCCCGGCGGCCCGCGCGGCCGTGCTGCGAACCCTCGCCTGGCGCCTCGACCTGGCCCACGTCGACCCGGCCTCGTTGATCGGCTACATGCCGACCGGGAACGAGCGCTTCAGCGAGGGCATTCCGGTGACCATGCGGGCGGTCTCGGGTCATCGCGACCTCGGCTGGACGACGTGCCCGGGCTCACGGATCTACACCGAGGTCGACTCGATCGCACGAGACGCGTCGAGACTGGGGCTGCCGAAGCTCTACGACCCACGGGTGGAAGGCGCGGTCGGCGGGCTCGTCACCTTCGAGGCACGGCTCTCGGAGCGCCGACGCTGGCGGGTCCGGGTGACGAATGCCGAGGGCCGCGTGGTCGCCAAGGGCGCGGGGCGGGGCTCGGCGGTGACGTGGAGATGGGACTCGAGCGGGGCAGGCGCGGGCACCTACGGATATGTCTTCAGCGCCGGCCGCGATGTCCGCCCCGCGGTGGGGACGGTCGGGCCCGACGGCGCCTCCCCGTCGGTCGCGGGCACACCACCGCCTCGGCCCGGCTCCGTCCCGCATCGGGTTCCCCGCTGGGCCTGGGAGCTCCACCGCTGGCAGGCGGCCCCCCGGTCGACTCGGGGTGCGCGGCCCGACGCACCCTCGCCGCCGCCCCGCTGGTACTGGGAATGGCACCGCTGGCGGATCGAGACGGCGCAGGTGCTCGGCTCGAGGTAACGGCGGCGGTCGCCGGGCGCCCGTTAAGGCTCTGTGAGCAAGCAGGTCTGCCGATCGCCGTGTGGTAAGCATCGGCAACGGATGACCGTCCCCAGGCTCACTCGGCGCGGCTTTCTCGCAGCCGGGGCGCTCGCGCTGGCGATCTCTCCGCGGGCGCTGGCCCGGCTGCCCGCAGGCGTCGCCGGGAGCGACGTCACGCACGTTGTGCGCGACGAGACCCTCGCCGGTGCGCGCTCGCTCGCCGGCGGCCCACGCGAGCTGCCGGCCCGCGGCACCCCCCGGCACACGCTCCTCGGGTTGCACTGGCGGGGCGAGGGGCGCCTGTGGGCGCGGTCGGGAACCGCTGAGTCCTGGAACGACTGGGTTCACGTCGTCGAGGAGGGCGGGCCCGACACGGGAGCCCCGGAGGGCCGTGGGACTCGAGGTTGGCGCCTCGGGATCCCGATCGTCACCGGAGCGGCCGACCGCGTGCAGTTCCGCGTCGACGGGGAGGTGAGCGCGCTGCGCGCCCACTACGTGTGGAGCGCGGCCAAGGGGCTCCGCCGCTCCGCGCTTCTGGAGGCACCCGCATACGTGCCGCGCGGGTTCTGGGGTGCTGACGAGTCGATCGTCCGCGCACCGCCGTACTACGCCGACCGCCTGCTCTTCTCGGTCGTGCACCACACGGCCGGTCGCGCGCCGCTCGCCCCGGAGGAGTCGGCGGCGATCGTGCGTGCGATCCAGTCGTACCACGTGAAGGGAAACGGCTGGAACGACATCGGCTACAACGCGCTCGTCGACCCCTTCGGCCAGATCTTCGAGGGCCGCGTCGGCGGCCTCGACCGCAACGTCGTCGGCGCGCACGTCCGCGGGTTCAACACCGGCTCCTTCGGCGTCGCCGTCCTCGGGAACTCCGAGACCGAGCCGTTCGCGCAGGAGTCACACGACGCGATCGTCCGCCTCCTTGCCTGGCGGCTCGACCTCGCTCACGTCGATCCGTCGCTGCCGCTTGCGTTCACCACCTCGGGGAACGAGCTTTACGCGCCGGGAGCGACGGTGACGATCCCGTCCGTGTGCGGCCACCGGGATCTCGGGCTCACCTCCTGTCCCGGAACGAACGTCTACGCAACGATCTTCACGGTCGGCCAGGAGATCTACTCCTACGGCCTGCCGAAGCTCTTCGAGCCTCGGATCGAGGGCGAGGTCGGCGAGCCGGTGCGTCTCACGGCGCGTATCTCGGAGGAGCGGGACTGGGTCGTCCGCGTCACCGACGCGGCCGGGGGCGTTGTCGGGGAAGGGGGCGGCCGGGGGTCTGCCGTCGACTGGACGTGGGACTCCTCGCAGGCCGGGGCGGGGCCGTTCGGCTACACGATCGAGGCCGGCGAGGACGTTCGCCCGGCGAGTGGGACCCTCGACGGTGGAGCCGCGAACGAGGCGGCTCCACCGTCCCTGCCGCCGCGGCCGTCTGGCCTCCCGAAGCGGATTCCAAGTTGGGCCTGGCGTCTGCACCGCTGGCAGTCGACCCCGCTCGCCGAGCGGGGCGACCGCCCGACGGCGCCGAAGCGCCCGCCGGCGTGGTACTGGCGCTGGCGACGCTGGCGGCTCGCCCTCGATCGGGCGAAGCGCTGACAGACACCTAGCCGGGGCTGAGCGCCTTCGGCCTCGGCACCCGTCGGAGCGCCGTGCCTCCGGCGGCAGCGACGAACACCGCGATCGCCGTGAGCGCGATCGCCGGCCCCGCGGCGACGCCGACGTGGTAGGAGAGCTCGAGCCCGACGATGCCCGAAGCGACCGCGATCGCGGGCGCCACGACGAGCATCGTCCAGACTTGCCGCGACAGCACGCGAGCGGCCGCTGCGGGAGCTACGACGAGCGCGAGCACGAGCAGGGTGCCCACCCCGCGCAGCGCCACGGTCAGCGCGACGGCGAGCGCGACGAGCAGCACCACGTCGAGAATCCCGGAGCGCAGCCCCGCGGCCTGCGCGAAGCGCCGATCGAAGGCGACGAGGACGAACCCTCGCCCGAGCGCGAGGCAGGCGACCACGACCAGCGCGGTCACCGCCAGGCCGAGCCAGAGGTCGCGAGGCTCGACGGCGAGGATGCTGCCGAAGAGGAGGCTGTCGAGATCCTTCGGCGTGCCGTGGGTCGAGAGCAGGATCACGCCGGCCGCGAAGGCGCCCGTGAAGACGACCCCGACGGCCGTCTCCTCGCCGACGTCGGGTCTGCGGAGGAGGATCGCAATCGCGAGCACAGCAGCGATTCCCGCCCCGAGCGCGCCGAGAAGCACCGGCAGGCCGGCGACGAGGGCGATCGCCGCCCCCGGGAGGAGCGTGTGCGAGAGCGATTCGCCCGTGTACGTGAGACCGCGGAGGACGACGAATGCGCCCGAGGAGCCCGCAGACGATCCCCATCAGCACGACCTCGGCGAGCGCCCGCCGCATGAACTCGTACTGGAATGGGTCGGTCAGGACATCCATGTCAGTGGCGATGGTGTGAGCCCTCGTCGATCGCGTCGACCGCGCCGGCCTCGTCGAGGACGACGAGCCGGTCGCCGTAGGCCGCCCGGAGACTGGTCGCGGTGAGCGCATCGGCCGGCGGCCCGAATGCGTACGCTCGGCGGTTCAGGAGCAGCGCGTGAGTGCAGCGGGCGCGAGCGAGCTGGAGGTCGTGCGTCGCCATCAGCACCGCGCACCCGTCCGCGCGGACGTCGGCGAGCGCCTCGATGATCGCATCCTCGGAGACTGCGTCGACCCCGGAGAGGGGCTCGTCGAGCAGGAGCACCGAGCCCTCCTGGACGAGCGCACGCGCGAGCATCACCCGCTGCCGCTGGCCGCCCGAGAGCTCCCCGAACGGCGTCCGGGCCTCGTCGGCGAGACCTACGCGCCCGAGTGCCTCGCGAGCCCGCTGCTTCTCGGTTGCGCCGAGCGGCCTGAACAGGCGCGCTCGCCGGTACGCTCCCATCAGCGCCACGTCGAGCGCCGTGACCGGGAACGACCGCTGGTCGGGCTCGTGCTGAGGAACGTAGGCGAAGGAGCCGGCGAGGGATGTCCGGCCGGCCGACGACGGGATCAGCCCGAGGAGCGCGGAGAAGAGGCTCGACTTGCCCGCGCCGTTTGGCCCGACCACGGCGATCAGGTCGCCCGGGGCGGCGACGAACGACACCGACTCGACGACCACGCGCTCTCCGCGAACGACCGTGAGGTCGTCGACGAGCAGAAGCGCGTGCCGGGGATTCTCGTTCACGAGCAGGAGAAGCCGTCGACGAGCACCTGGGCGTTGTGGCGCATCATCTCCAGGTACGTCGCCGCGCCCGAGCCCTCGGGCCCGAGCGTGTCGCCGAAGAGGTCCGGGCGGACCGTCGCGCCCGACTCGGCGGCGATCTGCTCGATCAGCTTCGGGTCGACCGAGCGCTCGGAGAACACCGAGCAGACTCCCTCGGCACGGATCGTCTCGACGAGCTCGGCAAGCTCCTTCGCGTTCGGCTCGGCGGCGGTCGAGGTCGAGGGGATCGCCGCGCCGACGACCGTGATCCCGTAGCGGTCTGCAAGATAGCCGAAGGCGTCGTGGTCGGTTACCAGCTTCCGCTCGCCGGTGGGCACCGAGTCGAAGTCGGTCTTCAACTCCGCGTCGAGAGCCTCGATCTGAGCGACGTAGGCGTCGGCGTTCGCCGCGTAGGCCTCGGCGTTCGCAGGGTCGGCGGCGGCAAGCGTCTGCTCGATCGTGTTCACCGCCTCGATCGCGAGCGTCGGATCGTGCCAGAAGTGCGGGTCGAGCTCCTCCCCCTCGTTCAGCGCGCCCGGCTTCAGCTTCTCGGTCGGCGCGACCTCGACGAGCTCGGCGCCGCCGCCCGCGTTCTCGACGAGCCCGTCGATCCACTCGTCGAGGCCGGCGCCGCTTGCGAGGGCGACGTCTGCGCTTGCCACGGCGTCGGCATCGGACGGCGTCGGCTCGAACTCGTGGGGATCGACGAGTGGCTTCAGGAGCTGTGTTACCTCGATGTGATCGCCGCCGACGGCGCGGGCCCAGTCCGCGACCTGGCCGGTCGTCGCGACGACCTTCACCGGTTGCGCCGCCGGAGCCTCCCCCGTCAGCGCCGCCGTCTCGGCCGGTGTAGGCGTAGGGGCTGCGCCATCTGACTCGGATCCGCCGCAGCCGGCGAAAGCGAGCGCCACGACAGCCACGCTCCCGGCGAGCGCCACACCGCGTCTACCGCCGTCGGTGATCGACCGGGTGACGAACGCGGCAGCGAAGACGGTCGCCGACACGGCGGCGACGGTCGCGCCCGGCGGCGCGTCGAGGTGGAAGGCCAGCCAGAGACCCGCTGTCCCGACCGCGAGCGCCAGTGCGATCGACGAGACGACCAGCGGCACGAGCCGGCGTGTGAAGAGCCGCATCGTCGCCGCCGGCACGAGCAGAAACGTCGCAGCGAGCAGGCTGCCGACGGCATCCACCGTGGCCACGACGGCAAGCGCGAGGAGCCCGAAGAGCGCAAGGTCGAGCAAGCCCGGCCTGAAGCCGAGCGTGCGAGCGTTCTCGCGGTCGAACGCGACCACGAGCCACCCGCGGCCGAGCACGAGCACCGCCACGGTCACCAGGGCGGCAACCGCTCCCGAGCGCGCAAGGTCTGCATCGACGACGCCGAGGAGCGAGCCGAAGAGCAGCGTGTCCACCCTGGCGCTCGCGCTGACGAGATCGGAGACGAGCAACGAGCCGAGCGCGAGCGCTCCGGCGAGGATGAGTCCGGTCGCAGCCGCCGCGTCGATGTCCCGGCGAAGCTGCAAGAGCGCGAGCAGGACGGCCATCACGGCGGCCGCCGCGAGACCGCCGAGGAAGACGCTCGCCCCGAGCGCGAGCGCGATCACCGCGCCGGGAAACGTGCCGACCCCGAGCGCATGGGTCGCGAACGCGAGCCGGCGCAGGACGACGAAGGTGCCAAGGGCACCGGCCGGGATGGCGAGCAGGGCGAGCTCGAACCAGGCGCGCTGCATGTACACGGGCTGGAACGGGTCGACGAGAGCGTTCACCGCGCACAACCTAGCAGATAATGGGAACAGTTCTTGTTATTACTTAGCTATCATCACGTCGTGAGCGCGACCGACCAGTCCTGGGCCGAGCACGCCGCCGCCGAGCTCACGCGGGCGGGATACCGATCCGGTGGGGCGCGAACGGCCGTCGTCGAGCTCCTGTCCCGCCAGGACTGCTGCCTCACCGCCCAGGAGATCTTCGACGAGCTCCGGAGCTCGGGGCGTCGCGTCGGAATCGCGAGCGTCTACCGCGTCCTCGACCTGCTCACGACGACGAAGCTCGTGCAGCGCATCGACATCGGCGGCGGCGTCGCCCGCTACGAGCCCGCCCACGCGGACGGCGAGCACCACCATCACCTCGTCTGCGAGGACTGCGGCAAGGTCGTCGCCTTCGAGAACGAGGGCCTCGAGGACGCGCTCGACCGCCTGGCCGGTGAGCTCGGGTACGTCGTCGACGCGCACGACGTCGTTCTGCGTGGCGCGTGCCGGGACTGCGCCGACCGCTCGCGCCCGCGAACGGTCGCGGCGCGTCACTGAGAGCTCGTTTTTCAGCCGGGCCGCCGCGACCGACCCAGACTCCAGCGAGCGTCGCGGAGGTCCGGCAGGCGACGTCGAGGGTGTGACGAGCGTGCCCTTGTGTTGCATCACTCCGAGTTGTGAGGCGCTTCAGAGGAGGGAACGGGTTGCGAGTGATGCAACACAAGGGCAGGTTCGTGCGTGCACGCGCGACGGGCAGAGGGAGCCCGAGGATCCTGGTAATCGCGGCTGGCGGTGGAGGCCGTCGCGGCGGGCCGCGTCGTCGATCGGGCGGTTGCCAAGGCACGTGGCGAGGGTGGCCGGTGTACGCTGGCGCTCCGAAGGGCCGAACGACGTGAGCGCGACCGGCGGAGCGACCACAGCGCACCACCCGCTGCTCCAGGAGCTCCTGGCGCGGATCGCCGAACGCGCCCACCCCGAGCAGGTCGCGTGCGTGTCCGCGTTCGCGCGTCTCTACGCGCGGCGGCTCCCCGCGGACGTCGCCGTCGTCGTGGACGTCGAGGAGCTCTTCGGCCAGGTGATGGGAGCGTACGAGCTCGCGAACGGCCGCGGAACAGCGCCGGTCGCCGTGCGCGCTTTCAACCCGACACTTGCGGGCGACGGTTACGCAGCGGCGGGCTCCGTGGTCGAGACCAGCACCGAGGACTCTCCGTTTCTCGTCGACTCGGTCACGGAAGAGCTGCAGTCCCGCGGCCTGGCGATCCGCACCCTCCTTCATCCGGTCATCGGCGTCGAACGTGGGGCCGACGGGAGGATCAAGAGCGTTACGAGCGCGAGCGAGGCGACCACCCGCGAGTCCGTGATGCACTTCGAGGTCGATCGCCGCCTCGAGCGAGCGGAGCTCGACGACGTGCAGGAGGCGGTGCTGCGCATTCTCTCCGACGTCCGCCGGGCCGTCCGCGACTTCGACGCGATGCGGGAGCGGGTCGGCCGTCTGGTCGAGGCGGCCCGCTCTGCCGCGTATCGCTACGACCCGGACGAGATCGGCGAGACGATCGCCTTTCTCGAGTGGCTTCTCCAGGACAACTTCGTCTTCCTCGGCTACCGGGAGTACGACCTCGTCGACACTCCCGACGGCCCCGCGCTCGCCGTCGCGCCCGACTCGGGGCTCGGAATCCTGTTCGACACGCTGACCTCCACGTACGCCAAGCCCGTCCCGCTCGCGACTCTCGAGACCGGCCTCAGGGAGCGCGTAGAGGGCGGCGACCTGCTGATCGTCTCGAAGACGAACAGCGCCTCTCGCGTCCATCGCCGCGCGCGCATGGACTACATCGGAGTCAAGCGAATCGCGGCCAGCGGAGCGGTCGTGGGCGAGCTGCGCCTGCTCGGCCTGTTCACATCGAAGGCGTACATGCAACCCGCGGGACAGATCCCGCTGCTGCGCCGCAAGCTCCAGCAGATCCTCGCCGCCGAGGAGCTCTTCCCCGGCTCGCACGATTACAAGACGGCGATCGCCATGGTCGAGAGCTTCCCGCTCGACGAGCTCTTCGCCGCGTCGACCGAGGAGCTTCGCCACCAGGTATCGGGACTGCTCGAGCTCCAGGAGCAGGAACGGGTGCGCCTGTTCGAGCGGCGCGACGTGTACGAGCGGAGCGTGTCCCTGACGGTTGCCCTTCCCCGCGACCGCTTCAACGCCCCGCTCCGCCAGAAGCTGCAGGCGCTCTTCATGGAGCGCTTTCACGGCGAGAGCGTCGACTACCACCTCGCGCTCGGCGAGAGCGACCCGGCGCTCATCCATTTCACGATCCAGGTCGACGGCCACATCCCCGACGTCAGCTTCGCCGAGCTCGAGCAGGAGGTCGTCGGTCTCACGCGCACCTGGGACGACCGGCTGCGCGAGCGGCTCGTGGCCCTCCACGGTACGAGCGATGGGCGGGCGCTCGCCAAGAAGTGGTCGCCCCGGTTCCCGGACTACTACAAGTCGTCGACGGACATCTACCTCGCCGTGCTCGACATCGACGAGTTCGAGCGAGTCGAAGCGGGCGAGCCCTTCGTCGTCGGCCTGCAGAACGAGCGGGGCAAGGCCGAGAGCCTCACGCGCGTGGGTCTCTACAAGAGCGGCGGCAGGGTGCAGCTCTCGGACTTCATGCCGATCCTCGAGGCGCTCGGCCTCACGGTTGTCGAGGAGGTGCCGACCCGGCTGGACGGCGCCGACGGCGAGCTCTTCCTCCACGACTTCGGCGTGCTCGGGTCCGACGGGAAGCCGCTCGACGTCTCGGCGTCGGGCGAGCGCGTCGCGGCGGCGATCTCGGCCGCCTGGCAAGGCGACGCCGAGGTCGACTCGCTCGACCGCCTCGTCGTGCTCGCCGGGCTCGACTGGCGCCAGGTGGCGGTCCTGCGCGCGTACCGCAAGTACCGCCAGCGCGTCACGCCCGCCTTTACCGAGGAGTACTCCAACGAGGCGTTCGCGCAGAACCCGCACATCGCGGCGAAGCTCGTGCGCCTGTTCGAGCTACGCCTCGACCCGGGGCAGACGCCCGACCCGGCCGCGGAGACGAGTCTGACCCAGGAGATCCTCTCCGATCTCGACGCCGTCGCCTCGCTCGACCAGGATCGGATCCTGCGCGGCTTCCTCGGAACGATCGGAGCGACGGTGCGCACCAGTGCGTTCAGTCCGGCTCGCAGGTCGCTCGCCCTCAAGCTTCGCTCCGCCGCAGTTCCGGACATGCCCAACCCGACGCCTCTGTACGAGATCTTCGTGTACTCGCCCGCGATGGAGGGCATCCATCTCCGCGCCGGCAAGGTCGCCCGCGGTGGCATCCGCTGGTCCGACCGGATGGAGGACTACCGCACGGAGATCCTCGGCCTGATGAAGGCACAGACGACGAAGAACGCCGTCATCGTCCCGACCGGCTCGAAGGGTGGCTTCGTGCTCAAGCGGCCGCCGAAGGAGCCAGACGCTCTGCGCGAGGAGGTGCGGGCGCAGTACGTGACGCTCATGCGCGGGCTGCTCGACCTGACCGACAACCGCCAGGGCGACGAGATCGTGCACCCCGACGGCATACGCGTGCTCGACGAGGACGACCCGTACCTCGTCGTCGCGGCCGACAAGGGCACGGGTGCGTTCTCCGACACAGCGAACGCGGTCTCGGAGGAATTCGGCTTCTGGCTCGGGGACGCGTTCGCATCCGGAGGCTCGGCCGGCTACGACCACAAGAAGCTCGCGATCACCGCGCGCGGCGTGTGGGAATCGGTCAAGCGTCACTTCCGCGAGCTCGGCAAGGACCTGACCGGTGAGCCGTTCACGGTCGTCGGCATCGGCGACATGTCGGGCGACGTGTTCGGCAACGGCATGCTGCTCTCGGAACAGATCCGCCTGGTCGCCGCGTTCGACCACCGGCACGTCTTCATCGACCCGAGCCCCGACGCGGCGGCCGCGTTCGCCGAGCGGAAGCGGCTGTTCGAGCTCCCCCGTTCGTCGTGGGACGACTACGACCGGGCCGCGATCTCCGCCGGCGGCGGCATCTGGCCGCGGACCGCCAAGAGCATCGCCCTCATGCCCGAGGCGCGGCTCGCACTGGGCGTGGAGGCCGAGTCGCCGACGCCGAACGAGGTGATCCAGGCGATTCTCCGCGCGCCGGTCGATCTACTCTGGAACGGCGGCATCGGGACGTACGTGAAGGCGGCTGAGGAGACGAGCGCCGACGTCGGCGACCGTACGAACGACGCACTGCGGATCGACGGGAGCCAGGTGCGAGCGAAGGTCGTAGGCGAGGGCGGCAACCTCGGCTTCACGCAGCGGGGGCGGATCGAGTACACGCTCGCGGGCGGCCGCATCAACACGGACTTCATCGACAACTCGGCCGGGGTCGATTGCTCCGACCACGAGGTGAACCTGAAGATCCTGCTGGGCCTCGCAGTCGCGCGCGGCGGCCTGACGACGAGACAGCGCGACGAGCTCCTGGCCGAGGTCGCCGAGGACGTGACGGCGCACGTTCTGTACGACAACTACCTCCAGGCACAGATCCTCTCTCAGGAGGTCTCGCGCTCAGCTGCCCGGATCGACGACTTCGAGGATCTGATGGTCGATCTGGAGGCCGTTGGCGAGCTCGACCGGGCGGTCGAGTTCCTCCCGTCGCAGGACGAGATGACCGAGCGGGCGAAGACGGGGGCGGGCATGCCTCGGCCCGAGCTCTGCGTTCTGCTCGCGTACGCGAAGCTCTCGCTCACCCGCGACCTGCTCGACTCCTCGCTCCCGGACGACCCGTACCTCGAGCACGACCTGCGCCGGTACTTTCCGCCGAGGATCGTCGAGCGGTTCGGCGACCTGCTCGCCGAGCATCCATTGAGACGCGAGATCGTCGCGACGATCGTCGCCAACGACGTCGTCAACTCGGAGGGCATCACGTTCCTCTCGCGCACGGCCCGCGAGACCGGGGCCGAGCCGGCGGAGATCGCGCGCGCCTACCGGATCGCCCGCGAGGCCACGGGGGCGGTGGAGCGCTGGGAAGCCGTCGAGCAGCTCGACGGGAAGATCGACCCGCTGCTCCAGGACGAGCTCATGACCGGCGTCGACTGGCTCGTCGAGCGAACCTCGCGCTGGTATCTGCGCGCCGCTCCCGGAGTCGGCCTCGCCGAGACGATCGAGATCGCGAAGGCCGGCTTCGCCGAGCTCTCGGACAGGCTGGCCGAGGTCGGGTCGGAGGCATACCGGGAGGAGCGCGTCGCGGACGCGGCGAAGCTCGAGACGCAGGGGGTGCCGACGGAGGTTGCGCGGAGGCACGCCTTCCAGCCGGAGCTCGTGCACGCCCCCGACGTGATCGCGGTGGCGCACGAGCACGCGGTCGGCGTCAGCGAGGTCGCGAGGGCGTTCCTGCGGGTCGGCGAGGAGCTGTCGATCGACTCGCTCGAGCGCCGGCTGGACGACGTCGCCGCCCGCAGCCGCTGGGAGCGCTGGGCGCTGAACGCGATCGAGGACGACCTGTACCTCGTCCGCCGCGACGCGGTCGAGCGGGCGCTGGCGACGGCGGCCGATCACGACGTCCAGGCCGCGGTGGACGGCTATCTGGCGGCTCGGCGAGGCCCGATCGAGCGCTCACGCCGGCTCGTTCGTCAGCTCGCCGGCCAGGGCAAGGACGACCTCGCCGTCCTCACGGTGGCGGTACGCCAGATCCGCGCCGCGCTCGGGTAACGATGGACGACGAGCGCCTCACCGAGATCGTCGCGAGCGCGAACGCGAAGCTGCGCGAGCTGATCGCGGAGCTCGACATCACCATGGACGAGTGGCTCGCCGCGCTCGCGTACCTGACCCGCGTCGGAAAGCACGACGAATTCATCCTCCTGTCCGACGTGAACGGCCTCTCGGTCTTCGTCGACGAGAGAACCCACCACGGCGCCGACGGTACGACGCCCTCGAACGTCGTCGGGCCATTCTGGCTCCCGGATGCGCCACTCCTCGACTCCCCGGCGACCATCTGTCGCGAGGACGAGCCCGGCGAGCCGCTGGTCGTCTGCGGCGTTGTGCGCTCGATCGACGGAACCCCCCTCCACGGCGCGATCGTCGACGTCTGGCAGACCAGCGCCACGGGGCTGTACGAGAACGAGGATCCGTCGCAGCCCGAGCTGAACCTGCGCGGTCGGGTGCGAGTTGCGGCGGACGGCTCCTACTCGATCCGAACGGTGCGGCCCGTCTCGTACGAGGTCCCGACAGCCGGGCCGGTGGGCGACCTCCTCGGTGCGCTCGGCCGTCACGCCTGGCGGCCGGCTCACGTCCACTTCAAGTGCGAGGCTCCCGGCTACCGGCCGCTCACGACGATGGCGTTCATCGCCGGCGACCCCTGGCTGGACGACGATACGATCGGCGCAGTGAAGAGCTCGCTCGTGATCGAAGTCGCCCCCGGAGACGATGGAATCGGCCGGGCGACCTTCGACATCGTGCTGGCACCTGTCGCCTAGCCTGCGTCCGAGCCGGGTCAGGCCGCCCGCGGCTTGCGCCGATCGATCGCGCGGCCCTCGACGAGGTCGCGGCGGAGCGGGGCGGCGACGGCGCGGCAGTCGTGACAGCGAAGCGATGCCACGTGCTGGAGCGTGGCGGCGATCACGCGGCCGCACGCCAGGCACACCGAGGGAGCGATGGACACGATCACCGTCATTCTGCGAGCGCAATCGGATGCCTCCCTGGCTCACGCGCAGGGAATCTCGGCTCTGAGGCGTGTCCCCTCGCCCGGTGGGCTCTCCACCTCGAGTCTCCCACGGAGCGCGGCGACACGATCGGCGAGCCCGCGGAGGCCACTGCCCTGCTCCGGATCGGCACCGCCGACGCCGTCGTCGGCGACCTCGACGACCACACGGCCGTTTCCGCGGGCAACCCGCACCGTCACCGCCGATGCTCGCGCGTAGCGGGCGACGTTCGTCAGCGCCTCGGAGACGAGGTAGTAGGCTGCGGCCTCGACCGGCTCGGGCAGCCGCTCTCCGGGAAGGGACGCGAGCTCCACCGGTAACGGCGCGCGGTCCGCGAGCATCTCCAGCGCCGGCCCGAGCCCCCGATCGCTGAGAACCGCAGGGTGGATGCCGCGGGCGAGCTCACGCAGCTCGGCGAGCCCCTGCGCAAGCTCCTCGCCGGCAGCGTCGAGCAGCTCGCTCGCCCCGGCCGGGTCGTCCGGGAGGCGACTCTTCGCGAGCCGGAGCGCGAGCGACAGCGCAACGAGCCGCTGCTGCGCCCCGTCGTGCAGATTGCGCTCGAGTCGACGGCGCTCCGCATCGGCCGCGGCGACGAGTCGTGCGCGCGACGCGGCGAGCTCGTCCTCGTGCTGAACGCGCTCGGTGACGTCCGCGCCGCTGATCAGGAAGCGTCCGATCCCCTCCTCGTCAAGGATCGGCACCACCGTCCAGGCGATCACGACCGAGCCGCCGTCCTTCGTCACCCAGACGTTCTCCTGCTCGGCCGGGGCCCTGCCGGCGACGACGTCGGCGAGCGCCAGGAGCGCCTCTTCACGGTCGGCCGGGGCGACGAACACCTCCCAGAAGCGCCGGCCGCGGACTGCGTCGTCGTCGTCGTAGCCGGTCGTGCGCTCGCACGCGCGGTTGAAGCGGATGATCCGCCCTTCACTGTCGACGACGCAGAAGAGCGCCGACGTGTTGTTGACCACGGCCCGGATGAACTCGCCCTCCCGTCGGGTCTGGTCGGAGAGCCGCCGGCGCTCGGTGATGTCGGCGAATACGGCCAGATGGCTGATCACGTTTCCGGCCGCGTCACGCACGGGTGCGACCGACACTTCGACGTGGACGAGGGAGCCGTCCTTGCGAAACCGCGGCCCCTCGATCCCCGTGACCGTCTCGCCCGCCCGCGTTCGAGCGCGGACGCGCTCGACCATCTCCATGTCCTCGTCCGGGACGAACGGAACCGGCCTGCCGAGGATCTCCTCGCGCGTCCAGCCGAAGATCCGCTCGGCGGCCGGATTCCAGCTCGTTACGCGATTCTCGAGATCGACCTCGGCGATCGCCGCGGGCGCCGACTCGAACAGGGCTCTGAGCCGGCCCTCGCTTACCCTGAGCTCGTCGAAGCGGCGCTTGAGCTCGCCCTCGAGCATGCGCAGCTCGGTGAAGTCGCGGACGATGCCGGTGACCTCGTCGGCGCCGCTGGGAACGAGCCGCGCCTCGAAGCTCCGTACCGTTCCGTCGACGTCGAGCTCGTACTCGCAGGTCTGGAGGCCGTCCTCGTCGAGGGCGCGACGGATCGCCGCGAGCACACCGTCGGCAACGTCGCGAGGAAGGACGTCGTACACGCTCGAGCCGACGAGCTCCTCGGCAGGTGCGACGAGCAGATCCTCTCGCTCCGCCTTGACGTTCGTGTAACGGCCGTCGCGCGTGAAGACGAACAGGAGGTCTGGAACCGCATCGAGCAGCGCCCGGTTTCGTTCCTCGGCTCGCGTCAGGTGGCCCTGGAGGAGCACGAACAGGAACGAGAGCGGCACGGTCAGCAAAGCGACGAGCGCCACGGCCGCGAGCCCCGCGTCCCAGTCCGAGACGGGATTGGTGGCAAATCGAAGCCCGACAAGCACGAGCGTCACGGTCGCGGACGCATACACCGGCCCGAGCTGCCGCCGAAGACGGTGCCCGGCCGCACGCCAGCGCTGCACGAAGATCGCGATCGTCGCAACGACGACGGCGATGCCGATCAGCCCGAAGACGGCCGAGAGCGCGTTCGCGACAGTGTCGTTCGCCTCGACGAGCAGGAGGTTCTCCGGCAGGTTCCTGCGCTCGTCGAGCGAGTCGTCGAACAGAAGGATCAGGAACGGCGCGACGATCGCAGCCACGTAGGCGACGGCGACGACGATGCGGGCCCGGGACTCGAGGTACCCCCGCGGAAACGCGAGCAGGAGATGCACGAGCGCGGCGATGGGAATCGCGCTCAGCACCGCGCCGATCGTGAACACGAGCGGCCGGTTCGACTCGCCGAGCGCGCTGACGAACCAGACGAAGCCGACGAACGTCATCAGGCGTCCGGTGCCGTTGTCGGGCCGTCGCACCCAGGCGACGAGCCCACTCGAGACGAACGCGAGACCGACCGAGACGGCGAGCGCGAGCGTCAGACCCTTGTGGGGCTCGTGGTCGCTCGCGACGACGAGCGCGCCGGCCACAGCCGAGAGACCGAGCGCGAACGTCCAGACGACGAGGGCCGTGCGGATGCTCACCGGGTCATCCCGCCCTCATGGTGGCATACCGTCGAGCGATGATACGAGACGTCAGCCCGCGAGCGACGCGCCGGGCCGCTCGACGCCGCGCGGGCTTCCCCCCCACGGAGCAGCGAGCCCCTACTCCGCGGCGGCGACCGCGTGCCTCCGCTTCCGCGTCGCCACGAGCAGCGTCGCGCCGATCGCGCCGGAGTAGTCGCCGAGAGCCGACGCGTGGACTGCCGGTGGCCGCTCGGGAACGAACAGGTGCGGCTTGATCGCCTCTGCGAGCCGGTCGGCGCCCTCCTGGCCGAAGCGTGTCCCGAGCCCGCCGCCGAGGATGATCGCCTCGAGATCGAGGAGATTGGCGACGGACGCCGCACCCGCGGCGATCGCCTCGTACGCCTCGGCGATCAGCTGGGTCGCGACGCGATCGCCCGTCTTCAGCGCCAGGGTCCAGATCCCGCTCGTCAACCTGTCGCTTCCCTTCCTCTCCATGATCTTGAAGAGGTCGGTCTTGACGCCGCGCGCGTGGAGCTTGCGTGCGCGCAGCTCCATCGCGCGACGGCCCGCGTAGGCCTCGACCGTGCCCTCGAGGGGGCGGGCGCTCTCCTTGCGGCCGCCGAGCCGGATGACCATGTGGCCGACCTCGCCGGCGGCGCCGCGACCCTGCCAGCGCACGCCGTCGAGTACGACGCCGCCACCGATGCCCGTGCCCCACCAGATCCCGAGGATGGACGAGTATGGCTTGCCGGCGCCGAGCTTGTCCTCCCCGTCGACAGCCACGCCGACGTCGTTGCCGAGCTTGACCGGCGGGCCCGCCTTCTCCGAGATCGCAGCCGCAAGCGCGAACGGAGCCTCCCAGCCGGGGATGTTCGGCGAGTGGGCGACCGTGCCGGCCTTCGCGTCGACCGCGCCCGGAGCGCCGATGCCGATGCCGTCGAGGTCACCGGCCTCGACTCCGGCGGCGGCGGCCGCCTCGGCGATCGCATCGGTCATGTGCTCGGCGACCTTCTGCGGGCCGCCGTCGACGGGCGTCGGTCGGCGCGACTGGCCGAGCACCTCGTATTCGTCGTCGACGACGACGGCGAGGATCTTCGTGCCGCCCAGATCAATACCGCCCTTGAGCCCCATCGCTCCTCCTTAGACCTCGACGCCTGACGCTGCAGTAGGCCGCGCATTCTGGTTCATTCTTGACGGACCCGCTCGAACGGCAGCTCCTCCTCGAGCGAGTCGAGCACGTGATCGACGCCCGCCGCTCGCAACTCGTCCGCGGTGAAGTGCCCGCTCGCGACGGCGACCGACACGGCTCCGGCATCATGGGCGGCGCCCAACATCGCGGGGCGTGTCCCCCACCACGAGGACGCTCATGCTGTCGACCGGCGTGCCGAGGATCAGCCCGGCGCGCTGGATCGCTTTTTTCGTCAGCTCGCCGCGGTCGGGCGAGTCGGAGCCGTAGCCGCCGAAGCAGAAGAACGCGCTGAGGCCGCCGCGCGCCAGCTTCACCTGAGCCGCGGCCTCGATGTTCCCGGTCGCGAGGCCGAGCAGATACCCGGCCCCCGAGAGGCGCTCGAGCGTCGCCGTCACGCCGGACAGGACGCGGTAGCCGGCGGACGCGTGCACGGTCTCGGGGAGGTGCGTGAGGTAGCGGGCCATCACCCTGGCGATCTCGCCGGGCCGGGGCTCGCGCCCGATCGCTTGGTTGAAGGTGACTCGCGCCACCTCCTGGTCGGGCATGCCGGCTTCCGTGTAGTCCTCGATCGACGCGTCGACGCCGTACAGCTCGTGGAACGCCCGCCCCCAGGCGGCCGCCCCGGCGCCGCCTGTCGTGAGCAGCGTGCCGTCGATGTCGAACACAACCGCCGTCACCTCGCCGGTTCGCATGGTCGGCTCCTAGGCGTCCGGAAGGTGCCAGCGCCGGGGCGCGATCAGGTCGTGCACGGCGTCGGGTCCCCACGAGCCGGCCGCGTAGGGAAGCACCGGCAGCGGGCTCTCGAGCAGGGGCGTCGCGACCTCCCACAGACGCTCGATCCCGTCGGCCCGCGTGAAGAGCGTGTGGTCGCCGATCATCGCGTCGTGGAAGAGGCGCTCGTAGGCCTCGAGCTGGTTGGCGGCGCAGAACGAGTCCTCGTAGCGGAACGACATCTGCGCCGGTGCGAGCTCCATGGTCGGCCCGGGAACCTTCGCCAGGAAGCTCACGCTGATCGCTCCCGGCTCGGCCACCTCGAACACGAGCTCGTTCGGGCCGTTGTTGTCGGGGTGGTGACCCCGGTCGGGGGTGGGTGGCGGGGATGCAACGGGGAACATCCGCAGCGGCGGCTGCTTGAACGCGATCGTGATCACGCGACGGCCCTCGGCGAGCCGCTTGCCCGTCCGCAGGTAGAAGGGGACGCCGGCCCAGCGCGCGTTCTCGATCTCGGCCTCGAGCGCGACGAAGGTTTCTGTCTGCGAGTCGGATGCGACGCCCTCCTCGCCGAGGTACCCGTCGTAGCGGCCGCGGACGACACGGGTCGGGTCGAGCGGCTTCAGCGCCCTGAAGACCTTCACCTTCTCGTCGCGAAGCGTGGTCGCGTCCAGACCGGTCGGCGGCTCCATCGCGACGAAGCCGAGCACCTGGAAGAGGTGCGTCACGACCATGTCGCGAAACGCGCCCGTCCCCTCGTAGAAGCCGGCCCGCGAGCCGATCGACAACGTCTCGGGCACGTCGATCTGCACGTGATCGATGTGCTCGCGGTTCCAGACGGGCTCGAACAGGCCGTTGGCGAAGCGCAGAGCGAGGATGTTCTGCACCGTCTCCTTGCCCAGGAAGTGGTCGATGCGAAAGACCTGCTCCTCGGCGAAGACCGCGTGCACGGCAGCGTTCAGCGCCCTTGCCGACTCGAGGTCGGTGCCGAACGGCTTCTCCATGATCACGCGGGCGTCGTCGGCGAGACCGACCGCGCCGAGCGTCGCGACGATGCCTGCCATCGCAGCCGGCGGCACCGAAAGGTAGTGGAGAACACGCGGTTCGCCTCCGATCTCCTCGCGCGCCCCACCGACCGCCTCCGCGAGCCTTTCCCCGGAGCCCGCGTCGGACGCCGTGTAGCGGAGGCGCGACGCGAACTCGCTCCACAGGTCGTCGTCCGGCGGGCGGCGGCCGAACTCGTCCACCGCCGCACGCGCGTGTGCGCGGAACTCGTCATCGGAGAGCGACTTTCGGGACGTGCCGACGATCCGGTAGCCGGCCGGCAGGAGGCCGGCCTCGGCGAGATGGAACAGCCCCGGCAGGAGCTTGCGTCTGGCGAGGTCGCCGGTGGCGCCGAACAGGACGACGACGTGGTCGTCGGCGGTGCGAACGGCGGACGGCGCGGTCATGGGTGCGGCTTCGATCACTGGATTCATCAACGACCTCTCAGTCAGTGGTGTCGGTGAACCGTCCCGCGCACCCACCGGTCCGTTACGAGCTCCCTTGCGGTGGAGTCACGCTTCGAGCGCCGCGACGGCGGCGACCCCCACGGCGATGACGGCGATCCCCGCGATCTGTACCCTCGCCAGGCGTTCGTGGAACAGGAGATACGCGGCGATCGCGGTCAAGGCCGCGAACTGCGACGCGAGCACCGCGGCGACGGCGATGCCGTCGCGGGCGCCAAGCACGAATGACGCAAGGCCGAGCACCTCGCAGAGCCCGGCCACGACGACGAGACGACCCACCGGGCGCGGGTGGGGCAGAGCGCCGGCGACAACGAGTGGAAGCGTGACGGCCAGCACGCCCACAGCTCGCGTCGGCAGGAGCGTCCACGCGAGTGGAAGCTCGTCGCTGACCCGGCCGATCGCGTACAGCCCCGCTCCGAACGAGATCGCCGCGCCGATCGCCAGCCAGGTGGCACGGGTCCGGTCGCGGCTCTCCCCGCCGCGTGCGGCAGCCGCGAGCACGACTCCGATTGCGACCGCCGCGAGCGCTGCGCCGAGCCCCGGGCTGATCTGCTCGCCGGCGAGGATCGCGATCACCGCCGCGATCGCGCCCTCGGTCGACGCGATCGGGACGACGAGACCGACCTTCCCCGCCCGTAGCCCTGCGTACTCGAGCCCGAGCCCGAGCACGTTCCCGGCGCCGGCAAGGACTAGCCAGCCGGCCGTCCCCGGGTCGAGCGCCGCCGGCTTTCCCTCGACGGCGACTGCCGGAGCCACGATCACGAAGCCGACGAGCATCACCCACGCGAGCGTCGGCGCGACGCCGATTGTCCGGCTAGCGCGAGTGGAGCAGAGCGTTGCGACGGTCCAGGCGAGCGCGGCGCCGACGCCGCCGAGGACAGCGATCACGTCGAGGCTGCGCGGAGCGCCGCTCCGAGCAGCGCCGTCCTGTCGTTCGTGATCACGTAGACAGGGATCCGGCCGAGCAACGGGACGAAGCGGCCCTTGTCTGCAAAGGACCGCATGAACGTTCCGTCCTCGAGCTTCGGGAGGATCTTCGGCGCGATCCCGCCGCCGAGATAGACGCCGTGCGTGGCCATGATCTTCAGCGCGAGGTTGCCGGCCTCGGCGCCGTAGATCGAGACCATCATGTCGAGCGCGCGCACGCACACCTGGTCCTCACCGTCGAGGGCGGCACGCGAGATCACCGCGCCCGCGTCGCGCTCGACCATCTCCTCACGCAGCCAGTTCGGCTCCGGCTCGGTACTGCGCTCACGAAGGAACTCGTAGATGTTGACGAGCCCCATCCCCGAGCAGACGCGCTCGTAGCTCGAATGCCCGTACTTCGCGTAGACCCAGCGCCAGAGATCGATCTCGTCGTCGTCTCGCGGCCCGAAGTCGCCGTGGCCGCCCTCGCTCGCGAACGGGTGATGACGCTCACCATCCCAGAAAAGCCCAGCCTCGCCGAGACCGGTCCCCGCCGAGATCACCGCGGCGTTGCCGGTTGCCTTGGGGTCACCCTCGCTCAGCACGTGGAGATCCTCGGAGCCGAGCGCGGCGATGCCGTAGGCGTTCGCCACCAGATCGTTGAGGAGCTCGACTCGCGGCAGCCCGAGCAGGCGCGCGACGGACGGCCCGCTGACCGGCCAGGCGAGATTCGTCGTCTCGACGCTGACGCCTTCCCGCACCGGCCCCGCGACGCCGAAGGTTGCAGCGATGACCGTGGCCGGGTGCTCGCGGAGGAAGAGCTCGATCATCGGCTCGAGCCCCTCGTGCTCGCGGCTCGGGTACTGCTCGACGGCGACCGGCTCGCGCGAGTCGCCGTCGAAGAGCGCGAGCCGCGTGCTGGTGCCGCCGATGTCCCCGGCGAGAATCACTTCCGTCGAGCCGTCAGCGACACGCGAGCGATTGTACGCCGGGGTCGTGTAAACAGGTGGTGGACGGCCGCGCGATGGCTTGGGGCAGGGGGACATGTCCAGGGGCCTGTCCCCCAGACATGTCCCGTCGGGTCAGGGCTCACACGTCCGCCCGGCCCGTACGCCGAACGGGGCAGCCCTCGAGTCCGCCTACGAGGCCGGCTCGCTTGGCTTGAAGATCCCGAAGACGGCGCCGGTCCGGTCGGCCAGGATCGCGATGCGGCCGACACCGGACACGTCGAACGGATCCCTGATCTTGTGACCGCCGAGCTGCTCGGCCCTGGTAGCGGTGTCGTCGACGTCGTCGGTCCCCACATACGTGATCCAGGCCGCAACGGGCATGTCGGGCGGCTTCTCCAAGCAGCCGGCGGCGCCGTTGTCGTCCGGCGTCCGCTTGAACAGCGTGTAGACGCCGGCCTCGCCCATGTCCATCTCGCCGGTCGTCCAGCCGACGACCTCCGTGTAGAAGCGCTTCGACGCTTCGACGTCTGCCGTCATCAGCTCGTCCCACAGGAACGTTCCCTCCGACGTGGGGCTCTCCGTCGCGGGCGCGAACACCGAGAAGACCGCACCCTGCGGGTCTGCGATCACCGCCATTCGCCCGACCTCCGGAATGTCCATCGCCGGAGCCAGCAGGTTTCCCCCCGCCTTCTCCGCGCGGGCGACCGCCCTGTCGACGTCGTCCACCTCGACGTGACCGAGCCAGTGGGACGGGGCACCCCCCTGTGCCGGCCCGAACCCGCCATGCGTCTGGCCGTTCGCCTTGATCATCGGGTAGTCCATCTCGCCGGGCTTCCAGACCTCGACCTCCCAGCCGAGAAGCTCGCTGTAGAACGCTCTGGCTTCGTCCGGATCCGACGACATGTGGTCGTGCCACACGAACCGCCCGGTCGTCGCTTTGACTTCCGTGCTCATCCCGGCACCTCCCTGGTTTGTCCGGCTCTGCTCCGCCGTCTCAGGCACGGTATCGGCCTGCCTCTCGACCCGCAACGTGGTGGAAGGCGAGGGCGCCTTGGATGTCGTATCGTCGCGGGCGTGGACGTCGAGAACGAGAGGCGGGCCGCGGCCGAAGCGGCGGCTGAGCTGGTCGAAGACGGGATGACGGTCGGCCTCGGCACCGGGTCGACGGTCGCCTACCTCCTGCCGGCGCTCGCGCGTCGCGGCCTCGACGTCCTCTGCGTCGCCACGTCGGTGCGAACCGAGGAGAAGGGACGGGAGCTCGGCCTGAACGTCGTGCCGTTCAGGGAGCTCGACGAGCTCGACATCGCGATCGACGGTGCCGATCAGATCGACCCGGCCGGCTGGGTCGTCAAGGGAGGAGGCGCCGCCCACACGCGGGAGAAGATCGTGGCCGCCGCCGCCGACCGCTTCGTCGTGATCGCGGATTCGAGCAAGGCCGTCGAGGCGCTCTCGCCGCCCGTCCCGCTCGAGCTCCTCTCGTTCGGGCTCGAAGCGACGCTTCGACACGTCGCGCCCACGACGCTGCGAGACGTCCCGCCGAGCCCCGACGGGGGCGTCATCGCCGACTACGCCGGCGCGCTGGACGACCCGGCGCGGCTCGCCGCCCGCCTTGCCGCCGTGCCCGGTGTGGTCGAGCACGGTCTCTTCCCGCCCGAGCTGGTGGCGGAGATCTTGATTGCGCGCGGCACGGAGGTCGAGCAGCGCACACTTCGGTAGGGCGTCTCAGGCCGGAGTTGGCTCGAGCTCGGTGGTGTGTCCTTCACGTTCCTCGCGGCGCAGAATCGTGAGCGCGGCGAGCGGGAATACGATCACCGAGATCAGCCCCGCTGCGACAAGCGCTGCAGCCGACCCCTCGCCGATCAGGCCGAGGTCGAGCCCGATCTGCGAGACGACGACGAAGAAGCTGACCGACGTCGCCTGAAGCAGTGACGCGGCAACAAGCGGCCCGCGCGAGCCGACGAGGTGGCGGTAGAGAAACGCGGGCACCCCACGGGTGATGTACAGGGCGACCAGGAAGATCGGGACGCGGGCAATCGTCGAGCCGCTCGGGAACAGGGCATCGAGGTTGAAGCGGAGCCCGCTTGCGACGAAGAAGGCCGGATAAAGACGCCGAACCCGACCGCCTCGAGCTTGTGGCGAGACTCCGGATGGCTCATGCCTCCGTCGCGGTCGACGAGCTTGAGGATCGCGCCCGCCATGAAGGCGCCGAGAATCGAAGGGACGCTCGAGCAGCGCGTGGAGCGCCGGCACGATTCTCTGCTCGTGCCATTGGCTCCCCCAGACCCGTAGCTCCCCGCCTGGCGCCGTCATGCCGTCGGCGAACACGAGCGCGCGCTGTTCGGGCAGCCAGAGCGGGGTCTCGTGATCCCATCCTCCGTCGTAAAGGGCGACGAGGCCACCGGGTAGTTCCATGCCGGGCTGAACGGGCTCCAGCTCGGTCTCCGGCGTGTTGCCTCGCCAGAAGAGCCACGGGCCGAAGGCACGAGCACCGTAGCGACGTACGAACACGTCGACGTCGCGGACGTGGTCGGGCTTGAGCACGACCACGACCGACGGCGGCTTGTCGTCGAGCCGCTGCCACACCTCGGTCGCGTCATCGGGCGGGGCGAGCGGGTCGAGCACGAGCGCCTCGCCATCCGACTCGACGACCGTCGACGCAACCAGCGGCTCCCAAGCGGTACCCGGCTGCCAAGCCGGGTGTTCCACGCGCCATACCCAGAGGCCTGCGGCTACGTCTCTGATCTCCACCGGCGTCATCGCCTACTCCATTCAGATCCGGAGACCATCACGCAGCCGCGTCGACAACGCATGTAGGCCGGACAGCTAGTCGGCCGAGCCCTCGAGAATCTGCAGCGTCTTCAGGTCCGAGTAGAAGTCGAGCGCGTAGTCCCCGCCCTCGCGACCGATCCCGGAGATGCCCATGCCTCCGAAGGGCGCGGTCAGGTCGCGGACGAGGAACGCGTTGACCCAGACCGTGCCTGCGCGGACGGCGCGCCCCACCCGGTCGGCCCGCGCCGCCGAGCCCGTGTAGACGATCCCCGACAGCCCGTACCGCGTCGAGTTGGCCAGTGCAACTGCTTCGTCCTCGTCGGCGAACGTCTGCAGCGTGAGCACGGGACCGAACACCTCACGCTGGACGATCTCGCTCTCGTTCGAGCGAGGCACGACCAGAGTCGGCTCGTACCAGAGCCCACCGATCTCGGCCTGCCTCCCGCCCTGGACGATCTGGTCTCCCGCGGCTCGCGATCGCTCGACGAAGCCCTCGACTCGCGCAAGGTGGTCGCGGTGGATCAGCGGCGAGACGGTCGTCGCGGCGTCCCGCGGGTCGCCCAGGACGTGCTCGTCGACGAAGCGGAGGAAGAGGGCGAGGAAGGGCTCGGCAACGGACTCCTCGACCAGAAGCCGTGTGCCGGCAAGGCAGACCTGTCCCGCGTCGTCGTACTGGCCCGCGGCCTTCCTCGCGGCCGCCTCGAGATCGGAGTCGGCGAAGACGAGGAACGGCCCCTTGCCGCCGAGCTCGGCCGTGAACGGGACAAGGTTGCCGGCGGCGGCGACGCCGATCAGGCGGCCGGTCTCGGGCGATCCCGTGAAGGAGATCCTGCGCGCGCCGGGATGGGCGATGAGCTCGGCGCCCACTTCCTCGCCGATCCCCTGGACGACGTTGAGCACGCCGGGCGGGAAGCCCGCCTCCTGCGCGAGATCGGCGAGCAGCGAGCACGAGAGCGGCGACCACTCGGCGGGCTTGAGCACGACCGTGCAGCCCGCGGCCAGCGCCGGAGCGGTCTTCCAGGTCGAGAGCATGAACGGGGCGTTCCACGGCGTGATCACGACCGCCGCCCCGCTCGGCATCCGGATCACCCGGTTCGCGGTCCCGTTCGACGACCACGTCCGCTCCTCGTGAGCGACCGCGAGATCGGCGTAGGCACGGAAGTTCCTCGCGCCGCGCGCGATCACCCGGGCCCGTAACGAGCGCAGCAGCATCGCCATGTCGAGGCACTCGACAGCGGCCAGCCGCTCGACGTTGGCGTCCACGAGGTCGGCAAGGCGGTGGAGATAGTCCGCGCGCCCTGCCGCCTCGAGGGCGGCCCATTCGGGCCAGGCGCGTTGGGCAGCCGCCACCGCGAGCTCGGCCTCGCGCGCCCCCCCGCGAGACACCTCGGCGAGCACCGACTCGTCGATTGGCGACAGGTCGACGAAGCGCTCCGGGCTCGCAACTCGCTCGCCGTCGATGAAGTGGTCGGTCGAGACCGTGACTCCGGCGACCTCGACACGGTTGTCGGCGGCGGTGGTGCTCACCCCGTCACTGTAGACGGAGCCGCTCGACCAGCCAGACGGCCTGACGCCGCGCCCGCCCGCGAAGCCCGCCTCGTCGAGCTGCCGCGTCTGCTGCCTCGAGTCCCGCCCCGTGTGCGACGACTTCCGCCGGCCAGAGCCACGCCTCCACGCGGCGCGGCAGCCTTCCGCGCTTGGCTACGACAACGCCGCCCCGGTCGAGCGGATCGTCGGCCAGCTCCACCTGCCAGAGCTCGTCGTCGATCCACTCGACCTCGACCGTGCGCCGGATCTCGGTGAGCTTGGCCGCGGCACGCGGGGCAGATCGCGATGTGACGCTCGAACGCGACGCGACGGACGGGCGGCATGGCGTCGCTCCACGCACGTGGTGCTCACGAGCCCACCCGCACGAGCTCGAGGCCGCGCTTCCAGTTCGCCCCGACGAGCGCAGCTGCGCCCTGGCGGTCGCCCGTCGCGAGGCGCTCGACGATACCCTCGTGCTCGGCGACCGACTCGTGCGGCAGCTCGCCGCGCATCGCGTGAACGCGAAGCAGCCTGATCCGCGCGCGAGCGTCGCGGACCATGCGCTCGAGCGACGGGTTCCGCGCCAGTTCGACGACGGCGTCGTGGAAGCGCGCGTCGGCATCGATCCTCCGGGCCACATCGCCGTCGGCGATCGCCCGCCTGAGATCGTCGTTCGCATGGCGCATCCGGTCGAGGATCTCGCCGGAGAGCTCGGGCGCCGACAGGATGGCGTGGCGCTCCAGCACCAGCAGGAGCGGGACGATCTCCTCGACCGTATCCGGGTCGAGCTCGACGACGCGCGTCCAGCGCCGGGCCGAGGTCTCGACGAGACCGTCCTGCTCGAGATGGCGAAGGGCGTCGCGCACGGGCATGGTGCTGATCCCGAAGCGCCCTGCAACCTCGATTGGCGAGACGCGGCTTCCCGCCGGGAGCTCCCCGGTCAGGATCGCGTCCCGGAGCCGCTCGTACACCTGGGCGCGCAATTCGGGCGCCTCGACGAGCCGCTCCTCGGCACCGGCTCGTCTCGCGTCGGTCGTCATCGCATCTGAGATCTTAGATGTAACACCTTCGAGTGCAGGAGGTCTGATCGAGCTCGCGTCCTGGCGCGGGCTCATCGGCGCTGTAACGAACGCGGCGTCGGCCGGTCTAGGCTCGCACGACCACTCTGGCATCGCGGGAAAGGTTGCTCTCATGTCCGATCGCTACGACGTCGTCATCCTCGGCGCGGGACCGGCCGGCGAGGTTGCGCTGAACACGCTCCTGAAGGCCGACCGTCGTGTCGCACTCGTCGAGCAGGAGATCATCGGCGGCGAATGCTCCAACTGGGGCTGCATCCCGACGAAGACCCTCCTGCGCCCCACCGAGCTCAAGGGCAAGTGCGAGCGTGCCGCGGGCGTGAACACGCCGTCGCTCGACTTCGAGCGGCTCTCCGCCTACCGGGACTACATGGTCTCGGACCACGACGACACGAAGCGCGTGGCGAGCTACGAGGCTCGAGGCGTCGCCGTCTTCAAGAAGGGGGGGCGCGTCGCCGGCCCGGGGAAGGTGGAGGTTGGCGGGCTCGTCCTCGAGACCGATGCCATCATCGTCGCGACGGGCGCAGAGGCCGTCGTCCCTCCGATCCCCGGCCTCGCCGAGGCGGGCTACTGGACGAACCGCGAGGCGACCGACCTGACCGAGGTCCCGGCGAGCGCGGTCGTCATCGGCGGCGGCGCCGTGGGCGTCGAGCTGGCGCAGTTTCTCGCGCGCTTCGGCTCCGAGGTCACCCTCGTGCAGGGAGCCGAGCGTCTCGCCGACCGAGAGGAGCCCCAGATCGGCGACCTCCTCGCGGAGATCCTCGAGGGGGACGGCATCGACCTCCGCCTTGGCGTCCACGCCGAGGCGGTACGCGTCGAGGGCGACGAGCGTGTCGTCGAGCTCGACGACGGATCGGAGGCGCGCGGCGAGGTGCTCGTCGTCGCCACCGGCCGCCGACCGCGCACGCAGGAGATCGGACTGGAGACCGTGGGCATCGAGCCGACGCGCCGCGGCATTACCGTGGACGAGCGCTGCCGCGCCGGGGCAGGCGTCTGGGCGATCGGCGACGTCACCGGGATTGCCGCATTCACGCACGTCGGCAAGTACCAGGGACGCATCGCCGCGATGGACATCATGGGGCTGCCGGCGAAGGCGGACTACCGGGCGGTTCCGCGCGTGTACTTCACGGATCCCGAGGTCGCATGTGTCGGCATGACCGAGGAGCAGGCGCGCCAGGCGGGGATCGACGTCGCCACCGCGACGATCGACCTGCCGACGTCGATCGCCCGCCCCTACACGTTCCAGGAGCGGCCGACCGGCAAGCTGGGCATCGTCGTCGACGCGGAGCGCCAGATCCTCGTCGGCGCCTGGGCGGTCGCACCGCTCGCCAGCGAGTGGATGCACTCGGCCGTGCTGGCGATCAGGGCGGAGATATCGATCGCGATCCTCAAGGACACGATCGCGCAGTTCCCGACTTTCTCCGAGGCGTTCGGCGCGGCGCTGCGCGCGCTCCCGACCGAAACCGTCCACACGATGATGGATCACCGGCCGCATCCGATGATGACGGCGGGGCTGGCCGAGGCTCGGTGAGGGCGGCGCTTGCCGGCAGCCTTCGCGTAGGAAGCGTTCACTACGCTACTCCCCGATGCGCGTGAAGGTCTTCGCCGCGCTCGCGGTTGCGGCCGGTATCGCCGCAGCGCTGGTCGCAGGAGTCGTCCTCGCCGGTGGGGGCACCGGCACGCGCTCGTCGTCTCAGGGCACGACCGAGCTGACGACGCCTGCCGTGTCGGGCCCGCGCGTGCCGGTGCTGGCGGGCGCCGATCCGGTCAGCGGCAAGCGGGTGAGTCTCAGGCAGTTCGACGGCGAGCCCGTGATCGTGAACGTCTGGGCTTCGTGGTGCGAGCCGTGCAACGACGAGGCTCCGCTGTTCGCGGCGTTCCTGGACCAGAACCCGGACGCCGTCCTCGTCGGCGTCGATCTGCAGGACTCGGTGGCCGGCGCCAAGGCTTTCTACGATCGCCACGAGCTGACCCACCCGAGCATCTCCGACCCCGACGGCGCGCTCGCGGCGAAGCTCGGCCTGCTCGGTCTGCCGACGACGATCTTTCTCACCCGCGACCATCGCGAGTCATCGCGCGTGATCGGACCGGTCACCGCCGAGTCGCTCGCGCAGGGCTACGAGCGGGCCCGGGTCTCGTGAGCCCTGTCGGCGACCGAGCGGCGGGCGTGCGGGCCGCATACCATCTGTAGCGGTGTCGCTCCTCGTCATCGCAGTCGCCGTGATCGTGTTTCTGATCTTCGTGACGAACACGAAACGTTGGAAGGCGATCGGCGGCGGCCTGAAGAAGAGCAAGCGCGACCTCGGCGACGAGCTCGACCAGCTGCGCGGGCCGGACGACGAGGCTTGACGCTCGACGTCGCCGTCGTGGGCGCCGGTGCGGTCGGCTCCGCGGCGGCGCTCGCGCTCGCAGAGCGCGGCGCCGCGACCGTGGTCCTCGAGCGGTTCGTCGCCGGTCACGCTCGCGGCTCCTCACACGGCGCGACTCGGATCTTCCGGCTCGCGTACCCCGCGCCGGACTACGTGCGCCTCGCCCGGTCAGCGCTGGAAGCATGGCGCCGCCTCGAGGAGAGCGCTCGCAGAGATCTGCTGGTGGTGCGCGGCGGCCTGTACACGGGATCGTGGGCCGAGGAGTGTGCAGCCGGCCTTTCCGCGTGTGGAGTCCCTCACGAGTGGCTGCTCGGAGCGGAGGCGGCCGAGCGCTTCCCGACGATTCGGTTCGACCCGGACGAGCACATTCTCTTCCAGCCCGACGGAGGAGTCTGCCTGGCCGCCGAGACCGTCGCAGCGCAGGTCGAGCTTGCCCGCGCACGAGGGGTCGAGGTGCGGGAGAGCGAGCCCGCGATCCGCCTGCGTGTGGGCGACGACGACGTGGAGGTGGAGACCGCCCAGGGCACCTACCGCGCGCGCGCCGTGGTTGTCGCGGCCGGCGCCTGGGCCGGCGAGCTCCTCGCTCAGGTCGGCATCCGCCTCGCCCTCGTGCCGAGCCTCGTTCAGGTGAGCTACTTCGAGCCGCTCGCCGGCGACACCCGGGGGCTTCCGCCGCTGATCGAGGCGGGCGCGGGGCTCGGAATGCTCGGGACGGGCGGCTATTTCGTTCCGCCGGACGGGGGACAGGACGGGATCAAGGTCTCGTTCGGCGCCCCAGGCCGCACGGTCGACCCACGCGACGGTCCGTTTCGAGTCGACCCTGGACAGGAGCGCCGCGACGCTGCGTTCGCCGCTCGGCGCCTGCGCAAGCTCGACCCGTCGCCGTCACGCTCCGAAGCATGTCTGTACACGATGACGCCCGACGAGGACTTCGTGCTCGATCGGGTGGGACGCGTTGTCGTCGCCTCGTGCTGCAGCGGTCACGGCTTCAAGTTCACGCCCGCGCTCGGGGAGCTCGTGGCCGATCTCGCGCTCGGACGCGAGCCCGGCTTTCCGCTCGGGCGCTTCGCAGCCTCCCGCCCGGGCGTCGCACGCTAGCACGCCGCCGTCAGGCGAAGGCGTGGCAGAACGCCCGGACCGAGCGCTCGACACGATCGCGGTCGAGCTCCCGACCGATGAAGACGATCCGGGAGCAGCGATCCTCATCCGGCCAGCCGGCGAGGTGCTCGGGTGGGTGGACGACGTGCTGCACGCAGTTCAGCAGGACGGGCCCCGGCCCGCCGACGTCGAGTAGCCCCTTGATCCGGAACAGCTCCGTGCCGCGCGCGGCGAGCAGCATCGTCAGCCAGATCGCGAAGGCGTTCCAGTCCAGCGCTTCGTCGAGGATGAGGCAGAAGGCGCGCACGTCGTCCGCATGACCCTCGCCGTCGAGATCGAGCGTGCGCGGATCGTGCGCGTGAGGCTGGAGGAGCAGCGCGGGGGCGACGGCGCCGAACGACACCGCGAGCACGGGCGCCGTCGGGTTCAGACGGGCGAGGCGCGACTCGAGCGTCGCCACCTCGGCCGCCGAAGCCACGTCGGTCTTCGTGACCACGAGCGCATCCGCGACGGCCACCTGCCTGATCGACTCCGGCTGACTCAGACCGTGCACCGCGTCGACCGTGGCCACGACGGCTTCGAGCTCGTAGCGGTGGCGAACCGCGGGCTCCGTGAGCAGCGTGTAGACGATCGGCGCCGGGTCGGCAAGACCCGTCGTCTCGACGACGACGCGGCGAAACGCGGGGATCTCTTCCCGCTCACGACGAGTCCAGAGGTCACGGAGCTCGTCGGCGAGGTCGCCGCGCATCGTGCAGCAGACGCAGCCCGAGGCCAGGAGCACGGTCCGCTCGTCGACCTGGCGGAGAAGGTGGTGGTCGATGCCGATCTCGCCGAGCTCGTTGACGAGCACCGCCGTCTCGCCCATGTCGGGGTGCACGAGCAGCCGTCGAAGCAGCGTCGTCTTCCCGCTCCCGAGAGCGCCGGTGACGATCGACACGGGGATCATGGGCCCTGCAGGGTCGCGAGCAGCTCGGGATCGAGCGGATCGAGCGATCCGCCCGCGAGCCTTGCCGCCTCGACCCAGAGCGATCCGAGATCGGTGACGACCACCGCCGATCCCTTGCGGTCGCGGAGCGTGTAGACGGCGCCGCTCCAGTCGTCGAGAGAGAGCCCGTAGTGATCGAGCACGCGGTTGACGACCTGCACCCGTAGGTGGCGGGCGCGAGCGCCACCCCGCTCGGCCCAGT
This sequence comes from uncultured Actinomycetes bacterium, assembly GCA_963712465.1. GTDB lineage: Bacteria > Actinomycetota > Thermoleophilia > Gaiellales > Gaiellaceae > CAVQHY01. The sequence goes on from CAVQHY010000011.1 coordinate 60,135, forward strand.
GGTCGGAGAGCAACGCCCCGCAGAGAGAACACATTAGGCTCCGTTCTAGCAGGCGAGACGAGGGAGGAGATATGGCGAAGGAGATCCTGTGCGCGTTCGGCGTCGACGTCGACGCGGTGGCCGGCTGGCTCGGCTCGTACGGCGGCGAGGACTCACCCGACGACATCTCCCGCGGCCTCTTCGCGGGCGAGGTGGGCACGCCCCGCCTCCTGAAGCTGTTCGCGAAGTACGGCTTGAAGACGACCTGGTTCATCCCCGGGCACTCGATCGAGACGTTCCCCGCGGAGACGCAGATGGTCGTCGAGGCCGGTCACGAGATCGGGATGCACGGCTACTCGCACGAGAACCCGATCGCGATGACGCCGGAGCAGGAGGAGGAGATCCTCGTCAAGTGCATCGGGCTGATCGAGCAGGTCTCGGGACGCAGGCCGACCGGCTACGTCGCTCCGTGGTGGGAGTTCTCCAACGTCACCAACGAGCTCCTGCTCGCGCACGGGATCAAGTACGACCACTCGCTGATGCACAGGGACTTCCACCCCTACTACGTGCGGGTAGGGGACTCCTGGACGAGGATCGACTACTCGAAGAAGGCGAGCGAGTGGATGGTGCCGCTCGAGCGCGGCGAGGAGACGGACCTGATCGAAATTCCGGCGAGCTGGTATCTCGACGATCTCCCGCCGATGATGTTCATCAAGAAGTCCCCGAACTCGCATGGCTTCGTCAACCCGCGTCACCTCGAGGAGATGTGGCGCGACCAGTTCGACTACGTCTACCGCGAGGAGGAGTACGCGGTTTTCGCGATGACCATCCATCCCGACGTCTCCGGCCGTCCGCAGGTGATCCTCATGCTCGAGCGGATGATCGAGTACCTGAATACCCACGACGGCGTCCGGTGGGCGACGTTCGACGAGATCGCCGACGACTTCGCCCGGAGGTCACCCCGCGCCTAGGCGCGGTACGCGGTCACTTCGGCCCTTCGCCCGATGCATGCCATCGTCCTTCTCAGCGACGAGCCCCGCTTCCGGCCGTTCCCGTTTGCGCTGCAGCTCGACGGCCCGGTCGGCAATGCGGTCGCCGACGCCCGGGAGCAGCTCGCCCGTGCGGTGGGACGCTTCGACGGGCCGATCGCCTTCTGTCACGGCATCTCTCCGCTGGGCGTGATTCTGCGGCGAGCCGGCCGGTACTCGGAGGCCCGCGTCGTCTTCCAGGAGCCGTCGCTCGCATACCGGCTGGGCTTTGCGCTCGGCGTCCAGCTCTTCGTCGAGCGGGCTGACGGAGCCGTGCTCTTCCAGCAGCGCGGACCGTCGATCGGTCGTGATCCGCTCCTGTGGACGGCCTCGGCATCGGGTGGGCTCTCCCCCGGCGAGGAGCCTCGGTTCGCGATGCTCGCTGACGCCGCGGAGGAGCTCGGTGTGAGCGAGAACGACCTGGAGGGCCTGGGTGCGCAGGCGATCGTGGCGAACGACGACACCGGCTCCGCGCTCGTCGTCTACCGGGCACACCTGCGCGACGGCAGCGAGTTGCGCCCCGCGGCCAAGAAGGTGGCCGAGCTTCGCTGGGCGGCTGATCTGCGCGCGCTCGGCGCCCAGGTTTCTGCGGATACCGTCGCCTGCTGGGAGGCGCTCGAGCGGGCTCGCGGTGCCCGACGCGATTCAGCCGAGTCTTTTCAGGACCACTCTCCGAACGCAGAACCCTAGCCTTCCGGATAGGGACACGCTCGCGCGTCGCGGTATTCTTGGTGGTTCCCTCGTGATGGCCGCAGACGACACGGGGCAGCCGCAGACAACGGGCGAGCGGGTTTTTTGCTCCGTCCTAATTGCGTGCGTGCCTTCGCTTCTGTTGGGTCTGGCCGCCTACACGGCCGGCCCTGGTTTCGCCGTGCTGGTGTTTGGAGGGAGCCTGATCGCTGTCAGCATTCTGACGTACAAATACATGGCACCGGCCGAAATCAACCACGCGCTCGAGGCGGAGGGCGAGTTAATACACGACGGGACGAAAGCCACAGCCAACCGGGAGCCGAGGGCTGTGTCGGATTACGACGAAATGCAGGCCACCACGGACCACGTGGCCGAGTGGGATTACGACGAAATGCAGGCCACCACCGAGCACGTGGCCGAGTGGGATCACGACCAAACGCCAGGCACAGTCGACCATGAGGCGGGCGGACCAGCGCGGGCCCACGCGAACGGATCCTCTCAGGAGCCGCCGATCGAAGTCATCCCGCTCGCCGACCCATCACAGCTCACGACGAGGCAACGCGGTGCAGCGTCGGGCAACAACGAAGTCGTGGCGACGACAGGCGCCGGCACGCCGCGGGGGTGCGAGCAGTGCGGCAGCGACTTCCTCCCGGTGCGCGCGAACATGAAGTACTGCAGCCCGGCCTGTCGGATCGAGGCCGCGAAGCAGCGCCGACGTACGGCCGGGGCGGAGCGCGACGAACGCAACTCCACCCCGGTCCCGATGCTCGAGGCGGAGGGCGAGTCAATAGGCGACGGGACGAAAGCCACAGCCAACCGAGAGCCGAGGGCTGTGTCGGATTACGACGAAATGCCGGCCACCACGGAGCACGTGGCCGAGTGGGACTACGACGAAATGCACGCCACCACCGAGCACGCGGCCGAGTGGGATCATGACGAGACGCCAGCCACTGGCGACCACGAACCGGGCCAACCGGCGCGGGCTCACGTGAACGGGTCCTCTCAGGCACCGCCGATGGCGGTCAGCCCGCTCGCCGCCCAATCACAGCTCGGAACGGGGCACGAAGGAGGCGCAGCGCCCGCCACCCACGACGGCGCGGTGACGCCCCGCGCTGGCACATGGCGAGTGTGCAAGCAGTGCGGCAGCGACTTCCTCCCGAGGCGCGCGAACATGAAGTACTGCAGCACGGTTTGCCGGATCGACGCGGCGAGCGATCGCCGACGCACTGCCGGGGCGGAGCGCGAGGCACGCGGCTCCACCCCGGTCTCGACCCGGATCTAGACGTTCAGACGGCCTGGGCCGGCTCGGGCCGCGCGTCTCGGAGTCGTCGGATCAGATCGGCGACGTCTGCTACCTCCTGCTCGAGATCCTTCTGGTACTCCTCGAGCGAGCGGAGCCATTCCTCCGCGTTCGGGACGCGGCGACCGAAGCCCGGCTCGCAGCCGCCCCGCCGGTGACGACGGTGTCTGTGCATCTGTTTCACCTCCCTTCCTCGTAGCGCCTGAGATACCGATCGATGTCGGCCTGCGTCTCGCGTAACGCCTCGGCCCAGCGGTCGAGCAGCCCACGCCCGGCGTCGGTGAGCTCGTAGGTGCGCTTCGCGGGGCCCGGAAGGTCTGCGCTCCACTCGGACTGAACGATCCCCTCCTCCTCGAGCGCCCGCATCAGCCGGTAGAGGTTCCCGACGTCGACACCACCCTCGATTCCCGCGAGCTCCGGAATCCGCTCGAGCAGCTCGTAGCCGTGCATCGGTCGCTCACGAAGAAGGAGGAGGGCCGCCGGCTCCGCGAAGCGCTCGACACGGGCGCGGACACCCCCCTGCCCACCCCGCCGGCGGCGGTTGCGGGGCGCTCGTCTCACGCTTGCCGCTCGCTATAAGTCAAATACATATGTAAGAGACTAGCAAACGCACCCGACCGGAGGTCCGGGCAGGATGAAGCCGTATGGAGCGCGGGTCGCCGCAGTCAGCCGCGCAACGAGCCGGGCGGCGGGAAGCGCGACGACGGGCGATCCGCAAGCGCCGGCTCGTCGCCCTTGCCGTCCTCGTCGTGCTGATCGCGGGCGTGCCGGCGGTCGTCCTTGCGGCGGGCGACGGCCCGGCGACCGAAGCGGCGCCTGACGCCCCCCGTGTCGTCCCGGCTTCGCCGCCTCCCGCGTACGCGCCTACCTCGGCTGAGAGTCCCGCCGGGCGGGAGGCCGCCCCACCCGCCTCCGAGGTCTCGATCGCGGCGGTGGGCGACATCACGATGGGCGCGACACCGACGCTTCCGCCGAAAAGCGGCGCCGGGTTCTTCGACGCGGTCGCCCCACAGCTTCGCGGCGATGTCGTGATCGGAAACCTCGAGACGACGCTGACGAACGCCACCTCCTCGCAGTGCGGCGGAAACGGCGGCTCGTGCTTCGACTTCAGGGTGCCGCCGGCGTTCGCGAGGCGCCTCGACCAGGCAGGCTTCACGCTTCTCAATCTCGCCAACAACCATGCCTACGACTACTTCGCCGCCGGCCAGCGCGATACGGTGCGCGCACTTCGCCGCAACGGCTTACGGACCACGGGCCGCCCCGGCGAGATCGCGTTCGTTCAGGTCGGCCCGGCCCGCGTCGCCATCCTCGGCTTCGCTCCGTACGAGTGGGCACAGAGCCTGAACGACATCCCGGCTGCGCAGCGGCTGGTTCGCACGGCCGCCGAGGCGGCGGACCTCGTGATCGTGACCATGCACGCCGGCGCCGAGGGCTCCGATCACCAGCACGTGCAACCGGGCAACGAGGTCTTCCTCGGGGAGGATCGCGGCAACACGATCGCCTTCGCCCACGCGGTGATCGATGCCGGCGCCGACCTCGTGGTGGGCCACGGTCCCCATGTGCTCCGCGGGATGGAGTGGTACAGGCACCGCCTGGTCGCCTACTCGCTCGGGAACTTCTCGGGCTGGCACACCTTCGCCCTCTCCGGCGTCACCGCCGTCAGCGGAGTTCTCCATGTCACCCTCCGCGCCGACGGCTCCTGGGTGAAGGGCGACCTGTTCCCGACACGGCTCGTCGAGCCAGGTATCCCCGAGCCCGACCCGGGCGAGGCCGCGCACGGCGTCGTGCGGGAGCTGTCCCGGGCGGACTTCGGTCGTAGAGCCGTCCACATCTCGCGGACGGGTGTGCTCCGCGCGCCGACCTAGCTCACCCAGCCATGTCCCGGGGACAGGCCCCGGGACATGGCTACACAGCACGGCGCGCGTGCGGAGGCTAGCCCTCGGCGAGTGCGGGCTCGCCCACAGGCTCCCGCGCGGCTTGACGCCGGCCGGGGATCGAGAGCGCCGCGAGCGCGCCGAGTCCGACGACGGCCGCACCGACCCAGATCGCCGGAGTAAGACCGTCGACGTAGGCCGTCGGACTGTCGTAGCCGCCGTAGCTCGCGAACACCGACGCCAGCACGGCCACTCCGAAGACGCCGCCGAGCTCTCGGATCGCGTTGTTGGCACCCGACGCCTGACCTTCCTCTTGCGGCCTGACGGCGCTCAGCACGACATTCGCGACCGGCGCGAAGAAGAGCGCCATGCCGATGCCGGCGACCACGAAGGGCGGCACGAGCGAGGAGTACGGAACCGTCGGCGTGGTGATCGCGGCCATCCAGCCGAGCGCCAGTGCCTGCATGCCGAGACCGAGCGCCATCAGCGGTCTCCCGCCGATCCGGTCGGAGAGCGCGCCCGCGATCGGCGCGACGAAGACCGGCATCGCCGTCCACGGCAGCGTCCGGAGCCCGGCCTCGAGCGGCGAGTACCCCTGAACGATCTGGAAGAACTGCGCGAGCAGGAAGATCGAGCCGAACATGCCGAAGAACATGAACAGCGACGCGACGTTCGCGGCCGAGAACGTCCTGTTGCGGAAGAACCGCATCGGCAGCATCGGCGCCGGCGTCCGCAGCTCCCGGGCGACGAAACCGACGAGCACGACCGCGCCAAGACCGAGCCCCGCCAGGACCTCGGTGCTCGTCCAACCCTGACCGGTTCCACGGACGAGACCCCAGACGATCCCGAGCAGCCCCACGCTCACCAGAACGACGCCGGGAAGGTCGAGCCGGCTGTTGGGCCCGAAGCTCTCCCGCAGGCGCGAGAGGGCGAACGGGATCACGAGCAGTCCGATCGGAACGTTGAGCCAGAAGATCCACTGCCACGAGATGCCCTCGACCACGGCCCCGCCGACCAGCGGGCCGAGCGCGACGGCAAGCCCGCCGATCCCGCCCCAGGCGCCGAGCGCGACCCCGCGCTTCTCGGCGGGAACGGCGTTCGAGAGGATCGTGAGCGTCAGCGGCATCACCATCGCTCCACCCGCGCCCTGAACCGCGCGCGCCGCGACCAGCGCACCGATCGACGGGGCGAGCGCGGCGGCCGCAGAGGCGACGGTGAAGATCCCGAGCCCGACGACGAACATGCGTCTGCGACCGAAGCGGTCGCCGAGCGCGGCCCCCGTCAGGAGCAGGACGGCGAACGTGAGCGTGTAGGCGTTCACGGTCCATTCGAGCTCCTCGAGCGAGGCCCCGAGGTCGCGGCGGATGACCGGCAGCGCCATCGTCACGACGAGATTGTCGAGGGTGACCATGAACAGGGCGATCGACGTGATCACAAACGTCCAGAGCGTGGTGTGCCGCGATCCTGGCATCGAGTCCTCCGTTCTGTTTAGTGATTGGTTACTTACCATGAGCCGAAAAAAACTACCCTGAGGCGCCGATCGGCTCGACGACGAGATCGTCGACGCGGGCGACCTGGGCCTTCGGGCAGATGCCCGCCCACTCCTCGGCGGTGAGCTCGCTCTCGAGCCCGATCGCCATCGCGGAGTTGATCAGGAAGCCGCGAGAGATGAACTGGGCGGCGGCTTCGTGCGGGCTTTCGTGCCCGTCTCGGCGCGCCTGGAGCACGACGTACCGAAAGACACGTGCGAGGTGGTGGCGCATCGCCTCGGCGATATCCGCATCCTCTGCGGCGGCGTAGGCGTGCAGGTGGACAAGCAGCTCGGAGCGCCGATCCTGGAGCTTTTCCCAGTAGGTCCGGCCGAGCGTGTCGAGCCGCTCCTCGCCGGGCGCCGGAACGGCCCCCTCCCAGTCGGCGATGACCCGCCCGACGCAACGGTCGATAACGGCCAGCCCGAGCTCCTTCTTCGTCGGAAAGAATCGGAAGACGTACGGCTGCGAGATTCCCGCGCGCCGCGCGATGTCGGCGGTCGTGGCGCCCGCAAAGCCCGCTGCCGCGATCTCCTCGACTGCGGCATCCAGGATCGCCTCGCGCCGCTCCGCTGCAGACTGACGGGTCGTCATGCCGGCAAGTCTGCCACAAAGAAAGTAATTAGTCAATAACACTCGTCCTTACAGCCTCTTGAAATTTCCGTGCGACGATCGACGGCCGTGAGGCCCGCCGCAAGCCTCGCGCCTTCCGGGGTGCGCATCCGCTCCGTTCGGGGGATCGCCCGTGCCGGTCGTCGCGCCGATCCTCTCGCAGAGATCGCAAGCCGCATGCCGGATCAAGCCGCACAGGTCGGGGCGATGGGCGGGACGTCCATGGAGACGACCGCTTCTGAGCTCGCTGCGCGCGAACGGACGATCTCCGAAGCGGGAGCGCGCCTCCAGGCGCGCGAGGACAACATCGCGAGGCGCGAGGCGGCGATCGCCGCGAAGGAATGGCGCCTGTCGGCCGACGCCGAGCGTCTGGAACGAGAGATCGCCCGCTTGCAGGGCGAGCTCGACCGGGCGAGACGGACGGCGGCGACGGCCGCCCACGAGCCGGCCCACCGCACCGCCGAACAGGATCTCGACGGGCGCGAACGGCGTCTCGCCGGGAGCGAGCAGCGACTCGCCGAGCGCGAGGCGGCACTTGCCGCCGCAGCCGCTCAGGCGGCCGCCGAGAGAGCGCGGCTCGACGAGCGAGAGGCCGCCCTCGAGGAAGGCGCCGCCCAAGCCGAGACGGTGCAGGCTCGGCTCGATGAGCGCGAGCGAGTCCTGCGAGAGCTCGAGGAGCGCCTGGCACGGAAGGTCGAGGAGCTCGCCGTCAACGAGGCGGGCACCGCTCCTGCTGGTGACGGGGATACGGAAGGAACCTGGTGGGGCCGCGTGACCGGAGAGCCACGCGCGCACTAGCGTGATCGAGGCCTACCGGGGGCGGTTCGGGAGAGAGCAGGCGGAGCGGCTGCTCTGGCGCGCGGGCTTCGGGCCCCGGCGAGGCGAGGCCGATCGGCTTGCGAGGAAGGGCCTCGACGGCGCCGTGCGCTGGCTCACGAGCCCCGGGCCGGAGAAGCTCGTCGGGCCGGCCCCCCACGATCAGGACGGCAAGCCGCTCGCGCCCTACGACGCGTGGGGCCACGATCACCTCTGGTGGCTCGACCGGATGGTCCGAACTCACCGCCCGCTGGTCGAACGTATGACGCTCGTCTGGCACGACTGGTTCGCGACCTCGAACGCCGAGGTGGGGTCGCAGAAGCTGATGCTGCGACAGAACGACCTCTTCCGACGCCACGCCCTCGGTTCATTCGCGAGACTTCTCGTCGACGTCACGAAGGACCCCGCCATGCTGCTCTGGCTCTCGGGCGTCAACAACACGAAGGACGCGCCGAACGAGAACTACGCGCGCGAGTTGATGGAGCTCTTCACCCTGGGCGCCGGTCGGGGCTACACCGAGACGGACGTGCGCGAGCAGGCTCGTGCGCTCACGGGCTTCACCTACGACTGGGTCGAGGATCGGGGGCCGGTGAACTTCCGCTACGTCCGGCGCAATCACGACACGGGCGTCAAGACCGTGTTCGGACAGCGCGGCCGCTTCTCGTGGCAGGACTCCTGCTTCCTCTGTCTTCGCCGGCCCGAGCACCGCTCGTTCTTCGTCGAGAAGCTCTGGAGCTACTTCGTCCCCGTCCCGCCCGACGAGGGCACCCGGTCGCGGCTCGAGCAGCTCTACGCGCGAGGCCGCTACGCCGTCCAGCCCGTGCTGCAGGCGATCCTGCGCCACCCTGCGCTCTACGAGGGCCCACGCATGATCAAGCCCCCGGCCGTCTACACCGCCGGCCTTCTGCGCGCGCGGGGGCGGGGTATCGACACGAATGACTGGGCGTGGCTGGCCGACCTGTCCGGTCAGCGCCTCTTCTTTCCGCCGAACGTCGGCGGGTGGGACGACAGCCGCTGGCTCGACACCTCGACGTTCAGAGGCCGCTGGGCGAACGCGAACTACGTCGCGGGCAAGTACGCGCTCGACCCGGAGAAGGCCCGCCGCCCCTATGACGCCCAGAAACTCGTGAGCGAGGCCGTGGGCTTCTGGGGGTATCCCTCGCTCACGGATTCGACGCGCCGGGCGCTCGTCGGCTTCGCCCGAACCGCCCTCGCAACGGCGGACGAGGACTGGAAGAAGAAGACCTATCCCACGCTCGTCGAGAACGCCCTGCGCCAGCTCGTTGCCACCTGCCCGGACATGCAGACCTGCTGATGGACAGCCGTTACTCGCCACCGGGCCGCGGCGGCAGGCGCGGGCCCTGCCACTGCGACGACTTCTCGCGTTCCCACCTCGTGCGTCGCATCGCGGCCGAGGCCGGGCGCGGCCTGCCCGCGATCGAGCCCGGGATGCCGCTCCCGGCCGGAACCGGCCTCGACCGCCGCACGTTCCTCGCCCGATCGGCCGGGCTGGTGCTCTCCGTCTACGGCGCCGCGCGGCTCGGCTTCCCCGGCCTCTCCGAGGGAATCGCCAGAGCGACGGCCGAGGCCGAGCCCGGCCAGCGCGTGCTGATCACGGTCTTCCTCGACGGCGGCGCCGACTCCCTCTCGATGCTCTTCCCGGCCGAGGACGACCGCTACCGGAAGCTTCGCCCGAAGCTGGCCCTGCCCGCCTCGGCGGGAACGCCGTTCGCCGACGACAGCCGCCTGCGCTGGCACCCCTCGCTGGACGGGCTGGCGGGCCTCCATCGCGAGGGCAAGGTCGCCGTCGCCACCGCGATCGGCTACACGGACGCGGATCAGTCCCATTTCACGTCTCGCTACTACTGGGAGGTCGGCGCCACGCAGACGAACGTGCGCACCGGTTGGCTCGGCCGCTACCTCGACGCCGTCGGCGCACCCGACAACCCGCTTCAGGGTCTCTCGCTGGACGGCTCGCTCGCGCCGGCTCTTGCCAGCGCACGCGTTCCCGTGGCTGCAATCGACGGCCCCGGGCGTTACGACTTCTGGACACACGGAGTCTGGGGCGACGTGCAGGAGGCGATGCTCGGTGCGATCGGAGCGATCGGAGCGGCCGCAGGCGGCGACCCGGCGCTCGCCGCTGCCGGCGACATTGCCCGCCAATCGGACACCCTCCGCCGCCAGCTCGAGCCGTTCGCGCCCACAGACGGCGAGAAGAAGGGGTTCTCGAGCCCTGTGCCCTACCCGAAGGTGGACGATCCCTTCCCGGAGCGGATGGCAGGTGTCGCCGCCATGCTCGCGGCCGGCCTGCCGCTTCGGTGCGTCGCGGTCACCGCGCCGGGCGCCTACGACACGCACGACCGTCAGCCCATGGAGCTCGCCGACGGCCTCCGGCTCACGTTCGACACGCTCCAGGCCTTCCAGCGCGACCTCGAAGCCCGCGGGCTCGCCGACCGGGTTCTCGTCCACGTATGGTCGGAGTTCGGGCGGCGCGTGAAGGAGAACGGCTCCGCCGGCACCGATCATGGCGCAGCGGGGGCCGGGTTCGTGATCGGGTCGCGCGTTCGCCCGGGCCTGATCGGCGAGTTCCCGGGCCTGGAGGGGGGCCTCGACGACAACGGGAACCTGCGTGCGACGTCGGACTTCCGCGGGCTCTACGCAGCGCTCCTCGAGCAGTGGCTCGAGTTCGACGCGGCGGCGGTCATCCCCGACGCGGGCTCGTTCGGACGACCCTCACTGCTGCGGTAGGCGGAGCGGTGCTGACGGCCGCCGCAGTCGCCCTCGTTCTCGCGGCCGTGCCGGCCCGAGTGCAGGTCGTCGCCGACGAGTTCATGTTCGCCCTCTCGCGCACCACGGTGAGGGCAGGGCCTGCCCTGGTCGAGCTGGCGAACTTCGGGGAGGACGCACACGACCTTCGCCTGCGACGCGCCGGCCCGGCACGGACACGCACGTGGATCCTGCCCCGCGTGCTTCCCGGCGACCAGGACGTGCTCGAGGCGACTCTCCGACCGGGCACGTATCGCCTCTGGTGCTCCATCGCCGACCACCGCGCCCGCGGCATGAAGGCCACCCTCGTCGTGCGCCGGCGGTAGCGCCTAGCGGCGGAAGATGAGCCCGGGGGACTCCTCGACGCCGCCGGGAGCCAGCGCGCGCGCCATGCTCAGGATCGCCCGGGCGACGTCGCTCTTCGGCTCGCCGAGGACCGCCGGAGCGGCGCGGTTGACCGAGACCGGCACCGCGCGGTCGCTCGGCACCTCGAAGCGGATCTTCCGATCGAACGCCTCCTCGACGTCGACCTGCTTCATGCCGACCCGCTGGTCGACGCGGTTGAGCACGAGCCGGATTCGCTCACCGGGGAAGGCGAGCAGCTCGAGGGTCTCGAGGCTGCGGCGGACGCTTCGCACTGTCGGCGCGTCGAGCGCGCAGAGAAGGAGGAGCTCGTCGGTGCGATCGAGAGCCGCGAGCAACGGCCCGTGAAAGAACGACGACGTGTCGATGATGATCACCTCGTAGACGTCGCGCACGAGCTCCAGCACCGCAGCGAGCCTCGCTTCGGTGACGACCTCGGCATCCTCCGGGCGAAGCGGCGCGGCGAGGATCATCACACCCGACGCATGGGCCGTCGTGCAGCCGGCGAGCTTCGCCTCGTCGAGCTCTCCCGGCTCCACGATCAGGTCGTAGATCGTCCGTTCGGGCTCAATGCCGAGCATCACCGCGGCGTCGCCGAACTGCAGGTCGAGATCGATCAGCAGCGTGCGCTTGCCAAGCGGCGCGGCGAACGCGGCCGCCAGGTTCGTCGCGACGACGCTCTTGCCGGTACCGCCCTTGGGCGAGAACGCGGTCAGAACGCGGCCGCGATCGCTCACTGAACCCTTTCGGCTTCCCTCGATTCGAGGTATCCCGACTTCAGCGTGAAGCCGAAGAGCGTGATCTCGTACGGATAGCGCACCACGACCTCGACCGGATCGCCCTGTACCCAGTCGGACGTGACGCCGACCTCGAGCCTCGCCTGGTCGAGCTCGGCTGCCGTCGTCCGCACCTCGGCGATGGTCGCCCCGACCGGATCGCGGGCCGTTCGGCTGACGGCTGCGGTTTGCACGCCCGCCCGGACGGCGTCGCTGACCGAGCGGTAATGGTTGAAGGCCACCGTCGCCTGGACGAGCAGGAGGATGACGGCGGCGAATGCGGCGAGGGCGACGGCGGTCTCGAGGGCGGCAAAGCGCACGCGACCCCTGCGCCGGCGACGAGCTGAGTGGCGAACGGCAATCGTGGTCACGAGCACAGACCTCCTGGCTCTCGGCGTGACCGCAGACGCCGGTTCGATTCTTCGGATCTCTGCGCCTACCATCGCCCCTGAGAGGGTCGCCGTCCATCCCTCTCGCGCGTGAACCGACGAACTTCCCTGGAACGAGGGATGCCACATACCGCATCCTCGGGCCGGCCTCTGGGGACGAGGAGACGGGCCGCGAATCCCGGCCGGACGCTAGGCCTTCGAAGCGGCGATGCGCCGCAGCAGGCCCGCCTCGGGGAAGTTGCGAAGCTTCGCCTTGAGCTGTTCCGCAGTCATGGGGTGCCGCCTTTCGTGCCGCAGGGACGTGCCGTTCGAGACGTCTCGGCGCGACGAGCCTGACGCTCGATCCCTCGAACAGGCGCCCGACTGGACATGCCCCGGGGACAGGCCCCGAGAGATGTCCCGCGGACACATGTCCCGGGGACAGTCCCCGGGACATGGTCGTAGGGGACTAGACGGCGCCTTCGATCGCGTGGAGCGTCCACGCGGGCCCGAGGCGGACGAGGTGCCCGTCCGGGTCGGCGATGTCGTACACGTCCTTGCCGAAGCGCGTCCGGACCTGCTTGCCGGCGATCCCGCGGGTGCGGAGCTCCTCGATCTCGCGGACGAGATCGTCCGCGGCAAGCTCGAGCCGGACGCTACCGCCGATCTCCCGACCGCGGTCGGGATCCCAGGTGAGAACGAGGTACGTTCGCTGCTCGAGAACGAAGAACGCGCTGTGGGCGTTCTCGCCCTCGTCGTAGGCCGCCTGCGGCCCGTAGCCGAGCAGGCGCGTGTACCAGTCGACCGCGCGATCGAGGTCGGTGACGTACAGGTGGACGGCGGTGACGAGGCCCACGGAAGCGGCCTCTCAGGACGACGACTTCTTCGCCGCGGCGGAGCGCTTCTCGCGCTCCTTCTTCTTGCGCTGACGGTCACTTTTCCAGCGCACCTTCGGCCTCGATCCGCGCCCCATGAGGCGGTCACTCTACCGGGCGCGCAATCCGTACGCCCGCCCGCGCCGAATCTCCGGGCACGAGGGGACGGTCTCTCGGATCCTCGCCGGTCGGGAGCCGCCGTCCCCTCTGTCTGGATCCCGCCACCCACCACCCACCCGACCACGGAAGGCCGGCCCGGCCGACTGAGTGCGACCCCACGGGTCGATCATCTACGCTCCGCCGGGTGTCACCGCTCGAGCCCGCACGAACCATCGGCGAGCTGAGAGAGCTGCGGGAGCTCACCGGGAACGCCGACGGCGCCCAGCGCCTGGCGTGGACCGACACGTGGGCACGCGCGCGCTCGTGGATGCGGGAAAAGCTCTCGGAGCTTCCGGTCGACGTCGAGATCGACGAGGCCGGAAATCAGTGGGCGACGCTCCGCGGCGCAAGTGAGCGTGCCGTTTTGATCGGCGGACATATCGACTCGGTGCCAAACGGCGGCTGGCTCGACGGCTGCCTGAACCTCGTCGCCGGACTCGAGGTCCTGCGACGGGTCGCCCAGGATGGACGTCCTCCCGTGACCGTCCGGCTGGTCGACTGGGCCGACGAGGAGGGCGCGCGGTTCGGACGGAGCCTCTTCGGCTCGAGCGCCGCATCCGGGACGATGAAGCCCGATGAGCTCCGTCACCTCGAGGATCGCGACGGTGTGGCGCTCCCGGAGGCTCTGGCCGCCTGTGGAGTCGACCTCGATCACGTGCTCGAAGCGCGGCGCCAACTGTCCACCGCCGCCGCGTACCTCGAGCTGCACATAGAGCAGGGCCCCGTGCTCGAGCTGCTCGAGCTCCCACTCGGCGTGGTGCTGGGAACGGTCGGGGTCGAGCGTCACGCGATTCGCTTCACGGGGCAGTCAGCCCATGCGGGCTCGACGCCCATGAACGCGCGCCGGGATGCGTTCTCGGCCGCCGCCAGGCTGGCCCTCGATGTCCGCGAGATCGCGAAGCGCCACGACGGCGTCGCAACGGTCGGCAGCTGCGTGACGAGGCCCGGGATCGTCACGGCCGTCGTCGGCTCGTGCGAGATCCTGCTCGACCAGAGGCACCTCGAAGCCGAGACGCTCGCGCGCATGCTCGAGGAGGCGAAGGCGGCCGGTGATCGGTGTGCGATGGAGGAGGGAGCGTCGATCGAGTGGGAGCGCATCTGGCACATCCATCCGATCCCCTTCGACGCCAAGCTGATCGATCTCGCCGACGAGGCGATCACGGAGGTGTCCGGAACCTCGCACCGCCTACCGAGCGGCCCGCTTCACGACGCCGCGGAGGTCGCGCGCGCGGGCGTTCCCACCGTGATGCTGTTCGTCCAGAGCCTGAACGGCCTCAGCCACGCGAAGGAGGAGGACACCCTCCCGGAGCACCTCGAGCTGTCTGTGCGAGCGCTCGACCGTCTGACGATGAAGACGATCGCGCTGGTGGCCGGCGCCTAGCGAGCGCCAGCCGCCCGTATGCACATCCCTCGCCGAGGCACCAGGCTGCGTGGCCGACTACCGCCACCGGCAGCGTCCGGACGAGCTCGAGACCGGTTCCGGCGCGCGCCCCGTCACGGATGCCACGGGCGACGGCGACGGCGCAGGCGAGCGGAGTCGCGGCGAGCCGAGCATTCACACGACCGCGCGACCAGCCCTCGAAGCCGACGCGAGCCCACGCGAACTCGTTCCCCCGCCCGTAACGCTGACGGACGAAGCCGACGAGGTCTTCTCGGTGGACGTGCTCGACGACCGCGCGCGGCTCGAACCAGGGCGCATGGCCGATCCGTGCGGCACGCCAGCTGAGCAGCGCATCGCCGACGAAGAGGTCGCCGTCGAACGGCCCGACCGCCTCCCAAACCGCACGACTGTAGGCCGCATTCGCCGTCGGAGCAATCCAGCGAGGACCCGGAGGGAGCCCCGGCAGGAGCGAGGCAAACTTGCAGAGGTGAACGCCGTGACTGACGAGCGGCTGACGACCCCACATTGCCATGCTGCCGACGACGACCTCGTGCCCCGCGCCACGGGCGGCCACCAGCCGGGCGAGCCAGCCGGGCCGAGGACGGCAGTCCGGGTCTGTGAAGACGAGGAGCTCGCCCCGGGCGCGCTCTACGCCCAGGTTCCGCGCGGCGTGCGGCAGCAGCCTCGTCGAGGACTCGACGTACGCGGCCTCGGGAAGGGTGGCGGCGACAATGCCCGGCGTCAGGTCACCCGGCGAGCTGTTGACGACGATCACCTCGGCGTCCGCGAGCGTCTGAGCGCGAAGAGCCTCGAGACACCCGCGGACTACGGAGTCGGACCGATACGCGGGGACGACGACCGAGACCGCGGGTGCGGACCTCATCCGGCCCGGGTCGCCTCGAGCTCCCATCGGGTGAAGTCGGCGTCCGCTTCGTCACCTGTGCGTTCGAGGTAGCCGCGCGCCTCGCCGACGGCCGACCAGGCTCCGACAGCGAGGACGACCGGAAGCGCGGACGCTGCGACCGGCACGAGCGAGGGCCGGCCACGCAGGCTGTACGCGAGCCGCCCCAGCTTGAGCAGAGGCACGGCGAAGGGGACGGTTGCCGCATACCCGAACCGCCTGGCTGCGCCCCACTCCCCGTGACGAGCTCGGTTGATCGCCATCAGCCTGCAATATGCGTAGCTCGCGCGACCCAGGTCGGCGACGGCGTTGAAGTTCTCATGGTAGACGAGCGCCCTCGGCTCGATGGCCAGCTCGTGGCCCTGCCGACGGAGCGTGTCCTGCAGGTTGAAGTCGACGATGAGCAGACGGTCGAGCTCGTCCCCGAGAGACAGGAGGAGATCGCGTCGGTACGACACGTTGTTGCCGGGAAGAAGTCGAGCGGGCCCCCCGCGGGCCGGGTGTGTCCAGAGACCGTAGTCGGACATCTGGCATGCACGGGCGACATAGGACTCGGGGTTGGCGTTCGCGAACGCGTAGCCGACCGCCGCCCACGGCCGGCGGTGGGCGTCGAGGAGCGCCTCCGCCCAGCCGGGTGACGGATAGCAGTGGTCCTCGAGAAACGCGACGAGACCCGTCTGCGCTCGGCGAACCGCCTCCGCGCGGGCCAGCGACAGGCTCGTGCAGCCGGGCAGTGCGATGACGGTCGTGGGGACTTCCGCCGGGACGCGTAGCGGCGATGCTCCCTCCGCGGCACAGTCGACGACCACGAGCTCGATCGAGCCGGCCGCTGTCTGGATTCTGACCGCGTCTATGACACGCTGGGCGCGGCGCCTCTGCGCGCCGACGACGACCGCGGCGGACAGCGTCGGCGCACTCACGGCGAGTGAGTCTAGCCCGGCGCCGCGGCGCCGGCAGGCCGCAGTCGGGCCGATGCCGAGGCGGCGCGCCCCGAGCCGGCGCCTAGCTCGAGGTGAAATTGCCGAAGCACGCGCGCGACGAGCAGCACCGACTCCGCCACGGCGATCGTCCGGCCGAGACAGACGCGCGTTCCGCCCCCAAATGGGAAGTAGGCGAACGCGGGCCAGGGCCCCGACTCGTCGGCGGCGAAGCGAGCGGGCTCGAAACGCTCGGGGTCTTCAAACCAGCGGGGGTCGCGCTGGACGACGTACGGGGACAGCAGCAGCAACCGCCCGGCAGGTACCCGGAGACCACTCGGCAGGCTGTCCGAGGCTCGTGGCCGCCGCACGAACATGGGTGTCGGGGGGTGCAGTCGCAGCGCCTCCGACACGCAACCCCGGCAGAGCGGGAGCCGGTCGAGATCGGCCACCACTGCCGCGCGCCCGCCGAGAACGCCGGCGAGCTCGGCGCGCAGCCGCTGCTCGATAGCAGGGTTGGAGGCGAGCTCGACGAGCGTCGAGGTGACGGCACGGCCGATGGTGACGTAGCCCGTCACCGCCAGTCCGAGGAGCTCCTCACGCGCTTGCCGGTCGTCGAGGGGCGGGCGCCCGCGCACGAGCAGCGTGATCAGATCGTCACGTGGCGCTGTCCGCCGGGAGGCGACAAGGCGCGCGATCTCCGCGTCGAGGCGACCGAGCGCCCGTCGCCGCGCAGGCGCGAGAGCTACGGGCACCCCACCCGGTAGCCAGACGAGACTCGTCAACGCGTGCTCGAGCGAACGCCGACGGGCGGCGACGCCCCGCGCGAGCCGGGCCACCTCGTCCGGCGACTCGGCGCCGAACACCCCGGCCAGCATCGCGCGCTCGGCCATCCGCTCGACGCTGGCCGCGAGATCGATATCGCCGCCGGAGGCAAGGCGCTCGAACTCCGCCTCCGCCGCGCCGAGGGCCCGATCCACAATCGGCGCCACCGGGCCGCGGTGGAGCAGCTCCCGCGCCGACGAGCGCCGCTCTCGCGCGTTCGCGGTCCGCGCGGTGAAGACGCCGTCTCCCGCGATCCGCCGAGCCCGCCGAGTCATCAGCCGGGGCGCCTTCTCGTAGTTGATCGCGTTCGTGGCGATCACGTGACGAATGTCTGCGGGCTCGCGGAGGAGCAGCGCGCGGCGGCCGAGTCGAACCTCGACGGCATCGCCGGGCCGCCGGGCGGCGTTCGCGAGCGCCCCCTCCAGATCGCGGCGGAAAGAGAAGAGATCGGCGAGTGGGTTCCAGAGGATGGTTCGATTCTCTCCGACCACGGTCTTGCTACTGGCCTGCCCTCGTCCCTAGGACGAGGAGGCCGACGTCGGATCTCATCGCGTCATCACCATCCTCAGGTAGGAGACGAGCCACCCGGGGGCCCGCCGGCGAGACGTGTCGAGCGCTTCTCTCAGCACCAGCGGGGTGTGGTGACCGTGAACTCCCGCCCCGTGGCCACAGAGGATGTGGAGCGGCTCGAGCTCGCGTAGGCGCTTCGGGGGTGTCAGCCGAAGCACCGGGCTCGTAGCCAGGCGCTCCCCTTGCGCGAGATAGTGGGGCGCCGTGCCCAGGACGTCGGCGCACACCAGCGCCCGCCGATCTGGCCACCAGAGCGCGGCCTCCCGCCAGAGGCGGTGGTCGTACAGAGTGATGATCCGGAACGGCATGTCGTCCGCGACCTCGAACGGCACCCGATGGTGTGGGACGCCGAAGCGGCTCGCGAACGCCGCGCAGTCACGATTGTGGCGATTGAGGAGCTGGAGCACGCCGGCCGGCTCGCCGAGCGCGAGGATGCGGTCGACGACTCCGTCGCCGTCGACGGGATCGACGATCCAGACACCGGTTTTGCCCGCGAGGGCATGGCTCGCCCGCTCCATCCAGGATGGCTCGGGATGGATCCAGCCAAAACCGAGCTCGCTTTCATCGCAGAAGCGGACCTCCACGCGACCGTTTCTACCCGTACGTATCTCACCCGCGCGGCGCATTGACCACCGCGCCCGGCAAAAGTTAGAATTTAGATGTGTCTAATTTCAAGGTGACGAGAAAGCAGCTGCTCGTCGGCGCCGCCCCGCTCGTCGCGGCGGTACCGATGGCAAAGCTCGTGCTTCCCGACAGCGCGAAGGCAGAGACGCTCTCGATGCACGAGGGCCACGGGCCTGCGGGACACGCGGCGATGATCGGCGAGACGGTGCCCGCGCCCGGCGGCCCGAATGACCTCGACGCCCTGCTCTACGCACCCGAGCCGCTGCCTCACAGCCCCGGGCGGGTGCGCGAGTACGCGCTGACGGCGATCGATCGCGACATCGAGGTCGCCAAGGGAGTCGTCTACCCCGCTTGGACATACAACGGAACCGCCCCCGGACCGGTGATCAGGGCGACCGAGGACGACCTGCTTCGCGTCGCCTTCACCAACGGCGGCTCGCACCCGCACACGATCCACTTCCACGGCATCCACCCGTCGGGGATGGACGGCGTCTTCGAGACTGTCGACCCGGGCGATTCCTTCACGTACGAGTTCCCGGCGCGGCCGTACGGGATGCATCTCTACCACTGCCACGCGACGCCGCTCAAGAAGCACATCCACAAGGGCCTCTACGGCGCCTTCATCATCGACCCGCCCACCCCGCGCGCGCCGGCGCAGGAGCTCGTGATGGTGATGAACGCGTTCGACACGGACGGCGACGGAGAGAACAATTTCTACGCCGTCAACGGCCCTGCCTTCTACTACGCCAAGTACCCGATCACGGTTCGGCAGTCGCAGACCGTCCGCATCTACCTCGCCAACCTGACCGAGCTCGACCTCCTGAACTCGTTCCATCTGCACGGCGACTTCTTTCGCTACTACCCGACCGGTCACGGCGACCGTTACGAGTACACGGACACGGTCATGCTCTGCCAGGGCCAGCGCGGGATTATCGAGATCGACTTCGCCAACACCGGCATCTTCATGTTCCACGCCCATCAGTCGGAGTTCGCCGACCTCGGCTGGATGGGCTACTTCAACGTGGTCGACTGATGGAGTCGGGCTCGGTCGGAGTGGAGCGCGGCAGGATCACGGCCCGCTGGCGGCTGTGGGCGCTCGTGCCGATCCTCCTCCTCGTCGCCACGGTCTCGGCCTTCGGCGCGGCGAGCGGGTCACTTGTCGAGCTCCTCGGCGGGAACCCCCCTCCTGCCGACCAGTTCGACGTTCGGCGGGTCGAGTTCAGCCCCGGCGAGATCCGCATTCGCGTGACGAACCCCCAGCCCGAGCGGCTGAAGGTCGCGCTCGTCACCGTCGACGACGCGATCGTGCCGTTCACGCTCGACGGTCCGGACGAGCTCCGGCGGCTCCAGTCGACGACCGTGATCGTTCCGTATGACTGGGTCGAGGACGAGCCGATCGCGGTCGGTGTCACGAGCTCGACTGGGATCCAGACCACGAAGGAGGTCGCCGCGGCGACCGAGGCTCCCGGGTTCTCGGGCGGCACGTTCCTCGGCTACGCGCTCGTCGGCTTCCTCGTCGGCGTCGTCCCCGTGGCGCTCGGGCTGCTCTGGCTCCCGTCTCTGCGCCGAGCGGACCCGCGCTGGCTCGCAGCCTTCATGGCGATGACGGCAGGCCTGCTCACCTTTCTCGCTGTCGACGCGCTGGCCGAGGCTCTCGACCTCCAGGCTGCTCTCCCGACCGCGCTGGGCGGGACCGGGCTCGTGCTCCTGGGCGTCGCGCTCAGCTATCTGGGGTTGGCGTTCACGTCGCAGCGTCTGGCCGCGCGCGAGCGACGCGGGGGCGAAGCGACCCTCGGCGGGCTCGCTCTGGCGACGATGGTGGCGATCGGGATCGGGCTCCACAACCTCGGCGAGGGCCTCGCGATCGGGTCGTCGTTCGCGCTCGGCTCGCTCTCGCTTGGGACGGTGCTCATCGTCGGCTTCATGGTTCACAACGTGACGGAAGGGCTCGGGATCGCCGCGCCGATCGCAGACGGCGCCCGTGCGAGCTTCGGCCGCCTCGCGGTACTCGCGGTCGTGGCCGGGTTCCCCGCGATCGTCGGCGCGTGGATCGGCGGATTCATCACGAACGACGTGCTCGGCGTGCTCTTCTTCTCGATCGCCGTCGGAGCAGCGGCCCAGGTCGTGGTCGAGGTCGGTCGGTACGTCGCCCGACGCGCACCGGGAGGCCTCGCCTCGGGTCACGTGATCGGCGGTTTCCTCGCCGGGCTCGCGATCATGTACGCGACGAGCCTCGTCGCGGGCTGACCACCCTTCCGGGTGATAACCCGGCTCCCCGCGGCGGCCGAACTGAATCGGGTAGGCATCTCGCCTCGACCTTCTGTGGAGCCGACGAACCGGGAGAGAAGTCCATGAGTCAAGGAGCAGCGGCCGACCCCAACCTCGCAGCCAGACAGAGGCCCGACGCGCCCCTGGGAACTCTCATCTTCCGCGCGGGCCTCGTCCCCGCGGACGCGCTCGAGGAGGCACTCGAGGAGGGGATCAAGCGTGGCCGCCGTCTCGGCGAGATCCTGATCGAGCGCGGGCTGATCAACGAGACGGACCTGGCCCGCATTCTTGCCGGCCAGAAGGGGCTGACCTACGTCGACCCGACTGAAAGAAACCCGGACCCCGAAGCCCTGGCGCTGCTCAGCGAGGAGAAGGCGAAGCTCTACCGCGCCCTGCCGCTCGGGTTCGAGGACGGCGCGCCGCTGGTGGCGATCACCGATCCGACGAACGACACCGTCATCAACGAGGTGACCGACGCGATCCGCGGCGAGCCGAGGTTCGCCGTGGCCGCTCGCTCCGAGCTCGTCGAGGCGATCTCACGCGCGTACGGGAGCGCAGGCGGCGAGGGATCCGGCCCCGCCGGCGGCCTGCGCCTGGCCGAGCCCGCCGTTGCCGTGGAGGCCGAAGCCGCCGTCGCGCCCGAGCACGAGCCCGTCGTCGAGCACGAGCCGGAGGTCGCCGGCCCGCCCGGCGAGGATGAGCTCCCCGCCGCACCAACGCCTCAGATCGCCCCGCTCGACGAGGGGCCTACGCCCGGAGCGGCAGAGCAGCCTCCGACCCCGTCCGCGCCCGAGCCCGCAATCGCCCACGAGACCGAGCCGAGAACGGCAGAGGAGGCGGAGACAGAAGCGGAGCCGATGTTCGCCCCACACCTCCGTCGCCCCGAGCCCGAAGAGCGCCGCCCCGCCTTCGCGCCCGAGCCTGCGCCGGAGCCGGAGGAGCGCGTCGCTCCCGAGCCGCCGACGCCCGATCCGATGTTCGCGCTGCGTGTGGAGCCCACCGTCGAGGCGGCCGACGAGCCCGACCCGGCGCGGGAACCTCTGCCGCCGGTCGCCCCCGTCGTCCAAGCCGCCGAATTCGCTCCGCTCGTCGAGGACTCGGCCCCAGAGCCCGGGCCGGAGTCGACAGTCGAGCCCGAGTCGGAGTCGAGAGTCGAGCCCGAGCCCGCGAATCAGCAGGAACCGGCCGCCGAGCCACCGGCAATGTTCTCCAGCCCCGCGCCGGTCGCGATCGCAGAGCCGCCGGTTGCGTTCGACCCAGTCGCCGAGCACGCGGACGTCGTTTCGCAACCCGACGCCGCGAAGCCGGAGCCGGTCGACCGCGTGCTCGATGCCGAGGTGGCCGATCCCATTCCCGTGGCTCGGCCGGAACCGGAGCCGGAACCGGAACCGGAACCGGAACCGGATCCGTCACCGCCCCCCGAGGCGCAAGCGGTGTCCGAGCCCCAGCCGACCACTACCCCGTCCGAGACGAAACCGTGCAGCGTCGTCCTTCGGCTCGCCGACGGCGAGCGCGCCGAGTTGAGCTCCGCGGAGAGTGAGGATGCCGCGTGGGAGCACGCGCGCGCATTCATCCGCCAGCTCGCGGATGCCGACTCGAGCGAGTGGCCGATCGTCGCCGGACGATTCGTCAGGCCCGACGCGATCGTCT
This sequence comes from uncultured Actinomycetes bacterium, assembly GCA_963712465.1. Taxonomy (GTDB): domain Bacteria; phylum Actinomycetota; class Thermoleophilia; order Gaiellales; family Gaiellaceae; genus CAVQHY01. The sequence goes on from CAVQHY010000011.1 coordinate 82,406, forward strand.
CGATCGAAATCAGCGACCTAGGCAGCGTCGGGTGACGCGCGTCGGCGACGCTCGGATGCCCCGTTCGGGGGACGTCGCTTGGCGCAGGCTCGCCTACATTTGTCAATGCCGTGCTTACCGAACTGCTCAGCGAGAACGCGGCTTCCAGCGACGTCAAGAGGTCGTCTAGCGCGACCGACGGTCGCACGAGCTGAGCGTCGTCTCTCTCCCCGATCGGGCGCCCGTTGTCGCAGACGGGTGCCCGGCATTTGCTTCGATCACTCGTTCGGGGGAGATCGCAGAGCCATTCCTCCCTAAAGTGCGAACGGGCGGCTGGCGAGGAGGGAGCGCTCCCCGCCAGCCGCAAGGGTCAACGATCTATCCCCAGGGAGTTCCGCCGCCCACGACGGCCGCGATCGCAATGACGGCGCCACAAATCAGGGCCAGTGACTTTTTCACGAGCTGTCCTTTCGACGGTTGTAGCCGACAGCCCCGGGCCCCGAGACGTCACGAGTATATAGACACGAGCGGATAATGCCAAGACAAAAGTCAACTCACGTGGACAGCCCCGCGGCAGTGGGCGAGCGCGTGCGCGAGGCAAGGATCCATGCCGGGCTCAGCCAGCGACAGCTTGCGTTCGAAGGCTGCTCACCGGCCTATGTGTCGCGGATCGAGGCCGGAGACCGGATCCCGTCGCTTCAGCTCCTGCGCGTGATGGCCCGACGACTCGGCGTGACCGAGGACTGGCTCGCCACGGGCTCCTCCGACGGCGGTCGAAGCGACGAGCTCGTGGAGGCCGAGGTCGCGCTGCGCCTCGACGAGCTGGACACTGCTGCCGAGCTCTTCGCGCACGTACTCGAACGCCGGGGCTGCGACGGGGATATGGCCGGAGCGCTGGCGGGGCTCGGCCAGGTTGCCTTTCGCCGAGGCCACCCCGGCGAGGCGATCGAGCATCTCGAGCGAGCGCTCGCCGTTCTGGGCGAGCGCGACCTCGAGCATCCCGATCTCGCCGACACGCTCGGCCGTGCGTACGCGACCACGGGTGAGACGGAGTCGGCGATCGCCCTATTCGAGCGATTTCTCGCCGATTCCGAGCGCAATGCCAACGACGTCGAGATCGTTCGTTTCACCGTCCTGCTGGCGTATGCACTGATCGACAGCGCCAACTTCGGCCGCGCCGAGGAACTGCTCGCGCGCGCGATCGTCGTCGGCAGGAAGCTGGACGATCCGCTCGTCTCGGCGAGGCTGTACTGGTCGCAGTCGAGGCTCCATGCCGAGAGGAACGAGCCCGACATCGCGGCGCGCTACGCGCGCAAGGCACTCGAGATTCTCCAGCTCACCGAGAACACCCAGTACACCGCCCGTGCCCACCAGCTTCTGGCCCACATCGAGCTGGACCGTAATCGCGCCGGCGAGGCGCTCCAGCTCCTGGAGGAGGGGTGGTCGCTGCTCGAACGTTCTCCGAACGCTCTCGAGCGTGCGGCCTTCCAGCTCGAGAAGGCGCGGGCGCTCGCCAGGCTGGGTCGGGCCGAGGAGGCCGGGACGATCGCCATGTCGGTGTCGGGAGTGGTGGGCGCCGCCGACCCGGTCGATGCCGGACGAAGCTATTGCCTGCTCGCTGAGGTGTTCGAGACGTTGAACGAGCCCGCACGCGCGCGCGAGCTTCTCGAGCTTGCGGCGGAGCTGCTGGAGGCGAGCCCGAGCCGCTATCTCGGGGACGTGTACGCGAGGCTCGCGACGCTGGCCGAGGCAGACGGCAGGCTCGACGAGGCGTACGCGCTGATGAAGCGTGCGCTCGGCCTGCAGCGCGCCGCGGCAACCCAGCCCGTTCGCCAGGACTAACCGGCGGACCGCCCGGAGTTCGGTATAGTCAAGGGTGACGAGCGCACATACGTGCGCCGCATCCCTTGTTTGACTGTGCAGCGCGGTGGGCGCTGCAGCCATGCAAGAAGCGATCGATCATCCGACCCATCTGTCGGAGGACGCGCGCGCCCTCGCCGAAGCCGCCCTCCGGGCCGAAGCCTGGGCAGGCGAGCCGTTCCTCCGCCCCGACGAGGACCCGACCGAGGCCCTTGCGGAAGGCCGCGCGCGCCGGCGCGCCCTCGACGATGCGATCGCCGAGATCGACGCTGGGCTTAGCAGACCGTCCTCGGAGTGGCGCGTTCTCTACGCGCTCATGCTCGGCCTCGAGCGGGTGATAACCGACCGACCGCCGCGCCTCGCCTCCGGCACCGAGCTTCGGCGTCACCAGGTCGACGCGCTGGCCGGGATGCTCGCCGAGCTGATTCACACGCGCGAGGAGAAGGAGGGTGAGGTCGAGGAAAACGGCAACGGCCTCATCGTCGTGGAGGCGACGGATGTGGCCGAGGCGGACGACGAGATCGAGGAGGGCGAGCCCGATGACGACGAGGAGCTCGAGGCGCCGCCCGAGGACCCCGGCGCCGCGCGCCGCTACCGCTTCCGTCACCCCACCGCGTCGGGCAAGACGATCGCCGCAGCGGGATTCGTCGAGGCGGCTCGCACGATGGGCGTGCTCATCCTCACGCATCGTCGGCTTCTCGTCTCGCAGTTCACCCGCGACCTGACGACCGAGGGCTACGGGGACCGCTTTCACGACTCGATCGAGCGCGGTCGAGAGCCGAGGCGACCCGATCCGATCACGATCCAGACATACGCATGGTTTGCCCGGCACGTCGGCACGCTGTCCCGTTCCGCCTATCAGCTCGTGATCTGTGACGAGGCGCACACCGCGCTCGGCGAGAAGACGAGCGCTGCCATCCGCAGTCTCACGGAGCCGATCTACATCGGCATGACCGCGACCGAGCAACTGATCGCCAAGCAGGTTTCGGACGTCTTCCCGGCCTCCGTCGACGACCTCCCGCTGGGCGATGCGGCCCGGCGCGGCCTGATCGCTCCTCTTCGCTGCCTGCGAATCCGGCCGGCCGCCGCAATCTCGACCGTGCCGATCGTCGGCGGAGACTACGAGCAACAGGCGCTCGCCAACGCGCTCGACCACGAGCTCTTCAACCAGGCGGCGGCGAGTCTGTACCGCAACCGCTTCGATGCGACGCCCGGGATCGTCTACGCCGCCGGTGTGGAGCACGCATACAACCTCGCCAGGGAGTTCCGGGCCGCCGGGCTCAAGGCGGAAGCGGTCAGTGGGCGCACGCCGCCGCTCCAGCTCGCCGAAACGCTTGCCGCCTACGAGCGTGGCGAGATCAACGTACTCATCAACGCCCAGCTGCTCGCCGAGGGTTGGAACTCGCCGCGCGCGAGCGTCTGCATGCACCTCGCCCCGACGGCGAGCCGCCGGGTCTACCAGCAGCGCATCGGTCGGATCATGCGCATCCATCCGCGGAAGGAAGCGGGGGTGGTGGTGGATTTCGTCGACGATGCCGCAACGCACAACGAGCGCACGGTGACGCTCCACTCGCTGCTCGACTCGGACTTCTACAGGCCCGGAGCACGCGTGACCCCCGCGCCCCGAAGACGCGTCCAGCGCCGAGCTCGACGCAAGCTCTCGCCGGCGCCGTGGCTCGTGCCGGTGACGCCCGACCCTCGCCGCCGGCTCGGCGTGATCCAGCGGGAATGGGAACGTGTCAAGGCGAGCAAGCTCAGCCAGGACGAGCAACTGCTCTGGGCCCGGCTGGCGGGCCGCCAGCTTCGCTGGGACGAGCGACAGCAGTTCGCTCAGAAGCTGACCGAATGCAGCCGCGAGTGTCGCGAGGCGTTTCTGGAGAGCTGCGCGGCTGAGAACCCGAACCGCCGCCTGCGGCTGTCCGCGCTCGGCGACCGCGTTGCGGTCCCGGTCGACCGTGCGAGCTTCGACGACCTCGTGACGATGGTGACCCAGGCGCCGACCTGGGAGAAGGATCGCGTCCAGGGGGTACGCGTCCTGCTCCGTGCTCTGGGGGAGGGCAAGGTCGTGGCCCCGGAGGACATCGTCGTGCGCTGGACCTGGCGACTCGCAAAGGCGACTCGCAAGGCGCAGGACCGGCGTGCGAGCGGCGATCTGCCCGAGGCGAAGCGTCTGCTCGGAGCGCTCGCGAACTCGCGCGGTCACCGACACGACGAGAACGCGGCCCGCCTCGTCAACGTCGCGCTCGAGCAGCCGATCCATGTCGGCGTCGCTCTCCTCGCGTCGGCCGAGGGCTACACGCAGACGGCGCAGCAGCTGATCGATCGAGCGCGGGAGCGGTTGGGCTCGATCCAGGAGATCGCAAACGCGCTCGCCGACAACCTGCCCGCTCCGAAGCAGCCGAGCGCGAAGCGCAGGCGGCGACGGAAGCGAAAGAGCTCGGGGGTTCAGCCGGCTGCCGATGCCAACGGCTCCAGCGAGAGCACCGTAGCCCAGCCCGCCGAGATACCCCGGGCGTAAGGAACCGTTCAGAAGGCCCGGGTAACATCGGGCGGCGGTGCTCCTCCTCGTCGGCATCGCTCTTGTTGCCGGGATGGTCACGGCCGTGTCGCCCTGTGTCCTGCCCGTTCTCCCGATCGTCTTCGCCGGTGGAGCGACCGGATCCGTGCGCCGGCCGTACGCGATCGTCGCTGGGCTGATCGCCAGCTTCACGGTCTTCACACTGACGGCCGCAACGATTCTCGGCGCGCTCGGGCTCCCCGACGACCTCCTCCGCTCGATCGCGATCGCGGTGGTGCTTCTGCTTGGGATCTCGCTCCTGTGGCCGCGTCTCGGCTCCCTCATGGAGCGGCCCTTCCTGCGCCTGGGGACGCGGGCGCCGGGCGATGTCGGCGGCGGGTTTCTCCTCGGCGTGAGCCTCGGACTTCTGTTCACGCCGTGCGCCGGTCCGGTGATCGCCGCAATCGCGACCCTTGCTGCAACTAAGAGCTGGACGCTCGACGCCGTGTTCGTAACGCTCGCCTATGCTCTGGGGGCCGGCATCGTGTTGCTCGGGCTCGTCGTCGCCGTCCGCCGCGGCCTCTCGCTGACGAGCGTCAGAGCGCACGCCGAGTCGATCCGCCGGGGGCTCGGTGCCCTCGTCGTCGCGATGGCCGTCCTGATGATCCTCGGGCTCGACACGCGCCTGGCGAGCCGGGTCCCCGGTTACACGCGAGCGCTTCAGGGGCTCGAAGAGAGCGCCGCGGCGAGGACAAGGATCACCGGGCTCGTACAGGGAGAGAACCGGAACCCCGGAGAGGCGATCAGTGAAGGCGGGCTTGAGGACTTCGGCGCAGCTCCCGACTTCGTAGGCATCGAAGGTTGGCTCAACTCGAAGCCGTTGTCGCTTGCCTCTCTGCGGGGCAAGGTCGTCCTCGTCGACTTCTGGACGTACTCGTGCGTGAACTGCCTACGCACGCTCCCGTTCGTCAGGCGCTGGTACGAGACGTATGCGGACGACGGCCTCGTCGTCGTGGGCGTCCACACGCCAGAGTTCGTGTTCGAGCGCGACCCCGGCAACGTGCGCAAGGCGGTTCGGAACCTCGACGTCGACTACCCCGTCGCGCTCGACTCGAACTACGAGACCTGGAACCGGTGGGGGAACCGCTACTGGCCCGCGAAGTACTTCATCGACCGCCGGGGTCGCGTCCGCTTCGCCCATTTCGGCGAGGGCGAGTACGAGCAGAGCGAACGGGTGATCAGAACGCTCCTCGCCGAGAAGAACCTGCCGCCACCCGTGTCGGTCTCGGTGCGCGATCTGACGCCGACGACGCCGCAGACGCCCGAGACCTATCTCGGCTACGAGCGGCTGACGAGCTACGCGGGGTCCCCGATCCGCTCCCACCGGATGGCGCGGTACGAGATCCCCGCCTCGGTGCCCCAGAACGGGGTCGCGTACGGGGGCGTGTGGCGCATCGAGCCCGAGCGGATCGTCGCCGGCGAGAACGCCCGGATCCGCCTCGTCTACGTGGCCGGGAAGGTTCACCTCGTGCTCGGGACAGACTCGGGTCCCAAGCGCGTGAGGATCGTGCTCGACGGCAAGGCCGTCCGAACGGTTCGCGTCACGGACGATCGGCTCTACACGCTCGCCCAGACTCCGGACGACAGCGGGGAGCACGACCTCTTGCTCGAGCTCGAGCCGGGCACGGAGGCGTACGCATTTACGTTCGGGTAATTCTCGACCGGGATAGCTACGCGGCGTAGAGCCACGTTCGGCTCGAAGGTTCGGCTTCCGGGTGCGGTGAGCAGGGCCGGGCTCTCGGAGGCGGTGGTGGCGTCGGCGAGGGCGTCCTGGCGGACGGTGGGGAGCAGGAACCAGCCGCCGTCGGCCTCCAGACTCCCGTCCGCGATGGTGTAAGTCGAGAGGAGCGTGAACGAGTCGAACAGCCGCATCACCGCGGCCCTGAACGCTTCGACCCCTTCGGCGTCTCTGATCTCGCCGACGATCGCGGCGCGGATCGACGCGAGCCGCTCCGTAACGGACTCCTCGGCGACGAGACTCGCGTGCGACGTGAGGATCTCCCGTTCGTGCTCCCTGTACCTCGCGGCCTCCGCGGTCGCCGCCGCCTGCTCCGCTTCTAGCTCGGCGCGTTGGTCGGCCCAATCGGCCGGGTCGAGCTTCCCGTCCTGGTAGTCGCGCCGGACGCGGCCTAGGCGGGAGGCTGCGGTCATCTCGTCGCCCGCGGCACCCTGGGCGAGCGCCCGGACTTCGGCTAGCTCCAGGTCGATTCGGACGGTGACCTCTTCGACCATCGCGGCCACGTCGAGGCCCGCCCTCCGGAAGTAGCTGTACGCCGCCCGGTCGATCGCCTCACGGGGGACGGGAGGCTGGTCGCACCGGAGCGGATCACGCGTGTGTTCGTGGCACTGGTAGGCGTCGAAGGTGCGGCCCCCGGTACGGACGATCATCTTCCCGTCGCAGCGGCCACATCGGAGCAGGCCGCGGAGGGCGAACAGGCGGCTCGGCCTCCCGCGCGACCCGCCCGGCGAGCTGCTCGTCGCCTCCAGGAGGCTCGCGACCGCCGACCACTCCGCCTCCGTGACAAGCGGCCGATGCTGCCCGGCGAACGTCTCGCCTTTCAGCCTCGTCCGCCCGATGTACGTCTCGTTCCGCAGGATCCGGCCGATGGTGCTCTGATGCCAGCCTCCCTTGCCGCGCGGCGGCTTTACGTCCTCGCGGGTGAGGTCGCGGGCGATCCCAAGCTGGGACTTCCCGGCTGCGAACTCCCGGAAGACCCGGCTGACGATCACCGCCTCGTCCGGGACGGGCTGGAGCCTCCCCTTGTCGAAGGCGTACCCGTACGTTCGCGGGCCGCCGTGCGAGCCTCCGGCTCGCGCTCGGGCAGACGCGGCCCCCGAGATCCGCTCGGCTATCTGCTCGCGCTCCCATTCGGCGAGGATCGCGAGGAGCTTCGGCATCATCCGGCCCGTTGTCGTGGACGTATCGAATCCGTCGAGGATCGAGACAAGCTCGACGCCGTGCCGCTGGAACTCCTCGAAGAGGCCGAGCAAGTGTCGGGCGTTCCGGCCGATCCGGTCGAGCTTCAAGATCACGACGCGATCGAGGTCGGGGAGGGCGGCGAGGAGCCGGTCGAGTTCGGGTCGGCTCTCCTTCGTCCCGGAGACGCCCCCATCGACGTAGACGTTGTCGAGCGTCCAGCCGTGCGCGTCGCAGTAGGCCCGGATCTTCGCCTCCTGCTCATCGAGGCTCCAGCCCTTGTCCGCCTGCGCGGCGGTCGAGACGCGCGCGTAACCCGCCGCGCGGATCGCCGGTTCGGTCGGCTCGATGTTAGGCTCGAGTTGCATCAGGACTCACCTCCTGGTTTGCCATGGCCCCGGACGTATCCAGCGTCGCGGGGCCGATCTTCGGCCTCGTCGGCCTCGCCCGGATCGTACTCGCCCTGCCCGCGTCGGCGTCCGGCGCGAGCAGGCTTCCGTGCCTGAGCGTCCTTCCTTCGGGCGTCTCCGTCATGGTGCTCCTCCTTCTCCGGGATCCCCCGGCGTCGGTTGGTCGGTCGTGTCGCCGCGAGCTTCGAGGGACTCGCGAGGGTCGTGGAATAGGGGAACGTCAGGCACCTGGGACTCCCTCCGGTCCGGAGCCGGGGCCGTTGTCCGAGACGACGGCGGCGCCTTGTCGTTCCGATATTGACTCTAAAGCTCTGGAGAGAGATATAGGGGTAGCGTCGATTTCGGAATCACAAGCCGCCCAGAGCTTCCGCGCCCGCCTCGTAAGCGTCCACGCGGCTGCCCTCGTCCCCGCTGCGTCGGTGGCTCTGACCGCGATGCCATGCGCGGCGAGGTCTTCCAGCGCCCGCTTGGCCGTCGAATCCGGATAGCCGATCTCGCCCGCGATCCGTGGCATCCCGATCGGCTCCTCGGATGCTCGAAGCTTGACCATGACGGCGAACCTCGAGGCGGGGATGCTGTCCAACGCGGCCTTCCTCACGACCCGCCATGCGTCGTCTCGGCTCGCTCCGATCGAGTCGAGTCCGGCGAGGAGACGTTCCAGTTGCAGGACGAGCCTCGTCGGGACTTCGGAGTCGGGGATGAGTTCGATCTCGCGCGAGTAGCTGTCGCGCTCGACGGCGCTTCGCGATCGGGCGGCGAGTTCGGCGAGCGAGACGAGTAGCTCCCTCTCGGCCTCCGTCGTGGGCCTCGGCTGCGCCCGGCTCGCGAGTACCTGGCCGACGGCGGCGGCAAGCTCGACCTGCATCTCCCGCTCACGTCCGGCGTGTCGGAGCGCGCCTCGCGCGGCTGCTGTCGGGTCTGTCTCGGGGAGCCGGTAGAGGAGGAACCGCTCGCCCATCGCGCCCATCACCGCGTGGTGGCGGTCGATCGTCGGTGTGCATCCCGCGACGAAGCCGACCTTCCCCGACCATGAGTACGTCTTCCCGCCGTCCGTGCCCATGAGCCGCGTCCAGGCTCCGTCGTACACCTCGCGAAGGGCGGCGAGCGTCGCGGTACGAGACTCGCCTCGCATGCTGAGAACGCTGCCGAAGTCCTTGGCGGCGATGATCCCGAAGTCCCCAATCTGGCGGAGGAGGCCGCCGTGAGCGCCGGACGTCTTCTCCCTCTGCGGCGTCGCCGAGAGGAGTGCGGCCTCCGTGATCGTGGCTGCCGGATGGACGTTCGGAAGTCCGTTGAGCGAGATGATGATCTCGGACTTCCCTCCTCCGGGCGGGCCGACGAGGAGGATCCAGACGGCGTTCCCTGGCAGGTGGTTAGCGGCGACCGCCCCGAGCGTCGCGTACAGCGCGCCGGGGTCGGGCAGGTACAGCCACCTCTCGAACGTCGCGACGGCGGCGGAGAGGTAGCCGCATACGATCGGCTGACCGTTCACCGCACACCCCCTCGGGCGGCGGCGTCTAGATCAGGTGGCGGTGGTTCTGAGCCGTCGGCCCCGGATGATCGGCCGGGCGAACGTGCTCGAGTGCGACGGACGAGGCGACGGCTCCGACGCCTGGAGGATCGAACCGGGCGTCGGTCGGGCAGGGGCCGTGCCGGGAGCGCGAGCCGGTGCGTCTCGACTCGCCGCTCGATCCGTGCGACGAGGGGGAGCATCGCGACGCGAGGAGGTTCTCCGCGGTCGCGGCGTTTCGACTCGCTGACGAGCAGGGCGACATCCGCGCGGATCCGACGGTCGCCGATCGCGGCTTCGATCTCTGGAGGTGTGGCCGTCCTGCTCACGGCTGCCTTTCTCGGGTTGAGGGGATCGGGTCGGCTTCCAGCCTACGGAGGCCTGCGGACGGATCGTCGATCGGTCGCAGCGTCCGATCCCGGAAATGCGACGGGCCGCCCGAGCAGGGGGCGACCCGTACGCGACCCGATCTCAATGCCCAACGAGAAGGCGAAGTTCACACTACAGAAGCGGCCGGAGGACGCCCTCGATTACGCGAAGGCGAAAATCCGAGCGGTTGACGGTTGTAGGTTGCACGATAGACTCGCGCCGGTTCGCACCAACCCGAGAGGAGAAGGCATGATCGGAGTCATCGTCACCATCGGCCCCGGTAACGATCTGAACCGCGAACGCGCCACAGCGGTCGCTGAACAGGAAGGGTCTAAGTTCGAGGGTATGGACGGCCTGCAAAGCAAGGTCTTCATGTGGAACGACGAGACCGGGACGGTCACCAACACGTACGTCTGGGATTCAGAGTCAGCCGCCCGCGCTTTCTTTACGCCGGAGCTGAAGGCGAAGGTCATCGAGCTCTATGGCGTCGAGCCGAAGGTGCAGTTTGCCGAGGTGTCGGCGCTCGTCGACAACCGGGTCGCCGCGGCCTAGCTAGACGGCCTCGGCCTTCGCCCTCGCCCGGTCGCGGTCATGGCGTAGCCGATCGCGGCAACGCTGCGAACACGTCTTCCGGTCAGAGCGCGTCGCCCTCCAGCGGTTCGTCACACCTGGCAACGGTGTTCCACAGACCAGGCACGATCGCTCGGAAGGCGGCGGGTCGAAGTCGCCGAGCAGCGCCTCGGCCGCCGCCAGGATCTCGGGCAGGTCGGCCTCGTCGAAGGCGGCGATCTCCGCGGCCGTCGGCGTGTACTCGTCGGTGTCGTCGGCCTCGTCGGCGGCGAAGTCGTCCGGGGCGTCCAACGGGTCATAGGTGCTCGCCGAGGCAACGTCGTCGGCGCGCATCAATGGTGGGATCCCGGCTCAGAGGCCGTTGTCACCGCTGCCACCGCTGCCATCACCGCTTGCTCAACTTGGCCACAAAATCCCCGCCAACTAGAGGCCACCGGCGATGACGGGTTCTAAGGGTCTGGAGCCGCGGCGTAGCTATTTCCATGACCCCGTCGCCTCGTTGGGCAACGTCATGCCGCATCGAGCGTCGGCCGTTCGTACACGTCGTCGCCCTCGATCGGGCCGTCGTCTCCGGCCTTGCGCCACTGAGCGGGGATCGAGGCGAACGGGTCGCCGTCGTCTGCTCCGTCGGCACCGATGGTCGGCCTCGGTGCCCTGCTCGCGGGTTCCGTCTCGATCAGCCGGGCAGGCTCGACAGCGTGGATGAACGCTGTCCCGAGATGCCCCGTCCTGCCTGGGGCGAAGCCGAACGCGACAGCCTTCTCGCCCTTGCCGATCCGCTCACCGCACTCGCGACATCTCGCACGGCCTGACACGCCTTCGCTCAGGCTGATCGGGAGGTAGAACTCGAGGCCCTGCTCCAGCGTGAGCACGGCGCGGTCGTACTCAGCCTTCTGCCCTGGCCGTATCTGTCCTCGGATCGACGTCCTCGGAGCGCCTCGGCCTCCGAGACGTCGATCCGAAGGACGGATACGGCCACCGCACACCTACCGCTCGATCGGCATCGAGGCCATGCCGACGGTGACCGAGACAACGGCAGGCCGGACCGCCAAAAAGCCGTGTTCGACGTGGCATTCGAGGAGGCCGCGGTGGAGCATGTCGAGCACCTCGTCCTCCGAGACGCCCTGTACCTTGGCGGCCTCGGCGATCGGGAGGAAGCCGTCGCCCTCCTGGCCGATCACGTCCTCCGGCCTCCAGCCGGGAGGGAGCGAGGAGAGCGTGGAGCGGGAGGACAGGGACTCCGTGAGGATCCGCTGGTGCCTCTCCCGCTCGGCTCTGTGGAGGAGACTCTCGAACCCCGACCCCCGAACCTCGGGCCGTCGCTCCCGTCCGGGGAGGAGCCGTCGAAGCTGGATCGACCGCATCGCCCTACAGGCCGGTGACCGTGCAGAACGCGGTGGGACGCTCGACGCCGAAGCCGATCCTCGACTCGCCACGGAAACGAAGCTGGTTGCGCGAGAACAGGTCGGTGTCGGCGGTGTCGGAGATCCCGCTCTCGGTGAAGCTCACCCTGGCCTGCTCGCGATCCGCGACGAAGGACTTGGTGAAGTCGCCGACGAGGCCGGTGCCCTGGGCGATCACGGGACTCGTTACGACGGGGAGGCCGTGAAGCGTCTCCGCGTCCTCGGCCGTAACGGACGAGGTCACGTAGAGGCCGTTCGTGTCCTTCAAGAGCCGGACCGATTGCCAGTCGGTCGGATGTAGCACGATCGCCGTGGCGGCGAAGAACGCCAACCGGAGCTTCGTGATCGCCTTGTAGATCGCGTCCGGCCTGGTGTCGCCGCCGAGCGCCTGGGTCTGGATCCCGACCGTGTTGAGGATCCCCCGGAGGTTCGGCGGTGTGCCGTTCCCGTTGATGATCTGGTTCTCCTCCGCGAGGAGGACGCCGAGGCGAAGCTGGTTGTCGATGAACGCGGCGAGCGCGTCGAAGTCCATCAGGATCGCCCGGTCGATCCCTTCGGAGACATGGGCGATCGTCCGGACAAGCTCCTCGACCCGCTCGACGGTGATGACGCTGGTCGGCTTGACCGCTCCGGTTGCGACGGGGGCGGCGTTGTTCGTCATGACGGTCTGGCGGACGTACTGGACGTTGTCGGAGTCCGTTGTCCGGACGGGAATCAGGCTCCTCACGAACAGTTGCCGGGCGGGTAGCTCCCGGATCAGCGGGTCGAAGAAGCGGGGTGCCGCGGTGGATCCCGAGGTGGCGTCGAACGCCTTGGCGGAGCCGTTGCCCTGTTCGAGCATCCGCTTCACGAACTCGGCTCCGAGGGAGGGCATCTGCCCTGGGACACGGTGCTTCGTCCCGCCCCTGGCGGACTCAAGCTCGGCGACGTAGGTTCGCTGGGCCGTCTCGGCCTCGGTCGCCGCCGCCTCGTACGCCTCATGGAGCGCCTTGAGTTCGCCGACAAGCTCGGCTCCGGGATCGCCCTTTGTGTTGAGCTTCCCCTCCTGGATCGCCTTCGTCCGGGCCTCCTCGAACGCGGCCCATGCCAGCTTCGCCCGTCCGTCGGCGTCGTTGGCCTTGACGCGGAGGGGGTCTTCCTCGTACAGGGGGTTCGACATCTCGGGTGCTCCTTCGTCGTCGTCGGCTGTCTCCGTTCAATGGTGAGGCAACAGCCGAAAGTTGTGTTGTCAGCGCGGGACGTTCTCGCGTCAGCGCGGGACTACTTCCACCGAGGGGCCTACGATGGGCACGTGGACGGGATCGAGCGGGCCGACAGGATCGACTCAGACCGCCTCACCGCCCTCCTGACGCTCCGAAGCGCACGGGAGAGGTCGGGGGCCGACTGGAACGAGAACCCGCTCAGGCGGACTCCTGATCGCGTCGTCGTCGGCCGCGACGGGACGGTGACCCTGCACTACTCCGACCCGTGGGCCGCCTACTCCGTCCGCGCGGGCAACAGGATCGCGGAGACGCGGCTTCGAGGGCCGACTGTGGAGCACACTCTCTACTCGCCGTCCGGCCGGATCCTCGACCGCGCCTACGTGCTCCGAGGCGACCCGACGTGGAACTAGGCCGCTGCATCCACTGTTCCAGGGAGACGGGGAGCGTCCGTCGCGCCTACTGCTCCTCCGTCTGCCGGAAGCGGGCGTTCCGGAGACGAAGGGCCGGTGTGCCGCAGGACGCCTTCCCGGAGGGTGGTTCGAGGGGGCACGTCCCGCTTGGGCGGCCGACGAGGGGCGAGGCGGTAGCGAGCATCCTCACCGTCCGGCCTCGCTGACGGCTACCGGTGGCGGCCCACGACCGGAGCTGGCTAGATCGGCTATGAGCCTCTACAGTCGTGTCGCGCAAACGATTGAAAGGACGTACAGGTGCTCCTAGCTTACGACTACCCGTTCCTCGACATCCTCTGGACGATGCTCATCATCTTCGCGTGGGTGATCTGGTTCTGGATCCTGATCACCTGCTTCGTCGACCTGTTCCGTCGTAAGGACGCGAGCGGGTTCAAGAAGGTGATCTGGGTGATCTTCATGATCTGCGTCCCGTTCCTCGGCGTGTTGATCTACCTGCTTGCGAACCACGACGGCATGGCCGACCGGAGCATCCAGCAGGCGCAAGCCCAGCAGGAGCAGTTCGACCAGTACGTCAAGCAGACCGCCGGTGGCTCGGCCGCCGAGATCGAGAAGGCCAAGGGCCTGCTCGACAGCGGCGCGATCAGCCAGGCGGAGTTCGACTCGATCAAGGCGAAGGCTCTGGCGTCCTGAGCCAAACCGCAGCAAGCCCCGGCGCGGGCCGGTGCCCATCGAGGGGCAGCCCCCGCCGGGACTTTTGCTCCCTCCAAGCGAGCATCCTCACCGTCCGGCCGCGCTGACTCGCGGAGTATCAAGGACAAGGAGAGAGGAATAGGCTAGCGCCGCGATGGTCGCGGATCTGTTCGGCTGGTCGCCGGAAACCTGGACGGCGGTCGGAACCCTTGCGCTCGCCACGGTCACCGCTCTCGCGCTGGCCTCGAGCCCTCTCCGCCGACGGCGGGAGCGGGCACGGCTTCATATGGAGATCCGCAAGGAGCCGCCCGACACGCACATGATCGCTATGACGGACTCATCGAACCCATCGGCGCCCGTGGTGTTGGGAAATGCTCTCTACGTGCGAATCAGGGTCTCGCACGTCGGTGGAAAGGCCGCCGAGAACGCCGAACTACTCGCCGCGAAGCTCTGGCAGATCACGGACCAGAAGCAGATCGTCTCGAGGCGTGAGAGGCTTCCGGCCCCGCCTCGTTCTAAAGGGTGGCGATGGAAAGAGCCAGCGAAACAGACTGGAGGATCGCGATGAGCGAGCAAACAGGAATGCCGGGAGAGCTGCTCTACGAGTACACGATGCAGTTCACGGAGGTGGTGGAGTACGGCACCTCGGCAGAGGCACTGTTCGGGGGCCAGACGCCGCCGCCAGCCGAGGGAGCGCGAATCGACGTTTATTTCGAGGGGCCCGTGACCGGAGCAAAGCTGAACGGGACGGCCAAGGGCGTGGATTACCTCCACATGCGGGCCGATGGCCGCGTCCAGCTCAACATTCACGTAGAGATCACGACCGAGGACGGAAAGAAGATCGCGCTAGCTGCCGACGGCGTGGCGATTCCGGAGGAAGGGTCGCCGGTCTTCCAGCTCCGGGAGAACGTGACGCTGACAACCAACCACCCGGAGTACGCATGGGTGAATCCGCTCCAGATCTGGGCACCGGGAACGGTCGATGTCGCCAAGGGAGAGATCCGGATCAAGGCATACGCCGTCTGAGGGTCGCGACGAAGCGCAGTCGAGTCGCCCTTACGGCCCTGGCCTACTCCGTCGGGCGGTCGGCAGGAGCCTCTCCCCCTCCGCCCGACGACCCTTCGAGTCACATTCTTCGCCCGTAAACCCGCATGGATTCAGGCGATGACGATCGGGCCGAACAGGCGCGAGACAACGTGAGGCGAAGGAGAGGTGAGGTTCTCAGAACGCGTATAGAAGGAGGATGGCGGCTGTCGTGACGATGATCGCGGCGCTGAACGCGATCTCACTTGTGCGATCGCGACGGCCACTCACCAGGTAGGCGATAAAGATCCACATCGGGGCGAGCTGGCTGATGAAGTCCAGTTCCACATCGATCACGTTCTTCGCGATGACGGCCTCGACGAGAAGGCAGGCGGCGGCAACAAGAGAAACCATGACCTGCGGATCGCGAATCTGGCGTCGCCACCACGCGCCGTCAGGCGACAGATTCCGTGCACGCACAAGGCCCCCCCTTCGCCCAGGTACTTACCTGGACTCGTCACATCTCCATCATCCATCGCTGCGATACGGTCGTCATCCGCGCCGCCCCTGACCCGCCTGCCCGAAAGTACCGAACTCCCGCCCTGCGCACTCCGGGCAGAACACGAACCGCCTCCGGCTGACCCTCCGGCTCGTCGCGGAGGCGCGCCAGCCGGGCCGTACCGCCTCGGCCTGGCTACGCGACGCCGACCGGGATCGGGGCGAATAGCCGGGAGCGGAGGAACGGCTCGACGCCCTCCGACGACAATTCTGCCGACGCATTCGCGTTCGGGTAGCGGTGTACGCTCCGCACCGTGGCGGAGTCAGAGGACGCGAGCAGGCGCACCCATCTTGCGAACGAGCGGACGTACCTCGCATGGCTTCGCAGCGGGCTCGCGGCGCTCGCGGTCTCGATCGCAACGGGAGGGGTCGTGCCCGACCTGATCAATGGATCCGGCTGGCCGTTCGTCGCGCTCGGAGTCGGCTTCGGAGTCCTCGGAATACTCCTGGTCGCGTTCGGATTCGCCCGCCAACGTCAGGTCGAGCGCGCGCTCGCGCGGGGCGAGTACTCCAGCCTCGACGAGCGGATCGCGCTCGTGCTCACGATCGGCGGAGGCGCGCTCGGGGTCGGGACGATCCTCGCGATCGTCTTTGCGACCTAGAGGCTAGACGTCCTCTCCCTCGTCGCGGCGCCGCTGCTCGTTCTCGCGAAGGTAGCGGGTCAGCTCCTCGGCGAGCGTGTCCCCCGAGGGAACGTCCAGCTCCTCGCCGAGCGTGTCGCGGCGGCGCTCGAGCTCGCGGACGTACGCCTCCGTCTCCTCGTCGGTCGAGACCGCCTCGCTCACCTGCTGCTCGTAGACGGCGGCGGCGCGCTCGAGGTCCTGGAGGTCGAGCTCCGCGCCGATCAGCGACGCGAGCCGGGCACAGAGTGCGAGGGCCGCCTTCGGGCTTGCGTAGAGTGACGCGTAGTGCGGCACGGCGGCCCAGAGGCTTGCCGAAGGCAGGCCCTCCGCGCGGCAGGTGTCGTGAAGCACGCCGACGATCCCCGTCGGCCCCTCGTAGCGAGACTGCGCAAGCCCGAGCTCGCGCACGAGGTCGGGATCGCTTGCGGCTCCGGTCACCGGCGACGGGCGCGTGTGAGGGACATCCGCGAGCAGGGCGCCGAGCGTTACGACCAGCTCGACCTCGAGCTCGCGAGCGAGCGTAACGATCTCGTCGGTGAAGGCGCGCCACCTGAGGTTCGGCTCGATTCCGAGCACGAGCATCGCGTCACGCTCGGTGCCTGCTATGGCTGCATGGAAGAACGCGGTCTCCGGCCAGTCGATTCGCCGGGTCACACCATCCTCGAGAGCCACCTGCGGTCGCACCGCCTGGAAGTCGAAGAACTCTTCGGGATCGATGTCGGCGAAGCGCTCGGCGTCCCAGGCCTGCCCGAGAAAGCTGGCGGCCAGCGACGCACCCTGCGCGCCGTCGTTCCAACCGCGAAAGGCGGCCACCAGCACGGGCCTGCGCAGGGTCGGACGATGGTCGATGCGGAGGTGCTTTCCTATGACCGCAGTCTACGCGGCTGTCTTCGCTGAACCAGGGTGGCGGCGAGGGCCGCCATTCCGAGGAAGACCAGCGTCGCGAGCGAGACATGGATCAGGACGAGCCACCACGGCAGCTCGTTCCGCCACTGGATCTCGCCCACCGCCATCTGCCCGCCGAGCAGGACGAGCAGGCCGCATGCGAGCACCAGTTCGCGCCGGAGCCGGTCGCGGTGGGCAATCAGCGCCAGGAGGAGGACGACGAAGCCGATCCCGAAGACGGCGGTGGCCCGCACGTGGACGTAGAGCGCATCCTCGAGATCGCCGAGCCGCTCGATGTCGACGCCGCCCGAGTGGGGGCCGGCTGCGGTGACGAAGGCGCCGGTGACCACGAGCGCGAGCAGCACCGGTACGCCCGCCACAGCGAGCCAGGCAAGCC
Source organism: uncultured Actinomycetes bacterium (assembly GCA_963712465.1). Taxonomy (GTDB): domain Bacteria; phylum Actinomycetota; class Thermoleophilia; order Gaiellales; family Gaiellaceae; genus CAVQHY01. The sequence goes on from CAVQHY010000011.1 coordinate 99,769, forward strand.
AGCGTGGTGCGGTCCGAGGGGGCTCGCCGACGGCGAACCAGTGGGCCCAGAGGACAACGACGACGCCAAGAGTGATCGCGGCCAGAGAGAGCAGGAAATGCCCCATGACGATCAGTGGATGGAGCTCGGTCAGCACCGTGATCCCGCCGAGGACACCCTGGAGAAGAACGCTCAACGGCAGGGCGAGCGCTCCCCAGAAAAGCTTCCGCGGCAACGCTTCGACCCGAAACGCCGCGAGAGCGGCGAGCAGCGTCGTCAGGCCGACCACGATGCCGACGGCACGGTTCGAGAACTCGACGAGCGGATGGAAGTCCTTCTCGGGAAAGAACTGATCGCCGCAGTTTGGCCAGTCCGCGCAACCCAGCCCCGAGCCCGTCAGACGGACGGTCGCGCCCGTGATGGTGACGACGACCAGGGCGACGAGTGCGGCAGCGCACAGCGTTCTGAACGTGCGGGCCGATACGCGCGGGAGCCGCAGCCCCGCTGTCCGCTCCGGCCTGGTCCCCGCCTCCACCGCTACACGACCATTACTCCGACACCATCCTCGACGCGGCCGATCCGGGCGAGGAAGAGGCCGGCATCGCGGAACGTCGCCTCGAGAACGGCGCCGCGGGCGGCGGGAACCGAGACGAGTAGACCGCCCGCCGTCTGGGGGTCGTGTCCGAGAACGGCGAGCTCGTTCGGAACGTCGCCGACATCGACTGAGCGGCCGGCAAAGCGTCGGTTGCGTTCGTCGCCCCCGGTCCTGATTCCTTGGCTCGCAGCTGTCAGCGCGCCGTCGAGCGCCGGGAGCCGTGCGGCTTCGAGCACGAGGCGAACGCCGCTGCGTTCGGCGATCTCCTGTGCATGACCGAACAGCCCGAAGCCGGTGATGTCCGTTGCTGCACTGGGCTGAAACGGACGAAGCGCTTCCGCGGCGCCATCGTTGAGCATCGTCATCCAGTCCGCGGCGGCGGCGAGCTCCGTGTCGCCGAGGAGTCCCTGGCGCGCCGCGGTGACCACGATTCCGGTCCCGAGCGGCTTCGTCAGGAAGAGTGCGTCTCCCGGCGCCGCGCCGTTCTTCCGCCAGATCGCGTCCGGATGGACGAGCCCGGCAACGGCGAGCCCGTACTTCGGCTCGGAATCGCGGATCGTGTGTCCGCCTGCGAGGATCGCGCCCGCCTCCGCGACCTTGGCCTGCGCGGCGTCGAAGACCGCCCGAACCGTCTCGAGCGCAAGCTCCTCGGGGAACGCAGCGATCGAGAGCGCGACGAGCGGCCGCCCTCCCATCGCGAACACGTCGTTGAGCGCGTTTGTCGCCGCGATCGCGCCGTACAGCGCCGGGTCGTCGAGCATCGGCGGAAAGAAGTCGGTGGTGAGAACGAGCGCCCGCTCGGCGTCGAGTCGATAGACGGCGGCGTCGTCCGGGGGGTCCAGTCCGACGAGAAGATCGGCCGGCGAGACCGGCGCAAACCCCGCGAGCAGCTCGTCGAGCAGTGCCGCCGAGTACTTCGCAGCGCAGCCGCCGCCGGCCTCCAGGCCGCTCAGGCGGGCGGTAGTCTCCACGCGATGGAGGTTACCCCAGCAGTAGCCTTCGGCTGCCAGAGCATGGTTGCCCCGCTCAGGCGCGTGCTCGTCCGGCCGCCGGCGCGCGAAGACGTCGCCGGCTGGCGCGCATACGGGTGGCGCAGCGAACCCGATTACGGCCGGCTCGAGGCCGAGCACGAGGCGTTCAGGGCGGAGCTGGCCGATGCGGGAGCCGAAGTGGTCGTGGCCCGTACGCCGCTGGGTATCTGCCCGGATGCGATCTACGTGTACGACCCGGCGATCGTCTCCGACCGCGGCGCGATCCTGCTCCGCCCCGGCAAGGAGGGACGGCGCGGGGAGGTCGCGGCCATGGCCGCGGACCTCGTCGAGGCGTCTGTCCCGATCGTCGCCAGGCTCGAGGCTCCGGCGACCGCCGAGGGCGGTGACACGCTCTGGCTCGACGAGCGGACGCTCCTGGTCGGGCTCGGGTACCGCACCAACGAAGCCGGCGCCCGAGCTCTCGCCGACGCGTTGCCCCGCGTCGAGGTGATGACGTTCGACCTTCCCCACCATCACGGCCGAGGACAGGTTCTCCATCTGATGTCCCTGATCTCCCCTCTGGACCGCGATCTGGCGGCCGTCCATCTGCCCTTGATGCCGACGCGGCTCGTCGAGCTGCTGGCGCAGCGCGGCATCGAGCTGATCGAGGTCCCGGAGAGCGAGTTCGACACGATGGGGTGCAACGTCCTCGCGCTCGCGCCGCGCGTCGTGCTCGCCCTCGACGGAAATCCGGAGACGCGCCGGCGCATGGAATCCGCCGGCGTCCACGTCCGCGTCTACACGGGCGACGAGATCTCGCGGAAGGGAGACGGTGGCCCGACCTGCCTCACCCGTCCCCTGCTCCGCGCGTAGCGTTCTCTACCGCTGAAGACCCCTCACGGCCTCGAGGAGCTCCTGGTGGCGTCGCTCCTCGTCGGGAATCGCCTCCTCACCAGGCTTCGTGAATCGCGACTGGAGCGCGTTCAGCGGCTTGACGATCAGGAAGAAGATCGCCGCGGCGATCGACAGGAACGTGATCAGGGCGTTGATCACCGCGCCGTACGTGAACGTCGAGCCGTTGATGGTGAACGAGAGGTCGGAGAAGTCGGGCTCACCGAAGATCGCGGCGATCAGCGGCGTGACCAGGTTTCCGACGATCGACGTCACGAGCGCGCCAAACGCTGCACCGAGTACGACGGCCACCGCAAGGTCGACGACGTTCCCGCGCATGATGAAGTCGCGAAACTCCTTGATCATGACCTGCCCCCTTCGAATGTCGCTGCGGACAGGCGCGACGCTACCCGATCGACTTTCTCTTGCCGCCGATCGTTCGCAGCAGGTCGCCGTCGTGCTCGGACGCTCAGAGCAAGGTGGAGCGAACGGCCTGTTCCAGCTCGTCGACCGAGACGGAGCCCTCGAACTTCTTCTGGATCACCCCGTCAGCCTCGACGAGGAAGACCCAGGGCTCGGTTGGCAGACCCCATTCCTCGACCCACCGGTTGACGCCCTTGGACGGGTCGTTGCCCTCGTAGATCTCCACGTGGATGAAGCGAACGTCTGAATCGGCCAGCCGCTTCCTCACCTCGTCAACGACGTCGACGGTGGGCCCGCAGGTCCGGCTCTGGCAGTACTTCGGCGTTGCGAACGCGACGACGAAGGGGACACCGTCACGCACGGCGTCGGCGATCGACGAACGGAGAAGCTCAGTGTCGGGCGGCGTCGCCGTCGTGATCTGCTCCGCCGGTGCGTCGTCGAGCGTTGGGTTGTCGGAGGGGATCGCCCTTGACCCAACGGCGGGCGAGAGCGTCTGAGAACGCACGTCGACGGCCCCAACTGCCTGGATCTCCTCTCCTTCCGGCTGGACGGCGAGCCAGTAGCGGCCTGGGGCCGGGAGCTCGACATTCGCGACATAGAGCTGCGTCGGATCGCCCTCGGCTTGAGAAGCCGACGCTTCGGTCCCGATCGGCTCGAGCGTCGCGCTCGTCTTTTGGGGCTCGGAAGCGTTCTCGCTGCCGACCCACACCGTGGCTCCGGGGGCCTCGACGAGCGAGCCGTCGTCCCTGACCACGAGAAATCCGACACGGTTGCTCCCGGGCGCATAGTCCGACGTCGAGAAGACAAGCGCCACGTCAGGACCGGCGTCCGCAAGAACCCGCTCCACCCACGCGGGCACGGCAGCGCCTACGCCGTTGGTGGAACCGGTTTCGATGATTGCAGGCTCGCCCTCGACCGGAGACGCGGTCTCGGAGGACGATCCGCACGCTGCCGCGAGGAGTCCGACCGCGGCGATCATCGGTACGAGAGCGATGCGCCTCATCGAGCCATTCTGCCCGTCGCGCGTGCGCGAGGTCGCAGGCCGACTTGCTAGATGAGATGAGCGGCGATCAGGGCGCCGACGACGGCCCAGGCGATGGCAAGCGGGCCGACGAGCGGGGCGAGAAGCAGCAGAGAGGGGCGTGATTCCACATCGGCGGGTGGCATGGAGGATCATCTTCGTCATTCGTGATCGAGCTCCTTCCCGACACCGCTTCTTGACAGGAGTCTGCGCTCGCCCGAGACTCGGCTAGAGTCGCCGCCACCGTGAAGCCGCCCGATGCCTTTCAGGCCCTCCAGGAGCGGACGTTTCGCCCGTTGTACGGGGCGCGCACCATCTCCGCGCTCGGCGACGCGATCGGTGCGATCGCAATCGTGTTCGCGGTGCTCGAGCTTGGTGGCAGTGCCTTCGAGCTCGGCATCATTCTCGCGGCGCGCACGCTACCGCTGCTCGTGTGCGTGGTGCCCGCAGGCGTCTGGGCAGACCGCTACGGGAGACCGCGCGTGCTCCTGGCTTCGGACGTCGTCCTGTTCGGAGCACAGGCAGCGATCGCGGCAACACTCATCACCGGCACCGCGTCGCTCGGGCTGCTCTTCGGACTCCAGTTCGTGTACGGCACCGCCAGCGCCTTCTTCCTGCCCGCTTCGAGCGCCGTCGTACCCGACACCGTCAGCCCCGGTCGGCTGCAGCAGGCCTATGCGCTGCTCGGGCTCTCGTCGAGCGCCGCCGGCGTCGCAGGCCCTCTGCTCGCGGGAGTGCTGATCGCGGTCGCGAGCCCCGGCTGGGCGATCGCGGTCGATGCGGCTACCTTCGCGATCAGCGCAGTGCTCCTGCTCGCCATTCGCGGACTCGATCGGGGACGGGCGACCCCCACCGCGAGCTTCATTCCGGAGCTGGCCGAGGGTTGGCGCGAAGTACGGTCGCGAACCTGGATCTGGGTCAGCATCATCGACTTCAGCCTGTTCCAGTTCTTCGTCTTCAGCGCGTTCTTCGTGCTCGGCCCGATCATCTCCGAGGACTCCCTGAACGGCGCCTCATCGTGGTCGGCGATCGTCGCCGCGAACGGCGCCGGTTGGATCGTCGGCGGAGCCCTGGCGCTTCGCATCCGGCCGCGAAGGCCGCTGGTGGCGATCTTCGTCACGAGCCTGGTGTCCGCACCGGCTCTTGTGCTTCTTGGCGCCGGCGCGCCGGTGCTGGTCATCTGCGCCGGCTGGGCGCTGGGAGGGGCAGCGGCCGGCTTCGGCCAGGCGCTCTGGGAGACGACCCTGCAGGAGAAGATCGCCGACGACGTGCGGGCACGGGTCAGCGCGTACGACTGGCTCGGATCGCTCGCGATCCGGCCGCTCGGCTACGCGGTCGCGGGACCAGTCGGAACGCTCCTCGGCGCCGAGCCGGCGCTTGTTGCGGCCGCGGTCGGGCTCATCGTCGTGACCGGAGCGACGCTGCTCGTGCCAAGCGTGCGTCACCTGGAACGCACCGACGGGCCTGCATCCGGCGGCGCAGGCTCGCCGATTGCCGAGCCTTCGGAGGCGTGAGCTCCCCCTCGCTGTCTGTTGACTTTAGTTACATCAGGCGTTGCCATCTGATATATCTACGTATCCCTCGATCGAGGGATCGATATCGGACGCACGAGGAGGGGCCGACTTGGAGAGCGTTCGTCAGGGCATGCACCCCGGCCGCTAGCGGGGGACTGCAGCGAGGCACGTCGGCCGCCGGGTCACTGCGGCACTCCCGGCGGCGACGTGCAAACCGGAAGCGCCACGCAATCGTCATCGACGCCCTCAGGCGCCGCCGCTCGAACCGAGGGCTAGTGGCCGCCGTGAAAGCCGCCGAGAAACAGAGCGAGCGTGGTCAGGAAGAGAAGGGCGCTGGTCTTGTTCACCAAGCTCACCTCCTTTCTTGCATTGGGGGGATCCCGTCGGGGGTGGGGTAGCTAGAAGCGGAAGTCCTGCAAAGCCTCAGCCGCGCGCCGGTAGAGGTGGGCCGCGGCACGATCGTCACCGCGACGCGTTGCGACGTCGCCCTGGGCGAGCCATGCCGCGGCGGCGTGGCTGGCGGACGAGATCTGCGAGAAGCTCTCTTCGGCGAGCCGAAGCGCGTCGTCGGCCTCGTCGAGCCGATCCTGGGCGAGGAGCGCACGGCCGAGCACGAGCTGCGCGTTCCCGATCTCGTCGAGATGGTCTTCTCGCCCGCCGAGCAGAACCAGCGCACGCCGGGCCTGCTCCTCGGCCAGGACATGCTCGCCGATGCGCTGGTGAACCTGGGCAAGTGACGACACCGCGTAGCCTGCGTCGACCTCGTTGTCGACCTCGAGGGCGACCCGGAAGGCCTCCTTGAGGCTCTCGATCGCCTCCTCCGGCTTACCGAGCAGGAAGCTCAGGCCACCGAGGTTGTTCAGGAGCTTGCCGACGTTTACCCGGTCTGCGATCTCCTCGTACTGCGCCTTGGCCTGGGCCGCATACGTGCGAGCGAGAACCCAGTGACCCGTCCGCTCCGCGACGAGCGACGCCTGGAAGTAGGTATGAGCGGCCGTTCGGCGATCGTTGAGACGCTCCGCGAGCTCGAGCGCGCGTTCGACGTCCTCCCGGGCAGCGACCCAGTCGCGGTGGCGTTGGTGGCAGCGCGAGCGCCAGCCCAGAATGTGCGCCCGGAGCCTGTCCACCGGAAGCTCCGACCGGGCCGCAAGCTCGTACGCCTCGGAAAGCAGCGCGGTCGCCGTCGAGATCGAGTTCATCTTGAACCGGCAGCAGCCGAGCCGGTACAACACTTCGGCGCGGTCGGCATCGGTGAACTCGGGCGCCTCGACGATCTCTCGGGTGGTCGCGAGCAACTCGAGAGCGCGGTTCGGCTCGCCGATATACATGCGCGCCCACGCCTCGGCGAGTCGGGCGCGCAGATCGAGCCGCGCTGACGAAATCCGCTCGAGCGCCTCCGCCGTGCGGGTGATCTCGCCGATCGCCTCCTCGAAGCGACTCGCCTCGATTGCCGCCTCGGCCCGGGCGAGGGCGCTCTCGACACGCTCGCGCTCGCCCGCCGGGACGCCGGTCTCGAGAAAGCCCGGGTCGACGCCGAGCCTGCGAGCGATCCACGCCAGCGTGTCTCCGTTGGGCCGTGTCTTCCCGCGCTCGATCTGCGAGACGTACTCCTTGGAGAAGCGGTCGCCGGCGAGGCCGCTCTGGCTCAGGCCGCGCGAGACCCGCAGATCGCGGATCCTCGCCCCGAGCGCGGAGCGGGCCGGCGGCGGTGCAGCAGGTGGCAGGTCAGAACGCGAGACTGCGTCGGCCATGTGTGAAGTGGACTATAGGCACTTTCACTTCACTTGCCTACTTGACTTAATCGGACATTGGTCTATAGTCGAGATACTTCCGCAGTCCAGAGCCGGACGCCAGGCAGACGGAATGCGGGAGGCGCGTCACATTCGCGGCGACATCAACCCGGAGGAGTCGGCTGGGCCGCAGAGCCGAAGCCTCCGGGTTGTCGCCTTGCCCGGATTCGGAGGCTAGAGGGCGAGGTCGGGCTTCACGCCCGTCATCCACTCGCGGCGGGCAGCCACGATTCTCGGCAGGTCAGCCTCGAGCAGCCCCCCGAGGCGGCGGCCGATCGCCGTCATCAGACCGGTCGACATGAAGATCCAGGCTTCGGCGGCAGGGTCGCGCTCGGGTAGGACAGCTCCCGCCTCTTGCGCGCGCCGGAGACCTGCGCTCAGAAAGTCGTGCACCGCCTCCAGATGGCGCCGGAGCGCCTTGCGGATCACGGGATCATCACCCGCCTCGGTTACGGCCTGCGCCCAGAGATCCCAGAGCAGCTCCCGAGCGCGCCGGAGGCCCGACTCGGAGTGGCCTCCGTGCCAGAGCTTCGGATCCTCCTCCGCCATCATGATCTCCCACGCGGCCCGGACCCGACACCATGCCTCGTCGAGGCACGCCAGAAACAGGTCGCGCTTCGACGCGAAATGGCGGTAGAGGATCGGTTCCGAGATCCCGGCGCTCCGTGCGATCTCGGCCGTGGTAACGCCGCGGTAGCTTCGCGTGGCGAAGAGGACGAGCGCCGTGTCCACCAGCGCCTCGCGCCGCTCAGCGGCGGGAAGCCGCGTGCGGGTGGGTGCCGCCATCAGGCCGCCAGCCCCTCCACCACCTCGGAGGCATGAGCCTCGCCCACGCGCCGGATCGTCGCCGCGGCCACGATAGCGCCGCAGAACGCGATCACAGCGGCAACCTCGAGCGAGAGCTGGAAGCCGTCTAGAAAGGCCTCCGGACGCGTGGCGCCGTGCTCGAGGGCCCGCGTGCTCTGCAAGGTGAGGATGGCACCCATCACCGCGATCCCGAGCGCTCCACCCACCTGGCGGAAGGTGTTCAGGACGCCGGAGCCGACGCCTGCCTTGGCCACCGGGACGGCGCCCATGGCCGCCGCGGTCATCGGGGTCATCGTCAGAGCCATGCCGAGGCCGCCGAGGACAAGTGGGGGAAACATGTCCCAGAACCCCGAGTCGAGGCCGAGTCGCGAGAAGAGGACGAGCGAGCAGGCGACGAGGGTCATGCCGCCGGCCATGAGCCAGCGCGAGCCGACCCGGTCGGAGAGCTTCCCGGCGATCGGTGCGACGAGGATGATCAGGATCGTCATCGGCAGGAAGATCGCCCCGGCCTGCACCGGCGAGTAGCCGAGGATCTGCTGAACGTAGAGCGACATGAAAAAGAAGACGCCGAACATCGCGAGCGTCACGAGCATCGCCGTTGCGTTGGCGCCGGCGAACGTCGGATTTCGAAACAGCGAGAGATCGAGCATCGGTGCGCGTTGACGGTGCTCCAGCACCACGAAGAGGGCGAGCCCGACAGCAGCCACACCGAAGAGGGCGAGGATCGTCGGCGACGTCCAGCCGTAGTTGTTCGCCTCGATCAGCCCGAAGGTCAGCGCAAACAGCGCGACTCCGGACGTCACCAGCCCGGGTAGGTCGAGGCGCTGGATCGCGGACGTGTCACGCGACTCGCGAATGACGAGCCAGCCGGCGACGATCCCGACGATACCCACCGGGACGTTGATGAAGAAGATCCAGCTCCAGTCCGCGTGCTCGGCCAACACGCCACCGACGATCGGGCCGAGCGCCAGCGCCATCGCGGAGACGCCCGCCCAGATCCCGAACGCCATGCCGCGTTCGCGCAGCTCGAAGGTCGCCGAGATGATCCCGAGGGTCGCGGGCATCATCAACGCCGCACCGGCGCCCTGAACCGCCCGCGCGCCGATCAGCATTCCGCCGCTCGTCGCGAGACCGCAGGCGAGAGACGAGAGCGAGAAGACCAGGAGGCCGACCAGGAAGATCCTCTTGCGGCCGTAGAGATCGGCGAGCTTCCCGCCGGAGAGCATCAACACTGCGAACGTGAGCGCGTAGGCATTGACGATCCACTCCAGCTCCGAGATCCCGACGCCGAGGTCGCTCTGGATCGACGGGAGCGCGACATTCACGACGGTGTTGTCGAGCATGATCATGAACAGGGCGAACGTGACCGCGCCGAGCGTCAGCCACTTGCGGTTCTCCGGGGCGAGGATTCTGGCTCGCATGCGACTCGTGTACCTCCGAAGCTAGTGACCACTAACTCACGGTAAGTTAGCGTGCACTAGCTCTTTGGTCAAGGTCGAAGTAGGCTTCGCCCGATGGCAGACTTCGCGTGGAGACCGACGCCCGGGATCGTCGAAAGGGCGAACGTCACACGCCTGATGCGGCGACTCGAGATTGCGAGCTACGACGAGCTGCTTCGCCGCTCGCGCGAGGAGCCGGAATGGTTCTGGCCGGCCGTGATCGACGATCTGGGCCTCGAGTTCTCCGAGCCGTGGGAGCGCGTCGTGGACGATTCACGCGGAATCGAGTGGGCGACGTGGTTCACGGGAGCGCGGGTGAACGTCGCGCGCAACTGCGTCCACCGCTGGGGCGCACGAAAGCCACAGTCCGAAGCAGCGACCTTCGCCGGCGAGGACGGGTCGCGTCGCGCTCTGACGTTTTCCGAGCTCTCGCGGGAGGTGACTCGCCTCGCCGAAGGCCTGGCCGATCTCGGCGTGGCTGCCGGAGACGCCGTCGGCACTGTCCTGCCGATGGCTCCGGAGGCGGCGATCGCGTCGCACGCCTGCGCGCACCTCGGTGCGCTGCAGGTGCCGATCTTCTCCGGCTTCGGCGCCAGCGCGGTCGCCGCGCGGCTGACCGACGCCGAGGCCAGGGTCGTGATCACCGCCGACGGCTCGCTCCGGCGCGGGCGAGAGGTGGCGCTGAAGGATGTCGTCGACGAGGCCGTGCTCGGCGTCCCGTCCGTCCGTCACGTCGTCACGTGGCGCCGGCTGGGCGGCGAGGTGCGCATGACCCCGGGACGGGATGTCTTCCTCGACGAGTTGGTCGCGAGCTGCCCCGGGGAGCTCCCGCCGCTCGAGGTCGACGCCGAGGCTCCGTATCTCCTCGCCTACACGTCCGGGACGACCGGCCGTCCGAAGGGAAGTCTCCACGTGCAGGGCGGGCTGCTCGTCTCGTTCGCGCGCGAAGCAGGCTATCTCGCCGACATCGGGCCGGACGACACGGTGCTCTTCGCCACCGACATGGGCTGGATCATGGGCCCGTGGACCGTGGTCGGCGCCGGCGCGCTCGGCGCCCGCATCGTCTACATGGAGGGAGCGCCCGACTGGCCGGCCGACCGCCTCTGGCAGATCGTCGAGCGAGAGCGTGTGACGGTGCTCGGCCTCTCGCCGACCCTCGTGCGCGCTCTCGTCCAGTATGGCCCGCCGAGGGCCGATCTGTCGTCGCTTCGCATCTTCGTCACCACGGGCGAGCCCTGGAACGACGAGCCGTATCGCTGGCTGCTCGAGGACGTCGGCGGCGGGCGCTGCCCGATCATCAACATCTCGGGTGGGACGGAATGCGGCGCGGTGCTGCTCGGGCCGACCCCGCTGTGCGCGCTGAAGCCGTGCTCCCTGTACGGCCCTGCCCTGGGCATCGACGCCGCCGTGGTCGACTCCGACGGGCGGTCGGTCGGGCGAGGTGAGGTCGGCGAGCTCGTCGTCCGCAGGCCGTTCCCGGGCATGACCCGGGGGCTCTGGCGCGACCCCGAGCGCTACCTAGACACGTACTGGCGACGGCTTCCGGGCGTCTGGGTTCACGGGGACTGGGCGTCGATCGACGACGACGGCCAGTGGTTCCTGCACGGGCGATCCGACGACACGCTCAACATCGCCGGCAAGCGAATCGGGCCTGCGGAGCTCGAATCGGCTGCGGTTGCCCACCCGGCCGTGGTCGAGGCGGCCGCGGTCGGCATCCCGCACCCGATCAAGGGAGAGACCGCCTGGCTGTACTGCGTTCCGGCCGACAACATGCGGGAGCCGACCGACCTGGAGGTCGCCGACAAGGTGGCCAAGGAGCTCGGGAAGGCGTTCAGGCCCGAGCGGGTCGTCTTCGTACCCGCGCTTCCGAAGACGCGGAGCGCGAAGATCGTCCGCAGAGCGGTGCGGGCGCGCGCTCTCGGCGAGGATCCGGGCGATCTCTCGACCGTGGAGAATCCCGAGGCGCTCGAGGCGATCCCGCTGGTTTTCGACCACGAGACGTAAACGTCTATCATCCGACCATGCGGCTCGCGCTCGCGCAGCTCGACACGGTGGTCGGCGATCTCGACGGCAACCGGGTGCGCATCCTCGCCAGCCTCGACGACGCTCGGGGAGCGGGAGCCGATCTCGTGCTCTTCCCCGAGCTGGCGGTCACGGGGTATCCGCCCGAGGACCTCCTCCTGCGGCCGGGCTTTCTCGAGGCGGCACGTTCGAGCCTGGAGCGGATCGCGGCGGAGGTCCGCGGCATCACCGCCCTCGTCGGCACCCCCCATCTCGACCGCGACCTCTACAACGCGTGTGCGGTCTGCACCGATGGGGAGGTGAGAGGGATCTACCGCAAGCGGTTCCTGCCCAACTACGGCGTGTTCGACGAGGACCGCTACTTCCAGTCGGGTCGGGACCTCCTTCTGGTCGAGGTCGCCGGGACGCTCGTCGGGCCGACTGTCTGCGAGGACATCTGGCAGCCGGGCCCGCCGGCGACCGACCTCGCCCTGGCCGGGGCACACGTGATCGCCAACATCTCGGCCTCGCCGTTCCATGTCGGCAAGGGTTCCGAGCGCGAGCAGATGCTCGCCACGCGCGCACGAGACTCGAGCGCCTGGATCGCGTTCGTGAACGCGGTCGGCGGCCAGGACGAGCTCGTCTTCGACGGGCACAGCCTCGTCATCGACGAGGAGGGCGAGATCGTCGCGCGGGCGCCGTCGTTCGAGGAGGCGCTCCTCGTGGTCGACGTCGATGCGTCGACCGCCGTGGCGCGACGCCTGAGCGACGGGCGCCGCCGGGCGCTGGCCCGCGAACGTGCCGACCTGCCCGACCCGCCGGTCATCCACGTGGCGGCAGCCGCGCCGCCCAACGGCCGGCCCGCGCCGCCTCGAACGCTGGCACCGCCGCTCGACGACGTCGAGCAGATGCGGCTCGCCCTCGAGCTCGGCCTTCGCGACTACGTCGAGAAGAACGGCTTCGCCGAGGTCGTGCTCGGCATCTCGGGCGGGATCGACTCGGCGCTGACGGCTGCGCTCGCGGCCGAGGCGCTTGGCCCGGAGCGCGTCCACTGCGTCTCGATGCCCTCGCGCTACAGCTCGAACGAGACGAAGGCCGATGCGAGACGCGTCGCGGAGTCGCTCGACGCGCATTTCCTCGAGCTCCCGATCGAGGGGATCGTCGGCTCGGTCGGCGAGGCGCTCGGGCTCGTATTCGCCGGGACGGCCGAGGGGATCGCCGAGGAGAACGTCCAGTCCCGGATCCGCGGACTGCTGGTGATGGCGCTGTCGAACAAGTTCGGCTGGCTTGCCCTGGCGACCGGGAACAAGAGCGAGTTCTCGGTCGGCTACGCGACGATCTACGGCGACATGGCTGGCGGCTTCGCGTTGTTGAAGGACGTCTACAAGACCGACGTGTTCCGGTTGGCGAGGCGGTTGAACGAGCGCGCCGGACGCGACCTCGTCCCGCAGTCGATCGTGGAGCGCGCGCCGAGCGCGGAGCTCCGGGCCGGTCAACTCGATGAGGACTCACTCCCGCCCTATGCGCAGCTCGACCGCGTCCTCGAGGCCTACGTGGAGCTTGACCGCTCGCGCGAGGAGCTGACGAGCGACGGCTTCGAGCCCGAGGTCGTCGAGCGGGCGCTCGCCCTGATCGACAGGGCCGAGTACAAGCGGCGGCAGGCCCCGCCCGGCGTGAAGCTGCGCCCCAAGGCCTTCGGGCGCGATCGGCGCGTGCCGATCACGAACCGCTGGCGCGGCTGAGCTCCGCCAGCTTGCGAAACCAGCGCAGGCGCTCGACGTACGGCACGGCCGCGTTCGCAGGCGACGTGGAAGGCAGGACGAAGAGCCACGTGCGCGCCAGCCGTCGGCTCTGGAGGCCGAGCTCGCAGCGTTCAGAAAAGACGCCCTGGTACCCCGCCTTGCCGACAAACGCGATCCCGCTCGGCTCCAGCTCGCGCGCAATCCGCTCCAGACGGTCGGCAGCGCCGTCGAAGTCGGCCCGGCGCAGCTCGCCGCTTCCCTTCGTCGTCCGGAAGGCCGCGTTCGTCAGCCCGATGCCGTAGCCGGGCAGCGCGTGCTGCTCGCTCGGGTCGAGACGGCGCGGCGTCAGGCCCGCGTCGGCGAGCAACCGCCAGAAGTCGTTGCGCGGATTCGCATAGTGCGCCCCGGCGGCGGCCGAGCGCCGCCCCGGGTTGATGCCGCAGAACACGACCGCGAGCCCCGGAGCCAGGATGTCCGGAACAGCCGGCCCGCTCACCCGCCGATGCGCTCGCTGCTCACGATCTCGCCCAGCGGCTTTCGCCCGAGCGGAACGACCGATTTGAGACGCGGGGTCGAGCCGACGAAGCGCGCGTTCGCGTCGGCTGGGTAGCCGAGCGCGACGACCGTGCGGAGGCCAGTGCCCGCCGGCCCTCCGAGCAGCTCCAGCGCCTCGTCCTCACGCTCCTCCGGGAAGAGCGTCGCGACGCATCCGCCGACGCCGTGGGCCCACGCTGCGAGCATGATCCGCTCGCAGATCCGTCCCTCGTCGAACGAGCGGCTGCGACTTCGCTCGCTCATGACGACCGCGATCGCCGCAGGGGCCTGCGCGACGTGCTGGCCGAAGGGCGCCAGCGCCGAGAGCCGTTCGAGCGTGGGTCGCTCGGCGACGACGACGAGCTGCCAGGGTTGGGCGTTCTTCGCGGAGCCGGTCCAGCGGGCCGTCTCGAGGATGTCGGCGAGGACGTCACCCGGGATCGGGCGTGCGTCGTAGCGCCGGACGGCCCGCAGATCGCGCAGGAACCTCGTCGCTTCCACGGCGGTAGTGTGTACCACCGTGAGCACGGTCGCCTTCGACGTCGCCGCGGTTCGCAGACGCTTCTCGGCCCTTGATCGACCGCTCGCCTTCTTCGACGGCCCCGGCGGAACGCAGGTGCCCGACTCGGTGATCGACGCGATCTCCTCGTACCTGCGCCGGTCGAACGCGAACATCGGCGGTCCCTACGACACGAGTCGCCGCACGGACGAGGTGGTCGAGCGAGCGCACGAAGCGGCCGCGCGCTTCCTGGGCTGCTCGGCCGAGGAGTGCGGCTTCGGCGCCAACATGACGACGCTGAACTTCGCGCTGTCGCGCGCGGTCGGTCGCGACCTCGCTCCAGGGGACGAGATCCTCTGCACGCGGCTCGACCACGACGGCAACGTCGCGCCCTGGCTCGAGCTCGCGCGCGACCTGGATCTCGTGGTTCGCTTCGCCGACATCCGCGAGGAGGACTGCACCCTCGACCTCGACGACCTCGAGCGGCAGCTCTCCGACCGGACGCGCGTGGTGGCGTTCGGCTGGGCCTCGAACGCCGTGGGAACGATCAACGACGTGCGGCGGATCGCGGCGCTCGCGCACGACGCGGGGGCGCTCGCGTGGGTCGACGCCGTCCACTACGGGCCGCACGGCCCGATCGACGTGGTCGAGGCCGGCGTCGACGTGCTCGTGTGCTCGCCGTACAAGTTCTTCGGGCCGCACCTCGGGCTGTTCTTCGGTCGGCGCGAGCTGCTCGAGCGCCTGCGCCCCTACAAGGTCCGCCCGGCCGCCGACGATCCCGTCTCGCGCCGGTTCGAGACGGGCACGCTCCAGCACGAGCTCCTCGCCGGCTGCACCGCGGCGATCGAATACATCGAGTCGATCGGCTGGGACGCGATCGTGGCCTGGGAGCGAGAGCTCGGCGAACGCTTCCTCCGAGACCTACCCGGATCGTGCCGGCTCTACGGTCCTCCGACGATGGACGGCCGCGTGCCGACCTTCGCGTTCAACGTCGAGGGCCGCTCGGCGCGGGAGGTAGCGGAGTACCTGGGCGCGCGGGACATCGCCGTGTGGTGGGGCAACTACTACGCCGTCGAGGCGATGACACGGCTGGGGCTCGAGCCCGGCGGCGCCGTGCGGGCCGGAATCGTCCACTACAACACCGCTGACGAGGTCGACCGGCTCCTCGAGGCGCTTCACTCGCTGTAGATCCGCCCCAGGTAGGCGTTCAACGGTTCCGCCGCCGCGGGCGTGGCGCGATAGCCGATGTATCCATCGGGACGGATCAGGTAGGCGCTTGTGCCATCACTCCCGTACGCCGCTCGAAACTCTCCCGCGGCGTCCCGAACGACCGGAAGGAGGAGGCCATCGTCGTCGACCCGGCGGCCAGGACGGCGTACGTGGCCAGGCGTCCGTGCGCACGATCGCGCGCTGCGGCCGCGGCGGTCTCGAGGCCCCGAAGCGTTCGAGCGTCGACCTGGTCGTCGATATAGAGCAAGAGCACCGGATCGGCGCCCCTGAGGAGCTCGAAGAGTCGCAGCGGACCGGCCACCGCGTCGCGCGTCAGGCCGCGCGCGTCGGGCGCCCGCTCGCCGGGTCGGGGCCCTTTCGCGCCGGCGACGTCCTCGGCCGAGAGCGGGCTCTCCGGGTAGCCGACGAGGAGCTGCGCTTCACGGAGGATCACCGTGGCCGGGTCGTTCTCGTCGGCTCCGATCCCGGCCCTCGCGTCCCGAACCGTCCGCCCGACCACCTCCTCTCCGATCGGGCGGCGCTCGGCGTCGTAGCTCTCGAGCAGGCCGGGCGCGGCCACACCCTGCACCGTGAGCGCGAGCTTCCAGGCCAGGTTGTAGGCGTCCTGGATGCCCGTGTTCATCCCCTGGGCTCCCGTCGGCGGGTGGATGTGCGCCGCGTCTCCGGCGACGAACACCCGGCCGTCGCCGTAGCGGTCGACGAGCCGATGGCTGATGCGGAAGATCGACGACCAGCGGAGACTCGACGCAATCGTCGGCTGGGGCGAGAGCCGATCGAGCACGGCCTGAATGTGCTGGAGCGTGGGCGCGGGTCGGTCGGTCGCAAACCCATGCTCGACGCTGTCCGGGCTGCTCGGCGGCGCCGCCAGCTCGGGTGGCACGAGCATCGACATGCGATAACGGTTGCGCCCGGGCAGCGGAATGCAGACGAGGAGGTCGTCCGTCTCGCCGTCGGTCTGGTGCATCGCGCGGATCCCGTAACCCCGCGGCATCGACCAGCCGACCTCGACGTCGCCGAGCATGTACTCCTCCGGGAACGCATCGCCCTCGAACGTGAGCCCGAGCCCCTTGCGAACGACGCTATGCGCGCCGTCGCAGCCCACGAGGTAGCCGGCGCGAACCGACTCTTCGCCGCGAGGGCCGCCGAGAACCGCGCCGACGCCGTCGGCGTCCTGCGTGAACGACTGCAGCGCGACGCCCCGCTCGACGGCGACACCGAGTGTCGAAAGATGCTCGCGCAGGAGGCGCTCGGTCTCGTACTGGGGGAGGGCGGCGAATGCGTACGGAATCTCGGGTGGTAGCTCGAGGGTCATGCGCATGACCTCTAGCTCGTTCACGTAGACGATCTGACCGTGGAGCTCGATCGCGGAGTCGAGTGCCTGGCGCAGGAGGCCCATGTCCTCCCAGATCTCCAGAGTCCGGGGCTGGATCCCGACCGCCTTGGCGTACTGCGGCGGCTCGTCCAGCGCATCGACGATGCGGCAGTCGACGCCGCGCCGTCTCAGCTCGCAGGCGACCGTCAGGCCGACGGGCCCCGCGCCGGCGACGAGGACGTCTACCTCGGACCGCTTCACCGGGGCGGCAGCCTACTCCATGGTGCGACAACGGCGGGGCGGACGCAGCCGGGTAGCATGGGCATCATGAGCGTCTTCGAGAAGATTGTCCTCCCGAACGGTCTCCGCATCCTTACGGCGCCGATGCCGCAGGCGAAGTCCGTGGCGTGCTTTCTGATGATGGCGACCGGCTCGCGCTACGAGACACGCGAGACGAGCGGCATCGCGCACTTCGCCGAGCACATGTTCTTCAAGGGCACCGAGCGTCGGCCGACCGCGCGCGACATCGCAGGCGAGATCGACTCGATCGGCGGCGAGTTCAACGCGTTCACCGGCAAGGAGTACACCGGCTACTACGTCAAGTGCGCCGCGGAGCACCGCGACACGGCGCTGGACGTCCTCGTCGACATGATCCGCCACTCGAAGTTCGACCCGGAAGAGATCGAGCGAGAGAAGGGCGTGATCGTCGAGGAGATGAACATGTACTTCGACACCCCGCGCGACTACGTCGACGGCGTGTACGACCAGCTCCTCTACGGCGACCAGCCGCTTGGCTGGGACATCATCGGCACGAAGGAGACCGTTCGCGCAGCCACGCGCGAGACGTTCCTCGGCTACCTCGACACCTGGTATCGCGCCCCGCGAATCGTCGCCGGGATCGGCGGCGCGGTCGGCGACGACGCCGTCGAGCACATCGGCTCGCTGCTCGGGGACGTGCCGAACGGGGCGGCCGGATCCCCCGCTCCCGTGGACGTGGAGCAGACCGGCGCAGCCGTGAAGCTGCACACGAAGCAGTCCGACCAGGCACACCTGCGACTCGGCGTGCACAGCTTTCCGATCGACCATCCCGACCGGTACGCGCTCGGGCTGCTCGCGACGGTCCTCGGCGGCGGCATGTCGTCGCGCCTGTTCACGGAGGTCCGCGAGCGCCGCGGCCTCGCGTACTACATCTACGGCTACAACCAGGGGTACACGGACACGGGCACGCTGTTTGCGCAGGGCGGCGTCGACATCAAGCGGATCGACGAAGCCGTCCAGACGATCGTCTCCGAGTTCGGCCGAATCGCCCGCGAGCCGATCTCCGCCGAGGAGCTCGAGAAGGCGCGAAACTTCGCCAAGGGCCGACTCGTGCTCTCGCTCGAAGATCCGAAGGGAACGATCATGTTCGGGCTGCGCGGCGAGGTGCTGGAGAGCCGTGTCCGCGAGCTCGACGAGGTGCTCGCCGGCTTCGACGCCGTCACGCTCGACGACATCCAGCGCGTCGCGCAGGACGTGATCCGCGACGATCGGCTCAACCTCGCGCTGATCGGCCCGTTCGACGAGCCAGACCGGTTCGAGAAGCTCCTCTCGCTAGCGGCGTAGAGCGGAGCCTACGGCGCAAGGTCGTAGGGAAAGTCGGTTAGGACCTTGCAGCCGTCGTCGGTGACGAGGACGAGGTCCTCGAGGCGGCAGCCGCCGAAGGACGGCCGGTAGAGGCCCGGCTCGATCGCGATCACGTCGCCGGGGACGAGCGGCTCGACGCCGATGCGGTGAAGGTACGGGGTCTCGTGCACCTCGAGGCCGACTCCGTGGCCGAGCGAGTGGTTGAAGCCCTCGTCGAGCGGCTCGCCCGGCTGCTTCGTCAGCTGCGTCGGATAGCCCGAGGCCTCGAAGACGTCGCAGGCGAGCCGGTGGAGCTCCGCGCCCGTCACTCCGGGTCGCACGGACTCGACGGATCGCTCGAGTGCCTCCCGCGCCAGGCGGTGGTACTCCACGAGCTCCGCAGGGGGCTCGCCGACGCAGAAGGTCCGCGTCATGTCGGCGAAGCAGCCGGAGGCGGCGTCGCGCGGGAAGAGGTCGACGACGACGGGCTCGCCCTCGGCGATCGGGCCGTGGCCCTCCTCGTGCCCGATCGCGCTCTGCGCGCCGTGGGCAACGATCGGCACCTCCTCGGCCAGAACGCGCTCCGCGGCGAACACGTCGAGCACACGGCCCTGGAGATGCTCGCACGTGATGCCCGGGCCGCCACGAAGGCCTTCGCGCACAGCGTCCATCGCCCGCTCGGCGGCGCGTTGAGCCCGGCAGATGCCCTCGAGCTCGACGGGCGATTTCGAGCGCCGGCGATCGCGGAAGAGCTCCGGCTCCGGCCTGACCTCGACGGCGCCCGCACGGAGGTGCTCGGCGACGGCGAGCGGGAACCCAAACGGCACGACAGCGACGCTGAGTCCGATGGCCCGGCAGGCGCGGAGCGACAGTTCCTGCAGCAGTTCGTCCCACTCGAGCCGGGCTTCGATCAGCTCGTCGATCCCGAGGGCTTCGAACGGTTGGACGGCGAGGCCGTCGAGGTGCTCGAGCCGGGGCAGCTCGAGCGAGCTCACGAATGCGTGCCGTGCACCGTCCTTCTCGACGTAGACGAACGGGTCGCCGATCGCGACGGGAATCTCGTGGCGAAGCTCCGGTGAGCGAATCGTGTCCGCGACGATGAGGACGTCGGGCATCGCGCCAGCCTAGCGGCAGCGCTCGGGTAGATTCCGACGAGGTGAAGGACGTCCTCGAGCGCGCACAGGATCTGGTCGACCTCTACGACCGCGAGCTCGCTGACCTCGTGCCGCCCGGAGCCGAGCTCTTCGACGCCCACGTCCATGTCGGCCGCGACATCGACGGGTTCGTCGCGCCGCTCGACGAGCTGACGGCGTTCCTCGGCCGGTACGGGGTCACCGGAGCGTTTGCGTTCTGCCTCGACGAGCCCGACCGCCACCCTGCGTTCCGCGCGGCCAACGACCGGACGCTCGAGGCAGCCGAACGGGCAGGCGGACTGCTCGTCCCGTTCGTCCGGCTCGACCTCGCGGAGTCGCCACTTGAGGAGGCGATCCGGTGCCTCGACCGCGGCGCGCGCGGGATCAAGCTCCACCCCCGCTCCCAGGCGTTCCAGCTCGACGACGGGCGGCTCGTGCCGGTGTTCGAGCTGGCCGCCGCCCAGCGCGTCCCGATCCTGATCCACGGTGGACGCGGCCTGCCGCCGATCGCCCACCACCTGCGGCAGCTCGTCGATGCGAATCCCGGGACGACGCTGATCGTCGCGCACGGGGGCATCGCCGACCTCGCGGCGCTCTCGCAGGAGTTCGCCGGGCACCCCGGGGTCTTCTTCGACACGTCGATGTGGAGCGCCGTCGACCTGCTCGACGTCTTCTCACGAATCCCTCCCGAGCAGGTGCTGTACGCCTCCGACTACCCGTACGGCCTGCAGCCGGACGCGCTAACCCTGTGCGTTCGCACTGCGCTCCTCGCGGGCCTGTCCGAGGAGCAGGTCCGCAACGTGCTCGGCCGCCAGGCCCGACGCATTGCCGCGGGTGAGGAACCCGTGCCGCCGTCGGTGCCGCTCGGGCCCGGGACGCTCGGCCAGCCGCTCGCGCTGATCCGGATCCACAACTATCTGACGATGGCGACGCCGCTTCTCTGGACGCGGCAGCCGGACACGGTCGGCGTCCTTGGGCTCGCTCTCAACGCCTGCGCCGAGAGCGACGGACATGTGGAAGCGTGCGAGCGGATCGCCGCGCTCGTCGCCTGCGCGAGCGACCTCTGGCGCCTGCTGCCCGAGTTCGGCGACGAGGCAGAGCAGACGCGCCACAGGCGAGCCACGTTTCGGCTCGTGCACCTCGCCCACATCCTCGCCGTCACCACGATCGACTGAACGACTCCACCGATCTGCCGCACACGGCCTGGTGACCCACCCGGGTGGGACCTTAGCGCGCATGCGCGCGACGATGGGTCACGATTCACGCGACATGTGTGCCGAGACTGCGCCTGCGGGACGCGTCGGGGTCATCGTGCTCGCGGCAGGAGCGGCGACGCGCTTCGGCGCGCCGAAGCAGCGGATCCTGCTGCCCCACGTGCTCGCGCGCGTCGCCGAGGCCGCTGTCGGCGAGATCGTCGTGGTCGAGGGCGCGTACCCGCTCGGCACGGTGACAGGCGCCCGGGTCGTCCGCGCATCCGAATGGGACCGTGGCCCCGGTGCCTCTCTGCGCGCCGGACTGAGCGCACTGAGCGTCGGCATGCAGGCCGCCGTCGTCCTGCTGGCAGACGGCCCGCGCATCTCCCCAGGGGCCATTGACCGCGTTCTCATGTTTTGGCGGGAGTCGCCGGGAGTGACGTTCGCGGCGAGCTACGGAGGCGTGCGGGGCCATCCGGTCGTGCTCGGCCGAAGCAGCTGGGCCACCGTCCCCGACCGGGGACTTCGCGACCTGCCGGCCCAACTCGTCCCCTGTGACGACCTCGGGTCCCCCGAAGACGTCGACACGCCCGCGGATCTCGAACGCCTTGGATTGGGCGAGGAATAGCGCGGCCAATCCCGTACTAGACGGGACGTGAACGCCGTCGCCGAGACCCCCAAGGCCGCGCGGCCCGGACGTGGCCTGCTCGCGATCGCGATCGCCGCTCTCGTCCTGTCGATTGCCGCGATCGCAGCGATCGTTCTCTTCTTTCTGTCGGACAGCGCCCGCGACTCGACCTTCGATCGTCTCGACGCTGCGTCGCCGGCCGACGTGAGCGCCGCCGAGACGGCCGCCGTCGCCGCGTCCGCCCGGGCGGACGAGGCGTTGCGCCGGGCCGGGCAGGGACCGACGGCCGCAGACGTCGACAAGCTGCGGGCCGACGTTTCCAACTTCGCGCTCGAGCTCGCGTCGCTCCGAACGGCCCTCAGCGACACGAGGGCTCAGCTGGCAGCGCAATGCGACTGGGCGCGTCTTCAGGAGACCAACGCAGCTGGCACGTCGCTCGCGAACGTCTTCGACGACTTCGTGCAGACCGTGTGCCCGAGCGGCTGACCCCGGGAGAGCCGTGACGCAGGTCGAGGTACCCGCACCGCCGCCCGACCTCGGATCGACCACGGAACCGTCGGCGCTTGCGTCGGCTCGGCTCCGCCGCAGGATCACGATCGAGCAGGCGGCGGCACAGGCCGGTCTGACCGTCGACGAGGTGCGGTCGCTCGAGGAGAACCGCGTGTGGCGGTTCCCGTCGACAGGCGACGCGATCGCTGTGGCGATCGTGTACGCGACGTCCCTCGGGGTCTCGGCGCGCGAGGCGCGGAGGCTCGCACGGCTCCCCGTCGGGCGGCGCCTGATCGAGGCCTGGTCGCTTCGCCGTTGGCTCGCCGTTCTCGCATTTGCCGCCGCCTGCCTTGCCATCCTCTGGTTCGTCCTCGGCGAGCTGCGTTCACAGCAGCCACAGACGGTTGTCGTCGCGTCGTCGCCGGCCTCCGAGCCCGCGGCGCCGCTGCCTCAGCGGTGGCAGATCCAGGTCGATGTCTACAACGGCACGAGAGAAGGCGGAGCAGCTACGAGGCTGGCCGACCAGGTAGCCGGTCTCGCCTACAAGGTCGGCGCCGTTGGCAACGCGCGCCGACGGGACTACGAGGAGACGCGCGTCTACTTCCCGCCTGGCGGCAGGCCGATCGCCGAGCGCCTCGCGCGAGAGCTCGGTGTCAAGACCGCAGCGCTTCCCGACGGGGACGACCCGCGCAGGCTCGTCGTCATCGTCGGTACGCGCTGACGGGAAGTGCCGCGCCCGCGGCGCGGAACCGGAGGCCGACGTCGAGCCCACCGGCGGGGCTGATGCCGAGCTCCACCTCGCCACCGTCGGCGACGATCAGCCGTCGCACGATGGCGAGTCCGAGACCCGAGCCCTGGCCGACGGCGTCGCCCCGCCAGAAGCGATCGAACGCCCTGGCTCGCTCTTCGGCGCTCATGCCCGGCCCCTCGTCGAGAACGTGGAGCTCGACCCACCCGCCCGCTCGGGCGCTGCTGACCGCGATGGCCGTGCCGGCAGGCGCTACCTCGAGCGCATTGGAGAGGAGGTTGTCGAGGATCTGCTCGACACGCCCCGGTGTCGTCCGGGCACGCAGATCGTTTCCGAGAACGGCGCGGAGATCGACGCCTCGCTCCGACGCCAGCGCCGACCAGGCGGCGAGTCGCTCCTCGACGACGGAGGCGAGGTCGAGCTCAGCCGTCGCAGTGGACTGGCGGTCAGCGCGGGCCAGCTCCAAGAGCGCGTCGACCAGACGCGAGAGCCGTGACACCTCGACGAGCGCGCCCTCGAGGTCGTCCTGCCCCGCCGGAGCAACGTCCCGCTCGAGGTTCTCGAGCCGCAGACGAAGCGCCGTCAGCGGAGTGCGGAGCTGGTGCGAAGCGTCGGCGACGAAGGCCTCCTGCGAGTCCAGGAGCTCTCCGAGCTTGCCGACCATCTCGTTGAACTCCTGGGCGAGGCGTCGCACTTCGGGCGGGCCGGCTTCCTCGGACGCTCTGGCCGACAGATCTCCTGCGCCCGCCCGTGCCGCCGCCTTCTCCACCTCGGCCAGCGGTCTCGCGATCGAGCGGGCAAATCGGAGACCGACGAGTGTCGCAGCGGCAAGGACGACCGCCGCGATCGCAGCCAGCATGAGCCAGTAGCGATGGACGCGAGCGTCGACGGCCGAGGTCGGGTAGGTAATGCGAACGGCTCCATGGACGACGCCCCCTGATGCGACCGGCACCGCGACGTAGAGAAGGTCCCGCCCGAGCGTGCTCGAGTGACGAACTCCGGTCGAGACGTCGCCCGCGAGTGCCGAACGGATCTCCGGGCGAGATGCGAACGAGGTCGTCCCCCGGACGGTCGGGTTCGAGTCTACGAGTGCGTCACCGTACGAGTCGACGATGACAACGCGCCCGCCCGTCGCGGCCTGATAGCGAAGCGCGACCGCGCCGAGCGCCGAAGTTCCCCGATCGGTTCCGCTCTGGAGCACGTCCTCCGAAAGCGACGCCATCGCCACTGCGTCACGTTCGACCTTCGCAGAGAGGTCCCGGCGTTCGTTCCGCGCGTCCGCGATTCCGAGCGGAACCATGAGGACGACCAGCACGAAGATGGTCAGCGACAGGTAGCTGAGGAGGAGGCGACGGCTCACGGCGCCGGTCGCAGGCGGAAACCGACCCCACGTACGGTCTCCACCCACCCGGGGTCGCCGAGCTTCTTGCGAATTGATGCGACGTGTACGTCGAGCGTCTTCGTCGTCCCGAGCCAATGCGTGTCCCAGACCTCCTCGAGGATCTGCCGACGACTGATCACGGCGCCCGCGTCGGACGCGAGAAGCGCAAGCAGGTCGAACTCCTTCACCGTCAGGCCGAGCTCACGCCCGTCGAGCGTCGCGCGCCGCGAGCGCGGGTCAACCTCGAGCGCACCCACGCGCAGCGGCCCAGCCGCCACGTCGGCCCGCGGGGCCGTGCGGCGCATGACAGCCCGGATGCGAGCGACGAGCTCGCGGAAGCCGAAGGGCTTGACGATGTAGTCGTCCGCGCCCAATTCGAGCCCGACGACTCGGTCGACCTCCTCGCCGCGGGCGGTGACAACGATGATCGGCACGCGGGAGCGGCCCCTCAGAGTGCGACAGACTTCGTAGCCGTCGACGTCCGGGAGACGGAGGTCGAGCAGAACGAGGTCCGGCTCGGGCGCCTCGAGCGCCTCGAGGCCCGTGGCGACTCGGCTGACCTCGAAGCCCTCGCGGCGCAGGCCCTCCGCGAGGGGCACGGCGATCGCGTCCTCGTCCTCGACGAGCAGAACCTTCACGATCCGGATCGTCGCACGGCCCAACGTCGCTGTGTCGCGCCTTGGCGAAAGCCTTACCAGCCTCTGGAGAAGCTTTACCGCCGGCTCGCCCGGGGTTTCCCGGCGTCCTCGTACCGTCGCAAGTGTGCAGCGACAAGGAGGTGCTCGGATGAACCGGAGACACGGACTCTTCATCGCCCTCATGCTCGGCGCAGCGGCGGCCGCCGGAACGTTCGCGCTCGCGCGAACGACTGCCGTCGGTGCCGGCTCGTCGTCGACGGTGAAAGTGTCGGATGCGGCTATCGCTCGCTGGAGCAGCCAGCTCGATCACAACGAGGCATCCCTCAGAAAGGCCCTGGCGAGCAAACCGCCGAAGCTCCCGAAGATTCCACGAGCTGGCGCAACGTCCACGGCGCCTGACACACAGGTCGTCTATGTCCACGCGGAGCCAACCGTCGTCACGGCGCACGCAGGCGGCGATGACGAGCACGAGTCCGGCGTGGCCGACGGTGAGGAGTCGGAGCTCGATGACTAACCACGTCGTTCGCCTCTACGCTCTCGCGGCGACCCTGCTGGTGTTCTTCGTGGCCTGGGGTGCGATCGCGGCGCGCCCCTGGAAGGCGGCGACGACGTCGGCGGGCCAGGACCCGCGCGTCGCTGCACTGCGGACGCGCGAGCTCCAGCTCAGAGGAGACGCTCTCGCCGTACAGCGGGTCGTGAACC
This sequence comes from uncultured Actinomycetes bacterium, assembly GCA_963712465.1. Taxonomy (GTDB): domain Bacteria; phylum Actinomycetota; class Thermoleophilia; order Gaiellales; family Gaiellaceae; genus CAVQHY01. The sequence goes on from CAVQHY010000011.1 coordinate 125,031, forward strand.
ATCGCTGGGCCGTCTACCGGGTGAAGCTCGCGCAGCGCACGAAGCAAATTGCGACGGCGAAGCATGCAGCCACGGTCGCCGCCGCCCAGGCGCCGGCCGTACGTGTCGTGACGCTGCCGCCCGTCACCGTGACGAGAACTTCATGAGTGAGCGCCACGTCTTCGCGGCAATGGGCACGCAGGTCGAGCTCCTGCTCGACGCCCCCGTCGGAGTCGAATCTCTGCTCGCGCTCTCGTCGGCCGAAGCCGAGTTCCACCGGCTCGAGGCGCTCCTCTCGCGCTTCCGGCCGGATTCGGAGCTCGCGGCCCTGAACCGGTGCGGCACTCTGTGCGCGGGGCCCGACCTCGCCGCCGTCGTCGAGCTCGCTCTCGAGGCACGCGAGCGAACCGGCGGCCGCTTCGATCCGACCGTGCACGACGCGCTCGTGGCCGCGGGCTACGACCGCACGTTCGAGGAGATCGCCCCCGAGGGCGACGCGTCCCCTTCCCGCTCCCGGTGCGGCGGTCGCGCCACAGTCGACCCTTTCACCCGGAGGATCGACCTCGAGCCCGGCATCCGGCTCGACCTCGGCGGGATCGCGAAGGGCTACGCGGTCGACCGCGCCTGCGCGATCCTCGCCGGAGCCGGCCGTTGCCTGGTCAACGCGGGCGGCGACCTCGCCGCGCAAGGTCGGTGGCCGGTCGGCGTCGAGACGCCCGGTGGCCGGCTCACGCTCGAGCTCGACGGCGGCGCCCTCGCGACCTCCGGCCGCGACCGTCGCCGCTGGCTCCGAGGCGGCGAGGAGCGCCATCACCTGATCGATCCCGCCACAGGCGAGCCCGCCGCGAGCGACCTCCTGCGCGTCACGGTCTTCGCAGACACCGCAGTCGAGGCGGAGGTCTTGGCCAAGGCCCTCTTCCTCGCCGGCGCCGACGCGGCGAGCGCGGAAGCCGAGCGGCGCGCCATCCCGTCCGTTCTCGTGACCGAGGATGGACGCAGCGTTCTCACGGGAGGGCTCGGATGAAGACCGACCCCACCTTCTGGATCCTGGCTCGCTCGAGTGGCATCCTCGCGTACGTCCTCCTCACGGCCTCCGTCCTCGCGGGGCTCGTGCTCAAGTCGCGGCCGTTCGGCGCGAGACTCAAACCGGCGACGATCGCCGACCTGCACCGGTTTCTCGCCATGCTCGGCCTCGGCGCGGTGGCGATCCACGGCGTCGCGCTCCTGCTCGACACGGCCGTGCCGATGCCGATCCTCGGCCTGGTCGTACCGGGTTTCTCCTCCTACCGCCCACTGTGGACAGGCCTCGGCGTCGTTGCCGCCGAGCTCACCGTCCTCGTGTATGCATCGTTCTCGGTCAGGCGCGTGATCGGGACCAAGAACTGGCGCCGCCTGCACTGGGGCACCTACGGCATCTTCGCCGCCGCCACCGTCCACGGCATTGCCGCAGGGACGGACACCGGCCGACCGTGGACGCTCGCGCTCTACGCCGGGGCGGTCGCGTCGGTGGCGGCGGCAACCGCGTGGCGGATCGTCGTCCCGCCCCTCTCTCCGAGCAAACCCAAGCACCCGAACGAAAGGAAGGCCAAGCGATGGCCGGTTACCGAATCGTGATCGACCGCGCCCTCTGCAGCGGCTTCGGCTCCTGCAGCGAGAGCGCGCCGGGCGTCTTTCGGCTCGACGATGGCATCGCGGGGGCCGCCGCCTGGACCGATGACACCGAAGTGATCGAGGCCGCCGCGTCCTGCCCAATGGGCGCGATCTCGATCTTCGACGACGTCACGGGCGAGCAGGCAGCGTGATGGAGCGGCGGCGCACGACCGTCGTCGTGGTCGGAGCGGGGCTCGCCGGAGCTCGCTGCGCGGAGACTCTGCGTGCGGCGGGCTTCGACGGGCGCGTCGTGCTCGTCGGCGACGAGCGAGCCGCTCCGTACGAGCGTCCGGCTCTGTCCAAGGAGCTGCTCGCCGGCACACGGTCACCGTCACAACTTGCCCTTCGCCCCGAGGGCTTCTGGGCCGGGCAGGACATCGAGCTCGTGCTCGGCGCACGCGCGACGTCCATGGAGACGAGCCGCCGCCGCCTGTGGCTCGCCGACGGCCGCGCGATTCGCTGGGATGCACTCGTGCTCGCCACCGGGACGCGCGCGCGGCGGCTGCCGGGCCCTCGCGCGCCGTCTGGCGTCCATTACCTGCGAACGCTCGCCGATGCCGAGTCGCTCGCCGCCGACCTTCACTCGGCGCACCGTCTCGCGGTCGTCGGTGGAGGGTTCGTGGGCACCGAGGTCGCCTCGACCGCGCGGAGACTCGGGCTCGACGTCACGCTCGTCGACAGGGCCGCCGTCCCGTTCGAGCGCGCGCTCGGAGCCGAGGTCGGCACGATCCTCGCCGAGCGTTACCGGACGGCGGGCGTCGAGCTCGTCCTCGGCGCGGCTCTGACCGGGTTTTGCACCCGTCTCGACGGACGGCTGCGCGCCATCCGCGTCGACGACGGATGCGAGATCGCCTGCGACGTAGCCGTCGTCGGCATCGGCGCCGCCTGCCGGCCGATCTCCACGGACGCGTGCGGCCGCACCGCGATCGCGCACGTCTATGCGTGCGGCGACGTGGCGAACGCGTGGCGGCCACGACTCGGCCGGCGAGTGCGGAGTGAGCACTGGACGAACGCGGCCGGGCAGGGTGTCGCCGTGGCGCACGCCATCCTAGGGGAGAACCGGCCTTTTGACGACGTACCGTACTTCTGGTCAGATCAGTTCGGTCTCCGTCTCCAGCATGTCGGCGACGGGCACGGCTTCACAGCGGTCGACATCGCGGGCGATGGTGACGCATTTCGTGCGCGCTACCTCCGCCGGGACGGCCGCCTGCAGGCCGTGCTTCTCGCCAACCGCCCGACGGAGGTCGGCCACGCCCGTCGCGAGCTCGCCGTGGCGGCCTAGTCTTCGATCGTGGAGCGCCGCCGCGTCGCACGCATCGTCCAGGTCGTCGTCCTTCTCGTCGCCGCGGCCGCCGCCGGCATCCTCGTCAACGTCCTCCTGCTTCGTGTCGCAGACGACGAGGGCTCACAGCTGGGAAGGCTGAGCCCACGCGGAGTCGTCATCCCGTCGGGTACGAGGACGACGCTAGTCCCCCATGGCGCCGGGGACAATGAGACGCCAGACGGGGACGACTAGCGCTAGAGGGGCGTCCTGAGCGAGGACAGCCTCGCCTTCAGCTCGACAGACATCGGTTCGGAGCAGGATTTGCGGACGTACGTGCGCAGCGTCTCCTCGAAGCGGTACGCCTTCCGGCAGGAGGGGCACCCTTCCAGGTGTAGCTCGGCCGTCGCCCGCTCCTCGTCCGTGAGCGCCCGATCGAGGTACGGCTGAAGCAACTCCTCGCAGTGCTCACATGGACAGGCCATCACGCTCCCTCCCGAACGGTAGCTTCCAGCTCTCGCTTGAGGATCCTCCTGCCACGGTGGAGACGACTCATTACTGTCCCGACCGGGATGTCGAGGATCTGTGCGGCGTCCTGGTAGGTGAAGTCCCCGATGTCCACAAGCACGATCACGTCACGGAAGTCGTGCGGCACCTCGGAGAGCGCTTCGACGATCGAGTCCTGCGACAGGCGCTCGACGAGACGGTCGACTTCCTCCTCCGGCGAGCCGTCGTCGAGGGTGCGAAAGAGCGCATACTCCTCGTCGTCGATCGACTGCATGTCGGGCGCGCGTTGGTCGCGCCGTCCACGGTCGATGTTCAGATTCGTGAGAATCCGGAGCAGCCACGCGCGGAGGTTGGTGCCAGGGCGGTAGGAGCGCCAGCTGCGAAACGCACGGGCGTACGTCTCTTGCACGAGATCCTCGGCCTCCTCACGCGAGCCGACGAGTCGCCGGGCCACCCGGTACACCTGATCGGCGAGCTCCAGGGCCTCCTCCTCGAAGTGAACGCGGTCGCGGGCCTCGGCTGCGACCCTGCGAGCGTCGCTCTCGGACTGAAGGTCGCTCATCTGAGCCGGGGAGACTAGCAGCGTCGAATGGAGACGAAAACGCTCCTGAATCCCCTGCTATTCCTGGGGATCGGCGTCCGGTCGAAAACCCGCGCCCGCGAGCGTGGCGAGAATCGCCTCGCGCTGGACCCGCTGGTCGTCCCACGAGAGAACGACCCGACCCATGAGAGTGGCGTTAGCGGACTCGATCCCGTCGATCCGCCCGAGGACGCCGCCGAGGCGCATGACGCAGCGCTCGCAGCGAATCCCGGTGACCTGAAGCGTCTCCGTCTGTAGCGCCATGCCGCCGAATCGTACGCACGGGCGGTCGTCCCGGCGCTGCAGGTAGGTTTGCCGGCGGTGCGCATCCTCGTCGCCGGCTCTGTCCTCGCCCTCGCCCTAGCGAGCCCGGCCGGCGCGTTCGACCTCGGGCTCGCAAGCGGTGACATCCGTCCGACGAGCGCAGTCGTCTGGACGCGTGCCGACAGACCGGGGCCTGTGCAGCTCTTCTACTGGCAGGTCGAGGGTGGAGACACCCGCACGGGGTTCCGGCGCGTTCACGTACGCGCCGAGCCGAGCCGTGACCTCACGCTTCGCGTCCGCCTCACCAGGCTTCGTCCCTCGACCGAGTACCGCTACAGCTTCCTGCAGGGAACGGCGGTGACGCGGCTCGGAACGTTTCGGACTGCTCCGGCCGCGAGCTCCGACGCAACGGTGCGCTTCGCCTGGTCGGGCGACTCCGACGGAACGATCGACCGGCGCACCGGCAAGCCGGCTTTCGGGCCCTTCGCCGTGCTGGCCGCCGCCGCCGCCGACAGGCCAGCGTTCTTCGCCTACCTTGGCGACACGATCTACGGCGACAGCACGTTTGGGCGGCCTGCAACGTCGCTCGCGGACTACCGGGCAAAGTACCGAGCAAACCGGGCGATCGCTGCTCTGCGAACGCTCGAGCAGTCGGTGCCCGTCGTGGCGATGTGGGACGACCACGAGGTGCAGAACGACTACGACCCCGGGAGCGTCCCCGGGGACCTTCTCGCCGTCGGCACGCGGGCGTTTCGCGAGTACCAGCCGCTCGAGCCCGGGGACGGCCGGCCGCTGTACCGCTCGTTTCGGTGGGGACGCAACCTGGAGGTGTTCGTCCTCGACGTGCGCAGCTATCGCTCGCCCAGTGCCCGCGAGGCCTGTGAGAACCCCGCCGGGAGCGGCACGCCGGACGTGGCACCGCTCCTGTCTCAAACTGTCCGGGACACGTTCGCACTCGCGTTCCCCCAGCTCGCCCGCCCGGTTCCGGACGCGTGCCGCACCGCGCTCTTCGACCCCGGGCGCACGCTGCTCGGCAAGACGCAGCTCCGCTGGCTCGAGCGTGGCCTCTCCCGCTCGCAGACGACCTGGAAGGTCGTGCTGACCCCCGATCCGATCCAGGAGCTCGAGCTCTCGCCCTACGACCGCTGGGAGGGGTATCAGGCGGAGCGGTCCGGGCTGCTCCGCTTCATCGGCGAGCGGCGGATCGCCAACGTCGTGTGGCTCGCCGCCGACACGCATGCGACCCTGGTGAAGGACGTGCTCCTCGACGGTGAGAAGACCGGGATGGTCGAGGTCGTCACGGGGCCGATCGGAACGCGCACGTTCGGGGAGAACATCTCCCGCGCGGCCGGCCCTACCGCCGGGGCGCTGGTTGCCACCTTTCTGAAGAGCCGTGGCGCGCGATGTGCCGTCGTCGACCGCTTCGCCTACGGCCTCGTCGAGGCGAGTCGCACCAGGCTCGTCGTGCGCGTCCGCGACGCGAAGGGGCGAGCGCTCTGCGGCGGGCCGATCACGATCCGGTCCGTGGCCTCTTAGAGACCGGGCAAGAACGCCGTGCGCCCAGCGCGAGAGCCGGGCGACGGCGTGTCAAAGGGTCGAGCCGGAGGCCCGGGCAGGCGGGCGGGCCTCCGGCCCTTTGCTTCCTCGAGCCTCACTGGCGACGCGGCTCGGGGAAGATCGGGCCCCGGTGGGCGGGGCCCCTGGGCGCCGGATCAACCGGCCGGGGTGGACGGTTGGCGCCCAAGCTCGATGGTGAAGGTCTTGGTGGAGTCGTCACGCTTGATCTCGACGGTGAGGGAGTCTCCCGGGCGCTTGGAGCGCACCGCGTCGCGCACCTGATCGACGCTCGTGACCGGCTGACCGTCGACCTTCGTGATCACGTCGCCGCCCAGCGTGTAGCTGACGCCGTCGACGGTGACGTTGGAGGTGCCGCCCTGGAGGCCGGCCTCGGCGGCCGGGCTGCCGGGAACGACCTTGGCGATCAGGACGCCGCTGTCGACGGGCAGGCGGTAGTTCTCGGCGAGCGCCGGCGTGATGTCCTCCATCGACACGCCGAGGAACGCGTGCTCGACGGTGCCGGTCTCGATCACCTGCGACACGACCTCCTTGACCGTGTTGATCGGTACGGCGAAGCCGATGCCGATGTTCCCGCGTCCGGTCCCGTTCGGGTCGGGTGCGATCTGGGAGTTGACGCCAACGACCTCGCCGCGCGTGTTGAGGAGCGGGCCGCCCGAGTTGCCGGGGTTGATCGGCGCGTCCGTCTGGATGACCTTGTCGATCGGGTAGCCGTTCGGGGCGGTGATCTCGCGCTGGAGCGCGCTGACGATGCCGGCCGTGACGGTGCGCTCGAGGCCGAGCGGATTGCCGATCGCCACCACCGCGTCGCCGACCCGGACGACGTCCGAATCGCCCAGGGGAAGCGGTGTCAGCGCGCGCGCCTGCGCCTTGATCTCGAGAACCGCGATGTCGGTGGACGGGTCCGCGCCGATCATGTCCGCCTTCATCCTCTCGCCGCCGGAGAAGCTCACCTCGATATCGATGGCGCTCTCGACGACGTGGTAGTTCGTGACGATGTGGCCCGCCTTGTCGATGACGAAGCCCGACCCCTGTGACTCGGCCTGTTGCGGGCCGAAGACCGGGTTGTCGCTCGAGACCGAGGTCGAGAGCACCTGGACGACCCCGGGAGCATCCGCTTCGTAGATCTGCTGGATCGACTCCGCCGAGCTCTCGCCCTTGAACGAGGCCGGCGCCGGGGCCGCGTCGTCTCGGACCTCGCGCACGATCGTGGTCGTCGAGCCGGAGTCGATTGCCGTGCCGATCGCGAAGGCGACGCCCCCACCGAGGAGGCCCGCGGCAAGGAGAGCGCCGCCTTTCGCGAACGTCGAGTTCATGGCACCGAATGTAGCGGCGCCTCCGTGAACCCTCCGTGTCGGTCGGTTAAGCCGAGATTAAGCGCGCCTCCTAGCTCAGCGCCTTCGCCTTGATCGAGTCGAACTCCGCCTGCGTGATCGCGCCGCTGTCGAGCAGGCCCTTGGCCTTCTCGATCTCGGCGGCCGAGCCGCCGGCAGTCTGCTTGACGTACTGGTCGAACTGCTGCTGCTGCGCCTGCGCCTGCTGGATGCTCCGATCGGCCATGCCGTCGTTATTGACGAGCAGGTAGATCAGCACGCCGAGGAACGGAGCGAGGATCAGGAAGATCACCCACAACACCTTCTTGAACCCGCTCGCGTCCTTACGGCGGAACAGGTCGACGAAGACCGTGATCAGGATCCAGAACCAGATCACGAACGCGAAGAAGACCAGCATCGTCCACAGGACGTCCAGGAACGGATAGTCCGATGCGAGAAGCACTCGCGCCACCTCCTTTCTCGAGCCGGCTTCTCATGCGGCCGGTCTCTCTCGTGGTTTGCGCGACAACTGTAAACAGTCGAAGGGCTGGACGCGGTCGGAAGTTGGCGCTGCGACCGGGTCTTCTCCGTCGTTCGCTACGATCGCGAGTGGGTGGACTGGGGTCTCTACATCTGGTTCTTCATCGTCCCGTTCGCGATCGGGCTGGCCGTCCAGGCATGGCTGAAGCGGACCGTGCAGACGCACGCTCAGATCGCCGTGCAGAGCGGCCTTTCGGGGGCACAGGTCGCCCGAACGATCCTCGACGCGAACGGGCTCCAGGAGGTGCCGGTGAATCAGGCGCCCGGCGGTGCGCTCTCCGACCACTACGACCCGCGGGGACGCACGGTCAACCTCTCCGAGGTCGTCTACGGGCCCAACTCGGTCGCGGCCACAGCGATCGGGGCGCACGAGGTCGGACACGCGATCCAGCATCAGCAGTCCTACGGCTTCTTCCGCTTGCGCTCGGCGATGTGGCCGGTCGTGGCGATCGCGTCCCGGTCGTGGATCTTCATCCTCCTCGCCGGTGCGGTCCTCGGCGCGTTGGGCCTCGTGCAGGTCGCGCTCGTCGTCTTCGCCGTCGTCGTCCTGTTCCAGCTCGTCACGCTGCCCGTCGAGTTCGACGCGTCACGCCGGGCCGCCCAGCAGCTCAAGGCTCTCGGGCTCGTAACCGCCGGCGAGAGCCAGGGCGTGCGCAAGGTGCTGACGGCCGCGGCGATGACCTACGTGGCGGGGGCGCTCGCGGCGATCGCCCAGCTCGCCTACTACTTCCTGATCTTCTTCGGGAATCGCAGCTAGACGTCTCGTCCGGGCTGGCCCGCGTTGAGCCGCCGGAGCTGGAAACCATGAGGAGGGTCGTTCCTTACATCGTCAGCTTCCCCGAGCGCCTCGTACGCGCTACGGCCGCCGCGCTCGGCGGAACGGCGCACGAGACGGCCGTCCTCGTTCTTCCGCGGCTGGTTCGTCGTTCGCGCCTCTACCAGGTGACGGCGAGGAACCTGCTCCGCGTGATGATCGAGCTCGTCGGCAGGGTCGAGGACTCGCCGACTGCGGAGCCTTCCGCGGGAGCCGGCGAGATCGCTGCGCGCAAGGTTGCTGGCAACATCGTCGAGCTCGGCTCGATCGCCGCGTTCGGCTTCTCGCCGCTCTGGCTGATCGCCGGGGCGTCGGATCTGATCCACGGCTCTCGTGTCTACCTCCGGGCGCTGGAGGTTGAGCTCGCTCGCGCCGGCGTGCTCGCCCGCGACGTGCATTTCGGGTCCGTCGACGACCTGCTCAAAGCGCTCGAAGGCGCCTCCGGACGGACGGCGCTCCTGATCGACATCCCTCCGCTCGAGCTCCGGGAGCTGCGCCGCTCCCTGGTCGAGCTGGCAGGCGAGGCGAAGAGGCTGCCGTCGAAGCGCGAGCTGGCTGCCCTGTATGACGGCCTCGTTCACACCGCTCGCGTGGAGAACCGATCGCTGCTCGAGGTTTCGACCGGGATCGGTCTCGCGTTTCTCACCTCGGCCAGGAGCGTGTCGCGAGACGAGCTCGTCGTCCCTTATCGAGAGGACTGGAAGCCCGTCGCCGACGAAGGGTTCGCGGCCTACGCGCGGCGCGTCCGCGGACCGTATGCCCGTGCCGTCGCAGGACACCTCGATCCGGACGTAGGCACGTGGACCGAGCGGGGTCTCGAGAAGCTACGCCGCCGCTGAGAAGGTGTCCGCGAAAATGAATCCGTGGCTCCTGTGACGTAAGCCTGCACTTTCGGGCACTCTATTGAACTGTGTCTGTGGAGACAATCGTCGTCTCTGCGAAACCCGCATCTGTAGGGGAGGTTCCATGAAGCGACTGATCGTGGCTGCCCTCGTCGCCGCTCTCGCGGCGTCGATCGCGGCAGTCGCCTTCGCCGGGTCGGGCCCGGCGCCGACCAAAGAGCCGGGAGTACTAATCGTCGGCATCAACCCGCCCGCAGCCGGCTTCACAGTCGGCAAGATCAACAACGACAACAGCGTGTCGAACCCACGCGGGTTCGAGATCGACCTCGCGAATGCGATCGGCCAGCGGCTCGGGCTCCAGGTCAGGTACATCAACTCGGTGTTCACCGGCCTCTTCCGGCCCGGCCCGAAGCCGTTCGACTTCGCCTTCGAGCAGATCACGATCACACCGCAGCGAGCGAAGGTCGTTGACTTCTCGACGCCGTACTTCGACGCCAACCAGGGCGTGCTACTGGCCAAGGGCGTCAAGTCTCCGAGGAACCGCAGCGACCTGAGGCAGCTCCAGACGTGCAGCCAGGCCACGACGACGGGCCTGGACTGGATCAAGACGAAGCTGCGGCCGCCGAAGCCTCCGCAGGTGTACCAGACGCTCGCGGCTGCCTTCCAGGCGGTTGCGATCGGCAGGTGCCAGGCGATCGTCATGGACGTGCCGATCAGCGCCTCGGAGAAGAAAACGCACCCGACGAAGTACGGGCCGCTTGCCGGCCAGATCGTCACGAACGAGAAGTACGGAGCGCTCTTCGAGCAAGGCTCCCCGCTCAAGGCCACGATCGATCAGCAGATCAAGGCGCTGATCGCCAACGGAACGGTGGGCAAGCTCCAGAAGAAGTGGTTCGGGCTCAACTTCGGGAACATCCCCGTACTCCGCTAGGAGCCCGAAAGAGAGGCGAGACCCGGAAGGAGTGCGGCGATGAGGGAGTTCCTGGATGCCTTCTTCAATCCGTACCACTTCCGGGCCTCGCTGCCGTACATCTGGGACGGCTTCACGACCAATCTGAAGCTGATGTTCCTCGCCGAGGCGATCGTGCTCGTGCTCGCGCTCCTCGTCGCCGTCATCCGCGGCCTGCCCGGACGGGGTGTCGCCCCGGTCCGGTGGCTGGCGATCGTATACACCGACATCTTCCGGGGAACGCCGCTGATTCTCGTCGTGTTCGTGATCGGCTTCGGCTTCCCGTCGCTGAACATCGCCGTGATCTCGGACCAGTCGGTCTTCGTCTACGGGACGATCGCTCTCGTTCTCGTCTACACCGCCTACGTCACCGAGGTGTACCGCGCGGGAATCGAATCGGTCCATCCGAGCCAGCGCATGGCCGCCCGATCGCTGGGCCTGACCTACGGGCAGGGGATGCGCTACGTCGTCCTGCCGCAGGCCGTTCGCCGGGTCGTGCCGCCGCTGCTGAACGACTTCATCGGCCTGCAGAAGGACACCGCGATCATCACCGTGATCGCGCTAGCGGAAGCCGTCCTCCAGGCGCAGAACTACTCGGCCAACACGTTCAACTTCACGGGCTACACCGTCGCGGCGGTCTTCTTCATCATGGTGACGATCCCACTGACCCGCTACCTCGACTACCTGCTCAAGCAGCGCGAGGCACGCGAGCGAGCGCAGCTGGTGTGAGCGCGAACGGGCACTTCGTCTCCGTCGAGGGCGTCCACAAGCGATTCGGCGAGCTGGAGGTGCTCCGCGGCATCGACCTGACGGTCGACCTGCACGAGGTGATCTGCCTGATCGGCGCCTCGGGCTCGGGCAAGTCGACGCTGCTTCGCTGCATCAATCGGTTGGAGCGGGTAGACGCGGGCCGCATCGCGGTCGACGGGGAGGTGATCACCGACCAGGGCGTCGACGTGAACGCGCTCAGGCGCAAGGTCGGGATCGTCTTCCAGTCCTTCAACCTCTTCCCGCACATGACGGTGATCCAGAACATCATGCTCGCGCCGCGCAAGGCGGGTGGCAGGTCGAAGAGCGAAGCCGAGAGCGTGGCGCACGAGCTGCTCGAGACGATCGGCCTCGCCGACAAGGCGAAGGAGTTCCCGGATCGACTGTCGGGCGGGCAGCAGCAGCGCGTCGCGATCGCGCGTGCGCTGGCGATGCAGCCCAAGCTCCTGCTCCTCGACGAGATCACGAGCGCACTCGACCCGCAGCTCATCGCCGACGTGCTCGGTCTCGTGCGGCGGCTCTCGACCGATCTCGGCATGACGATGATCCTCGCCACCCACGAGATGGGCTTCGCCAGGGACGTCGCGAGCCAGGTCTGCTTCCTCGACAACGGCGTCATCCTCGAGGCGGGCCCTCCCGGCCAGATCTTCGGCGCGCCCCAAGAGCCGCGGACACGCGAGTTTCTCGCCCGTGTGATCGAGGCGGGCCGGCTGTGAGTCGTGCGGGACGCGCTCGGGGCTCGTCGTGAGGCAGTACGTTCGGTCGCGCCCGAAAGTGCCGCTCGTCGTCGCGGCACTCGTCGCCACGCCCCTGTACTTCCTCTCGCTGATGGCCGTCTCGCTTGCGACAGAGCGCGCCGACGTCGTCGCGCAATGGCGCACCGGGACGACGCACAAGCTGATCACGATCTACGCGCCGCCGTCGGGCTGGGACGAGGCGAGGATCTGGGTCTGGGCGCTCGTGCCTTCGGCGATCCTGCTCGTCGTCGGCCTGCTGGCGATGACCGTGCCCTACGGCGTCGTCGTCTCGAGCGTGGCGGGGATCGCCATCGTCCTCGCCATCGAAAGCCGGACCGACCGCTGGGCCGACCACCACACGGCGCGGTTCCCCGTCGGCGCCGACCTCATCGCCGACTCGAACCCCGGCTCCACACTCCTCCGGGGGGAGTGGGAGAAGACGACGGTCGGCGCCATCGACAGCATGTCCAAATGGCTGATCGGGATCGCGCTCGCGGCCATCGTCATCTTCGTCGTCGTCGAGTACAGGCGCCGAAGGGGTCTGCGCCAGGCACGTGTCGGCCCGGCGCCCGAGGTCGCCTCCGGCGAGCCCGAGATCGTTCCCATGCCGCCGCGCCTCGAGAGCTGAGGCTCGTGCCGATGTCAGCCCTCGCGAGCGTCACAGCGCGGAGCTTCCGCAGCGCACGCGAGGTGACGCTCGAGCCCGGCAGGCTGTGCGCGCTCGTCGGAGAGGCGAACGCGGGCAAGTCGAACGTGCTCGCCGCGATCCGGGCGCTGCTCGACCCGGGTGCGCCGCCGCTTCGCTTCTCCGACGTCTACGCCGGCGACGGAGAGATCTCGATCGAGGGCGTCCTCCGCGACGGTCGCCGCGTCTCGCTGGACGACCGTTCTGCCGCCCCCCGGTCCTGTTCTTCCCGACGCGCCTGCGCGCGGGCGGCCTCGTGGCGAGCCCGATCCACCGCGCGACGGAGGCGAGACGCGCAATCAAGCTCATCTCTCGGGAGTTGTCGAGCGTCCCCTCTCCGCGCCAGGCGCTGATCCGCGGGCTCGAGGCATGCCGGGACGAGGTGAGGGGTCTCGTGATCCTGATGGAGGAGCCCGAGCTCTTCCTCCGCCCGCAGGCCCAGCGCTACCTCTACCGCTTGCTCGACGGGCTGTCGGCGGCCGGCAACCAGATCGTCTACTCCACCCACTCGCCTGCGTTCCTCAACGTCGCGCGGCTCGAACAGCTCGCGTTCGTCACGCGCGATCCCGAGCGTGGCACGCGAATCATCCAGCCGCGCCGCGTCACGACCGACCACGACTTTCGCGTCACGAGCGAGTTCGACGCGGAGCGCAGCGAGCTCTTCCTCGCGCGGGCGGCGATCCTCGTCGAGGGCCTGACCGAGAAGCTCACCTTTCCGTTCGTCTTCACCGCGCTCGGCCACGATGCCGACCGCGAGGCGGTCTCGATCGTCGAGTGCGGCGGCAAGTCGAACATCCCGCTCTTCGCCCGTATCTGCAAGGAGACGGGCATCCCGTTCGTCGCGGTTCACGACCGCGATGCGCCCCCGGGGGTGGATCCGATCCCGGCCGAGATCGAGCTGAACGCCAAGATCGCGCGGACCTGCGGGAAACGGAGAACCGTCGTCCTCGAGCCTGACTTCGAGGGGGTCGCCGGCCTGCGCGGCTCGAGCCGCAAGCCGGAGCGCGCTTGGCGGCGCTTCGCCGAGATCGGCCCCGACGCGGTGCCCGAGCCGCTGGCCCGCGCCGTACGGCTCGCAGTCGACATGGCGCGCGACTAGGAGCCTGGCTACACTCGCGACGAACCGGGGTGCCGCAGTCGAGCGGCTGAGATCGGGCCCGTGGCCCTGACCCGTCGAACCTGATCTGGGTAATGCCAGCGAAGGGAGCGCACGATGGAACCGTCGGAGCGATCCTGGGGCGTCACAGCCGTCCCCGAACGGCTTCGCACCTTCTCGTTCCTCGACACCGCCGCGCTCTGGGGAAACCTCGGGGTCAGCCTGCTCGTCCTCGTCGCCGGCGCGCTGCTCGTCCCCGCGCTCGGCCTGCGCGACGCGCTGGCCGCGATCGTCGTCGGCTCCGTGCTGGGCTGCGCCCTCCTCGCCCTTGCGGGGCTGATCGGGGCCGAGCGACGCCTGCCCGGGATGGTGCTCCTGCGCAGTCCGCTCGGGGTGCGAGGCTCGTACGTTCCAACGGCGCTGAACGTCTTCCAGAACCTCGGCTGGGCGACGTTCGAGCTGATCGTGATCGCGTCTGCGGCGAATGCGCTCGCGGCCGAGCTCGTCGGCTTCGAGCAGCGCTGGGTCTGGACTCTCCTCTTCGGCGGCGTGATCGCATGGCTCGCTCTCGCCGGCCCGATCTCGTTCGTGCGGCGGTTCGTTCGTCGCTTCGCCGTATGGGCCGTGATCGCGTCCGTCGCCTACCTCACCTGGTGGACGCTCGACGGCTCCGACCTGGGCGCGCTCTGGAGCGCGAACGGCGACGGCGGGCTCTCCTGGTGGCAGGGCGTCGACCTCACGATCGGAATGGCCGCCTCCTGGCTCCCCCTCGCCGCCGATTACACGCGCTTTTGCCGCGACGGTCGCGCGGCGTTCTGGGGAACGTCGCTCGGATACCTCGTCCCGCTCGTCTGGCTGCTCTCGCTCGGCGCATTGCTCGCGCTCTCGCAGGGGCTCGCCGACCCGACCGCGATCCTGGCCGTCGTCGCCACCGGCGGGGTCGCAAGCGCGTTCGCGCTGCTCGCACTGACAGTCGACGAGACCGACGAGCCGTTCGCGAACGTCTACTCCGCGGCGGTCTCGATCCAGAACATCGTGCCGCGTGCCAGCCAACCCCTGCTCGTGCTCGCGTGCACCGCGATCGCGATCGCGGGCGCGCTCTCGATCGACCTCGTCGCCTATCAGGGGTTCCTGTTTCTGCTCGGCTCGTTCTTCGTGCCGCTGTTCGGCGTGCTCGCGGCCGACTACGCGCTCGGGCCGGCTCGTGAGGTCGCCGTCCGCTGGTCCGGGCTCGGCGCCTGGCTCGGCGGGTTCGTGCTGTACCAGTGGATCCAGCCGACCGGGCCGGACTGGTGGACGTCGCTCGTGGGCGTGTCGGCGCGGGCGTCGTTCGGCGCCTCGCTGCCCGCCTTCGCCGCCTCGTTCACGCTCTATGCGCTCCTGCGCGCTCCTGGGCGCGTTCGCGCCGCGGTAGGCTCCCGCGCGTGATCGGGGTCGTGGGGCTGATCGCGAGGGACGTCGTCGACCGGGGAGCTCCACGGCTCGGGGGCGGCGGCTGGTACTGCGCTCGAGCCCTGGCGACGCTCGGACAGCCTGCGGTCGTCGCGACGAAGTTCGCACCGGGCGACCAGCGTCTGGCGGCACCCCTCTTCGGGCTCGGGCTCGAAGTCGCATGGCGCCCCGCCTCGGAGACGGTCGCGTTCCGGCACACGTACCGAGACCAGCACCGCGAGACGACGCTGGACGTCGTCGGCGACGCATTCACTCCCGCGGACGCACGAGGCTGGATTGCCGAGCTCCTCGGGGACGCGGAGTGGGTGCACGCGACCGCGCTCAGCCGCGCGGATTTCCCGGTCGAGACCCTGGCCGAGCTCGCCCGCGATCGCCGGCTCGCGTTCGACGGCCAGGGCCTCGTTCGGCCACCGCGTCCGGGCCCCGTCGCTCGCGACGCGCACTTCGACCCGCGCCTGCTCGAGCACATGACGATGCTGAAGCTGAACGAGACCGAGGCGTCGCTCCTCGACCTCGACGCGCTGAACGTCCCCGAGCTCCTTGTCACGCTGGGCCCCGACGGCGTGCTGGTGCGAGCAGAGGGCCGCGAGGATCGAATCGCGACGCGACCGCTCGGCGGGATCGATCCGACCGGGGCCGGCGACGCGTTCAGCGCCGCGTACCTCGTCGCACGCACGGCCGGGCAGGATTCGTTCGAGGCGGCGCGGGCAGCGACGGCCGTCGTGCGGGGGATGCTGGCGAAGTGGCAGACACGCTGATCGCTCTGGCGGGCTGCGACGACGCTCTGTACCGGATCGAGATCGGCGAGGCGGCGGAGGGCGACCAGCTCGTGGAGGCCGAGCCGGGCGGTGTGGTCGAACGGGCACGACCGCTCGAGCTCGCTCCCGGCTTCTCCGCCGGGCGGGCCCTCGACGTCGACGCGATCGGCGCGACGATCGTCGTCCTCCTCGAGCGGCGACCGCCGCTGCTCGTCTCGACCGACTCGGGAGCGACCTGGTCGGAGCGAGGGTCCGGCCTTCCGGCCGGTCGCGCGATCGCGCTCGGCGAGAGCCCCGACCTCGTGCTGTTCGGAGCACGCAACCGTCTCTACGTCTCGCGTGACGGGGGTCGCTTCTGGCGCGCCGTCGGCGTCGAGCTCCCGGAGATCCGAGACGTCGCGTGGGAGCCGTAGCGCCATCGTCCACCGGGGACAGCACGAGCCATGAGCTTGTGTTGCATCACTCGAGAATGGGAGTGTGTGTTCATCCCCTCCCCAATCGCGCGTGATGCAACACAGGGTGCGTTCGTGACGGGGTGTGGCGCGCCGGGTAACGGGGCCGGGGCGGCTCAGCGCGGTTCGAGCAGGAAGATCCTCCCCGTCCGCGAGACGAGGTAGAGCTCGCCGGCCTCGTCCTCGCCGAACGAGGCGAGCGTCGTGCCGAGCACGAGCTCCAGCCTGACCCTCCCCGGGTCGGCGGGATCGAGGCTCCAGACCCTACCGGTGCAGTAGTCGCCGTAGACGTAGCGGCCCCGCAGCTCGCCGATGGCCTTGCCCCGGTAGACGTACCCGCCGACCACCGAGCAGCCGGCCTCGTGGTCGTAGACCGCCAGCGGAGCCACGACCTCACCGTCCCCGTCCGGCTCGTGATCATTGGTTCCCTCGTATTCCTCGAACCCCTCGTAGGCGTCCCAGCCCAGGTTGACGAGGCCGGAGCCGCTTGGCACGCGGTCGATCTCCTCCCAGTCGCTCTCGCCCACGTCGCCGATCCAGATGTCGCCGTTGGCCCGGTCGAACGACCAGCGCCAGGGGTTGCGCAGCCCGTAGGCGATCGGCTGCCAGCGGTCGTCGGCGCGGTGGACGAGGATCCGCCCGAGACGTCCGGGGCGCTGGGCCGCGGACGGGAACGAGTCGTCGTCGCCGACGCTGACGTACAGCCCGCCGCCCGGCCCGTAGTGGACCTGGCCGCCGTTGTGCTCGGGCTCGCGCTTCGGTACGCGAAGCAGCGTCCGTCCCGACGACGGATCGGCCCGAGCGCCGACGGCCGTGTACTCGACCACGTTCAGCGCCCCGTCCCGGCCGGTGTAGGCGACCGCGAACCGACCGTTCGACGCGTAGTGGGGCGCAAAGGCGATCGACAGCAGACCCTGCTCGGATGCGAATGCCCTCTTCGGGCTCGTCCTGACGAGCCGGCGGATGTCGAGTAGCGGGCGGTGGCGTGGAACGCCGTCCTGCACCACCCCGACCGTCCCCGCCTGGCCCACCACGTAGACGGAGTCCGGGTCGCCCGGGGCGAAGGCGACGAAGACCGGCCGATCGAGTCCGCCTACCACCTCGCGTGCCCGGAGCCCGAGTGGGCTCTGGTCGGTCGTCGCTCGGGGCGTCGAAGCGATGCGATCGCCGCAGGCGGCCGACGCGACCACGGCCCCGATCACGAGCGCGGCGACCCCGACGCCCACGGGTCAGAGCCGGAACTCGCCCCGGGCGACGATCACGGCCGACCCGCCCACCTCGACGCGCTCGATCCGCTCGGCGGAGCCGTCGGCGCGCGCGTAGAGCGTGCTCGGCCGGTGAAGCTCGGCGCCCTGCGAGATCTCGATCTCCTCGCCGAACGCGATCGCGCCGTGCCGGGCGAGGTGGCACGCGAGCGGCCCGGCCGCCGACCCCGTCGCCGGATCCTCGACGATCCCCTCGGCCGGGGCGAACATCCGCGTCTTCCACCGCCGGCCGGCGCCCGCGAAGCAGCTGATCCCGCCGACCGGGAGCGTGCCCTCCCTCACGAGCCGGACAAGAGCCCCGAAATCCGGCTCGAGGCCGGCGACGTGCTGCTCGCTCGGGAGCGCGACGTAGACGTACTTCATCCCGTTGTCGTAGACCTCGATCGGCAGCTCAGAGCTCGCGACGCCGAGCGCGGCGAGCAGCTCTTCCGTCGCCGCAAGCGGCTCGGCTGTCGGAACGGGCTGGCGCATGCGTCCGAACACGAGCCGGTCGCCTTCGCGCTCCAGCGCGACGGGCACCGGGCCGACCCCCGTCTCGAAAACGATCTCGCCCAGCTGCAGCGGGCCGCCAAGGGCGAAGGCCGTGCCGAGCACCGGGTGTCCGGCGAACGGGATCTCGGCGGACGGCATGAAGATCCTGATCCGTGCGTGCCCCCCCGTCTCGGGCGGGTAGACGAAGACGGTCTCCGAGAAGCCGACCTCTCGCGCCAGCGGCAGGAGCGACTCCTCGGGAAGCTCACGAGCGTCGGTGAAGACGGCGAGCTGGTTCCCCTCGAGCGGGCGGTCGGTGAAGACGTCGGCGACGACGAAACGATGCGATCCCACCGCACGACTCTACGCCGTCCGGCCGCGACGGCGGGTCGGCTAATGCGCGACGGGTTCGCGCGTGCGTGCCCTCCACGGACGGCGTAGGGTACGCCGAACGTCATGCCGCCACCCGCCGTCGCAGGGGCCTCCGTCCGCCCCGCCCCGTCTCGAAAAGCCACCCTGGTTCTCGTCGCCGCCCTCGTGGGCGTCGCCGTCGCCGTGATCGTCTCGGTCTTCGCCCGCTCCGTCGAGTCCCGAAGCGGGCTGCTGCCCGCTGGCTTCGTCGAAGAGGTAGCCGCGACGGGCTTCAGGGTCCCGACCGACCTCGTGTTGCTCCCGGACGGGCGATTGCTGATCGCCGAGAAGGCGGGCCGGGTCTGGGTCGTCGACGACGGCCGCCGGTCCGTCTATCTCGACATCCGCGATCGAGTGAACGAGGAGTTCGAGCGCGGCCTGATCGGCATCGCGGTCGAGCCGGGCTTCCACGACGGCGACTACCTCTACGCCTACTACGTCCGCGAGGACGACGCCGCTCACCCGCAGGATCCCAAGACGGTCAGGCTCAGCCGCTTCGAGACGACCGCCGGCGGCGCCGACCCTGCAAGCGAGGAGGTCGTTCTCGGCAAGCAGGGGGAGCCTCCGTGCGGCACGGAGGCGGACGGCTCCGACTGCATACCCAGCGATTCGTTCGACCACCACGGCGGCACGATCCGGTTCGCCGAGGACGGGAGCCTCTTTCTCTCGACGGGCGACGGCACGACCGATCAGCGGGTTGGGGCCGGCTCCTGGCGCGCGCAGCAGCTCGACTCGCTTTCCGGCAAGATCCTCCGCATCGATCCCGACACGGGACGGGGGCTCGCCGACAACCCGTTCTGGAACGGCGATCCGGACGCGAATCGCTCGAAGGTCTGGGCGTACGGGCTACGCAACCCGTTCCGCTTCGGACTGCGAGCACCAAGCGAGGTCGCCTACGCGGGAGACGTCGGGCTCGTGAGCTGGGAGGAGATCGACGTGATCGAAGCCGGTGAGAACTACGGCTGGCCCTGTTTCGAGGGCCCGCGCCCTCGCAGCGGAATCGGGCTCGAGATCGAGCCGGGCTGCCGCGAGCTCTTCAAGGCCGGCGCGAAGGCGGTCAAGGGCCCACTCGTCCAGTGGTCGCACGTCACGGGAGGGGCGAGCGTCACCGGCGGCGTCTTCTACTCGGGGAACCAGTTCCCCGAGCGCTACCGCGGCGCCTACTTCTTCGCCGACTTCGTCCAGGGGTGGATCCGGTACCTACGCACCGACGACAACGACGACCTGATCCAGGAGCCGATCGACTTCGCGGCCGCGCCGGGAGGCCCGGTCGACATCGAGGTCGCTCCCGACGGGAGCCTCGTCTACGTCGTGATCAACTCCGGTGCGGTGCGTCGCATCTCGTACCGCGGCTAGCCGCGCTCGTTCGTGGACAATTCGGGGAAGCCCGTGCGCCGGATCGCCGCGATCGCAGCAACCACCCTCCTGGCGCTCGCCGTGCCGATGATCCTGATCGGCAACGGCCTCTGGCTCCTGATGAACCCGTGGTACGTCCACGCGGAGTACGCACGACCCGGGTTTCCCGACGATGACTACGGGTTCACCAGAGCCCAGCGCACCGAGCTGGCGGTGGTCGGTCTCCGCTCGATCCAGCCACAGAACCGCGAGGGCGTCCAGGTTCTCCGGGATGCGCGACTTCCCGGCGGCGGTCCGGCCTTCGACGCGCAGGAGATCGGGCACATGAACGACGTCCGGAGGATCGTGGGCGTGATCCTGCGAGTCGAGCTCGCGGGCCTCGCGATGATCCTCGTGCTGGCGATCGCGGCGCGATTCGGTTTCGCCCGTGGGTTCCTCTCCCGAGCGCTGCTCGCGGGATCGGTACTCACGCTCGGCTTCGCGCTGACTCTGGGGCTGGTGATGCTGATCGACTTCGACTGGTTCTTCAGGCAGTTCCATCTCGCGCTGTTCGAGGGCATGACGTGGTACTTCGACGACACGGACACGCTGCTTCGCCTCTACCCCGACGCGTTCTGGAGCGACTTCGCGATCGTGCTGTCAGTCCTCGTGCTGGGTCAGGCGCTCGCGCTCGCGGGCGTGACGTGGTGGTGGCGCCGGCGCGGTCGCGTCGTTCAGCCTCCGGCCGACAGCGCGCCGACCGCGGTCGGCCAGAGCGACGGGTCGATCTCGGGGAACGCCTCGACGAGCGCGAGCACGTCGTCTCGATAGGCGAGCCCAAGCGCTTCCTCGACATGTGGCGGTAGCGCAGCCGGCGCTCGACGCGGCCGGCCCGGGCCGTGCAGCGTAGTCGGGAGAAAACCGGGGTCGAGACCGAGAAACGCGTACGTCCGTCGAAGCTCCTGCTCCCGCCGGGCCCAGCACGCCTCGAGCTGAAGGACGAGGATGCGGCCGCGGGGGAACTGACGAAGCAGGTGCGTCAGCTGGCGATGGTAGAAGCCGCGGGCGAACTGATCCTGGGTCACAAGGCGGGAGTTGGGATGGAGGGCGAGCTCCTGCGCGAGGCCCGACCTGTAGCGGGCGACCGGATCGCGGAGGATGACCAGGAGCTTCGCATCGGGGGCGGCGCGGTGAAGCAGAGCGGGCGTCCAGTAGTCCGAGATGTAACGCGGTGTCCACTCGCCCGTGATCGCCCCGTCGGGCCGCGGAAAGAGCGCGTGGTAGCTCCGGACGTCGTCGTCGCCGAACGGTCGTCGCCAGAAGCCGTTGAAGTAGTGGCATTCCTTCGCGAACTCCCTCGGGCGCCATACGCCGGGATGCTGGCGAATCAGTCCGTTCCACCAGGTCGTTCCGGAACGGTGGGCCCCGACGCCCACGTAGTCCGGCGGACCCGTGGTGTACGAGTCGAGCCCGGCGAGGAGCTCCGGCTGACGCCGGT
Organism: uncultured Actinomycetes bacterium; assembly: GCA_963712465.1. GTDB lineage: Bacteria > Actinomycetota > Thermoleophilia > Gaiellales > Gaiellaceae > CAVQHY01. Next base: position 146,233 of record CAVQHY010000011.1, read on the forward strand.
CGAGGCGGCGGCGTGCGCGGTGGCGACGGCGATACTCGACTGTCGCCCTGACCTGGCGCTTCACTTCGTCGATCCGCTCGGTCCGCACCGCGCACAATCTTTCAGAGTGCGGCGGTGGGCTGCTCGGCCGTGGCGACGCTTTTCGCCTGGAGCCCGAGGACGACGACGGCAGCGACGATCAACAGCCCACCGACGAGCTGGAGCGCGGTGAGCGACTCGCCGAGCACCGCGTAGGCGAGCAGAACGCCTGCGAGCGGCTCGCCGACGCCGAGGATCGAGGCTACGCCGGCACCGACCATCTTCACCCCGGTGTAGAAGAGCGCGATCGGGATCACCACGCTGACGATCACCGCTCCGAGCGCCGCTGCCCATGCCTCCCCGCCGAGGTCGAGGTCGATCCCGCGATACGCCGCCCACGGCAGGAGCACCACGAGCGGGCTCGTGAACATGAGCGCCGAGAGGACGAGCGGCGAGATACCACCCGTCGTCAGCAGCGAGCGCGCACTTAGAACGAGGCCGGCGACGCAGACTCCGCCGATCAGCCCGAGCACGACGCCGGCCGCGTTCGCGCTCTCGGGTACGCCGACCGTGAGCGCGACACCGGCGGTTCCCAGTGCGAGGACGACCAGGCGGCGCCGGCCGAGCTCCTCGTCGAAGAGCACCGCGGCACCGACAGCGACCAGCAGCGGATAGCAGAAGAAAACGAGGACCACGAGGCCGACCGGGGCTCGAGCGAAGCCCTCGAACAGCGCGTACGCCGCGCCGAGCTGGAGAGCCCCGAGGGACGCCCCGAGGGCGATGCCGCGCCGGTCCGGCCACGGCTCGTGACGAGCAAGGGCCACGAGGATCAGCAGCGGCCCGCCCAGAGCGAAGCGCAGCACGAGCAGCGTGAACGGCGCGCCGCCCGCGTCGTAGAAGAGCTTCGAGAACACGCCGAGCGTGCCGAGCAGGAGCGCGGAGACGAGGACGACCAGGTACCCGTTCAGCGGTCTCGCCATCAGGAAGAAGGAGCCCGGGACGCGGGTATCCTGAGCTCGAGGATGCGACTCTACTTGGTGCGTCACGCCGAGGCGGCGAGCGGCAACCCCGACGAGCTACGACCGCTGACCGATGAGGGCCGAAACCAGGCGCGGTCGCTGGGCGTGTCGCTCAGAGAGTCGGGGATCGCGCCGAGCGCGATCGTTACGAGCCCTCTGCTTCGAGCCCGCGAGACGGGCCTGTTGCTCGGTCAGGAGCTCGGCGTGCCTCCGACCGTCGACGGGCGCCTCGCTCCAGGAGCGACCCCTCGGGCGCTCACCGCCGCGGTCGCCGACCGAGGCGGGACCGTGATCGTCGTCGGCCACCAGCCCGATTGCTCGCGCATCGCCGCCGCGCTGACCGGGGAACCGCCCCCGGACTTTCCGCCCGCAGGCGCTCTCGCGATCGCGCTCCAGCTGTGAGCGAGACCCACCCGGCCATCGAGGTCGAGGGGCTGGTGAAGTCGTACGGTTCGCGCGAGGTTCTGCACGGGATCGACTTCGTCGTCGAGAGCGGCGAGGTGTTCGCGCTGCTCGGCCCCAACGGCGCCGGCAAGACCACAACGGTCGAGATCCTCGAGGCGTATCGCGCCCGCGACGGAGGCAGCGTTCGCGTTCTGGGCGTCGATCCGAACGAGGCGGACGCGAGGTTCCGGGCGCGAATCGGGATCGTGCTCCAGTCCTCGGCCGTCTATCCGCGCCTGAGCGTCCTCGAGACGATCGAGCTCTTCGCCGGCTACTACGCGACCCCGCGCGAGCCGGCCGAGGTGCTCGGGCTCGTCGAGCTCGACGAGCAGCGGGACGCCCGCGTTCGCACCCTGTCGGGCGGGCAGCTCCGACGCCTCGACCTGGCGCTGGCCCTAGTCGGCGACCCGGAGCTCGTCTTTCTCGACGAGCCCACGACGGGCTTCGACCCGGCGGCGCGGCGCCGCGCCTGGGAGACGATTCGCAGCCTCCGCGAGCTCGGCAAGACCATCCTCCTGACGACGCACTACATGGAGGAGGCCGCGCAGCTCGCCGACCGGATCGCGTTTCTGCGCGAGGGACGCGTCGTCGCCACCGGCTCGCCCCGCGAGCTCCTCGCGGGAACCGACGCCGTCGAGATCCGTTTCATCCGCGAGGGCGAGGAGGTCGTGATCGCGACCGAGGAGCCGACGCGCGTCCTCCACGACCTGACAGCAGACGCAATCTCCGGCGGGTTCGAGCTCGAGGGCCTCGAGGTGCGGCGGCGAACGCTCGAGGACATCTACCTCGAGGTCACGGCCGACGACACCTCCCAGTGACCGCCCGCCTGTTCCTGCACGAGCTGCGCGCGCAGCAGCTTCTGTTCTGGCGAAGCCGGGAGGCGGCGTTCTTCACGTTCCTCTTGCCGATCATCCTGCTCGTCCTGCTCGGGTCGGTGTACGGGGACGAGACGATCGACGGCGTCGACGGGTCGACGTACCTCGTCGCTGGACTCGTCGGCTTCGGGATCGTGTCGTCGGCCTTCGCGGGACTCGCGATCAACATCGTCATCCGCCGCGAGTCGGGCGTCCTCAAGCGCGTGCGCGGCACGCCGTTGCCGTCGTGGATCTACCTCGGCGCCGAGCTCGTGTCGACCCTGATCACGATCGCGCTGATGGTGGCGATCCAGCTTGCGATCGGCGTCTTCATGCTCGACTCGGCATGGCCCGCGTCCCCGGGATCCTTCATCGTCGCCGTCCTCCTGGGCGGTGTCGTGTTCGCGGCGCTCGGGCTCGCGGTCACCGGGGTCGTGAGAAGCGCCGAGGGCTCGTCGGCCGTGGTCAATGCCATCTACCTGCCGATGGTCTTCATCTCGGGCGCGTTCTTCTCCGTCGACGCGATGCCGAGCTTCCTCCAGGCCATCGCCGGGGTTCTCCCGCTGACGTACCTGCTCGAGCTCGTTCGCGACGTCTACGTCGACGGAGGGACGCTCGCCGACTCACCCGAGGCCGTCGCCGTGTTGATCGCCTGGGGAGCGGTCGGGGTCGTGGTCGCGCTGCGATCGTTTCGCTGGGAGCCGCGCGAGGCCTGACCCGACGTCGATCGTTAGACCGCCCGTGGCTGGACTCCCTGGAGCGTGCGCATGAACGCCGCCACGAGTCCCGTCGGCCGACCGTGGTCACGACGGCGAATGGCCACGATCTGCCGCCGAAGCGGCTCGACCCCGGCCACGGCGACGGCCCGGAGCGCGCCGGCGTCGAGCTCGGCCGCGACTGCCGTCGCGGGGAGGAACGCGACGCCGAGACCCTGCTCGACCATCTTCTTCGTAGCGTCGATGTTGTCGAGCTCCATCACGCCGGCGGGCTCGACCCCGGCTGTCCGGAAGAGCGCGTTCGTCAGCTCGTGGTAGCTCGACGTCCGGTCGAACAGAATCAACTGCTCGCCCGCGAGCTCCTCGACGCGGATCAGCACGCGTCGCGCGAAGGCATGGTCGTGGTCGGCGACGAGCACGAGCTCGTCCTCGTACACGGGGGTGCTCTCGATCTCGGGATGGCGCAGCTCGCGCGTGAGGCCGATGTCGACCTGCTCGGCGAGGACGAGCTCGAGCACCTCCTCCGAATGACCCGTGCGCACCGAGAGCCGAGCCGTCGGATGCTCGTCCGCGAACCGCTTGAGCAGCGCCGGGAGCACGTATGTGCTCACCGCGGGGGCGGCCCCGATCGTCAGCTCGCCGGCTCCCCCGCGCTGAACCTGTGCGACCGCACGTCGCCCCTCGGCGACGGCGGCGAGCACGCGCTCGGCGTAGGGGAGGAAGGCGCGTCCTTCCTCGGTCAGCCGCATCCCCCTCCTGGTGCGGGTGAACAGCTCGGCTCCGACCTCCCGCTCGAGCGACTGGAGGCGCGCCGTGAGGGCGGGCTGGGTCACGAACAGCGCCTGCGCCGCCCGACTGAGGTTGCCGACGCGCGCGATCTCGACGAAGCTCGCGATCTGGGCGAAGATCATAACATCACCAATATCTATGGTAATGATCCGTAAGAACGATTTTACTGATCTGTTCACCACTCCTACACTGAGTCTCGATGAATCCGGTTCTCGCAGTCGAGCCCGAGGAGCCCCTTGTCGCGCTCCCACGTCCGGCCGTCTTCACCTCCGCGGAGCTTGCGGAGTGCACGTGCCCGGACTGGTGCGAGCGTGACCACGACAACGATTGAGTTGCGCGGCGCGGCGACGCCGCGCTCGTCGGACGTCCTCACCGCGGAAGCGCTCGCCTTCGTCTCCGACCTCGAGCGCGCGTTCGGTCCGCGCCGGCTCGAGCTCCTCGCCGCGCGCGCGGAGAGGCAATCGCGCCTCGACGCCGGTGAGCGTCCCGACTTCCTGCCTGCGACGCGCCAGATCCGCGACAACTCGGACTGGCGCGTCGATCCGCTGCCCGCGCCGCTGCTCGACCGGCGCGTCGAGATCACCGGTCCCGTCGATCGCAAGATGGTGATCAACGCGCTCAACTCGGGCGCCCGCGTCTTCATGGCCGACTTCGAGGACGCCAACTCGCCGACCTGGGAGAACTGCGTCGAGGGCCAGGCGAACCTCGCCGACGCGGTGCGCGAGACGATCGCGCTCGATGCCGGTGGGAAGACCTATCGCCTGGGGGCGAAGACCGCTGAGCTGATGGTCCGCCCGCGGGGCTGGCACCTGCACGAGAAGCACCTGCTCGTGGACGGCGATCCCGTCTCGGCGAGCCTCTTCGACTTCGGCCTCTTTGCGTTCCACAACGCGCGGGAGCTGCTCGAGCGAGAGAAGGGTCCCTGGTTGTACCTGCCGAAGCTCGAGTCCCACCTGGAGGCGCGCCTGTGGAACGACGTCTTCCTCCATACGGAGGAGGCGCTCGACATCCCGGGCGGGTCGATCCGGGCAACCGTTCTGATCGAGACGATCCTGGCCGCGTTCGAGATGGACGAGATCCTCTACGAGCTCCGCGAGCACTCCGCGGGGCTGAACGCCGGTCGCTGGGATTACATCTTCAGCGCGATCAAGAAGTTCGCAGCAACCCCGGACTTCCTCTTCCCCGACCGCGGGCAGATCACGATGACCGTCCCGTTCATGCGGGCCTATACGGAGCTGCTCGTGAAGACCTGCCACCGCCGTGGCACGTTCGCCATGGGCGGCATGGCGGCGTTCATCCCGAGTCGACGCGATGCCGACGTGAACGAGCGGGCGCTCGCACGGGTCACGGAGGACAAGCAGCGCGAAGCGGCGAGCGGCTTCGACGGCACGTGGGTCGCGCATCCCGACCTCGTCGCGGTCGCAGCAGCCGAGTTCGACGCCGTCCTCGGAGACCGGCCGAACCAGCTCGACCGCCAGCGCCCGGACGTCGAGGTCTCGGCCGACGACCTGCTCGACTTGCAGATCCCGGGCGGTGAGATCTCCGAGGAGGGCCTGCGCCAGAACGTCGCCGTCGGCATCGAGTACATCGAGTCGTGGCTTCGCGGCGCCGGCGCCGTGGCGCTCTACAACCTGATGGAGGACGCCGCCACAGCCGAGATCTCGCGCTCCCAGGTCTGGCAGTGGGTCCAGCACGGTCGCTTCAGCCACGAGGAGGTCCGAGCCGTCTTCGACGAGGAGATGGCGCGACTGGGAAGCAGCGGCCGATTCCCGGAGGCCCGCGACCTGTTCGAGCGCGTGGCCCTCGCCGACGACTTCGTCGAGTTCCTGACCCTTCCCGCCTACGCCTACATCGACTAAAAGGAGAGTACGGTCATGCACCACCTGGATGCGCTCGCGCAGACCCTCGAGTCCGAATGGAAGACGGACCCCCGCTGGTCGGGGATCGAGCGCGTCTACTCGGCCGAGGACGTCGCGCGCCTGCGCGGGTCGGTTCAGGTCGAGCAGACGCTCGCCCGTCGCGGCGCCGACAAGCTCTGGCGCCTTCTGCACGACGAGGAGCACGTCGCAGCGCTCGGCTCGCTCACGGGCGGCCAGGCCGTGCAGATGGTCAAGGCGGGCCTGAAGGCGATCTACCTCTCCGGCTGGCAGGTCGCGGCCGACGGAAACCTCTCGGGCGAGGTCTACCCCGACCAGAGCCTCTACCCCGCCAACTCGGCGCCCGCGCTCGTGCGCAGGCTGAACGCCGCGCTCCGCCGCGCCGATCAGATCGACTGGGCCGAGGGAAGGACGGAGACGGACTGGTACGTCCCGATCCTCGCCGACGCCGAGGCGGGCTTCGGCGGCCCGCTGAACGCGTTCGAGATCACGAAGGGTTTCGTCGAGGCGGGCGCGGCGGGCGTCCATTTCGAGGACCAGCTCGCTTCCGAGAAGAAGTGCGGCCATCTCGGCGGCAAGGTTCTCGTCCCGACCTCGGCGTTCGTTCGCACGCTCACGGCCGCCCGGCTCGCGGCCGACGTGCTCGGAGTGCCGACGATCCTCCTCGCCCGCACCGACGCACTCGCCGCAACGCTCCTGACGAGCGACATCGACCCCTACGACACGGAGTTCGTGACCGGCGAGCGGACGGCCGAGGGCTACTTCCTGGTTCGTCCCGGAATCGAATCGGCGATCGCCCGCGCGCTGGCGTACGCGCCGTACGCCGACGTCCTGTGGTGCGAGACGTCGACACCCGACCTGGGTGAGGCGCGGGAGTTCGCGAGCGCGGTGCACGAGCGCTTCCCCGGCAAGCTGCTCGCCTACAACTGCTCGCCGTCGTTCAACTGGAAGCGCCACCTCGACGACGACTCGATCGCCGGCTTCCAGCACGAGCTCGCCGAGATGGGCTATCGGTTCCAGTTCATCACCCTCGCGGGCTTCCACGCGCTGAACGCATCGATGTTCGAGCTCGCGGGCGGCTACGCGACCGAGGGGATGCCCGCCTACGTGCGCCTCCAGGAGCGCGAGTTCGCGCTCGAGGAGGACGGCTACACGGCCACGCGCCACCAGCGCGAGGTCGGCGCGGGGTACTTCGACCTCGTCGCGCAGGCGGCCTCCGGCGGCGAGAGCTCCACGCTCGCGCTCAAGGGCTCGACCGAAGAGGAGCAGTTCGAGGCGGCGCCGGCGGGCGCCTGAGCCGCTGTAGGCTCAGGCCGTGAGCACGGCACAGAGCCGCCTGCCGGTACCGGCCGACGACGAGATCCCTGACGAGGTCAGGGCGATCTGGCGGGAGCCGCTCGAGAAGGTCGGCTTCGTCCCGAACGTCCTGAAGGTCTGGGCGATCCGCCCCTCGCACCTGCTCGGGTGGTGGGCGTACTACGACGAGCTTCTGCGCGGCGAGTCGGGGCTCACGAAGGCGCAGCGGGAGATGATCGCCGTCGCGGTCTCGACCGCCAACGACTGCCACTACTGACGCACGAGCCACGGCGCCGCGTTGCGGCTCCTGACGAAGAACCCCACGCTGGACGACGATCTGGCGTCCGACCACCAAAGCGCGCCGATCGAGGAGCGCGAGAAGGCGATGCTCGACTGGGCCCTGAAGGTCACGCGGGCATCGAACGAGTGCTCGGAGGACGACCTCGACGTCCTCCGTGGTCACGGCTGGACGGACGAGGATCTGATGGACATGTCCGAGACGGCCGCGATGTTCAACCTGACCAACCGGCTCGCGAACGCGCTCGGCTGGGAGCCGAATCCCGAGTACGAGACGCTCGGCCGTTCCTTCGAGGCGTAGGGCCAGCCGCACCCCCATTCGGGTGCGAACCGCCTGGGCAGGCCCTGCGACCCCTGCAACGCTGTGGGGGTCAACGGGACGAAAGGCGCATCGTGAAGCTCCGCATCTTCCTCGGACTCATCTTCCTCGCCATCTGCGTGCTGGCCGCCGGCCGGCTCCTCGTGCAGACGGTGCGCCGCCCGTTCGTCGCGGCGCCTCGCACGCTCGGACCGGCCCCGCAGTTCGCGGCCCGCGGCTAGGGAACAACCGAGGCCGGCCCACGGCGGGCCGGCCTCGTCACCGCTCTGTGTGCTAGAGGTTTGGTGTGAAGCCCTGGTGCTTTCGGGGACGTCTGCAACCAAGCAGGTCGTCCCGGTCGCCCGCAGCCTGTACCGAAGCCGGTACGGGCAAGGGTGAGCGGTACGAGATGCGCCGTGTTGCGGGCGTCATCCGGGAGTGCAGGGGTTTCACATCAAGCCTCTAGAGCGTCACCCAGTAGGCCAGGAAGCCCGCGGCGACAAGGAGCCCCATCGCCATCCCCGCGAGGACGAGCGGCTGCCGGATCCCGGCCAGCGAGGGCACCGCCGACAGGACGAACGGCAAACAGGTGAGGACCACACCGGCCAGCAGGAACGGCCAGGCCGTCTTCAGCTCGTAGACGAGCTCGGTGAGGTGGTTGTGGTCGTACTGCTCGGGCACTGCCGCAAGAAGGAGGGAGCGCGGCGCTGCGGCGAGCGCGTGGCCTGCAATCCAGAGAATCACAGCGCCGCGCCATCCTTGCCAAACCGTCCCGTGGCCATCAGGACGATTCGGACAGGGGCACAGTCTGCACCCCGACATGGCGCCCTGGTAGGCCAGAGTGGGAAACCCCCCCGTCCGGGGAGGCTCGGCACTAGCCGCGACCGGTCTGCCACGGGCTCGGGCGGCCGGTGCCGGGAAGGCAGCAACCGGCCCGGCAGACGTCGTGGCTCGGCCCGTTGCGGCCGAGCGCGCGTTTCGGAAGCTCGGGCGAGATCCGCTCCTGCACGAGCTCGCGAATCATCGAGACGAAGCTCGGGTGCGTGCCGGCCGTGGACGCGCGGACGAGGTTGAGCCCGAGCTCGGAAGCGACCCGGCGAGCCTCGACGTCGAGGTCGAAGAGGATCTCCATGTGGTCGGACACGAACCCGATCGGCGAGACGACCACGTCGTCGACCCCCCGGACGGCGAGATCGCGTAGGTGGTCGCACACGTCCGGCTCGAGCCACGGCGCCCTCGGCGGCCCCGACCGGCTCTGGTAGACGACGGCGTGACTGTCGACCCCGACGGCCGCGGCAACGAGCCCTGCCGCCTCGGCGAGCTGCGCCTCGTAACGGGCATGCCGCGCCATCGCGAGCGGGATCGAGTGCGCCGTGAAGGCGACGTGCGCGCCCGGCGCCTCGGCAAGCGCCGCCGCGACATGGTCGGCGTTCGCCGCGACGAAACCCGGGTGGTCGTAGAAGGCCCGCAGCCTCAGCACCTCGGGGGCGCGGGAACCGACCGCTTCCTGGGCGGCGAAGACGTCCTCCCTGTACTGCCGGCAACCCGAGTAGCTCGAGAAGGCCGAGGTGAAGAACGCGAGCGCGCGCTCGACGCCGTCCCCGGCCATCTCCGCGAGCGTGTCCGTGAGGAGCGGTGTCCAGTTTCGATTGCCGAAGTAGATCGGCAGGGCGATGCCATGTGCATCGAGCTCGACGCGAAGCGCCGCGATCAGCGCACGGTTCTGAGCATTGATCGGCGAGACGCCGCCGAAGAGCTCGTAGTGGTGGGCCACTTCCTCTAGCCGTGCGCGCGGGACGTCTCGCCCGCGGGTGACGTTCTCGAGAAACGGCAACACGTCGTCCAGCCCCTCGGGGCCGCCGAACGAGACGACGAGAATCGCGTCGAAGTACGTATCCGGGTAGCGCGAGACGAACCCGTCGGCGGGCGGCCTGAGCGGCTCGATCCCGGTCGTCGTCACTCGTCGGTGACCGTAGCAACCGCCCGCGGGGCGACCGCCGGGGATCCCTCGCGGCGGTCGGTCGGGAGCGCCAGGGCGAGGAGAAACGCGAGCCCGGCAAAGCCGGCGACGACCCAGAGAACGGCCGTCAAACCCGCGGAGTCGGCGAGCACGCCGAGGAGGGCGACCGTTGCGGCCCCGACACCGATGCCAACGCCGAGGACGACGCCGGCCGCGAAGCCCAGGTAGCGGGGAAGCGCGTTCTGCGCGATCACGACCAGCGGATAGAAGTTGCTCCCCTCGACGAGCCCGAGCGCGGCCATGACGACGAACGCTCCCTCGACGCCGACGAACGGCAGGAGAAGCGCGAGCGGCATGCCCAAGGCGAGCGACCACACGACGACGCGCCTGAAGCCGAGCCGGTCGGCCAGCCGCCCGCCGACGAGCGTGCCGATCGCGCCGGCCACGAGCATCGTCGCCACCGCGGCGTTGCCGACCGCCTCGGTCGAGTCGAGCACGGCGACGACGTACAGCGGCACGAACGCCTGCAGGCCGAAGCCGACGACGACCCTGGCCGTCGCTGCGCCCGCGGCGAGCCCGAACGGCTTCCACTCGTTCGTCTGCGCCTCTCCAGGGAGGGTGGGCGGAGACGCGGCCGTGCCGCGGAACCGCTCGAGGTAGCCGAGACTCCAGAGCACGGCGACCCCGGCGGTCACGATCAAGGCGCCGACGATCGGGGTCCCGGACAGGCCGAACACGAGCACGACGGGCGTCGTCAGGATCGGCCCGAGCGCGAAGCCGATCGTCCCGCCGACGGCGAACACGCCCATCCCCGCCCCGCGACGCGCGGCCGAGACGTAGTTCGCGTAACGGACCGCTTCGGGGTGGAAGGCGGCGACGCCGAACCCGCCGACGAGCAGCGCCGCGGCGGTCGCCGGGTAGCTCTGCACGACGCCGGCCGCGCCGAGGCCGGCCCCGGCGACGAGAAGCCCCGTGGGCATCAGCCAGCCGGCACGCACGCGGTCGGCATAGAAGCCGAGCAGGGGCTGGAGGAGCGACGAGCCAAGGCTCGCCATGAGAAACAGCGCTCCCGCCTCGGCGTACGAGTAGCCGCGGTCGAGAACGAAGAACGGCAGCAGGGCCGGCACGCTCCCCTGGAACAGGTCAGCCGCGAGGTGGCCGCCCGAGAGCACCCCGATCCCGCGACTGTCGACGCCGGCCGGCAGAAGCGCACGCACAAGACGGACGGGCACCACTGGAGTCTAGGGCTCCCCCGACCCGATCCCGGGCTGCTCGTCGACGCCGGCCCGGTTAATGTCTACGCAGTGCAGATCCTGGTCGTGGGTGGGGCGGGCATGATCGGCCGCAAGCTCGTAGAGCGGCTCGCCCGCGACGGTGTCGTCCGCGGCGAGCGCATCTCACACCTCTCCCTCGTCGACGTGGTCGAGCCGGCCGTTCCTGCCGATGCACCATTCGGCATCGACACTGTCGTCGCCGACCTGGCCGAGAACGGCGTTGCCCGCGATCTGGCCGCCGACCGTCCGGATCTGATCTTTCACCTCGCGGCGGTGCTGTCCGCCGAGGCGGAGGCCGAGCTCGAGAAGGGATACCGCGTGAACCTGGACGGTACGCGGCTCCTGCTCGACGCCGTCCGCCGCGTGGGGGGTGGTTACCGGCCCCGACTCGTCTTCGCCTCGTCGATCGCCGTGTTCGGCGCGCCGTTGCCCGACGTGATCGGCGACGAGCAGTGCACCGCGCCGCTGACGAGCTACGGCACGCAGAAGGCGATCGCCGAGCTGCTGCTGTCCGACTACACGCGCCGCGGCTTCGTCGACGGTGTCGGAGTCCGCCTGCCCACGATCTGCGTTCGCCCGGGCAGCCCCAACCGGGCGGCGTCGAGCTTCTTCTCGAGCATCATCCGCGAGCCGCTGAACGGGAAGGAGGCCGTGCTGCCGGTGCCGGACGACGTCCGTCACTGGCACGCGTCGCCGCGCGCGGCGGTCGGCTTCCTCGTCCACGCCGCCGGGCTCGAGAGCGCCGCGCTCGGCGACCGTAGGTGTCTGACGATGCCGGGTGTCTCGGCGACCGTGGCCGAGCAGATCGAGGCGCTGCGCAGCGTTGCCGGCGAGGAGGCCGTCCAATACATCCGTCGCGAGCCCGACGAGACGATCGCCCGGATCGTCGCCGGGCTGGCCGCGCAGCTTCGACGCGCGGCGTGCGCTCGAGCTCGGCTTCGAGGCTGAAGCAGACTTCGACGAAATCGTGCGCGTCTACGTCGAGGACGAGCTCGGCGGCCGTATCCGAGGGGCGCCCGGGTGACGGGGATCGCGCTGGTCACGGGCGCCGGCAGCGGCATCGGCCGGGCTGCGGCGGTCGCCCTGGCCGAAGCCGGCTTCACCGTCGTCCTCGCGGGCCGGCGGCCGGAGCCGCTTGAGGCAGCCGCGGCGGAGGCGGGCAACGGCGCAATGCCCGTGACCTGTGACGTCCGCGAGCCGGAGTCGGTGTCGGCGCTCTTCGCCGAGGTCGAGACGAGGTTCGGACGGCTCGACCTCCTCTTCAACAACGCAGGCATCGGCGCACCCGCAGTGGCGCTCGAGGAGCTCACCGTCGAGCAATGGGCCTCCGTGGTCGAGACCAACCTCACCGGCACGTTCCTGTGCACACAGGAGGCCTTCCGGCTGATGAAGCGCCAGTCGCCGCGCGGCGGGCGCATCATCAACAACGGCTCGCTCTCGGCCAGCGTGCCCCGTCCCAACTCCGCGCCTTATACGGCGACGAAGCACGCGATCACGGGGCTGACACGGTCGACGTCGCTCGACGGCCGCGCGTACGACATCGCCTGCGGCCAGATCGACATCGGCAACGCCGCCACCCCGCTCGCCGAGCGGATGAGCACGACCGGCGTCCCACAGGCCCACGGTACGATCGAGCGCGAGCCGACGATCGACCCCGCCCACGTCGCGCGTGCGGTCGTCTATATGGCGACCTTGCCGCTCGATGCCAACGTCCAGTTCATGACCGTGATGGCGACGAAGATGCCGTTCATCGGCCGCGGTTAGGCCGACACCACGGCAGACGCCCCCGCTTGCCATCGTGTCTCACGAGGTGGGTCTGTTGCCGGTTCGCTCGGCCCAGTCGCGCCTTGCCTCTTCTTCCATCTGCTCCAGGCGTGTGTAGTAGTCGGGGAACTCGTTCAGGTGTGCGAGCGCGATCTTTGCGGTGACATGCGGGTCGTCGTCGCTGACGTTGGTGACCGAGTCGTGCAGACCATGTTCGAGTTCGACGTTCATTCCGATGCGGAACTGCTCGACATCGAACGGCGACGTCGCCCAATCGATCCCGATCTGTTCGCCGATCACGCGAGCGTCGTCGGCCGTGAAGCTCTTGCCGGTCTCAGACACGTGTCTTCTCCTTCCCCTTGGCGACGAGGCGTTCGGCGCGCCGCTTGATCCCGCGCAGCATCTTCTGCTCCATAACGAGCGATCCCAGGCCGGGCTGGTGAACGTGGCGGTCGTCACGGTCGACGACGTGGATCTCCGCCTCGTCGTGGTCGAAGCGGCTGCACAGCCGGTTGGCGGTCATCGTCCCGCCGGCTCCGCGGACGAGGATCACGATCTGCTTCCTCGCCATCTGCAGCACCTCCTGGTCTGTGCGAACAGGCTCACAGCGGCAAGGCCAGGTGCCATCCGCGGCCACGGTGCGTAGCGAGTCGTAAGAAACGACTGCGGCGGCGGCCGCCGCCACGATCGCCAGGACAAGTGCGGCCGCCATGTAGCCATGCCGTCGGCCCTGCCGGTCCTTGGCCGGGTTCCCGGCGAACGGCGCCGCCGCCGTCGCGTTCGGGCTTCCGGGCGCGGACATTTGCACCTGCGGTTGCTGCTCGAATTCGGCGAAGTGCGGCTCCGGCGCCGGCGCGTCGCGCACGAACTTGCGTTCGGGCGGCGTGACATGTTCCGCGGCCGGCGCTCGAGTTGTCGCTCGAATACACGGAGGAGCTGCTCGTCGACGTCCCCGGGTTGGGCCTCGAGCGGGATGCTCGGCGCCGGCGTACGCGGGCCCGAGAGGTAGGCGCCGCACCGGTAGCAGTGCGCGTCGGTCACGTTGTTGACGGCGCCGCACTTGCAGAGCATCAGGTGCAGCGGCGATCCACACTCGTTGCAGTACTTCGCGCCGGCGGGATTTTCGGTGATCGCAGAAAGAACAGCTGGAAGGGAGCATTGGTGCGACCTTGCTACGGCTCATGAGGCGACCTCCCTTCTCCTCTATAGCACGCCCTCGGCATTTCGGTAGTTACAGCGGCCGCAATATTGCGGCAACCATTCGGGGATGAAGGGGCCGGTCGATTATGGCGAGGCCGCGAAGCCGAGCCCGCGCTGGGGGCGACGCTCCGCGCTAGCGCCGGAAGCCCCCGCCGAAGCGCCCGCCGAAACCGCCGCCGCCGGCGAAACGGCTGCCGAGCCCGCCGCCTTCGCGCCACTGGTTGAACTGCTGCTGGCGCTGGTCGCCCTGGGTCCGCGCGAAGCGGTCCTGGTCGAGCTGCTGGCCCGAGTCGCTGTTCGCGAAGCGCTGCTGCTGGGTCCCGCTGCCGCCCTGCCCGAACCGCTGCTGCGCGCCGCCGGGGGACTGGCTCGCCGCCCGGTCCGCCGACGGCGAGGCGGGCGTGCTGCCCGGCGGCGTGTTCTGCGTCGGCCGCGTCACCGAGTTCCACGAGCCGTCGTCGCACTTCTGCCAGCCGTCCGACGTGTGGCGGTACACGTTGCCGTCGGCGCCGGCGTAGACGTCGCCGCCGGGCCCCTTGGCCACCCCGGCGTTGTTGCCGCCGGCGCCCCTGACGCCCGCGCCTTCCGCTCCGCTCGTCGAGCGGAACGCGCCTGCGGACCCTTGGGCGTTCGACTGGCTGCGCGTGTCGACCGTCTGGTTCGGGCCGCTCACCTGGCTCGAGCCCCAGCGGCCGTACCTATCATCGCGGACCTTCAGGGTTTGTCCCCCCGCAGCGCCTGCCACACGCGCTGCGGGCTCGCCGGCATGTCGAAGTGCCGGATGCCGCGCTCGGCGAGCGCATCGACCACCGCGTTCATCACCGAGACGAGCGCGCCCGCGCAGCCGGCCTCGCCGCAGCCTTTCGCCCCGAGCGGGTTCGATGTCGCGGGCACCTCGTGGCTGGCGAAGCCGATCGCGTTCGGCGTGTCGCTCGCGCGCGGCAGCGCGTAGTCCATGAACGAGCCGGTGAGCAGCTGCCCGGTCTCGTCGTAGATCACCGTCTCCATGAACGCCTGGCCGATGCCCTGCACCACGCCGCCGTGCACCTGGCCCTCGACCAGCAGCGGGTTCACGATCGTGCCGAAATCGTTCACCGAGCTGTAGCGCACGACCTCGACGTTGCCGGTCTCGGGGTCGATCTCGACCTCGGCGACGTGGCAGCCGTTCGGGAACGCCGACGGAATCACCTCGGTGACGTGCGTGACGTCCAGGGTCTTCGGCAGCCCCTCGGGCACCGCCATGCCGGCGCGCAGCTTCGCGGCGAGCTCCATCAGGCCGATGGCGCGGTCGGTGCCCGCGACGACGAAGCGCCCGGCGCGGAATTCGATGTCGCTCGCCGCGGCCTCGAGCGCCACGCCCGCGAGCTGCCGGCCGCGCTCGATCACCAGATCGGAGGCCTGCACGATCGCCGCCCCGCTCATCATCATCGAGCGCGAGCCGCCGGTGCCGGCGCCGAACACCACCTCGTCGCTGTCGCTTTGCGCGAGGCGGATCTTGTCGAAGGGGATGCCCAGGCGCGAGCAGAGCACCTGCGCGAAGGGCGCCGCGTGCCCCTGGCCGTAGTCGAGCGTGCCGGTGACGAGCGTCACGCTGCCGTCGGCCTCGAAGCGCAACGCGCCGCTTTCCTTGTTGGGCGGCGCGGTCACTTCGAGGTAGCTGCCGATGCCGATGCCGCGCAGCCGCCCGCGCTTCCGGCTCTCGGCCTTGCGCTGCTCGAACCCGGCCCAGTCGGCGGCAACCAGCGCTTCTTCGAACACCGCGCCGAAGTCGCCGCTGTCGTAGACCATGTCGGAGGCCGCCTTGAACGGAATCTCCTCGGGCCGGATGTGGTTGCGCCGGCGCAGCTCGAGCCGGTCGATGCCCATCTCGCGCGCCGCGGTGTCGATCAGGCGCTCCATGTAGTAGTTCGCCTCGGGGCGCCCGGCGCCGCGGTACGCGCTCACCGGCGACGTGTTGGTGAACATGATCTTCGACGACACCTCGATGAGCGGCGTGCGGTACACGCCCGGCGTGTTCTTCACCGCGTTCATCGTCGCCATCAGCGGGCCGACCACGCCGAGGTAGGCGCCGACGTTGCCGTAGCCGTGCACCCGCAGCGCCAGGAACCTGCCGTCCTTGTCGAGCGCGAGCTCGGCGGTCATCTCGTGGTCGCGCCCGTGGTGGTCGGAGACGAAGCTCCCCGAGCGCTCGTCGGTCCACTTCACCGGCCGGCCGAGCGCGCGCGCCGCGTGCGCGAGCGGCACGTGCTCGGGATAGATCGAGGCCTTCATGCCGAAGGAGCCGCCGACGTTGTAGGTGAGGATCCGCACCTTCTCCGCGGGCACGCCGAGAATCTCGGCGAGCTGGCCCTTCATCGAAAACACGCCCTGGCTCGGCGTGGTGAGCGTGAAGCGCCCGCTCGCCTTGTCGTAGGCGCAGAGCGCCGTGCGCGGCTCCATCGCCGCCACCACCACGCGCGTGTTGCGAATCGGGAGCCTGGTCACGTGCGCCGCGCCGGCGAAGGCCGCGGCGACCTTCTCCGGCGTCGCCGAAGTGGAAATCGCACGCCACGTTGCCCGGCACGTCGTCGTAGAGCTGCGGCGCGCCCTCGCGCGCCGCCTCGCTCGCGAGCGACACCGCGGGCAGCGGCTCGATGTCGAGCTCGATCGCCTCGCCCGCGTCCTTCGCCTGCACGATACGTCTCGGCCACCACGCACGCCACCGGGTCGCCGACGAAGCGCACCTTCCCGGACGTGAGCGAGCGCCGCTCGGGCTTCTTCATCGGCGTGCCGTCGCGGTTGACGAGCGGCACGATGCACTTGTGCGAGCCGTAGGCGGCGAGGTCCTCGGCCGTGTACACCGCGAGCACGCCCGGCATCGCCTTCGCCGCGGCAGTGTTCACCGTGCGCAGGATGCCGTGCGCGTGCGGGCTCCTCACGATGTAGGCGTAGGCCTGCCCGGGCTCGTTCAGGTCGTCGGTGTAGCGGCCCTCGCCGCGCAGCAGCACCGGGTCTTCGGTGCGCAGCACGGGCTGGCCGACGCCGTACTTGGCAAGCGAAAGGGCGTCGGCTTGGCTGCGATCGTTCATGGCGGGTGTGGGCGGGAAAGGGAAAGGAGGGCCGATTATTGCATTCGCGGCCCGCCGCCCGGGCGCCGCGAGGCACGGAGATCGTCGTCTAGCGCGCGAACCCGACCCCGAGCGCTGCGAGCCGTTCGATCTCGGCCGGCGAGAACCCCCAGTCGGCGAGCGCCTCCCGGCCGAGCGCGCCGCGCTCGGGCGGCGGGCGCGACACCGCGCCGGGCGTGCCCGAGAAGCGCGGCGCCGGGCGCGGGCTGCTCGACGCCGCCCACCGCTGACGTGACCCGCCGCGCGCGACGTTGTGCGGATGCGCGCGCGCCTCGGAGAAGGTGAGCACCGGCGCGAAGCACGCGTCCGAGCCCTCGAACACGCGGCTCCACTCGTCGCGCGTCTTCGAGCGGAACGCCGTCGCGAAGCGGCGCCGGAGCTCGGGCCAGCCGCTGCGGTCGTGCTGCGCGGGCAGCTTCTCGCGCGCGAGGCCGAGACGCTCCAGCAGCTCGTCGTAGAACTTCGCCTCGATCGCGCCGATCGCGACGAACTTCCCGTCGCTCGTCTCGTACGCGTCGTACCACGGCGCGCCCGAGTCGAGCACGTTGTCGCCGCGGGTCTCGGTCCACTTCTTCTCGTGCAGCATCCCCGAGAACATCGCGGCGAGGACGGACGCGCCTTCGACCATCGCCGCATCCACGACCTGGCCCTTGCCGGTGCGCTGCGCGGCGAGCAGCCCGGAGGCGATGCCGAACGCGAGCAGCATCCCGCCGCCGCCGTAGTCGCCGACGAGGTTGAGCGGCGGCACCGGCGCCTCGCCCTTTCGTCCGATGGCGTGGAGCACGCCCGAGAGCGCGATGTAGTTGATGTCGTGTCCGGCGCGCGGCGCGAGCGGGCCGTCCTGGCCCCAGCCGGTCATGCGGCCATAGACGAGCTTCGGATTCGCGGCGAGCAGGACGTCCGGGCCGAGGCCGAGGCGCTCCATCACGCCCGGCCGGAAGCCCTCGATCAGCGCATCGGCTCGTCTGCGCGAGCATGACGGCAGCGGCGACGCCGTCCTTCGCCTTGAGGTCCAGGGTGACCGAGCGTCGGCCGCGCAGCGTGACGTCGTACGCGCGCTGCCGCCCGAAGCCGAGGCCGGGATCGCTCGGCCGGTCGACGAGCAGCACGTCGGCGCCCATGTCGGCGAGCATCATCCCGCAGAACGGGCCCGGCCCGATCGCCTCGAACTCCAGGACGCGTATGCCGCTCAGGGGGCCCATGTGCAGGATCTCATTGCGCCGGCGCCGCCGCCTTCTCGTCTTCGGGGGACAGGGTGCCGGCGATCGGCTGCGGCGAGAGCTCGTCCGCCTTGTCGACCCAGCCGCCGCCGAGCGCCTGGTAGATGGCGACGTACGACGCGTAGAGCTGCGCGCGGATGGTGGCCTGGTTCAGCTCGGCCGGGAAGAGCTGCTGCTCGGCCTGCAGCACGGTCGTGTAGGACGTGTAGCCGCCGTCGAACTGCAGCCGCGCGAGCTTCGCGTACTCGGAGAGCGCCTTGACCAGCCGGTTCTGGGCCTCGAGCTGCTCGCCGAGCTTCTGGTTCGCGACGAGCGCGTTCTCCACGTTGCCGAACGCGTTCTGGATCGCGAGCTGGTAGGAGGCGAGCGCCGCCTTCTGCCCGGCCTCGGCCTGCGCGACCTGCCCGGAGATCGCCCCGCCGGTGAAGATCGGGCCGAGGATCGAGCCGCCGTAGCTCCAGACGCGCGACGATCCCTGGAAGAGATCGTTGAGCTGGGTGCTCGCCCCGCCGTACGCGCCGGTGAGCGAGATGGTCGGGAAGTACTGCGCCTTCGCGGCGCCGATCTGCGCGTTGGCGGCGATCGAGCGTCTGCTCGGCCTGCATGAGGTCCGGACGCCGCTCGAGGAGCTGCGACGGGAGCCCGGCCGGCACCGCCGGGAGCGCGAGCGCGCTCAGCGCCTTGCCGCGCTTGATCGGACCGGGATTGCGGCCGAGCAGGATCGAGAGCGCGGTCTCGGTCTGCGCGATCTGGTTCTCGATCACCGGGATCTGCGCCGCCGCGGTCTCGTACTGCGAGCGCGCCTGCTCGACGTTCATGCGCGAGACCTGGCCGTACTTGAACTGGAGCTCGAACAGCTTGACCGTCTCGCCGTACGCGCCGAGCGTGCGCTTCGCGGTCGCGAGCTGCTCGTCGAGGCCGAGGAGCTGCAGGTAGGTCGAAGCGGTCGAGGCGACGAGCGACAGCACCACGCCGCGGCGCGCCTCGTCGGTGGCGAGGAGGCTGGCGCGCGCCGACTCGGTGAGGCGCCGGATGCGTCCCCACAGGTCGATCTCCCAGCTCGCGGTGGCGATCACGGAATAGCTGGTGAATTCCTGGCTGCCGATCCCGGCGGCCCGCGTGCCGGCGAACGGGTTGGTGCGCTGGCGCGCGCCGTCGCCCTGGTAGCCGAGCTGCGGGAAGAGCGGCGAGCGCGTGGTGGTGAGCACGCCCGCGGCCTGCTCGACGTTGGCGACCGCGACCTCGATGTTCTTGTTGTGGGCGAGCGCCTCGACGATGTAGTTGTCGAGCACCGGGTCGCCGAACTGCTTCCACCACTCGGTGTCGCGGCGGTCTGCGCGACCGACTTCGGCTCGTAGCGGAAGGCGTCCGGCGTCGGCACCTCCGGCCGCTGGTAGTCGGGGCCGACCATGCAGCCGGCGAGCGCGGCGGCGCAGCGCGATCGCCGTCGGCGCACCGATCGCCCGCTGCGCATCAGTCGCCCTCCCGCGGCGCGTGCGGCGCGCTCGGCGGCGGCGGCGCCGGCACCGTGCGCGGGCGGCGCGCTGCTTCTCCTTCTTCGCGGCCGAGCGCTCGTTGAGCCGGTCGAAGATGTAGAAGAAGAGCGGCACGTAGAGCATCGCGAGCGTCGTCTCGCCGAGCATGCCGCCGAGGATCCCGGTGCCGATCGAGTGGCGCGCGTTCGCGCCGGCGCCGACCGCGATCGCGAGCGGCAGCACGCCGAACGCGAACGCGAGCGAGGTCATGATGATCGGCCGCAGCCGCTGCTCGCCGGCCTCGATCGTCGCCTCCATGATCGACTTGCCCTGCTTGCGCAGCTCCACCGCGGCGGTGACGCGCAGCACCGCGTTCTTCGCGCCGAGCCCGATCAGCACCAGCAGGCCGATCTGGAAGTACACGTCGTTCTCGCAGGCCCGCGCAGCCAGATCGCGGTCAGCGCGCCGAGGATCCCGAACGGCACCGCGGTCATCACCGCGCCGGGCAGGGTCCACGACTCGTACTGCGCGGCGAGCACCAGGAAGACGATGATCAGGCCGAACACGAACGCGATCATCGACGTCCCGCCCGACTTCTTCTCCTCGAACGCGAGCCCCGACCAGGCGAACGTGTAGCCCTGCGGCAGCACCTCGCGGGCGACTTCCTCCATCGCCGCGATCGCCTGGCCCGAGCTGTAGCCGGGCGCGGCGTTGCCGTTGATCTTCGCCGCCGGGAAGCCGTTGAAGTGCGGCAGGAGGTCGGGGCCGGTGACCCAGCTCGTCGTGACGAGCGCCGAGAGCGGCACCATCGGGCTCGGGCCCGGCGGCCTGGTCCTGGCGCCTGGGCCGCCCGATTCTGGCCGTAGCCCTTGTTCGTCCGCGTGTAGAGCCGGGTCAGGTCCTCGGGCGTCTGCCGGTACTTCGCGTCCGACTGCAGGATCACCCACCATACCTGGCTGTACTGGTTGAACTGGCTCACCGCCAGCGAGCCGAACTGCGCCTGGATGGCGCTGTACACGTCCTCGATCGGCACGCCGAGCAGCGTCGCCTTGTCGCGGTCGACGTCGGCGCGGAGCTGCGGGGTGGTCGAGCGGAACGTGGTGTGCAGTCCGGCGAGCTCGGGCCGCTCGGCCGCCTTCCGGATCACCTCCTGCGTCAGGTCGTCCAGCCGCGCCGGCTCGCCGGCGGTGGTGTCCTGGACCCAGAACTCGAAGCCGCCGGTGGTGCCGATGCCGGGAATCGGCGGCGGCGGCACCGGGAACACCGTCGCGCCCTCGATCGCCTGCACCTCCCGGTAGAGCGTCGTCAGGATCGTGCGCGCGTTCTCCTCCTTCGCGGTCTCGAGCGTCGCGTAGCGCTCCTTGAAGTCGCGGAAGGTGATGAAGAACGTTGCGGCGTTCGTCTTGAAGCCGCTGTCGAGCAGGCTGTAGCCGCTGATCATCGTGCGCCGCTCGACGCCCGGGATCTTCGCGAGCATCGCGTCCACGCGCTCGGCGACGGCGGTCGTGCGATCGAGGCTCGCCGCGTCGGGCATGATGACCAGGGCGAACGCGTAGCCCTGGTCCTCGTTCGGGACGAAGCTCGTCGGCAGGGTCGCGAAGAGGTGATAGATCGAGTAGAGGAACCCGACGAGCAGCACCAGCGCGACCGCCATGCGCTTGATCATCAGCACCACCGCGCGGCCGAAGGCCCGGGTGACGCGGTCGACCTCGCGGTTGAACCAGGCGAACGGCCCGCGCTGCGGCGGCGAGCGAGTGCCGCAGCAGCACGCCGCACATCGCCGGCGTGAGCGTGAGCGCGACGAATCCGGACACCGACACCGAGACGACGATCGTGATCGCGAACTGCTTGTAGAGCTGCCCGGTGGTGCCGGGCAGGAACGCCGCGGGCACGAACACCGACGCCATCACCAGCACGACCGCCACGAGCGAGCTGCCGATCTCGCTCATGCACTTGATCGTCGCCGCCTTCGGGTCGAGATGCTCCTTCGCCATGATCCGCTCGACGTTCTCGACCACCACGATCGCGTCGTCGACCACCATGCCGATCGCGAGCACGAGGCCGAACAGGGTGAGGAGGTTGATCGAGAAGCCGAGCGCGAGCATCCCGGCGAAGGTGGTCACCAGCGCGACCACGATCGCGACCGCGCAGATGAAGGTGGTGCGCAGGCTCTGCAGGAAGAGGTACACCACCAGCACCACGAGGATCACCGCGACGATCAGGGTGTGGATCACCTCCTCGATCGACAGCCGCACGAAGTCGTTGGTGTCGAGCGCGATCGCGTACTCGATGCCGTCGGGGAAGCGGCTCTTCATGTCCTCGAGCGTCTTGCGGACCGCCGCCGACACCACCAGGCCGTTCGCGCCCGCCTGCTGGTAGACGGCGATGAACGTGGCCGGCGCGTTGTTCAGCCGGCTGTCGACGATGTACTGCTGCAGGCCGATGCTCGCCCGCGCCACGTCGCCGACGCGCACGATCGATGCTCCGTCCTGGCTCGCGCGCAGGATGATCTTCTCGTACTGCTTCGGGTCGGTGAACGGGCGCTGGGTCACCACCGGGAAGCTCAGCTCCACCGGCGCGGCGGTCGGCTGCTGGCCGATCTGCCCGGCGCCGAAGAGGGCGTTCTGGGCGGCGACCGCGTTCTGGATGTCGGTGGTGGTGATCTGCAGCGAGGCCATGCGGTCCGGGTTCATCCAGATCCGCATCGCCTGGCTCGCCACGCCCAGCACCTGCGCCTGGCCGGCGCCCGGCACGCGCTTCAGCGCGTCGAGCACGTAGACGTTCGCGTAGTTGGCGACGTACTCGGGGCTGTAGCGGGCGTCCTTGGCGTAGACCGCCACCAGCATCATGATCGACGACGACTTCTTCTGGACGTTCACGCCCTGCTGCACGACCGCCGACGGCAGCTGCGGCATCGCGAGGTTGACCCGGTTCTGCACCTGCACCTGGGCGATGTCCGGGTCGGTGTCGAGCGAGAAGTAGACGGTCAGCGTCATCTGGCCGTTCGACGAGCTGGTCGACGACATGTAGAGCATGTTGTCGACGCCGTTGATCTGCGTCTCGATCGGCGCCGCCACCGATTCGGCGACGGTGCGCGAGTCGGCGCCGGGGTAGGTCGCCTGCACCGTCACCTGCACCGGCGTGATGTTCGGGTACTGCTGGACCGGCAGGCCGGTCAGCGACACCGCGCCGGCGAGGGTGAGCAGGGTCGCGACGACGATCGCGAAGATCGGCCGCTCGATGAAGAACTTCGAGAACACGCGCGCGTCCGGTTACTTCGCGGCCGCCGCCGCCTTCGGCGCCGCGGGCTTCGGCGCGGCGGCTTCGCCGGGGCTGCCGGCGCCGCCGTCGCGACGTACGGCTTCGGATTGAGCGCCGTGCCCGGCCCGAGCTTGAGCCCGCCGTCGACCACCACGCGGTCGCCGGCGCGCAGGCCCTCGGTGATGACCCAGTCGTCGCCCGACCAGTCGCCGACGGTCACCGGCCGGTTCTCCGCCTTGCCGTCCTTGTCGACGACCCACACGAAGTGGCCCTTCGCGCCCTGCAGCACGGCGCGCTGCGGGACCAGGATCGCGTTCGGCCGCGTCGCCCCCTTCACGCGCACGCGGACGTACTGGTTCGGCCGCAGCACGCCCTGCGGGTTGTCGACCGACGGCGCGGACGAGGAACGTGCCGGTCTGCGCGTTGAACGCCGGGTCCTGGAACGTGATGCTGCCCGGTGAACGGGAAGACCTGGCCGTCGACGAGCACGATCTCGACGACGTACTTGTTGTTCGGCGCCCGGCGCAGCAGCCCCTTGTCGGCCTGGTCGCGCAGGCTCTGCAGCTCGTTCTCGGACAGGCTGAAGTTCACCCACATCGGCGAGAGCACCGCGACGGTCGTGAGCTGGCTGTTCGACTGGTTGAGGTAGGTGCCGTCGGCCTGCGCGGCGGCGCCGCTGATGCCGGCAACCGGCGAGGTGATGGTGCAGTAGGAGAGGTTGAGCTGCGCGGTCAGTGAGCTGGGCCTTCGCCGCCTCGAGCGAGGCCGACGCGCTCTCGAAGTTGCCGGTCGCGTCGTCCAGGTCCTTCTGCGACAGCGCCTCCTTCTCCGTGAGCGGCTTCACGCGCGCGAGGTTCGACTTCGCCACGTCGAGCGCGGCCTGGGCCTTCGAGACCTGCGCCTGCGCGGCGTCGACCTGCGCCTGGAACGGCTTCTTGTCCATCAGGAAGAGCACCTGCCCGTCCTTGAC